>NZ_CALSFQ010000001.1:0-3842920 GCF_943737025.1 Achromobacter sp. Marseille-Q4954
CCATCACCATCGACACGATCGCGGGCGACGGCATCGTCAACGCCGAAGAAGCGGGCAAGGACATCGCTGTCACCGGTAAGGTCGGCGGCGACGTCAAGGTCGGCGACACCGTCACCCTGACCGTCAATGGCAAGGAGTTCACCGGCCAGGTCACGACTCGGCCCGACGGCTCGCTAGGCTACAGCATCAATGTTCCTGGATCGGACCTGGCCGCCGACAGCAATGTCCACGCCACCGTCACAGCCACGGACAATGCCGGCAACAGCAAGACTGCCAATGCCGACAAGCCGTACAGCGTCGACACGGCCCCTGAAGCTGCTGGCAGCACCATTACGGGCAAGGAAGATACTGCGCTTGCCATCAAGTGGAATGACTTCAAGGTCACCGACGACTCCCCCGAATCCCGCCTGGGTGTCAAGATCACCGGCTTGCCGGCTAATGGCACGCTCCAGTATCAGAACGCATCCGGGAATTGGGTTTCGGTGACCCAAGGACAGACCATCAGCAAGGCCGATATCGACAGCGGTAAGTTGCGCTTCGTCCCCGCTGCCAACGAATCCGGTGCCGATGGCTACAACAAGCCGGGCGTGGGCAACATGCATGACGACTACGCTCACATCAAGTTCCTGCCGGTCGACGGGCAGAACACCGGACGGGAAACCACGTTGACGGTGGACATCAACCCTGCCGCCGATGCGCCCACCATCAGCCTGAATCTGGGCAAGCCCGAGCAAACCACTACCGGTACCGTGATCGTCGTCGACGGCGGCGCTTCGGGCTCCGGGTTCACGGTGGAGAACGGCAAGGTCACTGCCGGCAGCGGCTCGAAGATCTGGACGAGCGCGACCGAGAACGGCGGAAATCTCAACGGCAGCGCCAACGTGCGCGACATCTTCGTCCTGGGTGACGCCAGCGGCCACCTTACCAATGCCACGCGCCCGAAGAGTATCGATGGTAACGGTTCCAAGCTCAGTGATGCCAAGGACTACATCTACCTCGGCCTGCCGAAGGGCAACTACACCATCACCTATGCCAGCGATCATCGCGCCACCGGTGGCGGGTATGACGGCGTCATGATCACGGACAAGGAGACAGGCGTCACCTTTGGACCGATCAACAACATTGAAGACATAGTCTTTGGCGACGGCAGCTCTTT
The DNA here is from genome assembly GCF_943737025.1 of Achromobacter sp. Marseille-Q4954. Taxonomy (NCBI): domain Bacteria; kingdom Pseudomonadati; phylum Pseudomonadota; class Betaproteobacteria; order Burkholderiales; family Alcaligenaceae; genus Achromobacter; species Achromobacter sp. Marseille-Q4954. Next base: position 1,157 of record NZ_CALSFQ010000001.1, read on the forward strand.
CAGCAACGACGGTAGTACTGTCGTCCAGAACGTGCTTACCGGCTATGAGACCTACGATGTGCAAATAGCGGTCGAACTGACGGACAAGGATGGCAGCGAATCCCTGTCTCCGGTCACTCTCACCGGTTTCCCCGCGGGCGTGACGTTCAATCACGGCCAATCTGACGGCAAGGGCGGCTGGACCATTAACCAGCAGGACCTGGGTACGCTGAAGATGACGGTGCCGCTGGGTACTGGTAGTTTCGACCTGCATGCCAAGGTGACCTCCACGGAGAGCGTGGGCGGAGACAGTGCCACGGTCGACACGGAAATCGGTGTTACCTCCTACAACGTGCTCACGGGTTCGACCTACAACGACACTTTGACGGGATCCGACGGCAACGACATCATCATCGCCGACACGCAGGGTCTCCAGATCGTCCAAGGACAGAACTACAACCTGGCCTTCATGGTGGACACCTCAGGCAGTATGGGCGACCAGGCCGTGGCGGACGCCCGCGCATCGCTCATCACCGTGTTCCAGGCGCTCATCGACAGCGCAAAGCAGGGCAATGCGGGCAAGGTGAACGTGTTCCTGCTCGACTTTGACTCGGGCCTGAAAGCCAACATCGGTGTGGACCTGAAGGACCCGCAAGCGCTCACCAAGCTCATGGCTGTCCTCGACTCGATGCAGTCCGGAGGCGGGACGAACTATGAAGCAGCGTTCCAGGCGGCCACCAACTGGTTCAATGGATCCCAGGCGACTGGCAACACGAATGCGAAGAACCTGACCTACTTCATTACCGACGGCAAGCCGACGTTCCACTACTCGACGAATGGCACTGGCGACCCGACCGTCTACAACGGTTCGAAGCTCAGTTCCTTCCTGACGAACTACAAGATGGGCGACGTCGTCTCACGCTGGGGCACGACCATTATTGACAAGGACGGCCACGTCTATGCAGATAGCGGCTGGAACCGTAGCATCGTTGGTGTCATGACCATCGATGAGAATGGCCGGTATGTCTATCGCCCGCTGGGCGGCACTGGTTCCTCCACGAGCGGCGATACGCTGAGTGACTCCAACAAGGCCTATGCCGAACTCGCGACCAAATCCACGGTTGAAGCCATCGGTTTGGGCAAGGAACTGAATACCACCGACCTGAAGAACTTCGACAGCGACGGCAATGTCCTGGCCAACCTCGATCCTTCCGACTTGGCCGGAGCGATTTTGGGCACCAAGAACGTACTGCCTTCCGGCGCCGACACCATCGACGGCGGCACTGGTCACGACATTCTGTTTGGCGATGCCCTTAGTTTCGGCAGCCACGGCAATGGTGTATCCGGGTTGGAAGCGTATGTCGCAGCCCAGCTCGGCAAGAACGTGACCGATGTCACCAACCAGGATCTCCATCAGTACATCACGCAGCACAGTGCTGAGTTCGACAAGTCCAGCACGTCCGACGGCAACGACGTCCTCAGGGGCGGCGCTGGCAACGACATACTGTTCGGCATGGGTGGAGACGACAAACTGTATGGCGGCGAAGGCAATGACGTGCTGTATGGCGGCACAGGCAACGACCTGCTGGTCGGCGGCAAGGGCAATGACACCCTCATCGGCGGCGCAGGCAGCGACACGTTCAAGTGGGAACTCAACGACCAGGGCACAGTAAGCGCTCCGAGCGTGGACACGATCAAGGACTTCTCCATCCTGAAGCCGGCTGATGGCGGAGACATCCTCGATCTGAAGGAACTGCTGCAAGGCGAGAAGGACGGCACCTTGACGCAGTACCTGCATTTCACCAAGGACCCCGCCAATAGCAACAACACGGTCATCGAAATCAACACCCAGGGCAAGATTGCCAGCCAAGGTGCGGATCAGAAGATCGTGCTGGAAAATGTGGACCTGACCAACGGCGGCAAGCTCGCCACCGACCAGGCGATCATCAACGACCTGTTGCAGAAAGGGAAGTTGAACATCGACCACAGCTAAGCAGTAGCTACAGCCAGGCAGTACTTGCAGGGAAGGCCGACGACGGCCTTCCCTGCTTTGCATTGCGCACTTCTCGCCAGGCGTCTGGAACAACCAGAAAGTACATCTGAGTCAAACGCCTCTGTCACGCGGAATCCGTCCTGACTGGCCTTGCAAGCAACGGCTGGGAATTCTTAACCCTATCAACATCAACAGTATCGGGCCGAAGCAGCGCCCTCTAGTATCTGGCCATCTTGGACAACCCTTTGAAAGGGGGCCAACATGGTCAGAACTTCTTCCGCGATCGTCAACGAAATCTCCGGTCGCGCGTGGCTGCGCAACAGCGACGGATCCCTGACGGAACTCCATCAAGGCAGCAAGGTCCCCGCCGGCAGCGACGTCGTCACTGCGTCGGGCGCCACGGTTTCCCTCCAAGTCGGGAATGGCGTGCCGATCGTCATCGGCGAAGACCGCGAGTTCGCGCTCACCAGCGACGTCGCCGGCGCCCTGGCCGATCCATCCGAAGCCGCGGTGGCCTTGCCCTCGGGAACCGACTCCGAACGCCTGCTGGCGGCATTGGACGACGGCCGCGCCCCCTTCGATGAACTGGACCCTACCGCGGCCGTCACGGCCGGTGGCGATACCAGCAGCAACAGCTTTGTCCGGCTGGCCCGCATTCTTGAAACCACCAATCCGCTGGAACAGTCCTACTCTCCGCTCGGCCGCGGGGACGATATCCTGCCCCGCGTGCACAGTGTCGCTGCGGCCGGCTTAGACGACGAGACCTCCACGCCGCCCGTCGTCGGCGGCAACAGCGGCACCGGTTCCACCACCATTTCCGGCACGTCAGGGATCGACGCCCAGACCGGCGTGCGCTATGACGTCTCCATCCATTTCTCCGATCCGGGGGTGGATGGAGGCAGAGTCGGGGACCGCTGCCAACACCAGAAGCAGGCACCACGGCCCCGGCGACTACCTGTACCAGTTCGTTCTCAACGATGGCACCTCGACCAATAGTGAACTGCGCGTAGATATCGACAGTATCCGCACTTGGACCCCGCGCACCCCTGGCAACAAATCGGGACGTGCTGGCAGCGATGTTGGCCGCACGGGAAACTCGCAACTCGTACAGGATCCCTCAGACCTGGAAGCGGCGCTGGCCGGGGGCAATACCACCAACGAACCGGCTCCGCTCGGCAACGACGCCATCCTCGGTGGTGACGGCTTGGACATTCTTTTCGGCGACGCGATCAACACCGATCTCCTGCCCTGGGGCGTCAACGGCAACTCACCCAAACCGGCCGATCTGGCAGACGGGTCCGGTCTGGAAGCGCTCGATCAATTCCTATTTTTGAAGTATGGCGTCCAGCCCGCCGACGCCGATCTACACAAGTTCATCTCGGACAACCGCGCGCTTTTCGACGTGCAGGGCGATACGCGTGGCGGCAACGATGAACTGCATGGCGGCGCGGGCAACGACATTATCTACGGCCAGGGCGGAAGCGACCTACTCCACGGCGACGAGGGCAACGACGTCCTGTCTGGCGGCACCGGCAACGACACGCTGTTTGGCGATGCCGGCAACGATCTTTTGCTTAGGGGCAAGGACAACGACATCCGTTACGGCGGTTCGGGCAGTGACACGTTCAAGTGGGCGCTCGACGACCAAGGCGCCGCAGGCACGCCGGCCGTCGACACGATCAAGGACTTCTCGATCCTGAAGCCCGCCGAAGGCCGCGACGTTCTGGATCTACAGGGGTTGCTGGTCGGCGAGGATGACGGATCACTGGTCCGGTATCTCAATTTTCACAAGGAAGGCAACGATACGGTCATCGACGTGAGTACCCGGGCAAGCTGGGCACACTGGGCGCCGACCAGAAGATCGTGCCGGAGAACGTCGACCTCACCCACGATGCCTACGGCCAGTTCATGAACAACTAGGCCATCATCAACGACTTGCTGCAGAAGGGTAAGCTGAACGTTGACCACGGCTAAGCAGCAAGCCCCAAAAAGGCTCGCAATGGCCTTCTCGGCATGATGCCCTTTCCATCAAGTCGCTACGCTTTTGCTTAGCACTATTAGTATTGGCAGTATCGAGCGGCAGCGGCCCCCACTAGTATCGAACCATCTTGGACAACGCTCTTGATCGGGACCAACATGGCCAACACTCCCGCCGCAATCGTCAACGAAATCTCCGGTCGCGCATGGATACGCAATAGCGACGGTTCCCTGACCGAACTGCATCAAGGCAGCAAAGTCGCGGTCGGCAGTGACGTCGTCACAGCCTCGGGTGCCACGGTTTCCCTGCATATTGAAAACGGCATGCCTATCGTCATCGGCGAAGACCGCAACGTCGCGCTGACCAGCGAAATGACCGGCATTCTGGATGATGCGTCGGAAGCGGCGGTAGCGCCGCCCGCTGGCACCGACTCCGACCGATTGTTGGCCGCACTGCAAGACGGCCGCGACCTGTTCGACGAACTCGATCCCACCGCCGCCGTCGTGGCAGGTGGCGGTGGTGGAGGCGGCAGCAGCTTTGTCCGACTGGCTCGCCTTCTTGAAACCACCAGTCCGCTCGATCTGGCCTACTCGAATCCCGCACGCGATGAAGCAGTCTTGCCACGCATGTCCAGCATTGGCCCCGTCAATGGCGACGACCAGGCGCCCACTCCCGTCAGCGTCAACCATGCCCCCACCGCGCGGGACGATGCGAGGCAAGGCGATCAAAACGGCCAGGTACGCGGCAACCTGCTCTCGAACGACTCAGACCCGGACGGCGATCACCTGACGATAGCGTCGGTAGGTAGCCGGCCCATGACCGCGGACGGCATTTCAATCGCGGGCAGCAATGGCGGCACCTTCGCAGTCCTGCCTGACGGTAGCTATGTCTTCACGCCGGGAAACGAGTTTGACCGCCTGGCCGCAGGCGAAACCGCCACCAGCACCATTTCGTACACCATCACGGATCCCAGCGGCGCCACCTCCACGGCAACAGCCGTCGTGACGATCACCGGCACCAACGACGGGCCAGTCTCCACTGCCATTTCCGATATCTCCAGCCTGGACGCTCAGACCCACGTGAGCTATGACATCTCCGGCCGCTTCTCGGATCCGGACGCGAGCGACAAGCTTACCTACACCGCAACCGGTTTGCCGCCCGGCCTGAGCATCGATCCGCGCACCGGCATCATTAACGGTGATATCGATCCTTCGGCGTCGCAAGGCGGCAGTATCGGCGTATACAACGTCACCATCACCGCCACAGACCCCTCTGGCGCGACAACCTCGCAGAAGTTCGACTGGGCCATTGCCAATCCCGCCCCCCTGGCGGCTGGCGACTCGGGCGCTGTCAGCGAGGACTCGACTCTCGACGTCGGTGCTCAAAACGGCGTGTTGGCAAACGACAACGACCCAGACGGCGACGCACTTGTCGTTTCGCAAGTGAACGGCAACACAGCCGACGTAGGCGCCGCCATCGCGGGCTCCCACGGCGGCACGTTCACACTGAACGCCGATGGCTCCTACCGCTTCGACCCAGGCTCTGCCTTTCAACACCTCGGCGTCGGCGAGAAAGCCTACAGTTCGATCACTTATACCGTCTCCGATGGCGAGGGCGGTACCAGCTCGGCCGTCTTGACCGTTGAAATCACGGGCGCCAACGACGCGCCGATCCTCCAGGCACACGACAACCAGGTGTTAGAGGACCACGCGGCATCCGGCAACGTGCTCATCGGGGCAATCGATGTCGACAACGACGCGCTGACTGTCACAACGTTCACCCTCAATGGCACAACGTACTCCGCCGGCATCACTGCGTACATGGAGGGCGTGGGCTCAATCCTCGTGAAAGCCGACGGCAATTATGTGTTCACACCGGACGCAAACTGGAACGGAAATGTCCCGCAGATCACGTACACCGTGACGGACGGCACGCTCACGACCTCATCCACCTTGAACGTTCGAGTTCTGTCCGTCAACGATGCCCCGGTATCGCAAGACGCCTCTGGCAACGTCGTGGCAGGCGGCCGCTACACGTTCAGTCTGAATGACTTCCCATTCTCCGACCCAGGGGAGGGACAATCGATGAAGTCGGTGATTATCGACTCTCTACCCCAACACGGTCGGCTGCTCTTGAATGGCAAAGCGATTGTGCAAGGACAAGAAATCAGCACTGAAGATCTGGCCAGCGGAAAGTTAGTGTTCCAACCCGACGCTGTGACCTTCGACGGAAACAATACTTCATCGTCCTTCGACTTTCGCGTCAGAGATAACGGTGGCACTTCCAACGGAGGCGACGACCTATCCCATCAGCAGACATTCAAAATCAACGTAGGCCAGCTCATCGTCGGTGGCGACGACGATTACAACCGAGCCCAGATCATCGACAATTGGTACGGCGGAGACGGCAATGACGTGATACTAGGCGACCACGGAGGCATGCTCGGCCTTCCCCCTCCTCCCCCAAAACCTGCTGACTTTTGGATTTCTCAAGGCCGAGAAGCTGAGGCCGGCGACTTGCCAGGCCATGTACTGGCCTTGCCGGACACAGATTGGATCTCCGGAGGAAAGGGTTCAGACATCCTGTTCGGCGATGCGATCAACACCGATCAGTTACCCTGGGGCATCGATGGCAATCCCGCCAGACCTGAAGGTCTGCACGACGGGTTGGGCCTGGAGGCGCTCAAGCAATTCTTGTTTCTGAAGGTTGGCGTGCCGCCTACGGATGTAGATCTGCACAAGTTCATCTCGGAAAACCATGAAATCCTAGAAGTGCATGGAGATACGCGCGGTAGTTTCGATATCCTACACGGCGGCGATGGCGACGACATCCTCTACGGCCAAGGTAGCCACGACACCTTGTACGGTGGCAATGGCCGCGACATCCTGTCGGGCGGCACAGGCAACGACTATCTCGAAGGCGATGCAGGCAGTGATGTTCTGATAGGTGGCATGGGTAATGACCTCATGTACGGCGACGGCAATGGCGTCCGATATGACGACAACAGCGACACGTTCAAGTGGGGACTCAATGACCAGGGCACCACGGACGCCCCTGCTGTGGATAGGATCATGGACTTCTCGATTCAAAAGCAAGCCGACGGCGGCGACATTCTTGATTTGCAGGAACTACTCGTCGGCGAAAACGACGGCAACCTAACCAACTACCTGGGCTTCCGCAAGGAAGACAACGACACGGTCATCGATGTGAACACCCACGGCCAGCTGGGTACCCAGGGCGCGGACCAAAAGATCGTGCTGGCAAACGTGGATCTCACCCACGATACCTACGGCCAGTCCATGAGCAACCAGGCCATCATCAATGACCTGCTGCAGAAAGGTAAGCTAACCGTCGACCACGCCTGAGCAATAGCTCCCGGGAAGATCCGCAACGGATCTTCCCGCCCCCGCATGACGCATTTTTTCCCAGGGCGCGTCTAAGATGCCCGGAAAAATGTGAAAATCCGTTTCATGCCATCGTCCCGCCGTTTCCGCCGCACGCTGAATCTGTGCCGATTGGCTTTGCTATGCCTGGCTTGCGGCTGGGGCGGAAGTTCCGCCCTGGAAGTGAATGCCGACCGGCTGCAAAGCTTGTCGGCCAGTCGCTATGGCGCAAAAGGCTCCAAGGCGGTATCGGAATGGCTGCAATTGATGCGCAGTCCCCCCCCCGCCCAGGAAAGAGGCGCGCTGACACAGGCCAATGATTTCTGGAACCGCTCCCTGATGTCCGGCGAGGACATCACCATCTGGAAACAGGCCGATTACTGGGCCACGCCGTTAGAATCGCTGGGCAGGGGCGCCGGCGACTGTGAAGACTACGTCATCGGCAAGTACTTCACGCTGCTGGCGCTGGGCGTGCCGGCCAACAAGCTGCGATTCATCTATGTCCGCGCGCGCATCGGCGGCGCGGCCAGCAGCACCCAGATCGCCCACATGGTGCTGGGTTATTACGAAACCCCCAATGCCGTGCCGCTGGTGCTGGACAACCTGATCTCGACCATTTTGCCCGCCACGCAGCGTCGCGACCTGACGCCGGTATTCAGTTTCAATGCCGACGGCGTCTACGTGGACGGCAAGCCCGCCGCGCCGGTCGACCGTCTCAGCCGCTGGCGTGATCTACTTCAACGCATGGAACGGGAAGGCGTGCGCCCCTGATGTCCGGAAATAAGACTATGTCCATACTTCGACAGCTATTGCTCAGCGTTACCCTCGCCATCGGCGTCATCCTGCTGGGCACGCTCGCGCTCAGCGTGAATTCCGCTCGGGAGTACCTGTCCGGCCAACTGCAGGTGCAGAGCACGGACGCCGCCGTGTCGTTGGCGCTGTCGCTCTCGCAGCCAGCGAACAACGACCCGGTCGTGCAAGAGCTGCTGGTGTCGGCGCTGTATGACGGCGGGCATTTCTCGCTGGTGCGCTTGAGCGATCCGGAAGGCAAGGTTCTGATCGAACGGAAATCCACGGCCACCGCGGCGTCGGTTCCGGCCTGGTTTCAGGCGCTGGCCCCCTTGACTACGCAATCGGCCAGCCATGCCGTCAGCGATGGCTGGCGCCAGATCGGCGAGGTCACACTGATCGCCAACGACGCCTATGCATGGGAAGCCCTGTGGCGCAGCAGCCTCAAGATGATCGCCCTGGTGGTGGGCGCCGGCATCCTGTGGGCCGTGTTCGCCTTCATGCTGGTGGGCTGGATCAAGAACCGCCTGCTGCGTGAAATCAGCGACCACGTGCGCAGTATCGGCCAGGACTCCCCGACGGAACAGGTCGAGGCGCGCGTGCCTGAACTGTCCGGGGTGGTGCAGGCGCTGAACCAGACCCGCGAACGCATCCATGCCAGCGTCGAAGAACAGAACGCCAAGATCGAGTCGCTGGAGCTGGAGCTGAACCAGGATCCGGTCACGGGCCTGCCGAACCGCAAGTACTTCGTCAACGAGTTCCGCCGCGCGCTGGAGGCCCCTGCCCTCACAAGCGGCCGTGGCATCGACGGCGGCCACGTTCTGGTGTTCCGCCAACGCGACCTGGCGGACCTGAATCGCCATATGCCGCGCGAGTTCATCGACCAATGGCTGCGCACGGCTTGCGAGCGCATCCGCGGCACGCTCAAGAGCATGCACGTGGCCTCGCCCCTGCTGGCCCGCCTGAACGGCTCGGATTTCGCCTTGCTGCTGCCGGGCTGCGCGGCGCCCCAGGCCATGATGGTGGCCGAGCAGGTGCGCGCCGACCTGCACGCGTCCCGCATTCCCGTGGGCGAAGGACATCTGTGCCGCTGGGCGCAGGCCATGACCGACTATGGCCACGGCAGCCAGGCCGGGCCGGTGCTTGCACGCCTGGATTTCGGCTTGATGCGGGCGGAAAGCGCCGGCAACGACCATGTCGTGATCGCCGGAGCGACCGACATGCAGTCGCCTTCGGAATCGGGTGAACGCGCCTGGAAGGACGCGATCCAATCCGCTCTGGAAGAACATTGTTTCGAGCTGGCCACGGAAGACCTGCGAGCCACCGACGGCAGCACCGTCCGTACCGAAGCGATGCTGATGCTGCGGACCGCGGCCGACCAGGTGCCGATCCCCGCCACGCTGTTCATCCCGCCGGCCGTGCGCCTGGATCTGGTGGCTGATTGCGACCTGGAAGCCGTGAGCCTGGGGCTGGACTGGCTGGCCGCCAACCCGGGCGAACTGGCTGTGCGGGTGGCCCTGCCCTCGTTGCGAGGCCAGAAGTTCTTCCGCCAGTTGGCCCTGCTGCTGACCGAACACCGGCCTCTGGCGCGCCGTCTGTACCTGGAAATCGACGCGCACGGCCTGGTGGAATGCCACGAGCAGATCGCCACGCTGGCCCGCGTCGCATCGGAGTTCGGCACGCATATCGGCGTGCGCCGCCTGGCTCAGCAGTTCGGCGCAGTTGCGCAGCTGCACACCCTGCCCTTGTCGTACGTGAAACTGGGCGGCGGTTTCGTCGGCGGCATGTCGCAAAGCCCCGGCAGCCAACAGTTGACGGCATCGGTGCTGGAAACCGCGCGCGGCTTGAAGATAGCGGTCTATGCCGAAGATGTGCCGGATGCCGAAACGCAGCGCATCCTGGCCAGGCTGGGCATCGCTGTCATGCGCGGTCCCGGCGTCAGGACAGCCGCGTCATAAGGCAGCGATTCAAGAGGCGGCCGTAAAAATCACGGCCGCCGCAGCCGCCTTAGCGGGCGGCTTTACCCTTGGACTGTTCGTACAGCGGCAGCACCTGCTGGGCTGCGGCCTGCAGATCGCTGATGCGCGATGCGGCAGACGGGTGGGTCGACAGGATTTCAGGCGGCGCGCTGCCCTGATCTGCCGCGCCCATCTTCTGCCACAGCGTCACGGCGGCGCGCGGATCGTATCCCGCCCTGGCCGCCAGCTCCACACCCATGCGGTCTGCTTCGGTTTCGTGCGTGCGGCTGTTGGGCAGCGTGAACATGACGCTGGTGAACTGTTCGCCCAGGTCGGACGCCGCGGAAGACCCGGTGGCGATCGCCAGCACCGACAACCCCAGGTTGGTGGCCATCTGCTGGGATACGCGCTCGCGCGCATGCTCCCGCAAGGCGTGCGAAATCTCATGGCCCAGCACCGCCGCCAGCTCATCGTCCGTGGGTTTGATCTTGGCCAGCAAGCCCGTGTAGACCGCAATCTTGCCGCCCGGCATGCACCAGGCGTTGATCTCGTTGCTGGACAACACATGCACTTCCCATTTCCAGTTGGCGGCGTCAGGCCGGAAGACTCCTGCCTGCGCGATCAGCCGCTGGGAAATGGTGCGGACCCGCGCCACCTGTTGAGGGTCGCGGTCCAGCAGGCCCTTGGCTTGCGCCTGCTTGAGTATGTCGGCGTACTGCTGGGTCGCCTCTTGTTCCAGCGCCTGCGAAGGCACCATGCTGGACATGTACTGGGTCCGGTTGACGCCGATGGCGCCCGACTGCGTGGTATTCATGCCGGTGCAGCCCGCCAGGGCCGCCAGCGCGAGCGCCGCGCCCGCGTTGCGCAGCAGATGACGTTTCCGGTTCATGACGGACCTCCCAGACAATTCGAAGAGCAACAGCGTATCAGACTACCGGATCGCCGCACTGGCCGCGGTGGCGCAAGGCATGATCGATCAAGACCAGCGCCAGCATCGCTTCGGCGATGGGCGTGGCGCGGATGCCGACGCAAGGATCATGACGGCCCAGCGTCTGCACCATGACCGGGTCGTTGGCGCGGTTCACGGAGCGGCGCTCGACCCGGATACTGGAGGTCGGCTTGATGGCCAGCGAAACGGTGACTGGCTGGCCAGTGGAAATGCCGCCCAACACTCCGCCCGCGTTATTGGTCAGGAAACCGTCCGGGGTAATTTCGTCGCCGTGCTCCGAGCCTCGTTGAGCGATGCTGTCAAAACCCGCTCCGATCGACACGCCCTTCACGGCATTCAGGCCCATCATCACGTGTGCGATGTCGGCGTCCAGGCGGTCGTAGATCGGTTCGCCCCAGCCCGCGGACAGGTTCTCGGCCACGACCTCGATCCGGGCGCCCACGGAGTCGCCGTCGCGGCGCAACTGGTCCATGTAGGCTTCCAGTTCGGGAACGACCGCGGCGTTTGGCGCATAGAACGGATTATTGGGAACGTCGTCCCAGGAAACGAAGGGGATGGCGATGGGGCCAAGCTGGCTCATGTAGCCGCGCACCTTGACGCCGTATTGTTCCGCCAGCCATTTCTTGGCGATGGCGCCTGCCGCCACGGTCGGCGCCGTCAAGCGCGCGGAGGAACGGCCGCCCCCGCGCGGGTCGCGCACGCCGAACTTGCGCCAGTAGGCGTAATCGGCATGGCCCGGACGGAAGGTATCGGCAATATTGGAGTAGTCCTTGCTGCGCGCATCCGTGTTGCGGATAAGCAGACCGATGGGCGTACCCGTCGTCACTCCCTCGTAGACGCCCGACAGGATTTCCACCTGATCTGCTTCCTGGCGCTGCGTGACGTGACGTGACGTGCCAGGACGGCGGCGGTCCAATTCGAGCTGAATGTCGGAAGCGTCCAGCGACAGTCCCGGAGGACAGCCGTCCACGACGCAACCGATGGCCGGCCCGTGGGATTCGCCGAAATTGGTGACGGTAAAGAGGGTACCTAGGGTATTGCCGGGCATAGGGAGTCAACAGGTGGGGTTTGCAAGCAACCCCGATTATGACACCGCCGAGGCCAAAGCCTGGATTTCGGACGCCGGCGCGGGGCGTCCCAACAGGAAACCTTGCATCACCCGGCATCCCAGGGACTTCAGGATCTCGCGCTGCCCCTCGGTTTCGACGCCTTCGGCCACCACCGGCAGATGCATCGCCTGGCACAGGCCGAACAGCGCCGAGACCACTTCGCGGCTGCCGGCATCGGATTCCAGCGCGGAGATGAAGCTGCGGTCGATCTTGACCCAGTCGATCGGCAGGCAACGCAGATGGTTCAGACTGGAATAGCCGCAGCCGAAATCGTCCAACGCCACGCCGATGCCCATCGCACGCAGCGTGTTCAGGATCTTCACATGCCGTTCGTAATGCAGGATGAAGAGGGATTCCGTGATCTCCAGCACCAGCTTGCGCGGGGCCAGGTTTGCGGCCGCAAGCGCATTCGACACGAGTTCGACCAAGCCATCTTCGTTCATCTGCTTGACCGACAGGTTTACGTGCACGCGCCAGGTCGCCGGCCATAGCGCCGCCTGGGTACACGCCCGCTCCAATATCCAGGCTCCCAACGGCACGATCAGGCCGCTGCGCTCGGCCAATTCGATGGTCACCGCGGGCGAGACGCTGCCGAGCACGGGGTGATGCCAGCGCAGCAGCGCCTCGCAGCCCTGCACCATGCCGGTGCCGCTGTCACAGACCGGCTGGTAATACAGTTCGAACTGATCCATGTCCGGCGTGGTCAGCGCCAGCCGCAGGTCGTTTTCCAGCCCCTGCTGGTCGCGCTGGCGCGCCAGCATGCGGAAATCAAACAAGTTCCAGCCTGGGCCGCCGCGCTCCTTCAGCGGCAGCAGGGCCACCTGGACACAGCGCTGCAGTTCTTCCACGCTGCGGCCGTGCTCGGGATACAAGGCGGCGCCGACGCGGAACATGGCCATCAGCGGACGTCCGCCCAGCTCGTAGGGTACGCTCAGGGCTTCCAGCAGCTTGGCCGACACCTGGGCCGCCCCCGCCTCATCCACGTCGGGTGCGCAGACCGTGAAAGCATCCGCCCCCGAACGCGCCACCATGCCGCCCATCGACCGGCAGATCAACCCCAGGCGATTGGCCACCTGCACCAGCAGGGCTTGATCTTCGCCCGCGCGCAACATGGCGCTGATCTCGGCATATTGCTCGAAGCTCACCAGGAAGAACGCGCCGCGGCGCGAGCGGCCCTCTGCATTGTTGAGCCAGGCGCGGGCGCGCCGGTGCAATTCCTGCTGATTCAGGACACCGGTCAGTTCATCGCGCGTCAGGCGTTGACGCAGCAGGCGTTCCCTGCGTACGAAGACCCAGCATATCGCTACAAGTGCGCCCGCAAGCGTCAGGCACAGTGCGAGCAGGTAACTCTCACGCACGAAGCCCCCTATCCATAAGCCCCTGGCGTTGCGGTTCGAAAGGGAACCCAAGGACTGTAACATTTTTTAAAATATGCATTATTTTCGCAAAAAACGCCACACTTCAGAGGCAACGCACCTCTTTTCCCTGTATTCCTACGGTTACTTTGGTTGCTCACGGAGGGCTTCGGGATGAGCCACGGCAGACTGGCGCCGGCCCTCGCGCCATGCTCGCCTACTACTTACGACAGCTACACCCGAAAAATTAATACACCGTGTCTCGATAGTTGTCATTCAAAATCAGACAGCTTCGAAATAATTGCACAGCTTGGCCCCTTACGGCACGAATTTAGTAATATTCGGCACGTTCTGTGACATGTAGAATTGCTGTACCACTGATGTATTAGTGACTCGTATCACACCCGTATCCAGGCCCTCTAGCGCTGATCGCGATCCGACGCCATTCCATCCGGACAACTGGCAGTCCTCAGTTCAGGCCACGCAATGGCCAGGAAGGGAACCTCCAAATACATGTCCACTTTCCGCCGGCTCCTTTTCTTCACTGCCCTCCTGATCGGCCTGGTTCTGCTCGGCGCACAGACGGTGGGGATGCTGGCCGCGCACCGCTATCTGAGCGCGCAGTTGGCGCAGCAGAGCGACGACGGCGCCAACGCGCTGGCCTGGGCCTTGTCGCATGCGACTGCCACCCCCGATGAACGGACTGCGCTGGCGGATGAAATGTTCGCGGGAGGGGACTATGCGCTGGTGCGCATCACGGACGACAGGGGCGCGCCCGTCATCGAGCGCCAAACGCCGCAAACCGATCCGCAGACCAGAGAGTACGATTGGCGTGACGCCTGGCTGAACATGGTCGCCCCCGTCGTATCGCGGCCCTACTCGGCCCCGGACGGCAGTTCACGAGGTGTCGTGACCGTACAAGCGGATTCGCGGACTGCTCGCGATACGCTATGGCAAGGCGGCGTGCGGGTCCTCGGATTGATGCTGGCCGCGGGCCTGCTATGGGTCCTGTTCTCCGTGAACCTGGCGCGGCGGATTGAAGCTCGCACCTCGCGCGACATCTGTGAGCGCGTGCGCGCGCTGGCGCCGGGCAACCGCAACACATTGAACGGCGCCTGCGAACTGGCGGGCGTCGACCAGGCGCTGGTGGACGCGCAACGCATAGTCGCCGCCACGGTCCAGGAACAGAATGCGCGGATCGAATCGCTACAGAGCGAAATCTACAGGGATCCCGTCACCCGGCTGCACAACCGCAAGTATTTTGTCGACCAGTTCAGATTGGCGCTGGCGGACAAGGACCCTGACGCGGGCGGCCATCTGCTGATGTTCCGGCAACGCGACTTGGCGCAGATCAACCGGCATCTCTCGCGCGCCTTCACGGACCAGTGGCTGCGCTCGTCTTCCGACCGGCTGCGCAAGCTGGTCGCTGAATTCGGCGGTCCGGGAGCCATGCTCGCGCGCATCAGCGGTTCGGATTTTGCGCTGCTGCTGCCCCGCGCCTCGGCGCCTCAAGCCAGCCTGCTGGCCGAGCGGGTGCGGCGCGAACTGCGCTCGCTGCGCGTGCCCATGGACAAGCACGAATCCTGCCGCTGGGCCTTGGCGATGGCCTCCTACGCGCCAGGAGACGGCATGAGCGACACGCTGGCGCGGCTGGACCACGCCCTGATGTGCGCCGAAAGCGCCGACGACGACCAGATCGCCCCGGCCAGCCGCGCGCCGGACAGCACGCACATCGGCGAATACAGCTGGCACGACGCGCTGGTCACCGCGCTCGAACAGCACAGGTTCTCCTTGTCCGTGCAGCCTCTGCACGATCTTTCCGGCAGCCTGCTGCACCAGGAAGCCAGCCTGACCCTGCACGACACCAGCGACGCGGATCCCGTGCCGGCTACGATCTTCATGCCTCCCGCCGTCCGCCTCGGCCTGTCCGCAGAATGCGACATACAAGCCATCCGCCTGGGGCTGGACTGGCTGTACGCGCGCCCCGGCGCGCTGGCAGTGCCAATTTCGCTGGCATCGATCGCCCAGCCTTCGTTCCAGTCCAGGCTCCAACGCATGCTGGCCGACCGCCCCGCCCTGAGCGCGCGCCTGATCGTTGAAATCGACGCGGCGGCCCTGGCCGCGCAGGGAACCGACTTGCACCCGCTTTGCGACATCGTCGTGGCTGCAGGCGCCCGCGTCGGCGTAAGCCGACTGTCATACCAGTTCGGCGCCATCGAGCACCTGCACGAATTCCCCTTGTCCTATCTGAAGCTATGTGGCGGCTTCATCACCGGCCTGCTTCACAGCCCGGGCAGCCAACACCTCGCCGCCACGGTGGTGGCCACGGCGGCCGCACTGAATATCGCGGTCTACGCCGAGGACGTGCCAGACATTGCCACGCAGAATGTCCTGGCGGGCCTGGGCGTGCATGCCATGCGCGGGCCTGTCGTAAACTCCGCCCAGGCGCATGATCTCGCGCCTGCTCATCCATGGGTTTCCAGTTGACGGAAGGCATGCTGCTTCGCATCTGTTGGCTTTTTCGCGCTCTCTGGCCGTCCCGCCTGCGGCGCACCGGTAACGCCTCCGCGGTTCGGCAAGCCATGCTGCCTCGCGGGGGGATGCTGCTATGCGCCCTGCTCGGTCCCGACGCGGCCCTGGCCTACGGCATGGGCGTTTCACACGAAGACCTGCATCTGGGCCTGACCGCCGGTGTCGCCACGGCCTGTGCCGTAGCCTGCGCGGTCACATGGGCGGCCACCCGCAATGCCATTTTCGGCGCGGGACTGGCCTTCATGTTGGTCGAGGGAGTGTTCCGCTCCATACCCGCGCTGTTGCCGGCGGCGGCGCTACAGGCCGGCTCCTATGCCGCCCTGCTGGCGCTCACTGCACCAATCCTAAAAGAAACAGCCGCCGACAAGCTGGCGACAGCCTGCCGCTGGGCCAGCCTGGCCCTGATGATAGTGGCGATACTGGCGTTGATCCTCGCGTACGACCCAGGCAACGGTGTCATGTCCGCCGCGATCGCCGGGGCCTGCGCCATCGCCAGTCTGCCGCTGGCCACCTGGCTCATGGTCCGCGCCGCCAGCCCGTCGCCAGCAAGAGCGGTCGCGCTGACCTTGGCCGGCGCCTATGGCATCTCGGCCTGGTTGCTGGGGCAGGACGCCTGGCAGCCGCAGGCCGCAGCGGGAACGTTCGCCGAATTGGCGCGGTTGCTGCTGGTGTCGAGCGCCTTGATCCTGCTGGCGATCAATCAACAGGGCCACCCGCAACAGGGATCGAAACGCAAAGACCACGAACACACCGACGCGGAACACCTGGCCCAGGGCGAGCTGCGGCTGGCCGAACTGGCCGGCGCGCTGGATACGCAGCGCCAGATGAACGCACTGATCTCGCACGAACTGCGCGCGCCGCTTGCCACCGTCAGCGCGGCAGCCCAGTCCCTGGACATGATACTTGCCGAGAGCGGCGAGGCCGTGGACAACCGCTTGGCGCGCATACATCGGTCGGTCACCCGCATGACCGAACTCATGGATCAGCTGCTGAACCAGGACAGGCTGGGCGAACAGGCCTGGACGCCGCGCGGAGAGCAAACGGACATGGCGGATCTGGTGCTCGATGTCGTCACCGCCATGCAGCCCGACACCGCGCATGCGCTGATGGTGCAAGCCAGCGCCTCCTTGCCGGTCTACTGCGACCGCCCGCTGACCAGCGTGGTGGTGCGCAACCTGATTCACAATGCCATCAAATATTCGCCGGCGAATGAGCCCGTGCGCATAGAAACCGGTGAAGCCCGGGTGGGAGCCATTCCCATGGCGTGGGTCGCCGTCACCGACCGCGGCCCGGGCATAGGCTTGGAGGAGCAAGCCAAGATCTTCGAGCCACATTTCCGGCGTACGGCGCACCGCGAAACCCAGGGCATGGGTATCGGACTCTACCTGGCCCGGCGCATCTGCGAGAACCAGGGCGGCACACTGACCGTGGAAAGCGAAGTCGGCGTGGGCACGCGTTTCGTCGTCACCCTGCCCGCCAGCGCTCCGGCGGCTTGACCGCCCCTGGCGTCTTCAGGCCGCGAACACGTAACCCTGGCCGCGCACCGACAACACGGGCAGCTTCAGGCCCGCGCTTTGCGCCTTGGCGCGCAAACGGCTGACCAGCACGTCGATACGGCGCAATTCAAAGCCGCCCGGGCTGTCCGGCAGGAACAATTCCGCCAGGACCTGACGGCTGACCGCGCTGCCGGCGGCATCCATCAGGGCGACCAGGAAGGTCCGTTCCTGAGCGCTCAGGTGCAGCGAGGCGCCATCGGGCGCAACCAGGATCCAGCCTCCGTCCTGCAGAGACCACGACGTGTCGGCGGTGGCGCGCGTTTCCGCATCCACCGGCCGCGGAGCCTTCGCCAGGCGCATCCGGCGTGCCAAACTGCGGATGACGGAACTGAGTTCCAGCAGGTCCACAGGCTTGGTCATGTAGACATCGGCGCCGCCTTCCAGGCCGCGCACCCGGTCTTCCAGCGCGCTACGGCCTGTCAGCATGACGATACCGACGGGGCTGAGGGCGCGCAGGCGGGTCGCCACGGAGAAACCGTCTTCCCCGGGCAGGTGGGCGTCAAGAATGACGATGTCGCAGGGCTGTTCCTGCAACCGACGATAAAACGCCGCGGCATTATCACAGGCGAATGCCACCCGGAAACCATAGCCACCCAAGCCTAACGCCAACTCCTCCCGGAAGTCGGCGTCATCCTCAAGCAGACCGATACACAGCAAACCATCTGCGCCAGCCATATTTAGAGTGCTTTATTTTGAAGATTATCGACAAATGCCCCGCGGACGCAGCGTCCCGGGTATTCCGTTGGCGACAATCTTACGTCTTTTACAATGGAAACGAATGATTGCAAGGAAAAAAACTGCGATATTCCTTGTCCAAACGGTTATTTTCCCGTAAATCGCAGGAAAATCGCTTTCGCAAATGTCCCAGTTGTACGGCTGGCGGCCGGTTTCAAGACGAACAACTGACCTCCAGACTGCCCGCCCAATCCGGCGGTAAACCCGCATACCGCTCATATCCCCGCTGGGCCTCGTAGGGGTTGCGCAACAGCTTCATCAAGGTATCGATCTCGCTGGCGTCGCCCGTCTTGGCCGCCCGGATCGCCTCTTCCGCCAGGTGATTGCGCAGCACGTAGAGCGGATTCACGCGATTCATGCCGGCGGTTACATCCTGCATCAGCCGGCCGTCCTGTGCGTGCCGCGCCATCAGGCGATCCAGCCAAGCTCCTGCCGCGGGCCGGTCGATGAACAGGTCTTCGAACGCGCTGCGCTGGCCGGACAAGGCATCGGCAAGGCGACGCCAGGTCAACGTGAAGTCAGCCTGATTGGCGTCCATCAGCTTGAGCAGGTCGTCCAGCAGCGGTTCATCGGCCGGCGTCCAGGCGGCCAGCCCCAGCTTGGCGCCCATGCGGTCATGGAAGGCGCGCGTGAAGACCGGCTCGAATTCATCCAGGACGGCCCGCAGGCCTTCCACATCCTGCGCCAGCGTGTGCAGGCTGCCGCCCAGGCGATAAAGGTTCCAGAGAGCGACGGACGGCTGGCGGTTCCAGGAATAGCGCCCTTCCGAGTCCGAGTGATTACAGATATGGCCCAGCCGGAAACCATCCATGAAACCGTAGGGACCATAATCCAACGTCAGTCCCAGTATGGACATATTGTCGGTATTCATCACGCCATGGCAGAAGCCCACCGCCTGCCAGTCCGCCATCAGCAGCGCCGTGCGCCGGGTGACGGCACGCAGCAGGTTGATATAGGGCAGCGCCTCGTTCGAGGACTCGCCCGTTCCGGCTTCCCTGCATTCCGGGTAATAACGGTCTATGACGTAGTCCGCCAGCGTCTTCAGCATATCGGGCTGGCGCCGCGAGGACCAATGCTCGAAAGAGCCGAAGCGCACGAAACTGGGTGACATGCGCGTCACGATGGCGGCTGTTTCCACCGTTTCCCGCATGACCGGGTCGTCGGAAACCACCAGCGCCAGCGCCCGCGTCGTGGGCACGCCCAGCCCATGCATGGCCTCGCTGGCCAGGTACTCGCGCACCGACGAACGCAACACCGCGCGGCCATCGCCCATGCGCGAATACGGCGTCATGCCCGAACCCTTGAGCTGCAACTCCCAACTGCCCCGCGGCCCCTCGACCTCGCCCAACAGATGGGCGCGGCCATCGCCCAACTGGCCGGCCCAGACGCCGAACTGATGGCCGCTGTAGACCGCCGCCAGGGTGTCGCCGCCCGGCAGCGGCTGGGCCCCGGAAAACACGCTCAGGAACTCGGGCGTGGACAGGAGCGACGGGTCCAGGCCGATCAGTTCCGCCGCCTCCGCGTTACCGTGCAGCAGGCGCGGATTGTTCAAGGCCTGGGGCGCAAGCCGGGTATAAAAGGCCGCAGGCAAGGCGGCAAACGAGTTGACGACGCGCAGGTCGGACAGCGTACGGGCGCTCATGCGCGTTGCCTCCTGGCAGCCCGCTTGGCGGGCCGCACGTAGAAAATGGCGCTAAAAAAGAAAATGGCCGACAGCAGGATCTCTCCCCAGGCCATCAATACGGACAGCGGAGCCGGATCCGACATGGCCCGCACCGCCCCCTCCATCAGGTAGAGCAGCGACAGCATCGACGCCCACTGGTAGGTATAGAGATTGCCGCGCAGGATGCCGCGCAGCGGAAACGCCAGCGGCAGGGCCTTGAGCAGCATCCAGGAACCGCCCGGCCGCAACGGCGCCACCACGGTCTCCCAGGTGACGCAAAGCACGATCAGGGCGAACAGCGAAACCGAGGCCAACAGGCGCAAACGGGGGTTGAGTTCAGGGTTCATGCTGCTATTATCGCCTGATGAATCGCCCTGCCGAGCCTGCCGCCACGACGCCGGCGGCCACCGAGCACTCGACCTCGCGCTCTTCATGGATCGCGAGGGCCGGACGTGTTGTGCGCTTCAGCGCCGAACGCGCCAGCGAAGAGAAACTGCTGCAAGTCGCGTCCAGCCTCACCTTCACGACCGTCCTGGCCATCGTGCCGATGCTGGCCGTGGTTCTGTCGCTGTTCACCGCCTTCCCGGTATTCCAGGAATTCCGCGTCGCGCTCGAGGATTTCCTGACCAACAGCCTGATGCCGCCGTCCGTGTCGGACAACATCATGGACTACCTGAACCAGTTCGCGCGCCAGGCTTCGCGCCTGACCGCCATCGGCGGCGCGTTCCTGCTGATCACCTCGCTGTTGCTGATCATGACGATCGACAAGGCGTTCAACGACATCTGGCACGTGACGCGCCAACGTCCGCTGCGGCAGCGCGCGCTGGTGTACTGGGCCATCATCACGCTAGGACCGGTCGTGGCCGGCGCCAGTCTTTGGGCGACCTCGTTCGTGGCTCGCGAATCGCTGGGGCTGGTCCGGGACGTGCCCGAAGCCGTCAGCGTCGCGGTGTCGTTCATCCCGCTGGTGTTGACCGCGCTCGGTTTTGCCGCGCTGTTCGTCATGGTCCCGAACCGCGAGGTGCTCTGGCGCGATGCCCTGGTCGGGGGCTGCGTGACCGCGATCGTGCTGGAAATCATGAAGTCGGCTTTCGCCTACTACCTGACCCGCTTCCCCACCTACACCATTATTTACGGCGCATTCGCCACCCTGCCCATCTTCCTGCTCTGGATCTACCTGTCATGGTTGGCCGTGCTGCTGGGAGCGATCCTGGCGTCGAGCGCACCGCTGATCCGCCTGGGCCGCTGGGAAATCAACCGCTATCCCGGCGCTCCCTTCGTGGACGCCGTGGATGCGCTGCGCACGCTGCGCCAGGCGCAGACGGCGAATCCGCCAGGCCTGCCCGCCAATCTGCTGGCCGCGCAATTGCGCCTGCACCAGGACGAACTGAACGAAGTCCTGGAAACACTGGCTGAAATGGGCTTGGCGACGCGCAGTCCCGAAGGCCTCTGGGTTCTGACTTGCGACGCCCGCAAAACCTCGATGGAACCCGTGGTGGACAGTTTTCTGCTGGACCGCGGCCAGCCCCGGGTCCGCAATGACCCGGAAATATTGCGAGTCGCATCGGCCGTGATTTCCCAGCAAAATGCGCCCACGCTGGAAGAAGTCTGCGGAGAAGCGCAAAATACCGAAAATGGAATCGCTCCCGTGCTGCAGCTGGAAGCGAAAAAAAATTAGCAAATAGGATCAGGGCGCAGTCCGCCCAGGAGGAACCGATGTTGAAGGTCAGCGAGATTTTGCGCGTCAAGGGCGATACGCTCTATACGGCGTCGCCCGACATGCCTGTGTCCCAGGCCGTGCAAACAATGAGCGAGCAGGACATAGGCTCGCTGGTGATCATGGAATTCGGGACGCTGACCGGCATGCTCACGTTCCGCGAGATCATCCGCCACATGCATGCGCATGGCGGCGCCGGCGACACCACCATCCGCTCCATCATGGACGATGCCCCGGTCAGCGTGTCCCCAAACACCAGCGCCGACGAAGTGCAGCGCCTGATGCTCGAAAAACACGCGCGCTACATCCCGGTCATGGATGGCCCCACCTTGATGGGCGTCATTTCGTTCTACGACATGGCCCAGGCCATCGTCGCGGCCCAGCAGTTCGAAAACAACATGCTGAAGGCCTATATCCGCGACTGGCCCACGGAAAGCGCCGAACCGGCCAAGTCCTGAGCCCGCGGCCAGCGCTGCTGGCCCCCAGTCAAACCCCAGCCGGCGCCGCTTCGATCGCGGCGCCGCGCATATCCGGCGCATGCCGCTGGCTGCGCCAGGCGTCATAGATCAGTTCAGGGTTGTTCGCGGCCAGCAACGCCGGATCGGACAACATGCGACGCCAACGGCGCGCACCGGACTGGCCGTTCACCAGCCCCAGCATGGGCCGCGTCATCACCCGCAAGGGTACGCCCCGCGCGACCTGCCGCGTTGCGTATCCCATCATCGCGTCCACCACCTGCGCATCACTGGGCAACCGCAGCGACGGCCATAGCTGCAGAGACACCTCGGACAGCACCCGCGGCGTGTGCCAGGCAGCCCGGCCCAGCATGACACCATCGAAGTCGCCCGCGGCGCGCACGGACTGCTCGGCGTCGGCCAGACCGCCGTTGAGCACGAACGTGCAATCCGGAAAGTCGCGCTTCAATTGGCGCACCACGTCATAGCGCAGGGGCGGAATCTCGCGGTTGTCCTTGGGCGTCAGACCCTTCAGTACCGCATTGCGGGCATGGGCGATGAACACCCGGCAGCCGGTGTCGTAGATCTTGCCGACGAAATCACGGACAAACGCGTAGGACTCGTCATAATCCAGGCCAAGCCGGTGTTTGACGGTGACCGGGATATCCACGGCGTCCTGCATGGCCTTCATGCAATCGGCCACCAGGGCCGGTTCCGCCATCAGGCAGGCGCCGAACGCGCCCTTCTGCACCCGTTCCGACGGGCAACCGCAATTCAGGTTGATCTCGTCGTAACCCCATTTTTTGCCCAGCCTGGCCGAATGCGCCAGCGCGTCGGGTTCGCTGCCGCCCAATTGCAGGGCCACGGGATGCTCGGCCTCGTCAAAGTCCAGGTGCCGCTCGACATTGCCGTGCAGCAACGCGCCGGTGGTAATCATTTCCGTGTACAAGCGTGCGCGCGGCGCCAGCAGCCGGTGGAAATAACGGCAATGGCGGTCGGTCACATCGATCATCGGGGCGACGCACAGCCGCCAGTCGGGGGAGTCCAAGAATCACTCTACAAAACAAGGGGATGCGGTATTTTACGGTGCTTGGCGGCTTTGTGTCTGGCAGGCGGCTGCGTCCGCTCCGCCGGATGGCGGACGGACTGATCCGCCATGTGGTCTAAAATTGCGCCGCCGCAGCCGAAACAGGCTTGCACGCGCGCCCGTCCACCCGCCCGTCAACCCCTAAATCCCGCACATCAATGGCCGTATTCACCCCTGTCTCCGAAGACGACGCTCGCGCCCTACTGGCGCATTTCGATCTGGGCGAGTTTGTCTCGCTTCGGGGGATTACGGCGGGTATCGAGAATACCAACTACTTCCTGTACACGACCCGCGGCGAGTATGTGCTGACGCTGTTCGAGGTGCTGACGCAGGCCCAACTGCCGTTCTACATCGAACTGATGTACCACCTGGCCGAGCGCGGCATTCCCGTGCCCCGGCCCCAGACGCTGCGCGACGGCACCCGCCTGACCACCCTGCACGGCAAGCCCTGCGCCATTGTTTCGCGCCTGCCGGGCGGCTACGAACCCGCGCCCGGCGCCGCCCATTGCGCCCTGGCCGGCGCCACGCTGGCCCGCGCCCACCTGGCCGGACGCGACTTTCCGCTGCACCAGCCCAACCTGCGCGGACTGTCCTGGTGGCTGGAAACGGCCCCCAAGGTCATGCCCTTCCTGGAACCGGCGCAGGCTCAGCTGCTGTCGTCAGAGCTGGCCGACCAGCAAGCCGCCGCCGCGACGCCGGCCTGGCAGGCATTGCAGACCGGTCCGGCCCACTGCGACCTGTTCCGGGACAACGTCCTGTTCGCCGGCACCTTCGAGGATCCGCTCATGGGCGGCATCATCGACTTCTACTTCGCCGGCTGCGACACCTGGCTGTTCGACGTGGCGGTAAGCGTCAACGACTGGTGCATCGAACGCGACACCGGCGAATTCGTGCCCGAACTGGTCGAGTCCTGGCTGGCGGCCTATGCGGCCGTGCGCCCGTTCACCGATGCGGAACGCGAGGCCTGGCCGCTGATGCTGCGCGCCGCCGCGCTGCGCTTCTGGATATCGCGCCTGTACGACTTTTTCCTGCCGCGGCCGGCTCAGACCCTCAAACCGCACGACCCCCGGCATTTCGAAAGAGTGTTGCAAGCGCGCCACCGCCCGGGCCTGCCAATATTGCCGTAACCGTTGCTCCCCCCATAATGGGGCTAGAACGTCCCTTTTTGAGAGATCACCCCCTTTAAAGAGCCATGCAAGCAGCATTCCTCCCCGCGACATCCGGCTGGCAATGGGTCCGAGACGGTTTCCGTCTGTTCCGCAAGCAACCACTGGCCATGTTCACCTGGGCCATGGCCATCAGCCTCCTGGTCATCTTCGCCACGGCGACGCCGCCGGTCGGCCCCATATTGGTGGTGGCGCTGATGCCCATCATCACGCTGATGACGCTATCGGCGTGCAAGCACGTCGAAGCCGACCGCATCATGCTGCCCTCGATGTGGGCCAAGCCGCTCAAGCAGCCCGGCGTGTTCCGGAAACTGTTCCTGATGGGGTTGCTGTATGCAGCGCTCTGCATTGCGACCGGCCTGATCATCTTCCTGCCGTTCACGGACGCGATGGTCGAAGGCATGCGCATTGCCTCCGTGGAAAAGTCCATGGAACCCATCCTGTCTGCCATGGCCGTTCCGCTGACCTTGTTCGCGATCGTGTACGTCATAATCGCCGCACTATTCTGGCACGCTCCCGTCCTGGTCGCCTGGCATGGGCTGCGGCTGATCCAGGCCCTGTTCTTCTCCGGCATCGCCTGCTGGCGCAACAAACTGCCTTTCCTGGTCTACGGCGCCACCTGGATCCTGGTGTTTCTTTTCATTGACCTCTGCGCCGGCCTCCTGGTCGCCATCGGTCTGTCACCCCAGCTTGCCGGCACGCTGCAGATTCCGTTCAATATCGCCGCGGGTGGCGTGCTGTACTGCAGCTTCTATCCTGCCTATACCTCCGTGTTCGGTATCGAGAACGCCAGCGCGCATCTCGACGACGGCAACGGCGCCCAGGCATGACGCCACGCGGCAGGGCGCCAGCGCCCTGCGCACCGCAAGCACCCTTCCCTGCCGCGATATGAATGCCACGTCGATGGCATAGCGCATGCCAAAGGTATGCACCGCGGCGCAAGGCATCAACAAGATGCCGGACCGCGGCCCAGGCGGCTTGCGTCCCAGCAGGCCCCGCGCGCGGCCGTAGCAGCTGGCGACTTTGAGCAGCCTGAGTCCGCTGCGCGGCGCCGGCGGCTGGCCGCCAGTCATTGCACGCTCTGCAGCAATTGCACCATCACAGGAAAGGCCAGCACGATGAACGTGCAGGGGAAGATGCAGCCGATCAGCGGCAGCAGCATCTTTACCGGAGCCTGCATCGCCAGCTGTTCCGCCCGCACGTGGCGATCGCTGCGGGCTTGCGCCGCCTGTGCGCGCAACACTGGCCCCAGGCTTATCCCGAGAGCTTCGGCCTGCGCCAGGGCGGCCGCCCAGTTGCGCGCAAGCGGGCTATTGCTGCGTTCCGCCAAGGCCTTGATCGCCGCGGTCCTGGAGACTCCCGCACGCATCTCCGCCAATGCGTCGGCCAGGGCATCCCGCAGTATGCCCTCCGGCCCGCTCTGGGCTGCCATCTGCAATGCCCCGTGCACGCTCAGCCCCGCCTCCACGCACAAAGTCATCATGTCGAACACGAAAGGCAAGTCGCGTTCGATGCTGCGCCGCCGGTTGCGGCCCAGACTGCGCAGCCAAAGCCCGGGCGCGGTGCCTGCCGCCAGCGCGGACGCTACCATCCAAGGAATCCACTCCCAGGTCTGCGATTGCGCCAGAAGGATGGCTGCCGCCGCCGTCACCCCTCCGGCAGCCGCGGCCGCACTCCAGCACAGCGCCGCGACATGCGCGTAGCTGATGCCGGCGGGCAATGCCGCCCGCTCGATGGCGCGGGTCAGCCGTATGCGCCAACGCCAGGAACATAGAGGCCCCGCCACGGGCGCCACCGCCGAAATCCAGGGCCAGGCCGCTCGCCACCACCAAGGCAAGGCAGACGAAGCGCCCTCGCCATCCAACGACAATGGCTTCAAAACCACCCACGCCAGCCATCCCGCGGCCAGCGCGGCCGTCAACAGGCTCAAGTACAGCCACATCGCATCTGCTCCCGTCAGATATCGATCCGGACAATGCGCCGGATCAGCAGCATGCCCGCGGTCTCCAGTACCGCCACGATGGCCAACACGCCCCAACCCACGGGCGTATGCCACAGCAAGCCCATGATTTCCGGCTCCAGGCGGTCGAGCACGGCAAGCAGCAGCAAAGGCAAAGCCCCCACGATCCAGGCCTGCATGCGTCCTTGCGAGGTCAGCGCCTGCAGCTTCGCCTGCAACTGCAGGCGGGCGCGCAAGGTCTGCGCGATACTCTCCAGCGCCTCCGCCAGGTTGCCGCCCGTCTGCGCCGCAATGCGCATGGCCGCTACGACGAGCGCGGTCGAATCGGCCGGCATGCGGCCACGCAGGTTCTCAAGCGCGCTGTCCCATGGCACTCCCATGCGCTGTTCACGCAACATCAGGCCCAACTCCTGAGCCAAGGGCGCGCTGCTCTGCTCGACGACATGGCGCAGGCCTGTGGTCAATGCCACCCCCGCGCGCAAGGCAGAGGCGAGCATCAACAGCGCCATCGGCAGTTGTTGCTCGAACCGCCGGGCACGCCGGCGCCGCAACGCATTCACCAACGTCCGAGGCAGGTGCGAAGCAAGCGCCGCAGCGACGGTGGCGACAAAGCCGCTGCCCGTCGCGGCGAAGGCCAGTGCCGCCGCCATCGCCGCGCAAGCCACCGCGCCTGCCCACAATTGGGCTGGGTCTATGAACAAAAACACCTCGCTCAGACGCAGGCCCGCCTCCTGCGTGTAGACCTCGCGGTAGCGGCGCAGCGCCGGCGCAAACCAGTGTTGAGCACGCCACGCCAGTAGCAGCACGCATACCATGGCGGCCCCCGCAGATAGCCAGATCATGCCGTTCCTTGCGCAAAGACAGCGGTCCCCGGCGCCGCCTGCTCGGTGTTGGAGAACCAGGCGGGATCGAAGGCCTCCTCGACCTGCGTCCATTCGCGCATGAAGCCGGGCAAGGCCCCGCAGCCGGTGAAGCCGCGCACGCGGTCGTAGCGGAACAGATCCTGGAGCTGTATGCGTCCGCTTTCCATGCCCGTGATCTCCGCTATCGACGTCACGACGCGGCGCCCGTCGCCCAGCCTCGCCTGCTGCACCACGATGTCCACGCTGGCTGCGATATGTTCGCGCACCGCAACCAGAGGCAGATCGAGTCCCGCCATCAGAATCATCGATTCCAGGCGCCCCAGCGCGTCGCGCGGCGAGTTGGCATGCAGCGTCGTCAGGGAGCCTTCGTGCCCGGTGTTCATGGCGGTCAACATGTCGAATGCCTCCGCCCCGCGGCACTCGCCCACGACGATCCGGTCTGGCCGCATGCGCAATGCGTTGCGCACGAGCTCGCGAATGTCGATGCGTCCGCGCCCCTCCTGGTTGGCCGGACGCGCCTCCAGCGCCACCAGATGATCGTGGTTCAGGCGCAGCTCCGCCGCATCCTCGATGGTCACCACGCGCTCACCGTCGGGAATCTCGTTGGACAGGATGTTGAGCAACGTCGTCTTTCCCGCCCCGGTGCCTCCGGATACCACCAGATTCCTGCGCATCCTCACGCAGAGCGCCAGGAATTGCGCCATGGCGCCGCTCAGCGAACCCGCAGAGATCAGATCGGACATTCCGGGGCGCCGCTGCGGAAACTTGCGTATGGTCAGGCTGGCGCCCCTGAGAGCGACCGGCGGAATGATGGCGTGCACCCGGGACCCGTCAGCCAGGCGCGCATCCACCATGGGAGAACTTTCGTCGATGCGTCGCCCCAGGGGCGTGACGATGCGCTCGATGACCCAGCGCAGCGATTGCTCGCTGGTAAAGATCGCCTGATGGCGCGACAAGCGGCCGGCACGTTCGACATAGATCTCGTCGTGGCGGTTGACCATGATCTCTGTGATGTCGGCAGCGGCGAGCAAGGGCTCCAGCGGCCCCAGGCCGACCGCTTCGTCGAGCACCTCGCGGCAAAGCGCGGCCCGGTCCGCCCCGGGCGGCAAGTCGGTGTCCGTGGCGACGATGTGCGTCAACAGCCGTTCGGCCTCGGCGCGCAGCATGCTGTCGCTCATGCCCGCCACGTCAAGGCGGCGCAGATCCAGCGCCGCCAGCAGCGCCGCGTGCAGGCGCCGGCGCTCCTGCAGCGGATTTGGCAGCGGCAGCACCGGCATAGGCACTGGCATCGAAGCCGCGGGCAACATCGGCGATTCCTGCACGGCAGCCGTGTCGCGAGCCGCGCCGCCAGCCGCCGCGCCGTCCGATCCCCCGGCGCGCTCCGGGACGTCCGCTAACGACATCCGCAGCCGGCAGGGCCCGATCAGTATTTCGTCGTCGGGCAACACCGGCGCGTGGCGCACGATCCGCGTCCCGTTCACCAGGGTTCCGCCCAACGTGCCCAGGTCTTCGAGCACGATCCCGACCGCTTCGCGCGACAGACGGGCGTGCTGGCGCCCCACCCTCCAGTTCACGATGCGCACGCCGCAATGCGCGCCCCTTCCGATCAACACGGGAGCAGCCACCGTGGATCTGTGCACGGAGGCGTCCTCGAACATCATTTCCACGTCGATCATGGCCGAGTCTCCGAAGAAAAAATCGGCGCGCCGTCTTGCGGCGAGCCCCACTGCGAACCGGCGCCGGCGTGGGCATCCCACCCTGCCGCGGCAGGCACGGCGGTGCCCAGGCGAGGCGGCACGGGAAAAGCCGCTTCAAGTACGCCACGTCCTCGCCGCACCCGGTCTGCCATGGCGGGCTCGGCCTGCGTAATGAGTTTGGGCGTCACGAATATGGCGAGTTCGGTTTCCCGCAATTGATAGCGCCGGGACGAAAACAAGGCTCCCAGGACCGGGATGTCTTTCAGCCATGGCAGACCGTCGCTGGTCTCGTCCCGCTCGCGCGACAGGAAGCCACCGATGACCAGGGTATCGCCGGAGCGCACGTTGAACTCGGTGGATGCGCGGCGCGTGCGCAACGCCGGTCCGCCCGGCACGCTCAGCGCGTTGTCCACCGAACTCGCTTCTACCTCGATCAAGGATCGGATGACCCCGTTGCGGTCGATGCGAGGGGTGATCCTGAGCATGACGCCATAGGGCTTGAACATCGTGGTCGAGTTGCCGCGCGTGTCGGTCGACGCGTAGGGAACCTCTCCACCGGCCAGGAAGGTGGCGCTGGCCCCGCTGCGCGCAAGCAGTTGAGGTTGAGCCAGCATGACGGCCTCCCCGCTTTGCGCCAACATCGCTATCCGGGACGACAGCAACGCATTGACGCCGAAATAGCCAGCCGCCGAAGAGACCGGACCCACTGTTTCTATGATCCCTTCGCCCGGACGGTTCATCCGCCCCCGCGACCCCGCATCCCAGGCCAGGCCAGCGTTGATGCCGCCTTGGGACAGCCCGTCCCAGCGCACGCCCAGATCCCTCAGCCTTGAGGTGGGGATTTCCACGACCTGCACATCCAGCTGCACCATGCGGTCCCAGCCCACTTGCCCGGTAAAGTCCAGTACGGCGGGATAGCGGTCCGCCAGGGCCGTGATGCGCAATCGATCATCGTCGGACAGGTCGTCGCCTTCGATCAGGATGCGGCCGCCCACCTCGGTACTGCGCGCGCCGGGGATGCGGGCAAGCAAGGCCTCGACCTCCGCGCGCAGACGCGGCGCTCCGGCCGGCACGACCCTCAGTTCATAGGCCTTGGCGCGCCCGCCATTCGCCCAGACGTGCAGGGACGAAACACCCTCGGCACGGGCAAAGACCACGACCTCGCGCCCTTCGGCCTCGATGGCGCCGATTACCTGGCCATTGCCTATCGCCACGCGCTTGACCCCGGGGTGCGACAGAATCCGCGTTTCACCCACCTGAAGTTCGATTGCCTCATCCTCCGCGCGCACTGCGGGACTGGCCAGCCAGAGCACGCAGGCAAGCATCCTGACGACGACGCGTCTCATGGCCGCTCCCGTTGAAGTCGAGCCGCGACTGCACTTTCCACATCCATTGCTCCTGCGCCTGCCGAGGGGTCCAGCCTGTCTCCGTACAGGATGGCCACACCCGGCGCATTCCGGGGTTCCTGGTCCAGTCCGACCAGCGAGGCAAGGTCGCCCTGCGCTGCACCGCTGACCACTGCGGCATCGTCGCGATGGCGCAACATCGCTGTCAGCGCCCCGCTCTGCCGCGCCGCCACGAATCGCATGGCCTCATCCGGCGTTGCGGCCAAGGTGATATTGCCGCCCTTGCTTTCACCCTCGGCGTCGCCCCCCACCATCAGCACACGCATGCCTTGCAAGAGAGGCACCGTCAGCTCCCGCTGCCGATGCGAAAAACTCACGTAGATATCGATGGCATCGCCCACGCGCAATACATCCGCCAAGCCGCCCAGGTCCGTCGCCGCCACCGTCAGCGCGCGTTGCCCGCTGCGCAAGCGGGACGCCAAGGCAGGGGCCGGAGGACTGAACGTCAAGTGTCCCCGCAGCAAGGGCTCGCCATTGGCGACATCGGCGAGCAAGGTGGCGCCAAGCAGGCTGGAAAGATCCAGGGGATCGATGCTGGCCCGGGACACCCAAGGCTGCGGAATCTCGCGCACGGCCAGGTGCACCTCTTCGAGTTGCGTGCCAGCGGGCAGGTCGTACGCCGCGACCAGCCGGCTGACCATCGGCGTGCGCGCCTCCGCCTCCAGCGCCTGGACCCGCTGCTGCACGTGTTCCCGCACCGCCCACGCGGATACCAGACCCGCGATCAGCGCAATGGCATACACGCCCATTCGGCGCAGGCGCGGCACGACCTGGGTGATCCAGTGCGTCATGGCGCTCTTCCGCTGACCAGAAGCCCGCTGCCGCCGTCCAACGGCACCAGCGACAGCCGCATGCGCGAGCCAGAGCGGACCCACCAATGCGCCGAATCCTCGGAGACGGGCAGGCGACGCCAGCCGTTCTGAAGCAGACGCTCCTCCAGCTGCGCAGCCAACTGTCCCGGGGGCTGCGCATATTGCCAGATTCGCTCGGAAACGCGCACGCCCTCCTCCGTCAAAGCAACGTCCAATCTGAGACGCCCCCCGGCGGGCAGCCAGGCAGGGGTAGCGCTGTCAGGCGCAGCCAGCAGGCTGACCGCTGAAATGCTTCCGGCTGTCCGACGCGAGCCCAGGCCTTCAAGGTGGACGACCCATTGCTCCTGCCCCACCTGCCCCGAGAGGATGGCCTGGCCGGAAAACACGTTGAGATTGGCCAAGGCCGGCTGCTGGGCGGACAGATAGCGGATCAGCTCCGGCGTGCTGAGCGGCGCATCGAATACCAACACGCGCGCCGGGATTCCATGCAGCCAGATGCTCTCCGCCAACAATCCGCGACGCGAACCTGCCGGAAGACGCAATGCCTCCAGCGCAGCAACGCCTGGCCGGTTTCTGCCGCCGCCCCCGAACTCCCCGCCGCCCGTCGCAAGATCCTGAGCTGCCGCGACATTGCGCCCCCCTACCGCCGCGACAGCCAGGGCGCCGGCCATCAATAGGCGCAGCGTCTTTGCCATGGCCAAGTTTCGCCGGCCGTCTTCCCTCTGCAGGGCCGAACCGGCAAGAGACGCAGACCAGCGCAGTCCGATCATTTGCCCGCTCCCTTGCGGCTGACCAGCCGCTCCCCAGGCACCACATCCGCCCATTCGGACAACCAGTCCAGCGACAGGCCGGGCCTGCGCCAGGGTCCGTCCAGGCGATCGACAACAGGTTTCAAGCGTCGGGCCTCGGCCAACGAGGCGCGTTCCGCCCTGTTCCAGGATGTAGGCGCCCGGCCGATCCTGCGCTGCGTGTCGGCATCGCCGTGCGCATAGCCGGCGCCGCTTGCCACATGCGTGCGGCGGGCGATGCGCAACCAGGCCGCGCTATCCCGATCGAAGCGCGCAGCGCTTGCCGTTACCGACAGCAGTTTCAGATCCGCGCCGAACCATTCGTCCTGCAAGGCCTTGACCTGTGCCGGCGCGATACCCGATAACGCGCTGGCCCTGCCCGAGAGCGCCATGCCGCCGGGTACGGACGAATTCCGCACGGGTTGTCCCAAGGCGCCGGCCATCGCGGTCTTGCGGCTGGCCTGCGCCATTTCCTGCGCCGTGAACTGCAATCCGCCAATCCAGGACGCTGCCCAAAGCAGCAGGGCCAGCAGCGGCAGCATCAGCAACGCTTCGACCAGAGCCTGCCCTTGCTGGCGCGCGGGAATCCGGTTCATGGCGCCCGCCTTGCCTGCGCGGCCTCTGCGGCGCTGACGGCGGACAAGCGCGCCTGCCAGTAAGGGCGAAAAAGCGTGGCAAGTTCATCACGGCCATCGGCCCGCCGTTCCGGCCGCGCAAAGTAGGTTTCCGCCGCAGAAGTGACGGTGACGGCGTCTTCCGGTCCCAGCGCGGCATAACGGAACGCCCCCAAGGGCGTGCGGACTGCGCTGTCGCCATTCGTGGTTTTCAAGGATGAACCGGCAAGCCCGACGGCCACCGCGAAACGCAGGGGACTGCTGCTGCGTGGCAAGGCGATGTCGCGATAAGCTGGCAGACCCCGCCCCGGCCAGCGCTGAACGGCTGCCATGGCGTACGAGTTGGCCAACGGATTGGTGACGTCGTCGAGCAGGTCCCATCTGGCCAACAGCTCCACCCAGCGCCAGAAATCCTGCTCGGAAAAATCGAACGGCGGCTCTTCCACGTACGTCAAGCCTTCGGGCGCCTTGATCTTCTGGCCTTGCGCCGTGCCCCAGCCCATGGCGTATTCGCGGAAGTAGCAGCCTCTCCAGCGATTGAAACGCAGCGCATGGTAGGACTGGGTATCGAGAGCGCCCCACCGTCCATCCGGCCCCAACCAGGTGGAACCCCGGCGCCGCAACTCGTGGCGATACAAAGGGCATAGCGGATGCACCATCCACGGATTGCGGCGCGTGGCGCTGCGGCGGTCGAGAAAGCCATAGCGTGCCGCCGCTTGCTCGACGGCCGGCCGCAAACCCGCCTCGCGTGTGGCCAGACGACGCCCCACGAACCCAGGCCATTCATCGGTCAACAGCCGCAGGCTTGCGCCCCGGACATGCGCAACATCGACGCCCGGCGACGGACCATCGTCCGACAGATTGGCAAACAGCACCTTCTTCATGATGCGCTCACGCGAAGCCGCCAAACCTGCGACAGCGGACGCCGCGGCAGCCTCCAGGACCTGGTGAACCACCCTGTCATGCTCGCCAAACGCGGACGCGAGTCTCTGCTCGGCCTCGGGCACGGCCCGCACCGTTTGGTAGGCTGCCCCCACATCGGGGCCGAACAACATGGCGATCAGGCCCGCGGGCGGATTGCGCCGATCGCGCTGCGACTGCATGGTGCGGGCATACTGCGCCGATGCAGCCAGCGTGACCAGATGCGCCATGGCGACCTGATGCGCGATCTGTGTGCGGTTGATATAGGCCAGGGCGTTGAGCGCGCGCGCTTGCTCCAGCGCCCCGCTGTAGGCGGCCGCGTCCGCGGCATGCGTCAGCCGCTGCCGCGCTCCCACGGTTTGCCCCAAGTTGTACAGCACGACCAGGGACATGCCTCCCACCGCGGCCATCAACAGGCCCAGGACCAGCGCCTGGCCGCGCTGGTGGGCAAGCGGTGCGCAAGAACGCGTGTTCACTTCGCATCCGTGGCATTGCCGGTGAAGGATTTGAGTGAACGGGCCTTGGTCTGCGCCGCCGCCTTTTGCGCCGCCTGTTGTGCCGCGCGGCTCTGCGCGCCGCCGTCTTCGCCGGCCAGTTCACGCGCCATGGCGGCGGTCTGCGATCGCACCACCTGGCCGAAGTACTGATACACCGCGATGGCCGCCACCGCGACCAAAGCCACGACCACCACGTATTCCGTCATACCCTGTCCCGACTGACGCTTGCGCAACCCTGACATATCCGTTCTCCGGCACTGTGAAGACAGGCTTCAGTGTCGGCGTCCGCCCCCGGCGTCGCTATTCGCGGATGCCGAGGCGGATAAAGTGATCACGGGTTCGTTGACAGTTCACGGACAGCAGCGGCCGGCGCAGGCTGGCCGCCGCGCAAAACGACATGAATCTTGTAACCCTTTAATATTCAAGGGTTTTCCCTATTGCCCGACCTATGGCTCAGCAGTAGATTTGAGTTGCCGGGCTGTCTGACACCCATCGCGTGCGAAGCCGGGCAGGAGCGCCTCAGACTCACCTTGAGCTGGGGCGCTCTTCCATTTTGCGGCGCGCAAATGCTCGTCCCTCAGGGCAACAGTTCCGACGCGCCCCGCCTCTACAAGGCGCTAGGCGACCCGCAACACCCCATTGTCGATAACGATTGCGTCGCGCTCGACGACCTTCGCCCGGAAGGAGCCGTCCTCCCAGACGTCTATGCTCAGCGTCTCGCCGGGGTACATCGGCCCGGAAAACCGCAGCGACACGGAACGCACCGCCCCATTGCCCGCAGGCTGC
The DNA here is from genome assembly GCF_943737025.1 of Achromobacter sp. Marseille-Q4954. Lineage (NCBI taxonomy): Bacteria > Pseudomonadati > Pseudomonadota > Betaproteobacteria > Burkholderiales > Alcaligenaceae > Achromobacter > Achromobacter sp. Marseille-Q4954. The sequence goes on from NZ_CALSFQ010000001.1 coordinate 35,905, forward strand.
AGCTGCTTGGCGACGGTGTGAGACACCAGGCCAAACGTGCACAGGCCGTGCAGTATGGGGCGGGGAAAGCCGGCTGCCTGGGCGACCTGCGGATCGCAGTGCAGCGGGTTGTAGTCGCCGTTGAGGCGATACACCAACGCCTGCTCGGGCCGGGTGCGCGCCTGCACGGTCCAGTCCGGCGGCCCGTCGGGCATGGCGTGCGCTGGGCGCGCCAGCCTGCCGGCATTCGCCATGCCGCCATCGCCCCTGAGCACGTGGGTGGCGGAAGTCCGCGCGATGAGCAGTCCCGTACCGGTATCCGTCAAGGTTTTCTCGGAATACAGCAACAGGCCCTTCTCGCCCTTGTCGACAACCTCCACCACGCGGGTCTTGCCTGTCAGTTCGCCGGCGGCGGGTATGGGATGGAACAGTTCCATTCCCTGCTCGCCGTGCAGCAAGCGCACCGTATCGGCCCCGATATCGGGCGCATCCAGCCAGAAGCCCGGATAGCCAAGCACCACGGCCATGTAGGGCAGCACGAGCGGATCGTGCCGCCTGCCCACATAGGCCAGGTCGGACTCATTCACGGGATCCTGCCCCAGGCCCACCGATAGCGCGTACAGCATGACATCCCGCTCGGTGTAGCGCTGCCTGATTTCCGGCAGTTCATAGTTCAACAGTTGTTCATGGCTCAAGCGCATGACGTTCCTCTCCTTGGTCCCGAAAACACATCCATGACCATGGCGTCCGGGTCAGATCGGATCCCAGCTCATCACGTCGGGCGAGCGCTCCAGCGGATAGAAGTGCTTCTGCATCGCCGGAATGGCGACCTCGGCAATGCGCTGCGGCGTCCAGCCTTCGCTGAAGTGCACGGAACGCATGGGACGTGGTTGGCTCATCAACATGATCTCGTTGGCGCGCACCGCGAATATCTGACCGCTGACCTCTCGCGCGGCATCGCTGAGCAAGTACACGGCCATCGGCGCAATCTTGCCGGCCTCCATCTTCTTGAGTTTTTCCACGCGGTCCCGCTGCTGCGGCGTATCGGTGGGGATGGAACTGGTCATGCGGCTCCAGGCTGACGGGGCGATGCAGTTGGAGCGCACGCCATAGCGGCCCATGTCCAGCGCAATCATCTTGGACAAGGCCACGATGCCCAGCTTGGCCGCTCCGTAGTTGGCCTGGCCGTAGTTGCCGATCAGCCCCGACGTCGAGGTCATGTGCACCATCGCGCCGCTCTCCTGTTCGCGGAAGTACGTGGCCGCCGCCCTGCTGACGAAGAATGTGCCATCCAGATGCACCGCAATGACGGCCCGCCATTCTTCCTCGCTCATCTTGTGAAAGGAGCGGTCGCGCAGGTTGCCCGCGTTGTTGACCACGCCATCGATGCGTCCGAAGTGATCCATGGCGCACTGGATGATGGCGTTGGCGGACGCGTGCGTCGCGACCGAATCGAAGTTGGCGACGGCCGTCCCGCCCGCGCCGCGGATCTCGGCAACGACTGCGTCCGCGGGCGCCACTGCGGCCGACAGGTCATCGCCATTGAGCGCAACCCCGATATCGTTGACCACGACCTTGGCGCCCTCGGCCGCCAGTTGCAAAGCGATCTCGCGGCCGATGCCGCCTCCGGCTCCGGTCACCACCGCCACCTTGCCTTCCATCATGCGTTCCATGCCCATGTCTCCTCAAAACGGGCCCGCCGGCTGTCTGCGGCAGGCCCAATGCTGTCGATTGCCTACTCGGTCGTTACGTTGGCGCGGCGCACCACCTCGGCCCACTTCCTGCCCTCGCTGCCGATAAAGGCGGCGAACTCCGCGGGCGTATCGGGATTGGGCACCGCTCCCTGGTCGCGGATCTGCTTCTGCATGTCGGGTGTCTGGATGATGGCGACCACCTGCTTGTTGATCTCCGACACGACGTCGTCCGGCGTCTTCGCGGGCGCCCACAGGCCGAACCACGACACGACCTCGTAGCCGGGCACGCCCGCCTCCGCCACAGTGGGCACATCGGGTAGCTGGTCACTGCGCTGAGCCGAGGTCACTGCCAGCACCTTCAGCCGGCCCGCCTTGATGTGCGGTAGCGCCGAAGGCAGGTTGTCGAAAATCATGGAGATCTGGCCGCCCAGCAGATCCGTCACTGCCGGCGTGCTGCCCTTGTAGGGCACGTGCACCATGTCGACGCCGGTCATCATCTTGAACGTCTCGCCTGACATGTGCAGCGTGCTTCCGTGTCCGGAAGAGCCAAAGGTGAGCTTGCCCGGGTGGGCGCGGCCGTAGGCGATCAGCTCCTTCACGGTGTCGTACGGCGCGTTCTTGGGCACCACCAGGGCGTTCGGCACCATGGCGGTACGCGTGATCGGCGCGAAGTCCTTGATCGCATCGTAGGGCATGGATTTGTAGAGACTGGGGTTGATGGCGTGCGTGCCTATCGTGCCCATCACCAGCGTGTAGCCGTCCGGCGCCGCGCGCGCCACTTGCGCGGTGCCGATGTTGCCGCCCGCGCCGGGCTTGTTCTCGACCACCACGGAAACGCCCCAGCGTTCACTCAGGCGCTGGCCTATCACGCGCGCCAGGATATCGGTCGTGCCGCCCGCCGAGAACGGCACGTTTATCGTCACCGGCTTGTTGGGAAAGCCCTGCGCCGTCTGCGCGCCCGCCGCGCCAGCACCCAGCAGGGCCGCCAGTCCCAGCAATGCCAGGAACTTCAGGGGACGCTTGCGCGCAGAAGCTGCGGGCGCGTCTTTTTTGATTGTCTTGAACATAGTCTCCTCGCTCTTTTATCCAGGTTCAGAGGCGGTCCGCCTCAATCCAGCACAGCAAGATCCTGCCCTTCCTCCACTTCATCGCCAACCGCCACCAGAATCTTGGCGATACGGCCTGCTGCCTCGCTTTCCACGGGAATCTCCATCTTCATGGACTCGACCTTGAAGGCCTCGTCGCCCGTCTGAATCCGTGCGCCCTCTTCCACGCAACACGCGACCACGCGGCCCGCGACGTTGGAGACGATTTTTTTCATGCCAGCTCCTTTACCGACTCTGTTGAAATCACTGCCTGCAAGCCGTCGACGGTCATCGTGCCGGCCTGGAACCGCTCCGACGCGAGCACCTGAAGCATCATCGGAATGTTGGTCTTGATGCCCTCTACCCGCATGCTGCCCAGTGCACCGCTCAACTCCCGGATCGCGGCAGCGCGATCGCCTGCATGCGCGATGACTTTCGCCACCATGGGGTCGTAGTGGCTGGAAACCCGGTTGCCCTGCGCGTAGCCTGTTTCTATCCGTAGGCCTGGGCGGGAGGGCGGTAACTCGAACGTTTTCAGGACGCCGGGCGAAGGCAGGAAACGCACGGGATCCTCGGCATACACGCGCGCCTCGATGGCATGCCCCGCCACGGCCGGTTGCCTGCCGATCACCGACGACAGCTTTTCGCCCGCAGCCAGGCGGATCTGCGCCTGCACGATGTCCACGCCGGTGACCGCTTCCGAGATGGCGTGCTCGACCTGCAGGCGCGTGTTGACCTCGAGGAACGAAAAGCCGCTGCCCGGCGTGTACAGCATCTCCACCGTGCCTATGACGTCGTAGCCGATTTCTCCCAGGATGGCCGCCAGCCGCTCGGCCATGGCGGCGACCGTCTGGCGGTCGATGGCCGGCGCCGGCGCCTCCTCGATCACCTTCTGGTATCTGCGCTGGGTGGAGCAGTCCCGTTCGAACAGGGACAGGACATTGCCAAACCTGTCCGCCAGGAACTGGAATTCGATATGCCGCGGCGATGGCACGAATCGCTCCATGTACAGGGCGGGATTGGCGAACGCCTTTTCCGCCATGCCGCTGGTCCGTTCCCAGCTGTCGGACAGCGACTGAGGATCGTGGACGGGGATCATGCCTATGCCCCCGCCGCCGCCCGCAGGCTTGATCAGCACCGGATACCCGAGCGCGCCGGCGGCCTGGCGTACCGCGACCATGTCATCGCGAGGCAGGATGCCGGTGCTGCCGCCTGCCTGCAAGCCGTGCCGTTGCATCAACTCGCGCGCACTCGCCTTGTTGCCCAGCACATCGATCCACCTGGACGAAGGTCCGATGAAGCAATGCCCCGCCGCTTCCACCCGGCGCGCGAACTGCGCGTTCTCGGACAGGAATCCGTAGCCGGGATGCAGCGCGTCGGCGCCACAACCCGCCATGACCTCGAGCAGCAGGTCCTGGTTGAGATAACTGGCCCGCGCAGGCGCAGGCCCGATGCAGTAGCTTTCATCGGCTTGGCGCACGTATGGCAGGTCAGCATCGGCCTCGGAGTACACCGCCACGGATTGCAGGCCCAGCGCCTTCACGGCGCGCAGAATGCGCGCGGCGGCGGCGCCCCGGTTGGCAATCAGGATCTTCTTCATCTGTATCCCCTCAGGGCCGGTATCCGGTGGCCACCATGCCGGGCTGGCGCAGCGGCGCGGCCAGATTGGCGAACTCGACCAGGCGCGCGCGCGTGCAGGCCGGATCGATGATGTCCTCGATGACGAAGGCTTCCGCGCTGCGGAACGGGGACGTCAGGGCCCGCACTCTTTCCTCGATCTCCGCGCGCTTGGCTTCTGGGTCGGCGGCCGCCTCGATCTCGGACCGGTACGCCACCTCCAGGCCGCCCTCGATCGGCAGCGAACCCCATTGCGCCGATGGCCACGCATAGCGGAAGTTGAAGCGGCTGGAATTCTGATGGCCGCCCGCAGCCACGCCGAAAGCGCGCCGCATGATCAGCGAGAACCAAGGCACCGTCGACTGCGAGACCGCCGTCAGCGCCCTCACGCCGGCGCGCATCACGCCGTCCTTCTCGGCTTCCAGGCCGATCTGGAAACCCGCGATGTCCACCAGGTTCACCACCGGCAGGTGAAAGGTCTCGGCCAGGTCGAGCAGGCGGGTGAACTTCTCGGCGGTATGCCGGTCCCAGCCGCCTCCATAGTGATAAGGATTGCTGGCGGCGAACAGCACCGGCCAGCCATCCACCCGAGCCAGCCCGCCCACGATGGCCTTGCCCCAATGCCGGCCAATTTCGAACACGCTGCCGGGATCGAACAAGGTTTCCAGTATGGGCCGGATCTTGTAAACCTTGCGCGTGTCCTTCGGAATGGCCGTGCGCAGCCATTCCTGCTCCGCCGCCGCGGCCGGAACCTCGCCCCTGGGCGCAAGATCGTGCACGGAGGCAGGCATGTACGACAGGAAGCGCCGCGCGGCCGCGAAAGCCTCGTCCTCGGAACCCACCTCGTCGTCGACCACGCCATTACGGGTGTGGATGGCGCTTCCGCCGAGTTCGTTCTTGCCCAGATGCTGGCCGATCTTGGCCACCACCGGGGGACCCGCGATGAACAGCTGCGACGTGTCCTTCACCATGACGGAATAGTGGCTGCCCGCCACGCGCGCAGCCCCTTGGCCCGCCACCGACCCAAGAGCCAGCGACACCACCGGGACCTGAGCCAGGTTGCGCGCCACATAGGCCCAGATCTTCATTTTCGGCAGCAGCGCATGCCCCATCTTCTCGATGTTCTTGACCGACCCGCCGCCGCCCGTGCCGTCGATCAAGCGCACCAGCGGAATGCGCAGGTCGAACGCCATCTGCTCGGCGAATATCATCTTGTCGCCCACGGCGCCGTCGTTCGCGCCGCCGCGCACGGTGAAGTCGTCGCCAACGACCACGACGTTTTTGCGGTCCAGCGCCGCGCGCCCCATGATCACGTTCGAGGGCATCACATGGACCAGGCGGCCCTGCGCGTCATACTCGCCGCTGCCGGCCAATCCGCCGACCTCGACGAACGAGCCGCCGTCGACCAGCCGTTCGATCCGTTGGCGGATGTCCAGCTTGCCCGCGTCATGCTGACGCTTCACCTTGTCCACGCCCCCCATGCTCAGGGAAAACTCCTTGCGGCGTGCCAGCTCGTCCAACTCCTGCGTCCAGCTCATTACTTCCTCCCATGACGGCGCCAGCCTGAGGCTCAGGGCGCCAGTTCGATCCACGCCTCGTCTAGCGTCAAGTCCACCGCGGTCCGCGCCTGCAACGCCGCAAAATCCAGGCCCCGCACCATCGCCCGCACCCGTAGGCCACCTGGCGTGATGTCCAGAATTGCCAGATCGCTGTAGATGCGATCGACCACGGCCTTGCCGGTAAGGGGGTAGGTGCATACGGGCACGATCTTCGGCCGGCCGTCGCGGTCCATGTGCTGCATCATCACGAAGATGCGCTTGGCGCCCGCCACCAGGTCCATGGCCCCGCCGACCGCCGGAATCGAGTCTTCGCGCCCCGTATCCCAGTTGGCCAGGTCGCCGTCGGCCGATACCTGGAAGGCGCCCAGCACGGTGAGATCGATATGGCCGCCGCGCATCATCGAAAAGGACACTACGTGATCGGTGATCGACGCCCCGATATCCAGCGCGACGGGCTCCTTGCTGGCATTGAGCAGATCCCTGTCGATCTCGGCGCCTGGCGGCAGGCCTTTCATGCCCAGGATGCCGTTTTCGCTGTGCAGCACTACGCCGCGCTCGGGCTTCAAGTGATCCGCCACCGACGTCGGCATGCCTATGCCCAGGTTGACGTACGAGGCGGGCGGAATATCGTCGGCGACGATCTGCGCCATGCGCGCGCGGGACAGCCTATTGATGCTCATTGGGACACTCGACGATGCGTTGAACGAAGATTCCAGGCGTCATGACCTGCTCCGGCGCCAGCTCTCCCAGCGGCACCACCTGGTCGACCTGGGCCACCGTGAGCCTTGCGGCCATGCACATCACAGGTCCGAAATTGCGGCTGGCGTAGCGGTAGGTCAGATTGCCCGCGCAGTCGCCGTACTGGGCCTTCACGAAAGCCACATCGCCCGGCAGCGGCTCTTCCAGCACATAGCCCCGGCCATTGATGGAGCGCGTTTCCTTGCCTTGCGCCAGCCGCGTTCCATAGGCGGTGGGCGTGAAGAAAGGTCCCATGCCCGCGCCGGCGGCGCGCAGGCGTTCGGCCAAGGTGCCTTGCGGCACCACCTCCAGTTCGATCCTGCCCGCCGCATACCATTCGCCGAACGCGGCGGCATTGGGCTTCTCGGGATTCGAGGAACGGGCGAAGGAGCAGATCACCCTGCGCACCCGGCCCGCGCGGATCAACTGGCTCAAACCCTGCTCGCCATTACCCGCGTTGTTGTTGACGATGGTCAGTTCGCGCGCGCCGGTCTCCAGCAGCGCCTGCAGCAGTTCCGTCGGCACGCCGGATGCGCCGAATCCGCCAATCAATAGCGTGGCGCCATCCGCCACGCCGGCCACGGCCTCCTCCAGGGAAGGCACGATCTTGTTCAACATTGCTCACCCCATGACGGCAGACGCGCTCACGGCGCCTCCACCGCAGACTTATCGGACGGTCAGAGCGCAGGCAGCGCGCTCAGGATCGCGGTGGACTGACTGGACAAGGTGCCGCCATTGCCATGCACCAGGGCCAGGTTCGGATCCTTCAACTGGCGCTCGCCGCACTCGCCGCGCAACTGCCTGACGGCCTCCACCATGAGAAACACGCCGTACATGCCCGGATGCACGCAGGACAGGCCGCCGCCGTTGGTATTGACCGCCAGCCGCCCGCCGGGCGCGATCCCACCGTCGTCCACGAACGCGCCGCCCTCTCCCTTCTGGCAGAAGCCCAGGTCTTCCAGGAACAGGATGGTGTTGATGGTGAAGGCGTCGTACAGCATGGCCAGGTCCATATCCTTCGCGGACACGCCGGCCATCTCGTAGCAGCGCTTGCCCGATTCAAACGCCGCCGTCACCGTCAGGTCATGCATGGACGAAACCTGCCGGTTCCACACCGCGGTCGCATTGCCCATCACGTATACCGGCTTCCTGGCGCAATCGCGGGCCCGGTCCGAGCGGGTCAGCACGAAGGCGCCGGCGCCATCGCTGACCATGCAGCAGTCGCGCACCGTAAAGGGCGCGCAGACCGGACGGGCCGCCTCCACGTCCGCCAGCGATAGCGGCTCGCGCATGCTGGCTTCGGGGTTCAACTGCGCCCATTTCCGCGCGGCCACCGCGACCTCCGACAGCTGCTTGCGCGTGGTGCCGTACTGGTGCATGTGGCGGCTCGCGGCCAACGCATAGGCCGCCACCGGCAGGGGCGGGTCATAGGGCGTTTCGTAAGGCTGAGGGTCGAGGGATTTCCGCGCGCGGGTCAGATCGGCGCGGTTGAACTTGGCGGTGCGCTGGGTGCTGCCGTAGCAGACGAGGACCGCGTTGCACTGCCCGGACGCCAGCGCGTGCATGGCGGGCAGCAGATGCGCCACGTAGCTGGAGCCGCCTATCATGGTGCTGTCCAGGAAGGTCGGCCGTATGCCGAGATACTCGACCACAGACATCGCCCACATGGGCGACAGGGAACTGCAGGTCGTGATGCCGTCTATGTCCTTGAGGCTCAGGCCGGCGTCCGCAATCGCAGCCATGGCGGCCTGCGCCAGCACTTCCTGCTCGGTATGACCGCGGGCCTGGCCCAGCCCGGCCTGCCCGACGCCGACCACGGCGGTCTTGCCTCTCAAATCGCGCAGCGTCATGCATCTGCTCCCGTAGGCACGAAGACCACTTGCGCCGCCTCGCCGTCCCCGACGATTCTGGCGCTGACGCGCATGCCGATCCGCACATGCCCGGGCGCGATCTCCGCGACACGGCTCATCATCCGCACGCCTTCCTGCAGATCAACGAGGCAGACGTTGTAGTCGCCGCCCTGCTCCGTGTTGCGATACACGGTGGTGCTGGCGTACACCACGCCCTCCCCCGTGGGACTGAACCAATCCAATGCCGCACCGCCGCAATGGGGACATACGCAGCGGGGATAGAACACCGCCTGACTGCAATCGGCGCAGCGTTGGATCTGAAACCGGCCAGCCGCCAGGCCCTCCAGATAAATCTGCTCGGGTCCGCCCGCCGCCTGCGCACTGCTCTGGATCTCCACCCTTGCCTCCTGTCGTGTCGTCTTTTTCAACCTGCCAACATTGCGGCTCAGTGTAGGGACAGGAACGCGGCAGATAAACGGACCCTAGGGCAAATCACTTTTAACTTTGCGCGCGAGAATGGCTAAGATGGCGTGCACCCATCAGCCCGACAGCCATGTACATCCTGATAGACCATCTCAAGCATGTTCTGAATTTCGTACGCGTCGCGGACAGCGGCAGCTTCACGGCCGCGGCGCACCGGCTCGACATTTCAACCGCAGCGGTAAGCAAGAGCGTTTCGCTGCTTGAAGCCAAGTTGGGCGTGAAGCTGCTCAACCGCACCACGCGAAACCTGTCGCTGACCGACGATGGCGAGTTGCTGCTGCAGCGCTGCCGCCACATCCTGCTGGAAGTGGAAGCCGCCGAGGCCGAAGTGACGGGAGCCAGCGTGAGCCCGCGCGGCAAGCTGCGCGTGCATGCGCCGGTCGGCTTGGGCAGAAAGGTCATCATGCCCGCGCTGCTGTCGCTGACCGCGCGCTATCCGGAGCTATCGATCAACGCCGATTTCAGCGACCGCATGCCCAATCTGGCCGAAGAAGGATTGGACGCCACCATACGCATCGGCGTTACGGCCGATTCGCGCGTGATCGCCAAGACCTTGTCCCGGCTGCGCTACGTCACCTGCGCCAGCCCCGCCTATCTGGCCACGCATGGCGCACCGGCCACGCCCGACGAGCTGGAACGGCACAATTGCCTGGCCTACGTCCAATGGCAGACCGGCCGATATCACGAATGGGATTTCCAGAAAGGTGATGAGCGCTACACGATCACGCCCGGCGGCAATCTGAACGTGAACCATCCGGAAGCCATCCTGGACGCCGTGGTGGCAGGCGCCGGCATTGCCCGCATGGCCAGCTTCATCGCGGAGTCCGCCGTGCTGGACGGACGCCTGAAACTGGTGCTGACCGATTGGATGGCGCCCGGCGCGCCGGTCCAGCTGGTCTATCTGCCGAACCGGCACCTGTCGCCGCGCATCCGCGCTTTTGTAGATGCGATGGTGGAAGCCCTGCCGCCCCAATTACCTTGGGAGCAAGCCATGGGCTTATGAGGCGCGCGCGCCTCTTACAACAGCAGCGGTGAAATCTTGCTGCCGTCCACCGACACTCCGGCCATGAGGCCGCCATTGTTCAAGACGAAACCGACGATGGGTTGCTGCGCGGTGTAGGTATCGATGCTGCCGTTGACGCCCACATTGGCCACGGCGACGGTAGCATCCGCCCCCACCGTCCAGCCGCTGCTGGCCCGGAACTTGGCCAGGGCGCCCTCCGTCATGAACAGCACCACCATCGCCTTGGACTGCGCGCCGGCCTGCAAGCCGATGGAGCCGCCCGTGATGCTGTAGTAGCCGGTATCCGACCCGCCTACGCGCAGCACGCCGGTTCCATGCTGGGCTCCCACAATAAAGCTCGCGCTCAGCACGCCCGGAAACACCAGCACGCCGCGCGCGCGTTCCACCAATTGCTTGGCCTGGGACGAGGACTGATAAAGCTTGGTCAGGGTCGCGTCGGCCGCGGTATCGAGTTCCTGCCGCTTTTCCGCGGCCGTGGCCGAGGATTGGGCGGTGGTCGTGGTGCAGCCGGTGAACACCAGGCTTGCCACGCCGAGCATCGCGGCGATCACGCCGGCCCGGCCTGCCTTGGGGAGAGTATCAAGCATGTAGCGCTCCTTATTGTTGTTGGACGCCCCTTCCAGGCACACCCGAAAGGAACGCCACCATCCTACCTGGGATTTCCGGCCCTGGCGCCCTGCAAGCGGGCTCTGCGTTACCTCCTGTTCCAATACGAGCAAGTGTCATTACACTTGGCCAGCATTTCCCCAATAATCGGCGGGGAGACACAGAGCAGAATGCCGCCTGCGCCAGGCATCGTGCACATTTTCTTCAGAAGCAAATCTGCGTCTGGACATGACCAACATCGACGCCGTGCGACACCGCCAGCCCGTACCCAGGCCGCGCCTTGATCAATTTTTTCCGAGCACGTCCGATGAAGTGGATTCTGGTCTCAATGCTATGCATGTTCGCTTCCGGCTGCGGTGTCGTCGCCGCCCCTTGCCGCATTGCATCTGCCGCCATCAAGATCGTGCCGGTCGTCGGCGACGTCGCTGCCGCGCCGACGGATGCTTGCGCGGAAGTCATCGACTGATGCACTGCCTGCCTTGTTCCCTTGCCTGCGGCAGACGCAGTTCCTTGATCCCACTTAGCTGCATGTGACAACGCTGACCATGCTCAATGCACTGGTCAGGTATTGGATTGCGGCAACTTTCTCCGGAGTCTGGTGAACGGACGAACTTTCCAGCTTCACCAAGGCATGCCTCATCAGCTCACTGGGAGACATCATTGAGATGTCAGGCGCCATTGGGCGAACGCCGCTCCACGCCAGGGCTTCCGCCTCGAAAGCCAGCGGGTCCAGGGCAGTACCAGGCAGGGCTTTGGATTTCATCGGAGTTCTCCATTGCAGTCGTGCACAAAGAGAGATCAGAGCAAAGGCCAATACGAAAGTTCCGGAGTAACGGCAGGCCGTGGCTCAGTTCCAAGCATACGGATCTGGGTGCAGCCCACGCGATCTGGTGAACAAACTGGTGGCCATAGAGAGGGACCGGAACCCGCGATGGTTTGGTCCTAATCGCCCACTGCCCAACAAATTCGTCCTGACGGCATGCGCGCTGTCTTCCTGTGCCAACGCGATAAGGGAACCGCAGAAGCCCGCCCAACCATTTGCGATGATGCGGGGCCTCGGCGAAGTACTCAAAGAAGTTGATGTATAGCGCGTCACGACCGCCCCACAGCCCGCCTCGAGCGGTCTTTTGTTGCCGCACGGTCTATGCAGTAGCACTTACGCAAAAGCAGGTGCGAGCATTATTGCAACTTATGCCGCAAAACCATTGCCAGTCCGTTCTCTACAGCAGCTTTCGCCGAAACATCCGATAGAGTTACGACGAACGCCCCTCCCGCCTTGGAGGTCAACGTGCTGAACACGTGCGGACCTTGATCGATGAAGACCGCAATGGCCGAAAACGGGAAGTCCTTGTCCAAGTTATGGCGCAGGCCTGTGAAAGGTGTACGAGACCCGGCGGTTGCGGGTCCGAATGAACTTCTCGCCAACATCGAAATAGGCATCGAGCCACGGCACAGAACGGATCGCCTGCTTGATCTCCTCCATCGAGGAGTCTTCTGGGCTATTCATGTACTCCCGGCCGCACAGGATCACGCCCGAGACTCCGGCCTGGGCGAACATGTAAGCCCGCACTGCCGTCACCTGCGCCTTCGAACAGCTCCGATAGATCAAAGCCCGAAAGATACTGGTGCCATACCCTGGGCCATTCGCTAACCGGCTTCAACTCCATCCGGTCGGTCATGATGTCCAGCACATCCATCTGGTCGATCTCAACCATTCGGGCAAGAACGTAGTCGGCGTCGATCTTCACCCGAGCGGACCTCTCATGCTGAGCGGCGGCAAGAGCAGCAGCAATCTCAACATTTCTCAACAGGCGTTCGCCTTGAGAAGAGGCAGTCTTCCGGCTGTACCCCGCCCTTATCGCCGCTTGCGTGGCGTTGAGGTCAACGAGGTACTCATCCACGAAGCGGCGCTGTTTGTCTGTCAGCGGCATATTTCGCCCATCAAATGTTACATTTAAAAACCACTGTCGGCCACACCCCTAAACTTCCAATGGAACAGCCTTACAAATGTCTCAGTACGCAATAACGCCCCAAGACGACAACGATCCGTGGCATGACGACGTTTTGGAACGTCGTAATCTTGCGGAAATGCTCGAGAAACACATGGTGACCCGCTTTGAGGCGAGCGGCGGTGCACCCTTGTCTATTGCTATAGATGGGCGGTGGGGGTCAGGCAAGACGTTCTTTGTTGAGCGATGGATGGCCCAGCTACGCGCCAACCGGCTCTGCGTCATCGAATTCGACGCATGGCAACATGATCAAGCGGGAGATCCCGCTTTGGCCTTTATGTCGGAGATCAGCCGACAAGTAAAAGATCAAACTACTCGAGTGATCGACACGGCGGCGACAGCCAGAGAGATAGAAAGCGCCCTCAGCGATACCATGGCCAGCATGAAGCGAGCCATCAAACCTGTGGGTAAAGCTCTCTTGAGCGCGACTGTCAAGAAACTCGTAGGTATGTCCGTTGATGAGATAGCAGAAGCGGCAACAGGCGGCGAAGCCGAGAATGAATATTCGGAAAAGATCGTTAGCAGCGCATTCGACCAGGCAGTAGCAAAATACCTTGATCAGATCATGGCAGACCACGAGCTAAGGCATGCCTCTGTCAAGAAATTTCGGGAAAATCTGGAGAGACTTGCGAGCTCGCTGGCAAAGGCGTCTGAGGGGCCAGTTTTCGTCGTCATTGACGAGCTCGACAGATGTAGGCCTAGCTTCGCCATACAGCTACTTGAAGGAGTGAAGCACCTCTTCAGCGTTCGTAATGTCTGCTTCGTGTTCTCCACAAACCTGTCTCAGCTTGCCGCGTCCATTCAGGCAGTTTACGGGCCGCACTTCAATGGGCGAGATTATCTTGGGAGATTCTTTGATCAGGAACTGCGACTGCCACTGCCCTCCGGTGATCAATTTGCAAGACTATTGTTCCAGCAAAGCAATAGCGCTTCCAAGTCTCGACGGCTCTATGGCAGTTTTTACTTCCCCGCCTACCACAAAGAATCTCGTGGCGTCGAAGTGTGGGCGGGGATTTGCCAAGCCTTAGGCGTGACGTTGCGTCAGCAACAACAGGCTTACACCACCTTCCTTTTTAGCTGCGACTTCTATCCGTCGAACGCCCCAATACCTGCTCTGTGGCTAGCCTTTCTATCGCTTCTACATCGGTCCTATCCTCTAGTGTTCGAGACTCTGCTCCACGCCCAAGGACCTGAATGGGATTATCGCAAGTTCGCCGACACCTTGAAACAAACCGCCTGGACGGAACAGTCCCTCCAACATTCTTCCGCTCGGTTAAACGACCAATCTGGAAAGCTATCGCTTAGCGAGCTTCTATTTTGGTACTTCAGCACTTCCAAGGTCGCCGTGCCTGCAGTCTATGACCATATTCGGACAGCGCGAACTGAAATCCGTAGCGACCTTCAGGATGTTATTGTGTCGGGCCGCGACGCTCAGTGCACTCTGCACTTGCCATTCGACGTTGTTTCAACTGCCGGCTTGTTTTCGCAGGAAAATAACGACCACGACCAGTAGGTCATGCAAACTCCCCTCCTTCGCCCGCCCGGGAGAGCCTCGCGTATTTGACAATCGGCTCTCGCAACACTCGAGAACCTAAACTAAGCGGAAGTTGGAGTGTGATACCTGGCAACGAGGCTGCGCGGGGCGTCAAACGCTCCAATTGCCCCCCTCGCTGGAAACAAAAAAGCCGCCCGGACGCGGCTATTTTCGACGGAATCTTTCTAGAAGCAGCGCTGCGTGTCTGTCACCACCCGAAAACCTGAGCCCATCAGTGACTAACGATCGAGGACTACCCATGTAACTGCGTGTTATAAGTCTCGTCTTCCAATTGATCCGTCACGCTATATGTCGAGCCTCGAAAATACAGCCGCCCGTTTGCTCGCCCTTCTCCGCGCCATGGCTAAACACCCGCAGAAGATAGCTCACGCGAACAGCTCCCACGAAGACTGGAGCCAGTTCCTGCAATCTTATACAGGCGTAGAAGGCTGGGACTCCTTGAAGGTGACCCAATACATCCTGACAGCTAATGATCAAGTATCTCAACTTGAAAAGCAGCTCAGTCGGAGAAGCGTCCCAAAGTCTGCGTATCGTCACGCCATCAACCAAGCCCGCGCAGTTCTCTCTGCCGCGACCTTCAGCAATCCATGGAGTTCCCTGAAGCCAAAGATTGATGAACTAACCACTGTTAGTCTGGAATGGGCGGTAGTTGTTCTTGATAAAGTCGAAAGCCAGTTGTCCGAAGATCAACTTACTGAAATGTACGGACTCATCGTTGAACTGGAGCAGCTGCTCAACGAGGACGATGTGCCCCCTGCACTGAAAGTAGCTATCGAAAGACATTTGAGCGGTGCTAGGGATGCGCTTGATACGTACACTATCGGAGGCGCAGAAAAACTGAAAGAATCCATCGAAAAATCGATTGGTGCAATTCACTCAGACAAAGAAGTACTCGCCGCGGCGGCCCAGAGCGATGATGAAGTTCAAACCACCATCCTGGATAGGTTCGGCCGTTGGTTTAACAAATCAGTATCCGCAGTAAATGCGGCGACAAACGGCATGACTTCCCTAGTCAAGCTTGGCAACAGCGCCGCAGACTTTACGAAGATGCTGGGCATGGGCTAAGAACCGCAACGCTCATTTCCTCAGGACGCAAGAGCCCGGACGTATTGTCCCGCTTCTTGTCCCGCTTTTGTGGGGCTCACGTCCCGGAAGCGGGACACGGAGTACTCAGCGGATGCGCCTGATACTTCCGCCGGGTGGGTGATCGACACCGCGCCGGTTGCAATCAGCGCATCCCGCACTCGCTTCACCACCTTACGGGCGGCTTCACGCTCTGCTGCGGCAAGCAACCTACCGCGCGTGGCATGCCGCACCAACTCCCCTGCCCTGAACGACCGCGCCGGGTAAGCTTCCATCAAGTCCAGCACTTCGTGCGCGTACTTCACGCCAGCCTCCTTTCTACCTGGCTGCGGAAGAGCCCTAAGTACAGTTTGTATTCGGTGTCGGTTAGGGCCACGCCCGTGGTATTGGCGATCCATTCGCGCGCAGCCTTGACCCGTGCCCTGGCGTCCAAGTGGCCGAACATGGCGTTCTTCTGTGGGTACTCGGCGATGATCACCATGCGCTCATGCCAAGGTACCCAAACGTTCTCAGCGATAGAGGTTGATGTTGACCTCAGTGAGCTTGATGAAGATGCACTGGTGGGAGAGCAGGAATCTCGTGGCTATGGGGTTCACGAGTTTGACCCGCCAACCCCGGACATGGATTTGATGCGCCAGATTCACCAGCACCTGGCGATGAACCAGGAACAGCAGGCGCTCGGAGTTCTGCGCCCCTACAAGCACCGCGCCACGGTGGCGATCAAGCCTGCGACGAAGAATCGATATCTGGCCACTATTCGGCGCATCCTGTCCCTGTGCGTTGAATGGAACTGGATCGCCAAGCTGCCGAAAATCACGCAGTTCGAAGAGCCTGACGTGCGCGTGCGCTGGGAGCCGCGGCCGGTCATCACCACGCTGATCCAGGCGATCGCCATGGACTGGCTCAAGGAGGTGGCCCTGTTCGCCGTGGCCACCGGCATGCGTGCAGACGAGATCCTCTCTCTGACCTGGTCGCAGGTCGACACGGCGCGGAGCCATGCCTGGGTCACCCACGGGCGCGCGAAATCCAAACGGGCGCGTGCGGTGCCACTCAACGCGGACGCCTTGGCAGTCCTGGAGCGCCGGCGCGGGATTCACGATTCCCTGATCTTCACGCGCGCGGCACGCGCTGGCCGAGAGGTCGCCAAGATCAGCCAGGTAGACGCCCGCATGTTCGAGCGGACATGCTGCGCCATCGGCATCGAGGACTTCCATTTTCACGACCTGCGCCACACCTGGGCATCGTGGCACGTCCAGGCCGGCACACCGCTGATGGTCCTGAAGGAACTGGGCGGTTGGGAGCGAATCGAGATGGTCCAGAAGTACGCCCACCTGGCGCCGACACACCTTGCCGCACACGCCGAAACGGTCACGTTTTGGTCACAGCAGACGCCGGAAAAGAAACAGCCGCCATTGCTGGCGGCTGTAGGTGCCTGAATTAACAGGACTTTCTTGGTAGGCCCCCCGAGAGTCGAACTCGGCACCAACGGATTATGAGTCCGCTGCTCTAACCAGGCATGAGCTAGAGGCCCAGAAAACGATTACTGCCCTTCCAGGAAGCTCTTCAGCTTATCGGCCCGGCTGGGGTGACGCAGCTTGCGCAGCGCTTTCGCCTCTATTTGGCGGATGCGCTCGCGCGTGACGTCGAACTGCTTGCCCACTTCTTCCAGGGTCTGGTCGGTGCTCATTTCGATGCCGAAACGCATGCGCAGGACCTTGGCTTCACGCGGGGTGAGAGAGTCTAGCACTTCCTTGACCACATCGCGCATGGAACCGTGCAAAGCCGCGTCGGAAGGCGCCAGCGTGGACGTGTCTTCGATGAAATCGCCCAGGTGCGAGTCGTCGTCGTCACCGATAGGCGTTTCCATGGAGATCGGTTCCTTGGCGATCTTCAGGATCTTGCGGATCTTGTCCTCGGGCATGTCCATCTTCTGCGCCAGGGTCGCGGGATCCGGCTCGGCGCCGGTTTCCTGCAGGATCTGGCGGCTGATCCGGTTCATCTTGTTGATCGTTTCGATCATGTGAACCGGAATACGGATGGTGCGCGCCTGGTCGGCGATGGAACGCGTGATGGCCTGACGGATCCACCAGGTCGCGTAGGTCGAGAACTTGTAGCCGCGACGGTACTCGAACTTGTCCACGGCCTTCATCAGGCCGATGTTGCCTTCCTGGATCAGGTCCAGGAACTGCAGGCCGCGGTTCGTGTACTTCTTGGCGATCGAGATCACCAGGCGCAGGTTGGCCTCGGTCATTTCGCGCTTGGCCTTGCGAGCCTTGGCTTCGCCGGTGGCCATGCGCTTGTTGACGTCCTTCAGGTCCTTCAGCGGCAGCACGACGCGCGTTTGCAGGTCGATGAGCTTCTGCTGCAGTTCCTGCACGGCGGGAATCTGACGCTCCAGCGTTTCGGCGTACGGATGGCCAGCGGCCACTTCGTCGACAACCCACTGCATGTTGGTTTCGTTGCCCGGGAACACCTTGATGAAGTGCGTGCGCGGCATGCCGGCACGGTCCACACACGTGTGCAGGACGGCGCGTTCGAGCTGGCGCACTTCCTCGACCTGCTGACGCAGGGTGTCCGCCAGCTTCTCGACCATCTTGGCCGTGAAGCGGATGCCCATCAGTTCGTTCTGGATGGATTCCTGGGCGCGCACGTAGACGTCCGACTTGTAGCCGTCCTTCTCGTACGAGTGGCGCATCTTTTCGAACTGCTTGCCGACTTCGTCGAACTTGGCCAGGGCCTTCACGCGCAGGTCTTCCAGCTGCTTGCTGGACATGCCGCCGGCGGGGCCGTCATCGCCTTCGTCTTCCTCGGCGGAAACGCCGGCGCCGGCGTACTCTTCGCCGTCTTCCGGATCGACCAGGCCGTCGACCACTTCGTCGATCTGGGCTTGACCTTCGCGCACGCGCAGGATGTGGGCCAGGATCTCGTTGATCGTGGTCGGGCAGGCCGAGATGGCCATGACCATGTGCTTCAGGCCGTCTTCGATGCGCTTGGCGATTTCGATTTCGCCTTCGCGCGTCAGCAGTTCCACCGAGCCCATTTCACGCATGTACATGCGCACCGGGTCCGTGGTGCGGCCGAAATCCGAATCCACGGTCGTCAGCGCGGCTTCGGCTTCGTCTTCGACGTCGTCGTCGTTGGACGCGACCGGCGCGTTTTCGCTCATCAACAGCGTTTCGGCATCGGGCGCCTGGTCGTAGACCGCGATGCCCATGTCGCTGAACGTGCTGATGATGCCGTCGATCGCTTCCGCATCGACCAGGTCGTCGGGCAGATGATCGTTGATTTCGCCGTAGGTCAGGTAGCCGCGGTCCTTGCCCAGCTTGATCAGCTGCTTCAGGCGGTTGCGGCGCGCTTCGTATTCTTCGGGCGTGACGGGACCGCGGGCGATCAGGTCCTTGGGATCGGCCTTGCCGCGCTTGCCGCCGCGCTTGGGCGGCTTCAGATCGGGCAGAACTTCGCCGTCGCCGTCCATGGTGTCGTCAAAGCCGTCGGAGTCGTTGTTCGCGTTCTTGGCGGGACGTCCCGGGCGGCGGCCGCTGGGCGCGGGGCGCGCGCTGCCCACCAGGTCGGCGAGCTTGTCTTCGGCCTTCTTGGCGCGAGCCTTGGTCACCTTCTCGGGCTTGTCAGCCGCGGCAGCCTTGGTCGCCTTTTTGGCGGCCGTCTTGGCTGCGGGCTTGGCGACCTTCACCGCCGTCTTGGCGGGCGCCTTTTCCGCTGCCATGCTTACGACGCGCTTGGCCGTGGTGGCCTTGGTTTCGGCCGCATCAATTGCAGAGGAGGATTTGCCGGTGGATTTGGTCATAGTCGCTTCCGTGGTCGTCGCAACCCGTTCGGGCATGTTGCACCGCATGAAGCCGCTTTGGACGGCAGCCCAACACGGCGCTTATACGGGTAAATCAGGTAAATCAGCGGAGATCACGCGGCTGCGTTGTTCGCAGCGCCAACTCTTGCGAGCCCGCTTGGCGCCGTTCCGGTGCGATACCGTACTTGCGCCTTGCGTGCATGACCTCATCCTGCGGAGGCTCCCGGGCGTCGGGGGGGCTGCCTGCCTATAAATAGGCTTTGCTTGCTTATCGGGCCTTTGCCCCAAGCAGCTGAGTAGACACAGCACCCAAACCACTAACGCCATGCGGAGATAACCGCCGCCGGACTGCTTGATTCACCGCTTAGCTATATTAATTAACTATGTAACAAATTTGACGCGCGCATCCGCTTTTATTTCTGCCGTTGCGCATCCAACGTTCCATTATCTGGAGCATCCGCCGCGTCCGGATCGCCGGTACCGCGTCAAACCCTATACATCCATTAGATTCCGGCTGCCGGAATAGATTCCGCCCGCCGAATGCATTTCTTGTTGCCTGCGCACCGTGGCACGAGGATTACCGCCAAATTCAGCAAGAATCAGGCCGCAATCAACTGCCAGCACCACAATCCGCGTACATCAAAGACAGATCAGGCAGGTTCGCGCAATGCACACACCCGCCCAGTTCTATCCGCCCCGCCCCCAAAAACACGCTTTGCGAACGGACAACCTTTGATTTTAGCGCATTTAGCGCACGCCAGCACCTTTCAGCACTACCATGCGGCTGGATAGCTCCTGATAGCGCTTGCGCGCATCTTCCGTGGCCAGACCCGCCGCAGCGAGCTTGGCCATTTCCAACTTGGCCGAGTCAAACTCGATGCGCCTCAAGGCATCGTCCCATTCCGTTTGCGGATCAGGCAGGTCTTCCTGGGACAGGATGTCAGCCCGCAGGCCCTTCAGCACTGTGGCCAGATCCGAATCCGGCTCCGCGGCTTCCAGCAAAGCGCCGACGTGGCGGGCGCCGCTGGATTGCGCCAGCATGATCAGGTCTCTTACAAGACCTAGATGGGGGCCGTGGTCGATGACTTCAAGCTGCTGGTCACCCATGGAGTCGACCAGTTCGGGATGCGCCAGCAACAATCCCAGCAGGCGCTTGGCCAGCGACGGCATGGTGCGGCGGCCTTCGAACCCGCCCACATCATTGTCGCGCTTGCCTTTCCAACCGCCCTTGCCGCCCTTCCAGTCGCTCTTGCCCTTCCAGTCGCTCTTACCCTTCCACTCCTGCTTGCCGCCGCCGCGCTGAGCTCCTGCCCCACCAAAGTCGGAACTTTGGGACGGCAGATGAACCTGGTCCGCGTAGTCGGACTCATCGGCCGGAATGTCATGAAAATCGTGTCCGGCGAAGTCGTAGCCCGTGTCCGGATAGCCCGGCTCGTGGCCAGGCGCCGCAGCAGCGCCTGCATCGCCTCCCGCGACGCCGGGCTTGGGCGCGGGCGCGAAGGGCTTGGCGGGCTGCTGAGCCAGCACCTGAGCCATTTCCTCCGGCGTCAGCTGCACCAGCTTTGCCATTTCCCGCTCTATCTGCACACGCAGCGCGCATTCGGGAATGGCGGCCAGCAAGGGCTTGGCCTCGTGCAGGCAACTGGCCCGCCCTTCGGCTTCGTTCATGTTGTGCCGCGAGGCCAGCTCGTCCAGCAGGAAGCGGGACAGCGCGACGGCCTCTCCCAGGCATGCCCGGAAAGCTTCCGCGCCCAGTTCGCGCACATACGAGTCGGGATCGTGCTCCGACGGCAGAAACAGGAAGCGGATCGCAATGTCGTCGCGCAGCACCGGCAGGCAAGCCTGCAGTGCGCGCCACGCGGCGCGCCGGCCTGCGCCGTCTCCGTCGAAGCTGAAGATGACCTTGTCGCTGGCGCGCAGCAGCTTCTTGACGTGGTCCGGCGTGGTGGCCGTGCCCAGCGTCGCTACCGCGTTGGCGATACCTTGCTGCGCCAGGCCGACCACGTCCATGTAGCCTTCGACCACAATGACCTGCCCTTCCTGGCGTATGGCCTGGCGGGCCTCCCACAACCCATAGAGCTCGTGCCCCTTGGAAAACAGCGGGGTCTCGGGCGAATTCAGGTACTTGGGCTCGCCCTTGCCGATGATGCGTCCGCCGAAACCGATGAGACTGCCCCGCGCATTGCGGATCGGGAACATGACACGTTCCCGAAAACGGTCGTAGCGGCGGCCGTCCTCGGATTCGATGACCAGCCCGGATTCCACCAGGACGGGGTCCTCGTAATTCGGAAAGACCTGCGACAGGCCATGGCGGTCTGTGCCCGACCATCCCAGGCCGAAATGCGCTGCGATTTCACCGGTCAGGCCACGCTGCTTCAAATAGCGGATCGCCGCGGGCGAAGCCCGCAACTGCTTGAGGTAATGCGCCTGGGCGGCATCCAGCACCTGCGTGTGGCGGGATTCCTCGGCCTTGCGGCGCGCGGATTCCTGCTGCTGGCGTGGACTGCGATTTTCTTCGGGGACCGTCATTCCCGCCGACGCCGCGAGCGTACGCACGGCATCGGGGAAACTGGCGCCCGTGTGTTCCATCAGGAAGGTGATGGCGCTGCCATGCGCCCCGCAACCGAAACAGTGATAGAACTGCTTGGTGGGGCTGACAGTGAACGAGGGACTTTTTTCGTTATGAAAAGGGCACAGGCCAAGCAAGTTGGCCCCGCCCTTTCTCAACTGCACGTATCGCCCGACTATGTCGACGACGTCGACTCGGGCGAGCAAATCCTGGATGAATGATTCTGGAATCAATAGATTCGGGAATCAAAGATCAATACAGGCGCGGGGGCAGTTGTTGGCTACGGATGCGCTTGTAGTGGCGCTTCACAGCGGCGGCGTGCTTGCGCTTGCGCTCAGCCGTGGGCTTCTCATAGAACTCGCGCGAACGCAGCTCGGTGAGCAAACCGGTCTTTTCGATGGTGCGCTTGAAGCGGCGCAGAGCGGCTTCAAACGGTTCGTTTTCCTTCAGTCGAACGATAGGCATAAAGTGATTGGCCTGCTTGTAGGGTAACAAAAGTTGATGACAAACCTGGCTTGCTTACCAGCAACGCTGCGCGGGTCCAGGTACGCGTAAACGGCCTCGTCGATACTGAAATCATACCAACAGAGGCAGGTACCGCGAACGGGGAACCTTGAAAGCGCAATCCAGGCGCCGGACCGGCTTCAGCGCTGCTTGGCAGCCCTGAACCACAGACCCATCCCGGATTTCCGCTGGCTGTTTCCGTTACCCAAAGACTACCCAAAGAGTAACAAGCCAAGTTCGGTTTAGCGATAACCAGCGATTCTAGCATGGTCACGGCCACTTTGACTACTGGAGGGACAGTCTGGCGCCCTGGGCGGCCAGAATGCCCTCTCCTGCCGGAACGCCATGCTCAGCTCTTGGAGCCCTTGCGGATCCAGGCCTCGAGCTGATGCGGACGCAGGCTGTCGTAATCTTCGAACGGCTGGTGGATCCAGGGGTTCGTCGGCAGCTTGTCGACGTAGTAGTCCGGCGTCGCCTGGGAATGGCCCTTCCACCACAACACCGCGCTGCGCAGCTCGGTAATGTCGGCAAACTGGCTTTTCAGGTGATCGTAGACCTTGCTGAAGGTCTTGCCGGTATCGACCATGTCGTCCACCAGCAACACTCGCCCGGACAGGGTGCCGCGCGTGATGGTGATGAACTGGGCGATATCCATGTCGCCCTGCTTGGTGCCGGCCGCTTCGCGATAGCTGCTCGTGGCCAGGATGCCCAGGGGTACGTCAAAAATACGGGACATAACATCACCGACGCGCATGCCGCCGCGCGCCAGGCAAAGAATCTTGTCGAACTTCCAACCCGATTGATGCACCTGCAAGGTTAGGCGCTCGATCAGGCGGTTGTAGTCGTCCCACGTCACCCACAGATGGCTGTCATCATTGGTCGGCGTGCTCATAGGCAAGCATCTCCTGCTTAATAAATACGAAAAGGCCGCCGCCGGTATGAGACCGGCGGCGGCCTTGCGAATAATAACCCGATGTCAGCCCTTCAGGGGATGACGCAGCACAATGGTTTCATTACGGTCCGGGCCGGTCGACACCAGGTCGATGGGCACGCCGCAAACTTCGGCCACGCGCTCCAGGTAGCGACGCGCTGCCTGGGGCAGCTTGTCGTACTCGGTGATGCCGACGGTGGATTCGCTCCAGCCGGGCAGTTCTTCCAGCACCGGTTGCGCCTGCGCCACGGCATGCGCGCCGTACGGCAGCACGTCGCGGAATTCGCCATTGACGCGGTAGCCGACGCCCAGCTGGATGGTTTCCAGGCCGTCCAGCACGTCCAGCTTGGTGATGCACAGGCCGGTGATGCCGTTCAGGCGGACCGAGCGCTTGAGCGCGGCGCCATCGAACCAGCCGCAGCGGCGCGGACGGCCCGTAACGGAACCGAATTCCTTGCCGATCGTGGCCAGGCGGGTGCCGATCTCGTCGACCAGCTCCGTGGGGAACGGGCCCGAACCGACGCGGGTCGTGTAGGCCTTGGTGATGCCCAGGACGTAGTCCAACTGCTGCGGACCGACGCCTGCGCCAGCCGACGCCGCGCCAGCCACGCAATTGCTGCTGGTGACGAAGGGATAGGTGCCGTGATCGACGTCCAGCAAAGCGCCCTGCGCGCCTTCGAACAGCAGGCGCTTGCCTTCCTGTTGCATGGCATACAGGTTGCTCGACACGTCCTTGACCATCGGGGCGATGGCCGGAGCCAGCGCCATGGCCTGGTCGCGCACTTCGTTGGCGGAAACCGCCTCGGCGCCCAGGTACTTGGTCAGCACGAAGTTGTGGTAATCCAGCACTTCGGCCAGCTTTTCGTCGAACAGCGCGGGATTGAACAGGTCCTGCACGCGCAGCGCGCGGCGGGCGACCTTGTCTTCATAGGCGGGGCCGATGCCGCGACCGGTCGTGCCGATCTTGCCGTCGCCCTTGCGCGCTTCGCGCGCCTTGTCGATGGCGACGTGGTACGGCAGGATCAGCGGGCAGATTTCGGAAATCTGCAGGCGCGAACGCACGTCCAGACCGGCGGCCTCAAGCTCTTCGATTTCCTTGAGCAGGGCTTCCGGGGACAGCACGACGCCGTTGCCGATGAAGCAGGTGACGCCGGGATGCATGATGCCCGACGGGATCAGGCGGAGAATCGTCTTCTTGCCGTTGATCCACAGCGTATGGCCGGCGTTGTGACCGCCCTGGAAGCGGACCACGCCCTGGACGGATTCCGCCAGCCAGTCGACGATCTTGCCCTTGCCCTCGTCACCCCACTGGGTGCCGATTACGACTACGTTCTTGCTCATGTTACGAATCAATATCGAGTTTCTCGGGAAATCCGGAAATCTCCCCGCGGCCCTCTCGTTGCCGAGAGGGGGTTAGTCACAGCGTTCTGACCGTCCAGGCGCCATCCTGCAGCGCCAGCTCGCGATCGCAAACGAATTCGTCCTGATCCTGCTCGTGACCGGGCAATACCTGAACGACAATTTCCCCCGACCGGCGCAGGCGGCGCACCGCCTCGGTCAGGGCGGGGGCTTGCCCCCAGGGCGCGCGTACCGCACGCGCCCTTTCCGCCGGCGGCAAACCCGCCGCCAGCTTGCGTAAATCAAGACTGAAGCCGGTGGCGGGGCGGGCCCGGCCAAACGCACGGCTGACATCGTCATAACGGCCGCCGCTGACCAGCGCATCGCGCCAGCCTTCGGCATACAGCGCGAACTTCACGCCGGAATGGTAGCCATAGCCCCCGACGTCGGCCAAGTCCACGCCAAACGCCACATTGGGCATGGCGTCGACCACCAATTGCAGGGCGTCCAACGCCGCCACGACGCCCGGCAGCAGGGGCAGCTCACGGCGCGCCTCCTTCAGCACTTCCGGCCCGCCGTACAGCTTGGGCAGCAATTGCAAGGCCTTCAGGGTCTCTGCACGCAGGCCGGGAGCCCGTTCGGCCAGTTCGCCCAGCCCCGGAACGTCCTTCTCGCGCATCAGCAGGATGACGTCCTGCGACAGGGCCGTTGCCGCCGGATCGGACTCCAGGAGCGCGCGCAGCACGCCCGGATGACACAGATCGAGCCTCGGGTTACGCACGCCGGCAATTGCCACCGTTTCCAGCACCAGCTGGATGATCTCCAGGTCGGCCTCGAAACCGGCATGGCCGTAGATTTCAGCGCCGATCTGCAGCAGCTCGCGACTGGCCAGCAGGTCCGCCGGGCGGGCATGCAGCACATTGCCGCAATAGCACAGGCGGGTAACGCCAGCCCGGTTCAACAAGTGCGCGTCAATGCGCGTAACCTGGGGCGTCATGTCCGCGCGCACGCCCAGCGTGCGTCCGGACAATTGGTCGACCAGCTTGCAAGTGCGCAGATCCAGATCGCTGCCCGTGCCGGACAGCAATGAATCGATGTATTCGACCAGGGGCGGCGCGACCAGCTCGAAACCGTAAGTGCGATACAGATCGAGAAGTTCGCGGCGCAATTCCTCGATGCGCCGGGCCTCTGCCGGAAGTACGTCGGCAAGGCTCTCGGGCAGCAACCAGTTACCCATGAATGTTTACCTGAAGAACGCCAAGTGATGCGTGGGCGTCGCCCAAACGAAAAAGCGGCTGAGGGGGCGTAAGCCCGCTCAGCCGCTGCGGAATGTTTTCTAGCTTACGGGGTATTGTACATGGTTCGGCGACCAACGCCAGCCGGGACAGCACAACCGTCCCTTATTGCGGGGGATCCCAGGATGCCGCCCTGCCCGCAAGCAAAAAGCCCCTTGGACTTCCAAGGGGCTTTTTTCCGCATTACCGTCGCCGCGTCACTTGGCCGGCACGGTGACCGGCGCCAGGGCGTCGCCGGTGGGGTCCTTCATGAACTGAAAGAAGCTGGAGCTGGGGTCGACAACCAGCACGTCGCCCGGCTTCGAGAACGAAGCGCGGTAGGCTTCCAGGCTCTTGTAGTACGTGTAGAACTGCGGGTTCTTGCCGTAGGCCTGCGAATAGATCGCGGCGGCCGCGGCATCGCCCTCACCCATGATGCCCTGGGCCTTGGCGTAGGCCTGGGCCACGATGACTTCACGCTGGCGGTCGGCTTCGGCGCGGATCTTTTCGCCTTCGGCGGCGCCGATGGAGCGCAGCTCGTTGGCGACGCGCGTACGCTCCGCTTCCATGCGGCGGTACACCGATTCCGAAATTTCCGGCGCGAACTCGATGCGGCGCAGGCGCACGTCGACGATCTGGACGCCCAACGGCTCGGCGCGCTTGGCGACGTTGGTCAGAATTTCGGCCATGATCTTGTCGCGTTCGGTCGAGACCACGTCGCGCACCGTGCGCACGTTGACCGAGGCGTTCAGCGCGTCGCGGATCAGCGCCTGCAGGCGCTCCTGCGCCACACGCTCGTTGCCGCCGGTGGACACGTAGTACTGGCGCGGATCCAGAATGCGCCACTTGACGTACGAATCGATCAGCAGGTTCTTCTTTTCGGAAGTCTGGATGCGTTCGGCTTCGTTGGTTTCGATGGTCAGAATGCGCTTGTCAAGCGTCACGACATTCTGGAACGGAGGCGGCGCCTTGAAGTAGAGGCCGGGTTCGCTGATGGTCTTGCGTACTTCACCCAGCGAGAACACCAGGGCATAGTCGCGCTCGCGCACGACGAAGACGCAGGAAGAAAGGGCGGCCAGCACGATGAGCAGGCCGACCAGGATAGGCATGAGACGTTGCATGATCAGGACTCCTCCGGGTTAGCGCGACGTACGGTCGCGAGGCAGCGTGTTGCTATTGCTGCTGCCGGAAGACTGAGGCACCGGCGCGGCGCTACCGCGCGCCGGCGACTGCGCGGGCGGAGCCAGCGTGGTCGAACCGGAACCGGCGACACCGGACTTGCTGGCGTCCTGAGCGGCCAGATGCATGATCTTGTCCAAGGGCAGGTACAGCATGTTGTTGTTGCTCTTGGTGTCGACCATGACCTTGCTGGCGCGCGTGAAGATCTCCTGCATGCTTTCCAGATACATGCGCTGGCGCATGACCTGCGGCGACTTCTCGTATTCGCCGAGGATGCTGGTGAAGCGCGAGGTATTACCCTGGGCGTCGCCGACAACCTTGGCCTTGTAACCCTCGGCCTGCTCCGTCATGCGGGAGGCCTGGCCGCTGGCCAGCGGCACGACCTGGTTGGCGTAGGCCTGGCCTTCGTTGATCTGGCGCTCGCGGTCCTGACCTGCCTTGACGGCGTCATCGAACGCGGCCTGCACCTGTTCAGGCGGCTGCACGTTCTGGATCGCCACGGTGCTGACCTGCACGCCGGTCTGGTAGCGGTCCAGGATCTGCTGCATCAGGGTTTGCACTTGCGTGGCCACCGTGGTGCGGCCTTCGTAGAGCACGAAGTCCATGGACTGCTTGCCCACGACTTCGCGCATGGCCGTTTCTGAGGCCTGGCGGACGGATTCGTCCGGGTCGCGCGTCATGAACAGGTAATCGGGCGCGCCGTCGGCACGCAGGCGGTACTGCACGACGAACTGCATATCGACGATGTTCTCGTCCGTCGTAAGCATCAGCGCTTCAGGCAGGACCTTGTTGCGCGCGCCGCCACGGAAACCGACTTCGAACGTGCGCAGTTGCGACACGTTGACCATTTCGTGGCTTTGAATGGGATACGGCAGGCGCCATTGGAAACCGGCTTGCGACGTCGACTTGTACTTGCCGAACTGTGTCACAACCGCGACCTGGCCTTCCTGCACGATGTAGAAACCGCTGGCCAACCAGATGCCGGCCGCGACCAGGGCGATCACCCCCAGGCCGATGCGCGCACCGCGCGGCGACGGCGGCGTCATGCCGCCGCGGTTTCCGGGGCGGTTATTGCCGCCCCCGCCCTTGCGCCCGAACAACGATCCGATGCGATTGTTGAAATCGCGCCAGACCTCGTCCAGGTCGGGAGGGCCGTCTCCGTTGCCTTGGGGCCGCTTGGGCGGCGGCTCGGAGCCATTGTTGTTCCCACGACCCCAGCCGGGGTCATTCAGATTGAAGAGTTTGATAATTCGCGGCATTGTTTCCCACAATCTGTCCGGTTTCCGCAATTGCCCCGCGCAACGCATCCAAACCGGCGCGCTCGGTGGCGCTTACAAATACTCGCGCAATCGTACCATGTGCATCGCGTTCCACCCGCGGCTCCAATCCGGCAAGATCGATCTTGTTGTAGACCAGAATGGTGGGAATCGCGGCCGCGCCGATTTCGGCCAGAACCTTGTTGACCTCGAAGATCTGTTCGTCGCGCTGCGGGCTGGCGGCATCGACCACGTGCAGCAGCAGGTCGGCATGCACGGTTTCTTCCAGGGTGGCGCGGAACGCCGCAATCAGGCCGTGGGGCAGATCGCGGATGAACCCGACCGTGTCGGACACCACCACCGAGCCCGCCCCTTCGATCCAGATGCGGCGCGTGGTCGTATCCAGCGTCGCGAACAACTGATCGGCGGCGTAGCTGTCTGCGCGCGTCAGGGCATTGAACAAGGTGGACTTGCCGGCGTTGGTATAGCCGACCAGCGATACCGACAGCGCACCGCCGCGCGCGCGCGCCCGGCGCTGGGTCACGCGCTGGCGTTCGACCTTGTCCAGACGTTCGCGCAGCACCTTGACCTTGGCGCCGATCATGCGGCGGTCCATTTCCAGCTGGGATTCACCCGGCCCGCGCATGCCGATACCGCCACGCTGCCGTTCCAGGTGGCTCCACATGCGGGTCAGGCGCGTGGCCAGATGCTGCAGCTGGGCCAATTCGACCTGCAGCTTGCCTTCATGGCTCTTCGCGCGCAGCGCGAAGATGTCGAGAATGAGCGCAACGCGATCCACCACGCGCAGGTTGAAGGCGCGTTCCAGGTTGCGTTGCTGCGCGGGGGACAGCGGCTGGTCGAAAAGGACGATGTCGGCCAGCAAGGCCTGGGCCATCGCCACACCCTCATCGGCCTTGCCTGAACCGATGAAGAACTTGGCGTCGGGTCTGTCCCGCCGCGCCGTCAAGGTGCCGACGATTTCCGCGCCAGCGCCCTTGGCCAGCATGGCGAATTCCTCGGCATGGGCCGCGAAGTCCGGATCTCCCAGATCGACGCTGATAATCAGAGCGCGCATACATGCACCATATTGGAGCCAAAGCGAAAATGCCCGCCGAGGAGGACCGTCCGGCGGGCAATAAAAGGTAAAGCTGGAGCGAGATTACTCAGCAGGGACCTTCCACCTGGAAATTCACGGCACGCGCGGGAACGACGGTCGAAATGGCGTGCTTGTAGACCATTTGCGTGACCGTATTGCGCAGCAGCACCACGTACTGGTCGAAGGATTCGATTTGCCCTTGAAGCTTGATGCCGTTCACCAAGTAGATCGACACGGGCACATGGTCCTTGCGCAGCGTGTTCAGGAACGGATCTTGCAGAGTTTGCCCTTTATTGCTCATTGGCCAGGCTCCATTTGTTTGTTATTGAGTGGTGGCGTACTTCTGTACTGGTGGGGTACGCCGAAACTTGTACTCTACAGGGTTTTCCCGGCCCGTGCTACTTGGGCAGGAAGCAAAAGTGACACCAGAGTTTTCCGACTGGAAAGCTGCTGCCGCTCAAGCCTGCAGGACCTCCGCAAGCGCCTTCAACAGCAGTTCGCACTGCTCATCGGTGCCCACGGTAATTCGCAAAAACTGATCGATGCGTTCATGGCGGAAGTGGCGCACGATGATGCTGCGCTCGCGCAAGGCGGCGGCCAGGCCGGCGGCATCCTTTGAGGGGTGCCGCGCAAACACGAAGTTCGCGGCCGAGGGCAGCACTTCGAAGCCCAGGGATTGCAGGCCCGCCGTCATCCGCGAGCGGGTTTCGATCACGGCCTGGCGAGTGCGTTCAAAGTACTCCACGTCTTCCAGGGCCGCCACCGCACCCGCGGAGGCAAGACGGTCGATGGGGTAGGAGTTGAAACTGTTCTTTACACGCTCCAGCCCGTTGATGAGCTCGGCGCTGCCCACGGCAAAACCGACGCGCAAGCCCGCCAGCGAACGCGACTTGGACAGCGTCTGCACGACCAGCAGGTTGTCGTAGCGGTCCACCAAAGGAATGACGGACTCTCCGCCAAAATCCACGTAGGCCTCATCCACCACGACGACCGCGTCGGGATTGCCGGCCACGATGCGCTCGACTTCCGCCGCGCTGAGCGCGCGGCCGGTGGGCGCATTGGGATTCGGGAAGATGATGGCGCCCGCCTGCCCCTTGCCGCCGGGCAGATAGTCTTCGACGGCGATCCTGAAATCCGCCGTCAGCGGCACCGTTTCGTACTGGATGCCGTACAGACCGCAATAGACCGGATAGAAGCTGTAAGTGATGTCCGGAAAGCGCAGCGGGCGCTCATGCTTGAGCAGCGCCAGGAACACATGCGCCAGCACTTCGTCGGAACCGTTGCCCACGAAGACCTGGCCCGGCTGCACGCCGACCGTGCCGGCAATGGTCTGCCGCAGGCGGTCGGACGAGGGGTCCGGGTAGAGCTTCAGCGTGTCGTCGCAGGCAGAGCGGATCGCGTCGAGCACCTTGGGCGACGGCCCATACGGATGCTCGTTGGTGTTCAACTTGACCAGGTTCTGAAGCTTGGGCTGCTCGCCCGGAACATACGGACTGAGCGTCCCGACCACGGGACTCCAGAAGCGGCTCATGGATCAGCTTTCCTGCGTGTAGGGGTTGTGCGAAGACTTGAATTCGATGCGCAGCGGCGTACCGGCCAGATCGAACGCGTTACGGAAACGCGTTTCCAGGTAACGGCGATAGGAGTCCGGAATGGCGTCCAGCGCGTTGCCGTGGATGATGACCAGCGGCGGGTTCTGTCCGCCCTGGTGCGCGTAGCGCATCTTGGGACGGAAGATGCCCTTGCGGGGCGGCTGTTGTTGCTCGACAGCGATCTGCAGCTCGCGCGTCAGCTTGGGCGTGGACAGCTTGGCGAACGCCGCGGCGTGCGCCGCGTTGATCGACTTGAGCAAAGGCTTCACGCCCTGCCCGCGCAGCGCCGAAATGGTGTGCATGCGCGCGAACGACAGGAAGCGCAGCTTGCGCTGGAATTCGCGTTCGATGCGTTCCTTGGCTTCGCTGTCCAGGCCGTCCCATTTGTTGATGGCCACGACCACGGCGCGCCCCGTTTCCAACACGAAGCCGGCGATGTGCGCATCCTGCTCGGAGATTTCGGTCTGCGCATCCAGCATCAGCAGCACGACGTTGCTGGCCTCGATGGCCTGCAGCGTCTTGATGACGGAGAACTTCTCGACCGCCTCGAACACCTTGCCGCGCTTGCGCAGGCCGGCGGTGTCGATCAGCGTGTAGCGGCGGCCGTCGCGCTCGAAGTCGATCTCGATGGCGTCGCGGGTCGTGCCCGGCATGTCGAACGCGATCACGCGCTCTTCGCCCATCAAGGTGTTGATGAGCGTGGACTTGCCCACGTTGGGGCGGCCGACGATGGCCAGCTTGATGCGGTGATCGTGCTCAGCCTCTTCGAATGCGTCTTCTTCGGCGGGCGGCTCGGCCAGATCTCGAAGCGCCAGCTCGATCAGGTCGACGATGCCGTCGCCGTGCGCCGCGGAAATCGGATAAGGCTGGCCCAGCCCGAGTTCATGGAACTCGGAAATGGCGCCGCTGGCGCCCATGCCTTCCGCCTTGTTCACCGCCAGCAGCACGCGCTGCTGGCCGGATTTGCGCAGCAGCTGGGCGATTTCGTGGTCATGGGCGTTGATGCCCGCGCGGGCATCAACCAGGAACACCACGACATCGGCCTCGGCGATGGCCTGCCGGGTCTGGCGCGCCATCTCCAGCAGGATGCCGTCCTTGGCGACGGGTTCGAAACCACCGGTATCGATGACGATGAAGGGGATCTCGCCTACCCTGCCCTCGCCGTAATGGCGATCGCGGGTCAGGCCGGAGTAATCGGCCACCAGCGCGGCGCGCGATCGCGTCAGGCGGTTGAATAGGGTCGACTTCCCCACATTGGGGCGGCCGACCAGGGCGACGACAGGCTTGAAAGACACGGTGTAAGGCTTTGTTCTATAGGTTTTAGTTGGCGCCGATCAGGACGAGGTTGCCATTGCCCGTCTGGATCAGCACTCCCTGGGGGGTGGTCTGCGGCGGCGACACCACGGGACCGCCGCCTACCGACAGGCGCGCCATCAGGCTGCCGTCGCTACGCGACAGGAAATGCACATAGCCTTCCAGGTCGCCCACTGCCAGCGCACCGCCCAGCATGGCGGGCGCGGTGACCTGGCGGTTCTTCAATGCCGCCTGCTTCCAGACGTTGCCGCCATTATCCAGCGCAAATGCGTTGACCACACTGTTCTGGTCCGCCGCATAGGCGAAGCGTTCGTCCAGGGACAGGCCGCTGACGCTGGAGAAGTCCTTGGCCCACAACGGGCGGCCGCCGGCGGTGACGTCGAAGCAGACGATGCGTCCCTGATAAGCCACGCCGCAAAGCAGATTGCCCGCGATACGAGGCGCGCCGACCACGTCGGTCAGGCGCTCCAGGTCGCTGGCGCCACGCGGCGTCGCCACGGTGCCTTCCCATTGCACGTTACCACTGTTGGACGCGATGGCCATCAGTTTGCCGCCCGGCAGGCCGGTAATGACCAGGCCTTCGGCCAGGACCATCTGCGACACGCTGCGCAGGGCCAGCGAGGGACCCGGGCGCTGCACGTTCCAGACGCGTTCGCCGCTGTTGGCGTCGAAGGCCTGGATGCGGTAGTCGCCGCTGCGGACCACGACGATGCCATAGCCCACGACGGGCGGAATGGTCACGTCGCTGGTGGCACGGACTTTCCACTTCACCTTGCCGGTGTCGTCAAAGGCGACGACGTCGCCGTTCGGCGCGGCCACGGCGGTAGTGGTGCCATCGCTGCCGGCGCCGGCTGACAGCTTGCCGTCGACCTTGGCTTTCCAGATGGCGCGGCCGCTCTGCAGGTCGAACTTGCCCACCGAACCATCGGGCGTGGCGGCGTAGACGGCGTCGCCCAGC
Organism: Achromobacter sp. Marseille-Q4954; assembly: GCF_943737025.1. NCBI lineage: Bacteria > Pseudomonadati > Pseudomonadota > Betaproteobacteria > Burkholderiales > Alcaligenaceae > Achromobacter > Achromobacter sp. Marseille-Q4954. Next base: position 69,003 of record NZ_CALSFQ010000001.1, read on the forward strand.
ACCGTGGGCGCAAAGCCCAGTCCCGAGCCGCTGCCGACCGAGACGCTCCAGACTTGGCGCACGGACATGCCGGCCTTGTATTCGGTCAGGGGCGCGGGATCGTAGCGGCCGTCATCATGGGAGAACATGCCGCATCCGCCCAGGGCCAGCAAGCCCGCCAGGCAAACGGCGCCACGCCACATACGACCAGGTGCAAATTTACGCATTACAGTCACGCTCCGCTCAGGGCATCCAGTTTCAGTTGCACAACCTGGGTCAGGGGATTTGCCGTGCCCAGGCCATCGATGGCGCTTTGCCAGGCGGCGCGCGCTTCCTCGCGCTTGCCTTGCGCGGCGAGGATATCGCCGCGGCGATCCGCGTACAAGGCGGCGAAGGCTGCCGGCGGATTGTTCAGCTGTGCCAACGCGGCATCGTATTGCTTCTGGTCCAGCATCATGCCGGCCAGGCGCAGGCGCGCCACCGATTGCATGGACGGGTTCTTGCTCTGGGCGGCCAGCCATTCCAGCTGCTCGCGGGCGCCAGCGTCATCCTTCTGTGCCTGCAGCGCCTGAGCCGCCACCAGCGCACCGCGCGCGGCGTAGCCGGTGGACGGATATTGCTCGCGCAGCGTGGCCGCGGCCGTCTTGATACGCACCGAGGAATCGGCGCCGCCCAGGCGGGCCGCGTCTTCCAGCGCTTCGAAGTAACCCATGGCCTGGTTGGCGCGGTGCGATTGGTAGGCCTTCCAGCCCCACCAGCCGCCCCAGGCCAGCGCGACCGCCGCCACCAGCGTAACCACCAGGGTGCCGTAGCGCGCCCACCACGCCTTGATGGCGTCGAGTTTTTCCTGTTCTTCGAGATCGTATGCCATGCATTAACCCTTGTTATTCAATACGTCGGCCAATCCCGCCAACGGGACTTGCTGTTGGGCCGCTTCGCCCTGCGCCTCGGCGCGCAGGAACTTGACGCTGGCCGTCTGCGCAGCCACTTCGTCGGCGCCAAGAATAACCGCAACGCGGGCGCGGCTGGCATCGGCGCGCTTGAATTGCGACTTGAAGCTTGCGGAACCCGCATGCACGATGACCGACAGGCCGGCATCGCGCAGGTCTTCACCGACCCGCGCAGCCAGGCGCTGCGCCTCTTCGCCCTGATGGACGACGTAGACGTCGCACTCGGCCGGCTGTTCGACCTGCACGCTCTGCTCCCAGAGGTCCAGCAGGCGCTCCATGCCGATCGCAAAACCCACTGCGGGCGCGGGCTTGCCGCCCAGCAGTTCGATCAGACCGTCGTAGCGGCCGCCGCCGCACACGGTGCCCTGGGAACCGAGGCGGTCGGTAACCCACTCGAACACCGTGAGGTTGTAGTAGTCCAGACCGCGCACCAGGCGCGGATTCAGGCGGTACTCGATGCCGGCGTCGGCCAGGAGCTGGCACACGCCGTCGAAGTGTGCACGTGACTCTTCCCCCAGGAAGTCGAACAGGCGCGGCGCGCTGTCGGCCATTTCCTGCATGGCGGGGTTCTTGGTATCCAGCACGCGCAGCGGATTGCTGTACATGCGGCGCTGGCCGTCTTCGTCCAGGATGTCGCGGTGCTTTTCCAGGTGCTCGATCAGGGCGGCGCGGTGAGCCGCGCGTTCGGCCGGCTGTCCCAGCGAATTCAGCTCCAGTCGCACGTCGGTCAGGCCCAACAGCTTCCACAGGCGCGCCAGCATGACGATGAGTTCGGCGTCCACGTCGGGACCGGCGAAGCCCAGGGCCTCGACGTCGATCTGGTGGAACTGGCGGTAGCGGCCGCGTTGCGGGCGCTCGTGGCGGAACACGGGACCGATGGAATAGACGCGCTGCGGACGGTCATAGAGCAGGTTGTGCTCGATGGACGCCCGCACGATGCCGGCCGTCATTTCCGGACGCATGGTCAGCGATTCGCCGTTGAGCGCATCGGTGAAGGTGTACATCTCTTTTTCGACGATGTCGGTCACTTCGCCGATGCCGCGCGCGAACAGGCGCGTATGCTCAAGCACGGGCGTACGCACATTGCGATAGCCGTAGCCGCGCAGCCAGCCGCGCACGATTTCCTCGAATTGTTCCCAGCGGGCGCTGGCCCCTGGCAACAGATCATTCATGCCGCGGATGGCGGCGACTTTCTGGAAAGCTTGAGTCATCTTGATCATGCCGCATCGCGCGCCGGCAAGCGCGCTAGCGGCCACACCCTTACTTTAATGAGAGGCGGGCGCGCCATAGCGGCGCGCGACGTAGTCTTCGACAATGGCCTGGAACTCTTCGGCAATATGGTCGCCCTTGAGCGTGACCGTGCGTTCGCCGTCGACGAATACCGGCGCCGCCGGCACTTCGCCGGTGCCGGGCAGGCTGATGCCGATATCGGCATGGCGGCTTTCGCCCGGCCCGTTGACCACACAGCCCATGACCGCGACGTTCATGCTTTCGACGCCGGGGTACTGAGCGCGCCAGACAGGCATCTGCCGGCGCAGGAAGGTCTGGATGCTGTCGGCCAGTTCCTGGAAGAACGTGCTGCTGGTGCGGCCGCACCCGGGGCAGGCAACGACCATGGGCGTGAACGCGCGCAAGCCCATGGTCTGCAGGATTTCCTGCGCCACGACGGCCTCGCGGCTGCGGTCGCCGCCGGGTTCGGGCGTGAGCGAAATGCGAATGGTGTCGCCGATGCCCTGCTGCAGCAGCACGGCCAGCGCGGCGGTGGACGCCACAATGCCCTTGCTGCCCATGCCGGCCTCGGTCAGGCCCAGATGCAGCGGATAGTCGCAACGCGCGGACAGGTCGCGATAGACCGCGATCAGGTCCTGCACGTGGCTGACCTTGCAGGACAGGATGATCGCGTCGCGCCGCAGGCCGAGCTCTTCGGCGCGCTGCGCGTTGCTGATGGCGGACACCACCAGGGCGTCGCGCATCACGGCCTGCGCTTCCCAGGGTTGGGCGCGCTGGTTGTTCTCGTCCATCTTGCGCGCCATCAGCTCGTGATCCAGGCTGCCCCAGTTCACGCCGATGCGCACCGGCTTGTCGTAGCGGCAGGCAACCTCGATCATCTGCGCGAAGTTGTCGTCGCGCCGCTTGCCCCCGCCCATATTGCCAGGGTTGATGCGGTACTTGGACAGCGCTTGCGCGCAGTCCGGGAACTGCGTCAGCAGCTTGTGGCCGTTGTAGTGGAAGTCGCCCACCAGCGGCACGTTCACGCCCATGCGGTCGAGCTGTTCGCGGATGGCGATGACTTCGCGCGCGGCTTCGGGCGTATTCACGGTGATCCGGACGAGCTCGGAGCCGGCCTGGGCCAGCTCCTTGACCTGGATCGCGGTGGCGATCGCGTCCGCCGTGTCGGTGTTGGTCATGGACTGAACCACGACCGGGGCATCGCCGCCTATTTTCACGACACGATCGCCCCACTTCACCGCCACCGAACGCGTGGCGCGGCGCTCAGCCGCTCCCACGGAGGGAGGCGGGGCATCCTGGCAAGGCAGAGAAGATTCTTGCATCGGTGGAACCGGGTTGTTACTTGGCCGACTTCGGCAGCCAGTCGGACGGCAGCCAGTGCTGCGGCAGCCAGCCTTGCCAGAAGGCATACGCCACGCCGGCGGCCAGCACCAGCACGATGGCGATGAGCCAGCCCCACGAGGTCGAGGACGAACGGTCGTCGTCGGCGCTGGACTGGGGAATGGAATGCGCCGAATGCAGGGCGCCGGGGCTGAGCTTCACCGGACCGGTGACGCGCGCCTTGGGGTCGAGCGAATCGACGATGGCCTGCGAGTCCGCGCCCAGCAGGCGCGCATAGTTGCGAACCAGGCCGCGCAGCGAAACGCCGGTGGGCAGGTTGGCCCACTGCTCGTTTTCCAGGGCTTCGATCTGCTTCGTGGAAAACTTGATGCGGCTGGACACTTCGTCGAGCGACCAGCCCTTGGACTGGCGCAGCGCGCGCAATGCCGAGCCGATGCCACCCACAGCGCCGGCGGGCGTTTCTGAAACTGCAGAAGCGAAATCCTGCGTCATGCGTGCACCTGTTTAATTGGTATGGTCTGGCGCTGTGCGGCGTTCCGTTCGGTGATACGGGTACGGTCGCGCACTTCTCCGGCCAGTTGGCCACAGGCCGCATCGATATCGTCGCCCCGGGTCTTGCGGACGGTGGTGATGATGCCGGCGTCCATCAGACGCTGGGCAAACACCTTCACCCGCGCCGAGTTCGAACGCTTCAGGCCGGACTCGGGAAAGGGGTTGAACGGGATCAGATTGAGCTTGCAGCGCAGCTGGCGTGCAATTTGGATCAGTTCCTTGGCGTGCTGGTCGGTATCGTTGATGCCGTCCAGCATGCAGTATTCAAAAGTGATGAAGTCGCGCGGGGCAAACGCCAGATAACGTTCGCAGGCCGCCAGCAATTCCTTCAACGGGTACTTCTTGTTCAGCGGCACCAGCTCGTCGCGCAATGCGTCGTTCGGCGCATGCAAGGACACGGCCAGGGCCACGGGACAGTCCTGCGACAGGCGGTCCATCATGGGAACCACGCCGGAGGTGGACACCGTGACGCGGCGGCGCGACAGGCCGTAGGCGTTGTCGTCCAGCATCAGGCGCAAGGCGGGCAGGACCTGGTCGTAGTTGAGCAGGGGTTCGCCCATGCCCATCATGACCACGTTGCTGATGACGCGAGTGTCTTCGGTGGCGCGGGCGCTTTCCAGGCGGGCGGTGCCGATGTCGGCCTCCAGCACGCGCTTGGCCCACCACAGCTGGCCGATGATCTCGCTGGTCTTCAGGTTGCGGTTGAAACCTTGGTGCCCGGTCGAGCAGAAGCGGCAGTTCACCACGCATCCGGCCTGGCTGGAAATGCATAGCGTGCCGCGGTCGTCTTCGGGAATGAAGACGGTCTCGATGGCATTGCCCTGCCCCACGTCGAACAGCCACTTGCGGGTGCCGTCGGTCGAGCGCTGCTCGATGTTGACGGGCAAAGCCTCGATGCGGCAATGCTGCGCAAGCTGGCCGCGGAAATCGCGGGCCAGGTCGGTCATGGCGTCGAACGAATCGGCGCCGCGCTGGTGCATCCAGCGCTGCAACTGGCGAGCCCGAAACGGCTTGCCGCCCCACTTTCCGACGAGTTCGGACAGGGCGGAGCCGTCAAGCCCCAGCAGATTGATTCGTTCGACGGATTCCATGACCTGGGTAAAACTCAAAAGCTAGAACAGATGTTCCGCAAAAATCAACGGCTGTGGATGTTGATTTCGGGGAAGAAGAAAGCGACTTCGACAGCGGCCGTTTCCGGAGCGTCGGAGCCGTGCACGGCGTTGGCGTCGATGCTGTCGGCGAAGTCGGCGCGGATGGTGCCAGGAGCCGCCTTCTTGGGGTCCGTGGCGCCCATCAGGTCGCGGTTCTTCAGGATGGCGTCTTCACCTTCCAGCACTTGCACGAACACCGGGCCGGAGATCATGAAGTCGACCAGGTCCTTGAAGAAGGGGCGTTCCTTGTGCACGGCGTAGAAACGCTCGGCGTCGGCGCGCGACAGCTGGGCCAGGCGGGCGGCGATGACCTTCAGGCCGGCTTGTTCGAAACGGCCGACGATCTGGCCGATGACGTTCTTGGCGACGGCGTCGGGCTTGATGATCGAGAGGGTGCGTTGAATGGACATAAGAACTCCGAAAACTGATTTCTGACTTGGTTTCTGATGAATTGCCTGGCGTGGATCTGCGCTTGTCGGTGTCACCCTTGAAGCGTCATCGCGCTGTTGGCGCACGGGCGGTCCGAAACGAATGCATGTTTCGGGCCGGCCCGAACCACTGGTCCAAGGCAGGGATTCGACACTGCCTACCTGTTGGACTCACCCGGAATCCTCAATGAATTCAGGGACTTCTAAAAGGTTTACAGTAACCCGGTATTCTAACACGCTGAGAAGACCGCATTACATCTTAAAATGTGCGGTTTGCCGTCCGCGTCCCTAGCCCGGGCGCCCCTGTTTGCCGGAACCCTGCAATGACTCAAGCTGCTCCCCCGAACGCCGCGAACGCCGCGAGCGACTCCCAGGAACTCTCCAAGAGCTTCGAACCCTCCGCGCTGGAATCCCGCTGGTACGCCGAGTGGGACAAGCGCGGGTACTTCCAGGCGGGTCAGCATGTAAAAACGGGGACTGAAAGCCAGCCCTACGTCATCCAGTTCCCGCCGCCCAACGTGACGGGCACCCTGCACATGGGCCACGCCTTCAACCAGACCATCATGGACGGCCTGGTGCGCTACCACCGGATGCTGGGCGATGACACCGTATTCATCCCCGGCACCGACCACGCCGGCATCGCCACGCAGATCGTGGTTGAAAGACAGCTGGACGCCGATAAGGTTTCCCGCCACGACCTCGGCCGCGAGAAATTCGTGGAAAAAGTGTGGGAATGGAAGGAAAAGTCGGGCAACGCCATTACCGGGCAGGTGCGCCGCCTGGGCGCCTCGGCCGACTGGCCGCGCGAGTACTTCACCATGGACGACCGCATGTCGCGCGGCGTGGTGGAAACCTTCGTGCGCCTGCATAAACAGGGACTGATCTACCGTGGCAAGCGCCTGGTCAACTGGGATCCGAAGCTGCTGACCGCCGTGTCCGACCTGGAAGTCGTTTCCGAGGAAACCGACGGCCACATGTGGCACATCCTCTACCCCTTCGTCGATGGCCCCCAGACCATCACCGATAAAGACGGCCAGAGCGTCACGCTGCGCGGCCTGACCATTGCCACCACGCGCCCCGAGACCATGCTGGCCGACGGCGCGCTCTGCGTGCATCCCGACGATCCGCGCTACAAGCACCTGGTCGGCAAGCTGGTCGAACTACCCCTGTGCGACCGCAACATTCCCATCATCGCCGACGATTTCGTCGATCCTGAATTCGGCACGGGCTGCGTCAAGATCACCGGCGCCCACGATTTCAACGATTACGCCTGCGCGCTGCGCCACGATCTGCCCATGATCGTGATCTTCACGCTGGACGCCCACATCAACGAGAACGGTCCCGCGCAGTTCCAGGGCATGGAACGCTACGAGGCCCGCAAGGCCGTGGTCGCGCAACTGGAAGCCGAAGGCTATCTGGTCAAGGTCGAGGCGCACAAGATGATGCAGCCCAAGGGCGACCGCACCGGCGTCGTGCTGGAGCCGATGCTGACCGACCAATGGTTCGTGGCGATGAGCAAGCCCGCCCCCGAAGGCACGCTGAATCCGGGCAAGAGCATCACCGAAGTCGCGCTGGAAGTCGTGGCCGACGGCCGCATCCAGTTCTATCCGGACAACTGGACCACCATCTACAACCAGTGGCTGAACAACATCCAGGACTGGTGCATTTCGCGCCAGCTCTGGTGGGGCCACCAGATCCCGGCCTGGTACTCGGAAGACGGCCAGATCTTCGTCGCGCACGACGAAGCCGAAGCCATGGCGCAGGCCCGCGCGGCCGGCGTGACCGGCGAGCTCAAGCGCGACCCCGACGTGCTGGACACCTGGTTCTCGTCCGGCCTGGTCCCCTTCACCACGCTGGGCTGGCCGGAAAACACCCCGGACCTGCAACGCTACCTGCCGTCAAGCGTGCTGGTCACGGGCTTTGACATCATCTTCTTCTGGGTGGCGCGCATGGTCATGCTGACCACCCACCTGACCGGCCACATCCCGTTCAAGCACGTCTACGTGCACGGCCTGATCCGCGACGCGGACGGCCAGAAGATGAGCAAATCCAAGGGCAACACGCTGGATCCGGTCGACCTGATCGACGGCATCGACCTGGACGGCCTGGTGGTCAAGCGCACCTACGGCCTGATGAATCCGAAGCAGGCCGGCGCCATCGAGAAAGCCACGCGCCGCCAGTACCCGGACGGCATCCCGGCCTTCGGCACCGACGCGTTGCGTTTCACCATGGCGGCCTACGCCACGCTGGGCCGCAACATCAACTTTGACCTGAAGCGCTGCGAGGGCTACCGCAACTTCTGCAACAAGCTGTGGAACGCCACGCGCTTTGTGCTGATGAACACCGAAGGCCACGACCTGACCGGCCCGGAAACCGGCGAAACATCCTTTGTGGACCGCTGGATCGTCAGCCAGCTGCAGACGCTGGAAGCCGACGTGGCGCGCGGCTTTGCCGACTACCGCTTCGACAACATCGCCAACTCGCTCTACCGCTATGTGTGGGACGAGTACTGCGACTGGTACCTGGAACTGGCCAAGGTCCAGATCCAGACCGGCACGCCGGCCCAGCAACTGGGCACGCGCCGCACGCTGATCCGCGTGCTGGAAGGCGTGCTGCGCCTGGCGCACCCGATCATTCCGTTCATCACGGAAGAGCTCTGGCAAAAGGTGTCGCTGGTGGCTGGCAAGCGCAAGGAAGGCGTCGCTGACAGCGTCAGCGTCCAGCCCTATCCGCAAGCCAACCCCGACGCGGTCGACACCGCTGCCGAAGCCGACGTCGCCGAACTGAAGGCACAGGTCGAAGCCGTGCGCGCGCTGCGCGGCGAAATGAACCTGTCGCCTGCCCAGAAGGTGCCGCTGTGCGCCCAGGGCGATGCGCCCACCCTCACCCGCAACGCGCCGTACCTGGCCGCCCTGGCCAAGCTGAGCCAGGTCGAGGTGCTCGACGCCCTGCCCGACGCCGGCGCGCCGGTCCAGGTCGTTGGCGGCAGCCGCCTGATGCTGCACGTCGAAATCGACGTGGCAGCGGAACGCGTGCGCCTGGACAAGGAAATCGCGCGCCTGGAAGGCGAAATCGCCAAGGCCAACGGCAAGCTGTCGAACACCAGCTTCGTCGAGCGCGCGCCTGCCGCCGTGGTCGAGCAGGAAAAGGCGCGCATGGCGCAATTCGGCGAGACCCTGGACAAGGTGCGCGAACAGCGCGCCAAGCTGGGCAACTAAGCCCTCGCGCTGAAAACAAAAACCCCGGAACCTGGTTCCGGGGTTTTTTATTTGCCCGCCGCGGCAAGATGCGCCCGACACAGGCATAGCCGGCAGCGGCTGATAGATCTCTCAGGAAGTCTTGGGCGGCTTGGGACGGGAGGTCCGGCGCCGCCTGGCAGGCTCCGGCAGCGGAGTGCCCGCCAATTCGGCCAGGTAGCGTGCGTCGACCGGGGTCAACGCCCCTTTTGCGCGAGCAGCCTCGATCAATTCCGGGCGCCGGGCAGCAGTCAGCTCCAGCGAACGCTCACGCCGCCAGCGGGCGATGTTTGCGTGATGCCCGCTAAGCAAGGGCGCGGGCACCGGCTCGCCTTCGTAGACCTCGGGGCGCGTGTAGTGCGGACTATCCAGCAGGCCGGACAAGGCGTCGTTGAATGAATCCTGCAGCGCGGATTCGCCATCGTTGAGTACGCCGGGCAACAACCGCACGGCGGCGTCGATCACGGCGAGCGCCGCGATCTCTCCGCCGGACAGCACAAAATCGCCCAGCGAGATTTCCTGCGTGACGCAGCGCGCAATGAAACGCTGGTCCACGCCTTCGTAGCGGCCGCAAATGAGGATAAGACCTTCGCTTGCAGCCAGGGATTCGGCGCCCGCCTGATCGTAGCGCCGGCCGACCGGAGCCAGCAGCGCGACAGGGGCGCGGCCCAGGCCAAGCGCAGCGCGCGCGTCCTGGGCGGCGTTGACGGCGGCTTCCAGAGGCCCCGCCATCATCACCATTCCGGGGCCGCCGCCGTACGGGCGGTCGTCCACGGTACGGTGCACGTCATGCGTGAAATCACGGGGATTCCAGGCATGCAGGGACCACCGGCCCTGGGCATGCGCCCGGCCGGTGACACCCAGGTCCCGCACTACCCCGAACATTTCGGGAAAGAGCGTAACGACGTCTATACGCATCAAGTATCCGCCGGCCAGTCGCTGTCTATGCGGCGAGCTGACAGATCGACGGCGTGTATGTGCGCGCGCACGAACGGAACAAGCATTTCGGCGGGCCGACCCTTGGCGTTCAGGACGGGCTCGGGGCCAGCGGCCCCTGCCTTCTGGCGCAAGACCCTCAGCACGGCATGAGCGCCGTTGTCGAGAACCTCGTCGACCACGCCCAAAAGCGCAGACTCACCGTCGGCGCTGGTATACAGCGCGCAACCGATGAGATCGACCCAGTAGTATTCGTCTTCCTCGGGCGCAGGGAAAGATCCCCGCGGCGCCTGCACGGAACAACCGCGCAGGGCTTCGGCCTGGTCGCGATCCGCAATGCCCGCCAATTGAGCCACCACGGTGGCCCCTTGCGAACGGACTTGCACGACCTTGTATGCGACAGGCGCAGACGCGACAACGCCCCGCGCCAATTCAGGCACAGGGCGAGTCAACCACCATTGAGATGCTGAGAGCAGCACTTCGGCATTGGCCGAATGTGGCTGCACCTTGACCCAGCCTTTCACACCGTAGGCTGCACTGATGCGGCCCAGCTCGATCAAATCCGTCGGCGCCGCGTTGGAGGTTGCGGCATCAGGCATGTATCGTGCTCTTGGTAACTATGAAGCAGCTATGAATGGCAGCTTTTAAAGCGCGGTAAAGCTCAGGGCTTGGTCTGCGACGCGGGCAATTAAGCCGCGGCGGAAACCTTGGCCGAGTACTCTTTGACCAGACGCTCGACAGCGGGCGACAGTTGGGCGCCGTTGCTGGTCCAGTGCTGCACGCGATCCAGCGCAATGCGCAGGGCTTCCGTGCCTTCGCTGGCTACGGGGTTGTAGAAACCCACGCGCTCGATGAAACGGCCGTCGCGACGGTTACGCGAATCGGTGGCCACCAGGTTGTAAAACGGACGCTTCTTGGACCCACCGCGGGCCAGGCGAATCACCACCATAGGTAATCCCTTGAATTAGTTGTGAAAAACGGGAAATTCTAGCACTTAAACACGCCTGCTGGCAAATGGCAGTGCTGAATTGTGCGTAGCGGCGCGATTTGTATCCTAAAACACCACATCCGGGTATTCTACAAACACGGGCCGGGGCCCGCGCCGCAATCCGAAGTGTAGCCGCCCCGCCCCTCTCGTGCTTGTCTTAGTGCGTCAGAACTCAGTGCGTGTGAAGAAATAACCCGATTGAGGAGATCGGTTTTATGTCGACCTACGCAAGACCCCGCGCTTCGATCCTCCCTGCCGCCTGTCCACGGCGCCGCCACCGCACCCGCTTCAAGCCATCTCCGTGAGAGCGGCCCTTCGGCCGCCTGCCCCCACTTTTTCGGCGTTTTTTCCCCAACTTCCTCTAACCGGAGGGTGCACCACCATGAAGAACCAGAAATCAGTCTTCACCCCTGTTGCGCGCCTGGCCTTGGCGGGCTTGCTGGCGGGTACGTTGGCCATGCCGCTGGCCGCCTCGGCCCGAGTCGTAGGCGCTGCCCTGACGACCGCCTCCGGCAAGGTCACTGCAGTGGATCCGGCCACCCGGACCATCACGCTGCAAGGCGAAAACGGCAATAGCGTGGACATCCAGGCGGGTCCCAATGTCCGCAACTTCCAGCAGATCAAGCCTGGCGACACGCTGACGCTCGACTACTACGAGTCGGTGGCGGTCGACGTACGCCCGGCCGGCTCCGGCATTCCGGAAGTGAAAACCGAAACTGCGGCAACCCGCAGTGCCAAGGGAGCCATGCCTGGCGGCGCGGCCGGAAGCCAGACCACCATCACCGCCGAGATCTGGCACATCAACAAGAGCGCCAATCTGGTGACACTGAAGGGGCCGCAAGGCGGCATGCGCACCATCCAGGTCCAGGATCCCGCCCTGCAGGCGCGCCTGCAGCAATTGAAGGAAGGCGATCTGGTTGACTTCACGATCACCCGGGCAGTGGCCGCCGCCATCCGCAAGTAACCTCGGGCTCGCCCCAAGTAAGAGGGCCCGCCTTGCGGCGGGCCCTCTTACTTGGCGAATACAGCCGGCAAGCGGATCAGCGCCGCCGCAGGAAATGCACCCCGCGGCCGTCGATCTCCTGCTGCGCGACCAGCGCATTGCCAGTCTGACGGGCGAAAGCCTGGAAGTCGCGGACCGCGTTGCGATCCGTGGTGATGACGCGCAGCACTTCGCCGCTGGCCATCTGCGCCAAGGCCTTCTTGGCACGCAGGATGGGCAGCGGGCAGGTCAAGCCGCTGGCATCGACTTCCTGCTCGAAGGACGGCGCCTGCGCGCCGCCATCAAGACTGGTATCCGCCCCGCTCATCACAGACGCTCATCCACCCATTTCTGCACGCTGGCGATCGCCGCGGGCAAGGCAGCCAGGTCGGTGCCGCCGCCCATGGCCATGTCGGGACGGCCGCCTCCCTTGCCGCCCACCTGGGCCGCAACGAAGCCAACCAGATCGCCCGCCTTGACGCGGCCGGTCAGGTCGGCGGTGACGCCGCCCACCACGCTGATCTTGCCGTCGGCCGAACCGGTGGCCAGCAGCACGACTGCGGGCTTCAGGCGGTCCTTGAGATTGTCGACCATACCGCGCAAGGCCTTGGGATCCACATCGCCGATGCTGGCGGCCAGGACCTTGATGCCCTTGACCTCGACCGCGGCGCTGGTTGCCAGGTCGTTGCCGGCGCTGGCTGCAAGCTTGTTGCGCGACTGTTCCAGATCCTTTTCGAGGCTCTTGACCTGCTCCTGCACCTGCGCGATGCGCGCCGGCAGATCCGCCGGCGTGCTGCGCAGCATGCCGGCAACCTGGGTCAGCAAGGCATTCTGGTTTTGCACCCAGGCCAGCGCGTTGTCGCCAGTGATGGCTTCGACGCGGCGCACGCCTGCGGCCACGCCGCCTTCGGACACGATCTTGAACAGGCCGATGTCGCCCGTGCGGCTGACGTGCGTGCCGCCGCAGAGTTCGCGCGAGAAGCCGATATCGAGCACGCGGACGGTGTCGCCGTATTTTTCGCCGAACAGCGCCATGGCGCCGCCCTTGACGGCATCGTCATAGCCCATGACCTGCGCCACGGTGGGCTGGTTGGCCAGGATCTCGGCGTTGACGATGGCTTCGACGCGCGCGATCTGCTCGGCCGTCAACGGGGCGTCCTGGGCGAAGTCGAAGCGGGTCTTGTCGGGATCCACCAGCGAGCCGCGCTGCTGCACGTGCGCGCCCAGCACCTGGCGCAGCGCCTTGTGCATCAAGTGGGTGGCCGAGTGGTTGCGCACGGTGCGGGCGCGGCGGACCGCGTCCACGCGCGCAAGCAGCGTATCGCCCACCGACAGCGTGCCGGACTCCAACTCGCCGTGGTGGCCGAAGACGCCAGCCTGGATCTTCAGGGTGTCGGCCACGGCGAAACGCACGCCGTCGGCTTCCAGCAGGCCGGTATCGCCAACCTGGCCGCCCGACTCCGCGTAGAACGGCGTGGCGTCCAGCACGACGACCGCGCTCTGGCCCGCCTTGACCTGCTGCACCTGCGTGCCGTCGACGTACAGGGCCGTGACCTTGACGCCATCCAGTTCCAGCTTTTCGTAGCCTTCGAAACGCGTGTCCGCGCCTTCGTAGCTCAGGCCTTCGGCCATCTTGAACTTGCCGGCGGCGCGCGCCTGGTCGCGCTGGCGCTCCATGGCGGTTTCGAAGCCGGCCATGTCCACGTCCACTTCGCGTTCGCGGCAGATGTCGGCCGTCAGGTCCACCGGGAACCCGTAGGTGTCGTACAGCGTGAACAGGGTCGTGCCGTCCAGTTGGCCGCCCTTGGGCACGTTGGCCAGGGCGGAATCCAGAATGCGCATGCCGTGTTCCAGCGTTTCGCCGAAGCGTTCTTCTTCCTGCTTGAGCACCTGGGCGACGCGGTCGGCCGTGGCGGCCAGTTCCGGATAGGCCTCGCCCATTTCGGCGACCAGGTCCGGCACCAGGCGATGGAAGAACGGCTTGGTCTGGCCCAGCTTGTAGCCGTGGCGCAGCGCGCGGCGGACGATGCGGCGCAGCACGTAGCCGCGGCCTTCGTTGCTGGGGATCACGCCGTCGACGATCAGGAACGAGCAGGCGCGGATGTGGTCGGCGATGACCTTGAGCGAGTTGTCTTCCAGGTTCTTGATGCCGGTCTCGCGCGCGGCGGCGGCGATCAGGTGCTGGAACAGGTCGATTTCGTAGTTGGAATGCACGCCTTGCAGCACGGCGGCGATGCGCTCCAGGCCCATGCCGGTATCGACACAGGGACGCGGCAGGCGCGGCATGTTGCCGGCGGCGTCGCGCTCGAACTGCATGAACACCAGGTTCCAGATCTCGATGTAGCGGTCGCCGTCTTCCTCGGGCGATCCCGGGGGGCCGCCCCAGATTTCGGGACCGTGGTCATAGAAGATTTCCGAGCACGGGCCGCAAGGACCGGTGTCCGCCATCTGCCAGAAGTTGTCCGAGGCGTAGCGCGCGCCCTTGTTGTCGCCGATGCGGATGATGCGCTCGGCCGGCACGCCGACTTCCTTGGCCCAGATGTCGTAGGCCTCGTCGTCTTCCTGGTAGACCGTGACCCAGAGCTTCTCGGCGGGCAGCTTGTAGACCTGCGTCAGCAGCTCCCAGGCGTACTGGATGGCGTCGCGCTTGAAGTAGTCGCCGAAGCTGAAATTGCCCAGCATTTCGAAGAACGTATGGTGGCGGGCGGTATAGCCCACGTTCTCCAGGTCATTGTGCTTGCCGCCGGCGCGCACGCTGCGCTGCGACGAGGTGGCACGCGTATAGGACCGCGATTCCTTGCCCGTGAAGACGTCCTTGAACTGGACCATGCCCGAATTGGTGAAGAGCAGGGTTGGGTCGTTGCCGGGGACGAGCGACGACGAGGGAATAATGGTGTGTCCCTTGGACTTGAAGAATTGCAGAAACTGCTGGCGAATCTCGGAGGATTTCATCGTGGGCGAAGCAGAATTTAGGCGAATTTTTGATTATAGAGGGTTGGCGGGCATCCCAGGAAAAGAGGCGGCGCGGCAGTCTTAGCGCACGCAGACGTAGCCGGTGGTAACGCCACCGGATTCAAACGAATCGCCCCGCTCGGAAACTACCATGGGCGTATAGCCAGCAGGGCAGGAGCAAGCGCCGGAGCGGGGATTCGGTCTCCATGTGCCGCGGGTATCGTAACAACCATACCGGCTATTAATGCTGAATGCGCCGCCAAAGCCGCCGCTGGCCGGCGCCCAGACTCGGGACTGACATGTCAGCAGTTCCCCCTGTTCCGAGGTGGCCACGGCGCCGTTCGCGACGCTGCATGGCTGCCCCGCGCTGGCGCGCGCGCCGACCTTCAGATACGAGCCGACCTGCGCCGAGGCCGCGACGCTCAATTCCCCCTGCAGCTGCGGATCGCGCGTGTCCCGTATCCGGACATAGCGCTCCAGATCCGGCGCGCCCGTTCCGGCTCCCGCCCACAGTGCGAGCGTGCCGGGCGCGTACGCCGGCGCCCCGGGCGCCAGGGGATTGGCGAAACTGAATGCCGCGCCGCGCACCAGTCCCGGCGCCGCCGGCCACACCGCCCCGCCGTAGCCGCCGGCGGCATCGATCACGGCGGCGATGCCGGTCAGGTCCGGTGTTTGCGTCCCCGTTTTCATCAAAGGCGTGGCGCTGTAGACCAGTCCGTCCACGCGGCAGCGTTCGCCCGGACATGCCTGCGACCTGGCGATCCTGATCTGCGCGGAGAAGCCCAGGGCGGAACGGTCGGGAAAATCGGCGGGCAACAGCCCCAGTCCGCGTAATTCGCCCAGAGTGGGCGCCAGCGGATCCGCGAACAGCGGGTTCCCCTGTTCGCTGCGCGGCACGCCTCCCTTGGCAAGGGTGGCGGAGTGCCGTGCCAGCATCTCCGTCACCGCCAGGCGGATCTGCGTCAACCATACGCCAGCGGCACGGGCCGCGGCGTCTTCGATCCGCTGCACCACCTGGCCGGACGCCCAGATAGCCGCCATGGTGCTCAAGGCCAACACCAGCACCAGGCCCGCCAGCGAGAATCCACGCTGCCTCGGCCACATCGCCGCAGCATGCGATCGGGCCATCAAGAAGCTCGCGCACCGGTTCATTTTGCGACGAACAAGAAGGTGTTGACATCGCCCGGACTGCATTGGGCCTGAGCCAAAGCCGCGCGGTAGGGCACACTGGGCGTTGCGAACGCATCCTTCACGACTCTGAGGCCGCCTCCCCCGCCGCCTATCGAGATGGTCTCGGACATCCGTTGCAGCACCGAGGCCAGCGACGGACATGCGGCCTGGCTGACATTGGTCAGCTTGATGGAGAATGCCGAACCCTGCCCCGCGCTGCCGAACGAGGCGGCGGCGACCTCGACCACCCCATTGCCCCCAACGCCGCTGCCGCCCAGGCCATGGGCGATGCGCGCCGCGCCCCCTGTCCCGTCGACGGCCAAAACGCTGGATTCCCGCAGCGCATTGGCCATGGCGCCGGTGTCGAGACCGGCATAGGGCGTGACCCCGCCGCCTTGCGCATTGGTCTTCATGCTGGCGATGAAACGCTGCAGTTCCTCGCCCACCTTGGGAACCTTGTTCTCGACGACATAGGCGCCAATGGCCGGAATGCCGACGATCGCTATCAGCAGGACGATGGCTGTGACGATGGACACCTCCATCAGGGAAAAGCCCCGCTGCCGGTTGGCGCGTAGCAGGACTGCGTGGACATGATGCATGCTTGCTCTCCTTGTGAAAAAAAGCATGCAGGCGGACAAGCGCCGCATGCCTGATGCAGCCCCTATTGGCTGGCGTAGAAATTGGTCAGCGCCTGGCGCAGTTCGTCGATCACGGCGTAATGCCAGAGCGTGATACCCAGCACGGCGGCCACGGACGAGAGCAGCAACGTCCAGCGCAACACCGATGCCTGCCGGCGCACCCGCGCCAGCAGGCGCGACTCGACGCGCAGCCGTACTTGCGCAAGCCCAGCCTCCATGCCCAGGCAGTCCATCATGTCGGCCATGTACCACCAGGTATCCGCGTCCAGCAGCCCAGTGCCGAAGATCTCCGGCCCCGTCTGACCACCGTCTATCCGCCCCAGCATGTCCAGCAGATGCGCATGCATCCAGGGAGCCGTATCCCGGGCCTGCACGGCCAGGGCTCGTCTGAGGCGAGTGTCGGCCGCGCCGTGCTGCCTGACCAGCACGGCCAGCAACGCAAGAAAGCGGATGGCGTGGAAATCCCGGTAGAGCCGCCACAACAGCCAGCGATCCAGCCGCGGCCGCGCGGCGCCGGTGTAACGCGGCAACGACCACAGGCACAGCAAGACCAGGCCCAACAACAGCACCAGCCACAGGGCCAACCATTGCCTCAGGCCTTGCGACAGCGCGAACAGCGCACGGGTCAGGCCACCGTACTCCTCCGCCGGCACGACCTGGAACACCTGCTGCAAGCGCGGCACGCTGAAGAAGGGAATGGCGCACAGCAAGGCGAATGCGACGGCTGCCGCCGCGAAGCCGGCCGCCGCGGCCGAGACCAGGGCCAGCCACGCATCCGACGCCAGCCGTACGGCCCGCGCCACGTCCCGCAACGCGGCGGGCAGATCTCCGCCCTCTTCCTGCACGCAGCTGAGCAGCACGCATTCGCTGGACGGCAGCGTGTCCGTCCAGGCGGCGCCCAGATCGCCGCCGGCCTCCAGATACATGCCCGCCCAATGCCTCGACAGCCGGCCCCGCACGGTGTCCTCGCCATGACGGCGCGCGTCATCCTCGAAGACATCGCGCAGGTTCTTGCGGCCCTGTGTTCCTTCGACCAGGTCGGCCAGATATTCGTAATAGTCCGCTCGCCCTGCACGAAAGCGCAGCGCGTCCAGGCGCAGCGACAGAGTGCGGCCGGAGGGCAGGCTGAGGAAAGAACGCGGCGACAGCGGTTCAGCCATGGCCGCCCCCGCCGGATCCGGGGTCCTGCGCAGGCAAGACCGCAGGAAAGTCGAAGCGGCGCAGCAGCGCGCGGGGATCGACTTCTCCGCGGCTGACCTTGTACAGGGCGCAGTCCCGCGCCAACGCGCCGCGCGCGGCCTCGTTGCGCCAGGCGGCGGGCCCGGCAGCCTCGGCCTGACGCTTGAGCCCCACGTTGTCGCGCGTGCGCACCCTTTCAAGAAAGCCGTCGACGCGCTCGGGCTCAAGCATTTCCGCCGCCACGCTGCGGCCTGCGATGCCGTTCAACTCAGGCAATTGCGCACGCCTGCAAGCACTGCAGCCTGCGGCATTCCTGACCCTGAGCGTGTCAGGCTCCAGCAGGAACTCATGCCGCATCCGCTTCAACCATGCCTGCCATTCGAGACGCTTGCCGCCCCCGGCGGATCTGGACCACAGACTGTCCACGGGCAGTGAGCAGCGGCTGCACAAACGCGGCAGCAAGGTCTGGTAGACCAACAACTTGAGGATGCCTGGCGTCGCCAGAAAATCGCGCGACACGCCGATCGAATCCGACGCCAGGCGTTCGGGTATCAGCACGGCGCCAGCGGCGTGGGTGGTGGTGTACAGGCTGACGCCCGAACCGGCGAGATCCATGAACGCGCGACCGGTGTCGACGTCCCGGATCTCGCCGATCAGCAGATCGTTCATTGCCGAGCGCTTGATGGTCTTGAGCTTGGCATCGAACGCCGGCCAGGCGGATTCGGCCAGAGCGCCTCCCAGGGTGTTCTGCAAGGCGTTCTCAATGATGTACTCGACCGGATCTTCCAGCGTGATGGCCTTGCGCGTGGGCGCGATGCCGCGCATCAGCGTCGCGATGGTGGTGGATTTGCCGGAACCGACCACGCCCGCCAGCACGATGGCCCCGCCCTCGCGCTCGCGCGCCCGCGCCAGCGTTTCGACCTGCGCGGGCAGATAGCCCAGCGCGAGCAGATCGGCATTGGCGGTTGCGTCCAGCCGCAATATGCGCAAGCACACCGACGGCCCCGCATCGGCGGCCAGCGAGGCCCAGCGCAGCACGATAGGTACGCCATCGATGTCCAGCCCGATGCGCCCCTGCTGCTCCAGCGCGGGGTCGAACACCGCGCCATTTCCCCCCCTGACATCCATCCAGGCCACCGCCAGAACCTCCAGCAGCGTCGCATTGGACAGGCCCGCAAAGCGTTCCGTGCCGACGTATTCCCCGCCGATGGTGTAGCGGATATCGCAGGCAGCGCGTCGCCGGTTCACGTTGATGTGCACGTCGCTCGCTCCCTGCGCCACGCCCCAACGCACGATGTCCAGGAACAGGGCGGCCAAGGCCGAGGCGCGCTCTTCCCGCCGTTCCCTGCCGCGCCCGGCCAGCGCTGGCGCGGCCAATTGACCGCGCGCGATCATCAGCAGCAGCGGCGCGGGCAACTGATAACGGGACACTTGCGCCAACCGGTAACCGCGTGCCTGCACCATGCGCTCGACCTCGTCGATCTGGTCGCCCACCGTGTAGTCCTTTACGGCGAACACGGCGGCCTCGCCGCTCTCGAGCAACACGGGACACAGCCTGCCGGCGAGCGCCGCAAGATCGAAATCGCGTCCGAGCGCACGCGCGAATGCGGGCTGCAAGCGGGCGATGTCTTCGGCCGTTTGCAGCTGGGGCGGCTCCCAAGCCGCCGCCATGGGAAGCACCACAGCCGGATGCGCCGCGACGGGCTGCAAGGCATGCACAGTCATGGCCGCCCCCTGCCCGCATCGACGCAGGCAGTGCGTTCCGTATCGCCGCGGCGCAGCCTCACGCAGCTGTCATCGATCGCCAGCAGCTGGTAGGCGCGGCCGTCGACGGCACCCGCGACGGGTTCGCCCCTGCCGGTCTGGTAGCGGAGCACGGCGCCATTGACCGCGACGTCGGCGCTCAAGCGTCGCGCAAGGCCGAAAATCGCCATCACCCGGATATCGTCGGATGCCCTGGCGGGCGGCGGCGCCTGCCCCACGGACTCGGGTCCAGGACGGCACAGGCCGGGGACCCGGCAGTCCGCCAATGCGGCCGCAGCATCCGCGCGCAGCAAGGCGCGCACGGTTTCCGTCTCTGGCCATGGCCGCGGTTCGTCGGCGCCTTGCGGTGACGGTTGGCCGTGAGCGGCCGGCACCAAGGCGGCCGACAAGAGCAGACGCCCGATGAATCCTGCCACGGGATTCGAGCGCGTGACGGCGCCCCTATTCCTGTTCATAAAGTTCTCCCTGTAATTCGGCCACCAGCGTGCTGGAAACCAAGGTGGGCCTGGGTTGCGCCTGGATGTCCAGCGACAGGCGGGACCATCGGGCCGCCGCGACAGCGCCGTCGAGCAGCGCGAAGGAACGCAGAGGTCCCCGCAAGGTGATGGCGCGGCTGCGGATGGCAGGCTGCAGCGGGATGGCGACGCCGGGTTGACCTGCGCCGGGTTGACCTGCGCCGGGTTGACCTGCATCGGGTAGGCCGGCGACGCGTTGACCAGCGGGTTGGGACTGCACCGGCAAAGGCAGCGGCAATGCGGCCGCAAGGATCACGGAAGTAAACGCCGCCCGCATGCGTTGCAACGCCGCGATCAACCCGGTATCGACCTGCAGCGACGTGGGCAGGACCAGGTCCGCCAGCTCCACCGGCGAGGACGCCATGCGCCATGACAGCGTGGCTTCCTCCAGCGGCTGGAATGTCACTTGCCAGCCCGCGGGCCGCAGCGCATGCAACACATCGTTGGCAGCCTGCGGATGCGCCCTGACATAGACCGCGGAGCAGTTCCACGACTGATCCCCGGCCAGACAGCGTGCGCGGCTCAATGCCCAGCCGCGCACCTGCATGGGGAGCCTGCCGAAGCCGTCCAGCAAGCGGGTGACCTCGGCGGGAGCATGAGCCACGGTGTTTTGCAGCAGGGTCAGATACGGATCCCGTTGCGGCGGGATATCCTGCGCAGCGGGCTGATCGGGCGATGCGCGGTCCGGCCGCAATCCGAGCAAACCGTCCCACATTGGCGGCGCAATGGCGGCAAGCGCCACGCAGCCCAGGAACAGGCGGAACGCGAGCGGCAGCTCGGCCCAACGCGAGGACAAGGCGAGCAGCTGCGCGGCCGGGTCCGCCGCCTGCATCAGCAAGGCCCAGGCCTCGTCGGCTTCCCGCGCCGGCAAGGCGGGGCGCCGGGCGCGCAACAGCGCCTGTTCACGCAAGGCTTCGTCGAGCGTGGCGTATACCCGGTCCGCCTGCGACAACACGGTGCCGCGCTGCGCCGCCACCAGCCAATGCCCGCCGCTGGGCAGGCTGATCAGGCTATGGCCCCCGTCCGGATACAACAACGCGTACAACTGCGCGGCAGCCTGGATGTGTCCCTGCCTGCGCCGCCCCGCCCGCGCACCGCCGCGCCACGGCGAGCGCATGCGGCCATAGCCGGCCACCATGGCCGGCGCCCCGCCCACGACATAATGGCTGGCCCGCAAGCGGCGTCCGCGCGAACGGGCCAGCGCGGGAATGTTGGAACCGATCAGGGCGAACCAGCGCAAGCCGAATGCCAGCGTACGGCCGGTGCCTGGAACGTCGAACAACAAGGTGGGAGGGACGCGTTCCATGCCTAGTACCCTTCCTCGACCTGGGCGGTTACCAGCACCAGGGTCGTCGTGCGTTCCGAGGCGGCACTATCCAGGCCGCCGGCGATGAGCGGCAGCCCCGGCGCAAGCCGTTGGCGGTCATGCTGTTCCTGGCCGCGATCGAAGCCGGAGACGATGATGGGCTGGCCGGGCCGCAGCTCGACCTGCTGCACCGTGCCGTTGCCGTCGATCGTGACCTGCTGGACCTGCACCTGGTTGCCGCGCTCGCCGAACGTGATGGTCTTCAGGGGTTGGGCGACCGCGTTGTCATAGGCCAGCGACAACAGGATCTGGCCGTCCTCCTGGATGTCCGGCAACAGCGTCAGGAAGGAACCTACCGTTTCTTCCTTCTGGCTGATGGACACCGCGGGCAGCGAACCGTTGGCGCCTCCTGCCGTGGTGCCTGGGACAGCAGTGCTCTGCACCCGGTCGATGTAGCTGAACGTCGTTCTGACCGCATGGGTAACCGGGCGACGGTTCAAGGTCAGGATGGGAACCTTGTTGTGCCGCACGACAGCGCCCATCGTGCTGAGCGCGGAGATGATGGCCTGCGAGCCTTCGAATGGCCCCCTGGCCGTGGAAGCATCCAGGCTGCCCCCGCCCGATCCGGCCCCGGGCAGCGCCAGCCGCGCCGCCGCTCCCGCCGCGGCGTAGACGATGTTCCAGTCGATGCCCCCCGAAACGGCGTCGTTGGCAACGACCGTGATTTCCTCGAACACCAGCCGCACCCGACGGGTCAAGGCCTTGTTTTCACGTTCGAGGTAACGGGCGACACGCTCCAGCGCCTCGGGCGTATCCGTGACGACGATCGAGGTGGAGCCCTCCACCGCTTCGGCGACCACGCCGGAACGCGTCAGGAACGGCATGACGTTGGCGCGCAGGATGGCCAACGCGTCGTGCTGCCCCGCCGACAGGGAAGTGTTGGAGGTGCTTTCAAAGCCTTCGCCCTCCGGGCTGCCTTCGCGGCCCAGGCGCACGTCCACCTTGCTGCTCAGCGACAGTGCGCGCAAATCGAACACGCGGGTCTCGGTGCGGTAGAACTCGAGCGCGTTGTGCTCGTAGCGCCAATGCACCGAGAAGCGCGCCGCCAGCGTGTCGAGCAAGTCGGCCAGCGGCTGCGCGCCCGCGCGGATCTCCAGGCTGGCCGGCGCCGGCACGGACAAGGCGCCATTGACGGCCAGCCGGGGCAGGAACAGTTCCAGCGGCAGCAAGGCGTCCGGACGCACTCGCACCGCGATGCCGGTGATGGCGCTCAGGCGCTGGGCCAGGGTCGGCAGATCGGCGTCGTCGGCCAGTATCAAGGTGGTCCGCACGTTCTCGCGCAATGCGGGCGGCAGCGCCACTTCCCGCGCCAACGGCTGGGGCTTGCCGGCAAGCCAGGGCATGGCGACATCCTGGGCCGCGACGCGCGCGGCCCGGTCCGACAACCCTTCGGTGAAAGCCCTATGACTGGCGGCCACCTGAGCCTGACGCGCGTTTGCCGCACGGCGCTGATCCGCGACCTGTTGCGACACCGCGCAACCGCCCAGAACGCCGCACGCCGCCACACTCAAAAACAATAAGCGCATCATGCCGCGGCCCCTCCTGGCGTGGCCATGCGCGTGCAGGACTGCGCCAATGGCACAACGCGCAGCACCCGGTTGCCGTAGAAGCATGGCTGCAGAGGCCTTTCGGCGAGTTCTGTGGCGCCCAGCAGTTCGCGCACGGCCGACTTGAAGTCGCCTGAGAATTCGGCCGTCGCCGACAAGGGGATGTCCACGTCCACGGCCCAGTGCTGCGGCTGGAAGGTCCAGCCCGCCAGGTCCGCCCAGCGCGCCAGCACGGCTCGCAGCGTGGCGTCCGGCGGCGCCGCGCGGTAGACGGGCTGCGGCGCCGAGACCGGTGCCGACGCGACGCCAGCAGCCGGGGCCAACGCAACGCCCGCGGCGGAAGCCGCGCCCGCCAAAGGCCCGGCGGCTTGCAACGCGCCGATGGCGGACGCCGCCGTTTCGGCAGGCCGCGCCGCCCCGATGCGCTCAGCCAGGACCGCCGGCGCCTGGGCTGCGGGTTCATCCTGCGGCCTGCCCCCCGCCCGGGCGTCGGCGACCGCCTGCAGGCGCTGCGCGCGGGCGCTCAGACGCCCGCCGCGAAACAGCAGCCCGCTCCACCCTCCCGCCAGCACGACATAGGGGTCGCGCCGCAAATAGGGCAAGGCGCGCTCGCCGTCGCTGCCTACGCCGAAAATCGCCGGCAGCGGCTGGCCCGGCGCGAACTGCAGCCAGGTTTCCTTGCCGTCGTCGAATACCTGCATGGGCGCGACCGAGGGATCGCCGGACAATTGCCAGTCGAAGCGGAAGCCTTGAGCAGCCTGCCGCGAGGCTTCCCATGAAGTTGCGGCCGGACTCTTGCCGGACCCTGCGCAGGCCCCCAGGCAGGACAGCCCTGCCGCCAGGAAGAAGAAACGAACCATGCCTCACCGCGAGCAAAAGGCGCACCGGAATCGATACGCATGAGAGGCATGGTGGATGAGCGCCCTCCGCGTCGCCAGACTGGCATGTACGCATGGATGGTTTGGTCGCGCGGCGGACGGACGAAAAAAAACCCGGTCCAGGGACCGGGTTTGCGTCAGGGCGTGGCGGCGTTTGCGCCGCCCGCCTGAATCAGCGTTGCGCTGCGATGCTGCGCGCCTGCGTGGCGGCGTTGTTCAGCGCCGCGACCGGCGGCACCTTGCCTTCGAAGGCGTCATCCAGCTGCTGGTTCAGCACCGGCTCGATGCGCGTGTAGTTGGCCATGCGGAAACCGCGGCTGTTGGCCGTGGGCGGGGTGCGCATGGACGCGATCAGCGCCTGAGCGCCCGGAATGCGGTCATAGAACGACACGTCCGAAGCGCGGAAAGCGGCTTCCGTCAGCGGCAGGAAGCCGGTGCGCTGGTGCCATTCCGCGGCGACGACGGGCTTGGACAGCCAGGCCAGGAACTGCGCGGTGGCCTTTTCCTCGGCCTGGGGATGGCCTTCCAGCGCCCACAGCGCCGAACCGCTCACGAACGGCTTGCCGCCGTCCTTGGTGACCTGGTCGTAGTAAGGCAGGGGCGCCACGCCGAAGGACAGCGACTTGGTGTTGATGAACTGGCCGAACGCGCCGGTGTTGGCGGTCAGCACGGCGCATTCGCCCTTGGCGAACAGCTTGTCGCTGGCGTTGTCGGCGGAATGCGCCGTGAACAGCAGCGAACGCTTCCAGCTCACCATGAGCGAGATGTGGCGCATGTACAGCGTGTCGAACTGCATGGCCGGCGCCGCCGACTTCTTGGTGACAGCGTCCAGGCCGTTGTTGTTGCTGGTGAACTGCTGGTTGTTGATCGGCGCCAGGTTCTCCAGGTGGACCGTGACCTGGTCGCTGGAGGCGTAAGGGCAGTCGATGTCGGCCACGTCGCGCAGCTTCAGCAATTCGCCTTGCAGGCCGGCCCAGGTGCGCGCGGGCTTGTTGGGATCCAGGCCCGCCTTCTTGTAGGCGGCGGTGTTGTAGAACATCACCGGCACTTCGGCCATCCAGGGGAAGGCCAGCAGGCGGCCCTTGCTGTCGCGCGTGAAGCTGCTGGTGGCCGGCACGAACCAGTTCAGGTCCTTGATCGGGTACTTGGCCAGCAGTTCGTACAGCGGCAGCACGGCCTTGTGCTGGGCGACGACTTCAGGCGAATGGTTGTCGGTCAGCTGCAGCAGGTTCGGGCCCTTCTTGGCCTTGACCGCCGTGACGGCTTCCTGTTCCAGCGCGCTGGGTGAGGCGAAGCCGCGCAGCGTCACGCGGACCTGGTCCTGCTCCTTGTTGTATTGCTTGGCGAGCTTTTCGAACTCGGCCTTGTTTGCGTCGGTCAGCGTGTGCCAGACCTGGATCTCGACCGCGGCGGCATTCGCCGCCCCGGCCATCGCCATGGCGGCGCCGAACAACCATGCACGCCGGCTGGCGAACATCGCGCGGGCAACGCCCGCCAATTGCAGATTCTTCATAGGTTCACAGACCAAGAAAAGGAAACTCCGGTTCCGGCCGCCTTCCGCTGAGCAGATCGGCCAAGGCCCGGCCCGAGCCAACGCCCATGGTCCAACCGAGCGTACCGTGTCCTGTGTTGACGTACAGGTTGGGGATACGGCTGCGGCCGATGATGGGCACGTTCGAGGGAGTGGACGGGCGCAAGCCCGACCAATAACTGACGCGCTCGAAATCGAGCGCGTCGGGAAAAAGTTCGCGCGCCAGGCGGGTCATGGCTTCGCAGCGTCCGGTGTTCAGGCTGCGGGAATAGCCCGACAGCTCGGCGGTTCCGGCCATGCGCAGGCGGTCGCCCAGACGCGAGAAAACCACCTTGTGGCTGCTGTCCGTCAGGCTGACCGTGGGCGTGGCGTCCGGCTTGATCACCGGGAAGGTCGCGGAATAGCCCTTGGCCGGATAGACATTGCAGGGCACGCCCAGCGGCCGCAGCAGGTAAGGGCTGAAACTGCCCATCGCCACGACGTAGGCATCGGCCGACAAGACGCCGTAACGGCCGTCGGGTTCGATGATCTCGACGCTTTGCACCGTGCCGCCGTTGGTCAGCAGGCGCGTGGCGCGCGTGCTGTAGCGGAATTCGACGCCGGCCCGGGCGCAACGCTCGGCCAGGGCCACGGTGAACAGGTGCACGTCGCCGCTCTCGTCCTCGGGCGTGTAATCGCCGCCGACGATGGTCTGGCGGTGCGGCGCCAGCGCGGGCTCGATGGCGATGACCTCGTCGGTCGAGACCACGCGGCGTTCCACGCCGAAGTCGCGCATCAGGCCCGCAGCGCGCTGCGAGTTTTCGAATTCGTGCGGATCGCGGTAGAAATTGAGGATACCGCGTTCCAGGTGATCGTACTGGATGCCCAGTTCAGCGCGCATGCTGCGCAGGGTCGCGCGGCTGTATTCCGCCATGCGGACCATGGCACGGATATTGGGAGCGAGGCGGCTGGGCAGGCACTCGCGCAGGAACGCCAGCCCCCACATCCATTGCCGCCAGTCCAGCTGCGGACGGAACAGCAGCGGGGCGTCGTCCTGGAACATCCATTTGAGCAGCTTGAGCGGGGCCTGCGGATTGGCCCAGGGTTCGGCGTAGGAGACCGAGATCTGGGCGCCATTGGCCAGACTGGTTTCCTGGGCGGGACCGGTGCAGCGATCTATGACGACGACGTCATGGCCGGCCTGGTTCAGCCACCAGGCGCTGGAGATTCCGATGATGCCGCCACCCAATACCGCTACTTTCATGCCCGCATTGCTCCTTGCGTGCCAGCTCGGTTCGCCGACCCTATGTCCGCGCCCCATGGCAAGCTGCTGCCACGGCAGTTTACCCCGGCGCTTTGCCCGCGCCTATGGAATAAAAAGGGGCGGAAGTCACAAACCTTTCCAGGCCCGCTCGTTCCACCCCGATTCGCTCATGCCCTGTTACTCAAGACTGGGTTGCAGCCCGGGCCAGGTCCGCTTCGGACGTGAAGGCGTCGGCGTAGAACTCCTCGGGCGGCAAGCCATTCTGGGCGCTGAATTCGCGCCTTGCGGCGTCCACCATCAGCGGCGTGCCGCAGGCGTAGACCTGATGGCCCGAGAGGTCGGCGATGTCCTGCATGACGGCTTCGTGGACGAAGCCGGTGCGTCCGGTCCAACCGTCTTCCTGCAAGGCATTGGAGACGACCGGCACATAGCGGAAATCGGGCAGCATGCCGATCCACGATTGCGCCAGCGCGTCCATGTAGAGGTCGCGCGGACGGCGTCCTCCCCAATACAGCGCCACGGGGCGCTTGATGTTGTTGTGGATCATGTGCTCGACGATGGCCTTGACCGGGGCGAAGCCCGTGCCGCTGGCCAGGAGCACGACGGGCTTGTCGCTGTCTTCACGCAGGAAGAACGAGCCGAACGGCCCTTCCAGGCGCAGGATCTCGCGCTCTTTCATCTGCGTGTCGCCGGCGCCGAACACGTGGTCGGTGAACACGCCGCCGGGCATGTGCCGGATGTGCAGTTCGAGGGGGCTGCCGGTGTGGGGCGCGCCGGCCATCGAATAGCTGCGCCGGCGGCCGTCCTTCAGGATAACTTCGATGTACTGGCCGGCGTAGTAGCGGAACTGCTCGGAGGCGGGCAGTTGCAGCTTGATCACGGTGACGTCCGGGGCCACGCGTTCCAGCGCCTGCACGCGCGAAGGCAGCTTGCGGATCTGGATGTCGCTGGCCAGGCGGACTTCGGTGGATTCGACCACCATGTCGGATTCAGGCCGAGCCTGGCAGAACAGCGTGTAACCGCCGGCCAGTTCCTCGGGTGAAAGAATCTGTGCGGGATACTGTCCCGCGTCGAACTCCCCGGACACCACGCGGCCCTTGCAGGTGGAGCAGGCGCCGTTGCGACAGCTGTACGGCAGAACGATGCCGGCGGCCAGCGCGGCATCGAGCACGGTCTGGCCGGGTTCGACCGGAAATTGGTGCTGGCTGGGTTGGATGATGACCTGGAAGCTCATGATGAAACGGTTCAGGGTTTTAGCGGAGCGCCTCGCTCGCGAAGCGCTCCGCCCGGCCCGGCCTCAGGCCGGGAACTTGCGGATTTCCTTGACGCGGTTGGCGTCGTCGACCAGCACCACCAGCGGCTTGTGCGTGGCCGAATCGGCCTCGGACATCGGGCCGTAGGTGCAGATGATCATCAGATCGCCGACCTGGGCGCGGCGCGCGGCGGCGCCGTTCAGGGAGATGGCGCCGCTGCCGCGGGCCGCCTTGATGATGTAGGTGTCGAAACGTTCGCCGTTGGTGACGTTGTAGAGCTCGATACGTTCGAACTCGCGCATGCCGGCAGCGTCCAGCAAGTCTTCGTCGATGCCGCAAGACCCCTCGTAGTGGAGGTCGGCTTCGGTGACCGTGACGCGGTGCAGTTTTGCCCGCAGCATGATGCGTTGCATGATAAATATCCTGGTTTCGCGGCCCGGAACCGCGAAGTGTTGCAAGAGTGATGCCCGGCACCCGGTTTTGCCGTAGTAACCCGGTATTCTATAATTTTTGCCGCAGCGGGACGGCCCGCTGCCGCGCGCGGCCGCAAGGCTGGTGCGTTTGATTCTGGGGACGGCCCCTCGCGCCGGCGGCACGCCGGCAGCACAAGGTAGGAGTCGTAATGACCTGGATCATCCTGGTACTCGCAGGCCTGTTTGAAATCGTCTGG
Organism: Achromobacter sp. Marseille-Q4954; assembly: GCF_943737025.1. Lineage (NCBI taxonomy): Bacteria > Pseudomonadati > Pseudomonadota > Betaproteobacteria > Burkholderiales > Alcaligenaceae > Achromobacter > Achromobacter sp. Marseille-Q4954. Next base: position 97,482 of record NZ_CALSFQ010000001.1, read on the forward strand.
GCCGTAGGCCTGAAATATACCCACGGATTCACCCGTTTCTGGCCCTCGGCCATCACCGCGGGAGGCATGGCCATCAGCGTCTGGCTGCTGGCGGTAGCCATGAAATCCCTGCCCCTGGGCACGGCCTATGCGGTATGGGTGGGCATCGGCACGATCGGCGCCTTCGTGGCCGGCATCGTGCTGTTCGGCGAATCCACCAGCTGGATGCGCATCGCCAGCGTGGCCCTCATCGTGCTGGGCCTGGTGGGCCTGAAGCTGTCCTCGGCCTAAGGCCCCGGCGGTGGGGCCCGCGGATTCAGAAATCCAATTCGATCCCGACCTCGTCGCCGACTTTCAGGCGCGCGCCTGCGGGCGCGTCCAGGATCGCGTTCTGGCCGAACACCACGCCGATTTCCAGATTGCGGTAGCCGGCCAGAGTACGGCCAGGCTCTTCATACTGTTGGGCGGTGTTCTGGTCGATATCGGGAATCGAGCAACGGGTGCAAGGCTTGACGAAAGCCATCTTCACGCCCGCGGCCTCGATCATGGCGGTGTGGTCTTCCTCGAAGGCCTCCCATTCGCCCTGGACCACGATGTTGGGCCGGAAGCGGTCCATCGGCACCGGCGCCACGCCCTTGGCCTGCAGGCGGGCGTTCAGGTCGTCCAGCGAGGCCTGGTTGGCCACCAGCAGCGGGAAGCCGTCGGCAAAGCCGAAACAGTGCTGGCCCGCGAACGGTTCGGCCAGGTCGGGATGAGCATCCAGCCAGCGCGACACCCAGTCCGGCTTGGCGTTGCGTTGCGCGGCCGCGTCCACCTTGTACAGGCGGCACGGCGTCTTGAGAAAATCGGAAAACCACTGCCCCGCCGCCGCGCTTTCGCGCCGGCCGGAAGTGGTATCGCTCCACACGGCCACGGACTGCGCCTCTTGTTCCAGTCCCGATCCGTCCAGGGCTACGTCCAGATCAGGCATGCCCGGCGCGGACAAACGCAGCGTATCGGCCGTGAGCGCCGTGCGGATCAGCGCCATCGCGGGCCATTGCCGTTGCGTCATGAACTGGCCGTCGGCGCCGATCAGCATCCAGCGGCGGTCATGGGCCAGGCCCGCGCGGTCGATGGACGATTCGTTCAAGGCGATGCCTGCGCAGGACTTGACCGGGTAGATGTGCAGGCTGAGGATGCGGGCGGACATGGCGTGCGGAGTCTCGATGAGGCGAAGTGCGCAGAGAATAGCAGACGCCCGGAAGAAAAAATGCCCAGGCAGCGCCTGGGCATTTTCACAGGGGCCTCAGCCTCCCACCAGCTTCAAGGTATCCAGCGGGGTGACCGCCTTGAATCCCTTGCGCGTCGCGATGTGCTCGGGACGCGGCGTGAGCCCATACTTGGGCGGATTCAAGGTGTTCTCCATGCTGTTGTAGACCATGAAGACGTTGGCGCGCGGCCACGGCGAGATGTTGCTGTTGGAGCCGTGCATCGTGTTGCAGTCGAAGAACACCACCGAACCGGCCTTGGCCGTCATGGAGCGGATGCCGCCCTGCTCCACCAGCAGTTGCAGGCTGACGGGGTCCGGCACGCCGTACTCCTGTTTCTTCAGCGACTGCTTGTAATGTTCGTTGGGCGTTTCGCCCACGCACGATATGAACTGACGATGCGATCCGGGCACCAGCATCAGGGGGCCGTTGCATTCGTTGTTGTCGGTCAGCAGCACCGAGCAGCTCAGCGCACGCATCGCCGGCATGCCGTCTTCGACGTGCCAGGTTTCGAAGTCGGAGTGCCAGTAGAACTCCTTGCCCTTGAAACCGGGCTTCATGTTGGCGCGCGACTGGTGGATGTACACCTCTGACCCCAGGATCTGCCGCGCCACGTTGACCAGGCGCGGATCGCGCACCAGGCGCGACAGGATGGGGTTGAGCACGTGCACCATGAAGATCGAGCGCACCGCATTGCTGCCTGGCTCGGTGATGGACTCTTCGCGGCGCACGATCGAGGGGTCGCGCGTCATGCGCTCGACCTCGGTGGACAGCGCGCGGATTTCATCGTCGGAAAACAGGTTCTCCAGCAGGATGAAGCCGTCGCGCTCGTATTGCTCGACCTGGCCGGCGTTCAACGCGCTGGCGTACTGGCCGTTTTCATAGACCACCGGATCCTGGCGGGCGATGATGGCGGAACTTCGATCCGTACGGGAGGCGTACGGATCCTGTGCAGGTGAGATCATGCGAACCTCCTTGTATTTCAGGCCGCTTGGGCTTCGGCTTCAGGCAAGGCGTAGACGCCTTCTTTATCGTGCACTTCCTGGCCGGTCAGCGGCGGGTTGAAGACGCAGATGACGCGCAGCGGCTCCTTGCCGCCGCACAGCCAGTGCTCATCGTGTTCGTTCAGGGCGTAGACCACGCCGGGTCCCAGTTCGTACTTCTTGCCGTCGGCGATGGTCTCGATGGAACCGTCGCCTTCGATGCACCACACCGCTTCAAGATGGTTCTTGTAGTGGATGTGGGTGCGGCCGCCCGGAAAGATGGTGGTCTCGTGAAAGGAGAAGCCCATGCCGTCCTTCTTCAGCAGCACGCGGCGGCTGACCCAGGTATCCGTGCGGACTTCGTCGGCGGTGCCGATCACATCTTTGACATTGCGTACGATCATTGACGTTTTCCTCCAAATTTCAGGATGCGGGCGGACTGCCCTTCTTCGGCGAGCGCTTCCGCGACGCTGGCTTCGATCACGTCCAGGCCCTTGCCCAGCAGTTCTTCCTCGATGGTCAGGGCGGGCAATAGCTTCAGCACCTCATCGTGCGCGCCGGACGTCTCGATCACCACGCCCTTCTTGAAGGCGCTTTGCGCGATGCGGTTGGCCAACGCCGGCGTGGCATTGCAGACCAGCCCCTGGATCAGGCCGCGGCCGCGCACCGACAGGCCGGCATTGGGATAGCTATGCACCAGGTTCTCCAGCCAGTCGCGCACCTGGCGCTCCTTGCGCTGGATCTCGGCGGTGAAGGCTGTGTTGGCCCAATAGGTTTCCAAGGCCTGGGCCGCCGTGACGAAAGCCAGGTTGTTGCCGCGGAAGGTGCCGCTGTGGGCGCCGGGTTTCCAGATGTCCAGCTCGGGCTTCATCAGCACCAGCGACATCGGCAGGCCGAAGCCGGACAGCGATTTCGACAGGGTGATGATGTCGGGGCGGATGCCGGCGGCCTCGAAGCTGAAGAAGGTGCCGGTGCGGCCGCAGCCGACCTGGATGTCGTCCACGATCAGCAACATGTCGTGCCGCTTGCACAGCTTTTCCAGTTCCTTCAGCCAGCGCAGCGTTGCCACGTTGACGCCGCCTTCGCCCTGCACCGTTTCCACGATGACGGCCGCCGGCTTGTCCATGCCGCTGCTGGGGTCCTCCAGCATGCGCTCCAGATAGGCCATGGTGTCCACGTCCGGACCGAAGTATCCGTCATAGGGCATGAAGGTGGTGTTGCCCAGCGCATAGCCGGACGCGTCGCGGAACTTCATGTTGGCCGTCACGGCCAGCGAACCGCCGCTCACGCCATGAAACCCGTGAGTGAACGAGATGACGTTGGGACGCCCCTTGACCTGGCGCGCGATCTTCAGCGCGGCTTCCACCGCGTTGGTGCCGGTGGGACCGGTGAACTGCAAGGTGTACTGCCAGTTGCGCGGCTTGAGCAGCACGCGGTCCACCGTCTCCAGGAAACGCTTCTTCGCGCTGGTGGCCATATCCAGGCCGTGCACCACGCCGTCCGACTGGACGTACTCCAGCAGCTTTTCCTTGAGAACAGGATTGTTGTGGCCATAGTTCAGCGTGCCGGCGCCGCTGAAGAAATCGATGTATTCGGTGCCGTCTTCATCGATCAGGGTCGAGCCCCTGGCCTGGCTGAATATCACGGGGAACGACCGGATGTAGCCCCGTACCTCCGACTCCATCCGGTCAAAGATCTTCAAGTCCATGATTAATCCTCCCTTTTTCATCTCATAAGTGGACGGACGGCCAGAACCCCTCCGGGTGCGCTTGCGCATCCGGATCTGCCAACCATCCCGGTATTCGATAAGACCGCTGGGCTTGCGCCGCCCCTAGGGGGCCGGCAAGGCGAACGGACCTATCCTCAACAACATCTCGTCGTCGTGGTCCGCGCCGCCGAACAGTTGCCGGTCGAAGAACGGCTGCTCGGAGACGTGGGCGCCAAGTTCGCCGGCCAGGCCGGCAAAGCTGCGGCGCGATGCCTGGTTGTCAGGCCCCACCGTGGTTTCGAGATAGCGGACATGCTCGAGACCCTTGCGGCGCAAGAGCTCGCGAAGCATGGCGCGGCCCAGTCGATGGCCGCGTGCGCGGGTGTGCACCGCGACCTGCCAGACAAACAAGGTGTCGGGCCGGTCCGGGATCACATATGCGGAGATAAAACCGTCGATGCGTCCGCCGGCGCTTTCGGCCAGGACGCAGGTGTCGCGAAAATGCTCAGCGAGGAGCAGGTACGCGTAGAGGGAATTCAGGTCGAGCGGCGGGCACTCGGAAATGAGGCGGTGGATGGCGGCGCCGTCTTTGCGGTCGGGCAGACGCATGGTATGGGTCTGCGCGCTGACCGCCGGCGCCACGGCACTTGAGAGGGTTGGGGTATCCAGTTCGGTTTTCTTCATGCAACGATTCCCGATTCAGGGGGTGCCCCGCCCGTGGGCACTTCAAGGATGGGCGACGACACGTCGCCATGCGTGTCGGCGGCGGCCTGGCCGTCCTGTTCCATAAGCGCCACGATGCGCTCCAGGGACAGCGTGATGGTGGCCTGTTCCAGTTCGGGCAAGGCATTGAGCGCGTCGGCCAGATGCTTTTGCAGCGGCGACGGCGCGCCTTGCGCCAACTCGCGGCCCGCGTCGGTGGCCGTGACGAATACGATGCGGCGGTCTTCGCGGCCGCGTTCGCGGCGGATCAGGCCCTTGTCTTCCAGGCGATCCAGGATCCCGACCACGGTGCTGGGACTGACGTGCATTTCGCGGCTGATCGCGGTGGCCGTCATCGGGCCGTTGGCGATCACGGTGCGCAGGCACATCAGCTGCGGCGCCGTAATGTGGCTGACCGCGGATAGCTGGCGCGAATGCAAGGCGATGGAACGCGTGATGCGGCGCAGCGCCCGCAAGATGCGCAAATCGTATTGCTGTGAGGGATCGGATTTCGCGGCGTCAGTCATGGGAAAAAGCGTGTTCGGTCAAATTCATTTCTACACAAATGATATGCGCACGATTCATTCCCGTCAAACAAAAATCCCGTTGCATGATGTAAGTAAATAAGCGCCTATTTGCTGGAATTGGCAGCGAATTTCAAGGACTTACCTGAGAATAGCCTTGCCTTCGCTGACAAGCGTTCTAGGTGGAAATCCTTATAAAAACATATGTTTTTTTATCGAACACGGATTTATCATCTGTTTTTTACGCACTCCAGCCGCCGTACATGTCCTTGCCGTCCGACCTCCTTCTGACCCTCCAGGAAAAACTGGAACAACTGCCGCCGGAACTGCAGCGGGCGGCGCACTGGGTCGTGGCACACCCCGCCGAGGTCGGCCTGTGGTCCATGCGGCGCCAGGCCCAGACCCTGGGCGTGGCGCCGGCAACCATGCTGCGGCTGGCGCGGGCCGTCGGCTTTTCCAGCTACGAGGATTTCCGCCAACCCTTCCAGCAGGCCCTGGCCGGACAAGCCACGCCAGGACTGCGTGACCGCGCCGCCGCGCTGCAGGCGGCGGCGGGCGAACCCGCGGCGGCCGGGCACGACGTGCTCACCGACTATCAGGTCCAGGCCATGAGCTCAGTCTGCGCGCTGAACCCGCCCTCCGCCTTCGACGCTGCGGTGCAGACCCTGCTGGAAGCCAGGCAGGTCGGCTTCCTGGGTACCCGCTCGGCTTTCGGCATCGCATTCCAGATGCGCTATGCGTACCAGCTGGTGCGGCGCAACAGCGTGCTCATCGACGGTCTGGGCGGCGCCCCCGCCGAACAGGCCGACAACCTGGGAACCGGCGATGCGCTCATCGTGATCTCGCAGGCGCCCTATCCCACCGCCACCGTGCAGCTGGCCCGCCAGGCCGTGCAGCGCGGCGTGGCGCTGATCGCGCTGACCGATGACCCCTTGTCGCCGCTGGCGGTCGACGCCCGCCACACCTTGCGCTTCGCGCCCCCGGATCGCGAAGGCGTGCGGGCGCGCCCGGCGCGCCAGGGCCCCGGGTCGTTCTTCCACACCACCGCCGGCCTGCTCGGCCTGGCCGAGCACCTGATCGCCCGCCTGACCGCGCGCGGCGGCGAGGAAGTGCTGAACCGCCTGACCGAAGTGGAGCAGCGCCTGCTCAACGACAACGTTTACTGGAGCAGCGCGCCGCCGCGCCGCCCCGCCTGACATCCCGTCCGGATTCGCCTTCAACCTCCTGCATTGCGGAATCGCCCCATGAGCCACACCCATGTCATGCATCGTTCATTGCGCCAGACGCCTCCCGTCGCAGTCCGCGGCCAGGGCGTGTGGGTCTATGACAGCTCCGGCCGCTCCTACCTCGACGGTTCGGGCGGTGCGGCGGTCTCCTGCCTGGGACACAACCATCCCGACATCCAGGCCGCCATGCACGCGCAGATCGACGCGCTGGCCTATGCCCACACCAGCTTTTTCACGACCGAGGTCGCGGAACAACTGGCCGAGCGCCTGGTAGCCGATGCGCCGCCGGGCATTTCCCACGCCTACTTCGTCTCGGGCGGCTCGGAAGCCGTCGAAGCCGCGCTGAAAATGGCGCGGCAGTATTTCGTGGAAATCGGCCAACCGGAACGCCGCCACATCGTCGCGCGGCGCCAGAGCTATCACGGCAACACGCTGGGCGCGCTGGCGGTGGGTGGCAATGCCTGGCGCCGCGCGCAGTTCGCGCCGCTGTTGATCGAGGTCGAGCACGTGTCGCCCTGCTACGCCTACCGCGACCAGCGCGAGGACGAAAGCCCCGAGCAATACGGCGAGCGCCTGGCGCAGGAACTGGAACAGACCTTTGAGCGCCTGGGTCCGGGCACGGTGATGGCTTTCGTGGCCGAGCCCGTGGTCGGCGCCACCGCCGGCGCCGTCACGGCGGTGCCGGGCTATTTCCGCCGTATCCGCGAAGTCTGCGACCGTCACGGCGTGCTGCTGATCGCCGACGAGGTCATGTGCGGCATGGGCCGCACCGGCACGCTGTACGCGGTGGAACAGGAAGGCGTCACGCCTGACCTGATCACCATCGCCAAGGGCCTGGGCGGCGGCTATCAGCCGATCGGCGCGGTGATGGTGCAGCAGCGCATCGTGGAGGCCATGCAGCAAGGCAGCGGCTTCTTCCAGCATGGCCATACCTACCTGGGCCATGCGATCGCCTGCGCCGCGTCGCTCGCCGTGCAGGAAGTGATCCGGCGCGACGGCCTGCTGGCGCGCGTGCAAGCGCAGGGCGCGGGCTTGCGCCAGCGGCTGGACAGCGCGCTGGGCGCGCATCCGCACGTCGGCGACATCCGCGGCCGCGGCCTCTTCATGGGCATCGAGCTGGTGCAGGACCGCGCCAGCAAGCAGACCTTCGACCCCGCGCTGTCGCTGCACGCCCGCATCAAGCGCGAGGCCATGGCGCGCGGCCTGATGGTCTACCCAATGGGCGGCACCATCGACGGCCGCCACGGCGACCACGTGTTGCTCGCCCCGCCCTTCATCATCTCCGACGATGAGCTGGACCAGTTGACCGAACGTCTGAGCGGCGCCATCGACGCCGCTATCGCGCAGGCGCGCGCCTAGCCGCCTGCAGCAAGCGCGGCGCAAGGGATTGCGCCGCGCCGCCCGCCTGGCGCGGGCTCGTGATGATACGCACAGGGTGCTCCGCGGCTCGCGGGGCGCACCAACCGCCGGCCAAGACCGGCAATATCACGGGGAAAAACCCCAAAAGGAGTTTGCATGACCACGTCCGTCAAACACCCCTTGGGCCATCGCAACGCCTGGACGCTCGCAGCCGCGGGCCTCGCCACGGCCTTGCTGTCCACGGCGCCGGCGCCCGCCGCCGCTCAACAGAAGTTCGTCAGCATCGGCACGGGCGGCGTCACCGGCGTCTACTATGCCGCCGGCGGCGCCATCTGCCGCCTGGTCAATAAAGACCGCTCCAGCCACGGCATCCGCTGCTCGGTCGAATCGACCGGCGGCTCGGTCTTCAACGCCAACACCATCAAGGCCGGCGAACTGGACCTGGGCGTGGTGCAATCCGACGTGGGCTTCAACGCCTACAAGGGCGAAGGCCAGTTCAAGCAGGCCGGGCCGTACACCAAGCTGCGCTCGGTGTTCTCCATCCACCCCGAGCCCTTCACCGTCGTGACGCGCAAGGAAGCGAACGTCAAGAGCTTCGAAGACCTCAAGGGCAAGCGCTTCAACGTCGGCAACCCTGGCTCGGGCACGCGCGCCTCGATGGAGGAGTTGCTGAGCACCATGGGCTGGACCCTGAAGGACTTCTCGCTGGCGTCCGAACTGCGTCCCGACGAGCACGGCTCGGCGCTGTGCGACGGCAAGATCGACGGCTTCTTCTATGGCGTGGGCCACCCCTCGGCCAACATCCAGGACCCCACCACCAGCTGCGGCGCCAAGCTCGTGTCGCTGACCGGCCCGGCCGTGGACAAGCTGGTCGAGAAGTACCCGTACTACGCCCACGCCTCGATTCCGGCCGGGCTGTATCCGAACAACCCGACGGAAACCAAGACCTACGGCGTGACGGCCACCTTCGTCACCTCGGCCGACGTGCCCGAAGCCACTGTCTACACCGTGGTCAAGGCGGTGTTCGACAACTTCGACGACTTCAAGAAGCTGCATCCCGCGTTCGCCAACCTGAAGGCGGCGGACATGGTGAAGAACGGGCTGTCGGCGCCGCTGCATCCGGGCGCCGAGAAGTACTTCAAGGAAAAGGGCCTGCTCTGAGGCCCGGGCCCAAGGGCCGCTGAAACGGCACGCCAGCGGAGCCCGGTCCAGCCCGGCCACGCAGGCTGCCGTCCCTGACGCACAGCAAGCGCGGGGACTCAACGCGCGCCGCGCCGCCGGCGCGCGCCATGACACGTAGGGGAATTTCATGAATAAAGAGCCGCATACGCCGGCCCCGGACCTGGAACAGCTGGTCGCCGACGCCGACCGCGGAGGCCGCAATGTGCGCGGCCTGGCGGGCGCCACGTTGGCGGCGGGCGCGCTGATCTGGTCCCTCTTCCAGCTCTGGTACGCGTCGCCGCTGCCGTTCTCCCTGAATTGGGGCATCTTCAACGACACCGAGGCGCGCGCCCTGCACCTGGGCATCGCCATGTTCCTGGGCTATCTGGCCTACCCGGCCAGCAAGCGCTCGGCGCGCGACCGCATGCCCTGGTACGACTGGGCGCTGGCGCTGATGGCGGGCTTCTGCGGCAGCTATCTGTACCTGTTCTACAACGAGCTGGCGGGCCGCCCCGGCCAACCCACGACCATGGACGTGGCCACTGCCGCGATCGGCCTGGCCCTGCTGCTGGAGGTGACGCGCCGCGCGCTCGGCCTGCCCATGACGGTGCTGGGCCTGGTGTTCGTGGCCTATGCCTTGGCCGGGCCCTGGCTGCCCGACGTGCTGGCGCACCGCGGCGCTTCGCTGGAGCGCCTGATGTCGCACATGTGGCTGACAACGGAAGGCGTCTATGGCGTGGCGCTGGGCGTATCGGTGTCGTACATCTTCATCTTCGCGCTGCTGGGCTCGATGCTGGACAAGTGCGGCGCCGGCAACTACATGATGCAGGTGTCGTTCGCGCTGCTGGGGCACCTGCGCGGCGGACCGGCCAAGGTGGCGGTGGTGTCCTCCGCCGTCAACGGCCTGGTGTCGGCGTCGTCGGTGGCCAATGTGGTGACCGGCGGCATCTTCACGATTCCGCTCATGAAGAAGGCCGGATACGGCGGCGTGCGCGCCGGGGCCATCGAGACCGCCTCGTCCGTCAACGGCCAGATCATGCCGCCCGTGATGGGCGCGGCCGCCTTCCTGATGATCGAGTACGTAGGAATCCCCTATACCGACATCATCCGCCACGCGATCCTGCCGGCCGCGATCTCCTACATCGCGCTGTTCTACATCGTCCACCTGGAAGCCCTGAAACTGGGCATCCAGCCCATGATGGCCTCGGGCCCCGCCCGCACGCCGCTGCAGAAGCTGGCCGGATGGGGCATGGGCATCAGCGGCACCTTGCTGGTGATGGGCGCGGTCTACTGGATAGGCACGGGCGTGCAGGCCGTGGCGGGCGCCGCGGCCATCTGGGTGCTGCTGGCCATCCTGGCCGTGCTCTATCTGTGGCTGCTGCGCGTGGCGGCGCGCCACCCCGATCTGCCGCAGGACATCGACATCAACCACCCCGTGCGCCCGCAGCCCTGGCCCACGGTGCGCGCCGGACTCTACTTCCTGATACCCATCGGCATCCTGGTCTGGTGCCTGAGCGTGGAAGAGCTGTCGGCCGGACTGTCGGCGTTCTGGGCGGCGATGGCGATGCTGTTCCAGATGGTGACGCAGCGTCCGCTGATCGCCTGGTTCCGCAAGCAGCCGGTGTCCGCGGCCTGGCGCCATGGCTGGCGCGACGCCATCGGCGGCCTTGAGGACGGCGCCCGCAACATGATAGGCATCGCCATCGCCTGCGGCACCGCCGGACTGATCGTCGGCGCCATCACACTGACCGGCCTGGGCCTGCGCATGACGGCCTTCGTCGAGCTGGTGTCGATGGGCAACGTGCTGCTGATGCTGATCTTCACGGCGGTGGTGTGCCTGATCCTGGGCCTGGGCATGCCGACCACGGCCAACTACATCCTGATGGCGACGCTGATGGCGCCCGTGGTGGTGGAGCTGGGCGCGCAGAGCGGCCTGGTGATTCCGCTGATCGCGGTGCACATGTTCGTCTTCTATTACGGCATCATGGCCGACATCACGCCGCCCGTCGGCCTGGCGACCTTCGCGGCCGCCGCCATCTCGGGCGAGGACCCGATCAAGACCGGCATCCAGGGCGTGACCTACGCGGCGCGCACGGCCATCCTGCCGTTCATGTTCGTGTTCAACCCCATGCTGCTGCTGATCGACGTCACCTACGGTTGGGAACTGGCGCTGGTCGTGACGGGCGCCACGATCGCCTCGCTGACCTTCGCCGCCGCCACCATGCGCTGGTTCCGCGTGCGCTGCACGCTGGCCGAGGTCGGGGTACTGCTGCTGATCACGTTCATGCTGTTCCGTCCGGACTGGTTCATGGACCATTTCGCGCCGCGCCATGAAAGCCGTCCGGCGTCCGAGATGCAAGCCATCGCGGGCGCGCTGCCCGACAACGGACGGCTGACGGTGGTGCTGCGCGGCATCAACCTGGAAGGCGATGAACTGACCAAGACCGTGGCCGTTGCCCTGCCCGAATTGACCGGCGACGCAGCCGGGCAGGACGCGGGCCGCAAGCGCCTGGCCGAAGCCGGACTGACGCTGATGAGCCTGGGCGACCAGACGCAGATCGGCGGCGTGCGCTTCGGCAGCCGCGCCCAGCGCGCCGGCTGGGAACAAGGCTGGGACGTGCTGGAAGTGAAAGCGCCCAACCCGCAGCGCTGGTCCGACTTCTGGGTCTATGTGCCCGCATTGCTGCTGCTGGCGGGAATGTGGGCACGCCAGGGCCGGCGCGACGGCGGCGCCCCCGTCGGCCGGCTGCGCGCCAAGCCGGTCTGATCAGTCTGTCCGCGCGCGCCGCCAGGCCGGCCAGGCGCCGATGGTGAGCGCGCGCAGGAACCACTCGACCGGGCCGTAGGCGTGGCGCCGCAGCCACCAGGCGGACAGCGGCAACTGCGCCGCGAATATCGCCACGGCAATGCAGAATGTCGCCAGCGGCGACACCGAGCCGAACAGGCGCAGGCCCCAGGCGGTGAAGAGAAAAGCGCAGACCACGGATTGCATCAGGTAATTGCTCAATGCCATCCGCCCGGCGGGCGCGAGCCAGCCCGCCAGCCGCGCCCCCGGCTGCGTGCGCATGGCCAGCAGCAAGGCTGCCGCGTACGACATGCTGAGCAGCGGCGCGGTCAGCAGGTCCACCGCCAGGCCCGGCAATTCCCAGGCTGTCCCCGCCGACGGCAGCGTGCTGAAGGCATAGGCCGCGGAACCGGCCAGGCCTGGCGCCAGTCCCAGCGCGCACAGCAGCCACAGCGCCCGCGGCTGACGCCAGGGATCGGCCAGCGCGTTGCGGCGGCCCAGCGCGTAGCCCGCCAGGAACATGGCGAACGCGAACGGCCCCTGCACGAACAGCACCGTGAACCACACGCCCCCGGTCAGCTCATTCCAATGCTGCGCAATGGTCGTGCCGATGGTGCCCCGGTATGCATCGATCGCCGCCAGGGCGTCCGCGTGATACTGCGCCTCGTACCCGGGCGCCACCGGGTCCAGGTAGCTCAACGCGCCCAGAATGGCCCACAACGATGCCGTCAGCACGATGAGCCACAGCGAAATGCGCAGCGCCCGCCGCGGCTCCATCCGCCGGCATAGCAGCAACGCCAGGCCCAGCAGCGCGTAGGTCAGGAGTATGTCGCCCTGGTAGAACAGCACCGCGTGCGCCAGCCCCAGCAAAGCCAGGCCCGCCAAGCGGCGCAGGAAGCGCGGCGCGAAAGCCGCCTGGCCGCGTTCGGCGGCGCTCATCTGCAAGGTGAAGCTGTAGCCGAACAGGAAAGAGAACAGCAGATAGAACTTGGTCTCGAACAGCCAGGCGATCAGCCAGCGCACGGTCAGATCCAAGGGCTGCGAGTACGCCGGGTCGGCCACGCCGGCGCCATAGAACGGCGAAGAAAACACGCCGATATTGACCACCAGTATGCCGAAGAGCGCGAAACCGCGCAGCGCATCGACCTGCGCCAGACGCGCGTGGGTTGCCGGCGCGTTCATGCCCGCCTCCCTGCGGCTGAGCCTTGTTGCGCGCCATCAGGCAGACACCGCGACAGGGCCTGCTCCAGGAGACGGCTGCCCGCCGCCGCGCCAAAGGCGGGGTCCACCACCGACCGGCTGTAGACGCCGTCCAGCAGCAGCAATAGCGTATCGGCCATCTCGGCTAGGGGCTGCGGCGGCATGCGTTGAGCCCAAACCGTTTCCAGCAAGGCCACCAGGCCGGCCTTGCGCGCCGCCTCGTTCTCCATCACCAGGGCGTGCACGCGCGGGTTGCGCACGGCCTCGGCCAGGATCTCCATGCCCAGCCTGACGTAGGCCGGATCTTGATGCTGCGCCAACTGCGCCGCGACCCAGTCCGCCAGCGCCCGCCTCGCGTCGGGCGCGGCGCACGCTTGCCGCATGCGGTCGCGCGCGGACTCCGTATCCGACGCGATCATCGCTTCGATGATTTCGGCCTTGCTGCCGTAGTAGTGGAACAGGTTGCCGGGACTCATGCCGGCGCGGGCGCAGATCTGCGCCGTCGAGGTCGAGTGGAAGCCGTGCTCGGCAAAGCAATCCGCCGCGGCGGCCAATATCTGGTTGCGCCGTTCCTGCTGTTTGATGGGGTCGATCTTGCGCATCTTATTAATAGACTGAATGATCTATCTATTAAATGCCGGAATCGTGCAGCCAGTCAACAGACGAAAAAAATGGCGGGCCGCAGCCCGCCATTCTCTTGCCTGCCCGACGCCTAGCCCAGCACCGGCGACAGCACCGGCTGCTTGGGCCGCACATCCAGCGCCCGGCCCTTGCGGGCGCGCTTGCCGATGTAAGGCGCCAGCGCGTCGCCCGCCAGGATGTCCTCGGTGTGCTTGTTGCGGTAGATGCCGGCCGCACGCAGGCCGCCCGCGCCGATGGGTACGGTCTGGTCCAGCTTGTCGCTGCCGTCCAGCCCCATCAGGATGGTGCCGCGGCCGCCGCCGGACAGCGTCTTGACCTCGTCCAGGCCGAACACCAGGAACTTGCCCTTGTGCGACAGCAGCGCCAATTGCTTGGCGCCGTCGAACAGCGGCACCGGACGCAGCAGTTCGTCGCCCTCTTCCAGGGTGATGAACTGCTTGCCGGCGCGCTGGCGGCTGACCATGTCGGACAGCTTGGCGGCAAAGCCGTAGCCGCCGCGCGTGGCCAGCAGCCAGCGGCTGTCGGCCGCGGCAGCGATGGTGTGGACGATGCGCGTGCCGCTGCCCAGGTCGATCATGGTGGTGACCGGCTGGCCGTCGCCGCGCGCCGAAGGCAGCCCGGCGACCGGCACCGAATAAACGCGGCCGTTGTCGCCCACGGCGATCAGCGTGTCGGTGGTGCGGCACTCGAAGGCGCCGTACAGATCGTCGCCCTGCTTGAAGCCGAATTGCGACGCATCATGGCCGTGGCCCTGGCGGGCGCGCAGCCAGCCCTTTTGCGACACGATCACGGTGACGGGTTCGTCCAGCACCTTGGTTTCGAGCACGGCGCGTTCGGCGGTCTCGATCAGCGTACGGCGGTCGTCGCCGTATTGCTTGGCGTCGGCTTCGATTTCCTTGATCAGCAGGCGCTTGAGCGAGGCGGGGTTGTCCAGCAGTTCCTGCAGGCGCACCTGCTCGTCGCGCTTGTCGGCCAGTTCCTGTTCGATCTTGAAGCCTTCCAGGCGCGCCAGCTGGCGCAGGCGCATTTCCAGGATGTCCTCGGCCTGGCGTTCGGACAGCTTGAAGCGTTCCATCAGCGCGGCGCGCGGCTCATCGGATTCGCGGATGGTCTGGATGACTTCGTCCACGTTCAGGTAGACGACCATGCGGCCTTCCAGCACGTGGATGCGGTCGATGACCTTGTCCAGGCGGAAACGCGTGCGGCGCACCACGGTATTGGTGCGGAACGCCAGCCATTCGACCAGGATGTCGCGCAGGCCCTTCTGGCGCGGCCGGCCGTCGGTGCCGATGCACACCAGGTTGATGGACGAGCTGCTTTCCATACTGGTCTGCGCCAGCAGCGTGTTGACGAATTCGTCGCGGTCCACGCGCGAGGTCTTGGGTTCGAAGACCAGGCGCACGGCGGCATCCTTGCCCGACTCGTCGCGCACGGCGTCCAGCAGGTTCAGCATCACGGCCTTGGCCTGCGTCTGCTCGGGCGTCAGGCTCTTCTTGCCGGTCTTGACCTTGGGGTTGGTGATTTCCTCGATCTCTTCCAGCACCTTCTGGCCCGAGGTGCCCGGCGGCAGCTCGGTGACCACCAGTTGCCATTGGCCGCGCGCCATTTCCTCGAACTGCCAGCGCGCACGCACCTTGAGCGAACCGCGGCCGCCCGCGTAGATCTGGGCGATGTCCTCGGCCGGCGTGATGATCTGCCCGCCGCCCGCGAAGTCCGGCCCCGGGATCAGGGCGTGCAGCTCGGCGTCCGGCATCTGCGGATGCTTCAGCAGCGCCACGCAAGCCTGCGCCACTTCGCGCAGGTTGTGCGGCGGGATCTCGGTCGCCATGCCGACCGCGATACCCGAGGCGCCGTTGAGCAGCATCACGGGCAGGCGCGCCGGCAGCATCTGCGGCTCTTGCTGGCTGCCGTCATAGTTGGGCACGAAGTCCACGGTACCTTCGTCCAGCTCGTCCAGCAGCAGCTTGGCGATGGGGGTAAGGCGGGCTTCCGTGTAGCGCATGGCGGCGGCGTTGTCGCCGTCGCGCGAACCGAAGTTACCCTGGCCGTCGATCAACGGATAGCGCAGCGAGAAATCCTGCGCCATGCGCACCATGGCGTCATAGGCGGCCTGGTCGCCATGCGGGTGATACTTGCCCAGCACGTCGCCCACGACGCGCGCGGATTTGACGGGCTTGGCGCCAGCCGCCAGCCCCATCGCCTGCATGGCGAACAGGATGCGCCGCTGCACGGGTTTCTGCCCGTCGCCCACGTCCGGCAGGGCGCGGCCCCGCACCACGGACACCGCGTAGTCCAGATAGGCTTGCTCGGCGTAGCGCGCCAGGGTGATGGCGGCATCGCCATCGCCGCCGCCATCGCCGCCGGGCGGGTTGGAATCGAACAAGCCGGGTTGATTGCTGTCGGTCATGATGTATTCAGGTAGACAATTTCATCGAAACGGCGTCAAAGCGCCTGCGCGGACGACATCAGCTGCGTATCGGCGACATGCGCGCGCAACTGGGTCCGCACCGCATCCAACGTGGCGGCATCCTGCCCGCGCTTGGGGATGATCACGCCTTGCAAGGTGCCGAGAATGACATAGAGATGTTGCGGAGTTTCCTCGACCCGCCGCACATCGGACCAGTCCATGCGTCCGGAGGCGGTGGCAGTGGTATCCGTGATGCCATCGGGGCCGAAATCCAGCTGATGGCGGCCCAGGAACAATTCGTCGGGCTGTCGCTTCAACATGCGGCGCGTGTTCATCCTGACCAGCGAGGGCAGGACGTACTCGTAGGCCAGCGCCAGGAGCGCAAGTATGCCCAGGCCCACCGCCAAGCCCTGGAAATACACGGGCAGGATCCGCCCCCAGTTCGGCGTATTGCCGTCCCAGGTCTGCCAGATCAGGTAGGCCAGCAGGGCCACGATCATCAGGACCGCGAAACGCAGATGGGACCGGTAGCGGCGGCGGCGCAGCTCCGGCCGCTTGTACACGTAAGCGGCGAAGTCGGCGTAGTCGTCGGCCGTCATCTGGACGTCCATGCGGGCCGAGCCGGGCGCGGACCCGGCCATCAGATGTCCAGCTCCGCCAGGTTGCCCTTCTCTTCGATCCAGGCGCGGCGCTGCGAGGACTCGCCCTTGCCCATCAGCATGTCGAACATGCGGGTGGTGTCCTCGGGAGTCTGGTCGCCGTAGCCCACGGGCAGCAGGCGGCGCGTGTCCGGATTCATGGTGGTTTCCCACAGCTGCTCGGGGTTCATTTCGCCCAGGCCCTTGAAGCGGCTGACGGCCCAGGCGCCTTCACGCACGCCTTCCTTGCGCAGCTTGTCCTGCGCGGCTTCGAGTTCGCCTTCGTCCAGGCAGTAGATCTTGCGCGCCGGACGCTTGCCCTGCGCCGGCACGTCCAGGCGGAACAGCGGCGGCTTGGCCACGAACACGTTGCCGGCCTCGACCAGCTTGGGGAAGTGCTTGTAGAACAGCGTCAGCAGCAGCACCTGGATGTGCGAGCCGTCGACGTCCGCATCGGACAGGATGCAGATGCGGCCGTAGCGCAGGCCCGACAGGTCCGGCGTGTCGCCGGGGCCGTGCGGGTCCACGCCGATGGCGACGGAAATGTCATGGATTTCGTTGTTGGCAAAGAGCCGGTCGCGGTCCACTTCCCAGGAGTTGAGCACCTTGCCGCGCAGCGGCAGGATGGCCTGGAATTCCTTGTCGCGGCCCATCTTGGCCGAACCGCCGGCGGAGTCGCCCTCGACCAGGAAGACTTCGGTGCGGGTCGCGTCGCTGGACTCGCAATCGGTCAGCTTGCCCGGCAGCACGGCCACGCCCGAGCTCTTGCGCTTTTCGACCTTCTGCGCCGAACGCTGGCGCGCCTGGGCCTGGCGGATGGCGAGTTCGGCCAGCTTCTTGCCGTACTCGACGTTGCTGTGCAGCCACAGGTCCAGCGCGCTCTTGGAAAAGCCGCCAACCAGGCGCACCGCGTCGCGGCTGTTCAGGCGTTCCTTGATCTGCCCCTGGAACTGCGGGTCCAGCACTTTGGCCGACAGCACGAAGCTGGCGCGGGCGAACACGTCTTCCGGCAGCAGCTTGACGCCCTTGGGCAGCAGGCTGTGCAGTTCGGCGAAACCCTTGACCGCGCCGAACAGGCCTTCGCGCAAGCCCGATTCATGGGTGCCGCCGGCCGGCGTCGGAATCAGGTTCACGTACGACTCGCGCACTGCGTTGCCGTCCTCGGTCCAGGCCACTACCCACTGGGCGCCCTCGCCTTCGGCGAAGTTCTCATGGTCGGCCCCGGCGTACTGTTCGCCCTCGAAGAACGGCACCATCAGCTCCGCCCCGGCCAGCGCCTCGGACAGATAGCCGCGCAGGCCGTCCTGGTACTGCCAGGTCTTGGTGTCGCCGGTCTTCTCGTTGACCAGGGATACCTTGACGCCCGGCAGCAGCACGGCCTTGCTGCGCAAGAGGTGCGTCAGCTCGCCCAGCGGAATGTTGGGGCTGTCGAAATACTTGGCATCCGGCCACACGCGCACGCGGGTGCCGGACTTCTTGCGGCCGCCCTGGTCGTAGGGCGCCAGGGGCTCGGCCACGTCGCCGCCCTTGAAAACCAGGCGGTTGACGGCGCCGTCGCGCCACACCACCACTTCCAGGCGCGTGGCCAGGGCATTGGTGACGGACACGCCCACGCCGTGCAGGCCGCCGGAAAAGGCGTAGGCGCCGCCGCCCGCCTTGTCGAACTTGCCGCCCGCGTGCAGGCGCGTGAACACCAGCTCCACCACGGGAGCGTTCTCTTCAGGGTGCAGGCCGACGGGAATGCCGCGCCCGTCGTCCTCGACGGAAACGCTGCCGTCGACGTGCAGCGTGACCTGGATCTGCTTGCCGTAGCCGGCCAATGCCTCGTCTGCGGCGTTATCAATGACCTCCTGCACGACGTGCAGGGGGTTTTCGGTTCGGGTGTACATGCCCGGGCGCTGCCGCACGGGCTCCAGTCCCTTCAGGACGCGAATGGACGCCTCGGTGTAACGTGGAGTGGCCAAGTTATCCCCAACATCTGTGGAAAAAAACCGACATTTTACGGATAAGTCTAGATTCTGCGCGGCTCCCAGTGGGATGAGCACGACCTGAGCAGCTCCGAATTCGGTAGGATGATGACAGTCACAGCCAGCGCATCGGGTCGATACGGCCCGGATCGCGATAACTGCGCCGCAACATCCTACACAAATCCAGCAACTCCTGTTGTTATTAACAGTGGTATGCCTGTTGATATTGACAGTGGTATGCTTGAGTCCATCCACAAACAAGAACAACGGCGGGGCGCGTCCCTTTTTACGCGCCTTTTGCTGCCGAACCGAGAATCACCATCATGAGCGACCAAATCAAGAACGTCAGTGACGCCAGCTTCGATGCCGATGTGTTGAAATCCGGCCAGCCGGTGCTGGTGGACTACTGGGCTGCCTGGTGCGGCCCTTGCAAGATGATTGCCCCGATCCTGGAAGAAGTCGCCACGGAGTACGCTGGCCGCCTGACGATCGCCAAGCTGAACGTCGACGAAAACCAGGGCACCGCCACCAAGTACGGCATCCGCGGCATTCCCACCCTTATGCTCTTTAAAGACGGCCAAGCCGCCGCCACCAAAGTTGGCGCGCTGTCGAAGTCGCAACTGACCGCATTCCTGGACGGCGCGCTGTAAGCCGCGTGCCGTGAACGAAGGCGCCGCCCTCGGGGCGGCGCTCATTCAATACCGCGTGTGCCCGTCCGTGGCGCGCCGCCAGAACTCTCCTTCACTTTCCCCCAAAAATCCACCGCGATGCACCTCAACGAACTGAAGGCGCTGCACGTCTCGCAGCTGCTGGAAATGGCCGCCGGCCTGGAAATCGAGAACGCCAACCGCCTGCGCAAGCAGGAACTGATGTTCGCCATCATGAAACGGCGCGCCAAGCAAGGCGAGCAGATCTTCGGCGACGGCGTCCTGGAAGTCCTGCCCGACGGCTTCGGCTTCCTGCGCTCGCCCGAGACCTCGTATCTGGCCAGCACGGACGACATCTACATCTCGCCCTCGCAGATCCGCCGCTTCAACCTGCACACCGGCGACTCGATCGAAGGCGAAGTGCGTACGCCCAAGGACGGCGAGCGCTATTTCGCCCTGGTGAAGGTGGACAAGGTCAACGGCGTGGCGCCGGAAGCGATCAAGCATCGCATCATGTTCGAAAACCTGACGCCGCTGCACCCGAACCGCAACATCCGCCTGGAACGCGACATCAAGAGCGAGGAAAACCTCACCGGCCGCATTCTCGACGTCTTCGCCCCCATCGGCATGGGCCAGCGCGGCCTGATCGTCGCCAGCCCCAAGTCCGGCAAGACGGTGATGATGCAGCACATCGCGCACGCCATCACCACCAACTATCCCGACGCGGTCATGATCGTCCTGCTGGTGGACGAACGCCCCGAGGAAGTGACCGAAATGCAGCGCACGGTGCGCGGCGAAGTGGTGGCCTCGACCTTCGACGAGCCCGCCACCCGCCACGTGCAGGTCGCGGAAATGGTCATCGAAAAGGCCAAGCGCCTGGTCGAAATGAAGAAGGACGTCGTGATCCTGCTGGACTCGATCACCCGTCTGGCCCGCGCCTACAACACCGTGGTGCCGGCCTCCGGCAAGGTGCTGACCGGCGGCGTGGACGCCAACGCCCTGCAACGCCCCAAGCGCTTCTTCGGCGCGGCCCGCAACCTGGAAGAAGGCGGTTCGCTGACCATCCTGGGTACGGCGCTGATCGAAACCGGCAGCCGCATGGATGAAGTCATCTATGAAGAATTCAAGGGCACCGGCAACTCCGAAGTCCACCTCGAACGCCGCCTGGCCGAAAAGCGCGTCTACCCGTCGATCAACCTGAACAAGTCCGGCACTCGCCGCGAAGAGCTGCTGATCGCTCCGGACCTGCTGCAGAAGGTCTGGGTGCTGCGCAAGTTCATCCACGACATGGACGAAGTCCAGTCCATGGAATTCATCCTGGACAAGATGCGCGCCACCAAGACCAACGCCGAATTCTTCGACATGATGAAGAAGAAGTAAGCCCAGTCGCGGTCCGCGGCGCCTGCGCCGCGGACCCGGC
Organism: Achromobacter sp. Marseille-Q4954; assembly: GCF_943737025.1. Lineage (NCBI taxonomy): Bacteria > Pseudomonadati > Pseudomonadota > Betaproteobacteria > Burkholderiales > Alcaligenaceae > Achromobacter > Achromobacter sp. Marseille-Q4954. Next base: position 118,077 of record NZ_CALSFQ010000001.1, read on the forward strand.
CATGAAAAACGCCCTGGAGCGCTTGCGCCCAGGGCGTTTTTCTTTCATGGATCGGACAGACTGCCTGCGCGGCTCACTGCCCGCCCATGAACTCCTCCAGCGTGCCGGGCTGCGGCGCCGGGCGCGGGGTCTGCTTGTTGCCTGCCGGCTTGCCGGACGCGTCTATCGGCTCGATCTTGGGGTCGTCCCAGCTGCCGGTGACGGCGTATTCCATGGTCATGGCCCGCGCCAGCGGCTGCTTCAGCAGCCACTGCGTCACGAACGCACCCAGGCCGATCAGCGGATTGACCGCCAGCGCCGTCACCATGGCCGCCCCGCTGGCGTCCAGGTTCGGAATCACCACGGCCTTCATGTCCCAGCGTTCGCGGATGATGTTGACGCCGCCCGCCAGCACGATGGCCGCCACCGGCCCGTTGATCTTATAGCCCTCGGTCGACGCCGTGCCGTCGGCCAGCTTGACCTTGCCGCGGATGGTGTCGAAGGGGAAGCCGTCGCGCAGCAGATTGGTGGGGTTCACATCCAGCCGCGCCAGCCGCTGCAGCGACTGCAGGGACAGCAGTTCCAACAGTCGCGCGGTGCGCGAGTTGACGTGCATGAAACGGCCCTTGTCCAGACTGACGTCGACCTCGCCCGTCAGGTCTTCGACCTTGTGGGTCCAGGGCAGATTGCGCCAGGTGGCCTTGCCCTGCATCGTACCCTTTCCGCCCGAGACCACTTTCTCGAGGCCGATGCGATCCAGGAACTTGCCTACGTCTTCGAACTTGACCGAGGCGTCCACGGTCAGGCCGCGGCCCTGGCCTTCCAGGTTCCAGTTGCCGGTGGCGTTGAGCGAGGCCGCGTCGTTGACGATGGACAGCTTGTCCAGGCGCCATTGGCGGCCGCGCTGCAGGTTCGTGCCCTGCACCTGGAGTTCGCCCACATTCTTGCCGTACAGCAGGAATTCCTTGGCCTGCAGGTCGATCGCCGGGATGTCGGACAGGTCGTTGCCGGAGGACAGCGCCTCGTCGGCCTTGTTGGTGTCGCCCTCGCCGCCCAGCGACAGGTGCTTCAGGCGCGCAGAGATCTGGCCGGCGATGGCGCCCGAAGCCTCGCGCCATTCAAGCGAACCCGTGGCCTGTTTGGATTGCAGATCCACGCGCCATTGCGCGGGTCCCGGCCGGGTCGCGTACAGCGTCAGGTCGTTCAGGGTAAAGCCGCCGGTCCGCAAGACGCCGGCCGCCAGGCTGATGCGTTCGGCCGCAGGCAGCATGGGCTTGGGCGCGGCACGGCCCTTGGCCGCAGGCGCACTGAAGCCATCGGACACTTTTTCCCAGGCGTCCATGTCCAGTTCGGGCAGGCTCGCGTTCAGGCTGAATCCGCGTTCCGGCAGGCTTGCCGGACGATTGATGCCCAGCGCGCCGCGCGCGAAATAGGATTGCACCCCTTCGGACGGCGCCCGTTCGAACAACGCGTTGACGCCATCGCCCAGACTGGCGGTGAGCCAGCGCCGGTTCTGCGCCCCACGGTCCTGCGCGGGCGACCATTGCACTTTGAGCAACTGCGAGGCCTGGGCGGCCTTGCCCACTGGAGCGGGCATGTCGATCGCCATGCCCATCAGATCGGATTCGACGGAGATGTCCACCGCGCCGCCGCGCTGATAGCCCACCTTGCCCTTGTAGGCCGCCTTGCCCGAAAAGCGCGACATGGACGGCGTGTTGCTCAATTGGGTCAGCGCCGGCCCGGCCAGCGTGCCCTCGAAGCGCAGGGCGTCCGTGCTCTGCGCCAGGCGTCCGTATATCCGCGCCGGGCCGCCCAGGAACTGGGCCCTCAGATCCTTGGCCTCGACACCCGTCTCCGAGAACGCCAGGTCGCCGTGCATCTGGCTGAGCAGCGGCATCTCCGGCATGAAGGTGAAGGAGTTGCCCGCGAACAGGATGTTCCCCTGGACCTGGGTGTCATCGGTGTTCAACAGCGGCACCTTGAGCTTGAGCCCCACCCGCCAGTCGCCGGTGCCGCGCGCCTCGTCCAGCGCGCCATCCAGCAGCTCGCCCAAGGGCGAGTTGGCGGCCAGCGCCAGATAGGCCGGCACGGCGCCGGACGTCTCGCCGGTCAGCAGCAGTTCGGAGTTCTCTTCCATGTTGGGAATGGTTGCGGAAACCGCCCCGAGCGTTACGGTATGCCCCGGCCCGGTATGCGCGACCGCGCCGCCCGCGCTGTCCAGCGCCAGGCTGACCTTGTCGATGCGGAAATTGCCGGACAGGTTCTCCAGCATCGGCCAGCCCTTGCGCCGTTCGCGCGCAGGCGCGTAATCGACCTTGGCGCCGCTGAATGCGCCGGCGATCACGAATTCGCCCTGAGCCCCAGGCGCGCCAAAAGGAAACTCGTCGAGATCGCCCTTGAGCGTGATGGAGGCGGATTGCATTTCGCCTGCGGGCAAGCCGATAGCCAGCCATTCGCGCGCATCGGCGTTGACCTCCAGGGGCAGATAGCGATGGATGGCGGACATGGAGCCGCGCGCCATCACGCCGTGCATGTCGACGCTGCCCGCCGCGGTCTTGCCCTCGGGGCGCCACTGTCCTTGCACGCGCACGTCGAGGTCGTCGTTGACCAGTTGCAGCTGGCCTATGTCCACGAACCAATGCTTGGCGTCCGGCCCCTTGACGGAGGCATCCAGCGCCACGTCGCGCACCGCCAGCATGGGTTGCTCGAAGACGCCGGGCAAGGACAGCGTCAAGTGCTCGGCCTTGCCGCTGACCGACACCGCCGGGGCGCCGGGGCTGCGCGCCAGCGGCACGCTCTCCAGTTGCATGAAGTCGCCCGGCAAGCCCTGGACGCGGGCCTGGACATAGCCGGCCTTGAAACCGGGCGCCGCGGCCCCTTGCGCCGTCTCGGTCCATTGCAGGCCGCGCACGGCAGCGTCCGCGGTCAGGTCCGTGAACTTGCCACGCTCCAGCTGCAGCCATGCCCGCCCGCTCAGGCGGCCCGCTACCGCCGGGACCTCGAACCACGGCTGCCACGCCAGCGGTTCGGCGTCGTCCAGCTGGACATACAGCTGGCCGCCCCAATTACCGGGATTCGCCGCGTTCACCGAAAACAGGCTGCGGTTGAATTCGCCGCGCAGCTCGACATTGCGCGCCAACGCGTCGCCCGCTGCGGCCTTGAGCACGAAGCGATGCGACAAGCTGCCGTTGCGCGCCAGGAAGTCGACGCCCGTCAGGGTCAGCTCCGGCGCGCGGCGCAACTCATCCTGCCAGCGTATGGTCGCGCCGCGGATGCGCAGCTCGCGCTGCGCGCCCAGCCAGCGCAAGGCCGGATGGTCCAGGTCGGAACGCTGATCGCCGCTATTGAGATCGATGTCCTGGCCCGCGACCCACAGGTGATTGGCGGGATCGCGCCGCAAAAGGAGTTCGGGCCGGTCGAGCTGCAGCCGCAGCAGCTTGGGCGACAGGACCAGGATGCTGCGCCAGGCCAGCACCGCCGAAACGGAAGGCAAGGACAGCACGGGGTCCACCTCGTCGTCGTAGACTTGGACGGAGGTGAGATCGAGTTTGGGGTTCAGGCCGTGCCAGTTCGCCTGGATGGAGCCGATGGTCACTCGGGAGCCCAACGCCTTGCTGGCGTAGGCTTCGATCTGGGGACGCCATTGGTCCACGCGGGGCAGGACCCAATAGCGCACGCCCAACAGTCCGAGAGCCACGACGCCATAGACGGTCAGTACGGCCCAGAACACCCAACAGAGCACTTTTTTTGAAACAGACACGGATCGGTGGGCAGGAGAAGAGGTCTTGCAGTATCGTCCCCACTTATACCTGAAACGCGCCCATTGCGCCGCCCCTTTCGCCATGTCCACGCCCTCTACGCTTGCCCCCGCCCTTGCCTGGTCCGGCCATCTGCGCCGCCGCCTGGATGCCCACCCGGATCTGGCCGCCTGGCTGAACGATGCCGTGCGCGAACCCGTCACGCCCGCGCAGATCGCGCGCTGGCAGGCAGAGCTGGCCGGCCCCCAGGCAGGCGACACGCTGCCGGTGGACGCCTGCCGCATGGTGCTGCGCAAGCTGCGCGAACGGGTCTTCAACACGCTCATCGTGCGCGACCTGACCGGCCAGGCCGATCTGGAAGAAGTCGTGGGCGCCATGACCACGCTGGCCGACACCGCGGTGGCCTCGGCCTATCGCAGCGTGGCGGCGGACCTCGCCGCCGTGCATGGCGTGCCGCGCGACCCGGCCACCGGCCTGCCCCAGGAAATGCTGATCGTGGGCATGGGCAAGCTGGGCGGCTGCGAACTGAATGTCTCGTCCGACATCGACCTGATCATGCTGTACGGCGAAGAAGGCGAAACCGACGGCCCGCGCCGCATCAGCCATCACGAGTTCTACGGCCGCCTGACGCGGCGCATGATGCCGGTATTGTCCGAAGTCGACGCCAACGGCCAGGTGTTCCGCACCGACCTGCGCCTGCGCCCCGACGGCGACGCCGGTCCCCTGGCCTGGAGCCTGGACGCGTTGGAGCACTACCTGATCGGCCAGGGCCGCGAGTGGGAACGCTACGCCTGGCTCAAGGCCCGGCTGATCCCGGCCCAGGCCTTCGAAGGCAGCGACAGCGCCGCCCAGGCTCGCCAGCTGGAAAGCCTGCGCGTGCCCTTCGTCTACCGCAAGTATTTCGACTTCGATGCGCTCTCGGCCCTGCGCGCGCTGCGTGAACGCATCCGCCAGGACTGGCAGCGGCGCGCCAGCGCGCGCAACGGCATCGACAGCGCCAACAATATCAAGCTGGGCGACGGCGGCATCCGCGAAATCGAATTCGTGGTGCAGCTTGCCCAGCTGATCCGCGGCGGCCGCATGCCCGCGCTGCAAAAGCGCGGCCTGCTGGAAGCGCTGCACGCGGAAAGCGCCGCCGGCCTGGTGCCCGAGGAAGACGCGCGCCGGCTCGAAGAGGCCTACCGCTACCTGCGCCGCACCGAGCACGCCCTGCAATACCGCGAGGACGCCCAGACCCATCTGCTGCCGGGCGACCCCGAACAGCGCGCCGCCCTGGCCGCGGCGCTGGGCATGAGTCCCGCGGACTTCGAAAGCACGCTCACCGCGCACCGCCAATTCGTCTCGCAGACCTTCCGCAACGTATTCCGGCTGGTCGGCATGGGCGACGCCGAAGTGCCGGCGCCCGCGCCCGGCGTTGCCGACCCCGGGTCCGGCCCGGACGAGCCAGACAGCAGTTGCGAACTGGCCGAACAGATCAGCCAGGCCTTCGGCGACGACGCGCAGGACCTGTTGCGACGTACCGAAACCCTGCTGGGCAGCCACCGCGTGCGCAGCCTGCCCGAGAGCAGCCGCAAGCGCATGGACGCGCTGCTGCCGGCCGCCCTGCGAGCGGCCCTGCAGACCCCTGCGCCGCTGCAAGCCACGGTGCGGCTGTTCGACCTGATCGAGAAAATCGCCCAGCGCAGCGCCTACCTGGCCCTGCTGGCCGAATACCCCGACACTCTGGCGCGCGTGGCGCGCATGGTCGCCGCCAGCCCCTGGGCCGCGCAATACCTGACCCAGCACCCCCTGCTGCTGGACAGCCTGATCGACTGGCGCACCCTGTTCGAACCGCTCGACTTCGGCCAGATCGCGCGCCAGCTGACCGCCGACCTGGACGCCTGCCGGCTGCCCGACGGCGACCCGGACATCGAGCGCCAGATGAACCTGATGCGCGACATGCAGCGCCAGGCCAGCTTCCAATTGCTGGCGCAGGACCTGGAAGGCGAACTCACCGTGGAAAAGCTGGCCGACCAGCTGTCCGCGCTGGCCGACCTGCTGCTGACCGAAACCATCCGCCGCACCTGGCCGCTGGTCAACAAGGCCGAGGGCGCCGAACCACGCTTCGCCGTCATCGCCTACGGCAAGCTGGGCGGCAAGGAACTGGGCTATGCCTCGGACCTGGACCTGGTGTTCCTGTTCGACGACCCGCGCGACGACGCCGCCGAGGTCTACGCCAAGCTGGGCCGGCGCATGACGTCGTGGCTCTCGACCATGACCTCGTCCGGCCGCCTGTACGAAGTCGACCTGCGCCTGCGGCCGGACGGCGACGCCGGCCTGCTGGCGGTGTCCGTGGAAGCTTTCGAGCAGTACCAGCACAAGCACGCCTGGGCCTGGGAGCACCAGGCGCTGACCCGTGCCCGCTACGCCTCGGGCGACGCCAGCGTCGGCGCGCGCTTCGAGCAGATCCGCGAGGACATCCTGGTGCTGCCGCGCGACGCCGCCAAGCTGCGCGAGGAAGTGCTGGCGATGCGCGAAAAAATCAACGCAGGCCACCCCAACAGCAGCCCGCTGTTCGACCTGAAGCACGATCGCGGCGGCATGGTCGACGTGGAGTTCGTCACGCAATACCTGGTGCTCTGCCACTCGGGCACGCATCCGGTGCTGGTGCGCAACCTGGGCAATATCGCCCTGCTGCGCCTGTCCGGCGAGGCCGGCCTGATTGCTCCCGAGCTGGCCGCGCGCGCCGGCGACGCCTACCGCACCCTGCGCCGCGTCCAGCACCAGATGCGCCTGCAAGGCGTGGAAAAGGCGCGCGTGCCGCAGGACCAGCTGCTGGAGGAGCGCGCTGCCGTGCGCGAACTCTGGGACGCGGTGCTGGGCTGAAGGCATGGGGGGACGGGGCGCCCCCTTCAGCGGCAACTCAGCGTAAAATAAGGGGTTTTCCGCCTTATTTGTTTCCTGCAAGCCATGTCCGAACTCGTGCGCCCCAAACTCGACCTGCCCGCCGGCCGCCGCAAGGTGCTGATGCACTCGTGCTGCGCGCCCTGTTCCGGCGAAGTCATGGAAGCGATGACCGCCTCAGGCATCGATTACGCCATCTACTTCTACAACCCGAACATCCACCCGGTCAAAGAGTACGAAATCCGCAAGCAGGAGAACATCCGCTTCGCCGAGCAGCACGGCATTGAATTCATCGACGCCGACTACGACATGGACAACTGGTTCGACCGCGTCAAGGGCATGGAAAACGCGCCCGAACGCGGCGAACGCTGCACGGCCTGCTTCGACATGCGCTTCGAACGCACGGCGCTCTACGCGCACGAGCATGGCTTTGACACCATCACCAGCTCGCTGGGCATTTCGCGCTGGAAGGACATGAACCAGATCAACGGTTGCGGCGAACGCGCCGCGGCGCGCTACGACGATCTGATCTACTGGACCTACAACTGGCGCAAGGGCGGCGGCTCGGCCCGCATGATCGAAATCAGCAAGCGCGAAAACTTCTACCAGCAGGAGTATTGCGGCTGCGTCTATTCGCTGCGCGACACCAACCGCCATCGCCGCTCGCAGGGCCGCGAACGCATCCACATCGGCGTGAAGTTCTACGGCAAGGAAGACCTGATCAACGAGGAACAGCTCTGATCAGGACGGGCGCCCATGGCGCCGGTACTCCGACGGCGACACGCCGAAACGCTTGCGGAACGCGTGGCTGAAACGCGCCGCATCTGAGAACCCGAATCTGTAGGCGATGTCGCCGATCGGCCGCGCGGCCTGAACGGGGTCGCACAGCGTATCGCAGCAACGCTCGAGCCGCGCGCTGAGGATGAAGTCGGCCGGGGTCGTGGAAGCCTGCGCGAACAGGTTGTAGAGATAGCGGCGCGACATCCGGAAGGCCGCGGCAGCTGTCGCCGGCGACAGCGCCGGATCATGCAGGTTTTCAAGCATGTGCTGCTGCACCCGGCGCAGTTGCGCCTGGCGCAGTTCGGCCTGGTCATGTTCGGCCTGCCCCCCTGCCCGCTCGCTGATATCCAGCCCCATCATCTGCAGCACCGCATTGGCGGCATCGCGCGAGGCGCTTTCAGACAGATGCGCGTGCTCGGTCAGCGCCACGCGCAACAAGTCCATCGCCATGCGCCCGCAACCCTGGCGCGCGCTGAAGCTGCGCGCCACGGCATTCTGCATGAAAGACTGCCAGGCCTCGAAATGCTTGCCGGGCACCTGCATGACCAGGAAGTGCGCGCCATCGTCGACGTCGACTTCGTACGGCCGGGTGGTGTCGTAGATGCTCCATTCGCCCGGCACCAGCAAGGCGCTGCGCCCCGACTGGCGGATCTCGCTGCGGCCCGCGAGCTGCAGCGTCACCTTGTAGCCGGACGACTCGGAACGGTTGGCCAGCAGCTTGCTGCGACGCACGCGCTGGGCGCTGCTGCGCAACTCGCAGACCTGCATCCAGCCCAGCGAATCCACCGCCACGCTGTTGCGGAAACGGGCCGGAAACACCGCGGACACTTCCAGGGGAACGAAGGTATCGCTGACATTTTCCTGCCAGCTTGCGCAGTCCAGGAAGTGCCTGGGCTCGCTGCGCAGAAGGGATGGGGACATGGCGACTCCGGCGTCTCGAAACGGCGTGCCTGTTTGCCTGGGACGGCCTGCCTGGCGACACAGCTACAGCGTTGTATGGAATGCTGCCTCTTTCTAGCATCGGTCGGCGCCAGGGAGTATCGGTGACAACCCCTAAGTGCCTGTTCCTCTAAGGTTTTCTGTCGCTGCCATAGGAATAGTCGGCCAATTGGAAACCGAGTTGCGACAGCGCCTGAGCCAGGCCATGACGCACCGGCACCACGTCCTCGTAGCGGCGCGGCCGGACCTGCGCGACTTCCTGTTCCGTGTACGGCCGGAAATCCGGCGGCAACTGCGCCGCGCTGAATTCCTGCACCACCCAGTTCAGCACGGCCGCGAGCTCGGCGTTGCTGAGCTGCGATTGCGCGGCGCCCGGCACGCGGACCAGGTAGTCGCGGCCCTGCGGCAGATGCACGAACGCGCCCACGGAATTGCGGAAATCAGGAATGCCATGGCGGCCGCTGCCGCGGCCGTCCACGCGATGGCAGCCCGCGCATTGCAGCACGTAGTCGGCGCGGACAGCCGCGCGCAGCCTGTCGGCCGCGGCGCCGTCAGCGGCCGCCTGCTCTGCGGCCGCCGCCCCGCCCACGCAAAGCAGGACGGCGGCGCACAACCCGCGCCACCCGTGCCGCGGCGGTCGCCTTTCCGGCCTCATGATTTTGGCTTCGGCTTGGCCAGGCCCACGATCACCGAAGTCGTGCAGTGGAAGATGGAGGACTCGTTGGACATGCACCAGTTCACATCGTTATGCAGGAACATCTGATAGCCCGGCCGCTCGCGCTCGGCGGACGCGCACATGCATTTGCCGCAAGCGGCCTTGCCGCAGCAATCGTTATAGCTGATCAGGTAGTCCTTGCCGTCCAAGGGATTGTGGCAGGTGCCGACCCACGACACGGCCGAAGGCGAGGTGCCTGGCGGGCAGGACGTCATGCTGCCCCCGCAGCATGAACACAGAAAGCCGTCCACCGCGCAATAGCGCCAGTAGTCGCACGCCGTGTCGTCCATCTGCGGCTTCTTGGGGTCCGCGGGCGCGGACCGCGCCACCGGCAGCACCGGCATGAGGAATGCCGTTCCGACCAGCGCCCGGCCGATGCGGTTGAGCACGCTGCGCCGGGAAGTGGTGTGCGCAACCGAGCGCGCGGCGCGCTCCGCGAGTTTATCCAGCCATTGCATTGCCGCTCTCCTTGCGGGAAATCCGGGTTTCTTCCAGCGTGCCGGCGGCCAGGAACTCCTGCACCGAGGCCACGCCCAGCTCCTTCGCGGTGAACAGGCTTTCGAGCTGTTCGCGCGAGTTGATCAGGCCCTTGGCGCGCAGGGTTCCGGTTTCATCGATCAACACGGCATAGGGCAGCTTGCTGATCTGGAACTTCATGCCCAGCTCGGTCGACAGCAAATACGGGAAACGCTCCAGGCCCGCCTGCTTGTAGAACGCCAGGTGCTCGGGCATTTCGCCGTCGCTGGCCAGCACGATGCGCAGCCAGGCGCTTTCCGTGCTGGCCACCGACTTGAGGATCGGCAGCAGCTTCTTGCAAACCGGGCAGGTCGGGGAAAGAAAGAACAGCAGCTGGCTGTGCTGGCCGCGTTCGCCCACGACGATACGGCGGCCCAGCAGATCCGGCAGCTCGAAGCGCGGCGCAGGCTCGCCCGCGCCAGGGCCCTTGTCCATCGTCAGCGCCCCCATCGGCGCCACGCGCTCGTACAGCACGCCGATCTGCCGCGACAGCGCCAGGATGACCAGCACCAGGCAGAGCACCACGCCCCACAGCAGGAAATTGGAAATGATCAAGGCATCCATGTGAGTTTCCTTCAGAGATTGCGCAACTTGAGATGGGAGGCCAACAGGTGATTGGCGGTGAAGTACAGGCCCACGGCAGCCATGGCCAGGCCGAAGACGGCGGCGGAGTCGGCCCATTGCAGGCCACGTGATTGGCCCGCCGCGGCGATCAGCGCGGGCGCAGCCCACAGCGCCAGCAACGCGTTGCGCAGCACCAGCCACCACGACAGCCCGCCACGTTGCGTGCCGCGTCCCGGCCCGCTGGCGGCGGGACCGCCGCAACCGCAGTCGATGTCGCGATGGCCGCGCAGCAGGTTGAAGGCCAGCGCCAGCGTCGCAGCCGCCAACACCAGCAGCGCCAGTTGCGCGCCCGCCGCCTGTCGCACCGGGGCCAGCAGCAAGGCGCCGGCCAGCGCTTCGCTCAGCACGAAGAGCCACGCGAACGCGCCGCTCCACCCCGCCGGCAGGATGCGGTAGGCCGACACGATGGCGGTGAAGCCTGCAATGTCCTTCAGCTTTTCCAGCGCCCCCAGGAGCAGCACGCAAGCCAGCGCCGCGCTCGCGGCATACAGCAGCACGGGATCGTTCATCGCGCACCTCGCGGTTGCGGTTCGACCTGCAGCGCCGTTTCGCCGGCGGCCTGGATCGTGCCCTTGAGGACCGGCGCGGCCGGCGCGGCGTCGTAGACGTTCACGTTGCCGCCGTCGATCGTGTACAGACGCGGCTGGTCGTCCTGCGAAACCGACATCGACAAGGCATTCTGGCCCGGCACCCGCGCCACCCGCTGGTGCGTGGCCAGGTCGTAGACCCAGATCTCGGCGGCCGGCGTCTTGTGCGAACCTTCGGCCCCGTTGGGATGCATGCCCACATACAGCCGCTTGGCGGCCTTGTTGATGGCCAGCAGGTTGTAGCCGCCAGGGCGCCAGCCCTGGTCCTTGCCCGCAGCGTCCAGCAGGGACCAGGGCTTGCCGAACGCCGCTTCCTTGCCGCTGAAGTCGGCGCTGTAGACATTGCCGTTGTAGGACACGAAGTAGTAGGTATCGCCCAGGTTCTCGGTGTGCGTGAAGATGGGATCCTTCTCGGGGTCGAACATGGGCTGGCTGCGCTGCTGCCCAGCTGGCTTGCCGGCCGGGTCCAGGTCCACGGTAAGCAGCGCGCCGTCGCCGCAGATGCTGGCGAAGCTGCGCGGGCGCGAAGGCAGCACGATGATGCTCCAGCAGCCTGCGGCCGCGGTGACCTCGTCCGCGAACTGGCGCGTCTGCAGGTTCACCACCGTGACCGAGGACGCGGGCGTGGCGTTCTGCACGAACAGCAGCGCCCCGTCCGTGCTCTGCTGCAGATAGTTGCGGTAGTTCAGCGCCTGCGCGCGCTTCTGCGGGATCGGCACCTCGTACTTGGGTGTGAGCGTTTCGGCGTCCCAAGCCTCCACCACGTCGGTGCGCTTGCCGCGGTTCAAGCGCTCGTAGTAGGTCGTCATGACGTAGATGTCCTTGCCGTCCGCGGACACGGTCATGTGGCCGTTGAACGACGCGGGTACCATGCCCAGGAACTTCATGGAGTCGCCGTCGTAGATGTTGACCCGGCTGTCGACCAGGTGGTTGAAGACGGCATCCATCACGTACAACCTGTGCGGCGTGGCCGGCGGCAGGCGGGTGCCGCCCTTGAGCTCTTCCACGGGCAGGTCCGCCCGGGCTAGGCCCGCCGACGCCGCCAGGGCGGCGCACAGCGCCCACCGTCCGGCCCGCGATGCGCATGATCTGGCGCTAGGCGCGTTCATCGATATTCTCCTGGTCTCATGGTCCGGTTCTCCTAGAACGCATAGACGTAGCGCAACTGCACGCCACGCATCCGCGGTCCGTTCTCGACCTTCAGGTCGTGGATGTACTGCATCTGAATCTGGTTGGCGTCGTTGATCTGATGCGTCAGTTCGACGGCCAGCTGATGATTGCGCGCCCGCGTGGCGACGGTCTCGCCGGACGAGGTTTCCTTGCCGCCTGTCTCGTAGCGGTAACGGATGCCGGTGTAGGTGTCCGGCGTCAGGTTGGTCGAGGCCAGCGCGAAGAAGCGGAACGAGGGGTCCTTCTTCAGCGTCTGCCCATACCAGTCCGTATTGCGGCCGTAGATCTCCACTTCGGCGATGGCTTCGAGATAGGTGGATTCGCCGAAGCCCTGCACGAAAGCGAAATCCTGGATGGTGGACCAGCGGTTCTTGCCTGGAGACACGTCGGGACGCGAACCGTCGTATCGGCCCACCGGCGCCACCACAAAGGGTTCCCAGGCGAACCAGGTCTTGGTCTGCTCATTGTTGTACAGCCAGATGGCCGACCCGAGCGTCAGGTCGCCGATACCCGTCTGGTGGTCGCCGGGCGCGCCCGGCAGGTCCAGCGAGGTCCGATACATTGGCACGATGAATTCGAGCTGCATCGTCTTGCCGTAGAAGTCGCGATAGTGCATCTGGCGATACACCAGCGCATTCACGTCGACGGACGCGCCGTCCACCCGCTGCCCCTCGGAGTACAAGCCCGAGGATCGCAGTCCCGCCAGATACCCGGCGATGATATTGGTGCCCACCGGCGCGGGTATCCAATCCCGCGCGCTGGGGTCTCCCGCCCATGCCGTCTGCGACGCTGCCGCGCACGCGAGCAACAGCACGGCCCGCCTGCGGGCCAGGCTACCTGTCCCTGCCATGTCTTCCCCTTGGTGTCATGAAGGCGCGGCCACCGGTATTTCCCGGCTTGGGCCGAGCGCTCATCGTTCTAGTAAGCGATGCAAACGGACTTCCGTTCCAGGTACATTTCCAGCACGGCGCGGCCGTGCTCGCGGCCGATGCCGGACTGCTTGAATCCGCCGAAAGGCATGTTGGGATCCAGCATGTTGTGCGTGTTCACCCAGACGGTGCCGGCGTCGATGCGCGGGATCAGGCTTTGCACGCGGGAGAGATCGTTGCTCCAGAGGCTGGCGCCCAGGCCGTAGGCGCTGTCGTTGGCCAGCCGCACCGCATCGTCCAACGTGTCGAAGGGCTGCGCCACCACCACGGGTCCGAAGATCTCCTCGCGGACGATGCGCGCCCCCGGCGGCACGTCCGCAAAAACGGTGGGCTGCACGAAGTAGCCCGAACCGCTGCCGCTACCCCCGCCCGCCAGCACCCGTCCGCCTTCGCTGCGTCCGAGGCCGATGTAATCCATGACGCGCTTCTGGTGGTGGGCCGACACCAGCGGGCCGACCTGCGTGGCCGGATCGAATCCGGAACCCAGCTTCATGCCGGCGGCCAGATCCGCCAGCCCCTGGACGACCTTGGGATACAGGCCCTTCTGCACATACAGGCGCGAGCCCGCCGTGCAGACCTGCCCCTGGTTGAAGAAAATGGCGGCGGCGGCACCCTGCACGGCGCGGTCGACGTCGCAGTCGTCCAGCACGATCACGGGGGACTTGCCGCCCAGCTCCAGCGAGACCCGCTTCATGTCGTCCATCGCGGCGCGCCCGATCAGCTTGCCGACTTCGGTCGAACCGGTGAACGCGATCTTGTCCACGCCAGGATGCGCGACCAGCGCGGCGCCGGCAGTCTCGCCCCGGCCGGTCACGACGTTGACGACGCCGGACGGGAAGCCCGCCTCCAGCACCAGCTCGGCCAGGCGCAGCGCCGTCAGCGGCGTTTCCTCGGCGGGCTTGAGCACGACGGTGCAGCCCGCGGCCAAGGCGGGCGCGATCTTCCAGATCGCCATCAACAGCGGAAAATTCCACGGAATGATCGCGGCCACCACGCCCACCGCCTGCGGCAAGGTATAGGCGCTGTACCGCACGCCCGGAGGAAACGGTATGGACAGCGACAAGGTGTCGCCCGTGATCTTGGTCGCCCACCCCGCCATGTAGCGCAGCCACTGCGCGCCCGAGCCGACTTCCAGGCCCTGCGCCACGCCCAGCAGCTTGCCGTTGTTCAGGGTTTCCAGGCGGGCCAGTTCGGTGCCGTGCTGCTCGATCAGGTCGGCCAGTTTCAGCAACAGGCGTTCGCGCCCGGCGGGCAGCATGTCGCGCCAGGGACCGGATTCGAAGGCGCGCCTGGCGGCCTGCACCGCCAGGTCCACCTGCCGCGGCCCGGCGTCGGGCTGATGGGCGATGACTGCGCCCGTGGCCGGATCATGCACGGCGATGGGCGCGCCTTGTCCTTCGCGCACCGGCTTGCCATCAATGAGCATGGCTTCCCGGATGGCGGCCAGTTCCGGGCGGTCAGATCCGGCGTGGCCGGCGGCGCTTGCGCTTGCTGAAGACATTCGTAGCTCCAACGAAATGGTTGAAGCCAGGATAGCAACGGCCTTCCCGGAAGGCTTGTCGGACCGTGCATGGCGATTTGTCATTCTGCGCACGGCGCAAAAAAAGGCCCGGCAATGCGCGCCGCGCGGTGCCGGGCCTGGCGCGGCGCCCCTTTTGGGGCCCGCGCACCGCGGACGTCGGATCAGTCCAGCATCAGCACCGTGGCGCCGGTGGTCTTGCGCGCGGCCAGCGCGGTCTGGGCTTCGCCGGCCTGCTCCAGCGAGTAGCGCTGGTCGATGCGGACCTTGATCTTCTTCTTCAGGACCAGGTCGAACAGCTCCTCGGAGGCGGCCTGCAGCTTGGCCAGCGTGTTCACGTGCAGGCCCAGCGACGGGCGCGTCACGTACAGGCAGCCCTTCTGGTTCAGCGTCGCCAGGTTGACGCCCGACACGGGGCCGGACGCGTTGCCGAAGCTCACCATCAGGCCGCGCGGCTCGATGCAGTCCAGCGAGGTTTCCCAGGTGTCCTTGCCGACGCCGTCGTACACCACCGGCACCTTCTTGCCGTCGGTCAGTTCGAGCACGCGTTCGGCCACGTTCTCGCGCGAGTAGTCGATGGTTTCCCAGGCGCCGTTGGCGCGGGCCAGCTCGGCCTTCTCGGGGCTGGAGACGGTGCCGATCAGCTTCACGCCCAGGGCCTTGGCCCATTGGCATGCGATCAGGCCCACGCCGCCCGCAGCCGCGTGGAACAGGATGGTCTCGCCGCCTTGCAGGCGGTAGGTCTGGCGGAACAGGTATTGCACCGTCAGGCCCTTGAGCATCAGGGCTGCGGCTTCGTCAAAGCCGATGCCCTTGGGCACCTTGACGACCTGCGCCGCCGGCACATTGCGCGCCTTGGCGTAGGCGCCGATGGGGCTCTGGCCGTAGGCGACGCGGTCGCCCTTTTTCAGATGCGTGACGTCGGCGCCGACGGCGGTCACGACGCCCGCGCCCTCGAAGCCCAGGCCATGCGGCAGCGCGTGGGGATACAAACCCGTGCGGTAATAGATATCGATGAAGTTCAGGCCGGCGGCGTGCTGCTCGATCGTGACTTCATTGGCGGCGGGCGGAGGCACTTCCACCTCGACCAGCTTCAGGACTTCAGGACCACCGTGCTGCTCGATACGAATTGCCTTGACGAGATTGCTGGCCATGCTGGCCTCCTTTCATTGGAAAAAATGCTAACGAGAGCCTGTCTGCGGCCCCTGAACGAGAAAAACCAGATTCAACGCGATGGCCGGGCCTCGTCCTGCCTGACGGACGCCAGCCTGCCGGCCCCGCCCCCCATCAGCACGAATACCCCTGCCAGCACCAACGCGGTCCCCGCCATCTGCCACACCGTGATGGGCTCTTGCAGGAACCACGACGCCAGAAACAGCACCGATACCGGCCCGATCATGCCCAGCAGCGACGCGGTGGGCGCGCCGATCAGCGCCACCGCCCACATCAGCATGAACACCGGCACCACGGTATTCAGCGTGGCGTGGATCACCGAATACCCGTAGACCCCGGCAGGCTGGATCAGCATGGACGGGGGATGCACGGCAAAGAACTGGATGATGCAGGCCACGCAGGACACCAGCATGGCATACGCCACCAGGCGCGTCGCGCCCAAGCGCTTGACCAGTTCCCCCGAACAGATCAGGTACACAGAATAGCTTGCGGCCGACCCGAAAACGAACAAAGACCCTAACAGCACCTCGCTACCGCCGAAGGACAGGTCGTGGGCGAACACCAGCACCACCCCGGCATAGGACAGCGCCATGGCCATCCACTGGCGGCGCTCGACCGGGCGTTTGAACCAGAACGCCGACAACAGCACCACCAGCGAGGGCGACAGGAACAGGATCAGGCGCTCCAGGCTGGCGGTGATGTAGCGCAGCCCCAGAAAGTCCAGGAAGCTGGACAGGTAATAGCCCAGCAGGCCCAGCACGCAGACCTGCGCGCGCTCCCTCCAGGTCATCACGGGGATTTCGCCGCGCGCCGCGCGGCGCGACTGATACCAGGCCACCGCCGCGAAGAACGGCATGGCGAACAGCATGCGGAAAGCAATGAGGGTGACCGCGTCGATGCCATAGCGGTAGGTGAACTTCACCACGATGGCCTTGGCCGAGAACAGGACTGCGCCCAGGGTTGCCAGGAAAAAGCCGGCAGCGCGGTTGGAAAGGCGGAAGGGCGGCGAAAGCTTGGCAAGGCGATTCATGCGATGATTTTAGATTCAGCGCCAAAACGCCGCACGCCTTTACCCACGCTTTCTTCGCCATACGCCTGCCTCACGCATGACCCGACACCGCGCCCTCACCTACATCCACGTTGCCGCCGTGCTTTTCGGCCTGACCGGCGTGTTCGGCGAATTGATCCAGGCCAGCGCCGCCGTGATCACGCTGGGCCGGGCCGTCTTCGCGGTGCTCGCGCTGGGGCTGTTCGCGCGCATGCGCCGCAAGCCGCTGCTGGGCGCCCTGACGCCCGCGCAGCTGTTCGTGCTGGTGGTATCCGGCGCCCTGCTGGCGGGTCACTGGGTCACCTTCTTCATCGCCGTGAAGGTCGGCGGCATCGCCATCGCCACGCTGGGTTTCGCCAGCTTCCCCGCTTTCATCACCTTGTTCGAGGGGTTGCTCTTCCGGGAACGCATCCGCCCGACCGAATGGTTGCTGCTGGGCCTGGTGACTGCAGGCCTGGTTCTGGTCACGCCCGCGTTCGACCTGGCCGACCAGGGCACCATCGGCCTGGCCTGGGGCCTGTTGTCGGGCCTGAGCTTCGCCCTGCTGGCGTTGAGCAACCGCCGTTCGGCCTCGGGCATGGACCCGATGCAGGTAGCCTGCTGGCAGAACCTGATCGTGGCGCTGGTAATGCTGCCCTTCGCCGTGTCCCAGTTGCCCGCGCTGCCTGCGCTGGACTGGTTCTGGCTGACGCTGCTGGGCGTCTTCTGCACGGGCTTATCCCACTATCTGTTCGTCTCCAGCCTGACGCGGCTGAACGCGCGCAGCGCCGGACTGGTCATCGCACTGGAGCCCGTCTACGCGATCGCGTTCGCCTGGGCGCTGTTCAGCCAGGAACCCACGCCGCGCATGATGGCGGGAGCCGCCCTGATCGTGGCCGCCATCGTCTGGTCGGGCCTGCGCAAGCAGGCGCCCGCCGCACAGCCGGACCTTGCGGTGAAAACACAGCCTTGACAATAACTGACTAGGCAGTAAAATTCGGCGCATATGACTGCTGCGCCCCCCCCTTCCCCATCCGACGGCCCCGTCCATTACCGCGCAGACGCCAGCTGCGTGATGGATGAAAACGCCGGCTTCCTGATCAAGCTGGTCTCCAATTCCCTGAACCGGATGCTGGACCAGGAAATGGCCCCGCTGGAGCTCACCGCGATGCAATGGCGTCCCGTGCTGCTGGTGTTCCAGGGCCGCGCCGATACGCCCGCGGAACTCGCCAGGCTCACCGGCATGGACACGGGCGCCATGACCCGCGCATTGGACCGGCTGGAAGCCAAGGGCCTGCTGCGCCGCAACCGATGCCAGACGGACCGCCGGGTCGTCAAGATCGAACTCACCGAGATCGGCGAGGCCAAGGCGCGCGCGATCCCGCCCAATATCGCGCGAGTCCTGAATTACCACCTGCGCGGGTTTTCCAGCGACGAAGTCGCGCAGCTCAAGCACCTGCTGCGCCGGATGATCGCCAACGGCTCTGCCTCGTCAGCACCTCCAAACCGCTAAGGGCCGCCAGCGAACCCCGGCTTTCGGGGTTTTATTTGGCATAATGATTGCCTAGGCAAATACAGATCAATCAATTACTTTCAGCAAACAGTCAGGATGAAACGCCTTCTTACTACCGTATTGGTGCTGGCCCTGAGCGGTTGCGCATTGATGGAATCCGGCTCCGAGCCCGTGGCCGCGCTGGACGGCGCCAAGCTGGGGCTCACCAGCCAGGACACCGTCTGGCCTGAAACCCAATGGTGGCAGCGCTACGGCGATCCGCAGCTCAATGCCTTGCTGGACGAGGGCTTGGCCAACAACCCCTCGATGAGCGCGGCGCAAGCCCGCCTGGCCAAGGCCAATGCCGCGGTCGGCATGGCACGCGCCCCGCTGCTGCCCCGGGTGGACGCCAACTACACGCTGACCCGCGAACACCTGTCCAAGGATTACATCTACCCCGCTCCCATGGGCGGCTCGGTCGTGAGCGACAACCGCCTGGCGCTGGACTTCAGCTATGAGCTGGACTTCTGGGGCAAGAACCGCTCGCGCCTGCAAGCGGCCGTATCGCAGCAAGCCGCCGCCGCGGCCGACGCGCAGGCGGCGCGCAATCTGCTGGCCGGCGCCCTGGTCCGCGCCTACCTGAACCTGCAGAACGCCTTCGCCCAGCGCGACGTGCTCAACCGCGTGCTGGCCCAGCGCGCCGAGGTGCTGTCGCTGACCCAGGGCCGCTACACGGCCGGGCTGGACACCCAGGTGGAAGTCAAACAGGCGGAATCGTCGCTGGCCGCCGGCAAGGTCGAACTGACCCAGACCGACACCACGCTGGCGCAGCTGCGCAATCAGGTCGCCGCGCTGGCCGGGGCCGGTCCGCAACGCGGACAACCCTTGCAGCCGGTGGCGCTGACGGCGCCCGCCGGCGGCGTGCCCGCCAACGTGCCGCTGGACCTGCTGGGCCACCGCCCCGACGTCACCGCCGCGAAATGGCGCGCGGAAGCCGCCCGCCACGCCATCGACAGCGCCCGCGCCGAGTTCTACCCCAATGTGAACCTGGCGGCGTTCGTCGGCTTCCAGGCCATGGGCACCGGCAACCTGCTGGGCGCGGATGCCCGCATGGCCGGTTTCGGCCCGGCGGTCACGCTGCCGATCTTCCACGGCGGCGAATTGAACGCCAACCTGGCGGGCCGGCGCGCCGACGCCGACCTCGCGGTGTCGGACTACAACCAGACCGTGCTGGACGCCGTGCACCAGGTGGCCGACGCGCTCGACGGCCTGCGCCTGCTGGACCAGGAAAAGGCCCAGCAGCGTCAGGCCCGCGAAGCCATCGACGCCGCCTATGACCTGGCCGTCAAGCGCTACAAGGCCGGCATGGGCAACTACATCTCCGTGCTCATCGCGCAGACCGGCGTGCTGACTCAGGCGCGGCTGGACACCGATCTGCGTATCCGCGCCTATCAGCTGGACGCCAGTCTCGCCAACGCGCTGGGCGGCGGCTACGCCCCCGCGGCCGAGCCGGCCCCCGCCACGAACTCCACCCATTGAACGTTCCCCGGACTCAGACGTCATGACCGCAGCCACACCCGCCGCCAACCCCGCCCGCAAACGCCTGCTGCTGCTGGCCACCGGGGCCTTCATACTCATCGCGATCGCCTACGGCATCTGGTGGGCGCTGTTCGGCGCCCACTTCGAGAGCACCGACGACGCCTACGTGCACGGCAACCTGGTGCAGATCACGCCGCAAGTGCCCGGCACGGTCGTGGCCATCGAGGCCGACGACACCGAAACCGTGGCCGCAGGCCAGCCGCTGGTGCGCCTGGATCCGGCCGACACCGACGTGGCCTTGCAGCAGGCCCAGGCCAAGCTGGCGCAAACGGTGCGCCAGGTGCGCACCATCTACGTCCAGAACGACGCCCTGGCCGCCGACGTCGACCTGCGCAACGCCGACATCCTGCGCGCCCAGGCCGAGCTGACCCGCGCGCAAAGCGACGTCAACCGCCGCCAGCAGTTGGCCAAGTCCGGCGGCGTCAGCGGCGAAGAGATCCTGCACGCCGAAGCCGCGCTGAAGTCCGCCCAGTCCGGCCTGGCGCAAGCGCGCGCGGCGCTGGCAGCTTCCCGCGCCAAGCTGGCCACCAACCAGGCCCTGACCCAGGGCACCACGGTCGCCGACCACCCCGACGTGCAGCAGGCCGCCGCCGGCCTGCGCAACGCCTGGCTGGCGCAGTCGCGCACCGTACTGCCCGCTCCGGTGGGCGGCGTGGTGGCCCGGCGCAGTGTGCAGGTCGGCCAGCGCGTCGCGCCCGGCTCGGCCCTGATGACGGTGGTGCCGCTGGACCAGGTGTGGGTCGAAGCCAACTTCAAGGAAGGCCAGCTGCGCAAGATGCGCATCGGCCAGCCGGCCAAGATGGTGGCCGACCTGTACGGCAGCGCGGTCACCTACCACGGCACCATCGCGGGCCTGGACGCCGGCACGGGCAGCGCCTTCGCGCTGCTGCCCGCCCAGAACGCCACCGGCAACTGGATCAAGGTGGTGCAGCGCGTGCCGGTGCGCATCGCGCTGGACCCCGAGGACCTGAAGAAGCACCCGCTGCGCGTGGGTCTGTCTATGGACGTGGAAGTCGACGTGGGCAAGCAGGAAGGCGAACCGCTGACGCAGGCCGAACGCAAGGAACCGGCCTGGTCGACGCGCGCCTTCGAGCCGGCCCATGATGAAGTCGACGCCATGATCAGCAAGATCATCGAGGCCAACCTCGCATCATGAGCGCCGCCAAGCAGCCTGCCGCCGCGCCGGCGCCCCCGCCAGGCTCCCACCCGCCGCTGGAAGGCGCGACCCGCATCATCGGGTCCATCGCGCTGTCCACGGCGGTGTTCATGAACGTGCTGGACACCTCGATCGCGAATGTGTCCATCCCCACCATCTCGGGCGACCTGGGCGTCAGCACCAGCCAGGGCACCTGGGTCATCACTTCGTTTGCCGTGGCCAACGCGATCACGGTGCCGCTGACGGGCTGGCTCACGCAACGCTTCGGACAGGTGCGGCTGTTTCTGGTTTCCACGCTGCTGTTCGTGCTGGCGTCGTGGCTGTGCGGCTTTGCGCCCTCGCTGGAAGCGCTGATCGCGTTCCGCGTGCTGCAAGGCGCGGTCGCCGGGCCCATGATTCCGCTGTCGCAAGCGTTGATGCTGGCGAGCTTCCCCAAGTCCAAGGCGGGCATGGCGCTGGCGGTCTGGTCCATGACCACGCTGGTCGCGCCCGTCGCCGGGCCGCTGCTGGGCGGCTGGATCTCCGACAACTACACCTGGCCGTGGATCTTCTACATCAACGTGCCGGTGGGCCTGCTGGCCGCCTGGATCAGCTGGCGCATCTATGGCGACCGCGAATCGGTCACGCGCAAGCTGCCGATCGACAAGGTCGGCCTGGCGCTGCTGGTGTTGTGGGTAGGCGCGCTGCAGATCATGCTGGACAAGGGCAAGGAGCTGGACTGGTTCGCCAGCGGCACCATCATCGCGCTGGCCGCGACCGCCTTCGTCGCCTTCGTCTTCTTCCTGATCTGGGAACTGACCGACGCCCACCCCGTGGTGGATCTGCGCCTGTTCAAGATCCGCAATTTCACGGTCGGCGCGCTGACGCTGGCGGTGGCCTACGGCGTCTTCTTCGGCAACGTGGTGCTGCTGCCGCTCTGGCTGCAAAGCAACATGGGCTACACCGCGACTTACGCGGGGTTGGTGACCGCGCCGGTGGGCCTGCTGGCGATCCTGCTGACGCCCATCGTCGGCAAGATGCTGGCCACGCGCGATCCGCGGCAAATCGCGACGGTGGCGTTCCTGATCTTCGCGCTGGTGTGCTTCATGCGTTCCGGATTCAACACCCAGACCGATGTCCGCACGCTGATGGTGCCGACCATCATCCAGGGCGCGGCCATGGCGACGTTCTTCGTGCCGCTTACCTCGATCACGCTGTCCAGCATCGAGCCGTGGCGCATTCCCGCGGCCTCGGGCCTGTCGAACTTCCTGCGCCTGACCGCGGGCGCGTTCGGCACATCCATCGCCACCACGCTGTGGGAAAACCGCGCAACCATGCATCACGCGCAGCTCACCGAGGTCGCCAAGCCCGGCCAGCAGGCGTTCGACCAGACCATGGCGACGCTGCAGAACGGGCTGGGCGTGACGCATCAGCAAGCGCTGACGATGGTGGACGGACTGATCAATGCGCAAGCCTTCACCATGTCGGCGGTGGACGTGTTCTATGCCTCCGCGATCATCTTCCTGGCCCTGACCGGCCTGGTGTGGTTCGCCCGTCCCCGGTCGGCCAAGGCGGGCGGCGGCGGCGCGGCCGAAGCGGCCGCAGGCGCCCACTAGGGCGCAGCGCCTGGTCCCGGATCGCGTTGCGTCCAGGACCAGGCGATACCTTCCCCTATTCCTTCAACAAGACCTGCCAGTCGGCGCGCTCGATGACGTCGGCCGGCAAGGCGCTGATGGGCGACAGGTTGAACACCGAGATGCCGCGCGCGCGCCATTGCGCTGCCGCGAAGCGGAACGATGGCTCGATAAGTTGCGCGAACTTGCGCGCCAGCCTGCTGGACTGCGGCGTCTGCCCTTCATTGTAGAAGCGCAAGCCGTTCTGCAGCGTCAGATCCAGCCCATGCGTGTAGACCTTGCGTGCGCCGCTGGATACCAGCACCTGCAAGGCGGCATAGGCCACGGTATCGGCGTCGAAGACGCCCAGTTCCACATTGAAGCTGAATCCCATGCCCCTTTTCGCGTCCAGCAGTTGCACGTCGGGCGAGGCTGCCGCCATGCGCTGCAGCACGGCCGGCGCGGAAATGCGTTGGTAGGCGCGTTCGGCGATCAGTTCGATGATGCAGATGCGGCAGCGGATCGACTCCTGCGGCAGCCCCTGCATGATGTAGCGCAGGACCTCGGGCAAGACGTACAGGGTCAGGTCGCGCGACACGATCTCGCGCACCAGATCGATACGCTGGCGCACGAAGTTCTGGTCGATGATGCAGTAATACTTGAACGGCAGATCGAACTTGCGCGCCAGCATGATGGCGCCGTTCACGCCCATCGCCGTACGGATATTCAGCCGGTCGTAGGGTATCTGAGTAACCGACGGTCCGCTCAGGATCAGATGAATTTCCTCGTCGGCAGCATCGTAGCCTTGGGCTAGCGGCGTGACTGGCTGCGACCGGCCAAAGGCGCGAAAGCCGCAAATAACGCCCGATCGATCCCTCCAGATGCGCACGAACGGCCACAGATGTTGATTGTGCCGCTGCGTGCGCGACCGGAGTACGCGGAACAGCTTGCGCGCAAACCGGTCGGCCCTTCCGCCGCCCACGGGGGCGGAGGAAGGGGAAAAAACGGAATCGTCCATGGACTAGTCTGTGAGCCTAGCCAGCGGCTTGCCTCAGCCCGCCGCGACCAGCGCGGCAATCGCGCTGCCGACGTCGGCGGTGGAGGCGGTGCCTTTCATGTCCCGGGTGCGCGGACCTTCCGCCAGGACGGTCTCGATGGCCTTGACGACCGCCGCCGACGCGTCTGGATAACCCAGGAAATCCAGCATCAGCGCGCCGCTCCAGATCTGGCCGATCGGGTTGGCGATGCCCTTGCCGTAGATGTCCGGCGCCGAACCGTGCACCGGTTCGAACAGGGACGGGAACTTGCGTTCAGGGTTCAGGTTGGCCGAAGGCGCGATGCCGATGGTGCCCGTGCAGGCCGGCCCCAGGTCGGACAGGATGTCGCCAAACAAGTTGGAAGCCACCACCACGTCAAACCAATCGGGATGCTGCACGAAATGCGCGCACAGGATGTCGATGTGGTACTTGTCCCAGCGCACGTCCGGATACTTTTCGCCCATCTCGGCCACGCGCTCGTCCCACCAGGGCATCGAAATGGAAATGCCGTTGGACTTGGTAGCCGCGGTCAGGTGCTTGCCGCGCTTCTGGGCCAGTTCAAAAGCGAACTTGAGCACGCGATCGGCGCCGATGCGCGTGAAGACGCTTTCCTGAATGACCACTTCTCGCTCGGTGCCCGCGAACAGGCGGCCGCCGCTGTTGGAGTATTCGCCTTCCGTGTTCTCGCGCACGATGAAGAAGTCGATCTCGCCGGGCTGGCGGTCCTTCAGCGGCGAAGGCACGCCGGGCATCAGGCGCACCGGGCGCAGGTTGATGTACTGGTCGAACTCGCGGCGGAACTTGAACAGCGAGCCCCACAGCGCTTCGTGGTCAGGCACCGTGGCGGGCCAGCCTATCGAGCCGAAGAAAATCGCTTCATGCTGGCCGATCTGCGCCTGCCAGTCGTCCGGCATCATCTTGCCGTGCTTGGCGTAGTAGTCGCAGCTCCAGT
This sequence comes from Achromobacter sp. Marseille-Q4954, assembly GCF_943737025.1. Lineage (NCBI taxonomy): Bacteria > Pseudomonadati > Pseudomonadota > Betaproteobacteria > Burkholderiales > Alcaligenaceae > Achromobacter > Achromobacter sp. Marseille-Q4954. Next base: position 142,504 of record NZ_CALSFQ010000001.1, read on the forward strand.
CGAAATGGTCCCACTGAAAATCGATGCCAAATCGCGTTGCGACCGCATCCAGCACTTTCAAGCCTTCGGGCACGACTTCCTTGCCGATGCCGTCTCCGGGAATCACCGCTATCTTGTGTTTCTTTGCCACCACGTCTTCCTTTGTTTTCTTTGGATGCATCGCGCGTGCCACGGGTCTGAGCGGCCACGCGCGACCTCCTTGTCATTGCACGGGAATGTTACTCGATACGGCCCCAAATCGGGCGTACCAACGACGTCCGGCAGGCTCGCCGGACGAGGGATTCAACGCCGGCCTTTCGAGCCCAGCAAGGAACCCAAAATGCCCCGGGTCAATTCACGCGCGATCGACCGGACCGTGCTCTTGGCCATGGTCTGCACCACACCGTCGCGCTTGCCGCCGCGCGGGCCCGTCGACCCGAACAGAACCTCGTTCAAACTGTCCATCAGACCGCCGCCCGATTCTTCCGCGGCGCCCTTGCCTTCGGGCTGCGCGGAACCGTTCCTGGCCGCGCCGGCCTGGTCCGCCGGCTTGGCCGCGCGCCCGGCCAGTACTTCATAGGCGGACTCGCGGTCTATCGATTTCTCGTACTTCGACGCCAGCGGGCTGCCCTGGCGCAGCGCTTGCCGCTCCGCGTCGGTCGCCGGGCCGATCCGGCTGGCCGGCGGCACGACGTAGGCGCGTTCGGTCGGCATCGGCCGCCCCTTGGGGTCCAGCAAGGAAATCAGCGCCTCGCCCACGCCCAGCTCGGTGATGGCGGCCTCGATGTCCAGGCCCGGATTGGGCCGCATCGTCTGGGCCGCCGTCTTCACCGCCTTCTGGTCGCGCGGCGTGAACGCCCGCAAGGCGTGCTGGACGCGGTTGCCCAATTGCCCCAGCACGGTGTCGGGGATGTCCAGCGGATTCTGCGTCACGAAATAGACGCCCACTCCCTTGGAGCGGACCAGGCGCACCACCTGCTCGATCTTGTTCAGCAGCGCGGCGGGCGCGTCGTTGAACAGCAGGTGGGCTTCGTCGAAGAAAAACACCAGCTTGGGCTGGTCCATGTCGCCGACTTCGGGCAGCTTCTCGTACAAGTCCGCCAGCAGCCACAACAGGAAGATGGCATACAGGCGCGGCGCCTGCATCAGCTTGTCCGCGGCCAGCACGTTGACCATGCCGCGCCCCTGCGCGTCCGTGCGCATCAGGTCGGCCACGTCCAGCATGGGTTCGCCGAAGAATTTCTCCGCGCCCTGCGATTCCAGGGCCAGCAAGCCGCGCTGGATCGCGCCGATGCTGGCGGAAGACACATTACCGTAACGCGTCTTCAGTTCCGAAGCGCGGTCGGCGACGTTCTGCAGCATGGCGCGCAGGTCCTTCAGGTCCAGCAGCAACTGGCCTTCGTCATCCGCAACCTTGAAGACCAGCGTCAGCACGCCTTCCTGCGTATCGTTCAATTCCAGGATGCGGGACAGCAGCAGCGGCCCCATGTCCGATACGGTGGCCCGCACCGGCAGCCCCTGCTCGCCGAACACGTCCCACAAGGTGACGGGGCTGGCCGCCCAGGCCGGTTCGCTCAGGCCCAGGTTCTTCAGGCGTTCCAGCAGCTTGGGAGTCGCCGCGCCGGCCTGGGAAATGCCGGTCAGGTCGCCCTTGACGTCGGCCATGAACACCGGCGTACCGATACGCGAGAAGGATTCCGCCAGCACCTGCAGGGTGACGGTCTTGCCGGTGCCCGTGGCCCCCGTGATGCAGCCGTGGCGGTTCGCCAGGGCGGGCAGCAGCGCCAATTCGGTCTGTGCATTCTTGGCGATGACGATGGGGTTGGGCATGTGCAGCTCTCCGGACCAGGGAATCAGATGGATGCCCAAGTGTAGAGCCTGCTGCGCCGCTTGTGCGCGTGGCAATATGGACACATGCGGTCCGCCCCCGGGCGCGCTGGGCGCTGGCACGGTAAAATGCCATTTTTGCAGACAAATTACCCTGGGAAGCCATGGCCGGACACAGCAAATGGGCCAATATTCAGCACCGCAAAGGGCGCCAAGACGCCAAGCGCGGAAAGCTCTGGACCAAGATCATTCGTGAAATCACCGTGGCGGCGCGTGCCGGCGGCCCTGACCCGGACAGCAACCCGCGTCTGCGCATGGCCTGGGACAAGGCCACCGACGCCAACATGCCCAAGGACAACATCCAGCGCGCCATCCAGCGCGGCGCGGGCGGCGCCGACGGCGAGGCCTACGAAGAAGTCCGCTACGAAGGCTACGGCATCGGCGGCGCAGCCGTGATCGTCGACTGCATGACCGACAACCGCACCCGCACCGTCGCCGAAGTGCGCCACGCCTTCGCCAAGAACGGCGGCAACCTGGGCCAGGAAGGCTCGGTCGCCTTCATGTTCAAGCATTGCGGCCAATTCGTGTTCGCCCCCGGAACCTCGGAAGACAAGGTCATGGAAGCCGCCCTCGAAGCCGGCGCCGAAGACGTGACGACCGACGAGGAAGGCGTGATCGAAGTGGTCTGCGCCCCGGCTGACTACGCCGCCGTACGCGGCGCCTTCGACGCCGCCGGCCTGAAGGCCGAAGTGGACGGCATCGTCATGAAGGCCCTGAACGAGACCGAACTCGCCGGCGAAGACGCCATCAAGATGCAAAAACTGCTCGACGCCCTGGAAGGCCTGGACGACGTGCAGGAAGTCTATACGAACGTCGTTTTCGACGAAGCGCAGTAAACCCATTACCCTGGCGCCGGGCGGGCCTTGCCTGTCCGGCGCCACGCTGTCACCGGATCCGGGTCCGCCTGGATCCTGGCCTACTCCACGGGCTGGCGCCTTGCGGCGCTCGACTGGCAACCTTAAGAACCACGCAACATGAAACTCCTGGTAATTGGCTCTGGCGGCCGAGAACACGCCCTCGCCTGGCGGCTGGCCCGCTCCCCGCGCGTCCACAAGGTATACGTCGCTCCCGGCAACGGCGGCACGCAACGCGCCGAACAGATCGAGAACGTCCCGTTCACCAATGCCGAGGAATTGGCTGATTTCGTGCAACGCGAAGGCGTCGCCCTGACCGTCGTCGGCCCTGAAGCCCCCCTGGCCGCCGGCGTCGTCGACGTGTTCCGCGCCCGCGGCCTGAAGATCTTCGGCCCCACCAAGGCCGCCGCTCAGCTGGAAAGCTCGAAGGACTACGCCAAGGCCTTCATGGTCCGGCACAACATCCCGACCGCCCGCTACGAAACCTTCACCGATCCGGCCAAGGCGCATGCCTACATCGACCAGGAAGGCGCTCCCATCGTCATCAAGGCCGACGGCCTGGCCGCGGGCAAGGGCGTCGTGGTCGCCGCCACGCTGGAAGAAGCGCATGCCGCCGTGGACGCCATGCTGGGCGACGGCTCCATGGGCGCCGCCGGCGCGCGCGTCGTCATCGAGGAATGCTTGGTGGGCGAAGAAGCCAGCTTCATCGTCATGTGCGACGGCCGCAACGTGCTGGCCCTGGCCACCAGCCAGGACCACAAGCGCCTGCAGGACGGCGACCAGGGCCCCAACACCGGCGGCATGGGCGCGTATTCGCCCGCGCCCATCGTCACCCCGGAACTGCACCACCGCATCATGCGCGAAATCATCCTGCCGACCGTGCAGGGCATGACGCGCGACGGCATCCCGTACACGGGCTTCCTGTACGCCGGCCTGATGATCGCCCCGGGCGACGACCCCGACCGCGAGATCAAGACCCTGGAATTCAACTGCCGCATGGGCGATCCTGAAACGCAGCCCATCATGATGCGCGTCAAGAGCGACCTGCTGGACGCCCTGGAGCATGCCGTCGACGGCACGCTCGACCAGGCCGACATCACCTGGGACCGCCGTACCGCCCTGGGCGCCGTGCTGGCCGCGCACAACTACCCCAACACGCCGCGCACCGGCGATGTCATCCGCGGCCTGCCCGCCGACGCCGAAGACTGCATGGTGTTCCACGCCGCCACCAAGCTCGACGGCGACGAAGTCAAGACCACCGGCGGCCGCGTGCTGTGCGTCACGGCGCTGGGCGACTCCGTCAAGATGGCCCGCGACCGCGTCTACGAAGCGATCGACGGCATCCACTTCGACGGCCGCCAGTACCGCAGCGACATCGGCTGGCGAGCGCTCAAGCCCTCGCAGCAGAAGTCCAAGCCCAACGCCTAGCCGGAACCGTCAATGAACGCCTTGCCCGTCTCTTCCGTCCGGGACTACCTCACCGGCTTGCAGGCCCGCATCGTCGGCGCCCTGGAAGCCGCCGAGGGCGCAGCCTTCCGTACCGACGAATGGGTCCGCCCCGAGGGCGGCGGCGGGCTGTCGCGCCTGCTGGAAGGCGGCTCGCTGTTCGAACGGGCCGGCGTGCTGTTCAGCCACGTCCAGGGCAGCAAGCTGCCGCCCTCGGCCAGCGCGCACCGCCCGGAACTGGCCGGCCGTTCCTGGGAAGCCATGGGCGTGTCCATGGTGCTGCATCCGCGCAATCCCTATGTGCCCACCACGCACATGAACGTGCGCATGTTCCTGGCCGCCGCGCGGCCTGGCCACGACGAGGCCGACGTCTTCTGGTTCGGCGGCGGCATCGACCTGACGCCCTACTATCCCTACGAGGAAGACGCCCGCCATTTCCACGCCACCTGCCGCGATGCGCTGGCTGGCCATGGCGCCGACTACTACCCGCGCTACAAGCGCTGGTGCGACGAGTATTTCTTCCTCAAGCACCGCAATGAAACGCGCGGCGTGGGCGGCATCTTCTACGACGACCTGAACGCTCCCGGCTTTGACGCCTCGTTCGCGCTGACCCGTTCGGTGGGCGACGCCTTCCTGCCGGCCTACATGCCGATCGTGGAACGCCGCCGCGACCAATCCTACGGCGAACGCGAGCGCGATTTCCAGGCCTACCGCCGTGGACGCTATGTGGAGTTCAACCTGGTCTTCGACCGCGGCACGCTGTTCGGCCTGCAGTCCGGCGGACGCACCGAGTCGATCCTGCTGTCCATGCCGCCGCTGGCGCAGTGGCGCTACGACTGGCAGCCCGAAGCGGGTACGCCCGAGGCCGAATTGGCCGCCTACCTCAAACCGCGGGACTGGGTTTGAAGCGCATCGGCCTGCTGGGTGGCAGTTTCGACCCCGTCCACGTCGCGCACATCGCCCTGGCGCAAAATGCCTTGCAGACGCTGGGCCTGGCCGAGGTGCAGCTCATCCCTGCGGCCAATCCCTGGCAGCGTGCGGCGTTGCACGCCACGGCCGAACAACGCCGCGACATGCTCCAACTGGCCATCGCCGGCCATGCGCACCTGATCGTCAATCCCATTGAAATCGAACGCGGCGGCGCGACCTACACCATAGACACGCTGCGCGCCCTCCCCCAGGACGCGCGCTATGTCTGGTTGCTGGGTACCGACCAGTTGGCGAATTTCTGCACTTGGCGCGACTGGCAGGACATCGCCAGCCTGGTGGACCTGGCCGTCGCCACCCGCCCGGGCACGGCACTCACCGCCCCGCCGGCGCTGGCCGAACACCTGCGCCGCCAGGGTCGCGAACTGCAGGAGCTGCCTTTTGCTCCCATGCCGGTTTCGGCCTCGCAGATCCGCCAGCGCCTGGCGCAAGGCGAATCGACCGAGGGCCTGCTTGCCGCACCGGTGGCCGCGTATATTGCGGCGCACCATCTTTACCGATAAACCTACACCCGCGGTGCGCTGAAAGCGCCACGGGGCCAGCATCCGCTGTCCGCCCGCGGGTTATATTTACTGACTATGGATATACAAAAACTCCAACGCGCCGTCATCGACGCCCTCGAAGACGTCAAGGCGCAAGACATCAAGGTCTACAACACCACGCATCTGACCAGCCTGTTCGATCGCGTCGTGATTGCAAGCGCCACCTCCAACCGCCAGACCCGCGCCCTCGCTTCCAGCGTCGCGGACCGCGGCCGCGCGCTCGACCTCTCCGGCATCACCATCGAAGGCGAAGACACCGGCGAATGGGTCGTGGTCGACCTGGGCGACGTAGTCGTGCACATCATGCAACCCGCCATCCGCCAGTACTACAACCTGGAAGAAATCTGGGGCGGCAAGCCGGTGCGCGTGAAGCTCCTGCCCGAGTCCACCCGCCCCGCGCCGGTCGCCAACGACGGCGCGCACGACGCCGAGTACTGAGCGCGCCGTGAAGCTGATCGTCGTGGCCGTGGGCACACGCATGCCGGACTGGGTGCAAACCGCCTGGGACGACTACGCCAAGCGCCTGCCGGCCGACTGCGCGCTGGAACTGCGCGAAATCAAACCCGAACCCCGCACCACCGGTAAAACCCCCGCCCAGATGATGGCGGCGGAAGCCAAGCGGATCGAAGCCGCCCTGCCCGCCAGTGCGTTGCGCCTGGCGCTGGACGAACGCGGACGCGACCTCACCACCATGGCGTTGTCGCAAAAGCTGGAACAATGGCGCGCAGGCGGCCAGGATGTCGCTTTTCTCGTCGGCGGCCCGGACGGGCTGGATGCCGACCTGAAGGCATCCTGTTCCGGCCAATTGCGCCTGTCCTCGCTGACGCTGCCGCACCCCATGGTGCGCGTGGTGCTGGCCGAACAGCTCTACCGGGCCTGGGCCATCATGACGAACCATCCCTACCACCGCGCCTGACCCTCTGGCCGGGCCGGCGCCCATCCCGCTGACGCATGACCGACACCGCAACCTCCGCGCGCCTCTACCTTGCCTCCGCCAGTCCCCGGCGGCGCGAGCTGCTGACCCAGGTCGGCCTGGCCCACGAAGTCCTGCTCGTACCCGCCCCGCCGGGCGAGGACGAACCCCAGCACCCTGGCGAAAGCGCCGCCAACTACGTCCAACGCACTGCGCGCGACAAGGCCTTGCGCGGACGCGATTGGATGCTCAGCCAGGACCTGCCGCAACTGCCGCTGCTGGCCGCCGACACCACCGTCATCCTGGCGGGCGCGGTACTGGGCAAACCGGCCGACCGCGACGACGCCATGCGCATTTTGCGGGCCCTGTCCGGCTCCACCCACGAAGTGCATACCGCTGTCGCCGTCTGGACTGGAAACCAGTTGCTGGAGGCCGTGTCCCTCACCGAAGTCCGCATGCGCGAGCTGACGGATGAGGAAATCGGCCGCTACTGCGACAGCGGCGAACCCTACGGCAAGGCCGGCGCCTATGGCATCCAGGGCCTGGCAGGCACGTTCATTTCACATATCGCCGGCAGCTACACCGGCGTGATGGGCCTGCCCTTGTTCGAAACCGCGAACCTGTTGCGCGCGGCAGGTATACAGGTGCCCTGAAAGCTGCGGCGTCCTGCCGGAAAAAATCCCCCGAGACCGTCAAGGTCCGGGGGATTTTCTTTTTACCGCCGGGCAGCACCGCCGCATCAACAGACGCGGCCGCGCGCAGGCGACTGCGGATCTACACCGCTTCAGCCGTGCTGCATCGGCTGCCCCATGGGTAGGCCGCCAGTCCTCGGCGCTTCCTGAACCGGAGCCGGGGCAGGCACGGGCACGGGCTGCAGCTCGCCCTCAAGCGCGGCATGCAGCTGTTCCTTATCCAGTTCCCCTTCCCAGCGCGCCACGACCACGGCGGCAGTCGCGTTGCCGACCAGGTTGGTCAGCGCGCGGCATTCCGACATGAAGCGGTCCACGCCCAGAATCAGCGCCATGCCGGCGACCGGCACGGAAGGCACCACCGAGAGGGTAGCGGCCAAGGTGATGAAGCCCGCCCCGGTCACGCCCGCCGCGCCCTTGGAGCTCAGCATCGCCACCAGCAGCAGCAGGATCTGGTCGCCCAACGACAGCGGAATGTCGCAAGCCTGCGCGATGAACAGCGCCGCCATCGTCATGTAGATGTTGGTGCCGTCCAGGTTGAACGAGTAGCCGGTGGGCACGACCAGCCCGACCACCGACTTCGAGCAGCCGGCCCGTTCCATCTTCTGCATCAGCGTGGGCAACGCGGCTTCGGACGAACTGGTGCCCAGCACCAGCAGCAGTTCTTCGCGGATGTAGCGCACCAGCTTCAGGATCGAAAAGCCGTTGTAGCGCGCCACCAGGCCCAGCACCACGACCACGAACAGCACCGAGGTTGCGTAAAACGTACCTACCAGCATCGCCAGATTGATGACGGACTTGATGCCGTACTTGCCGATGGTGAAGGCCATCGCGCCAAAGGCGCCGATGGGCGCGGCCTTCATCAGGATGGCGACCAGCCTGAAGACGGGCTGCGCCAGGGCGGTCATGAAGTTCAGTATCGGCTGTCCGCGTTCGCCCACCATGGCCAGCGAAATGCCGAACAACACCGCCACGAACAGCACCTGGAGGATGTCGCCGCCGACAAACGGACTGAAGATCGTGGTCGGAATCACGTTCATCAGGAAGCCCGTGATCGTCGAGTCATGCGCCTTGGCCACGTAGCCTGACACTGCCTTCTCGTCCAGCGTCTTGGGGTCGATGTGCATGCCGGCGCCCGGCTGGACGATGTGGCTGACGATCATGCCTACGATCAGCGCAAGCGTCGAGAACACCAGGAAGTACAGCATGGCCTTGCCCGCCACGCGACCGACCTTCTTCAGGTCGCTCATCGCGGCGATGCCGGTGGCTACGGTCAGAAAGATCACCGGCGCGATGATCATCTTCACCAGTTTGATGAAGGCGTCGCCCAGCGGTTGCATCTGCTGGCCAAGCTCGGGCTTGAACGCGCCCAGCAGCACGCCCACCACGATGGCGAAAATCACCTGCACATAAAGGATTTGATAGAACTTGAGCTTGCGCGCGGGCGCGACTTGATCCACGTCGATCATTGGGATTGTCCCCACCAAGGCCCCTTGCTCCGGGCGATTCAGCGCGGGCGACGGGGCGTTATCTGTTTTCTGGCCAGCGCGTCTCGCCGCAAGCCGATTTCACCCGGCAGACGACTCCACCAGGCTTGGCTTTACTAATGCAAGAGGCATGCCAACATCGACCAGCCCCGCGCCTGAGCTCCAAGCCCTTGATCAGAAAAGAACTTTTTTCTTCCCCAGCGCATTGGCCCGACGATTTTTGGCGGAATTTCACACAAAATAGATATAGAATGTGCGAAAAACCGCACATCCCATGTCGACCCGCTCCTCCCCCCGCGATGCCTGGCCCGGTCCGGACCAGGCCAGCCAGCCGCGCCGCCCACGGCATACGCCCGTCTGGCCTTGGCCCTGGAAGGCCATCGCCATCTTGTTGGTCGTCGCCATCGTCTACGGGGTGCTGCACGCCGCCACCCTCTGGGCGCGCGACGGCGCGCTGAAGAATGCCGGGGAACAGGCACGCGTGGCAGCCCAGCTCAACGCGGCATTGCTGCGAAACAACCTGGACAAGTTCAGGGCGCTGCCCTTTGTCCTGACGCGCGATGTCGACGTGCGCGCGGCGCTGCAGGAAGGTTCGTACGGACAGATCGAATCCCTGGATGAGAAGCTCGATACGCTAAGCCGCGGCGTAGGCGCATCCGCCATTTACGTGCTGGACAAGAAAGGCCTTGCGATCGCTGCGAGCAACTGGCGCGAACCCGCCACGTTTGTCGGCGTGGACTACCAGTTCCGCCCCTATTTCCAGGGATCGGTAGCCCATGGCTCGGCCGAACATTTCGCCCTGGGCACGATCAGCCACGAGGCCGGGCTGTACTTGTCGCGGCGCGTGGACGACGTCAACGGCGCCCTGCTGGGCGTAGTCGTGCTGAAAGTGGATTTCCGGGACCTGGAGGCCGACTGGCGCCAGTCGGTCTCGCCCATTTTCGTCACCGACGAGCATGGCGTGGTGCTGTTGGGCAGTATTTCCGACTGGCGTTTCGACGTGCTGGCTCCGCTCACCCCAGACTTGGCCCGGACCTTGCGCACCAGCCTGCAATTCGGCGACGCGCCCTTCCTGCCGCTGCCCTTGCGGCCGCAGCTGCAGCCCATCAGCCACGGCCAGCTCATACGCGCCGACGTAACCCTGCCGCAGATCCCGGCAGGAACGCCAATGGTGCACACGACGCTGCCCATCGTCGAGTCCCCAGGTTGGACGCTGCATCTGTTATCACCCGTGCAGGCGGCCATCAACCAGGCTACCGCCAACGCCCAGCTGGGCGCGCTGCTGGCGCAGTGCGCGTTGGCCGCCTTGGTAGGCATCATTCTCTTCCGCCGCCACCGCAACCGCGAGCGCGCCGAACAGCAGGCCGCCGTCCACGAACAGCTGGCCTCCCTGGTCGACGAACGCACGGCTCAATTGCTGCAAGTCAACGAACAACTAGTCGATGAGATGGACGAGCGCCAGCGCACCGCCGCCCGCCTGCACACCATGCAAGAGGAGTTGGTCCAGGCCAGCAAGCTCGCGCTGCTGGGACAGGTGGCTGCCGGCGTGGCGCACGAGATCAACCAGCCTGTCGCGGCCATACGCGCCTATGCGGACAACGCCGCCGAATTCCTGCGCCGGCAAGACGAAGGCTCGGCGCAGGAGAACCTGGGCACCATCGCCGCATTGACGGAACGGATCGGCCACATCACGGGGGAACTGCGCGCCTTTTCGCGCAAGGCTGACACGTCCATCGGACCCGCCAGCCTGAAGGATTGCCTGGAGGGCGCGCTACTGCTGGTTGCCCCGCGGGCGCGGCGCCAGGGCATCGTCCTGCAACGTCCGCCCGCGGATCAGAATTACCAGGTGCTGGCCAATCGCATACGGCTGGAACAAGTGCTGGTGAATCTGCTTCAAAACGCGATGGAAGCCCTGGAAGGCCGGCCAGACGGCCGCATCGTCGTCGCGCTGCAAGACCTGGGTGCGACCGTGCAAGTCTACGTCAGCGACAACGGTCCCGGCCTGTCGGCCGAGGCGCGGGCGCACCTGTTCACTCCCTTCTACACGACCAAGGCCGAAGGACTCGGGCTGGGGCTGGTCATCTGCCGCGACATCGTCACCGAATTCGGTGGCGACTTGATCGCCGCCGGCCCGGCCGATCCCGTCTTTCCGGCTCCGCATGCCCCGGGCCGCGGAGCCATGTTCATCCTGACGTTGCGCAAGGCGCCTGGCCGGCAAAACGCTACCGAGCTACACCATGAACCGCGCTCCTGAATTTCCTCCCGCCGCACCGGCATCCATCGACGACAGCCTGCGCCAGCCGTTCTCGCCGCGCGCCGTGTTCATCGACGACGACGACGAACTGCTGCGCGCCAATGCGCAGACGCTGAAACTGCATGGCATCGCCGTGGACGCGCATGCCAGCGCGCGCTCTGCGCTGCCCGCGCTGACGCGCGATTTCGACGGCGTGGTCGTCAGCGACATTCGTATGCCCGACATGGACGGCTTACAGCTCTTCCAGCGCTTGCGGGACATCGACCCCGACATTCCCGTCATCCTGATCACCGGCCATGGCGACATCGCCACCGCCGTGCAATGCATGCGAGACGGCGCCTACGACTTCCTGGCGAAACCCTATGCCGCCGACAGGCTGATCACCGCCATCATGCACGCTGCGGAAAAGCGCCACCTTGTGCTGGAAAACCGCCGGCTGCGCGAGGCCGCGTTCGCCGTCGAGGCCGACGAAGTGCCTTTCATCGGCGCCACGCCCGCCATGCAGCGCATCAAGCAAACGCTGCGGCATATCGCGGATGCGGACGTGGACGTCCTGGTCGAAGGCGAGACCGGAACCGGCAAGGAAGTCGTTGCCACCGCCTTGCATCGCCTGAGCCGCCGCAGGCACCGCGCTCTCGTCGCGATCAATTGCGGCGCCCTGCCCGAAAGCGTCATCGAAAGCGAACTGTTCGGCCACGAGCCCGGCGCTTTCACCGGCGCCCAAAAGAAGCGTATCGGCCGCATCGAGCACGCCAGCGGCGGCACGCTGTTCCTGGACGAGATCGAAAGCATGCCGCTGGCAGTGCAGGTCAAGCTGCTACGCGTGCTTGAATCCCGCCAGATCACTCCCCTGGGCAGCAACGAAGTGCGCAATCTGGACCTGCGCGTGGTCGCCGCCACCAAGGAGGACCTGGGCAGTCCGGCCATACGCGCCAAGTTTCGCGAGGACCTGTTCTACCGCCTCAATGTCGTCACCATCCGGATTCCGCCGCTGCGCGAGCGCCGCGAGGACATTCCGCTGCTGTTTGCCCACTACCTCGGCCACGCATCGCGCCGCTTCCAGCGCGACATCCCGGAAATGCCGGCGTCCATCAAGCAACATGTCATGACGCACGATTGGCCCGGCAATGTGCGTGAACTCGCGCATTTCGCCGAACGTGTCGTTCTTGGCGTGCTGAATACCCCTGCCCCGCCAACCTCCATGGCCCAGGACGCCGCGGCGAGCCTGCCGGACCGGATGGAGCGCTTCGAAGCGCAGCTCATCCGCGAGGCGCTCCAGGCGCACCAGGGCGACATCAAGGCCACCCTGGAGTCGCTGGGCATTCCGCGCAAGACCTTCTACGACAAGCTGCAGCGCCACGGCATCGACCGCCAGCAGTACACGCAACAGTAGGCTGCGCGGCGTCCGCATTGCCCCTCGCAGGAGCATCCTGCGAGGGGTTTTCATTGGGACTGCGGCTTGCGGGTATCGCCAGACAACGCCTGGCGCCACAAAGACAAAACCCCACAGGGGTTACCTGTGGGGTTCTGCGGAATAAAAGCTTGACGATGACCTACTTTCACAGACGTCCGTCCACTATCATCGGCGCAAAGTCGTTTCACTGTCCTGTTCGGGATGGGAAGGAGTGGGACCAACTCGCTATGGTCGTCAAGCGTAACTGGTTGAGCGGCTGCGGTTAGGCAACTGCTCCAATCTTGGAAGAAACACAACGCGTGGCGATCAGAGTCAGACTCGATGATCACGCACGATGGGGTGTAATTGGTGTTGGCTGGCTGCTGACGGCGCAGCCAGATTTTGTATTGAACGACACTTGGAACGCTACATCACCAGGTCATAACCATCAGTGTTATAGGATCAAGCCTCACGGGCAATTAGTATCGGTTAGCTTAACGCATTACTGCGCTTCCACACCCGACCTATCAACGTCCTGGTCTCGAACGACCCTTCAGGGGGATCAAGTCCCCGGGATACCTTATCTTCAGACGAGTTTCCCGCTTAGATGCCTTCAGCGGTTATCTCTTCCGTACTTAGCTACCCGGCAATGCCATTGGCATGACAACCGGTACACCAGAGGTACGTCCACTCCGGTCCTCTCGTACTAGGAGCAGGCTCCGTCAAGTATCCAACGCCCACGGCAGATAGGGACCAAACTGTCTCACGACGTTTTAAACCCAGCTCACGTACCTCTTTAAATGGCGAACAGCCATACCCTTGGGACCGGCTACAGCACCAGGATGAGATGAGCCGACATCGAGGTGCCAAACACCGCCGTCGATATGAACTCTTGGGCGGTATCAGCCTGTTATCCCCAGAGTACCTTTTATCCGTTGAGCGATGGCCCTTCCATTCAGAACCACCGGATCACTATGTCCTGCTTTCGCACCTGTTCGACTTGTCAGTCTCACAGTCAAGCACGCTTATGCCATTGCACTATCAGCACGATTTCCGACCGTACCTAGCGTACCTTCGAACTCCTCCGTTACACTTTGGGAGGAGACCGCCCCAGTCAAACTGCCCACCATGCACTGTCCCCGATCCGGATAACGGACCAAGGTTAGAACCGCAAACAAACCAGGGTGGTATTTCAAGGATGGCTCCACGTAATCTAGCGACTACGCTTCAAAGCCTCCCACCTATCCTACACAGGCCGGTTCACAGATCAATGCAAAGCTACAGTAAAGGTTCATGGGGTCTTTCCGTCTAGCCGCGGGTAGATTGCATCATCACAAACACTTCAACTTCGCTGAGTCTCAGGAGGAGACAGTGTGGCCATCGTTACGCCATTCGTGCAGGTCGGAACTTACCCGACAAGGAATTTCGCTACCTTAGGACCGTTATAGTTACGGCCGCCGTTTACCGGGGCTTCGATCAAGAGCTTGCACCCCATCACTTAACCTTCCGGCACCGGGCAGGCGTCACACCCTATACGTCGACTTTCGTCTTTGCAGAGTGCTGTGTTTTTAATAAACAGTCGCAGCCACCGATTCTCTGCGACCCCATCATGCTAAGCGCGCAGGCGCTTCACACTACCGGGGTATACCTTCTCCCGAAGTTACGGTATCAATTTGCCGAGTTCCTTCTCCTGAGTTCTCTCAAGCGCCTTGGAATATTCATCCCGTCCACCTGTGTCGGTTTGCGGTACGGTCTCGTACAGCTGAAGCTTAGAGGCTTTTCTTGGAACCACTTCCAATCACTTCGCAAGCAATGCTCGCTCGTGCCACACCCTTGATTTACGCGCCCGGATTTGCCTAAGCGCCATCTTCGATGCAGCAACAGGGACATCCAACACCCTGATGATCTTCCGCGATCCGTCCCCCCATCGCACTGTACGACGGTACTGGAATATTAACCAGTTTCCCATCAGCTACGCATCTCTGCCTCGCCTTAGGGGCCGACTCACCCTGCGCCGATGAACGTTGCGCAGGAAACCTTGGACTTACGGCGAGGGGGCTTTTCACCCCCTTTATCGCTACTCATGTCAGCATTCGCACTTCTGATACCTCCAGCAGCCTTTACAAGCCACCTTCGCAGGCTTACAGAACGCTCTCCTACCGCGTGCACAAAGTGCACACCCGCAGCTTCGGTTTATCGCTTAGCCCCGTTACATCTTCCGCGCAGGACGACTCGATCAGTGAGCTATTACGCTTTCTTTAAAGGATGGCTGCTTCTAAGCCAACCTCCTGACTGTCTATGCCTTCCCACTTCGTTTCCCACTTAGCGATAATTTGGGACCTTAGCTGGCGGTCTGGGTTGTTTCCCTCTTGAGTCCGGACGTTAGCACCCGGTGCTCTGTCTCCCAAGCTGTACTTGCGGGTATTCGGAGTTTGCCATAGTTTGGTAAGTCGCCATGACCCCCTAGCTATAACAGTGCTCTACCCCCCGCAGTAATACTTGAGGCACTACCTAAATAGTTTTCGGAGAGAACCAGCTATTTCCAGATTTGTTTAGCCTTTCACCCCTATCCACAGCTCATCCCCTAATTTTTCAACATTAGTGGGTTCGGTCCTCCAGCACGTGTTACCGTGCCTTCAACCTGGCCATGGATAGATCATCTGGTTTCGGGTCTACACCCAGCGACTGAATCGCCCTATTCGGACTCGCTTTCGCTACGGCTTCCCTATTCGGTTAACCTTGCCACTGAATGTAAGTCGCTGACCCATTATACAAAAGGTACGCAGTCACCCCACAAGGAGGCTCCTACTGTTTGTATGCATACGGTTTCAGGATCTATTTCACTCCCCTTCCGGGGTTCTTTTCGCCTTTCCCTCACGGTACTGGTTCACTATCGGTCGATCACGAGTATTTAGCCTTGGAGGATGGTCCCCCCATCTTCAAACAGGATTTCACGTGTCCCGCCCTACTTTTCTTACGCTTAGTTCCACACACAAGATTTCGCCTACAGGGCTATCACCTGCTACGGCCGGACTTTCCATTCCGTTCGACTATCTTGCGTGCTAAAACGTAAAGGCTCTTCCGATTTCGCTCGCCACTACTTTCGGAATCTCGGTTGATTTCTTTTCCTCGAGCTACTGAGATGTTTCAGTTCACCCGGTTCGCTTCCACTGGCCTATGTATTCAGCCAGGGATACCGCATTGCTGCGGTGGGTTTCCCCATTCGGACATCTACGGATCAAAGCTTGTTTGCCAGCTCCCCGTAGCTTTTCGCAGGCTACTACGTCCTTCATCGCCTGTGATCGCCAAGGCATCCACCATATGCACTTAGTCGCTTGATCCTATAACGCTGTAGGCTATAGGACCTGAGTATTAGCGTTTGTGCCGTTCATAAGTTTCAAAGCAGTCTGAGGTTATTCACCCCAGTCTTGAGAACTTGGAACAAAATTAATGCAATCACAACCCGTACTTATCTTCATCGGCTTGCGCCGAGTACTTGATAAGTACATTTTCGTTGTGCTTCTTCCAGATTGTTAAAGAACGAATATAGCTGTCAGGTAAAACCTAACTCATAAGGCCGTTTCAACGACGCTATGAGTTAGCCTCTACATCACCAGGCACAAGTACTTGGTGGAGGTGAACGGGATCGAACCGATGACATCCTGCTTGCAAAGCAGGCGCTCTCCCAGCTGAGCTACACCCCCATATCCCGCATGCGCAGAATACTTGGTGGGTCTGGTTGGATTCGAACCAACGACCCCCGCCTTATCAAGACGGTGCTCTAACCGACTGAGCTACAGACCCAAAAACCTTTTCGGATCAGCAGTCAGGAAAGCTGTAGACCCAGGGAAGATTCCCTCGACCCAAGCCTGCAACTGATCCCAGCTATATCAAACAACCGATAAGAGTGGACGCTTAACACGAGCACTAAGCTCTGAAAGGAGGTGATCCAGCCGCACCTTCCGATACGGCTACCTTGTTACGACTTCACCCCAGTCATGAATCCTACCGTGGTAATCGCCCCCCTTACGGTTAGGCTAACTACTTCTGGTAAAACCCACTCCCATGGTGTGACGGGCGGTGTGTACAAGACCCGGGAACGTATTCACCGCGACATGCTGATCCGCGATTACTAGCGATTCCGACTTCACGCAGTCGAGTTGCAGACTGCGATCCGGACTACGATCGGGTTTCTGGGATTGGCTCCCCCTCGCGGGTTGGCGACCCTCTGTCCCGACCATTGTATGACGTGTGAAGCCCTACCCATAAGGGCCATGAGGACTTGACGTCATCCCCACCTTCCTCCGGTTTGTCACCGGCAGTCTCATTAGAGTGCCCTTTCGTAGCAACTAATGACAAGGGTTGCGCTCGTTGCGGGACTTAACCCAGCATCTCACGACACGAGCTGACGACAGCCATGCAGCACCTGTGTTCCGGTTCTCTTGCGAGCACTTCCAAATCTCTTCGGAATTCCAGACATGTCAAGGGTAGGTAAGGTTTTTCGCGTTGCATCGAATTAATCCACATCATCCACCGCTTGTGCGGGTCCCCGTCAATTCCTTTGAGTTTTAATCTTGCGACCGTACTCCCCAGGCGGTCAACTTCACGCGTTAGCTGCGCTACCAAGGCCCGAAGGCCCCAACAGCTAGTTGACATCGTTTAGGGCGTGGACTACCAGGGTATCTAATCCTGTATGCTCCCCTCGCTTTCGTGCATGAGCGTCAGTGTTATCCCAGGAGGCTGCCTTCGCCATCGGTGTTCCTCCGCATATCTACGCATTTCACTGCTACACGCGGAATTCCACCTCCCTCTGACACACTCTAGCCCGGTAGTTAAAAATGCAGTTCCAAAGTTAAGCTCTGGGATTTCACATCTTTCTTTCCGAACCGCCTGCGCACGCTTTACGCCCAGTAATTCCGATTAACGCTTGCACCCTACGTATTACCGCGGCTGCTGGCACGTAGTTAGCCGGTGCTTATTCTGCAGGTACCGTCAGTTTCACGGGGTATTAACCCATGACGTTTCTTTCCTGCCAAAAGTGCTTTACAACCCGAAGGCCTTCATCGCACACGCGGGATGGCTGGATCAGGGTTTCCCCCATTGTCCAAAATTCCCCACTGCTGCCTCCCGTAGGAGTCTGGGCCGTGTCTCAGTCCCAGTGTGGCTGGTCGTCCTCTCAAACCAGCTACGGATCGTCGCCTTGGTGAGCCGTTACCCCACCAACTAGCTAATCCGATATCGGCCGCTCCAATAGTGCAAGGTCTTGCGATCCCCTGCTTTCCCCCGTAGGGCGTATGCGGTATTAGCTACGCTTTCGCGTAGTTATCCCCCGCTACTGGGCACGTTCCGATACATTACTCACCCGTTCGCCACTCGCCACCAGACCGAAGTCCGTGCTGCCGTTCGACTTGCATGTGTAAGGCATCCCGCTAGCGTTCAATCTGAGCCAGGATCAAACTCTTCAGTTTAATCTCTGTATTTGTTTCGTATTTCTTAACCCCCGAAAGGGTCGAGTCATACGTCGCTACTCAAAGGAAGTGAGGTATGTTCTTAAACTTGACGTCTAAGGTACTTCACTTCTAGTGAGCACTTGATTTCATTGTGCTTGTGACCGAAGTCACATTGCACCCGCATCAAGCGCCCACACTTATCGGTTGTTTAATTGTTAAAGAGCGGTATTGCTAAATTCTGTACTACTTACTGCCTGCTCGCTTTGCTACGCCGCTTTCGCTGGCGCCGCGTTGTTTGCAGCAGAGAAACGAGATTATGAAGAAGTTTTTTTCGCTTGTCAAGTCAGCGTCACATACTGCGTTTCGCTTTCTTGCTTGCGACCTCTTCAGGCCTGTCTCTCTTAGCAGCTATCGAAATATCAGGGTTAACCCTAAGTTTTCGGCAACTGCCAAGCCCAAGACTATAACACGATTTTTGCAGATTGTGCAACTGGCTTTTGCCTAACTTGCTGCAATCCTTGCAATAACCGCGCGGCGTTCATTTCTGACTGCTTTGCGGCAGGCCTGGCTCGAATCTTCTTGCCCGACCTGTTGTGCTTGCTTGGCTTCGCGCTTCAGAACTGTCCGAACTGCGAAGGAGCGAGACTATAGCACAGTTTTTTCGCGTGGCGCAAAACGGCGAACCCGTGGACCTGTACCGCTGCCACCGCCGCCTCTCCCCTATATATAGTGGTGATTCCCGCGGTTGCCCCATATAGATAGTTGTCTCGTCCACCTTGCCCTACGTTTACTATTCGCCTGTACGCCGCACCTTACTGGAGACGAACACGCTATGCCCCCAGCCATCGCCCTGAGCGAAGATATCCTGATCAATGTCACCCCCTTCGAAACCCGCGTTGCGCTGGTGGAACAAGGTTCGGTACAGGAGCTGCACGTGGAACGCAGCATCCAGCGGGGCCATGTCGGTAATATTTATCTGGGGCGGGTGGTCCGCGTACTGCCGGGCATGCAGAGCGCCTTCATCGATATCGGACTGGAGCGCGCTGCTTTCATTCACATTGCCGACCTGCGCGAGAACCGCGGTGAAAGAAGCCAGGGACTGACTCCCACTCCGATCGAAAAGCTGTTATTCGAGGGACAGACCATCATGGTTCAGGTGGTCAAGGATCCCCTGGGCACCAAGGGCGCACGGCTTTCCACCCAGATCAGCATGGCCGGCCGGATGCTGGTTTACCTGCCCCACGATCCGCATATCGGCATTTCGCAGAAGATCGACGACGAATCCGAGCGCATCCAGCTGCGCGAACGCCTGCAGGCCTTGATGCCGGCAGAGGAAAAAGGCGGCTTCATCGTCCGCACACAGGCCGAAGGCGCCAATGACGAGGAATTGACTGCCGACCTGGAGTATCTGCGCAAACTGTGGAGCAGCGTCCAGGCGGCGGCTCGCACCCAGCCCGCCCCCGCCCTGCTGCACCAGGATCTGACCCTGGCGCAGCGCGTGCTGCGCGACATGGTGGGCCCGAACACCGGCACCATTCTTGTGGATTCCCGCACGACCAGCGCCGCGATGCTGGAATGGGCGCGCATCTATACGCCCTCGGTCGTGGGCCGCATCCAGCACTACAGCGGGGAGCGCCCCCTGTTCGACACCGCCAACGTGGACGATGAGATTGCCCGGGCGCTATCTCGACGGGTGGACCTGAAGTCGGGCGGCTATCTGATCATCGACCAGACCGAGGCGCTGACCACGGTCGACGTCAATACCGGCGGTTTCGTGGGCGGCCGCAATTTCGACGACACCATCTTCAAGACCAACCTGGAAGCGGCCCAGGCCATCGCGCGCCAGCTGCGGCTGCGCAACCTGGGCGGCATCGTCATCCTGGACTTCATCGACATGGAGGAACAGGAACACCGCGAAACGGTGCTGGCCGAACTGAAGAAGGCGCTGTCGCGCGACCGCACCCGCATGACCGTCAACGGCTTTACGCAGCTGGGCCTGGTGGAAATGACGCGCAAGCGCACCCGCGACTCGCTGGCGCATCAGTTGTGCGAGCCCTGCCCCATGTGCGAGGCGCGGGGCAACGTGCGCACGCCGCGCACCGTCTGCTATGAAATCCTGCGCGAAATCCTGCGCGAGGCGCGGCAATTCAATCCCAAGGAATTCCGCATCCTCGCCTCGCAAGAGGTGGTCGACCTGTTCCTCGAAGAAGAAAGCCAGCATCTGGCGATGCTGGGCGACTTCGTGGGCAAGCGCATTTCGCTGGAAGTGGAAGGCGCGTACTCTCAAGAACAGTACGACATCATCCTGGTCTGATTTCAGGAAATCCTGTCCGTGGTTCCGACGAATTCCAAGGGGCAATAAAAGCCCCCATGGAACTGGGCGGCGATGGGATCCTCGGGGATGTTCTGAGCCAGGATTTCCGGGGCGAACACCTCGGAATCGTCCTGCGGCGCATAGCCCAGGAATTTCGCGTTGGAATTGTCCCAGCGGTTGCGCAGGTTGTTCGACACCCCGTAGACCACCGTGAAATGGTAGGACGCGTGTTCGACGCAGCGCGCCGCCAGTTGCGCCATGTCGCGGTGGCTGATCCAGGTCAACAGCTGGCGGGCCTCGCTCGGGCGGTCGGGCGTACGGAACGTCCCGATCCGCAGGCAGGCGACTGACATGCCGTACTTGTCGGCGTACATCCGGCCCAGGGCCTCGCCGAACACCTTCGAGACGCCATACAGCGAGTCGGGCCGGGGCTGCACGGTGTCATCGAGGAATTTTTCCCGGCGGTGATAGCCGATAGCGTGATTCGAGCTGGCAAAGACCACCCGGCGCACGTTCTGACGCCGGGCCGCCTCGAATACGTTGTAGCAACCCTCGATATTCATGGGCAGGATTTTTTCCCAAACATCGGCGCCGGGGATACCGGCCAGATGGATGACGCAGTCAATACCCTCCATGCAGCGCTCCAGGGACTCGATGTCCCGGACGTCCATCGCGCAGATTTCCTCGCCGGCCTGCGCCGGTTCCTGCGGCGCGATGTCCGCCAGGCGCAGCAAGGCGTAGCGGCCGCGCAGATGCGTGCGCAGGCAAAGGCCTATGTTTCCGGCCGCTCCGGTAATCAACACGCGCAGGTTTTCGGGTTGGTTGAAGGGTGTCATCAATCTGTCCAGTTTCTCTTGAATAGGAAAGCGCCGGGGCCGATGCCGTTTGCGCCGGTTACTGCTTCTGCTTGGCGGCGATCAGCGCGTCATAAAGCGCCTGGCCATTGGGCGCTTCGCCGACGAGCTTTTTCACGACCGGCCGCGTGGCCTGCACCATGGAATCGAGATTGCTGGGATAGACGATGGACACGCCCTTTTGCTCCATCGTTTTCATACCCTCGTCGTAGACCTTCTTGTAATAGTCGCGCGCATAGGCCATGGCCTCGTCCGCCGACTCCTTGATCATTTTCTGTTCCGCGGGCGAGAAGCGGTCCCAGCGGTCCTTGGACATGAGCAGCAGCGCTGGATGGATATTGACGTGCGTCATGTTGAAGTACTTGGAGACTTCGATGAATTTATCCGAGACGAACTGGTCCGGCGTCGTCTCGCCGCCATCGAGCACCTTCTGCTGCAGGGCCAGATACAGTTCCGAATAGGCCATGGGAGTGGCTTGCGCCCCCAGGGCCTTGTAGCTTTCGACATAGCCCGGCGACTGGATGACGCGGATCTTCATGCCTTTCAGGTCTTCGGCCGAATTGACGGGCCGGTTGCCGAAAACGTTGCGTTCGATCGCCGAAAACCAGCCCAGGCCAACCAGGCCGTACTTGGGCAGGACTTCCATGAATTTGTCGCCAGCCGGCCCGTTGAGGATCTGGTTGGCCTGGTCGACGCTGTCGAACAGGAACGGCGAGTCAAAGACCAGGAATTCCTTGACGATACCGTTCAGGGTCGGTTGACCCGTGATGACCAGGTCGGTGGCCCCGGCCACCGCGCCCTGGATCATGGTCAGTTCGCCGCCCAGCTGGGAGTGCGGAAACACGGAAATCGTGATTTTCCCGTTCGACTTCGCCTTCAGCACTTCGGCAAATTTCTGCGCGCCTACGTGAAACGGGCTGTCGGTCGTGAGCGTGTGCCCGACGTCCATGTTCAGCGCATGCGACGGCGTAGCAAACATGAGTGCGCTCAGGACGCCGGCGCCAAACATCTTCTTGAATAGCTTCACTTCCATCTCCTCGGTTTTCCAGCCGCCCAAAGGACGCTGTCCTCGGGCAGCCGATCTAGTTTTTATAAGAAAAAGGTACTAATGGCGGGCACGTAAGAAATAATCAGGACATCGAGCACCAGGACGGCGAGGAAAATGACCAGATACTTCGCCAACTGGTGCATTTTCAACTGGGCGACTTCGCACACCACGAACAGGTTCACGCCGACCGGAGGCGTCACCATGCCGACCGCCAGGTTGGTGATGACGATCATGCCGAAGTGGATGGGATCGATGCCGAAGGTGACGCTGATGGGCGCCAGGATGGGCACGATAATGAGGATCGCCGCCAGTGCCTCGATGAACATGCCGACCAGGAACAGCATGACGTTCACCAGCAGCAGGAACACGATCGGATTGGTCGTCACCGACCCGAGCATCGCAGCGACCTGCTGCGGCACCTGATTGATCGTCAGCAGGTAGGCGAACACGGCCGCGAACGCCACGATCAGCAGGATGATGGAGGACATCACCGCGGAGCGCGCGAAAATACCGAGCAGATCCTTGACCGTTATTTCCTTGTAGACGAACAGCCCAAGCGCGAGGCCGTACAACACGGCGATGCAGGAGGCTTCCGTCGCGGTAAACAACCCGCCGTAGATCCCGCCCAGGATGATGACCGGCATCATCAACGCCAGCGTCGCATCCTTCAGGGCGACCAGGACACCCTTGAGCCATCCGGTGAAGCTCACCGCGGTGACTGCGTCAAAGCCCTGGAAGCGGGCAACCAGGCAGACCGTAAGGATCAGCGACACGGTGATCAGCAGACCCGGCAGGATGCCCGCGAGAAATAGCGAGCCGACCGACACGTTCGCCGTCAGCGCATACACGATCATGGGGATCGAGGGCGGGATGATCGCCCCCAGCTCGCCGGAGGATGCGGCAATGGAAGCCGCGAACGACCTGGGGTAGCCCTTCTTTTCCATTTCCGGAATCAGCACGGAGCCGATCGCGGCGGTAGTTGCGGACGAGGAACCCGAAACCGTCGCAAACAGCAGCGAGGTCAGCACCGCGACCGCACCCAGCCCGCCGCGGATCCAGCCGACGAAGGCATTGGCCAGTTGCACCAGCCGGGCAGCGACACCGCCCGAGGACATCAGATGCCCGGCCAGGATGAAGAATGGCACGGCCATCAGGCTGAACGAATCGAGCGACTGAAACGCCATCTGCGCCACGATCAGCAGCGAGCGGTCGCCCGCCTGCAGGGCAAACGCGGCGGACATGCCCAAGGCGGTGACGATGGGCGCGCCGATTATCAGGATCGCCGTAAACGATAAGAACAGAACCGGGATCACAGCGCCCCTCCTTCACTATTTTGCATGGCGGCGGCGGCTCTTTCCGTCTCTCCGACCGGCTGCGATGCTTCGACACTCATCAATTCCTTGATGACATGCGCGAAGGTATTCAGGCTCATCAGCACACAACCGATGAACATGAACACATAGATGTACGCCATGGGCATTTCCATCGCGGGCGACGTCTGCCTCATGCCAAGCTCGATCAATCTGATCGACTTCCAGGCCAGCAGCACGGCCAGCATCAAGGTCAGGATATGGGCGACAACGCGCAGCCAGCGCGCGACCGACTCAGGCACCATGCCGATGAAGGCATCGACGCCGATCAGGCGCAGGCGGTAGGTGGCGACCGCGCCGCCAATGAAGACGCTGCCGACCATCATGAAACGGCCCAATTCTTCCGCCCAGGGCGTGGAAAATGGAATGCCGGTATAGGTGTAAAGCAGCCGTACAAATACAGAAATTGAAATCGCCAGGACCATTCCTATAAGAAACAGTCCGGCGCACTTTTCAGCCGCGGCATTTATCGAATCCATTATTCGCTGCAGCGTTTGAAGCCTCTGGTGTGAGGCACAATACCCGGCCATGCTGAGCCCTCCCTCTTTGTCTCATTTATTTATTCGCCGCCTTTTTGAGCCAGGCGTTCGATAGGAAATATACTCAGCGGCATGCGATTCGTAAAATTCAAATAACGGAACATTCTTTTCAAAAAAAACGATCGCAGCGCCCTCGCGTCTTGATTCGGAGTTTCGATAATGTTGAGTGATCTCAAGCAGTTACGCGCTTTCCTCACGATCGCGCGTTTAGGCAACTTCACCAGGACGGCTCACGAACTGAATATTTCGCAGTCGGCGCTGACCATACAGATCCAGCAGCTCGAGTCCCATCTGCGCACGCGGCTGTTCGACCGCAACCACCGTAGCGTCAGCCTGACGCCGCGGGGCCAGGAGCTCTATCCGCGGATCGAAAAACTGGTGGCTGAAATCGAAGACCTGGTGACCCAGGCCCGCGACACCAGCGACCGGGAACGCGGCACGGTGACCGTTGCCGTGCTGCCCTCCCTGGCCGCCGGCCTCTTGCCGCAGGCGATCCATAGGCTGAACCGCGACTACCCGCGGATCACCGTCTGCGTGCGGGACACCGTGGCCTCCCGCGTCAACGACATGACTCGCAGCGGCGAGGTCGATTTTGGTATCGGCAGTCCGATCAAGCGCGATCAGGAGCTGGTCTGGGAGCAACTGGTGACCGACCGCTTTTGCGCCTACATGGCGCATGACTATCCCTGGGCCGCGCCGGACACCGTGACGCTCAAGGATCTGGCCGAGCATCCGTTGATATTGCCGGTGCGGGAAAGCAGCATCCGCACGCATATCGAGGCGGCGGCCGACAAATTGAAAATCTCGCTGCCGGCGGCCTATGAGGTCGTCTACAACTCGACCGTGCTGGCGATGGCGGGGCAAGGATTGGGCGTCGCCATTCTTTCTGAATTGGCTGCCCGCGAAGGCGATACCAACCGCCTGCGTTGCGTTTCCATCAGCAGTCCGCCGTTATATCGGCACATCGGCATCCTGCGGCGCGCGGGCCGCTCGCTGTCGCGGTCGGCGGAACTGCTGACCGCGGCATTGCGGGAAATCGCCGTCCAGGAATAACTGGAACACGCGCGCACGCGTAACAGGTAGCGGGCGCGACTTCACTTCATTATGTGTGGATTTTGTGTCTTAAAGATTCGATTGCAAACAATTCTGAAAGCGATGGCGGCAAGGAAGGCGACCCGATAAGCTGCGGGCGCCTTCAGGGTATACCCTGAAAATTTCTTTCTTTCGCTTTTAGGAGTTCGATGCGATGAAGTCCCTATTCCGTCCGTTCCTCGTCTTGGCCGCAGCGCTGCCGTTGATGCTGGCCGCTTGCGGCAACAAGGAACCCGAACAGCGTGCCGCGTTCACGCAGTTCCTGCAGACCCGCATCGTCGACAAGCCCGGCGTGCGCGTCCCGCAGTTGACGGATGAAGAGAAGAAGTCCTTCGGCGACTACGCTGCGCAATATGCGGTGATCACCGACTTCAATGCGGGCATGGATGCTTCGGTGAAGCCCTTGTCGGGCATCATGCAGAAAGGCTCCATGCGTTCGCTGAACGATATCGTGACGCGTCGCGACGACCTCAAGACCGTGCAAGCCTCGCTCAATGAAATGGGCGCGGCACTGAAGGAACAGCAGGCCAAGGCCGACGCCGCGCGCGCTCAGCTCAAGCAGCCGGAAGACCTGAAGGCGGTGTACGACAAGGCCTACGAGAAGACCGTGAGCCTGCCGGCCGACACCTTCCGCGACGTGCTGCCGCAGCTGAACGCAACCTTCGACAGCAGCCTGAAGATCGCCGACTACGTTGCCGCGCATGCCGCGCAGATCGACATTTCCGGTCCCATCGTCAAGGTACAGGATCCGGCCGTGCAAGCCGAGCTGAACAAGCTGCTGCAGGACCTGAACGCGCAAGCCAAGAACGTGCAACAGGCGCAAACGCGCATGCAGGCCGTCATGGTCGGCCGCTAAGCCACGCAGGATCGAAAAAGCCCCGCCGCGCGATGAGCGCGGCGGGGCTTTTTCATTCAGCGCCGGATCAAGACCCGGCCATTGCCACGCGATTGCGGCCTGACTCCTTGGCCTGGTAGACGGCCTCG
This sequence comes from Achromobacter sp. Marseille-Q4954, assembly GCF_943737025.1. Taxonomy (NCBI): domain Bacteria; kingdom Pseudomonadati; phylum Pseudomonadota; class Betaproteobacteria; order Burkholderiales; family Alcaligenaceae; genus Achromobacter; species Achromobacter sp. Marseille-Q4954. Next base: position 168,586 of record NZ_CALSFQ010000001.1, read on the forward strand.
TCGGCCGCCTCCACCAGGCCGGCGACCGTATCGTCGCCCTGCGGCACAGCGGTCGCGACCCCGACGCTGATGGTGACGATGCCGGCGGCGGCGTCCGCGTGCGGCACCTTCAGGCCGGCAACCGCCCGCCGGATGCTCTCCGCGATCTCCGCGGCGCGCTGGCGGCTGGTATTGGGCAGCAGCACGACGAATTCCTCGCCGCCATAGCGCGCCGCCAGGTCGCGTGGACGCCGGGCCTTTTTCTTGAGGACGCGCGCCAGCGTCGCCAGCAGTTGGTCTCCCTGCTGGTGGCCGTAGCGATCGTTGTAGCGCTTGAAATGGTCGGCATCCAGGAACAGCAGCGATAGCGGCACGCGCTCGCGGCGCGCATTCTGCCATTCGCGCTCCAGCGTTTCGTCGAACGCGCGCCGGTTGGCCAGGCCGGTGAGCCCGTCCGTGCGCGCCTGTATCGCCAGCTGCGTCTCGACCGCCTTGCGCAGGATCATCTCGCGCCTGAACAGCACGATCAGCGCCACGACCGACAGCAGCAGCGCCGTAGTGACCAGGATGATGAAGAGCGCGCGGCGGTCCCAGGGCTCCATCAGCTCGTCCACGTCCATGGCCACGTCGATGATGAGCGGCGTGTCCTCGATGCTGGCGAAGGTGTAGTAGCGGTTCACGCCGTCTGGAGACAGCGCGCCGACGAACGAGCCTTCGCGGCGGATCAGGAATTGCTGGAAATCCAGCGCCATGCCGATGTCGCTGCCCAGGTCGTTCAGGGAATATGGGGCGCGCAACAACACCAGGCCATCGTTGCGGAAGACGCTTATTTCGTCGCGCTCGCCGATCGACAGCGCGGCAAAGCGGTCGCGGAAATAGGCCAGGCGCAGCGAACCGCCCACCACGCCGGCGAAGCTGCCGTCCGGATTGGACAGGCGCCGGCTGATGGCGATGCTCTCGTCGCCGCCGCGCAGGCGGCTGCGGTAGGGTTTGCTGACATACATGCCGACGTCGTCGGCATCGCGATGCACCTGGAAGAAATCCCGGTCGGCGAAGCTCACATCCGGCGCATCCAGATCCCCGGAGTGGTAACGGATATTGCCGTCCTTATCCAGCACCACGACGGCGCCCAGGTATTCGGCGGTGGATGGCCGGTCGAACAGGAAGCGGTGCTGGGTTTCAGGCGCCAGCTGAGCCAGGCCCGGTTCGCGCAGGCGTTCGGCCATGCCCTGCAGCGACAGGTCGTAGACATGCAGGGTGCGGCTGATGTCCGCGGACAGCACGCCGGTGATGTTGCGCGCCGAAGCGTGGGCGGCGTCCCAGGTGGCGCGGCGGTCGATCCAGAGCAGCGCGACCGCGGCCGCGCAGATGCCGATTGCGACGAGCACCGCCAACGCATACAGGGCGCGTTGCACAAACCCGCGAGACTTCAATACGGCGCTCCTACGCCGGGGACGTCCGGGGGACGCGGATCATTCCGGCAGAGATTTACGCCGCAGATGATGCCGCCGCCGGACAAGCCGCGCAAGATCCGCCCCTAAAAAACCCCAGCGCCGCAGCTTCCTCAGGTCGCCGCGACCGCCGCGATGCGGAAGGGAAAGGCCTTGGCGCCCTTGGCCCTGTCGGTTTCGCGGTGCGCGCCGATCGACCATGCCGGGCCGGTTCCGCCCGTGTGCGACACCAATTGGCGCATGGAGCCCGCCGAAAATCCGCATCGCAAGGCCCGGGCCTGCCGCCGGGCCAGTTCTACTCCAACAGCGTGCGGTGTCGTGGAAATCCGATCCGATTGCAGCATGGCAGCCCCCTGGCAAATGCTCGTCATGGATGACGAGTCAGTGCGGATAAATCTACCTCAGCCACCAGCGCCTGCGCGTGAAATGATGCGAAAAGTAATGCAACGATCAGGAAATAGTCTATTACACCGACGGGCTGGGCGCGGCGCTCTCGGCTTCCCGGTCGGGCTGGTCGTTGCGGCCGTCCGGGGCGCTGGTCATATTGCCGTAAAGCAGCGAGCGGCCGGCGAACAGCCCGCCGGCCACCTCCAGGTCGAAACGCTCGGTGTCGCGCCTGCGCACATCCTGCACCACCTCGGCGGCTTCATCGGGTGGCACGCCGATCACGCGCAGCGCGGCCTCGCCAAAGGCCAGCGCCGATTCCAGGGTTTCGCGCACCTGGTAGTCGACCCCTTCCTTGGCCAGCGCCAACGAATGGATACGGTCGTATGCGCGCACCACCACCCGTATCAGCGGGAATTCGGCCTTGATCAGCTTGACCATGTGGTTGACCGCCTTGGGGTCGTCGATGCAGATCAGGATGGCGCAGGCATTTTCCGCGCCGGCGGTGCGCAGCATGTCGATGCGCGTGCCGTCGCCGTAATAGACCTTGACGCCCCATTTGGCCGCTGCCCGGATCGCGTCGGTGTCGGTATCCAGGATGGAGACCGTCAGGTCGCGAGCCAGCATCGCCTGGGTCACGATCTGGCCAAAACGCCCGAAGCCCACGATGAGGGCGCAGCCCTCCAGATCCTTGGCCACATCCACGTCTTCCATCGAAGGCTGCGGTTTGGGCAGAAGCCAGCGCAACGCCAGCACGCACAGCGGCGTGAGCGCCATGGAAATGATAACGACCGCAGTCAGCACGGCGCCGGTGTGGGCATCGAAGATGCCGGCGGCGGCTGCCGCCCCGTACAGCACGAAAGCGAATTCACCGCCCTGCGCCAGCAGGGCCGCGCGGGTCATGGCCTCGGCGTGGGTCGCGCGCAGCACCCGCGCCACCACGTACACGCCCACCGATTTCACCAGCATGAACACCGCCACCGCGGCCAGGATCAGCGGCCATTCGCGGGCCACCGCCGACAGGTCCAGCGACATGCCCACGCCCAGGAAGAACAGGCCCAGCAATATGCCGCGGAACGGCTCGACTTCGGCCTCCAGCTGATGGCGGAAGGTGGATTCGGACAGCAGCACGCCTGCCAGGAAGGCGCCCATCGCCATCGACAGGCCGCCCAATTCCATCAGCAGCGCCGCGCCCAACACCACCAGCAAGGCGGCTGCCGTCATGACCTCGCGCGCATGCGCGGCGGCCAGCAGGCGAAACAGCGGGTTGAGCAGCCAGCGGCCGGCGGCCAGCAATGCCAGGATGCACGCCACCGCGATGGCCGACTGTATCCACGGATCGCCATGGCTGGAATTGCCAGCCGGCGCCAGCAGGGTCGCCAGGGCCAGCAGCGGCACGATGGCCAGGTCTTCCAGCAGCAGGATCGAGACGATGCGCTGGCCCTGCGCGCTGGCAGTGTCGCCGCGTTCGCCCAGTATCTGCATGACGATGGCGGTGGACGACAGCACGAAACCCATCGCGGCCATGAAAGCCGCCGGCCCCGACAGCCCCGCCAGCAGGCCGACCACCGTCAGCAGGCCGCCGCAGGCCAGCACCTGTGCGACGCCCAGGCCGAAGATCTCGCCGCGCAGCTTCCACAGCCGGGAGGGCTGCATTTCCAGGCCGATGATGAACAGGAACATCACCACGCCCAGTTCGGCCACGTGCAGGATGGATTTGGGATCGGAGAACAGGCCCAGGCCGAAGGGGCCGATCACCAGGCCGGCGGCCAGGTATCCCAGGACGGATCCCAACCCCAGGCGCTTGAACAGGGGAACCGCGACGACCGCAGCCCCCAGCAGGACGACGACATTGACTAGCTGATTGCCTTCGGCAGGCAGGGACATGGGGCGCTCCAGATGCACGGCGGACCAAAGCGCCTCGGGGCGCCGCCCCGCCCGCAGCGGACGGGGGCCGGGCCTGCCGGCAGGCCCGGCTCCATTTTCCGGCAATCCGGACGCTTGGCAATCCGGAAATGCGACAGGAACGAACAACCGCCAGGCCAGGCGGCTGGCCGATCAGTCGTCGCGGAATTGCATCTTGTAGAGCGAGGCGTACAGGCCGTTGGCGGCCAGCAGCTCGGCGTGCGGGCCTTGCTCGACGATCTTGCCGGCATCCAGCACGATGATGCGGTCGGCATTCTGCACGGTGGACAGGCGGTGGGCGATGACCAGCGTGGTCCGGCCCTTCATCAGGCGCTCCAGCGAGGCCTGGACCTGGCGCTCGGATTCGTTATCGAGCGCGGAAGTGGCTTCGTCCAGGATCAGGATGGGCGCGTTCTTGATCAGCGCGCGGGCGATCGCCAGGCGCTGGCGCTGGCCGCCGGACAGGCGGGCGGCGTTCTCGCCCACCGGCGTATTGAGTCCCTGCGGCAAACCTTCGACGAATTCCAGCAGATTGGCGGCCGCCAGCGCATCGCGCACCTTCTGCTCGCTCGACTTGCCCAACGCGCCGTAGCCGACGTTGGCTGCGATGGTGTCGTCGAACAGCACCACGTCCTGGCTCACCAGCGACAGATGCGAGCGCAGGCTGCGCAGCGTCAGCTCGTCGATCGGCGTGTCGTCCACCAGGATGGAACCGCTATCGGCCAGCACAAAGCGCGGCAGCATGTTGACCAGGGTGGTCTTGCCGCTGCCCGAACGTCCTACCAGGGCCACGGTCTGGCCGGGCTCCACAGTGAAGGAAATGCCGTTGACGGTATCGCGGTCGGCATCGGGGAAACGATGGGAGACGCTGCGGAATTCGACCTTGCCGCGCACGGGCTCGGCCAGTTCCTTGGTGCCGGTATCCTTTTCGGGTACCTGGTCGATCAGCGTGAACACGCTTTCGGCCGACACCAGCATCTTCTGCATGCGGGCGGCGACGTTGGTCAGGCGCTTGATGGGGTCGAAAATCTGAGCCAGCGCCGCCATGAAGGAGGCGAAGCTGCCCACGGTCAGGGCGCCGTGGTTGGCCTGGCTGAGCGCCACGGCGATGACCGCGCCAACCGAGATGGAAATGCAGACCTGGGTCAGCGGCGTCAGGGCGGCATCGGCCGTGGCCGTGCGCATGGCGAAGCGGCGCAGGCGGCGGCTGACGAAATCGAAGCGGCCGCGTTCGACTTCATAGCCGTCGAACAGCTTGATGACGCGCTGGCCGTCGATGCCTTCGCCGACCACGCGGGTCAGCTCGGCGTTCATGTTGACGGTTTCGCGGTTGATGCGGCGCAGGCGCTTGATAAAGAAGCGCGAGATCAGCACCGACACCGGCAGCATGATCAGGATGATCAGCGTCAGCACCCAGGACATGTACAGCAGCACGCAGATCAGCGCGACGACGACCAGGGTTTCGCGCACCAGCACCGTGATAACGTCGGTGGCGTAGCCCGTAACGTTGCCGGCATCGATGGTGAAGCGGTTGAGCAGGCGGCCGGTATCGCCCTGCTTGAAGTCGGCGTCGGGCAGGCCCAGGAGGCGCTCGAACATATCCTTGCGCATGCCCAGCAGCACGTTGTTGGCCACCCAGGCCAGCAGGTAATCGCTGAAGAAGTTGCAGATGCCGCGCAGCAGGATCAGGCCAACCACTGCCAGCGGCAGCGCCCAGACGTAATACGGCTTGGCGCCCGAAAAGCCGCCGTCCAGCAAGGGCTTCATGATGACTGCCAGGACGGGCTGCGTGGCGGCCGCGCCGGCCATCAGCAGGACGGCAAGCAACAATCCCTTCCAGTAGGAGCCCACGCGGCTGTAGATCCGACTCCAGAGTTCGGCTTTGACGGGTTGGGAACTCGCGGGCGCGTTGCGTGCGGCAGAATTCAAAGGAATCACTCGCTTTTATACAATTGTGGCCAGAATTGTACCGGCTGCGCGACAAGTCGCCGCCCGGGCCATGTCCCCTTCAGCCTTAACGCGCCCAGCGCCCTTCCATGTCCGATATCAGCTGCCTGTACGTCCGCTTGCCCAATTGGGTGGGCGATGTTTGCATGAGCCTGCCCAGCCTGCGCGCCCTGCACGCCAGCGGCCTGCCCCTGGTGATCTGCGCCCGCCCCTGGGCCCGCGACCTGCTGGACGGCGTGGCCAAGCAGGATTTCATCCCCATGCGCGGCAAGGTCGGACCGGACCGGGCAGCGGTCAGCGCCCACCGCCGCAGCCTGGGCGCCCAGGGGCGCCGCGCCCGCGGACTGCTGCTGCCGGACTCGCTGTCCAGCGCGCTGGTGTTCCGGCTGGCGGGACTGCCCTCGGCCGGCTATCGCGACGACGGCCGCAGCTTCCTATTGCGCTGGCCCGTTGCCAAACCCGGCGACTCGCTGCACGCGGTCCAGTCCTGGCATCACCTTACCCGCGAGGCCCTGACCCGCTGGGGCCTGCCCAGCGGCCCGGCCGAACCCGGTCCGACCCTGGACCTGCCGCTGACGTCCGCCCACCAGAGCGCCGCCGATCTGGCGCTGGAAGCCGCCGGGCTGGCAGGCCAGCGTTTCGTGCTGATCGCGCCCACGGCCACGGGTCTGCACAAGGGCAAGATCAAGGTCTGGCCGGGATTCGATACACTTACCAGGGCCTTGCAGGCCCGCGGTCATACCGTGGTAATGTGCCCTCCTCCGGCCGAAACCGAGGAAGCGCGGCGCAATGCCCCTACGGCGATGCTGCTGCCTCCCCTGTCCCTGGGCGCATTTGCAGCGTTGACGGCACGGGCGGCGCTGGTGATTTGTAACGATTCTGGTGTCTCGCACGTCGCCGCAGCCGCCAACGCCAGCGAACTGACGCTGTTCGGCGTCACGCGTCCGGGACGCACCGGTCCGTGGTCGCCGCGCGCCGTCTGCGTAGGCTCGGAGCATGCATGGCCGTCTGGCGAAGAGGTTGAACAGCAAGCCAACCTTCTGCTGGACGAGACGTAGTAATCAGGATTTTTTTCAAGATGCCCTTGTCCAGCTATCTCACAAATCTGATCATTCCTTACAACTTGAGCCTGACCCTGGTTGCCGTCGGACTGGTGCTGGGTCTGTTCCGGCTCCGCAAGACCGGCGGTTCGCTCATCGTCGCCGGCCTTTTGTGGTCGCTGGCCTGGTCTCTGCCCGCGACGTCGATCTGGGCCGGCGGCGCGCTGGAACACCGCTATCCGCATCTGCCGCCAGCGCAATCCCCGACCGCCGACGCCATCGTGGTGCTGGGCGGCAACACCGCCAACGGGCGCGCCAACTGGTTCCTGCCGTATGACAAGGAAACCGCCGTGGTCCGGATCGACACGGCAGCGCAACTTTATCTGGCCGGACGCGCGCCCAAGGTGCTGCTGTCGGGCGGCGCGCTGGAAGGCGACGTCAGCGAAGCCCGCGGCATGGCGCACGCCATCCGCCAGCAGGGCGTGCCAGACACGGCGCTCATCCTGGAAAACTCCAGCCGCACCACGTATGAAAACGCGGCCTTGACCGAGGATCAGCTCAAGGCGCGCGGCATCGGCAAGGTGCTGCTGGTGACTTCCGCGTTGCATATGCCGCGTGCGATGGCGGCCTTTTCCAAGCAGGGCGTGGAGGCGATCGCCGCCCCCGCGCCGCCGCAGATCGTGGAACCCGCCGATGGCTCCGTGCCCCTGTGGCTCCCGAATCAGCGCGCCTATGACGCCAGCCGCTCCATTCTCAAGGAATACGCGGGCCTGTTCATCTACTGGCTGCGCGGATGGGTCTGAACCTGCAGGCGCCCGCCGCGCTGGAATGCCGGCCCGGCTGCGGCGCCTGTTGCATCGCGCCGTCGATCACCCGGCCGATACCCGGCATGCCGCAAGGCAAACCCGCCGGCGTGCCCTGTATCCAGCTGCTGCCTGACATGCGCTGCGCGATTTTCGGCCAGCCGTCGCGCCCGGATTTCTGTGGCGGGCTGCAGCCTCAGGCCGAGATGTGCGGCGCCGACCGCGAACATGCGATCCGCTGGCTGGGCGAACTGGAACGGGCGACGGCGCCCGGCCATTGACGCCACGCCGCAACGCCGCCTGGACCTGCCTCAGCGGCGTTCTTGCAGCACCTGGTCGTACAGCGCCTCGTAGCGCGCCGCCACCGTTTCCCAGCTTTGCTCACGCGCGATCTCAAGACCCCGTTCGGCCAGGGCCGCCCGCAACGCGGGTTCGGAGCCCAACCGCTCCAGCGCCTGCGCCAGTTGGGCGCCGTCGCGCGGATCCTGCAGGATGAGCGCGTCCTTGCCCGCCGCCAGGTATTGCGCGAAGCCGCAGTAAGCGGGCGAACTCACCACGACCGGCAGTCCGTGCGACATGGCTTCCAGCGGCGCCATGCCGTAGCTGTCGTTCAGCGTCGGATGCGCGTAGATGTCGGCGGCGCTGAAGTAGCGGGCGACGTCGGGCGTGGGGTCGATCAGCGTGACGCGGCTGGCGATGGCGCCCGCCGCGCGCACGCGTTCACGAGTCGGCTCGTCCGCGCCCACGACCAACAGCCGGTATTGCGGCGGCAATTGCGCCAGCGCATCCAATAGCGCCGGCAATCCCTTGCGCAAGGGATTGCGAGCGACCAGCAGGCAGCCGATGGTGTCGGCGTCCCACCCCAGGCTGGCGCGCGTGGCCTCGCGGCCTTCCATTTGCGCCGCGGTCGGCAGCTTGACCCCGGGCGCGATGATGTCCACCGGCAGCTGCGGACCGTAGCTGCGGTGCAGCTGGTCCATGATGAGGCCGGACACCGCCACCACGCGTCGCGCGGGCGCCGGGCGCACGCGCAGCTTTTCCAGCAGCAGATACGTGGCCAGGCGCGGGCTGAGCCAGGCCGTCAGGCGTTGCAGCGGCTTGACGCGGGTCAGCCGGTTGTAGCGCACCGGCGTCACGTGCATGACCTGGATCTCGCCCGCCCAGCCGTTCATGTGCGAATGCACGATGTCGTAGCGGCCGCGGGTCAGGCGGTCGGCGCGCCAGGCGAAATACAGCACGCGCATCCAGCTGGGTAGCCAGCCGGGAAAGCGCACGGGCAAGAAGGGGAACGGCAGATCGCTGTCGAAATCGCGCGCCACCACGGAGACGTCGTGGCGCTGCCCCAGCACCCGCATCAACTCCACGCCATAAGCTTCAGCGCCGCCGAAACGATTGCCGAAGCGATCGACCAGCAGCGCGATGCGCAGGCGCCGCTCAAGCGCGCCGGCGGGAGTCTTCATACCGGGTCAGGCACTTCTGCAGGAAACGGATGATGTTGGTGGAACGCGACACCGTCACCCGCGGCAGTCCGAAGGGATCGTCGGAGGCCGCCGCCAAGCCGCGCTGGGTCAGCGTGGCGTTGTCGTAGCCAGCCTCGCGCGCCATGACCCGATGCTCCGGGCCGTGGTCGCCATAGGGATAGCAGAAGGCCGTGACCGGCGCGCCCAGCGCCTGCTCCAGTTCGTCCTTGGATTGGACGATCTGGCGGCGGGCTTCGTCGGGCGTCATTTCCGGCAGATGAACGTGGTCCAGCGTGTGCGAGCCGACCTCGTTGCCAGCCCGCGCCCATTCCCGCATCTCGTTCACGGTCATCAGGGCCGAGAAGGGTATGCCTTTTTCCAGGTCCCACACATTGCCGCCATCGAACTGGTGCGCCACGAAATAGTTGGTGGCGGTGAAGCCCAGTTCGCTCAGCACCGGCATGGCGTTATGGTGCACATTGCGGTAGCCGTCGTCGAACGTGAGACCGAACACCTTGCCCTGGCGCTCTCCGCGCACATAGGGCATGACGTCGCGCATGGACAAGCCGCGATAGCCCAGCCTGCGCATCCAGCGCATCTGCCGGGCAAAGCTGTCGGGGTGCACCGTCAGCCCGCGGAACGGCGTGCCCTTGGGATTGGGCTCGCCGATCTGGTGGTACATGAGTATGGGGATAGACATAGGGACAGATTATAAAGCCCGGCCCTATCCCAGCGTGCGTCGGTATACGTCCAGTGTGGCGGCGGCGAAACGTTCCAGATTGAAGTCCCGCAGGCTGGTTGCCCGTGCCTGGACGCCCATGGCGCGCACGGCGTCGGGATGGTCCAGCATGAAACGCAGCTTGGCCGTGATGGCGGGCACGTCGCGCGCGGGCACGATCCAGCCATCGACCCCATCGGTGACATTCTCCGGCAGCCCGCCCGCGTCGCTGACCAAGGCGGGCAGCCCCAACCCCATGATCTCGCGGCAGGCGAACGACAGGGCTTCGCGGTAGGACAGCACGAAACCCGCATGGCAGGATGCCAGCGCCGCCCGCACGTCATCGAGCAAGCCTGGGAAGCGGACCTGGTCGATCATGCCCAACTCGCGCACCCGGGCGAGCTTGGCCTCGTTGGGCGGGTCGCCCGCCACCATCAGCAGCACGCGCTTGCGGTCTTCCGGCGGCAACGCGGCGACCGCGGCCACCAGGTCCAGCCAGCCCTTGTCGTAGTCTGTGCCGCCGGCGCTGCCCAGCAGCAGCTTGCCGTGCCAGTCGGGTCCGAAGAAGATGGCGCGCAGCTTGTCCAGGCTTTCCGGCGGCGGCGGCGCGAAGAAATTGGTGTCGATGCCGTGACGGATGGTGGTGATGGGACGCTTGCCGTAGGGCGACTGCTGCATCAGGCCATGGACGTAGTCGCTGACCGCGATGGCATGGTCGGTGGCCAGCGCCACCCGCAACTTATGGCCGAAGCTCGCCAGCGGATGGTCGTTGTGCTTGGTGAAAACGATGCGCGGGCGGTGGCGCATGCCCAGCGTCGCCAGCATGACCTGCTTGTGGTCGGCCGAGCCGTTGGCGTGGATGATGTCGAAGCCGCCGGCCTTGATCAGGCGGCGCAGTTGCGCACGGTCCTTGAACCAGGACGAGGGCCGCGTCGTGTACTGCATGTCCTCCACCGCCACGCCCGGAATCGCCTTGGCGTAACGGTACAGGCGGCTGGTGGCCGGCGCCGCGATCGTGATCTGGTGGTCCTTGGACAGGGCCTTGGCCAGATTGATGATGTAGGTGACGTGCCCGCCGCCGTTGCCGGCGTGGAAGTTGGTGTAGAGGATCTTCACTTCTTCTTCTCGGCCAGGAACATCAGCTTCGAATAGCGGAAGAAGCTGCCGGCCGAGGCGACCACGGCCAGCACCAGACCGTGCTTGCCGTCCAGGAAGCCGCGCCGGATCAGGTAGATCCGCACAAAGGTCCAGAAGCCGTGGCCCAGCGCGCCGAAGATCGAGGTGCGCCGGCCCTTGGCGTACATCATGGCGGCCGCGTCGGACGAGTAGCGGTTGACCTTGGTGATCAGCGCGTCCAGGTTGTCGTAGGGATAGTGGTGGAAGTAGCCGCGCATCTGCAGCGGCTTGCCATTGGCCGGCACCACGCGCTCATGCACGGCCACGTCGTTGAACCGCGCCGTGCCGCGCTTGAACAGGCGCAGCACGTAATCGGGCCACCAGCCGCTGTGGCGAATGTCGCGGCCGCAGAAATTCGACAGGCGCGCGATTTCGTAGGCGTCGGCGCGCGGCGCGCGCAGCGCTTCCTGGATTTCCTGGGCCAGTTCCGGCGTGACGCGCTCGTCGGCATCGATCGACAGCACCCAGTCGCCCGTCGCCAGGTCCAGCGCGCGGTTCTTTTGCGGTCCGAAGCCGGGCCAGTCCGGGGTCACTTCCACCCGGGCGCCCAGGGCGCGCGCGACTTCGACGGTGCCGTCGGTGCTGCCCGAGTCCACCACGATGAATTCATCGGCGAAGGCCACGGACTTGATGCAGGCGGCGATGTTCTCCACCTCGTTCTTGGTAATGATGATGACAGATAGCTTCATCCGCGATTCCTGAGACGCTTTTTCCAGGCCTTCCAGGCATGAAAGCGCGGCCCCCAGAAGGGATCGCGCGACAGCCAGATGCGCCGGTTCAGCCAGGATCCGCCCTGGTTGCGCACCGCGAAACGATAGATGTGTTCGGGATCCGCGCCGGGGGTGTTCTGGCCGAAAGGGTCGGTAGTGTACAAGTGCCGGAATCCGGCGGCCCGCGCCGCGGCCACGTAGTCCGCGTCGAAATAGCCTTGCGGCCAGCAGAGGTGGTCGCTGACGGAGCCGAGGCGGCGCGTCAGCGTGTCGCGGGACTCCTGCAATTCCTGGGCAATATGGCCGCGCTTGGCGTCGACATCGGCGCCGCAGACCTTGTCCCAGCGGGTATGGGAGTGCGTGTGGGAATGGAACTCAAAGGTGCCCGCCGCCTGCATCGCCTCGATCTCGCTCCAGCGCAGCATGGCCTCGTCGGTCCGGCCCGCGGCCACCAGCTGCTTGCAGGCGTCGTGGTCGGGCGTGGCGGGCAAGGGACCGGCCTGGCCCGCATGCGGGCGCACCGGCCCGTCGCCGATCCAGCCGGTGATGGTGAACAGCACCGCGCGCATGCCGTGGCGCGCCAGCACCGGATGCGCATGCACCCAGTTGTTCAGGTAGCCATCGTCGAAGGTGATCAGCACCGAGCGCTCGGGCGCGGCGCCGCCGGCCAGGTAGGCCGCGAACTGATCGGCGGACAAGGACTGGTAGCCGGCGCGGGCCAGGCGCGAGATCTGCGCCTCGAACACGTCGGGCGTGGCGGCGATCATGCCGCCAGCCGGCGTGACGTGGTGATACATCAGCACCGGAACGTTGGGGGCGTTCATCCCGCGCGCTCCGCCAGCCATTTGGCATAGACGGCTTCGGTGGTTTCCGCCAGGCGGGCGGGCGAGAACACGCCCTCGTCCCAGACCATCTTGCGGCCGGCCTCGCCCATGCGCCGCCGCAGATCAGCGTCGTCGATCAAACGCACCAGCGCGGCGGTGAGCGCCTCGGGGTCCTTGGGCGGCACCAGGATGCCGGTTTCGCCGTCGCGGAACATTTCGGACACGCCGCCGACGTCCGTGCCGATCACGGGCAGGCCGCTGGCCTGCGCCTCGACGTAGACGGTGCCGGACGCTTCCTGCTGCGTGGCCAGGGCGAACAGATCGAAACCCGCCAGCAGATTGGGCACGTCGCGCCGCATGCCCATCAGGTGGATGCGATCCTGCAGCCCCAGTTCGGCCACATAGGCCTGGGTCTGCTCGAACACCGGCGAACCGCCACCGACGAACACCAGATGCAGCTTGGGCCGGCTGGCCATCAGCGGCGCGATCGCGTCGATCAGGTCCTTGTGGCCCTTGGTGGCGCGCATGACGGCCACGCAGCCGACCACGATGTCGTCATCGGCCAGGCCGAGTTCTGCCCGCAGCGTGGAGCGTTCCACGGGCGGCGGCAGCACGATGGGGGAATAGACGGTGGCTACCTTGCCAGCAGGCACGCCACGGTCGATGAGGTGTTGGCGCACATGATCACTGACCGTCGTGACCCTGTGCGGCAGACAGGTGTAGGACCATAGCGATCCCACCTTGTTCGACAGGTGCCGGGTCCGCACGATGAGCGGCGTCCCCGCCAGCCGGCCGGCGGCGGCCGCGATGACCGTATCGCGCCGGCTGTGGGTATTGAGCACGTCGAAGCGGCCTTCGCGCAGGATGCCGCGGATGGTGGCGATGCCCTTCAGGTAATTCACCGCGCCATCCATTTCCAGGGTGTGCACGGGAAAACCGGCGTCCGACAGACGTTCGGCCAATTGCGCCTTGGGTTGGCAGATGGCTTCCATGTGATGGCCGCGCGCGCGCATGGCGGTCATCTCTTTGAAGATCCGGCCTTCCTGGCCGCCGAAGCTGGTTGCGGCTTCCGAGTGAACGATACGCAGGCTAGGCATCAATAAGTGACCTCCACGCCATCGGGTTTGGTCCATTCATTCAAGTTGGCGAGCAGCGTGTCGGCCATGCGGACGCGCCACTCTTCGCCCAGGCGGACGGTGCACAGGAAATTGTTCTTGGTATAGACGATATCGACCGGCACTCCTGGAATGCCGTTCTCGGGCTCGGCCCGGAACGGATTCAGCATCTGCCGCAGGCGCGCCGCGTCGGCGCTGCCGTTGAGCTTGACGCGCAGGGACTTGGCGCGGGCTTCGCGCGCCAGCTGCAGGTCGTAGAGCTGCTCGGCCACGATGCGCATGCCGCCGGAGTAGTCGTCATTGCTGACCTTGCCCTGGACGATCACCAGCTGGTCTTCGCGCAGGCGGTTGCGGTGCTTTTCGTAGAGCTCGTTGAAGACCGAGATTTCGACCTGCGCGGTGCCGTCGTCCAGCACCGCGAAGACCATCTTGCCGCGGCGGGTCATCATGACGCGCACGCTGGCCAGCACGCCGCACATCCATTGCAGGTCGCGCTGCGGTTCGACCCGCACCAGCTGCATGGGCACGATACGGCGCACTTCGTCGCGCCAGGCGTCGAACAGGTGGCCGCTGTAGTAATAGCCCAGCGCGGACTTTTCTTCGGTCAGCTTCTTGTGCAGATCCCAGGGTGCGACCTTGGCCAGTTCGCCGGCCACCACGTCGCCGCTGTCGTCGCCGAACAGCGAGGCCTGGTTGGCGCTGCGGGCCGCCTGCTCGGCGGCTTCCATGGCGGTGGGCACCGAGGCCAGCATCGCGGCCCGGTTGGGCTCGATGGTGTCGAAGGCGCCGGCCTTGATCAGGGCTTCGATGGTGCGGCGGTTGACCGCCTGCTTGCTGACGCGGCGGCAGAAGTCGAACAGGTTCTGGAACGGGCCGCCTTCCTTGCGCGCGCGCAGGATGTCCTCGACCGCGCCCTGCCCCGTGCCCTTGACCGCCCCCAGGCCGTAGCGCATGGTGCGCGGCGGCTTGCCGTTCTTGGTGTGCTTGTCGGCGACCGGCTCGAAGCGGTAGCCCGAGAAATTGACGTCGGGCGGCAGCACCTCGACGCCGTTGTCCTGGGCGTCGCGGCAGAAGATCTGGACCTTGTCCGTGTCGTCCATGTCCGAGGACATGGTCGCGGCCAGGAACTCGGTCGGATGGTAGGCCTTGAGCCATGCCGTCTGGTAAGAGATCAGCGCGTACGCGGCCGAGTGCGACTTGTTGAAGCCGTAGCCCGCGAACTTCTCCATCAGGTCGAACAGCTTGACCGCCAGGTCCGGATCGTGGCCCTTTTCCTTGGCGCCCTGCTCGAACAGTTCCCGGTGTTTGGCCATTTCCTCGGGCTTTTTCTTGCCCATGGCGCGCCGCAGCAGGTCGGCGCCGCCCAGCGAATAGCCGCCGATGATCTGCGAGATCAGCATCACCTGTTCCTGGTAGACGATGACCCCGTAGGTGCTCTTGAGGGTGTTCTCCAGGTCGTCGTGGAAATAATCCACCGCGGCGCGGCCGTGCTTGCGGTTAACGAAGTCGTCCACCATGCCCGATTCCAGCGGCCCCGGACGGTACAGGGCCAGCATGGCGATGATGTCTTCGAAGGTGTTGGGCCGCAGCTTCTTCAGCAGTTCCTTCATGCCGCGCGATTCCAGCTGGAACACGGCGGTCGTGTTGGCGTCGCACAGGATCTTATAGGCGGCCGGATCGTCCAGCGCCAGGGCCATGACGTCGAAGTCGCGCTTGTCCTCGTTGAACTGGCGCACGTAGCGCACGGCCCAGTCCAGGATCGTCAGGTTGCGCAGGCCCAGGAAGTCGAACTTCACCAGGCCGGCGGCCTCGACGTCGTCCTTGTCGAACTGCGAAACCGCGCTGTTTTCCTGGCCGGGCTGGCAATACAGCGGGCAGAAGTCCGTCAGCTTGCCCGGCGCAATCAGCACGCCGCCGGCGTGCATGCCGATGTTGCGGGTCAGGCCTTCCAGCGGCTGCGCCAGGTCCACCAGCGCGCGCACTTCCTCTTCCTGTTCGTAGCGGTCCTTGAAGGCAGGCTCGTCCTTCAGGGTGCGTTCGAGCGACCAGGGATCCATCGGATTGAACGGGATCAGCTTGGACAGGCCGTCGCAGAACATATAGGGCATGTCCAGCACGCGGCCGGCGTCGCGCACCACGGCCTTGGCGCCCAGCGTGCCGAAGGTGGCGATCTGGCTCACGGCGGCGCGGCCGTACTTTTCCTTGACGTAGTCGATGACCCGTTCGCGGTTGTCCTGGCAGAAATCGATATCGAAGTCGGGCATGGAAACCCGCTCGGGATTCAGGAAGCGCTCGAACAGCAAGTCGTAGCGGATCGGATCCAGGTCGGTAATGCCCAGGGCATAGGCCACCAGAGAGCCCGCGCCGGAACCCCGGCCCGGCCCCACCGGCACGCCGTTGTTCTTGCCCCAGTTGATGAAGTCCTGCACGATCAGGAAGTAGCCGGGGAAGCCCATCTGGATGATGGTCTTGCATTCCCAGCGCAGGCGTTCGTAGTACTGCTCGCGCTTGGAGGCGCGTTCGGCCTCGTCCGGGAACAGGAACTCCATGCGCTTTTCCAGGCCCTCTTCCGACAGCTGGACCAGGTAGTCGTCCAGGCTCACGCCGTCCGGCGTGGGGAAGTTGGGCAGGCGCGGCTTGCCCAGCACCAGGCTGAGGTTGCAGCGCTTGGCGATTTCCACCGTGTTGGCCAGCGCCGAGGGCACGTCGGCGAAGCGCCGGGCCATTTCCTCGGAGCTGAGCAGGTATTGCTCCTTGCTGAACCGGCGCACGCGGCGCGGGTTGGCCAGGATTTCGCCTTCGGCGATGCAGACGCGGGCCTCGTGCGCCTGGAATTCGAACTCGTCCAGGAACTGCACCGGATGCGTCGCCACCACCGGCAAGCCGGCCTCGCTGGCCAGGCGCATGGCGGCCTGGGTGTAGGCTTCGTCGCCGTCCATGCCGGCGCGCTGCAACTCGATGTAGTAGCTGCCCGGGAACAGGTGCGCCCACTGGCGCGCCAGCGCCAGCGCCGACACGGCGTTGCCCGCGTCCAGCGCCTGGCCCACATCGCCGCCGCGCCCGCCCGACAGGGCGATCAGGCCCTCCTGCCCCTGCAGCCATTCGCGGCGGATCTCGGCGCGGCCCTTGCCCTGGTTCGTCAGGAAGGCTTTGGTCAGCAGTTCGCAGAGATTGAGGTAGCCCTGGTGGTTGCGCACCAGCAGCAGCAGGCGGAAAGGCTTGGCGGGGTCGTCGTCGTTGGACAGCCAGACATCGCAGCCGGCAATCGGCTTGATGCCGGCGCCGCGCGCGCCCTTGTAGAACTTGATCAGGCCGAACAGGTTCGACAGATCCGTCAAGGCGACGGCGGGCTGGCCCAGCTTGGCCACGCGCTTGATGAGGTCGGGGATGCGCACGATGCCGTCCACGACCGAAAATTCGGAGTGTACGCGCAGGTGAACAAATGGGGACGGGGTTGTTACGGCTTCTTCGGACATAAAGGGAATTGTACCTAGTCAACGCGGTCCAAGCCGAGGCCCATGCGGTTGCGCAAAGGACTACGCGGGCGCCTGTGTAACAATACACGTTGCACGTCATCCTCCATTGTTGACATGAGATTTACGCACGAGATTCACCTATGAAATGGCTAATTCCCGGGATCTGGCTGAGCGCCATCCTGTTTGCGCACTTCCGCGGCCGCGTCAAGCTGCCGCTGGGCCGCCAATTGCTGGACCATTCAGTGCTGCTCGCCCCCGTCAACGCCTTCATGGTGCTGACCTCGCGGGTTCCGACCACGCCCTACCTGACGACCAGCGAAATCGCCGAACTCAAGGTGCTGGACGACAACTGGGAGACGATCCGCGAAGAGGCGATGCAGATGGCCGAGCTGCGCCGCATCAAGGCCGCCGACACCCATAACGACATCGGCTTCAATTCCTTCTTCAAGTACGGCTGGAAGCGTTTCTACCTGAAGTGGTATGACGCGCGCCACCCGTCCGCCGAGGAACTCTGCCCCAAGACCGTCGCCATCCTGAAGACCCTGCCCAAGGTCAAGGCCGCGATGTTCGCCGAACTCCCGCCCGGCGGCCAGCTGAACCCCCACCGCGACCCGTTCGCCGGGTCGCTGCGCTACCACCTGGGCCTGGTCACCCCCAACGATGACGGCTGCCACATCATCGTCGACGGCGAACACTACAGCTGGCGCGACGGCGAAAGCGTGGTGTTCGACGAAACCTACGTGCACGAAGCCTACAACCACACCGACCAGAACCGCATCATCCTGTTCTGCGACGTGGAGCGCCCGCTGAAGTGGCGCTGGGCCGAAGCCTTCAACCGCTGGTTCGGCCGCGTCGTGATGTCCGCCGCCAGTTCGCCCAACGACGGCGGCGACCAGACCGGCGCGATCAACAAGCTGACCCACGCCCACTGGGTCATCGACCAGAAGCGCAAGGCCTTCAAGGCCTGGAACCGCAAGGTCTACAAGGCCACCAAGTACGGCCTGATCATTCTGGTCGTCGCGGGATTCCTGGCCCTGTAGCCAACGGCGCCCGGCAGGCCCGGGCGCCCTGCTTTCTTGCGCGGCGGCCCCTCAGACGGGGTCGGGCGCGGGCAGCGTCAGCAGCCCGGTATGGTAGTCATAGCCATAGATCTCGCCGTAGCGCCCCCACTCCACCGCGATCTTCAGCACCCGTTCCGCCTCGTCGGGCTTGAGGAATTCTTCCAGCGAGTCCAGGAAGTCTTTTTCGGGCAGCGCGCCGGTGGGCTCCTGTTCCAGGCTGTGGCGGATATGCGCGGCCAACGGCACGTGCGCCAGCAGCTGGCGCCCGAAAATCGCTTGCTTCTGGGCCTGCTCGGCCAGCACGTAGCGCTGGCCCAGCGGCGTCAGGAAGATGTCGCCGCGGTCGATCCGGGCTAAACCGAACAGGCCCAGCGCTTCGCAGGCCGGCAGCAGGTCGTCGTCCGAGATCTCGGCCTCCTCGGCCAGCTTGGGCAGGTCGGCCCGGCCGTTGAACGGCGCTTCCGCCAACACGTCCAGCACGCCTTCCATGCGCTCGACTTCGGTTTGCGGGAAACGGTAGCCCAGGCCTTGCTGCAAGGGCGTCGGCACGTCGTGCGCGGGCCGCATGGTCATCAGCGCATAGACCTCGTCGATCAGCGCGCGCACCGGCGCCGAATCCACGTCGCGCGGCCGCGGCAGGCCCACCATGACCTGGCTGCGGATACGTCCCGGGTCGCTGGAAAACACGATGATGCGGTCGGCCATCATCACGGCTTCCTCGATGTTGTGCGACACGATCAGGATGCCCTTGGTGGAAATGCGGCTTTCCTCCCACAACTCCAGCATGTCGTCGCGCAGCGTCTCGCCGGTCAGGACGTCCAGCGCCGAGAATGCCTCGTCCATCAGCAGCACATCGGGATTCATGACCAGGGCGCGGGCGATGCCGACCCGCTGCCGCATGCCGCCGGAAAGCTCGCGCGGCAGGGCGCCGCCGAAACCGCCCAGGCCCATCAGGTCCAGCACCGCGTCCGCGCGCCTGGCGCGCTCGGCCGGCGCCACGCCCTGCGCCTCCAGGCCCAGCTCGACGTTCTGCTGCGCGGTCAGCCAGGGAAACAGCGCGAACGACTGGAACACCATGGCGATGCCCGAGGCCGGGCCGTACACCGGCTGGCCGCGGTAGGTGACCGTGCCCTGGTCGGCGTTGACCAGGCCCGCCATGATGCGCAGCAGGGTGGACTTGCCCGAACCGGACTTGCCCAGCAGGGCGACGATTTCGCCCTCTTTCAGCGTGAAGTCCACGTGTTCCAGCACATGCCGCTGGGTGCCGTCGGCGGCCCGGAAGGACTTGCCGACGTCATGCAGATCGATCAGGGAAATGGGATCCATGACGAGAGACTCCTAGCGGCCGCGGTCTTCGGCCAGCAAATACAGTTTGCGCCAGAAAAAGCGGTTCAACAGCATCACGAAAATGCTCATGACGCCGATGCCCAGCGCGATGCGGTGGAAATCGCCCAGCTCCGTCATCTGTTTGATGTAGCTGCCCAGGCCATCCGCGACCAGCGAGGTATTGCCCCAGGTCACGTACTCGGCCACGATGCTGGCGTTCCAGGAGCCGCCGCTGGCGGTGATGGCTCCCGTGATGAAGCTGGGAAAGACCGCGGGCAGGTAGACCCGGCGCCACAGCAGCCAGCCCTTGAGCCCCAGGTTGCCCGCCGCCAACCGCAGTTCGTTGGGGATGGTCGAGGCCCCCGCCACCACGTTGAACAGGATGTACCACTGGGTGCCGAAGATGATCAGCGGACTCAGCCAGATGTTGGGGTTGAGCTTCAACGCCACCATCACGAACACCACCGCCGGAAACAGCAGGTTCACCGGAAAGGCGGCCAGGAACTGCGCCACCGCCTGGACCCGCTGCGAGTATTTGGGCCGCAGCCCGATCCAGACGGCGATCGGCACCCAGACCGCCGAGGCCAGCGTGATCAGCAGCATGACGCGCACCAGGGTGATGCCCCCCAGCCCGAGCACGTGCAGCACTTCGCCCCAACCCACGTCCTCGTGAACGAAGCGCACCAATTTGTAGGTGGCCAGCAGCGCGCCGGCCGCCAGCAGCGCATCCCAGGCCCGCGTCCAGCGCGGATCGGGCGTCTTGGCGCGGGCGCGGATCGAGGTGCCGTCGTACGGCACGCTGAACCAGCCCAGCGCGCGCCGCATGCGCGCCCAGAAGGCGTTGGACAGCGCCTTCATCCAGCGGCTACGGCGGGTCCAGTCCAGCAGCCAGGACTGCTGGGCGGCATCGCCCTGCGACTCCTCGAAGCGGAACTTGTCGGCCCAGGCCAGCAGCGGCCGGAAGAACAGCTGGTCGTACAGCAGGATGCCCGCCATCATGGCGCCGATGGCCCAGGCGATGGCGCGGCCGTTTTCCGCGTCGATCGCCACCGCGATATAGGAACCGATGCCGGGCAGCTTGATGTCCTGCCCCGCCACCGAAATGGCCTCGGCGGCAACCAGGAAGAACCAGCCGCCGGACATCGACATCATCATGTTCCAAAGCAGGCCGGGCGTGGCGTATGGCAGCTCGAGCCGCCAGAACCGCTGCCAGCCGGACAAGCGGAAAATGCGCGCCGCCTCGCTCAGCTCGGAGGGCACCGTGCGCATGGATTGGTACAGGCTGAACGCCATGTTCCAGGCCTGGGAGGTGAAGATGGCGAAGATGGCCGCGCATTCGACCCCAAGCAGATTGCCCGGGAACAGGGCGATGAACGGGGCGATCGCGATGGCCTGGAAGCCCAGGATGGGGACGGATTGCAGTATGTCCAGCATCGGAATCATCGCCTTCTCCGCCGCCCGGTACTTGGCGGCGATGGCGGCGAAGACAAAACTGAACAGCAGCGAGAAGGCCAGCGCCGTGAACATCCGCAGGATGGTGCGCAACAGGTAATACGGCAGGTAGACCGGGTCCAGCGAGATCGGGAGATCTTCCCCGACGGCGAAGGGGCGGCTCATCTGGGAGGCGCCATAGGCCATCAGCGCCAGCACGGCCAGCACCAGGGGCAGCAAAGCCCAGTCCCAGCGGTTCGGGGTCGACCGGGACGACGCGCCCGGGCGGGTACGCGTGCTGAAGAGCTCGAACATGGCGGCTATGCTCCTGGGAGCGGCGAGGGAAGGCCCGCGCATTGAAGCATAACCAGATGACGCGTCTCTGAACGGAAAACGACCTGAAATCCTGCAGTAATGCGGGACGGCTCGCGCCGTCCCGCCGCGGTCAACGCTTCAGGGATTCCCAGCTTTTCATCAGCCGCTTCACCGAGACCGGCATGGGCGTGCGCAGCTCCTGCGCGAACAGCGCCACGCGCAGTTCCTCCAGCAGCCAGCGGAACTCGTCCAGGCGGGGGTCGGGCGCCCCCTTCAGCGCGGATCTGGCCCGCTGATACTGCGTAAGCAGCGGCGCCATCTCTGCCACCAGCTTGGCGTCGCGCGCCGGATCGGCGCGCAGCTTGTCGATGCGCGCCAGCACCGCCTTCAGGTAGCGCGGGAAATGCGCCAGCTGGGCGTACGGGGTGTCGCGGATGAACCACTTCGGCATCAGCGCCCCCAACTGGGCCTGCAGGTCCGCATAGGCCGAAGCGTGCGGCTTGGCCTGCGGCAGCTTGCGCTGCACCGCTGCCCACTCCGTCAGCACCGCCCCCGCCAAGCGCGCCACTTCCTGCGCCAGGAGGCCCAGCCGGCCCTTGCCCTCGGCCCGCCGGGCTTCGAACTGCTGCTCGTTGACCGGCCAGGGGTCGGCCAGGCAGGCCTGCCCCAGCGCGCAATCGATGATCTGGTCGCGCAGCTCTTCCTGCGTCCCCAGCGTCATGTAGAGCATGCTGATCTTGGTCAGGTCCGCCAGGTTCTTTTCCAGGAATTTCACCTGTTCGCGCAGCCCCAGCCGGAACAGCCTGAGCAAGCCCGCGCGATGGTGCTTGCGCGCTTCGTCCGGATCGTCGAACACGTCCAGGTCGCAATGCGCGCCGCGGTCCACCAGCGCCGGATAGCCGATCACCGACTGCCCGCGCCGCTTGATCTCCATGATCTCCGGCAAGGGGCCGAAAGACCAGGCAGTCAGGTTCTCGTGCGCCAGCGCCTGGGCCACCTGGGTGTCGCTGGCCGCCAACTGCTGGAACGTGGCCTGCGCCTGCTTGCCGAATTCGGCGCGCAGCTGCGCCAGGTTGCGTCCCGCCGCCAGCATGCGGCCGTGCTCGTCCACCACCCGGAAATTCATGAACAGGTGGGCTGGCAGGGTCTCCAGCTTGAAGTCCGCCGCGGCGGGGCGGATCTGCACCTGGTCCCACATGTCGGCGATGATCGCCTCCACCAGCCCCTGCTGGGGATCGGCCTGGCGTTCGAACCAGCGGTCGTAGAAGCCCGCGGCGTAATCCGGCAGCGGCACGCAATGGCGGCGCAGCTTCTGCGGCAGCGACTTCAAGAGCAGGTGCACCTTTTCCTTGAGCATGCCAGGCACCAGCCATTCGCAGCGCGCCGGATCGATCTGATTGAGCGCGAACAGCGGCACCGACAGGGTCACGCCGTCGCGCGGCGAACCCGGTTCGAAGTGGTAATCCAGCGCCATCGACACCCCCTGCCATTCCACCTTCTTGGGGAAGACGTCGGTCGTGACGCCCGCGGCTTCGTGGCGCATCAGCTCGTCGCGCGTCAGCAGCAGCTTGGCGGCGGCCGCCTTGTCCAGCCCCGACACCCACTTTTCCAGCGTCGCCGTCTGCGAAATGTCGGCCGGCAGCTGGCGGTCGTAGAAGGCGTGGATCAGCTCGTCGTCGACCAGGATGTCCGGGCGGCGGGTCTGATGTTCCAGCTTTTCGATGCCCGCGATCAGCTTGCGGTTGTGCGCCACGAAAGCCAGCCGCGTGTCGATCTCGCCCGGCACCAAAGCCTGGCGGATGAACAGCTCGCGCGCCTGGGTCGGATTGACCCGGCCGTACTGAATGCGCCGGCCGGTGTAAATGGTCAGCCCGTACAGCGTGGCCCGTTCATTGGCCACCACTTGCCCGGCCTTCTTTTCCCATCGCGGATCGGACCAGTTCTTGCGGATCAGATGCGCGCCGACCTTTTCCAGCCACACCGGATCGATGCGCGCCACGCAGCGCGCGTACAGGCGGGTGGTCTCGACCAGTTCGGCCGCCACGATCCAGCGCCCCGCCTTTTTCACCAGCCGCGAACCCGGGTGGATATGGAAACGGATCTCGCGCGCGCCCTGGTAGTGGCCGCCTTCGTCGCTCTTGAAGCCGATATTGCCCAACAGGCCCGACAGCAGCGCCATGTGCAGCTGCTCGTAGGTGGCCTCGGTCTGGTTCAGGCGCCAGCCCTGCTCCCCGACCAGCGCGGCCAGCTGGGTGTGCACGTCGTGCCATTCGCGCAGCCGGATCGGCGACAGGAAATTCTGGCGCAGCAGGGCCACCAGCTTGCGCTGCGAGGCCTTGTGCTGCACCTGCTCGCCATACCAGCGCCACAGCTTCAGGAAGGAGATGAACTCGGACTTGTCGTCGGCGAACTTGGCGTGCGCCGCCTCGGCGGCCTCGCGCTCCTGCATGGGCCGGTCGCGCGCGTCCTGCACCGACAGGGCCGAGGCAATGATCAGCATCTCGGCCAGGCACTGGTGTTCACGCGCGGCCAGGATCATGCGGCCGATGCGCGGGTCCACCGGCAGCTTGGCCAGTTCGTGGCCCGTGCGCGTCAGCACGAAGGACGAGCCGGTGCGCGAAGCATCCGTGTCGTCGTCCGAGGCCGACGCCAGTTCGATCGCGCCCAGCTCCTGCAGCAGGTGGTAGCCGTCGGCCACCGCGCGGCCCGGCGGCGCCTCGACGAAGGGGAACTGCTCGATGTCGTCCAGCTTCAGCGACTTCATCCGCAGGATGACCGAGGCCAGCGACGAGCGCAGCACTTCCGGATCCGTGAACGGCGCCCGGTTGTTGAAGTCCAGCTCGTCGTAGAGCCGGATGCAGACGCCCGGCCCCACCCGGCCGCAACGGCCGGCGCGCTGGTTGGCCGAGGCGCGGCTGATCGGCTCGATGCGCAGCTGCTCGACCTTGTTGCGCCAGGAATAGCGCTTGATGCGCGCCAGCCCGCTGTCGACCACGAAGCGGATGCCCGGCACGGTCAGCGAGGTTTCCGCCACGTTGGTGGCCAGCACGATGCGCCGCGCATTGGTGCGCGGATGAAAGATCTGTTCCTGCTCGGCCTGCGACAGGCGCGCGTACAGCGGCAAGACCTCGGTGCCGGCCGGATGGCGCTTGCGCAGCGCCTCGGCGGATTCGCGGATCTCGCGCTCGCCGGGCAGGAACACCAGCACATCACCGGGGCCGTGCCGCGCGCATTCGTCCACGGCGTCCACGATGGCGTCGATCAGGTCGCGCTCTTCGTCGCCGGACATGCGCTCGCGGTCGCGGCCGGGCTTGGCCGGCGCGGCTTCGTCTTCCGCCAGTTCCTCGCGCACGGGGCGGTAGCGGACCTCGACGGGATACAGCCGGCCGGACACCTCGATGACGGGCGCCAGCTTGTCCTCGGACGCGGCAAAGTGCCGGGCGAAGCGCTCGGCGTCGATGGTGGCCGAGGTGATGATGATTTTCAGATCCGGGCGGCGCGGCAGCAGCTGCTTCAGGTAGCCCAGCAGGAAATCGATGTTCAGGCTGCGCTCGTGCGCCTCGTCGATGATGATGGTGTCGTAGCGGCGCAAGAGCGGATCGCGCTGCGACTCGGCCAGCAGGATGCCGTCCGTCATCAGCTTGATGGACGCGTTGGGGCCGGTGCGGTCGTTGAAGCGCACCTGGTAGCCCACCACCTCGCCCATGGGCGTGTTCAGCTCTTCCGCGATGCGCTTGGCCACCGAGGTCGCGGCCAGGCGGCGCGGCTGGGTGTGGCCGATCATCTTCTGGCGGCCGCGGCCCAGTTCCAGGCAGATCTTGGGCAGCTGGGTGGTCTTGCCCGAGCCGGTTTCGCCGCTGACGATCACCACCTGGTGGCTGGCGATGGCGCGCGCGATCTCCTGGCGCCGCGCACTGACGGGCAGGTCTTCGGGGTAGGTGACCACGGGTATGGGCCGCTCGGGACGCGGCGCGCGGCGCGCGTTCTGCGCGTCCGCCGCTGCCGCTGGAGCCGCCGCGTCCGCGGCCTTGGGCGCACGCGGGCTGGAGGATTCAGGCATGTACGATTAGTCCGGTTAGCCCGGCATTATAAATTTCCGCGGGTCTCCTGCTGGCGCCGCGGGCGCAAACCGGAAAATCCGGCACCAAATTGGCACTCTTTTCCGCCTGCGCCGGGGCGCGACGGTCATATAATTTCGCCACGCCGTCGCCCGACGGCGCTATGGCGCGGCACTGCGCCGCGTTTTTGCTTACTCTCAGGAATCCTTCCACCCATCATGCCCGACCTGGAACCAGACACCGTCTCCGCCCTCGAAGCCCCAGAATTCGCACCCGCCCAGTTCGTCCGATGGTTCCGAGAAGTGGCGCCTTATGTGCATGCGTTCCGAGGCAAGACGTTCGTGGTGGCGTTCGGCGGTGAACTGGTGCAGGCCGGCGCGCTGAACGCGCTGGTGCAAGACCTGTCGCTGCTGTCCTCGCTGGGCATCCGCCTGGTGCTGGTGCACGGCTCGCGCCCGCAGGTCAATGAGCAGCTGCGCCTGAAGGGCTTTACCCAGCAATTCGACCGCGGCCTGTCGCCCACCGACGCCGCCGCGCTGGAATGCGCCAAGGAAGCCGCCGGCGAGATCCGCCTGGACATCGAGGCCGCCTTCAGCCAGGGGCTGCCCAACACGCCCATGTCGCACGCCCATATCCGCGTGATCTCCGGCAACTTCGTCACCGCCCGCCCGACCGGCGTGCTGGACGGGGTGGACTACAAGCACACCGGCCAGGTGCGCAAGATCGACATCGACGCGCTCAAGTTCGCCATCGAGAAGGGCTCGTCCGTGGTGCTGCTGTCGCCGCTCGGCTTCTCGCCCACCGGCGACGCCTTCAACCTGGCCATGGAAGACCTGGCCACCAGCGTCGCCGTGGCGCTGCGCGCTGAAAAACTGATCTTCCTGTCCAGCTCGCAGGGCGTGCTGAACGACGACGGCACGCTGGACACCGAACTGGCCCGCGTGGATGCCGACGCGCTGCTGGCCGGCGGCGAACTCGACGAAGAGACCCACGCCTTCCTGCAGTACGCCTCGCTGGCGGTCAAACGCGGCGTGGCCCGCGCCCACCTGCTGCCGTTCGCCCTGGACGGCAGCGTGCTGCTGGAAATCTTCACCCACGACGGCGTGGGCACCATGGTGGTGGAAGACACGCTGGACGATCTGCGCGCCGCCACCATCGACGACGTGGGCGCCATCCTCAGCCTGATCGAACCGCTGGAAGCGGACGGCACCCTGGTGCCGCGCCCGCGCAGCGTGGTCGAGCGCGACGTGGAAAACTTCACCGTGCTGGAGCACGACGGCGTCATCTACGGCTGCGCGGCCCTGCACAGTTTCCCCGAAGAACAGATGGCCGAAATGGCCTGCCTGATCGTGCATCCGGAATGGCAAGGTTCGGGCGAAGGCGAGATCCTGCTGCGCCACATGGAATCGCGCGCGCGCGCCGTCGGCGCCAAGCGCCTGTTCGTACTGACGACGCGAACCTCGCACTGGTTCATGAAGCGCGGTTTCGTGCAGGGCGGCATCGCCGACCTGCCGCGCGAAAAGCAGCACAATTACAACCGTTCACGCAACAGCCTGGTCTTCATCAAGAAGCTGTAACAACCGGGCTACCCGCAGGGTCCGCAGGGCTTAGTCGCCGTCACGGCGCCAAGCCCGTTAAAATGCGGGATTACTCATTTCTTCCGGCAGCGAACCATGGCCCGTATCGTCAACTGTGTAAAACTGAAGCGTGAAGCCGAAGGGCTGGATTTCCCCCCCTACCCCGGCGAACTCGGCACCAAGATCTGGCAGAGCATTTCCAAGGAAGCTTGGGAAGAATGGAAGGGCATCCAAACGCGCCTGGTCAATGAAAACCGCCTGAACCTGGCGGACGCCCGTGCGCGCAAGTACCTGAAAGAACAGATGGAGCGCTTCCTGTTCGAAGACGGCGCCGTCGAAGCCCAGGGTTACGTTCCGCCCTCGGCCTGATCCGGTCGCGCCCTTTCCGGCCGCCACCAGATGGCGGCCGACCCGATACAGCCCCTCGCCCGCGAGGGGCTGTTCATTTCCGGCGCCAGCGTCCGCCTTGGCGCCGGCCTTAAGATTCAAGTATTGCTGGCCGTATCATCGCTGTCATGAAAGAAGAATCGCGCCTGTCCCCCTCCTCGCCCATCGAACGCGCGCTCGGCATCGCGCCCGACCGCCGCACGGGTACGCTGCAGGACGTGCAGCACGTGGTGATCCTGATGCAGGAAAACCGGTCCTTCGACCATTATTTCGGCACCTTGCCGGGCGTGCGCGGGTTCGCCGATCCGCATCCCGCGCCCACGCTGGCGGGCGACGTGCTGACGCAGGCCGACGGCGCGGCCCGGGTCCGTCCCTATGCGCTGCAAGCGGAATACGCCAGCGATGCGCGGGTGGGCTACATCACGCCGCATACCTGGGACGACGCGCAGCGCGCCTGGAACGACGGCCGCATGGATCAATGGCTGCCCGCCAAGAGCCGGCTCGGCATGGGCGCGTATCGCGGCGCGGAGATACCGTTCCAGACCGCGCTGGCAAACGCTTTCACCCTGTGCGACGCGTATCACTGCTCGATCCACGCAGGCACCAATCCCAACCGCCTGTTCCTGTGGACCGGCACCAATGATCCGCAAGGCCAGGCCGGCGGCCCGGCCCTGGTCAACACCTACGATCGCCTGGGACCGGCCGGCGAAGGCTACGCCTGGACCACCTACCCCGAACGCCTGCAGCATGCCGGCGTGGACTGGCGCATCTACCAGGACATGGCGGACAACTACCACGACAATCCGCTGGCCGGCTTCCAGCAATACCGCCGGCAGCATGCCGACGCCGCCGGCGACGCGCCCTTGCGCGACCGCGGCCTGTCGACCCGCACGCTGGACGAGCTGGCGCGCGACGTCGCCCGCGGCACGCTGCCGCAGGTGTCGTGGATCATCGCGCCCACGGCCGACTCCGAGCATCCCGAGGTTTCCTCCCCCGTGCGGGGCGGCGCCTACACGGAACGCGTGCTGGAGATCCTGACGCGCAATCCGGAGGTATGGAGCCGCTGCGTGTTCTTCGTCACGTACGACGAGAACGACTGCTTTTTCGACCACATGCCGCCGCCCGCGCCGCCCGCCCGCGCGCCCGACGGCCAGTCGGGCGGCCTGTCCACGGTCGAGCTGGACGGCGAATACCACGATACTCGCCACGGCCCCAGCGCCGCCACGCCTGACGACCCTGCCGGCCTGCACGGCCGCGGGTTCGGCTTGGGGCCGCGCGTGCCGATGTTGGTGGTATCGCCCTGGAGCCGCGGCGGCTGGGTCAATTCCCAGGTGTTCGACCACACTTCGGTGATCCGTTTCCTGGAAGCGCGCTTCGGCGTGCTTGAACCCAACATCAGCGCATGGCGGCGCGAGATCGCCGGCGACCTGATTTCGGCCTTCGACTTCACTGCCACCCGCGGTGCGCACGCCGAAGGCCGGCGCCAGGCTTGCGCCCTGCCCTATGCGCTGGACGTGCAGGGGCGCATGGCCGCCGACGGTGGGCATTACCGGCTGACCCTGCGCAACCCCGGCTCCGCGGGCGCGGTGCTGCATGTCTACGACCGCCATGCGCTGGAACACGCGCCGCGCCGCTACACCGTGAGCGCGGGCGCGCGGCTGGACGACGGCTGGCGCCTGCACGCAGGCGGCGCCTATGACTTGTGGCTGTTGGGCCCCGACGGTCTGCACCGGCAGTTCCGCGGCGATGCGCGCGATGCCGGAACGCTGGAAGCGCAAGTGGCGGCGACGGCGACGGGCCTGAGCCTGCGCCTCGTCAATCGCGCGGAAATACCGCAGCCAGTGAAAGTGGAGTCGCGCATGGGCGACGGCTGGTGCGCCATGGCGCACGTGCAGGCGGACGGCTCGCTGGAGCTTGCCTATGGCGGTTGCCAGGGATGGTACGACCTGGAGATCAGCGCGCCCGCCATGCCGGCCTTCGGCCGCAGGCTGGCGGGCCGCATCGATGCCGGCAAAGCCGGCCTGCCGGACCCGCGGCTGGAAGCAGGGGCGTCGCTGCCCCTGGAATGAGGCCTGGCGACCGGGGGGGCCGCCGGGCATCCGGTAGTTACTCTTCCGTGTCTTCTTCTTCGCCGCGCGCCAGGCGCTCGGTGTTCTTCACGCCGGTGTGGCGCACGTCGGCGCCCTTGACCATATAGATCACGCGCTCGGACATGTTCTTGGCATGGTCGCCGATGCGCTCCAGCGCGCGGGCGATGAAGATCATGTCGATGGCGCGCGAAATGGTGCGCGGATCTTCGATCATGTAAGTGATCAGGTGGCGCAGCGCGCCCTTCCATTCCTTGTCCACTTCCTTGTCGCTGCGCACCACGGCGGCGGCCTGGATGGGGTCAAGGCGGGCGAACGCGTCCAGCGCCTGATGCAGCATGGTGCGCACATTGGCGGCCATGTGGCGCAGTTCGATCACCGGGATATGGCGCAGTTCGGCTTCGTGGATGCGACGCGCGACGGTGGCGACCTTCTCGGCCTCATCGCCCGAACGCTCCATGTCGGTCAGCATCTTGGACACGGCCATCAGCATGCGCAGGTCGATGGCGGTAGGCTGGTGGCGCGCCAGGATGCGGCTGATGCTCTCGTCGATTTCGACTTCGTGGCGGTTGACTTCCTTCTCCCGCTCACGGACTTTCTCGACCAGCGAAATGTCGCCGCTGGCGAGCGCGTCGATGGCCTCCTGGATCATGGCTTCCACCAGGCCGCCCATTTGCAGGAACTGCGAACGGACACTTTCCAGGTCCGCATCGAACTGCTTGTTTGTATGCTCCGACATCCGGGCTCCCTGCGTGTTTGGTCTCATTGCACTGCCCTGAAAAAAGGATATTACGAGTTGGGCCTGCACAACCCGCAAGGTTATGACCCAAGTGTGACAGGATTATGAACACGGACCCCGGCCGCCACAAGGCGGGCCGGCCGGGGCGACGCCGGGAAGCGTCGGCAGCGGACTCAGGCGCGGCGGTCCAGGCGGCGGATGCCGTTTTGCGTGGCCAGCAGGGCCACGTCGGCGCCCGCGATCGCGAACAGGCCGCAGGTCACCACGCCCGCCAGATTGTTGACCCGGGCTTCCAGGCCCGGCGCGTCGGTGATGGACAGGCCGGACACGTCCAGGATGACGTTGCCGTTATCGGTGACGAATCCCTCGCGCAGCTTGGGCTGGCCGCCCAGCGCCGCCAGGGCGCGCGCCACGGATGCGCGCGCCATCGGGATGACTTCGACAGGCAGCGGGAACTTGCCCATGGTCTGCACCAGCTTGGACTCGTCGGCGATGCAGATGAAGCGCTCGGCCACCGAAGCCACGATCTTCTCGCGCGTCAGCGCGCCGCCGCCGCCCTTGATCATGTGCAAGTTGGCGTCGATCTCGTCGGCACCGTCCACGTAGATCGGCATGCTGGTGATGTCGTTCAGGTCCAGCACCTTCAGCCCGTGTCCGGCAAGCCGGGCGGCGCTGCGCTCGGAACTGGCCACCGTGCCGCCGATCCGGCCCTTGAAACGGGCCAGGCCGTCGATGAAAAGATCAGCCGTGGAGCCCGTGCCTACGCCGATGATGGCGTCGGGTCCTGCGACCTGTTCAACGAATTCCAGGGCCGCGTCTGCGGCTTGCTGCTTGAGTTCTTGCTGGGAAAGCATGGCGAAAAATGCGGGAAGGTTTGTCGAGCCAGGAAATTTAGCACGCGGCGGCGGGCCACGCCCGCGCCAGGATGGCCTGCGCATCCGCGCCCGCGGCCAGTTCGCCGAACACGCCGCCACCCGCGATCAGGCGGCTGGCGACGAAAGCCTGCGCCACCGGCGCGGGCGCATGCTGGATCAGCAAGGCAGCCTGCCACAGCCGCGCCAGGCCGGCGGCGATGCGGCGCGCCTGGAACTCGGCCTGGGCGCCGTCGGCCAGCAGGGTCCGCCAGCGCGCCAGCGCGTCGTCGAAATCCTGGTACTGGCCCGCCGCCTGCGCGAACTCGCGCTCCAGCGCGGGCAGCGCCCCGGCCTCGCGCTGCAAGGCGCGCAACACGTCCAGCGCCATGACGTTGCCGGATCCCTCCCAGATGGAGTTGACCGGCGTTTCGCGGTAAAGCCGGGGCATGGGGCCGTCGTCCACGTAGCCGTTGCCGCCCCAGACCTCCATGCATTCGGCCACCGCGGCGATGGCGCGCTTGCAGACCCAAAGCTTGGCGGCGGGCGTGCCCACGCGGACCAGGGCGCGCGCCTCGGCGTCGGCGCGCTCGTCCACGGCGCGCGCCAGCCGCAGCCCCAGCATCATGGCCGCCTCGCTTTCAAGCGCCAGGTCGGCCAGCACGTTGCGCATCAGCGGCTGCCCGATCAGGGGCTTGCCGAAGGCGTGGCGATGGCACGCATGATGCGCCGACTGCACCAGCGCCTGCCGCAGCAGCGCCGCGCTGCCCAGCACGCAATCCAGCCGGGTGGTGGCGGCCATCTCCAGCAACACGGCCAGGCCGCGGCCCGGTTCGCCCACCATGACGCCCCAGGCATCCTCGAATTCGACCTCGGCGCTGGCGTTGCTGCGATTGCCGAGCTTGTCCTTCAGCCGGCGCACGCGCACGGCATTGCGCGGCCCGTCCGGTATCCAGCGCGGCACGAAAAAGCAGCTGAGCCCTTCGTCGGTCTGCGCCAGCACCAGATGCGCGTCGGCCTGCGGCACCGAGAAAAACCATTTATGGCCGACCAGCAAATAGGCGCGGCCGCGTCCGGGCGCGCCCAGCGGCGTGGCGCGCGTGGTGACGGCGCGCAGGTCAGAACCGCCTTGTTTTTCGGTCAGGCCCATGCCTATCAGGGCCGAGCGCTTGGCGGCCAGCGGCGCGTCGGCGCCGTCGAACTCGCGGGAATACAAGGCGTTCAGCCACTGCCCGCCAAAGTCCACGACGCCCGCAGGCTCGCGCTGCAACAGCGGCACGGCGGCAAAAGTCATGGTGGTGGGACACAAGCTGCCCGCCTCGACCTGCCCCTGCATGACATAGGCCGCGGCCCGCGCCACCTGCGCGCCCGGCTCGGGTTGGGCCCAGGCGCGGCTGTGCAGGCCGCGCGCCATGATGCCGCCCATCAGCAGATTCCAGGACGGATGGAACTCGACGCGGTCGATGCGATGGCCGCCGCGGTCGTAGCTGACCAGGCGCGGCGTGCAGCGGTTGGCCTGCGCGCCGGCTTCCAGCGTCTGCGCGCGGCCCAGCCAGGCGCCGTGCGCCGCCAGTTCCGGCTCCCAGGCTTGCGCGCCTTCGCGCCGCACCGCCTCGCGCAAGGCCGGATCGGTCTCGTACAAGGAGTAGTCCTCCAGGGGCGGCACCTGGTTGGATACGGTATGCGTCGCGAACGATGACATGGCTGCTCCCTGGATCGGTCCACTGATGCGCCGCCCGCCCGCGGCGCGGTCTGCCCCTTCCGCCCTATCTGGCCATTGGCGCCACCAGGGCCCAGGGCCGCAGCGCTTCGACCTGCGCTGCCAGTTCCAGCAACAGCGCCTCGCTGCCCAGCGGCCCCATCAACTGGATGCCGATGGGCAGGCCATCGGACGACATGCCGAAGGGGATGGAGATGGCGGGCATGCCCGTCAGATTGGCCAAAGGCGCGAAAGGCGAATAGCCGATGACGCCCTTCTTGCCCAAACGGTAGGCCAGGTAGTCGGCGTTGTCCATGGCGTAGCGGCCAATGGCCGCCGGCGGCTGCGCCAGCACAGGGCTGAGGAACAGGTCGTAGCCTTGCGTGCCGTCGCGCTCCAGGAAGCGGCCGACCCGGCGCGTGATCTCGTGGCAGGTATCGACGCAGGCCACGTACTGCGCGCCGGAGATGGCGCGGGCGTACTCGCGCGCGCCCAGCGTGGTCGGCTGCAGTTCGTCGGCGGCCAGGCGGCGGCCGCGCGCGGCCACGAAGGCATCGATGGCGTTGGCCGCCGCGCTCGCGATCAGCGGCAGCATGGGCGACAGCACCTCCTCGGATCCCACCGGCGGCGCGGCAGGCGCCAATTCATGGCCCAGCGAGGCGAAGAGGCGCGCGGCCTCGTCCACGACGGCCGCCACTTCAGGATGGATGGCCTCGCCCTCGTAGGTGGTGTTGACGAAGGCGATGCGGCGCCGCGCAGCCGATTGCGGATCGGCGGCCACGCGCGCCACCACGGCGCGATAGGAATCCTTCGGCAGCGCCGGCGCGGCATATGGCGCGCCCACGTCGGCGCCGGCGCTGATGTCCAGCGACGCGGCGCAGTCGCGCACCGACAGGGTCATCATGTGTTCGGTGGCCAGGCCGCCCCAGCCTTCGCCCTTCAGCGGACCCAGCGGCATCAGGCCGCGCGAAGGTTTCAGGCCCAGCACGCCGCAGCAGGACGAGGGAATGCGGATGGACCCGCCGCCGTCGCTGCCATGGGCGATGCGCACCATGCCGCTGGCCAGCGCGGCGCCCGCGCCGCCGCTGGACCCGCCCGCGCTATGGCCCGCCTTCCAGGGATTCTGCGTGGCCGGTCCGTAGACCGGCGATTCGGTGGTGGGGCTCAGGCCCAGTTCCGCGCTGGTCGTGCGGCCGAACGGAATCAGGCCGGCACGACGGTAGCGCTTGACGATCTCGGCGTCGACGTTCCATTCCACCTGGCCATACAGCACCGACCCCATGGCGCTGGGCAGGCCCAACGCCGCGGTGCCCAGATCCTTGAGCAAGGTGGGCACGCCCAGGAACGGCCGCTTCTGCAATTGCGCCAAGCGCTGTTCCTGCGACAGGCCGCCCAGCTCCTCGTCCAGCGACTGCGCCAGGCGCAGGCCGATTTCCGCCTGCATGCCGCAGGCCGCGTTGATCGAGGGATTGCGGGCCGCCACCCGATCCACCGCCTGCTGCATCGCAGCAAGCGCAGTGGTGGCCCCTTGTGCGATATCGGCGCCCAGCGCCGTCGCGTCCAGGGTGGAGGAATCATGGCGTTCAGCGGTGCTCATGCTTGCAATGCTCCAGGTATCTGACGGCGGATTGCCGCTAGCGCCAGGATATCGGCAGTCGCAGCGGGCAACAAGCTCACGCCCCTGCGATGCCGCCGCGGCCGGATCAGTTCTGGCCCGCAGCCTGGTCTTCGTCGTCATCCCCGGGGCCGCCCTCGTCCGCCGCGCCCAGCAGCAGCCGGGCGTCGGCTTCGGGGAGCGCCTCGACGGCCTTCAGGTTCTTGAGCATGGCGCGGGTGCGCACTTCCGTCTGCCCGATCTTGTTGCTGGCAGTGTCCAGCGTCTTCTTGACGCTGGCCAGGGATTCGCCGAACTTGCCGAACTCCGTCTTGACCGCGCGCAGCACCTGCCAGACCTCGGACGAGCGCTGTTCGATCGCCAGCGTGCGGAACCCCATCTGCAGGCTGTTCAGCAGCGCCGCCAGGTTGCTGGGACCGGCCACGTTGACGCGCAGGTCATGCAGCTTGTCCAGCAGGCCCGGGCGGCGCAGTACCTCGGCGTACAGGCTTTCGGTGGGCAGGAACATGATGGCGAAGTCGGTGGTGTGCGGCGGCGCGACGTACTTGCCCGCGATCAGGCGCGCCTGCAGCTCGACGGCCCGGCCCAGCGCGGCGCCGGCGTTCTTCACGCCTTCGATGTCGGCGGCTTCCTGCGCGTCCATGAGGCGCTCGTACTCTTCCTTGGGGAACTTGGCGTCGATCGGCAGCCAGACGGGTTCGCCGCCATCGCCGCGCCCCGGCAGGCGGATGGCGAACTCCACCACCGCATCGCTGCCCGGCACGGGCTTGATGTTGCTGGCGTACTGGTCCGGCGTCATGTTGTCCTCGATCAGCCTGGCCAGCTGCACCTCGCCCCAGGTGCCGCGCGACTTCACGTTGGTCAGCACCCGCTTCAGGTCGCCCACGCCCGCCGCCAGCGCCTGCATTTCCCCCAGGCCCTTGTGCACGGCCTCCAGGCGGTCCGACACCAGCTTGAAGGACTCGCCCAGGCGCTGCTCCAGCGTGGCGTGGAGTTTTTCATCCACGGTGCGGCGCATTTCGTCGAGCTTGGCGCTGTTGTCGGTTTGCAACGATTGCAGCCGCTGATCCACCGTGGCGCGCACTTCCATCAGGCGCCGCTCGTTGATCTGGATGAGGCCTTGCAGTTGCTCGGAGAAGCCCGCTGCAAAGCGCGTCAGGGATTCCGCCGACTCGGCGCGCGCGGCCTGGGCATCGCGCGACAAGCCGGCGCGCAGGTCGCCATGCGACTGCGACAGCTCCACCCGCAGGGCGCGCGTGGAGTCCGCGAATTCGCTGCGCAGGCCGCGCTGGCCTTCAGCGATGTCGGAGCGCAGCGCGCGCTCGGTGCGTTCCAGGCTTTCCAGCAGCGCATCGAGCCGGGCGTCCTGCGCGGGCGGGCGCAGCCAGGCCAGCAACGCCGCCAGAAAGGCCAGAACGGCGCCGCCTGCGGCGATCCAAAGCAGATGTATGTCGTTCAAAAGATGCATCTCCAAAGCCGGGATTGTAGGATGCGGCCCCCGTCGTTCAGGGTGAATCCCGCTAGGATCGACCACTGCCGGGCAAGTAAAACGGAAACAAGGGATTAAACTTTGGGGCATTCAAACAGGTTTGCTCCCCCTTGACCCCCCCAGATCCCACCCCCTGTCTCGCCGCGGCTTCATTCCAGTCCGTCTTCGGCCCGCTGGACCTGAACGCCGCCACGCCGCTCGCCTCGGGACACGACAGGCACATATTCCAGCACCCCAACATGCCGTCCTTGCTCGTCAAGGTCATGGATATGCGCGCCCGCGCGGTGTACCTGGAATCGCGCCCGTTCAAGCGCTGGTACAAGCAGTACCAGCGTGAAAGCGCGTACCGCGTCTACCTGACCGAAATTTCCGAGTACGTCACCACCACCACCCGCCCCTCCGGCGTCTGGCAGGTGCCAATGGCGCGCATACTCGGCGTGGCCCAAACCACGCTGGGCTTGGGGCTGGTCGTCGAGAAAATCTGCGATACCAACGGCAATATTGCTCCCACCGTGACGGATCTGGCCAAGCAGGGCAAGCTGGACGACGCCCTCAGCGCGCAGCTGGACGAATTCTTCCAGGACTTGGCCGATGCCCACGTGGTCCTGCACGACATCTCCGCCAGCAACATCGCCTGTGGCCTGAATGCCGACGGCAAACAAGGCCTGTACCTGATCGACGGCTTCGGCGGGCTGCCCCTGATTCCGATCTATGCCTGGAGCAAGCGCCTGAACAGCCGGCGCATCCACCGCAAGTACACGCGCATGCGCGCGGCCCTGGCCGAACGCATCGCCACTGGCGGGTTCTGAGGCGCCTTACGCAAGCGCGGCCGGGGCGCGGGCTGGTCGGCTACGCCTGCGGCGCCTGCGGCAACACCACGCCCTGGCGGTCTACCCATACATAGTCGTGGCCGGCGCGCTGTCCGCGGCGCAAGGGATTGCGCGTGCAGAAGGCCGCATAAGCAGGATCCACAAAACGGTAGTGCAAGTGTTCGTCCCGCCCTAGCGGAATGCCCAGGCGCGTGGTGCAGATCAGGGCCTCGGGCGACTCGCCCACATCCTCCACGTACAGCGCCTGCGGGTCGAAACCGCGTGCATCCCAGTCCGGCACCTTCAGGCCCAACGCCCGGCACAGCAGCGTCTGGCCGGCGCACAGGCCCGAGACCGGCCGCGGCCGCCCCTGTGCATCCGGGTTCAACTGCAGCATGCGGGCCAGCGCCTGCGGACCGGACAGCGCGTCCGTCCAGGGATAGGCGGATTTGATCAGCACGGCGTTGCCCGGCCCGCCGGCGCTGAAGTTCAGCGAATCCCCGCCGCGGGCGTAATACATGTAGACCGTGCCGCCGTCCATGAACAGGGCGCGCCGCTTGTGGGTGTAGCCCAGCGACGCATGGCTGCCCTTCTCTTCCAGGTAATAGGCTTCGGTCTCGATGATGCGGGCCGACAGCCACAGGTCACCCACGCGGTGGCGGATCACCTTGCCCGGCAACTCGCGCGCCAGCTGCGCGGCGTCGCGGTCGAAGAAGGCGTCGGGCAAGGCCCGGCCGGGCGCGCCCGGCGCCAGGCCGGCCTGGACCTCAGGCGAAACGTTCGCCGTAGCGCTTTTCGCTGAAGC
Source organism: Achromobacter sp. Marseille-Q4954 (assembly GCF_943737025.1). NCBI lineage: Bacteria > Pseudomonadati > Pseudomonadota > Betaproteobacteria > Burkholderiales > Alcaligenaceae > Achromobacter > Achromobacter sp. Marseille-Q4954. Next base: position 205,823 of record NZ_CALSFQ010000001.1, read on the forward strand.
CAACGCTCACCTCGCCATCGGGCGTGACCGTAACCGGGCGGCGCACCAGCGCCGGATACTCGGCGATCAGCTGGCTCCACTGCGCATCGGTGTGCGCCGTCTTGCGCTCTTCGGGCAGGTTGCGCCAGGTCATGGACGTGCGGTTGACCAGCTTTTCCCAGCCGCCGACCTGGTCAGCCCAGGACTTCAGCGTGGCGGCCGGCACCGGATTGTCGCGGTAGTCCACGAACGCATGGGCAACGCCATGCGCGGTCAGCCAGTCGCGCGCCTTGACGCAGGTGCTGCACTTCGTCAGGCCGTACAGGGTGGTTTGCTTCATTTGGGTTCGGACTCCTTGCGCCATTGCATGCGGTTGGCCAGGATCACGCAAGTGCCGACCGCCAGGATGAAGAGCGTCGCCAGCGCGTTGATTTCGGGTTTCAAGCCCAGGCGCACGCGCGAGAAAACTTCCATGGGCAGCGTGCTGGAGCTGGGGCCGGACAGGAACGAAGCCAGCACCACGTCGTCCAGCGACAGGGTGAAGGACAGCAGCCAGGCCGAGGCCAGCGCCGGCGCGATCAGCGGCAGCGTGATCTTGAAGAACACGGTCATGGGCGTGGCGCCCAGGTCCAGCGCGGCCTCTTCCAGCGAGCGGTCCAGGTCGCGGATGCGGGTCTGGATGACGACCGCGACGAAGGCCATGCACAGGGTCACGTGGCCGACCCAGATCGTGAAGATGCCGTTTTCGGCGGGCCAGCCCAGGCTGCCGCGCAGTTCCACGAACATCAGCAGGAGCGAGATGCCCAGCACCACTTCGGGGATGACCAGCGGCGCGCTCAGCATGCCCACATACAGGGCGAAGCCGCGGAAGCGTCCCATGCGGCCCAGCACATAGCCGGCCCAGGTGCCGATGATGACGGCGGCGGTGGCTGTCATGGCGGCGATGCGGAACGACAGCCAGGCCGCGCGCAGCAGCGCGTCGTCGTTGAACAGCGAGTGATACCAGCGGAACGAGAAGCCGGTCCACGACGTGACGGTGGGCGACTCGTTGAACGAGAACACCATCAGGCTGATGATGGGCACGTACAGGAAGAAGTACCCCAGCCCCAGCACGACGGCGCGCAAAGTCTTGTTGGGCCCGTTCATTTGCGGCCTCCGCTCGCCTGTTCCTGCTGCTTGACCTGGTTGTATTGGAAATACACCAGGGGCACCAGCAGCAACAGCACCATCACGCAGGTCACGGCCGAGGCCATGGGCCAGTCGGCGTTGTTGAAGAATTCATTCCACATCACGCGGCCCATCATGAGCGTGTTGGCGCCGCCCAGCATTTCGGGGATCACGTACTCGCCCACCGCCGGGATGAACACCAGCATGGCGCCCGCGATCACGCCCTGGCGCGACAGCGGCACGGTGATCTGCCAGAACGCCTGCCAGGGCTTGGCGCCCAGGTCGTAGGCGGCTTCGAGCAGGCGCAGGTCCATCTTCACCAGCGTGGCATACAGCGGCAGGATGAAGAACGGCAGGTAGGCGTAAACCATGCCGATGTAGACGGCGACGTCGGTGCGGTAGATTTCCAGCGGACTGGAAATGATGCCCAGGCTCTGCAGCAGGTTGTTGAGCAGCCCGTCGTTGCGCAGGATGCCGACCCAGGCGTATACGCGCAGCAGCAGCGAAGTCCAGAACGGCAGGATCACGCCCAGGAGCAGCAGGTTGCGCACCGCCGGCGACGAACGCGCGATGTAATAGGCGATGGGATAGCCGATCAGTACGCAGAAGAGCGTGGTGATGGCGGCAATCTTCACCGAATTCAGATACGTGGCGAAGTACAGGCTGTCCGTGAACAGCAGGATGTAGCCGCGCAGATGCAGGCTGAACTGCACCGCCTCGTCCTTGAATTCCGCCAGCGACGTATACGGCGGAATGCCGAACTTCAGCTCGGCGAAACTGATCTTCAGGACCAGCAGGAACGGCACCAGCAGGAACAGCACCAGCCAGGCGAACGGCGGCACCACCGCCAGCGCCCGGCCCGATGGCAACCAGTCGCGGGGCGAAAAGCGGATCATGACGCCAGCACCGTGGCGCTGTCGGCGTCCCAGCTGACGAAGATCTCTTCGTCGATGCCGGGCGCGTCCATCGCGGCCAGCAGCTGGCTGGGCACGCTGGCCTCGACCGTCTTGCCGGAATCCAGGCGGATCTGATAGAGCGCGTAGCTGCCCATCCAGGCCATGTGGCTGACCATGCCGTGGGCCCAGTTGTACTCGGCTTCGGGCTGCTCGCGCGACACCACCAACCGTTCAGGGCGGATGGAGACGTGCACTTCCATGCCGAGCGGTTCGCTCACGCCGTGGTTGACGAAGAGCGGGCGGGTCAGCTCGCCGCACTCGATGGCGACATGGTCCGGTTCATCGACCACGATGGTGCCGGTGAACATGTTGGTCGAACCGATGAAGCTGGCGACGAAGCGGGAATTCGGGAAGGCGTAGACGTCCTGCGGCGTGCCGCATTGGACGATCTGGCCTTCGGTCATGACGGCCAGGCGATGGGCCATGGTCATGGCTTCTTCCTGGTCGTGCGTGACCATGATGCAGGTCACGCCGACCTGCTCCAGGATCTTCACGAGTTCGATCTGGGTCTTCTGGCGGATCTGCTTGTCCAACGCGGACATGGGCTCGTCCAGCAGCAGCAGCTTGGGCCGCTTGACCAGGCTGCGCGCCAGCGCCACGCGCTGCTGCTGGCCGCCCGACAGCTGGTTGGGCTTGCGGCGCGAATAACCGGCCATCTGGACCAGGTCCAGGGCTTCGAACACGCGGTCGTGGATCTCGGCCCGATCCACGCCTTCCTGCTTCAGGCCGAAGGCCACGTTGGCCTCGACCGTCATGTGCGGGAACAGCGCATAGGACTGGAACATCATGTTCACGGGCCGGCGGTACGGCGGCACGTGCGTGATGTCCTCGCCATCCAGGAAGATCTGGCCCGAGGTGGCTTCCTCGAAGCCCGCCAGCATGCGCAGCAAGGTGGACTTGCCGCTGCCCGAACTGCCGAGCAGGGCGAAGATCTCGTTGCGCTTGACCGAGAGATTGACGGAACGGACGGCGACCACATCGCCGAAGATCTTTACGACATCGGAGATCCGGACGAACTCGTCCGGATCGGCCGAATGCTGCGCCGAGTAACGGCTATCGCTCATGATGACTTATCTTCCAGACTTCAGCTCGGACCACATCCGGTTTTGCAGGCGTTGGATGTTCAAGGGCAGCGCCTTGATCACATACAGGGTCTTGGAGACGTCCGCCGGCGGGTAGATCATGGGGTTGTCGGCCACGTCCTTGACCACGTACTGCCGCGCCTCTTTGTTGGCGTTGGGGTAGAACATGGTGTTGGTGATGGCCGCGTGCACTTTGGGCGTTTCGATGTAGTTGATGAAGGCCAGCGCCTCTTCGGGATGCGGCGCATCCTTGGGGATGACCATCAGGTCGAACCACGCGGGCGCGCCGCCCTTCGGAATGAAGTAGTTCACTTCATAGGACTTCTTGGCGTCCTGGGCGCGCTTGCGGGCGATCATCACGTCGCCGGAAAAGCCGTAGACCATGCACAGGTCGCCCACGGCCAGCTCGTCGATATAGCCCGACGAGCTGAACTGGCGGATGTACGGGCGGATCTTCATCAGCACGTCCAGCGCGGCCTTGTAGTCGTCCGCGTTGGTGCTGTTGGGGTCCTTGCCCAGGTACTTGAGCACGGCGGGGAACACCTGCGCGGCTTCGTCCAGCATGGAGATGCCGCACTCTTTCAGCTTGGCGGCGTTCTCGGGCTTGAAGATCATGTCCCAGTTGGCCAGGTCCACGCCGTCGCCCATGATCTGCTTGACCTTGGTGACGTTGTAGCCCAGGCCGTTGGTGCCGTAGCCCCAGGGAATGGCGTATTCGTTGCCGGGATCGACGGTGGCGACCAGCGCCATGATTTCGGGATCCAGGTACTTCCAGTTCGGGATCTTGGACTTGTCCAGCTTCTGGAACAGGCCGGCTTCGATCTGGCGCGAGGCGTAATGCGTGGACGGGACAACGACGTCGTAACCCGACTTGCCGGCCAACAGCTTGGCCTGCAGGGTGTCGTTGCTGTCGTAGACGTCATAGCGGACCTTGATGCCGGTTTCCTTTTCAAAACCGGGAATCGTGTCCGGAGCCGTGTATTCAGCCCAGTTGTAGACGTTGACGACCTTGTTCTGCGCCACCGCCGCCGACGAGGCCGCCATGACCAGCATCGTTCCAAGCGCCAAGCGCATACCCGCCCGTAGTTTCATCACCAGCCCCCTTGCGTTATGCCGTATGTGACAGGAGTACCAAAAGGCGAAATGATAAAGCTTTTTAGCGATCACCTGCCCAACTTTGCCGGGTAATTGGCGCGATTTGGGCCCGATGGCGGCAATTGGCCGCCGCCGCCCGGATCAGGGCTGGATTCCCACGCCCCAGGCCGTCCAGTAGCTGTCGCGCAGGCGCAGCCAGAAGCGCTCGCCCTCTTCCCCAGCCACCTTGCGCAGCGAACGGCGCAGGCGTTCCAGGTTGGCCTCGCGCTGGCGGTCCGACAGGGAACCTTGCGTGCCGCGATCGAAATCGATCAGCCAGACGCGGCCGTCGCCCCCCACCAGGATGTTGAAGGCATTGAGGTCGGCATGCCAGACGCCGGCCCGGTGCATGCGCACGATGGCCTCGGCCGCCGCCTGCCAGACCGGCTCGGCCAGCATGTGGGCCAGCGGCCGCACGCCGGGGATGCGCTCGACCACGATGGCGGCGCGGTAGATCGGGCCTTGCCGCCAGTAGGCGGCGGCAAGCGGCGCGGGCACCGCCAGGCCTTGGGCGCGCATGGCGGCCAGCAGGCGGTATTCGCGGAAGCTGCGGGTGCGGGCCTCGCCATTCCAGAGATAGGCGTCGCGGCTGATACGCGCGATCATTCCGCCGCGGCGGTAGCGGCGCAGCACGCCCTGCCAGCCCGCCCCCTGCACGAACCACGCCGCCTGGCGTCCGCCGGCATCCACCGGCCGCGCCCGGTCGCCGTAGTGCGCCGGGTTGAACAGGTCCGGGCCGGCCTCGGCCAGCCGCGAGGGATCGCTCAGCATGGCGCCGCCCAGGGGGCCGGACCAGGCCAGGCGCCGTTCGCCGGATCGGGAATCGCCGTCAGCCTTCACGGTTGCGCATCCAGTCGGCCACGCCGTAGAAGGACTGCAGCAGGCGTTCGACCAGGGCCGGTTCGATCCCCTGGTCTTCCATGGCCCGGCCGATGCAGATGACCCACTGGTCGCGCTCGACCTCGCCGATCGAGAACGGCAGGTGCCTGGCGCGCAGCCGCGGATGGCCGAAACGTTCTATATAGTGGTCCGGACCGCCGAAGTAGCCGCAAAGAAACCAGAACAGCTTGTCGCGCGCCTGGTCCAGGCTGGGGCCATGGGCGGCCCGCAGCTCCTTCAGGTCGGGCTCCATGTCCATGAGGTCATAAAAGCGGTCCACCAGGGCGCGCACGCCCGGCTCGCCGCCAAGTAGGTCAAAAATGCTGCTGGAGTTTTCCACGGGTTCGGTAATCGTATGGACGCGCGTCGGCATCAGGTTTCTCGTAGGGTGACCAGGGGCGGGGTGCGCAACACGCCGCGCAGGGCCAGGGCGCCGCCGGCCCATGCGCCCAGCATGCCCGCGGCGATGCCCGCCAGCCAGGGCCAGAGGCTGAGAGTAATCGTGAAATCAAATACCTGCGTTGACAAAGCCCAAGCGATCGCGGTGGCGCCCGCCGCCGCCAGCAGGCCCGCCAGGCCGCCCACGGCCCACAGCTCGATGCGCTGGGAGCGCGCAAGCTGGCTGCGGGTTGCGCCCAGCGCACGCAGCACCGCGGCTTCGCGCATGCGCTCGTCGCGTGTGGCCGTCAGCGCCGCGGACAGCACCAGCACGCCGGCGGCCAGGGTGAACAGGAACAGCAGCTGCACGGCCTTGCCCACCTCGTTCAGCACGGACTGCAGCTGCTGCAGGATGGCGCCCACGTCGAACACCGTCAGGTTCGGGAACTCACGCACCAGCGCGGGCAGGACCGAGGCCTTTTCGGGCGGCAGATAGAACGAAGTGATCCAGCTCTGGGGCATGTCGGCCAACGCGGCGGGCGTCAGGATGGCGAAAAAATTGACGCGCATCGTATCCCAATCGACCCGGCGGGTGCTGGTGACGGCCACTTCGACCTGCTGGCCCGCCACGTCGAAGGTCATCTTGTCGCCCAGCGCCAGGCCCAGCGTCTTGGCCAGGCCCGACTCCAGCGACACCTCGGCCGCGCCGGGTTCCAGCCAGCGGCCCTGCTCGATGCGGTTGGAGGACGGCAATTCATCGCCATAGGACAGGTTGAACTCGCGGTCCACCAGTCGCTTGGCGCGGGGCTCCTCGTAGTCGTCCGGCCCCACGGGCTTGCCGTTGATGGCAATCAGCCGCCCGCGCACCATCGGCGCCAGCGTGACGCGGCCCAGGCCTTCTCGGGTAAGCGCGTCGGTCACGGCCTGGCGCTGGTCCGGCTGCACGTTGATGAGGAAACGGTTGGGCGCATCCGGCGGCAGGGTCCGCTGCCAGCCCTGGATCAGATCGGTGCGCGTCATGGTCAGCAACAGCAGCGCCATCAGGCCCACCGCCAGGGCGCACACCTGGGTGATGGTGGCGGCGCGCCGGCGCACCACGCCAGCCAGCGCGAAACGCAGCGCCGGCAGGCCGGCAGCCAGCCGGCGCACCCGCGCCAGGCCCAGGATGCAGAGCCAGGCCACCAGCGCGAATACGGCGAAGGCTCCTAAAAAGCCGCCCGCCACCACGCCGCCCAGCTTGGCGTCGCCGGCAAACCACCAGATCAGCAGCGCGAAGCCCGCGGCCCCCAGCACATAGCCCAGGGCGCTGCGCGCGCTGAGCGCGTCGGCGTCGCGGCGCAGCACCCGGGCCGGCGGCACATGGCGCAGCTGGGCCAGCGCCGGCAGGGCAAAACCCAGCAACAGCAAGAGGCCGGTCAGCAGCCCCTGCAAGGCCGGGATGGCCGAAGGCGCGGGCAGGCTGGTATCGATCAGCGAACCCAGCAGCATCACCAGCACCTGGTGCACCGCATAACCCAGCAGGCAGCCCGCGGCCGACGAGAACAGGCCGACCAGGGTGAACTCCAGCGTCAGCATGCGCGACACTTGCGACTGCACCGCCCCCAGGCAGCGCATGACGGCGATGCCGTCACGGTGGCGCGTCATGTAGCGGCCGGCGGCCAGGGCCACGGCCACGGCCGATATCAGCACCGCCAGCAGCGCGACCAGGGACAGGAAGCGCTGCGCCCGGTCCAGCGTGCGGCGCACTTCGGGCCGGCCGGACTCCAGGGTGGCAACCTTCTGGCCGCGCTTCAGGTTCTGCTTGAGCCACGTCGCGTAGCCGGCCACGGCGTCGGGCTGGCCCGCAACGAGCATGGCGTAGCCGATGCGGCTGCCCGGCGCGATCAGGCCGGTGGCGGGCAGATCGCTGGCGCGCAGCAGCACCCGCGGCGCCACGTTGACGAATTGCATGCCGCGGTCCGGCTCATAGGTGATGACGCGGTCCACCCGCAGGTGGGCGTCGCCCACGTTGAGCGTGCCGCCCACCTTCAGGTTCAGCAGGGACAGCAATTGGGCGTCCACCCAGACCGCCCCTTCAGGCGGAATGTCGCGCGTCGGGGCGTCGGGTTCGAACGGCGCGCCCGCCACGCGCAGGGCGCCGCGCAGCGGATAGCCCGGCTCCACCGCTTTCAGCGCGGCCAGCTGGGCGCCGTCGCCGGCCCCGACCATGGACGGGAACTGCCAGGTGCTGGACACGGCCAGCCCGCGTTCGCGGGCCTGGTCCATGAAGGCGGCAGGCACCGGCTCGTCGGCGTCCAGCACCAGGTCGGCGCCCAGCATCTGCCCGGCGTCGCGCTCCAGCGCCCGGCCGACCCGGTCCGCCAGGAAGCCGACGCTGGTCACCGCGGCCACCGCCACGACCAGCGCCAGCACCAGCAGCCGCAGTTCCCCGGCGCGGGCGTCGCGCATCATCATCCTGGCGCCCTGGCGCAAGGTGGACCAAAAACCTGGGCGCCTGGCCCGTGACGTATCAGGGAAATCCATCATTCCACAATGTTAACCAACGGCCTAGATCGGGGCCGAATCCCGATATCATCCCGGGGCGGGAGGCGAAGCCACCCATAAAGATACTCAAAACCTGGAGAAGACGATGCGTAAATCCTGGCTTGCCGCCACGATTCTGGCCGCCTGCACGGCCGCAACCGCCCTGCCCGCCGTGGCGCAGAACACTCTGAAGATGGCCTACGCGCTGTCCACGTCCTCGCACTACGGCGCTGGCGCCGACGCGCTGGCCAAGTCCATCGAAGCGTCCACCGGCGGGAAATACAAAGTACAGCAATTCGCCAACAGCGCGCTGGGCGGCGAACGCGAAGTGATCGAAGGCCTGCAGATCGGCACCATCGACCTGGCCATCGTGTCCACCGGCGCCACGCTGAACTTCGTGCCTGAAACGGGTGTCTTCGACATCCCCTTCCTGCTGCGCGACTTGCCGCACGCCCGCAACGTGCTCGACAGCAAGATCGGACAAGATATGCTGGCAAAGTTCCCCAGCCGCGGCATCATCGCCCTGGCCTGGGGCGAACAGGGCTTTCGCCACCTGACCAACAACGTCCGCCCGGTCAAGACTCCGGCCGACGCCAAGGGCCTGAAGATCCGCACCACGGAAAACCCGATCCACATCACCGCCTTCCGCCAGATCGGCATTCTGCCGACCCCCATGGCCTGGCCTGAAGTCGCCACCGCCCTGCAGCAAGGCACCATCGACGGCCAGGAAAACCCGCTGTCGGTGATCACCTCCGCCAAGCTGTCGCAGATGCAGAAGTACCTGTCCTTGACCGGCCACGTCTATGGCCCGGCCCTGGTGCTGATGTCGGCCAACGTGTACGAGGGCCTGTCGGCCGCGGACAAGGCCAACTTCGACAAGGCCGGCAAGGAATCCGCCCAGGCCATGCGCGCCTACGTGGACAACATCGAGAAGACGGGTGTCGAACAGCTGAAGAAGGAAGGCATGCAGGTGTCCGAAGTGGACCGCGCCGCCTTCGCCGCCGCCGTCGAGCCCGCCTACCCCGAGTACTACAAGAAGTTCGACAAGAAGCTGATCGACGCGATCCGCGACACCAAGTAAGCGGGCCCCCGCCCCGATCCGGGGCGAAGCGCCCATGGCGGCGGGATCCCGGTCCCGCCGCTTTCGTTCCCATCCTTTGCGTACAACGCCAACGGGATTCATCATGCGTTTGCTCTGCGCCTTCGACCGCGGCCTGTTCAAACTGGTCTCGGTCCTTGCCCAATTGCTGCTGGTGGCCGCCGCAGCCGCCGCCTTCTACCAAGTCATCGCGCGCTTCGTGCTGCACTCCCCCGCCGACTGGAGCGAGGTGCTGACCCGCGCCCTCCTGATCTGGACCGTGCTGCTGGGCGTGGCCCTGGCCTTCCGTCACGGCGCCATGATCAGCGTGGAACTGCTGCGCAACCTGCTGGGCGGCACGCGCCGCCGCGTGCTCGAAGCGGTGATCGGCCTGATCTGCGCCGGATTCCTCGGCTTTCTGGCCTGGATCGGCGGCAACATGACCTACCGCGTGCGCTTCCAGACCGTGCCGAGCCTGGACATTTCGATTTCCTGGATCTACCTGGCCATCCCCGTGGGCGCCACCCTCGCCGCCATCGCCGTGCTGGCCCGCTGGTGCGCCGGCGAGGAAGACGAGGTGCCGGTGCGCAACGACGCGCAAGGCTGAGCCCCCCCATCGAACATACGCAGCAGATATCGCCATGTCCCAATTAATGATTGTCTCGATGCTGATTTTCTTCGGGCTGTCCGTGCCGGTCGCCGTGTCGATCGGCCTGGCCAGCCTGGCGGGAGTCGGCGCTGCCGGCCTGCCCTGGGTGGTGGTGGCGCAGCAACTCTTCGCCGCGCTGGACAAGTACCCGCTGGTCGCCATTCCCTTCTTCATCCTGGCCGGCAACCTGATGGAAGCGGGCGGCATCTCCGAACGCATGGTGGAGTTCGCCAAGAGCGTGGTGGGCGGCATCCAGGGCGGCCTGGCCTGCACCTGCGTGTTGACCTGCATGATCTTCGCCGCCGTGGCCGGCTCCAGCGTGGCCACCACCTTCGCGGTGGGCGCGATCCTGATTCCCGCCATGATCCGGCACGGTTACCCGGCGCCCTTCGCCGCCTCATTGCAGGCCAGCGCGGCGGAACTGGGCGTGATCATCCCGCCGTCCATCCCGATGATCCTGTTCGCGGTGTCCACCGACACCTCGACCGGCGAACTGTTCATCGCCGGCGTCATGCCTGGCATCCTGATCGGCGTGGCGCTGATGTTCTACGTCTGGTTCTACGCCAAGCGCAACAACCTGGGCAAGCGCGACGGCGAAGGCCGCCTGCCGCTGTGGCCCGCGTTCAAGAACGCCTGGCTGGCGCTGATGATGCCGGTCATCATCCTGGGCGGCATTTACGGCGGCATCTTCACGCCGACCGAAGCGTCGGTGGTGGCCGTAATGTACGCCGTGGTGGTGGGCAAGTTCATCTACCGCCGCCTAAGCTTCAAGCAGCTGTCCGCCACGCTGCACAAGTCGGTGGTGTCGACGGCGGTGATCATGTTCGTGATCGCCAACGCCGGCATCTTCAGCTTCCTGCTCAACCGCGCGGGCATTCCGGACGCGCTGGGCGTGTGGCTGGCGCAGATCTTCGACACCAAGTTCACCTTCCTGATGGGCGTGAACGCGGCGCTGTTCATAATCGGCATGTTCATCGAAACCTCGGCCTCCATCGTGGTGCTGGCGCCCTTGCTGCTGCCGGTGGCGCTGAAGTTCGGCGTGGAGCCGGTGCACTTCGGGATCATCATGGTGGTGAACCTGGCGCTCGGGATGATTACGCCGCCATTCGGGGTGAATCTCTTCGCGGCTTGCGCGGTGGCGAAGTTGCCGTTGGAGAGGTTGATCAAGCCGTTGATTCCGTTTGTGGGGGTGGTGATTGTTTGCCTGATGATCATTACTTATTGGCCGGGGTTGTCGCTGGGATTGCGGGATCTGGTCTACGCGAAGTAAGTCTGTTTGCAGGTTCTGTTGTAGTGGCGGGCGTCAGGGCTTCTTCGTAGGCCGCTCGCCGGCGCGGACGCCTGAGGGGCGAGCGCCCACGATTGCGGTCCGGAGCGTTCGCTCCGGACTGCCCCTGCCTCATCCTCGTCCTCGCCTTCGGCGACTCCTTCGGATTCCGTCGGGCGCATCGAGGTTGCTTGCCCCTCAGGCGCCCGCACCGGCGAGCTACCGGATTCTTGGCCTGTTGCGCTGCTAGAGCTGTGGTTGGTGGCGAGTCTTGCGTCACCCGCTGCTTGCGGCCGCGCGGGCGGCCGCAAGCAGCATACGTGTTGGTGGGCGTCGTGGCTGTCTGCGCTTGCGCGAATGCGGAGAGCTGTTTGCTAATGTCACCAGCATCTGGTGGGTGGGCGGTGATGGGTGGCGCGCGGCAAGCAGCCGTTTACGCATCAAGATCCGTTCGCGCGCGCCACCCATCCGGCGGCGAAGTTGAAATGACGATTCTTGGCCAACTCCGTCTTGGCGCTTGAAGACCGAGATGCGCCGTCGCTGGTGGACAGGCTCACCAGTTCCAGCAGCTCGTCGACTCAGCGCCGCGCCTTGGCCGGAGTGGCCCTCAGACCCAGCCTCGTGATCGATTCGGCGACGATATTGGCCGCGTGGCACTGAGAGCGACGCCCCGTCCAACGCCTTCCAGGTCTGCTCGGACCAACGCGACAAAGTGCATTCCGGCCGGAGCTTGCGCTCTCAGTCGTCAGCTCGCGTAGCTGTCACCAAAGCTCTTTGCTAACTGGCGGGTCGTCGTGCCATTGGGCAGTAAGCAAAACTGTTCTGCAGAAAGCTCTGACGAAGCCCGTGTTAGCCGCTCTGAAACCCCGACTCACGGCGTCGCCGGTCATGCACCTAGTCTTTTTTGGAGATGTGCAGCTGATGTCTATCAGATAGCCTGCGTTCGCCATGTCATCTTTCGCACGAGAAAGAATTCACGAATTGACATGGCCGGGTTGCGGGAGAGATTCGTCCAGATCTGCTCACACCTGTTCCATCAACTCAGTATCAAGCACTGGAGTCGTCTTATGAGATTCAAGAAACGTGCTGCGCCAGCACTGCTGGCTGTCGCCTCCCTGACACTCGCGGCGTTCGCCCAGAACGCCATGGCCGCGGGCGCCTACTCGAGTTCCGCGGTCATGCCGACCATCTACAGCAAGAACCACTGGTACACCGTGGCACCGCCCGTGGTCGGGAGCCCTCCGAGCACTGCAACCATCACCACGGTGTACTACAGCTACGGCTATCGCTTTCCGCGCCCGACCGGCTTTCAAGTGCTGCTGTGCGACAACAACGGCACCAACTGCACTGACGTGACCTCCAGGGGCTCGGGCTCGGTCAGATTCAAAGGCAAAGGCGTCAAGGCCAACACGCCGGTCCGCTTCCATGCACGCGTCGGTGGCAATGGCACGATGTCACCCCTGATGGGTGATGGCACCGCCAACGTGTCGGTGATGTACGACGACTGATCCGGTAATCGGCGAGCGGGCAATGGGTCTCACCCCGGCTCGCCGTGAATGATGAATCTGCAACTACGCGGCCTTTCGGCCCGCCGGTGTGAGCCAGCCACTAGCCTCAAGGTAGTCTTCGGATTGCGAGTTCGTATGGTCAAAGAGCTTGGCAAGAATCTGAGCCGCAGGAGTACCCTTTGCCTTCTCGGAGTCGTATATCGCCTTGCGCTGCGCGTCGATCACGGCAGCCTCCTTGGAAAAATTCTCCTTGAAGGCTTCGTCGATGATGCGCCCGGAAGAGAGCTTATTCAGCGGCTCCCCCCCTCTTCCCGGTGCAAGCTGGTCGCGTATGTCGTACCAGATCGTGCTGGGTATGTTCACCATGTCATACGCGAACTGTTCAGCGTATTGCGGGTCGGAAGCTGCGGAATTCAACCACTTTTCCTGAATCGCCGTGCGGCCCTGCGTCGCGGCTCCCTCCTGGCTCGAGCGCTTTCGAGCCGCATCGGAAATGCCCACTTGTGTGGTCGAAGAATTGAATCCCTGAAAGAGTCCCTGAAACCCCGCCACGTCCACCGGCGTTGATTTCGTCGTAGTGGAACTCAGCTTCGAAAAGCCCACTCGATCTGCGCCTTGGAACGAAAGAACGCTAAAGCCAGACTGAATATTCATTCACATCTCCAATCAATACAGAAAGTGGCGAGCCTTGAAGTATTTTTTCCTAATCTTCTTGGCGCCTACGCCACGGAAAGCTACGTTGATAGAACAGCGTCTTAACTTATCGCCTGATGCTAGATTGAAGGATCGCGAGCCTTTAGTCCAAAAAGCGAGCGAAAAATGGGACTTTTCTGACTTTTTCCATCCTACGCACACGCGTTCTCAGAGCAAGCCACTGAACCCTCGGCGTTACCTCACGGCCGCGCTGACCGGATTGCTTCTTTTGACGTGCGACGCCGCGTTCGGTGCGGATGTTCTTTATTCCGAGTACCAAGCCAAACAGCGGCAAAGTGCGTTCGCGTTTCCGCTGGAAGAAGCCATCGCGCTGGCGGTGAGGGACAACAGGTTGGTGAAAAGCGCCTACGTCCAGCGCATCAGCCAGAAATTCGACCTCTACGTCAGCGAAGGGAAGTTCTACCCGAAACTGCTGCTCACCACGTCCGCATTGACGAGCAAAGTCAACGGTACCTCCAGCAACGCGAAAGACCTGAACACCAACGCATCGCTCACCTTGCCGACCGGGGCGACCGTATCTATCGCCAATGTCCAGGGCAGGAGCACCGCGGGCACACCTTCGTCTACATCGGTCACGCTGAGCCAGCCCCTGCTGAAAAACGCAGGAATCGATGCGAACACGGCATCAGTCCGCATCGCGCGCCTCGATGATGAAATCAGCCGACTAGCACTCAAGGCAACGCTCTCCCAAACCGTCGCGCAGGTGATCTACGCCTACCGCGAGCTCCTGCGCGCCCAGGAACAGAAGGTGATCGCCGAAGCAGCCCTGGCACGCAACAAAGACCTGTACGAGGTCAACCGCGCGCTGATTGCGGCAGGACGCATGGCCAAGGTGGAGATCCTGCAAACGCAGGCCGAAGTCGCGAATCGAGAAGTAGCGCTGGAAGAAGCGGAGAACCAGATCGACACGGCCCGGCTGGCCCTTGTAGCGTTGCTTGCTCTGGAGCCGCGCACACCTCTATACGCGACCGCTCCAACCAGCGTGGACTGGCGTCCTACCGACCCGACGCGCGCCCTGGAAACGGCGCTCACGCTTCAGCCCGACTACCTCTCCATGAAAATCCTGGTCGAACGGGCCAAGATCAGTCTGGACTATGCCAAGAACCAGCAGCTGTGGGATTTGTCGCTGGTGGCCACCAGAACCCAGGCCCGGAGCAGCGGCGCGTCGTTGGGAGCCATGGACATTCAGGCGTCCGGCGCCCGGACCGACGGCAGCTACGCGGGCCTGCAGCTCACCATCCCCTTAGGGGACCGCTCCATCAAGCAATCCGAGGTGCGCGCCTCCGTGGATCTGCACACCCAAGAACTCAAGTTGCTTGAAACGCGTCAAACGGTGGAGCACCGCATCCGCGATGCCACGCGCAATGTCCAAACCCGATGGCGCCAGCTGGAACTCTCGATCAAGGCCCGCAACTTGTCCCGGCAGAAGCTTGAGGCGGAGAAGGAAAAGCTACAGGTCGGCCAATCGTCGAACTTCCAGGTGCTGTCCTTCGAGAACGACCTGCGCAATGCCGAGAGCGCCCGCCTCAATGCGCAGATCACGTACCTGAACACGCTCACCGAACTGGACGAACGCATGGGCAAGACCCTCGACGTCTGGAGCATCCCCATCATCCAGACCAATGGTTATGAGAACTGAAGAGTCCATGCCGTCAGCCCGGCAGGTCGGCCTCGTAGTCGTGAGCGCCGTCGGCATCATCGAATCACTCAACACCGAGGCGGAGGTGCTTCTGCGGCTACCGAGTGTATCGCTCATCGGCCAGCCGGCCGTTACGGCATTGCTCGATATCGCTGACGAAACGTCCGCGAGCACGTTGATCTCACGGTTCGGCACACCGCCGCGCGGCGGCAGTGCTCGAGAAAGACACCATCACGCCACACGGCTGTACGTGCAATGCGAACGGCTTCCCGGCCCCGAAGCTGATGGCCGTTGGTTGATTCTGCTCGATACCCCGCTCCCCTCGGTCGCACCCGCAGCCGCAGCGCGGCGCGCGGGGCGCACCAAAATTCCCAGGCTGGCCGCCGGTAGCTCGGCGGCCCTCTTAGTCGCTGTGCTGCTTGGGAAAACGTTTGGCCCCGGCGCGGCTCCGCCGACGGCCTCATCTGGAGCGAGTGCAGCCGCGTCGGCTTCGATGACGCCAATCATGGCACCCACCACCCCGGCCTACATTTCCGTCATCGGCACCATCGAGGCCAACGAAACGCTCGGCGTTTCGGCCCCTTTCGATGGCGTCATCAAAGAAAGGCACTTCTCGTTCGACACGGAAGTCAAGCAAGATCAGTTGCTGCTGATACTGGACCCAAACGACTTGAACCAACGCGTCCAAGAAGCCAGGGTGACGATGCTCAAGGCCGCCAAGACCATGCAGGAACTTGAGCGCTGGGACAGAGGCGCCGAAGTCTCGCGGGCGAGACGCACGTTCGAGGTGGCCCGCCAGCAGGTCGAGCAAACTGAGCGCAAAGTGCGGGAAACCGACGGGCTGGTCAAGAAGGGCATTCTCGCCCGGAACGAGTACGACATCGTGGCGGAACAGCTCAACGGTTTCAAGGCCCAGTTGGCGGCGGCAGCGGATGACCTGAAAGCCACCCAGGACAAAGCCGACAAGAGCAACCTGGAGATCGCCAAAATCGAGTATGAGCAGGCCAGGGCGAAGCACGAGGACTTGGCCAGGAGCGCGCTGCTGGCACGCATCGCCGCGCCGCGTGCCGGCATTCTGTCGAAGGCGCCAGCATCCTCTGGACAAGCGCCGGCAACACTTGATGCGGGAAGCCGGATCACGAAGGGTCAGCTGCTGTTCAACGTCGCGCTTACCGGCAAGCTGCGCGTGTCGGCCCGGGTCGACGAAGCGGACGTCGTCGGCCTCGCCACAGGCATGCCTGTGGAAGTGTGGATCGATTCACAGGAGATCGCCCCCCTCCTAGGAAACCTTGCCAGTATCTCGGCACAGGCCATCCAAAGCGGCAACGGCGTCCGCAGCGCCCTGTTCGACGTGAGCGTCGATCTGCCGGCATTGAGCAAGGAGCAGCGCAGGAGGCTGCGCGTCGGAATGTCCTGCAACCTTCGCATAAAAACCCGGGGCGCCGCGAATCCCGAGCCAGGCGGCCCAGCGCGTATCGGCAGGTCGCCTGTGCAGACAAGAAACTGAAATGCTGAAACTGGACCGGATCAGCAAGGCCTACCACAATGGCAGCGGTGCAGTGCCTGTGCTGCAAGACGTATGCCTCGAGGTCGGCGCTGGCGAAATGTGCGCCATCGTCGGAGCATCGGGGTCGGGCAAGAGCACGTTGCTCAACATCATGGGGTTGCTCGACGCGCCGGATAGCGGCGCCGTGCTCTACCGGGGCAAGCCCGTGCACGATGCGGACTTGAAGACGCGAGCTGACCTGCGCAATCGCCACATCGGATTCGTATTCCAAGCCTTCAATCTGCTGCCGCGCATGAGCGCACTCGACAACGTCGGCCTTCCCCTGCTCTACCGCGGCATCGGCAAGTCCGAGCGCCGCCGACGGGCGCAGCGCTGGCTGGAGCGCGTCGGGTTGGCCGATCGCGCAGAGTACCTGCCGGACTCGCTATCCGGCGGACAGAAGCAGCGAGTCGCCATCGCGCGGGCCCTAGTCGGAGCGCCACAGCTCGTGCTCGCCGATGAACCCACCGGCAACCTTGATCCGAAGGCGGCGCAGGACATTCTCAGCCTACTCGGCGAACTGAGCCGGGAATCCGGCGTCGCCGTCGTCATCGTGACCCACGACCCAGCCATCAGCGTCAAGTGTCAGCGGGAAATCGCCGTCAGTCACGGGCGGGCCTTCGTTCGCGAGAGTGCGCCATGGCGTGGATGAATCTCCCGCGCGCGACCGGCTCCTTGCGCGCCATTGTCGAGGATGCCATCGACAATATGGTCGCGGTTCGGCAGCGCACCCTTCTGTCCCTGGTCGGCATAGCCATCGGCGCTGCGGCCGTCGTGGCGCTCTTGAACATCGGAGAGAACACCTCGGACGAGGCTGCGCGCCAATTTAAGTCGATGGGGACGGACCTCATCATCGTTCAGGACAGCCCCGCCCTCGGCGGACAGCGCAAAGCCCCCCCACTCAGGAGCGAAGACGCGCAAGAAATGGCAAACAGTATCGCTGGGGTTTCCCTGGCCGCTCCGCTATCGACGACGCCAGTCAAGACCGGCACAGGAGGAAAGTTGCTCGACGCGACGGCCATTGGCACCACGGAACACCTGATGACCGCAGCTCGGCTGGAACTCGCCCGCGGCCGATTCATTTCCCACCGGGATGGATTGAACACCGTGGTGGTGGTCGGAGGGAATCTGGCTACACAACTCGTCGGCGGCGGCACAGAGCTGGCGCTGGGCGATGAGATCCGCATGGACAACTACCGCTATACGGTCGTGGGAGTCCTGCTTAGTGCGCCACGCAACCCACTACTGCCGTTCGATCTCGACAACGCCCTGATTCTGCCGATCAAGGCGGATCGCCGCGCGAACTCCGCGACCGGAGCGCTATCCAACATCCTGCTTCGCGTTGCCGAGGGCCACGACCCTCTGCATGCGCTCACCGAGGTCTCCTCGTTTCTTCAGCGCAAGGGCAGCAACGCCCAGGCGCAGGGAGCGCTGCTGCTGCTCGACGGCATGCGGCAGCAAGGGCAGATGTTCAAATGGATGTTGGGTGGAGTGGCCTGCATCTCGCTGCTTGTTGGCGGCATTGGCATCATGAACGTCATGCTGGCCGGTATCGCCGAACGACGCCGCGAGATCGGGCTGCGCATGGCCATCGGCGCCGACCAGTGGGGCATCATGACAATGATCGTCACGGAGGCGGTCAGCCTCTCGTTCGTGGGAGGCGGAGCAGGCACCCTGCTCGGCATGCTCGCCTCCGTGCTCTACGCGTGGTTCACGGGCTGGGAGCCGACGCTATCGGCTCTGGCGGCACTACTCGGGTTCGGCATGTCGCTTTTGACCGGATTGTTCTTCGGTATCTATCCCGCCTTTGTAGCCTCGAAATTGAGTCCGATTGAAGCGCTCAGATCCGACTGAAACCGGCTCATCCACGGCGCGGTTGGCGCCCTAGGAGCCGATCCTCGACAAGATCACGCGGCGCGCACTGCATCCCAAGCCACCGCATGACACCGCAACTGCCGCCCGCCGACCCCGACAACCGCCGGCGCCTCCACCTTGCACTGCTCCCGCGCCATCGGACACCGTGGATGAAACGTACACCCTGACGGCGGCAATATAGGATTCGGCACCTCGCCCCCCATCGGCTCCCGATCCCGCCGCGGATCATCCAGATCCGGAATCGTATCCAGCAGCATCCGCGTGTACGGATGCTGTGGCGAATCAAACAGCTGATCCGCAGGCGCCTGCTCCACGATGCGGCCCAGGTACATCACCGCCACGCTGTCGGACACATGCCGCACCACCGACAGGTTGTGGCTGATGAACACGTACGTCAGCCCGAACTCCTTCTGCAGATCGCCCATCAGGTTCAGGATCTGCGCCTGCACCGACACGTCCAGCGCCGAGGTCGGCTCGTCGCACACCAGGAATTCCGCCTCCGTCGCCAGCGCCCGCGCGATCGAGATGCGCTGCCGTTGGCCGCCGGAGAACTCGTGCGGGAAACGGCCGGCGTCGCTGGCGGACAGGCCCACCAGCTCCAGCAGCTCGTCGACCCTGCGCCGCGTCTCGGCGGGCGTGGCCCGCAAGCCCAGCGTCGTGATTGGTTCGGCCACGATATTGCCCACCCGCCAGCGCGGATTCAGGCTGGCATACGGATCCTGGAAGATCATCTGCGGATGCAGCACGCCGCCCTTGCGGTTGCGCCCGTAGCGCAGCGTTCCGTGCGTCGGCGCCACCAGCCCCACCAGCAACTTCGCCAGCGTGGACTTGCCGCAGCCCGATTCGCCCACGATGCTCAACGTCGTGCCCCGCGGCACGGATAACGACACGCCGTCCACCGCCTTCAAGGTCTGTTCGGGCTGGCGCGACAACGTGCGTTCCAGCCAGGGCGGCGACACGTCGAACCAACAGGCCAGGTCTTCGGCCCGCAACAACACATCATCGTTATGCGGCATGGGCGACTCCTCCTTGATGCAGCCAGCAGGCGCTGACGGTGGCGCCGGCCGGGGACGCCGCCAGCGGCGGGCGCTGCTGACTGCAGCGCGGCCCCGCCATCGCACAGCGCGGGTGGAAAGCACAGCCGTCGGGCATGGCGTGCAGGCGCGGCATGGCGCCGTCAATCTGGTTCAGCCGGGCCGCGCGCTGGCGCAGGCCGGGAATCGCATTCATCAGGCCTTGCGTGTAGGGGTGGCCTGGCCGGCGCAGCACGTCCAGCACCGGTCCGATCTCGACGATGCGGCCCGCGTACATCACCGCCACGCGGTCGGCGGTCTCGGCGATCACGCCCATGTCGTGCGTCACCAGCAGCACCGAGGTGCCCTGCTCGCGGCACAGGCGGCGCAACAGCGCCGTGATCTGCGCCTGCACCGATACGTCCAGCGCCGTGGTGGGTTCATCGGCGATGATGAGCGCCGGCCGCGCCGCCAGGGCCAGCGCGATCACCACGCGCTGGCGCATGCCGCCGGAGAACTGGTGCGGATAGTGGTCAATGCGCTTGTCCGCCGCCGGAATGCCCACGGCCAGCAGCAGCTCCAGCGCCCGCTGGCGCGCCGCCTGAGCGCTCACCTTGTCATGATGGCGGATTGTCTCGACCAGCTGGTCGCCCACCGTGAACAGCGGATGCAGGCTGGTCAGCGGATCCTGGAAGATCGCGCCGATTTCCTTGCCGCGCAAGCGTTGGCGCGCCTTGGGCGGCAGGGTGTCGATGCGCCTGCCCGCCAGATGGATCTCGCCGCCGCCCAGCCGTCCGGGCGGCTCCAGCAAGCCGATCACCGCCATGCCGGTCAGCGACTTGCCGGCGCCGGATTCGCCGACCATGCCCAGGATCTCGCCGGGCTGGATATCGAAGCTGATGTCGCGCGTGGCGACCAGGACGCCGTGGCGCGTGGGGAATTCGACCGACAGGCCGCGCACGGACAGGGTCGGCGCGACGTTGGCCGCGGCCGGCGGCTGCGTGGTGTTGGGAACGATGGCCATCATGACGGACTCCTTGCGGGACGCGGATAGCTGGAGGAGAAAATCTGCTCGGCCGGCGGATGGCCCCAGGTGCGGTCGGGGTAGCGGGCCACCAGCCCGTCGAACTGCGTCTGCGCCTGCTCTTGCGCCAGGCGCGCATCGAAACCGGGGATGCGCCCGTCCACCATCACGAAGCGGCCGTCGATCACCACCTGCGACACGTCGCGCCCGCTGCCGCTCACCATCAGCGTCTGGATGGGATCGATCAGTTGGCCGTTGCGGTCGTGCGAAAAATCGAACACCACGATGTCGGCCTTGGCGCCCACGGCCAGCCGGCCCAGGTCCGGGCGGCCCAACGCGTCAGCCCCGCCCACCGTGGCCGCGTCGTAGTAGTCCTCGGAGCGGACCGCCTCGGCCGAGCCATCGGCCACGCGGCACAGCATCATGCCCACCTGCATGTTCAGCACCATGTCGGGCGGCCAGGTGTCCGTGCCCATGCCGATGTTCACGCCCAGCTTGCGGTAGCGCGCGAACGATTCCAGCGTGGCGCCGTGGCGTCCCGATACCAACGGGCAATGCACGATGCTGGCGCCGGCGTCGCGGATGATTTCCAGGTCGCGCCCGGGCCGCTCGATATGGCGCGAACCCGACACGTAGGTGCCGTGCGGCAGCAAGGCGCGCTCGGACAGGAAGTCCAGGCTTTGCAGCCATTCCGGCGGACTCATGCCGTGCTGCTCCAGCACCAGGTCGTACTCCAGGCGCGATTGGCAGCAATGCAGCCGGATCGGAATGTTCCGCTCGCGCGCCGCGGCGGCCGAAGCGCGCAACAGCGCAGGCGTGCAGGTTTCGATGCGGTCGGGCGACAGCATGGCGCGCACCCGGCCGTTGTGGCGGCCTTCGATCTCGTCGCAGAAAGCCAGGGCCTCGGCCAGCCCCGCCATGCCGCGCGCCTCGTCGTAGTGGCAGCGGATCTTGCCCGCAGCGTCCACATAGGTGTGGCCGCTTCGATAGGCCGGCCCCAGGTAGACGCGCAGACCCAGTTCGCCGGCCGCGTTGGCCGCCGACAGGAATTCGTCGCGGGTCTCGCCCCACACCCGGTAAAACAGCGACGCGATCGGCAGCGCCGTCGTGATGCCGTTGCGTATCAGCTGGGCGAAAGCGTAGCGCTTCTGGAACGCCAGCTCGGAGGCCGTGTACATCTCGTACGGCCCGCGCTTCATGTAGCTCTCGGGCCAGATGCGGCCCTTCTTCCAGGCGGGCGAATTGTCGAAGCCCAGGATGGTCGTGTCCAGGTCGGACAGCGCGTCCAGGTCCACGAAGCCCGGGCCGATCACCGCCCGGCCGTAATCGCGGCGCTGCGCGACCTGCCCCGGATAGCGGTGGCCGACGTAGACGATGCGGTCGCCCTCGAACACCACCTCGCCGTTCTCGTACAGGCAATGGCGGCCATTCTCGTGGCCCACCACCCAACGGGCGGTCAGCAGGATGGGACCTTGCGGCGCGCTCATCACGGCGCCTCCGCCAGCGCCCGGCCGTCGCGCGCGACCACGCGCCCGCCCTTGACGACCAGCTTGCGCGGCGGGCGCGAGACGATGGCTTCGGCCACCGTCTCGGCGTCCACCAGCACGAAGTCGGCGTGGCAGCCTGGCGCCAGGCCGTAGTCGGACAAGCCCATGACCTGCGCATTACCGTAGGTGGCCACGTGCAGCGCCAGATCCAGTTCGTCGTCGCGGCGGAAGTTGTTGCGCAGGCCCACCAGCATGGTCCGCTCCAGCATGTCGGGCTTGCCGTAGGGGCCCCAGGTGTCGCGCATGCCGTCGTTGCCGGTACAGACCGTGACGCCGGCCGCGTGCAGCTTCGCCACGTTGGGCACCGGCCGCGAGGCCGAGCCCGTGGTCATGATGTGCACGCCGGCCTTCAGCAAGCCTTCGGTCAATGCCTGCACTGCGTAAGTGTCGGGCATGCCCAGGCAGAATGAATGCGACAAGGTGACCTTGCCCTGCATGCCCAGCGCCAGCACCCGGTCTATGGTCATCTGCATCGAGAACGCGCCGAGTTCGCCCGCTTCGTGCAGATGGATGTCGATGGGCTTGCCGTGCCGTTGGGCCAGCCCGAAGATGGCGTCCAGATGGCCCTTGGGATCGCGGTCCATGCCGGCCGGATCCAGCCCGCCCACGACTTCCGCACCCATGCGCAGGGCCTCGTCCATCAGTTCCAGCGTGCCGGGACGGATCAGCAGCCCGCTCTGCGGGAAGGCGACGATCTCCACGTCGATCTGGTCGCGGTACTGCTCGCGCGCGCGCATCACGCCTTCGATCGCTGCCAGACCGATGTCCGTGTCCACATCCACATGGCTGCGGATATGGCTGGTGCCGTCGCCGATCGACATCACCAGCTGGCGCGCCGACTGGCGGTACGGATCGATGCCCAGGCGCTTCTTCTCGGCGCGCTCGTTCTCGATCTTGTCGATCAGGCGCGGGCCGACTTCATTGCGATACCAGGGCATGCCGTACATGGTCTTGTCCAGGTGCGCGTGGGCGTCGATCAGGCCCGGCAGCATCAGCGCGCCGCCCCCCTCCACCACCGGCACGCCGGCAGGGGCCGGTCCGCCCAGCGCCTGGATGCGGCCGTCGCGCACCAGCACAGAAGTCATCTCGCCGCCTGCCGGGCGGACTTGGGTATACAGCGTTGCGTTTTCCATCGTTCTACTCTTGTCGGTTTGCGTTCAGCGCAGGCGGGGGTTCAGGGCGTCGCGCAGCCAGTCGCCCAGCAGGTTCACCACCAGCACGATCAGGCTCAGGTACAGCGCGGGAAACACCACCACCCACCACTGCCCCGAAAACAGGAACTGGTTGCCCAGGCGGATCAGCGTGCCCAGCGACGGTTCGGTGGGCGGCATGCCCACGCCCAGGAAGCTGAGCGTGGCCTCGATCAGGATCGCCAGGCCCAGGTTCAGGGTGGCCGTCACCATGACCGGCGTCAGCGTGTTGGGCAGGATGTGGGTCAGCATGATGCGCAGCGAACTCACGCGGATCAGGCGCGCCGCCTGCACGTACTCCTTGCCGCGCTCCACCAGGGCCGAAGCCCGCACCGTGCGGGCGTACTGCACCCAGTTGGTCATGGAGATGGCCAGGATCAGGATCACGGCCGACAGGGTTTCGCGCATGCCGGGCGGCAACAGCTGGCGGAACACCGCCGTCACCAGGATCGCGACCAGGATCGTCGGGATGCTCAGCAACGTATCGCCCAGGCGCATCAGCGCGTTGTCGACCCAGCCGCCGAAATAGCCCGCCGCCAGCCCCACCAGCAGGCCAATGGCCAGCGACAGCACCACCGTGGCCAGCCCGATCACCAGCGACATGCGCGAGCCGTACAGGATGGCGGACCAGACGTCGCGGCCCTGCGTGTCCGTGCCCAACAGGAACTGCGGATCCGAGCCTGCCTCCCAGACGGGCGGCAGCTCCGCGTTCAACAGGTCCAGCTGCGCCAGGTCGTACGGGTTCTGCGGCGCGATCCAGGGCGCGAATACGGCCAGCAGCACCACCGCCAGCAGCACGATGCCCGCGCCCATGGCTACGTAGTCCTGCCTCAGGTTCCACCAGAGGTCGCTGCGCAGGAAGCGGGCAAGCCGGCCCTGCCCCGTTGCGGAAAATGGCTTAGTGAGCATTGGCGCCTCCCTTGACGTGCTGGCTGCGCAGGCGCGGGTCGACCACGCCGTACATCATGTCCACCAGCGTGTTCAGCGCCACGAAGATGAAGGACACGATCACCAGATAAGCGGCCATGACGGGGATG
Organism: Achromobacter sp. Marseille-Q4954; assembly: GCF_943737025.1. NCBI lineage: Bacteria > Pseudomonadati > Pseudomonadota > Betaproteobacteria > Burkholderiales > Alcaligenaceae > Achromobacter > Achromobacter sp. Marseille-Q4954. The sequence continues at coordinate 230,008 of NZ_CALSFQ010000001.1, forward strand.
TCCACGAACATGACCGATTGGATGAACAGCAGCCCCATGCCGGGCCACTGGAAGACCGTTTCAGTAATCAGCGCGAAGGCAATCAGGTTGCCGATCTGCATACCGGTCACGGTAATGACCGGCATCAGGCAGTTGCGCAGGGCCAGCCGGAAATGCACGATGCGATCCGGCAGGCCGCGCGCGCGGGCGAACTTGATGAACTCGGTGCGCAGCGTCTCCAGCATTTCGGCCCGCACCAGGCGCATGATGAGCGTGATCTGGAACAGCGCCAGCGTGATGGACGGCAGCACCAGCGCGGCGCGGCCCGAGGGCGTGAGCAGGCCGGTGGTCCACCAGCCGATCTTCACCGTGTCGCCGCGCCCGAAGCCCGGCAGCCAGCCCAGCTGCACCGAAAAGATCAGGATCAGCATGATCCCGACCACGAAGCTGGGCAGCGATATGCCCAGGATGGACACGAACTGCAGCGCCTGCGCCAGGCGCGACTTGCGGTAGATGGCGGTCAGCACGCCCAGCGGCACGCCGATGACCAGCGACAGCAGCGTCGCCATCAGCACCAGTTCAAACGTGGCCGGAAAACGTTCGGCCACCAGCGCGAACACGTCCTGCTGGTTGCGGTAGGAAATGCCGAACTCGCCCTGCGCCGCGTTGGTCACGAAGTGCACGAACTGCATGCCCACCGACGCGTTCAGCCCCAGGCGTTCGCGCAGTTCATCGCGCTGCGTTTGCGAGGCCTGCTCGTTGAGCATCATGTCGACGGGGTCGCCGACGAACCGGAAAATCACGAAGGCCATCAGCGCCACCGCCAGCATGACGCCGACCGCGTTGAAGACCCGTCTCACTATGAATGCCAGCATGTGCGGCTCCCCTTCAGACCCTAGTCATACGCAGGACCGCCGGCAGGCGGCGGTCCGCGGCGTCACTGCATGCGTACGGTCCACAGGCGCGCCTTGTTGTCCGGCATCTGCAGCACCTCGCCCACGTTCTTGCCCACGGCCCAGGCCATCGGCTGCTGATGCAGCGGCAGGAAGCGCACGTCGTCATGCAGCGTCTGCAGCACGTCGGCCATCATCTGCACCCGCTTGGGACGGTCCATTTCAGCCGCGGCGGCGTCGATCCTGGCGTCCAGCGCCGGATCGCCCCATTGGCCCCAGTTGAAGACCCCAGCCGGGCCGCTGCGGCTGTGCATCACCTGCAGCAGGATGGACAGCGCGTCGATCTGCGGCTCGTTGGCCCAGCCGTGGATGGTGATGTCGAACTCGCCGCGCGAACGCTTGGGGTTCTGCAGCGAACGCGGACCGCTGGCCAGCGAGGCCTTCACGCCAATGCGCGCCCACATGGAGGCGGCGGCCTGGCAGATTTCCTCCTCGTTGACGAACATGTCGTTCGAGCAGAGCAGCGACACCGTGAAGCCATCCGGATAGCCTGCCTCGGCCAACAGCTTCTTGGCGCGCGCGGCGTCGAACGGCAGGCGCTCTTCCTGCTTGGTCTCGTAGCCCGGGATGGACGGCGCCACCAGCGCGCCCGTGGTGCGCGACAGGCCGCGCATCACGCGCTTCTGGATCAGCTCCGGCGACAGCGCCATGTACAGCGCCTGGCGCACCTTCAGATCCTTCAGCGGATTCTTGTCGGTGATATTGGAGCCGACCAGCTTGTCGCCCAGGTTGAAACCGAAATAGAGCGTGCGCAGCTCGGTCGAGGCCAGCACCTTGACGTTGGACGCCGCGCGCAGCCGGTCCAGGTCCTGCAGCGGCGCGTTCTCGGTGAAATTGATATCGCCCGACAGCAACGCCGCCACCCGCGTGGGCGCGGAAGCGATGGGCGTGAATTCGATGCGGTCCAGGTTGTGGCGCGGCTTGTCCCACCAGCCGGGGTTGACCACCAGCACGGTGCGCGTATCCGGACGGTACGACTCCACCTTGAAGGGGCCGGTGCCGTTGGCGTTATGCGTGGCATAGCCTTCGATCTTCTTGGCGGCGTCCGTCGGCTTCAGGCTGTTGTTGTCCACCAGCCACTGGCGGTTGAAGATGAAGATGTTGGTCAGGTCGTTGAGCATCAACGGATACGGATGCGTCATTTCGATGTCGACCGTGTAGTCATCGACCTTGCGCACCGCCTTGAAGGCCGGCAGATTGCCCTTCAGGGGAGAAGCTTCGTCCGAGACCCGCGTCATCGACGCCACCACGTCGTCCGCCGAGAACGGCGCGCCATTGTGGAACTTCACCCCTTTGCGCAAATGAAAGCGCAGCACCGTGGGCGACGGCGTCTCCCAGGACTCCGCCAGCGCGGGCGTGATGTTGAACTTGTCGTCATAGCGGATCAGCGCTTCGTACACATGGTTCAGGAACGCCAGGTTGAAGGTGCTGCCGTAGGAATACGGATCCAGCGAATCCAGGTCCCGGGCCGCGCCCCACTTCAGCGTGTTGGCGGCGTTGGCCCCCGTGATGGCCGACAGCGCGATCACGGCGCCCGCGGTCCACTTGAGCAAAGTCTTCATGGCTGCAACTCTCCCTTGTGTATCGGTCTGAACTCGCCGGGGTCGAGCCCGGCGCGGTGGGTAAGACGAAATGGCTAGGAATGCGCGCCCGGGCGGACGAGCGACAGCCGCTGCGCGCGCTCCAGGGACGCCAGCGCCAGCACCTGGGCCAGGGCGGCGCGGTAGGAATCGATGATGGGCACGGCCGGCAGGCGCGGCAGGCTGGGCAGGTAGCCGGCCAGCGCCGCGCCCGCCACGATCACCACGTCCGCGCCCTGCGCCACCGCGGCGTCCAGCGCCCGGCTGACCTGCAAGGCCGACTCGGCCGAACGCGACACGTAGTCCAGGGCATTGCCCGGCAGGGCCAGGATGCCGGCGCAGCGGGACTCCAGTCCCAGCTGCCGGATCTGCTCGCGCAGCATGCCGGGCCAGCGCTGTCCCACCGTCACGATGGCGTAGCGGTCGCCGCGCTGCAGGGCGCTCAGGATGGAGGCCTCTGCCATGCCCACCACGGGTACGTCCAGGCGTTCGCGCACGGCGCCGATGCCGGGTTCGCCAAAGCAGGCCAGCAGGCAGGCGTCGAATCCGCCGTCCGGCCCCTCGCCCGCCGCCCGCTCCACGATGTCCAGCACGGCGTGGGCGGCAACAGCCGCCTCCGCGCGGCTGGCGATGTAGGCGGGGCCGAACCCGGCGGTAACCGCATGGATGCGGACCCTGTCCCCGTAAAAGGCCTCGGCCTGGCTGGCCAGGCTGGCCGTCAGCTCGGAGGTGGTGTTGCCGTTGACCACCAGCAGGCGGTAAGGCGAGGAAAGGGACAGCTCGGGTGCGACGGCCTGGGGTACAGCGGACATGGATCAGCCTTTGTGAACTTGTATACAAACAAGATGATCATTAAAGAACGATCACTCTTGTTTTGTATAAACATTTGTATACGATTTATGTAGCCAATGTACTCCGCAGAATCTCGGCGGCAAGCTATCGCTAACCCTTAGGCCCGGGTGTAGTATGCTTCCCAGCACAGAGAAAAACGCGCGCCGGCAGCGCCTGCCGGACCATTCCAACACCCTGAAAAGCGCGCAGGCATAGGAGCCAACAAGAAGATGAAGTCCCTCGCGCCGCCGGCCGACGAGCCCGCCAAGAAAGACATCAGTCGCAACGAAATCGTATACAAAAATTTGCGCAGAGCCATCATCGAGCAGGCCCTGCTGCCCGGCGACAAGCTGCCCGAGGACATCATCGGCGAGCGTTTTGGCGTCAGCCGGACCATCGTCCGCAGCGTGCTGACACGCTTGTTCAGCGAAGGGCTGGTGGATTTGCGGCCGAACCGGGGCGCCGCGGTGGCCCGCCCCAGCCTGGAAGAGGCGCACGACATCTTCGAGGCGCGCCGCTGCCTGGAGCGCGACGTCACGCGCCGGCTGCTGCAGCACATCACCGAAGCCGGACTGACCAGGCTGGAACAGCACGTGGCGCAGGAAGAGGAAGCCCGCAAGCGCAACAGCACCAACGAATCCATCCGGCTGTCAGGCGAATTCCATATCCTGATGGCGGAGCTGTCGGGCAATGCGGTGTATGCGCGCTACGTGAACGAGATCGTGTCGCGCTGCTCGCTGATCCTGGCCCTCTATGGCCGGCCGCATTCGAGCGAATGCGCCGTCAGTGAACACATGGAGATCGTGGCGGGCCTGCGCGCGCGCGACGAGAAGCACGTGCTGCACCTGCTGGAGCATCATCTGGAATCGGTGACCGCGCGCGCGCTGCTGACCGCGGACGGCCAGGGCGTGCGCGATATCCGCAAGATCCTGGACCGCTACGGCACGTAGGGACGCACGAAGCCCCCCAACGAAAAAGCGCCCGGTGAGGGCGCTTTTTTGGTTGGAGAGCCTAGATTTCGCGCTCTTCCGTCTTGAGGTTGTTGTCGCGAGCGAAATCCACCACGAACTTGTACGCCAGCGGTTCCAGATCGCGCAAACGCAGATCGACCACGATCCCGCGCACGCCGTCGATCACGACGGGCAGCACATAGGGCGAATAGGTGAGGTGGTTACCGGCACAGCCGGCGGGCCGGAATTGTGCCATTACGCCGGCGAGCCGTTCCGCCCAATCGCTGGGGCGAAAGCGGCTACCGCTTTCGGTAACGCCATGAATTACGAATTGTCTGACGCGAGTTGCCATGAGTTCTTCACTACAGCGCGCCCTTCACGAAAGCCGGATCTTCGGCGTGATCAAACATGCGCCCTGCGCCGCGAATTGTATATGATTGATCCTTTGCCCTCTTTCAAAAAGCGATTCGCCTGGGAAAACGAGCTGTCCGGACTGCCAACCCCGGCGGCATCCCACGGGAACTCCGGCTGAGTCCCGGCGCAATCCGCTTCATCCACAGGAGGATCCTCGATGACTTCGCCTCTGGCCAATATCTACGCCCGGCTGCCGGTATCGTTCACGCACGGCCAGGGCGTCTGGCTGTGGGACGCCGAAGGCCGCAAGTACCTGGACGCGCTGGCCGGCATCGGGGTGTCCTGCCTGGGCCACGCCCATCCGAAACTGGTGGCCGCCATCAGCGAGCAGGCCGCCCGCGTCATCCATACCTCGAACATCTACGAAGTGCCGCAGCAGACCGCGCTGGCCGCTCGCCTGACGCAGCTGTCCGGCATGCGGGAAGTCGCGTTCAACAACAGCGGCTCCGAGGCCAACGAAGCCGCGATCAAGCTGGCGCGCTACTACGCCTACCAGCGCGGCAACAAGCACGCCCACATCATCACCATGGATTCGTCCTGGCATGGCCGCACGCTGGCCACGCTGGCGGCCACGGGCAGCGAAAAGGCGCGCAAGGGCTTCGAGCCCCTGCCCTCGGGCTTCATCCAGGTGCCTTACAACAGCGTGGACGCGGTGCGCGCCGCCGGCGACGCCGAGCCGCGCGTGGCTGCGGTGCTGCTGGAAGCGCTGCAGGGCGAAGGCGGCATCCGCCCCTCCGACATCGCCTATCTGCAGGAAGTGCGGCGGCTGTGCACCGAGCGCGGCTGGCTGCTCATGATCGACGAAGTCCAGTCCGGCATCGGCCGCACCGGCAAGTGGTTCGCCCACCAGTGGGCCGACATCGTGCCCGACGTCATGACCCTGGCCAAGGGCCTGGCGGGCGGCGTGCCCATCGGCGCCATGCTGGCCGCCGGCCCCGCCGCGGGCGTGTTAACCCCCGGCAGCCACGGCACCACGTTCGGCGGCGGCCCGCTGGTCTGTGCGGCCGGGCTGGCCGTGCTGGATGCGCTGGAATCCGAGAACCTGCTCGCCAATGCCCACGACGTGGGCAATCACCTGAAAACCGCCCTGGCCGATGCGCTGACCGGCGTCGCGGGCGTCACCGACATCCGCGGCCGCGGCCTGATGCTGGGCATCGAGCTGGCCCGCCCCTGCGGCGTGCTGGCCCTGCGCGCCATGCAGGCCGGCCTGCTTATCAACGTCACGCGCGACCGCGTGATCCGCATGTTGCCGCCGCTGATCCTCAACCGCGACGAAGCCGACCGCATCGTCGCCATCCTGGTTCCGCTCATCCAGGAATTCCTGGCCGAAACACCATAAAATCAACGTCCCGCCCGGGCCATGAGCCTGGCCGGGCCCCATGACCTGCGACATCACCATGACACCTCCCACGACTCAAAACGGCCCGCTGCGGCACTTCCTGCAGTTCAAGGACTTCTCGTCCGCCGAGATCGCCTACGTGCTGGACCGCGCGCGCCTGATCAAGGACAAGTTCAAACGCTACGAACCCCACATGCCGCTGCATGACCGCACGCTGGCGATGGTGTTCGAAAAGGCCAGCACGCGCACCCGAGTGTCGTTCGAGGCCGGCATGTACCAGATGGGCGGTTCGGTCATCAACCTGACCTCCAACGATTCGCAGCTGGGCCGCTCCGAGCCCATCGAAGACACCGCGCGCGTCATCTCGCGCATGGTCGACATCGTCATGATCCGCACGTTCGAGCAAACCCGCATCGAGCGCTTCGCCTCGCACTCGCGCGTGCCGGTGATCAACGGCCTGACCAACGAATTCCACCCCTGCCAGATCCTGGCGGACATCTTCACCTACATCGAGCACCGCGGCCCCATCGCCGGCAAGACGGTGGCCTGGGTGGGCGATGCCAACAACATGGCCTACACCTGGCTGCAAGCCGCGGAAATGCTGGGTTTCACGCTGCACGTGTCGACCCCGGCCGGCTACGAACTCGAAGCCTCGCGCATCGGCACGCCACCGGCCACGGTGCTGCGCCAATTCAAGGACCCCATGGAAGCCTGCAAGGGCGCGCACCTGGTCACCACCGACGTCTGGACCAGCATGGGCTATGAAGCCGAAAACGAAGAGCGCCGCGCCGCTTTCGCCGACTGGTGCGTGGACGCCGAAATGATGGCCGCCGCCGATTCCCAGGCCGTGTTCATGCACTGCCTGCCCGCCCACCGCGGCGAGGAAGTCACCGGCGAAGTCATCGACGGACCGCAAAGCGTGGTCTGGGACGAAGCCGAAAACCGCCTGCACGTGCAGAAGGCGCTGATGGAGTTCCTGCTGCTGGGCCAGATCAAGTAAGACCACCCCCATATGGAAAAGCCTGCGCATCTCGCGATGCGCAGGCTTTTTTCATGGGCACGACACACCCGAATTCAAATCCGATGCGGCGGACGCCGCGCAATTACAGAATCCGTTTGAACATGGTCCGGCGCGTATTGCGGAAGGATGGCCGCACGCGGCTGCTCCAGTCGCTGGCGCGCACGGCCAGCCAGGGCGGGCTGCCGAAGGTTTCGCGCGTGTGCAGGTCATAGCAGGCCAGATAGCGCGGCGACTCGTCGCGGCATTCATAGCGCATGGCGCGCACCGTGCCAGGCACCGAGGCCAGGCCCGGCAGATGCTCCTGGTCGTACCAGGCGTTCAGGTCGGCTTCCGCCTCGGGCAACACGTCGGTCTCGACGATGTAATGCCACGGCGCGTCCTGCCCCGCCGAGGCGCCCGCCAGGTCCAGCGTCTGATGCAGCACGCGGCTGCGCGCGCCCGGGAAGCTCTCGGCCAGGCGGGCCTGCGCTTCCGGCAAGACCGCCGCCGATCCGCGCAGATAGACGTAGGTTTCGTCCTCTTCCAGGGCGGCATAAGCGGCGGCGCGCAAGCCTGCCAATCCTTGGGTCAGGGTCTGTTCAAGTTCACGTGCGCGCGGCGTGTCGAAGCGCTCGCCCAGCGATACCAGCAATACGGTTTCCTGCACTCCAGTCTCCTTCAATGTCCGACGCGCAAGGCCACCAGGAAGCGCGACACCATGTTGTACGCGCCCACGGTCGCCGCCAGTTCCACCAGCTGCGTATCATCGTAGCGCGCGCGCAGCGGCGCGAACACGGCGTCCGGCACCTCGATGTCGCGCGTCATCGCGTCCGTCAGCGCCAGCACTTCGGCCTCGCCGGCTTCCAGGCCCTGCAGCGCCGACGGCGCCGGACCGCCGCGCAATGCGTCCACCAGCGCCTGCGGCATGCCAGCGGCCAGCGCGTGCGGCACATGCGCCTCGAACTCGTACGGCGCATTGTTCAAGGTCGCCACGCGCAGGATGATCAGTTCGCGCAGGCGCGGCGGCACCGCCGTGTTCAGGCGGATCGCGGTCAGCATGGCCTCCCAGCCCTGGACCACGGCCGGGCTGTTCAGCAACACCTGGTACAGCGGCGAGATGCGCCCCCGCGCAGCCGATATCCGCGCCTCGATCGCGGCCAGTTCCGGGCGGCTGCCCGGCGTCACCAGCCCTACTCTGCATGCGTTCATCTTCACTCCGGACGGATGTTCTTGCGCTGGATCAGCGAGGTCCACTTCTCGCGGTCCGATGCGATCAGGGCAGCCAGTTCCTGCGGGCTGCCGGGCGCGGCCTGCGCCCCGAACTTCTCCAGCCGGGCGCGCACGCTCTCCGTGTTCAGCGCGGCGCGCACGGCCTGGTTGAGCTTGTCGATCGTGGCAGGCGGCGTGGCAGGCGGCGTGGCGGCCGGCGCCACGATGCCGTACCAATTGTTGGACTCCACGCCGGCGATGCCCTGCTCGGCCAGGGTCTTGACCTCGGGCAGCAGCGGATGGCGGGTAGGCGCGGCGATGCCCAGGGGCTTCAGCTTGCCGCCCTGGATATGGCCGATCAGGCCCGGCACGTCGCCGAAGAAACCCGACACCTGGTTGCCCATCACGTCATTGATGACCGGCGCCGCGCCCTTGTAAGGCACGTGCATCACGTTCGCCTTGCTGGAATCGGCGAACATTTCCAGAGTCAGGTGGGGAATGCTGCCGATGCCCGACGAGCCGATCGCCACCGACTGCGAGGCAGCCTGGGACTTCTTGACGAAGTCAGCCGCGTCGGCCGCCGGATTGGACGGATTGACCACGAACACCGTGGCGTTGTTGACCACCTTGGACACCGGCGCGAAATCGCGCACGGGGTCATACGGCAAGTCCTTGTACAGCGCCGGGCTGATCGCGACCGCGCCCACGCTGGTCAGGAACAGCACCGAGCCGTCAGCGGGCGCCTTGGCAACGTAGGCTGCGGCGATGTTGCCGTTGGCGCCGGCCTTGTTCTCCACGATGACCTGCTGCTTGAGCTCCTTGCCCAATTGCTCGGCCAAGACCCGGCCGACCAGATCCACCGGCCCGCCAGGCGGAAAGGCGATGATGAGGCGCACCGGCCCATCGGCATGGGCGGATCCCAGGGCGGCCAGGCTCAGCAGGCCGGCGGACAGTATTTTCTTGAACATGGTGTCTCCTGATTGAATGGAATTTTCTTGTCGTTCGCACGCCGCCAGACGGCGGCGGCGTTTGCCGCGCCTACTCGAATCCGTACAGCCGCGCCGGGTTGTCCACCAGGATGCGCTGGCGCAGGGCCGCATCGGGGCAAGCTTCGAAAAACAGGTCGACCAGCTCGCCGTCATCCGGCATGTCGCCCGCCACGTTCGGATGCGGCCAGTCCGTGCCCCACAGGCAGCGGTCGGGCAGGGCCTCGGCCAGCGCGCGCACGAACGGCAGGCCCTCGGCGTACGGCCGCTTGCCCGACGCGATGCGGTCGATGCCCGACACCTTGACCCAGGCCTGCGGCACCTGCGCCAGGCCCAGCAGCGCCCGCATCGCCGGCGACGCCAAGCCATCGCTCGCCTTCAGCCGTCCCATGTGGTCGACCACGAAGGGCAGCGGCAGCGCGGCCAGGCGCGGCAGCAGCTCCGGCAGCATCGCGCCGTCCAGGTGCAGGCACAGATGCCAGCCCAGCGGCGCGATCAGCGCCACGACGCGGTCAAAGACCGCCGGATCGGGCGCGCCGCCCAGATGCGGCACGAAGTTGAAACGGGCGGCGCGCACGCCGCCCTCATGCAGTTGCTTCACGCCGGCCTCGGTCGCGTCCGCTCCCAGCAGAGCGACGCCGCGATAGCGGCCGCCGCTTTGGGCCAGCGCATCCAGCAGGGCGCGATGATCCGAGCCATGGCAATTGGCCTGCACCACCACCGCGCGCTCCACGCCCAGGCGGTTGTGCAGCGCCGCCATGGCCTGGTAAGGCGCATCCGGCGGCGTGTACGAGCGGCCCTCGGCGTACGGAAACACGTCGGCCGGCCCGAACACGTGGCAATGCGCATCGCAGGCGCCCGGCGGCAAGGCATGGCGGGGACGGGACGGCGCGGCTAGCGGAGGACGGCAATCGGGCACGGGCGGGTTCCTGCGTTGAAAACGCCATGGTCCCGGATTGCCCGCCGCCCAACAATGCTATATCTTTGATTTCAGATATAGATTTTCCAAATATCCGATGGACCTCAAGCAGATCGAATACTTCCTGCGCGTGGCGGAGCGGCGCAGCTTCTCGCGCGCGGCCGAAATGCTGGACGTGGCGCAGCCCACGCTCAGCCGCCAGGTCCGCCTGCTGGAACTGGAGCTTGGCCAGCATCTGCTCTACCGCAACGGGCGCGGCGCCGAACCCACCGAAGCCGGGTTGCGCTTCCTGGAGCACGCCCGCGCCCTGCTGACCCTGGCCGAACGCGCCAAGGAAGACCTGCAAAGCCTGCGCGAGACGCCCACCGGCAAGGTCGTGGTGGGCCTGCCGCCCCGCATCGCGCGTGTACTCACGCCGCCGCTGGTCCAGGCCTTCCGCCGCAGTTTCCCCGAGGCCTCCATCGCCGTGGCCGAGGGCCTCAGCGCCCAGGTGCGCGAATGGCTGCTGGCCGGCCGCGTCGACCTGGCCCTGCTCTACGATCCCGCGCCCTCGCCCCAGTTGGCCTACGAATCGCTGTTCCGCGAAGACCTGGTGCTGGTGGCCGCGGCCGGCCAGCTGCCCGCCCTGCCCCCGCGCATCGCCGTGGCGCAACTGGGCGACTACCCGCTGGTGGTGCCCAGCCTGCCCAACGCCATCCGCACCCTGGTCGAAAGCGTGTGCCGCGCCCAGGGCGTGCGCCTGACCATCGCCGTCGAGGTGGACGCGGTCCAGACCATCGTCGAACTGGCCGCCCAGGGCGACGCCTACGCCATCCTGCCGCGCTCGGCCGCGCGCGGCCCCGCCGCCGAGCATGAGCTGTCGCTGTGCGACATCGTCGACCCGACCATCACCAACAACCTGGTGCTGGCCAGCGCCCGCCACCGCCCGGCCACCCGCCTGGCCGCCGCCACCGCGCTCCTGATCCGCCGGCTGGAGCTGCCGGCCCTGTTCGCCCCGGCGGCCCGGCCGCGGCAAAAGAGTTAAAATAGCGTCCGTTTCTCTTGTTTGGCGGCTAGCAGCTGTCAAAGTCTGCTGTCCAAGTCCTGTTGGCGTCTCACTTCAAACAATGACCACTATCCTCCCGAACCTTCCCACCGGCCAGAAGGTCGGCATCGCCTTCTCCGGCGGCCTCGACACCAGCGCAGCGCTCCTCTGGATGCGCAACAACGGCGCCATCCCCTACGCCTACACCGCGAACCTGGGCCAGCCCGACGAGTCCGACTACGACGAGATCCCGCGCAAGGCCATGGCCTACGGCGCTGAAAAGGCCCGCCTGATCGACTGCCGCGCGCAGATGGTGGCCGAAGGCATCGCCGCCCTGCAATCGGGCGCGTTCCACATCTCGACCGCCGGCATCACCTACTTCAACACCACCCCCATCGGCCGCGCAGTGACCGGCACGATGCTGGTGGCCGCCATGAAGGAAGACGACGTCAACATCTGGGGCGACGGCAGCACCTTCAAGGGCAACGACATCGAGCGCTTCTACCGCTACGGCCTGCTGACCAACCCGGACCTGAAGATCTACAAGCCCTGGCTGGACCAGCGCTTCATCGACGAGCTCGGCGGCCGTTCGGAAATGTCCGAGTACATGCGCCAGGCCGGCTTCGACTACAAGATGTCGGCTGAAAAGGCCTACTCCACCGACTCCAACCTGCTGGGCGCCACCCACGAAGCCAAGGACCTGGAGCACCTGAACTCCGGCATCCGCATCGTCAAGCCCATCATGGGCGTCGCCTTCTGGCGCGACGACGTCGCCGTCAAGGCCGAGGAAGTCACCGTCCGCTTCGAGGAAGGCCATCCGGTCGCCCTGAACGGCGTGGAATACAGTGACCCGGTCGAGCTGATGCTCGAAGCCAACCGCATCGGCGGCCGCCACGGCCTGGGCATGAGCGACCAGATCGAAAACCGCATCATCGAAGCCAAGAGCCGCGGCATCTACGAAGCCCCGGGCCTGGCCCTGCTGTTCATCGCCTACGAGCGCCTGGTCACCGGCATCCACAACGAAGACACCATCGAGCAGTACCGCGAAAGCGGCCGCAAGCTCGGCCGCCTGCTGTACCAGGGCCGCTGGTTCGACCCGCAAGCCATCATGCTGCGCGAAGCCGCCCAACGCTGGGTCGCCCGCGCCGTCACCGGCGAAGTCACCATCGAACTGCGCCGCGGCAACGACTACTCGCTGCTGAACACCGAATCGCCCAACCTGACCTACGCCCCCGAGCGCCTGTCCATGGAAAAGGTCGAAAACGCCCCGTTCACGCCCGCAGACCGCATCGGCCAGCTCACCATGCGCAACCTCGACATCGTCGACACCCGCGGCAAGCTCTTCACCTACGTGAAGACCGGCCTGCTCGCCTCCTCCGGCAGCTCGCTGCCGCAGCTGAGCGACGAAGGCAAGAAGAAGTAATTCTTCAACGCCAAAAACCAAAAAGCCCTTCGGCATGCCGAAGGGCTTTTTGTTTGGAGCGCATGAATCGGGCGCCAACGTCAAAGAGGCGCGTCACCACCGCCGCGCAGCGCCATCATCAATCGCAAGACACCGCGTAAGCCCCCAAAGGCCGCCCGCGCGGCCGGCCGGGGGCGGGCTCCGCAAGATCCACCGCCACACTTCACTTTGGGCAAGAACCCCAAGCACGCCGCACTCCCCAGCAACGAGGCACATTCAAGCGATGCAGCCTGTGGCGACGGGGGCCTGGGGCGCGCGGGGCGTCGATAAGCCCGAGGGAATCGGAAGGAGTCGCCGGAGGCGAGGACGACGATGACGACGGGGAAGCCCGGAGCGAAGGCTCCGGGCCGCAATCGTTGCCCCGCGCGCTCCAGGCCCCCGTCGCCACAGGCGTCATAAGAACTCATCACCCGGCGCAAGAACCCCAGAGCCTAAAGCTCCACCTGCATCCCCATCTCCACCACCCGATTAGCCGGAATCTTGAAGAACTTCGTACTCCGCGTAGAGTTCCGCGCCATGAACGAAAACACCGCCCGCCGCCAGCGCCACAACGCCGGCTTCTTCGCCGCCACCACGGTCTGCCGCGACAGGAAGTAGGAAGTCCGCATCGGTTCCAGGTCGATCTCCGGATACGCCTCGGCCACCAGCCGCAGCGCCTCCGGCACGTCCGGATCTTCCTTGAAGCCGTAATTGATCGTCGCCTGCCAGCTCGACGCCGACAGCTTGGTCACGGAGAAGCGCTCCTCGGGCGAGACATAGGGCACGTCCGCCACCAGAATCGTCAGGAACAGCACATGGTCGTGCAGCACCTTGTTGTGCTTCAGGTTATGCAGCAGCGCCGGCGGCACATTGCCCGAGTTCATCGTCATGAAAATGGCGGTGCCCGGCACCCGCGACGGCGGATACTCTTCGAGCTGCGCCATGAATTCCTTGAGCGGCTGGCGGTCCCGCTGCTGCATCTCCGACAGCAGCCGGCGGCCGCGACGCCACGTCATCATCAGCGTGAACACCACGATCGCCACCAGCAGCGGCAACCAGCCGCCCTCGTGGATCTTGAACACGTTGGCCGAGAACAGCAGCACATCGAACAGCAGCAACAGGCCCAGCGCCACCAGCCACAGCACGCGCTTGATGCCGGTCGAACCGCGCGGCAGCACCGCGAACGCCAGCACCGACGTCGTCAACATCGTTCCCGTGACCGCGAACCCGTAAGCGGCAGCCAGGTTGTCCGAATTGCGGAACAGCAGCACCAGGACCAGCACCGCGCACAACAGCAGCGCATTGACCTGCGGCAGATAGATCTGGCCCTTCTCGATGGCCGAGGTGTGCAGGATCTGCATGCGCGGCCAGAAACCCAGCTGCACCGCCTGGCGCGTGACCGAGTAGGCGCCGGAAATCACCGCCTGCGACGCCACGATGGTCGCAATGGTGGCCAGCGCCACCAGCGGGGCCAGCCCCCATTCCGGCGCCATCATGAAGAACGGATTACGGATCGCGGTCGGATCGCGCAACAGCAGCGCGCCCTGGCCGAAATAGCACAGCGTCAGGGCCGGCAGCACCATGCTGAACCAGGCGCGGCGGATCGCCGGACGGCCGAAGTGGCCCATGTCGGCATACAACGCTTCGGCGCCAGTCAGGGCCAGCACCACCGCCCCCAGCAGCACGAAACTGATCCACGGAAACTCGACGATGAAACGCAGGCCCCACATCGGATTCAAGGCCCGCAGCACTTCCGGCGTCTGCCAGATCTGCCAGCCGCCCAGCGCGGCCAGCGTGCCGAACCACAACAGCATCACCGGACCGAACAGCTTGCCCATGGCCCCCGTGCCGTGCGACTGGATCGCAAACAGCGCGATCAGCACCACCAGCGACAGCGGCACGACCCAGGCGTCCAGCTGATGCGACACGATGCCTATCCCCTCCAGCGCCGACAGCACTGAAATGGCCGGCGTGATCATGCTATCGCCATAGAACAGCGCCGCGCCGAAAATGCCCAGCACGATCAGCACCCAGCGCAGCTTGCCTTCCCGCCCGCGCACCGCCAGCTCCAGCAAGGCCAGCGTGCCGCCCTCTCCACGGTTGTCGGCGCGCAGCACCAGCGTCACATACTTGAACGACACCACCACCATCAGCATCCAGAACAGGATGGACAGCACGCCCAGCAGGTGGGCAGGCTCCAGGTCGGTGTGCACGCTCAGGCCCGTCAGACAGGCGCGCAGGGTATACAGGGGGCTGGTGCCGATGTCGCCGTACACCACGCCCAGCGCCCCCATGATGAGGGCGGCCCGCGACGATGGCGCGTGCCCGCCGAGTGCCTGCCCGTTGGACGATGAAGGAACGCTGACCGAACCTTGGCTCATGATGTAGGTTCTTGACGAGTAAGTTGGGCCCCCTTGCGAGGGCCGGGAAACACGACGGACAGCCGTGTTCCTGAAAAGTCCGGACGGCTGGTGAGCTTCCACCAGGCGCCGTGCGCGTGCGCGATTTCACGCACGATGGCCAGCCCCAGGCCCGACCCGCCCGCGGTCGCGGTGGGAGAACGGTAGAAGGCCTCGAACACGCGTTCGCGCTCATCGGGGGAAATCCCCGGCCCATCGTCCTCCACGGTCAGCGAAGGCGGATTGGCGCCGACGATCAGCGTGATGCGGCCGGTCTTGTTGCCGTAGCGCAGCGCGTTGTCGATGAGGTTGCCCAGCAGTTCGGCCAGCAGCAAGGGGTCGGCGTCGATCCAGATGGGCGCGTCCGGCGCCACCAGATCCAGCTCGTAGTGCGCCTCGCGCACCCGCGGAAACCATTCGGCGCCGTTCGCCCGCACCCATTCGCAGAGGTCGATGCGCACGAAGCTGTCCTGCGGCCGGGCGTTGGGATCGGCCCGCGCCAGGACCAGCAGCTGCTGCCCCAGACGGATCATGCGGTCGCTCACTGCCTTGATGCGCTCGGCCCGCGCGCGCACGTCGTCGGGCAAGGGGCGCGCCAGCATCAGCTCCGACTCCAGGCGCAGGCCCGACAAGGGCGTGCGCAGCTGGTGCGCGGCATGGCCGATAAAGCGGCGCTGCGCCGCCAGCGAGGCATCCAGGCGCAGCAGCAAATCATTGGTGTGCGTGACCAAGGGCTCGATTTCGACCGGCACGCCTGCCACTTCCAGCGGCTGCATGTCGTCGATGGAGCGTTGCCGGATCTCTTCGGACAGATGATTGACCGAGCGCAGCCCCGAACGCACGCCCTGCACCACCACCCACGTGAACAGCGCGATCAGCGCGACCTGCCCCACCACCATCAGCCAGAAGAAATCTTCCAGCATCCAGAGCGACATGTCGATCTTGTGCGTGATGACCCAGGTGGCCGCCAAGTCCAAGAGGACCAGCAGCAGGATCGGCGGCATCAGGCGAATGACCAGATGCCGCGCCAGCGAACGGGAGGGAAGCAAGGGACGGGAAACCGGAGTAGCGGTAGGAGTGCGTTCCTGCATCATGACGCAATGCCCTCGCCTAGGCGTATGGATGCGCGCGGCCGGCGCGACGCGGCCGCAGCCGGCCCGTCAGGCCGTTTCCACATCCAGCATGTAGCCAAAGCCGCGCACCGTTTGAATGCTGGCGCCCGTGCCTTCCAGGCGCTTGCGCAGGCGGTACACATAGACTTCGACGGCGTTTTCGCTGAAATCGGCATCCCAGGCCGACAGCGAGTTCACGATCTGGCGCTTGGTCACGACGCGGCCGACGCGGGCCATCAGCATTTCCAGCACGGAGAGCTCGCGCACCGACAGCGACAGGCGTTGGCCATTGGCGCGGACTTCGCGGCCGACGGTGTCGAACACCAGCGGGCCGACTTCAATCAAGGGCTGCGCCTGGCCGGCGCGGCGCCGGCCGAAGGCGCGCACGCGCGCCGCCAGCTCGGGCAGTTCAAAAGGCTTGGTGACGTAATCGTCCGCCCCGGCGTCCAGGCCGGCGACGCGGTCCTCGATGCCATCGCGGGCGGTGAGGATCAACACAGGGACCTGGTTGCCGTCCTGCCGCAATTGCCGCAGCACGTCCAGCCCGCTCATGCCAGGAAGGTTGAGGTCGAGCAGCATGAGGTCGTAAGGCTGCCCCGCCAAGGCGCCCAGAACCCGGTCGCCCTCGGTCAGCCAGTCGACCGCATAGCCTTGGTCGGCCAGAAATTCCTGGAGCGCGTGGCCCAGGGTGGTGTCGTCTTCGATTACCAGAACTCGCATGCGGCGATTCTAGCGCGATCCCGGCCGGAACGGGGCGCGAAATGCGCCCCGGGGCAGGGAAGCGTTCAAGGTGCGGACGGAGCCGGGGCGGCCCCGGCTGCCGCGGGCGCGGCGGAGCCGGCCACGCCGCCCGAAGGAGGCGTGGTGACGAACCCGATGCGCGTCATGCCCGAACGGCGCGCCGAAGCCATGACCTTGGCCAGGGTCTCGTAGCGGGTATTCTGGTCCGCACGGATGCGGATCTCGGGTTGCGGCTTGGTGCCGGCAATCGACTTGAAGCGGTTGGGCAGGTCATCGATATTGACCGGCTTCTCGTCCCAGAACAGCGCCCCGCTGGCATCGATGGCCAGGTCGACGGTCTTGGGTTCTTCCTCGATCTGCTCGGCCGCCACCTGGGGCATGTTGATCTTGATCGAATGCGCCAGCAGCGGCGCGGTGATGATGAAGATCACCAGCAGCACCAGCATCACGTCGATCAGGGGCACCATGTTGATCTCGGAAACCGTACTGCTTCCGGATCCTTTACCCTCGAAGCTGCCAAAGGCCATTATTCGCTCCCGCGTTGAGCCGCAGCGCCGTTACCGTTCTGGCGGCGCAGGGCGCGCACCTTGCCATCGGACAGAGCGACCTGCTGGCCGGTGGTCAGGAACGCGAACAAATCATGCGCAAAGGCATCCAGGCGCGACAGGAACACGCGGTTGTTGCGCACGAAGGTGTTGTAGGCCAGCACCGCGGGAATGGCGACCGCCAGGCCCAGGCCCGTCATGATCAGCGCTTCGCCCACCGGACCGGCGATGCGGTTGATGGTCACGCCGTCGGACAGGCCGATGCCGACCAGGGCATGGTACACGCCCCAGACCGTGCCGAACAGGCCCACGAACGGCGCCGTCGAACCCACCGAGGCCAACACGGTCAGACCGTTTTCCAGCTTGGCGGTTTCTTCGTCAATGACCTTGCGCATGGTGCGCGTGACGAAATCGGAGTTGCTGCCCGACTCTTCAAGCTTGGTCGCGCCGAACTTGTTGTGATGCGCCTGCGCATGCATGGCGTGGCTGGCCAGGTGCGAGAACGGGTCGCGCGCGCCGTGCGTGACGATTTCGTTTTCGACCTGTTCGAGCGAGCTGGCGTTCCAGAACTTGTTCAGGAAGTCCGCCGAGCGCTTGCGCATGCTGACGTTGCTGGCGACCTTGACCAGGATCAGATACCAGGTCACCAGCGACATCAGGATCAGGATGATGAAGAGGCTCTTGCCGACGAAGTCGCTCTGCGCGACAAAGTGCAGGAAGCCCATGTCGGGAACCGCGGCGGGCGCCGGCGCGGCAGGCAGCGCGGCAGCAGCGCCTTGCAGCGCATCGGCCGATTGCTGAGCCACGGCGCCGACGGTCGAAGCGGCTTGTTGAGCTGCGGGCGCGGCCGCAGCCGCGGCAGGCGCAGCGGCGGCGGCAGCCGGTGCTGCCGGGCTGGTGGTCGCCTGCGCCACCAGGGTGGCGCTATGCAGTGCGTTGGACATCTCAGTTCCTCATTACGAAATCGAACGGAATTTTGGCTTTGGCGGGATAGGCCACGCCGTTACGGGTATACGGTTTGAATCGGCCCTTGCGGGCGGCTGCCAGCGCCGATTCGTCCAGGCGCGGAAAGCCCGAGGACGCATCGATGGTTGCCCGCTCTACCAGCCCCTGGGTGTTGATCTCGACCAGCACCACCACCCGGCCCTCTTCCCGCATGCGGCGCGACGCCATCGGATAGTTGGGCATCGGGCGCGCGCCTTGGAATTCAATGCTGGACACCAGCACCGGCTGATCCGGCGGCGGCCCCTGCTGCGGCCCTTGCGGCGCCTGCGTGCCTTCGGGCGCGCCGCTGGGCGGCGTCTTCGGCGCTTCCGGCTTGGGCTCGACCTTGACGTCCTGCTTGGGCTCGGGCTTGGGTTTAGGCTTGGGAGGCGGCTTGGGCTTGGGTTTGGGCGCCGGCATCGGCGGCTTTTCGACCACTGGCTCCGGTTCGGGTTCAGGCTCCGGCTCGGGCTTGAGCTCGGGTTCAGGCTCGGGTTCGACTTCGGGCTGCGGCGGCTCGGGTGGGGTTTCCGTCACCGGCTGCGACTCCTCGGGAGTGGGTTCGGCCTTGGCGATCTGGGGTATGGGCGCATCCACCACGCTCACCATGATGGCTTCGGGTTCCTCGAGTTCAGGACGATTCTCGGGTGCCATGAAGATGGCGCCGATCACTGCCGCATGCAGCGCCAGGACCGTCAGGCCAGCGCCTGCGCGTATACCGAATGAAGAGCGCGAAGAAGAATTCCAACCGCGTTGAAAACTAGGCATGAATCAGCCAGGGTGCATTGACTTATCCGGCCAGCCAGGAAAGACGCACACGCGATGGCGACGCCGGCTGACCGGTACAAGCCCACAATAATATCTTAAATGCGAATGATTCGCACGTCCTATTTCATCTGACCCCGTCTTACATTTCCGGGCGGGATCAACAGGCATGAGCGTTACGGCGCGCGCAAAACAAAAAACCCGCCACCATGACGTGTGCGGGTTTTGTGCGGAGCGCATATCGGAGCTTTTGGTGGGTGCTACAGGGGTCGAACCTGTGACCTACGCCTTGTAAGGGCGCCGCTCTACCAACTGAGCTAAGCACCCATTTTGATGCAGCCTCAAGACGAAATTCGCGAAAAATCCGTACAAGCAACTGCCAACCGGGGCACTCAAAAGCAATACGCGGGCCGGAGTATACCGGACCGCGCAATTGTGGGCAAATCGCCAGGGCTGAATGCCTGCGACCCGCCCGCCGTCCATTAGTTGACGGCGTCCTTCAGGGCCTTGCCCGGACGGAACTTCGGCACCTTGGCCTTCTTGATCTTGATGGTTTCGCCAGTGCGCGGATTACGGCCGGTGCGAGCGGCGCGAGCCGACACAGCGAACGTGCCAAAGCCAACCAACGTAACCGTACCGCCCTTCTTCAGGGTGGTCTTGACGGCACCGATCAGGGCGTCGAGCGAACGACCAGCGGCGGCCTTGGAGATGTCGGCCTTGCTGGCGATGTGATCGATGAGTTCGGTTTTGTTCATTCAGGTGTACCCCTCACAAGGTATTGAGTCTGCCGGAGTGCAGTTCATGGCCGTCATGATGGACGCCGCTGAAGACGCAAAACCGACAAACGACGAACAGACAGTGGATAAACTTTTTTCTTGCGCTGCGAAGCACAACTTTTAAACTGCTGCGCCGCCTGGATTCAATGGCAAATTGCCTTCAAATCACCAGCGACGCAGACGTGTATTAGGCCTTGGCGTGGCGCGGCTGTCAAGCGAAAACCTCACCACAACCCGCGTCAATACTAGCTTTTAGACCGTTTCGCAATAAACAGAAACACGCATTTCGGTGTTTGCGCGACACCCTCGAAAACGATCGTTAACTTGCGTCAGACATCGGCCCATCGACGCAGCAAATTGTGATAAATGCCGGTGAGTTGCACGATCGAAGGATGCCCCGCGGCATCCTGATTCAAGCGCTGTATGGCCACGTCCATGTCCAGCAGCAGCGCCCGCTGGCTGTCTTCGCGCACCAGGCTTTGCATCCAGAAAAACGACGACACGCGCGCGCCGCGCGTCACCGGATTGACCTTGTGCAGGCTGGTGCCCGGGTACAGCACCATGTGCCCTGCCGGCAGCTTCACCGCGCGCGGGCCATAGGTGTCATCGATGACCAGCTCGCCGCCGTCGTAGGAGTCGGGGTCGGAGAAGAACAGCGTTGCCGACAGGTCGGTGCGCACGCGCTCAGCCGTGCCGGCGATGCCGCGCACCGCGTTGTCCACGTGATAGCCGAACGCTTCCCCGCCCTCGTAGCGATTGAACAAGGGCGGAAAGATCTTGCGCGGCAGCGCGGCCGACATGAACAGGTTGTTGGCCGCCAGGCGCTGCAGGATCAGATTGCCCAGCTCCTGGGCCAGAGGATGCTGCTCCGGCAGTTGGCGGTTGCGCTTGACCTCGGCCGACTGATAGCCGGCCGTGACTTTGCCGTCGACCCAATCGGCGGCATCCAGGCGGCGCCGGATCTCGGCCGCCTCTTCTGGCGTGAAAACTTCTGCGATCTGTATGAGCATGGGCGCTATCCCGATTGCGTTGCAAGCGCGCCCGGCCACCGGCCGCGCGCGTGCCGCATTATCCCTGCAGGCAACCGTTGAGCGCCTGATCGAAATCAAACAGCAGATCGGCCTCGTCTTCGATGCCCACGGACACGCGGATGAGACTGTCCGCGATGCCCATTTGCTTACGGCGCTCGGCGCCCATTTCGTAATAGATGGTGTGGGCGGCAGGCAGCGCCAGGCTGCGCGTATCGCCCAGGTGGGTCGCCATCAGCACGATGCGCAGGCGGTTCAGGAAATCGAAGCAGTCCACCCCGTCCGCCAGCTCGACGCCCAGCAGGCCGCCGAAGCGCGAGCCGAACAGCGCCGCCGCGCGCGCATGCTGCGGGTGGCTGGCAAGCCCGGGGTAATGCACCTTGGCCACGCCCGGATGATCCTCCAGGAAGCGCGCCAGCGCCAGCGCGTTGGCGCAGTGCTTGGCCATGCGCAGGGCCAGGGTCTCGGCACCCACCGCGATGCGGTGCGCGGGTTCGGCCGCCAAGGTGCCTCCCATGTCGCGCAGACCCTTCTTCTTGACCTGCGTAAGCCCCCAACTGGTGGACGGCCCCTTGCGATAGGCCTCGTAGATGTTCGAGTAGTTCGACCAGTCATACAGCCCCGTGTCCGTGACGGCGCCACCCAATGCATTGCCATGACCGCCAATGTATTTGGACAGCGAGTTCATCACCAGGGACGCCCCGACCGAGACCGGCCGGAACATCCAGGGCGAGGTCAAGGTGTTGTCGACGACATAGACCAGACCCTTCTCGCGGCAGATTTCTCCGATCACGGCCAGGTCAGCAACTTGCGTGCCCGGGTTGGCGATGGTTTCGGTGAAAACCATGCGGGTGTTGGGCTGGATCGCCGCGCGCACCTGCGCCGAATCGGTTGCGTCCACGAAGGTGATCTCCACGCCCAGCTCCAGCAGCGTGCCCAGCAGGCTGTTGGTGTTGCCGAACACGAACTGGCTGGACACCAGGTGATCGCCGCGGCGCAGCAGCGTGGTGAAGATGGCAGCCAGCGCGGCCATGCCGGTCGCGAAGCTGACCGTGCCCTTGCCGCTTTCCATCTGGTTGATCTTGGCCTCCAGCGCGGTGGTGGTGGGCGTGCCTTGGCGGGCGTAGGTGAAGCCGGCCTTGCCCTGGAAGACCGCGGCCAGCTCGCGCGCGTCTTCGTAGGCGAACTCCGAGGACGGATGCATGGGCTTGTGCACCGCTCCGTGCTCGACGGATTGCTTGCGGTCGGAATGGAGGATCGTGGTGGTAAAGCCGTTCTGGTGCATGATGGGCTGACGCGAAGAGGGTGTGGTCTACAAGATAGGCAAGACGGATAAATCAGGAACGGCGCTGGCGCACGGTTTCATAGAGGCAGACGGCGCTGGCCACGCTGACGTTCAGGCTTTCCACCGAACCCAGCATGGGAATGTTCACCAGTTGATCGCAGGTTTCCCGCGTCAGACGGCGCATGCCCTCGCCTTCCGCCCCCATGACCCAGGCCATGGGCTGGCGCGCATCGATCTGGTGCATGCTGTCGGTGGCCTGGTCGTCCGTGCCCACCAGCCACACGCCGCGGCCCTTCAGGCTGCGCATGGTGCGCGCCAGGTTGGTCACCATCAGATAGGGCACCGTATCGGCCGCGCCGCACGCCACGCGCTGCACGGTCGCGTTCAGGCCGACGGCCCGGTCGCGCGGCGCGATGACGGCGTGCACGCCGGCGGCATCAGCGGTGCGCAGGCAGGCGCCCAGGTTGTGGGGATCGGTCACGCCATCCAGGATCAGCAGCAGCGGCGGACCTTCGATGACGTCGAGCACCTCATCCACGTCCACCGCCAGCTGGCGCTCTTCGGCCAGCGCCACCACGCCCTGATGGCGGGTGCCGCGGGATAGCCCGTCCAGGCGCTCCATGGGGACCGGATGCAGGCGGCAGCCCGCTTTTTCGGCTTGCTCGATGAACGTCTGCATCCGCTTGTCGCGGCGCGACGCCTCTACATAGATTTCCTTGATCGAGTCGGGCGCGTGGCGCAGCCGCGCAACAACCGCGTGAAACCCGGCCAGGACTTGGGTCGACGCCATAAATGCAATACCTTTAGATAAACGAATACCCGCCCCAGAGCGGGGCGGGCCACCGGACCAAGCCGGCCATAGATGCAATGTTACCCCTTATGGCGCGGCCGCCCTACGACGGCCGCGCCATAAGGAAGTGTCAGTGGCGCTTGTGCGCGGCCTTCTTGGCCGGCGCGGCGCGCTTGGATGCCTTGGGCGCCCGCGGCGGCTTGCTGGCCTTCTTGGCCTCGGCGCGCCGCTCCTTGGCGGTTTGGCCCTTCAGGGCGGCGGGCTTGGGCGACGCTGCCTTCTTGACGCGGCGGGAAGACTCGTCCGGACTGCGGGCCGAGGCCTTGCGCAAGGCGTCGAAGCTGGTGCCCTGCACCAGGCGGAACTCGATGCGGCGGGCTTCGAGGTCCACGCGCGACACCTGCACCTGCACCTTGTCGGTCAGGCGGTAACGCATGCCGGTACGCTCGCCGCGCAACTCGTGCAGGGCGTCGTTGAACTGGAAGTACTCGCCGCCCAGCTCGGAAACATGCACCAGCCCTTCGACGTGCAGGGTATCCAGCGTGACGAAGATGCCGAAGCTGGCGACGCCGGTAACGGTGCCGCTGAAGTCCTCGCCCACGCGTTCCTTGACGAACCAGCACTTGAGCCAGGCCTCGACGTCGCGCGACGCCTCGTCGGCGCGGCGCTCGCTGGCAGACAGCACCAGGCCCATCTTCTCCCAGATGGCATGTTCGTGCTCGCGCTGCGTGCGGCCGATCACCACGGGCTGGTCTTCCAGGCTGGGCACGTAGCGCTGACCAGCCAGCAACGCCTTGATGACACGATGCGTCAGCAGGTCGGGATAGCGGCGGATGGGCGAGGTGAAGTGGCTGTAGCCGGGATAGGACAGGCCGAAGTGGCCCATGTTGTCGGGGCTGTAGACCGCCTGCTGCATGGAGCGCAGGCACATCGTCTGCAATAGCTGGTAGTCGGGGCGTCCGCGCACCGAATCCAGGAAATCGCCGTAATCCTTGGCCGTGGGCGTCTCGCCGCCGCCCAGCGACAGGCCCATGGTGCGCAGGAACTCGCGCAGCGATTGCAGGCGCTCGGGCGTGGGGCCTTCGTGGATGCGGTACAGGCCGGGATGCTTGCTGCGGGCCATGAAGTCGGCCGCGCAGGTATTGGCGGCCAGCATGCACTCTTCAATCAGCTTGTGGGCATCGTTGCGCACCGACGGCACGATCTGTTCGATGCGGCCGAGCTCGTTGCAGACGATCTTGGTTTCGACTGTGTCGAAGTCGATGGCGCCGCGCTTCTTGCGCCCTTGCGCCAGCAGTTGAAAGAGTTCGTACAGGTGCTGGACCTGGGGCATGACGCTGCGCATGGCGTGCGCGGCCGGACCGCCGGGCTGCTGCAGGGCGGCCCAGATGTTCGTATAGGTGGTGCGCGCATGCGAGTGCATGACCGCGTTATAGAACTGGTAGGCGGTGACGGTGCCGGCCTTGGCGCCGCTGGCCGGAATGACCATGTCGCAAACCAGCACCAGGCGGTCGACGTCCGGGTTCAGCGAACACAAGCCGTTGGACAGGGACTCCGGCAGCATCGGGATGACCCGGCGCGGGAAGTACACGCTGGTGCCGCGTTCGATCGCGTCGTCGTCCAGGGCGTCACCCGGACGCACATAGTGGCTGACGTCGGCGATGGCCACCAGCAGGCGCCAGCCCGGACGCTTGCGCTGACCCGTACCCAGCTCCACGGGTTCACAGTACACCGCGTCGTCGAAGTCGCGCGCGTCCTCGCCGTCGATGGTGATGAGCGGCACGTCGCGCAGGTCGACGCGGTCCTTGAGATCGGTCTTCCTGACCACGTCCGGCAGGCGGGCGGCCTGCTTGAGCGCGGCCTCGGAGAAATCGACCGGCACGTCGAACTTGCGCACCGCGATCTCGATCTCCATGCCGGGATCGTCGATCTCACCCAGCACCTCGGCCACACGGCCCAGCGGCTGCGTATGGCGCGTGGGCTGCTCCATGATTTCAACCGCGACCACCTGCCCATGCTGGGCGCCGTTGGTGTCGCTGGGCGGAATCAGGATGTCATGCTTGATGCGCTGGTCCTCGGGCACGACGATGGACAGGCCATGCTCGTGCAGGAAGCGCCCCACCAGCTTGTTGGTACGGCGCTCAATGACTTCGACGATGGTGCCTTCCGGCTTGCCGCGGTATTCGCCAGTGGGCTTGACCAGTACGCGGTCGCCATGCAGCACCTTGAGCATTTCGCGCGGCGACAGGAACAGGTCCGGGCCGCCGTCATCACGCAGCAGGAAGCCGAAGCCGTCGCGATGCCCCAGCACCTTGCCGGCAACGAAGTCCAGTTTGGTGGCCAGCAGCAACACGCCCTTGCGGTTGGGCATCAATTGGCCGTCGCGCTCCATGGCGCCCAGGCGGCGCTCAAATCCCACCATCGTCGCGGCGCGCTCGACGCCCATGCGTTCGGCCAGTTCCACCGGAGACAGCGGCGAGCCTGCGGCGCGCAGCGCTTTCAGGATGGCTTCACGGGACGGGACATCAGGATCGAAGTCCGGCGGCGCTTCGGGCAAGGGTGTTGATCTGTTGTTATTCGATTCGTTATTCGATCGTTTTGCCAAAGCTAAAATTTCCGTATATAATGCGCAGCTTCTGTGGTTCGCCCAAGGCTGAACACTGAAGCAGAAAATGGTCAGAAGGGCCGGGAAGTTTAAAACCCAGCCGGGGTTTGAAAAGCAAGTTGCTTAAAAACCTTATTGTAGAACCAACTGCACTTTGGACGCATGTTTTAGTTAATGTGTTTTAACTGAAGCGATGCAACTAGAGCGGCAGCGTATCACATACTTCTGACAGTATCTCTCAGTGCCCAGGTGGCGGAATTGGTAGACGCGCATGGTTCAGGTCCATGTGCCGCAAGGTGTGGAGGTTCGAGTCCTCTCCTGGGCACCACGGAATTTCAATCAAGACCATGCAAGCCGGTCTTGATGGCAAAAGCTAAAAAGCCCCGGAAATCGCAAGATTTCCGGGGCTTTTGCTTTGCATCGCCCTACCCTCGTCGCTTCAACGCCACTGCACCTTGCGATTCAAATGATGCCGCGCATACAGGTCGGCGCCCATGCCGTCGATCTGACCGTCGATCAAGGCCTCGAAAGGCTTTAACAACGCATCGAAATTCATCGGCGCCTCAAGCGCATTCAAGGCATACGTCACAGCCTCTATCGTCGACAGCGCACCTGGCACGTCGGCGTGGCGAACCCGGTAGCGCGTGGAAAGTCCCGCAGGCAGCATCACGCGCGGCAAGGCGGCAAGCCCGGGATTGATATGCAGCAGCTTGCGCGCATGCCCCCAGGTGCCGTCGGGCACGATCAATCTGATCGGCGCGCCAAGCTCCTGCCCATAGCCCGGCGCCAGTACCTCAGCGCCTTCGCCCGGAAACAGCAGGCGCGGCAGATAGCCCGGCAACGCCCAATCGTCTTCCGAAAAATATTCGCCGACGACGCGGCGCGCGCCATCCAGGCCCAGCACAGCCAGCCTCGCGGTGTTCAAGGCGTGGCGCGCCTCGCTCGGATGCTGCAGCACCACCACTTGGGTGCGGCAGGAAAGCGAGGGAATCAGCGCGCACAGGCAGTGCGATAGAGGACGCAGGCAACGCGTGCAGAGGGTACGGGACATGGGGCGACACTATATCGAAAGTTCGAAAGCGGCCCGGCAGCAAAAAAATATGAAAAAAAAGCCACACGACTTGCACACTTCAAAAAAAGTGTGCATAATCTCATTCCTCTGCTGCTGAACAAGAAACAACGCGAAAGCGAAGCGACAAGTAAAGCATCAGCGCCCAGGTGGCGGAATTGGTAGACGCGCATGGTTCAGGTCCATGTGCCGCAAGGTGTGGAGGTTCGAGTCCTCTCCTGGGCACCAATTATTACATCACGAGGTACCTGCGTGATGCGCCAAAAAAACCCCGAACGCGTAAGCGTCCGGGGTTTTTCTTTGTCCGGCCCTTTTCTTTATCCAGCCTGTTTGATTGCCCGGCCCGGCTCACAGGCAGACGCTTTGAGCCGGGCGGCCCGCCTTACTTCAGTACGCGGGTCATGACCACGTGCGGAATACCGGCCTCGACGAATTCCTCGCCTTCCACATTGAAGCCATGGGCTTGGTAGAAGCCCGCCGCGTGCGTCTGCGCGTGCAGCACCAGCATGCGATGGCCGTCGCCATGCCCCTGTTCGATCAGCGCGTCCAGCAACTGACTGCCGACGCCCATGCCACGGGCCTTCTTGTGGACCGCCATGCGGCCGATATGGCCATCGGGCAGAAGCCGGCCCGTGCCCATCGGCGTGCCGTCCGGGCCGTATGCCACGGCGTGCACCGACACGGCGTCATCGTCGTCCAGCTCGACCTCGGGCGGCACTTTCTGTTCGACGACGAACACTTCGTGGCGCACCGAATACGCGTCGTCGCGCAAACGGTCCCAGGTTCCCAGGGCGATACGCACCGTTGCTTGTTTGTTGGTCGACATGTCCATCCCTCGCGTGCAGCAAATGAATAAAAGAATCCTAAACCCCATTTTGGCAGGGATGAACAATGGCCAAAAGGGGGTACGATCGCGGCTTGCCCACGTCGTCCATGTTCCCCCACATGCCGCCTGCCGCTCCCCCCGCCTGGTTGAAAGCCGCGCCCGCGCTCTTCCTGCTTCTCTGGTCCAGCGGTTTCGTCGTGCTCAAAGTGGGCCTGGCCTATGCCGACCCCATGACGTTCCTGGCGCTGCGCTACGCCTGCGTGGTGTTGATACTTGCGCCCTTCATGCTGTTCCTGCGCCCGCCGCTGCCGCGCGGCGCCAGTGCCTGGGGCCACCTGGCGATGGTCGGGCTGCTGTTGCAGGCAGGCTACTTCTGCTTTACCTACCTTTCGCTCAAACAGGGGATGTCGGCCGGCGCCCTGGCGCTGATCACGTCGCTGCAACCCATCCTGATCGGCCTGCTGGCGCCGGTGATTGCGCACGAGAAGGTCGATGCCCGCCGTTGGGCAGGCTTGGGGCTGGGGGTATCTGGCGCGGCGCTCGTGATCATCGCCAAGGCCTCGATCGACGTGCTCTCGCCGCTGGGCCTGGCGTTCGCCATCAGCGCCCTGCTCTGCATCACCGGCGGCACGCTGTATGAAAAGCGCTTTGGCGTGCAGACGCATCCCGTCACCTCGAACATGGTGCAGTACGCGGTCGGCCTGATCGCCACCGCGCCGCTGGCGTTCTGGCTGGAGCCGATGCACATCGAATGGACCGGGCCCCTGCTGGGTTCGCTGGCTTACCTGGTCGTGGGCAATTCGCTGGTGGCGATCACCTTGCTGCTGACCATGATCCGCTACGGCGAGGCCTCGCGCGTGTCGGCGCTGTTCTTCCTGGTGCCGCCTTGCACCGCCATCATTGCGCTGATCATCCTGGGCGAAGCCATTCCCGCGCTGGCCTGGCCGGGCATGGCGCTGGCGGCACTCGGCATCCTGCTGGTGACGCGCACGGCGCGCACCGCCGCCAAGTAGAATGAGCGCCCCACCAGATCCCTGCCCATGAACGCCGTCGTTACCTCCGCCCTGCCGGTCTTCGCGCTGATCCTGACCGGCTGGCTAGCCGCCCGTTGGCGCATCCTGGGCGCCGGCGCCACCGACGCGCTGAACCGCTATGTCGTCTATTTGTCGCTGCCCGCGCTGCTGTTCCGCGCCATGACGCAGGTGGACCTGACGCACATGGCGCACTGGGGTTTCGTGGGCGCCTTCGCGGGTGGCATCGCCGTCACGTTCCTGGCCTCGTTTCTCGGCGCGCGCCGCACGCAGCGCGCGCTGACCGACCGTGGCATCCAGGGCCTGGCCGCGTCCTATGCCAACGCGGGCTACATGGGCATTCCGCTGTGCCTGGCGCTGTTGGGCCCTGACAGCATGGCGCCCGCCACATTCACTACCCTGCTCACCGCCAGCGTGCTGTTCGGCTTCGCCATCGCCTTGATCGAGTTCGACCGCCAGCAGACGCCCAACCTGTCCTTGACCCTCCTCAAGGTCGGCCGCGCTCTGCTGCGCAATCCGCTGCTGGCGGCGCCGCTGCTGGGCCTGGCCTGGGCTTTCACCGGCCTCGCGCTGCCGGAGGGCGTGGACCGCTACGTAGCCTTGCTGGGCGCGTCCGCCAGTCCCTGCGCCCTGGTCACGATCGGCCTGTTCCTGGCGCAGACGGAGACGTCCAGCTCGGGACCCGGCGTCATGCGCCTGGTCGCCGGCAAGCTGCTGCTGCAGCCCGCCGTCACGGCAGTGCTGGCGTTCTACGTCTTCGCCATGCCGCCAGTGTGGGCCTGGACCGCCGTGCTGATGAGCGCGCTGCCCATCGGCACCGGCCCTTTCATGCTGGCCCAGATGTACGGCCGCGACGCCCGCGTGACCTCGCGCGCCATCCTGGTTTCCACCGTCGCATCGGTGCTGACCGTCAGCCTGCTGGTCGCCTGGATCAGCGCACACCCGATCTCCTGATTGCTCTTCATCATGTTGCTCGCCGTCGCCATCTTCGTACTCACCATCACGCTGGTCATCTGGCAGCCCAGGGGCCTGTCGATCGGCTGGAGCGCCGTGCTGGGCGCGGCGCTTGCCCTGGCCACGGGCGTGGTCCATCTGGCCGACATCGCGGATGTCTGGCGCATTGTCTGGAACGCGACCGCCACCTTCATCGCCATCATCGTCACCAGCCTGATCCTGGACGAGGCCGGCTTTTTCGAATGGTCCGCGCTGCACGTGGCGCGCTGGGGCGGCGGCCGCGGCCGGCTGCTGTTCGTATTGATCGTGCTGCTGGGCGCCGCCGTGTCCGCCCTGTTCGCCAACGACGGCGCGGCGCTGATCCTTACGCCCATCGTCATGGAAATGCTGGTGGCGCTGGGCTACGGTCCCGGCGCATCGCTGGCCTTCGTGATGGCCGCGGGCTTCATCGCGGACACGGGCAGCATCGCGCTGATCGTATCCAACCTGGTCAACATCGTGTCGGCCGACTTCTTCAATATCGGCTTCGGCGAGTACGCGTCGGTAATGCTGCCGGTGAACCTGATGGCCGTGGCGTCCACGCTGGGGGTGCTGCTGCTGTTTTTCCACCGCAGCATTCCGCCGCGCTACGACGTGAGCCAGTTGCCCGCGCCCGCGTCCGCCATCCGCGACCTGACCACCTTCCGCGCCGGCTGGGTCGTGCTGACCCTGCTGCTGGCGGGCTTTTTCATCCTGGAACCCATGGGCATCCCGGTCAGCGCCATCGCCGCCGTCGGCGCGCTGGGCCTGCTGCTGATCGCGGGACGGCAGCACATCGTCGGCACGCGCCGCATCATGCGCGAGGCGCCCTGGCACATCGTGGTGTTCTCGCTGGGCATGTACCTGGTGGTGTATGGCCTGCGCAACGCCGGCCTGACTGCGCACCTGGCGCAAGTGCTGGACCGCTGCGCGGAATACGGCGTCTGGGGCGCGGCGATGGGCACGGGCCTCATCACCGCCTTCCTGTCGTCCATCATGAACAACCTGCCTACCGTGCTGGTGGGCGCGCTGTCGATCGCGGACACCAGCGCCACGGGAGCCGTGAAGGACGCAATGATCTACGCCAACATCATCGGCAGCGATCTGGGTCCCAAGATCACGCCTATCGGCAGCCTGGCCACGCTGCTGTGGCTGCACGTGCTGGCGCGCAAGGGCCTGCGCATCACCTGGGGCTACTACTTCAAGGTCGGCATCGTGCTGACCTTGCCGGTGCTGCTGCTGACGCTGGCCGCGCTGGCTTGGCGCCTGCAGTAAACTTCTATATAGCTTTTGGTTATATAAAAGGCATTAATTGGTGTTTTGATCCAGCCGTCCACCGCTTTAGACTTCCAACCATCACACGGGTGCCTGCGCGCGCCCGTTTTGCTTTCTTACGTATCAAGTTCCGGGACTCGCCCATGAGCACCAACGCCTCGACTCTCCCCCTGCCTTCCTCGGCCCTGCCGCCCATCCAGATCAACCGCAAGCCGCTCTGGATCGCCCTGCTGCTGGTGCTGGCGGGCGCCCTGTACCTGCATGAGACCGTCAGCTGGCGCCAGGGCGCGCTGTGGATCGTCGGCGCCCTGCTGGGCGTGACCCTGTACCACGCCTCCTTCGGCTTCACGCAGGCCTGGCGCGTGTTCGTGTCCGACCGCCGCGGCGCGGGGCTGCGCGCGCAGATGCTGATGCTGGCCGCGGGCGTGCTGCTGTTCTTCCCCTTCCTGGCGGCCGGCACGCTGTTTGGCCAACCCGTCAGCGGCTTCGTGTCGCCCCCGGGAGTCTCTGTCCTGCTGGGCGCCTTCCTGTTCGGCATCGGCATGCAGCTGGGCGGCGGCTGCGCCTCGGGTACGCTGTTCGCGGTCGGCGGCGGCAACACCCGCATGGTGGTCACGCTGCTGTTCTTCATCATCGGCTCGGTCATTGCGACCGCCAACTTCGGCTGGTGGTCGAGCCTGCCGGCGCTGGCGCCGACCTCGCTGATCAAGACCTGGGGCCTGGCGCCCGCGCTGGCCATCAACCTGGCCGTGTTCGCGCTGATCGCGTGGGCGGCCACGGCGCTGGAGAAGCGCCGCCACGGCCATGTGATCTCGTTCGCCTCGCGCACCGCGCGCCCTGCCTCCCTGCTGCAAGGCCCCTGGCCGCTGATCTGGGGCGGCGTGGCGCTGGTCGTGCTGAACTTCGCCACGCTGGCGCTGGCTGGCCGCCCCTGGGGCATCACGTCCGCCTTCGCGCTGTGGGGCGCCAAGACCCTCGACGCCTTGGGCGGCGACGTGGCCACCTGGGCCTACTGGGCCAAGCAGCCCTCGCTGGCCGCGCCGCTGCGCCAGGACGTCACCACCGTCATGGACATCGGCCTGATGCTGGGCGCGCTGGCCGCGGCCAGCGCCGCCGGCAAGTTCGCGCCCATCTGGAAGGTGCCGGCCCGCTCGCTGGCCGGCGCCGTCATCGGCGGCCTGCTGCTGGGCTATGGTTCGCGCCTGGCCTTCGGCTGCAATATCGGCGCCTACTTCAGCGGCATCCTGTCGGGCAGCCTGCATGCCTGGCTGTGGCTGCCGGCCGCCTTCGCCGGCAGCGCCCTGGGCGTGCGCCTGCGCCCCGCCTTCGGCCTCGCCGTCGAAAAGACCCCGGCGGCGTCCAGCTGCTGAGAAACAGTATTCCAGGGCTGTCCGCTGGCACGGCGGGACAGCTCCTGGTGTATGGTTGCTCCATCCCGAAATACGGAGATGGACATGAGCTGGATTTTCGGCCGCTACACGGCTTTTTTACTGACCCTGATCGGCGCCGCGGTTACCGCCGCCCTGGCCGCGACCAGCTCGCCCGGGTGGCTTTGGCTGGCCGTGCCGCTGACACTGCTGGCCGCGCTGGGCGTCTATGACCTGGCGCAAACGCGCCACGCCATCCGCCGCAACTATCCGGTCCTGGGCAATCTGCGCTTCCTGTTCGAATTCATCCGGCCCGAGATCCGCCAATACTTCCTGGAAGACGACACGCAGGCCGCGCCGTTCTCGCGCGCGCAGCGCTCCATCGTCTACCAGCGCGCCAAGCGCGAGATCGACAAGCGTCCCTTCGGCACCCAGGAAGACGTCTACGGCGACCGCTACGAATGGATCAACCATTCCATGTCGCCCTCGCAAATCCCCGACACCGACTTCCGCGTCACGGTGGGTGGCCCCGAGTGCAAGCAGCCCTACTCCATGTCCGCGTTCAACGTGTCGGCCATGAGCTTTGGCGCCTTGTCGGCCAATGCCATCCTGGCCCTGAACGAAGGCGCGCGCCAGGGCGACTTCGCGCACGACACCGGTGAAGGCGGCATCAGCCGCTACCACCGCCAACCGGGCGGCAGCCTGGTCTGGAACATCGGCTCGGGCTACTTCGGTTGCCGCGACGAACACGGCGCGTTCTCCGAAGAGGCTTTCGTCAAGAATGCCTGTACGCCGCAGGTCAAGATGATCGAGATCAAGCTGTCGCAGGGCGCCAAACCCGGCCATGGCGGCATCCTGCCTGCCGGCAAGGTGACGCCGGAGATCGCCGAAGCGCGCGGCGTCGTGGCCTGGCAGGACTGCAATTCGCCGGCCACCCATTCCGCCTTCGATACGCCCATCGGCCTGATGAAATTCGTGGCGCGCCTGCGCGAACTGTCCGGCGGCAAGCCAGTGGGCTTCAAGTTCTGCGTGGGCCACCCGTGGGAGTGGTTCGCCATCGTCAAGGCCATGCTGGAAACCGGCATCACGCCGGATTTCATCGTGGTGGACGGGGCCGAAGGCGGCACCGGCGCCGCGCCCGTGGAGTTCGTCGACCACGTCGGCACGCCGCTGCGCGAAGCGCTGCGCCTGGTCCACAACACGCTGATCGGCGTGAACCTGCGCGACCGCATCAAGCTGGGCGCATCCGGCAAGATCATCACCGCTTTCGACATGGCCCGCGTCATGGCCATGGGCGCGGACTGGTGCAACGCCGCGCGCGGCTTCATGTTCGCCATCGGCTGCATCCAGGCGCAAGCCTGCCACACCGGCAAATGCCCCACCGGCGTCACCACGCAGGACCCGCTGCGCCAGCGCGCGCTGGTGGTGCCGGACAAGGCGCAGCGCGTCGCCAACTTCCACCGCAACACGCTGCATGCGCTGGCGGAACTGCTGGCCGCGGCCGGCCTGACCCACCCCGGCCAACTGCGCCCGCACCATATCGCACGCCGCATCTCCTCCAGTGAAATCCGGCTGCTGTCGGCGCTGTTCCCGGAACTCGCGCCGGGCGAACTGCTGCGCGGCGAATTCCGCCATCAGGTATTCCGCGCGGGCTGGGCCATGGCCCAGGCCAGTTCGTTCCAGCCGACCCACGACATCACCACCGCATTGGCGCAAGAGCATGCCGCCCATGCCGCGCCGGCCGCCGCGCAAGTCTGATCCGGCTGCCGCCGGGCGCTACAGCCAGCGCTCGAACATGCGCGAGAAGAACTCCATCGAACGGTCACCCACGCCCCTGGCTTGCCAGGCCTCGGGCGTGATCCGCACCGAATCGGCGACGTCGCGCTGGAACAGCGCCTCCATTTCGGCCGCGAATTCAGGCCCCAGCACCACGGCATTGATTTCGTAGTTCAGCGCAAAGCTGCGCCAATCCAGGTTGCTGGACCCCACCGTGGACCACACGCCGTCCACCACCGCGGTCTTGGCATGCAAGAGCGCATCGCGCCGCTCGTAGATTTTCACGCCGGCCTTGAGCAGGTCCGTATAGTGCGAACGTCCCGCGTGGAACACTAGCGACGAGTCGCTGAAGCCGGGCAGCACCAGCGCCACGTCGACGCCACGCCGGGCCGCGTCCGTCAGGACTTCGATGAAGGCGGGATCCGGCACGAAGTACGCCATGGTGATATGGATGTATTCCTGTGCGCTTTCAAACGCCGACATCAGCGTCAGGTAGACGGTGTAGCCATCGCTGCGGTCCGGCTGATTGGCCAGTATCCGCACCGTCGTTGCACCCAGGGGCGGCGCCACCTGCGAATCGCCCCCCTTGATCGGCTCCTCGGACTGGGATTCCCAACCCGCGCGGATGACCTGCTCCAGTTGGGCCACGGCAGGCCCTTCGATGCGCAGATGCGTGTCGCGCCAGGGCGCCACCCGGGCGTCGGCGGCCGCTGGCGCGTCCGCCTTGCCTGCACTGCCTCCGCTACCCGATCCCGAGCTCGGGGAAGACTCGTAGACGCTGCTGACGTTGATGCCGCCCAGGTAGCCGACCTTGCCGTCCACGACCAGCACCTTGCGATGGTTGCGCTGGTTCGGCGACCAGCCCGCGCGGCCGCTCGCCGGGTTGACCGGATTGAAGATCGCCACCTGTACGCCCGCATCGCGCAGGCGCTGGAACAAGGCATCGGGCGTCTTGATCGTGCCGACCGCGTCGACCATCAAGGACACTTCGGCGCCGCGATTGCGCGCCGCGATCAGAGCTTCGGCAAAGCGCGAACCTTCGGCATCGTCATCGAAGATATAGGTTTCCATGTGCACGTACCGGCGAGCCTGCGCGATGGAATGCAGCATGGCGCGGTAGGTGCTGGGGCCGTCCGCCAGCAGCCGGACACGGTTGCCGGCAACCAGGGGCACGCCGCTGACTGCTCGCTCGACGGCAAGGTGACGCGCGAGAAAGTCGCCCTTGGGAGTCCGCGGGTCCGCGGCGATGCCCTGCCCGCGGCGATAGCTGTCCGAGGCCGCGTCGGAAGACAGGCTGGCCTGCGATGCGCGCGCGCGGCGCTCCTGCGAATCAGGAACACTGGCGCAGGCCGCAAGCCAGACCGCACACGCCAGCGGCAGCAGCAACCGGTGTGCGCGGGCCATCCACGCCCGCCAATCCCGCCGCAGTCCCGACCGGCGCGCAGCCCCGGACGGCTTCATGGCGTCAGGGCTTAGCGGCGGCCGCCCGAGGCCAGGAGGCAGCCTAGCAAGGCGCCCACCAGCGCCGCCACGCCCACCGACTTCCAGGCATGTTCATGCACGTACTCGTCAGCATAGGCGGTTGCGCGGCGCGCGCGTTCCCGCGCCGCGCCCTCCCAATCGCCGGCGGACTCGCGCGCGTCGGCCAATTGGCGCCTCAGGCGCGCGCGCGCCGATTCGATCTCGGACCCCGTATACGACGCCGTCGAGCGCAACAGGTCTTCCGTGCCGGCGAGCAGCTCGTGGAAGCTGTCGCTGACGCGCTCACGGTGCAGGGCCATTTCGGCGCGTTGGTGCTTTCGGTTCATGGTCGCTCCTTTCTAGTTGTTGGGCCTCGCGGAGTCGGGCCGCCTGACGCAATGCAGCACGCTCGGTACCCGAAGCGCGCCGCGCATTGAAGAATCCCATTGTGACCATCAACGGCCGCCGCCGCCAGAGCTTTGGCAACCAGCCGTAAACCGATATTTCAACGCAAGCAAAGGTATCGGCAGCGCGCGCCCTCGGGCCGGCGCCGGAGCTTGCATGCCGTCTTTCAAATTCGTAAAAATCCATTGCATTCAGCGGCTTGGCGCTTGACACCGGCCCCGCCCTGACCGCCACAATAGACTTTTGCAATGCGCCAGAACCGCCTGGTCTGAGCCTCCCAACGCCGCGCCTCCCGACCGCCCGCCGCCCCATCCTGGGCGCACCTGCGGCGGGCCGTCCCGGCGACAGAAAAGGAACAGGACGCATGGTTTCGCCTTCCGCACTGTTTGCCCCCGCCGCGCCGAAATTCATCGCGCAAGCGCCGCAGCCTCCCAGCACCGAGCAGCTTGAACTGCACGAAGGCTTGCTGGCGCGCCACGCGCACATCGATCCCAAGTTCCTCTATGACGCGCTGGGCTCGGCGCTCTTTACCGCGATCACGCAGCTCCCGGAGTATTACCCGACGCGCTGCGAGTCGGAGATCTTCCAGCGCCACGGCGCCGACATTGCGCGCCACGTGGGACCGGTGCTCTCCATGATCGACCTGGGCGCGGGGGATTGCGTCAAGGCCGAACGCCTGTTCCCCAGCCTGCGCCCGCGCCATTACGTGCCTATCGACATTTCGGCCGACTACCTGCAAGCCGCGGTGCGCCGCCTGCAGCTGTCCTACCCCGACCTGCAGATCACCGCCATCGGCCAGGACTTCACGCACGCGTTGGCCCTGCCCGCCAGCATTCCGGCCGAACAGCGGCTGTTCTTCTATCCCGGTTCCAGCATCGGCAATCTCAGCCCCGCGGACGCGCACGCCATGCTGCGGCGCATCCGCGAGCAATGCGCGGGCGGCGGCTTGCTGGTCGGGGTGGACCGCGTCAAGCCCAAACAAGTACTGGAGCCCGCCTACGACGACGCGCTGCACCTGACCGCCGCCTTCAACCTGAACCTGCTGCGGCACGTGAACAGCGTGCTGGACGCCGATTTCGACGTGGACGACTGGCGCCACGTGGCGCTGTTCAACAGCGCCGACTCGCGCATCGAAATGCATCTGGAAGCGCTGCGCGCGGTGCGCGTGGCGTGGCCGGGCGGCGCGCGCGCGTTCAGCGCCGGCGAACGCATCCACACTGAAAACTCCTACAAGTTCACTCCCCAAGCCTTCGCCGACCTGCTGCAAAGCGCCGGCTACCGCGACGTCGCGCACTGGTCGGATTCCCGCGGCTGGTTCTCGATTTTCAGCGCCCGCGCGTAAAGCGGGCCTGCCCTCAACGCCACTGGAGGATCGCCATGGAACCTGCGTGCCTGCTGACTCACCCTGCCACCGGACCTTACGCTGCCGGCCAGGCGGGCCAGCACGACCGCTACGACGCGGTGCGCTCCACCAGCACGGCCCTGGCCGCCCCGCTGAGTCCCGAGGATTGCCAGGTGCAATCCATGCCGGACTGCAGCCCGGTCAAATGGCATCTGGCCCACACCACCTGGTTCTTCGAGACCTTTCTGCTGACGCGCTTTCACCCGTCCTATGCGGTGTTCCATCCGCAGTACCGCATGCTGTTCAACTCCTACTACAACGCCGTCGGCGCCAAGCATCCGCGTCCGCGCCGCGGCCTGCTGTCGCGTCCCGCGCTGGCGGAAGTGCAGCACTACCGCCGGCATGTGGACGGCGCGATGCACGAGCTGATCTCGCGCCTGGGCGGCAACGACCCCGCCTTCGACGCTTTGCTCGAGCTGGGCCTGAATCACGAACAACAACACCAGGAGCTGATCCTGACCGACCTGAAGCACATGCTGTCGGCCAATCCGCTCAAGCCCGCCTACGTCGCGCCTGGCCCACCCGCGCTGCCACCTTCCACACCGGCCGGCTGGACCCGCTATGGCGGCGGCATCACCCGCATCGGCCATGACGGCAATGGCTTCGGTTTCGACAACGAGGGGCCAGCCCATGACGTGCTGCTGGCCCCGTTCCACCTGGCCGACCGGTTGGTGACCCAGCACGAATACCTGGCCTTCATTCGGGACGGCGGCTACAAGCGGCCCGAACTCTGGCTGTCGCTGGGCTGGGACATAGCCTGCGCCGAAGGCTGGCGCGCGCCGCTCTACTGGGAAGGACAGCGCGACGATTGGCGCATCTTCACGCTGCGCGGCATGCAGGAACTCGAACTGCAGGCGCCGGTCACGCACGTCAGCTATTTCGAGGCCGACGCCTACGCCCGCTGGGCGCGCGTGCGGCTGCCGCGCGAAGCCGAATGGGAACATGCCGCCCGCCAACAGCCCGAAGGCGCGCTGGCCGGGCGCGCCAACATGCTGGAGAACGGCCACCTGGACACGCGACCGGCGCCCGCGCGCAGCGGCACGGGCGGCCCCGTGCAACTGTTCGGCGATGCCTGGGAATGGACCTCCAGCGCCTACGATGCCTACCCCGGCTTCAAGCCCGACAGCGGCGCGGTGGGCGAATACAACGGCAAATTCATGTGCAACCAGTACGTCTTGCGGGGCGGCTCCTGCGCCACGCCCAGGGACCACATCCGCCCCAGCTACCGCAATTTTTTCCCGCCCGAGGCCCGCTGGCAGTTCTCTGGCATCCGGCTGGCGCGGGACGCCTGAAGCCTTTCTTTGAAATTTGACCGAGGATCGCTTGCACGCGTCAAAAATTTCGTGCTAGAATTTCGTTCTTCGTTGATCACTGATTGCGACACAGATGTGACGCAAACCCAGAGGTTGATCGAAATGGCGCATTAGCTCAGCCGGTTAGAGCGACGGAATCATAATCCGCAGGTCCCCTGTTCGAATCAGGGATGCGCCACCAGGAATTCAAAGGGCGCCCACACAAGTGGGCGCCCTTTTTGTTTTCGCATCGGAACTCTAGTCGCAGGAAGCCTGTCTCACGACGCGGTATCGCCGCCGGCATGGGGACCATACAGCCTCACTTGCCATCGCGCGGCCGCCACCCCGAGCAGCCCTCAGGAGCGATCAAATTCCCTTGCGCCGACTTATCCGTAGAGCAAAAAAGAAGCTATTCCTTTGGTCGCCAGAACTGGCCGCACGTTGCGGTTTTGATTTCCGGCTGAAGGCGCCGAATCGCAGTTTCCTGGAACAGCAGATATTCGGCTACCTGAACCAATCGGCTGCCCAGGCCAGCAGCCCCATGCAGTGCCTGTTCGTCGGCATGCATGAATACACCTGGCACTACCCTCGCTTGCTGAAGATGGATTTCCATTCGCTGGACATGGATCCCGAACAAGCCGTCTACGGCCCAGCCGGCAGGCACACCATCGGAAGCGCAACCAACATGTCGGCGTTCTACCCCGAAGCCTCGTTCGACGTCGTGGTGGCCAATGGCTTGATCGGCTGGGGCCTCAACGAGCGAGCCGATTTCGAACGCCTGATGGAGCAATGCCATCGCGTGCTCAAGCCTGGCGGGCTTTTGATCCTGGGCTACAACGATACGCCCGAACACGCCCCCTTCGAGGTGGACATCGCATGGCGGGATCTGTTTGCCCCCATGACGCCGGCCATCCCGGGAGTCACGCAGGCGCGTCATGCCATGAACGACAGCTACGCGCACGTGTTCATCTTCGGCGAGAAGCGTCCGGATCCGGCGCGGGCCGCTGCCTGACGGGAGCAGCCCGGCGCCTGCCTTCCAGTCAAGGCAGCCGCACCGCGTCGCGCCGCCGGCCGCCCCAGGTCGCCGCCAGACTGGCCACGAAGGCGCCGATCAGCATCGAGGCGAAGCCCCACAGCGCGAACGCGGCCGCGGCCTTGCGCGCCTGGTCTGCGGCCTCCTTGGCCTTTTGCCGGGCGTCGTCGGCGGCCTGCTTCATGTTCTGCACGGCCTGCTCGACGCGGCGCTGCGCCGCCGCCGGCTCCATGCCGGTCTGCGCCGCCACGACCTTCACGACATAGTCGCGGTCCTCGCCCGTCATCGAGCCGCGCGCCGCGCTCATCGCCATGATGCGGCCCACCTCCACTCTCGCGCCGTTACGGTCGGCGCCGGCATCGGGCCGCTCCGAGCGCAGCAAGGCGTCCGAGAAGTAGCCCTGCATCTGCGCCATTCCGTCACTGCCGCCCGCGGCGGCTGCCGCGGCCGTCGCAGCCGTGCCGGCCCCTGCCGCGACAGAAGCGCCCGCCTTCGCCACGCCTGAAGCCAAGGCCGCGATGGAAGCGCCCAGCAACACCGCGCTTACGACCGCGCTCAACGCCCACACCAGAAAGCCGTGCGCCGTGTCGCGGAAGTAAACCTCGTCCGAGTGCACGTCGACCCATTTGGTGCGCAGCCGCCCCGCGACGTAGCCGCCGATGCCATAGGCGACGATCTGCGTGGCCAACATCCACACGATGAGGCCGATGCCTATCGCGGGCGCGGTCGCGCCCTCGCCGCTCCAGGGCGAAACCGAAAGAAAGCCCAGCCCGGTGCCGCCAGCGAACAACGCCAGCGAAAGGGCCGCGGCGATGACCGCCCCCGCGATCACCGCGGCCCAGGAGACGGCGGAGATGGCAGATTCCCTCGGCGGCACGCCGCCGGGATAGGGCTGGCTCAATGAAGTTGCGTTTTCCATGGATCTGTTCCTTGTTCACGGTTCATCGCGGCGGCGCGGATACGCGCTGCCGCGGCGGAAAGCCTCGCGGGTCAATGCCAGAAAAGCGCCAGCAGGATGATGATGGGAATGGGCACGCCCAATAGCCAAAGCAAGATGGAACGCATAAAGCCTCCTTGGATGATGTCCTGCGCGTTGCTCGCAACGCTCAGGCCAGGTCGATGGTGCCGGGCGCGCGCGGATTCGGCGGCGGCTGCACGGGATCGATGACGTCGGGATCGCTGCGTGGCCGCGTCGGATCGAGCGGCGGGTCGTCCGGCGGCGGATTATTGGGAAAGGCGGGATCGTCGGGCGCGGGCGGGTCGCCCCCACCGGGTTCGCGATGCATGGATTGGGACATGGCGTTCTCCTGAAGCGGCGCCTGGCGCGCCGCCCAGCCCCATCAGCAAACCGCATTCCCGGCTTGTGGCCCCTGAACGAAAAAAGCCCTCTTCGCGAGGGCTTTCATGCATGCGCAGCCAGCAGGGTCAGGATTTGCTCTTGCCGTCCCTGGCCGGTTCGGCGGCTTTCTGGCCGCCGCCGCCAAGAAATTCGACGACAGCAGCCTTGCCCGCGGCGGAGGCTTCGTCCTGGCTGGCATAACGCCTGGGCGAATAATTGGTGCTGCGCACATTGCCGGTTTCGGGATCGAACAAGGTGATGATCCAGGCGAATTCTCCCGGCATCAGTTGCCTGACTTGCAACGTGGCGCGCGTGCCTGGGCGCAGTTGCGGCATGGGACGGCCTTTAACGTGACTCGACGCCGCCATCGTAGCGCAAGACGCGCCGGCGCAACCCCGGTGCTGGCGACACAGCCATGAATGCTGCGACCGCACATGAATTCATGCTGCAGACCCCGCAGCAAAAACGCCACAAACCGCGCGTCGCGTCAGGAAAACCCTAGGGCCTGTTGCGCCAATACAGGCGCACAATCAATACAAACATCTAGACCGCTCAGCGGCAGCCGCATCCCTTTAATCAGGCGAGGACGGAGACAACATGACTTATGTAGCAGTGGTTATCAGCTGTTTGATGGTTGTGGGTATCGTCGCGTTGGTGATTCAAACGGTTCAAAGCGCAGGGTCCGCACCCTGGCTGAGAATCTCGGCGGCGATCACCAGTTCCTTGTTCGCTTCACTCTTGTTGATTCCGCTCGGATACGCGGTCGCGCAGACCGTGCTGATCGAATAATTCCATCATTGCAACGCATGCGCCTGGGGCTACGCGCCCCGGGCGGCTTTGCCGCGCGTTGCGGCCCAGCACAGCAGCGACCCGGCGGTCACCATGGCCACGCCCTGCCAGAATGATGCGTTCAGACGGGTCGACAGCCACACGGCAGCAAAGAACGTCGAAAACACCGGCGTGAAGTAGGACGCCGTGGCCA
The DNA here is from genome assembly GCF_943737025.1 of Achromobacter sp. Marseille-Q4954. Classification (NCBI taxonomy): domain Bacteria; kingdom Pseudomonadati; phylum Pseudomonadota; class Betaproteobacteria; order Burkholderiales; family Alcaligenaceae; genus Achromobacter; species Achromobacter sp. Marseille-Q4954. Next base: position 271,893 of record NZ_CALSFQ010000001.1, read on the forward strand.
GCAAGGTCAGGTTGCCTTTGAGTATCCCTACGTTCCACAGCGCGTAGCCCGCCGCCATGGCGCCGCCGGTCACCAGCAGCTCCAGCGTGGCGGGCCAGGAGAAGGCCAGCGCAGGCTCGGCGCCCGACAGGTACTTGATCCACAGGGCAAGCGCGGTCAGCATGAAGAACAAGGCAACGCCATTCTTGCCATCGGCGAATCGCGTCGTGACGTTGCAATAGACGGCCCAGATCACGGCGCCGCTGAAGGCCAGCCCATAACTGAGGGGATTGCTGGACACGTTGGCGAGGGTGCGCTCCCAGGAAAGCCCGCCGGATCCGCCCAGGACCCAGACGATGCCGGCAAGCGACAGCAGTATGCCGGGCACCACCCACGCGTTGGCGCGCTGGCCATTGATGAGCATGGCCAGAATCACGGTAAAGCAAGGCCAGAGATAGTTGACGATGCCCAGCTCGATCGCCTGGCCACGGTTGGCAGCGAATCCCAGGGAAAGCGACAGGCAGATCTCGTAGGCAACGAACAGCAGGCTGCCGATGATGAGATAGGAACGCGGAAAGGTCCGCAGCTTCGGAAAGCCCAGCAGCAGCACCAGGAACGCCGAACCCGCCGTGTAAATGAGCGCGGCGCCGCCGACCGGCCCGAAGCTTTCGCTGACACTGCGGATCAGGCCAACCACGGTGCCCCACAGCAGCACCGCCAGCAAGCCCAGTGAAGTCGCCGTGTTCCGGCTCAGGGAGAGTTGCATTACCGATTCCGATTGCCCGTCTTGGGGCGTCAAGCCGGGCAGTTTAGCGAAAACCCAAACGCTCCGCGGGCGGCCCCCGCCTTACGGCGGAGCCGGCCTCCCCAGCCCGGAATGACCGCCAGAACAATGCAGAAGAAGGAGCAAGCGTCGCATGACCATATCCACACGCAGATTGAGCGACGTGCTGGCCAGCACGGAATCGGGCCGGCTCTACCGGATTGAGGTGTTCTTGCGGGCGGAAGAGCCGGGAGCGGCTGCGTTGCAGGCTGACGCGGCCCGGCCTAACGCGGCCCGGCCTGACGCGGCCCGCTACATACACCGCACCACCGAGGGGGAGCTGGTGTTGCCGCTGGACCGGAACCGGTACAGGCTGAAATCGGGCGAAGTCCTGACTGCCCTGGCGCCGCCGCTCTCCGACCTCTGAGGCTGGCGGAGCTACTGATCAGCCTCCACCCGCCGCTTGCCCTGGCCCTTGGCCTTGTAGAGCGCTCTGTCCGCGCGCTCCAGCAATTCGCGCACGGTGACGCCGGATTGCGGATACACGGCTATGCCCACGCTGGCGGATACGGCGACACTGACGTCGGGATACGGCAGGGACAGGTTTTCGACCAGCGCCTGCGCGACATGCCCGGCGTTTTCCTTGTCCGCGCCCAGCAGCAACACCGCGAATTCGTCGCCTCCAAGCCGCGCCGCCACGTCGGACACGCGGATCGCATCGGCCATGCGCTCCGCCGCTTCCTGCAGCACCGCATCGCCGGCCGCATGGCCATGCAGGTCGTTGACCGCCTTGAAGCCGTCCAGATCGATCGCCAGGATGGCGAAGGATTCGCCGCTGCGCTGCGCCACCGCCACCTCGCGCAGCACCAATTCGTTGAACAGCACGCGGTTGCACAGCCCGGTCAGCGGATCGTAGTGCGCCAGGTGCTGGGCATGCGTCAGCATGCGCGAGGCCTGCACCAGGGCGCCGCCCACTTCCGCAACCTCCTTGACGCGCGTGCCCGGCACCATCACCGCATGCCCTTTGCCCAGCGCCAGCGCCGGCGCGACCAGGCTCTGCACGGACGAGGTCAGGCGCTGGGCCAGCCGCAAGGCCAGCAGCAAGCCCAGCCCGAAGGCCAGCAAGGTGCCCAGGGCGATCCAGGCGATGGAGCGGTAGAGGTCCGTGGTCAGCAGGCTCATCGGCGCGCCGGCGGCGACCGTCCAGCCAGATAACGACGAGCGGCTGAAGGCGGTGTAGACCGGCGTGCCTTCCTTGGTAATGGTTTCCAGCGAGCCCTCGCTTTCCTGCTGCACCGCCCGCGCCAGTTCGGGAACGGCCTTCTGGCCCACGAATTTCGAGGTGTCGCGCGTGCGCGCCAGTATCGTGCCGCTGTCGTCCAGCACGGCGGCCACCCAGCCGTCCGGCAAGGCGCGCCTGCCCAGCAGATTGCCGATGCGCTCAGGCAAGATGCCGACGTTCAGGCTGTAGGCGACCTCGCCGTTGCGCAGCACCGGCACGCCCAGCGCAATCAGCGGAGCTTGATTGACCCTGCTGGTGAACAGCCCCGTCAACACCGCAGTCCGTGTCTGGAAAACGTGGGCCAGCTCGGCGGAGGCACCCGTCGGCGGCAAGGCGTTGCCGAACGGAACGGACGTGTTGATCAATTGACGGCCATCCTTGTCGGTCAGGACATAGCTGTCGATGATCTGGAAACGCACGGACTCGCGCGCCCGCCTATGAAAACCGGCCAGGTCGCCGGCGACGAGATCCGGCGACGACGCCAGCATCTGCAAGCCAGCCTCGACGCCGGTGAGTTCGCGGTCGAGAATCGCGGTGAGATTGCGCGCCAGGAATATCGTGTCGCGGAAGATCCGCTCTTTCTGGATGACGTAGCTTTCGTAGACCGCCACGGACGCCATGACCAGCGCGGGCGTAATACAGGCGAACACAAGCGTGAGCAGGCCCGTGCGCATGGAATAACGGCGCGGCCGACGCGCCCGCGCGACGGCCAGGCTCTCGCCGTCAGCCACGGGAACCTCGCCTTGCGACGTCCGCAATCGTCGCCCTGCCGACCGAAACCACACCTCTGGACCCATGCGCCTCCCGATACGCTCCGCCCGGCCCACGAGCAGAGGACGAACGAACGCCAGAAATTATTGCAGAAGTTCGCAATCGCACAATCCGCGCCATGGGAATCCCCTCGCCGCGTCGAGACGGATGTGGCTTAAAGGGCGCGTCCCCAATTTATTCCGGAGACGCGGCGCCTGGTTCGTCTACTGGTCTTCCAGGTCCGGGGTGCCGGTGAACTGGGTCTTGAGCAGCGTCAGCGCCCCTTTTTCGGCCAGCGCCTCATTGGGAAACACATGCTTGGTGTCTTCCAGCACCGGGAATCCGAAGACCCGCACCCGGGCGTGATAGCCGTCGGGCGTCTCGGCGAATTCGATGTCGAAGTTGCGTTCTTCGATCCAGCCCGATCGATGCAGTTTCCATTCCATATCCGACGCGCTCCCGAATAGTCGAGGTTGATACGACAGGCCGGCCCCGATGGAAGCCGGCCTGCTACACCATACACCCGTCTTGGGACGGACTGACGGCCGATCCGCCGCGCCTACTTTCGGGCACTCGGCTTGTCTGCGGCGGCGTCCGCGTATCCCTCCACCGGCGGCGCAAACAAGTCCCAGCTGGCCATGAACAGCGCGGCGATCAGCGGGCCGATCACGAAGCCGTTCAGGCCGAACAAAGCCATGCCCCCCAGCGTGGAGATCAGCACCACATAGTCCGGCATCTTGGTGTCCTTGCCGACCAGAATGGGGCGCAGCACGTTGTCCACCATGCCGATGACCAGCACGCCGAAAGCGATCAGCACGACGCCCTTGATCGTGGCGCCGGTCAACAGGAAGTAGATCGCGACCGGCGCCCAGATCAACCCCGCGCCGATCGCGGGCAGCAAGGACAGAAAACCCATGATCACGCCCCACAGCAGCGCGCCCTGGATAGACAGGATCGAGAAGATGATGCCGCCCAGCGCGCCCTGCGCCGCGGCCACCGCGACGTTGCCCTTGACGGTGGCGCGCACCACGGTGGTGAACTTGCGCAGCAGATGCTGCTTGTGCGTGTCGCTCAGCGGCATGGCGCGCTTGAGCCGCGCCGATAGCTGCGGGCCGTCGCGCAACAGGAAGAACAGCAGGTACAGCATGATGCCGAAGCTGATCACGAACTGGAACGTGTCCTGCCCGATGTTCAAGGCCTGCGTCGCCAGGAACTGGCTGGCCTGCATGGCGCCCGCGCTGAGCTTTTCCTGCAGGCTCGGTATGTCGGCCAGGTCGAAGCGCGCCAGCAGATCATGCACCGACGGCGGCAGCGCCGCCATGGCCTGCTGGAAATAGTCGCCGAAGTTGATCTGCCCGGACTTGACGCTCTGATAGAGGTTCGCGCCTTCGCGCACCAGCGATCCGCTGATGACGATGAGCGGCAGGATCACCAGCAACAGCACCAGCAGCAAAGTGATCAGCGCGGCCAGGTTGCGCCGTCCGCCGATGCGCGCCACCAGCCGGCGCTGCAGCGGCGCAAAGATGATGGCAAGGACGGCGCCCCAGAAAACAGCGCCGTAGAACGGCCACAACAACCAGCCGAATGCGATGGTGACCACCACCAGCAGGAGCAGAAAGGTTCTGTAGTGCACGCTGGAAGATTGGCTCATATTACGTCCCAGGCTCGGCTTGCGCCGCGAGACCCGCATTGTACAAAGCGCCGTTCAGCGGGCGTCCTGCGGCTGTCCGGCGGCCTGACGCAATGCGGCGCGCGCATGCTCCAGAACCTCCGACTGCGCGTTCAACCCCTGCAGGCGCAGGTTCAACTCCTGCTGCAGCGTGGGCGTGGCGACGCGCGCCTGCCCATCCGCCAGCAGGATGTCCTGCGCATGGGCGGCCACGAAATCCGCCACGCCCAGCGCATCGCGCGCCACCGCGTCCATGGCGGCCGCGGCATCCAGCACCTCGGCCGCGGGCGCCGTCACTGCCTCGTCATAGACACCGTCGTAGACGGGCGCCAGATCGGCCGGCAGCGTCAGCGCCGCACGCGCCTTGTCCGCCCTGGCCTGAGCCCGCTGGACCTCGGCAGCCTGCTCGGCCAGCGTCTTGCGCGCGGTTTCGAGGCGGTCCCGCCGCTCCACGATCTCGGCCACCGAACGCAGGGTCTCGACTTCCGACGCGTCACGCATGGACGCCGCCGCCTGCGTCAGGATTTCCTGAAAATCGGCGATGACCTCGTAGGCATCGGCATAGCCGCCGACGGCCTCCTTTTCCTGCTCGCTCAGGACGCCTATGGGCAGCAGCGACGCGCTGTTCATCCGGCTTTGCAGCAGCTGGATGAACGCGGCCCGCTCCTGGGGCTCTTTGTTGACGCAGGCCGACAGAAACAGCATCGACGCCATCGCCAGGCCCAGCAGGCAAGCTCGCAGCAATGCCATGCGCATCCTCCTTGCATGCGGGTTCGCAAAACCGGCGCCGCCCGCGAACTGGGCGGCCGCCCTCCGGCAGATTATCCCGAAGGCGCTTTCCGACGCTGCCGGCGAGCGGATTTTGTTGCTATCGAAGCGTGTTGACACAGGGTGCGCCGCCCGCATCATGGCTCCAGGGGATACGCCATGGCGCAACGGCGCGCGGGGTCAAAACCCATGGCCGCCTCATGGCTCAAGCGCTCGCGCAACCCGGGCGGGAGCTCCCCTGCCGCGATATCGACGAAACCTTGCCGCAGGTAAAACGGCCTGTTCCAAGGCAGTTCGCGGTCGGTGGTCAGCAGCACGAACCGGTAGCGACCGGCACTGCGGGCATGCGTGCATACGGCGGCCAGGAGCGCCCGCCCCAGGCCGCGCCCCTGCCACGGCAACGCTACCGCCATTTCGGCCAGGTAGAGATCGCCGTCCATGGGCCGCGTCAGCGCAAAGCCCGCGCACTGGCCCTCGCCTTCCGCGATCCACAGCAGGCCGGCCGCCTGCGCCTGCGCCAGCTCGGCCTGCGGCGCCGTATCGTCGCCGGCGGCCCACGCCATATGCGTGCCCAGGAAGCGCCGCGCGGCGGAGCGTTCGATATCGGCCAGGCTGGCCAGGTCTGTAGGTCGTGCGAGTCTGATCATAGGCATGGCAGTATGCCTGATGTGGGCCCGGCGTCCGATCCCATAAAATGGCGTTTTCGGCCATCACGGCCCCGCAATACAGGCCCAGCCCCAAGACATGACTCAAAACGCCACCTCCGATACCTGGGGCTTTGCCCATCCCGATTGCCGCGGCGCGGCCGCCCTGCTGTTCTTCATGAACGACCTGGCGCGGGTGGTCAACCAGTACCTGAGCCCGGGACAGCTATCCAACGAAGCGCTGGCCGATGCGCAAAAGGCGGTCGATGCCTTGCTGGCCCGCTACGTGGACATTCAGGCCGCCCCCGAAGCCTTCGACAACGAGCGTATCGAACTCGCCCTGGAAACCGAAAACCAGCCTGACGGCCAGACCAGCGCGCAAGTGGCGCTGCACATGTCGCCACGCCTGGAAGGCCTCATCATCGAGGCCCAGCGCCAGGCTCGCCCGGCGACCCATTAAAGGCCTGGAACGGGGGAGGAGTCTCCCCCCACCACAAAACGCTTGCCAAAAGCATCAACTGCCTGTACTATTGCTGGTTGAGTTCTGCCGTTTTCGCCAAATTCCATACGAAAAAACGCGGTGATAAACGACGGCGCTGGCACTGAGGCCTGTACATCAGCCCCTCCCCAGACACCGAAGCAGACCCTCGAAAATACCCAAGCCCAAGCATCCCGTCCCATTTGCGAAAACCGCAAATCCGGATTGCGGCCTGGAACAAAACGCCTTCACCCAACCGCCAGTCCGGCTTGGCAAGAAGCAACAAGACAATCAGCGGCGCCTACAACACGCGCAAGCGACGAATACCGATAACCGCGCCGCAACCAGCAGGGCCTGTCCGTCCTGCATGACTTCTCGGGCCGCGCATGTCCGCATGCATGCTTTGCGCTTGTTCGCGCATCGCGCAACCCGAAACGACGCTGTCCCGGACTGATGGACAGCGTCGCGCCGCCAGGCCGTGCGCGCAAAACATGAGAATGCGCAAAAGGACGGCGGCATATATGCGTTAGTGTCACGACACACGCCTGCCCGATTCAATACGGCTGGCAGCGGCACGCGGCAGGAACGCTGCGCGCCACGTGGCCAGACGCGGCTTTTCCCATAACTAGAAACCAAGAGAACAAACACCATGAATACTCGTTTCACGACCTCGGACCTGATCCGACGCCCGGCGCACACCACGCTGGACAACATGCCGATCCATATCGGCGACATCGTTTACCTGAAGCCCGCAAATGGCCCGGAAATCCGCGCCACGGTCATCTACAACGCGCCCATCGATGGCACGACCACCTACACGACCGAAGTCGTGCCCTGCGGCGCACCCGCGCAAAAGGCCCCCGGCCAGCGCATCCGCTTCCGCCATGAGCACGTGCATCGCATCGAACCGGTGCGCAGCGCCACTCACTGAAGCAGCAGCCCGCCCCGTTGCGCAAGCAACGGGGCAATTTGTGCGTGATAAAGTCCCCGGCAATACAGCCCTGGCGATCCCACCATGCAGAACAACCGTCTCGCAGTCCATATCTGGGACCTTCCCACCCGCCTCTTTCATTGGGCGCTCGTCGTCTGCATCGTCGGCGCGTTCGTCAGCGTGAAGCTGGGCGGCCTGTACATGGACTGGCACGTGCGCTTCGGCTGTACGGCGTTGGGTCTGATCCTGTTCCGCCTGCTCTGGGGATTCATCGGCCCGCGCTACGCCCGCTTCACGCACTTCGTGCGCGGCCCGGCGGCCGTGGCCCGCTATCTGAAGGGCGCCGCGGCGCCCGCAGGCCACAACCCGCTGGGTGCGCTGTCGGTGCTGGCGCTGCTGCTGGTCATCGGCTTCCAGGCGGTCAGCGGCCTGTTCACCACCGACGACATCATGACGCAGGGCCCCTTGTTCGGCCACGTCAGCGAAGCCGTTTCCGCCGCCATGACGTCCTGGCACAAGCTGAACGAATGGGTCATCCTGGCCCTGGTCGCCCTTCATATTGCAGCTGTGCTCTGGTACGCGCTGGTGCGCCGCAAGCGCCTGGTGCGCGCCATCATCACCGGCAAGGTCGATGCCAAGGACGTGCCCGCCGGCACGGCCCCCACGCAGGACGGTTTCGCCGTCTGGCTGCGTGCGCTGGTGCTGGGCGCCTGTGTCACGGTCCTGGTACTGTGGATCCGGTCGCTGGAAGTCGCGGCCGACATGTCTTTTTCCTGACGGTTCACGCAGCGCGAAGGCAGCGCTGCGGCCCGCTCAACGCCGCGCCTCGATCAAGTGCCGCGTCGAATGAGCCACGAACGGCTCTCCCCGACGCATCCGCTCATCCAGCGCCAGCAGGGCATCGCGATACCTCGCCACCGAAAAATCGGGCACCCACCACACGCACTTGCGCAGGATCCAGACCACGGCGCCCACGTCATGGAACACCATCTGGCAACGGGCCGCGCGCAAGTCCGTCACGGCAAGTCCAGCAGCCGCCGCGGCGGCCGCCTCATCCTGCGGATCCCGCAGGCGCCGCTGCGCTGGCAAAGGCCCCAGGAAATGCTCGATCAGCTCAAAGGCCGAAGCCGGCCCCACATGCTGGGCGAAGTAATGCCCGCCCGGCTTGAGGACGCGGTGGATTTCCGCCCAGTCCGCGTTCACAGGGTGCCTGGACGTCACGAGTTCAAACGACGCATCGGCAAACGGCAAGCCCGCGCCCGGCGCTGTCTGCACTAGCCGCAAGCCACGAGCGGCCAGGCGTTCATGCGCTTTCCTGGCATTGGGCGGCCAGGCTTCGGTCGCGCACATCACCGGCGGAAAGCGGGGCGCCTCGCCCAGCACTTCGCCGCCGCCCGTATCCAGGTCCAGCGCCGACTGCACACTGGCCAGGCGCTGCGCAAGCAGCCTGGCATAGCCCCACGGCGGACGCTGCTCGGAAGCGCGCCCCGCCAGCCAGCCGAAGCCCCACCCGCCGACATCGGCGGCTTCGGCCTCTGCCACCAGCTCATCAAAGGATTTCATCGCTTCTCTCCTGCGCAGGACCGACGCGCAGTCCCGCGAAGCCACACCCGGCAAAGCCATAAAAAAAGCGCCAACCGTTACGCTGGCGCCTCTTTGCCCACATGCCGCCCGCGGACGGCAGGCGCCTTATTTCTTCTTGCGGTACGAGTCGTGGCAGGCCTTGCAGCTTGCGCCGACGTCGCCAAACGCAGCGCGCAGCTTGTCCAGGTCGCCGGCATCGGCAGCGGCCGACAGCTTGACGATATTGTCCTGGAAAGCCTGTTGCTTCTGCTTGAAGCCCGCAGCGTCACTCCAGATTTCCGGACGCGCATCACCGCCTTCGGTGCCCGCGCCAAAAGCCGTCCACGGCAAGGCCGACAAGGTCTTCAGCACTTCCACGTTGGCCTTGATCTGCGCGGCGTCATAGGGCTGCTGGCCCTTGACCACTGGCGCCATGCGGCCAAAGTGGGAAGCCATCAGCGTCAGCGCCGATTGGCGGTACTTGACCGCGTCCTCCGGCTTGGCGAACTGCGCGGACGCGCTCGTCGCCAGCAGGGGCCCAACCGTCATACAGGCCAACGCGGCAAGCGTGGACAACTTCTTCATTGCAATCTCCCGTAAGGTCAACAGAGGCCGAGCGCCCCGGGCGCGCGGCAAGGCGACTATACCGCCCGGGCCAAGTCTGCGGCCAGCCCGATGTAGGAGCGCGGGGTCATCGCCAACAGGCGCGCCTTGGGCTCTTCGGGCAGGGCCAGGCCCTGGATGAATTCTCGCAGGCCTTCCTCGGTGATGCCCTTGCCGCGCGTCAAAGCCTTGAGTTGCTCGTACGGCTGCGGCAGGCCATAGCGGCGCATGACGGTCTGCACCGGCTCGGCCAGCACTTCCCAGCAAGCGTCGATGTCGGCGTCGATGGCGGCAGTGTTGACCTCAAGCTTGCCCAGGCCGCGCATGCAGGCATCCCAAGCCACCAGGCAGTAGCCCAGGCCCACGCCCAGATTGCGCAGCACGGTGGAGTCGGTCAGGTCGCGCTGCCAGCGGGAGATCGGCAGCTTGTCCGAGAGGTGGCGCAGCACAGCGTTGGCCAGGCCCAGGTTGCCTTCGGAGTTTTCGAAGTCGATCGGGTTGACCTTGTGCGGCATGGTGGAGGAACCGACCTCGCCTTCCTTCAGGCGTTGCTTGAAGTAGCCCAGCGCCACGTAGCCCCAGATGTCGCGGTCCAGGTCCAGCACGATGATGTTGGCGCGCGTGATGGCGTCGAACAAGGCCGACATCCAGTCATGCGGCTCGATCTGGATGGTGTGGCGGTTCTGGGTCAGGCCCAGCCCGGCCAGCACGCGCTGGCTGAAGGCGGGCCAGTCGATTTCAGGATAGGCCGACAGGTGGGCGTTGTAGTTGCCGGTGGCGCCGTTCAGCTTGGCCAGCGGTTCGACGGCCTCGACCGCGGCGATGGCGCGATTCAGGCGCGCGGCCACGTTGGCGAATTCCTTGCCCAGGGTCGTCGGGCTGGCGGGCTGGCCGTGGGTGCGCGACAGCATGGGTTGGTCGGCCTGGGCCACGGCCATGTCGTTCAGCTTGGCGGCCAGTTCGCGCAGGCGCGGCACCACGACCTCGTTGCGGGCGCGCGTCAGCATCAGCGCGTGCGAGGTGTTGTTGATGTCCTCGGAGGTGCAGGCGAAGTGGATGAACTCGGCGGCGCGGGCCAGCTCGGCGTCATCGGCCACTTTTTCCTTCAGCCAGTACTCGACGGCCTTGACGTCATGGTTGGTGACGCGTTCGATGTCCTTGATGCGGGCGGCATCCGCTTCCGAGAAGTCGCGCACCAATTGTTGCAGGCGGGCGCGGGCGGCTTCGGAGAAGGCGGGCAGCTCCGGCAGGCCGGCGTCGGACAGCGCGACCAGCCAGGCCACTTCGACCTCGACGCGGTGCGCCATGAAACCGGCTTCGGAGAGCAGGCCGCGCAGCGCGTCGCCCCGGGAAGCGTACCGGCCATCCAATGGCGAAAGGGCGTTGAGTTGGCTGAGCTGTTCGGCGATTTGCATGGTCTGGAAGAGAAAAAGCGGGGAATGAGCGAATCGGGCGATTTTATCATCCGGAAGCGTGCAACATTGTGGCAAACTGACGAAGATTCCGGCCTCTTGGCCGTCTTGCCGTCATGCGGCCTGCTATACTTCGGCCGCTTTCCGACTCCGCTTGTGACTCCATGAAACTGATCGGCTCGCTTACCAGTCCTTACGTGCGCAAAGTGCGTATCGTCATGGCCGAGAAAAAGCTGGACTACCGGCTTGAACTCGAAAACGTCTGGTCCGCCGACACGCAGATCCAAACGTACAACCCGCTGGGCAAGGTGCCTTGCCTGGTCATGGAAGATGGCGGCGCCCTCTTCGATTCGCGCGTCATCGTCGAATACGTCGACACCCTGTCCCCTGTTGCCCGCCTGATTCCTCAGCCGGGGCGTGATCGCGCGGCGGTCAAGTGCTGGGAAGCCATCGCCGATGGCCTCCTGGACGCCTGCGTGACCATCGTCAAGGAAAACCAGCGCCCCGAGGCTCAGCGCAGCCCCGAATGGATCGAGCGCCAGTATTCCAAGATCCACGCCAGCCTGGACGCGATGAACAAGAGCCTGGGCGACAACGCCCACTGCATGGGCATCAACTACAGCCTGGCCGACATCGCCGTCGGCTGCGCGCTGGGCTACCTGGACCTGCGCTTCGCCGCGCTCGACTGGCGCGCCGACCACCAGAACCTGGCCCGCCTGTACGACAAGCTGTCGCAGCGGCAGTCCTTCATCGATACCGTTCCGGTGGTGTAGCCCCCCCCGAGGCGCTGCGCGCCTCCCCCCAGGGGGCGCCGCTACGGACCGGCGGAGCCGGATCCGTGCGGCCCGGCTTCTGCTTGGCTGCGCTTCTGTTCCGCGTTTGCCTCCGCGCCGTTTTCTGCGCCGCCCATGCTTCTGCATCGGCGGCGCTTCTACGTGGGCTGCGCTTTTCCATCGGCGCAGCCCTGTCCGGCTCAGGCGTTGAACGTCTGCCAGGCCTTGAACAGCATGTACGCGGCCAGCGCGAACAGCAGGCAGGCGAACACGCGCTTAAGCGTCTGCACCGGCAGGCGGTGCGCCATGCGCGCGCCCAAGGGCGCCGTCAGCACGCTGGTGCACACCAGTGCGATCAGGGCCGGCCAGTAGATGTAGCCCAGCATGCCCGGACGCGTTTCGCCCGAGTTCAGGCCCGACACCACATAACCGACGCTATTGGCCAGCGCAATGGGAAAGCCCAGCGCGGCCGAGGTCGACACCGCGTTGTGCAGGGCGACGTTGCACCAGACCATGAAAGGCACCGACAGGAAGCCGCCGCCCGCGCCCACCAGGCCGGACAAAAAGCCGATGCCCGCCCCGGCCGCGCTGGTGCCCACCACGCCCGGCATCTGGCGGCTGGGCTTGGGCTTCTTGTTCTGCAGCATGCTCCAGCCGGAATAGCCGACGAACAGCGCAAAGAACAGCGACAGCCACAGCGTGCTCAGCGCGGCGAAGACCGCGCCGCCCGAAAGCAGGCCGCCGATGATGATGCCCGGGGCCATCGCCCAGACGATGTTCCATTTGATCGTGCCGCGCTGCTGGTGCGCCCGCACGCTGGAAATGGAGGTGAACAGGATCGAGGTCATCGACGTGGCGATGGCGGCGTGCACCACCAGGTCGGCAGGCATGCCCTTCCACGCGAACAGCATCGTCAGGAAAGGCACCAGCAACATGCCCCCGCCTATGCCCAGCAGGCCCGCGGCGAAACCCACCACGCCCCCCAGCACCAGCAGGCAAATCACCATCGTTACATCCACAACTCTCTCCTCTTTCTTCTTGGTAATGAACAAAGCCCCAGGGGCCGCGCCCCAGGGGCTTTGATTGAAATCCGCGCACGCCGCGCGGCGGATGCCGGCGCGGCGCATGCCGGCGCGGCGCCTACACCTACAGGATGATGCCGCCGCCCAGGCAAACCTCGCCATCGTAAAGCACGGCGGACTGTCCGGGCGTGACCGCCCACTGCGGTTCGGTAAAGCTCAGGCTGAAGGTGCCGCCGGCAGCGCCTTCCAGGCTGCACGCGGCATCGGCCTGACGGTAGCGCGTCTTGGCGCCATAGGCGCCCGGGGCCGGCGCGTGGCCGGCGACCCAGCTCGCGTCCTGCGCCCGCAGCTCGCCCGACAACAGCCAGGGGTGGTCATGCCCCTGCACCACGTAGAGCACATTGCGCTCCAGATCCTTGCGCGCCACGTACCAGGCTTCGGCCGTACCGTCCTCGCGCTGGCGCCCCTTCACCCCGCCCACGCCCAGGCCCTTGCGCTGGCCCAGCGTATAGAACGACAGCCCTTCGTGGCGGCCGACCTTCTGCCCTTCCGGCGTCATGATCGGGCCAGGTTCGGTCGGCAGATAGCGGTTCAGGAACTCTCGGAACGGCCGCTCTCCGATGAAGCAGATGCCAGTGGAATCCTTCTTGGCGGCGTTATGCAGGCCGATCTCGTGCGCAATGCGCCGCACCTCGGTCTTGTGGATCTCACCCAGCGGGAACATGGTGCGCGACAACTGCGCCTGGTTCAGCCGGTGCAGGAAGTAGCTCTGGTCCTTGGACGCGTCCAGCGCCTTGAGCAGTTGAAACTGCGTGCCGCCCCCCTCGGCCGGCACCTCGCGCACTCGGGCGTAGTGGCCGGTGGCGATGTGCTCGGCGCCCAGCGCCATGGCGTGGTCCAGAAAGGCCTTGAACTTGATCTCGGCATTGCACAGCACGTCCGGGTTCGGCGTGCGGCCCGCGGAGTACTCGCGCAGGAACTCCGCGAACACGCGGTCCTTGTATTCGGCGGCGAAATTGACGAACTCGAACTCGACCCCGATCAGATCCGCGACGCTGGCGGCGTCCAGCAGGTCTTGGCGGGTGGAGCAGTATTCGGAATCGTCGTCGTCTTCCCAGTTCTTCATGAACAGGCCGACGACCTCGTAGCCTTGCTGCTTGAGCAGCCAGGCGGTGACCGAAGAATCGACCCCGCCGGACATGCCGACGACAACGCGGCCTTTCTTGGTAAGTTTTTGACTCATGATGGGACTATTTTAGATCGGTCCGCGCATCTTCCCGCGGCTGCGGCTCGGCGGCCCGCGACACTTCCATCAGCCAGGTGCGGAAAGCCTGCAGGGTCGGAAGATTGGCCTTCTGCTCCGGGTAGCACAGGTAGTACCCCATGCGCGCCCGGATCGGCAGCTGGATGGCGACGGCCAGCTTGCCGTCGCGCAGCTCGTCTTCGATCAGGCAGCGCGGAATCAGCGCCACGCCGAAGCCAGCCGCGGCGGCCTGCGACAGCAGCGCATACTGGTCAAAGCGCGCGCCTTCCAGGCTGCGCCGGGTATCGCAGCCGGCCTGCTCGAACCAGTCGCGCCAGCCTTCCAGCGCCGAGGTGTGGTGCAGCAGCGGATAGGCCAGCAGGTCCGCGGGCGCCGCACAGCCGCCCGGGATCAGGCGCGGGCTGCAGACCGGCAGAATTTCGCGGCCGACGATGTAGTCCGCCCCGCTGCCCGGCCAGATGCCTTCGCCGAAGCGCACGGCGGCGTCCAGTTCAGGGGTGGAGAAGTCATAGCCCTGGCGGTGAGGCAGGAATTCGACGTGGATGTCCGGCCGCAGGCGCATGAAGGCGGTCAGGCGCGGGATCAGCCAGCGCGCGCCGAAGGTCGGCATACAGGTCAGGTTGAGCGTGCCGCCCTGCCCCTGGTGCGCGATCAGTTCCACGGTGGCGGCTTCGATCTGCCCCAGCCCGGCCTGGATCTTGGTCAGGTAGCTGCGTCCGGCCTCGGTCAGGACCAGGCCTTGCCTGATCCGCAGGAATAGTTCGATGCCGACGAACTCCTCCAGATGTTTCACCTGCTTACTGACCGCACCCTGCGTGACACACAATTCCTGGGCCGCGCGCGTGAAGCTGCTATGTCTCGCGGCGACTTCGAACGCCTGGAGATCCGTGAGTGAGGGACAGAATCGCCGCATGGATGAGGTACGCAAATTGTTTCAGGCCACGCAGCAAAAACAGCCCGGCTCCGGGCCGCCGCGAAAAGAGGCATGAAAAAAAGTCATAGCTTACGGAGAAACTTTCGTTTGCGCAAACCGGACCGCCAGGAAAGAATCGTTGCGTTTGCGTCTGCCTTTGCGCATCCGCTTTCCAATTCATTAGGGGAATCCATGCAACGCCGTAAAGTAGTACTGGGCCTGTGCGTCGCCGCCGCGACCCTCGCAGCGCCGCTGACCTCGGGTATCGCGCACGCTGAAGACGCGTATCCGACCAAGCCCATCCGCCTGATCGTTCCCTTCCCGCCCGGTGGCACCACCGACATCGTCGGCCGCTTGTTCGCCGACAAGCTCGGCAAGGAACTGGGCCAGACCGTCGTGGTGGAAAACCGCGGCGGCGCCGGCGGTTCGATCGGCAGCGCCTTCGTCGCCAGCAGCGCGCCGGACGGCTACACCCTGGGCATCGCCACCGTGAGCACCCACGGCATCAACCCGGCCATCTACCCGAACCTGCCGTTCGATGGCGAGAAGGACTTCACGCCCGTCTCGAACCTGGCGGCCGTGCCCAACATCATGACCATCAACCCGAAGGTCCAGGCCAAGAACATCGCCGACTTCATCAAGCTGGCCAAGAGCGAGCCGGGCAAGCTGACCTACGCGTCGGCCGGCAACGGTTCGGTTTCGCACATGATGGGCGAGCTGTTCAAGATGGCTTCGGGTACCAACCTGATGCACGTGCCGTACCGCGGCGTGGGCCCGGCGCTGAACGACGCGCTGGCCGGCCAGGTCGACGTCATGTATGACAACCTGCCCTCCTCGCTGCCGCACGTGCAGTCCGGCCGCCTGATCGCCATGGCCGTGGCCTCGCCCAAGCGCGTGGCCGCCCTGCCCGACGTGCCCACGTTCGCCGAAGCCGGCCTGCCGGCCGTGAACGACGCGTCCTGGTTCGGCCTGGTGGCTCCCGCCAAGCTGCCCCAGCCCGTGCTGGACAAGCTGAACGCCGCCGTGCAGAAGGTCAGCGCCGAAGCCGACGTCAAGAGCCGCCTGGAAGCCCTGGGCGCGGCGCCGGCCGCCAACACTCCGGCCGAATTCGCGGCGCAGATCTCGGCTGAAATCGCCAAGAACAAGCGCATCGCCAAAGAAGCCAACGTGAAGATCGACTAAGCGGTCTTCGGTCCTCGCGCGCCGCCCGGTGCGCGAGGACCTCCGATTAACGAACGCAACACCCCCTTATGCGAATTACCCAACCCCTGTCTTACCGGCTCGACCTCCCGCAGCAATATCCTGATTCGGACTCCTCGGCTCCCCTCGTGCTGGACTCCCCGCACAGCGGCACCGCCTACCCCCCCGATTTCGCGGCTGCGGTGGACTTTGGCGCATTGCGCACCGCCGAGGACACCTGGGTTGACGACCTGTGGGGCGACGCCATCGAAATGGGCGTACCGATGATTGCCGCCGCGTTCCCGCGCGCCTACATCGACGCCAACCGCTCGCCCGACGAAATCGACGAATTGCTGCTGGACGCCGCCTGGCCCGACGCCATCAACGCCTCGCCCAAGGTCAAGCTGGGCAAGGGCCTGATCTGGCGCATGCTGGACGACGGCACGCCGCTCTACAACCGCAAGCTGACGGTCGCGGAAGTGCGCCACCGCATCGACGCCTGCTGGAAGCCCTACCACGCCGCGCTGGGCCAGGTGCTGGACGCCGCCCACAAGAAGTTCGGCAAGGTCTGGCACATCAACTGCCACTCCATGCCCAGCATCGCCGGCGCCTACGCCACCGACCGCCCGGGCCTGGTGCACCCCGACTTCGTGCTGGGCGACCGCGACGGCAGCACCAGCGACCCGGCCTTCCGCGAATTCATCGCCGCCTGGCTGCGCGAACGCGGCTACAACGTCACCGTCAACGATCCCTACAAGGGCGTGGAACTGGTGCGCGCCTTCGGCCGCCCCGAAGAAGGCCGCCACAGCCTGCAGATCGAGATCAACCGCAAGCTCTACATGGACGAAGTCTCGCTGCGTCCTTCCGAAAACTACGGCCGCCTGAAGGCCGATCTGCGCGAACTCACCGCCGCGCTGATCACCTGGACTCGCGCGCAAACGGCTTGACGCCGGACGTTTGCGCGCAGGTGCCGGCCGGCATCAACGTCAGACCGGCCGGAGCAATTGGGTTGCAAGACCCCAGCCCCATGGTTCGCCATGGGGTTTTTTTTGGCTTGCCGCCGGGCATTGACGGTCCTGCGCCCCCCCGTACTCTTCCCCCTCGCTTCCCAGGGGCGAGACACCTTTCCTTGCACTTTCCCGTGTATAACTGATGCCAACTAATGAGGAGAGGCGTAGATGCACATCGGGATACCAAAAGAAACCCGAGACGGGGAAACTCGTGTCGCAGCAACACCGGAGACCGTCAAGAAGTACGTAGGCGGGAAACACACCGTCATCGTGGAGCGCGGGGCAGGCACTGCCGCCCGCTATCTCGACGAAGCCTATGAGGCAGCGGGCGCCACGCTCGGCACCGCCCAGGATGCGCTGGGGGCAGAACTCGTCATGAAGGTGCGCGCGCCTTCTGCCGCGGAACTGCCCCAGATGAAATCCGGGGCCGTCGTGGTCGGTATGCTGGATCCCTTCGACGCCGAAGGCATCCAGCAGATCGCCGCCGCCGGACTCACCGGATTCGCGCTGGAAGCCGCGCCCCGCATCACGCGGGCCCAGAGCCTGGACGTGCTGTCCTCCCAGGCCAACCTGGCCGGCTACAAGGCCGTGCTGCTGGCGGCGCACCACTACGGCCGCCTCATACCCATGATGATGACTGCCGCGGGCACGCTGAAGGCCGCCCGCGCCGTCGTGCTGGGCACTGGCGTGGCCGGGCTGCAGGCCATCGCCACCGCCAAGCGGCTGGGCGCGGTGGTCGAAGCCTCGGACGTGCGCCCCGCCGCGCGCGAACAGGTGGAATCGCTGGGCGCCAAGTTCATCGACGTGCCTTTCGAGACGGACGAAGAACGCGAGATCGCGCAAGGCACGGGCGGCTACGCCCGGCCTATGCCGCCCGCCTGGATGGCGCGGCAGGCCGCGCTCGTGTCCGAGCGCTGCAAGCAGGCCGACATCGTCATCACCACGGCGCTGATTCCCGGCCGCCCCGCCCCCACGCTAGTGTCCGCGGAAACCGTCGCGGCCATGAAGCCAGGTTCGGTGCTGGTGGACCTGGCAGTCGAACGCGGCGGCAATTGCCCGCTGTCCGAGAAAGGCCTGGTGGTGGAAAAGCACGGCGTGACGATCATCGGGCTGACCAACCTGCCCGGCCTGGTCGCGACCGACGCTTCGGCGCTGTATGCGCGCAACATCCAGGATTTCCTGAAGCTCATCATCAATGCGGACGGCGCGCTGGCGATCCAGCGCGACGATGAAATCGTCGCGGCCTGCCTGGTGTGCGAAGGCGGCAACGTGGCGCGGAGGAACTAACAGCATGGAAGCGATCAACCCCACCCTGATGAATCTCATCATCTTCGTGCTGGCCATCTATGTCGGCTACCACGTCGTGTGGAACGTCACCCCCGCCCTGCACACGCCCTTGATGGCCGTCACCAACGCCATTTCCGCCATCATCATCGTGGGCGCCATGCTGGCGGCCGCGCTGACCGAAGGCGGGCTGGCGCGCGGCATGGGCGTGTTCGCCGTGGCGCTGGCCGCGGTCAACGTGTTCGGCGGTTTTCTCGTGACCCGGCGCATGCTGGAAATGTTCAAGAAGAAGGACCGCAAGGCAGGCAAGGAGGAAGCGAAATGATCTCGCTGAACCTCGTCACCCTGCTGTACCTGATCGCCTCGGTCTGCTTCATCCAGGCGCTCAAGGGCCTGTCGCATCCGACCACGTCGCGGCTGGGCAATGCGTTCGGCATGGCCGGCATGGCGATCGCCGTGCTGACCACGGCCGCGCTCATCGTCGGGCTGGCGCGCGACGGCGCCGCCACCATCGGCCTGGGCTGGGTCGTGTTGGGCCTCTTGGTGGGCGGCTCCATCGGCACGCTGATGGCCAAGCGCGTCGAGATGACCAAGATGCCCGAGCTGGTCGCCTTCATGCACAGCATGATCGGCCTGGCGGCGGTCGCGATTGCGGTGGCCGTGGTGGCCGAACCGCATGCCTTCGGCATCGTGCCCGTCGGCGTGCCGATTCCCACCGGCAACCGCTTCGAGCTGTTCATCGGCACCTTCGTCGGCGCCATCACGTTCTCGGGTTCGGTCATCGCCTTCGGCAAACTGTCGGGCAAGTACAAGTTCCGCCTGTTCCAGGGCGCGCCGGTGGTGTTCTCGGGCCAGCACATGCTGAACCTGGCGCTGGCGCTGCTGATGCTGGCATGCGGCATCTGGTTCATGCTCACACAGGAATGGACGCCGTTCGTCATCATGACGCTCATCGCCTTCGTGCTGGGCGTCCTGATCATCATCCCGATCGGCGGCGCCGACATGCCGGTGGTGGTGTCCATGCTGAACAGCTACTCGGGCTGGGCGGCAGCCGGCATCGGCTTCTCGCTGAACAACCCCATGCTGATCATCGCCGGTTCGCTGGTGGGTTCTTCGGGCGCGATCCTGTCCTACATCATGTGCAAGGCGATGAACCGCTCGTTCTTCAACGTCATCCTGGGCGGCTTCGGCGGCCAGGCCGGCGCGGGTGCCGCGGCGGGCGATGCGCAGCAGCGCAGCGTCAAGTCGGGCAGCCCCGACGACGCCGCCTTCCTGATGACCAACGCGGAAAGCGTGACCATCGTTCCCGGCTACGGCCTGGCGGTGGCGCGCGCGCAGCACGCGCTGAAGGAACTGGCGGAAAAGCTCACCGAGCGCGGCGTGACCGTCAAGTACGCCATCCACCCGGTGGCGGGACGCATGCCCGGCCACATGAACGTGCTGCTGGCCGAGGCCGAAGTGCCTTACGACCAGGTCTTCGAAATGGAAGACATCAACAGCGAGTTCGGCCAGACCGACGTGGTGCTGGTGCTGGGCGCGAACGACGTGGTGAATCCGGCCGCCAAGAACGACCCGAAGTCGCCCATTGCCGGCATGCCCATCCTGGAAGCCTACAAGGCCCGCACCGTGATCGTGAACAAGCGGTCCATGGCTTCGGGCTACGCGGGCCTGGACAACGAGCTCTTCTACATGGACCGCACGATGATGGTTTTCGGCGACGCCAAGAAGGTGCTTGAAGACATGGTCAAGGCCGTGGAGTAAAACGCCCGGCGCCGGATGCCGCCTGGCGTCCGGCGCCTACGCGCCGCGCTGGCCCGCAGGCTGGCGCAACTGTTCGTCAACCACTTCGATCCAATGCCGCACCGGCGTGTCGGTGCCGCTTTGCAGGTGGCCGATGCAGCCGATGTTGGCGGACAGGATCACGTCCGGTCCGCCCGCGGCGATCGCGCCCAGCTTGCGGTCGCGCAGTTCCAGCGCGATCTCCGGATTCAACACCGAATAGGCGCCCGCCGAACCGCAGCACAAGTGCTTGTCGGCGAATGGCTGCAATGCAAAACCCAGATCCGCCAGCAATTGTTCCGACAGCGGCCGCAGGCCTTGCCAATGCTGCAGCGTGCATGGCGGATGGAAGGCCGCGCGCGTGCCCGCCGGCAGCCGCGAACGCAGTTGCGCCGCATGCGGCGCGACGATCTCGGCCACGTCCTTCACCAGCGCCACGATGTCCGCAGCCTTTTGCGCGTAGGCCGGATCGTGCCGCAGGTGATGCGCATACTCCTTGACCATGGCGCCGCAGCCGGACGCGTTCATCACAATGGCCTCGACCTTGCCATCCTGCAGCAGCGGCCACCAGGCATCAACGTTGGCGCGCATCTGCGCCAGCGCATCGTCCTGCGCGTCCAGGTGGAAACTGGCCGCGCCGCAGCAGCCGGCGCCGGGGGCGATGCGCGCGCCTATGCCCACCGCGTCCAGCACGCGGATGGTGGCCGCATCGATGGTCGGCATCATGGCGGGCTGCACGCAGCCCGCCAGCATCAGCACCTGGCGCGCATGGCCCGCCACCTGCGGCAGCGGCCCCGCCGCGCGGCGCTCCGGCACCTTGCGCTTGAGCGCCTCCGGCAGCATGCCGCGCACCGCCTGCCCCAGCCGCATCGCGGGCGCGAACAGCGGCGACAGCATGGTCTTGCGCAACAAGGTGCGTTTGGTCTTGTCGGCCCAGCTGCGCGGCACGCGCTCTTCGACGATCTTGCGGCCGATATCCACCAGATGGCCGTACTGGACGCCGGACGGGCAAGTGGTCTCGCAATTGCGGCAAGTCAGGCAGCGGTCCAGGTGCTGCTGCGTGGACTGCGTGGGCTCGGCGCCCTCCAGCACCTGCTTGATCAGATAGATGCGTCCGCGCGGGCTGTCCAGCTCGTCGCCCAGCACCTGATACGTCGGACAGGTCGCGGTACAGAAGCCGCAGTGCACGCAACGCCGCAGGATGGCGTCGGCCTCCTTGCCCAGATCGGTATCGCGTGCCCAGGATGCCAGATTGGTTTGCATGATGCCCTATAGATCCAGGACCAGGCGGCCGGGGTTGAACAGGCCGGCCGGATCGAGCTCTTGTTTGAGGCGGCGCGTGATCGAAGCGATCCCGGGCGCCAGCGGATGGAATACGCCGTCGGCAGGCGGCTTGCCCTGCCCGGCGCGGAACAGCGTGGCGTGGCCGCCCAGCCGCTCGGCGGTCTCGCGCAGCGTGGCGGCGTCTTGCTCACCCGACAGCCAGCGCTGGCCTCCCCCCCATTCCAATAAGGTCGGCCCCAGTCCCAACGCGGCGGCGGTGGGCGGCAACGCCAGGCGCCACAAGGGCCGGCCCGGCGTGAAGAAGGAATGCGTCTGCTCGCGCAGCGACCGCCACCAGGCCTGCGCAGCCTCGGGCGCCATTGGCGCGCCGCCTATTAGCTGGCGGGCGCTGGCGATCGCGGGCGGCGCGCCCGACAGGCGCACGGCCATCTGGCCTTCGGCGCCCTCATCGCCGCCGCTCCAGCTGGTGGCCGAGATCGGCAGGGGCTTGCCGCGCCACAGGGCGAAGCTGGCCAAGGCCTGAGCCTGCGTCGCCGGCAGCGCCAGGGTGATCTCTTCCATCGGCCGCGGCACGACCTTCAAGGACACTTCGAGTATGGCGCCGAAGATGCCGTGCGAACCAGCCAACAGGCGCGATACGTCATAGCCCGCCACGTTCTTCATGACCTCGCCGCCGAACGAGAGGATGCGGCCTTCCGAATCCAGCAGTTGCGCGCCCAGGACAAAATCCTTGAGCGCGCCGGCACTCATGCGGCGCGGGCCTGACAGCCCCGTCGCGACGCATCCTCCGACCGTGGCGGACGCCGAGAAATGCGGCGGCTCGAAGGCCAGCATCTGCCCGTTCTCGGCCAGCGCGGCTTCGAGTTCGGCCAGCGGCGTACCCGCGCGCACCGTCACCACCAGCTCCGACGGGTGGTAGCTGACGATGCCGCGATAGGGTGTCATGTCCAGCAGGCAGTGGCCGTCCTGCGGCGTCACCGGGCGGTAATTGCCATAGAACGCCTTGCTGCCCCCGCCCATCACGAACAGGGGTTTGTGGCCGGCACGGGCCGTCATGACCTGGTCGCACAATTCCGACAGGACGAAATCCATAAGGACAGGTCCTAGAAACGGGCGAGATCGGGGAAGCGCAACTCTCCCGCGTGGACGTGCATCTTGCCGTATTCGGCGCAGCGGGCCAGCGTAGGGATGACTTTTTCAGGATTGAGCAGGCAGGGCGGATCGAAGGCCCGCTTGACCGCCAGGAACGCGTCGAGTTCTTCGCGAGAGAATTGCACGCACATTTGATTTATTTTCTCCATACCCACACCGTGCTCTCCAGTCACGGTCCCTCCTACCTGCACGCACAGCTCGAGTATGGCGGCACCGAATTTCTCGGCGCGCTCCACCTCGTCCGGCTTGTTTGAATCGAACAGGATCAACGGATGCAGGTTGCCGTCGCCTGCGTGAAAGACGTTGGCGCAGCGCAGGCTGAATTCGTCTTCCATCTGCTCGATGGCGCCCAGCACGCGCGCCAGATGGCGGCGCGGTATCGTGCCGTCCATGCAATAGTAATCGGGCGATACGCGCCCCGCGGCCGGGAAGGCATTCTTGCGGCCGGCCCAGAACTTCAGGCGCTCGGCCTCTGACGACGAGACCTGGCAGCGCGTGGCTCCGGCCTCGCGGAACACGGCCTCCATGCGCGCAATCTCGTGCTCGACCTCTTCGGGCGTGCCGTCCGATTCGCACAGCAGGATGGCTTGCGCGTCCATGTCGTAGCCGGCGCGCACAAAGGGTTCGACCATGTGCGTCGCACGACGGTCCATCATCTCCAGACCCGCGGGTATCATGCCGGCCGCGATCACCTGCGTGACCGCATTGCCCGCCGCTTCCACGCTGGAAAAGCTGGCCATGACGACCTGCGCGCAGGCCGGCTTGGGAATGAGCTTGACCGTCACCTCCGTGACCACGCCCAGCATGCCTTCCGAACCGATGAAGACGGACAGCAGATCCAGGCCCGGCGCATCGGGCGCTTCGGAGCCCAGTTCAACCACATCGCCATCGATCGTCACGACCCGCACGCGCAGCACGTTGTGCACGGTCAGCCCATACTTCAGGCAATGCACGCCGCCGGAGTTCTCCGCCACGTTGCCGCCGATGGAACAGGCGATCTGGCTGGAAGGATCAGGCGCGTAATACAGCCCGTAGGGCGCGGCCGCCTCCGAGATCGCCAGGTTGCGCACGCCGGGCTGCACGATGGCCGTGGCGCTGGCCAGGTCGATGTGCTTGATGCGATTGAATTTGGACAAGCCGAGCAACACGCCGCGGCTGTGCGGCATGGCACCGCCGGACAAGCCGGTGCCGGCGCCGCGCGCGACGATCGGCGCATTCAGGCGTTTGCAGACGCGCATGACAGCCTGTACCTGCTCTTCCGTTTCGGGCAGGGCGACGACCGCAGGCAGCGCGCGATATAGGGATAGGCCATCGCACTCGTAGGGACGCGTATCTTCTTCGCGGAACAACACGCAGTGCGCGGGCAACACGGCCGACAACGCCTCGATGAGCTGCTGCAAAGAATAAGGCGCCTGCACTTGTGCCAGGCCGGTTTCGACCAATGAATTCATGAGCGCAACAATAGCGCGAGCGCCCGCCACTAGCAGACCGGGATTTACCCGCATCCGTGCACCTATGGCATGCCAGATAAGTAACCAGCCGTAATCGCTCGCCGCGCAGCGTGGCCGCCCCGCTCGTTCACGCCTGAGGATGGCAAGAAAAAAGCCGACGGCGCGCCGTCGGCTTCGGAAGTCGGCTGCGCTGCCGAAGCAGGCTTACCAGGACACGATCTTGCCAGGATTGAGGATGTTGTTCGGATCAAACGCGTGCTTCAGGCTGCGCATCAGATCCAGGGCGTCCTCGCCATGCTCTTCAGCCATGAACTGCATCTTGTGCAGGCCCACGCCGTGCTCGCCCGTGCAGGTGCCGTCGGCGGCGATCGCGCGGCGCACCAGATTGTGGTTGATGGTTTCGGATTCTTCCCATTCCTTGGCGCTGTCCGGATCGAGCAGCATCAGCACATGGAAGTTGCCGTCGCCCACGTGGCCCACGATCGTGTAGGGGAAGCTGGCGCGGTCCAGTTCCTCGACCGTCTCGCTCACGCAATCGGCCAGGCGCGAGATCGGCACGCAGACGTCGGTGGTGCTGGCGCGGCAGCCGGGGCGCAGTTGCAGGCCCGCGAAATAGGCATTGTGGCGGGCGGTCCACAGGCGGCTGCGGTCTTCGGGACGTTCGGCCCATTCGAAATCCATGCCGCCGTGATCGGCCGTGATCGCCTGTACGATCTCGGCCTGCTCCTGCACGCCGGCCGGGCTGCCGTGGAACTCGAACACCAGCAGCGGCGTTTCGCGCAGCGTCAGCTTGCTGTGCAGGTTCACCGCGCGCACGCTGGCGGCGTCCATGAATTCAACGCGGGCGATCTGCACGCCCATCTGGATGATTTCGATCACGCTCTGCACCGCCGAATCCAGCGTCGGGAAGTTGCAGACCGCGGCCGACACGGCTTCAGGCTGGGGATACAGGCGCACCGTCACTTCGGTGATGATGCCCAGGGTGCCTTCGCTGCCGACGAAGATGCGCGTCAGGTCGTAGCCGGCCGAGGACTTGCGGGCGCGGCCCGCGGTGCGGACGATGCGTCCATCCGCAGTCACCACGGTCAGCGACATGACGTTCTCGCGCATGGTGCCGTAGCGCACGGCATTGGTGCCGGAAGCGCGCGTGGCCGCCATGCCCCCCAGGCTGGCGTCGGCGCCCGGATCTATCGGAAAGAACAGGCCGGTATCGCGGATTTCGTCGTTGAGCTGCTTGCGCAGCACGCCAGCCTGCACGGTGGCGGTCAGGTCCTCGGCGTTGATCGCAAGAATCTTGTTCATCTGCGACAGGTCGAGACTGATGCCGCCCTGGATCGCGAGGATGTGGCCTTCGAGCGAAGAACCCGCGCCATAAGGGATCAAAGGAACGCGATGCTCGTTGCACAGCTTGGCGATCTCGGCCACTTCCTCGGTCGTGTGCGCGAAGACCACCGCGTCCGGCGGCATGGCCGGATAGGGAGATTCATCGCGGCCATGATGGTCGCGCATCGCGGCAGATTCGGACAGGCGGTCGCCAAAGCGCGCGCGCAAAGCATCCAGACAAGCGGCCGGCACCGGACGGCGCAGCGTTTCGGCATGCATGGGGGCATTCATGATCAGCGTGATCCTGGGTTAGATTGGTTGATCCGATTATTCTACGCCGCCGCGCGCGCCGCGCCGCAAACCGCCAGGCGCTAGTGGCCCTCAGTTTTACCAGGGACTTACTTGCCGGTCGTAAGGGCGACCCGGCGGCGTTCGCGCACCGCATGAGCCAAACGCTCGAGCACGGCGACCGAGGCGTCCCAGTCGATGCAGCCGTCGGTGATGCTCTGGCCGTAGACCAGCGGCGTGCCAGGCACCATGTCCTGGCGGCCGCCCAGCAGGTGGCTTTCAACCATGACGCCCACCAGGCGGCTGTCGCCCGCTTCCATCTGGCGCGCCACGTCTTCGATGACCAAGGGCTGGTTCTCGGGCTTCTTGCTGCTGTTGGCGTGGCTGGCGTCGATCATGATGCGCTGCGCCAGACCGGCCTTGGACATGTCCTGGCAGGCCGCTTCGATGCTGGCCGCGTCGTAGTTCGGCGTCTTGCCGCCGCGCAGGATGACGTGACAGTCCTCGTTGCCGGCCGTCGACACAATTGCGGAATGCCCGCCCTTGGTCACCGACAGGAAATGGTGCGGCTGGGAGGCCGCCTTGATCGCATCGACCGCGATCTTCACATTGCCGTCGGTGCCGTTCTTGAACCCCACCGGACACGACAGTCCCGATGCCAGCTCGCGATGCACCTGGCTTTCCGTCGTCCGAGCCCCGATCGCCCCCCAGGAGACCAGATCCGCGATGTACTGCGGCGTAATCATGTCCAGGAACTCGCAACCCGCCGGCAGTCCCATGCTGTTGATGTCCAGCAGCAGCTCGCGGGCGACGCGCACGCCCTTGTTGATGTCGAAGCTGCCGTCCAGATCCGGATCGTTGATCAAACCCTTCCAGCCCACGGTGGTGCGCGGCTTCTCGAAGTACACGCGCATCACGATTTCCAGGTCGGCGCTCAGCCGGTCGCGCACAGGCTTCAGACGCTTCGCATATTCGATGGCCGCGCGGGTGTCGTGGATGGAGCAAGGACCGATCACGACGATCATCCGGTCATCCATGCCGTGCAGGATGCGGTGCATCCCCTGGCGGGCGGCGAACACGGTGTCGGACGCCTCCTTGGTGCAGGCGAACTCGCGCATGACGTGCGCGGGCGGGTTCAGCTCTTTGATTTCTCGAATGCGAAGGTCGTCGGTATTGTGTGACACGGTACTGCTCCTGGGTTGCCCGCCGCGGGGATGTTCCCGAGATGGTTTCCTCAACTGGCGGCGCAAAAAAAGCCGCCAGTTCGCTGGCGGCTTTTTTGGGGGGATTCTTTCCAAACTTCAGATTGAGCGCGTCCCTTCCTCCGCCAGCGGCTTCAGAAAACCATAAAAATAAAAATAAAAGGCGGGGGACGCGAATTTCATGGGGATTGACTCTAGCACAATTTTTTCGAGCCGTCATCCGTGTTTTTGAGTCAGGCGGTGCCGCCGACGGTCAGGCCTTCCATGCGGACCGTGGGCATGCCCACGCCCACGGGCACGCTCTGGCCATCCTTGCCGCACGTACCCACGCCGGAATCCAGCTGCAGGTCGTTGCCTATCATGGTGACGCGGTTCATGGCGTCCGGACCGTTGCCGATCAGGGTGGCGCCCTTGACCGGATAGGTCACCTTGCCGTTTTCGATCATGTAGGCTTCGGACGCCGAAAACACGAACTTGCCGTTGGTGATGTCGACCTGACCACCGCCGAAATTGACCGCGTACAGCCCGCGCTTGACGGACGACACGATTTCCTCGGCCGGCTTGTCGCCCGCCAGCATGTAGGTGTTGGTCATGCGCGGCATCGGCAGGTGCGCGAACGACTCGCGGCGGCCGTTGCCGGTGGCGGCGGTCTTCATGAGGCGCGCGTTCAGCGTGTCCTGCATATAGCCGCGCAGGATGCCGTCCTCGATCAGCACGTTGCGCTGGGTGGCATTGCCTTCGTCGTCGATGTTGAGCGAGCCGCGGCGATCGGGGATGGTGCCGTCGTCGACCACCGTCACGCCCTTGGAGGCGACGCGCTCGCCGATGCGGCCCGAGAACACGCTGGACCCCTTGCGGTTGAAGTCGCCTTCCAGCCCGTGGCCGACAGCCTCGTGCAACAGGATGCCGGGCCAACCCGAACCCAGCACGACAGTCATTTCACCGGCCGGCGCGGGGCGCGCTTCCAGGTTCACCATGGCCTCGTGCACCGCGCGCTCGACGTAGCCCTGCAGCATTTCGTCCGTGAAATAGGCCAGGCCCAGGCGGCCGCCGCCGCCCGCGTGACCCATTTCGCGGCGGCCATTGCGCTCGGCGATGACGGTCAGCGACAAGCGCACCAGCGGGCGCACGTCGGCGGCCAGGCGGCCGTCGCTGCCGGCCACCAACACCACGTCATATTCGGCGCCCAGGCCCGCCATGACCTGAATCACGTGCGGATCGCGGGCGCGCGCCATGCGCTCCACGCGTTCCAGCAGCGCGACCTTCTCGGGAGCGCTCAAGGTGGCAACCGGATCGATATCGGCATACAAGCTGCGGCCGATCTCGGCTTCGACCTGCGCCGCCACCTTTACCTTGCCGGCGCCGCGGCGCGCGATGCCGCGCACCGCGTGCGCAGACGACAACAGCGCTTCGGGCGACAGCGAATCCGAATAGGCAAAGGCGGTTTTCTCGCCGCTCACGGCACGTACCCCGACGCCCTGGCTGATCGAGAAACTGCCGGTCTTGACGATGCCCTCTTCCAGGCTCCAGCCCTCGCTGCGCGTGTACTGGAAATACAGGTCGGCGTAGTCGACCTTGTGAGTGAAGATCTCACCCAGCGCGCGCGCCATGTCCGCCTCGGTCAGGCCCCAGGGGTCTAGCAGCAGGGATTTGGCGGTGGCGAGGGAAGCAATGGCGGGATCGATGATTTTCATGGGGCTCTGTACAGGAGGCGGCGGCGCGCTGGCGCGCGCTCGCGGTGATACTCGAGATCATATCGTAACGCTGGCGCGGCCTGGCCGTCGGGCCGCGCGCCCCGCCGGGAAACACGCTGGGGCGAAAAATACCACGGGCATTATTTACGCGTGCGGGCGGGGTCGGAATATTACATACCGGGCTGCACCGACAAGCTCAAACAATGTTCGATGCGCCCCTTTTTTCGGGTGCTCATAGGACTTTTTCGACCAGCAGGCATACAGGCAAAGGTATTCCCGAGGCGCGCACCAAACTCGTCATACAACTTGACATGAAAATGAAATACGCCAATGAGACCGCTCGGCGCATAGCACAGAATCCTGTCGGACCATGCCTGGCGAATATCAGACCGCAAGACTATTCATTTGTTCCCGCCGTTGCGTCATCAGACTTCCGCAAACGCCGCACCCGCGGCAGGTCCGATGCGGGACGTCAGGCCTGGAGCCCCGTATTTGCGCGCTTTGCGAGACAAACCGAACAGATGCAAGGGCATGCGCGGCTATTCGTCCGCCTCGTGAACCAATACCCCTATTGTTTCAAGTTGTCCCAAATTCGAGAATATCCTTCCCAATACTTGGCTCGTTGCAGGCACTCCCAGACCGAAAAACGGTATCGGACTCTTTTGATACAAAGTAATTGCATCAGAAACCAGGAAGTCAAGCCGTAACTTCTGTATTATGCGAAGCACAACAATTACACAATAACTTCGCCGGCGATTACAGCAGTTCCATAATCAGGAATAAACCATGGCCCGAGAATCCTACGCAGCACTGCAAGCAAAGATCGAAAAGGAAATCAACAAGCTACAAAAGAAGGCTGAAGTCCTGCAAACCAAGCGTCGCAAGCCCGTGATCACGCAGATCATCACGTCGATGCGCGAGTACGACATCACGCCTGAAGAGATCGTCGCAGCCTATGGCGCCGGCAAGCCCGCCCGCGCCGCCGCCGGTGGCCGCCGCAA
Organism: Achromobacter sp. Marseille-Q4954; assembly: GCF_943737025.1. NCBI lineage: Bacteria > Pseudomonadati > Pseudomonadota > Betaproteobacteria > Burkholderiales > Alcaligenaceae > Achromobacter > Achromobacter sp. Marseille-Q4954. The sequence goes on from NZ_CALSFQ010000001.1 coordinate 301,354, forward strand.
GGCTGGCCCCGCTGCCCGTCCGGCCAACGCCGCCAAACGCGCCGTTGCGCCCAAGTACCGCCATCCTCAAACAGGGGAAACGTGGAGCGGCCGTGGCAAGGCTCCCCGCTGGCTCGCCGCGGAAGAAGCCGCAGGCGCAACCCGCGACAGTTTTCTTATCAAAGAATAAAAACCTATCCGCCAGTAAGAAAAAAATCGGCGCACCATATTGGTGCGCCGATTTTATTTAAAGACAGGCCCCAAAAGGCCGCCCGATTTCATTGCACCGGGAAGCGGATTTCGCGCTCCGCGCCATTATTCCCGGGAAAATTATCAAATATTGCGCGTACCAGGTACGGCATGGTGCGCAGGAAATCGTCGCGCTCGCTCAGTATGAAAGCGCTGGAACGGTATACCTCGGCGCCGCCGCGCTGCGTGTCATAGATATGCAGGGTGAGGGTATTGCGTTGCACGGCCATGGGTACGTCGACCCATTCCGGGCCCCAGTAGCCATACCCCGCTCCCCACGGCCGCGGGCCGTAGAAACCGCCATAGCCGTAGCCGCCATAGAAATATGGATCGTATGGACGCTGCACCATTATCTGGGTCTGCGTGGTGCCGTAGTTGAACGACACGTCGAAACGACCCTTTGCGCCGGGCTTGGCCTCGACCAGGCCGGTCGCGCCTATGCCGGCCCGCACCATGTCCTGATAGGACTGATATTCAAGATTGTTGTTTTGCGAAGCATCGGCAGCGATGAACTGGTAGGTCTGCCCCTCCACGCCCGCGGGCCATTGCTGAAAGGAAGTGACCCTCGCGGAAACCGTGGGAGCGGCACAACCCGTCAGGGCAAACGCCCCCGCCACGGCCAGCAGACCGGCCCAGCGGCGCATATTGAACATGGACAACCTCGACATTTGACACCTCTGCGGCGCGCGACGGCGCCATGATACTGACTTTGACTCAGACCGCTACAAAAAGTTTACGGTACGCCAAACGGCCCAGGGCGGTGCGTCATGCCCAGCCACTACAATAGAGCCTTCGTTCATACAGGACTGCAATCCCATGCGCACAGACACGCCCGTAACCGTATATCGCAAGGATTACCAGCCCTACCCCTACGACATTCCCGAAGTCGCCCTCGCCTTCGATCTCGCGCCGGACGCGACCGAAGTGCGCTGCACGATGCAAGTGCAGCGCAAGGCCGGGGCCAGCGCCGACGCCGCCCTGATCCTGGACGGCGAAGACCTGGAGCTCGTCTCGGTAGGCGTGAATGGCGCGCCCCTGCCCGCCGACCGCTATCGCCTGTCCGAACACAGCCTGGCCCTTTACGGCCTGCCGCCCAGCGCCACGGTGGAAATCGTCAGCCGCTGCAAACCGTCGGCCAATTCCACGCTGATGGGCCTGTACGTCTCGGGCGGCAACTTCTTCACCCAATGCGAGGCCGAGGGCTTTCGCCGCATCACGTGGTTCGCCGACCGGCCCGACGTGATGTCGCGCTACCGCGTGACCCTGCGCGCCCAGCCGGAGTATCCGGTGCTGCTTTCCAACGGCAACCTGCTGGCCACGCGCCAATTGCCCGACGGCCGCAACGAGGTCGAATGGGAAGATCCCTTCCCCAAGCCCTGCTACCTGTTCGCGCTGGTGGCCGGCAAGCTCACGCACCGCGAAACCACCGTCAAGACGTCCAGCGGCCGCGACGTGCTGCTGCAGGTCTACAGCGATCCAGGTTCGGAATCCAAGACCGAATGGGCGCTGGATTCGCTGGTGCGCGCGCTGCGCTGGGACGAAAGTCGCTTCGGCCTGGAGTTGGACCTGGACCGCTTCATGATCGTGGCAGTCCATGACTTCAACATGGGCGCGATGGAAAACAAGGGCTTGAACATCTTCAACGCCGCCTACGTGCTGGCGGATGCGGATACGGCCACGGACGCCAACTATGAAGGCATCGAATCCGTCATAGGACACGAGTACTTCCACAACTGGACCGGCAACCGCGTCACCTGCCGCGACTGGTTCCAGCTGAGCCTGAAGGAAGGCTTGACCGTCTTCCGCGACCAGGAATTCAGCGCCGACATGATGGCCCACGGCATGGATGCCGCCGAGGCCGCGAGCGCCCGCGCGGTCAAGCGCATCGACGACGTGGTGGCGCTGCGCGCCGCCCAGTTTCCGGAAGACGCCGGCCCCATGGCCCATCCGATCCGGCCTGAAAGCTACCAGGAGATCGGCAACTTCTACACGGCGACCGTGTACGAGAAAGGCGCCGAAGTCATCCGCATGCAGCACACCCTGCTGGGCGAGGCGGGCTTTCGCGCCGGCATGGACGAGTACTTCCGCCGCCATGACGGCCAGGCCGTGACCTGCGACGACTTCGTGGCCGCCATGGAATCCGTCTACGTGCGCCAGCATCCGGACCGCGACCTGTCCGTGTTCCGCCGCTGGTACCGCCAGGCCGGCACGCCGCGCGTGACCGTCAAGCTCGACCACGACGCCGCAACGCGCCGTTGCACCGTGACGCTCACCCAGGAATGCCCGCCGGTCGGCGTGGAAAAGAAGGCCGGCGCCGACTACGTAAAGGCCCCCTTCCACATCCCGTTCGCCATCGGCTTGCTGGACCGCGACGGCCGCGCACTGCCGCTGCGCCATGCCGGCGCGGTCCTGGACACCGCGCTGCTGGAACTGACGCAGCAAAGCCAGCAATGGATATTCGAGGATATCGCCGAGCGTCCTGTGCCGTCGCTATTGCGCGACTTCTCGGCCCCGGTCATCGTCGACTACGACTGGACCAACGAAGAACTGGCCCTGCTGTCGGCGCACGACGGCAATCCCTTCGCGCGTTGGGAGGCCGGCCAGGAATTCGCCACCCGCCAGATCCTGGCGCTGGCCGAGGCCCGCCAGGCCGGCAAGACCCTGCATGCCGACGCCGCCTTCATCGAGACCTGGCGCGCGCTGCTGACCGATCCGGCCCTGGACGCCGCCTACCGCGCCCGCGCCCTGGCCCTGCCGTCCGAAAAGACCCTGGCCGAACGCATGCAGCAGGTGGACCCGCCTGCCCTGGCGGTCGCGCGCGACTTCCTGCGTGCCGAACTGGGACGCCAGTTGGCCGCCGAGTTCCGCCTGGCATTCGACGACAACCAGACGCCGGGCGAATACAGCCCGGCGCCGGTTCCGGCCGGCAAGCGCGCCTTGAAGAACCTGGCGCTCAGCCACCTGATGGCGGCGGGCGAACTCGATGCCCAGCGCCTGGCCGAGCAGCAGTACGAGAAGGCCGGCAACATGACCGACAGCATGGCGGCGCTGTCCGCGCTGATCAATTTCGGCCAGGGCGACTTCCCGCATAAGGCGCTTGCCGCTTTCTACGACAAATGGCGCGACAACGCCCTGGTGGTGGACAAGTGGTTCGCCCTGCAGGCCGCGGCCCGCTCGACCACCGTGCAGACCGCGCGCGAGCTGATGCAGCACCCCGCATTCACCCTGCGCAACCCGAACCGCGCGCGCTCGTTGATCTTCCAGTTCTGCCTGAACAACGCCCGCGGCATGCATCACCCCGACGGCACCGGCTACGCCTTCTGGGCCGAGCAGGTGCTGGCGCTGGACGCCCTCAACCCCGAGATCGCCGCCCGCCTGGCGCGCGCGCTGGACAACTGGGCACGCTTCGTGCCCGCCCTGCGCACGCCCATGCAGGCCGCCCTGCAGCGGGTGCGCGCCCAGGAAGGCCTGTCGCGCAATGTGCAGGAAATCGTATCCAAGGCTTTAGAATTCGCAGCATAGGAGGTTCCTTTGAAACGTAAAACACTGACCCAATACCTGGTGGAGCAGCAGCGCTCCGCCCAAGCCCTCGCACCGGAAGTGCGGCTGCTCATCGAGGTGGTCGCGCGCGCCTGCAAGGCCATCAGCCATGCGGTAAGCAAGGGTGCGCTCGGCGGCGTTCTCGGCAGCCTGGAAAGCGAGAACGTCCAGGGCGAAGTGCAGAAGAAGCTGGACGTGCTGTCCAACGAAATCCTGCTCGAAGCCAATGAATGGGGCGGCCACCTGGCGGCCATGGCCTCGGAAGAAATGGAGACCATCCATCTGATCCCGAACCGCTACCCCAAGGGCGAATACCTGCTGCTGTTCGATCCGCTCGATGGCTCCTCGAACATCGACGTCAACGTCTCCATCGGCACCATCTTCTCCGTGCTGCACGCGCCGCATGACGTGTCGGGCGCGCCCGTGTGCGAGCAGGACTTCCTGCAGCCGGGCGACAAGCAGGTCGTGGCCGGCTATGCCGTCTACGGTCCGCAGACCATGCTGGTGCTGACCATCGGCAATGGCGTGGTGGGCTTCACGCTGGACCGCGAAATGGGCTCGTGGGTGCTGACGCACGAGAACATCCGCGTGCCGGAAGACACCAAGGAGTTCGCCATCAACATGTCGAACATGCGCCACTGGGCTGCCCCGGTCAAGCGCTACGTCGACGACTGCCTGGCCGGCACGACCGGCCCGCTGGGCAAGGACTACAACATGCGCTGGATCGCCTCCATGGTGGCCGATGTGCATCGCATCCTGACCCGCGGCGGCATCTTCATGTACCCCTGGGACGCCCGCGAACCCGGCAAGGCCGGCAAACTGCGCCTGATGTACGAAGCCAATCCCATGAGCTTCCTGGTCGAACAGGCCGGCGGCGCCGCGATCAACGGCACGCAGCGCATCATGGAGATCCAGCCCGACAAGCTGCATCAGCGCGTCAGCGTGATCCTGGGCTCGAAGAACGAAGTCGACCGCGTCGGCCGCTACCACGCCGAAGAAGCAGCCAAGCAGTAACGCTGCAGGCGCCCCGCGCCAACGAAAAAGCCCCGGCGCCTTGAGCGGCCGGGGCTTTTTTCATGGGCAAGCCATATCGGAACGGCGATCACTTCACCTGTTCGATGGACTTCACGTCGTCCTTGTTGATCTGGACCTTCTTGCCGTCCTTGTCGTATTCGTACATGCCCGAATCCTTGTCGTACTGGGGCTTATCCGGCGTCACGGTCGAGCTGCCGTCCCGCTGCTGAATGACCGACGGAGACGAGCATCCCGCCAGTACTCCGAATCCGGTCACGGCCAGGGCGAGCGTCATGGTCTTCAGTTTCATGGGCGTGTTCTCCGAAAGTGAATCGTGAATTCACTGTATCTGACACTGTCCCCGCATTCGTGACGGGTTGTGGTCAAAATGCATGCGAAGGTAAAGCTGCTGACCCGCCAAAATGAAAAAAACCCCTCGCAGGCCAAGCCTGCGAGGGGTTGCACACGCATACAAGACGCAAGCGGCCTTTACACCTTGGCGTTCGCCTCGATGACGCGACGCACGGCGGCCGCGTCGCAATCCATGATTTCGACGCGTTGCGGCAGGGATTCCAGATCCGCCAGATTGCCCGGGGGCGTGGCCGGACGGCCCAGGGCCTCTTCGATGGTTTCCGAGAACTTCGCCGGCAAGGCGGTTTCCAGGACCAGCATGGGCACGCCAGGCTCGACGAACTCGCGCGCGACCTTGACGCCATCGGCGGTGTGCGGATCGATCAGCACGCCGGTTTCATCGTAGACCGAACGGATCGTCGCCAGGCGGTCTTCGTGCGTGCTTGCGCCCGACACGAAGCCATAGCGCTCCTCGAACTGCGGCTTCAGGGCGGACAGGTCGAAAGAGCCGTCACGCGCCATGCCGGCCCACAGTTCCTTGACGCGGGCCGCGTCGCGGCCGACCAGGTCGAACACGAAGCGCTCGAAGTTCGAAGCGCGCGAAATGTCCATGGACGGGCTGGAGGTGGCGTAGGTCTGCTCGGCGGGACGCGGACGATAGACGCCCGTGCGGAAGAACTCTTCCAGCACGTTGTTCTCGTTCGTGGCCAGCACCAGGCGGCGAATGGGCAGGCCCATGCTGCGCGCGATGTGGCCGGACAGGATGTTGCCGAAATTGCCCGAAGGCACCGCGAACGACACCTGCTCGCCAGCCTTGCTGGTGGCGCGCAGCCAGCCATGGAAGTAGTACACCACCTGGGCGGCGATGCGCGCCCAGTTGATGGAGTTGACCGCGCCCAGACGGTACTTGCTCTTGAACTCCAGATCGCCGGCCAGGGCCTTGACGATGTCCTGGGCCTCGTCGAACACGCCGCGCACGGCGATGTTGTGGATGTTCTCGTCCTGCAGCGAATACATCTGCGCGCGCTGGAAGGCGCTCATGCGGCCATGGGGCGACAGCATGAACACCGCCACGCCCTTCTTGCCGCGCAAGGCGTACTCCGCCGCCGAACCCGTGTCGCCGGAGGTGGCGCCCACGATGTTCAGGGTGGTGCCGCGCTTGGCCAGCACGTATTCGAAGACCTGGCCCAGGAACTGCATGGCCATGTCCTTGAAGGCCAGCGTCGGCCCTTCGGACAGGCCCAGCAGCGACAGGCCGCCGTCCAGCGGACGCAGCGGGACGATGTCCTCGCTGTTGAAGGTCTGCTGGTTGTAGGCCGCGCGCGTCAGGCGGCGCAGGTCATCAGCCGGAATGTCGGTGGCGAACAGCGACAGCACTTCGAACGCCAGGTCGGCATACGGCAGGCCGCGCCAGGACTCCAGCGTTTCCGCAGAAACCTGGGGCAGTTGCTCCGGCACGGCCAGGCCGCCGTCCGGCGCCAGGCCTTCCAGCAGGATGTCCGAGAATTGCAGCGGCGTCATGCCGCCGCGGGTGGAGATGTATTTCATAGCAAATTTTCCACGCGCAGGCGCGTCACTTTCGAGCGCACGAACGGCAGGGCTTCGATGCGCTCGATCGCCTGATTGACGTTGCCTTCGACTGCCTCATGCGTCAGGAAGATGATGTCGGCGCCGCCGATGTGCGACGGCTGCTGGATCATCGAACCGATGGAGATGGAGCGGTCGGCCAGGATGCGGGCGATGTCGGCCAGCACGCCCGGCTGGTCGTCCACGCGCAGGCGCAGGTAGTACGAGGTGCTGACCTCTTCGATCGGCAGGATCGGCGTGTCGGACATGGCATCCGGCTGGAAGGCCAGGTGCGGCACGCGGTTGCCCGGATCCGCGGTGTGCAGGCGGGTCACGTCGACCAGGTCGGCCACCACGGCCGAGGCGGTGGGCTCTTCGCCCGCGCCCTGGCCGTAGTACAGCGTGGGACCGACGGCGTCGCCCTTGACCAGCACGGCGTTCATCGCGCCTTCGACGTTGGCCAGCAGGCGTTCGGCCGGCACCAGCGCCGGATGCACGCGCAGCTCGATGCCGTCCGGGCGGCGCTTGGTGACGCCCAGCAGCTTGATGCGATAGCCCAGGCGTTCGGCATGCTCGATGTCCTCGGCGGCTAGCTGCGAAATGCCTTCGATGTAGGCGCGGTCGAACTGGACCGGCACGCCGAAAGCCAGCGAAGCCAGCAGGGTCAGCTTGTGGGCCGCGTCCACGCCTTCCACGTCGAACGTGGGATCGGCTTCGGCGTAGCCCAGGCGCTGCGCCTCGGCCAGCACGTCGGCGAACGGCAGGCCGCGCGTACGCATTTCCGACAGGATGAAGTTGGTGGTGCCGTTGATGATGCCGGCCACCCACTGGATGCGGTTGGCGGTCAGGCCTTCGCGGATCGCCTTGATGATGGGGATGCCGCCGGCGACGGCCGCTTCGAAGGTCACCATCACGCCGCGCTCATGGGCCGCGGCGAAGATCTCGTTGCCGTGCTTGGCCAGCAGCGCCTTGTTGGCGGTCACGACGTGCTTGCCGTTGGCGATGGCTTCCAGCACCAGCTCGCGCGCCAGCGTGTCGCCGCCGATCAGTTCGACCACGATGTCGATTTCAGGATCGCGCACCAGCGCGCGCACATCGGTGTCGACCTGGATCGCGTCGCCCACGCGCGCACGCGCCTTGGCCACGTCGCGCACCGCGGCGCGGGTCACTTCGATGCGGCGGCCGGCACGGCGCGCAATTTCTTCCGCGTTGCGCGACAGCACCGACCAGGTGCCTCCGCCAACCACGCCCAGACCGAGCAGGCCGACTTTCATGGGTTTCATCGCGGCGCCTTCTGCGGGCGGGCGTTGAGGGGAATTCATTTCAGTTCTCCATAATGCTGTACGAGAGATGCCACACCCTATGCGGGGCTGCCCCCCTATCGGGATGCCGCGGATCCGGCTCCGCCGGTCCGCAGGCATGCCCCCTTGAGGGGGAAGCGCGCAGCGCTGCGGGGGTGGGCTCTACTTCAGCAATCCGTCCTTGCGGAACATGTCTTTAATGCCTCGCACCGCTTGCCGGGTGCGCTGCTCGTTTTCGATCAGGGCGAAGCGCACGTATTCGTCGCCATACTCGCCGAAGCCGATCCCGGGGGACACGGCCACCTTCGCATCCGACAGGACACGCTTGGCAAATTCCAAAGAGCCCATCGCCCTGTAGGGTTCGGGGATCTGCGCCCAGATGTACATGGACGCCTTGGGAATTTCCACATTCCAACCTGCTTCATGCAAGCCGCGCACGAGCACGTCGCGGCGGCTTTGGTACTGCGCCACGATTTCGTTCACGCAGTCTTGCGGACCGTCCAGGGCGGCGATGGACGCCACCTGGATCGGCGTGAACGTGCCGTAGTCGTGATAGCTCTTGATGCGCGCCAGCGCGTTGACCAGCTCGCGGTTGCCGACCATGTAGCCGATGCGCCAGCCGGCCATGTTGTAGCTCTTGCTCATCGTGAAGAACTCGACGGCGACATCGCGCGCGCCAGGCACCTGCATGATGGACGGCGCCACGTAGCCGTCGAAGGTGATGTCGGCGTAGGCCAGGTCGTGCACCACCAGGATGTCGTGTTCCTTGGCCAGCGCCACCACGCGTTCGAAGAACGACAGGTCCACGCATTGCGCGGTCGGGTTGCTGGGAAAGCCCAGCACCATCATCTTGGGTTTGGGAATGGACTCGCGCACGGCGCGTTCCAGTTCCTCGAAGAAGTCCACGCCCGGCGTCATGCGCACGGAACGGATGTTGGCGCCGGCGATGACCGCACCGTAGATATGGATCGGATAGCTGGGGTTCGGCACCAGCACGGTGTCGCCGCGGTCCAGCGTGGCCAGCATCAGGTGCGCCAGGCCTTCCTTGGAACCAATGGTGACGATGGCTTCGGAATCCGGATCGAACTCGACCGCGTAGCGGCGCTGGTACCAGTCACAGATCGCCTTGCGCAGGCGCGGGATGCCCTTGGACACGGAATAGCCGTGCGTGGTCGGACGCGTCGTCGCTTCCACCATCTTGTCGACGATATGCTTGGGAGTCGCGCCGTCCGGATTGCCCATCGACATGTCGATGATGTCTTCGCCACGCCTACGCGCCGCCATCTTGAGCTCGCCGGTAATGTTGAAAACGTACGGGGGCAGACGCTCGATGCGAGAGAACTTCCTCATGATGGGAATCCTTAGGGGCGATAAAAAGGGCGAAAAAACCAGGGCGCGAATGCGCGAAGGGGAAAAGGGTCCGAAACGCCGCACCGGCATGCGATTGCAGTGCAGCAAAACCCTGTAATCTAGCGCAAGGACGCCCGTGCGGCAAATGGCGAAAAAAAGGGGCCGATTTCACGTCCTCTCGAGGGAAATCGCGTGACAAGGAAGCCCCGTTTTGCCGCTGGGCCGCCCCAAGGCAAAACGCGCCCCCGCGGGGGCAGCAAGCGAGCGCAGCGAGTGCGGCGTGGGGGCTCCTCTCGTGGATACCCTGCAACATGGCGTCATCCCGATGCGCTATTATCGGGCCATATAGCCGGAGTTTTTATTGAAGCTGCATACCGATCCTGCGACGGCCGCTCTGAATACCGTCACCGCCTATGGTGATGGCTATATCGAGGTCAACCAGGTACGTTTTTCCTCCTCGGTCGCGTTCGGCCCCGAAGGCGAAGTGACCCACTGGCCCGTTGAGTCGCCGGCCGACATCACCCCCACCCTCTTGCGCCAGGCGGCCGGATTGTCCGAGCCCGTCCGCGACCCCATGGCCTTTCTGGACGAACCGGAAGCCAGCCCCAGCCGCCCCGCGAATGCGCCGGAAGTGCTGCTGGTGGGCACGGGCGCGCGCCAGCAGTTCCTGCGTCCCGACGTGCTGCGTCCGCTGCTGGCGATCGGCATCGGGGTCGAGATCATGGACACGCACGCCGCCTCGCGCACCTACAACATCCTGATGGCGGAGGGCCGGCGCGTGGTCGTGGCCCTCATCCCCCCCAACGGAGAATCCCAGAAATGACGCCGACCATAGGCAAACCCGCCCCGCTGTTCACCGCCGAAAGCACCATAGGTCCGATCAGCCTGGAGCAATGCCAGGGCCGCGCCGTGATCCTGTATTTCTATCCCAAGGACAACACGCCTGGCTGCACCACCGAAAGCCAGGATTTCCGCGACCTGCACGCCGAGTTCCTGGCGGCCAGCGCGGTGGTCATCGGCATCTCGCGCGATTCGTTGAAGTCGCACGAGAACTTCAAGGCCAAGTACGAGCTTCCCTTCCCCCTCATCTCCGACGCCGACGAAACCGTCTGCAATCTGTTCGGCGTCATCAAGCAGAAGAACATGTACGGCAAGCAGGTGCGCGGCATCGAGCGCAGCACCTTCCTGATCGATGCCTATGGCGTGCTGGTGCAGGAGTGGCGCGGGGTGAAGGTCCCGGGCCACGCCAAGGAAGTCCTGCAAGCAGCGAAGAGCATCGGTTAGCCGTCAGCACAGGTTTTACCCGTCAGGCGCTATAGCCGGCCCACACTGGAGAGTGACAAATATGCCGCTTCCGAAGTTGCCCACCCGTCCCGCAGCCATCCTGACCTTCCCCTCGGGCGAATCCGCCCGGGCGCAGGCCCGCAGCACCAAGACCGCCGCTGCGCGGTCCAGTACCCAGGCAGTCCTCGCAGGGGACGACGACAACGAGTTGCTCGTCCAGCCCGAACTCGAGGGCCTGGCAGCCCCGGCCCGCAAGGCGCAGATCCCGGCGCCCGCCCGCCAGGTGCCGCCGCCGGCGCCCGCGGCCCCCGCCCCGCGCGCCGAGACGCGCCGCGCCAAGACCGCTCCGGCTCCAACCAAACGCGCCAAGGCGCGCGCCCAGAACGAGCCGCGCAAGCTGTTCGTGCTGGACACCAACGTGCTGCTGCACGACCCCAGTTCGCTGTTCCGCTTCGAAGAGCACGACATCTTCTTGCCGATGATGACGCTCGAAGAGCTGGATCACCAGAAAAAGGGCATGTCCGAAGTGGCGCGCAACGCGCGCCAGGTCAGCCGTTCGCTGGACGCGCTGGTGCAGGACGCGACCCAGCTGGACGAAGGACTTGAGCTGACCAAGCTGGGCAACAAGGACGCCACCGGCCGGCTGATGTTCCAGACGACCGCGATCCACAGCACGCTGCCCTCCGACCTGCCCATGGGCAAGGCCGACAACCAGATCCTGGGCGTGGTCCGCGCCCTGCAGGAAAAGTACCCGCAACGCGAAGTCGTGCTGGTGTCCAAGGACATCAACATGCGCCTGAAGGCGCGCGCGCTGGGCATGGCCGCGGAAGACTACTACAACGACCAGGTCATGGAGGACTCGGACCTGATGTATTCGGGCGTGATGCAGTTGCCCGAGGACTTCTGGAACAAGCACGGCAAGGATGTCGAATCCTGGCAACAGGGCGGCACCACCTTCTACCGCATCCATGGCCCGCTGTGCTCGCAGTTCGTGGTCAACCAGTTTGTCTACTTCGAAGGCCAGATGCCGCTGTATGCGCAGGTGCGCGAGGTCAGCGGCAAGATGGCGGTGCTGGCCACGCTGCGCGACTACACCCACGGCAAGAACAACGTCTGGGGCATCACCGCGCGCAACCGCGAGCAGAACTTCGCCATGAACCTGCTGATGAATCCGGAATGCGACTTCGTGTCGCTGCTGGGCCAGGCGGGCACCGGCAAGACGCTGCTGGCGCTGGCCGCGGGCATCACCCAGGTACTGGAAACCAAGCGCTACACCGAAATCATCATGACCCGCGTCACGGTGCCGGTCGGCGAAGACATCGGTTTCCTGCCGGGTACGGAAGAAGAGAAGATGCTGCCCTGGATGGGCGCCCTGGAAGACAACCTGGACGTCCTTAACATGGGTGAAGGCGAAGGCAACGGGGACTGGGGCCGCGCCGCCACCATGGACCTGATCCGTTCGCGCATCAAGGTCAAGTCGCTGAACTTCATGCGCGGCCGCACCTTCCTGAACAAGTACCTGATCATCGACGAGGCGCAGAACCTGACGCCCAAGCAGATGAAGACGCTGGTCACGCGCGCGGGTCCCGGCACCAAGGTGATCTGCCTGGGCAACATCGCCCAGATCGATACGCCCTACCTGACCGAAGGCAGTTCCGGCCTGACCTTCGTGGTCGACCGCTTCAAGGGCTGGCCGCATTCCGGGCACGTCACGCTGCAGCGGGGCGAACGTTCGCGCCTGGCCGACTATGCCGGAGATGTGCTGTAGGCCCAGCCCCTACACTCCATGCCAGCATAGGCTTTGCCCATGAATGAACGCCCGATGAACCTTCATCGGGCGTTTTTTTTGCAGAGGCTCATGAGTTGTTCACGATTGCGTTCGCACAGGAAGCGCGAATGCCCCTACATGAACATGTTGAGCCCCACCAGAAAATTCAAGGCGTTCTTGTCCACGGGCACGAATGACGGGGATCGAATGAAGCTGAGCCCCGTGCTCAGATAGACGCCGGGATAGAGACGCGCCATGTAGGACACCATGGCCGCACTGCTCGAATTCGCCGTATCCACGCCCCTTTTCCCGTAGGCGTCCTTCGCGGTATCGCTGAAATCCGACCAGGTGACCGTGGCCGACAACATGTCATAGGGTCGCGATGGAAACGTGCCTATCGTGTATAGCCTGGCTTCCACGAATTTGGTGTACAGATTCTGATCCGGGGGAGCCAGGTGCAAGGAAAGGCCGGCGTACCATCCCTGCGCGGAAGATGAGTTGGGCGTCGGCCGCGAAATCTGCTGGTCTCCCGCGACATAAAGCGCGTAGTTGTTCGAACTACGCTCGCGGGAATCGAACCTGGCATAGTCGGACGTATTGAATATTCCCCCAATCCGGAACCATCTCGAGGGATTGTCGGGACTCGCTTGTTGCTTTACTCCGATTTCGTTGATGGCCAGCCATCCGCTACCTGGGGTTTTCCACTTCAGCCCATGCTGGTGTTCTGACTCTTCCGCCTCCGCGCCGTAGGGGCTGGTGCTGCGCTGAATTCCGGTCTTGTTGTAGAAGCCGCCAGATCCGTTGTAGGTCAGATTCACGCCCGGGGTGGCAAAAGGCAGGCGTGACAGGCCGACCTGAAAGGGAATGATGGAATTCATCCCTTGCGCCCCGACCGCCAATGAACCGCCAACGTACAAGCCCACGAACTCCAGGGCATTGCTGAGATAGCCTGCCTTCAACTCCCATTGACGGTTGTTGAAGGTGGTGAAGTACGCCAGCCGGCTCAGCGCGATGTCCGCCGAAGGCCCCTTCGGCGCCCAGCTCGCGTGACCCGTCACGGCGCTGAAAATCAATTGGCTTTGATCGTTTCCGTGCTGCCCCAGGTCATAAGTCAGGACTAGCTGCTGGGTCTCCGCGAACGTGGGAACCTGGCCGTTGTACGACTGCTTGCGATGCGTCCTCGGGTTTTCGCCCCTGAGGTCGTAAGCCGCGGAGTTCAAGCTGACGATCTGAAAGCCGATCCCGTGCCGCGCCAGATCGGAACGGAATCCGCCGGCGTCACGCAGCACCGTGTCCCGAATCGATGGAATCCGAACCAGCGCGCCCTGCTCCATCAGGCGCTCAAGAGACGCAAAATCAGACGCAGGCTGCGGCGCGGCGTCCACGGCAGAGGACTCGGATGATGGCCGTAGCTGAGCGACCGTTCCGCGCTCGAGCCCCGTTCGAGATTCAGAGGCATTGCAGTCCCATGCAATCGCCCCCATGGCGGCAAAGATCGACACAAGCGAGTGCGCCGGCACTTTGACCTGGCGCGAACTGATGATCTGGTTTGGCATGCGGCCTCCTTCAATCCCGGATTTCTCGCTCGTACTCCGCAAAATCCGGATTGTTTAGACATAACAATCGGGCATGTACGCATTGGTCATGGTCGATGCAAGAATTCGGGGAGAGGAGGCATCCCGATAGAGCGTCCGCAGCCGTCTCAATAGCCCGGGGCCAATTGAGATATTTCATGCCGACCGGTTTCGAAAGTTGATCACTGGGCGAACCACCTCCATTCCGTGCAGTCTCTGCTGGTCACGACGTTGTTGGCAGCGTTCGATGCACCCTGCTGATCGGTGTCTCGCCTCTTCAACGCCATATTCCCGGCCGGGAATATGGCGTTGAAGTTAGTGTTACGATGAACCCCAGTCAAGCAGGGTTTTCCTCAGGACGCGTCATGTTTTCCGCGCACAAGCGGGGCTTGAGGCGGCCTGCTTGTTGACCAAACATCACGCCGAAAAGACGATGAAAAAAGATGTTTTAGGGGAAGTTGAGCGCGGAAGAGGAGAACGTGCCGGCCTTGATCTGGCCCGGATCTTGCAGGCGGCAAGGCGCATCGGTCACGACAAATTGTCGATGCAGGCGCTTGCGGACGCGCTCAATGTGGACCGGAAGGCGCTCAACTACCATGTGAAAGATCGCCAGACTCTGCTGGCACTCGTCGCGAAGGACACACTGACTGCGAGCTTCAGCAGCGCCGACATCGCTCGCGCGCCCACATGGCAAGACGCATGCAGGACCTACGCGACCCACCTGGTCGACGCAGCCGTCGCCATGGGAAGCTTGGCGGAACACCTGCGCTTTGACGATTCCGAGTTGATGAGCTGGAACCTGCTGCCGACCGAGGAATTGCTCGAACAGCTGAATCGGGCGGGCTTCAGCGAAGCCGCCTCGGTGCGCTTGGCCGTACTGCTTGCCGCCCTCTGCGTTGGCCATGTGAAGGATATTTGGCAAGCCAGGTCGGCGGTTGAGCGCACCAGACCTCGCCAGTTGCAGAAATGGCTGGACTCGGTCGATGGAAAGTCTTATTCACGGCTACGCCAGGCCGTCGCGCTGGGAATCGACACCTACGGGCCTGAGCAACTCGATTTCTCACTCGGGGTTTTTATAGCGGGCGCCGAAGCACACCTTGCTTCTTAGCGCCTGAACGTACAAAGGCCTGAGCGGGGCGCGATCCCCGGCTCAGGCCTTCTCGAACCCGCCCCCGGCAATTACTTGTCGGCGGCGTTGGTAATGGCGTTGCCTGCCTTCGACATGTCCTTGCCCATGCCCGCGACGGTGTTGCAACCGGCGAGCACGAAGCCGAACACGACAAAGGCGGTCAGCACGATCTTGCTGCGCATGCTGGCGCTCCTGAAGTGGTGAAAACGGATCCGGGGCGTACTTTAAACGATCTGGACGCGCAGTTCACCCAGGCCTTCGACGCCGCCGGTGATCACGTCGCCTTGCAGCACGGCGCCCACGCCTTCAGGCGTGCCGGTGAAGATGATGTCGCCGGGTTGCAGCTCGAACAGGCCGGACAGGTAGGAAATGCTTTCCGGAATGTTCCAGAGCATCTGCGAGATGTCGCTGGACTGCTTGCGCTGGCCGTTCACGTCCAGCCAGATGGCGCCCTTTTCCAGGGTGCCGACGACGCTGCGCGGATGGATCGGGCCCAGCGGCGCGGACAGATCGAAGGCCTTGCCGATTTCCCAGGGACGGCCCTGCTTCTTCATTTCGCCCTGCAGGTCGCGGCGGGTCATGTCCAGGCCCAGCGCATAGCCCCACACGCAATCATTGGCCTGTTCGACCGGGATGTCGCGGCCGCCCTTGCCCAGCACCACGACCAGTTCCATTTCGTAGTGCAGGTTGGAGGTCTTGGGCGGATACGGCATCTTGCCGGTTTCGCCGTCGGCCACGCTCAGCACGGCGTCGGCCGGCTTGCAGAAGAAGAACGGATCCTCGCGGCCGGTGAAGCCCATTTCCTTGGCGTGTTCGGCGTAATTGCGGCCGACGCAATAGACGCGGCGCACCGGAAACAGCGCGGCGCTGCCGGCAACGGGAACCGCGACGGGCGGCTGAGGGGGCAATACGTAGTCCATGTTCACTCGACCTATGAAGAATACGTGGCCGGAATCCGGCAATAGAAAACAGCCAGCCCCGCGAGGCGCCCGCTACCGCGGGCGGCCTTCCCTGCGGGCGGCCAGACGATGAAAAGTCATCCGCGAGTTTATCCCTTTCCGGGGGGCTGGGCGCGGTTCGGGCTATTCAGCTGAACGTAGGAATTTCCCCGTCATACACCACCAGGCGCTCGATGAAGCCGGCCATGTAGGCCTTCATCTCCTGGTGCGCGGGCGAGACCTGGTAGCGGTCATGCGCGGGGCTGTCCGCGAAAGCCGCCACCACGGCATGGGTCAGGCCATCCGAGCGGCTGGCCTCGTTGGGCCGGAAAGAGTAGCCCGCCACGCCATCGCACTCGGCCAGGATGCGCTGGCAATAGCCCTGGACGCGGTCATGGAAACGGCCGTCGGCGGCCTCCGACAGCTGCAGCATTACGACATGCAAGTACATCAGGATTCCTTTTTCTTGCGGGTAAGCGCCAGCCAGCCCCGCGAAACCAGTCCCATGATGCCGTCGCGGAACAGGAGGACGCAGAGGACGAAGATCGCGCCCTGGACGATGAGCACCCAGGAGCCCAGCGGCGCCAGGTAGTTTTGCAGCGACACGAAGGTGAAGGCACCGGCCAGCGGCCCGAACACCGTGCCGATGCCGCCCAGGAGCGCCATCAGCACTACTTCGCCGTTGGCATGCCAGTGCACGTCCGTCAGCGAAGCGACACCGAACACCAGCACCTTCAGGCCGCCGGCCAGCCCCGCCACCGAGGCCGACAGCGTGAACGCCATCAGCTTGTAGCGCGAAGTGGAGTAGCCGAGCGAGCGGGCGCGCTGCTCGTTGTCGCGCACCGAGCGGATTACCTCACCGAAGGGTGAGTTCAACACGCGCAGCACGAAGGCGTAGCCCAGCGCGAACACGGCCAGCGTGAAGTAATACATGGGCATCACGCCTTCAAGATCGAAGATGCCGAACAGCTTGCCGCGCGGCACGCTTTGCAGGCCGTCCTCGCCGCCGGTGAAGCCCGCCTGGACCGCGATGAAGTAGACCAGTTGCGACAACGCCAGCGTGATCATCGCGAAGTAGATGCCCTGGCGCCGGATCGCGACTGCGCCAAAGGCCAGGCCCAGCAGGCCGCCCGTCAGCACCCCGGCCAGCAGGCCGAGCTCGGGCGTGGCGCTCAGCAGCTTCATCACGATGCCGGTCGCGTAGGCAGCCGCGCCGAAGAACGCGGCATGGCCGAACGACAGCAGGCCCACGTAGCCCACCAGCAGGTTGAAGGCCGCGGCAAACAGCGCGAAGCACAGCACCTTCATCAGAAAGGTCGGATAGATGAACCAGGGCGCGGCCAGGGCGGCCACGGCCAGCGCCGCCATCGCCACGCGCATGCCGCGGCGGCTCAGCTGCACCGGCTCGCGCGTCGCCTCGGCTGCCAGCACGTTCTGCACCTGCAGGGGCTTGCCGAACAGGCCCGCGGGCTTGCACAGCAGCACCAGCACCATGATGATGAAGATCGCCAGGTTGGCGGCCTCGGGATAGAACACCTTGGTCAGGCCTTCGATGATGCCCAGGCCGAAGCCGCTGATGATGGCGCCCATGATGGAACCCATGCCGCCGATCACCACCACCGCGAACACCACCACCACCAGGTTGGAGCCCATCATCGGACTGACCTGGTAGATCGGCGCGGCGATCACGCCCGCCACCGACGCCAACGCCACACCCAGCGCGTAGGTCAGCGTGATGAGCAGCGGCACGTTGATGCCGAAGGAACGCACCACCGTCGGATTCTCGGTGGCCGCGCGCAGCATGGCGCCCACGCGGGTCTTCTCGATCAGCACCCAGACGGCCAGGCACAGCACCAGCGATACCGCCACCGCCCAGCCGCGGTACCAGGGCAGGAACATGAAGCCCAGGTTGACGCCGCCGGACAGCGCCTTGGGTATCGTGTAAGGCAGCCCCGATACGCCATAGGCCTGGCGCAGGCCGCCTTCGATCAGCAGCGCAATGCCGAAGGTCAGCAGCAGGCCGTACAGATGGTCCATGCGGTAGGTGCGCGAGATCAGCAGGCGCTCGACCACGATGGCGAACACGGCCATGATGAGCGGCACCAGCACCAGGGCGGCCCAGTAGTTCACGCCCAGGTAGTTCAGCAGCATCCAGGCCAGGAACGCGCCCGCCGTGTATTGCGCGCCGTGGGCGAAGTTGATGATGTTCAACAGGCCGAAGATCACCGCCAGCCCGATCGACAGCAGCGCGTAGAACGAACCGTTGATCAGGCCGAGCAGGAGCTGGCCGAATAGTGCCGTGGACGGCACGCCGAATATTTCGAACACGTGGATTCTCCCCTCAGACGCCCAGGCGGCGCTTGATCCGCTCGGGATCGTTGCGCGCTTCTTCTGCCGACAGCTGGTCGACGACGCAGCCGTGCTCCATGACGTAGTGGCGGTCGGCCACCTTGGTCGCGAAACGGAAGTTCTGCTCGACCAGCACGATGGTGAAGCCCCGCTCCTTCAAGGTGCGGATGGCATGCCCGATCTGCTGCACGATGACGGGCGCCAGGCCTTCGGTGGGCTCGTCCAGCAGGATGAGCTGGGCGCCGGTGCGCAGGATGCGCGCGATCGCCAGCATCTGCTGTTCGCCGCCGGACAGGTTGCCGCCGGAACTGGCGCTGCGTTCACGCAAGTTGGGAAACAGCGTGTAGATCTCGTCCAGCGACATGCCGCCATCGGCCAGGCGCGGCGGCAGCATCAGGTTTTCGGTCACGTCCAGGCTGCGGAACACGGCCCGTTCTTCGGGGCAATACACCACGCCCAACCGCGGAATGCGGTGTGCCGCCATGCCCACGGTCTCCTGGCCGTTCAGGCGGATGGAGCCGCGGCGCTTGTCCATGATGCCCATGATGGCGCGCAGCGTGGTCGTCTTGCCCGCGCCGTTGCGGCCCAGGATGGTGACAAGCTCGCCGCGCCTGACTTCCATGTCCACGCCGTGCAGCACGTGGGATTCGCCGTACCAGGCGTTGAGGTCCTTGATAACCAGCATCTCAGTGCGCCTCCTCGTCGGAGCCCATGTAGGCCGTGATGACGCGCTCGTCGCTGGACACGGTGGCGTAGTCGCCCTCGGCCAGCACCGCGCCGCGCGCCAGCACCGTGATGGTGTCGGACAGATCCGCCACCACCGACAGGTTGTGTTCGACCATCAGGATGCTGCGGTTGGCGGACGCGCGCCGGATCAGCGCGGCGATGCGGGTCACGTCCTCCTGGCCCAGGCCCGCCATGGGCTCGTCCAGCAGCATGATTTCCGGTTCCAGCGCCAGGGTCATCGCGATTTCCAGCGCGCGCTTGCGGCCGTAAGGCAGCAGCGCCGCCGTGGTGTGCGCCAGGCCGGAGAGGCCAACCGCGTCCAGCAGTTCCATGGCGCGGCCGTTCAGGCGGTCGATGCTGCTGCGGCTGCGCCAGAAGCGCCAGCCGTCGCCGTGCTGGCGCATCAGCGCCACGCGCATGTTCTGCAGCGCCGTCAGGCCCAGGAACACGGCGGATATCTGGAACGAGCGGACGATGCCCAGGCGCGCGATCTGCTCGGGCGCCAGCGCCGTGATGTCGCGGCCGCGGTAATGGATGACGCCCGCGTCGGGCGTGAGGAACTTGGTCAGCAGGTTGAAGCAGGTGGTTTTGCCTGCGCCATTGGGGCCGATCAAGGCATGGATGGAGCCTTCGCGCAGGGACAAGGACACGCCGTCGACGGCATTGAAGCCGCCGAACCGCTTGACCAATCCCTGCGCGGACAGGACCGCTGGGGTGTTCATGGGCGCGCTCCTACATGCGGGCCAGCAGGCCGCCGTCGATCGCCAGGACGTGTCCGTTGACGAACGAAGCGCCCGGCGAGGCCAGGTAGACCACGGCAGGCGCGATATCTTCCGGCGCGGCCCAGCGGCCAGTCGGCACCGCCGTGGCCAGGAAGGACTGGAACTGCGGATTGTCCTGCAGTCCCTGCGTGAAATCGGTACGCACGAAGCCGGGCGCCAGCGCATTGCAGGTGATGCCGCTGGCGCCGTATTCGACCGCCAGCGCGCGGGTGAAGGCAGCGATGGCGCCCTTGGCGGTGGCGTAGGCGGCGATATTGGGCATGGTGGCCTGCCCCGCCACGGACGACATCAGCACGATGCGGCCGAAGCCGCGCTTGCCCATGCCGGGCAGCACGGCCCGCGCGCAATGGAAGGCGCCGTTGACGTGCACGTTCTGCAAGGCCTGCCATTCGGCGGAGCTCATCTCCACCACGGGCTTGCGGTTCTGGTTGCCGGCATTGCTGACCAGCACATCAATTTCCAGCCCGGCGCTCTCCAGTTGCGCGACGGCATCGGCCACGGCTTGTTCGTCGGCGACATCGAAAGGCGCCCCATGGGCCTTGATGCCTTCGGCCGCCAGGCGCTCGCAGGCGGCGGCGCAGGCTTCGCCGGACAGATCGTTGATTACCACCTGGGCGCCTGCCTGCCCCAATGCCCTCGCGATGGCGTAGCCCAGTCCCCTTGCCGCGCCCGTCACCAGCGCGACGCGCCCCGCCAGACCGAACGTGCGGTCCAGATAGTCGTGTTTCAAGCTTGTCTCCTTGGTTTTATATATGCCGGATTTCTTGGCCCGGCTGTGTCGCTGCATGCTTCCGTCCGGCGAAAACATGATTGACATAAATCTCAATATACGCGACTATTTTTAAACACTCAATAACAAGATTTTTTCTTTATCTCTCATAAAGAGTTCTGGTAGGAGACATCATGGCCCTGGAAACTCCCGGCTGCCCCGCAGCCAACGCCTTGCCGCCCCTGGCTTCACGCTTCCTCAAGGTTGCCGATCTGCCATGGAAACCGACGCAAGTGGAAGGCATAGACATGAAGGTGCTGATGCAGGACAAGGAGACCGGCTTGCTGACGGCCCTGTTCCGCTGGCAGCCCGGCACCGAGCTGCCGCTGCATGAGCACGTGGAAGTCGAACAGACCTTCGTGCTGGAAGGCTCGATCGTCGACGCCGAAGGCGAGGTCTGCGCCGGCGACTACGTGTGGCGCCCTCGCGGCAACCGGCACGTGGCGCGCGCGCCCAACGGCGCCCTGGTGCTGAGCTTCTTCCTGAAACCCAATATGTTCATCGACGCCTACGCCGGCCAGACGCTGGAGTAAGCGGCCCAGGCGCGACCGTCCGGCACAGGATGGCGCGCACAGAAACTAGCCCCCGAGGAGACATACCCATGAAGACCCGTTTGAAGAACAGCCTGGCCGCCTGCGTGCTGGGCGCCCTGTCCGTATCCGCCCAGGCCCAGGTGTCCGATGACGTCGTGAAGATCGGCGTGCTGGGCGACCAGTCCGGCATGATGGCCGACCTGTCCGGCAAGTTCGGCGTGGAAGCCGTGAAGATGGCCGTCGAGGATTTCGGCGGCACCGTGCTGGGCAAGCCCATCGAAGTGATCTCGGCCGACCACCAGAACAAGGTCGACATCGGCGTGGCGACCGCGCGCCGCTGGTACGAGAACGACAAGGTGGACCTGATCCTGGACGTGCCCAACTCCGCCATCGCGCTGGCGGTGCAGGACCTGACCCGCCAGATGAAGCGCGTGGTCATCTTCACCAGCGCAGGCTCCGCCGACCTGACCGGCAAGGCCTGCTCGCCCAACGGCATGCACTGGACCTACGACACCTACGCCTACGCCACCGGCGTGGCCAACGGCGTCATGGAAGACGGCGGCAAGAGCTGGTACTTCATCACGTCCGACTACGCCTTCGGACATTCGCTGGAACGCGATGCCATGGCAGTGGTCAAGGCCAAGGGCGGCCAAGTCGTGGGCAGCGTGCGCCACCCCATCGCCAGCGCGGACTTCTCCTCGTTCCTGTTGCAGGCGCAGGCGTCGAAGGCCCAGGTGATCGGCCTGGCCAACGGCAGCGGCGACACTATCAACAGCATCAAGCAGGCGTTCGAATTCGGCATCATGGGCAGCAAGCAGCGCGTGGCCGCCCTCTTCATGAGCATCGTGGACGTGCGCAGCGTGGGACTGGAATACGCGCAGGGCCTGAACCTGGTGGAACCCTTCTACTGGGACCTGGACGACAAGTCGCGGCAATGGTCCGAGCGCTACTTCAAGCGCACCGGCCGCATGCCGTCCATGGTCCAGGCCAGCAACTACAGCGCCACCATGCACTATCTGAATGCCGTCAAGGCCGCAGGCACGGACGCTTCCGAACCGGTGCTGAAGAAGATGCATGAGACGCCCATCAACGACTTCATGACCGAGAACGGCCGCATCCGCGAGGACGGCCGCATCATGCGCGACCTCTACCTGTTCCAGGTCAAGAAGCCCTCAGAATCTAAGCGCGACTGGGACTACTACAACCTGGTGCGCAAGATTCCGGCCGAACAGGCCTTCCGTCCGCTCAAGGACGGCGCCTGCCCGCTGGTGAAATCATGATGGACGGCGCGCTTGGACTGCTGACCGGCAAGCGCGCCATTGTCACGGGGGGCGCCAACCCCCGTGGCATAGGCGCCGCCATCGTCGAGCTCTTCATCGCCCAGGGCGCCACGGTCGCGGTGCTGGACCAGGCTTATCCGGAGGGGGCCAACGCGGCACTGGCCGCGGGCCGCATCGACCTGCACTGCGACGTGTCCCGCTCGGCCTCCTGCGAGGCGGCGGTCGCGCGCGCCCGGGAAGCGCTCGGCGGCATCGACGTGCTGGTCAACAACGCCGGCATCGTCGCGGCCACGCGCATCTGGGATTTGCCCGAGGACGAGTTCCGCCGCATGGTGGAAGTGAACCTGACCGGCACCTACAACGTCACGCATGCGGCGCTGCCCGAATTGCTGCAAAGCCCGCGGCGCCCGGCCATCGTCAACCTGGGTTCCACCGCCGCCCTGCGCGGCGGCGGTCTCCTGGGCGGTTCGCACTATGCGGCGTCCAAAGGCGGCGTCATCAGTTTCACCAAGGCGCTGGCCCGCGAGCTGGGGCCGCGCGGGGTGCGTGCCAATTGCGTGGCGCCCGGCATCATCGAAACGGACATGACGCTGGGAAAATTCGGCGAAAATTGGGAACAAGAACTCAAACAGGGCATTCCGCTGCAGCGCTTCGGCTCGCCCGCCGAAGTCGCCCAGGCCATACTTTTCCTGGCTTCGGACCTGTCCTCCTACTCAACCGGCATCGTGGTCGACGTCAATGGCGGCTTCCACATTCACTAGGCGCGCCCTCCCGCAATGAGCACTCCAGACCGCATGTTGTCCATCCTCGACCTCTTTCGCGACGACACCACCGCCGCGTTCCAGGAAGACGTCATGGCGCATCTGGACTGCTCGCGCGCCACGGCTTACCGCTACCTCAAGTCGCTGACCGAAAGCGGGCTGCTGGCGCCGACCTCGGGCGGCGCCTATGTGCTGGGTTCGCGCATCATCGAGCTGGACCGCCACCTGCGCCAGCACGATCCGCTGATGCGCGCGGCGCGTGACGTCATGCGCGCCACCGGCGACGAGCTGCACGCCAACCTGATGCTGTGCAACTACTACGGCGACAAGGTCATGTGCGTGGACCGCTACTGGACCGACGATTCCATCGAATCGAGCTATGCGCGCGGCCGTCCCTACACCATGTTCCATGGCGCCACCGCCAAGCCCATCCTGGCCAACCTGCCGCCTTACCAGTTGCGCAACCTGATGCTGTGGCACGCCGCGGAAATCCGCGAGGCCGGGCTGGGAGAGGACTGGGACGAGTTCCGCGCCAACCTCAAGCGCCTGCGCGCGGCCGGGGTGTACGTGTCGCATGGCGAGGTCGACCCGGGGTTGATAGGCATAGGCTCGGCCATCTTCAGCGCCGAACAGAAGGTCGTGGGCAGCCTGGTATTCATCGCCGCGGAAGCGCGCACCTCGGCCGAGCGGCTGGAGGTACTGCAGGCGCGCATCCAGATCGCGGCCGCGCAGGTGTCGCGCAATCTGCAGGCCCCGCAAAGCAACGGCGCGGCGGCGATCGGCATCATGCCGTCGCGGCCGCGCCGCATCAAGACCCCAGCCAGGTCAAAATAGCCCCACGCCGCGCCTTCGGCTTGCCGCCCCCCGAGGGGGCGTTTTTGCCTTGGGACGGCCCGGCGGCAAAAAAAAACCGGCCAGGTCCAGACCTGAGATCAGGCCTTGTTGTAGCGCTCGGCGCTGCGAACGATTTCCTCGTGCGCGGCGTCCAGGCCCTTCCAGCCCTTGACCTTGACCCACTTGCCCTTTTCCAGGTCCTTGTAGTGCTCGAAGAAATGCTGGATGCGGGAGATGTCTTCCGCCGGCAGATCTTCGTAGGACTTGATGTTGCGGTACGGGGGGTACAGCTTTTCGATCGGCACGGCCAACAGCTTGGCGTCGCCGCCCGACTCGTCGTCCATTTCCAGCACGCCGATGGCGCGGCAGCGCACCACCGCGCCGATCTGGATCGGGAACGGGGTCAGCACCAGCACGTCGGCGGGGTCGCCGTCTTCGGACAGGGTTTGCGGGATGTAGCCGTAGTTGCACGGGTAGTGCATGGCGGTCAGCATGAAGCGGTCAACGAAAATCGCGCCCGTGTCCTTGTCGACCTCGTACTTCACCGGGTCGGCGTTCATGGGGATTTCGATGATGACGTTGAAGTCTTCCGGCAGCTTCTTGCCAGGGGAGACGCGATCAAGACTCATGATTCAACCTTGTTGTGTGTCTGAAGGATTGTTCAAATCGAGCCGTCGTCCTTGAACGGCGGCTTGGTAGCCGGCACGGGCGCGGCGGCCGGCGCGGGCTTGGACCCTGCGGGCGTAGCCGGCGCGTACGTGGGCACGGGATCATCGAAAGCCGCCGCCGGGATGGGGGCGCTGTCGAAGTACTCGTCGATGTCGGAGGTGCTGCCGCCGGCCAGCGGAGCGTCCTCGGGAGCCAGCGCGCGCTCGCGCTGTTCTTTGTTCACGCGGGCGTCCGGATCCAGCACGTAGTCGGAGGCCGAGGCCGCCACGGCCGGCGGCAACGCGGGGTAATCGCCGCCGAGTTCGGTGTCGTCGCTGTCGACGTCGGACAGGCCCACCGCATAGCCGCCTTCGGCGTCCACGCGATAAGGATCGGAACCGGTGTCCGCGGCCGGCAAGGCGGCATCCGCCGCCAGCACCGGCAGCGCCATGCTGGCCGCCGTTGCCAGACGCCAGTGGCGCACCGCGTCGGCGGGACGATCCAAGCGGTCATACAGGCTGCCCAGCAGCGCATGCGTCTGCGCATCGCTGCGGCGGCTGAGACTGCGCAGCAGATAGCGTTCTGCCTGGCCCCAGAGCTGGCCGTTCAGGCACAGCATGCCCAGCGCGGTGAGCAGGTCCGGATCGGTGGGACGCTGTTGCAGCCAGGTCTCGGCGCGGGCCAGCCGGCGCGAGACTTGTTCGGCTTCGCAGCGCGCGTAGGCGGCCACCAGGGCCGGATTGAACTTCACGGCGACCGCGGCTTCCAGCACGCGCGCGGCCTCGCTGGCTTCGCCGGCGGCCTCGAACGCCGCCGCGCCCGACAGCGCGATTTCCGGCAGGAGGCGCTCCTCGGCCTTCAGATCCTTCCAGATGGCGCGCCAGGCATCGCTGCCGCCCGCGGCGGCGGCGCGCAAACGCGCCGCGCCCGAGGCGTCGATCAACTGATCGGCTTCGGAACGGGCCAGCGCATTGCGACGTACCAGGCCGCGCGCCAGCGTGAAGACCTGTTCGTCGTGATGCAAGGCGGTGTGCGCACGCAGCAGCAGGCGCATGGTGTGCAGATGGCGCGCGCCGCCGTCGGCCAGCGGCTCCAGCACGGCCAGCGCGCGCTCGGCGCGGCCCTGGTCCAGCAGCATGTCGGCCGACACGGTGGCAGTGGCTTCGATCAGGCCGGCGTCCGTGCCGGCTTGTTCCTGCGCGATCGCCAGCAGGCGGTCGCGGCGGTCGAACTCGCCCAGGCCATGCGTGGCGCGGGCGGCGGACAAGGCCGCCAGCACACGGCGCGTCTGGACCTTGGTCTGGTCCAGCAGCTTGGTCAGATCTTTTTCGGCGGTGGTGTAGCGCCCTTCCAGCAGGCCGATCCAGCCGCGTTCCAGCAGTTCGTGGTCGCGCGCCTGGGCGCGCTTGCCGCGCCAGGCCCGCACGCGGTCGGGAATGGCCAGCAGCCATGCCAGCAGGCGCAGGCCCACGTACAGCACGATGAAGGCCGCGACGATCAGCAGGACCGCCAGCGTCAGCGACATGCTGATGCGCCACGGCCAGACCAGCAACAGCACGTTGCCGGAGTGCGAACGCAGCACCACCGCCAAGGCGACGGCGATGACGGCGAGCAGCAGAGTCCAGAACCAGGTACGCATAAGCCTCAGTCCTGTCCGCTGGTCTTGAAGCCTGCGGCGCGCAGCGCGGCCACGGCGTTGAGGCTGTCGGCCACTTCCGGCATGCGCACGGCAATGTCGGTCTGCGCCAGTTCGCGCGCCAGGGTCTGGGCCGCGACGGTGTCGGGGGATCGGCCGTCGAAATACTTGGCGAGCGTGACGCCGACGTTGTCGAGTTCGCTCTTCCAGACGGCGGGCTGGCGCATCAGCATGGCCAGTTGCGCGGTCAGCAGGCGCTGGCGCAGCGTGCCGCGCACCTGGTCGGCCTGTTCGGGCGACAGCAGCAAGGCAGCGGGCTCGTCCACGCGCTGGATCGTGATCAGGCCGCCCAGTTCATGCGCCAGCGCGGAGCCGGCGCGGCCGGGCCAGGAGGCCATTTCGGCGCGCCAGCGCTGCCACCAGGGCGCGTCGGCCGGCAGGCCGGCCAGCGGATCGACCGCGGGGGCCGGCGCGGCAGCCGGAGCGCTTTCGCCGGCGGGCGCCACGCCCGGGGCCGCGGCGTCCGGCACCAGCAGGGGCGCCTTGCCAATCAGCGCCACCAGGCGGTCGATGCGGGCCGACAGGGCGGGGATATCCACGGTGGACACGGCGCGCAGGCGGTCCAGGTCGCCGTTGATGGATTGCTGCAGGCTGGAGAAACGCGGGCGGTCGGCGCGCGCCAGGCGCGATTGCGCCGTTTCCAGCGCCACGATCGCATTGGAGACATTGCCCGCCAGGCGCAGTTGCTGGTTGGCAATGGTCAGCAGGCGTTCGACGTCGTTGGCGAGCAGTTCGTCGCTGGCGCTGTCGTTGAAGTTCTGCCAGGCCAGTTGCAGGGCGCTGTACTGGCTTTGCGTTTCGCGCACAGTGTCTTCGAGTTCACCGACACGGCCGGCCTGGGCTTGCGCCAGGGCCAGGGCCTCGCGGGTGTCCTTGCGGGCCTGCGCCAGGTCGGCGGTCAGCGTTTCGAGGCGCGTGGCGACTTCGCGGCCGGCGGACACGAACTGGGTGCGCTGCATCCAGAGGGCGTAACCCAGGCCGGCTGCCAGCAGGATGAGGATGATGAGGGCGGGGACCAACGGGCCACTGCCGCGCTTGGCCGGACGGGCCTTGACGGAATCGGCCGGGGCCGATGCGGGCGCG
Source organism: Achromobacter sp. Marseille-Q4954 (assembly GCF_943737025.1). Taxonomy (NCBI): domain Bacteria; kingdom Pseudomonadati; phylum Pseudomonadota; class Betaproteobacteria; order Burkholderiales; family Alcaligenaceae; genus Achromobacter; species Achromobacter sp. Marseille-Q4954. The sequence goes on from NZ_CALSFQ010000001.1 coordinate 328,858, forward strand.
CTTGCACCCGGGGCGGCCGTCGGAACGACCGGATCGGTAGCGGGAGTCTTGTCTGTCATGACGCGATTGTATTCGGTGTCAGTCCGATGCAACGAATCAAGCAGCAACAAAAGCCTGGAATATCGACTCGTCGTTAGGCAAGCAGATTTTTACCATCGGCCGCGCCCCGCCTTCATGACAGGCCTGTGGCAGACGGCGTTCCAAGGAGGGATGCGTCAGTACGAAGCGGCACCGCGCCCACCAGTCCGCCAGCCCGGCCGCGTCCAGGCCGGCCCGCAGCGCCTCAGCGCCCTCGCCGCTGGTGATCAGCCAGGTGGCTGGAACGCCCGCGTCAGCCCAGCGCCGCAGGCTGGCGACCTGGTCCGCGCCCCAGCTCGCGGGGCGCCGCAGATAGGCGGCATGGCGCGTCACGGCGGCGCCGTGCGCCTCGAGCTTGTCGCCCAGCCAGTCCCTGCCCTGCGTGCCGCGCACCAGCAGCACGCGGGCGGGCATTTGCGGCAACCCCTGCAAAACCTCCCAGAGCGCCTCGGAGTCGTGACTGGGCGCGCTTTCGGGGGGATGCAAAACTGTTGTATTCACGCCAAAACAGGGGGATAGGCGCAAGGCCTGGGCACTGGCCGGCCCGACCGTTGCGGCGATGACGCCAGCCGGCCAGGGAGCCGCCCCGTCGGCCTGTGCCCACTGTTCCAAGTACAACTTGGCCGCGTTGCCGCTGACGAACACGACCATGTCGAAGTCGGCAGGGCGCGGCGGCCCGCCCGCGGCGGCGGGCAAGGCCTGGATTTCCAGGGCGGGAAGAATGCAGGACGTCCAGCCGGCGCCGGCCAGGCGGTCGGCCAGCGCCTCGTTGCGACCTTCGGGCCGCGTCAGGATGGCGACCCGCGGCGGTTCGGCGGCAGCGGACGCCATGGCCATCAGTCGGCTCTGGGCGGGTCTTGCAGCAGTTCGCGCAGGATGTCCTGCGCGCCCGCGTCCAGCAGCGCCTGCGCCGCGGCCTCGCCGATCGCCTGGGCCTCGGCCACCGGGCCGCTGCGGGCCGCATGGACCATGCGCACGCCGTCGGGCGACGCCACCAGCGCGCGCAGCGACAAAGTGCCGCCGGCGATCTCGGCATACGCCGCCAGGGGCACCTGGCAAGATCCGCCCAACTTGCGGGACACCGCGCGCTCAGCCACCACACAGGAGGTGGTGCCGGCGCTGATCAAGGGGGCCAGCCAGGCGCGCATGTCGTCGCGGTCGTCGCGGATCTCGATGCCCAGGGCGCCCTGCCCGGCGGCAGGCAGGCTGTCTTCCGGTTCGAGCAGGCTGCGGATGCGCGATCCCAGACCCAGACGCTCCAGGCCAGCCGCAGCCAGCACGATGGCGTCGTATTCGCCTTTGTCGAGCTTGCCCAGGCGGGTGTCGAGATTGCCGCGCAAAGGCTTGACCACCAGCTCGGGATAGCGCGCGCGGATCTGCGATTCGCGGCGCAGGCTGGACGTGCCTACGACGGCGCCCGCCGGCAAGTCGGCCAGCGAGTCATGGGTATTGGAGACGAAGGCATCGCGCGGATCCGCGCGATCGAGGACGGCGCAAAGCTCGAACGGGGCTTGCAGATCGACCGGCACGTCCTTCAAGGAGTGCACGGCCAGATCGGCGCGCCCGTCGAGCAGCGCGTTTTCGAGTTCCTTGACGAAGAGACCCTTGCCGCCCACCTTGGAGAGCGTGCGGTCGAGGATCTGATCGCCTCGGGTCGTCAGGGTGAGCAGCTCAACCGCGCACGCCGGGTACAGCGTGCGCAGCCGGTCGCGCACATGCTCGGCTTGCCACAGGGCAAGCCGGCTGGCGCGGGTCGCGATGACCAGGCGTTGCGGTAGAGACACGAGACGGCATCAAACAAAATTGGAGACGATGACCGTCGCGACCACCCCGAGGATGGCCAGCACGAAAAGGCCCTGAAGGAGGCTCAGGCCCGATTCGGATTGCTGGGGATCGGTGGATCTACGCAGACTCATGTGCTGATTCCTTGGAAGCGGTTTTGCGGCTTGCCAGCCACCGTCCAAGGACAACAACGAGCAAGGCGCCAATGATTTCTGCGCCGATTTTAACCGCAGTGGGCTGTACGCCGAATTGACGTTCGACAACCACGTCGGTGATCAGCATGCCGCCGGCGATCCAGCCCAGCAGTGCCGCGCCCAGCGTAACCACCAGCGGATAGCGGTCGATGAGCTTGAGCACCAGGGTGCTGCCCCAGATGATGATGGGCACGCTGACGATCAGGCCGAAGGCGACCAGGCCGATCTGATGGTCGGCGTGGGCGTTCTGGGCGGCGCCGGCGATGGCGATCACGTTGTCCAGGCTCATCACGAAGTCGGCGATGATGATGGTCTTGATCGCGGCGGCGATGGATGTGCCGCCCTTGATGTTGCCATGGGCATCATCCTCGGGAATCAGCAGCTTGACGCCGATCCAGACCAGCAGCAGGCCGCCCACGACCTTCAGGAAGGGAATCGACAACAGCGTCAGGGCGAAGGCGATCAGGACCACGCGCAGGATGATGGCGCCCGCGGTACCCCACAGAATGCCTTGCATGCGCTGCTTGGGCGCCAGATTGCGGCAAGCCAGCGCGATCACGACGGCGTTGTCGCCGCCGAGCAGGATGTCGATGAGGATGATCTGGAATACCGCTGTCCAACTCAGCGTCTGGAAAAACTCAAGCACTATGAACCCCCGAAGGCATTATGAAAAGAGTGGCCGGTCCCGGTCCGGCAAGGCTCGCCGCGCATGGCGCGGCGAGCTTATTCAGTACAACTTATTAGTATAATTCAGCTTTCAGTCAGCTTTCTGGCGCATCAGCAAAACTTTACCGATAGCCAGCACCAGCACCGCGCCCAGCACGCCCGTCATCAGCGCAAAGCTATGCTGCGTGATTCCCAGGGCCGCATCGATGCGCGCCACGGGTTCTTCCAGGGCCGGATCGCCCACCAGCAGTTCGCCAGCAATGAAACCCAGGAGCGCCGCGCCCACCCAGACGATGACCGGGAAGCGCTCGATGACCTTCAGGAGCAGCGTGCTGCCGAAGATGACCAGCGGAATACTGATGGCCAGGCCCAACACCAGCAAGGTCGTGTCGCCCATGGCGGCGGCGGCAACGGCCACCACGTTGTCCAGGCTCATGACCAGGTCGGCAATCATGATAGTGCGGATTGCGGTCAGCAGATTGCCTTGCGTCTTGCCGCCGCCATCTTCCTCGCCTTCGGGCAACAGCAGCGTCACGCCGATGTAGACCAGGAGCAGCGCGCCGATCAGCTTGAGCCACGGCAGCAGGAGCAGCTTGGCCGCTACCAGCGTCAGCACGATACGCATGATGATCGCCGCGGCGGAGCCGACCACGATCGCTTTTTTCTGTTGGGCCGGAGGCAGCGAACGCGCCGCCAGCGCAATAACCACGGCGTTGTCGCCCGATAGCAGAATGTTGACCCAAATGATCTGGAGCAACGCTATCCAGAATGCCGCTGAACTAAGTTCCATGCCTCTCTTTCCTAGGTGTGATCCCCCTAGGACGAACCAAATGAATGGGTGAAAAAAGATAAAAAAATCGTACTGACCGCCTTGGTGCGAGCCCGGCGGCATTCTTGCTTGGTACGCGTGGAATTTCTTTCATTATAGTTTCGTTCAGCTTTCCGTATGTTTGCCAGGCCGCGCCATGGACGCGGGATTTCCCTAGGATTGCGGAAAAAAAACGAAAAAAAGCCCGCCATAGCGGGCTTGGGTTGGCGGATGCCAGCCGCCGGGAGCCAGGGGTTTGACGCCGGGAGCGGGACTTCCGCCAGCAGGCCGCACGCCGGACGCAAGCAGCGTCCAGACGAGCGGCCAGGCGCTTTTTACAGCACCGACTTGAGCAGCTTGCCCATTTCGGACGGGTTGCGCGTGGTGCGGATGCCGCAGGCTTCCATGACTTCCAGCTTGGCGTCGGCAGTGTCGGCGCCGCCGGAGATCAGCGCGCCGGCGTGACCCATGCGCTTTCCGGGAGGAGCGGTGACACCAGCGATGAAGCCGACGACCGGCTTCTTCATGTTGTCCTTGGCCCACTCGGCAGCGTTGACTTCGTCCGGGCCGCCGATTTCGCCGATCATGATGACGGCGTCGGTGTCGGGATCGTCATTGAACATCTTCAGCACGTCGACGTGCTTCAGGCCGTTGATGGGATCGCCACCGATGCCGACGGCGCTGGATTGACCCAGGCCCAGCTCGGTGACTTGCGCCACGGCTTCGTACGTCAGGGTGCCCGAACGGCTGACGATGCCGATGCGGCCCTTGCGGTGGATGTGACCGGGCATGATGCCGATCTTGATTTCGTCGGGGGTGATCAGACCCGGGCAGTTCGGACCCAGCAGCAGGGTCTTGCTGCCCTTGGCCTTCATGCGGTTCTTGACTTCCAGCATGTCGCGGACCGGGATGCCTTCGGTGATGCAGATCACCAGATCCAGTTCGGCCTCGACGGCTTCCCAGATGGCGGCAGCGGCGCCCGCGGGCGGCACGTAGATGACGGACACGGTGGCGCCGGTGTCAGCCTTGGCGTCCTTCACCGAAGCGAAGATCGGCACGCCTTCGAAGTCTTCACCCGCCTTCTTGGGGTTCACGCCGGCCACGAAAGCGGCCTTGCCATTGGCGTACTCACGGCACATGCGGGTGTGGAACTGGCCCGTCTTGCCCGTGATGCCCTGGGTGATGACCTTGGTGTCCTTGTTGATCAGAATCGACATTTGTGAATCCTTGGGTTTTTCTTTACTTGACGGCGGCTACGACGCGGGTGGCGGCTTCAGCCATCGTGTCGGCGCTGATGATCGGCAGACCGGAGTCGGCCAGCATCTTCTTGCCGAGTTCTTCGTTGGTGCCCTTCATGCGGACGACCAGCGGCACGTTCAGGTTGACGGCCTTGCAAGCAGCGATCACGCCTTCGGCGATGACGTCGCAGCGCATGATGCCGCCGAAGATGTTGACCAGGATGGCCTTCACGCTCTTGTTCTTGAGCATGATCTTGAAGGCTTCCGTGACCTTCTCGGCGGTGGCGCCGCCGCCGACGTCCAGGAAGTTGGCCGGCTCGCCGCCGAACAGCTTGATGGTGTCCATGGTGGCCATGGCCAGGCCGGCGCCGTTCACCAGGCAGCCGATGTTGCCGTCGAGCTGGATGTAGGCCAGGTCGAACTTGCTGGCTTCGATTTCAGCCGGATCTTCTTCGTCCAGGTCGCGGTAGGCGACGATTTCCGGGTGGCGGAACAAGGCGTTGGGATCGAAGTTGAACTTGGCGTCCAGGGCGATGATGTTGCCCTTGCTGTCGCGGTTCAGCGGGTTGATTTCGACCAGGGAGGCGTCGGTGTCCATGTAGCACTTGTAGAGCTTCTGGAACACGTCCACGGCCTGGGCGGTGGAGTCAGCGGGCAGGCCGATCGCGTTGGCGATCTTGGTGGCTTGCTCGGCCGACAGGCCGGTCAGCGGGTCGATGTATTCGGTGATGATCTTCTCGGGAGTGGAGTGGGCCACTTCCTCGATGTCCATGCCGCCTTCGCTGGAAGCGATGAAGGCAACCTTCTGGGTGGCGCGGTCGGTGACCAGCGACACGTAGTATTCCTTCTGGATGTCGGCGCCGTCTTCGATGTACAGGCGGCGGACCTTCTGGCCTTCCGGGCCGGTCTGGTGCGTGACCAGCTGCATGCCCAGGATTTCCGAGGCCAGCTTGCGGACGTCGTCCAGCGAGCGCGCCAGCTTCACGCCGCCGCCCTTGCCGCGGCCGCCCGCGTGAATTTGTGCCTTGACGACCCACACCGGTCCACCCAGCTTTTCAGCGGCAGCCACGGCCTCGTCGACGGAAAGAGCGGGAATCCCGCGCGGCACGGGGACGCCAAATTGCTTCAGCAGTTCCTTGCCTTGATACTCGTGGATTTTCATGTGTTACCTGTCAGGACGTATGAGAAAAAGAAGGTGAATCGGAGGACGAATCGGCCGATGCCTCAGCGCTACCCCCGGTGTACCACTTGGGATAGTGCTCAGCCACCACCGGGCCGCGGGTGCTTAGCGCGTGGCAGCCGTCCAGTTGGAATGGACGCCGGTTCGGGTTGTTTTCCTGCCGCCGGCGGTTGGCCATGGTCTGGACTGCCGCGGTGGGTAGCACCTGCGACAGCTCGGTCATGTGCGTACAGCCCTCCACGTGCCCGAACCGCTCCTTGACCTGCCGGCGGAACCCTTTGAGCAGGTTCATGCCGATCAGATCAGTGTAAGCCGGTTCGATGGCCATGCAATGCTCGCCGTAGGGAGCGGCGTCATAGACGGCCTGCGCCGCCACGATCGCGAAATTCTCGTCGATGGTGATGCGCAGATGCATGTGGTGGATGGGTTGTCCGGCCTTGAACATCTCGCCGTCGCGCTTGGGGAAATCGTACGCCTTGACGTCGATCAGCTCGGCTTCCAGGTCCCAGAGCCCGTCTTCGCGCGCATACGACTGCACGCGTATGGAACGCGTGTGCAATGGTTGGCGAGGATAGTCCGGCGGTGGCAAGGGCATGCTGGGGGCCTGCGGGGCGAGATGCCTGCGCATGGTGCGCGGCAACAAAACCTTCAAAGTATAGCGCAGGCGGCCTGCGATCAAGCCTCCTGACTGGCGCCTGACGCACCGCCGCAGAGCGCGGCGGCCACCCACAGGCCCTGGTGCTGCAGCTGGCAGGTGATGCGGGCGGCGGCCAGATGGCGCTCTCGCTCCGGGGAGTATTCCTCCAGTCCCCGCCGGCAGGCTTTCAGGCGCGCCTCCAGCGCGCTCCAGGCGCGCGCGAAGGCGTCCGCCCGCGCCGCCGGCCGACTGGCGGCCAGCTCGGCGGCAGCCCGCGGACCGCAATAGAGGCTGATAACGTCCGCATCGCCCGTCCACGACTGCGCGCCGGTCAGATCCACGCCCGGCAGGCCCAGCCGGGACAGGCCGCAGAGGATATAGGGGCCATAGTAAGAGAAGGAACTGTTCCAGCGCGCGCCCGCGGGCATCCTCGGCCCCTTGGGCGTTTCGGTCCAACCGGGCGCGGCTAGCGGGTCGCGCCGCGCCAGTTCCGCGGCCAGCCAATCCCGGGCGGCCTGGCGCTGCCTTGGCCGGGACGCTGGCAGATGCAGCAGCCACAATTCCACCGGGGCGCCCTCCCCGGTCAGCCTCAGCGGTCCGGTCACCGCTGCGTCCAAGGCGTGGCGGGACTGCCGATCCAGGCCTGGCCCGCCGGAATGGCCTCGCCCTTGAGCACCAGCGTCAGCGGCCCCAGGCGCGCCCCCGCTTCGACCCGGGTGTCGTACAGGATGGTGCTGCGGGGCCCGACGTTGACGGCATCGCCGATGCGGACCATGCCGATCTTCATCACGCGGTCTTCGAACAGATGGGTCTGCGGCCCGGACCAGGCGTGCAGCACCGCGTCGTCGCCGATCGACACGCAGTCGTATTCGGTGATGTCGGTGGTATCCATGAAGACGCGCTTGCCGATGCGGGCGCCCATGCAGCGCAAGGCCAGCGGCAGCCAGGGCGTGGCCCGCAGGAAGTTGAAGAAGTTCGGGACGGCGATGGACTCATACAGGCTGGTGACCGCTTCGCTCTTCCAGACGAACGGCGTCCACATGGGCTCGGCGCGCGGTTTGTAGCGGCCGATCAGCGCCCATTTCAGCGCCACCAGGAACAGGAAGGCGCCCACGCCATACAGCACGCCGGCCAGCATCAGCTCGTCGAACGCGGCGACGAAGCCTTCGCGCGCGGCCATGGGGATGACCTTCATCACGGTCAGATAGCCCACCGCGATCACCACGGCCAGCGGCAGGATCATCCGCATGCCCTCGACACCGCCCCGCAGCACTTTGCGGCCCAGGCTGGGCCGGAACGTCAGGTGCGCGGGAAAGCCCGCCGTCTGCTCGCGCGCCGGCAGCGCCAGCGGCGGATTGCCCAGCCAGGTCTGGCCGCTGGCCATGCGGGCGTTGGCCGGCGCGCGGCTCTGCACGCCGATCAGCACGTCATCGGGCAGCACCGAGCCGTCCGGCACGTAGGCGCCGTTGCCAACGAAACTGCGGTTGCCGATGACGGTGGGCCGCATGGTCATCCAGCCGCCGTCGATTTCCTCGTCGCCCAGCATCACGCCGTCGGCGATGAAGCTGTCGCGGCCCAGGGTCAGCATGTCGGGCACCACGCCCATGGCGGTGGAAATCTCCGTGCCGCGCCCGACCTTCGCGCCCAGCAGGCGGTACCAGTTGCCCGCGTAGATCGAAGCGTACAGACCGTGCAGCACGCTGAGGCTCGATTCCTGGATCTGGTTGGTCAACCAGCGCCGCAGGTAGATCTGGCCATACACCGGCCAGCGGCCGCTGGCCAGACGGGGCAACAGCGTCCAACGCAGCAGCGCCGATACCAGCACCGTCAGCATCAGCAGCAAGGCGCTGGCAGGCAAAGCCAGCAGCAGATAGCTCAGGAAGGCTTGCGGCCAGGGTACGCGCGCGCCCATCAGGTCCAGCCAGCGCGCGTCGATCCAGTCGATCAGCACGAAGCTCGGGAACACCGGCATGAAGAACAGCGCGGCGATCAGCGTGCCGCCGGCCGCATAGGCCATGCAGTCGAGCCGGCTCCAGATGCCCTGGCGCTGCGGCCGCGGCGGCAATTCGGGAGCGCGGGCCTGCGGATCGTGGCGCGCAGGCGCCCCGCTCCAGATCTGGCCCGCAGGCACGCGGTCCCCCTGCGCCAGCGAAGACAGTCCGTCCAGCCGCGCGCCCTCGCCCATCGCCACGTCGCCTTGCAGCACCGAATAGGAACCGATGTAGGCGTTATCCGCCAGCGTGATCGGCGCAACCGTCCACTCGCCGCCGCGCACCGAGAAATTCTCCAGGTTGACCGCCGCGCCGATGCTCACGCCGTTGCCCACCGACAGCAGGTCGGGCGCGCGCACGGAGACTCGGCTGATGGCCGCATCGCGGCCGACGCGCGCTCCCAGCGCCCGCAGATACCAGACCTGCAGCGGAGATCCGGCAAGCAGATGCGCGGGCGGAATGTCCATCACCCGGTCCACCAGCCACCAGCGGTAGAACAGCCAGCCGTACATCGGATAACTGCCGGGCTTGAGCCGCCCTAGAATTCCCCACTTGCAGGCCACGGCCACGCCGAAGCTCAACAGATTGCAGGCCAGGTAGCTGGCAATGGACAGGGCCACCGCGCGCAAGACGGAGTCGCCCTCGTCACCCGTAAAGTAGTGGTAAGTGAAGAACGGCGTCAGCCAGATCAGCATGCGTACGCCGATCAGCAGCGGTAAGGCCGCCAACTGCGCCAGGCCGCAAGTCCAGCGGCGCCACTCAGGCGCGGGCGCCGGATCGGCGCCAGTCCCAGCGACGCCCGCCGGTTGGGCCGCGGCATTTTCGGCCAAGGCCAGCGCGTCCAGCCGGGCCGCAAGCGTCCCCAGCACAGGGTGCTGGTAAAGCTCGTGCATGGTCAGCGCGGAAAAATGCGGATGCTTGCGCAGCGACGACACCAGACGCGCGGCCAGCAGCGAGTGGCCGCCCAGATCGCGGAAGAAGTCGCTGGCCAGCCGCAGCGGCTGCCCTGGGAACAGCGGACGCAAGGCGTCGAACAAGGCCTGCTCGCCCGCCGTGACGGGCACGTCGTCTTCGCCGCTGGGCTCGGACACGGCCTCCAGTTCGCGCGCCTTCAGCGCCTTGCGGTCGATCTTGCCCGAGGTCAGGCGGGGAACGTCGGCCACCAGCTCGAAGCGCGCCGGAATCATGTAGGCGGGCAGGTCCGCGCCCAGCGCGGCGCGCATCGCGTGCGGGTCCAGCCGCTCCTCGCCCTCGGGCTTGAGGAAGGCCACCAGTTGCTCGATGCCCGCGAGATCGCGCAGCACCACGGCGGCGGCGCCCACGCCCGGCAGGCGGTAAAGCGCGGCTTCGATTTCCCCGAGTTCGACCCGGAAACCCCGCACCTTGACCTGATCGTCGCTGCGGCCCAGGCAATGGATCTGCCCGTGTTCATCGATGCGCGCCAGGTCGCCGCTGCGGTACATGCGGGTGTCGTAATCGCCAGCCGGGCGCGGATTGGCCAGGAACTTCTCGGCCGTCAGCTCGGGCCGGCCCAGATAGCCGCCGGCCACGCCGGGACCGGTGATGCACAGCTCGCCCACCTGCCCTTGCGGCAGCACCGCGCCGTCCTCGCCGCGCACCAGCATGCCGTAGTTGGGCAGCGGCGTGCCTATGGTCACGGGCTCCCCGGGCAGGAGTTCGGCCAGGCTGGCGGACACCGTGGTCTCGGTGGGGCCGTAGGTATTGAACAGGCGCCGCCCGGGCGTGGCCCAGCGCGGCACCAGGAAGTCCGGGCAGACCTCGCCACCCAGGTTGACGATGCGCAAACCGGGTACGTCGCGCGCGAACAGCGCCAGCAAGGTCGGCACCGCGTGCAGCACGGTAATGCCTTCCCGCACCAGCGCGTCCGGCAGGCCTTCCGGGTCCGTGGTCAGCATCTTGGGGGCCACCCACAGCGACGCGCCGACCAGATAGCTGATCCAGATCTCTTCGAACGACATGTCGAAGGCGACCGAGAAACCCTGGTAGACCTTGTCTTCGTGGCGCACGCCCAGCACCGCGTTTTCGCTGCGCAGGAAGTGGCAGATACTGGCGTGATTGATGGGCACGCCCTTGGGCTTGCCGGTGGAGCCCGAGGTGTAGATGACGTAGGCGGGATGCTCGGGCAGCAGCCCTTCCCGCCTGCGCAAAGCGCCCTCGACCGGCTCCGACAGCGCCCAGGTGGTCCAGGTGACCATGCCGTCCAGCCGGACCTCGGCGCCCGCGACCAGTCCGCGAGCGCCCGCGTCCTGCAGGCAGACCAGCATGCGGTCCGCCGGCGTGTCGGATTCAAACGGCAGCCAGGCCGCGCCCGCCTTGGCGATGGCCGCCTGCATCACCAGCAGGTCGGCGCCGCGCGGCAGGCACAGGCCCACGATATCGCCGGGCCGCACGCCGGCCTCGATCAGATGATGCGCGGCCAGATCGGCGCGTTGGCCGAGTATGTCGTAGGTGAGAGTGTGATCCAGCCAATGAATGGCGACGGCGGCGGGATGCCGGCGGATCGTGGCTTCCAGAATGTCGGGCAGCGTCTCTGCGAGCAGCAGGTCGGGCCGACAGGGGCCTTGGAGAATCATAGGAACGGCAAGGATCCAGCAATGGGATTTTTGCGTATTGACCCACGCCGCGGAAATTCGTTCAAGCAAGATTGAAAAAAAAATCGGCGCCACGCCCCAGCTGTGGCTTGCAGCCATCACCGGGATCTTGCGGCCGCAAAGAAAAAGCCCTGATCCGCGCGCGGCATGCGCGGATCAGGGCTGGCGCCGGCCCCAAGGGATCCGGCGGCGTTGCGGCAAGCTGTCTGCTCAGGCCGCCTGGCGCAAGGCTCGGGCCGCCTGCACCATGCCGATCAGCGCGGCTTCGGTTTCAGGCCAGGCGCGCGTCTTCAGTCCGCAGTCAGGATTGACCCACAGACGCTCCTTGGGCAGACGGGCCGAGGCCTTCTGCATCAGGCCGACCATCCAATCCACTTCAGGCACGTTCGGCGTATGGATGTCGTACACGCCGGGACCGATATCGTTCGGATACCGGAAGTCCTCGAACGCCTTGAGCAGCTCCATGTTGGAGCGCGAGGTTTCGATCGTGATCACGTCGGCGTCCATGGCGGCGATGGACTCGATGATGTCGTTGAACTCCGAATAGCACATATGGGTGTGGATCTGCGTTTCGTCGCGCACGCCGGCGGTCGACAGGCGGAAGCAATCCACGGCCCAATCCAGGTAGGCCTGCCAATCGGCGCGGCGCAGCGGCAGGCCTTCGCGGATGGCGGGCTCGTCGATCTGGATGACGCTGATGCCGGCGGCTTCCAGGTCCACCACTTCGTCGCGCAGCGCCAGCGCCAGTTGGCGGCAAGTCTGCTCGCGCGGCTGGTCGTCGCGCACGAACGACCATTGCAGGATGGTGACCGGGCCGGTCAGCATGCCCTTGACCGGCTTGTCGGTCAGCGACTGCGCGTACGACGACCAGCCCACCGTCATCGGCGCCGGACGCGCGACGTCGCCAAAAATGACAGGCGGCTTGACGCAGCGCGAGCCATAGCTCTGAACCCAGCCGTTCTTGGTGAAGGCGAAGCCAGCCAGCAGCTCGCCGAAGTACTCCACCATGTCGTTGCGCTCGGGTTCGCCGTGCACCAGCACGTCCAGGCCCACCTTTTCCTGGAAGCGGATGACTTCCTCGATCTCCTTGCGGATGGCGGCTTCGTAGCCAGAGTCCGTCAATGCGCCCGACTTCCAGTCGCGGCGCAAGGCGCGGATTTCCGCGGTCTGCGGGAAGGAACCAATGGTCGTGGTCGGGTAGGCGGGCAGGCCCAGCTGTTCCTGCTGGCGGGCGATGCGGCCGGCGAACGGCGCGCGGTCGCGCGACACCGCGGCAGCGCCAGCCATGCGCTGGGCGACGGCCGGATTGTGGATGCGCGTCGAAGCGCGGCGGGCGGCGAGCGCGGCGCGCTGCTTGGCCAGGCCGTCCTGCGCGGCGGCTTGCGTGGCGCGGTCCAGGGCGCGGCCCAGCAGGCTCAGTTCTTCCAGCTTCTGCGCGGCAAAGGAGAGCCAGCTCTTGAGTTCCGTGTCCAGCTCGGTTTCATGCGCCAGGTCCACCGGCACGTGCAGCAGCGAGCACGACGGCGCCAGCCACAGGCGGTCGCCCAATTGCTGCTTGATGGGGGTCAACGTGGCGATGGCCGCGTCCAGGTCGGTGCGCCAGATGTTGCGCCCGTTGATGACGCCAGCGGACAGCACCTGCTCGGCGCCCAGGCCGGCGGCCACTTCCGCCAGTTGCTCGGGCGCACGGACCAGGTCCACATGCAAGCCGGCCACGGGCAGGCCCAGAGCGGTCGGCAGATTGTCCTTCAGGCCGTCGAAGTACGTGGCCACCAGCAGCTTGACCGGACTGGCAGAGAGCTGCTCATAGGTCTGCTTGAACGCGCCGCGCCAGGCTTGCGGCAGGTCCAGCGCCAGAATGGGCTCGTCGATCTGCACCCACTGCACGCCCAGCTTGGCGAAGCGCGCCAGCACTTCCTGGTAGACCGGCAGCAGCGCGGCCAGCAGTTGCAGCTTGCCCTCATCGGCGGCGCCCGCGGCAAAGGCGTCGCCCTTGCCCAGATACAGCCAGGTCAACGGCCCGGGGATCACGGGCTTCACCGCGCAACCCTGGGCCTGCGCTTCCCGGACCTGTTCGAACAGCGATTCGCGGGCGATGCGGAAGGTCTGGCCCGGCGCCAGTTCCGGCACGATGTAGTGGTAGTTGGTGTCGAACCACTTGGTCATTTCGCAGGCGGCGGCGGGCTTGCCCGACGGCGCGCGGCCGCGGCCCATGCGGAACAGCGTGTCCAGCGTGACGGGTTCGCTGTCGTTCTGGGCGAAGCGGGCAGGCACGGCGCCCAGCAGCGTGGTCCATTCCAGGATCTGGTCGTACCAGGCGAAGTCGCCCACCGGCACGAACTTCAGGCCGGCGGCGGCCTGCAGCTTCCAGTGCCTGGCGCGCAGCTCGCGGCCCGTCTGCTCAAGATCCCCGGCGGTCTGCCGGCCGGCCCAATAGGCTTCGACCGCGCGCTTCAGTTCACGCTGCGCGCCGATGCGGGGGAACCCCAAATTATGAATCGTAGTCATGGATCACCACCGTTAGACAAAATTTGTTCAAGTGACAGCCATTTTGAGGCCAAATCAAAATGAATCAAAATCAATGTCTACATTTATAGAATGAGAAAATCTCATAAAATATGAGCTTATTTCCCATCCCTGCAGGCACCCATGCTTGAAGTCCGCCATCTTGAAACGCTTACCGCCATCCGCGACGGCGGCAGCCTGCAGGAAGCCGCCGAGCGCCTGCATCTGACCCAATCGGCCCTGTCGCACCAGTTGCGCGACCTGGAAACCCGGCTGGGCACGCCGTTGTTGAACCGCCGCACGCGACCGGCACGGCTGACGACGGCGGGACTGCGGGTGCTGGCGCTGGCGGATGAAGTGCTGCCGCGCATCCGCGCCACGGAACGGGACCTGCAGCGGCTGGCCGCGGGCCGCACCGGCCGGCTGCACCTGGCCATCGACTGCCATTCCTGCTTCCAGTGGCTGATGCCGGCCCTGGATGCCTTCCGCGTGCAATGGCCGGACGTGGCGCTGGATCTGTCGGCGGCGTTTTCCTTCGCTCCCCTGCCCGCCCTGGTGCGCGGCGACCTGGACCTGGTTATCACCTCCGATCCCCAGCCGCTGGACGCAGTGGAATACCTGCCGCTGTTCAAGTACGAGCTGGTGCTGGCCGTGTCGGAATCCAATCCGCTGGCCGGCAGCAAGTTCGTCATGCCGGACCAATTGGCCGACCAGACGCTCATCACCTATCCCGTGGACAAGCAGCGCCTGGACATTTTCACGGCCTTCCTCGACCCCGCCGACGTGGAGCCGGCCGCCATCCGCCGCGCGGAACTCACCCCCATCATTGCGCAACTGGTGGCCAGCAACCGCGGCGTGGCCGCGCTGCCCAACTGGGCGCTGACGGAATACATGAATCAGGGTTGGCTGCGGTTGTGCCGGCTGGGTCCGCAAGGCGTGTGGCGCACGCTGTATGCGACGGTGCGCAGCGAGGACACGGAGGCCTCATACATCGATGAGTTCCTGACCATTACCCGGGATGTGTGCTTCAAGACCTTGTCGGGGATCAAGTCGGCAAAATAGCGCCCCTGCCGTATGTCGCCGACTCGCGATACATTAAAAAATAATAAGATTCAATTTAGTACATAAGGCTTAGAATGCTGCTCCCTCAAACCTTCGAGCCAGCAGCAAAAACATGCTCTTGCCATCGTTGTTCTCAGCGCGCGTTATCGGCCGTTCGGCCATTCTTGCTTCCATCGCCTTGCTGGCGGGTTGCGGCAACGTTCCGAACACGCTCCCGGTGCAGTACTCGCCTTCCTCGGTGATCAGCGCTGAAGGGGCTGTCGAAGTCGGCGATTTCACCTACGAACCCAACAAGAAAGAGGCGGCAGAACAGCCCAAACCCCAGCGCTACGCCAACGCCGGCCTGTCGACCTCGCAGCAGGCCAGCTCACCGAACTCCACTGGCAGCTACCGCGCCCCGCAAATCGCTCCGAATCAGATCCGCAACACCGCAATCGGCAGCATATTGCTCGAAAAGGACGTCAAGGACTTTGTCCGGGATGCCACCTTTGCCGAACTGCGCTTCATCGGCGTCAAGGTCAATGGCAACCAACAGCGCCGTCTATTGACCGCCGAAGTCGAGGAATTCCTGGCGGACGACCTGGGGTACTCGGTGGATTGGACATTGCGTATCGCCTATGTCGTGACCGACAAGGCCACGCAGAAGCCCGTGTACACGCAAACCAAGGAAACCAAGCGACGCACGAACAAGTTCGCCAATTTCTTCACTTCGCTAAACGATTCGATACGGCTCAGCACCGAAGCTTTGGCCAAGGACCCGGATTTCCTGTCTGCCATCCAGGAATAAGGCCCGTCGCCTCGCTTTTTGGGAAATCCGCCACGGCGGATTTTCATGGGCGTACGGACAAGCCCCGCACAGGGCTGCTCAATCCTCGTCGCCCTCGCCCAGTATCCGGCGGATCACGTCATGCGCAAAGCCGCGGCTGGCCAGAAAGCGCGCCTGCTTGGCGTAGGCCGCGCGGTCTTCCGGCTTGGCGCTGAAGCGCTTCTTCCAGACCTCCAGCGCGCGGTCGTACTCGGTGGCCCGCAGCTGTTCGCGCAATTCGGCGACCTGGTTGTCGTCCACCCCATGCTGGCGCAATTCCTGCACGATGCGCGCCGCCCCCTGGCGCGATGCGCGGCGGTGCACCAGGCTTTGCGCAAAACGTTCGGTGGACAGCCAGCCTTCTTTTTCCAGGGCATCCAGCACGGCCTCGACCTCGCCCGGGTCCTCGGCGTAGGCGGCAAGCTTGCGCGCCAACTCTTCGCGGGCATGCTCGCGCCGCGACAGATAGCCCACGGCCCGCATCTTCAGCGACGGCCCCTTGCGGGCGGATTGGCCGTCCGCATCCGGGCCGTCCTCGGCTCCGGCGACGGCACGGCGGCCGCGGCGCGCATTGCCGGCTTCCGAGCTGCGGCTCCACTGATCTGGCGCATCGCTGGATTCCGCTTCCTGATCGCGGCGCGCATCCGAAGTGCGGCGCAAGCCCTGGGGCTTGGCCACGGTTTCGAATTCATCGTCCAGCTTGGCGCGTAGGCGTTCGGCTGAAGCGGGCGGCGGTTTCCAGCTCATGCGTTTCCTGCTTGCTATGCATAACGGCAGGCCCGTCCTGGCGCCTGCCGCAACTGTTCGGGCTGCCCCGACGCGATAGGCCGGCCGTTTGCGGCGAAGCTGAATTGCGCCGCGCCAGGCCCGCCACCGATCCGATTACTCTTCGGAGGTATCTTCCGCGGTCGGCACGAATTCTGCCGCGCGGCTGACGATGCCTTGGTTCTCGCGAACGCGGTTCTCGATTTCGATGGCCAGTTCCTTGTGTTCTTTCAGGTACTCGCGGACATTGTCTTTGCCCTGGCCGATGCGATTGCCGTTGTAGCTGTACCAGGCGCCGGACTTGTCCACCACATTGGCGGCCACGCCCAGGTCGATGATTTCGCCTTCGCGCGAGATGCCGGCGCCGTACATGATGTCGAATTCGGCCTGCTTGAACGGCGGCGCGACCTTGTTCTTCACGACCTTGACGCGGGTTTCGTTGCCGACGACTTCGTCGCCCTTCTTGATGGAACCGATGCGGCGGATGTCCAGGCGCACGGAGGCGTAGAACTTGAGCGCATTGCCGCCGGTGGTGGTTTCGGGGTTGCCGAACATCACGCCGATCTTCATGCGGATCTGGTTGATGAAGATGACCATGCAATTGGTCTTCTTGATGGTGGCGGTGAGCTTGCGCAGCGCCTGGCTCATCAGGCGGGCTTGCAGGCCGGGCAGGGAATCACCCATTTCGCCTTCGATTTCGGCCTTGGGCACCAGCGCGGCCACCGAGTCGATGACGATCAGGTCGACCGAACCGGAGCGCACCAGCGCATCGGTGATTTCCAGGGCCTGCTCGCCCGTGTCCGGCTGCGAGATCAGCAGGTCGGCCAGGTTCACGCCCAGCTTGGAGGCGTATTGCACGTCGAGCGCGTGTTCGGCGTCGACGAAGGCGCAGGTGCCGCCCAGCTTTTGCATTTCAGCGACCACTTGCAGCGTCAGCGTGGTCTTGCCCGAGGATTCCGGACCGTAGATTTCAACCACGCGGCCTCGCGGCAGGCCGCCGACGCCCAGCGCGATGTCCAGACCGAGCGAGCCCGTGGAAACCACCTGGATGTCATGCGAAACATCGTTGTCGCCGTAGCGCATGATCGAGCCCTTGCCGAACTGCTTTTCGATCTGCGAAAGCGCGGCGGCAAGCGCCTTGGCCTTTTCCGATGCGGCGGCCTTGGTGGTTTTGTCGTCCATGTAGAGTCCTGTCTGTAACGTATCTGGTGTCTAGGGAAGTGCCGCAGGGTTAGGCGGGTGCTTTGAGCAACGGGTCAGATTATGGCATCGGATTATACTGTACATAAAACCAGTGTGCCAGTGTTTTGCACGTATACCCTGAGTGGCAAGCTTGGCGCCCTATGCCAGAATGCCAGACGAACCCGGCGTTTTGTCCCCTTTGCGCCGCGGGGCCTTTTCTCACTGTAGCCCATGCGTATCCTGATCGCCGAAGACGACAGCATCCTGGCCGACGGCCTGTCCCGCTCGTTGCGCCACAACGGCTATGCCGTGGATGCGGTGCGCGACGGACTGGCGGCCGATTCGGCGCTGGCGGCCCAGGCATTCGACCTGCTCATCCTCGACCTCGGCCTGCCGCAGCTGGCCGGGCTGGAAGTGCTGCGCCGCCTGCGCGCCCGCAATTCCGCCCTGCCGGTACTCATCCTGACGGCGGCCGACAGCATCGAACAGCGCGTCAAAGGCCTGGACCTGGGCGCCGACGACTACATGGCCAAGCCTTTCGCGCTGTCCGAGCTCGAGGCCCGCGTACGGGCCCTGACCCGGCGCGGCGCGGGCGGCGGCGCCACCATGATCAAGCACGGCCGCCTGCTGTTCGACCAGACCGGCCGCGTCGCCATGGTCGACGACCAGACCCTGGACCTGTCGGCGCGCGAAGTCAGCCTGCTCGAGATCCTCCTGACCCGCAGCGGCCGCATGGTCAGCAAGACGCAACTGGTCGACCACCTGTGCGAATGGGGCGAAGAGGTCAGCACCAACGCCATCGAGGTCTACGTCCATCGCCTGCGCAAGAAGCTGGAACCCAGCGGCGTGAAGATCGTGACCGTGCGCGGCCTGGGCTACTGTCTTGAGCGGGACCAGGGTGCGGCGTACCTCGCAAGCTGAAGCGGCGCCGCCGGAAGCGCTGAACCAGGAAGCACTGGATGTCATGCGGGCGGGGGCCAAGGGCCCGAGCTTCGCGCCGCCGCAGCGCTCCCTGCTGGGCGAAATCCTCGACTGGATGCTGGCGCCGCTGTTCCTCCTGTGGCCGATGAGCGTGGCCATCACCTATGTGGTGGCCCAGAACATCGCCAACGTGCCCTACGACCGCGCGCTGGCCAACAACCTCCATGTACTGACCTTGCAGGTGCACGCGCAGGACGGCCGGGCCGTGCTGAAGATGACCAACACCGCGCGCGAGGTGTTGCACGCCGACGAGACCGATAGCGTGTTCTGGCTGGCGCTGGGCAGCCGCGGCGAATACCTGGGCGGCGACCGCGCCCTGCCCCTGCCTTCCACCGTGGGCCAGCCCCGCCCCGGCGAAGTCCAGTACGAAGACGCGACCTTGCGCGGCTTCGGGGTCCGGCTGGCGTTCACCTGGGTGGACCTGCATCTGCCCGATACCCAGCCGGCGCTGCTGATCGCCGCCGAAACGGTCGAAAAGCGCACGCAACTGGCCAACGACATCATCAAGGGCGTGATCATTCCGCAGTTCGTGGTGCTGCCTGTCGCCGTGCTGCTGGTGTGGTTCGGGCTGTCGCGCGGAGTGGCGCCTTTGAATGCGCTGCAGCAGCGCCTGCGGGCCCGCCGGCCCGACGACCTGTCGCCCATCGACGAGCGCGCCGCCCCCACCGAGATCGCGCCCCTGGTGGCCGCAATGAACGACCTGCTGGATCGGCTTTCGTCCAACGTGCAGGCGCAGCGCCGCTTCGTCGCGGACGCCGCGCACCAATTGAAGACCCCGCTGGCCGGCCTGCGCACGCAGGCCGAACTGGCCCTGCGCGACGCCAGCCCCGAGGAAATGCAGTCCAGCCTGCGCCAGCTCGTGACCGGCTCCGAACGCGCCACGCGCCTGGTGAACCAGCTGCTGCTGCTGGCCCGGGCCGAGAACCCCAGCGCCATCGGCATGACGCGCACGGACATCAACGCCATCGCCTACGAACAGGCCATGCACTGGGTGCCGCAGGCGCTCTCGCTGAGTACCGACCTGGGCTTCGAAGGCTCGGACCAGCCGGTGGAGATCAACGGCAACCCCCTGCTGCTGGCCGAACTGCTCAACAACCTGGTGGACAACGCGCTGCGCTACACGCCGCGCGGCGGCCACATCACGGTCCGTGCGCAGGTCCAGGACGGACACGCGGTGCTGGAGGTGGAGGATTCCGGGCCAGGCATTCCGCCCGAGGAACGCGAACGCGTGTTCGACCGCTTCTATCGCGTGCTGGGCACCCAGTCCGACGGCAGCGGCCTGGGTCTGGCCATCGTGCGCGAGATCGCCCAGAAGCACCAGGCCAGCGTCGAAATCAGCGATCACCCCACGACGTATTCGAACCTGCCCGGCATGCGGATCCGCGTGATCTTTCCGCTCTACGCTGAGTTGTCAGACCTCTCCGACGTCTCCTAGGACTATCCCTAGCCTCCCAGGGAGACGTTACTTTCAGTTTCAATTTTAAGACTCAAGTAAGTATCCCGTCAGAACCTCGTCAGCCTCACCCCCCAATGTTGCATATAGCTCAATGTCGGCTCGCCGGCGGCGGGCGCAGCACGGCGGACCACCGCCGGCCATAAAACCGAGGAGACATCATGAGCACAACAACCATGGCAGGCCGCGGCCCATCCGCGGATCCGCGCCCGATGACCAAGGATGAACGCCGCGTCATCTTTGCGTCGTCGCTGGGCACGGTTTTCGAGTGGTACGACTTCTATCTGTACGGCTCGCTAGCCGCCATCATCGCGCAACACTTCTTCTCGGGTGTGAACCCCACCGCGGGCTTCATTTTCGCCCTGCTGGCGTTTGCGGCCGGTTTCGCCGTGCGCCCGTTCGGCGCCCTGGTGTTCGGCCGCCTGGGCGACCTGGTCGGACGTAAGTACACCTTCCTGGTCACGATCGTGATCATGGGCCTGTCCACGTTCCTGGTCGGCGTGCTGCCCAGCTACGCCAGCATCGGCCTGGCCGCTCCCGCCATCCTGATCGTCCTGCGCCTGCTGCAAGGCCTGGCGCTGGGCGGCGAGTACGGCGGCGCCGCGACCTATGTGGCCGAGCACGCGCCGCATGGCCGCCGCGGCTTCTACACATCCTGGATCCAAACCACCGCGACCCTGGGCCTGTTCCTGTCGCTGCTGGTCATCCTCGGCATCCGCACGTTCATGGGCGAAGACGACTTCAAGGCCTGGGGCTGGCGCATTCCGTTCCTGATCTCGGTCGTCCTGCTGGGCATCTCGGTGTGGATCCGCCTGCAACTGAGCGAATCGCCGACCTTCCAGCGCATGAAGGAAGAAGGCAAGGGTTCCAAGGCGCCGATCGCCGAATCGTTCGGCCAGTGGAAGAACCTGAAGGTCGTGATCCTGGCGCTGCTGGGCCTGACCGCCGGCCAGGCCGTGGTCTGGTACACGGGCCAGTTCTACGCCCTGTTCTTCCTGACGCAGACGCTGAAGGTCGACGCCAATACCGCCAACATCATGATCGCGATCGCGCTCCTGATCGGCACGCCTTTCTTCGTGATCTTCGGCGCGCTGTCGGACAAGATCGGCCGCAAGCCCATCATCATGGCCGGCTGCCTGATCGCCGCGGCGACGTACTTCCCGATCTTCCAGGGCATCACGCACTTCGCCAACCCGGCGCTGGAAAAGGCCCAGGCCACGGCCCCGGTCACCGTGATCGCGGACCCCGCCACCTGCTCGTTCCAGTTCAACCCGGTAGGCACTTCGTCCTTCACCAGTTCTTGCGACGTGGTCAAGTCGTTCATGGCCCGCAACTCGGTGAACTACAAGAACGAAGCGGCGCCGGCCGGCTCGGTCGCCAAGGTCAAGATCGGCAACGACGAGTTCGCCTCGTTCGACGGCAAGACCATGGCCCCCGCCGACTTCAAGGCCAAGGCCGCCGAACTGGACAAGGCCCTGACCACCGCGATCCGCAGCCACGGCTACCCCGCCAAGGCTGATCCGGCCCAGAGCAACAACGTCATGGTCGTGGTGCTGCTGACCATCCTGGTGATCTACGTGACCATGGTGTACGGCCCGATCGCAGCCATGCTGGTGGAAATGTTCCCGACGCGCATCCGCTACACGTCGATGAGCTTGCCGTATCACATCGGCAACGGCTGGTTCGGCGGCTTCCTGCCCCCGGTCGCCTTCGCCGTGGTCGCGGCCACCGGCAACATCTACGACGGCCTGTGGTACCCGATCATCATTGCAGTCATGACCCTGGTCATCGGCACGCTGTTCGTGCGCGAATCCAAGGACAACGACATCAACGCTTAAAAGGCCATCCCCCGCCGGACGGGACTGCTGCGCCCGCCCGGCCTTTCAAAAGCTCCTTATGGAGCTTTTTTTTTGCGCGCAATCAAGCAGGATCCGCCTCCAGGGAGCGAGCGGGCTAAAAAGAGGCCCGCACTTTCAGGACCATGTCAGACCCGCCCCATTAGACTGGCTGCTCAGATTACGGCCTTGCGCCAGATCGACCGACGATTGATCCCCCTGTCGGACGATTGCAGGGCCAGTGTTCTGACACCGATACCGCGTTCCCCGCGAGCCTTTTATGACGCGGTATTGCGTGCTCCCGTACCGGCCCGGCCCTCAATGAGCCGGGCCGCTTTTTTTTTATGCCGCGCACGTGAAAATGGCGACCTCTCGGTCGCCATGATCGGATCCTGCCGACAGCGGTCGCGGCCGCCCGCAATCAGCGGCGCATGCCCACGCCGATTGCCACCACGCCGGCCACGATGGCCGCAATGCCGGCCCAGGCCGGAATCGCCACCGACTTCTCGGTCTCGGCGGTGGCCTTCACCGAACCGATCTGCAGCACGGTCTCCTCGGACTTGTAGTTGAAGCCCTTGTAGGCCAGGGCGGCGATGCCCAGGACGATCAGAATGGCGCCGATGATCTTCATTTTTTATCTCCAGTTCGACTTGCTGCGCGGACAGTAGCGCATCGGCTCGCCGCTGTCAGTGACAGAAGGTGTCGCATCACGCTGCGGTATTGCCGCACTTCGGCAAAGCGGCCGCGTCGTATAGAATCAACCCTTTTGGCCGACGCTCATGTGGTTCAAGAATCTCAAGATTTATCGCCTCTCCTCGCCGTGGACGCTGGTCGGCGACCAGCTTGAAGAAACGCTCGCGCGGCATGCCTACCAAAGCGGCAACAACCTCGAAATGCAAAGCCTGGGCTGGGTTCCTCCGCGCGAGAACGGCGGCCTGGCGCATGTGGTCAACGGCCAGATCCTGCTGAGCCTGCGCGCCGAAAAGAAGCTGCTGCCGGGCACCGTGGTGAACCAGGTTGCCAAGGCCCGCGCCCAGGAAATCGAAGAGCAGCAAGGCTACAAGCCGGGCCGCAAGCAGATGAAGGAAATCAAGGAGCGCGTCACCGACGAGCTGCTGCCGCGCGCCTTCAGCGTGTACCGCGACACCCGCGTCTGGATCGATCCGCAGAACCATTGGCTGGTGATCGATGCGGCCGCTTCGGCCAAGGCCGACGAAGTCATCGGCCTCCTGGCCAAGTGCGTGGATCCCTTCCCGCTCGAAAACCTGTACGTGGCGCAGTCGCCGGCCTCGGCCATGACCGGCTGGCTGGCCGAGGACGAGGCTCCGGCCAACTTCTCGATCGACCAGGACACCGAGCTGCGTTCGTCGGGCGAAAGCGGCGCGGCGATCCGCTACGTCAAGCACTCGATCGACGCCGATGACGTGCGCCGCCATATCCAGTCGGGCAAGCAGTGCACCCGCCTGGCCATGACCTGGGCCGACCGCATTTCGTTCGTGCTCACCGAAGGCCTGGACGTCAAGCGCGTCGCACCCCTGGACGTGCTGAAGGAAGGCAACGAAGGCGTGGCCGCCAACGACGACGAGAAGTTCGATTCCGACATGATGCTGATGACGGGCGAACTGGCCAAGATGATGGCCGAGCTGGTCGACGCGCTGGGCGGCGAAAAGAAGGTGTAAGCCTCAGGCGCCCTGGCGCCAGGCAAACCGCAGGCCGCCCTTGACCGGGCGGCCTTTTTCATGCGCGCGAGCTGGGCCTCAGGCCGCCACGGCCCGGTCGCGGCCGGCCTGCTTGGCCTGGTACAGCGCCTGGTCCGCGCGGTCGATCAGATAGGCATAGTCCGGATGGCCGTCGAAGGTCGCCACGCCGATGCTGGCCGTGATGTGCAGCGGCGCTGCCTCGGGAATGGTGAAGACATGGCGGCGGATCTCCGCGCCGAGCTTCTCGGCCGTCGCCAGCGCGGCCTCCTGTTGCGCATCCACCAGCACCACGAGGAATTCCTCGCCGCCGTAGCGGAACACGAAATCGCTGGAGCGGCACGATTGATGCAGCACTTCCGCAAACTGGCGCAACACCTGGTCGCCGCCGGAATGGCCGTGCTGGTCGTTGATGGCCTTGAAATGATCGATGTCCAGCAGCAGAACGGAGAACGAGCTGCGCTGGCGCCGCGCGATCGAGATTTCGCGCCCGACCACCGAGGGCAGGAAGCGCCGGTTCAGCACATTGGTCAGCGGATCGCTGCCGCTCTCGATCTCGGCCACCATGTCGAACAGGCCGTTGAGCAGGTGCTTGATGCGCGCCACCAGCTCCTGCAACTCGCGCACGTGGTCCGGCATCGAAGCGGCGAGACCCTGTTCTTCGCCGCGCATCAATTGCGGCAGCACTACCCCGTCCAGCTGCGCGACGGCGTCCGTGATCTGCTGCAGGCCCGGGGCGCTTTCGAACATCGCCCCGCCCTTGTGTTGCAGCCACAATCCGAATTCCGAGGCCGCCAGCCGCGGCAGGCTTTGCCCCGGCGCGCGGTAATGCAAGCCGATCAGCACCGACTGGCTCCACTCCAGCAAGGCGGCGCGCTGGCGTTCGCGTTCCGTGGAAATGTTCTGCCCCAGGGCGAAGAGACGGTAGGCCTCGTCGTTGCGGGCGCCGCGGCTGATGTCGCGCATGAAGGCGCGGCTCATCTGCTCGACCGCCAGGTCGAACAAGTTGCACACGTACTGGGTGGCGACCGACGCGGCCATGCCGTCCAGGTCGCTGGCGCGCAGGCGCAACGCGATCTCGTTCTTCAGGATACGGGCGCCAGCCATCACCAGATGGATCGGGATGTGGACGCGGGCGTGCACCTCGCCCACTTTTTTCTGCGTGGCCATCAGGGCGGCGATATCGCCCTGGTCGCGCACGCACAGCAACCCCTTGAGCCAGCGGGTCATGCCGGCATGCAGGCGGCTGGACACGATGTCGTGGGACAGGCGGGGGCCGGCCTCGGCATCGGCCAGCAGCGTGGAATAGAAGGCGTCGACCAGGGCGGACAGGCTGTCGCCCACCACCGCGGCGACCTGCCCGCGCGTATAGGCGTCAACCGACTGGTAGACCGCTATCCAGGCCTGCTCGTCGGACGCGCTCAGATAGCACGCCTGGCCGGATGAGCCGGCGTGACGATCGGAAGTTGGCGGAACGCCAATACTGCTTGTAGACATAGATAATCCGTCCGCAGGCCCCACGGCGTGTCCGGAAACGACACGCGACAGAAAAAAAGCCAGCGCGGATTATGCTTGAAAACCCCGCGACCAGGCCGCGCAGGGGCCTGGTTCAGAGGGGAATTCGGCCCGGAGCCGCGCGCTTATTCGAGTCCGTGAAAGGCGGAATCGTCCGGACCGACGTGGGAGGGATGCTGCCAGGTCACGTCGCGCAAGGAATGCTGCACCAAGCCTTCCACGCCCAGCAGCACCGCGAAGATCGCCATGCGGATGGGGATGCCGTTGTCGGTCTGGCGGAAGATGGCCAGGCGCGGATCGTGGTTCAGGTCCACGCTCAGGTCATTGGCGCCGGGACGGCTGTCGCGCGGCAGCGGGTGCATCACGATGGTATCGGGGCCGCAGTAGGCGTCGATGATGGCGCGGCTGATCTGGAAGTCCGGCGTGTAGCCTTCGTTCTCCTCGTTGGCGAAGCGCTCTTTCTGCACGCGCGTCGCGTAGATCACGTCGGCGCCGGCCAGGCCTTCGGCCAGCGTGCTCTTCTGCTCGATGATGTTGCCGTTGCGGCTGGCCTGCTCGATGATGTAGGCCGGCATTTCCAGGCCCTTGGGCGACACCAGCGAAAACTTCACATTCTTGTACAACGCCATCAACTTGATGAGCGAGTGCACGGTGCGGCCGTACTTCAGGTCGCCGACCATGGCGATGTGGGCGCCGTCCAGCAGTTTGCCCAGGCGCGAGAACTCGGTCAGGATCGTGTACAGGTCCAGCAGGGCCTGGCTGGGATGCTCGCCGGGGCCGTCACCGCCGTTGACCACGGGGATGTTGGTGGCGCGCGCGAATTCGGCAACCGAACCCTGGTCCGGATGCCGGATGACCATGGCGTCGACGTAGCCGCTCATGACGCGGCTGGTGTCGTAGATCGACTCGCCCTTGGCCATGGACGAAAACGTGAAGCCGGTGGTGTCGCAGACCGAGCCGCCCAGGCGGCAGAACGCGGAACCGAAGCTCACGCGGGTACGGGTGCTGGCCTCGAAGAACAGGTTGCCCAGCACCGCGCCTTCCAGCACGCGGGACACCTTCTGGCGGCGGGCAATGGGCTGCATCATGTCGGCCACGCGGAACAGGTCCTCGACCGATTCGCGGGTGAACTGGTCCACCGACAGCAGTTGGTGCTTGCCTTCCACCGCGATGCGGTCACGCAGCGGGCCTTCTTGTACGCTTTGCGTATATTTTTCCAGCAAGACGCCGTTCTGGACGATTTCGCTGACGAAGCGCTGCACCACTTCCGGCATGGCGCGGAATTCCTGCGAGCCCTCAGGCAACAGCCAGGTATCCAACGCGCGGCGTTTGACGCCGATGCGGGTTGCGAACACGTCGCGGGTGAGATTCAGGCGTCGCATGGCGTCGCGCAGGAAGGCTTGCTGGGAAATGGTCATGACGGGCCCCGAACAGGAGATTTATATACGCACTGCGCATATTATTCTCAACACAAATTCAAGTCCAACACTTTTGCGCACACGGGTTTACCCGCAACTAACGCCTCACGTAGGCGGTAGTCGTCTGGGGCGCATCCGTGATCGCCTGTCCCGCCGCCAGCCAGCAGGCGGCGCAGAAGGCGAGCGCGCTGATCAGATAGCAAACCATGGCCAGAAGCTGCGCGGGCCAGTGGGCGCGCGTCAGATGTCCGGTGTAGCCCTGGCGCAACAGGCTGACCTGCGCCAGGTAAGCAAACAGGATTCCGAGGCAGGCGGCCAGCAGGCCGCCCAGCAACAGCGCCAGCGGCAGCTGCAGATCCGGCGCGGCGATGTCGCCGCCCACTACGCCCAGCGAAAAGCCCGTCAGGATCAGCGCCGCGCCGCCATTGAGCCAGCCCAGGAAGCGAAACGCCCCCGCCAGTAGCGAGAATGACAGGCCGCTGGCGCGTATCTGCTGGGCGCGGGCGTCCACGGATCAGCCTTCCCCGCCCTTGCGGCAGACCGGCGTGGCGCTCTGGATCGAGGCGCGGGCAGCGGCGATTTCAGCAGCGTCCCAACGCCCCTCGCCCAGCACCGTGATGGTCACCTTGGACGTCGACGGCGTGGCGGTTTCGGCGGCGATCAGTTCCAGCACCTTGGCTGGCTCCGTCACCTTATAGAGCTGCACCTCGTCCGGCGCCCCCTTTTCACCCTTCACGTGGCGCCAGGCATAGGCGACGTTATACGCATGCTGCACTTGCACGTGGCAGGTGCGCACGTACTCGCCGGCCCGGCGGAAAGCCGCTTCGTAGTTGGTATTGACAGTGAAGGTCTCCGTCAGCACGGCATCGGATTCGTAGACCCCTTTGCTCGCGCAGCCGGCCAACAAGGCCGCAAACGCCATTCCCAACCACAAAGACTTGCGCATGACACTTCCCACGATCGAATTCAACTCCTCGAATTATGCCAGGGGGAAGAGTCCTCGCGACGCCCCCGCCTGCTGCCCTTCCCCCGAAGCCGGGCGTCAACAAAAAAGCCGCGAGAGGGATGCCAAGGCATGTCTCGCGGCTTGCGGGCCGGATTGCGGCGCAGGGAGCGAAGGCCTACTTGGTGGCAGCGCCCTCTATCTTCTCGCCGCCCCGCTGGATGTCCTTGCCTGCCCCCGCTACGGTGTTGCAACCGGCCGAGAGCGCGGCGATCGAAAGCAACATGACGAGAAAGACTTTGTTCTTCATGGACATCTCCTGTCTGGGCTTGGAAAGTGAAGTCAGCATACCCCAAAGACCCTCATTTGCGCACCGGCCAGACCGGACGCCGCGGCTGCCGCCATGAGCGCCAGACCCAGGACCAAACGCCGTTGGAAAGGCTTGCGTTCGCCTGTCGCGCAATTAGCGCCAATCGATTAGGATGCGGACATGACCAAGAAACACACATCGCAAAGCGCCGGTTCGGCTCACCAGAGCTGGGGCTGGGAACAGCCGCAATGCCGCGGGCAGGCGGCTTTGGCGCTCTTCATCGACGATCTCCATCGCATTTTGCAGGCGCATGCCGCCGGCAAGCTGGCTGAAAGCAGCACGCTGGCCGACGCGCAGCAGAACGTGAACGAATTGCTGGCTCGCTACAACGAAATTGGCGCCGCACCGGATATTTTCCTCGGCCAATCGGTCGAACTCAAAGAGGGCGTCGACCGCGATGGGGTATCCCATACGGTACCGATTTTTTCGGCGCGCCTGAAACAGTCATTGGTATCGATGCTGGGCCAAGGCCCGGCCTGAAACGCCGCCCGGCTTGCCAGCAGGCTCAGGGCCATAACCAGAACAGTCACCGCAGGAGACCGCACAATGAAGAATACCGACAACGTCGTAGAGTTCCTGCGCCTGCTGTCGCTGGATGTCTCCCTGGGAGCCGCCGCCCAGCATGCGGCCAGCCAGGCGGACGCGCCGCTGGCCCTGGCCCGCCTGGCCACCGCTCACGGCTTGCCTTGCAATGCCTCGGACTGGTCGGCCTTTGCCCGCAGTTGCCTGGACAGCTCCGACCTGACCGAGCAGAACGCCATCCCCGAAGAAGCCACCATCTGGCAGCTGGTGCAGGATCCCGCGCACGGCACGGACATTCCTGCCAGCGCGATTACCCGCGTCATCGGCATCGTCACGCAACCGGAAGGCGGCGAGCCCGTGGTGGGCCACGTCGTCGGCGATCTGGCGCCGCGCGCGCCGCTGGGCCTGGCGCCCTACTCCTCGGGCTCCTGAGCCCTTGCGGCCTCAGGCCCCTGGCAACGCCCGCCCGCCAGACCGCAGAAACGCCATGACGCCGGCCGCGGCGACCACGCCGCTCGCCATGCAGGCCGTCAGCAGATAGCCGCCTGTCGGCGCCTCCCAATCCAGCATTTCCCCTGCGCAGAACACGCCAGGGATTTCGCGCAGCATCAGGCCGGAATCCAGCGCGGCGAACGACACGCCGCCCGCGGTGCTGATCGCTTCGTCCATGGGCCGCGCCCGCAGCAGACGCAGCGGCAAGGCCTTGATGCGCAGGCCCAGGCGCTCGGGGTCGCGGAAGTCTTCCGCCGAGGCGCATTCGCGCAGCAATCCCGCCTTGACCCCGGTCAGCCCCAGCCGGCTCTGCAGATGGCTGGACATCGACCGCGAGCCGCGCGGGTGCGTCACCGCAGCCATCACCTTTTCCTGCGACCAGTCCGGAGCCAGGTCCAGCATGGCGATGGCATGGCCCTGGGCGTCGATCCGGTCGCGCAGCGGCGCGGACAGGGCGTAGACCAGGCTGCCTTCTATGCCGGTTTCCGACACGACGAACTCTCCCTGACGGGCGGGCGTCACGCCGGCTGCGGTTTCGCAGGCCATGGCCACGGATTTCACGGGCTGTCCCGCATAGCGTTCGCGGAAATGGTCCGACCACGCCACGTCGAATCCGCAATTGGCCGGCCGCAGCGGCGCGACGGCAACGCCGTGCAATTGCAGGCCGTCGACCCAGGCGCCGTCCGACCCCAATTTGGCCCAGCTGCCTCCGCCCAGCGCCAGCACCACGGCGTCTGCCGCATAGCGCTGCTCCCCCTCGGGCGAGTCGAAGCGCAGCGCGCCCGCGCCAGGCCGGGAACCCGCCGGCCATCCCAGCCAGCGGTGCCGCATATGCAAGCGCACGCCGCTGGCGCGCAGCCTGGCCAGCCAGGCCCGCAACAGGGGCGCCGCCTTCATCTCCTGGGGAAACACCCGGCCGGACGAGCCCACGAAGGTCTGGATGCCCAGGCCATGGGTCCATTCGCGCAAACCGCCCGCGTCCAGCGCCTGCAGCCAGGGCGCGACATGGGACGCGCGGTCGCCGTAGCGTGCCAGAAACGGTTCGGCCGGCTCGCTGTGGGTCAGGTTCAAGCCGCCCCGCCCCGCCATCAGGAACTTGCGGCCGACCGATGGCATCGCATCGAACACATCCACCTGCACGCCTTGCGCGCTCAGGCGCTCGGCGGCCATCAGGCCGGCAGGACCGCCGCCAATGACGGCGACGCGCGCGACAGCCGGGCTCATGGCAACGGCGCCTTCAGGCCGCAGGAATGGATACGCGTAGCACTAAGCATGGGGAACGAACCGGGTGGGAATGGCAAGACAGGCGCGGGAACGCCAGGAAGGGAAAAGATTGTCGCATAGCCGGGCCGTCGGGCAGGACGGAAGCAATAAACGCCCCAGTGGGGCGTTTATTGACCGGTGTTACCAAGTCATTGTTATCACAGGGAAAACCCGAAATGCGCAGAGGCTATCCCAAGGCTTGTCCACAGTTGCTGTGGGTAATTCAGTCGGCTTTTTGCGCCGGGATTCAGGCGTGGGCGGCAGACTGCATCGGGCCGGACCAGGGTTCGGCGTCGATCTGGAAGCGCAATTCCTGGTATTCCCCGTCCACCGAGACGGAAGGCAGCAGGCCCGCACCCAGCGCCTGGCCCAGCGCGCGGCGGCACAGGGTTTCAGGATCGTCGGGCAAGGACTGGAACACCCCGTCCGGTATGCGCAGGCGCAGCAGCGCCTGGGGATCGCCGCGTTCGGCGGGCCTGCCGATATGAATATGGGCGGGATAGCCGTGGGGGCACCAGATGCCCACGTGGTACTTGCCGTCAGCGCCCGTATCGGCGACATAGCCGGGATGATCGTATTTTGCTGTTCCCATGGACCCTCCTCGAGTGCGGCAACGTAGCGCGCGTGACCCATGGTAGCGCAGGGCTGCGGACCTGTGCGGCCGCGCATACCAGGGAAAGTCCGGACTGGAACAAAGGTTTGACGCAGAGCAAGCAGCGCCAAAAATCCAGCCGCGAGGCGAAAAAAAAGCCGCGATGAATATCGCGGCTTTCTTCTGCTTGAAACTGGTTGCGGGGGCAGGATTTGAACCTACGACCTTCGGGTTATGAGCCCGACGAGCTGCCAGACTGCTCCACCCCGCGTCTGATGTGTGAATCATACATCATTTTGAAATCTTGTGCAGCGCACCGAGGGAATTTTTTCGGTTTTTGGCCAAATTCAGCTGAAAAAATGCGGCAGCCGCCTGAAAAAAGCGCCGTGCATAGCCCGGCATGTCCATGCATATCACCTCGGCCGGGCCGATGGCCGTGACCTGCGCCACGCCGCCATAGCCCAGGCCATGCCCTTCCCCCGCGTTGATGCGCACCGAAACCGCGCGAGGCAGTCCGCCCGCGGCTTCCGGGCCGTTCACCGGTTCCTCGATCCGCACGCTGCCACTGACGCACACTAGGGTGGCGCCGGCGCGCAGGACCAGTTTCCGGCTGGCGCCGGCGGCAAGTTCCAGGCGGCGGGCCTGGGCATCGGGGGTGTACGTCGCAATCATCGTCGTCTCCTGTCGGACAACCACAGACTACGCGCGCCCTGCTATGCGCAACAGTCACACTCTCAAGGTTTCTGTACCGATGCAGATCCTCGATTTATGCGCTGTTATGGTGTACTTTGCCTGAATCTGTGCCTAGTCTCACACCAACCTCGGGGAGCATGATCGGCGCATGGATCCGCAACCGCTTTATCTACGCCTGGCCAACCATTACCGGCGCGCCATCCAGACGGGCGTGCTGGCGCCCGCCCAGCGCATGCCCTCCGTCCGCACCCTGGTGCGCACCCATCACGTCAGCCTGTCCACGGCCTTGCAGGCCTGCCGCCAGTTGGAAGATGACGGCCTGATCGAAGCGCGGCCGCGCTCGGGCTACTTCGTGCTCAAGCCGCGGCGCAACACGATTCCGCCCGTGGACGAGCCGGACATCCGCCAGACGCTGGGCGCCGCGCAATACGTGGGCATCCACGACCGGGTCTCGGACTTCGTGGCCAAGTGTGAAGCGCACCCGGTCAGCGCCAACTTCGCCCTGGCCGCGGCGGTGCCCGAGGCCTATCCGCTGGAAGAACTGAAGCAGGCCATGGCGCGGGCGCTGCGCCAGTCGCCACAGGTGCTGGTCAGCCCGGTTCCGCCGCAGGGCCATCCGGACCTGCGCACCGTGCTCGCCCGCCGCGCGCTGGCCAACGGCATCAACGCCACGCCGGACGACGTCATCGTCACGCACGGCTGCATCGAGGCGCTGAACCTGGCGCTGCGCGCGGTGGCGCGTCCCGGCGACACGATCGCGGTCGAATCGCCCGCCTACTTCGGCCTGCTGCAGATTCTGGAAAGCCTGGGCATGCGGGCGCTGGAAATCCCCACCAGCCCGCAGCACGGCCTGTCGATCGAAGCGCTGGACCTGGCGTTCCAGACCCACGGCAACATCCGTGCCGTAGTGGTGGTGCCCAACTTCCAGAACCCGCTGGGCTGCGTCATGCCCGATGCGGAAAAAGCGCGGCTGGTCGCCCTGTGCGAACGCCAGCAGGTGCCCCTGATCGAAGACGACACCTACGGCGCGCTGACCGACGACGACACCCCGCTGGCCGCCGCCAAGTCCTGGGACGCGACCGGCAATGTCATCTATTGCTCGTCCATGCACAAGACGCTGGCGCCGGGCATGCGCCTGGGCTGGCTGCTGGGCGGGCGCTGGAAGGCCCGCATCGCCATGCTGAAGTTCGCCCAGAGCCGCCCCAACGAACCATTGGCGCAGATCGCCGTGGCCGAGTTCATGGGTTCGCGCGCCTACGACCGCCATCTGTCGCGCCTGCGCCGGCACCTGAAGATGCAGCGCGACCAGACGGCGGAGACCATCGCCGCGCACTTCCCTCCCGGCACCCGCCTGAGCGTGCCGCAGGGCGGCATGCTGCTGTGGGTGGAAATGCCCGATGGACGTTCCGGCACGGACGTGTTCGAAGCCGCGCTGCGCCAGGGCATCCGGGTTGCGCCGGGCGCCATGTTTTCCAACGGCATACGCTACAACCACTTCCTGCGCATCAGCTGCGGGCAGCGCACCACGCCCGAGATCACCGCTGCCCTGCAGACGCTCGCGCGCATCGTGGGCGAGCGGCCCAGATGAATCCCGCCCTGCACCAGTTCATCGTCGACTACGGCCTGTGGGCGGTGCTGGCCGGCACCCTGCTGGAAGGCGAAAGCGTGGTCGTGTTCGCCGGATTCCTGGCGCACCAGCACCTGCTGCACCTGCCCTATGTAATGCTGTGCGCGTTCGCCGGCTCATTCCTTGCGGACCAGGTCTTGTTCCTGCTGGGCCGCCGCTATCGCGATCATCGCTACGTCCGGAAGGTCCGCCAGAAGCCGGCATTCGAAAAGGCCTTGGCGGCGGTGGACCGCTATCCGCACGGCTTCATTCTCAGCCTGCGCTTTCTATATGGCCTGCGCACGGTGGGGCCGGTGGCCCTGGGCGTATCGAGCGTGCCGCCGCTGCGCTTCCTGGCGCTCAACGCCATTGCCGCCGCCATCTGGGCGGTGTGTTTCAGCGCCCTGGGCTATCTGTTCGGCCAGACGATCGAATCCATGCTGGGACGCCTGCACGGCGTCGAGACCAAACTGGCCGTGGCCGTCGCGATCGGCGCGCTCATCTGGCTGGCGTATCACCTGCTGGGCAAGCGCCGCAAATAACGGCGCTCAGACCACCAGCTTGCCGCTGGCGCGCAGCACATAACGGCGCCGCGCGTTGCGGTACCAGCGGCCCACCAGGGGCAAGCGCGCCAGGCGGCGCAGGATGGGATGGCGCTGGTCGAAGTCGTGCCAGGCCTTGAAGCCATGCCCCATGCGCTCCCAGCTCTGGCGCGCCTCGGGGGAAAGTTTGCCGGGGTCGAACGCCGCCAGCTTTGCTGCTTCCGAGACGCGCATCGCGATCGATCCGCCCCGGCATTCCAATGAATACTGATTCCGCATGGGGCCGCATATTACCCGGCTTGCATGACCTGCGGCAGCGCTTGCTGCGCGCTGCCGCAACGAGCAATTGGAGCCAGGTTTGACCGCCCCATGCAAGCCTTTGTAATTAAAGGAAAATGAACATCTATGCCCGCACTATCCCAAGGCTTGTCCACAGAAGTTGTGGGTAACTCTTGCAAGCCTGGACCGGCACGGCAGCCTATTTCAGTGCGCCCAGAATCATGTCGCGCACGCTCTCGAAACCGGCCACGTATTGCGGATTCTCGGAGCGGGCCAGCAGGCTGGAATAGTTCTGTTCGAGCTGGGCTTCGATGGCCTCGCGCAGGCCGGGCGAGGCCTTGGCCAGATGCAGCATCGACAGCACGGTCGAGTTCAGCGCATCGATGCGGCCGCCCTGATGCGAAATGGTGTGCACGATGACGGCGATTTGTTCCTGGATGTCCATGTGTAAGCCTCCTGGCATTGAAGTCGGCGCAAATCCTAGCATGGCGCCACGCCCGCCCATGCTAGGCAAGCCCTGCGCGCCGCGCTAGCATGAAGCGTAGCCGCAGAGGCACGGCGGCGCACGTCACCGGCTCCGTTTCCAGGGCTGCGCGCCCGCGAGCATCCGGTGCAACCGGAGGCTTCCGATGAAGACGATCCAGAACTACGTTGCGCCGGACGCCCAGTCCATGCGGCGCCTGCAAGACCGGCTGGGGTACAGCGACGCGCGCATGGCGGAGCTGGCCGGACTGGACGCAGCCATCCCCTGGCACAGTTTTATCGGCGGCGCCGAGCCGCGCTCACTGGGCCGCCAGCGCCTGTTTTTTGTTGCGGCCCGTCTCACGCTGGACGAAGCGCAATGGCAGCGCGTGCTGGCGGCCATGCACGATCTGGGCGCGCGCTTCGATTATCAGGACACACGGCATCCCGACGCCCTGCCCGCGCCGGAACCCGTCGCCGACGAAGAGCGCAAGTTCGGCATGCTGCTGGTCAGCCGCAACGGCTCCTTCCACGAAATGGAGCAGTTGCGCGAGTTCGCGCATTTCGCGCACGAGGCCGACGTCAGCCGCTATGTGCATTCGGCCTTCTACGATAGCGACATCGATCTGTGCCGCTTCAGCTTCGCCGACCACGATGGCCTGGACGACGCCAGCCGCGACCGCATCTTCGATGCCGCGCGCAAGACCATCACGCGTTTCGAGTTCGACGGGCGCATCTATCAGGGCGGCATTCCGCCCGAATCCGACGGCTAGCACGCGGCGCCATGCTGGCGTGCGCGGGCTGCCGCGCATTGACGCGGGCAGGCCCGGGCCTGTACCGTCGGCACTCGCGCCCTCTCGCTCCATGCCGCCCATCCCCGTATGAACGAACGACTCGACGCCATCGACCGGCAACTGCTCAGCCTGCTGCAAGCCAATGCGCGCGAACCCGCGGCCATCCTGGCGCGCAAGCTCGGCCTGGCCCGCACTACGGTGGTTGCGCGCATTGCGCGGCTCGAACGCGAGCACATCGTGGCGGGCTATGGCGTGCGCCTGGGGCGCTTGCTGGAAGAAGCGGCGGTGCGCGCCTATTGCTTCATCAGCGTGCTGCCCAAGACCCCCGCCGCGGTGATCCGCGAACTGGAGAAGATGCCCGAGGTCGAAGAGGTCTCCTCGGTCAGCGGCCCCTACGATTACCTCATCTTCCTGCGCTGCGAAACCCATGAACAGCTGGACGAACTGCTGGATCGCATCGGCCTGATCGACGGGGTCAAGCAGACCCAGACTTCCATCGTCCTGAGCCGCAAGCTAGACCGCCGCAGCGCCGTGGCCGCGCCATGAAATGATGGTGTAATGAGGGCAACCGCCATTTCAGGACACCCCATGTTTGCACGCCTTGCCCCCGCCGCCGTATTGCTTGCCCTGCTGACCGCCTGTTCCAGCATGAGCGAGGTGACGCCCGTCGGCAAGGACACCTACAGCGTCACCCACAGCTCCGGCTCGCAGATGATGACCTGGGTGGAAATCAAGAACCAGGCCCTGCTGCGGGCCGAACAGTATTGCCAGTCGATCGACCGCAAGCTGGTCAAGCCCAAGATCACGTCCAACCACGCGACCGGCCTGGGGCCCAAGCGCGCCACCGTGACCTTCGAATGCGGCGTCATCGAGCCGCCCAAGAATTCCTCGAAGTGAGACGGCAGCCCGCCCTGATCCGCAACACAACCTCAGTCCCCGCATCGTGAACACCTCCCTGCCCGTAGGCATCACCATGGGCGATGCCGCCGGCATCGGCCCCGAAATCGTCGTCAAGGCCTACGCGCAAGGCCTGAACGCGCCTTGTGTGGTCTATGGCGACGCCGGCGCGCTGCGCCGCGCAGCCGCCCAGCTGGGCGCCAGGCTGGAGATCGTCGAGGTCGCCGATGTCAGCCAGGCAGCGCCGGGCGCGGACCACATCAACGTCATCGCCTGCAGCCCCGCCCTGCCCGCCGACCTGCCCTTGGGACAGATCAGCGCGGCCGCCGGACGCGGCGCTTACGATTACGTCTGCGCCGCCATCGACGATGCGCGGGCCGGCCGCATCCGCGCCATCGTCACCGCCCCGCTGAACAAGAAATCCATGCATGCCGGCGGCATCGACTACCCCGGCCACACCGAGATCCTGGCGGAGCGCTCGGACACGCGCGACTTCGCGATGATGCTGGCCAACGACGAGCTGCGCGTGCTGCTGGTGACCATACACGTGGCGCTGGCCGACGTGATCGCGCGCATCACGCCGCAAGCGGAACTGACCGCCATGCGCCTGGCCGACCAGGCCTGCCGCCAGATGGGCATTGCCCAGCCGCGCGTCGCGGTCGCGGGCCTGAATCCGCACGCTGGTGAAGGCGGCAAGTTCGGCCGCGAAGACATCGACATCATCGAACCCGCAATCGCCGCCGCCCGCGCGCAAGGCATAGACGCGAGCGGTCCCTGGCCTGGCGACACGATCTTCATGCGCGCCCGGCGCGGCGAGTTCGATATCGTGGTGGCGCAGTACCACGACCAGGGACTCATTCCGGTCAAGTACCTGGGCCTGGACCATGGCGTGAACGTGACCGTGGGCCTGCCTTTCGTGCGCACCAGCGTGGACCATGGCACCGCCTTCGACATCGCGGGCAAGGGCCTGGCCGACCATGCCTCGCTGGTCGCGGCGTTCGACCTGGCGCTGGCCATGACGCCCTGAGCGCGGCGCCACGGCCCTGCCGTGGCCCAGCAGCGCTGACAACTGGCTGTCAGGAAGCAAGGCGTCCCCGGGACTACAATACGGCCCGTTTACGGCGCCCGCGGCGCTTTCCGTCCGCCCTCCCCCTTCCATCCCTCATGTCACGCCTTGCCCGCCTACTTCCCGACCGCTTCACCCTCTACCTGATCTGCACCGTCATCATCGCCAGCATCGTGCCCGCCCACGGGCAAGGCGTGGTCGTGTTCGGCTGGATCACCAACATCGCGGTCGGCCTGCTGTTCTTCCTGCACGGCGCGCGCCTGTCGCGCGAGGCCATCATCGCCGGCCTGACGCACTGGAAGCTGCACCTCACGATCTTCTCCGCGACCTTCCTGATGTTCCCGCTGCTGGGCCTGGCGCTCAAGCCGGTGCTGGAGCCGCTGGTCACGCCCGAGCTCTATCTGGGCATCCTGTTCCTGTGCTGCCTGCCCGCCACGGTGCAATCGGCCATCGCCTTCACCTCGATGGCGCGCGGCAACGTGCCGGCCGCCGTGTGCAGCGCCTCCGCCTCAAGCCTGCTCGGCATCTTCATCACTCCGCTGCTGGTGGGCACGGTGGTCGCCAACGCGGGCAGCGCGCCGATCTCGTTCGACGCCGTCGGCAAGATCATGCTGCAGCTGCTGCTGCCCTTCGTGCTGGGCCAGTTCGCCCGCCGCTGGATCGGCGCCTGGGTGCACAAGCGCAAGGCCATGCTGAAGTTCGTCGACCAGGGCTCCATCCTGCTGGTGGTCTACACGGCTTTCTCTGAAGCCATCAACGAAGGCCTGTGGAGTTCGACCCCGATCCCCGCGCTGGCCGGCCTGGTGGTGGCTTGCGCCGTCATCCTGGCACTCGCACTGGGCCTGTCGGCCCTGGCCGGCCGCGTGTTCGGCTTCAATGTCGAAGACCGCATCACACTGTTGTTCTGCGGTTCGAAGAAAAGCCTGGCCAGCGGCATTCCGATGGCGCAGGTGCTGTTCGCCGGCCACGCCGTGGGCGCAATCGTGCTGCCATTGATGTTGTTCCACCAAATCCAGCTGATGGTGTGCGGCGTGCTGGCCGCGCGCTTCGGCAAACGCCCCGAGGCGCAAGCCTGAGGCGAGTTCGCAGCCACAACGAAAAACCGCGCCGAAGCGCGGTTTTTTCTTGGGGCCAAAAGGCTCAGTACATGTCGCGCGGCTGCGCACCCGAGAAGTTCAGGAAGCGCGTGCTGGAGCCCTGGAAGGTCAAACGCACCGAGCCGATGGGACCGTTACGCTGCTTGCCGATGATGATCTCGGCGGTGCCCTTGTCCGGCGAATCAGGGTTGTAGACCTCGTCGCGGTAAATGAACAGGATCACGTCCGCGTCCTGTTCGATAGCGCCGGATTCGCGCAGGTCGCTCATCACGGGACGCTTGTTGGGGCGCTGTTCCAGGCTTCGGTTCAGCTGCGACAGCGCGATCAGCGGACAGTTCAGTTCCTTGGCCAGCCCCTTGAGCGAACGGCTGATTTCCGACACTTCGGTGGCCCGGTTTTCACCCGAACCGTTGCCCGACATGAGCTGCAGGTAGTCGATGATGATCAGGCCAAGCTGGCCGCATTGGCGCGCCAGGCGGCGCGCGCGCGCGCGCACTTCCATCGGGCTGAGCGCCGGCGATTCATCGATGTAGACCTGCGCGTCCTGCATCAGCTGGACCGCGTGGGTCACGCGCGGCCAGTCCTCGGCGATCAGCTTGCCGGTCCGCATGCGATGCTGGTCCAGCAGGCCCACGGAGCCCAGCATACGCATGGCCAGCTGGACCGCGCCCATTTCCATGGAGAACACCGCCACCGGCAGCCCTTCCTCGATGGCGACGTGCTCGCCGATGTTCATCGAGAACGAGGTCTTGCCCATGGACGGGCGGCCGGCCACGATGATCAGGTCGCCGCCCTGCATGCCCGAGGTCATCTTGTCCAGATCGGTGAAGCCCGTGGGCACGCCGGTCACGTCGGAGGTGCTTTCGCGGTGATAGAGCTCATCGATGCGTTCCACCACCTGCGTCAGCAGCGGCTGGATTTCCTGGAAGCCCGCGGCGCCGCGTGCGCCTTCCTGGGCAATCTGGAACACTTTGGACTCGGCCTCGTCCAGCAGCTGGCGCGCTTCCTTGCCCTGCGGGCTCATGGCGGCCGCGGAGATCTCGTCGGCGATCGCGACCAGCTTGCGCAGCATGGCGCGCTCGCGCACGATCTCGCCATAACGGCGGATGTTGGCGGCCGATGGCGTGTTGTGGGCCAGCGCGTTCAGATAGGCCAGGCCGCCGGCATCCTCGGCCTTGCCTGCGCTGACCAGCGATTCGTGGACGGTGATGACGTCGGCCGGGCGCGCCAGCCCGATCAGGCGGGCGATATGGTGCCAAATCAGCCGGTGGTCGTGCCGGTAGAAATCCTCTTCGACCAGCACGTCGGCAATGCGGTCCCAGGCCGCATTGTCCAGCAGCAGGCCGCCCAGCACCGACTGCTCCGCCTCGATGGAATGGGGGGGAACGCGCAGGTATTCGAGCTGGGAGTCGGCAGGTGTATTCATGACTTCAATAGTAACGGCTGCAGGATGTCCGCGACGCGGAAGAATCCCTGGATATCGCGCGAGGGCAATCGGCCCAGCACCACGCGCAAGGGCGCGGCAATGCCGCAGAGCACGCGCGCCAAGCGCGTCAGGCGGGATCGGACCTCAGGGTCTGGGTTGCTCTCGAAATAGACTTCGAACGCCAGTTTACCCAGCGTACGGGCCACATCGTCCGGCAATTTACGCAAAGACACCAGAGAGGCCAGCATCTGGAACAGGTCATAGGCCTGGGCCAGCGGCCGCGACAGCGTCGAACCGATGTTCTCTTCGAAATCGATGCGCCAGAGCTCGCCGTCCTGCAAGGTGATGTTGCGGATCTGGGCGCCGCCATGCCACAGGCCGCGGGCATGGAAAGCGGCCAGGTCGGCCGCGGCGGCGCGCGCCAGCCACAAGCGGGATGTCGTGTCCTCGTTGCGGATCAGGTCGGCCAGGTCTTCGCCCACGTATTCCAGCACCAGCAGACCCTGCTCCTGCCACCAGACCTCGGGCACGCGGCAACCGGCCTTCAGAAGTTGAGCAAGGCGCTGCGACTCGTGCGTCAGGCCGTTGCGCAGCAACACGCCCGGACGTGGAAACTCACCCAGGAAAATCTTGCACCCCACGCCCAGGAACAGGGCGCGCACATAGCGCAGCGCGTAGCTCACGCCCTGGCCGATGCTGGAACGGCGGCGCTTGATGATGCAGCGCACGCCATCTATCGTCACATCCCTCACCGAAGGTTCACGCGACGCATCCACGCTGTCCAGCCAGGCTCGCAGGCCTGGGGGCGCGTTGTGGTGCACGGGGGGCTGAGTCAAGACGTCCTCTGAGGAATGCGGCGCGGGGCCTGGATCGTGGAGTCCGAAGACTACACGCAATACGGCGATGGGCAAAAAGAAAAAAAGCCGGCGCGCGGGCCGGCTTCTTTTTTACTGCGGGTACCGGCTTAGGACAGTTCGCCTTCGACCAGGATCGTCACGTCGACCAGAACGTCGGCGTGCAGGGCGACCTGGGCCGGGAACTCGCCGATCGACTTCAGCTGGCCGTTGGGCAGGCGGATTTGCGCCTTTTCCACGGCTTCGAAACCAGCCTTGCGCAGGCCTTCAGCGATGTCGGCGTTGGTGACCGAGCCGAACAGACGGCCGTCGACGCCAGCCTTCTGGACGATCTTCAGCTGGAAGCCGGCGACGCGCTCGCCCAGAGCTTGGGCAGCGGCCAGCTTTTCAGCCTGGGCCTTTTCCAGTTCGGCGCGGCGCGCTTCGAATTCCTTCAGGGCGGCGTCGGTTGCGCGACGGGCCTTGCGCTGGGGGATCAGGAAGTTGCGGGCGTAGCCATCACGCACGCGGACGACTTCGCCGAGGTTACCCAGGTTGACGACTTTTTCGAGCAGAATAACTTGCATTTCAGTGCCCCGGATTAGTTGTGGTTGTCGGTGTAAGGCAACAGGGCCAGGAAGCGCGCGCGCTTGATGGCGGTGTCCAGCTGACGCTGGTAGATTGCCTTGGTGCCGGTCAGGCGAGCCGGGATGATCTTGCCGTTTTCTTGCACGAAGTCGCGCAGGGTGTCCAGATCCTTGTAGTCGATCTCTTCCACGCCGGCAGCGGTGAAGCGGCAGAACTTACGACGCTTGAAGAGCGGGTTCTGCTGCGTGAATTTGCGTTTTTCCTTGCGTTTTCCGAAGAAAGCCATGATATGTGCCTCTTTGTTTGAGGGGGCCGGGTTCTACCCAAAACGGGCCCAAACCCCCATAACCTATCCGTAATCAGAAGGCGCTCATCGCGCCTCTTGCCCAATTCCCTTCAAGCCACCAGCGGATCGCGCCCTGCGCTGCCGCTGATCCTGCGTGCCTGCTGCAAATGCAGCTTGACCTTCACCGAGTCCTTGCGGGTGGGAGCCAGAAACCCCTGCACCAGCAATTCGGACCCTAGCGCGGTGTCCTTCAGCAGCAACGCCAGATCGCCCAGTGCCACGGCCGCGATAGTCAGTTCGACGCGGCGCGGGTGGCCAGCTTCGATGACTTCCGACTCGTGCGCCAGCACCATTTCCAGTGCGGGCAAACCGGCGGGAGTGTGGCGCAAAGGCTCGCATTCGAGAACGCGGGCGCTGAGTTCCAGCTTGTTCATCCTGCCAGGCACCGAGGGGACTTCATGGGATGAGCTCTGCGTGAGCCCTGCTTACTCGGCCTGAGCCGGCGCTGCTGCTTCAGCCGAAGCCTTGCGGGCTTCTTCGCGTTCGACCGACTTCATCATGATCGAGGGCGTGGCTTGAGCCTTCTTGGTCTTGATGACCAGGTGGCGCAGAACGGCGTCGTTGTAGCGGAACGAGTGTTCCAGCTCATCCAGCGTGGCTTGGCCGCACTCGATGTTCAGGCAGACGTAGTGAGCCTTGACGAGCTTCTGGATCGGGTAGGCCAGTTGACGGCGACCCCAGTCTTCCAGGCGGTGAACCGAGCCGCCTTGGCCCGTGACCAGCGCTTGGTAACGCTCGACCATGGCGGGCACTTGCTCGCTTTGGTCGGGGTGAACGATAAACACCACTTCGTAGTGACGCATGAGTAAAACTCCTTGAGGATGTCTCGCTGGCCGACCGTCCTGCGCCCCCGCTTTCCATCAGGGGCGGATCGCAATATGCATCTTGAACAGTGGCCCGCAAGGGGCAGCCCGCTACCCAAAAACCATGGGCGGTCGAGCAAGAAAGCTCTCGATTATCACCGATTGAGCGGTCAGGCGCAAGCTAGAGGTCGGTCAGGAAATAAGGGACGGACTATTTCCATCGCCCTGCCCCGCCTGCCGAGGCAAATCGGCAACATCGATTTCCTGGGGACGGTTGACCACGCTGACCATCACGTAGCTGATGATCATCAGCAGGAACCATGAGCCCAGCTTGGCGATGGACACGAGTTGCCAGCCCTGCGACTGGTTCGGATAGCGCCAGGCGTTGGCAAAGGTGCCGATGTTCTCGGCGAACCAGATGAACAGGGCCACCAGCACGAAACCCAGCAATAGCGGCATGCGGCGGTAGACCTGCCAGATACGGAAATACACCCAGGTGCGGGCGAACAGGATGGCGGTCAGCGCAAACAGCGCCCACCGGATATCCATGATGTAGTGGTGCGCAAAGAAGTTCAGGTAGATCAGCACCGACAACGCCACGCAGGCCGCCAGCGGCGGATGCGCGCGGAAGCGGAAGTCGAACAGGCGCCAGACGCGGGCCAGGTAGCTGCCCACCGCCGCATACATGAAACCCGTGAACAGGGGCACGCCGCCGATGCGCAGCACGCTGGCCTCGGGATAGATCCACGAACCCGCAGCGGTCTTGAAGACTTCCATGCCCGTGCCCACCACATGGAACAGCAGGATCACGCGGGCTTCGCTCCAGGTTTCCATGCGCAGCGCCAGCAGCAGCGCCTGGATGCCCAGCGCGGCCAGGGTCAGGAAGTCGTAGCGGGCCAGCGCGGCATCCTTCGGATACCACCAATGCGTGCCGAGCAGCAGCGCGCACATCAGGCCGCCGAAAAGGCAGGCCCAGGCCTGCTTCACGCCGAAGCGGAAAAACTCGTAGAGCGCGACGCCAAAACGGCCGCGGCCGGCCAGATTGCTGGCCAGCCGCGATTCCCACTCCTGCAGCCCCGCGATGAGCGGCCAGTCATTGGCCGCCGGATGGCTCACGGAAAGCTCAGCCTTCCACGACGGCGTAGGCCGAGTGGTTGTGGATGGATTCGAAGTTCTCGGCTTCCACGCGGTAGCGGGCGATGCCGGGATGCGCGTTCAGGCGGGCGGCCACGTCGCGCACCAGGTCCTCGACGAACTTGGGGTTGTCGTAGGCGCGCTCGGTGACGTACTTCTCGTCGGGGCGCTTGAGCAGGCCCCAGAGTTCGCACGAGCCTTCTTCTTCGATCAGGCGGATGACGCCGTCCATGCCGATATCGGCGTTCAGGATGGCCGACACCGTGACGTGCGAGCGCTGGTTGTGCGCGCCGTACTCGGAGATGGCCTTGGAGCAGGGACAGAGGCTGGTGACGGGCACCTGCACGATCAGTTCGAACTCGACCTCGTCGCCCTGGGCGCGCGCGATCCACTGCACTTCGTAGTCCAGCAGGCTTTGCACGCCGGAGATCGGGGCGGACTTGTTGATGAAGTACGGGAAGGCGGCGGTGATGTCGCCGCGTTCGGCATGCAGCAGCGGCAGCATGTCGGCCGCCATGGCGCGGAACAGGGTCGGCGTCATGGGGATGCTGCGGTACTTTTCCAGCAGGGCCACGAAGCGGGACATGTGCGTCCCCTTTTCTTCGGGCGGCAGCGCCACGGTCAGCGTCCAGTTGGCCACGGTGCCCTGGGGCGAGCCGTCGCCGCTTTCAATCAACATGGGGTGGCGCACGCCACGGATGCCCACGCGCTGAATCGGGATGTGCCGGGTGTCCGCCGAACTCTGGACGTCGGGCATCACGATGGCGGGGTCGATCGGAGAATTCATTTCGGCTTACCTGTCTAGGCAGTCAGTCGTGAAAACGCACGGGCCTAGGAATCTTTGAGAAGGGGGCCATTATCGCCCATAGTCCGCCGATCGCCAGGGAAAACCCTTTTATTCGTAGGTTGGCGGGGCCGGAACAGTGTGTTTCATTACCGCGGACAGTGGCCTCGCCCCTGTCCGCGGAATCGGGCCGGATTCAGCCCAGCAGTTCGGCGTAACGAGCGCGGATCGCGCTTTCGATGCCCGCCGCGTCCAGGCCGATGCCGGCCCACA
This sequence comes from Achromobacter sp. Marseille-Q4954, assembly GCF_943737025.1. NCBI lineage: Bacteria > Pseudomonadati > Pseudomonadota > Betaproteobacteria > Burkholderiales > Alcaligenaceae > Achromobacter > Achromobacter sp. Marseille-Q4954. The sequence goes on from NZ_CALSFQ010000001.1 coordinate 373,067, forward strand.
GCGCCGATTGCTCGCCGTGGTCGATGAACTCGTCGGGCAGGCCCAGTTGCAGGACCGGAATCGCAACGCCGGCCGCGCTCAGCGTTTCCAGCACCGCGCTGCCCGCGCCGCCCATGATGGACGCGTCTTCCAGCGTAACCAGGGCGTCGTGGCGGCTGGCCAGGTCGAGGATCAGTTCGCGGTCGATCGGCTTGACGAAGCGCATGTCGGCCACGGTGGCGTCGAGCTTTTCGGCCGCGCCCAACGCGGCCTGGAGCAGCATGCCAAAACCCAGGATGGCGATCTTGCGGCCCTCGCGGCGCACCACGCCGCGACCGAGTTCGACCGTGTCCAGGCCGGGCGCCTCGGCCGCGCCACAGCCCGCGCCGCGCGGATAGCGCACCGACGCCGGGCCGGGATACTGATAACAGGTCGACAGCAGCAGCCGCGTTTCGTTTTCGTCCGAAGGCGTGGCCACGACCATGTTGGGCACGCAGCGCAGGAAGGCGATGTCGTAATTGCCCGCATGCGTGGCGCCGTCCGCGCCCACCAGGCCGGCGCGGTCCAGCGCGAAGGTCACGTCCAGGTTCTGCAGGGCCACGTCGTGGATGAACTGGTCGTAGCCGCGCTGCATGAAGGTGGAGTAGATCGCGACCACCGGCTTCTGGCCTTCGCAGGCGATGCCCGCGGCGAACGTCACGGCGTGCTGCTCGGCGATGCCCACGTCGAAGTAGCGCTGCGGAAAGCGCTTTTCGAATTCGACCAGCCCGCTGCCCTCGCGCATGGCGGGCGTGATGGCGACCAGGCGCGAATCCTGTTCGGCCATGTCACACAGCCACTGGCCGAACACCTGCGTGAAGCTGCGCTTGCCCGGCGCCTTCGATTGCTGGATGCCGACGGCCGGATCGAACTTGCCCGGGCCGTGGTACAGCACCGGGTCGGCCTCGGCCAGCTTGTAGCCCTGGCCCTTCTTGGTGACCACGTGCAGGAACTGCAGGCCTTCCAGGGCCTTGAGGTTCTGCAGCGTGGGCACCAGCGCGTCCAGGTCGTGCCCGTCGATCGGGCCGACGTAGTTGAAGCCGAATTCCTCGAACAGCGTGGCCGGGGTGACCATACCCTTGGCATGTTCTTCGAAGCGGCGCGCCAGTTCCAGCACCGGCGGCACGTGCTGCAGCACCGCTCGGCCGACGTTCTTGGCAGCCGCATAGAAGCGGCCCGACATCAGGCGCGCCAGGTAACGGTTCAGCGCCCCCACCGGCGGCGAGATCGACATGTCGTTGTCGTTCAGGATCACCAGCAGGTTGATGTTGGGCGTGACACCGGCGTTGTTCATGGCTTCGAAGGCCATGCCCGCGGACATCGCGCCGTCGCCGATGATGGCGATGTGCTGGCGCTGCACGCCGGCATTGCGCGAGGCCACCGCCATGCCCAGCGCCGCCGAGATGGAAGTGGACGAATGCGCGGTGCCGAAGGCGTCGTATTCGGATTCGCTGCGTTTCGGGAAGCCAGAAATCCCGCCCTGCTGGCGCAGCTTGGCCATGCCGGCGCGGCGCCCGGTCAGGATCTTGTGCGGGTAGGACTGGTGGCCCACGTCCCAGACGATGCGGTCATGCGGCGTGTCGAACACCTGGTGCAGGGCCAGGGTGAGTTCGACCGTGCCCAGGTTGGACGACAGGTGCCCGCCCGTTTTAGACACCGATTCCAGCACGAAGCCGCGCAGTTCGTCGGCCAGCTTCTTCAGCTCGCGGCGATCCAGGCGCTTGAGGTCAGCCGGGGATTGAATGCGGTCCAGTAAATCTGTCGTCATGCTTTTATGTGGTTCGTTGGCCCGGCCTGCCTCCAGCCCGGGCTGGTCCCGGCTCAGCGGTCTCGTAGGACGATGAAGTCGGCCAGTTCAGCCAGGCGCGATCCGGCCTCGCCCAGCGGAGCCAGGGCCGCCAGCGCGTCCTCACGCAGTTCCTGGGCAAACGCGCGCGCGCCGTCCAGGCCCAGAAGCGATACATAGGTGGGCTTGTTCTCGGCGGCGTCCTTGCCCGGCGTCTTGCCCAGGCTGGCGCTGTCCGCGGTCACGTCCAGGATGTCGTCGACCACCTGGAAGGCCAGCCCCACCGCCTGCGCGTAGGCGTCCAGCGCCTGGCGCGAAGCCGAGCTGGCGCCCGCCACGATGCCGCCCAGGGCCACGCTGCAAGCCAGCATGGCGCCCGTCTTCATGCTGTGCATGGTTTGCAGTTCGTCGCGCGACAGCGCGCGGCCGACGCTGAACAGATCGATGGCCTGGCCGCCCGCCATGCCCTGGCTGCCGGCAGCGCGCGCCAGCGACTGGGTGGCCTGCACGATCAGCGCGGGCGCGATCGGCATGGAGGCCAACAGATCGAAGGCCAGCGGCTGCAGCGCATCGCCCGCCAGCATGGCGGTGGCTTCGTCGAACTGCACATGCGTGGTGGGACGGCCGCGGCGCAGCGTGTCGTCGTCCATGCAGGGCAGGTCGTCGTGCACCAGCGAATAGGCGTGGATCAGTTCCACCGCCGCGGCGGCGCGGTCCAGCGAGGCCTGCACGGCCAGCACGCTGCCGCTGACGGGGCAAGCCTGCCCCGCCGCGTAGACCAGCGCGGCGCGCACCCGCTTGCCGCCGCCGAGCACGGCGTAGCGCATGGCTTCGTGCAGCCGGGCGGGCAACGCGTCAGCCGGGGGGAGCAGATCGTCCAGGACGTCTTCGACGTGCTGGACACGGCCTTGCAACCATTCCGGGAAGGCGAGTTGAATTTGCTTCATCGGGCTCTTATTCGTCATCCAGCGCCGCCGGGTCCAGCGGACGCAGCAGGTCGCCCTCCAGGACCTTGACCTGCTGTTCGGCCTGCGCCAAGCGTTCCTGGCAGACCCGCGTGAGCGCCACGCCGCGCCGGTAGGCGGCAAGCGACTGCTCCAGCGGCAACGAGCCGTCTTCCATGGCCGCTACCAGCGATTCGAGCTCGGCCAGCGCCGTTTCGAAATCCTGGGGCAAGGGACGGTCATCGATCTGCGGATCGGCTTGTGAAGATTTGGCCAAACGGGTCTCCGAGGGCGCTAGGGGTGGATCAATCCGTGAATTGTACGAGATACCCGCAAGGGCGTCGGGCTTGCCGCCGCGCGCGGCGCGTCTCAGGCCGCGGCGCCCGCCAGCCCCGCTATGGAGGCCTGCAGCAGGGGCGCCACGCGCGTACGCAGGTCCGCCTCCGGCAAGAGGCTGGCGGGTCCGCCGCAGCTCATGACGAAGACGCCCTCGCCCGTGATGGACGAGAACGGCACCGCGACCGCATTGATCCCCGACTGCCATTCGCCGATGGCGTAGCAGCAGCCCGTATCGCGCAGTTCGACGCGCGCGCGCTCGACAGCGGCCGCGTCCGGCGCCGTCTCGCCCAGCCGGGCCAGCGCGTCGGCGCAGGCCTGGGACGGCAGGCTGGCCAGGTAGGCCCGCCCCATGGCGCTGTCCAGGCTGGCGCGATAGCCGACCGGCAGGCGCAGGTAAAGCGCCGAAGAGCCGTGAATGGCTTCGACGTAGGTCATGGCGTCGCCATCGAAGGCGCCCAGGGCCACCGCGCCACCCGTGGCGCGGGCCAGCTCGGTCATCGAGGCCTTGGCCAGTTCGCGCACCTCCAGTCCGGCCAGCAGGCCGAAGCCCAGCGCCAGCACGCCATAGCCCGGCGAATATTTGCCGGTGTCCGGGTGATAGCGCAGATAACCCAATTCAGTAAGGGTGTAGGTGATGCGGCTGATGGTGGGCTTGGGCAGACCGGTCAGACGCGCCAGGTCCAGATTGCCCAAGGCCGTCACGCCATGGCGAAAGCAGCGCAGCACGTCCAGCCCGCGCGCCAGGGCGGTAATGAAATCGGGCGAATTGGCGCCCTCGCCCGCGCCGGGAGCGCGCTTGCGGCGCGCGGGCAGGCTGAGTTCGACCTTGCCGTCCGGCTTGGCGGCGGGATGGGCGATGCGCTTGGCGTCAGAAAAAGATTGCATTTCTATTCGCTTCGTTTTTATAGTTTATTTCGAATAACAAAATTAAATTCCATTTTACGGAATTTAATGCACCCAAGGAGACTTGGCAAGCGCTGCCCGCAGCGCCAAGCCAGGCCCGAACCTCCACTCATGCACGCGATTTCAAGGGGAAAACATGATTCGCACTAGCTTCAAACTGCTGGCCACCCTGCTGCTCAGCGCCGCAGCGCTGGGCGCCCAGGCCGAAACCTATCCGGCCCGGCCGATCAAGGTGGTCTCGCCCTTCCCCGCCGGCGGCGCCACCGACGTGCTGACGCGCATCCTGGCCGAACGCATGGCCAAGACGCTGGGCCAGCCCATGATCGTCGAGAACAAGGCAGGCGCCGGCACCTCGATCGGGGCGGCCTTTGTTTCGCGCGAAGCGCCGGACGGCTACACCATCCTGATGGCGACCAACTCCACGCTGGTCACCAACCGCTATCTGTACAAGGAGCTGCCCTACGATCCCGATGGCTTCGCCCGCATCGGCATGGTCGGCGTGGGACCGCTGGTCCTGCTGTCCAGCCCCAAGCGGCCGTTCAACAGCACCCAGGATGTGGTGGCCTACGCCAAGCAGAATCCGGGCAAGCTGACCTTCGCCACCTTCGGCCCTGGCACGTCCTCTCACTTGGCGGGCGAACTGTTCAAGGAACGCGCAGGCATCGACATCCTGCACGTGCCCTTCAAGGGCGCGACCCAGGCCCTGCCCGCGCTGGTCAGCGGCGACGTGGACCTTTTCTTCGACATGGTGGCCACCGGCATGCCGCAGGCCGATGCCGGCAAGGTCAAGGTCTTCGCCATCACCAGCCCCGGCCGCCTGGCGACGCAGCCCAAGCTGGCGACGCTGGCCGAGCAAGGCTATCCCGCGTTCGACATGACCGCCTGGTTCAGCTTCGTGGCGCCCAAGGGCACGCCCGCCCCCGTGATGGAAAAGCTGCAGCAGGCCCTGACCGAGACCCTGCAGGACGAGACCATCAAGAAGCGCATGCTGGACATGGGCATCGACCCGCGCTCGGGCACGGCCGCGGAACTGGACAAGCAGATCAAGACTGAACAGCCCATCGTGGCGCAGCTGATCAAGCAGGCCAATATCGTCCTGCAATGATGGCACGGCTGGTTTCGTGACAAAACGTAGGCGGGTCCGCGCCCGCCCGTGAATGCGCCGCGCCGCGCGGCATCCGCCGGCAGAGGGCTCCAGCGCCCCTGCCGGTTTTTCATGCGCGTCGATATGCCCTCTAACCCCTGGATACAGAACCAGGACGCTGCCCGCTGCTATGGTGAAAAAGTAGACACCGCCATGGGAGCCCGATGCCGTACGCCGAAGAGAAATATGCGCGCCTGGATGCCGCCCGCTGGCTGGCGGCGGTGGCCGTGGTGCTGCTGCACAGCGCGGCCATGGTGGTAAGCAACCCCGCGGTGTACGGCGGCGGAGCGTGGCTGGCCGCCAATCTGTACGACTCGGCGGCGCGCTGGTGCGTGCCCGTGTTCGTCATGGTCAGCGGCGCCCTGTTGCTGGACCCCGACAAGCCCCAGGACGCGCGCCAGTTCTACAGCCGGCGCATGGCGCGGATCTGCGCGCCGCTCGTGTTCTGGACGTTTTTCTATCTGGCCTGGCGCACGGCGCTGGATTGGTGGGACGACGGCCGCATCGATTTTTCGTTCTGGCCGCGCAAGCTGGTGCAGGGCGAGCCGTACTACCACTTGTGGTACCTGTACATGATCGTGGGCCTGTACCTGTTCGCGCCGCTGGTGCGCATCCTGTATGCGCGCAGCACGCCGCGCGCCCGCGCCTTGTGGGTGGTCGGCATCCTGGGCGTGGCGATCCTGGACGCGTTGTATCGCCGCGCGCTGGGCGCGCCCGCGGGCTTCTTCCTGACCTGGTTCCTGCCCTATCTGGGCTACTTCGTGGCGGGCCGCCTGATCTTCGACGGCCAGATGCGCATCCCGCGCCCCGGCCTGATGCTGGCGGCCAGCGTGGCCGCGACCGCGCTGGGCGTGTATTCGATGTCGAGCAACCGCGCGCTGGATACCTACTTCTACGATTACTTCAGCCTGACGGTGCCGTTCATGTCGCTGGCCGCGTTCCAGTGGATCGTTTCGTCGCCGCGGCTGCCGCGGCTGGCCTCGCTGGCGCCGCTGACCTTCGGCGTCTACCTGATCCATCCGCTGTTCCTCGACGTGGCGCATCGCGCCGGCGCCCTGACGGGCGCGCGCAACGAGGCCTGGACGCTGCCCGTGCTGGCGGTGGCCGTGTTCATGTTGTCGGCCGCCAGCAGCTGGCTGATGAGACGCCATCCGGCGACCCGGCGCTTCGTCTGAAAGGCCTACATCTTCAAGGGGTTATGCCGCGCGTAGCGCGTGCACGACGGCTACGGCATAACTTCACGAAGCTTCGCAGATCTTCACGGGCGCGGGGTAAGGGCTTGGGGTACAATTCACGGCTTATTTGATCGGCCAGACACCGATTTTTCTTCGCGCCAGCACGGAACGCATCCTGCGGATTTCAAAGCCGCCAGGCAAAAGCCTCTCCGTCCTGGCTTTTTTATCCGAGCGGGGGGAATCATGACCGACATCGGTCGGATGGCACATGTAGTGCCAGCTCGCACCCAGCTACCCGTCAGCGCGTATTTTGACGAAGCCCTCTTTGCCCGCGAGCAAGAACTCATTTTCAAGCAATCCTCGCAATACGTCGGCCACCAGAAAGTGGTGCCCGAAATCGGGGATTGGCGTACGTTGGTCCAGGAAGACGGAGGACGCGTGCTGGTTCGCAATCAGCAAGGCGTCGAACTCATCTCAAATGTCTGCCGCCACCGCCAGGCGCTGATGCTTGGCGGCGAGACCGGCAATGTGGCCGGCAACTGCAATACGCATGGCAATCTGAAGGCAACCGGCGGCAATATCGTTTGCCCCTTGCATCGTTGGACGTACAACAACCAGGGCGAGTTGTTGGGCGCGCCCCAGTTCGCCACCACGCCCTGCATGAACCTGCAGAAGTTCCGCCTGCGCGACTGCCATGGCCTGCTGTTCGAAGGCCCGCGCGATCCGGCCGCCGACATGGCGCCGCTGTTCTCGCGTCCGGAATTCGACTTCGGCGACTACGTGCTGGACCACGTCGAAGTTCACCAGTGCAACTACAACTGGAAGACCTTCATCGAGGTCTACCTCGAGGATTACCACGTCGGTCCGTTCCACCCGGGCCTGGGCCGCTTCGTCACTTGCGACGACCTGAGCTGGGAGTTCAACGACTGGTACAGCCTGCAGAAGGTCGGCGTGCACAACGCCCTGGCGCAGCCGGGCTCCGATGTCTACAAGCAATGGCACGACCGCCTGCTGGCGTTCCGCGAAGGCGATGCGCCGGATTTCGGCGCGGTCTGGGTCACGTACTTCCCGACCCACATGATCGAGCTGTATCCGCACGTGCTGGTGCTCTCCACGCTGTACCCGAAGGGCCCGCAGGAAACGGTCAACGTGGTCGAGTTCTACTACCCCGAGGAAATCGCCGCCTTCGAGCGCGAATTCGTCGAGGCGCAGCGCGCCGCCTACATGGAAACGGCCATCGAGGACGACGAGATCGCCGAGCGCATGGACGCGGGCCGCAAGGCGCTGATGCTGCGCGGCGTGAACGAAACCGGCCCCTACCAGTCGCCCATGGAAGACGGCATGCAGCACTTCCATGAATGGTATCGGCGCATCATGCAGGAGCGGGTCTGAAGCCTGGCTTCGGCGCCTCTCCCATGCAAGAAGGCCTCGCATATGCGAGGCCTTTCTTCTTTCCGGCTGCCGCGATCAGCGGCCCAGCGCGCCCGCCACCGTGCGCTCGCCGATGGCCAGACCCACCGTCATGCCCACACCCGAGTGCATCACCGCCACCGTCGTGGCCGGGTCCACCGGCATGACCGAGAACGGCGCCGGGCCGTGCGCGCCATAGACGCCCTGCCAGCGCTCCAGCACGCGCAAGCGCGCACCCAGCGCCTGGGTCGCCAGGTCCAGCATGGCGTTGTCGACCGCTTCGTCGTTGAACGGCGGCGCGTCCTGGCCGTAGCGGTGCGAATCGCCGATGATCAGTTCGCCATAGGGCGTGGGGCTGATCAGCAGGTGGATGCCGTTCTCCAGCAGCATGGGCGTGCGCGCCTGGATCACGTCGCGCAGCGCCAGCGCCGACGGCAGGTCCGAGAACGCGCCGTAATGCACGCAGGACAGGCCGGTCAGCAAGGGGCGGTCCAGCGCGATGGGCTGGGTCTCGAACGCGGCGCGCAGCATCTGCAGGCGCGTGACCTCCAGGTTCATCGGCGCGAAGCGCTCGGGCAACAAGGTCAGGTAGTCGTGCCCGGGACAGACGAACACGTGCCCGCCCTTGAATTCTCCCGCCGAGGTGACACCAGCCCGCCCTCGACCGCGCGCGCCAGCGTGCCGGTGATGAACGTCACGCCCAGCGACTCCGCGAGGTAGCGCGTGATGGCCGGCAGCGCCTCGCGCGAATAGATCTGCAGATCGTCATGGCCTTGCAGGCCGGCGCAGTGATGCGCCAGCTGGCCGCCGTACAAGCGGGCCACCTCGCGGCCCGACAGCAGTTCGGCGCGATAGCCTTCCTGGCGCATGCGTGTGTCGGCGAATTCCTGCAGCACGTCCGCCTCTTCGGCGTTGCGCGCCAGCACCAGGGCGCCGTTGGCGCGCACATGGAAACCCGCGCGCCCCGCCAGATCCAGCCATAGCTCGCGCGCCTGCTGGGCGTGCGACAGCATCATGCCGGGGGCCTGGCCCGTCACGATGACCTGGCCGAAATTGCGGATGGTGGCGCCATGCGCCTGGCGGCTGCGCTCGATCACGGCCACCGACAGGCCGCGCTTGGCGGCGGCCCAGGCGTGGGCGATGCCCAGCATGCCGGCGCCCACCACGACTACGTCGAAATTTTTCATCTGTGGAACATTGCAAAGGGAAATGCGGCGGAAGCCGCCCTGGCGGGCGCTCCCGGGGCGCGGCGGCGTCCTGCGCCGCCGCGGTCAAACCGACTTACTTCTTCTTCGGCTCGGACTTGCCGTCGTAGCGCTTGGTCCACTCGGCGATGATGCGGTCGCGGTTGGTGGCGGCCCAGGTGAAGTCGTTCTTGATCATGCGTTGCATCAGGTCGGCCGGCAGGTTCGGATTGGACGTGGCGATCGACGGGATGGCGAGCACGGCGAAGTTCGCCTTGTACAGCTCGTTGGCTTCGCGGCTGGCGGAGAAGTCGGCCAGCTTGCGGGCGGCTTCCAGGTTCTTGGTGCCCTTCATGATGGCGGTGGCTTCCACTTCCCAGCCCAGGCCTTCCGAGGGGAACACGGCTTCGACCGGCGCGCCGTCGGCCTTCAGCTTGGCGGCGCGGTAGTCGAACGACACGCCGATCGGGAATTCGCCGGCGGCGGCCATGTTGCACGGCTTGGAGCCCGAGTGCGTGTACGAACCGATGTTCTTGTGCAGGGCGTCCATGTAGGCCCAGCCCTTCTCTTCACCGAAGATCTGCAGCCAGGCGCTGACGTCCAGGAAGCCGGTGCCCGACGACGCCGGGTTCGGCATGACGATCTTGCCGGCGTACACCGGCTTGGTCAGGTCCTGCCACGAGGTCGGCTTGGGCAGCTTCTGCTTTTCGGCTTCGATGGTGTTGAAGCAGATGGCGGCGGCGAAGCCGTCCATGCCGACCCAGCTGGGCTCGGCCTTGGCATCGCGCATGTTGGCGGCGATCTGGTCCAGGCCCTTGGGGGCGTAGGGCTGCAGCATGCCTTCCTTGTCCATCAGGCCCAGCGAGGTGCCGGCCAGGCCCCAGATGGCGTCGGCCTTGGGGTTGTTCTTCTCGGCCAGCAGCTTGGCGGTGATGATGCCGGTGGAGTCGCGCACCCACTGGATCTTGATGTCGGGATTGGCCTTCTCGAACGCGGCCTGATAGGCCTTGATCTGGTCGGCTTCGAGCGCGGTGTAGACCGTCAGCGTGGTCTCGGCGGAGGCGGCGCCCATCACGCCCGTCAGGGCGGCGGCCAGTGCAAGCAGCTTGTAGCGATTCATGAAGTACTCCGTGGGTAGGCGGAAAAAGGCTGAGGGAAGCCCCCAGGGCTGGCGCGAACCGGCCCCGGCAAGCGATGCAGACAGGTGGTTGAGGGTTAAGGGCGCTGGCCTGCGGACAAGCGGGATTCGATGTCGGCGATCACGCCAGGCAGGTCGGCGACGGTGTCGATCAGGTAGTGCGGCGCGGCGGGCGACAGCTCCAGGCTGGCGGCGGTGCGGGCCTTCTGGCGGCCTGCGTCGTCCAGGCTCAGGTATTCCTCCAGCGTCAGGCCGGCGGCGTTGCCCGACAGCAGCAGGCCCACGGTCCACATGCCGGCGCGGCGTCCTTCTTCGATGCCGGGCGCGGTGTCGTCGACCTTGACGCAGGCGGCGACGTCGGACAGGCCGAGTTCGACCACGTTCTTCAGCGCCATCGCGGGCGCCGGCCGCGCGCGCGGCACGTCGTCGCTGGCGACGATGCAATCGGGTTCCAGGCCTTCGGAGGCGGCGCGTTCGACCACGCGGCGCATGACGCTGGCGGGATAGCCCGAGCACGAGCCGATCTTCAGGCCGCGCTGGCGCAGGGCGCGCAGCAACTCGGCCGCGCCGGGGATAGCCGCCGAATACTGGGCGACCTTGTCCAGCTGCATCGGCAGGAAGCGCTCATAGATGGCGGTCACGTCGTCATCGGTGGGCAAGCGGCCGAACTGGGCCTGGTACTGGCTGGCGATCACGGGATCGTTGCAAAGCGTGCGGATGTGGTCCCACTTGCCCATGCCCATGGGGCCGCGGGCCTGCGCCAGCGACATCTCCACGCCGAACTGCGAGAACGCGTCCACGAACACCTTGGTGGGCGCGAAGGAGCCGAAGTCGACCAGCGTGCCGGCCCAGTCGAAAATCACCGCTTCCAGGCGGACGGGCAAAGGCGAAACAGTCATGAGGGTCTTCCTTGAAAAATCGTTCAATGGGCCGCGGGGCGGCGCCAGGCCTGGCTGCGCGCCACCAGTGCGCGGCTGGCCAGGTGCAGGACCAGGGCGGCCGCGGCCGAACTGGCCATGATCACGGTGCACATGGCGGCGGCAGGACCGATGAAGCCGGCGTCGTCCATGTTCAGCACCGCGACCGCGGCCAGCACCGTCGACGGGCTGTACAGGAACACGACCGCGGACACCGTGGTCATGGCGGAGACAAACAGATAGCGAGCCACGTCCAGCGCCGCCGGCAGGCACATCGGCAATGTCACGCGGACAAAGGTCGTCAGGCGCGGCACCTTGAGCGACGCGGAGGCCGCCTCGAATTCGGGGTCCAGCGCGTTGAGCGCGGTGGCGGCGGTGAGGTGCGCGCTGGTGTAGAAGTGGACGATGGTGCACAGGACCAGGAGCGGCATGGTGCCGTACAGCAGGTTCAGCGGGTTCGACAGGCTGTTGAAGAAGAAGATGTAGCCCAGGCCCAGCACCAGGCCGGGTACGGCCATGGGCATCAGCGCCAGCATGCCGACCATGCCGCGCAGACCTCGCGTGAGCGAGCTGCGGGCAGGCACTTTTTCCATCATCCATGCGCCGGCGAAGACCACGGCCGTGCCGGCCAGGGCGGTGCAGAACGCCAGTTGCAGGCTGTTGCGCCAGGCCAGCCAGCCGCCGCCGTCCATATTGTCGAAGTCGTACGAACGCAGCGACATCGAAAGGTTGTAGGGCCACATCTTCACGAAGGACGCCCACACCGCCACGCCGATGATCAGCAGCAGGAACGCCGCCAGCACGCCGGCCAGCGCCAGGAACGCGGCATCGCGGCGGCGGTTGACGCCGGCGGCATAGGGCTGGGCCCGGCCGCTCAGCTGGGCGCCCTGGCGGGCGCGCAGCCGCCGGTCCAGGGCGAAGGTCAGGATCGCGGGAAGCAGCAGCAGGATGCCGATGGCCGCGCCCTTGGGAAAGTTCTGCTGGCCGACCACGGCCTTGTAGGCTTCCATCGCCAGCACGTTGTAGTCGCCGCCCACGACCTTGGGCACGCCGAAGTCGGTCACCGTCAGCGTGAACACCACGCAGCAGGCCGAAAACACGGCGTAGCGGGTGCCCGGCAGGGTCACCGTCAGGAAGGTGCGCCAGGGGCCGGCGCCCATGGCGCGCGCGGCGTCATAAAGACGGCCATCGGCCAGCGCCAGGCCGGTCAGCAGAATCATCAGCGCGTGCGGGAAGGTATAGAAAGCCTCGCCCACGACGATGCCCCAGAAACCGTAGATGGTCGCGCCGCCCGTCAGGCTCTTGAGCAGGCCCTGGTTGCCCAGCAGGTACACCAGCGCGATGCCCGGCAGCAGCGACGGCGCCAGCAGCGGCAGCAAGGCGACGGTGCGCAGCAGGCCCTTGCCCGGCAAGCGCGTGCGGGTCAGGCCGTAGGCGAATCCGTACGCGCAGGGCACGACCAGCAGCGTCGTCACGATGCCCACCGCGAGGCTGCGCGCGACCATGGCCATGAAGCCGTCGCCGCCGATGATGTCCGCAAGCACCGACAGCCCGGCCCAGGCGCCGTCGCTGTCGGTCACGGACTTGAGCAAGATGGCGGCCAAGGGCAGTGCCAGGAACAGCAGCAGGCCCAGCGCCAGGGCGCCCTGCCCGGCGGCCAGGCCGAAGGCGCCAACCCAGGCCGGCAGCGGGCGGCGGCCCAGCGCTGGCGCAGGCGCCGGCGTTGCGAAGTTTCCAGCTGCCGGCGCGGCGGCGTTGGAGGAACGGGTCATGGCCGGATCAAGCGTAGGCGCGTATCGCATGGCGCGGCAGCTCCACCCAGCAGCGGCTGGCGGCGTGAGGGCCCAGCAGGGCGTCTCCGATTTCAGGGGACACGATGGAATGCACCGTGCTGCCGGGTACGCCCTCAAGGCGCAGGGCCAGGCGATAGCCGCGGCCGAGGAACACGCCGTCCAGCACATCGGCCAGCATGGCGTTGGGCTGGTCCGGGCGCGCGGTGCTGACGCGCACGGCTTCCGGGCGCACGAACAGCTTGCCGCTGGCGGCATCCAGCGCCTCATCCACGGCCAGCTCCTGGCGTCCGACACGGGCGCGGTGCGCATCCAGGCGCTCGAACGGCAGCCAGTTCGCCTCGCCCACGAAATCGGCGATGAAGGCCGAGCCGGGTTGGCGGTAGAGTTCGCGCGGCGTGCCGTACTGCTCGATGATCCCGCCATTCATGACGGCGATGCGGTCGGCCATCACCATGGCCTCTTCCTGATCGTGCGTGACCATCAGCGTGGTGATGGAAAGGCGCTTTTGCAAGGCCCGCAGCTCGATGCGCAGATGCTCGCGCACGCGGGCGTCCAGCGCCGACATGGGCTCGTCCAGCAGCAGCAGGGACGGCGACGGCGCCAGCGCGCGCGCCAGGGCCACGCGCTGCTGCTGCCCGCCAGAGATCTGTCCCGGGTATTTATCCGCCGCGCCCGCCAGGCCGACCAGCGTCAGCATTTCCTCGACGCGGTTGGCGACGTGGTTGCGGTGGGCGCGCTTGCCGCTCAGGCCGTAGGCCACGTTCTGGGCCACGGTCAGGTTGGGAAACAGCGCGTACGACTGGAACAGGATGCCGTAGTCGCGCGCCTGCGGTTCGGCGTGCGAGATGTCGCGCCCGGACAGGACGATGGTGCCGCTGTCCTGGCGTTCCAGGCCGGCGATGGCGCGCAGCAAGGTGGTCTTGCCGCAGCCCGAGGGGCCCAGCAGGCACACCAGCTCCCCGGCGCGGATGTCGAGCGAGACGTCCGACAGCGCGGTATGGCTGCCAAAGCGCTTCACTAGATGCCTGACAGAGAGAAATGCGGTATCGCGTTCGGCCATGGGGCCTCCGGTTTGGGAACGAAGGCAGTATGGAAGACGCGTATTGAGTGTTTATGACACTTCGCGCAAATGCAGTAATAAAAACATCAAATTATTTTGGTGTACTGGCGGTCTTGCGCATTGCGCCCTATTCCGCCCCCTGCACCGTGCTTGTCGCCGAACTCAAATCCTTCTATGCCGTGGCCCGCTGCGGCACCGTCACCAAGGCCGCCGCCCAGCTGGGCGTCAGCCAGCCCACGGTGACCGGGCAATTGCGCCAGCTGGAGTCGCGTTACGGCGTCGAACTGTTCCACCGCCAGGGGCGCGGCATGCGCCTGTCGGACGCGGGCCACAGCCTGATGCCCATGGTGGAAAAACTGGTCCAGCAGGAAACCGAGATCGACTTCCGCCTGCGCGACGCCAGCGACCTGCGCGAAGGCAATCTGCGCATCGGCGCCACCGGCCCCTACTACATCATGGACACGGTGCGCGCCTACAACCAGCGCTACCCGGGCATAGATCTGACGCTGGCTATCGGCAACTCGCAAAGCATGCTCCAGGCGCTGCATGACTATCGCATCGAGATTGCCACGTCGTCGTTTCTGATGGATGACAAGCACCTGTACCGGCGCATGATCGCCGCCGACCCCATCCGGGTCGTGGCGCATCGCGACCATCCCCTGGCGCGCCGCGGCCGGGTCCGACTGGCCGACCTGGCCGACCACGCGCTGTTGTTGCGCGAACCCGGCTCCATGACGCGGCAACTGACGGAGGACGCCTTGCTGGCGGCTGGCGTCACGGTGCGCCGCACGCTGGAAATCGGCAGCCGTGAATCCATCCGCCAAGCCACCCTGTGCGGCCTGGGAATCAGCCTGATCCCCTCGCGCGAGATCCCTTCCCATCCCGACCTGGCGGCCCTGGACATCGAGGGCGCCGACATCGTGATGCACGAATACCTGTACTGCCTGCGCGAGCGCCAACCGGTGCAGTTGATCGCGCGCTTTCTGGAGATGGCGCCAGCCGCCGGCTGAGCGCCGCCCTCCCCTATGCGGCCACCCAGGAGACAACCATGGCCTTGACCTTGCAAGATATCGAGCAGATTTTCCTGGAGCGCGGACACCGCTCCTATGACGGCGAATCCGTCAGCCACCTGCGGCACGCGCTGCAGACCGCGGCGCTGGCGGAACGCAACGGCGCCGGCGCCCATCTGATCACCGCCAGCCTGCTGCACGACCTGGGCCATCTCATCGCCGACCGGCCCGGCACGCCCACGCTGCGCGGCATCGACGACAAGCACCAGTACTTCGTCCTGCCCTTCCTGCGCGGCCTGTTCAGCTCGGCGGTGCTGGATCCGATCCGGCTGCATGTGGAAGCCAAGCGCTACCTCTGCTATGTGGAACCGCAATATGAAGCGTCGCTCTCGGAGGATTCGAAACGCAGCCTGGCGCTGCAGGGGGGCAGTTTCGATGCGAGCCAGGCGGTGGAATTCGCGAGCATGCCGGGCGCGCCGGATGCGATCCGCCTGAGGCGGTGGGACGACATGGCCAAGGTTCCGGGGCTGGCGACGCCGCCCCTGGACCATTTCCTGGAAATCGCCGAGAGCATCTCGGGGCGGGTCAAGCTGGCTGCCATCTGGTAGGACTGGCGGGAAAGCCATGCGTCCTGGCGGCGCAGACGACCGCCAGCGTCGCCGCCAGCAGCGCCAGCAGGGCCGGCACGAACGCGCCCACGCCCAGGCGTTCGAGCAACGCGCCGCCAACGATGCCGCCCGCGGCAATCGCCGTGTTCCACGCGGTCACCAGCATCGACTGCGCCACGTCCGCGGCGTCGCCCGCCGTCTTGGCCAGCGCGGTCTGGAACAGCGTCGGCGAACCGCCGAACGCCACGCCCCAAGCCCCCACCGACAGATAAAGCATGGCCGGCATGCCGCCCGCGATACCCAGCGCCAACGCGGCCAGGCCGAACAGGGCGACGCAAGCCAAAGTCAGCACCCGCAAATGGCGGTCGATCAACGTCCCGACCAGCCAGATCCCGGCCAGGGAACTGAGTCCGAACACCAGCAGCACCAGCTCGGTGCTTGCGGCCATGCCCAGCGATGCCAGGAACGGTGCGATGTAGATGTAAAGAATGTTGTGCGCGAGGACGAACGCCAGCACCGCGAACAGCACCGGACGCACGCCGGGCAGCAGGAAGACATGCCGCAGCGGCAGTTGCTTGCCCCGGGCCTGTCCCGCAAAGTCCGGCACCCGCAAGCGCACCCAGACCATCAGCAACACTGCCAGCGCGCTCATGATGCCAAAGCCGATGCGCCACCCCCACAGCGCCCCAAGAAAAGTTCCGGCAGGCACGCCCAGCGACAGCGCCAGCGGCGCGCCCAGCATCGCCACCGCGATCGCGCGGCCCTGCTGATGTGCGGGCACCATGCGCGCGGCGTAGCCCGCCAGCAGCGCCCACAACAATCCCGCCGACATGCCGGCCAGGAAGCGCGCGGCCAGGGTCAGCACATAGCTGAAAGACAACGCGGTCACTGTATTGGCCAGCACGAACCCGGCGATCGCCGCCAGCAGCAGCGGACGCCGCCGCACGCCCCGGGTCGCGGCGACCAGCGGGATCGCCGCCGCCAGCGACCCGATCGCATAGATGGTGACGGTCTGGCCGATACTGGCCTGGGACACGGCCAGGCCCTGCGCCATCTGCGGCAACAGCCCGGCCGGCAGCGCCTCGGTCAGGATGGTGATGAAGCCGGCCATCGCCAGCGCCAGCAAGGCGCCCAGCGGCAGCCGGTCGCGGCCGGCGGGGGGAAGCGCCGGCGCAGTGCGCGGACGCGGGGAATTCGTAGGTTTTTTCATCGCAGGCACCTCGGTTGCAGCTTGGTGCCGAGACGATATAGGCCCGGAGATTAAAGAAAAAGTAGGCTACATTTCCTTCTTCTGCGGAACCAGATGTCCGCAATCAAGGAAACCAGATGGATAGCCTCAATGGCTTTGTCGTGTTCGTGCAGGTTGCGGAAACGCGCAGCTTCGTCGCCGCCGGCAGGCTGCTGGGCGTGTCGGCATCCGCCATCGGCAAGAGCGTGGCGCGGTTGGAAGAAAAGCTGGGCGTGCGCCTGTTCCACCGCAGTACGCGCAGCGTCACCTTGACGGCCGAGGGCGCGCTGTTCCTGGAACGCAGCCGCCGCATCCTGGCCGAGATCGAAGCGGCCGAACTGGAGCTGTCGCAGGCCGCCGCCGCGCCCCGCGGACGCCTGCGCGTCAGCCTGCCGCTGGTCAGCGGACTGGTGCTGCCGGTGCTGGGCGAGTTCATGCGCGAGTATCCCGAGATCGAACTCGACCTGGATTTCACCGACCGGATGGTGGACGTGATCGAAGAAGGCTTCGATGCCGTGGTGCGCACGGGCGAACCCGCCGACTCGCGCCTGTCGGCGCGCCGCCTCGGCGCGTTCCAGATCCTGCTGGTCGCCTCCCCCGCCTACCTGGCCAGCCGCGGCACCCCCAAAACGCCGGCCGACCTGCTGCGCCATAGCTGCCTGCACTACCGCTTTCCCAGCAGCGGCAAGCTGGAGACTTGGGCTCTGCGGCAAGCCGAAGGCGAGCCAGAGCTGCAGCTGCCCGTCTCGATGATCTGCAACAACATCGAGACGCGCGCCTGCTTCGCGCTGCAAGGACTGGGTATTGCCTACCTGCCGGACTTCGCCATCCGCGAACCCTTGGCGGATGGCCGCCTGGTGCAGGTCCTGAAAGGCAAATCGGAGCGGACCAACGTCTTCCACATCCTGTGGCCTGCCAGCAAGCACCCGTCGCCGAAGGTCCGGGCGCTGGTGGACTTTCTGGGTGCCCGGGTATTCGCGGACGCCCGGGCGTCCAGGCCCGGGCATCAGGTCCAGGCGTCAGGTCACTGAGCGCCCGTGGCCACCGGGCGGGACGGATCGCTGCACCACTCGCTCCAGGAGCCCGGGTACAGGCGCGAACCGGACAAGCCCGCGATTTCCATGGACAGCAGGTTGTGGCAAGCCGTGATGCCCGAGCCGCACTGATGCACGATGGCCGCCGGATCGCGGCCGTCCAGCAGGCTGGCGAACTCCTCGCGCAACTGCGCGGCCGGCTTGAAACGGCCGTCGGCCTGAAGGTTCTCGCCGTTGGGACGGTTCAACGCGCCCGGAATGTGGCCGGCCACCGGGTCCATGGGCTCGACCTCGCCGCGGTAGCGGTTGGCCGCGCGCGCGTCGATCACGGTGAAGGCCGGACGGGCGATGTTGTCCAGCACCGCCTGCGCATCCACCGAACCCGCCAGCGAGGCGCCCGGCTCCACCGGCTGGCCCGCGCGCACGGCGGCGCCGGCTTCGGTCGTGGTCGGCAGGCCGGCCGCGGTCCAGGCCTGCCAGCCGCCGTCCAGCACCGCCACCTGGTCGTGGCCCAGCCAGCGCAACATCCACCACAGGTGCGCGGCGTACATGCCGCCGCTGGCGTCGTAGGCCACCACCAGGGTCTTGGGCGTCACGCCGTGGGCGGCCATGAGCGCGCCGAACGCGCCTCGCGACGGCAACGGATGACGGCCGTTCTTGCCGGTGCGGGCTGCGGACAGCTCGGTTTCGTGGTCCAGGTAGCGCGCGCCGGGGATGTGGCCCGCGTCATAGGCCTGACGGCCCGCCGCGTGGTTGGTCAGATCGTGGCGCACGTCGAACACGCGCACGTCCGGCGCATCCAGGCGCGCGGCCAGTTCGGCGGCGGAAATCAGGGTCATCGGCATTCGGTGTGCTCCTGTAAGGGTGTGGGGCGACCGCGGCTCAGGCCGGCTTCGGATCGCGCATGGTGCGCCAGATCGACAACAGGCCCGCGAAAATGATCAGGCCCATGCCGGCCCAGGCCAGGGCGTCCAGCTGTTCGCCCCAGAAGCCCATGCCCAGCAAGGCCGCGAAGATGATGGTGCTGTACTGCAGCGCCGCCGTCAGCAGCGCCGACCCCAGGCCGAAGGCGCGGGTCATGGCCAACTGGCCGAACAGGCCCGTCACCCCCACGCCCAGCAGCGACAGGTAGCCGGTCCAGTCGGCGTGTCCCCAGCCTTCGAACAGCAGTCCGGCCAGGCTGGACACGCAAACGGCCACGGAGAAGAACAGCACGGTGCGCCATTCAGGTTCACCAACCCGACCCAGCTGGCGGATCTGCATCATGGCGATGGCCGACATGGCACCTGCGGTCATCCCCAACAGGGCGGCCAGCCACTGGTCCTCGTTGATGCTGGGCCGCAGCACCGCGATCACGCCCAGGAACCCCAGCGCCACCGCCACGATGCGCACGGGGTCGCGCTGTGCGCCGCCCCAGCCCAGCATCCAGCAGGCGATGAACAGCGGCGCGGTGTAGTTCAGGCTGGTGGCGGTGGCCAGGGGCAGATGGGCGATGGCGAAAAAGCCCAGCCACATCGAGGTGACGCCGGACAGGTTGCGCCACAGGTGGAGTTTCCAGCTGACGGGAATGATGGACTGGCGGCCGGCGCGGGCCCAGATCAGCAGCAGGATGACCGACGGCAGTCCACGAAACAGAACGACTTGCGGCAGCGAGGCGCCGTGTTCGGTGCCGAGCTTCACGAACGAACCCATGATGGCGAACATGGCGGACGCCAGCAACATCCAGAGTGCCTGCATGGGGGTCTACGCTAAGGGAAAAGTGAAGAGGAATAAGGGAAAGCGATACTATACTCTCCGTCACCGGAAGCGGCGCCGCGAGTCGGGGAACTGGCGGCCCGCAGCAGTGTCGAATCCCGGCATATCCTGCTCGCAGAGGAACACAAAAAACATGAAACGCATTGTCCTGTTCGTCCTGACCAACCTGGCTGTCATGCTGGTGCTGTCGGCCACGCTGCGCATCCTGGGCGTGGACCGCTACATCACCGCCAACGGCCTGAACCTGAACGCCCTGTTGATCTTCTCGGTGGTGGTCGGCTTCACCGGCGCGATCATCTCGCTCCTGATCAGCAAGCCCATGGCCAAATGGAGCACCGGCGCCCAGGTGCTGGACCCGAACTCGCCCCGCAACCAGCGCGAAGCCTGGCTGGTCGACACCGTGCACCAACTGGCCGACCGCGCCGGCATCGGCCGCCCGGAAGTCGCCATCTATGATGGCGCCCCCAACGCCTTCGCCACCGGCGCCTTCAAGAACGACTCCCTGGTCGCGGTGTCCACCGGCCTCCTGGAAAGCATGAGCGAGGAAGAAGTCGCCGCCGTGCTGGCCCACGAAGTCGCGCACATCGCCAACGGCGACATGGTCACGCTGACGCTGATCCAGGGCGTGGTGAACACCTTCGTCGTGTTCCTGGCCCGCGTGGTCGGCTACTTCATCGACCGCGTAGTGTTCAAGAACGAACGCGGCATCGGCCCGGGCTACTACATCACCGTGCTGGTCTGTGAAATCATCTTCGGCGTGCTGGCCTCGATCATCGTGGCCTGGTTCTCGCGTCAGCGCGAATATCGGGCCGACGCCGGCTCGGCCCACCTGATGGGCGCCCGCGAACCCATGATCCGCGCCCTGGCCCGCCTGGGCGGCCTGGAACCGGGCGAGCTGCCCAAGTCCTTCGAGGCCTCGGGCATCACCGGCAAGGGCGGCCTGGCCGCGATGTTCGCCTCGCACCCGCCGATTCCGGCCCGCATCGCCGCGCTGCAGAATGCACGGGTGATCTAAGCCTTTCGCTCAGACGGGCCGCGCGCCCGTCACCCTGACTCGATGGCCCGCCTGCGCGGGCCATCGTCTTTTCCGGCTCCGTCCAAAAGAAAAACCGCCCCAAGGATGCGAGGCGGGCCCCCCGAGGACGATTGACGATCAGATATTCCTGCTTAAATGGGGTGGGGGCATAACTTCAGGGGCCTGGCGCCGGTCCTGGCCGTATGGATAGACGTGATGTCGAGGGCAGACCATGGCTGAATCGAATACGCACTCCCCGGCCCGCGGAACGGGCAGCTGGCTGATTGCCGTGGGCACGTATACGCGGCCGATGCCGCATGTGCATGGCATAGGGCGCGGCATCCACCTGCTGAGTTTCGACTCCGCGACGGCCGCGCTGCGTGAATTGCGGGTGCACAGCCACAGCGTCAATCCCTCTTACCTGTGCCATTCCGCGTCCCTCGGCCTGCTGTATGGCGTGAGCGAGCAGGAAGAAGGCGCCAGCATCGACGTCTACGCGGTCGACGACGCGGCCACGCTGCGGCACTTGCTCAATGTGCCTACCCCTGGCGCCAGCCCTTGCCACATCTGCCTGACCCCTGCGGCGGACCGCCTCTTCGTGTCCAACTATGGCAGCGGCGAACTCCTGAGCTACCGGCTCGACGGACAGGGGTTGCCCATCTCCCCGCCCGACATCATCGTGCGCCATGGCAGCGGTCCGCGCAGCGACCGCCAGGCGAGCCCCCATGTGCATTGCGCCCAGCCGACCCCGTCCGGCGATGCGGTCTACCTGTGTGACTTGGGTACCGACAGCGTCGCCCGCCATGCCCTGCGGGGCGCCACGCTGGATCTGCTCCCGGACCTGCAGCTGCAGATCGGACCAGGTTCCGGGCCGCGCCATCTGCGGCTGAATCCGGCCGGTACCCGCGCCTTCGTGCTCAACGAACTGTCCAATAGCGTGACCGTCGTTCAACTGCCCACGGCACGCAATCCCCGTGCACAGGCGCTCACCCGGATCGGCACGCTGCCCGCTGATTGGCACAACGCCAACTCCGCGTCCGCGCTCTGCCTGCATCCGAGCGGACGCTGGCTCTACGCGACCAACCGCGGCCACGACAGCATCGCGGGATTTCGGCTATTGGAATCCGCCCCGTGGCTTGAGCCGATAGGCTTGTGGCCCGCCGGCGGGCGCACGCCGCGCGACGCCGCCATCCCCCCGGACGGCGGCTTCCTGCTGGTCGCCAGCCAGGACGAACACCGCATTTCCTGCATGCGCATCGACCCGGACAGCGGCCAGCTGCAGCCTGCAGGCGTGCCGTTTGCCATTTCCTCGCCGGCCTGCGTTCTTCCCTTGCTTCGGAAAGGACCCCCAAGGCCATGACATCCGTTCGCCGCCCCGCATCGTCGTCACCCCGCCCCCGTCAGCACTCGACGATGTTCACCGCCAGCCCGCCGCGCGCGGTTTCCTTGTACTTGGTCTTCATGTCGGCGCCGGTTTCGCGCATGGTCTTGATGACGGAGTCCAGCGACACGTAGTGCTGGCCGTCGCCGCGCAGCGCCATGCGGGCAGCGTTCACGGCCTTGATGGAGGCCATGGCGTTGCGCTCGATACAGGGAATCTGAACCAGGCCGCCCACGGGGTCGCAGGTCAGGCCCAGGTTGTGCTCCATGCCGATCTCGGCCGCGTTCTCGACCTGTTCGACGGTGCCGCCCAGGGCGGCGGCCAGGCCGCCCGCCGCCATCGAGCAGGCCACGCCGACCTCGCCCTGGCAGCCGACCTCGGCGCCCGACAGCGAGGCGTTGTACTTGTAGAGCAAGCCCACGGCGGCCGCGGTCAGCAGGAAGTCGCGCACGCCTTCGCGGTTGGAACCGGGCACGAAGCGGTCGTAGTAATGCAGCACCGCCGGGATGATGCCGGCCGCGCCGTTGGTCGGCGCCGTCACGACGCGCCCGCCCGCGGCGTTCTCTTCGTTGACCGCCATGGCGTACAGATTGACCCAGTCCATCACGGACAGGGGATCGGACAGGGTGCGCTCGGCGCGCTGGGTCAGGTTGCGGTAGAGCTCGGGCGCGCGGCGGCGCACGCGCAAGGGGCCGGGCAGTTCGCCGTCCGCTTCCGGATAGTTGATGCCGCAGCCGCGCGACACGCAGTCCTGCATGACCTGCCAGATGCGGTCCAGCCCGGCATGCACCTCGGCCTCGTCGCGCCAGGTCAGCTCGTTCTTCATCATCAACTGCGCCACCGACAGGCCGCTCTCGCTGCACATGGCCATCAGTTCTCGACCCATGCGGAACGGGTACGGCAACTGGTCGTGCGCGGCGATGACCTGGCTGTTGGACGCGCCGGCCGTCACCACGAAGCCGCCCCCCACCGACAGGTAGCGGGCCTCGCGCAGCGATTCGCCATTGGCGTCAAAGGCGTGAAACTTCATGCCGTTAGGATGTTCCGCCATGGCTTCGCGGCGGTAGAACATCATGTGTTCCTTTTCGACGAAAGGAACCGGATAGCGTCCCAGCAGCGGCAATTGGCGGCTGGCCCGCACCGACGCGATCATGCCGGCGATGGCGGCGGGGTCGACGGTGTCGGGGGCTTCGCCCATCAGGCCCAGCAGCACGCCCTTGTCGGTGCCGTGGCCCTTGCCCGTGGCGCCCAGCGAGCCGTAGAGCTCGGCGCGCACCGTGGCCACGCTGGACATGAGTCCATCGCGCTCCAGGCCTTGCGCGAACAACAGGGCGGCCCGCATGGGGCCCACCGTATGGGAGCTAGACGGGCCTATGCCTATCTTGAACAGGTCGAATACGGAAACGGCCACGCAAAACTCCATTGCATCTGGGATTGATGAGGCAATGATACGCGTAGGCCAGCCCGCGCGCAGCAGGCCCGGCAAGCGTATCCTGTATTGCGGGGACAGGTTCCCCCGGCAGCGCCGCGCATGCGATCATTACAGAATTATTACTTGTCATAAAAGAATGGAAACACGCCAGGATGTCCGGACTCATTACCCTGCTTGACTTCGCCGGCTACGTCGCCCTGCTCCTCTGGGGCGTGCACATGGTCCAAACAGGCGTACAGCGCGCCTTCGGGGCCGCCCTGGGCGCGGCGTTGGGCAAGGCCCTGGGCACCCGGCTGCGGGCCTTCGCCGCCGGACTGGGCATTACCGCCGCGCTGCAGAGCAGCACCGCCACGGGCCTGATGATCACGGGCTTCGCGGCCGGCGGCGTCGTCGGCCTGGCGCCGGCCCTGGCCGCCATGCTGGGCGCCAACGTCGGCACCACGCTCATCGTCCAGTTGCTGTCCTTCGACCTGACCTCGCTCGCCCCCATCCTGATCCTCGCGGGCGTGTGGATGTTCCGCCGCTACCCGCCCGGCCGCACGCGCGACCTCGGCCGCGTCTTCATCGGCCTGGGGCTGCTGCTGCTATCGCTGCACCAACTGGTCGAACTGTTCCAGCCTTTCCAGACCGCGCCCATGCTGGGCATGATCCTGGACGCGCTGTCGACCCAGCCGGTGGCCACCGTGCTGCTGGCAGCCGCCTTCACCTGGGCGGCGCATTCCAGCGTGGCCGTGGTGGTGCTGGTCATGTCGCTGGCCAGCCATCACATGGTGGCGCCGCACGTCGCGTTTGCGCTGGTGCTGGGGGCCAACCTCGGCACCGCCATCAACCCCATGATCGAAGGCGTGACCGGGGACGATCCCGCCGCCCGCCGCCTGCCCCTGGGCAACCTGCTGACACGGGTGCTGGGCGTGCTGGCCGGCCTGATCCTGCTGCCCTATCTGCAGCCCATGATGAGCGACCTGGCGTCCGACCCGGCCCGCGCGGTGGCCAACTTCCACACCCTGTTCAACGCCGTCATCGCCCTGGTGTTCCTGCCGCTGCTGACGCCCTACGCCGCCCTGCTGACCCGCTGGCTACCCAAGCGCGCGGATCCGAACGACCCGTCGCGCCCCCAGTACCTGGATGAATGGGCCCATGACGTGCCGGCCGTGGCCCTGGGCAACGCCGCGCGCGAAGCCCTGCGCATGGCCGACATGCTGCAGACCCTGCTGCTCTACGCCCGCGCCGGCTTCAAGCGCGACAACCGCCACCGCATGGTGCAGGCGCGCCAGCTGGACGCCGCGCTGGACAAGCTGGAAAACGCCATCACCACCTACCTGGCCACCCTGGACCAGGAGAACATGACGCGCGAGGACATCCAGCGCCTGGACGCCATCCTGGCGTTCACCAGCAATATCGGCCACGCCGGCGACATCGCCAACCACGGTCTGCTCAGCCACATTTCCAAGCTGCGCAAGCAGGGCTGGGTCTTCTCTCCAGAACAGCGCGCCAGCCTGGACGACACGCTGGGCCAGCTCATCGCCAACCAGCGCACCGCCGCCGCCCTGTTCGTCAACGACGACCTGCGCCAGGCCCGCGCGCTGGCAGGAGAAAAGGCCCGCTTCCGCTCGATCGAGACCAATGCGGCGGACACGCACCTGCAGAAAATCAAAGGGGGCGAGGTCGACGCCGCCGAGGTGGGCGCGCTCTACCTGGATATCCTGCGCGACATGAAGGGCATCAACTCCCATCTGGTCGGCGCGGCGGCCTATCCCCTGCTGGCGCGCCACGGCGAACTGCTGCCCAGCCGCTTGCGCGAAGCGGGGAACTGAGCGGAACGAAAAAGCCGACCTTATGTGGTCGGCTTTTTTCAACTGGGCTCCCGGGCAGTTTTCACTGCCCCCCGCATCCTACAAATAGCGCTTGAACCACTCCAGCATGCGCTTCCAGCCGTCCCGCGCGGCCTCGGCCTTGTAGCTGGCGCGGTAGTCCGCCAGGAAGGCGTGGTCGGCCTCGGGATACACCACGAACTCCGAGCGCCGGGCGTTGTCGTTGCCGGCGGCCAGCTTGGATTTCATGGTTTCGACGTCGGCCAGCGGGATGCTGGCGTCCTTGCCGCCGTACAGGCCCAGCACCGGCGCGTGCAACTCGTTGACCACGTCGAAGGCAAAGCGCTTGATCAGCGGGCCATGGCCCACGCTGAGCTTGCCGTACCAGGCCACCGCCGCCTTCACGTCGGGATTGTGGGCGGCGTACATCCAGGTCAGGCGGCCGCCCCAGCAAAAGCCGGTCACCGCCACGCGCTTGGGATCGCCGCCATGCGCGGCGGCCCAGGCCACGCTGGCGTCCAGGTCGGCAAAGACCTGCTCGTCCAGCACCTTGCTGACCAGTTCGGCGATGAGTTTCGGGATGTCGGTATAGACCGAGGCGTCGCCCTGGCGCTCGTAGAGATTGGCGGCGACGGCAAGGTAGCCGGCCTTGGCGACCCGGCGGCACAGGTCCTTGATGTGCTCGTGCACGCCGAAGATCTCCTGCACCACCAGCACGATGGGCAGGTCGCGCTTGCCTTCGGGCGCGGCGTAATAGGCGGCGATCGTGCCGTCGGCCACGGGCAGCTTGAAATCCCCGTGGACCAGGCCCTGGGTGTCCGTGTGGATCACGGTGGGCGCGACATTGCCGGCTGCGGCGGAAAAACTCATGAAGAACTCCTGTGTAGGGATGATCGACCAAGCCGGATATCCCGCCAGCGCCTGCATGGCCTCGCGCCGATCCTAATGCCGGTGGCCATGCTCCGCTTGCGGCGCGGCCAGGCCGGCTTCGGCCTCGTGGTCGTGCCCGTGGTGCATGACCGTGGTGACGCTGTAGATCAGCGCCACGCCCACGCCGACCAGCAGCAATTGCGGGACGGCATCGGCCAGGGATACCCGTTCGTGCATCTGCGGCATCAGGTCGGCCACCGAGATATAGAGGAAGCTGCTGGCTGCAACCACCAGGACATACGGCACCCATTGCTGCGCCTGCTGCAGCACGAAGTACCCTATTATGCCGCCCACGGCTGAACACAAGCTGGTGAAGAGGATCAGCGAAAAGGCGCGGCGGCGCGCCAGGCCCGCGTTGAGCAGCACCACGAAGTCGCCCAGCTTGTGCGGCACTTCATGAATGATGATGGACGCCGCGGTCAGCACGCCCAGCAGGGGGTCGGTCAGGAACGCCGCCGCCACCAGCACCCCGTCGCATAGATTGTGCAGCGAACTGCCGATCAGGATCAGCACGCCGCCGCGGCCCGCCTCGTGGCGGTCATGTCCCTTGTGGTGGTGATGGCCGTCGCCCTCGTGGTGATGGCTGTGGCGCAGCAGCGCGATCTTCTCCAGCACGAAAAACCCGATCAGCGACGCCAGCATCAGGCCGAACAGCACGTGGGCATCGCCCACCCCGGTCTCGAAGGCCTCGGGCAGCAGGTGCAGCAGCGCCACCGACAGCAGCACCCCCACCGACAGGCTGACCATATGGTGCAGGTATTGCGCGAAGACCTTGTAGGCCAGCCAGCTGGCGACAAGGACGGCGATAAGCCCGCCGGTGACGGTGGCGAGCAAGATCCAGAGCAGCAACATTTTTGGGGGGACGCTTTAAGGCGGAGGGAAGCGAAACATTATATTGTTTCAATACCAAAAACGGAAATGGGCTGCCCGAAGGCAGCCCATGTGTCTTGGGACGGGGTGATTCCGGCCCTAGTGGGCCTGCTCCCAGTTCTTGCCCATGCCGACTTCCGCCACCAGCGGCACGCGCAGTTCCGCAACGTTGCACATGAGGCGCGGCAACGCTTCCTTGACCAGCTCCAGCTCGGCGTCGGGCGCTTCCAGCACCAGTTCGTCGTGCACCTGCATGATCATGCGCGTCTGCAGCTGTTCGGCTTCCAGCCAGTCCTGCACCGCCACCATGGCCATCTTGATCAGGTCGGCCGCCGTGCCCTGCATGGGCGCGTTGATGGCCGCGCGTTCGGCCGCCTGGCGGCGCGGACCCGAGGCGCCGCGGATTTCCGGCAGCTGCAGGCGGCGCCCGAAGACGGTTTCCACGTAGCCCTGTTCGCGCGCGCGGCGGCGGGTATCGTCCATGTACATCGCCACGCCGGGATAGCGGGCGAAATAGCGGTCGATGTAGGCCTGGGCGGCATCGCGCGTGATGCCCAGGTTGGACGCCAGGCCGAACACCCCCATGCCGTAGATCAGGCCGAAGTTGATGGCCTTGGCGGCGCGGCGCTGATCGGTGGAGACGTCGGCCAGCGCCACGCCGAACACTTCGGAGGCGGTAGCGCGGTGGATGTCCTCGCCCGCCGCGAAGGCGCGCTGCAGGTTGGCGTCGTCCGACACGTGCGCCATGATGCGCAGCTCGATCTGGGAATAGTCCGCCGACAGCAGCATGCCCTGCTCGGCGATGAACGCC
Organism: Achromobacter sp. Marseille-Q4954; assembly: GCF_943737025.1. Classification (NCBI taxonomy): domain Bacteria; kingdom Pseudomonadati; phylum Pseudomonadota; class Betaproteobacteria; order Burkholderiales; family Alcaligenaceae; genus Achromobacter; species Achromobacter sp. Marseille-Q4954. The sequence goes on from NZ_CALSFQ010000001.1 coordinate 400,763, forward strand.
TCGCGCACGCGCCGGCCGGCTTCGGTGCGCACCGGAATGTTCTGCAGGTTGGGATCGGACGAGGCCAGGCGGCCGGTGATCACCGCGGCCTGCGAATAGTGCGTGTGCACCCGCCCCGTGTCCGGGTTGATCATGCGCGGCAGCTTGTCCGTATAGGTGGACTTCAGCTTGGACAGGCCGCGGTACTCCAGCAGCACCTGCGGCAGCGGATAGTCCAGCGCCAGCTTGCTCAGCACCTCTTCGTCGGTGGATGGCGCGCCGCTGGCGGTCTTGCGCACCACCGGCAGCTGCATGCGGCCGAACAGGATCTCGCCCAGCTGCTTGGGGGAATTCAGGTTGAAGGGTTGGCCTGCCAACTCATAGGCCTTCTGTTCGAGCTGCAGCATCTCCTGGCCCAGCTTGTGGCTCTGGCGGCCGAGTTCCGCGGCATCCACCTTGACGCCGTTGCGCTCGACCGTGGTCAGCACCGAGGACACCTGCATTTCCAGCAGATAGATGCGGTTCAGGCCTGCGTCGGCGGCCACCATCGGGCGCAGCACCTGGTGCAGCTGCAAGGTGAAGTCCGAATCTTCGGCGGCGTAATGGCCGGCCTTGTCCACCGCCACTTCGTCAAAGCCGATCTGCTTGGCGCCCTTGCCGCAGAGGTCCTCGTAGGACACGCCGCTGCGGCCCAGATAGCGTTGGGCCAGGTCATTCAGGCCCACGCCGCGGTGCGATTCCAGCACATAGGCCTGCAGCATCGTGTCTTCGGCGATGCCGGCCAGCTTGATGCCTTCGTTGGCGAACACGTGCGCGTCGTACTTGGCGTGGTGCAGCAGCTTGGCGCGGGACGCGTCTTCCAGCCAGGGCTTCAGGCGCGCCAGCACCTCGGCCTTGGGCAGCTGCGGCGCATTGTCCGGGCCGCGGTGCGCAACCGGGATGTAGCACGCCACGCCGGGCGCCACCGCCAGCGACATGCCCACCATCCTGGCCTGCATTTCGTCCAGCGAGGTGGTCTCGGTGTCCACCGCGACCAGGGGCGCATCCTTCAGCTTTTCCATCCAGGCGTCGAACGCGGCCCAATCGGAAATGATCTGATAATCCAGTTCCACCGGCGCGGCTGGCGCCTCGTGCGCGACGCGGGCGTCGCCCGTGGGCACACGCTCGGCGTCGCCAGTCAGATCGCGCAGCCAGGTGCGGAAACCATAGCGTTCATAAAGTTCGGTCAGCGTCGCGTCGTCGCGCGGACGCGGCGTCAGGTCGTCCACGCTGTCCACATGGCCGGCCAGGTCGCAGTCGTACTTCACGGTCAGCAATTGGCGCGTCAGCGGGAAGTTGGGAATGGCCTCGCGCAGGTTGCTGCCCGCCACGCCCTTGACGCCTTCCGCGCCTTCCACCAGCTTGTCTATCGAGCCGAATTCCGTAAGCCATTTGACCGCCGTCTTCGGGCCCACCTTGGTCACGCCGGGAACGTTGTCCACCGCGTCCCCCACCAGCATCAGGTAATCCACGATGCGGTCGGGCGGCACGCCGAACTTGTTGACCACGCCGGGCTCGTCCAGCACTTCGCCGGTCATGGTGTTGACCAGGGTGACGTGGCTGTTGACCAGTTGCGCCAGGTCCTTGTCGCCGGTGGACACGATGGTGTGCACGTCATGCTCGGCGGCGCGCTTGGCCAGGGTGCCGATCACATCGTCGGCCTCGACCCCTTCGATGGCCAGCACCGGCCAGCCCAGCGCGCGCACGGCGCGGTGGATGGGTTCGATCTGCGCGGCCAGGTCTTCAGGCATGGGCGGGCGATGCGACTTGTATTCCGGATAGAGATCGTCACGGAAGGTCTTGCCGCGGGCATCGAAAATACATGCGGCATACTCTGCCTTATGATCAGAGACAAGTTTGCGCAGCATATTCACCACGCCGTAAAGCGCCCCCGTGGGTTCGCCTTGCGCGTTGCGCAAATCAGGCATAGCGTGGAAAGCGCGGTACAAGTAACTTGAACCGTCGACCAGTAATAAGGTTTTTTTCATGGTTACAAAGGCAGATATGGCAATAGCTGCGGAAACACCCGCCAACAAACAAATTCCGCTGATTATGTCAGAGATACGGACGGCGGCAGACAAGCTCGCGAACATCGGGCCTGCTGTCAGCGTCTTCGGCAGTGCACGAGTCAGCCGTAATTCCCCCCACTATGAAACCACCGTCGCAATTTCCGCCGCGCTGGCCGACGCCGGTTTCGCGGTGATCGCCGGCGGCGGTCCCGGCATCATGGAGGCAGCCAACAAGGGCGCGTTCGAAGCAGGCGGCACCAGCATCGGTCTGAACATCAGCCTGCCCCACGAAGCGCACAACAACGAATACCAAACCATCAGCCTGTCATTCGAGTATTTTTTCTCGCGCAAGGCAACCTTCTTCATGCACAGCTTCGCCTATGTGGCGATGCCTGGCGGCTTCGGCACCCTGGATGAACTCTTCGAAGCGTTGACGCTCATCCAGACGGGCAAGGTCCCGCCCGCTCCCATCGTGCTGGTGGGCAGCGAGTACTGGTCCGGACTGGTCGAATGGCTGGGCGGCCAGGTGCTGGCCAACGGCATGATAGGCGCGCACGACCTGGATCTCTTCATCATCGAGGACGATCCCATGAAGGTGGTGCGCAAGGTGGTGGAATTCCACGCCAAGGTCATTTCGGACGCGCAATACGCGCCGTCCCTGCCGGCCTGAAATCGTATGTAGCTTGAGGCCCCGCGGCGCCGCCTCCCTCGGGCGGCAGCAAGCGCGCAAAGCGCGTGCGGCGTGGGGGTCCGCGCCGCCGCCAGGCCGCCCTAAGGCGGCGCCGCCCCTCGGGGGGCAGCAAGCGCGCAAAGCGCGCGCGGCGTGGGGGCCCTTCCTCTATTTGCGCATGAACGACGGCAAGACATCCGCCGGTATCGGGCAGACGTAAGGCTGCCCGCGGCGCGTCTCCATCAGTTCTTCCTTGGCGCGCGCCAGCGCCTCCGGCTGCGTGTACAGATCGGCGGCGGTCGCCGCGATGATCTTGGCGGCGTGCACCATGCCCTTGTGCGCCATGGACATCTTGCCCTGCGCCACCATCTGCCAGGAATGGAACGGCGTGCCGTAGGCGTAGCAGGCGCCCCAGCATTGCGCGGTGGGCGCGACCCAGCTCACGTCGCCCACGTCGGTGGAACCGTAGGTGATCTCGGCTCGGCCGGGCTCGTAGGGCGCCACGCCGGCAAACAGCGGCGTGGGATTGCGCAGCACCGCGCCCAGGTTCTTGCCGGCGTTGTCGATGTCGTCCGCGGAGATCGCGTCCCACATGCGGCGCGCGGCCTGCTGCTCGCCCGCGGTGTAATCGGGACCCTGCAAGGCCAGCATGTTGGCGTACATGATCTGGTTCAGCACGCCGTTGGGGATGTAGTTCGAGCAGGCCTTGTCGAACACGATCTCCAGTTCGCAGCCCGTCATCAGCGCCGCGCCGCGCGCCACGTTCTGCACGCGTTCGTACAGTTCGGCGGCCTGCGAATTGATGGGCGCGCGCACCAGGTACAGCACCTCGGCGCGGGCCTGCACCACGTTGGGCGAAATGCCCCCGCTGTTGGTCACGGCGTAATGCACGCGCGCATCGGGCACCATGTGTTCGCGCAGGTAGTTCACGCCCACGTTCATCAGCTCGACCGCGTCCAGCGCGCTGCGGCCCAGGTGCGGCGAATTGGCCGCGTGCGCCGCGACGCCGCGGAAGCGGAAATAAGCCTGGATGTTCGCCAGCGAAGACTGGTGGAAGATGCCGGTGTGCGATGCGGGATGCCAGGTCAACGCCGCGTCCACGTCATCGAACAGGCCGGCACGCGCCATGAAGGTCTTGCCCGAGCCGCCCTCTTCCGCCGGACAGCCGTAGAAGCGGATGGTGCCGGGCAGGCCGTTGGCCTCCAGGAACTCCTTGACCGCCACCGCCGCGAAATGCGCGGCCGTGCCCAGCAGATGGTGGCCGCAGCCGTGGCCGTTGCCGTTCGGCGTCTCCGGCGAAGGCTGGCAGGCGTAGGCGCCGCTTTCCTGGCTCAAGCCGGACAGCGCATCGTACTCGCCCAGGATGCCGATCACCGGACCGCCGTTGCCGGCCTCGGCCACGAAGGCGGTGGGAATGCCGGCCGCGTCGCGCGTGACGCGAAAGCCGGCGTCCTCCAGCATGGCAATGTGCAGCTCGGCGGACTTGTGCTCGTCGTAGCGCAGTTCGGCCAGGCTCCAGATGCGGTCGCTCAGTTCCGCGTAGCGCTCGCTGCGCGCGTCGATGAACGGCGCAAGTTTATCGATGGCACCCATTGTTTCTCCTGTGGCTGTAATGGCGGGGAAAAAACCGGTCAGGTCACTCGTCGAGCTTGATGCCGGCAGTTTCAATGATTTTGCGGTTGGCGGCCAGCGTCTGCGCGATGCGCTCGGCAAAGGCCTGCGGCGTGCCCGCGTCGGGCTGCGCGCCCATGCCCGCCAGGCGCTGCACCAGCGCGGGATCGGCCAGCGCGCGCACCGCGGCCTGGTTCAGGCGCTGCACCACGGCATCGGGCGTTCCGGCCGGCACGACCAAGCCGAACCAGGTCTGGCCCAGCGCGTTCAGTTGCGGATAACCCAGTTCCGTCATGGTCGGCAGGTCCGGCATGTCGGGCATCCGGGCGGGCGCCGACACGGCGATGGCGCGCAGCTTGCCGGCCTTGACCAGCGATTGCGCGGACGCGTACTGGTCCTGCTGCACCTGCACCTCCCCGCCCACCGCGGCCGTCAGCGCCGGCCCCATGCCGCGGTACGGCACGTGCAGCACATCGACCTTCAGGTCCGCGTTCATCGCCGCCAGGTTCAGGTGGCCGAGCGAACCGACGCCGGGCGAACCATAGGAATACTTGCCCGGATGGGCCCGCAGCTCGGCCAGGAATTGCGCAAAATCCTGCGCCGGAAACGCCGGATTCACCATCCACACGACCGGCACCGTCGCCACCGAGGCCACCGGTTTCAGCTGCGTTTCGGGATTGACGCGCTTGGTGCCGTACAGCAGCGGATTGACGGCCATGGTGCTGACCGTGGCCATGCCCAGCGTGTAGCCGTCGGGTTCGGCCCGGGCCACCGCCTCGGTGCCGAGCAGGCCGCCCGCGCCGGCGCGGTTCTCCACCACCACGCTCTGGCCCAGTTCCTTGCGCAGGCCCTCGGCCACCGCGCGTGCCAGCGCGTCGGTGGACCCGCCGGGCGCGAACGGCACGATCAGCCGCAGGGGCTGGGGGGGATAGGCGTCCTGGGCGGCGGCCAGGGACGAAACACTGAAAGTTACGGCGCATACCAGCGCGTGCAGCAGACGGGACTTCATGGACCAGCCACTCCTGGGGAACGGAAGCGATGTAAGGGATCGCAGCATTGTGTCCAGGGCATATCCTTATTTCAAATACATTAATGCGTGGATATATTCGTGTTTTGAATATCTTTCCTGCCTGCGCCATGGACGTCGCTCCCGCCACCCTGCTGTCCCGCCTGCTCGCCAAGGGGCGCCTGCGCCACCTGCAATTGCTGGCCAGCATCGCCGACCTGGGCAGCATCCAGCAGGCGGCCAGCCATATCGGCCTGAGCCAGCCGGCGGCCACCCATGCGCTGGCCGACATAGAGGATCTGCTGGGCGTGCAGCTATTCGAGCGCCATGCCCGCGGCATGCGCACCACGCGCAGCGGCCAACTCATGGCGGAGTGCGCCCGCAGCATGCTGACGACGCTGCGCGCCTCCACGGATTCGGTGGCGGCCCTGCGCCAGGGCGCCACGGGCAATCTACGCCTGGGGGCCATCCCGGCAGCCACGGGCGGCCTGCTGGCCGAGCGCCTGCCCGCCTACCTGAACGCGCGCCCGGGATTGCAAGTGGAGGTGGTGGAAGGCAGCCGCGAACAGCTACTGCCCCAGGCCGCCAGCGGCAGCCTGGACATGCTGCTGTGCCGGCGTCCGGAAGCCGTGCCCGCCGGCCTGGAATTCGTGCCGCTGCAGGAGGACGCGGCGGTGATCGTGGCCGCTGCCGGCCACCCGCTGCTGGATGCGGACGGCGCGCCGACGCTGGCGCAAGTGGCGTCCCAACTGTGGATAGAACCCCGCCCGGAACTGGCCATCCACGCGGTGTTCAAGGCCTTCTTCGAACGCGCCGGGGTGGTGCCGCGGCTGTGCAGGCTGAGCAGCGCCGCCCCGCCCATGCCGCTGCTCATCGCCGTCATGCAGGCGCAGCAGGCCCTGGTCATGGTGCCGCAGACCTTGGGCAACTGGTACATGCAGCACGGGCATTTCCAGCGCCTGCGCATCGAATCGCCGGGTTCATTCCAGCCGATCGGCGCGATCGTGCGCGACCAGGGACCTGGCCGCGATTTCCTCGACTGGCTGGCGGCCTGAAAAAACGCCCCCGAGCCGCCAGCCAGCCCAGCGGGTCAGCCTATGTCGCCGCCCGCCACGTACATGATCTGCCCGGTAATGTAGGACGCCTCGGGCGCGGCCATGAAGCAGATCGCCGCGGCGACTTCCTCGGCCTGCCCCAGCCGGTCCTGCGGCGTGTCACGCAGGCAGGACGCATACATCTCGCCCACCCAGGCGGTCTCCTGCTCGGACGGCGTCTCCTGGTTGCGCGGGATCGCCCGCACGCCATTGTCCAGCGCACCCGGCGACACGCAATTGACGCGCACGCCGGACTTCGCCAGCTCCAGGGCCATGCAGACGGTGGCGGCGTGCACGCCGCCCTTGGACGCCGAATACGGCACCCGGTAGATGCCGCGCGTGGCGTTGGAACCCACGTTGACGATGGCGCCCGCGCCCTGCGCCCGCATCACCGGTATGACTTCGCGGCAGGACCAAAGCGTCGGCCACAGCGAGCGGTTGACCTCGCGCTGCATCTGCTCGGGCGTGTATTCCCAGAACGGGCGGGTCCAGATCGTGCCGCCCACGTTGTGCACCGACACGTCGATGCGGCCGTTGATTTCCAGCGCCGCGCGCACCATGGACTGCGCGCCCGCATGGGTTTCCAGATCGGCCTGGGCAAAGCTGGCGCGTCCGCCCGCGACCCGGATTTCCTCGGCCACGGCGGCGCCCTGCTCCTCCGCCCGGTCCACCACGACGACGTGCGCGCCCTCGGCCGCCAGGCGCCGCGCCGTTGCCCGGCCCACGCCCTGCGCGGCGCCGGTCACCAGGGCCACCTGGCCCTCGAAACGTAGATGTGTGCTCATGCTTGTATCGTCCTTTGCGGTATCAATGCGCCGCCGAAAGCGCGCCGTCCGGCCGCGCATGCTTGAGCTTGAGGCTCAGCACCGCCAAAGCCGCGACCGCCAGGGGTATGGCCAGCGCAATGAAGAATCCCGACGGTCCGCCCCAGGCCAGGAAACTGCCGCCGATTGCCGAACCCGCGATCGCGCCCGCGCGGCCCATGCCGATGGCCCAGCCGGTGGCGGTGGCGCGCAAGGCGGTCGGATAAGCGCCCACGACCAGGTAGTTCAGCGCGATCTGCTGTCCGCCGATGCCGAAGCCGGCCGCGCCAACCAGGATGAAGACCAGCGTCCAGTTGTCGCCGGCCTGGCTCAGGCCGACGGCCACCGCGATGCCCAGCGCGAACATGCCGCCCAGCAGCCGCCGGGTGTTGACGCGCGGCAGCACGAAGGACAGCGGAATCGCGCAGATGATGAAGACGGCATTGACGATGACGGTGCCCATGGGCGCCTGCTCGGCGGGCAGGCCCGCGGCCTTCAGCACCGTGGGCAGCCACGACAGCAGCATGAACCACGCCACCCAATTCAGCAGGTACACCGCCCAGATCGCCACGGTCTTGGCGCCGTGGCCGTCCGAGAACAGCGCGCCCACGCCGGCCCGCGCGACGGATTCCTCCGGCACGGTGAACTGCGTGTCCGCGCCCAGCTTGCGGCTCGATATCGCCGACAGGACGCGCCCGATATAGCGCTGGCTTTCCGGATCGCGGCGCGTGGCCTTGAAGTACAGCGACTCGGGCAGCATCACGAAGGCTACGGCCAGCAGGACCAGCGGCGCCAGGCCGCCAACGATGAAGATGCCTTCCCAGCCGATCACGGGCAGCATGCGGGCGGCCAGCAGGCCGCCCAGCATGGCGCCCGCCGGCAGGCCCAGCAGCACGCCGGTCATGATGGCGCCGCGCAAACGGGCCGGACCGTACTCGGCGGCCAGCGCCAGCAGCACCGGCGTGCAGCCGCCCATGCCCAGTCCGGCAATGAAGCGCAGCACCAGGATGTGGGTGGTGTCGGTGGCCCAGGCCGTGGCCAGCGTGGACAGGCCGAACAGGGCCAGGCCCAGCATGATGGCCGGACGGCGGCCGATGCGGTCGCCGATCAGGCCCAGGGTCATCGCACCCACCGTCATGCCGACGATGCCGGCGGTCAGAATGGGCGCCAGGGCGCCCGCCTTCAAATCGAAAGCGGCCAGGATCGCGGGTCCGGTAAAGGCGATCGCCTGTGTATCGAAGCCGTCGAAAAGCGCGATCAGAAAGCACAGGATCAGCACGCGCCATTGAAAGGCGCCCAGCCGTTCCTGGTCGATCAGCGAGGGGATCGACCAACTGGAAGTCGCGGTCATGATGGTTGTCTCCATGGCGCGGCCGAACCCGGCCTCGCGCCTGCGGGTTGTTCTAGGTGGTTTGGGGAAAAAATGGCGGCGCCGCTTGCGGGCGCCGCCCAGGCATCGGTCAGGCGGTGGCGCGGTCCATGCGGGCTTGCGGACGGGCCTCGTCGGCGTCCAGCGCCGGCTGCACCACAAAGTCGAAACAGACGCGTGTGAACGGCGCGTTCACGCCCAGGCTTTCATATCCGGCGGCCGGCGTATTGGGCTGCAGTTCGACCACCAGGCCGTCGCGCGTGGCGAAGGCGAAGTCATCGTCCAGGAAGGTGTCGCCCGGAATGTTGACCTGCGTGGTCAAGGTGCGCTGGCCTTCGGCGGCGACCAGGAAGTGGATGTGGGCCGGCCGGTTGCCATGGCGGCCCAGCGCCACGAACAGTTCGGACGTGGGGCTGTTCGGCGGAATCGCGTAGCCCGGCGGAATGAAGCTGCGGAAGCGGTAGCGGCCTTGTGCGTCGGTCTTGATCTTGCGGCGCAGGTGGTAGTCCGCCTGATCGGGATCGAAGTGCGAATAGCGCCCCAGCTCGTTGGCATGCCAGACGTCCACCAGCGCGCCGGCGACGGGATTGCCGTCCACGTCGCGCACCTGCCCTTCCATCACCAGCACCGTGCCGGCTGCGGGATCTTCGTCCAGACGGGCCTCGCCGTCGGACAAGGGCGCGCCCGCGATGTAGAGCGGCCCCTCGATCGCGCGCGGCGTGCCGGCGGCGCGGCCGGCGGCCTCGTCGGCTTCTTCCTCGCGGATGTCGATCAGGCGGTCAAAGCCCAGGCCGGCCGTGATCAATCCCAGCTGGCCGCTGGCGCCCAGGCGCGCCAGCCAGTCCACGCCCGCCCAGAATTCGTCGGGCTTGATGCCGAGATCGTCGATCGCGCGGAACAGGTCCGACACGATGCGCTGCGTGATCTGCCGGACGCGGTCGTTGCCCGGATTGACCTGGGAGCTGTTGACCAGGTCCAGTAGTTGTTGCTGGGTATATTCAGCCATGATGCGTCTCCTGCTTTTTGGAATGATCGGAAAAGTGGTGGGTCAGGTCGCGGCGGTCTCGCCGCGGCGGCCGAAGTCGACCGTGGCGGGCGTCAGGCCAGCCCTTGCGCGGTCAAAGCGTTCCAGCCGTTTTTCGTCGACGACGACGCCAAAGCCGGGGCCGTCGGGAAGATGGAGTTCGAAGTCGCGCACGGCCATGGGCTGCTCGACGATGTCGTCGACCAGCAACTGCGGGCCGAACAGTTCGCAACCGTGGTGCTGGTCGGAAAGCGTGGCGAACACGTGCGCCGACGCCGCGCTTCCCAGCGAGGTTTCCAGCATGGTGCCGCCGTACCAGCCGATGCCGGCGGCTTGCGCCACGGCCGCGACCTCGCGCGTGCGCAGCAGCCCGCCATGCTTGGCGACCTTCAGGGAAAACACATGGCAGGCGCGCTGCGAGGCCAGCATGTAGGCATCCTGCGCGGAGCACACGGTTTCGTCCGCCATGATCAGCGCGGCCGAACCCAGCGACTGCGTCGCTTCGCGCAAGGCCTGCACGTCCCACTTCGCCACGGGCTGTTCGATCAGGGTCACGCCGGCCTCCACCAGCTGCGGCAGATAGCGGCGCGCCGTGTTGCCGTCCCAGGCCTGGTTGACGTCTACCGTCATGTCGGCGCGGCCGTCCAGGCCGCGCGCGATGCGGGTCACGTGCGCCACGTCATCCGCCGGACTGCGCGCGCCGATCTTGAGCTTGAACAGGCGATGGCGGCGCGCCTGCATCATCTGCTCGGCCTCCTCCAGATCGCGCTGCGAATCGCCGCTGGCAAGCGTCCAGGCCAGCGGCAGGCGTTCGATGCGCTTGCCGCCCAGCAACTGCCAGGCCGGCACGCTCAGGCTGCGCGCCACCGCATCGATCAGCGCCATTTCCACCGCGCTCTTGGCAAACGCATTGCCCTTGCAGACGGCATCGAAGCGATTGATGTGTTCGGCGAACCTGCGCGCATCGGTGCCTGTCACAGCGGGAGCCAGGTAATTCTGGATCGCATGCAGGATGGTTTCCGGCGATTCCTCGTTCCACGACGGCCCGCCTATCGTGGCCGCCTCGCCAAAACCGTAGGCGCCGTTGGCAAGCCACAGCTGCACGATCACCGGGCTTTGCCGGTTGATGGCGCCGAACGAGAACTTGTGCGGCCGGATCGTCGGGATGTCGACGATTCTTGCGTGGATGCGCTCGATGCGCCAGGTGGCGTCGTCTGCCGTGATCGGAGCCGGGGTCGAAACGGATGTCATAAAGCCTGAAGCCCTGCGTGAGTGATGCGGCAAGATTAGGGCTCGGCCGGTTTTGCATCCAATGATTTATATTGCATTTATCATTCGATATCATCGAACAATATACTTGCGGTCATCGACCGCCAAGACCGGCTGGTCGCCAGGAGTCTATCGATGGAACTGCGCCAGTTGCGCTACTTTCTCAGCGTCGCCGACACCGAGCACCTGACCCGCTCGGCCGACGCCCTGCACGTCACGCAATCCACCCTGTCGCACGGCCTGCGGCAACTGGAAGAAGAACTCGGCATGCCCTTGTTCGACCGCATCGGCCGGGGGCTGCGCCTGTCGCAGGCGGGCCGGGTGCTGCGCGACCACGCCAGCCGGGCGCTACAGGAAATCGAAGCCGGCAAGATGGCCCTGGCGGATCTGGCCGGCCTGCAGGCGGGGTCCCTGACCATAGGCGTCATTCCCACCTTCCTGACCCATTTCGTGCCGGACGCGGTGGCCGGATTCAGCCTGGCCTTTCCCAAGGTCCAGATTCAGGTGCGCGATCTGCGGGCAGGCCCCATCGAAGACCTGCTGGTCAGCGGCCAGTTGGACCTGGGCATTTCCTTCCATCCGGCGCTGCGCGAAGAAATCGAGGCGCAACCCCTGTTCGACGAGCGCCTGCAGGTGGTGGTCGGCAAGAACCACCCGCTGGCCTCGCGGCGCAGCCTGCGCATGCGCGATCTCGCGGGCGTGCCGCTGGCGCTGCTGCCGCGCAGCTTCGCCACGCGCCGCATGATAGACGCGGCCTGCGCCCAGGCGGGCCTGATGCCCGACGTGCGGGTGGAAATGGAGTCGGTGGACGCCCTGATCCACCTGTGCCGGCAAGGTGAGCTGGCCACCATTGCCGCCGAACATGCGGCGGGCGCGGCCGGATCGGGGCTCAAGAGCATCGCGCTCACCGACCCGACCACCATCCGCCGCGCGGCCATCCTGTGGCGCAAGGAAGCCTCGCGCAGCCGCGCCGCGCAAGAGTTCGCCGCCCGGCTGCTGGATGCGGTACAGCGCCTGCCTGGCGCGGCGGCCGCTTCCAGCCACTGAGGTTCTAGCTCTGCAAATCTCGGTGGGCGTTCCCGTCCCAGATGGTGCGCAGCACCGCGCCCACGGCATCGTTGCTTTTCCTCGCGGCCGTAAGATCCCTCAGCCGTTCCATCAGAGCGGGCTGTGCAGGCATGTTGGCGGAAGGCAGGCCGGGCGCGCGCAGGCGGGCCATGCCGGCCCCCAATGCGGATTCATTCAGGCAGGCCAGCCACGCCCGAAGCGACGTGTGCGACCGAATAAGGAACAGCGCGGCGCGTCGCCGGGCAAAAAAAACGCAGCCCACGGGCTGCGTTTTTTTGATGTCACGCGCAGCAAGGCTGCGCGCAATTATCAGACGGCGGATTCGCGCGCGGCGCGCTTGCGCTCGTTTTCCAGCAGGAAACGCTTGCGCAGGCGGATCGACTTGGGCGTGATTTCGACGAGTTCGTCGTCGTCGATGAATTCCACGGCGTACTCCAGCGACATCTGGATCGGCGGAACCAGGCGCACGGCTTCGTCGGTGCCCGAAGCGCGCACGTTGGTCAGCTGCTTGCCCTTGATGGGGTTCACGACCAGGTCGTTGTCGCGGCTGTGGATGCCGATGATCATGCCTTCGTACAGCGCATCGCCCGGGCTCACGAACATGCGGCCGCGATCCTGCAGCTTCCACAGGGCGTAGGCCACGGCGTCGCCGTGATCCTGGCTGATCAGCACGCCGTTGCGGCGCTCGCCGATCGAGCCTTCCTTGATGGGCGCGTATTCATGGAAGATGTGGCTCATCAAGCCGGTGCCGCGCGTCAGCGTCAGGAACTCGTTCTGGAAGCCGATCAGGCCGCGGGCCGGGATCAGGTACTCCAGGCGGGTACGGCCGCGGCCGTCCGGCTGCATGTCCTGCAGGTCGCCCTTGCGGCGGCCCAGCTCTTCCATCACGCCGCCCTGATGGGCGTCTTCGACGTCGACGGTCAGCGATTCGAACGGCTCGCACTTCACGCCGTCGATATCCTTGAACACCACGCGCGGACGCGACACGGCCAGCTCGTAGCCCTCGCGGCGCATCGTTTCCAGCAGAATGGTCAGGTGCAGTTCACCGCGGCCCGACACTTCGAACACCGTGTCGTCGCCCGTGTCGCGCACGCGCAGCGCCACGTTGGACTTCAGTTCGCGGTCCAGGCGGTCGCGCAGCTGGCGGCTGGTCACGAACTTGCCTTCGCGGCCGGCCAACGGCGAGGTGTTCACCATGAAGTTCATGGTCAGGGTGGGCTCGTCGATGCGCAGCATCGGGAACACGTCCTGGTTGGCGGTGTCGGTCACCGTGCAGCCGATGCCCAGTTCTTCGATGCCGTTGATCAGCACGATGTCGCCGGCTTCGGCTTCGTCCACGACGATGCGCTCCAGGCCGTGGAACTTCAGCACCTGGTTGATGCGGCCGCGGCCGCCCTGGCCTTCGGGACCGAACTTGTAAGCCACTTCCATGCCGGGACGCATGCGGCCGCGGTTGATGCGGCCCACGCCGATCTTGCCGACGTAGCTGTTGTAGTCCAGCGAGATGATCTGCATCTGCAGCGGACCGTTGGGATCGTCGTCGCGCTGCGGCACGTGTTCGAGGATGGCTTCGAACAGCGGACGCATGTTGCCTTCGCGCACGTCAGGATTCAGGCCGGCGTAGCCCGACAGGCCCGAGGCGTAGATCACCGGGAAGTCCAGCTGCTCGTCGGTGGCGCCCAGCTTGTCGAACAGGTCGAAGGTGGCGTTGATGACGAAATCGGTGCGGGCGCCCGGACGGTCGACCTTGTTGACCACGACGATGGGCTTCAGGCCCAGGGCCAGCGCCTTGCGGGTCACGAAGATGGTCTGGGGCATGGGGCCTTCAACCGCATCCACCAGCAGCAGCACGCCGTCGACCATGGACAGCACGCGCTCGACTTCGCCGCCGAAGTCCGCGTGTCCCGGGGTGTCGATGATGTTGATGTGCGTGCCTTCGTATTCGACGGCACAGTTCTTGGCCAGAATCGTAATGCCGCGTTCTTTTTCCAGGTCGTTCGAGTCCATGACCCGTTCGGTCAGCGCCTGGTTTTCGCGGAAGGTGCCGGATTGGCGCAGCAGCTGGTCGACCAGGGTGGTTTTACCGTGGTCCACGTGGGCGATGATGGCGACGTTGCGCAAGGCGCGAGTCATAGCGAGTCCTTTAAGGTCAGGGTGGAGGGCAGCAAGCCCTCCGGCAATTCGTTCAATGCAAGCAATGCCTGCTTGGGGTCTGGCATGGCCTGCAAGGCATCCAGCGCAACGGCGCGTTCCAGGGAAAACGGCCCGACGTGCGTGCGCCGCAGCGCCGTCAGGTGGGCGTAACAGCCCAGCACGCGCCCGATGTCCTGGGCCAGCGTCCGGATGTATGTGCCTTTACTGCATGCCACATCGATCTCTGCCTCGGTCCCGTTCAGGGACAGCAGTTCGATGCGGTGAATCGTGATCTGGCGCGGCGGCCGTTCCAGCTCGATGCCGGCGCGCGCGTACTCGTACAAGGGCTTGCCGTCGCGCTTGAGCGCCGAATACATGGGCGGAATCTGCTCGATCGTGCCCGAGAAACGTGACAGCGCGTCGCGCAGCGCCTGCTCATCCACGGTAAAGCCCGGCTCGGCGGTGGACACGACATTGCCGGTCAGGTCGCCAGAATCGGTTTCGGAGCCAAATTGCAGCGTAGCGCGATATGCCTTGTCGGCGTTGAGCATCGCGCCGGAAATCTTGGTTGCGCGTCCCATGCAGCACACCAGCAGGCCGGTGGCAAAGGGATCCAGCGTGCCGGTGTGGCCGGCTTTCGCCGCGTCCATGGCGCGTTTGGCGCGTTGCAGGGCGTGGTTACTCGACAAACCCACGGGTTTGTCGAGCAACAGCACACCGTCGAGCGTAAGCCCGCGTCGTTTAGCCATCGTCGGAATCCGGTTTAAAGCAGTGACGACAGCCCGATCAGGACTGGTCTTCAGGTTCGTCGGGCACGCCCGAGTGCGGGCCGGGCCGATTTGCGCGGTCGATGAGGATCGACATTTCGATGCCACGGGCGATCTGCTCGTCGTGGAAGAAGCGCAAAGTGGGGACAGTGTGTATGTGCAGCAGCTTGTACAGCTGGGAATGCAGCCAACCGGCTTTTTCGTTCAGCAAGGCGGTCGCGGCTTCGGGCTCGGCGCCCAGAACCGTGAAATACACCTTGGCATGCGCGTAATCGGTCGACAGTTCCACACCGGAGAGCGTGATCAGTCCAGCGCGGGTCGTGTCGATCTCGCGCTGGATGATCCCGGCCAGATCCTTCTGGATCTGGTCGGCCAGCCGCAGATTGCGGCCGGGGATGGCTTTGGACTTGTGACGGCTCATTGGAAAAAATGCCTCGCGGTCGCCTTACAGCGTACGCGCGATTTCCTTGATTTCAAAGACTTCCAGCTGGTCGCCCACCTGGATGTCGTTGTTGCCGCGCAGCGTAAGGCCGCAGTCGAAACCCGACTTGACTTCCTTGACGTCGTCCTTGAAGCGGCGCAGCGAATCGAGCTGGCCGGTCCACTGGACCACGTTGTTGCGCAGCAGGCGGACTTGCGAATCGCGACGCACCAGGCCGTCCAGCACCATACAACCGGCGATGTTGCCGATGCGGGAAATGCTGTAAACCTCGCGGATCTCGACCAAGCCGATGACTTCTTCCTTCTTCTCGGGCGCCAACATGCCCGACATGGCTGCCTTCACCTCATCCACGGCGTCGTAGATGATGTTGTAGTAGCGCACGTCGATGCCGTTGTTCTCCGCCAGTTTCTTGGCGCTGGCTTCGGCGCGGACGTTGAAGCCGATGACGACGGCGTTCGAGGCGATGGCCAGGTTGATGTCGCTTTCCGAGATGCCGCCCACGGCGGCGTGCACGACCTGCACGCGCACTTCGTCGGTCGACAGCTTGACCAGGGACTGCACCAGCGCTTCCTGCGAACCCTGGACGTCGGTCTTCACGATCAGGGCCAGGGTCTGCGTGCCCTCGCCCAGGTTGTCGAACATGGACTCGAGCTTGGCGGCCTGTTGGCGGGCCAGCTTGACGTCACGGAACTTGCCCTGGCGGAACAGCGCGATTTCGCGCGCCTTGCGCTCGTCGGACAGCACCATCAGCTCGTCGCCAGCGGCCGGCACTTCGGTCAGGCCCTGGATTTCCACAGGGATCGACGGACCGGCTTCCTGGATCGGCTTGCCGTTTTCGTCCAGCATGGCGCGCACGCGGCCAAAGCTTGCGCCGGCCAGCACCACGTCGCCACGGTGCAGGGTGCCGCTTTGCACCAGGATGGTCGCGACCGGGCCGCGGCCCTTGTCGAGACGGGCTTCGATCACCAGGCCCTTGGCGGGCGCGTCGACGGGAGCCTTCAATTCCAGCACTTCGGCTTGCAGCAGCAGGTTTTCGAGCAGATCGTCGATGCCCTCGCCGGTCTTGGCCGACACGGACACGAACGGCACGTCGCCGCCGTATTCTTCCGGCACCACTTCCTCGGCAACCAGTTCCTGCTTGACGCGTTCGGGGTTGGCGGAGGGCTTGTCGATCTTGGTCATGGCCACGACCATCGGAACGCCTGCGGCCTTCGCGTGGTGAATGGCTTCGCGGGTCTGCGGCATCACGCCGTCGTCGGCCGCGCAGACCAGGATGACGATGTCGGTCGCCTTGGCGCCGCGGGCGCGCATGGCGGTAAACGCCTCGTGGCCCGGGGTGTCAAGGAAGGTCACCATGCCGCGTTCGGTCTGAACGTGGTAGGCGCCGATGTGCTGCGTAATGCCGCCGGCTTCGCCCGCGGCAACCTTGGCGCGGCGGATGTAGTCCAGCAGCGAGGTCTTGCCGTGGTCGACGTGGCCCATGACGGTCACGACCGGCGCGCGCGGCAGCTGTTCGGCTTCCGACACGCTGGCGGTTTCGTCCAGGAAGGCTTCCGGGTCGTCCAGCTTGGCGGCGATCGCCACGTGGCCCAGTTCCTCGACCACGATCATGGCGGTTTCCTGGTCCAGCACCTGGTTGATGGTGACCATCTGGCCCAGCTTCATCAATTGCTTGATGACTTCGGCGGCCTTGACGGACATCTTGTGGGCCAGGTCGGCCACGCTGATGGTTTCCGGCACGTGGACTTCACGCGCGATGAATTCCTGCGGCGCCGGCTCGTTGCGGCGATCGTTCTGCTGGTTACGGCCGCCTCGGCCGCCCTTGCCGCCACCCTTGCCGCCAGCGCGCCAGCCGTCGCGGCTGGCCGGGGCTGCCGGCTTGTCCGCGGGCTTCTTGCGCGAGGCGTCATCGGACCAGGTCGAAGCGACTTCGGCGGTCTTGATGGTCTTCTTCGCGCCGGGAGCGGCGGGCTTGGCGTCCTTCTTGGCGCCAGGAGCGGCGCCCGGCTTGCCAGCCGGCTTGTGCAGCGTGCCGGAGATCGGCGCGGCAGCGGCGGGCGCTTCCGGTTCGGGAGCGCGCAGCACCTTGCGCGGACGGTTCAGCATCTCGCGCAGAGCGGCGGCCTCAGCCTCGGCCTTGCGGCGAGCTTCATCGCGGGCCGCCGGCTGGGCGGAAGCCGCGAGAGGCGGGCCGGCGCGGCGGTTGTCCGCGCGGTTGCCAACCTTGACGGCGGGCGCGGCGGGCTCGGGCTTCGCGGCGGTTTTGACGGGTTCGGACTTCGCAGCAGGCTGAGCCTGGGCGACAGGCGCGGTGGCCTGGGAGGAAGATGTTTCGGACTTATTGGCTAGCACAACGGGTTCCGGCTTGGCTTCTTCAGCCTGGGGCTCGGTGGATTCAGTCTTGACTTCGGGCTTGGCCTCTTCGGCCACGGGCTCGGCAGGAGCAGGCGCCGGCGTCGGTTCGGGTTCAGGCTGGGCCTGGACTTCGGCGGCTTTCGCCTCGACGGGAGCGGGCGCTTCGGCCGCGACGGATTCAACAGGCGCGGGCGCTTCAACCGGCGCGGGCGCTTCTGCAGCAACGGGCTCTTCAGCCTTGGCCGGGGCAACAGCCTCGGCCTGGACGGGAGCGGTCTCGCGAGGAGCGGCAGCAGAGGGAGCCTCGGGCGCGACGGGCGCCGACACTTCCTGCGGCGCCGCTTCGGCGGCTGCTTCCTCTTCGGCACGCGCGGACGCGGCCTGTTCCAGGGCGATTTCGGAGGGATCACGCTTGACGAACACGCGCTTCTTGCGCACTTCGACTTGAATCGTGCGCGAACGGCCGGTGGCATCCGCCTGGCGGATCTCGGACGTCTGGCGGCGCGTCAAGGTGATCTTCTTGCCTTCGGTCGCGCCGTGGGCGCGACGCAGCGATTCGAGCAATTTCGCCTTGTCGCTGTCGGTGACGGAATCGTCGACCGATTTGAGGTCAACGCCAGCCGAGCGCAGCTGATCCAGCAGCACATTGGCAGGCATTTTCAGCTCGGTAGCGAACTGCGCGACGGTATTACTCGACATTAGGCTCTCTCTTCCCTATATGCAGCTATTACAAACAACGTGAACTCGCGGCGGCGGATATCCCGCCCGCCACGGACCCGTGTCCTTTTGGTTATTCCTCGTCGAACCAATGGGCGCGGGCACGCATGATGAGATCGCTGGCTTCCTGCTCGGTCAGACCGGCGATTTCCGCCAGTTCGTCCGTCGCCAGTTCGGCCAGATCATCACGCGTATGCACTTGGCGCTCAGCCAGCTTGGCAGCCAGCTCGGGCGTCATGCCTTCGAGTTCGAGCAAATCCTGCGCGGTCTCAAGGCGCTCTTCCTGGGCGATCGCCTCGGTCAGCAGCGCATTGCGGGCACGGGCGCGCAACTCATTGATGGTGTCTTCGTCAAAGGCCTCGATTTCCAGCAGTTCCTGCATGGGCACGTAGGCGATTTCCTCGATACCGGTAAAACCTTCGTCGATCAGGATGTCAGCGACTTCCTCGTCGACGTCCAGCTTGCTCATGAACGTGGAGCGCAGGCCCGAACGCTCGACTTCCTGGCGGTTCAGGCTTTCTTCCGGCGTCATGATGTTGATCTGCCAGCCGGTCAGCTCGGAAGCCAGGCGGACGTTCTGACCCTTGGCGCCGATGGCCTTGGGCAGGTTTTCCTCGTCCACCACGACGTCCATCGCGTGCTTGTCTTCATCAACGACGATGGACTCGACGTTGGCCGGCGCCAGGGCGCCGATGACAAACTGAGCGGGATCTTCTGACCACAGCACGATATCGACCTGTTCGCCGCCCAGCTCGTTGCGCACGGCGGTCACGCGCGAACCGCGCATGCCCACGCAGGTGCCGATCGGGTCGATGCGCTTATCGTATGCCACCACGGCGATCTTCGCACGCACGCCGGCATCGCGGGCCGCGGCTTTGATCTCGAGCAGGCCTTGCTCGATTTCGGGGACTTCGTTCTCGAACAGCTGGCGGATGAATTCCGGTGCGGTGCGCGACAGGATCACCTGCTGGCCGCGCGCGGCGTGGTCTACGCGCAACACAAAGGCGCGAACGCGGTCGGCCACCCGGAGGTTTTCCTTCGGGATCATTTCGGAACGCGGCAGGCGCGCTTCGATCTTGCCGGTTTCGACGATGGCGTCGCCCTTGTCCATGCGCTTGATCGTTCCGGACACGATGGTTTCGCCACGGTCCAGGAAGTCGTTCAGCACCTGTTCGCGCTCGGCGTCGCGGATCTTCTGCAGAATGGCCTGCTTGGCCGCCTGCGCGCCGATGCGGCCGAACTCGATGGGTTCGAGCGGCTCTTCGATGTACTCGCCTTCCTTGATGCCGGGAACGATTTCCAGCGCGTCCGACAGCATTTCCTGCTTGTCGGGCTCTTGCAGGCCTGCCTCATCGGGCACGACCAGCCAGCGGCGGAAGCCTTCGTGATCGCCCGTGTCCCTATCGATGGCGACACGGATGTCAGCATCATCCTTGAAGCGCTTTTTCATCGCCGAGGCCAGCGCGCTTTCCAGCGCTCCGAACACGACGTCGCGCGTGACGTTCTTTTCACGCGCCAAGGCATCGACCAACAGAAGAATTTCGCGACTCATCGCTTTTTGCCCTTGAAATCCAGAACGGGATCCAGTTTTGCACGTTCGATATCGTCGACCGTGAAATTCAACACCTGGACTTCGTTCTTTTTTGCCTCAAATTCGAGACCGAACACGGTCTTTTGCATTCCAGCAGCCGCGTCGGAGGCTGCGGCATCGTCTTCGGGCACCGTCAGGGTGCCGGCAAAGACCTTGCGGCCGTCCAATGCCTCGCGCAGCTTGATTTCGATGCGCTCGCCTGCGAACCGGCGGAAGTCGGCCTCGTTGCGCAGCGGGCGGTCGACGCCCGGCGAACCGACTTCCAGTCGTTTGTAGTCGACGTTCTCGACTTCGAACACCCGCGACAACTGGCGGGACACCTGTTCACAGTCTTCGATGCGCACACCGCCGACCCGATCGATCGTGACGCGCAAAAGGCCCAGGGCGGCACGCTCGACGTCCACGAGTTCGACGTCCATGCCGGCCAGAGCCTCTTTGGTCAATGCGAATAAATCAGCCATATACTCAAAAAAAATGGGCTGCACGCCCAGCCCACCGTATTGCACAGCGCCCAGCCGCCACCCTACTGCACGTAAGGAGCAATGCTGGGCAGTGCCCTATATTGCGACCTAAATTTGGCTTGCGCCGCCCAGGCCATTAAGACCGCCGCCCCAACCCGCAATCCGGGCCAGGCAGCACCAGGCGCAAAGTCCGATGCAAACTGCCAGGCTCTCGCCGCCCCCTGTATTTGCGTGCTTTTTCCTTGCGGGCACGCAAAAGACAACGGCGCGAAGCCATGAAAACCATTGATTTTACCAGATAAACTGGAAAAACGCCTGATTCGTCGCGGGCTTACGCTTATGCGGGACATATCCCGCGCGGCGGCGCGTCCGGCGCGCCGCCCGCGGACCTTCAGCGCCCCTGACGACCGCGCCCGCCCATCACACCGAGACGGGATTCGTGCGCCGACGCGCCGCGCGGCTGCCAGTCATCGCCACGCGGAGACGACGAGGCATTGCGGGGTGCGCGCGGCTTGCCGCCAGCGTTCGGCCCCTTGTTGCCGCCGGCGCCGCCCGACTTATTGCCGCTACGCCCGCCACCAGCGCCTGCCGGCTTGCCGCCGCGACCGCTATTGCCACGCGCGCCGGCAGGCTTGCCGCCAGCCGGCCGACGACCGCCGGCCGGCGCTTCCGCGACGTTGCCGGCGCCAGCCTCGACCGACATGGCATTGCCAGGCTGACCGCCTGCCGCAGCCGCGCGCGGACCGCGCGGCTTGCCGCCGGACTTGCCGCCAGGCTTGCCCCCGCCCTGCTTGCCGCCAGCCTTGCCGCCGCCCGTTCCCGTTGCGGAACGGCCGCCGCCAGGCTTGCCGCCCTTGCGGTTGCCGCCAGCGCCCTCGCCCGACAGGGGGTGGCCATTGGCGTAACCGCCAGCAATCATCAAGCCCGTGCCAAAAGGATCCGACGGACACGCGGCCGCCTGGCCTGCGCTGCCCAAGCGGCCGCCTTGCAGCTTGCCGCGGCGGCCGATGCGCGCGCCGTTCATGCCGTTGCGGTCCATGGTGCCGAAACCCGGGGGCAGCGCGCTGTCATGAGATTGCGGCTGCTTGGAGCGGCGGCGGTTGCCGCCGGATTCGTCGTCGTCGCGCACCAGGCCCAACTGGACCATCAAGGCCGTGACCAGGGAAGAATCCAGCTCTTCCCAGCGGCCGCGGCGCAACGTACGCGGCAGGACCACGTCGCCAAAACGGGTGCGGATCAGCCGGCTGACCGTGACGCCCACGGCCTCGAACATGCGGCGGACCTCACGATTGCGGCCTTCCTGCAGCGTGACGCGATACCAGCGGTTGCTGCCGTCGCCGCCCAGGTAGTCCAAGGCGCCGAAGGCAGCCATGCCGTCGTCCAGCTCGATGCCGTCGACCAGCGACTGGCGCTGGGCCTCGTCCATCTCGCCCAGCACACGCACCGCGTACTCGCGCTCCGTGCCGTAGCGCGGATGCATGATGCGGTTGGCCATGTCGCCGGAGGTCGTGAAGATCAACAGGCCTTCAGTATTCAGGTCCAGACGGCCGACCGACAGCCATTTGCCCGTGCGCAGCTTGGGCAGACGGGCAAAAACGCTTGCGCGGCCACCCGGGTCGTCGTGGCTGACGATCTCGCCGGCGGGCTTGTGATACAGGATCACGCGCGGCGGCTTTTTCGTGTTGACGCGCATGATGGGCTTGCCGTTGACGCGCACCTGGTCATTGGGCGCCACGCGCTGGCCGATATGGGCCGGCTCGCCATTGACCGACACGCGGCCCGCGACGATCAGTTCTTCCATTTCGCGGCGCGAACCGATGCCGGCGTCCGCCAGCACCTTGTGCAGCTTGGGCATGACCGAATCGCTGTTCAGGTACTTGCCCAGACGCTGCTCCATGCGGTCAGCGGTTTCCAGGTACGACAGCGCCTGCTCGGCTTCCTGCTCGGTGCCGCGCGATTCCTGCGGCTCGGCCTGAGGGGCGGCGGGCGCCGCGGGCTGCGCCTCGCCGGCCGGCGCCTGCTCGGCGGCGGTATCGCCGCGGCGGCGGCGGAACGGCGTTCTCAGCTTGCGGCCCCTGCCGCGGGCTCCCGTCTCGCCTTCAGCCGCCGGCTCACGCGCGGCGGATTCCGGCTGGCCGTTGGAAACGGCATCATCCGAACGGGGATTGTCGTCCTGCATTGCTGTATTCGTTGTCACTGGGACAGCTCCGAATTTCAAACTTGGGTGGGCCTGCCTGCGGCAGGCTCGTCATCATCTGGGGACGCCGGCTCTCGATCGGTCTCGGGCCGCTCGAAGCCTGCCTCGTCCGATTCCGGAGAGGCGGCATCCGGGCCAGGCCGAACAGGATCGGCAAGACCGGAAGCGGGCTCATGCCCGGCGGCGTCAGGCGCCGCGGTATCGGTCTCGTCAATCGGGTCGGTCGGTTCCGCGTGTTTTGCGTTCTCGACGTTTTCCTTTGCAGCGCCGGCTTCTGGGGCATCGGCGGCCATATCGGAAATGTCGTTGTCAGCCGTATCGTCGGGAAAACCGGACGTGGCTGACGTATTGGACAAGCCTTCGGCTTGCTCCCGGACGGTGGATTCGTCGGCGGGATCCGCGCCTTCTTCTGTGCGCGAAAGCATGGATTCTACGCTATCGACGGGAGCGATGGGTATATCCTGTTCCGAAACAGACAATTCCGCAACCGGAATACTGCTTTCGGACGCGTCGGGCTCGCCTGCCGTGGCCGCAGGTTCGCCCTCGGGACGAGCCTCGGCTTCGCCGCCAGCCCCGTCCTCGGCACTTATCTCACCTTCGGCACCCTGCTCGACCTCGGCAACGGCTTGATCGGCCGCCTCGGCGCCCTCGGCAGACGCATCAGCCTCTGCGGCGGGCGCTTCCCCACCCAGCACCTGCTGCACTTCGCCCAGGTCCAGCCCGGCGAGCGCCGCAGCGGCCTGCGCGGATTCCAGCGCCGGCAATTCGTCCAGGGCGCGCAGGCCCAGGTCATCGAGAAACTGGCGTGTCGTGCCGAACAGCGCCGGACGGCCCGGCGCGTCGCGGTGGCCGATGACCTCGATCCAACCGCGGTCTTCCAGCGCCTTCACGATCTGCGAAGACACGGTGACGCCGCGGATATCCTCGATGTCGCCACGCGTCACCGGTTGGCGCCAGGCCACGATGGCCAGCGTCTCCATCACGGCGCGCGAGTACTTGGGCGGCTTTTCCGGATTGAGGCGCTCAAGGTAGCGCTGCATGCGCGGACGGCTCTGAAAGCGCCATCCGGTGGCCAACTGCACCAGTTCCAGCCCGCCATCGGCCCAATTGGCCTGCAGCGTTTCCAGAAGCGCGCGCAATGCGCTGTTGTCGAATTGTTCATCGTCCCCGAACAGCTTGCGCATATCGGACAGTTGCATCGGCTGCGCCGCGCAAAGCAGCGCGGTTTCCAACACGAGTATTGCCTCGCTATCGTTCATCGACATTCAAATTCAAAAAGGGCTAACTTGCGCTAGGTTGAAAATAAGGCTACTATTCATTTCTCAGACGCGGGGTGGAGCAGTCTGGCAGCTCGTCGGGCTCATAACCCGAAGGTCGTAGGTTCAAATCCTGCCCCCGCAACCAAATTGATTCAGGCCTGGCGATTTCGCCGGGCCTTTTTCATTTGCGGCGCCGGAAAAAATCAGCGAGTCCGGCAAACCCGACCGCACCAGCGCGCGCAGCGCGCCAGCGCAGACACCCGCCGCCGCGCCGGCAGCCTCGGCGGCTCGCCAGCAACAGACAGCATTGGTTTGCGTAGTTCTCACGGGATTCCTGTGTTTACCGCCATGCGCCCCGGGTAGAGGTACCCTGGACATGTGCCGAAACGACCGCGCCAATCGGGATTGAGCGGGATGCCTGCCGCGCCTGGCGCAGCAAACACTCAAGCAAATTCTGGAAAAGCCGGCACAAATCGCCAGCCAGCCCGCGGAGCACGCCGGCAACCCGGCGCCGCTTTCCCGCGGCAATCGATATCAAGGACCTGAATCATCGAGGCTCGGGTGCCACGGACAGACCGCCGCACCCCACAAACCCGATATGTTTCCCCTGGCGCACGCGAAAAACCGGTTCCGCGATGCCGCGGCTCACCCGAGCCGCAACCACGATTCTTGGATGTTTTCTAACTACACACAGCAGGCATCCGCCGACCGCGCCCAACATATTCAAGCAGTTGTTTCATTATACCGCCATATACCCCACCCTCAAGCCCGCACGGCGCCTTGCGCGGCGCAAAAACTACGGAGCAGGCTTGTCCCACGGCGTGGACTCCAGGCGGCTCACGAGAAAATCCAGCATGGATCTCAAGATCAGGGGCATCTGGCGACGCGAGACATAAACGCCGTAAATGCCCAACTCCTGGGGCTTGCTTTGGGTCAGGATGGCCCGCAGGCGGCCCGATGCGATGTCGTCCGCGGCATAGTAGGTCGGCAACATCGCAATGCCCGCGCCCTCCAGCGCCGCGCGCGCCAACACCGAGACCTCGTTCGCGCTGATATTGCCGCTGACGGGCACATCCACCGGCTCGCCATCGCGCTCAAAACGCCACAGGCTCTTGCCGAAATACGAATGGGTCAGACAGTTGCGCAAGGACAGGTCTTCGATGCGCGCCGGCACGCCTTCGCGCTGCAGATACTCGGGCGAGGCGCACACCACCGAGCGGCAGACCGCCAGCTTGCGGGCAATCAGGTTGGGATCCAGGTCGTTGGTGATGCGTACAGCCAGATCCACGCGCTCTTCCACCAGATTGACGGCGCGATCCACCAGCATCAGGTCGACCGAGGTGCCCGGATGCAGCTTGACGTAGTCGGTAATGGCGCTGGCCAGATGGCGCGAGCCGAACGACATGCTGGTGGTGATGCGCAGCAGGCCGCGGGGCGTATCGTCCGGGGTCGATACCGCATTGCGCAGATCCCCCACCATGTCCAGCATCTGCCGACAGCGCGGCAGCGTTTCGGCGCCAGCGGGCGTCAGGCTCAGACGCCGCGTCGTGCGATGCAGCAGGCGCACCCCCACCCACTGCTCCATTTCCGCGAGATAGCGCGACACCATGGCGCGCGACATGTCCAGATGAATCGCCGCCGCCGACAGGCTGCCCCTGTCAGCGACTTCCACGAATACCTGCATGGCTTTCAAACGATCCATGATTGTCTCGATTCTTGCACCAGACCGCTCCGGTTATACCGTATTTCGGCGCAACATCGACACCATAATCGAGACCGCCGCCCGCGAACCCTGACCGGGCCAGACGTTCAGACGCAGGCGTTCAAGAGGTCGGCTGCCCGAGCGCGACGCTCAGGGCAGCACGGACCTCGCCCGCCTCAAGCCCCCGCAAGATGCAGACCAGCCGTGACGCCCGCTCCTCGTCCGGCCATCGCTCCAGCTGATTGATCGGATAGAGCTCGCCATGCACGCCATGCACCTCGCACGGCAGCACCTCGCCCTCGAAGCACACCAGCCCCTTCACGCGCAGCAAGCCCTGCCCATAGCGCTCCAGGACCCGCGACATGCCGGCAAGAAACGCCGCCCGTCCGACGGGAGCGGCCAGTACCAGCGAGAAACTGCCCACATCCCCATGAACGGCGCTCCGCGGCTGCGCGAAGGGCCGCAACCAATTCGCCAGAGCGACGCCATCGCGCCTGGCCTGCAGATCGAGACCCGCGCGCAGCGGATCCGCAAGCGGTGCATCGGGCCATTGCACGCAGCGCCGCGCCCCTGGATTGATCGCGACCACCGCCTGCTCCAGAAGATCCAGACTCGCCGCGTCCGCCAGATCGGGCTTGCTGAACACCACGACATCCGCCAGGGCCAGTTGCCGCAACGCTTCGGGCTGCCGTTCCAATTGGTCCGATCCGCCGCGCGCGTCCGCCAGGACGATCGCGCCCCGGTACGCATAGCGCTCGGCGAGGAAGCGGTCGTGCTTGAGGGTGAACAGGATGGGCGCGGGATCGGCCAAGCCGCTGGTTTCGATGATCACGCGACGAAAGGGCTTGATCTTGCGGCTGAGCGCCAACATGAATAACTCGCGCAAGGCTTCGACCACCGCGCCGCTGACGACGCAGCACAGGCAGCCGCCCTCGATCAGGACGATGTTGTCGCGGGCCTGGCGCACCAGGTGATGGTCGACGCCCACCTCGCCGTATTCGTTGACGATGACAACGCTATCGGCGTACGACGGATCCCGCAGCAACCGGTTGAGCAGCGACGTCTTGCCGCTGCCCAGGAAACCGGAGATCACCGTCACGCCTATGCGCTTGTCGTCCATACCCGACCTTCCATGCAAGCCATTCCGATGGAGAAAACCAAAAGGGCCATTCACTTGCGTGAATGGCCCTGAATTCTTTGGCTCCCCGAGCTGGGCTCGAACCAGCGACCTGCGGATTAACAGTCCGTCGCTCTACCGACTGAGCTATCGGGGAACTGCTAAGAAACGAGATTATGAACTAAAAATTCGAACTGTGCAAATCGCTGATTTTTTCGTCTGTTTGGCCTGCTTGGTTTCCCATCGCAAAAAAACTCTGATATGATCTCGGTCTTTCCAGATCGGACCCCATAAACAGGGTGACGGACCGGAAAAAAACAAAGATGTTTTGCTTGCGGTTCTTACAAGAGAAAAGCGGAGCAAATGGTCTTGCCGGCATAGCTCAGTTGGTAGAGCAGCGCATTCGTAATGCGAAGGTCGTAGGTTCGACTCCTATTGCCGGCACCAGATTCCAAAAAGCAGCCCTCTCGGGCTGCTTTTTTCATTTCCGCGCCGGTTCGCCCCCCCCTTCCCCCGCTCCGCCCGGGAACTCCCGCCCGCCGCCATGCGTCCAACCTGCTGGACCATCCTGGCGGACATCACCATGCGCATCCTTCTAGTCGAAGACGACCTCATGATAGGCGAGAGCGTGCTGGACTGCCTGCGCGCCGAGCACTACGCCGTAGACTGGGTCAAGGACGGCAATGCCGCGGAACTCGCGCTGCGCACCGATACCTACGACCTCATACTCCTGGACCTGGGCCTGCCCAAGCGCGACGGCCTGTCGCTGCTGCGCGATCTGCGCACGCGCAAGGACCGCACGCCGGTGCTGATCGCCACCGCCCGCGACGCGGTGAGCGACCGGATCGCGGGACTGGACGCCGGCGCCGACGACTACGTGGTCAAACCCTACGACGTGGATGAACTACTGGCCCGCATGCGCGCCCTGATCCGCCGCAGCGCGGGGCGCGCGGAACCGGTGTTCGAGCACGAGGGCATCACCATCGACCCCCAGTCGCACGCCGCCATGGTGGACGGCGCCCCAGTCACGCTGACCGCGCGCGAATGGGCGGTGCTGGAACCGCTGATCGCGCGCCCGGGCATGATTTTTTCGCGCGCCCAGCTGGAAGAAAAGCTGTACAGCTGGAAAGACGGCATCAGCAGCAACGCGGTTGAGGTTTATATTCATGGCCTGCGCAAGAAGCTGGGTCAGAACCTGATCCAGAACGTCAGAGGCGTCGGCTATGTCATCCCCAAAACATGAGCATTCCGCTTAGCTACTCACTGAGAGCCAGGCTGCTTTTCTTCCTGTTGGCCGCCATCATGGTCGGCGCGCTGGTGCAAGGCGTCATCGCCTACCGCAGCACCCTGGCGCAGGCCGACGATATCTTCGACTCGCTGCTGCAGCGCACCGCCCTGTCGCTGGGCACGGGCGACGGACTGCTCAGCACAGGCCCGGCGCACGCGCGCGGCGCGGGATCGCCCGTGGCGGACGACCTGATCATCCAGATCTGGACACCCGACGGCGTGCGCGTCTTCAATTCCCGATCCCGCCGGCCGTTGCCGGACCAGATCATCCTCGGCTTCTCCGACGCGAAGATGGAGGGCAGCACCTATCGCGTGTATTCGCTGGCCACGCCCTTCCAGGTCATCCAGGTGGCGCAGGACATGGCCGTGCGCACCAGCATGGCGCGCGCGCTGGCGCTGCGCACCATCGCCCCCATCGCCGCAGCAGCCCCCTTGCTCATGCTGATCGTCTGGTGCGTGGTCAGTTGGTCGCTACGGCCAGTGAAGCGCGCGCGCTCCCAGGTTGCGGCGCGCCAGCCCGAAGATCTGTCGCCCGTCAGCGTGGAGGGCCTGCCCGATGAGATCCGGCCGCTGGTGCTGGAACTGAACCTGCTGCTGGAGCGCATGCGCGGCGCCTTCGCGCAGCAGAAACAGTTCGTCGGCGATGCGGCGCACGAACTGCGTTCGCCCCTGACGGCGCTGCGCCTGCAGTTGCAGGCCCTGCAACGCGCGGGCGATGCGGATGCGCGCCGGCTTGCCGAACAACGGCTGGCCGCGGGCATCGACCGCGCCACGCGCCTGGTGGAGCAACTGCTCTCCCTGGCGCGCCACGAAAGCGCGGCGGAACAGGCGCCCGCCGAAGCCGTGGACCTGGCCGACGTGCTGCGCCAGGCGCTCTCTGAAATGCTGCCCCAGGCCAACGCCAAGTCACTCGGCATCGATCTGGACGGCGCGCCGCAAGCCTGGGTGCAAGGACACCGCGACGCACTGACACTGCTGGTCCGCAATCTGCTCGACAACGCGATCAAGTACACGCCCGCCGACAAGCGCATCCACCTCCATCTGGAACAGACTTCCGCTGAAGCCGCCCTGCTGATCGACGACGAAGGCCCGGGTATCGCCCCCGAAGAACGCGAGCGCGTGTTCGACCGCTTTTACCGCGTCGAAGGCAATGCGCAGCACGGCAGCGGCCTGGGGCTGGCGATCGCGCGCAGCATCGCCGACCAGCACGGCGCCGCCATAGAACTGCAGGACACGCCGGCTGGCTCAGGCCTGCGCGTGAAGGTGGTTTTTCCGACTTAAGGCTCGCCTAAGTGTCAGGCCCGAAGATAGCGCCATGTCCTTCAACATGAACGCAGGAGCCGACATGAAGACCACCCAAATGAAACCCTCGCGCCTGGTGCTGGCGCTGCTGGCTGCCGGCGCCATAGGCGGCGCGGGCGCAACCGCCTTCACCGGCGGCGTTTCGATGGCGGCCAACGCGCCGGCCATCACCTCCTCCATCCAAACGCCGGGCACGTCCAGCCCGCCGAATTTCGCGCAGATCACGCGCGACTTCGGCCCGGCCGTGGTGAACATCAGCGTCAGCGGCACGCGCAAGGTGTCGGCCGACGAAGGCGATCCCTTCGCCCAGTTCTTCGGCCAGATTCCCGGCGCGCGCGGCCAGCGGCCTGCGCGTGAAGTACCCATGCGCGGCGAAGGCTCCGGCTTCATCGTCAGCGCCGACGGCATCATCCTGACCAATGCGCACGTGGTCCAGGACGCCAAGGAAGTCACGGTCAAGCTGACCGACCGCCGCGAATACAAGGCCAAGGTGCTGGGCTCGGATCCCCAGACCGACGTGGCTGTCCTCAAGATCGACGCCAAGAACCTGCCGGTGGTGAAGGTGGGCGACGTCAACCAGCTGCAGGTGGGCGAATGGGTGCTGGCCATCGGCTCGCCCTACGGCCTGGAAAACACGGCCACTGCCGGCATCGTCAGCGCCAAGGGCCGCTCGCTGCCCGACGACACCTCGGTGCCTTTCATCCAGACGGACGTGGCGGTCAACCCCGGCAACTCGGGCGGCCCGCTGTTCAACGACCGCGGCGAAGTCGTGGGCATCAATTCGCAGATCTACAGCCGCACCGGCGGATTCCAGGGCCTGTCGTTCTCGATCCCGATCGATGTGGCCTACAAGATCAAGGACCAGATCCTGGAACACGGCAAGGTGCAGCACGCCAGGCTGGGCGTGACGGTGCAGGAAGTGAACCAGGACCTGGCCAACTCCTTCAAGCTGGATACGCCCTCGGGCGCGCTGGTTTCCAGCGTGGAGAAAGGCAGCGCCGCCGACAAGGCCGGCCTGCAGCCCGGCGACGTGGTGCGCAAGATCGACGGCAAGACCATCGTGTCCTCGGGCGACCTGGCCTCCACCATCACGCTGGCCACGCCGGGCGAGAAGATCAAGCTGGACGTCTGGCGCAACGGCTCGCAGAAGGAGCTGGTCGCCACCCTGGGCGGCGTGCCCAAGGACAAGACGCAGGCCTCGGCGGGCGACCAGGAGGTGCAGCGCGGTCAGCTCGGCCTGGCGCTGCGGCCGTTGAGTCCGCAGGAGCAGCAGGCGGCGGGCACCGAGGGCTTGCTGATAGAACGCTCGATCGGACCGGCCGCCAAGGCCGGGATCGAACCGGGAGACGTGCTGCTGTCGCTGAACGGCGTGCCGGTGCACAACGTCGCGCAGGTGAAGGACGCGCTGTCCAAGGCGGGCAAGACAGTCG
Organism: Achromobacter sp. Marseille-Q4954; assembly: GCF_943737025.1. Lineage (NCBI taxonomy): Bacteria > Pseudomonadati > Pseudomonadota > Betaproteobacteria > Burkholderiales > Alcaligenaceae > Achromobacter > Achromobacter sp. Marseille-Q4954. The sequence continues at coordinate 431,464 of NZ_CALSFQ010000001.1, forward strand.
CCCTGCTGGTGCAGCGCGGCGAAGACAAGATCTTCGTGCCGGTGCAGATCGGCTGAGCCGGTCCGCACCCGGATAGGCGCTACTCCGCGTCGGGCTGCTTGCCCGGCGCGGCCGCGTCGAACGCCGGCAACGCACGGCAGGCGGCATCGATGCGCACGACGTTGGGCATGGCCGACAGGTCGCAGTCGAAACGCTGGGCGTTCGCCACCTGAGGCACCAGGCACAGGTCGGCGATCGTGGGCGTATCGCCATGGCAGAAGAGGCCGGTGGCGGAAGAGCCCGCCAGTTGCGCCTCCAGGGCTTCCAGGCCCTGATGCACCCAGTGCTTGTACCAGGCGGTCTTGGCCGCCTCGTCCACGCCCAGGGTGTGCTTCAGGTACTTCAGCACGCGCAGGTTGTTCAAGGGATGCGTGTCGCAGGCAATGCCCAGCGCCAGGTCGCGCACGCGCGCGCGGCCGACCGCGTCCGCCGGCAGCAACGGCACTTCGGGATGCGTTTCTTCCAGGTATTCGATGATGGCCAGCGACTGGCCGATGACGGCGTCGCCATCGACCAGCGTGGGCACCAGCGCGGTCGGATTCACCTTGCGGTAATCCGCCGACAGTTGCTGGCCGCCGTCCTTCAGCAGATGCACGGGCAGGTATTCGTAGGGCAAGCCCTTCAGGTTCAGGGCGATGCGCACGCGGTACGCGGCCGAGCTGCGAAAGTAGCTGTACAACTGCATGAAGTCTCCTTGATTTTCTGTTGCGCCGCCGCGCATGCGCGCGGCGTCCGTCTGCTTATTCCAGCGATTCCGTCTGCGCCGACTTGCGGGACAGCCCCTTGGGCAGCGGGAACGCCACATTCTCTTCCAGGCCGGGCATGGTGCGTACCGAGACCGCGCCCAATTCCTTGACGCGGTCGATCACCTGCTGCACCAGGATCTCGGGCGCGGACGCGCCCGCGGTCACGCCGATGCGCTTGCGGCCCACCAGCCAGGCAGGGTCGATCGATTGTGCGCCGTCGATCAGATAGGAAGCGACGCCCTTGCGTTCGGCCACTTCGCGCAGCCGGTTGGAGTTGGAACTGTTGGGACTGCCCACCACCAGCACCAGGTCGCAATCCGGCGCCATCACCTTGACCGCGTCCTGGCGGTTCTGGGTGGCGTAGCAGATATCGCTTTTCTTGGGCTCGACGATATTGGGGAAGCGCTCTTTCAACGCCCGCGACACGGCCGCCGCGTCGTCCACCGACAAGGTGGTCTGCGTGACGTAGGCCAGGTTCTCGGGATCGGTCACTTGCAGGCCGGCGACGTCCTCGACGGTCTCGACCAAGTACATGCCGCCCTGGGCCTGGCCCAGCGTGCCCTCGACCTCGGGATGGCCCTTGTGGCCGATCATGATGATCTCGCGGCCGGCGGCGCGCATGCGGGCCACCTCGATGTGGACCTTGGTGACCAGCGGGCAGGTGGCGTCGAACACGCGCAGCCCGCGGGCTTCGGCTTCGGCCCGCACCGCCTTGGACACGCCGTGCGCCGAAAACACCACGATGGCGCCGGCAGGCGCGTCGTCCAGCTCGTCGATGAAGATGGCGCCCTTGGCGCGCAGGTCTTCCACCACGTAGCGGTTATGGACGATTTCGTGGCGCACATAGATGGGCGCGCCGTGCAGTTCAAGCGCGCGCTCGACGATGTCGATGGCGCGATCCACGCCGGCACAGAAGCCGCGCGGCTGCGCCAGCAGGACTTCGGCGTCGGCGGCGGTGACAACCTGGCTCATCAGAGGACTCCCAAGAGCGCCACGTCGACCCGCAAGCTGATGCCCGCGAGCGGGTGGTTGAAATCGAACAGGGCCGATTCGTCGTTGATTTCCTTCAGGACGCCCGAATAGCGGCCGCCATTGGGCGCGGTGAATTCCACCAGGTCGCCCGGCTCGAAGGCGGCGTCGGCGCCGGCATGCTCGGCCAGCATGGCGCGCGTGACGCGCTGGATCAGTTCGGGGTTGCGTTCGCCGTAGGCATTGGCGGGTTCCACCGTGACGCTGAAGCGCTCGCCTTCAGCGCGGCCGACCAGCGCGGCTTCCAGCCCGGGCGCCCATTGGCCGCTACCCATCTGCAGCGTGCCGGGACGGCCGTCGAAGGTATCGGCGAACACGGAATCCTTGCCCGGTCCCGAGGCCAGCGTGATGCGGTAGTGCAGCGTCAGGTAGGAATCCGGACGGACCAAAACGTTCACTTCATTAGAGGCGATGCTCAAGATCTGCCACCGTATATGCAATTGAATAAACCTTGATTTTAGAGCCTCTTATGAAATTGTCCGACCGGCTGCCCAAACACGAGCGTCCCAGGGAGCGACTGCTGCGCCACGGCGCCGCCGCGCTCCAGGACTCGGAACTGCTGGCCATCGCCCTGCGCACCGGCGTTCCCGGCCTGGACGTGGTGGAATTGGGCAACCGGCTGCTGGCCAGATACGGCGGCCTGCGGGGCCTCCTGGGCACGACGCCCGAGGAGCTGACCGCGGTTCCCGGCCTGGGAACCGCCAAGGCGTGCATGCTGGCCGCCCTGCTGGAACTGGCCCGCCGCGCCATCGAGGAAGACCTGGCCCGCAACAGCAACCTGGATCACCCGCTGCAGGTAAAACAATATTGCAAGATGGCGCTGGGGCACCGCCAGGTGGAACACTGCATTGCGCTCTACCTGGACAACCGCCTGCGCCTGATCGCCACGGGCGAACTGGCGCGCGGCACCCTGTCCCAGGCATCGGTCTATCCCCGCGAGGTCGTGCGCGAAGCCCTGCGCCACCACGCGGCGGCCCTGATCATCGCCCACAACCATCCGTCCGGCCTGGCCGAGCCCAGCGCCGCGGACCGCGGATTCACCCAGCACCTGAAGCAGGCGCTCGCCCTGGTGGACATCCGGCTGGTGGACCACCTGATCGTGGCCGCCGGCACCGTCGTGTCCATGGCCGAACTCGGCGGCCTTTAGGGGCTGCGGCCGGCGCCCGAATTCGTTAGACTAGCGCCCGCAATTGTTTTAGGCTTAACGCATCTCTCGACCCACCCCGCCTGACATGAAACGCTTGTGGGACATCTCCCCGCCCGTCTCCACGGCGTCGCCAGTCTTTCCTGGCGACACGCCGTACCGCCAGCAATGGAAATGGTCGCTTGCGCCCGGCTGCCCGGTCAACGTCAGCGAAATCACCATGTCGCCGCACATCGGCGCGCATGCTGACGCGCCCCTGCATTACCAGAACGGCGCCGCCGCCATCGGCGCGGTGTCCCTCGAACCGTTCCTCGGGCCCTGCCGCGTCATCCACGCCGTCGACTGCGGCCCCCTCATCACGGTGGACCACCTGGCCCATGCGGCCTTGAACCTGCCGCCCCGCGTGCTGGTCCGCACCGCCAAGCACGCCGCGCAGGACTGGTGGACCGACGATTTCTCCGCCTACGCGCCCCAGACCATCGAATGGCTGGCCGAACGCGGCGTCATGCTGATCGGCCTGGATACGGCCAGCATCGACCCCGCCTCCAGCAAGACCCTGGACAGCCACCACACGATCTTGCGGCACGACATGCGGGTACTGGAAAACCTGGTGCTCGACGATGTGCCGGAAGGCGATTACGAGTTGATCGCACTGCCGTTGGCGCTGGTCCAGGCCGATGCCAGCCCGGTTCGCGCCGTCTTGCGCGAACTGTAGGCTGGTCCGCTGGCCATGGCGGCCGATCCGAAGTCGGCCGCCGGTTCTGGAAGCACGACCATGAAAGACCATTCCGATTTGCATGCGGCGCTTGCCTGCGTCCGCCCCCACGCGCCCTCGTGGCGCGCCCTGCCCGCCTCGGCCCGCCGCGCCGCCCCGCCCTGCAAGGGAGGCCGCGCATGAGCCACTCCGAACGCCCCGAGGACATCGTCCGCCAGGAAAAAGCGCAGCTGGATTTCACGCGCGACATGACCTACGGCGATTACCTGCATCTGGACGAACTGCTGGGCGCGCAGCATCCGCTGTCGCCCGAGCACAACGAGATGCTTTTCATCATCCAGCATCAGACCAGCGAACTCTGGATGAAGCTGATGCTGCACGAACTGCGCGCCGCCATCGCCAACGTGGCCGCCGACCGGCTGCAGCCCGCCTTCAAGATGCTGGCCCGCGTCAGCAAGATCATGGAACAGCTGGTCCATGCCTGGGACGTGCTGGCGACCATGACGCCGCCCGAGTATTCGGCGCTGCGCCCCTATCTGGCGCGTTCCAGCGGATTCCAGAGCTATCAGTACCGCCAGGTCGAATTCCTGCTGGGCAACAAGAACGCGGCCATGCTCAAGCCGCACGCGCACCGCGAGGACCTGCTGGCCCAGGTGCGCAGCGCCTATGAAGCCCCGTCGCTGTACGACGAGGCGCTGCGGCTGCTGGCGCGCCACGGCCTGGACGTGCCGGCCGACCACCTCGAGCGCGACTGGACCCAGCCCTACCAATCGTCGGCTGGCGTGGAAGCCGCCTGGCTGACGGTCTACCGCCAGCCCGACCGCTACTGGGACCTGTACCAGCTGGGAGAAAAGCTGACCGACCTGGAAGACGCGTTCCGCCTGTGGCGCTTCCGCCACGTCACCACGGTCGAACGGGTCATCGGCTTCAAGCGCGGCACCGGCGGCACGTCGGGGGTGGATTACCTGAGGCGCATGCTGGAAGTGGTGCTGTTCCCCGAGATCTGGAAGCTGCGCACGGATCTCTAAGCGCCGAAACAATCCGACCCCAATTTCTGGCAAGGACCGCCCCGCTACGTGGCGAGTCCTTTCCTCTTGGCCTGGCCAAAATTCCCATGCTAGAATTTGGGGTTACTTTTTGGATACGTGGCTGGAACAGTCGACGAGTATCCGGCCGCTGGGCAAACCCGATCCGCATGTCGACGGGTTCGCCAGGCTGGCGGGACACCGGACACCCGGCTGGCGACCCTAACAACTTGCAAGGCTCGACCGAGCCCTAGGAAAGCACCATGAAAGAAGGCATTCACCCCGAATACCGCGAAGTCGTCTTCGCCGACCTGCAAACGGGCAACAAGTTCATCACCCGTTCGACCGTCCAAACGCGCGAAAGCATCGAACTGGATGGCAAGACGTACCCGCTCTTCAAGTGCGACGTGACCTCCGAATCGCATCCGTTCTACACGGGCGCCCAGACGCGCATCGTCGAAACCGGCCGCGTGGAAAAGTTCCGCGCCCGCTTCGCCCGCACCGCAGGCACGGTCAAGTCCGCTTCCTGATCTGTCGCTCCCCCGGGAGCCGCAGCGAAAAGGCAGCCTCCGGGCTGCTTTTTTTTCTCCCTGGCCGTCCGATTCTGACGCTGGGTACTAGCGCAACCAGACCACTCGGTTACATTAACGCCCGTGTCCCCACTTTCCATTTCCACTCCGGCCCGGCTCACGTCCGTGGCCACCGCGAAACTGCCCAGACTGATACTGCTGGGCTTGTCGCTGGCCTATATCGTGGCCGGCCTGTTCATGCGCGACCCGTGGAAAACAGACGATGCCGTGGGGCTGGCGACCATGATCACGGCGATCCGCGAAGGCGGCATCACCTGGCTGCTGCCGCAGGTGGGACATCTGGCGCACGCCGAGGAAGGCCCCCTGATCACCTGGGTGGGCGCGATCTGCATCTGGCTGTTCGGCCCCTTCATCGGCGACATCACCGCCGGCCGCCTGCCCAATCTGCTGTGGTTCGGCATCACCGCCACCAGCGTCTGGTACGGCACCTATCTGCTGGGCCGACGCGCCGAGGCGCAACCGCTGGCCCTGCCCTTCGGCGGCGAACCCGAGCCGCGCGACTACGGACGCATGCTGGCGGACGCCGCGCTGCTGTTGTTGCTGGCCACGGTCGGCATCCTGCAGCGCACCCACGAAACCACCGTCGTGCCCGCCATCATGGCGTGGCAGGCGCTTGCCTTCTATTCGCTGGCGCGCAGCATAGACCGGCCGTTCACCGGCAGCACCACTCTGGGCATCGCCCTGGCGGCCAGTTTCCTGACCCGCGGCTGGGTCGGCGCCATCCCCATCATGGTGGGTGCGGCCCTGGCGTTCTATCCGCGCAGCCGGCTGTGGAAATGCCGCCGCTGGCTGCTGTGGGCCGCGCTGCTGGCCGCCGTTCTGATCCTGGCCTGGTGGATACCCGCCAGCCAAAGCAGCGAGTACTGGATCCGCAACTGGAAGATCTGGAACCTGTCGTCCTTCACCGTGCCGCCCTGGCATGACATCGGGCGCACCCTGCGCGATCTGCCCTGGTACCTGTGGCCGACCTGGCCGCTGGCCCTGCTGGCCATCTGGCGCTGGCGCGCCTGGCTCTACGCGCCGCACATCTGGCTGCCCCTGGCCCTGCTGGTGTGCTCGGCGGTCGTGCTGTTCGGCTTGGAAGAAGCTTCCGATTCCGAATATGTGCTGCTGGCCGTGCCCTGCGCGGTGCTGGGCGCGTTCTCGCTGCCCACGCTGCGCCGCGGCGTGGTCAACACGCTGGACTGGTTCGCCGTCATGTGCTTTTCGCTGACGGCCACCACGGTCTGGCTGGGCTGGGTCGCCCTGCACTTCGGCTGGCCGGCGCAAATTTCCCGCAATATCGCCCGCCAGACCACCGGCTACGAACCCGAGATCTCCTGGGTGGCGTTCGCGCTGGCCGTGGGCTTCACCGTGGGCTGGATCGCGCTGGTGGTGTGGCGGCTGCGGGTGCGGCCGCAGGCGTTGTGGCGCGGCACGGTGCTGTCGGCCGGCGGCCTGACCGTGACCTGGATCCTGCTGGTGCTGTTGTGGCAACCGGCCGTGGACTACGCCCGCAGCTACCGCACCGTGTCGGGCCAGCTGGCCCATGCGCTGAAAGAGAACGCGCGCGCCGGCGAGTGCGTGCGCGGGCTGAGCCTGGGCAGCGGGCAGCGCGCCTCGTTCCTGATCTTCGATAACCTGACGTTCACGTTCGACTCCAAGTGCACGCTGGTGCTGCAGCAGACCAGCAATCAGAGCTTGCGCGACAACACCGCCGCTTACAGCGACGGCGCCGAGGTGCTGTGGCAAGGCGGCCGGCGCGCCGACCGCCAGGAAGTCTTCCGCCTGCTGCGAGTCGGCGCCCCCCGATGACGCCCGCTCCCGCCGCGCCGATGAGTTTCGGCGCCACCCTGCGCGGCATCGCCAGGCAGGCCTGGCCGGTGCTGGTCAGCCAGTGGGCCGGCATCTCCTTCGGCGTGCTCGACACCGCCATGACCGGCCATTCCAGCGCCGCCGACCTGGCGGCAATGGCGCTGTCCGCGTCGATCTACATCACTATCTTTGTCGGACTGATGGGCGTGGTGCACGCCCTGATTCCCATCCTGGCCCAGCACTTCGGCGCAGGCAACAACCTCGAGGTCGGCCGCAGCTGGGGTCAGGGCGTCTGGCTGGCGCTGGGCTTGTCCGTGGTGGGCGCCGTGCTGATGCTGTTCCCCAACATGTGGCTGTCCATGTCCGGCGAGGTCGCTCCCGGCGTGCGCGAACGCATCGGCTCGTATCTGCAGGCCCTGGTGCTGGCCCTGCCCGCCGCGCTGGTGTTCCGCACCATCTACGCGCTGGGCACGTCGGTCTCGCGGCCCAAGCTGGTCATGGCGATCAACCTGACGGCCATTGGCTTCAAGGCCTTCTTCAACTGGCTGTTCATCTACGGCAAGCTGGGATTGCCCGCCATGGGCGCCACCGGCGCCGGACTGGCCACCGCCGTGGTGTCGTGGATGAGCCTGGGCCTCGGCTTGTGGGTCATCACCCACGACCGCTACTACCGCCGCTTCAAGCTGCACGTCGGCAAGCCCGACTGGAAGACGCTCAAGGAACTGCTGCGCCTGGGCATCCCCATGGGCGGCTCCTATCTGGTCGAAGTGTCGGCCTTCACTTTCATGGCCCTGCTGGTGGCGCGCGAAGGCACTTACGTGACCGGCGGCCATCAGATCATGTCGAACCTGGCCGCGCTCTGCTACATGATGCCCATGGCGCTGGGCGTGGCCACGGCGGCCCTGACCGCGCAGGCCATCGGCGCGGGCAACCTCGCCCATGCACACCGCACCGGCATGGCCGGCCTGACGCTGGGCATACTGGGCGCGCTGTTGACGGCGGCGGTGCTGCTGGCCGGCCGCCCGCTGATCCTGGCCGCCTACACCGACAACCCCGAGGTGGCCGCGGTGGCGACCACGCTGCTGGCCGTCCTGCCCCTGTTCCACCTGTTCGACTCGATGCAGTGCATCAACTCCTACCTCCTACGCGCCTACAAGGTCGCGGTGGTGCCGCTGCTGCTGCAAGTGGTGGCGCTGGCGGGCGTGGGCCTGGTCGGCGGCTGGTGGTTCGGCTTCGGCCCGGGCCGCGGCGGCCTGGACGGCGTGCGCGCCATCCTGGTCCCTGGATCTCCCCAGGGCGCCGGCAGCATGTGGCTGATGGCCATGGTCGGCCTGGGACTGTCGGCGGCCTTGCTGCACTACTGGTACCGGCGCATCGTGCGTGGGACGATCAAGTAAAAAAAGCAGCCTTACGGCTGCTTTTTTTTGACTGCTACCTACAAGAAGCAGCCGCCCCGCCGGCGGGCCGCCCCCTCGGGGGCAGTTAGCCCGCGTAAGCGGGCGCGGCGTGGGGCTTCCTACTATTTCGGCCGCTTGTCGATCACGCGGCGCGCCTTGCCGGTCAGCGTGCGTTCCACATGGCCCGCGTCCGACACCTGGATGCGCGCGCTCACGCCGATGTGCGTCTTCACGGCATGCTGCAGCTGCTTGCCCAGATTCGTACGGTCCGCATCCGACAGCGTCGAGAATTCGGCGCGCAGTTCGGTCAGGATTTCCAGCTCGTCCATATTGCCGGTGCGCGACAGCACCAGCTGGTAATGCGGCGCCAGCTGGGCGATCTTCAGGACCAGTTCCTCGACCTGGGTCGGGAACATGTTCACGCCGCGCACGATCAGCATATCGTCGCTGCGGCCAGTGATCTTGCCGATGCGGCGCATGCTGCGCGCGGTGGGCGGCAGCAGGCGGGTCAGGTCGCGGGTGCGGTAGCGGATGATGGGCATCGCTTCCTTGGTCAGCGAAGTGAACACCAGTTCGCCCGGCTCGCCGTCAGCCACGGGCTCGCCCGTGTCGGGATTGATGATTTCCGCGTAGAAATGGTCTTCCCAGACCACCGGACCGTCCTTGGTCTCGACGCATTCGCTGGCCACGCCCGGCCCCATCACTTCGGACAGGCCGTAGATGTCGACGGCGTCGATGCCGGCTTCGGCCTCGATGTCGGCGCGCATCTGCCCGGTCCAGGGTTCGGCGCCGAAGATGCCGATGCGCAGCGAGCTTTGACGCGGATCAATCCCCTGGCGGCGCTGTTCCTCCAGAATATTGCAGAAGTAGGAGGGCGTGACCATGATGATGTCCGGACGGAAATCGTTGATCAGCTGCACCTGTTTTTCGGTCTGTCCGCCCGACATCGGAATGACCGTGCAGCCCAGGCGTTCGGCGCCGTAATGCGCACCCAGGCCGCCCGTGAACAGGCCGTAGCCGTAGGCCACGTGCACCGTGTCGCCGGGCTTGCCGCCCGCCGCGCGGATCGAGCGCGCCACCAGGTTGGCCCAGTTGTCCAGGTCGCCCTTGGTGTAGCCCACCACGGTCGGCTTGCCGGTGGTGCCGCTGGACGCGTGGATGCGCGAAATGCGCTCGCGCGGCACGGCGAACATGCCGAAGGGATAGTTCTCGCGCAGTTCCTTCTTCGTGGTGAAGGGGAACTTCGAGATATCGGACAGCTGCTTCAGGTCGTCAGGGTGTACGCCGGCTTCATCGAAAGCCTTCTTGTAGTGCGGCACGTTGTCGTAGGCGTGCTTGAGCGACCATTTCAGGCGCTCGAGCTGCAACGCGCGCAGCTCATCCTGGCTGGCATGCTCGATGGGGTCCAGCCCCGGCTTGCTCATGGTGTTGGACATGGTTATCTCTCTCCTGAAATTCTCTCTGCGCGGGGCCTGATCGCGGCGGGCATATGCCCTGCCCGCTCGCTGCCCGGCCCGCGGCCGTATAGCTTTGGTTGGCTGGCTGCCTCAAGCGTCCGCGGGAACGCCGACGATCTGGCCCTTGATGCGGTAGGAACGGCCGCGGAACAGCGCCACGTTGCGTCCGTCCTGGTTGGTGACGGTGACGTCATAGACGCCGGTGCGGCCGGCCAGCGAGCGCTCCTGCGCCACCGCGGTCAACAGATCGCCTTCGAAGCCCGGGGCCAGATAGTCGATGGTGCAGCCCGAAGCGACGGTGCTGACGTTGCGCGAATTGCACGAAAAGGCGAACGCGCTGTCCGCCAGGGCGAAGATGAATCCGCCGTGGCAGGTCTTGTGGCCGTTCAGCATGTCGGGACGCACGCGCATGGTCAGGCGCGCGTAGCCCGGCGCCATTTCCTCGACTTTCATGTCCAGGCCCTGCGACGCCGCGTCGCCCGCGTACATGACGGTGCCGACGGCTTGCGCCAGCTCCTGGGGATCGGCCGGCACTTCGACCTCGGGAACGTGTGCGTTCATTCTTATTGCCCCTTGAATTGCGGTTCGCGCTTGCCCAGGAAGGCGGCCACGCCTTCCGCATAGTCCGCGCTGCGGCCGAGTTCGCGCATCATGTCGCGCTCCAGGTCCAGCTGCGTGGACAGGTCATTGCCCAGGCTGGCCTGCATGGCCCGCTTGGTGAACGCCAGGCCCTTGGTCGGCGCCTTGGCGAAATGCTGCGCCAGGCGTTCCAGCGTCGCATCGAATTCCTCGTCCGCCACGCATTGCCAGATCAGGCCCCACTCTTCGGCCTGCTTGGCGCTGAGCTTGTCGCCCAGCATGGCCAGGCCCATGGCGCGGGCGCGGCCCACCAGGCGCGGCAGCACGAAGGTGCCGCCGGTATCGGGAATCAGCCCGAGGCGGCAGAACGACTGGATGAACGTGGCCGAAGCCTTGGCGATGACGATATCGCCGGCAAACGCCAGGTTGGCGCCCGCGCCGGCGGCCACGCCGTTCACGCCCACCACGACGGGCATGGGCAGGGCGTTCACGCGGCGCACCAGCGGCCCGTAGAACTTGTCGACGGTCTCGCCGAGGTCGGGCGGCGTGCCGTCGGCAGCGGGCTTGCGCTCGCTCAGGTCCTGGCCGGCGCAGAAGCCGCGGCCCGCGCCGGTCAGCACCAGCACGCGCGCGCCTTCGGTCTCCACGCGCGTCAACGCGTCGGCCACTTCGCCGTGCATGTTGGCGGTGAAGCTGTTCAGCTTGTCGGGACGGTTCAGCGTCAGGCGCGCGATGCCGCCCGACAGGTCGAATTGGATATCCTGGTAGCTCATGTCAGCGGCCCCGTTCAGACATGGCGGCGGGTTTGCACCACGCGGAAACGGTTCGATACGAAGGCCGAATCCGACAGCGCGGCGTTGGCGGCCGGGTTGGCGCCGGTGCCGTGGAAGTCGCTGAAGGCGGCGGTCTGGTTGACGAACACGCCGCCCGTCAGGTTCAGCGACAGCGACACGCCCGAGACTTCCGCCGCATCCTGCACCTGGTCGGCGACGGCGTCGCTGGTGGTGTAGGCCGACAGCGACAGCGCGCCATGCTTGATCACGCTGTCGCGCGCCAGCTGGATGCTGTGGGTGGTGGAGTCGGTGGCGACCACGAAGGCGATCGGACCGAACCATTCCTGGCTGATGGCGGCGTTGCCGGCTTCCGTGCGCAGCAGGAGCGGCGTGCGGACGCGGGCGTTCTCGAACTGCGGGTGCGTCAGCGCCTTGCTGTCGGCCACCACCGGCAGGCCCAGCGCGCGGGCCTTCTCGATGCGCTCGACGATGCCTTCGTTCTGGATCGCGCCGGTCAATTCGACGGCCTTGGCCGCATCGGCGCCGACCTTCTCGACCGCGGCGCCCAGGGCGGCGGCGACCTCGTCGAAGCTGACGCGGCCTTCCGGCGTCTGGATGCCGTCGCGCGGCACGTAGATGTTCTGCGGCGCGGTGCACATCTGGCCCGAATACAGGGCCAGCGAGAACGCCAGGTTGCGGGCCACGCCCTTCAGGTCGTCGGTGGAGTCGATGATGACCTGGTTGACGCCGGCCTTCTCGGTGTAGACCAGCGCCTGGCGGGCGTTGTTCTCCAGCCAGTCGCCATTGGCGGTGCTGCCGGTGAAGTCGACGATCTTGACGGCCGGGTCCAGCGCCAGCTTCTGCGCGGTGTCATCGCCGGCCGCATGCGCGGCCAGCAGGACGACGTCCGGATCGAAGCCCGCTTCCTGCAGCACTTCGCGCGCCACCTTCACGGTGATGGCCAGGGGCAGGATGGCGCCGGGGTGCGGCTTGACGATGACGGTGTTGCCGGTGGCCAAGCTGGCGAACAGGCCGGGGTAGCCGTTCCAGGTCGGGAAGGTGGAGCAGCCGATCACCAGCGCGACGCCGCGCGGCACCACGGTGAACTGCTTTTCCATGCGGATCGGGTCATTCTTGCCTTGCGGCTTTTCCCAGACGGCGACGCCGGGGATGCGCGACATTTCCTGCCAGGCGTAGGTCACGGCTTCGAAGCCGCGGTCCTGCGCGTGCGGGCCGCCGGCCTGGAAGGCCATCATGAAGCCCTGGCCGGTGGTGTGCTGGACCGCGTAGGCGATCTCGAAGCTGCGCTTGTTCAGGCGGGCCAGGATTTCCAGCGACACGCCCACCCAGGCGCGCGGGCCGGCGCGGCGCCAGTCTTCCAGCGCGCGCTTGGAAGCGGCGATCAGCTTGTCGGCGGGGACGTGCGGATAGGTGATGCCCAGGTCGAAGCCGAACGGCGATTTTTCGCCGCCCACGGTACCGTCGGCGTCGTGCAGGTTCAGCGGGAAAGGCTTGCCTTGCAGCGCCTCAAAGGCCGCGCGGCCCTCGTCGTTGGCGGTTTCGCCATAGTTGCGGGGGCTGGGCGACTCGGCAAAGGGGCTCCAGTAGCCGCGCAGGGAGGCGGCGGCCATGGCTTGTTCCAGCAGGGGCTGATGGCGTTCGAAGAATTGTTGGGACACTGCGTCTCTCCAAATGGATATGGTTTTATCTGCCTGGCGCGGGCCGGGTCAGGTTTCCTGGTCGAAGTCGATGACCAGGCGGTCGCTGACCGGAAAGCTCTGGCAGCTCAGGATGAACCCGCGCGCCACTTCGTAGTCTTCCAGGGCGAAGTTGGCGTCCATGTCCACCTCGCCTTCGATGACCTTGCAGCGGCAGGTGGAACACACCCCGCCCTTGCACGAATACGGCAGTTCGATACCTTGCGCCAGCGCCGAATCCAGCACGCTGTCTTTATTCTTTTCAATCACGAACATACGGCTGTGGCCGTCCTGCACCACGGTCACCTCGCACTGGCCCTTGCCGGGCGCCTGGCGGGCGTCCTGGCCGGTGCGCAATGCGCGCGGCCCCTTGGGCGCGCCGAAGAGTTCGAACTTGATGTTCGACTTCGGAATGCCGCGGGCCTGCAGCCGCTCGACCACGCTTTCGGTCATGGTCTGCGGACCACAGACAAAAGCGTAATCGATATCCTCGGGACTCATCCAGGCCGACATCAGCTGGTCGACCTTGTCGCCGTCCAGGCGGCCGTTGAAGAGTTCGATGTCCTGGGTCTCGCGGCTCATGATGTAGACCAGCGAGAAGCGCTCCATGTAGAGGTTCTTCAGGTCTTCGATCTCTTCGCGGAACAGCACCGCGGACGAGGCGCGGTTGCCGAAGAACAGCGTGAACTTGCTGTTGGGCTCGGTCGACAGCGCGGTCTTGACCAGGGAGAACACCGGCGTGATGCCGCTGCCTACGGCAAACGCCACATAGTGGCGCTTGTTCTCGGGGGAAAAATCGACGGTGAAGTTGCCGGCCGGCGCCATGACTTCCAGGGTCTGGCCGGGCTGCAGCTCATGGTTGGCCCAGCTGGAGAAGACGCCCTCGTCCACCTTCTTGATGGCCACGCGCAGCAGCTTGTCGTCGGGCGCGGAACAGATGGAATAGGAGCGGCGCTGTTCCTGGCCGTTGAGCTCGGTGCGCAACGTCAGGTACTGGCCCGGCTGGAAGGCGAACTCTTGCGCCAGCGTCTCGGGCAGGTCGAAGGTCACGACCACGGCGTCGCGCGTGTTGCGCGCCACCGAAGCCACCGTCAAGGAATGGAATTGGTTCTGGCTCATTGCGAAACCGCTCTCAGTGAGTCTTGAAATAATCGAAGGGTTCGCGGCAAGACACGCAGCGATACAGCGCCTTGCACGACGTGGACCCGAAGTTGCTGACCAGGCGCGTGTCTTTCGAGCCGCAGCGCGGGCAGGCGATGGCGGGGCCGGCCGCACGCCGGCTGATGCCCGAGATGTCGACGGCGCGTTCGGCGGGCGCGGCGATGCCATAGCCCTTGAGCGCCTCGCGTCCCTTCTCGCTCATCCAGTCGGTGGTCCAGGCTGGCGCCAGGCGGGTTTCCACGCGGACCTCGGCGATGCCGTGGCGGGCCAGCGTCTGCTGGATATCCTGCGTGATCTCGCGCATGGCCGGACAGCCGGAGTACGTGGGCGTGATGACCACGACACAGGCCTCGCCGTCCCAGGACACGTCCCGCACCACGCCCAGATCCACCACGGACAGCACGGGGATCTCCGGATCGGGGACCTCCTGCAGCCAGGCGTAGACCTGGTCGGCGGAAACGGGCGCCAGCGCGTTCACCAGGTGGCTCCCGGATAGGCGCGCGGCAGGAACTGCATTTCGGCGAGCACGTAGCCCAGTTCCTCGGTGTGCTTGCCCTGGCGTCCGCCGCGGTGCGCCAGATGGTTGGCGGCGGCTTCGTCGGGCACGGTCAGCGTGGCTTCTTCCAGCACTTCGCGCACGTGCGCCAGCCAGGGCTCGCGCAAGGCCGACAGCTCGCAGCCGATGCCGCGGGCGGCGACGTCCAGGTCCACGGCGTCGTCGGCGAACAGTTCGCCGGTGAAACGCCACGCGTCATCGATGGCCGCCTGCATCTTGGCATGGCTTTCCGCCGTGCCGTCGCCCAGGCGCACCACCATGTCCGAGGAACGGCGCACGTGGTAGGTCACTTCCTTGATGGCCTTGGCCGCGATGCCGGCGACGCGTTCGTCGCTCGACTTTTCCAGGCGCTGCAGCAGGAAGTAGTGCCAGACGTCGAACAGGAACTGGCGCGCCATGGTGTCGGCGTAGTTGCCGTTGGGGCGTTCGGCCAGCAGCACGTTGTGGAACTGGTGCGCGTCGCGCAGGTAGGCCAGCGCGTCTTCGTCGCGTCCGGCGCCTTCGACCTCGCCCGCCAGCGTCAGCCACATGCGGGCCTGGCCCAGCAGGTCGAGCGCGGTATTGGTCAATGCCAGGTCTTCTTCCAGGATCGGGCCGTGGCCGGTCCAGGCGCCCAGACGCTGCGACAGGATGAGCGAGGAATCGCCCAGGCGCAGCAGGTATTCAAACAGAGTCTTGTCCATGTCTCCCCCGCCGTCTTACATGTGCTTGATTTCTTCGGGCATCGGGAAGAACGTGGGATGCCGGTAGACCTTGCTGTTGGCCGGTTCGAACAGCGGATCCTTGTCGCCGGGGCTGCTGGCCGAAATGTCGGAGGCGCGCACCACCCAGATGCTCAGGCCTTCGTTGCGGCGCGTGTAGACGTCGCGGGCGTGGTTGATCGCCATTTCGGCGTCGGGCGCGTGCAGGCTGCCGACGTGCTTGTGCGCCAGGCCGTGCTGGCTGCGGATGAACACTTCCCACAGGGGCCAGTCTTTGCTCATGATGGATGTCCTTGAATGCCGGGCGCGCGCGGCGCGCCCTGATCTGCAATGGTTAAAAGAGTGAGTCCGGAAACCCAGCCACCGGAGCCGCAGCGCGGCCGCGCGGAGCCGGCTTTGCCGGTCCGCAGTGGCGCCCCCTTAAGGAGGAAGCGCGCAGCGCTTCGGGGGTGGGTTTCATCACGCGGCTTTGCGCTCTGCCTGCTTGTCGGCGTAGGCGACCAATGCGTCGCGTACCCAGGCGCCGTCCTCGTGCGCCTTGACGCGCGCGGCCAGGCGTTCGCGGTTGCAGGGGCCGTTGCCCTTGAGCACCGCGTAGAACTCGGACCAATCGATTTCGCCGAAATCGTAGTGGCCGCGCTCGGCGTTCCACTTCAGATCGGGATCCGGCACCGTCAGGCCCAGGTATTCGGCCTGCGGCACGGTCTGGTCCACCATTTTCTGGCGCAGTTCGTCGTTGGAGAAGAGCTTGATCTTCCAGGCCATGGACTGGGCGCTGTTGGGCGAGTCGGCATCCGAAGGACCGAACATCATCAGCGCCGGCCACCACCAGCGGTTCAGCGAGTCCTGCACCATCGCCTTCTGCTCGGGCGTGCCGTGCAGGCACATCTGCATCAGCAGGTCGTAGCCCTGGCGCTGGTGGAAGGACTCTTCCTTACAGACGCGCACCATGGCCCGCGCATAGGGGCCGTAGGAACAGCGGCACAGCGGGATCTGGTTGATGATGGCCGAGCCGTCGACCAGCCAGCCGATCATGCCGATGTCGGCCCAGCTGAGCGTGGGGTAATTGAAGATGCTGGAGTACTTGGCGCGGCCGGCGTGCAGATCGTCGATCAGGTCGTCGCGCGACACGCCCAGGGTTTCCGCGGCGCTGTACAGGTAGAGGCCATGGCCGGCTTCGTCCTGGACCTTGGCCAGCAGGATGGCCTTGCGCTTGAGCGAAGGCGCGCGGGTGATCCAGTTGCCTTCGGGCAGCATGCCCACGATTTCAGAGTGCGCGTGCTGGGAAATCTGGCGCACCAGCGTCTTGCGGTAGGCGTCCGGCATCCAGTCCTTGGCCTCGATGCGGACGCCGTCGTCGATCCGGCGTTGGAACGTCTGTTCCCGGCCTTCGAGCTGGTCCGCGGTCTTGACCTGCTTGACGCCGGTTTCGACGAGTTGAGCGTACATGTCTGTCTCCTTGAAGACGGTTTGCGAAAACGCAAAGCAAACGTTCCGCAGTGCCGTCATGTCATAGGCGGATTATTTAATACAAAAAATTCATTGTCAAACTCAAATCTGTATCACATTGGATTTATGTATCATATTGCGGATCCCGATATCGGCCGCCCCGGCCCCCTCTAATGGCAAACCCTCAGTCGCCCCTGGACCGCTTTCTGTCACGCCTGATCAAGAACGATCCGCCGCGCGCAAAATCGCTCTGCGTCAGCCTGCTCGGGGACGCATTGGCGCCGCACGGCGGCGCCATCTGGCTGGGCGACCTGATCGAGCTGCTGGCCCCGCTAGGCATCAATGAACGCCTGCTGCGCACCAGCGTGTTCCGCCTGGTGGCGCAGAACTGGCTGCAATCCGAACGCCACGGACGGCGCAGCCTCTACCTGATTTCCGAGCAGGGCCTGCGCCACACCGCGCATGCCTCCCAGCGCATCTATGTCGGCCCGCCCCAGGAATGGAACGGCGAGTGGACGCTGGTCGCCCTGCCGCGCACCGGCAACGGGCTGGCCGAGCGCGCCGAGTTACGCCGGGAGCTGGTCTGGGAGGGCTTCGGCATGATCGCGCCCGGGCTGTTTGCCCACCCGCACACCGAGGCGAGCGCCGCGCACGACATCCTGGAAAAGCTGGGCATCCCCGACCGCGCCCTGGTGCTGTCGGCGCGCGACCTGGCCGGCGCCGGCGGTCTGCCGATAGCCAGCCTGGCCTCGCAATGCTGGAACCTGGACGAGCTGGCCGAGCAGTACCGCCAGTTCGCCAAGAATTTCGGTCCGCTGGAAAAGCTGCTGGAAACCCCGCCCGCGCCTGCCGAGGCGTTCATCGTGCGCGTCATGCTGCTGCACAGCTGGCGCCGGATCGTGCTGCACGATCCGCAACTGCCGGGTCCCATGCTGCCCGACGACTGGCCCGGCCATGCCGCCCGCGAGATCTGCGGCCGCATCTACTGGCAGGTGTTCGACGCGTCGGAAGCGCATCTGGATGCGCTGGCCGGCCGCGACAACGAGCGCTACGCGCCGCTGGCAGCCGACATCGCCTCGCGCTTCGGCGGCAAGCCCGCGTAAGACGAATCCTTCGGGTCAGGCCGCCGGGGCGATGGTCACGCCCAGCGTGTCCACTGCCGACACGCCGCAGGCGTCGCGTCCCGGCCCCGGCAGTTCCAGCCCCCTCGCCCGGCCGATGAAAGACAGGGTCCAGCGCGCCCGGATCGGCCGCCCCAGGGCCTCGCCGCTATCGGCGTCGATGCCGCTGGGCACGTCCAGCGCCAGCACCGGCACGTTCCAGGCGTTGACCGTGTCCACCAGCGCCTGCCAGTCCGCGCCCAGCGGGCGATTCAAGCCGATGCCGAACAGGCCGTCGATGACCAGTTCCGGCACGAAGCCCGGCTGCAGCGCTGACCAGGTTTCACCGCCCGCGGCCTGCCAGCCGGCATAAGCGCGGGCGGCATCGGGCGGCAGGCGCTGCGCCCCCGATGGCAGCAGCACGCGCACGTCATGCCCCATGGCGCGCAGGCCGGCCGCGGCTTCCAGCGCATCGCCGCCATTGTTTCCAGGCCCCGCCAGCGCCAACACCACCGTCCCCGGCCGGATCCGCGCTGCCGCGTAACGGGCCGCGGCCGCCCCCGCCAGGGGCATCAAGCTTCTGCCGGCTGCCAGGGCCTGGCGTTCGGCGTCGCGGATGCTGGCAACTGAGTATGAGGATGGCATGGCCTATTTATGCGTGAAATTAACGCATTGCGTGAAAATTTACCCGCAAATCGGGAGGAATTGCGCCACTGGCCCCGCGAATTCGCGGGATTTTCGCTTCCTGCCCGTTGGCACGCATCTTGCGTTGTAGTCATTGCCGGTACGAGCGAGACCGGACGACTCAACTGAAGAGACTACACCCATGCGTTCCATGAGCATCATCTGCCCGAACGGGCACTTAGGATTCGCCCCCTTGCGCACCGAGAGCTTCCAGCTCGGCGTCGCCGCCGGGCCGGACTGCATCGCCGCCGACTCGGGCAGCGACGACGTGGGTCCCGTGCCGCTGGGCTCCGATACCTCCACCAGCCCGCAAGCCTGGCAGCGCCACGACCTGGAACAGATGCTGCTGGCCGCGCGCAAGCTGGGTGTGCCCATGGTCATCGGCTCGGCCGGCGACACCGGCTCCAACAGCCGCGTCGACCTGTATGTGCGCCTGATCAAGGAAATCGCCGCCGAGCACAAGCTGGCTCCGTTCAAGATCGGCTACTTCTATTCCGAAGTCGACAAGGAGCGCGTGCGCCGCGCGCTGCGCGCGGGCCAGCAGGTGGCGGGCCTGGACGGCTACGCCGACCTGACCGAGGCCGAGCTGGATGCCAGCGACCGCATCGTGGCCGTGGCCGGCGTGCATCCCTACATCAAGCTGCTGGAAGCCGGCGCGGACGTGGTCATCGGCGGCCGCAGCTCGGACGCCGCCGTGTTCGCCGCCCCGGCCCTGCACCAGGGCTACGATGCCGACCGCGCCTATTACCTGGGCAAGGTACTGGAGTGCGCCTCGTTCTGCGCCGAGCCCTACGGCGGCAAGGAAACCGTGATGGGCGAGATCTCGGCCGAGGACGTGCGCGTCACCGCCATGCATCCCGACCAGCGCTGCACCATCGCGTCAGTCGCGGGCCACGCGATGTACGAGCGCTCCAATCCGTACGAAGAATTCTTCGCCGGCGGCCGGCTCGACATGGCCGAATGCCGCTACGAGCAACTGAGCGAAAAGACCACCCGCATCACCGGCTCGCGCTTCGAGCCCGCCGCCCAGGTGCGCGTGAAGCTGGAAGGCTCCGGCAAGGTCGGCGAACGCTACATGGGGCTTTGCGGCATACGCGATCCCTACACCATCGCCAACGTGGACCGCGTCATCGCCTGGGCGCGCGACAAGGTGCGCGAACGCTTCGGCGACTCGGGCTACGAGCTGCACTACAAGGTCTACGGGCGCGACGGCGTCATGGGCGACCTGGAGCCGCTGCGCGACCAGCCCGGCCACGAGCTGTGCGTCATGGTCCAGGGCGTGGCGCCGACCGCCGAAATGGCCGAGGAGCTGACGCTCACGGGCCTGCGCCAGATGTTCTACGCCCGCCTGCCCGACGTGAAAGGCACGGCCGGCTCGGTATCGTTTCCGCTGGACGAAGTGGTACGCACCAGCGCCGCCTACCGTTGGACCCTGAACCACACGCTGCCGGTGGAAGACGCCGGCGAACTCTTCCCGACCCACCTCACCGAGGCTGGCGCCTGAGCCGGCAAGACCATGAGCACCCAGAAACTCAGCACCCTGGCCAAGACCATCCGCAGCAAGAACGCGGGCGTGAACAAGATCACCTTCGACATCATCTTCCGCGAGCCGGCGACCTACGAGGCGGTCAAGCGCTCCGGCGCGCTGACGCGCGCCAGCATGGCCGCCCTGTACCGCATCGACGACAGCCGCATATCGGACTTCGTGCATTACGATCCCGGCCTGGCCATCAAGTTCACGATCTACCGGCTGGCTCCCAGCGGGTCCGCGGGCGACGGCGACATCTTCGGCGCGCAGCAGTATGCGCCGCTGCTGGACGTCGCAGTTCCCATGCCGGACTGAACGCCGCGGGCGCCGCGTCCGGCGCCCGCTCCAACCTCCGCTCTCCTAGAGAATCGATCATGAAAGCGCTAATGCAAACAACGTTGTTCCTGGCGGCATCCCTGCTGGCCGGCGCGGCAGCGGCCCAGACGGAAGTGCCCAAGCAGGTCAAGATCGTAGTGCCGTTCACCGCCGGCGCCAGCAATGACGCGATCGCCCGCGCGATCGCGCCGCAACTCGCGGCCCGCCTCGGCAACACGGTGATCGTGGAAAATCGCGGCGGCGCGGCCGGCGCGATCGGTTCCGAGTACGTGGCCCGCTCGGCCAAGGACGGCTCGGTGCTGCTCCTGACCTCGTCGACCTTCCTGACCACCGCCGCCACCCAGCCGCACCTGCCCTACGACCCGCTGAAGCAGTTCGCGCCGGTGGCGATGATAGGACAGGGTCCGCTGGTCATCGCCGCCTCGGCGCAGACGCCCTACACCTCGTTGAAGCAGCTGCTGGAAGCGGCGCGCAGCAAGCCGGGCGCCCTGAACTACGGCAGCGCCGGCGTCGGCTCGCTGGCGCACCTGGCCACCGTCATGCTGGACGACGCCGCGGGTACGGACATGACCCACGTCCCCTACAAGGGCGCGGCCAACGCCGCCTCCGACCTGGCCGGCGGGCTGATCCACGTCATGCTGTCCAACTACAGCACGCTGGCCCCCGTGGTGCAGGGCAAGAAGGTCAAGCTGCTGGCCACCACGGCGCAAGCGCCCTCCGCGGCGTTCCCCGACCTGCCGCCGGCCGCGCAGGCGCTGCCGGGGTATTCGGTGCAGATCTGGGTGGGCGTGTTCGCGCCAGCGGGCACGCCGCAGCCTTATATCGACAAGCTCAACGCCGCGCTCGTCGAGATTTCGGCGTCGCCCGAAATGAAGGCCTTGCTGGATCTGGACGGCACCGTGCCGTCGCGCATGGACAGCGCCGAATTCGGCACGCGCGTGCGCGAGGAACTGGCCCTGTGGCAAGGCATTGCGCGCAAGCACAACATCAGCGCGGAATAGCTTTTAACCGTCCAGCCCCAGCTTGAGCATCTGGTGGCGCAGGGCGTGCCGCGTGAGTCCCAGGGACTCGGCGGCGCGCCCCAGATTGCCGTCCTGGGCCTGCAAAGCCGCGCGGATCAGGCCGCGCTGGAACTGCGCGGATAGTTCGGCATAGGTGCCGGCAGCGGCTGGCGAAGCCGCCGGCGCGGGCTTGCCGGCTTCGCGCAGGATGCGCTGCGGCAGGTGCCGCGCCAGCACCGTGTCGCCGTCTTCCAGGATGCAGATCCGTTCCAGCAGATTGCCGAGTTCGCGCACATTGCCCGGCCAGGCGTAGGCCTTGAAAATGCGCCGCACCTCGGGATCGATGACGGTAAAACGGCTGCCGTGGGTGGCGTTGTAGCGTTCCAGGAAACGCTGCGCCAGCACGATGACGTCATCGCCGCGCTCGCGCAGCGGCGGCAGGTTGATCGACACCACCTGCAGGCGGTAATACAGGTCGTCGCGAAAGCGGCCGGCCTGCACTTCCCCCAGCAGGATCTTGTTGGTGGCGGCGATGAAACGCGCATCGACCGAAACCTCCTGGACCGCGCCGATGCGCCGGAAGCGCCGGCTGTCCAGCAAGGTCAGGATCTTGGCCTGCATGACCGGATCCAGCTCGCGGATCTCGTCCAGGAACACGCTGCCGCCGTTGGCGGCTTCGAGCAGCCCGGTCTTGCGCGCCACCGCCCCGGTGAACGCACCGCGTTCATGGCCAAACAATTCGGATTCGAGCAGGTTGCCCGGGATGGCGGCGCAGTTGATCTCGGTATAGCCCTTGGCCGCGCGCGCCGACTGCGCATGCAGGTTGCGGGCGACCAGCCCCTTGCCCGTGCCGGTTTCGCCGTAGATGAGAACGATGCTGGCCTTGCTGCGCGCGACCCGGCCGACCAGATCGCGCAGCGCCGCCATCGACGGGTGCTCCCCGATGAGCGGCTCGCAGGCGGACGGGACGGCAGGCATGGCGAAAGACCGCTTACACCTTCAGGAAGTGTTCGCGGTAGTACTTGAGCTCGTCGATCGATTCGTAGATGTCAGCCAGCGCTTCGTGGCGGCTCTTCTTCTCGAATCCCTTGTAGACGGTCGGCGCCCAGCGGCGCGCCAGTTCCTTCAGCGTGCTCACGTCCAGGTTGCGGTAATGGAAGAACTGCTCCAGGCGCGGCATGTAAGCAAACATGAAGCGGCGGTCCTGGCTGATGGTGTTGCCGCAAAGCGGCGACTTGCCTGCCGGCACGTGCTGCGCCAGAAACGCCAGCAGCGTATCCTCGGCCTGCGCCTCGGAAATCGTCGACGCCTTGACCTTGTCGATCAGGCCGCTCTTGCCGTGGGTGGATTTGTTCCAGCTGTCCATGGCGTCGAGCAGGCTGTCGGGCTGGTGCACCACCAGCACGGGGCCTTCGGCCACGACGGTCAGGTCGGGTTCCGTCACCACCACGGCGACTTCGATGATGCGTTCTTTCTCAGGGTCCAGGCCGGTCATTTCCATGTCCAGCCAAACCAGGCGGTTTTCGTTCACAGCCATATAATTTGCCTATAAAACGTGCGATTTTCGCACATACCTACACTTGAGCACGCCACATCGCCCATGTTCACACTGCTGTTCGTTGCCTTCCTGCTGACCGATATCGCCGTGCGCCTGTGGCTGGCTACGCGCCAGATCCGCCACGTCGCGCGCAACCGCGACCAGGTGCCGTCTGAATTCTCCCACCGTATCGGCTTGGCCAGCCATCAGCGCGCGGCGGATTACACGGTGGCGCGGGTCAAGCTGGGCATGCTGGAACGCACCTACGACGCCATCCTGCTGGTGTGCCTGACGCTGATGGGCGGGCTGCAGCTCATCGACCTGATGGTGGCCCAGCTTACCAGCAACGACTTCCTGCGCCAGATGCTGCTGCTGGTCGTGGTGGCGCTGCTGCTGGGCCTGCTGGGCTTGCCTTTCACGCTGTGGCGGCAGTTCAAGCTGGAAGCGCGCTTCGGCTTCAACCGCATGACGCCCGGCCTGTTCATCGCCGACGCCGTCAAGGGCCTGCTGGTCGCGGCGGTGCTGGGCCTGCCGCTGGCGGCCGCGGTGCTATGGCTGATGGGCAGCGCGGGCGCCTACTGGTGGGTGTGGGCCTGGGCGCTATGGACCGCGTTCAACCTGGCGCTTCTGATCGTCTACCCGATGTTCATCGCTCCGCTCTTCAATAAATTCACGCCGCTATCCGATCCGGAACTGGCCGGCCGCATCCAGCGCCTGGCCCAGCGCTGCGGCTTCGCGCTCAACGGCCTGTTCGTGATGGACGGCTCGCGCCGCTCAGCCCACGGCAATGCCTATTTCACGGGCTTCGGCCGCTCGCGCCGCATCGTGTTCTTCGACACCCTGCTGGCGCGCCTGAACGGCGACGAGATCGAAGCCGTGCTGGCGCATGAACTCGGTCACTTCGCCAAGCGCCACATCATCAAGCGCATCGTCTTCAGCTTCGCCGCCGCGCTGGCGTTCTTCGCCATCCTGGGCTGGATCTCGCAACAGCCCTGGTTCTACGTGGGACTGGGCGTCATGCCGCAACTGGGCGGGCGCAACGACGCCATGGCGCTGCTGCTGTTCTTCCTGGTCATCCCCGTCTTCACTTTCATGCTCACGCCCGTGGCCAGCTGGTACTCGCGCCGCGACGAGTTCGAAGCGGACCGCTACGCGGCCGAACAGAGCTCGCCGGAACGCCTGGTGTCCGCGCTGGTCAAACTTTACGACGACAACGCCGCCACCTTGACTCCCGACCCCGTGCACTCCGCCTTCTACGACAGCCATCCCCCCGCCGCCGTGCGCATCCGCCACCTGACGGCGGCCGCTGCATGACCGCGCCGTCCAACGAAGGCCGCATCATCGCCGCCCACGGGCGCCACTACACGGTGGAACTCGCCGACGGCACGCTGCGCAAGTGCTTCCCGCGCGGCAAGAAGGCAGGCGCCGCCGTGGGCGACCGCGTGCGCATCACGCCCCAGGGCAAGGACGAAGGCGCCATCGACGCCATCCTGCCGCGGCGCAATCTGCTGTACCGCTCGGACGAAATGCGTTCCAAGCAGTTCGCCTCCAACGTCGACCAGTTGCTGATCGTCGTCGCCGTGCAGCCCACGTTTTCGGATGACCTGACCGGGCGCGCCCTGGCCGGCGCCTGGAGCGCGGACATCGCGCCCATCATCATCCTCAACAAGACCGACCTGTCCGACGAACTGCCGGCGGCGCGCGCGCGGCTGGCGCCGATTGCCGCGCTGGGTGTGGACGTGATCGAACTCAGCGCGCTGGAGCCCGAGAAAGTGCATACGCTGCTGGCGCCGCGCCTGGCCGGGCACACCAGCCTGCTGCTGGGCCAGAGCGGCATGGGCAAGTCCACGCTGCTCAACGCCCTGGTGCCGGACGCCGCCGCCCCCACCCGCGAACACTCCACGGCGCTGGACATGGGCAAGCACACCACCACCAGCACGCGGCTTTATCACCTGCCCGCTCCCGGCGGCGACCTGATCGACTCCCCGGGCTTCCAGGCCTTCGGCCTGCAGCACCTGAGCCGCGAGGACATCATCCGCGGCTTCCCGGAGTTCACCAAACCCATCGAACAGTGCCGTTTCTACAACTGCACCCACCGCCAGGAGCCTGGCTGCGGCGTGGTCGCGGCCCTGCAGGCGGGCGCGATCGACCCGGCGCGCTATGCCTTGTACCAGCGCATCCTGGAAGAGAACCTGGCGGGGCAACAACGCTACTAGCGTCTTGCCCCCTCGGCACTTGCGCCGGTGCCCGACGCTGACGTCTCCGAGCGGTCCCGCAATGAATACGGCCCCGGTATGGGGCCGTATTCATTGGCGGCGCGAACCAGAAACCCGACAAGGCCGGCGCGCAACAAAGATCAACGGGGCGTGAAGCCGTGGCGCAGCAGATGGTAGAGGTTGCGCAACATGCCGGCGGTCGCGCCCCAGATGAAATGCTTGCCGTAAGGCATGCCGTAGTACTGGCGCACCCGGCCGTCGTCCAGGCGGGCTTCGTACAGCCTGTGATTGGCGGGGTCCATCAGGAAGGACAGCGGCACCTCGAACACTTCCGCCACCTCGAAGGCATCGGGGGCCAGGTCAAAGCCCGGACGCACCAGCGACACCACCGGAACGATGGAGAATCCCGTCGCCGTCAGATACGGCGGCATGCTGCCCAGCACTTCGACGTGGTTGGCGGGCAACCCGGTTTCTTCCTGCGCTTCACGCAAGGCCGCGGCCTCGGGCGTGGAATCGCTGGTTTCGATGCGCCCGCCCGGAAAGCTGATCTGGCCGGCATGGTCATGCAGGTGGGCGGCGCGCTGCGTCAACATGATGTGGACGCCGTTGTCGCGCGTCACCAGCGGAATCAGCACCGCCGCCGGCACGGGCACGCCTTCGCGGCCCGGATAGCGCAGGTCGGTGTCGCGCGACAGCTCCAGCGTCCAGGTGGACGGCTGGCTGAGCGTGCCCCGCAACGAATCCGGGGTCAACAGGCTGGCGGGCACGGCCGGCAAGGACGCGTTGGCGACCACCCAGGGTTGCGTCGCCGGATCGAAGCCGGGACGCGCCAGCGGCCGCCGGGGCCGCGGAGAAGACGAGGAATCAGACATACGGCTCTGCAAAAGGCTCTGCAAAAAGAAAAAGGCACCCTCGCAGGTGCCTTTTTAACCCGGAAACCCGTGCCGAACGAAAACGCTGGATGGCGTGAGCGTCCGACACTGGTAGGGCCGTGTGCCGATAAGCGATCAAGCCGCCGAGGCTTGCTTGCTGACCAGCTTTTCCTTGATACGCGCCGACTTGCCCGAGCGGTTGCGCAGGTAGTACAGCTTGGCGCGGCGCACGTCGCCGCGGCGCTTGACTTCGATGCCGGCGATTTGCGGCGAGTACAGCTGGAACGTACGTTCCACGGCTTCACCCGACGAAATCTTGCGCACGGTGAACGCGGAGTTCAGGCCGCGGTTGCGCTTGGCGATCACGACGCCTTCGAAAGCCTGCACGCGCTTGCGGGTGCCTTCAACGACGTTCACGCTCACGATGACGGTGTCACCAGGAGCAAATTCAGGCTTGGCTTGACCGCCGGTCAGGCGGGCAATTTCTTCCTGTTCCAGGATAGCGATAAGGTTCATGAGAACTCCTAGATCATCATGTCTTTGCGGACTAAAACTTTTGCCGTTCGATGTTGTTCACGCGATTTCTGCAGGACTGCGCAGTACGCAGCCCACATCCGTCGCGTGTTGCACGGGCCATGGCGGTAAGGCCAGCCCCCGTTGCATGTGCCGCAAGCAGAGGATGAGATTTGGCAAACCAATGATTCTACACCAAAAATCGCTCCAGGCATCAGGTAACATGGCCCCGGTTCTCGCGGTTTGGAGTACCCTTCCGTCTTCTGTAACAAACACGTCATCTGACGCTGTTCCCTCATGTCGTATTCGTCCCTGATATTGGTCGTCCTGGCGGCAATGGCCCACGCCACGTGGAATCTGCTCGCCAAGCGCGCGGCCATGGTGGGCGCTCCCTTTGTCTTCGCCTATGGCCTGTGCGCTTCCGTGCTGTATGCGCCCTGGGTCATCTGGGTGCTGATGCATGACGGCATGACCTGGACCTGGCCCGTGGTCGGCGCCATCCTGACTTCCAGCCTGTTGCATCTGGGCTACAGCCTGTGCCTGCAGCGCGGCTATCAGGTAGCCGACCTGTCGGTCGTCTACCCCATCGCCCGAGGTACCGGCCCGCTGCTGTCCACCACCGGCGCCTTTTTGCTGCTGGGCGAACCCGCCACCAGCACCGGCATCATCGGCATGCTTTGCGTGGTGGGCGGCGTGCTGCTGATCGCGACCCAGGGCCGCCTGGCCATTTTCAAGCAGGCCCAGGCCTGGGTCGGCGTGCGCTGGGGCGTGGTGATCGGCCTGTTCATCGCGGCCTATACCGTCGTCGACGCCTATGGCGTGAAAGTGTTGTTGATCAGCCCGGTGCTGTTCGACTGGTTTACCTGCGTGACCCGCACGACCATGATGGCCCCCCACATGCTGCGCCGCCGCCCCCAGGCCTGGGAGGCCATGCGCGGGCACTGGCATCTGGCGTTGGCCGTGGGCCTGCTGTCGCCGTTGGGCTACATCCTGGTGCTGTATGCGCTGCGCAACGGCGCGCCGCTGAGCCTGGTCGCCCCTGCCCGGGAAATGTCGATGATGCTCGGCACCTTGGCCGGCATGTTCCTGCTGCGCGAAAAAGTCGGACCGGGCCGGCTGGCGGGTTGTATGGCCATCCTGGCGGGTGTCATTCTGCTCGGTTCAAGCTGACGGGCACCGCTCCTGGCCACTGCGGCTGGCGGGGCTGGCGCGTACCTACCGCTTACGCCCGGCCTGCCGGCTACCGCCGGGCATAGGGCCGCTCAGAATCCGGCGGCCGCGCCCAGCCACATCAGGCCGGGGATGATCGCGCCCCAGGCCAGCACCATCACCACATCGATCACCATGGCCTTCATGGTCACCTGCGCCGTTACGGGTTCCACCGTGGCGTTGCCCAGGCTGCGCTCGCGCGCGGCGGCAGGCGCGGCGGCAGGCGTGGCGGCAACCGCGGCCTCGACCGGTACGACCGGCGCTGCGGGCGCGGACATCGGCGCGGCGACTGCCGGACCAGCCAGCGCCCCGGCTTCGGCGGGCGCGGGCGGGAACGGCCAGCGAGCCGGGGCGGAACCGGGCCGCGTGCGGCGGCGCGGTTCGACATCGGCTGCGGATGTATTCCAGGGCAGCGCCATGCCGGCGACCCTGGCGCACCAGGCGCGGGCGCGGTTCGTGCCGCGGCGCAGCGGGTTCAGGGTGACGACGAGTTCATCCGACAAGACGGAAATATCAGCGGTGTTCATGGGAACTCCTAGGAAAGACGGTCCAGCGCCAGGGCATAGCCCCCCGGCAGGCATGCGCGGCGGCAGCCGGCGGTCAATCGAACAATGACAACTGGCCTGCGGCCATGGCTTGCAACTGGCGCGCTACGCGCCCGTGCGCGCCGCCGGCTGCGGGCGATACGGCGGGAAAAGGGACCCCTGAAGACGCTTGCGCGCCAGCCGGGGATAGGAAATCGGCAGCCTTCGCCGCGGCGGCGGCGGGAGGCAGGAAACGGTCGCAGTCCAGCGCCAGGCGATGGCGGTTCAAGCCCAGCTTGCGCGTGGCGATGGTGAAGCGCTGACGCAGCAGATCGGCCCAGACGCCGGTCCCGCGCATGCGCGACCCGAAATTGGGATCGTTGCGGCGGCCGTTGCGCAGGTCTTCGATACGATGCAGGACGCGCTGGGCGCGGTCCGGGAAATGGGCATTGAGCCAGTCCTCGAACAGGGTCTTGACCTCCCAGGGCAGGCGCAGGACGGTGTAGCTGGCATAGTGCGCGCCGGCCGCCTTGGACTCCTGGAGGATGTGCTCCATGGACTCGTCGTTGATGAACGGGATGATGGGCGCCACCAGCACGCCCACCGGCACGCCGGCGTCGGTCAGGCTGCGTACCGCTTCCAGCCGGCGCCACGGTGCGGCGGCGCGCGGTTCCAGCGTGCGGGCCATGCCGGCGTCCAGTGTGGTGATGCTCATGTACACCACCACCAGCTTCTGCTCGGCCAGGGCGGCCAGCAGGTCCAGGTCGCGGGCGACCAGCGCGTTCTTGGTGACGATGGTGAGCGGATGGCGGGTTTCCAGCATCAGTTCGAGCAGGCCGCGGGTAAGCCGCCATTCGCGTTCGATGGGCTGGTAGGCGTCGGTGGCGGAACCGATGTTGATGGGAGACGGCTTGTAGCCTGGCCGCGCGAGTTCGGCGCGCAGGGCCTCTACCGCATTGGCCTTGGCCACCAGCCGGGTTTCGAAGTCCAGCCCGGGCGACAGGCCCAGGTAGGAATGGGTGGGCCGGGCATAACAATAGACGCAGCCATGCTCGCAGCCGCGGTACGGATTTACCGCCACGTCGAAGGGGATGTCGGGCGAATCGTTGCGCGACAGCATCTTGCGCGCTTCTTCGGCGGTGACCGTGGTCTTGGGAGCGGCCGGCGCAATGCGCGCATCCGGCACGATGGGAATGACGCGGGCGGCTTGCTCGCCGGCGGCAGCTTCGGGGAAATTATCGGGGACGGAGTCTACGAAGTCGGCGGGCAGACCGGAGGAAGACCAGCCGTCGTCGACCTGCACGCGGTCATCGCGCTGAAAGCGATGCCGAACATTAGTAACCGCACCCCGACCGCGCAAGGCGGCGGGGGCGGCAGCCGGGGACCCAGAACCGGCGGGAAAAGAATGATCGGTGCGTGCCATGAAAACTACTGTACAAAAACACAGTGGTTTTGACAAGCACCAAAAGCCTTTTCGTAAGACAGCCCCACTTTACCGCAAGACGCCGGCGCCGTCCGGACAAATCGTTTTCACCAGGCGAGATCGCCTGGAAACCCGCACCAATACTGGATCTAGCAGAAAAACAACAGGTTCTGCGGGGGCAGGAAGCCCGTTGTTTTCCGGCCTCTTGCGGATTAGCGCAACATACCTGCCGCAGCGGTCTGATGCGTGGCTTCGTCGATCAGAATGAATGCGCCGGTCGCGGGCACATCGGCATAGCGATCGACCGCCAGCGACTCGCGCGTGGTGAGCGTGACGCGTCCGATATCGTTCATGCGCAGCGTGCCCTCGGTGTTCTCCACTTCCTGCAGTTCGTGGATGTCGCGATGCGACAGCACCGCGCGTATCTTCGCCGAGGTCAGGCGCGTGCCCGACTTCAGCAGATACTTGCGTGCGGGATTCAAGGCCTGCGCATCGAGCCAGCACAGCTCGGCTTCGAATTCCCGCGCGACCTGCGCCGGCGCCGACGCACGCACGATCACATCGCCGCGCGACACGTCCACGTCGCGGTCCAGCACCAGCGTGATCGAGTCGCCCGCCACTGCTTCATCCAGCGCGCGGTCGAAGGCGCGCACTTCGCTCACGACTGCCGTCACGCCCGAGGGTTGCACCGTGATCTCGTCGCCCGGCCGCAGCACGCCGCTTGCGACGCGGCCGGCATAGCCGCGGAAGTCATCCTTGCGGCTGCCGTCATGGCGTGCCACCCATTGCACCGGAAAGCGCAACGGCAAGGCGCGGCCATCGCTTGCCAGGTCCAGCGACTCCAGCAAGGCCAGCAAGGGCTGTCCTTCGTACCAGGGCGTTTGCGGCGACAGCGTGACGACGTTGTCGCCGTTGAGCGCCGACAGCGGCAGCGCGTCGAAGTGCTCGATGCCCAGCTTGCCCGCCAGGTCGGCGTAGGCGTCGCGGATGCGCTCGAACACCGTGCGGTCCCAGTCCACCAGGTCCATCTTGTTGACCGCCACCACGATGTGACGGATGCCCAAGAGGCGCGCGATGGTGCTGTGGCGCTTGGTCTGCGGCAACAGCACGCCGTCGGCCGCGCGGGTGGCGTCGATCAGGATGACGGCCACGTCGGCGGTCGACGCGCCCGTGACCATGTTGCGCGTGTACTGCTCGTGGCCCGGCGCGTCGGCGATGATGAACTTGCGCGCGGGCGTCGAGAAATAGCGGTAGGCCACGTCGATGGTGATGCCCTGCTCGCGCTCGGCCTCCAGGCCGTCGGTCAGCAGCGAAAAGTCGATGCCGTCGCCCGCCACGCGCTTGTGCTTGGCGCGCGAGATCGCGTCCAGCTGGTCGGCGAACACGCCTTTGCTGTCGTACAGCAGGCGGCCGATCAGCGTCGATTTGCCGTCGTCCACCGAGCCTGCGGTAATCAGGCGCAGCACGCCCGTGTCGGCGCCGGAAAGAAAAGAATCATTGAGTGCGTTCATGTGCGTTCCTGGTCGCCGGCGAATGCCGGCGTGTCATGCGATCAGAAATAGCCTTCTTTCTTGCGGCGCTCCATCGAGGCCTCGGAAGTCTGGTCGTCCATGCGCGTGGCGCCGCGCTCGGTAATGTCGGTCACCGCGGTTTCGGCAATGATGGCCCGGGTGTCGGCGGCATCCGACGCCACCGGGCAGGTGCAGGAGATATCGCCCACCGTGCGAAACCGAACCTGCAGGCGTTCGACCTGTTCGCCATCCTGCGGCGGGGTCAGCCGCGTGACCGGCACCAGCAGACCCTTGCGGCGCACGACCTCGCGCTGGTGGCTGTAGTAGATCGACGGCAGCGCCAGCTGCTCGCGCTGGATGTACTGCCAGACGTCCAGCTCGGTCCAATTCGAGATCGGGAA
Source organism: Achromobacter sp. Marseille-Q4954 (assembly GCF_943737025.1). Taxonomy (NCBI): domain Bacteria; kingdom Pseudomonadati; phylum Pseudomonadota; class Betaproteobacteria; order Burkholderiales; family Alcaligenaceae; genus Achromobacter; species Achromobacter sp. Marseille-Q4954. The sequence goes on from NZ_CALSFQ010000001.1 coordinate 463,171, forward strand.
CACGCGCATGTTCTCGCCGCGATGCACGCGGGTATTGAACAGGTTCCAGAGTTCCGGGCGCTGCGCCTTCGGATCCCATTGGCCGAACTCGTCGCGGAACGAGAAGATGCGTTCCTTGGCGCGGGCCTTTTCCTCGTCGCGGCGCGCGCCGCCGATGCAGGCGTCAAAGCCGAATTCCTCGATCGCCTCCAGCAGCGTCACCGCCTGGGCGGCATTGCGCGAGTCGGTCTCGCGGCGCAGCACCACGCTGCCGCGCGCGATGGAGTCCTCGACGCTGCGCACGATCAGGGTCTCGCCCAGCTCGGCCGCGCGCGCATCGCGGAAGGCGATCACTTCGTCGAAGTTGTGGCCGGTATCGATGTGCATCAGCGGGAACGGAAAACGCCCCGGCCGGAAGGCCTTCTCGGCCAGGCGCAACAGCACCACGGAGTCCTTGCCGCCCGAGAACAGCAGCACGGGCTTCTCGCTTTCGGCGGCCACCTCGCGCAGGATGAATATTGCTTCCGATTCCAGCCAATCCAGGTGGCTGCGTTGGATCACTGCAGACATATGCACTTCCCCTAAAACAGATTTCGAATTCGTGGGCCGCATCAATCGGCGCGCGCCGCGATGCTGATGACCCGGTTGCCCGCATGCAGGCCGCATTCCTTGGAATCCGACGACTCCCACCACCAGCGCCCTGCCCGCAGGTCTTCGCCGGGACGGATGGCTCGGGTACAGGGTTCGCAGCCGATGGACGGGTAGCCCTGGTCGTGCAACGGGTTGTATGGAATGCCCAGCGCGCGGATGGCGGACCAGACCTCGTCTTCGCTCCATTCGGCCAGCGGATTGAACTTGTAGAGGCCGAAAGCCTGGTCCTCTTCTTCCAGCGGCAGTTCGCCGCGGGTGGTGGATTGCGCCCGCCGCTGCCCTGTGATCCAGGCGCCGCGTCCGGCCAGCGCGCGCTTGAGCGGCTCGACCTTGCGGATCTGGCAACAGGCCTTGCGCAGTTCCACGCTTTCATAGAACGCGTAGGCGCCATGTTCGGCGACGTGCTGCTCGACCGCGGCCGCCACCGGCCGGTACACAGTGACCTCGCGGCCGTAGCGTTCGCGCACGGCGTCCAGCACGCCCAGCGTTTCGGCGTGCAGCCGGCCCGTGTCCAGCGTGAAGACTTCCAGGTCGAGGCTGGCACTGTAGATGGCGTGCGTCAATAGCATGTCCTCGGCCGCCAGCGAGGACGCCAGCGCCGCGTCCGGGTAGCGCCGCTGCACATCGGCCAGGCGCTCGCCCAGATCGCGCCAGCGCGCGGCCAGGCCCGGTTCGAGTTCAGGCAAAAGATCGGTAGTGCTCATGATTGCGTCGCGAAAATGCGCGCCCGCCGCGGACGCGCCAACAGTATTTCGCCATCGCGCAGGCCCAGTTCCCGGTACAGCGACTCGGGCACCTCGGCTTCGATGATGGCGTCGGAATCCTCGCTGGCCAGCTCCAGATAGGCGCTGGGGCCCGCAAGAAAGGCGTGCGCCAGGCGCACGGGGATGCCGTCCGCGCCGGCGCGATAGCGTTCGACCTCGAACTCGTGCGGCCGCACGTAGGCGGTGGCGCGTTGCGCTTCGGCGTGCGCCAGCTCCGGCGCGGGCAAGGACAGGCCGGCGCCGTTCCAGATGCCGCGCGTGGCAAAGCCCTGCAACTGGTTGACGTCGCCCAGGAAGCCGTAGACGAAGGGCGTGGCCGGCTCTTCCCAGACCTCACGCGGCGTGCCGACTTGCTCGATGCGGCCCGAGTTCATCAGCACCACGCGATCCGACACTTCCAGCGCTTCTTCCTGGTCATGGGTGACGAAGACGCTGGCCACGTTCAGCTCGTCATGCAGGCGGCGCAGCCAGCGCCGCAATTCCTTGCGCACCTTGGCGTCCAGCGCGCCGAAGGGCTCGTCCAGCAGCAGCACCCGCGGCTCGACGGCCAGCGCGCGCGCCAGGGCGATACGCTGGCGCTGGCCGCCGGAGAGTTGCGCGGGATAGCGGTCCGCCAGCCAGTCCAGCTGCACCAGTCCCAGCAGGTCATGCACCTTGCGCTGGATCACGTCCTCCGAGGGACGTTGCGAACGGTGCTTGACGCGCAGGCCGAAGGCCACGTTCTCGAACACCGTCATGTGCTTGAACAGCGCGTAGTGCTGGAACACGAAACCAACCTGGCGCTGGCGCACGTCCACCGCGGTGGCGTCTTCGCCCGCGAACAGCACGCTGCCGGAATCGGCCGACTCCAGCCCCGCGATGATGCGCAGCAGCGTGGTCTTGCCGCAGCCCGACGGACCCAGCAGCGCGACCAGCTCGCCCGTCTCGATATGCAGCGAGACGTCGTTCAGCGCGCGGAACTGGCCGAAGCGCTTGGATAGATTGCGGACTTCGATGCTCATGCTTATCTCCTGTCAGGCCGCCGCGTCAGGCCAGCGCCGGCTTGATGGCGGCCGGCTGGCCGGGATACTCGACCGGCAGGTCGGCGGCCTGTTGAAAGCGCGCGTTGCGCCACTCGACGATGTTCTTGGCCACCAGCGTCACCAGCGCCAGCAGGGCCAGCAACGACGCCACGGCGAACGCCGCGGAATACTGGTATTCGTTGTAGAGAATCTCGACGTGCAGGGTCATGGTGTTGGTCAGGCCGCGGATCTGCCCGGACACCACCGACACCGCGCCGAACTCGCCCATGGCCCGCGCGTTGCACAGGATGGCGCCGTACAGCAGGCCCCACTTGATGTTCGGCAGCGTGACGCGCCAGAAGATCTGCCAGCCGTTGGCGCCCAGGGTCAACGCGGCTTGCTCTTCTTCGCTGCCTTGCGCCTGCATCAGCGGGATCAGCTCGCGCGCCACGAACGGAAAGGTCACGAAGAGCGAGGCCAGCACAATGCCCGGCACCGCGTAGACGATCTTGATGTCGTGCGCCTGCAGCCAGCCGCCGAACCAGCCCTGCGTGCCGAACAGCAGCACGAATACCAGGCCGGCCACCACCGGCGACACCGAGAACGGCAGGTCGATCAAGGTGATCAGGAACTGCTTGCCGCGGAACTGGAACTTGGTGATCGCCCAGGCCGCGGCGACGCCAAACACCAGGTTCACCGGCAGCGCAATGGCCGCCACCAGCAGCGTCAGGCGGATGGCGGACAGCGCGTCCGGCTCGACGATGGCGTCCAGGTACAACTGCCAGCCCTTCTTGAAGGCTTCGGCAAATACCGCCGCCAGCGGCACCAGCAGGAACAGCGCCAGGAATCCCAGCGCGATGAAGAGCAGCACGCCGCGCACCCAGCGCGGCTCGGTCAGATGGGCGGGACGGTCCGCGGCGCTCATGCGAGCCTCCCGAGGTTGCGGCGGGCCTGCCAGCCCTGCAGCAGATTGATGACGAGCAACAGCGCGAAGGACAGCACCAGCATCACCGTGGCGATGGCGGCGGCGCCCGCGTAGTCGAATTCCTCGAGCTTGGCGATGATCAGCAGTGGCGTGATCTCGGACACCATGGGCATATTGCCGGCGATGAACACCACCGAACCGTACTCGCCCACCGCGCGCGCAAACGCCAGCGCGAAGCCGGTCATCAAGGCGGGCATGATGATGGGCAGCAGCACCCGACGTATGGTCTGCCAGCGGTTGGCGCCCAGGCTGGCCGCGGCCTCCTCGATTTCGCGCTCGACGTCTTCCAGCACCGGCTGCACCGTGCGCACCACGAACGGCACGCCGATGAAGATCAACGCGATCACGATGCCCAGCGGCGTGAACGCCACCTTCCAACCGAACCAGTCGGCCAGCGGCCCGCCCAGCCAGCCCTTCTGCGAATACAGCGAGGTCAGCGCGATGCCCGCCACCGCCGTGGGCAGCGCGAACGGCAGATCCACCAGCGCATCCAGGATCTTCTTGCCCGGAAAGCGGTAGCGCACCAGCACCCAGGCCACCACCGTGCCGAACACCAGGTTCACCAGCGCCGCGATCAGCGACGCGCCAAAGGTCAGCTTGTACGAGGCCAGCACCCGCGGCGCGGTCACCGCGTCCCAGAAGCCTTGCCAGCCCAGGCTCGCGCTCTTGATCGGCAAGGCCGCCAGCGGGATAAGCACGAGCACGCTGAGGTACAGCACCGCGTAACCCATCGAGATGCCGAATCCGGGCAGCACGCCCGGGCTGTTGCGCCGAAAGGCAAAAGGCGCTTGCGCGCCGTTTGCCGCCGGGTTCGAGGCTGTCGTCATGGCCGTCGTCCGATCATCAAGTGCTTATTTCTTTTGCGGCAGATAGATCTGGTCGAAGGTGCCGCCGTCGCTGAAGTGATCCTTCTGCGCCTTGCGCCAGCCGCCGAAGATCTTGTCGTCGATGGTCACGAGCTTGACCTTGGGAAACTTGCTTTCGTACCTGGCGGCCACGGTCTTGTCGATGGGCCGGTAGTAGTTCTTGGCAATGATTTCCTGCGCGGCGGGCGTGTAGAGGAATTCCAGATATGCCTGCGCCGCCGCACGGGTGCCCTTCTTGTCCACGACCTTGTCGACCACGGCCACCGGCGGCTCGGCCAGGATAGACAGAGACGGCACCACGATGTCGAACTTGTCCGGACCCAGCTCTTCCAGCGCCAGGAAAGCCTCGTTTTCCCAGGCCAGCAACACGTCGCCCACGCCGCGCTCCACGAAGGTGGTGGTGGCGCCGCGCGCGCCGGTGTCCAGCACCGGCACGTGCTTGAGCAGGTCGCCCACGAAGGCGCGGGCCTTTTCCTCGCTGCCGCCGTTCTTCTCCAGCGCATAGGCCCAGGCAGCCAGGTAGTTCCAGCGCGCCCCGCCCGAGGTCTTGGGGTTGGGCGTGATGACCTGCACGCCGTCCTTGACCAGGTCGTCCCAGTCCTTGATCTGCTTGGGGTTGCCCTTGCGCACCAGGAACACGATGGTGGAGGTATACGGCGAGCTGTTCTGCGGCAGGCGGGCCTGCCAATCGGCCGGCAGCAGCCCGCGGTCGGCGACCGCGTCGATGTCATAGGCCAGCGCCAGCGTCACCACGTCGGCTTCCAGCCCGTCGATGACAGAGCGCGCCTGACGGCCCGAACCGCCGTGCGATTGGCGGATGGTCAGGTCGACGTTGGCCTTTTCCTTATATTGCTTGATGAACGCATCGTCGATGGCGCGATACAGCTCGCGGGTCGGGTCATATGAGACATTCAGGAGCGTCTGCTTCTGCTGCGCCTGCGCCGGCGCAATCGCGGCAAACGACATCGTCAATGCGGCCAAGGCGGCCAACCAACCGGCTTTCCTGAAAGACATCCCATGCTCCCTGTGTTCGGCAATGTGGGAGCAAGTGTGCTGGCTGGGCGTTCTGAACGGAACGAATCATTATTTGGTTGCTCATCGCTCGCAGGCATATAGGACCAGCGTCCCAACAATGGAAATCTCCCTTGCCCCCAGGCGCGCCCAATAAAAAGCCGCCGCCTCCCCAAGGGGCAGGCGGCGGTTGCGAAGAGGGTCCAGCCCCTTCGATTGCCGAATTTACTTATTCGGCTGAGGCGTAATGCGCAGATAGGGACGCACGGCCTTGTAGCCCTTCGGGAATTTCTGCTTGATCACGGCCTCATCCTGCAAGGACGGAACAATGATCACGTCGTCGCCATCTTCCCAGTTCACCGGCGTGGCCACGCTGTGGCTGTCGGTCAGCTGCAGGGAGTCGATGACGCGCAGGATCTCGTTGAAGTTGCGGCCGGTGCTGGCCGGATACGTGATGGTCAGGCGCACCTTCTTGTTGGGGTCGATGATGAACACCGAGCGCACGGTCAGCGTGGCGTTGGCGTTCGGATGGATCATGTCGTAGAGCTCGGACACCTTGCGGTCCTTGTCGGCCAGGATCGGGAAGTTGACCTTGGTGGACTGCGTGTCGTTGATGTCCTCGATCCACTTGGTATGCGAATCGGTGCCGTCCACGGACAGCGCCAGCACCTTCACGTTGCGCTTGGCGAATTCGTCGGCCAGCTTGGCGGTGTAGCCCAGTTCGGTGGTGCAGACGGGCGTGAAATCGGCCGGGTGCGAGAAAAGTACACCCCAGCTGTTGCCCAGATACTCATGGAAGCGGATCGGCCCTGCCGAAGATTCCTGTTCGAAATCAGGGGCGGTGTCGCCCAGGCGTAGATGACTCATGGTGTCTCCTGTGTGCGGATGCAGGTGGGGGGCTGGCCGCCCGTCGCTGCGGGCGGCGCAGGAAAAGCGTTTCATGGCGCAGGCCAGCGCCTGTGAAACGATTCTTCCATCAAACCTGTAGCTGGGGAAATACGCAAGTCATATAACCTTATGCAATATTCAAGCTGGCGCCGCAGGCGTCCGCCACCACCCCGGCCCGCACCGCGGCCGACAAGGCCAGCGCGCGCGGCAGGATGTGGGCGCCATAGAACAATCCAGTCGCCAGCTTGGCCCCGTAGAACGGATCGGTGGATCCGGCCGCCAGGTGGCGCCGGCAGGCCAGCACGGCGCGCGCCATCTGCCAGCCGCCGTGCACCACGCCGGCCAGCATCAGATAGGGCACGCTGCTGGCGTAGACCGCCCTGATGTTGGTCGGCGATTGCTCCAGGATGAACGCCACGCCGGCCTCGTAGGCCTGGATGGCGCTGTCCAGGTTGTCGCGCAGCAGGCGCAGTCCCTCGCGATCGTCCGCCGACGCACGCGTGGCCTCGTTCTCCACCGCGCGCAGCGTCTCCCGCATCGCCGCGATCGCGGCATGGGCGGTGGCGCCGCCGTCGCGCTGGGTCTTGCGGCTGACCAGGTCATTGGCCTGGATCGCGGTCGTGCCTTCGTAGATGGGCAGGATGCGCGCATCGCGGTAGTACTGCGCGGCCCCGGTTTCCTCGATGTAGCCCATGCCGCCGTGCACCTGCAGGCCCAGGGACGCGACCTCGACCGCGGTCTCGGTCGAGAACCCTTTGACGATGGGCACCATGTATTCGTAGAAAGCCCGGTTGCGCGAGCGCTGCTCGGGATCGGGATGATGCGTGCCCTTGTCGTGCGCGGCCGCGGTCACGTAGGACACGGCGCGCGCCGCCTCGGTCAACGCCTTCATGGTCATCAGCATGCGCTGCACGTCCGGATGGCGCACGATGGCCACGGGGCCGGGCGACCCTTCCACGGCGCGGCCCTGCACGCGCTCGCGCGCATAGGCCAGGGCATGCTGGCAGGCGCGTTCGGACACGCCTATGCCCTGTTGCCCCACCGAATAGCGGGCGGCATTCATCATGATGAACATGTACTCCAGGCCGCGGTTCTGCTCGCCGACCAGATAGCCGATGGCGCCCTCGCCCACCTCGTCCTTGCCCGAGCCGTACATGAGCACGGCGGTGGGACTGCCATGGATGCCCAGCTTGTGCTCCAGTGATGCGCACCAGACGTCGTTGCGCCTGCCCAGTGTGCCGTCGGCCTGCACCAGGAACTTGGGCACGATGAAAAGCGAAATCCCCTTGACGCCGGCCGGCGCGTCCGGCGTACGCGCCAGCACCAGGTGGATGATGTTCTCGGCCAGGTCATGGTCGCCATAAGTGATGAAGATCTTCTGGCCCGTCAGCCGGTAGCTGCCGTCTTCCTGCTTCACCGCCCGCGTCGCGACTTGGGCCAGGTCCGAACCGGCCTGCGGTTCGGTCAGGTTCATCGTGCCGGTCCACTTGCCACCGATCAGCTGCGGCACGTATTGCTTGCGCTGCGCGTCCGACCCGACCGTCAGCAAGGCCTCGATCACGCCGTCCGTCAGCATGGGGCACAAGGAAAACGCCAGGCTGGCCGCCTGGATGTTCTCGCCCGGCGCCGCCGCGACCAGCTTGGGCAGGCCCTGCCCGCCCCACTCCACCGGATGCTGCAAGCCCTGCCAGCCGCCCGCGGCGTAATCCTTGAATCCCTGCGCGTAGCCCGGGGTAGTGGTGACGCTACCGTCTTTCCAGACCGGCGGCTGCGTATCGCCTGGCACGTTCAATGGCGCCACGGCCTGCTCGACGAAGCGGCCGTTCTCTTCCAGGATGGCGTCCACCAGATCCGGCGTGACTTCTTCGAAGCCGGGCAGTTTCAGGACGTCATCAAGTCCTGCCAGCTTCAAGGCAAAGCGGAAGTCCTGCAGCGGGGTTACGTAGGGCATGGTGTCTCCGTGGGTAGGCCGTCTTCATATTGTTTGGCCTATCTTAAACCCTATGCCCGCCAGGGTCTCTCGACGCCCCCTAGTTCAGATGATGCGCCAGCGACACGATGATCGGACCCAGCACCGGCAGCAGCACGTTGGCGATGGCGTACGTCACCGTGTAGCCAAGTAGCGGCACTGAACTGCCGCTGGAGGTCAGGATGGCGCTGATGGCCGGCGTGCTGACGTGCTGACCGGCGATGGCGCCGACCAGCAAGGGACCTTCGATCTTCAGGATCTTGTGGCCCAGCCACAGCGACAGGCAGGCAGGCCCCAACGACACCAGCAGGCCGATGAGCGGCAGCACCGCGCCATGCTCGCGGATCAGCGCGATGGCTTCCGGACCCGCCGACAAGCCCACGCAAGCCACGAACACCGCCAGCCCCAGATCCTTCAGCAACTGCACGGCATGGTCCGGCATGTGGCCTATCGAGGGCCGCTTGGCGTTGATCCAGCCGCAGACCAGGCCGCTGACCAGCGCCCCGCCGCCGCTGCCCAGCGACACGGGGATGCCCCAGAGCCGCGCGCTCAGGCTGCCGATCAGCAAGCCGGCCAGAATGCCGAAAGCCAGGAACACCAGATCGGTCACGCCGCTGCGCCGCAACTCGTTGCCCAGCGCCGCGCCGGCCTGGGACAGTTCGGGCTCGGCGCCGACCAGCGTCACCAGGTCGCCATACTGCACCACGGTGGCTGGCGTGATCGGCAAGGAATGGCCGGAGCGTACGATGGACTGCAGGAACACGCCGCGCGCGCGTTGGGCGTTGGGCCGCTTCGCCAGTTCGCCTACGGTATGGCCGTTGACGGTCTTCTTGCTGACGATGACGGCCAGCTCGCTCAGCTGCAAGTCGTCGGCGTGCGCCTCCGGCAGCTGGATTTCGGGTCCGATGACGGAACCCGCGCGCAGCGCGAAGCGCCGCAGGCCCAGCACCACCACGATGTCGCCCGTGGCCAGCGTGTCGCCGGGCGTGGCGTCGACTGCCTCGCCATTGCGCAGGATGCGGCTGATGACCGTGCGTCCGCCCAGCGCGGCCTCCACTTCAGCCACGCTTTTGCCATCCGCGTCCTTGACCACGTGCGAGCGTCCCACCAGCCGCGGCAAGGTGGGCATGTTCGATTCTTCGCCTTCGCCGGCCGCCACGCCGAGCTTTTCCTCCAGCGCCTTGGAGGCTTCGCGCAGATTCATGCGCAGCAGCGCCGGGGCGATCTGGCTGGTGAAGAACACGATGCTGATCAAGCCGACCAGATAAGTCAGCGTATAGGCCGTGGCGATGTTGGCTTCCATGCGCTGGACCTCGGCGTCCGCCAGGCCCAGGTGCTTGAGCGCCTCGGCAGCCGTCCCGACCACGGCCGATTCAGTCGCCGCGCCTGCCGCAAGACCCGCCGCCGTTCCCGCATCCAGGCCGAACAGCGGCACCGCGGTCAGCACGATCGCCAGCACCAGCAAGGCTTCGATCAGCGGCAGCGCGATATAGCGCAGGCTGGAGCGGTTCAGGTTGGCGAAGAACTGCGGCCCGCCCGAGTACCCCATCGCGAATATGAACAGGGCGAAGGCGACTTCCTTCAGGTCGCCGCGCATCTGGCAGCCGGTCTGGCCGATCAGCAGGGCGACGATGAGTGTTCCGCACACTCCGCCCAGCTGGATCGGCCCGACTTTGAGCTTGCCGATCAGGTATCCCAAGCCCACCGTCACGAACAGCACTGCGATGGGAACGCTATTGAAAAACCCGACCGTGCAAGTCATGTCGTCATGTCGCCCTGGAGGTTGCTGCCCGGCCCGCCTACTTGCGCGCCGCGGCCTTCTTGGCGGATTTCGCCGCCGTGCCGGCCTTCTTCACCGCTTTCTTCACCGCCTTCTTGGCCGCCGCGGTCTTGCCTGCGCTGCGCTTGGCCGCGGATGCCTTCACCGTCTGGCCCTTACCGGCCTTCGGGCCCGAACGCACCAGCTCGCCAGCCTTCCAGGCCTCGACGTACTCGGTCGCGGCTTCGACCATGTGCTTGCCGATCTTGGCGTAGTCGCCGTCGTCCAGGTTCGCCAGCGACACGCGGATCGACCACGGCGGGCCGCCAAAGCCGCCGCCGTCCATCAGCACCACGCCGGATTTTTCCGCCAGGCGGAACAGGAAGTCGACCGGCTCGTAGTTGGACATCATGTACTTGCAGAACGCGTCCCCGTACGTGATCTTGGCCCAGACCATGAAATCCAGCTCGACGTAGTACCAGGCGCGCATCGGGTCTTCGGGCGGCATCGGTATGCCCAGGCCGCGCCACAAGGCATCGCGGCGCGCACGTACGATCTTCATCGTCAGGTGCTTGTAGGAGTCCTTCAGATCCATCAGGTGCGACAGCGCGAAGAACCCCATCTGCACCTGCTGCGGCAAGGACAGGCCCGCGGTGTGGTTCAGCGCGACGTTGCGGCTGTCGGCCACCAGCCGGTCGATGAACTTGAGCTTTTCGGGCTCCATCGTCATGGCGCCGTAGCGCTTGTTCAGGCGCTGTTTCCAGGACGCGGGCAGCTCGGCGATGCGGCGGTCCATGGTGTTCTTTTCATGGGTCGCGATCACGCCCAGGCGCCATCCCGTGCAGCCGAAGTTCTTCGAGAACGAGTACACGCATATGGTGTTGTGCGGCACTTCGGCCATCAGCGAGCGGAAGTTCGGCACGAAGGTGCCGTACACGTCGTCCGTCACCAGCACCAGATCCGGGTTCTTGCGGATGAGGCGCACGATCTGCTTCATCTCGACCGGGCTGAACGCCACCGACGGCGGATTGCTGGGGTTGACCGTGACCGCCAGCTTGATCTTGGGATTTTCCAGCTTGGCGATTTCAGACGCCGGATAGTGCCAATCATGGGTGCCGTCGGCCCGCAGGCTGCTGGCGTTGATCGGCACGATCTTGAACTGGAAGCGCTCCAGATGCGAGATCTCGATATAGGGCGTGAAGGTCGGCAGGAACAGCGCGATGGTGTCGCCCTGCTTGAGCAGGCCGTTCTGCATCAGCGAATCGAAGATGTAGCACATGGCCGCCGTGCCGCCTTCGACCGGGAACAGGTCGAACTTGCCCTTGGGCGGACGGCCGTCGCACATTTCCTTGATCAGGTAATCGTGCACGATCTGTTCAAGATGGACCAGCGCGCGCGGCGGCACGGGATAGTTGTCGCCGATGATGCTGTCCGTCAGCTCATGGACCCACGCGTCGGGGTCGAAACCCTTGACCTTGACGCCATACTCCAGCACGCCGACCAGGAAATCGTAGCCGTCCATGCCTTTGTGCTTGGCCAGGAACTTGCGCATCCGGTCGGCGCAGCCCTTCTTGGCCGGCATGCCTGCCAGGATGGACTCGTCGCGCACGCGGCGCGCTTCCTTCATTGCGAACTGGCCCATCAGGAAGAAGGCGTCGCGCGGTTCGGTGGCGATCCAGTTCGGGTTGCCGCGGCCCGCGTTCAACATGGTGATGGCGGCGGTGTGCTGGTTGTCCTTGGCCAGCGTGATCAGATAGTCCTTGAGTTCAAACGGAGAAAGCTGTTCGAGGTCGCGCTGGCGCGAGCGGGTGGTTTTCAAGGCCGAAGCCAGGCTGACGGTAAGAGGCGTGGTGGAAGCCATTGTTCAGTACTCCTGGTTTGCATGGTGACAGGCGCTGGACGTCGCCGGCCGGGCCGGCGCGCTTGCAAAACGCCCCGCAAGCACGGGGCTTGCGGGGCGTTTTGCTAGGACATGAGCATGACGATGACAATCCCCCAAATGATGAGCAGGGTATTGCCGATGGCGTAAGGAACCGTGTAGCCCAGGGCGGGCACCTGGCTCTTTGCCGTTTCGGTGATCTGGCCAATGGCCGCGGTGGTGGTCCGGGCTCCGGCGCAGACTCCCAATGCAATGGCGGGATGGAACTTGAATACATACCGCGCAATGTATACGCCCACGATCATCGGCACGCTGGTGGCGATGATGCCCGCGATGAATAGCTTGGCGCCCAGTTGCTGGAAGCCCAGCACGAATCCCGGCCCTGACGATATGCCCACGACCGCAACGAACGTCGTCAGCCCCACCGATGTCAGGAACCAGTGCACCGGTTCCGGCACCCGGCCGAAGGTCGGATGCACCGAGCGCAGATAGCCGAAGATCAGGCCGGAAATCAGCGCGCCGCCGGAGGTCGACAAGGTGACGGGAACGCCGCCCACGGTCAGCACCAGCGAGCCGAACAGGCCGCCGAGCAGGATGCCGAAACCGACGAAGACCATGTCGGTCTGGCTGGTGGCGCGGTCGACGTAGCCCAGCTTGCCCACCACGCGCTCGACGTCGCGCTTGGCGCCCAGCACGAACAGGCGGTCGCCGCGGTCCAGCTTCAGCCCCCAGTTGATCGGCATGTCGTGGCCGCCGCGCACGACCTTGCGCAGGAACACGCCGCGGCCCAGTTCGCGGCCGACTTCGCTGTCCGCGATTTCCTTGATGGTCTTGCCGGCAATGTTCTTATTGGTCAGCACGACCTCGACGACCTCGGCGGGCATGCTGATGAGGTCGCGGTCCTCGACCTCGGTGCCGATGATGCCGGCGGCCTGGGTGACCAGCGCGTCATGCCGGCCGGTAATGCCTAACACGTCGCCCTGCTGCAACACCGTCTTGCCATCGCTGTCGATGACCTGGTCGCCGCGCCGGATGCGCTCCACGAACACGCGGGCCTCGACGAAGCGGGACTCCAGCTCTCCCACCGTCTTGCCGGCGAACTCGGCGTTGTCCAGCTTGTAGGCGCGCGCGGTGAACTTGCGATAACCGGACAGCTCCATCGAGTCGGCGCCGCCGGACATCTTGGCTTCGTATTCCTGGCACTCCTTGACGATGTCCACGCGCATCAGCTTCGGCCCCAGCGAGGCCAGCAGCCAGGCGCTTCCGACCGTGCCGAAGATGTAGCAGACCGCGTAGGCGACAGGAATGCTGTCGATCCATTTCTTTTTGGTGGCTGCGTCTATGCCCAGGCCGTTGATGGTGTCCGTCGCCACGCCCATGACCGCGGAAATGGTTTGGGCTCCGGACAACAAGCCTGCGCCAGTGCCGGCATCGAAGCCGAAGCCTACGGCTGTCGCCCATGTCACCAGCAGGCAGATCACGCACAGAATGACGGCGAAGATGACCTGCGGAAGGCCATCGCTTTTCATACCCCGGAAGAACTGCGGTCCGACGCCGTAACCCAGACCGAAGAGAAAGAGCAGGAAGAAGACCTGCTTGAGGACGGGAGCGATCGTGATGTTTAGCTGCCCCACCAGCACGCCTACCAGCAGCGTTCCGGTCACGGCTCCCAGATTGAATCCGAAAATCTTCTTGGCGCCTATCCAGTACCCGAGACCGAGGGTAAGGAATATCGCAAGTTCCGGATATTTTCGCAGAGTGTCAAAGAACCATTCCATCCCGAATCTCCTTCGTTCTGTACAGGTCAAGCACTTGCGCGTATCTAGCTGCGCGCGGAACACATTATCAGAATCTTTCGAGAAATCAAAAGATTTGGAACACTGAAATCACAAGATGTGTAGTCCTCGCGTCGAAAAATAAAAAAGCCCGCCAGCGCAAAGCTGGCGGGCCCTTCAAATACAGCAGCGCGTTGCGGCTTACAGCGCGCCGGTCAGTTCGGGCACGACCTGGAACAGATCGCCCACCAGGCCATAATCGGCCACGCCGAAGATCGGCGCTTCCGGATCCTTGTTGATGGCGACGATGACCTTCGAATCCTTCATGCCGGCCAAGTGCTGGATGGCACCCGAGATACCAACCGCCACATACAGCTGCGGCGCGACGATCTTGCCGGTCTGACCGACTTGCCAGTCGTTAGGCGCATAGCCGGCGTCGACCGCGGCGCGCGAGGCGCCCAGCGCCGCGCCCAGCTTGTCGGCCAGCGGATCCAGGATCTTGAAGTTCTCGGCGCTGCCCAGGCCGCGGCCGCCGGAGACGACGACGCGCGCGCCGGCCAGTTCCGGACGGTCGCTCTTGGCGACTTCGCGGCCCACGAAGGTGGACAGGCCCGAATCGGCCACGGCGGCGACTTCTTCCACCGCACCCGAACCGCCCTGCGCGGCCACGGCGTCAAAGCCGGTGGTGCGCACGGTGATGACCTTGACGGCGTCGGCCGACTGCACGGTGGCAATGGCGTTGCCGGCGTAGATCGGGCGCTGGAAGGTGTCGGCCGATTCCACGCCGATGATGTCGGAGATCTGCGCCACGTCCAGCTTGGCGGCCACACGCGGGGCCACGTTCTTGCCCGAGGCGGTCGCGGGGAACAGGATGTGGCTGTAGCCCGAGGCCACAGCCAGTACCTGGGCGGCGACGTTCTCGGCCAGGCCGTCGGCCAGTTGCGGCGCGTCGGCCAGCAGGACCTTGGCGACGCCCGCGGCGGCGGCGGCCTGGTCGGCCACGGCGCGCGCGTTGGCGCCGGCGACCAGCACGTGCACGTCGCCTCCGATCTTGGCGGCGGCGGCGACGGCGTTCAGGGTTGCGCCCTTGAGCTGGGCGTTATCGTGTTCGGCAATAACCAGCGTCGTCATGTTCAGACCACCTTCGCTTCGTTCTTGAGTTTGTCCACCAGGGCCGCGACATCGGCCACCTTGATGCCGGCCTTGCGAGCGGGCGGCTCGCTGACCTTCAGCGTCTTCAGGCGCGGCGCGGCGTCCACACCCAGTTCTTCCGGCGTGACGGTGTCCAGCTGCTTCTTCTTGGCCTTCATGATGTTGGGCAGCGTGACGTAGCGCGGCTCATTCAGGCGCAGGTCGGTGGTGACGATGGCGGGCAGCTTGAGCGTCAGCGTTTCCAGGCCGCCGTCGACTTCGCGCGTGACCGTGACCTTGCCGTCGGCCAGCTCGACCTTGCTGGCGAACGTGGCTTGCGGCCAGTCCAGCAGCGCGGCCAGCATCTGGCCGGTCTGGTTGGCATCGTCGTCGATGGCTTGCTTGCCCAGGATCACCAGCTGCGGCTGTTCCTTGTCGACCAGCGCCTTCAGCAGCTTGGCCACGGCCAGCGGCTGCAGTTCGGCATCGGTCTGGACCAGCACGCCGCGGTCGGCGCCGATGGCCATGGCCGTGCGCAGCGTTTCCTGGCATTGCGCAACGCCGCAAGAAACCGCCACGACTTCAGCCACGGCGCCCTTTTCCTTCAGGCGGGTCGCTTCTTCGACGGCGATTTCGTCAAAGGGGTTCATGGACATCTTCACATTGGCGATATCCACGCCGGTTTGATCAGACTTGACGCGCACCTTGACGTTGTAGTCAACGACGCGTTTGACAGGTACCAAAACCTTCATCCCGCTGCCTCCAAATGGAAAATAATTACCCGGCATGCGCCGGGATCGCATTGCACAATTTTTTCTCGATTCTACAGCTTCGCCAGCGCTCGTATATGGGCGACCACGCTGCGGCCCAGGGCGGACAAGTTGTAACCGCCTTCCAGCGTGCTGACGATGCGCCCCTGGCAGTGGCGCTCGGCCACCTCCACGAGCTGTTCTGTTATCCAGGCGTAATCGGCCTCGACCAGGCCCATCTGGCCCATGTCGTCCTCGCGGTGCGCGTCGAAACCGGCCGATACCAGGATCAGCTCGGGCCGGTGCGCTTCCAGCGCCGGCAGCCAGGTATCGGTGACGATGGCCCTGACCGCGGCCCCGCCGGTATACGCGGCCACGGGCACGTTCAGCATGTTCGAAGCGGGATTCTCGGCGCCGCTATTGGGAAAGAACGGGTGCTGGAAGAAGCTGCACATCAGCACGCGGTCGTTGCCGGCGAAGATGTCTTCGGTGCCGTTGCCGTGGTGCACGTCGAAATCGACGATGGCGACCCGCGACAGGCCGTGGAAGTCCAGCGCATGCTGCGCCGCAATAGCGACGTTGTTCAGAAAACAGAATCCCATGGCCTGGGAACGGCAGGCGTGATGCCCGGGGGGCCGCACCGCGCAGAAGGCCGTGCGGGCCTCTCCGCCCATCACCGCGTCCACCGCGGCCACCCCCGCCCCAGCGGCGTACAGCGCGGCTTCATAGGTGTGGGGGTTCATCAGCGTATCCGGATCGATAGGGAAATACCCTTGCTCCGGCGTATGTTCGCGCAAACTGTTCAGATACTGGACAGTGTGCACCCGCAATATGTCGTGGCGGGATGCCTGCGGCGCCTGGCGGTCGTCCAGGTAAGGCATCAAGCCGCTGGCCAGCAACTGGTCTGAAATGGCGTCCAGCCTCTGGGGGCTTTCGGGATGCCAACTGCCCATTTCATGCAGGCGGCATGCCGGGTGGGTAAGATACATGGTCTCCATAAGGAAGATTATGTTCATCTGTCGGCGATTACTGCAACTCGGAACGCTCTCCGCCCTGCTGGCGGGCTGCTCCACCACCGCCCCCTCTGCACCCAACACCGTCGCCGGCCAGCCGGCTGCCGAATCAACCCCGGCCCCCATCCGCATCGGACCCAGTGCGCCGACACCTGGATCCGAACTGGCGGACGACGCTCCCGCCGCGCTGGCCGCCAATGGCACGTTGCGGCCTGAAGTCCGCACTTTCGTGGAAAACCTGGCCACCGAGCGCCAGCTGCCGCTGGACCCCATGGTCGCCGCGCTGGCCGGGTCGCGCTACAACGCCACCGTCGCGCGCCTGATCGCGCCGTCGCCCCCGGGCAAAAAGATCTGGCGCAGCTGGCTGACCTACCGCTCGCGCTTTGTCGAACCCAAGCGCATCGGCTGGGGCGTGGAGTTCTACAACGAGAACCGCGACCTGCTCAATCAGGCGGCGCAGCGCTTCGGCGTGCCGGCGCCGGTGATCGCATCCATCATCGGCGTGGAAACGCTGTACGGCCGCAATATGGGCAATTTCCGCGTGCTGGATGCGCTGACCACGCTGGCCTTCGACTATCCGGACCCCGCCAAACCCGAACGCGCCACCATGTTCCGCGGCCAACTCGCCGACTTCCTGACCCTGGTCATGAAAGACAAGCTGGACCTGGAAACCCGCGGCTCGTACGCGGGCGCCATCGGCATGCCCCAGTTCATGCCCACCAGCGTCATGCATTACGCGGTGGACGGCGACGACAACGGCCACATCGACCTGAGCAACAACACCCGCGACGCCATCATGTCCGTGGGCAGCTTCCTGTCGCAGCACGGCTGGCAGCGCGGCCTGCCGGTGTTCGCTCCGGTGGTGCTGCCCGCGGATCCCGCCCCCCTGGTCGACGGCGGACTGGAACCCAAGCAAAGCTGGGGCACGCTCACCGCGGCCGGCGCCCGCCTGCAGCCTGGCGCATCGGCCGCGGGCTGGGGCAGCCAGCCGCTGGGCGTGGTCGACTTGGTCGAGGAAGCCCGGGGCACGGCGCAATACCGCGTCGGCACGCCCAACTTCTTCGCGCTCACCAAGTACAACCGCAGCTACTTCTACGCGACCTCCGTGGCGGATCTGGCAAGCGAGATCGAAGCGCGCGTGGGCCGCTGACGGCCCTGGGACCGCGGCGCCAAGCGCCGCGGTCTGCTTTACACCGTCGCGACGGGCGTCACGGGCGAACCCACGGCGCCAGGCAGGTTCAGCGGCGGCGCCGTCAGCAGGAAGCGGCTGCGGCCGTTGGCCGTGAGCCAGCGCGCAAGCGCCCCCAGGTACCACATCTCGCCTATCGGCAGGCCCAGCTTGAAGATGCAGTGGTGGTGCAAGGGCAACGCCGCGCAGCAGGCATTGGGCTTCTGCGTGGGATAGATTTCCAGCGCGTGGTTGTCCGAAGCCATGGCCGCCACCTTCGAGTCGGTGATCCACTGCAGCAGCTTCTCGTCGCTGCCGTCCAGGCCGGCGCAGATCTCGTGCAACGTATGGGGATCCGGCTCGCGGTTCTTTTCCAGCAGGGCGTCGCCGAATTCCGTATGGAACAGCACGATATCGCCCTGCTCGATCTCGATCCGGTCTGCTTCCAGGATGCGCATCAGATCGTCGTAGCCGACCGACTTCTGCTCCCGGCCGTAATGGCGCGCCAGGTCAACCATCACGCCCCGAGTCTGAAGGCAGGATTCGGCCAGTTGGGTGATGTCCAGCTTCTTGGCGTTGGAGGCCGGCCCCTGACCCAGGTCGGTCTTGGCGTAGCCATTGTCCACGTCGTAGTCCACCGGCCCCACCACGTGCTCATTGGGCCGGTAGCCGTTGTAGTAGACGCGCTCGGGCAGGCCGTCGCCGTTGGCGTCGAACAGTGCGCCCACGTGAGCCAGCGAATCCCATTGCGTCGAATACTGCAAGCTCATTTCGACGATGTCATCGCTGAGCACGTCGACGCAGCCGGGGCGCAGGCGCCCCAGCGGAAAATTCAGATACTGGTCGCCGTCCCTCTCGGTAGGCCGCAGCTTGGGCGGATGACGCCGCACGTTCACGCCGTTGCCGCCCGGGTAATCCAGCGGCAGCGACAGGCAAAAGCTCAGTCCTTCGCGGACTTCCCGCATGCCGCTCAGCACGTTCGCGGGGGTGATGTAATTCAGGCAGCCTCGCTGGTCGTCAGGCCCGAAATCTCCCCAGTTCGATCCCTCAGGACGGTTCTTCCATCTCATGCGTTGCAACTCCTGGTCGATTGAATGCTGTTTGACATAAATTTATCACGTATAGGATACTAACATCATGGATGTGAAAACCGCTGGCCGAGTGCTGGATGTGCTGAACCTCTTCGCCGAGGCGCAGAAGCCCCTGCTGTACAGCGAGATCGCTGCCCAGATGGGGATACCGCTGTCGAGCTGTCATGGGCTGCTGAAGACCATGGTGGCGCGCGGCTATCTCTATGAAATCGGCAAGAAGCACGGCTATTACCCGACCCAGAAACTGATCCACGTGGCCACCCTGATCTGCCATAGCGACCCGCTGAACGCGGTGATCGAGCCGGTGCTGGCCCGGGTGCGGGACCTGACGGGCGAGACGGCCTTGCTGGCCAAGCTGGCCGACGACAAGGTCGTGTACCTGATCGTTGCCGAGTCCAAGCAGACCATCCGCTTCTCGCACCAGCCGGGCGGCTTCAAGGCGGTGCACGCCACCAGCTCCGGCAAGGCGCTGCTATCGGTGCTGTCGCAGGAAGAACGGCAGAAATGGTTCAAGGCCTACAGCGGTTTTGCCGCCTATACGGACAGCACGCTCACCAGCCAGGAGGCCTTCGACCGCGACCTGGAAGCGGGCGTGGCACGCGGCTGGCAGCGCTCGGTGGGCGAGAACGTGGAAGACGTGATGTCCATTTCGCTCGGATTCCGGGCATACGAACAACCCTTTGCCATCGTGGTGGCCGGCCCGCTGAGCCGGATGCTGAAGAACGAAGCCACCACGGGGAAACAGCTGGCCGAGGTCAAGGCGATGCTGCAAGCAGCGCTGCCCTCGGCCAATCTCACCTTTGTAGGAGTAGACAGTAGATGAACAAACGCACCTTCCTCGCCGCGGCCTGCTCGGCCATCGCCACGGCGGCCTTGCCGGCAGCGACCGCCTATGCTCAGGCGGACTATCCGGACAAGCCCATCCGCGTGATCATGCCTTGGGCGGCAGGAGGACCGACGGACGTGGTCGGCCGCCTGATCGCGGTCCAGATGGGCGAGATCCTGGGTCAACCGCTGGTGATCGAAACCCGCGCCGGGGCCAGCGGCACCATAGGCACGGCCCAGGTCGCCAAGGCGCCGGCCGACGGCTACACCTTGCTGATGAACCCGTCGGTGCAGGGCATCTATCCGGCTCAATTCAAGAATCTGAGCTTTGACCCGATCAAGGACTTCAAGATGGTGGGCGTGCTGGGCACGGTGCCGATGGTGGCCGTCGTCCCGCCCAACTCCAAGTTCAAGACCTTCGGCGAACTGATCAAGCAGGGCCAGGCCCAGCCCGGCTCGCTGACCTTCGCCTCCCCCGGCGTCGCCACCTTGCCGCACCTGGCGGGCGAGCTGATCAATACCTCCACCAAGGCCAAGATCACCCACGTCGGCTACCGCGGCAGCAGCCCGGCCCTGACCGACGTCGCGGGCGGCCATGTGGACCTGATGTACGCGCCGCTGGCGCCGGCCTTGCCGCTGATCCAGAGCGGCAAGATCCGCCCGATCGCCGTGACGACCAAGACCCGCCTGGCCGAACTGCCCGACGTGCCGACCATCGCGGAAAGCGTCCTGCCCGGTTTCGACATCGTCACCTGGTACGGCATGTGGGCCCCGAAAGATACGCCGCAGCCCATCATCGCCAAGCTGAACAAGGTCATGATCGAAGCCTCGCAATCGCCCAAGGTGGTTGAAGCGCTGAAGTCGCAAGGCACCCTGCCCAGCACCATGAGCTACCAGGAAGCCGAAGCCTTCAACCTCGCGGAAAGCGAGCGTTGGATCAAGGTGATGCAGGACGCCGGCATCCAGCCCGAATAAGCGCGCAAGAAACGAGGGCGCCCGGCGCGCCCGTCCAATGAAAAACCGCCATGCCCGGCAAACCCGGCATGGCGGTTTTATTCTGCCCGAAGGCGATCAGGCGTTCAGTTGAAGACGCCCGTGGACAGATAGCGGTCGCCGCGGTCGCATACGATGAACACGATGGTGGCGTCGTTGACGCGTTCGGCCACGCGCAGGGCGGCGATCAGCGCGCCCGCCGAGGAAATTCCACCGAAGATGCCCTCTTCCGCCGCCAGCCTGCGCGCCATCTGTTCGGCCTCGGCCTGTTCGATGGATTCGTAGGCGTCCACCCGGCTGCGATCGAAGATCTTGGGCAGGTAGGCTTCGGGCCACTTGCGGATGCCCGGGATCGACGATCCTTCGGCGGGCTGCGCGCCCACCACCTGCACAGCGGGATTGCGCGATTTCAGGTAGGTCGACACGCCCATGATGGTGCCGGTGGTGCCCATGGCGCTCACGAAGTGGGTGACGCGGCCTTCAGTCTGGTTCCAGATTTCCGGCCCGGTGGTTTCGATGTGGGCGCGGGGATTGTCGGGGTTGGCGAACTGGTCCAGCACCAGCCCGCGGCCGTCCGCCTGCATGGCGGATGCCAGGTCGCGGGCATATTCCATGCCGCCCTTGTCCGCCGGCGTCAGGATCAGCTCGGCGCCATAGGCCGTCATGGCCGCGCGGCGCTCCACCGAAAGATTGTCCGGCATGATCAGGATCATGCGGTAGCCGCGCATGGCGGCGGCCATGGCCAGCGCAATGCCGGTATTGCCGCTGGTCGCCTCGATGAGGGTGTCGCCCGGCTTGATGTCGCCGCGCTCTTCCGCGCGAGCGATCATCGACAGGGCCGGACGGTCCTTCACGGAGCCGGCAGGGTTGTTGCCCTCCAGCTTGGCCAGGATGACATTGCCCCGGGCGGCGCCCGCGGCCCCGGGAATGCGCTGCAGGCGCACCAGCGGCGTGTTGCCGACGGTTTGCTCGATAGTGGGATAGGTAGTAGTCATGCGGACGATGATAACCCCGCCTGGCGGCGCGCGCCGCCAAAAGCCGCGCTCCCGCCAGGGCTAACGGCGCAGGCCGCTACTGGCTCAGGGCCGGGCGCGGGCGGCGGGCTGGGACGCCGCCGGTTTCGCTTCGGATTTGGCTTCGGCCTTGCCCGCAACCGGCTTGCCCTGCGCCGGCTTGGCCGCCGTCTCGCCCTGCCCGGCCTGGGGGCCCGCCCCTCCCACCTGCAGGCCTGCCTCTTGCAGGGCCTGCGCCTTCTTCGGGCCGATGCCGCGCACCCGTTCAGCCAGGTCGTTCAAGGATTCGAACTTGCCGCCCCGCTCGCGTTCCTTGATGATTATTTCCGCCATGCGCGGGCCGATGCCCCGGACACCTTCGAGCTGCTGGGCATTGGCCTGATTGAGGTCCACCGCGTACGCCAGCGGCGCGGCCAGGCCCAGGCCCGCCGTTACCAGCAGCGCGCCCAAGGCCTGCCGCAAAGGCCGCGGCCGGGCGCCGGAAGCAAGGGCGGCGCGCGCCCTGCGCCATCTGGCAAAGGGCGCCGGGCGGGCGGCGGCGGATTGAAGGAATGGATTCATGGATGATCTCCCTGGAGTCTGGCGCAACGGCTGTCACGCACGCTCAGATCATGCGGGCGGCGCGCTCGGTCACGGAGGCCCTGTGAATGGAAACATCCGCCCCGGCAAACCGCCAGACGAAAAAAAGCCACCGCGGACGGTGGCGTTCTTCCATGCACGGCGCCTGTGCAGACTTACTTGCGGGCGCGCCAATAACGCACGTACTCGGTAACGCCGGTCCGCACATCGCGCATCGGCGCCTGGAACCCTGCCGCGCGCAGGCGCGTGACGTCGGCCTGCGTGTAGCTCTGATAGCGCCCTTTCAGGTCGTCCGGGAACGGGATATAGCGGATCAGATCCAGTTCCACCAGTTGCGCCAGCGTCAGCTCGGCTTCGCCGCGCTCCGCGCGCAGCGCATTGACCACGCCGGCCGCCACATCGTTGAAGGGCTGCGCGCGGCCGGTGCCGCAGTTGAAGATTCCGGACTGCTCGGGGTGATCCAGGAAATGCAGGTTGACCGCGACCACGTCTTCGACGGAAATGAAGTCGCGGCTCTGGCCGCCATCCACGTAGCCGTCCCAGCCCGCGAACAGGCGCACATGCCCATGCTCCAGGAACTGGTTCATGTTGTGGAACGCCACCGAGGCCATGCGGCCCTTGTGCTGTTCGTGCGGACCGTAGACGTTGAAGTAGCGCAGGCCCACGACCTGTGCGGTCAGGCTGTCCATGCGCTGGCGCAGGACCTGATCGAACAGCAGCTTGGAATAGCCGTAGACGTTGAGCGGGCCTTCATTGGCAGGGTCTTCCACGTAGATCGAGGAACCGCCGTAGACCGCCGCCGACGAGGCGTAGAGGAACGGAATGCGGCGCTCCTGGCAGAACTCGAACAGCTCCAGCGTGACGCGGTAGTTGTTGTCGAGCATGTAGCGGCCGTTGCGCTCGGTCGTGTCCGAGCACGCGCCCTGGTGCAGCACGGCGCGCACTTCGTGCAGGCTGCCGTCGAGGACGCGGCGGCGGAAGTCGTCCTTGTCCATGTAGTCCGCGATCTGGCAATCGACCAGGTTGACGAACTTGTCGCCTTCGGTCAGGTCATCGACCGCGATGATGTCCTTGATGCCGCGGCGGTTGAGCCCGCGCACCAGGTTGCTGCCTATGAAGCCCGCGGCTCCGGTAACGACGATCATGAGAGTTCTCCTGCCAATTCCGCAGCGGTGACGATGGACGTGCCGAGCTTGCCCACGGCGATGCCGCCGGCCTTGTTGGCCCAGCCCATCGCGTCGACCCACGGCAGATCGATGGCGCGCGACACGGCCAGCGTCGCCAGCACGGTATCGCCCGCGCCGGACACGTCGAACACTTCGTGCGCCTGCGCGTCGATGTGGTCGCGTCCCGCGTCGGTAAACAAAGTCATGCCCTGCTCGGAACGCGTCACGAGCAAGGCTTCCAGATCCAGGTCGGCGCGCAGGCGCTGCGCGCGATCGGTAAGTTCGGCCTCGGAACTCCAGCGGCCCACGGCCTCCTGCATTTCCGAGCGGTTGGGGGTGACGAGCGTCGCCCCGCGGTAACGGGTGTAATCGTGGCCCTTCGGGTCCACCAGCACCGGCACGCCGGCGTTGCGGGCCAGGGCGATCAGCGATTCGACCCGCGTCAGCACGCCCTTGGCATAGTCGGACAACACGACGATGTCGTGGTTGGCCAGGTGGCGCGCGAATGCGGCATCGACGTTATCCAGCGCGGGCTGTGCCGGATGCTGTTCGAAGTCCACGCGCAGGAGCTGCTGCTGGCGGCCCAGCACGCGCATCTTCAAGGTCGTGTGCAGGGACGGATCGGCGACCAGCTCGGCCTGTATGCCGGCTTCGGCGGACAAACGCCGCACGCTGTCGCCGGCCTCGTCTTCACCCAGCACGCCGACCAAGGTCACGTGGCCGCCCAGGGCCGCCACGTTGCGCGCGACGTTCGCCGCGCCGCCCAGGCGGTCTTCGCGGCGCGCCACGCGCACCACGGGCACCGGCGCTTCCGGCGAAATGCGTTCGACTTCGCCGAACCAGTACCGGTCCAGCATCACATCGCCCACCACTAGGACGCGGCTATGCGAAATGGCTTCGGCGGGAAATGCATTCATTCAAGTTCTTCCAAGCGGCGCGGCGCGTAGGTTTCCCAGGCATTGCAGCCGGGACATTGCCAGTAAAAGCGACGCGCCTGAAATCCGCAACTGCGGCAGGCGTAGCGGTCCAGCCGCTGCGTATGCTTGTGTATCAGGCTGCGCAACAGCGTCAGGTCGGCGCCCGGCACCGGCGCCTGCTCGGCGCCGCTTTCCGGATTGGCCAGCTCGGCCTCCAGCAGTCGGTCCAGCCCCAGCAGCGACGGATGGCTGCGCAGCGCGTTGCGGGCAAATGCCCATGACGTCGCTGCGCCCTGCTGGGCGCGCAGCTCGCGGAACAGCACGTTGAACAGGTCCAGCGACGCGTGGCGCGCATACTGCTTCTGCAGCACGTCGAGCCCGGCCGCTTCCTGATTGGCGGCGCGGTAGTTCGCCAGCACCTGCTCGGCGACCAGGCCGGCGTACTCGGGAGCGTCGGTCATGATCGACTCCAGGTACAGGCGTTCGCGCTTCGGGTCCTGTTCGATCAGGGCCAGACGGGCGCGCAGCATCGCGGTGCGCACCATGGCGCCCTTGCTCGACGCCGGATCGATGGTCGACAAGGCATGGTCGGCGGCGTCCAGCGCCTTGTGGGCCGCGTCGATGTCGGCAGGCTTGGCCGACAGCGCGGTCTGCGCCTGTTCGCAGTAATAGTGCACGAGCTGCGGCACCGGCTCGTCGACCAGGCCCTGCAGCGTCTTCACGGCTTCGATGGCGCGCGGCCAGTCGTGTTCCGATTCGTAGATCCGGATCAAAGAACGCAGCGCGGGCAAGGCGTAGCGGGTGTCCTTGAGCTGCTCGAAGCCGTTTTCGGCGCGATCCAGCATGCCGGCCTTGAGAAAATCCTGCGCCAGCTCGTGCTGCGCATGCTCGCGTTCGGCGGCGGGCAGGTCGGAACGGTTCAGGAGGCTTTGGTGCACGCGGATGGCGCGCTCCATTTCGCCCCGGCGGCGGAACAGGCTGCCCAGCGCGAAGTGCAGCTCGGTGGTTTCCGGGTCCAGCTTGGCCACTTCGACGAAGGCGTCGATGGCGCGGTCCGGCTCTTCATTGAGCAGGAAGTTCAGCCCGCGGAAATAGGAATCGGGCAGGCTGCGGGTTTCCCGCAGCATTTGCCGGATATCGAAGCGCGCGGCCAGCCAGCCCAGCGCGAACAATACCGGCACGAAAATCAACCACCAAGGTTCAAAATCCACTATGCGGGCTCTTGCGGTAATTCAGTGCGGAAAGGGATTCAGTGCTGGCGCAACGGCATCACAGCGGCGACATCGGGGCCACGGCCTCCGGCGGCACGGCGGGTGTGGTGCCGGCCACGGCGGCCTGGACACGGTCCAGCTCACGGCGCAGGCGCATGGCTTCGCGGCGGCGGCGCATGGCGGCGGGCACGGTCAGCAACAGGCCGAACAAGGCGCCCAAGACGAACACGACCAGCATCACGACGATGAGGGGCACGTCCTGCACCACGTAATCGGCGTAGAACTTCACGGCGACCGGATCCGTGTTTTTCAACGCAAACATCAGAACTGCAACAAACACGAGCAATCGCAGGGCCCAGACTAGGTAGCGCATGGCGCATGCTCCAAAGAATTCAAGACTATCAATTGTAAGCGACGGATCCCTCCTGGCGCCAAAAAACAAAGCCCCTTGATTGCTCAAGGGGCTAGGTTCTCGGTCCGATCCGCCCGAAGGCGGCCTTACTGCCGTGCCGTCAATGCATGGCGTGCAGACTCACCATCGACGGCATCGGTTCACTCGATCCAGAGGATTGAGCGTCCTCGTCATTGCCGCCGGCCAAGTCCACCCGCTCGCGCAATTCCTTGCCCGCCTTGAAGTGCGGCACCTGTTTGCCAGGCACCAGCACCTGTTCGCCGGATTTCGGATTGCGACCGATGCGGGGAGACCGCTGCGACAACGAGAAGCTGCCAAAACCGCGGATCTCGATGCGCTGACCCGAGGCCAGGGCCTGGGTCATTGCGTCGAGCACGGTCTTGACCGCGTAATCGGTGTCGCGGGCGGCCAGCTGAGGATAGCGGGCCGCCAAGGCGGCGATCAGCTCCGACTTGGTCACGAATTAACCGTCGTTGCGCTGTTGGTCCAGCTTGGCCTTCAGCAGCGCGCCGAGGTTGGTGGTGCCGGACGAAGCGCTGGCGTCGGACATGCGCTGGATCGTTTCGGCGGTTTCGGCGTTGTCGCGGGCCTTGATCGACAGCTGGATCGAACGCGTCTTGCGGTCGATGTTGACGATCATGGCTTCGATGTTCTCGCCGGCGGTCAGAACGGTGGTGGCGTCTTCAACGCGGCCCGAGGAGATCTCGGAAGCGCGCAGGTAGCCTTCAACGTCCACGGACAGCGTGACAACAGCGCCCTTGGCTTCGACCGACTTGATGGTGCCCGGAACAACGGCGCCCTTGTCGAAGGTGGCAACGAAGTTGTTGAAGGGGTCGCCTTCCAGCTGCTTGATGCCCAGCGAGATGCGTTCCTTGTCGGTATCGATGCCCAGAACCACGGCTTCGATCTCGTCGCCCTTCTTGAAGTTGCGCACGGCTTCTTCGCCGGTTTCCGTCCACGACAGGTCGGACAGGTGAACCAGGCCATCGATGCCGCCGGGCAGGCCGACGAACACGCCGAAGTCGGTGATCGACTTGATGGCGCCGCGGACCTTGTCACCACGCTTGAAGTTGGTGGCGAACTCTTCCCACGGGTTCTGGCGGCACTGCTTCATGCCCAGCGAAATGCGACGACGGTCTTCGTCGATTTCCAGGACCATGACTTCGACTTCTTCGCCCAGGGTCACGACCTTGCGCGGATCGACGTTCTTGTTGGTCCAGTCCATTTCGGAGACGTGCACCAGGCCTTCGATGCCGGCTTCGACTTCAACGAACGCGCCGTAGTCGGTCAGGTTGGTGACCTTGCCGAACAGGCGGGTGCCTTGCGGGTAGCGGCGAGCCAGGCCCACCCACGGATCTTCGCCCAGCTGCTTGACGCCCAGGGAGACGCGGCTCTTTTCCTGGTCGAACTTGAGCACCTTGGCTTCGACTTCCTGACCCACTTGCAGGACTTCGGAGGGGTGACGCACACGGCGCCAGGCCATGTCGGTGATGTGCAGCAGGCCGTCGATGCCGCCCAGGTCCACGAACGCGCCGTAGTCGGTGATGTTCTTGACCACGCCCTTGACCACAGCACCTTCGTGCAGGGTTTCGAGCAGCTTCTGGCGCTCTTCGCCCATGCTGGCTTCCAGCACCTGGCGACGCGACAGAACGACGTTGTTGCGCTTGCGGTCGAGCTTGATGACCTTGAATTCGAGGGTCTTGCCTTCGTACGGGGTGGTGTCCTTGACCGGACGCAGGTCCACCAGCGAACCCGGCAGGAACGCGCGGATGCCGTTGGTCATGACGGTCAGGCCGCCCTTCACCTTGCCGGTGATGGTGCCGGTAACCAGTTCGCCGTTTTCCAGGGCCTTTTCCAGTTGCAGCCAGGCCGACAGGCGCTTGGCGCGGTCACGCGACAGGATGGTGTCGCCGTAGCCGTTTTCCAGGGAATCGATGGCCACCGAGACGAAATCGCCAGGTTGCACTTCGAGCTCGCCCTGGTCGTTCAGGAACTCTTCCAGGGGGATCAGCGCTTCGGACTTCAGGCCGGCGTTGACGACGACGAAGTTGTGGTCGACGCGCACGACTTCGGCGCTGATCACCTCGCCGGACTTCATGTCCTGGCTCTTGAGGCTTTGTGCGAAAAGGTCGGCGAAGCTTTCGCCGCCGGTGGCGGTAGTGGAAACGGAAGACATGGGGTTGAAATCCATTGGGCCGAAATGGCCGTTAAAAACACACCGCAGCGGATTGCCCGCCACAGTGGAGTCAAAATGCCTGCTTGCCGGTTTACCCTTGCGGGGTGTCCCGTGGGGGCTGCGCCTGGCTTGAACAGGGCCGATAAAAAAAAACAGAAAACTGCGGAGGATTCGAGGGGAAAGTCCGGGACCGGTACTTCAATCCGCGGCGGCGTTCTTCCAGAAATCCAGTATTGCCTGCACCGTTTCCGCAATCGTCAAATCAGACGAATCCAGTACGTGTGCATCCGCTGCGGGAGCCAAGGGAGCGGTAGTCCGCCCCATATCGCGGGCGTCCCGCTCGCGCATATCCCGTAGGAGGTCATCAAGATTAGCAGAAATTCCCTTTTCGATCAACTGCTTACAGCGCCTCTGCGCCCGCGCGACCACATCGGCGACCAGGAACACCTTCAGGGGCGCATCGGGAAACACCACCGTACCCATGTCGCGCCCGTCCGCAACCAGGCCCGGAGCCAGCCGGAAGGCGCGCTGGCGCTCGAGCAACGCCTGGCGCACGCCCGGGAAGGCGGCCACGCGCGAGGCGAAATTGCCGACTTCCTCGCGGCGGATGTCGTGGCCGACGTCCACGCCTTCGAGGTAGACATGAGGCCCCTCGAAACGCACGTCCAGGGTTTCAGCCACGCGCGCGACGGCGGGTTCGTCCTCGGGCGACAAGCCGCGATTGAGCGCCGCCAGCGCGGTCAGGCGATAGAGCGCGCCGCTGTCGAGCACGGCCCAGCCCAGGGCCTTGGCGACGCGGTGGGCCACCGTGCCCTTGCCGGACGCGGTGGGGCCGTCGATGGTGATGACGGGGACAGTGGAAGAAGTTGCAGGGGAAATCGAAGTCATGGGCGATTCTTCGCTAGGCCGCTACCAGGCCCGCGTAAACATCAAAGTAACCCGGGAAGGTCTTGCTGACGCAGCCCGGGTCGAGGATACGGACGGCCGCCGGCCCGAAAGCCGCCAGCGAGAAGCACATCGCCATGCGGTGGTCGTCCCAGGTGCCGATGTGCGCGTCGCGCCAGGCGTCCTGCGCCGGCGGCGTCACGCGCAGCCAATCCGGCCCCGATTCCACCCGCGCACCCAGCTTTTCCAGCTCGGTCTGCATGGCGTGGATGCGGTCGGTTTCCTTGACGCGCCAGCTGCCGATGTTGCGCAGGCGGCACGGGCCGTCGGCATACAGCGCCAGGGCCGCCGCCGTCATGGCGGCATCCGGGATCAGGTTGAAATCGGTGTCGAAGGCCTTCAGGCGTTCGCCCTGGGCGACGCGCGCGCCCGACACCTCGATCCAGTCGGGGCCGTAGGTCACGGTGGCGCCCATGTCGGCCAGCGTGTCGGCAAAGGCGACATCGCCCTGGATGCTGTCCGCGCCCACGCCGGTCACGCGCAGCGGCCCGCCGCCGATCGCGCCCAGCGCCAGGAAATAGGAGGCCGTCGAGGCGTCGCCTTCGACCGCGATCCGCCCGGGGCTGCGATAGGCGGCCCCGCCGTCGATGACGAAACGGCTCCAGCCGTCGCGCCGCACCTGCACGCCGAAGCGCGCCATCAGGTTCAGCGTGATCTCGATGTAGGGCTTGGAGATGAGCTCGCCCAGCACTTCGATCGTGACCGGCTTGCCGCTGCGGCCGGCTTGCAGCGGCGCGGCCATCAGCAAGGCGGTGAGGAACTGGCTGGACACAGAACCCTGTACCCGCGTGACAGCATCCGCCGCGATGTCGCCGCGGCCGATGTGCAGCGGCGGATAGCCAGGCTGGCCCAGGTAGTCGATGCTGGCGCCCAAACCCTTGAGCGCATCGACCAGATCGCCGATGGGACGCTCATGCATGCGCGGCACGCCCGACAGACGGTAGTCGCCGCCCATCAGCGCCAGCGCCGCGGTCAGCGGCCGGATCGCGGTGCCGGCGTTGCCCATGAACAGGTCGGCGCTTTCCACCGGAAAGCGGCGCACGCCCTGCACCGTGACGCTGCCCGCTTCCAGTTCCGACACCTGCACGCCCAGCTGGCGCAAGGCGCCCAGCATGACGCGGGTGTCGTCGGAGTCCAGCAAACCGGTGATGACCGTGCTGCCCTCGGCGATGGCGGACAGCAGCAGCACGCGATTGGAAATGCTCTTGGAACCCGGCAGGGCAATCACGCCCCGCGCTTGCCGCACGCGCGGCAGATCGAGATAAGGCAAAGCGCCCATGTCAGCTACTCCTTGCGCCAGTTGCGGCGGGCGCGGGCCGCCGTGTCCAGCAGCGTCAGCAAAGCCGCGCCATCGCCGTCGGCAATGGCGCGTTCGGCACGGTCCAGCACCGCGCGCACGTCGGCCAGTTCGGCCAGCATCGCATCGCGGTTGGACAGAAAAATATCGCGCCACATTTCGGGCGAACCCGCGGCGATACGCGTGAAGTCGCGAAAGCCGCTGCCTGCCAGCTCCAGGCGCGTGGCGGCGTCGGCGGCCTCGGCCACCTGTTCCATGTATACCGCCGACAGCAGATGCGGCAGATGGCTGACCGAGGCCAGCACCCGGTCATGGGCGTCGGCGTCCATGTCGATCACATCGGCTCCGCAAGCCTGCCACGCGCGGCGCACCAGCTCCAGGGACGACTCGCCGTTCTCGGCCAAGGGCGTCAGGATCACGGTGCGCTTACGATACAGGCCGGCATCGGCCGCCTCGGGTCCGCTGCGTTCGGCGCCGGCGATGGGATGGCCAGGCACGAATTGCGCGACGCGATCGCCCAGCGCGACCCGCGCGGCCTCGACCACTTCGGCCTTGGTACTGCCCCCATCCGTCAGCACGGTATCGGAGCGCAGATGCGCACGCATGCGCGACAGCACGTCGCCCAACCCGCCCACTGGCGTCGCCAGCAGGATCAGGTCGGCACGCGCCGCGGCTTCCTCGGCCGAAGCAGCCTCGTCGATCAAGCCCAATTCAACGGCGCGGGCCAGCGATTGCGCGTTGCGCCCTACTCCCAGCACCCGGCCCACCTGCCCCGCCCGGCGCAAGGCCGCGGCGAAGGATCCGCCGATCAGGCCCACCCCTACGACGGCCAATACAGGAATCAGGGGGCCAGCGGCCCCCTGATCGGATTTCGGTGACGCGTCGTTCATGCGGACAGGATGGCGGTCAGGGCTTCGATGAACCGCTCGTTTTCCTGCGGCAGTCCGATGGACACCCGCAGCCACTCCGGCAAGCCGTCGCCGGCGACCGGGCGCACGATCACGCCGCGCTTGAGCAGTTCCAGGTTGATGCGCGGGGCGTCGCCCACATGCACCAGCACGAAGTTGCCG
The DNA here is from genome assembly GCF_943737025.1 of Achromobacter sp. Marseille-Q4954. Classification (NCBI taxonomy): domain Bacteria; kingdom Pseudomonadati; phylum Pseudomonadota; class Betaproteobacteria; order Burkholderiales; family Alcaligenaceae; genus Achromobacter; species Achromobacter sp. Marseille-Q4954. The sequence goes on from NZ_CALSFQ010000001.1 coordinate 494,454, forward strand.
TAGCTGGGCACGTAGCGCAGCTTCAGGCGCTCGAACGCGGCGCAGAGCTGCGCCTTGCCCGCCTTGTTGGAGGCATAGGCCTCTTCCAGGTAGGCCGTGTCGCGCAGCGCGGCGATGGCCGCGGCCTGCGCCAGCGTATTGACGTTGAAGGGCTGGCGCACGCGATTCAGCAGATCCGTCAGGGCGGGCTGCGCCACCGCGAAGCCCACGCGCAGACCCGCCAGGCCGTAGGCCTTGGAGAAGGTGCGCGACACGATCAGGTTGGGATAGCGGCGCACCAGCGCGGTGCTGTCGAAGCGGAACTCGGGATCCAGGTACTCGTTGTAGGCCTCGTCCAGCACCACCGTGACGCGATCGCCGTGGGCGGCGTGGACGCGCTCCAGGAAGGCCGCGATCTGGTCGCCCGGCACGAAGGTGCCGGTGGGGTTGTTCGGGTTGGCGATGAACAGCAGCCGCGTGTCGTCGGCGATGGCATCGAACATCGCGTCCAGGTCATGGCCATAGTCCTTGGCCGGCACCACGATGTGGCGCGCGCCGCGCGCCTGGGTGGCCAGGCGGTAGACCGCGAACGAATGCTGCGCATAGACCGCCGACACGCCCGGCTCCAGCAGCGCCAGCGCCGCGATTTCCAGGATGTCGTTGGAGCCGTTGCCCAGCGTGACCCAGCTCATCGGCACGCCATAGCGTTCAGCCAGCGCCGACTTCAGGTCGAAGCCGTTGGGATCGGGATAGCGCGCCAGCGACTCGGCCGCGGCCAGCATCGCCTCGCGCGCCGACTTGGGCATGCCCAGCGGGTTTTCATTGGACGCCAGCTTGACGATGCCGGCCGGGTCCAGCCCGAATTCGCGGGCCAGTTCTTCGATGGGCTTGCCCGCCTGGTAAGGCGCGATGGCGCTGACGTGCGCCGGAGCAACGAGGGGCTTGGATGCGGTGGTCATGTCGGAAGGGCTCACGGCGCCGGGTAGGAACCCAGCACTTTCAGGTAGGCAACCTGCGCCTGCAAGGCGGCCAGGGCGCGTTCAACGTTCGGATCATTGCGGTGACCCAGGACGTCCACATAAAAATAGTATTCCCACTGGCCGGTGCGGGCCGGCCGCGACTCGAAGCGCGTCATGGACACGCCGTTGGCCGCCAGCGGCGCCAGCATTTCGTAGACGGCGCCAGCGCGGTTCGGCACGGCCAGGATCAGGCTGGTCTTGTCCTTGCCGCTGACCAGCGGCTCGATGTTGCCGATCGCCAGGAAGCGCGTGCGGTTGTGCGGGTCGTCCTGAATGCCTGCGGCCACGATCTGCAGGTTCCAGGCGGGCGCCGCCACTTCGCCGGCGATCGCCGCGATGCTCGGGTCGCCGGCTGCCGCGCGCGCGGCCTCGGAATTGCTGGACGCGGCCACGCGGGCCACGTCGGGATAGTTGCGCGTGAGCCAGCCCTGGCACTGGGCCAGCGCCTGCGGGTGCGCGGAAATCGTCTTGATGCCGTCCATGCTGCCGGACTGCGACATCAGGCAGTGGCGTATCACCAGCGAACGCTCGCCCAGGATCTTCAGCGGTGTGTTCAGCAGCAGGTCCAGGCTGCGGTTGACCGCGCCTTCGGTGGAGTTCTCGACCGGGACCATGCCGACGTCGGCCTGCCCCGCCTCGACGGCGCGGAACACTTCATCGAACGAAGCGCACGGCAGCTTCTGCACAGCGTGGCCGAAATGCTCCTGCGCGGCCTGCTCCGAGAACGAGCCCTGCGGCCCCAGGAAGGCGACCGTCATGCCGCGCTCCAGGCCGCGGCAGGCCGAGATGATTTCGGTCCAGACCGCGGCCACGCCGGTGTTCGGGAACGGGCCGGGATTGGACTGTTGCAGGCGGCGGATGACCTCGGCTTCGCGCTCGGGGCGCAACACGGGGCCATCGGCATTCGCGGCGTGCTTGGCCTCGCCCACTTCCAGCGCGGCGCTTGCGCGCTGCGTCAGGAGGTCGAGGATCTGGGCGTCCAACGCGTCGATGCGCTGACGCAGGGGGAGCAGCTTGCGCTGCAGATCGTCATCCATAGCGACGCTCGAATTCCTTGAGGTACTCGACCAGCGCCGAGACCCCGGCCAGGGGCACCGCGTTGTAGATCGAGGCGCGCATGCCGCCCACGCTCTTGTGGCCCTTGAGCTGCGTCAGGCCGGCCGCGTCCGCGCCTTGCAGGAAGGCGTCGTTGAGCGATTCGTCGCGCAGCACGAACGGCACGTTCATGCGCGAACGCACGGGTGCGTGGATGGGGTTGCGGTAGAAGCTGGTGCTGTCCAGATAGCCGTACAGCAGATCGGCCTTGGCCTTGTTCGCGGCTTCCATGCCGGCCACGCCGCCATTGGCCTTGACCCACTTGAACACCAGGCCGGCGACGTAGATGGCGAAGGTGGGCGGGGTGTTGTAGCGCGAGTGTTCGGCTGCCACGTTGGCGTAGTCGAACGCGGACGGGCAGATCGGCAAGGCGTGGCCGATCAGGTCGCGGCGCGCGATGACCATGGTCACGCCCGCCGGGCCGGCGTTCTTCTGCGCGCCAGCGTACATCATGCCGCAGCGCGTCACGTCCATCGGACGCGACAGGAAATGCGAGGACGCGTCGACGACCAGCGGCACGTCGGGGGCGCCCAGCGCGGCGGTGTCGGGCCAGTCCATGAACTCGACGCCGCCGATGGTTTCATTGCTGCACAGGTGCAGATAGGCCGAATCCTGGCGCACTTGCCAGGTATCGACCGGCGGCACCCAGGTCAGCGGCGCCTGCTCGCGGCCATCCAGCTGGATGGCCTGCTCGCTGCTTGCCGCCACATGGGTGCTGCCGTAGCGGCCGGCTTCCTTGTACGAACGCTTGGACCAATGGCCCGTCACGACGAAGTCGGCCGCCGGCGTACCGCGGCGTCCCATGAGATTCATGGGGACGATGGCGTTTTCCCCGGAACCGCCGCCCTGCATGAACATGACGGCGTAATCCGCCGGCAGTCCAAGCAGGTCACGCAGATCGGACTCGGCTTCATCGCAGATCTGCACGAAATGCTTGCCGCGATGGCTCATTTCCATCACGGACATGCCGCTGCCGTGCCAGTCCAGCATTTCCGCAGCGGCTTGCTGCAGCACCACCTCGGGCAAGGCCGAGGGGCCTGCCGAGAAGTTCCAGGGGCGGGCCATTATTGCTCCGTAGGTTCCGTCGAATCCGTCGAGTCCGCAGCGCCGTTGTCGTCGCCGCCATCCGCGTCCTGGCCGTCTTCGCCCAGGTCGCCGTCATCGTCCGCATCGCTTTCCACGACGCGACGCACGCCGGACAGGGAACTGCCGTCGTCGACGTTGATGAGCGTGACGCCTTGCGTGGCGCGGCCCATTTCGCGGATTTCAGAGACGCGGGTGCGCACCAGCACGCCGCCGGTCGTGATCAGCATGATCTCGTCCGAAGGCATGACCAGCACGGCGCCCACGACCTTGCCGTTGCGCGAGCTGGTCTGGATGGCGATCATGCCCTTGGTGCCGCGGCCGTGGCGCGTGTACTCGGTGATCGGCGTGCGCTTGCCGTAACCGTTTTCGGTGGCGGTCAGCACGCTTTGCGTTTCGTCGCCAGCCACGAGCAGCGCGATGACGGTCTGGGTGTCTTCCAGCATCATGCCGCGCACGCCACGGGCGTTGCGGCCCATCGGACGCACGTCGTTCTCGTCGAAGCGCACGGCCTTGCCGGCGTCCGAGAACAGCATGACGTCATGCTGGCCGTCGGTCAGGTCGGCGCCAATCAGGTAGTCGCCGTCGTCCAGGTCCACGGCGATGATGCCGGCCTTGCGCGGGTTGGAGAAGTCGGACAGCGGGGTCTTCTTGACCGTACCGCGCGAGGTCGCCATGAAGACGTAGTGGTCTTCGCTGAATTCCTTGACCGGCAACACCACGGTGATCTTCTCGCCTTCGGCCAACGGGAACATGTTGACGATGGGCTTGCCGCGCGAATTGCGCGTGCCTTGCGGCACTTCCCAGACCTTCAGCCAGTACACGCGGCCGCGGTTGGAGAAGCACAGCAGGAAGTCGTGCGTGTTGGCGATGAACAACTGGTCGATCCAGTCGTTTTCCTTCATGGCCGTGGCCTGCTTGCCGCGTCCGCCACGCTTTTGCGAGCGGTACTCGGACAGCGGCTGGCTCTTGATGTAGCCGCCGTGCGACAGGGTCACGACCATGTCGGTCGGGGTGATCAGGTCTTCGGTGTCGAGCTCGGTGGCGTTGAGTTCGATTTCCGAGCGGCGCGTATCCTTCGCGCCGGTCGAGAACTCCGCCTTGATGGCCTGCAGCTCTTCGCCAATGATCGTCGTGATGCGCTCGGGGCGCGCCAGGATATCCAGCAGGTCGGCGATGGTGGACATGATGTCCTTGTATTCGCCGACGATCTTGTCCTGCTCCAGCCCGGTCAGGCGTTGCAGGCGCATGTTCAGGATTTCCTGGGCCTGCGTGTCGCTCAGGCGGTACAGGCCGTCGCCCTGGAGGCCGAACTCGGCGCCCAGGTCGTCCGGACGGAAGGCCGCGCGGCCTCCCGGCGTATCGCCGTCGGCGCGCGACAGCATTTCGCGCACCAGCGACGAATCCCACGACTTCGCCATCAGTTCCTGGCGCGCGACCGGGGGGGTCGGCGCCGCCTTGATGATGGCGATGAAATCGTCGATGTTGGCGAGCGCGACGGCCAGGCCTTCCAGCACGTGGCCGCGTTCGCGGGCCTTGCGCAACTGGAACACCGTGCGGCGCGTGACCACTTCGCGGCGATGCTGCAGGAAGTAGTCGATCATCTGCTTCAGGTTGAGCAGGCGGGGCTGGCCGTCGACCAGCGCCACCAGGTTCATCCCGAAGGTGTCTTGCAGTTGCGTGTTCTTATAGAGGTTGTTCAGGACAACCTCGGGAACCTCGCCGCGCTTGAGCTCGATGACCAGCCGCATCCCGTCCTTGTCGGACTCGTCGCGGATGTCCGAGATGCCTTCGATCTTCTTGTCGTTGACGAGCTCGGCGATGCGTTCCTGCAGCGTCTTCTTGTTGACCTGGTAGGGGATCGCGTCGACCACGATGGCCTGGCGGTTGCCCTTCTCCATGTCTTCGAAGTGGGTCTTGGCGCGCATGATGACGCGACCGCGACCGGTGCGATAGCCTTCGCGCACGCCGGACATGCCGTAGATGATGCCGCCGGTGGGGAAATCGGGGGCCGGGATGAGCTCCATGAGCTCATCGACCGAGCAGCCCGGATTGCGCAGGCAGTACAGGCAGCCGTCGACCACTTCCTGGAGGTTGTGGGGCGGAATGTTGGTGGCCATGCCCACCGCGATGCCCGAGCTGCCGTTGACCAGCAGGTTGGGCAGGCGCGACGGCAACAGCAGCGGTTCTTGTTCGCTGCCGTCGTAATTGGGGCCAAAGTCCACCGTTTCCTGGTCGATGTCGGCCAGCAATTCGTGGGCGATCTTGGCCAGGCGGATTTCGGTGTAACGCATCGCCGCGGCGTTATCGCCGTCGATCGAGCCGAAGTTGCCCTGGCCGTCGACCAGCATGTAGCGCATGGAAAAATCCTGCGCCATGCGGACGATGGTGTCGTAGACGGACTGGTCGCCGTGGGGGTGGTATTTACCGATGACGTCCCCGACGATACGCGCCGACTTCTTATAGGCGCGGTTCCAGTCGTTGTTCAGTTCGTGCATCGCGTAGAGCACGCGCCGGTGGACAGGCTTGAGGCCGTCCCGCACATCCGGTAGCGCCCGCCCGACGATCACGCTCATCGCGTAATCGAGGTAACTGCGGCGCATCTCTTCTTCCAGCGATACCGGAAGCGTCTCCTTGGCAAAGGAATCCATATATATAACGACAGAATCGTGTAAGGAGGAACCCGGGCCGGGTAAACAGGAAATTCTATCATCCGATTCCCGTAGAGGTCAGAAGGCGCTCCCCAAGTAGCGCCTCGACCGGCCGGAGCGGAAGATATGGGGCGGCGACCGACCGCGCGTCCGCCCGCGTCCCGCGGCCCTGTTGTCAAAAACCAACATGGAAAACCGAAGGAGCGCCGAAAACGTCATATCCAGCGCCAATGCGCCTCTCCAGGGAAGCCAAAGCCCCCCAAATGCCTTAAGATTGTTTCCAGCACGCAGGAAACCCAGTAGCTATTCCTTTGAACCAGCTCTTGGCGTTGCTATACTGGCCCCGTTTTCCTGATATGCGGCGGGGGTTCGCTGCGAGTCACTTATCCAGCTTCAAGCTCAACGAGGAGAAACATGAACAAACCCTCCAAATTCGCTCTGGCGCTCGCCTTCGCCGCCGTCACGGCCTCTGGTGTAGCTTCCGCGCAAACCGTGGACAACTGGCGCAACCCGTTCGGTGACGTTTGGAAGAACGGCACGAACGAACTGTGCTGGCGCGATGCATTCTGGACCCCGGCCACCGGCATCCCCGGTTGCGACGGCGTTCCGGTTGCACAACAGAAGGCGAAGCCGGCCCCGATGGCGGCCAAGGTCGTGTTCAATGCTGACACGTTCTTCGACTTCGACAAGTCGACGCTGAAGCCCGAAGGCCGTCAGCTGCTGGACCAAGTCGCCCAGCAAGCTCGCGGTATCGACCTCGAAACCATCATTGCTGTGGGCCACACCGACTCGATCGGTACGGAAGCCTACAACCAGAAGCTGTCCGAGCGCCGCGCCGCTTCGGTCAAGACCTACCTGGTCAGCAAGGGTATCGACCCGAACCGTATCTACACGGAAGGCAAGGGTGAGCTGAACCCGATCGCTTCCAACAAGACGAAGGAAGGCCGCGCCCAAAACCGTCGCGTTGAGATCGAAATCGTGGGTAGCCGCAAGTAATTGCTGGACTAGCTACAATAAGGGGGCCTCGCATAGCGAGGCCCTTTTTTTCGCCGGCCACGCACCAAAGCGGTGCAGGGCTGCGCCGCCCCTCCCTCGCCCGGCGCGACGGACCCCTCTATATATAGAGTCATAGAGTCGCCTTACGCTGAACCTGCCCATGACTACGCAAACTCACGACACCGCCCGCCCCGCCATCAACGCCGACCAGGCCGAAATCGACAAGTTCGGCGCCCTGGCCAGCCGCTGGTGGGATCCCGAAAGCGAGTTCAAGCCTCTGCACGCCATCAACCCGCTGCGGCTGGAATGGATCCAGGAATGCGCAGGCAGCCTGGCGGGCAAGAAGGTGCTGGACGTGGGCTGCGGCGGCGGCATCCTGTCCGAAGCCATGGCGCGCAGCGGCGCCGAGGTCACCGGCATCGACCTGGCCGACAAGTCCCTGAAAGTGGCTCGCCTGCATGGCCTGGAATCCGGCGTGAAGGTGGAGTACCGCAAGGTTCCCGTAGAGGAACTCGCAGCGGAACAACCCGGTCAGTACGACGTGGTGACCTGCATGGAAATGCTGGAACACGTGCCGGACCCGGCGTCCGTCGTGCGCGCCTGCTCGACCCTGGTCAAACCGGGCGGCTGGGTGTTCTTTTCGACGCTGAACCGTAATCCCAAGTCCTTCCTGTTCGCCATCGTGGGCGCCGAATATGTCCTGCGCCTGCTGCCGCGCGGCACGCACAGCTATGACCAGTTCATCAAGCCCAGCGAGCTGTCGGCGGCCGCGCGCGGCGCCAACCTGGAACCGGTCAGCATGCGCGGCATGGAATACAACCCGATCACCCAGATCTACACCCTGTCGTCCGACACCTCGGTCAACTACCTGATGGCTACCCGCAAATGAGCGCCCTGATCCTGTTCGACTTCGACGGCACGCTGGCCGACACCGCCCCCGACCTGGCCGCCGCGGCCAACCGCCAGCGCACCCGCAAGGGCCTGGAACCGATGCCCTACGAGGCCTTGCGTCCGGTCGCATCCCAGGGCGCGCGCGGCCTGCTGCGCGTGGCGCTGGACCTGAAACCGGGCGACGCCGACTACGAGCCCACCCGCCTTCAGTTCCTGGAAGACTACGCCGCCGGCTCCACCGTCCACAGCAAGCTGTTTCCCGGCATCGAAGCGCTGCTGGCGGACATCCGCAGCCGCGGACTGTCCTGGGGCATCGTGACCAACAAGGTCACCTACCTGACGCTGCCCATCGTCGAATACCTGGACCTGACGCGCGACAGCGCGGTCCTGGTCTGCGGCGACACCACGGCGCACGCCAAGCCGCACCCGCTGCCGCTGCAGCACGCCGCGCGCGAAGCCGGCTTCGCCGTAGACCGCTGCGTCTATGTCGGCGACGACCTGCGCGACATCCAGGCCGCGCACGCGGCAGGCATGCCCGCGGTGGCGGCCGCTTACGGCTACGTCGGCGAGGACGACAACATCACGGCCTGGGAAGCGGAAACCTGCGCCAATACCCCCGCGGAACTCTGGTCCGCCATCCATCCGCTGCTGCCCAGCGATCTGCGCTAAGTCTGCACGGCCGGGCCGCCATGCGGCCCGGTTCCGGCCTTTTGGTTGTTCGCAGGAATTAGTTGAGTTACCCGAACAATATTTCCGACACCAGGGTCTTTATCCTGAAACCATAGTCACTTAAAGTGTGACTCATGCAAGGCATGCGGGTGCTTCCCGATTGCCTTTTCCGGCTGATGCCGGCAGTTGCGGCCAGTACCATCCGCCGCCACTGATCCCCGCACCGGCGCCTTTCGGCCCCGATGCTCTGCCCGGCGCTCCGGCCGGCGCACCCCTGACCTTTTTTTAGACCGCCCACAACGCCGCCCGCGCGCCGCCATCCCGCGCCGCGCCAGAGGAATGCCTATGCTATTGCCCATCCTGTTACTTTCCGCCGCCGGCTTCACCATCCTGACGACAGAGTTCCTGATCATCGGGCTGCTGCCCGGCCTGGCCCGCGACCTGGACGTCACCGTGTCCCAGGCCGGCCTGCTGGTATCGCTGTTCGCCTTCACGGTGGCGGCGACCGGTCCGCTGCTCACGGCGCTCATGGCCAATATCGAGCGCAAGCGGCTGTTCATCGGCGTGCTGGTGCTGTTCGGCCTGTCCAACGCCCTGGCGGCCGTCGCGCCGAACATCTGGGTCATGGCCGTGGCTCGCCTCGTCCCTGCCCTGGCGCTGCCCGTATTCTGGTCGCTGGCCAGCGCCACGGCCGTGGAGCTGGTCGGCCCGGCGCGCGCCGGCCGCGCCATCTCCATGGTCGCCTTCGGCATCGTCGCGGCCACGGTGTTCGGCATCCCCATCGGCGTGCTGATTTCCGACGCCTTCGGCTGGCGCGCCGCCTTTGGCGTGCTGTCGGCGGTGGCGTTCGCCAAGGCCCTGCTCTTGCTGTTCGCCTTCCCCAGCACCCGCATCCGCGCCGATAGCGTCAAGCTCATCACGCAACTGCGCATCCTGCGCAATCCGATCGTGGTGGGACATGTGCTGCTGTCGCTGCTGGTTTTCACTGGCATGTTCACGGCCTACACCTACCTGGCGGACATGCTGGAGCGATTGGCCGGCTTCAACGGCCAGATCGTGGGCTGGACCATGATGGCGTTCGGCGCCGTCGGCTTGATCGGCAACACCCTGGGCGGCCGCATGGTCGACCGCAGCCCGCTGGGCGCGACCGCGCTCTTTTCGGCCCTGATGGCGGCCGGGCTGGCCGTGATCGCCCCCGTGATGCAATCGCATGGCCTGCTGGCCGTGGCGCTGGGCGTCTGGGGCATTGCGCAAGCCGCCCTCTTCATCGTCTGCCACGTTCGGCTAATGAAGTCCGCGCCGGAAGCGCCGGCCTTTGCCGCGTCCCTGAATATCTCGGGCGCCAATACCGGCATCGGCCTGGGCGCCGTGGTCGGCGGGTACGTCATCGACAACTACGGGCTGGCCTCGCTGGGCTGGGCCGCGGCCGTCATCGTCGGCGTCTCCGTGATCCTGGCCTTCGCGCTGATGGCGGCTTCGCGCCCGCGCCGGGAGCCCAAGGCGGCCTGCGCCAACGCCGCCTGACGCCCCGCCTGTATCGTCTGCGCCACGCCCGGGCATGGCGGCGCAGACGATGCAGCAGGCTATGGCATTTCCCAGTACAATAGATGTTCTTGGGGCCGATCCGGATTCGACGTGGGTCGCGAAACAACTCAGGGCATGCCGAGCACCAGTACGCTCGTTAAACCACTGGAACACTACAAACGCCAACGACGAGCGTTTCGCTCTCGCCGCTTAAGCGGTGAGCCGCTGCACTGATCTGTCCTTGGGTCAGGCGGGGGAAGGCAACTTCCTAGAGGGGCAACCCTCGAACCGCAGCAGCGACATTCACAAGGAATCGGTTTGAACTGGGGTCACACGGTTCAAATTTAAATTACGTGAATCGCTCTGGTCCGGCCTGTCGGTTGGCTAAGTCCAGGGTTAAAACCAAATAAATCGACTACGCATGTAGAACTGGTTGCGGAGGGCTTGCGGACGGGGGTTCAATTCCCCCCGGCTCCACCAAATACCGCAGAAGGCCGGTCTGATTCAAAGTCAGACCGGCCTTTTTTATTTGCCTGCGCCAACCGCGCGCCGGCTACCCCAGGATATCGCGCTTCTCCTGCTCCAACCACCGCCGCTGTTCCACCAGGAAATCCATCAGCGCCCGTATCTTGGCCGGCATCTGCGCCCGCGACGGCACATAAAGAAAGAATCCCGGAAATGGCTTGCACCACGGCCGCAGGACGCGCACCAGCGTGCCCTCGGCCAGTTGCTGGCGCACGCACAGGTCGATGTGCTGGACCAGCCCTACCCCCTGCACCGCCGCGCGCAGCATGCTGTCGTCGTCGTTGAAGACGGCGTTGCCCTGCGGCTCCAGCACGATCGTGCGGCCCTCGGCATCGGGGGAGTTGAACGTCCAGCGGTCTATCGTGCCGCTGGTGGTGTAGCGGTAGGACAGGCAGTTGTGCCGCATCAGGTCGGCGGGCGTTTCGGGGATGCCGTGGCGCTCGAAGTAGGCCGGCGCGCCGACGATGGCCATTTCCAGCATGGGGGTCACCGGCACCGCGACCATGTGTTCGTCCAGGCTTTCGCCCAGCCGGATGCCGACGTCCAGCCCTTCGGCCACGATGTTGGCGAAGCCGTCGTTCATGACCAGTTCCAGCCGCAACTTCGGATAGGCCGCCAGGAAGCGGGTCATGCCCGGCTCCAGCAACAACCTCGCGGCCGGCCGCGAGGTGTTGATGCGGATCAGCCCGGCGGGCTCGGCGCAGGCCTCGCCCAGTTCGCCGACTGCGCGTTCGATGGACGCGAGCGCGGGCGCAAGCGCATCGAACAGCCGTTGCCCTTCTTCGGTCAGCGACATGTCGCGGGTCGTGCGATGCAGCAGCCGCACGTTCAACTGCTGTTCGAGCGCCTTCAACTGCTGCGACAAGGCCGCGCGCGACACTTCCATTTCCGCCGCGGCCTTGGTGAAGCTGCGATGGCGGGCGATGTGCGCGAACCAGGCGAGCGCGGGGAGTAGCGAGGGCGACATGGGCATATTGGTAAGCATAGCTTAACTCTCATGTCCTTCAATGCGTATTTATCTTAATCAATGGCGCTCCTAAGATGACTCCATTGCATCACTGATCACCCCATCCTCTGGCACACACCGCCCGACAAGGAAACCATCATGACCTCGACCACCATCAAGCACGTCAGCTACCGGAACCTGGGCTGGGACACGGCCGCCGACCTCTACCTGCCGCCGGGTTTCGACGAGAAGAAAAAGTATCCGGCCATCGTCAGCACCCACCCCATCGGCAGCTGCAAGGAACAGACCAGCGGCAATGTGTACGGCGCCGGGCTGGCCAAGGAGGGCTTCATCGTCCTGGCCTTCGACGCGAGCTTCCAGGGCGCCAGCGGCGGCGAGCCCCGCTATATGGAGGATCCGGCCATCCGCGTGTCCGACATCCGCTACGCCATCGACTATCTGCAGTCGCTGCCCTATGTGGACGAGAACCGCATCGGCGCGATCGGCATCTGCGGCGGCGGCGCCTATACCATCCACGCCGCCATCACCGACCACCGCATCAAGGCGCTGGCCTCGATCACCGGCGTGAATTTCGGGCGCCTGATCCGGGAGGGTTTCGCCAATTTCGATCCGGTGGCCGCGATCGAGGCCATGGCCAAGCAGCGCACGGCGGAGGCCAAGGGCGCCGCGCCCCACATCATCAATTACCTGCCGGACTCGGTGGAAGCGGGCAAGCAGGCCGGCATCACCGACATCGACCTGCTGGAAGCCACCGAGTACTACAAGACGCCGCGCGGCCGGCAGCCTAATGGCGCGACCAGCGGTTTGTACTCCTTCAATAGCGCCGCGATGGGCTGGGATGCCTTCCTGAACGCGGAAGTGCTGCTGACCCAGCCGCTGATGGTGGTGATGGGCAGCAAGCCGGGCGGCTTCGGCGCCTACCGCGACGGCTGGGAAATCTACGGCCGCGCCGGCTCCAGGGACAAGCGCATGGTGCTGGTCGAAGGCTGGTCGCACTACGACCTCTATGACAAGCCCGAACCCGTGGCGCTGGCCATGGCCGAGCTGGTTCCTTTCTTCAAGCAGCACCTGTAGCCACGCAGCAACGCCGGCCACGGGCCGGCGCTGTGCTCAAGCCTCCAGCCTGAACTGCGGCAAGGTGATCTCGTCCGATACCTGTTCGAAGCACACCCGCACCCGGCTTCCTATCCGGACCGCCTCGGGCGGGCTGTCGATGATGTTTGCCATCATGCGCACGCCTTCGTCCAGGTCGATCATGGCGACGACATAAGGCACTTTTTCGCTCAGGGCCGCGTTGCTCGGGCGCCGGTTGACGGTGTAGGTGTAGACGGTGCCCTGGCCTGCGGAGGCTATCCATTCGATGCTGTCGGACAGGCAGGCCGTGCAGAATTCGCGCGGATAGAACTGGCGCGTCTTGCAGCAGCCGCACTGCTGGATGACCAGGCGGTTTTCCTTCGCCGCATCCCAGTAGGGCTGGGTGATCCGGGTCGGTTGCGGCAGCGGGCGTTGGGCGAGATCCATGGTCAGACTCCGAGTATCAGGGTGGTATTGCAGGAAAAAACCAGGCCGGGCGCATGCACCAAGGCCAGCTCGGCGCGGGGCAGCTGACGCTCACCGCATTCCTTGCGCAATTGGTGCACGGCCTCGAGCAGCAGCAGCATGCCGAACTGGCCGGGATGGTTATAGGACAGGCCGCCGCCCGAGGTATTGATGGGGAAGTCGCCTCCGGGAGCCAGGCGCCCGTCCGCCACGAAGGCCCCGCCCTCCCCGCGCTTGCAGAAGCCCAGTTCCTCCAGCGACTGGATCACGCCGATGGTGAAGTGGTCGTAGATCTGCACCACATCGATGTCGGCGCGCGTGACGCCGGCCATGGCCAGCGCGGCGTCCGCCGTCTGCGCCACATTGGTGTCCAGCCAGTCCGCGGTGTTGAAAGGCGTGTAGTGGTGCGAGAAGGATTCGGCGATGCCCATCACGTAGACCGGCGGCCGCTTGAGTTCGCGGGCGCGTGCCGCGGACGTGATGATGACCGCGCCGCCGGCGTCGGTCACCAGGCAGCAGTCGCGCTGGCGCAGAGGGTCGGCAATCATCTTGGACGCCATGACTTCCTCGATCGAGGTGTCCTCGCGGCGGTAGGCCTTGGGATTGAGCTGCGCCCATTTGCGCGCCGCCACCGCCACTTCGGCCAGGTCCTTGTGCGTGGTGCCGTAGCGCTGCATGTGCAGCTGCGCCACCATCGCGTAGTAGCCGATGGGGCTCAGCTGCCCATACGGCGTGATGAACTGCCCGCGCGGCATGCGCATGTCTTCGGGCGTGCCGCCCACTTTGCGTGTGCCGTCCGACAGCTGGGTGCTGCCATAGGCCACCAGCGCCACCTCGCACATGCCGGCCTCGATGGCGGCCATGGCGTGGCGGATGTGCATGACGCTGGACATGCCGCCCACGCTGGTCGAATCGACGTAGCGCGGCCGTATGCCCAGGTATTCCGCAAGGTGCAGGCCGGCGAACTTGTCGTCCACGTGCGCGAACACGCCGTCGACGTCCTTGAGCGTCAACCCGGCATCACGCAACGCGCGGGCCGCTGCCTGCGCCTGCAGGTCCAGCGAGGTCATCCCGGGCACTTTCCCCAGGTCGGATTCCGCGGCGCCGACGATGGCGACCGATTTCGAGAGATGCTTGCTCATGTAGGGATCTGTTCCTGTCGAAGTCGAAGAAGAAGGTTCAAAGCGTCCGCGCGATCAGCTCGCGCATGACCTCCGAAGCGCCGCCGTAAATCCGGTTGGGCCGCACGTCGGTGTAGGCGCGGGCGATGGGGTATTCGCGCATGTAGCCGTAGCCGCCGTGGAACTGCAGCAGGTCGTCGATGGCGCTGGTGGCTTCAGAAGCCCACAGCTTGGCCATGGCCGCGCCGCCGGCATCGAGCTCGCCATCCAGGTATTGCTGCACGCAGCCGTCGACGAAGGCGCGGGTGGCGGCGGCCAGGGTCTTGATGTCGGCCAGCTTGAAGCGGATGTGCTGGTTGTCGATCAACGCCTTGTCGAAAGCGCGCCTGTTCTTGGTGTAGTCGACGGTCCATTGCAGCGCGCTCTCCAGCGCCATGGCGCAGCGCACCGCGATCATCAGGCGCTCGCGCACCAGTTCCTTCATCAAATAGCCGAAGCCCTGCCCCGGCTCGCCCAGCATGTCCGCGTCCGGCACGAACATGTCCTGGAAAAAGAGTTCGGCCGTGTCCTGCGCCTTCTGCCCGACCTTGTCCAAAAGGCGTCCGCGGGTGAATCCGGGCGTCGCGGTATCGACCCAGAACAGGCTGATGCCGCGGGCGCCGGCGGCGGGATCGGTCTTGGCCACCACCAGCACGCGGTCGGCATGGAAGCCGTTGGTGATGAAGGTCTTCTGGCCGTTGATGACATAGCCGCCCTGCGCCTTGGCCGCCGCCGTGCGTATCGCCTTGACGTCGCTGCCCGCGCCCGGCTCGGTCATGGCGATGGACGCCACGATGTCGCCCTGGGCCATGCCGGGCAGGTCGCGCTGCTTCTGGCGGTCGCTGCCGAAGTTCAGCAGGTAGGGCGCGACGATGTCGGAATGGGTGGTGAAGCCGGTGACGCCGGTGGCCAGCGCACGGGCGATCTCTTCCACCACGATGATGGTGTGCAGGAAGTCGCCGCCGCCGCCGCCGTATTCCTCGGGCGTGCTGGGCAGCAGGATTCCGGCCGCGCCGGCCTTGCGCCACAGCTCGCGCGGCACCAGGCCTTCCTGTTCCCATTGGTAGTGATGGGGCGTGATCTCTTGCGCAATGAAGCGCGCCACCGTGTCGCGGAACAGTTCGTGCTCCGCCGAGAAAAGCTTGCGCTGCGGGTTCATGCGGTCTCCTGGTCTGTCATGGCGGGCCGCCTAGGCTTGCGGCCAGTAGCGTTGCTTGACCAAGCGCTTGAGCAGCTTGCCGGTCTCGGTGCGCGGCATGTCGCTGGAAAAGTCCACGCTCTTCGGGCACTTGATGGGCGAGATCCGGTCGCGGCAGTAGGCGATGAGCTGCTGCGCCAGGTCGGGGCTGGCGGCGGCGGGATCGCGCAGTTGCACCACCGCTTTCACCTCCTCGCCGAACTCCGTGTTCGGCACGCCGACCACCGCCACGTCGGCCACCGCGGGATGCGTGCTCAGCAGGTTCTCCGCTTCCTGGGGATAGATGTTGACGCCGCCCGACACGATCATGTTGGACAGGCGGTCTGTCAGGTACAGATAGCCGTCCTGGTCCAGATAGCCGATATCGCCGTAGGTGGCCCAGCCGCGCGCGTTGTAGGCGCCGCGCGTCTTGTCCGGATCCTTGTGATATTCGAAGGAGCCGCCGCCGGAAAAATAGATGACGCCGGGCTGGCCCGCGGGCAGTTCGTTCAGCCCGTCCTCGCTCATGATGTGGGCCTGGCCGAACTCCGGCCGGCCGACCGAGCCGCGGTGCGCCAGCCACTCGTCGGAGCCCAGCGAGGTGCGTCCCACCAGTTCGGTGCCGCTGTAGTACTCGTACAGGATCGGCCCCCACCACGCGATCATCGCCTCCTTGACGTCGGCCGGGCACGGCGCGGCCGCGTGCACCGCGTAGCGCAGCGTGGACAGGTTGTGTCGCGCGCGCTCCTCTGGCGGCAGGCGCAGCAGGCGGATGAACATGGTCGGCACCCATTGCGAATGGGTAACGCCATAGGTGGCGATGGCCTCCAGCGCCGCGGCCGCGTCGAATTTTTCCATCATGACGCAGCTGCCGCCCGCCCGCAGCGCCGCCATGTTCCAGCGCACCGGGGCCGCGTGGTAGAACGGCGCGGTGGACAGATAGACGGTGTCGCGGTCGAAGGCCTTCCAGGCGCTGCTGGGCGCGTCGCCAACGCGGAAATAGCGGTTGGCCACGGACAGCGGGCGCTTGATGCCCTTGGGCAGTCCGGTGGTCCCCGACGAATACAGGAAGTCCGTGCCTTCCGGGGTTTCGGGCAGGGCCACGTCGTCGGCGTAACGGCCGGTCCAGTCTTCGTACTGGATCGCGCTGGCGTCCGCGCCGTCCATGCTGACGCGCAGCACGCCGCGCGCGTCCAGCGCATCCGCATCCGTTTCGGCCTGGGTGTGGCCGGAGTAGAACAACACCCGCGCGTCGCAGTTCTCGATGATGTAGCGCGCTTCCTCGCGCTTGAGGTGGCGGCTGATGGTGGTGTAGTACAGGCCGACGCGGTGCGCGGCCCACAACAGTTCGAAGAAGCGCGGATGGTTCTCCAGGAACACCGCGATCACGTCGCCGGATTGCAGGCCGGCGTCCAGCAAGGCCGCCGCGCATTTGCGGCTGCGCAGTTCCAACTCGCGCCAGGTCACCGTGGTGCCGGACGGAATCATGCGGTAGGCGATGCCATCGGGCATCTCCCGGGCATGGGCTTCAAGTACAGACATGGTTCACCTCTGGTTTCTCTCAATGCGCCAGGCTGGCGGCGCCGTGGCTCAGCACCACCGTGCCGCGCTCGTGCGCCAGCGCGCGGAATTGCAGGCGGTCGCCGTCGCGCCAGATCTCCACGCGCAGCGTCTCGCCTGGAAAGAACGGCGCGGAAAAACGCGCGGCGATGGCGCCCAGGCGTTGCGCCCCCCCGGGCGCGCAGGCCTGCAGCAGCGCGCGCGCCGCCATGCCATAGGTGCACAGGCCATGCAGGATGGGCCGGTCGAAGCCCGCCGTGCGCGCCATGTGCGGCAGCGCGTGCACCGGATTGAGATCGCCGTTCAGGCGATAGAGCAATGCCTGCTGCGGCAGCGTGGACAGCAGCACGACCTGATCGGGCTCGCGTTGCGGCGTGGCCGGCAAGGCCTCGGGCGGTTCGTCGCCCTGGCCGAAGCCGCCATCGGCGCGGCAGAACGACACATGCTCCACCGTGGCCAGCGGCGCGCCGCTGTCGGCGTCCGAAATGTCGCGCACGGTCACCACCAGCGCACCTTTGCTGGCGCCCTTGTCCACCACCCGCGTGACGCGGGTCTGGCTGCGCACCGCGCCGGCCGCGGCCAGCGGCGCGTGGAAGGTCATGCGATGCTCGCCGTGCAGGATCTTGACCCAGTCTATGCCGGTGGCCGGATCGGCGGCCCAGCCGTTGGGCGCGCCGATGGTGGCCAGGAAAGTCGGCACCACGGCCGTCCCGTCCTCGTGCACGTAGCGCAGCTCGGCTTCATCGGCAGGGTCGCTGCCGTAGCCCAGGCCCAGCGCGTAGATCATGCAGTCGCGCGCGCTGTAGCGGTCGACGCGGTCCTCGAACTTCCAGTTGCGCAGGTTTTGATAATCGATTGCCATGGATCATGCCTCCCTACACATGCCGGCAGCGCCAGGCCGCCGGCATGCTGGTCATTCCGCCTTGATGCCGGCGGCCTTGATGATTTTTTCCCAACGGTCTTTTTCCGACCGGATGAAGCTGTCGAACTCGGCCGGCGTGCCGCCCAGCGGAATGCCGCCCTGCTGCGCCAGCTGCTTCTTCACCTCTTCATCGGCCAGGACCGCGTTGAGCTCCGTGTTCAGCCGCGCGACCACCGCCGGCGGCGTGCGCGCCGCGACCAGTACGCCCAGCCAGGCGCCGACGTCCACATCGGGATAGCCTTGCTCGGCCAGCGTCGGCACGTCGGGCAGGATCTGGCTGCGCTCGCGGGTGGTAACCGCCAGCGCCCGCAGCCTGCCCGCCTTGACCAGCGGCGCGACGGTGATCACGTTCTCGACCGTGAAGTCGACCTGGCCCGCGACCAGGTCGTTGGTCGCGGGCGCGGCGCCCTTGTAGGGCACGGTGACCGCGGTGAAGTCCAGGCGGTTCTTCAGCAGCTCTCCGCCCAGGTGTCCGGACGTGCCGATCATGGAAACCGCCATGGACAGGTTGCCCTGCTTCTTGCGGGCATAGTCGCGGAACTCCGCCAGCGTCTTGACCGGCGCGTTGGCGTTGACCACCAGCGCGTTCGGCATGGTGATGATGCGGATCACCGGGGCGAAGTCGGACATTGCGTACGGCAGCTTGCTGTACAGTGTGTAATTGACCGCATTCGGGCCGCTGCTGCCCATGACCATCGTGTAGCCGTCGGGCTCGGCGCGCAGCAGGCCTTGCATGCCCAGGATGCCGGCCGCGCCTGCCATGTTCTCCACCACCACCGGCTGACCGAGCCGCTCTGACAGCTTCTTGCCTATCACCCGGCTGGTGATGTCCAGAATTCCGCCGGGCGAACTGGGCGCGATCAGGCGCAGGGGTTTGTTCGGATAGTCATCGGCCGCGTGCGACATCTGCGGCAAGGATATTGCGGTCATCAGGCCGGCCAGCACTGCCAGCGTGTATCGCCTGCGTGTGTTCATGTATGTCTCCTGATTGGTTTTTTGTCCGCGGGCTTGTGGCGCCCGCTGTCTCGAATCCGGCGTACGGACCCGTTGCCGCGCGTCAATCCACCTTCATGCCGGTGGCGTCGACCACGCCCTGCCACTTCTTCACTTCGCCCTTCAGGAAGGCCCGGGCCTCTTCGGGGCCGCCGGTCAGGGGCCGGGCGTAGATCCGGTCCATGAACTCCTGCACATCGGGCTGCTTGTTGATGTCGGCCACGGCATCGGCCAGCTTCTTCAGGACTGGCGCCGGCACCTTGGCGGGCGCCGCCATGAAGTACACCGCTTCCACGTCGTAGCCCTTGAGGCCGGCCTCCTCGATGGTGGGCAGGTCGGGCATCGCCTTCATGCGCTCGCGCCCGGTCACGGCCAGCGCCTTCAGCTTCTTGGACTGCACCAGCGGGATGGCGGTGGAGACGCTGCCGAACATCATGTCCACCGTGCCCGACATCAGATCCACCTCCGCCGGCGACACCCCCTTGTAGGGCACGTGTGTCATGTCGACGCCGGCCATGACCTTGAACAGCTCGCCCGCCAGGTGGATGGACGAGCCCATGCCGGCCGAGGCGAAGGTCAGCTTGTTGCCGCCGGCCTTGGCCTTGCGCACCAGGTCGTCGACGCTCTGGATGCTGGAGCCGGGCGGCACCACCAGAATGTTGGGCGTGGACGCCACCATGCCTATGGGCATCAGGTCGCGCTCCCAGTCGTAGGGGTTGCGCTTCATGGCGGCGTTGGCCGCCACATAGTTGGCCGCCATCGCGATCGTGTAGCCGTCGGCCGGCGCCTGCGTCAGCGCCTGGATCGCGATGTTGCCGCCGGCGCCCGGGCGGTTTTCCACGATGAAAGTCTGGTTGAAACGTTCGCCAAGCTTTTTGGCGTACAGGCGGGCAAGCAGGTCGGTGGCGCCGCCGGGCGCGAAGCCCACGTACACCCGCACCGGCTTGTCCGGATAAGCGTCGGCCCCGCTGGCTGCGCCCGCGGCAGCCAGGCTCAGTACCGCGGCCAACAATCCCTTCAACATTGCCATGAGTCGATCTCCTTCCGTTTTTTTAGAGATATGGGAATGCCGGGCCTGCTCATTTCCGACATGCCGAACAGTATAACGACGTGCCGATATTAATTGTCAAGAATTCCGGTGATGTGTATATTTGTTCGGAACCTCGGAATAAATTCAAACCTGCCAAGTGCCTATCCCGGGATGTTGGATTTCGGGTCCAGGGCGCCGGGCGCCATCAGCTACAGAAGGGGAATGGAGATGGACCTGCAACTCACCGGTAAAGTCGCTGTCATTACGGGTTCCGGCCGCGGCATCGGCTATGCGTCGGCATTGGCCCTGGCGCAGGAAGGCGCCCGCATCGTCATTACCGACATCAACCCCGAATCGGTGGAACAGGCGGTCGGCAGCCTGAAGCAGGCCGGTCACGAGGCTATCGGCGCCGTGCTCGACGTCTGCGATGCGGAACAGGTCCAGACCATGGCCGAACTGGCCGCGCACAAGTTCGGCGGCATCGACATCCTGGTCAACAACGCCGGCTTCACGCGCGACAAGTACCTGCTCAAGATGCCGGTGGAGGATTGGGATTCGGTGGTCGACACCATCCTGAAGGGCGCCTACTACTGCACCAAGGCCGCCCTGCCCTCGATGATGGAAAGGAAGTGGGGCCGCGTCATCAACATCGCCTCGCGCGCGCACTGGGGCAATCCCGGCCAGACCAACTACTCGGCCGCCAAGGCCGGCCTGATCGGCTTCACCCGCGCGCTGGCGCTGGAACAGGGCAAGTTCAACATCACCGCCAACGCCATCGCCCCGGGGCTGATCGAAACGCCGCTGGTGCGCGGCCTGTCCACCTACGAAACCCTGCGCGCCAATGCGCTGGCGCGCCAGCCGGTGCCGCGCCTGGGCGCGGTCGAGGACATCGCCAACGCGGTGGCCTTCCTGGCTTCCGAGCGGTCCTCCTTCATCACGGGCGAACTGCTGCACGTGACCGGCGGCCGCTACGCGTCGTAAAACGCCCCTCCCATCCGGAATCCGATCAGCCATGCAAAGCGCAAGCCCAGTCAGCCAGCCCCCGCTACCCATCCAGCCGCCGCTGGAGGTCGGCCACCATTTCGAATCCGCCGGCCGCACCATTACCGAAAGCGACATCGTCAACTTCGCCTGCCTGTCGGGTGATTTCAACCGCCTGCACGTCGACCACGAATACGCCAGCGCCACGCCCTTCGGCCAGCGCATCGCCCACGGCCTGCTGGTGCTGTCCGTGCTGTCCGGGCTGACCACCCAGTCCAGCGGCTACCGCCAGCTGGAGCCCTACGTGCTGGCGCTGATCGACATCAACTGCCGCTTTCCCAAACCCACCTTCATCGGCGACACCATCGTGGTGCGGGTAACGGTGACGGAAAAGACGAAGCAGTACCGGCCCGGCAAGGACAAGGTGGTGTTCCGGCGCGAAGCCATCAATCAGCGCGGCGAGGTAGCGGTCCAGGCCGACTTCGCGATGGTGCTGCGTTCCATGGAGGGTCAGGCATGAAGCCGTTCGCAGACCTCAGCCGCTTCGTCAATCCGCGCAACATCGCCGTGGTCGGCGCGTCCGCCCGTGAATCCAGCCAGGGACGCCGCCTTTACGACAACCTGGCGCTGCATTCCTCGGTGCCAGGCGAGATATACGCGGTCAATCCCGCTTACCAGGAGATAGGCGGTCGGCCTTGCTGGCCTTCCATCAGCGCCTTGCCACAGGCCGAGATCGACGTGGCCCTGATCATGATCAACGCCTCGCTGGTGCTGGATGCCTTGCGGCAATGCGCGGCGCGCGGGATTCCTTTCGCGGTGGTCATGACCTCCGGCTTTTCCGAGGCGGGCGAGGAAGGCCAGCGGCTCGAACGCGAGATCGCCGAGCTGTGCGAAGCCACCGGCCTGCATGTCTACGGGCCGAACTGTCCGGGCTTCGTCAATGTCCGCGACCGGCTGGGCATGACCTTTTCGCCCGCCTTCAAGGACGATCTGAATACCGGCTCCATCGGCCTGGCAACCCAGGGCGGCGGACTCGGCCGCAACCTGCTGCAAGGCCTGTCCTACGGCCAGGGCGTGGGCCTGTGGTTTTCCGCCGGCAACGAGGTCGACCTGGAGATTCCTGACTTCATTGCCCACATGGCGAACGATCCGAAAACCAGCGTGATCGCCTTGCTGATGGAAGGCGTGAAGGATGGCAGGCGCTTGACCGCCGCGCTGGAGCTGGCGCGCGCCCGCAACAAGCCGGTGGTGGTGCTGAAGGTCGGCCGCTCCGAAGCCGGCGTGCGCGCCGCGCAGTCGCATACGGCGTCGGTAGCCGGCACGGCCGCCGTCAACAGCGCGGTGTTCCGCCAATTCGGCGCTATCGAAGTGGACGACCTGGACCAGTTGCTGGCGGTCTCGCGCCTGCTTACGCGCATCACGCCCAAGAGCGGCAATGGCCTGTGCATCTATACGTTTTCGGGCGGGACCGCCGCGCTGGCCGCCGATATCGCCGGCGCCGCCGGCCTGCCGATGGCGTCCTTCGCGCCCGAGACCAAGGCCGCCTTGCGCAAGCTGCTGCCGGACTTCGCCAGCATCGACAACCCCGTCGACACCACCGCCGACATCCTGCGCAACCCCGAGGCCTCGGCGGCCTGCCTGCGCGCCATATGCGCCGACCCGGCGGTGGGCACGGTGCTGTTCCCCATCCCCATGGATTACGGTTCCATCACCGACGGCATGGCGCAGGCCATCGCCACGGTGGCGGCCGAAACCGAAACCCTGATCGTGCCGGTCTGGATGAGCCGGCGCCTGGGCGGCGGCTTCCAGCTGCTGGAAACCGCCGGTTTGCTGCCGTTCCTGTCGCTGTCGGATGCGATTGCGGCGCTGTCCAAGGCCATCCCTTGGAAACGGCCCGACCGCAGGGCGGTTGCGCCCCCCGTGCACGTGGACGCCGCTACCGACCAGGCCTGCATGCTCAGCGAAGCCGCGGCCAAGGCGATGCTGCGCGCGGCCGGCCTGCCGATACCTGAAGGGGTGGTGGCCGCCAGCGCCGACCAGGCGGCCCGCGAAGCCGAGCGCCTGGGCTTTCCCGTGGTGATGAAGGTGGTCAGCGCCCAGATCGCGCACAAGACCGAAGCGGGCGGCGTCAAGCTGGGCATTGCCAGCGCCGGCGCGGCGCGCGAAGCTTATGCCGCCATCCGCGAATCCGTCGCGCGCCATCATCCCGATGCCGTCATCGACGGCATCCTGGTGGAACGCATGCTGCCGCCGGGCGGCCGCGAGGTGCTGGTCGGCGTGCACAGCGATGCGGCCTTTGGCCTGGTGCTGACCTTCGGCCTGGGCGGCATCTTCGTCGAGACCATCCGCGACGTGGCGCACCGCATGGTGCCGCTGTCACGCGACGATGCTCGCGCCTTGCTGCGCGAGATCCGCCATGCCGACGTGCTGGACGGCGTGCGCGGCCAGGCGCCCGCCGACCTTGCCGCGCTGGAGGACCTGATCCTGCGGGTATCGGACTTTGCCTGGAGCCGCCGCGACGCTTTGCAGGAACTGGAGCTCAACCCGGTCTGGGTCGGTGCCGAAGGACAGGGCGCGATGCCGCTGGACGCGCTGATCGGCCTGCGCCCCGGCGCAGACGCCGGCCTGGAGCAACGCCCATCATGACCGCCGCCGCAACGCCCTCCTCGACCATATCCGCCTAGGACTCGCATGGACTTCTCACTGGACTCCACCCAGATCGAATTGCGCGATTCGCTGCGCCGCTACCTGGCGGCCGAAGTCGCGCCCATCGTCAACCGCTACGAGGCCGAAGCCCGCGTGGTGCCGCAGGACATGGTCCGCGCCATGCGCGACTTCGGCCTCCTGGGCGGCATGCTGCAGGAAAAGGACGGCGGCTACGGCCTGCCGATGACGACCTACGGCGTGCTGATAGCCGAGCTGGCGCGCGTCTGGCCGTCGCTGCGCAGCATCGTCAGCACCAGCAATCTCGCGGCCTCGGTGCTGAGCGACGGCGGCTCGCCCTATCTCAAGGAAAAGTACCTGCCGCGCGTCCTGTCGGGCGACGCGATCGCCAGCTTCGCGCTCAGCGAACCCAATATCGGCTCGGACGCCGCCCATGTCGAAACGCGCGCGGTGCAGACCGAGACCGGCTGGCGAGTCAACGGCCGCAAGCTGTACATCAGCCTGGGCACGGTCTGCGAGCTGGGCGTGGTATTCGTGCAGACCCAGCGGGATGGCGGCGAACGAGGCGTGTCCTGCCTGCTGTTCGAGCGCGCCATGCCGGGCTTCTCGTCCAGCCCCATCGACAAGATGGGCATGCTGAGCTGCCCGCTGGGCGAGCTGCTGTTCGAAGACGTGGAAATCCCCGCCGCCAATCTGATCGGCACGGAGGGCAAGGGTTTCGCGCTGGCCAAGAAGTACCTCAACATCGGCCGCTGCGTGGTGGCGTTTTCCGCGCTGGGCATCGCCGAGGCCGCCTATGAGGCGGCGGTAAAATACGCCGGCGACCGGGTCCAGTTCGGCCGGCCCATAGGCGGCTTCCAGTTGGTGCAGCATATGATCGCCGACATGATGACGCTGGTCGAAACCTCGCGCCTGCTGTGCTGGCGCGCCGCCGACGCGCTGGACCGCAACGCCGCCGACAGCCAGATGCTATGTTCGATGGCCAAGCGCCATGCCACCGACGCCGTGCTGCGCGTGGCGGAACTGTCCATGCAGGTGCATGGCGGCG
The DNA here is from genome assembly GCF_943737025.1 of Achromobacter sp. Marseille-Q4954. Lineage (NCBI taxonomy): Bacteria > Pseudomonadati > Pseudomonadota > Betaproteobacteria > Burkholderiales > Alcaligenaceae > Achromobacter > Achromobacter sp. Marseille-Q4954. The sequence goes on from NZ_CALSFQ010000001.1 coordinate 518,927, forward strand.
CGGGCTACACCACGCTGTTCCCCGTCGAGCGTCATTACCGCGACGCCCGTCACCTGAGCATTGCCGAAGGCACCAACCAGATCCAGGCCCTACTCATGGCGCAGAGCGTACTGGGCATTTCCGCGTTGAAATGACCGACTACGCAAACGCCCAGGCCGGCTCCCCTATCCACTCCGACATCCTATGCCGCAAATCCTCCCTACCGCACAGCGCGTGCTGCAAGTCTTCGAAGTCTATGCGCGGGAACGCCGTCCCCTGACGAATTCGGAAATGGCGCGCTTTCTCGACCTGGCCGACAGCAGTTGCTCGGACCTGCTCTACACGCTGCGCCAGGCAGGCTACCTGCTGCGCACGCCCAAGTCGCGCTACTTCCACCCGACCGGCCGGCTGCTCGACGTGGCCCAGGGCATTTCGGCGGCCGACCCGCTGCAGGCCTTCGCGTCCGAAGCGCTGGAGATCCTGACGCGCCAGTCCGGCGAATCCTCGATGTGCGGCCTGCTGGACGGCAACAAGGTGAAGATCTACGCCAGCCAGGAAAGCCCGCGCGCCCTGCGCTACGTGGTGCAGCCCGGCACCACCTTCGACCTGCAGGTGGCGGCGCTGGGCAAGGCGCTGCTGGGCGAGATGGACGCGGCGGAACGCAATGCGCTGATCGACTCGCTGCCGTATGAGCACGTCACGGCCAGCAGCATCACCGACCCCGCCACCTTGCGCGCGCAGATCGAATCACAGCAGGCCAAGCACTATTTCAACAGCCGCGACGAAGGCAATGAAGGCGTGTCGGCGGTTGGCATCGCGGGGCGCGTGGGAGGCCAGCTGACGGCCCTGTCCATCGTCGGCCCGACCCACCGCATGGACGCCAACATGGAGAAGTACGTCCAGATCATCCTGGACGCGCGCGCTGAATTTTTCGAATCCTGAGAACCCGACACATCATGGAGTGACGATAGACATGGCTGGTCCCCTGAGCGGATTTACGGTGGTCGAGATGGCCGGTATCGGACCTGGCCCCTTCTGCGCCATGATGTTGGCGGACATGGGCGCGGACGTGATCCGCATCGACCGGCTTGCGCCCGGTTTCCTGGGCGGCGGCGGCACCATCATCGACCGGGGCCGGCGCACGATCGCGCTGGATCTCAAGAAGCCCGGCGCGACCGACATCGTGCTGCGGCTGCTGGACCAGGCCGATGCCCTGCTGGAAGGCTTCCGGCCGGGCGTGATGGAAAGGCTGGGCCTGGGGCCGGACGAATGCCTGGCGCGCAATCCGCGGCTGGTGTACGGACGCATGACGGGCTGGGGCCAGGACGGCCCGCTGGCGCAGGCGGCCGGCCATGACCTGAACTACATCGCCATCACCGGCGCGCTGCACGCCATGGGACATGCCGAACTGCCGCCGACGCCGCCGCTGCATCTGGTCGGCGACATGGGCGGCGGCGCGATGATGCTGGCCTTCGGCGTGCTTTGCGGCCTGCTCGAGGCCGGCCGCACGGGCCGGGGCCAGGTGGTGGACGCAGCCATCTGCGACGGCGCGTCCCTGCTGGCCAGCGCCTACCACGGCAAGCTGCGGGACGGCGGCTGGGTCAACCAGCGCCAATCCAACATGCTGGACGGCGGCGCCCATTTCTACGGCTGCTATGCCTGCGCGGATGGCAAGTACGTCTCCATCGGCGCGATCGAACCGCAGTTCTACCGCCTGCTGCTGGAGCGCTGCGGCATCGACGACCCGGACTTCCAGCAGCAATGGGAACGCGCGCAATGGCCGCAGCTGCGCGCCAAGCTGGCCGGCATCATCGCGGGCCGGACCCGCGAACAATGGTGCGCGCTGCTCGAAGGCACGGATGCCTGCTTCGCGCCGGTGCTGGACTTCGAGGAAGCGCCGCGGCACCCGCATCATCAGGCGCGCGGCAGTTTCATCGAAACCGGCGGCATCGTGCATCCCGCCCCCGCGCCGCGGCTTTCGCGCACGCCCGGGCAGGCCCGCGCAGTGCCCGCGCCTGGCGCGCACACGGAAGAATTGCTGGCGGAACTGGGCCTGGCGCAAGCCGAGATCCAGGCCCTGCGCGAACGCGGCGCCATCGCCTGAGCGCCTGCGGCAGCTTGCGGCCCGGTCCGCGTGGCGCGGCCCGGCCATCATGGAAGGCAGACATGGAGACCGATCCGATGCAAGTCATCTCTAGCGAGTTCAAGACCCTGCTCTATGCCGTGGAAGGCGGAGTCGCCACCATCACGCTGAACCGCCCCGCCCAGCGCAACGCGCTGGACATGGTCATGCGCGAAGAGCTGGCCCATCTGGTGGGCGAAATCAGGCGCGACCGCGGCGTGCGCGTCGTGATCCTGGCCGGCGCCGGCGGCGCCTTCTGCTCGGGCGGCGACATCTCCACCATGGGCTCCGGCGGCTCCGCCGAAGAGGCGCGCGAACGCATGGCCAGCCTGCTCCTGACGATTGAAGGCCTGATCACACTGGACCGGCCGGTGATCGCCGCGGTCGACGGCCCGGCCTATGGCGCCGGACTGGGCCTGGCCCTGACCGCCGACCTGATCCTGGCCTCGCCGCGGGCGCGCTTCTGCCTGTCCTTCCTGCGGCTGGGGGCCATCCCCGATTGCGCCACCATGTATACCCTGCCGCGCATGGTGGGATTGCAGCGCGCCAAGGAACTGGCCTTCTCCACCCGCGAGTTCGGCGCGCAGGAGGCCCGCGACATGGGCATCGTGTTCGAGATCCAACCGCAGGAGGCCATCCACGAACGTGCGCGGCAGATCGCGCTGTCCATGGCCGAACTGCCCATGGCGGCGCTGGCGATCACCAAGCGCGGCTTCAATGCCTCGCTCAACAGCGACCTGAACGCGATGCTGGACCTGGAAGCCGCCGGCCAGGGGGTGGCCCGTTCCACCGACTATCACCGCGAGGCGGCGGGCCGATTTCTCGACAAGGTGGCGCAACGCTTTCAGTGGCCTGCGGCCGACGCCAGATAGGGCATATCGTTTTCTTCGAGCGCGGCGCCCGCCGCTCTGCTTCTAGCCCGGGGGGCGCGCACTTGCCCGCCGCGCCAGCGTGCAGTAGTACTCGGCCGCCGGCGTCAGCGGCAGGCCGGCGCGCTGCACGATGCATACCGGCGGCGCGGGCAGCGGTTCCTTGACGCGGATTTCCTGGAACACGCCTTGCAGCAGCGGATACCGCAACCATTGCACCGGCAGCATCATCAGCAGGTCGGAGTTGGTCAGGGCGGTGATGAAGGTCAGCGCGGACTGGGCCTTCAGGGCCAGGTGCGGCGGCGGCAGGCCATGCTTCTCGAATAGCGGACCCAGCTCTTCTTCGGCCTTGTGCGTGATGGAGGTGGTAATCCATTGCGCCCCGGCCAGGTCACGCAGGGAGCGGGCGCGCGCCAGCGGATGGCCCTTGCGGCCGACGATCACGCGCGTGTTGTCGAAGAGCTTTTCCACCTGTAGCTCGCCAGGCGTGCGCGTGGGCACTGGCCCGATATAGAAGTCCACGGTGCCGTCCAGCAGGGACGCTTCCACCAGCGGGTAGACCCCGTCGATGATTTCCAGATGGGTGTCCGGGTAGCGCGCCCGGAACTCGCGCAATACTTCGGCGAACAGTCCCAGATGCGGCGCCGTAGACATGCACAGCGTGACCCGTCCGCGGGATTCCCCGTTCAACTGGCCGATCTCGTCGCGCGCGCGCTGCAGCTCATGGCGTATGGCGTTGGCCCGCCTTAGGAACACGGCGCCCATGGGGGTCAGGCGCACGCCCTTGGCATGCCGTTCGAATAGCACGCACCCCAGCTCTTTCTCCAGTTCGCGGATGCTGCGCGAGATGGCCGGCTGCGGCGTGTCCAGATGCCGGGCCGCGGCCCTGACGCCGCCGCGTTCGGCCACGGCCAGGAAATCCCGCAGGGTGTTGAGCTTCATGCCAAGTGATTCAGATTTGATATCGATAAGCCAATTCTGCCATCTTTCAGCATCGGCGGCATAGGCCTAGGATGCGTCCAAAGCCTGCAAGGAAAGCAGGCAACCGAGGAGACCGAAGGTGGAGAAGCGAGCCTCGCCCCGCGTGCTGATCGTGGGCGCCGGACCGGCCGGACTGAGTCTGGCGATCGAACTGGGGCACAGGAAGATTCCGTGCCTGCTCATCGAGCGCAATGACCGCGTGGGATACGCGCCGCGCGCCAAGACGACCAATGTGCGCACACGCGAACACCTACGCCGCTGGGGCATCGCCGACCGCCTGCGCGCGGCATCGCCGCTGGGCGCCTACTACCCCTCCAACGTCGTGTTCTGCACCCGCCTGGCCGGCTTCGAGCTCGCGCGGCACGAGAACGCCATGTATTGCGCCCCCGGCCGCAATCCGCTGTACTCGGAACACGCGCAATGGATTCCCCAATACACCGTGGAAGAGGTCTTGCGTTCGCATGCGGCCTCCCTGCCCGGCGTGGAGATACGGTTCCGCTCCGAACTGCTGGACCTGACGCAGGATGCCGGCGGCGTGCGCGCCCGCTTGCGCGATCTGGCGCAAGGCCGCGACATCGAACTGGAAGTGGATTACCTGGTGGGAGCCGACGGCGCCCGCAGCCTGGTGCGGGACCTGATCGGCACGCGCATGGAAGGCAGCTACGGGCTGTCCCGCAACTACAACATCGTGTTCCGCGCCCCCGGACTGGCCCAGGCTCATCGGCACGGACCCGCCATCATGTACTGGCAGATCAACGGCGATGCGCCCAGCCTGATCGGCCCGATGGACAGCGGCGACACCTGGTTCTTCATGCCCACTCATGTGGACCCGCAGCGGCGCGCCAGCGACATCGACGCGCGCGCCATGATCGCCCGCGCCACCGGCATCGACCTGCCTTACGAGGTGCTCAGCAGCGACGAATGGACCGCCAGCAAGCTGCTGGGCAACCGCTACCGCCAGGGGCGCGTCTTCCTGGTGGGCGACGCCTGCCATCTGCATCCGCCCTTCGGCGGCTATGGCATGAACATGGGGGTGGCCGACAGCGTGGACCTGGGCTGGAAGCTGGCCGCGGCGCTGCAAGGCTGGGGCGGCCCCGCCCTCATCGACAGCTATGAACGGGAACGCCGGCCCGTGCACCAATGGGTACTGGACGAAGCCGAACACAACCATTCGATTCTCGGCAATCATTTGCTGGCCGACCATCTTGAAGACGCCGGCGCCGCGGGCGAACAGGCCCGCCAGGAAGCCGGCGCGCGCATCTGCGCGGCCAAGATGCGCGAGTTCGCCACCCTGGGCGTGGTGCTGGGCTACCAATATGGGGACTCTCCCGTCATCGTGCCTGACGGCAGCCCCGAGCCGGCCCGGGACTTCATCAACTACACGCCGTCGTCCCGCCCGGGCGCCCTGGCCCCGCATGCCTGGCTGCACGACGGCAGCTCGCTGTACGACCATTTCGGTTCGGGTTTTACGCTGCTGGCCTTGCCCACGGCGGCCGCCCGCGACGTCGATGCCGCCGTATCCGCGGCGCGGGCCGCGGGCGTGCCCTTGACGCTGATCCGCCCGGACGAAGGCGGCGTCGCCAACCTCTACCCCGCCCCCCTCACCTTGATCAGACCCGATCAGCACGTCGCCTGGCGCGGCGCCGCCAGGCCGGATACCGACCTGTACGCCCGGTTGACGGGGCGCACCTGAAACCACGACCGGCGGCGCGCTGCCCCGCGCCACCGCAATCCCAGCCTAGCGAGATCCGCCACCAAGGCGGACGACACAGGAGACCAACCATGATCCGCAATGAAGATCTGGCGCATGCCGAACAGGCTGTCGCCGGCTTTCGCAACCGCGTCCTGCCCTTGCTGTTCGCAGGATATCTGCTCAACTTCCTGGACCGCACCAACATCAGCTATGCGCAGCTGCAGATGGGCGCGGACCTGGGCATCTCCCTGGCGGCCTACGGGTTTGGCGCGGGACTGTTCTTCATCGGCTACGCCAGCGTGTGCGTGCCCGCCAACCTGGCGCTGCAACGCTTTGGCGTCAGGCGCTGGCTGGCCTGCATGTTCCTGGCCTGGGGCCTGGTCTCCTGCCTGATGGCCGCGCTGCACGGCGAAAAATCGTTCTACGCGCTGCGCTTCCTGCTGGGCGTGACGGAGGGCGGTTTCATCCCCGCCGTCAATTTCTACATCGCGTCCTGGATTCCGCCGCGCTACCGCAGCCGCATCAATTCGATCTTCATCATGGCGCTACCGCTGGCCATGATCTTCGGCGGGCCGCTGGCGGGCGCGCTGCTGAAGATCGACGTCGGCATGCCGGGCTGGCGCTGGCTGTTCCTCATCGAAGGCCTGCCCACGATGCTGCTGGGCCTGCTGATCCTACGCTACCTGCCCGGCACGCCACGGGAGGCCCATTGGCTCAGCGACGACCAGCGCCAGGGTTTGCGCGCCGTCATGGAACACGAGGCTCCCGCCCGCGCCGCCTCCCCCTCCGCTTCCTGGACGCACGGATTCGCCGTCTTCCGCCAGCCCATGCTGTGGGGCTTGCTGCTGATCTTGCTGGCCGCGTATGCCGCGACCTTTGCCCTGGCGTACTTTCTTCCCACCATCCTCAAGCAGCTGTATGGCATCACGCCGCTGGAAATCGGTGCGCTGCTGATGATCCCCAACGTCGTGGCGCTGGTGTTCAGCTACGTGGTCGGGCGCAGCAGCGAACGCACCGGCGACATCCGCTGGCACCTGGCGATCGTCTGCCTGGCGGGCGCGGGCGGCTTCCTGATGCTGCACGGCGCGGCGACGGTGTCCCTGGCGGCGTTCCTCGCCGTGGTATCCATCATCACCGGCTACACCATCGCGTACTACGGTCCGCTCAATGCCGCGGTGCAGAACTACATCGGCGCAAACGCCGGCCCCCTGGCGCTGGTGACGACCATTGGCTCGCTGGGAGGCTTCTTCGGCCCGACCTTGACCGGCGCGGTCATGCAGGCCAGCGGCGGCGAATGGGAACTCGCGGCCCAGGTGTTCGCCCTGGCGACGCTGGCGAGCGCGGGCCTGGCAATCCTGTGCGTGCGCAACCGGCGCGCGGCGCCAGCCGCGCAAGCAGCTGCCTCCGGCACCTGAAATCCACACAACCTACATAGCGAGTCAGACATGAGCACGAATACTCAAGCAAGGATCGCCGTCATCACCGGCGGCGCAAGCGGGATCGGCCAGGAATGCGCGCGGCAGTTGCGCGCCGAAGGCTGGCAGGTCGTGGTGTGGGACCGGACCGCAGCGGATGACGCCGTCGCCGTCGACGTTTCGGACTACGCCAGCGTGGCCCGCGCGGCGGCACAGCTGGACGGCGTAGACCTGCTGATCAACGCCGCCGGCATCGCCGGCAGCCGTGCCCCGGTTGCGGAAAAGGACCCGGCGGAATGGGCCCAGGTCCTGGCGGTGAACCTCAACGGCACCTTTTATTGCGCGCATGCCCTGTACCCGGCGCTGCGCGCCCGCGGCGGCGTCATCGTCAACATCGCATCGGTGGCCGGCATGGTCATGATGAAGGGCCGCGCCCACTACGCCGTGTCGAAGGCCGGCGTCGCGACGCTGACGCGGTCGCTGGCCAATGAATGGGCCGAAAACGGCATCCGTGTCATCGCGGTGGCGCCCGGCTACGTCAAGACGCCCTTGATCCAGCATTCCATCGACGCGGGCGAACTGGACGAGGCGCGGCTTGCAGCCATGCATCCGCTGAACCGCCTGGCAACCACCCAGGAAATCGCGGCGTCGATCATCGCGTTGACCAGGCCGCCGTTCCTGTTCATGACCGGCTCGATCGTCACGATCGACGGCGGCATGACACTGGGTAAATAGTGCGGGGTATCGCGCGAAAGCAACAGATTGTCCCCAAATTTTCCAGCAACCCCCTTTCCATGAAATAAACCGTCACATATTACGATTACTTTCAATACATAATCTACGCAAGAAAATGCCACCGGCGTAGGGGGCCCGCTCTTGCGATGAAAGTCCTTTCCATATTCGGGACCCGTCCCGAAGCGATCAAGATGGCCCCCCTGGTGTCCGCGCTGCAAGCCGAACCCCGGATCCAGAGCGTCGTCTGCGTGACGGGCCAGCATCGCGAGATGCTGGATCAGGTGATGGCCCTGTTCGACCTGCGGGCGCAGCACGACCTGGACATCATGGTGCCCAACCAGACGCTCAACGGCCTGTTTGCGCGGCTGATCAGCCGGGTGGACAGCGTGCTGGAGGCGGAGCAGCCCGATTGCGTGCTGGTCCACGGCGACACCAGCACCGCATCGGCCTGCGCGCTGGCCTCCTTCCACCGCCGCGCCCGCATCGGCCACGTCGAAGCCGGCCTGCGCACCGGCGATCTGGCCAAGCCCTTCCCCGAGGAAATGAACCGCCGCGTGGTCGACGCGGTGGGCGACTGGCTGTTCGCGCCCACTGCGCAATCGCGCGCCAACCTGCTGCGCGAGAACCTCTCGGGACGCATCACGGTCACGGGAAATACCGTCATCGACGCGCTGGCCCTGACCTGCGCCAAGCTCGCGCCCGAAGGCGCGCTCGCGCAGCAATTGGCGGCGCGCTACGGCTGGCTGGATCCGCAGCGCCGCCTGCTGCTGGTCACCGGGCACCGGCGCGAGAGCTTCGGCGAGGGCTTCCGGAACATCTGCGCCGCCCTGGCCGAACTGGCGCGGCGCGAGGACCTGCAGATCGTCTACCCCGTGCACCTGAATCCGCAGGTGCGCAACGTGGTGATGGCGCAGCTGGACGGCCTGTCGCGCGTACATCTGATCGCCCCGCTGGATTACCTGGACTTCGTCTGGTTCATGCAGCGCGCCTACCTGATCCTGACCGACTCGGGCGGAGTGCAGGAAGAAGCGCCCTACCTGGGCAAGCCGGTGCTGGTGATGCGCGACGTCACCGAACGCCCGGAAGCCGTGCAGGCCGGCACGGTGACGCTGGTCGGCACCGATACGCAGCGCATCCTGGCCGAAGTGAACCGCCTGCTCGACAACCCGGAACTGCACGCCTCGTTCTCACGCCGCATCAATCCCTATGGCGACGGCCTCGCCAGCCAACGCATCGTCGACGCGCTTTGCGGCCGCGCCGTATCCGAGTTTGCGCCTCAAGCACCGGCCGCGGCCCGTTAGCCGCCCCACGCCCCTCACCACCGGAGCCCTCATGCCCCATGCCCCGCACTCCCCCGCCGCCCGCACCCTCTGCCGCGCCCTGATCGCCGCCGGGTTGCTGCTCCCCTTGGGAGCGATGGCCAGTCCCGCGGGCGACGCCTTGCGGCGCTTGCTGGGCGACGACTGGGTCACGCGCGACACCAGCCTGGAAGACCTGGGCATCCGCGAACCGGTGGTGCTGAGCAACAGCGACGCGCGCCAAGAGTTCTACCTGCCGGTGCCGCGCGGCGTGCCGATAGCCGACGCCACGCTGGACTTCGACGCGCGCTACATCAAGGGCGAACCGGGCCGCGCCAGCATGGTGCTGTGGGTGGACGGCGTGCCGCAGACGGCGCAGCGCATCGCCGACGGCGAGGGCTCGGCCACGCGCAAGCTGAGCGTGGAGCAACGCGTGCGCGACACCGGCTTCGTGCGGCTGGCTGTGGACTGGCAATCGGAGATCGCGCAGCGCCAGTGCGAAAGCAACCGCGCCACCGCCAACGCCTTGATGGTGTCGCCGCGCACGCGCCTGAGCTACCGCTACGACGCATCGGCCATCGGCAGCCTGGACGAAGCCTGGAGCACCCTGCCCGGCAAGCCCGTGCTGATGGTGGCGGGCGCCAAGCTCGACCAGCAGGCCTTCGACAGCGCATGGCGCATGGGCGTGGCGATGGAGCGCAGCGGCAAGCGGGTTGCGGTTCGCGCCTTCCCGGCAGTCGGCGACGAGATCGACACCCGCGGCCTGCAGGCTCCAAACGGACTGGGGCAGGTGCCGGCTTTCGCAGCCCTGGCGGCCAGTGACAAGCACAAGCTGGGCAACGCCGCGGAGATCGGCGCGCTGCTGGTCATGGGCGCCCCCGCCGTGAGCGGCGACGTGGTGATCGCCGACGCCGCGCTGCGGGCCCGCTACAACGAGGCGCTGGACGCCTTGCAGGCGCAATTGGCGCAGGACGCCGACGCCGCGGAGGCCTTCAAGGCCTGGCGCCAGCAGCGCATGCCCCTGGCCGGCCAGGACCTGCCCTCCAAGGAGATCCGCCTCGCGCCGCTGGGCCGGCAGGCGGTCATCGCCGTGGCCGCCGATGCCGGCGCGCAGGGCGCGGGCGCCTTCGACACGGCTTGGCGCCGCATCCTGGTCACGCGCCAGGCTCAGGTCAAGACGGCCGAACCGCCGCAAGCCTCGGGCGAAGGCGGCATGCGCCTGACTGCGCTGGGCGGATCGTCCGCCAGCTTCGACGTGGTCGCGCGCGGCGACTGGAATGCCACGTTCGCGCTGGCCGCGGTGTCGGCGGACGGAAGCATGCCGGACGAACTGGTCATGGACCTGGCCGCCGCGCCGGGCGCCTCCGCCACCCGCCCGGTCGCCTCGGTGTTCTGGAACGGCATCCTGCTGGCCGCCAAGCAGATGGACGCCGACGGCCATCCCGAACGCCTGACGGCGCGCGTGCCCGGCTACGCCCTGGGCCTCACCAACGCGGTGCGCGTCACGTTCCAGCGCCAGCCGGTATCGGTCGATTGCAACGAAATCCCGCAAGGCTATCCCGTCAACGTGCTGCCCACCAGCTACGTGAAGCCGGGCCGCGCTCAGCCGGACGGCACCTTCGTGGGACTGCTGCCGCTGTTGGCGGGCAGTCCCCAGCTGCTGATCCCCGACGGCTATCTGGCCGACGCGCCGGCCAGCCTGCAGCGCGTCATCGGCATCGCCACGGCCAGCGGCCTGTCCGCCACGCGCGCTGCGCTGTCGCTCACGCCTGCGGGCCAGGCGGCCAAGCCCGGCGGCCCCTTCGTGGCGATGGAAGTCGCGGTGGATGGCGCCAAACCCATGGTCAAGGTCACGGACCGCAAGCAGCTGACGGTGGATGGCAAGAACGCGCCCTGGCTCGACATTTCCGGCCTGGACAATCTGAGCACGGCCGAAGTGGTGCGCGCGGGCGGCCAGGACGGCCTGCTGTGGCACACGCTGGGCCAAAATCCGGTGATGCCGCAGGCGCCCTTCGTGCTGAACCGCGGCAACATCGCCATCATCGGCGCGGCGGGACCGCTGGCCTGGATAGACAGCGCCAATCCCGCGGCGGGCCAGCCGCCGGGGGCGGGCGCAAGCGCCTTCTTCGAATGGCGCAACTACCTGTCGTGGAGCGTCCCGGCGATGAGCGTGGGCCTGCTGGTCCTGCTCCTGATCCTGATCGCCGCATTGCGCGTCACCCGCAGGAAGAACAAGGACAGCAAGTAACCCGGAGGCGCCATGTCCTCGCTTTACTGGCCCTACCTCATCGCCGACTACTACCGCGGCCTGGAGATCGTGACGGCGGTGGTCGGCGTCATCATCCTGCTGTCCAGTCTGGACGACCTGTTCATCGACGGCTGGTTCTGGCTGCGCGAACTGCGCCGCGGGCTGACGGTCAAGCGCCAGTATGCGCCGCTGAGCGCGGAACAGTTGCGCGCCAAGCGGGAACAGCCGCTGGCGATCATGGTGCCGGCCTGGCTGGAATATGACGTGATCGCGCCCATGCTGGAAAACATGGTGTCGACGCTGGAATACAAGAACTACATGATCTTCGCGGGCACCTACCAGAACGACGAGCGCACCATCAAGGAAGTGGAACGCATGCGGCGGCGCTACCGCCAACTGATACGGGTGGAAGTGCCGCACGACGGACCGACCTGCAAGGCCGACTGCCTGAACTGGATCGTGCAGGCCATCTTCGCGCAGAACGCCCAGCAGCCCGAACCCTTCGCCGGCGTGATCCTGCACGACAGCGAAGACGTGCTGCACCCGCTGGAACTCAAGTACTACAACTACCTGCTGCCGCGCATCGATTTCATCCAGTTGCCGGTCACGTCGCTGGAGCGGGAGTGGCACGAACTGGTCGCCGGCACCTACATGGACGAGTTCGCCGAATGGCACACCAAGGACCTGGTGGTGCGCGAAAGCCTGTCCAAGATGGTGCCGTCCGCCGGCGTCGGCACCTGCTTCTCGCGCCACGCGCTGGAGGTGCTGGCGGCAGAGACCAACAACCAGCCTTTCAATACCGACACGCTGACCGAGGATTACGACATCGGCGCGCGCCTGGCCCAGCGCGGCATGCGCCAGATCTTCGGCAAATTCGAGGTCGAGTACGTGACGCGCCGCCGCTCCTGGTTCGGCCTGGGGCGGGAGAAGATCTCCGCCATCAAGATGCCGCTGGGCGTGCGCGAGTACTTCCCCAACACCTTCCGCACCGCTTACCGGCAAAAGGCCCGCTGGACGCTGGGCATCGGCCTGCAAGGCTGGCAGCAGGTGGGATGGACCGGGTCGCTGGCCACCAAGTACCTGCTGTTCCGCGACCGCAAGGGACTGTTCACATCCTTCATCGCGATACTGGCCTATCTGTTGCTGGCCAACTTCTTTCTCTTCTATCTGGCCGACCGCTTCGGCTGGTGGAAGGTCTACTACCCCTCCTATTTCCGTCCGGGCGGCTGGCTGGTGACGCTGATGTGGCTGAACGCGGGGGCCCTGCTGCTGCGCGTGGTGCAACGCGCGTACTTCGTCGGCCGCATGTACGGCTGGGAGCATGCGCTGCTGTCCATGCCGCGCATGATCGTCGGCAACTTCATCAACGCCATGGCGGCGGCGCGGGCTTGGCGCCTGTTCATCGGCCATCTGATCACGGGCAAGCGGCTGGCCTGGGACAAGACCATGCATGACTTCCCCTCCACCGACCAGTTGGCGCAGCAACGCCAGCGCCTGGGCGACCTGCTGCTGTCCTGGCAGGCCATCGATCACCAGATGCTGGAGCAGGCGCTGGAGATCCAGGCGCGCGAGAAGCGGCCGCTGGGCGAAATCCTGATGGAACGGGGCTGGCTCGACGAAAAGACGCTGCACGAAGCGCTCTCGTTCCAGCAAGGCGCCCCGACGCAGACCGAACACCCCGCGGACCCGCTATCGCACAGGCCCACACCTCCATGACCGTCATTTCCCGTACGCTGGCTTTCAGCGCCCTGCTGTGCGTGGCCGCAGTCCCTCAAGCGGCCGCGCAACCCGCCGCCGCAGCCGAACGTCCGCTGGAAGGCGACGCCTACCAACTCGCCGACCAGGCCTACAAGCAGTACGACGCCGGCCATTACGAAACCGCCCAGATCATGGCGGAGAACGCCATCCGCCTGCGGCCCGACGTGGCCCGCCTGCGGCTGCTGCTGGTGTACGCCCTGGAAAAGCAGGGCAAGCGCCAAGAGGCCGCGCGCGCGGCCGATGCGGCGATCGCCGACGGCCTGGGCACGCCCGAACTGCGCCAGGCCAAGGCCAACCTGCAACGTCCGCCCGCGGTAGCCGCCACGCCCGCGCAGCCTGCGGCGCAAACGCCTGCGCAAGCTTCCGGGCAGGCGCCTGTACAAACCCCCGCCCCTGCCCGCAAATCCGCGCCGCAAACCCCTTACCAGCGCGCCTATCCCGTGGCGGCGCGCGCCTATGCGGACTATGGCCGACAGGACTACGCAGCGGCGGCGGCAGGCGCCGAACGCGCCTTCCGCGCCGTGCCCAGGCAAGGCGAATGGGCCTTGCTGTGGGTGGAATCGCTGGGCGCGCAACAGCGCTATGAAGCCGCCAGCCAGGCCGTGGACACGGCGCTGGCGCTGGGCGCGCCCAACAAGGTGGCGCTACAGGCCAGGCAACAGGCCTTTCAGAAGCAGATCGCCGCGAACCAGGCGCCCGCCGCGCCGGCTCCGGGCAGCGCGGCCGCCACGGGCGCCTATGCCGCCTACGACAAGGGCGCCTACCAGGAAGCCATCGCCCTGGCGCGCCAGGCCGTGGCGCAAGCGCCGGACAACGAAAGCTATGCCCAGCTGCTGACGACCGCGCTGGCCGCCGGCAACAAGGCGCAAGCCGCCGAGGCGGAAACCCGGCTGAGCGACGCCATCGCCCGCCAGCCGGACTCGGCCCAATTGTTGGCGCAGCGCGGCTACGCGCGCCAGCGCCTGGGCCAGCCCGCGGGCGCCGCGTCCGACTTCGCGGCCGCGCGCGCCACCGGCCAGGCGCCGCCGCGCCTGATCCTGGACCAGGCCTATGCGCAGTCCGCAATGGGCGACAACCGCGCCGCCACCGACTCGCTCAAGCAAGCCATCGACATGGACGATGCCGGCCAGCTGGGCCTTACGCCGCTTGAGCGCTACAACACGCGCAGCGGCGTCGCCGCCCTGTCGCGCGAATGGGGCGGCTCGTTCTCCGCGTCTTACCGCGGTGCGCGCCCCGCCAACTCCAGCATGGGCGGCGCCGCCATCAACACGCCAGGCGACGTGGTATTTAGCACTGCGGAAATCTTCTGGCGTCCGCCGCAGCTGAACAATCGCTGGGGCATGCTCGAAGCCTATGCGCGCAGCTCAAACACGCTGTACGACGGCGGCAGCACCTACGAGTCGCGCAGAAACGTGGATCCCTGCACCGGAGAAAGCACGCCGGACAACCGCTCGGCCGACGAACGCCTGCGCAACAGCAGCTCGGCCGCGGGCATCCCCAGCACCATCGGCGCGCTGGGCCTGCGCTACCTGCTGGCCGACACCGGCGTGACCTTCGGCATAGAACGGCGTTTCTTCCTGGGGTCGGCCACCCGCCAGGGCTACGCCTATCCGGAATCCAGCGCGGTGCAATGCGCGGCGCAGCAGGCCTTCCACAGCGCCTACCCCAACCTGCAGGACCAGAGCGCGGTCGCGCTACAAGCTCAACGGCAACGCGGGCGGATGGATGACCTACCTCACCTACGGCTACTACCATGGCCGCGAGCTGCGCGTGGACGTGCCGAGCTGGCTCACCATCGAAGGCTATGCGCAGGGCGGCTATCTCTGGGACGACAATAGCGCCAACTACACCGCCTACTCGGTGGACTCCAAGGGCCAGCGCCAGCAGGACCTGGGCAGTTCCTCGGGCCGCCTCAAGCGCGACCAGGCCTTCCTGTCCGGCGAGCTGCGCGTGGGCCGCAGCTTCCGCGCCACCAGCATCAGCGACAAGCTGGTGCTGTTTCCGTATGCGGTGGTCGGCGCGGACTGGCTGTGGCAGAAAAGCGTGGCCAAGCTGAACGACCTGCCCGGCTACGGCAACCAGTCGGTGGTCCTGTCCGACCATGGCACCTCCTGGTCGCTGGGCGTGGGACCGGGCTTCAACGTGCGCTATTGGTTCCGCGAAGACCACTACAACGCGCCGCGCTCCTATCTGGACTTCGGCGTCCAGTACCGCACCAGCCTGGGCGGCGGCGAAAGCGACCGCGCCAAGGGCTGGTTCATGAACATGACGCTGTCGTACTGAGCCGCTGATACACACGATTACATCGATTCATAAGCCTATAACAATGATTCGGGCATAGTGCTCCGCGCCACGCAGGCAGCGCGATCGCCAGGCGTGCAAACCCCATCCCTCACCGCGTTGGAGATTGAATTGCCGATGTTCAAACAAGCCCGTATCGCCCTGACGACCGTCGCCCTGACCCTGGCCTGCAGCGCCGCCCTTGCCCAGCAGACCATGCAGGGTCAGATGCCCAACCTGGCGGCCGTGAGCGGCCAGATGCATGCCGCCGCCGAATACTGCGGCGCCTACACGGCAGCGCAGCTCGAACAGATGAAGCAACAACAGAAGACCGCGACCAGCGCCCAGGGCATGTCCGCTGCGGACTTCGACGCCGCTTTTTCGAAGTCCTACAGCCAAGCCAAGGTGCAACTGGGCACGCTGAGCGCGGCCGACAAGGAAAAGACCTGCGCGCAGCTCAAGGCCATGGCCGCGGCGCAACCGCGCTGACCCTTCCCTTCCCGACCGCTAAACGGCCGCCTAGAGCGGCCATTCGCGCCGCAAGCGCTCGGCCTCGGGCGTAGGCCCGATCAGCCAGGGGTCCGCCGCAAAGGCGACCACGCTTTGCGCGCGGTAGCGCCGCGCGATGCGCAACTGCCGGCGCACGCGCGCCGCATCGGCGGAGCGGGCATTGAAGGTGGTGCCGTCCTGGCGTTCGGACGGCAGTTCCTCGAACAATTCGACGATCAGGTCGAATGGCGCGCGCCGCGCCAGCAGCATGCGATGCAGGGGCTCCAGCGCCTCATACGCCGCCATGCCGGACACGCCCACTCCGTCCTGGACCATGGGCCTCAGCTTGGCAACATCCAACAATCCGTTCCACAGGTCGGCCAGGCTCAGCGCTCCTGGCAATTTGCTGTGATAGGTGGAAATGGCGGGCGCGCGTCCCGTCTGTTGCGCAAGCGGATCGGACAGCTCGCGCAGCCATTGCGCCAACCGCGCCTGGCGGCCGGGCGCGGCCCAACTGTGCTGCTCGATCTCGTAAGGGATGTACCAGCCGCGAAACGCCGCCAGCCCGGTCGCGTTCGACGCCCCCGCATAGGCCAGCGCCTGCGTCTGCGCGGCTTGCAGGAATTCGGCCAGCGCCGCGTCATCCGGATTGCCAAGCTGTCGCCACCAGCGCTCGTCGTAGGGCAGGCCCAGTTGCAGCCCCATGCCCAGGCGCTCGGCCGCGTCGAAGATCAGCGCCAGCGTGGGCGCGGGCAGTTGCCAGGGCTGCGCCCCGCCGCTGGCGCCTACCCACTGGATGATGATCTCGCGGAATCCCAGCGCATGCATGGCGGCGATGCGTTCGCGCCAGGCCTCTGGACTCAATTCCAGATGGCTGGGCCAAAGCTGCCAGAAGGTACTTTGCACCGACCAGGCCGGCGCGCAGGCGGGCAGGCTGGCGGCCAGCGCCGCCGCGCCCAGGCCCTGCAACAGACGCCGCCGGCCGGTGGAAGCAGGCGCAGAAGCCTGCATGGGCTGCCTGGCGATAGGACTTATCCTGCGCGGTTGCCGAAGATGCCGGACAAGGACGCCAGCAGGTCGGCCGGGTTGAATTGCTGTTCGCCCTGGACCTCGCCGTTGGGCGTCGCCTTGTCCACCAGCTGCGGCAGCAGCGAGGACAGCGAACCCAACACGGAATCCGTGTCCTGGCCGGTCTTGGCGGCCAGTTCGTTGACGACGCCAGGGTCCAGCACGGAACCGAGCTGATCGGCGCTGACCGGCATGTTCTGGCCGGTGCCCACCCACGAGGCCACGATCTCGCTCAAGCCGCCCTTCTGGAAGCTGGCGATCAGGCCGGTCAGGCCGCCCGGGTACTTGTTCAGTTGCTCGATCAGCGCGGGCAGCAGCGAAGCCGAGCCCCCTTGCTGACCGCCGCCGGCCATCGAGGCCAAGGTATCCAATAGGCTCATCATCGTGCTCCTGAAAAAACGGAGATTCAGTATAGGCCCATGCCTGCCGCCCTGCCTGTCATCCGATGGATGACACCCGGCATCTTTACAAAGCTTATCGATTCCGACCCGTCAGTTGGCGGTTTTTCCTGCCTGCAAGGCCTGCAAGGACTTCAGGCCGGCGCGGCCGTCCGGCCGCAGGCCCAGTTCGCGCTGCACCGTCTGCAGGGCTTGCCGGGTACGGGCGCCGATCATGCCATCGGGTTCGCCGATCTCATAGCCCCGGGCAATCAGCAGCCGCTGCAATTCCCGCCGCTGCGCGCGCGACAGGCCCGGATCGTCGGTCGGCCAGGGCTGCGCCAGCGGACCGCCGCCGCGCAGTCTGTCGGACAGGTGGGCGATGGCCAGCGCATAGCTTTCCGCGGCGTTGTAGGAGTACAGGGCGTCGAAGTTGCGCGTGACCAGGAAGGCGGGACCTTTGTTGCCAGCCGGCAGCAGCAGGCCCGCCGGCGTGTCGCCCGCGGGCAGCGGCTGACCATCGGCGCGCGTCACGCCCCGCCCCGCCCAATACGACATGGCGCGCTTGTTCTTGCGGCCCGCGCCCGACGTATCCAGGCCCGCCGGCAGGCGGACTTCATAGCCCCATTGCAGCGCGCTGTTCCAGCCCGCCCGCTTCAGAAAGTTGGCCGTCGATGCCAGCGCGTCCGGCACGCTGTCGACCAGGTCGCGGCGGCCGTCGCCATCGAAGTCCACCGCCAGCCGCAAGTACGTCGAGGGCATGAACTGGGTCTGGCCGAAGGCGCCCGCCCAGGAGCCGGTCAAACGTTCTGGCGCGATGTGCTCGTCCTGGATGATCTT
Source organism: Achromobacter sp. Marseille-Q4954 (assembly GCF_943737025.1). NCBI lineage: Bacteria > Pseudomonadati > Pseudomonadota > Betaproteobacteria > Burkholderiales > Alcaligenaceae > Achromobacter > Achromobacter sp. Marseille-Q4954. The sequence continues at coordinate 537,079 of NZ_CALSFQ010000001.1, forward strand.
CAGCGTGGCAAAGAACTCGCCGCGGAAATAGGCCTGGCGCCGGCCGAAGCAGGACAGCGTGGACAGCGACGTCAGCAGGGGCCGGCCGCCCAGCGTGCGGCCGTAGTTGCTTTCCACGCCCCACACCGCGGCTATGGTGGCCGCGTCCACGCCGTAGCGCGACGCGGCGCGGTCCAGGTCGGACTGCCAGCGCGCCATGCCGGCTTGGCCGTCGGCCACGCGCTCATCGTCGACCAGGGCCGCCATGTAGTCCCAGATGGGCGTCTTGAATTCCGGCTGGGCGTCCAGCAGATCCAGCACCGTCATGTCGGGCGCGAGCCCCGCCGTCTGGGTGTCGAAGGTAGCGCCCGACACGCCGGCCTTGAGCGCCGGGCCGCGCAATTGCGCGAGGCAGGCCGCGAACGCGTCGGCGGCCGATGCGGCAGGCGCCAGCGAAATGAGCGCGCCTCCCGTCAAGAAGATGGTCAGTGGACGCAAGCAGCGGGTCCGCAGCGCTTTGATGAAAGTGTCGGTGCTCATGTTTTCCAATCAACCGGCCTGCAGCGCGGCAAGCTCGGCGTCGTCGAATCCGGCGGCGCGGCGCGCCTCCAGGTTGAAGGGGCCGCGCAGCCGGGGCGCGTCGTAACGCTGCGCCAGTTCGGCATAGCAGGACACGGGATCCTTGCCCGCCTGCGCGCACAGCTGCTTGTACCAATGATTGCCGATGGCCACGTGGCCGATCTCGTCGGCCAGGATGATGTCGACGATGGCGGCGCTTTCCGCGTCGCCCGCTCCCGCCAGCTTGGCGCGGATCGCGGGAGAAGCGTCCAGGCCGCGCGCCTCCAGCGTGCGCGGCACCAGGGCCAGGCGGGCCAGCAGATCCTCTTGCGTGCGCTGCGCCATGTCCCACAGGCCGTTGTGGGCGGGGAAGTCGCCATAGGCGCACCCCATGGCGGCCAGGCGCTGCCTGAGCAGATCGAAGTGATAGGCCTCTTCGCGCGCCACGCGCAGCCAGTCGAGGTAGAAGGCTTGAGGCATGCCGGCAAAGCGCCACATGATGTCCAGCGCCAGGTTGATGGCATTGAATTCGATGTGCGCCAGCGCGTGCAGCAGCGCCGCGCGCCCTTCCTCGGTGGCCATGGAACGCTGCTTGACCTGGGCGGGAGCCACCAGCTCGGGCCGGGCAGGACGGCCCGGCAGTCCAGCCGTGGGCGTGTATGTCCGCTCGCAGTCCAGCGCCGCCTCATCCGACATGGCGCGCACTGCCGCCAGCTTGTCCTGCCAGGCCGTCGCGGCCAGGGCCGCCAGCGCCTGCCCGCGCAGGCAATCCTGGCGATGCCCGGCCGCGGCGGGCGTCGTGTTGCTATCCATATGCTTCTCTGTGCCGGGCGGCCTCGCGCCCATCCGAAATCCCTTGAAAGCGCCGTGGCCGCAGGCCGCGCGCATACACGGAGACTTTATCATTCACCCATGGATTCCCTGCGCCTGACCATAGAGACCGACCTGTCCCGCATCGACGCCCAGCAATGGGACGCGCTGGCAGGCGACCAGCCCTTTCTGCGCCATGCGTTCCTGCGCGCGCTGCACGAGACCGGCTGCGCCGCGCCTCAGACCGGATGGGCTCCGCATTACCTGGCGCTGTGGCGCGACGATGCGTTGGCCGCCGCTGCACCGCTGTACCTGAAATCCCATTCGCGCGGCGAGTATGTATTCGACTACGCCTGGGCCGACGCCTTCCAGCGCCACGGGCTGCGCTACTACCCCAAGCTGCTGTCGGCCATTCCGTTCACCCCGGTCACCGGCCCCAGGCTGCTGGCCGGCAACGATGAGGATCGCGCCACGCTGGTGCGCGGGCTGGTCGCCTTCGCCGAAGAGATCAAGGTGTCGTCGCTGCACCTGCTGTTCCCTGCCGAGGCCGACATGCGCGCGCTGCGCGAGGCCGGCTTCATGATCCGCGAAAGCGTGCAGTTCCACTGGACCAATCCGGGCTACGCGGACTTCGACGCCTTTCTGGCCACGATGAGCCACGACAAGCGCAAGAAGATCCGCCAGGATCGCAAGAAGGTCGCGGCCGCCGGGCTGTCGTACCGCTGGATGCGCGGCGCGGAAATCGGCGAGGCCGAGCTGGACTTCTTCTACGAATGCTATTGCCGCACCTACTTCAGCCATGGCAATCCGCCCTACCTGAACCACGAATTCTTCCGCCGCGCGTACCGCGAACAGCCCGAGGCCTTCGTGCTGATCCTGGCAGAGCGCGACGGCCAGCCGGTGGCCGCCGCGCTCAACCTGGCGGGCGGCGACGCGCTGTATGGGCGTTACTGGGGCGCGACCGAATACGTTCCGGGGCTGCACTTCGAGACCTGCTACATGCAGTCCATCGCCTATTGCATCGTCCACGGCATCGCGCGCTTCGAGGGCGGCGCGCAAGGCGAACACAAGATGGCGCGCGGGCTGCTGCCCACGCCCACCTGGTCGGCGCACTGGGTCGCGCATCCCGGCTTCGCGGACGCGATCCAGAACTTCCTGGACGAGGAAACCGCTGCGGTGACGGATTATCTGGGAGAGCTGGAAACGCACTCCCCATTCAAGCGGCCGCGGGAAGGCTGAGGGCTAGAGGAAGCGGTCCAGCAGCTTGCGGCTGTGCTTGTCCAGCGACTGGATGTCGCGCACCAGATAGAAGATGCCGTGGCTGTCGGCGATCAACAGGGTCTGCGGACTGAGGCGGCGGATGTCCTCTTCGCCGCGCAGCGTGAACGAGGTGGGGCCGCGGTCGGTATCGACCTGCCAGGTGCTGGGGGTGGCAAAGGTGGAGACGCTGGCCAGCTTGCGGATCTCGGGCATGAACTCCCGGCTCGCCAGTTCTTCCTCGATCAACTCGCGCTGCGGAGACGGCACATCGGACAGGTGTTCGATCCAGAGCAGTTCGCGCCCGTCCACCGTCACGAGCGACAGGCCGCGGCCAGGTTCGCTGATGGGAAAGGCGCGCACGGGCAGCACGCCCTCGTGGTTCTGACCATCGGCGGACTGGAACTCCAGGCGCCCGAAGGCATTGCGGCGCAGCTGAAAAGACGGCAAGGTCATGACGATAATTCCGGTTCCGCGTCAGGCCACGGCGGCCATGTCTTCGCTGCCCGACGCCTGCGCGTCGGCCTCGGCCTGGCGCGCCTGCGCCTGATACAGGCGGTAGTAGGCGCCCTCGCGAGCCATCAGTTCTTCGTGCGGGCCCTGCTCCACGATCTGGCCACGGTCCAGCACCACCAGGCGGTCCGCCTTGCGCAAGGTGCTCAGGCGGTGGGCGATGGCGATCGTGGTGCGGCCGCGCACCAGGTTGTCCAGCGCCTTCTGGATTTCCTTTTCGGTGGTGGTGTCCACCGACGAGGTGGCCTCGTCCAGGATCAGGATGCGCGGATCGATCAGCAGCGCGCGCGCGATCGAGATGCGCTGGCGCTCGCCGCCGGACAGGGCCTGGCCGCGTTCGCCGACCAGCGAGTCGTAGCCGTGCGGCAGCCGCAGAATGAATTCATGCGCATGCGCGGCGCGCGCCGCCGCCACGATTTCGTCGCGGGTGGCGTCCGGCTTGCCGTAGGCGATGTTCTCGGCGATGGTGCCGAAGAACAGGAACGGCTCCTGCAGCACCAGCCCGATGTTGCGGCGGTAGTCCGCCACGCGCACCGAACGGATATCGGCGCCGTCCACCAGCACCGCCCCTTCGGACACGTCGTAGAAGCGGCAGATCAGGTTGATCAAGGTGCTCTTGCCCGAGCCGCTGTGACCCACCAGGCCGATCATCTCGCCCGGCGCGATGTTCAGGTTCAAGCCGCGGATAACCTGGCGGTTGCCGTAGCGGAAGCCCACGTCGCGCAACTCGATGCGGCCGTTGATATGCGGCAGCTTGGCGGGATTCTGCGGTTCCGGCACGCTGGAGACATGGTCCAGGATATCGAAGATGCGCTTGGCGCCGGCAGCCGCTTTCTGCGTGACCGAGACGATACGGCTCATCGAATCCAGGCGCATGTAGAAGCGCCCGATATAGGCCAGGAAGGCGGCCAGCACGCCGACGGTGATCTGCTTCTGCGACACCTGCCAGATGCCGAAGATCCACACCACCAGCAGGCCCACTTCGGTCAGCAGCGTGACCGTGGGCGAGAACAGCGACCAGGTGGTGTTCACGCGGTCGTTGACTTCCAGGTTGCGGTTGTTGGCTTCGCGGAAACGCGCCACTTCGCGCTTTTCCTGCGCGAAAGCCTTGACCACACGGATGCCCGGGATGGTGTCGGCCAGGACGTTGGTGATCTCCGACCAGATGCGGTCGACCTTTTCGAAGCCATGGCGCAGGCGGTCGCGCACCGCGTGGATCATCCAGATGATGAACGGCAGCGGCACCAGCGTGACCAGAGCCAGCCACGGATTGATGGACACCAGGATGACCGCGGTCATGCAGATCATCAGGATGTCGTTGGCGAAGTCCAGCAAATGCAGCGACAGGAACACGCAGATGCGGTCGGTTTCGCTGCCGATGCGGGAAATCAGGTCCCCGGTGCGCTTGCCGCCGAAATACTCCAGCGACAACTGCTGCAGGTGCTCATAAGTGGTGGTGCGCAGGTCCGCGCCGATGCGCTCGCTGACCCAGGCCAGGATGTAGGTCCGGGCCCAGCCCAGGCCCCAGGCCAGGAAAGCCGAGGCCAGCAGCCCGCCCAGATAGAGGCGGACCTTGTCGTAATCGATGGGCGCGCCGTTCTGGAACGGAATCAGCACGTCGTCCATCAGCGGCATGGTCAGGTACGGCGGCACCAGGGTGGCGGCCGTGCCCAGCAGGGTCAGCACGAAACCCGCCAGCAGCGGCCCGCGGTAAGGGCGGGCGAAACGCCACAGGCGCAGCAGCGCCCAAGTGGTGGATGGCGCCGCCTGTTCCTGGTTGCAGGTCGGGCATTCTTCCTCGCCCGCCGGAATGACGTTATTACAGACGGTGCAGGTGCGCTCCGCCAGTTCCTCGTCCTGATGGCCCGACAAACGGATGGCCTGCTGGGTCTCGAACTGCGCCAGCAGCTTCAACGCGGCCGGATTGCGCGCCAGCGTAAAACGCCACGCGCCCAGGCGGGAGCCATCGTCGTGCAATTCCAGCAGCGCGGCGCCGGCGTGGTCGGTCAGGCTCAGCTTTAATTGGGGGCCGTATGCCCAGGATTCCCAGCGCGGTTCGTCGGGATGGCGGGCCAGCAGCCGGCGGTCGGTGGCGGCGATCAGCCCCGGACGGAACTTCAGGCGCTGATCCAGGTCTATTTCAACCCAGGCCAACAAGGTTTCGCCGTCCGCCAGTTCGGCGCTGATTTCATCGCGCCAGCGGGCAGGAAAGGCTTCGGCAAGGCCGGAAAGCAGGTTTGGTTTTTTCATTGGAACGCATACCGGGCCAGGACTCTGCCCTACTAGGCGGCAACCGGTTCGCAACCTGGACTGGCGGCAAACGTGTCCCTTCCTTACAACATAACGATTTCACGCCTTGAAGGCGTCGTATAGTAGCAGCCGATTTTTCTAATTAGGAATATCTGGGATCCCCCACTCGTTGGCATTATTCTAAAGGCGCAACCCCAATAAATTCGCGGTCTTGCATAGGGGCGTCCGCGCGTGCCAACCTGCTTCTCTCGTAAATTAAAACATGAAAAAGAAAGACATTGAATTTCTCGATGTCGTGGCTTTGCGCGGCCCGAACATTTGGACGTACCGTCCGGTACTCGAAGCGTGGGTGGATATCGGTGAACTGGAGGACTACCCCTCCAACACCATCCCCGGCTTTTACGAACGCCTGACGGAATGGCTGCCGACGCTGATCGAGCACCGCTGCAGCCCGGGGGTCCGGGGCGGTTTCCTGTCGCGCCTGAAGGAAGGCACCTGGCCCGGCCACATACTTGAGCATGTCACCCTGGAACTGCAGAACCTGGCCGGCTTGCGCGGCGGTTTCGGCAAGGCCCGGGAAACCTCCACCCGCGGCGTCTACAAGGTCGTGGTGCGAGCCTGGCAGGAACAGGTCACCCGCACCGCCCTGAACGAAGCCCGCGACCTGGTCATGGCCGCCATCGAAGACCGCCCCTTCGACGTGCCCGCCGCCATCGCCAAGCTGCGCAGCCTGATCGACAAGCACTGTCTCGGCCCCAGCACCGCCTGCATCGTGGATGCCGCCGACGACCGCGACATTCCCTACATCCGCCTGTTCGAGGGCAACCTCGTGCAGTTCGGCTACGGCTCGGCCCAGCGCCGCATCTGGACGGCCGAGACCGACCGCACCAGCGCCATCGCCGAAGGCATTTCGCGCGACAAGGACCTGACCAAGGAACTGCTGTCGACCTGCGGCGTGCCCGTGCCCGAAGGCCGCCTCGTGCGCAGCGAGGACGACGCCTGGGAAGCGGCCGAGGACATCGGCCTGCCGGTGGTCGTGAAGCCCTATGACGGCAACCACGGCCGCGGCGTGTTCACTAACCTGACCACGCGCGAGGAAGTGGTGTCGGCCTACCGCGTGGCCGTGGACGAAGGCAGCGGCGTGATCGTCGAACGCTTCGTGCTGGGCAACGAACACCGCCTGCTGGTCGTGGGCAACCGCATGGTGGCCGCCGCCGCCGGCGAACCGGCCTGGGTGACGGGCGACGGCAAGTCCACCATCACCGAACTCATCGACAGCCAGATCAATACCGACCCGCGCCGCGGCCGCACCGAGAACCACCCGCTGAACCCGGTGCGCCTCGATTCCGCCGCGCGGCTGGAAATCGCGCGCCAGGGCCTGTCGGAAGACAGCGTTCCGCCCGAAGGCCAGCGCGTGCTGGTGCAGCGCAGCGGCAACGTCGCCTTCGACGTCACCGACCGCGTACACCCCAGCATCGCCGCCACCGTGACCCTGGCCGCGCGCATCGTCGGCCTGGACATCGCCGGCGTGGACCTGGTGGCCGAGGACATCTCGCGCCCGCTGGACGAACAGCGCGGCGCCATCGTCGAAGTCAACGCCGGCCCCGGCCTGCTGATGCACCTGAAGCCGGCCGACGGCACGCCGCGCCCGGTGGGCCGCGCCATCGTCGACCACCTGTTCCCTGAAGGCGATGCAGGCCGCATCCCCATCGTGGGCGTGACCGGCACCAACGGCAAGACCGTGGTGGCGCGCCTGGTTGCCCGCCTGCTGAGCCTGTCCGGCAAGCGCACCGGCCTGGCCTGCAGCGAAGGCCTGTACCTGGACCGCCGCCTGGTGCAAAAGGGCGACCGCGCCGATTTCGCTTCCGGTACGCGCCTGCTGATGAACCGCAACGTGGATGCCGCCGTCATCGAGAACGACAGCGGCGTGATCCTGGGCCAGGGCCTGGCCTATGACCGCTGCCAGGTGGGCGTGGTCACCAACATCGACGACGCCGATCATCTCGGCGACTTCGACATCAATGAAACGGAGCGCATGTTCAATGTGTTCCGCACGCAGGTGGACGTGGTGCTGCCCGGCGGCTCCACCGTGCTGAACGCGCGCGATCCGCGCGTGGTGGAAATGGCCGAGCTATCCGACGGTGCCGTGATCTTCTTCGGCATCGATCCCGCCCTGCCCGCCATCACCGCCCACCTGCAACAAGACGGCCGCGCCGTATTCGTGCGCGACGGCGGCATCGTGCTGGCGCAAGGCACCCGCGAGGAACGCCTGGCCACCGTGGCTTCGATCCCGCTGACCCATGGCGGGCGCGTCGCCTTCCAGGTCGAGAACGTGCTGGCCGCGGTGGGCGCGGCCTGGGCGCTGGACATTCCCGTGGAGCTGATCCGCGCCGGCATCGAAACCTTCGACATCGACCAGGCCGACGCTCCCTGGCAGTTCACGCTGTTCGAACGCAACGGCAGCACCGTGGTGGTCGACGACGTGCACAACGCCTCGGCGCTGCGCCCCCTGATCGCCGCCATCGACCAGTTCCCGTCGACCACGCGCGCCGCCGTCTATTCGGCCGGCGCCGACCGCCGCGACGCGGACCTGATCGAACAGGGCAAGCTGCTGGGCGACGCGTTCGACCGCGTGGTGCTCTACGACGACCTGACCGTGCGCAGCAAGCGTCCCGCAGGCGAAGCGCGCGCGCTGTTGCGCCAGGGCCTGGCGCAAGGTTCCCGCGTCAAGGACATCCAGGACGAGCCCGACCACGGCAAGGCCATCCAGAGCCAGCTCGACGCCATCGCCGCAGGCGACTTCGTCCTGCTGCAGTCCGACGAAGCCTTCTCCGGTCCCACCATCGACCTGGTCCGCCGCTGGATTCAGCAATACTGACAATATCTGCGCGCGCCCTCGCACTAGCGGGGCGCGCGTGAGCTAGACAGGAATACCTGCCATGGAAGTTTCCCGTATCCGAGCACTGCGCGGCCCCAATCTGTGGAGCAAGAACACCGCGATCGAGGCCATCGTTTCCTGCGCCGACGCCGAATGCTCCATCGACAACCTGCCTGATTTCGAAGCACGCCTGCGCGCCCGTCTGCCGCAGACCGGGCTGCTGCGTCCGGAAGGCCATCAGGGCGCGGTCTCCATCGCGCACGTGCTGCAGATCGTGGCCCTGACGATGCAGGCGCATGCCGGCTGCCCCGTCACGTTCGGCCGCACCGCCTCCACCATCGAGCCTGGCGTGTTCCAGGTGGTGGTCGAGTACAGCGAGGAAGAAGTCGGCAAGCTGGCGATGGAACTGGCGCAAGTGCTGGTGCGCGCCGCGCTGGACGACACGCCCTTCGATCTCGCCGACGCCTTGAAGCGCCTGCGCGAACTCGACGAAGACGTGCGCCTGGGACCCAGCACCGGCTCCATCGTCAACGCCGCCACCGCCCGCAACATCCCGTACCGCCGCCTGACCCAGGGCAGCATGGTGCAGTTCGGCTGGGGCAGCAAGCAGCGCCGCATCCAGGCCGCCGAAACCGACCTGACCAGCGCCATCTCCGAGTCCATCGCACAGGACAAGGACCTGACCAAGATGCTGCTGGACGCCGCCGGCGTGCCGGTGCCCATGGGCCGCTCGGTGACCACCGCCGAAGAAGCCTGGGCCGCCGCCGAGGAACTGGGCGGCCCGGTCGTGGTCAAGCCGCGCGACGGCAGCCAGGGACGCGGCGTCGCCGTCAACATCGAATCCCGCGAGCGCGTGATCCAGGCCTTTGAAGTGGCCGAGGAAATCAGCTCCGAAGTCATCGTCGAACGCTACATCCCCGGCCACGACTTCCGCCTGCTGGTGGTCGGCGGCGCACTGGTCGCGGCCTCGCGCCGCGATCCACCGCAAGTCACGGGCGATGGGGTGCAGACCATCCGTCAACTGGTGGACCAGGTCAACGCCGATCCGCTGCGCGGCGACGGCCACGCCACCTCGCTGACCAAGATCCGCTTTGACGACATCGCCCTGGCCACGCTCAAGAAGCAGGGCTTCGAGGCCGATTCCGTGCCGCCGTCCGGCACCCTGATCTTCCTGCGCAACAACGCCAACCTCAGCACCGGCGGCTCGGCCACCGACGTGACCGACGAAGTGCACCCAGAAATGGCCGCGCGCGCGGTGTCGGCGGCCCGCATGATCGGGCTGGACATCTGCGGCGTGGACGTGGTCGCCGAAAGCGTGCTCTACCCGCTTGAAGACCAGAACGGCGGCGTGGTGGAAGTGAACGCCGCCCCCGGCCTGCGCATGCATTTGAATCCGTCCTTCGGCAAGGGCCGCGCCGTGGGCGAGGCCATCATCGCCAACATGTACGCGGACGGCGACGACGGCCGCATCCCGGTCGTGGCCGTGGCCGGCACCAACGGCAAGACCACCACGGTGCGCCTGACCGCCCACATCCTGGGCGTCGCCGGCAACCGTGTCGGCATGACCAACTCCGACGGCGTCTATGTCGACAACCTGCGCATCGACACCGGCGATTGCAGCGGTCCGCGCAGCGCCCGCAGCGTGCTCATGCACCCGGACGTCGACGCAGCCGTGTTCGAAACCGCGCGCGGCGGCATCCTGCGCGAAGGCCTGGCCTTCGATCGCTGCAACGTGGCCATCGTCACCAACATCGGCATGGGCGACCACCTGGGCCTGGGCTACATCAGCACGGTCGAAGACCTGGCCGTGGTCAAGCGCGTGATCGTGCAGCACGTGCACCCCACCGGCACCGCGGTGCTGAACGCGGCCGACCCCATCGTGGCTGAAATGGCGGCAAGCTGCCCGGGCTCCATTACCTACTTCGCCGAAGACCGCAATCATCCCGTGCTGGCCACGCATCGCGCCCAAGGCCTGCGCTGCGTCTACCGCGACGGCGACTCCATCGTCACCGCGCAGGGCGGCGAGGAAACCCGCTACCCGCTGGCCGCCATTCCGCTCACGCGCAACGGCACGATCACCTTCCAGGTGGAAAACGCCATGGCGTCGATCGCCGCTGCCTGGGCGCTGGGCCTGGACACGGACATCATCCGCCGCGGCCTGGCCAGCTTCGTCAATGACGCCCAGACCGCGCCCGGACGCTTCAACGTGTTCGATTACCGCGGCGCCACGGTCATCGCCGACTACGGCCACAATCCCGATGCCATCCTGGCCCTGGTGCGCGCGGTGGACGCCATGCCCGCCAAGCGCCGTTCCGTGGTCATCAGCGGCGCGGGCGACCGGCGCGACGAAGACATCCGGATGCAGACCGAGATCCTCGGCGAAGCCTTCGACGACGTGCTGCTCTACCAGGACCAGTGCCAGCGCGGCCGCGCCGACGGCGAAGTGCTGGCCCTGTTGCAGCAAGGCCTGGCCAACGCCACGCGCAGCAAGCACGTCGAAGAGATCCACGGCGAGTTTCTCGCCATCGACACGGCGCTGGCGCGCCTGGGCGCAGGCGACCTGTGCCTGATCCTGGTCGACCAGGTCGAAGAAGCCCTGGATCACATCGCGCGCCGCATCGCGCAGGCCTGAGCCGCACGCGGTTCCTGAAGTACAAACGGGGCGCCCAAGGGCGCCCCGTTTGCGTCAGCGCGCGCCGGTCAACTGCTGGACGACACCACGGGCGCGGCGGCCTGATAGCGATCCGTCACGTGCGTGCATCCGAGCGCCGCCATCGCGGCCAGCGTCAGCAAGATAGCGCGGCAAAGTCGTTGCGTCATGCGAGTTCCTCTTTCCATATTCCGTGGCCGAACCTGCTTGCGGGTTCCGCGGACACTATACCGGCGCGCCCGCCGGCAAGCCAAGCGCGCATGCCCGCGTCCAGCCTTGCAGATCCAGTTACCAGCCTCCCTCAAAAGGGGACAAGACATTGCCGGAATGTAACTACGGGATCTAGTGCGCCTGCAATCCCTACCCGCCGGAAACCGGGCCATTTCGCCGGCGCCGGGCCGTTACATTTGCCCACAGCCAGGTTTGACGGCCATGCCGCGGGCCCGTACGGTAAATGCATGGCCTGGACGGAATCACTTGAACCGACAGGCCCTAGCTGATCAGTGTCCCACTCAACCGCGACAGCCCGGTTTACAGGCCGCAAACCGGATGCCGCTAGCAAATGGAGAGGTCACTATGAACAACGACATCATCGCTGGCAAATGGAAGCAACTGACGGGCAAGGCCAAGGCCGCCTGGGGTGAGCTCACCGATGACGAGCTGACCCGCACCGAAGGCAACGCCGAACGTCTGGCGGGCCTGATTCAGGAGCGTTACGGCAAGACCAAGGAGCAGGCCGAAAAAGAAGTCCGTGACTTCTTCGACCGCAATCCTTGATCCGATAAACCACCAGGAGAAGCTGACATGTTGCATTACGCCGTAGTTTTCTTCGTCATCGCCATCATCGCGGCTGTCCTGGGCTTCGGCGGCATCGCCGCCGGCGCTGCCGGTATCGCCAAGATCCTGTTCTTCGTCTTTCTGGTACTGGCGCTGCTGTCCATCCTCGGCGGCGCATTCCGCAAGAAATAGAACTCGCACCCAAGACACTACCCCATCCTCGCGTCCCGACGCGCTGAACCACTAACAAGGAGCATGACTATGGAATTCCGCAAGCTGATCGCCGCCGCTGCACTGGGCACGGGCGCCGTCTTCACTTCCATGGCTTTTGCCGCCGACGACGGCAAGCCGAAACAGTCCGTGGGTGAGTACGCGTCCGACGCCACCGTGACCACCAAGGTCAAGGCCGCCATCGTGGCCGACAAGCAGCTGAGCGCGCTGGACATCGCCGTGGAGACCAATGCGGGCGTCACCAAGCTGACGGGTACCGTCGGCACCGCAGCCGAAGCCGATCATGCCGCCACCGTGGCGCGCGGCGTCGAAGGCGTCAAGCAGGTCATGAACAACATCAAGGTCGACCCGGCCAAGAACAAGAAGTAACCCCAACCGGGCTGTTGCGGCCCGTTCTTGAAATACAAGGCGGCGCCTGTGTCCGACACAGGCGCCGCCTTGTTTTGCGCCGCTACCCGCGGCGCTCCGGATCAGATGTTCACCACGCCCCGGCCTATCTCCAGCGCCCGTCCGCCCACCTGGATCCGGCCGTCGGCCTGGACGTCCAGCAACAGCCGGCAGGGCCTGCCCATCTGGTCGCCCTGCTCCACCAGGATGCTGGCGGGCAAGGGACGCTTTTGATGCAGCAGCCAGCCGCCCAGATTGGCGCAGGCGGAACCCGTGCCGGCGTCTTCGTTCACGCCGCCGCCCGCCTTGGCGTAGAAATAGCGCGCCACCACCACCTGGCGGCCATCCTGCTGGCGATCGTCGTCGAAAGCGTAGGCATACATGACCTTGCGGCCCAGGCTGTTGGCCTGCCAGCGGTCCAGCCGCGAGGCATCGGGCGCAACACGGCGCACCGCGTCGACGCTGGCCAGCGGCACCAGCAGCTGATCGGCGCCGGTGTCCAGCCAGATCGGATCGTCCAGCAGATCGCTTGCATCCAGGCCCAGCAGACTGGCAATTTCGCCTCGTTCCAGCGCGGGCGCGGCGGTGCGCACGCCATCCGGGCACGGCGCGGTAAAGGTCCAGGCATCGCCGCGCGCCGTCACCGGCACCACGCCGGCGGCGAACTCCAGCGTCAACGCATCGCCCGTCTGCCGCAAGTCACGCACGACCTGCGAGGTGCCTATGGTGGGGTGGCCCGCGAACTTCATCTCGAAGCCCGGCGTAAAGATGCGCACGCGCGCTGCCGCCTTGTCGGACGGCAGGATGAAAGTCGTTTCGGACAGATTGAATTGCGCCGCCAGATTCAGCATGGTGGCGTCGTCCATGCCGCGCGCGTCTTCGAACACGCAGAGCTGGTTGCCGCTGAAGGTGGAGGAAGCGAAAACGTTGAGCAGGCGGAAAGCGTAGGAGGCCATGGCGGTAGCGATAGTTGAAAACGTATGCGCCGGCTCAGGCCGGCGCGTTTCCCACTTTATCGCAAGCCTCGGACCCGGGCTACCAGACCGCGAAGAACAATACCCAGGCCAGGCAGAACGGCGCCAGGCCGGCCGCCAGCACCAGCCAGGCCAGCCCCTTGCGCCAGCCGCTGGCTTGGCGCGGCTTGAGCAGGCGCGCAAACAGGCGCAGCGTCCACAGCACCGCCAGGCTCAGCAGCGTGAAGCGCACGGGCGCGGCCCAGGCGGCCTGCATCCCTTCGTGCTTGAGCAGGTTGACGGTAGTGGCCGACAGGCCCAGGAACACGCCAATGCCGGCGGAAGGAATCAAGGCCTGCGCCAGCTTATGCAGGCCAGGACGACCCCAGCGCGTCGCGGGTTCGCCTTCCACCGGCGCGGCGGGCGCCAGGCGGTCGGCGATCCACAACGACAGGAAGGAAGCGCCGCCGACACAGATCGTGGCGCCGACGACGAACATCAGGATGCCGGCGCCATCCAGCCACGAGAAGCTGTCGTTCACTTCCGGGTAATGCGTCAGGATGAACCAGGGCGCGTTGTCCAGCAGCGGCCACATGATGTCGTTTTCGACCAGCCAGGTCGCGGCCCACTGCTTGGCGGTCACGTACCAGGGGCTGGCGCTCCAGAGGAAGGCGCCGATCGCGATGCCCATCAGGCCGAAGCACAGCAGCGCGGTCTGCCACGGATCGCCATGGGTGACATGCACGATTTCTTCTTCAGGCGAACGCGGCGTCAACTCGATCGCGCCGCGATAGCCGCTGCAGCGTCCGCAGACATGGCAGTCGCCCGCGCCCTTCATGTGGCGCAGCGGTACCAGCGGCGCACAGTTGATGGGCTCGATGCGGATGACCGGATGGCGCCACTTCTCTTCGTCGACCTTGAAATGCCAGGGAGCCAGCTTGGCCAGCAGGTTGAAGACGCCGTTGACCGGGCACAGATACTTGCACCACACGCGCTTGCTGCGGCCGTAGCGCCAGCCGACGATCATGGCCGCGACCGTGGACCCGCCCAGCACCGCCAGTACCGCGAGCGGATACTGATAGACGCTGACCAGCTGGCCGTAAACGGTGGTCAGCGCGAACGCGACGAAAGGCCAGCCGCCCCAGCGCATCCATTTCGGGATGGCGTGGCCCTGGCCGCGTTCGCTGGCCCATTCGGTCAGCATGCCCTCGGGGCATAGCCAGCCGCACCAGGCCCGGCCCAGAATGGGCATGGAGATGAGCACGAACGGCCACCACACGCCCCAGAACGCGAACTGCGCGACGATGGTCAGATTGTTGAACACCGAGGCCGCATTGTCCGGCAAAGGCAGGATCGCGGGCACGATCAAAAGGAACGCGTATATCGCAACAATGCCCCACTGCAGCTTGCGCAACAGCGGGGCATGGTCACGGAGGAAGTCGGCGATACGGGAGGTCGCCCTCCCGAGTGCAGCTGCCATGGTCAAACCTTCAAATATTCAGTCCGGCAACAGTCGGGTTCAGGAAGCGCTGCGGGCGGCGGCGGCAGCGCCTGCCGGCTTGCCCCCCACCCAGCGCAGCAGCGCCCACACAATGATCCAGTAGGCCGCCCACAACAGCACCGAGCTCAGCGCAGGCAGCGCGCGGTAGCCGGCAAAGTCGGCCAGGATCTTGCCCACGCCGGTGCTGTCGCTCAGGAGCCAGGAGCTGTCCCAGACCGGATCCACGATGGTCGGGAGTACGTCCAGCGAAATCAGGTGATCCAGGCCGCCCACCAGCAGCGAACCGGCCAGCAGCAGCAACAGGATTTCGGTCACGCGGAAGAAGCGGCGCCAGGTGATGAGCTTGCCGCCCAGCTGCAGCAGCCAGAACGTCAGCAGCGCCACCGCGAAACCAGCCACGCCGGCCAGCGCCAGCATCAGCATGTCGCTGCCGCCCTCGCCCGCCGACACGGTGCCGTACAGGAACACCACGGTTTCGCTGCCTTCGCGCGCCACGGCAATGGCCACCAGCACGAACAGGCCCCACCAGTTGTCGCTGGCGACGGAAGCGCGCGCCCCGCCTTCGAGTTCGCCCTTTAGCGTGCGGCCGTGCTTCTTCATCCACACGACCATCTGCACCACCAGTGCGCATGCGGCCAGCGACATGATGGCCTGGAACCATTCCTGGCCTTCGTCGCTGAGCCAGGTGGACACGCCCAGCAGCACCAGCGCCAGGGCCACGGCCAGCGCCAAGCCTGCCGCGACGCCACCCCACAGGTAGTTCAGGCCGCGCTTGCCCTCGGGCGTGGAGCGCAGCCAGGTGTAGAGAATGCCCACCACCAGCATGGCTTCGACGCTTTCACGCCAGACGATAAAGAGGACCTGTTCCATATATTGCTACCGCTTATTCCTTGGGCTTGACGACCAAGGTGCCTTTCACGCTCTGGTGAAAATCGTCGAAAAAGGGATATTCGCCGGGGCGGGAAATAGTGATCACCACGAAAGACTTCACGCCCGGCCCCAGGACTTTTTCCTTGCGCAGCGGAATGCTTTCGAATTCCACCGGCTCGTTGCTCTCGTTGATGAGCTCGATCTTGAACCGGCCCGCCGGCACTTCCAGCGTGGCCGGTTCGAACGTCCCGTTCGGCTTGAAGGTCAGCGTGAACGTGGGCAGTTCGTCAGCCTGCGCGGATGCCGCCCCGGCCAGGCCCGCCAGGCCGATCAGCAATGCGGCGGCAACGCGTAGCAGGCTGCGCACGATCAGTAGCCGCCCTTCTTGCCGGTGCCGGCGTAGACGAATTCATATTCCAGGTCGAAGGGCTCGAACCACGGGCCCACGCCGGTTTCCTTGTCGATGTGGCGGCCGAAGTGGCTCATCTTGTCCTCGGTCGGCGGCAGGATGGTGTACTTCAGCTTGTACTTGCCCGGTCCTTCCAGCTTGATGTTCTCGCCGTAGTGCGGACCGTCGTTGGCGACCATGGGCATGAAGGTGCCCTTCTGCACGTTCTGGCTGCCGACCTTCTGGATTTCGTACTTCACGACCAGGTAGGGCACCCACTCGCCTTCAGGGAAGCCCGTCTTGTTGCCGGCGGTGGCGTGAATGTCGGCCTCAAGGTGCACATCCGAATCCTTGGCCGGGCGCATCATCCCGGGGGGGTCCATTTCGATCGGCTGCAGGTATACCGCGCCGATTTCCATGCCGCCCTTTTCCACCGGCTTGCCGATGGGGTATTCGGCCGCGTTCGCGGCGGAAACGCTCAGGGCGACGATGGCCAGGGCCAAGGCTTTCTTGATCATGTGCATAATCCTTGAGTCACGAATGAGACGACGGCTCTTAAAATACAAACAAGAACCGTTTTCATTAATGTAACCAAATCAACTGACAGAACCCTGAACCTCGAGCCAGGGAAATCTGCGGATCATTGCGTTTGATCAAGCGGTGAAAGAGGTGCGGCCCCGGATGACTCAGAGCCCGAGAAACTTGAACGGCGCCGAGGGCTGGAAGTCGCGCGTGGCGTCGCCCGCAAACGTGTGGCGCTGATCCGGCCCCAGGTCCAGCTTCAGCACCTTGCCGCTTTCCGGGCTGAAATCGAGGGCCTTCAGATCCACCCAGAACGTGTTGGGCGTCAGGGCCGACTCAAAAAAATACAGTTTGCGCTGGTGGTCAAAGACCGTGCGCCAGCGGGTGGACGAGATATTGGGCTGTCCGGGCGTGCTGATGCCGTAGGGTACGGAGACGTTGCGTATCACGCTGAAGACGCTGGCCAGCGCCTTGTTGGGATCGGGATCCTTGGGGATGGCGTTGATGTAGAACGATGCCCGCACGAAACGATCGGCCGCGCGGTTGGTGCCCGGCAACATGGTAGTGCCGCCGATCTGCTGCCAATAGGCGTCGAGCGCGAGCTGCTGTTCGAACTGAGGCGAGTTGGTCATCACCTGGTAATCGCGGCTGTGGTGAATCACCTGGCGTCCGCCGATGTATTCGACGATGGCGCTGTCGCCGCTGGCGTCCGAGATCGACAGGTGCAGCGTCGTCAGGCGGTCCTCGCCGGGCACGTTGTCCGAGACGATGGTGTAGGGTTCCTGCTCCAGCGCGGCCACGGCTTCCTTGACGGTGGCGTAGTTGTCCAGCACGTACTGCGCCCACGCCGCGATGGTCAGGCCGGGCTTGCCCTTCGCATCGAATTGCGGGTACTGCGATTCGGCCAGCCACAGCAGATTGGCGCTCAGGCCCGCTTCGTTCACGCCATCGGTGGTGGAGACGTCATACCCGGACGTGACCACGCTGCCGTAGCGCGAAGTCCAGCGCAGGGAGTTCGGGCCGGCCTCGCCGCTGCGCGCCATGCCGCGCGGCAATACCCACAGATTGCTGGTGATGTCGTTCTTCCAGTCCATGGAGCGCGCGGTAACGACCTGCTGGTTGGCGCCATGGAAGACCACGCGCGTGCAAGCCCAAGCGGCGGGCGACGCGGACACGGCCGTCAAGCCGGCCAATGCCGCGCAGGCCAAGCGGGAAAACGCCTTGTTCAGTCTCATGCTTGCACTCCTGGGGTCGGTTCTTTTGCATGCCGCGCGAGCAAAAGGCCGCGCGCGATGATGAAAAAACACCCCAAGAACCGGATCTCCGTCCGGCTTTTGGGGTGTTGATCGATGAGGCGCGCGCCTGGCGCGGCCCCGCCGTTACTTGCGTCCGGGACCTTGCGTGCCGCCGGGCGTGAACGGGAAGGTCGAGAACATGGCGCGGGTCTGATCCTGCATCTGGTCCTGCATCTGCACGAACAGATTCTTGCTCTGGTCGATGTAGTTGTTCATCATGTTCTGCAGCATGGGCGTCTGCACGTTCATGAACTGGGTCCAGGCCTCGGGGCCGAACTGGCTGCCGTACAGGCCCTTGGACTGTTCCGCCATGCGTTGCTGGATTTCCATGAAGGCCTGGATGTTCTTTTCCAGGTAGGAACCCATGATGCCCTGCATGGCATGGCCGTAGAAACGGATGATCTGCGACAGCATGTTCGACGAGAACATGGGCATGCCGCCGCTTTCCTCTTCAAGGATGATCTGCAGCAGGATGCTGCGCGTCAGGTCTTCGCTGCTCTTGGCATCGACTACCTGGAATTCTTCGTTTGCCAGGACCAGTTGCTTGACATCTGCCAGGGTGATGTAGGTGCTGGTCCGGGTGTCGTACAGGCGACGGTTGGGGTACTTTTTAATCAGGCGCAGGCTGGCGCCGGTTTGTGCTTGCGTCATGGTTGTCCCCGGATCGGGCGATCTCTAAGGCTTCGGATAGGGTTAGTGTAATCCGGAGGGCCCTCTCCCCGAGGCCCTCCGGCGCCGACGGGCCGCCCGCTGGCGGTCCGCGATGGGTCAGCCCATGTGCAGGCCGCCATTGAGCGAGAAGTCCGCGCCCGTCGAAAAACCGGACTCGTCCGAGGCCAGCCACGACGTCATGGACGCGATTTCTTCCGGCGTGCCAAGGCGGCGCACCGGAATGGTGGCGACGATCTTTTCCAGCACGTCGGGGCGGATGGCGCGAACCATGTCGGTGCCGATGTAGCCGGGCGAGATCGTGTTGACGGTGACGCCCTTGCTGGCGACTTCCTGGGCCAGCGCCATGGTGAAGCCATGGATGCCGGCCTTGGCGGTCGAATAGTTCGTCTGGCCGAACTGGCCTTTCTGCCCGTTCACCGAGCTGATGTTGATGATGCGCCCCCACTGGCGTTCGACCATGCCGTCGATCACCTGTTTGGTCACATTGAACAAGCTGTTCAGGTTGGTGTCGATGACCGCGCGCCAATCGTCCGCGCTCATCTTGCGGAACAGGCCATCGCGGGTAATGCCCGCGTTGTTGACCAGCACGTCGACCGGGCCCAGCTCCTTCGTGACCCGTTCGAAGGCTTCCACCGTGGAGTCCCAATCGGACACGTTGCCCACGGATGCGTAGAACGTGTAGCCCTGCGCTGCCTGCTCATCCAGCCATTGCTGGTAGTTGCGGCTGGGGCCGCAACCTGCCACCACGCGAAAGCCATCCTTGGCCAAGCGCTGGCAAATAGAGGTGCCGATACCGCCCATCCCGCCTGTTACGTAAGCCAGTTTTCCGCTCATTGGACTTCCTCCTGTGTGCGACGGACGCCTCGTTAATTAACCTTCTTCTCGTCTGGGCCTAACCGCTGGTCGCGGTTTCAGGCTGCCCGGACTTTCACATACCTGCCAGGCGCCGGCTCTATCGGCCGGTACTTGGCATTGCCCAATTTTTCGCGCGCCTTGACCTGCTTGCCCGAGTGGCCCGACAACCAGCCGGCCCAATCGGGCCACCAGCTGCCCGGCGTCTCGACGGCCTGCGCAAACCATGTGTTCGGATCGCCAGGCAGATGATGGCCTGACTGTTCAAGCTTGTCAGCCGCCCAATAGCTGCGGCGCTTCTTCGCCGGAGGGTTGACCACGCCAGCGATGTGGCCGGACGCCCCCAGCACGAAGCGCTGCGGTCCGCGCAGCACCTGGGTCGACGCATACGCCGAGACCCAGGGCACGATATGGTCCTCGCGTGACCCGAAGATGTACGCCGGCATTTCCAGGCGCGTCAGGTCCAGCGGCAGGCCCGCGGCATGCGCGCGGCCCGGTACCTTGAGGTTGTTCTCCAGGTAGGTATTGCGGAAGTACCAGGAGAAGAACGGGCCAGGCAGATTGGTGCTGTCGCCATTCCAGAACAACAGGTCGAACGCGGGCGGCTTCTGGCCTTTCAGATAGTTGCCGACCACATAATTCCAGACCAGCTCGTTGGGCCGCAGGAACGAGAACGTGGTGGCGAGATCGCGCCCGGGCATCAGCCCGCCCTGCCCCAATTGGTGGTCGCGCAGCAGCGCGTGGGCCTCGTCGACGAAGACGTTCAGGATGCCGGTATCGTGGAAATCCAGCAGCGAGGTCAGCAGCGTCAGCGATGCGACCGGATGCTCGCCGCGCGCCTCGGCCAGGGCCAGCGCGGAAGCCAGCATCGTGCCGCCGACGCAGAAGCCCAGCGCATTGACCTGCGACTGTTTGGTGATGTCGCTGGCAACGCGCAGCGCCTGCAACACCGCGTCGTCCAGATAATCGGACCAAGTCGCGCGGTCCACGCCATCGGTGTCGCTGGATACCGGATTGCGCCAGGAAATCAGGAACACCGTAAAGCCCTGGTCCACCGCGTGCCGCACGAAGGAATTTTCGGGCTGCAGGTCCAGGATGTAGAACTTGTTGATGTTCGGCGGCACGATGACCAGCGGCCGTTCGTGCACGGTGGCGGTCGACGGCGCGTACTGGATGAGCTGGAACAACCGGTTTTCGAACACCACTTCGCCCGGCGTCACGGCGACGTTGCGGCCGATCTCGAACTGCGATTCGTCGGTCTGCGTGATGCGGCCTTTCTTGACGTCGCCCAGCAGATTGGCCAGCCCTTCGTTGAGCGCGCGGCCGGCGCTTTCGACGATGGATTGCTGGGCATCCGGGTTCAGCGCCAGGAAGTTCGACGGCGACAGCGCGTCGACCCATTGCATGATCGAAAAACGCAGGCGGTCGCGCATGGGCTCGCTGACTTGGGCCGCGTCGACCATGCGCGACATGGCGCGGGCCGACAGCAGATAGGTATGCGCCAGCAACAGATGCGAATGATTGGAGGCCCAGGCATCGCCCGAAAAACGGCGGTCTGGCGGCGGCGCAAGCGCGCCACGGCGGGCGTCATCGCAAAGGCGCTGCCACTCGCGGGAGAATTCGGCCTGAATGTCGGCCAGGACTTCCGGTGCCACGCTCACCGGAATGGGCCCTGCGGAGAGATTGGCATTCACTTCGACACCTTGTTATCGAAACTACGCGATTGATGTTGCATTCCGGGTCCGGGACTGTCAATGCGGGTATACAAGGAGGCCTGACAGGGTATGACGCAAGGCCGGCTGCGGGCCTTGCGCCAGATCAAACAGGGCCTAGCCAGGCCAGCAAAGCCATGCGTCCGGTTTCGCCGTCGCGGCGGTACGAGAAGAACCGATCCGCCCCCTCCACCGTGCACATCCCGCTCAAGGACACTTCTTGTACCCCGGCGCGGCGCAGGCGGAAATCAGCCAATCCGGCGAGGTCGGCCAGCCATTTTCCGGAAATGCCCGGCCGCGGCGTGAAGTACCGCAGGGTCGCGGGATCGTCCTTGGAGAAGGCGTCCAGCACGTCCTGGCCGACTTCGAACGCCTGCGGGCCGATGCCTGGCCCGACCCAGGCACGCCAGCCCGAGGCCTGCGGCGCCTTGGCGCGCATGGCCGCCAGCGTGTTCTCCAGCACGCCGCCCGACAGGCCGCGCCAGCCGGCATGCGCCGCGCCCAGCACCGTGCCTTGCGCATCGGCGATGACCACGGGCAGGCAATCGGCGACCATCACCGCCAGCACGCGGCCGGGCTGCGCCGTGACGCTGGCGTCGACCGCCGGCTCGTCCGGCAGGTCGGCCTGATCGGCATCCACCACTTCGCTGCCATGGACCTGGCGCAGCCACAAGGGTTCGGCCGGCAATGCGGCGCGCACGCGGCGACGGTTCTCGGTGACCGTGTCCGGGTCATCCCCGGCGCGGCGCCCCAGATTCAAGGTGTCGTGCGGCGCGACGCCGACGCCCCCTGCCCGGGTCGTGCAGAAGTAGTTCACGCCCGGCCATTGCGGGCCAGTCACCACCGGCAGGCCTGCCACTACGCGTTCCATGCAATCTCTTCCTGGACCAAGCTCATGTCGGGTGGCACGGCCGCGGTGAAGTCGACTTCGCCGCGGCCGCCCGGATCTTCGAAGTGCAGCGCGCGCGCATGCAGCATCTGCCGCTGCGCGCCCGCAATGTTCTTGCCGCCGTATAGCGTGTCGGCCAGCAGCGGGTGCCCCAGGCTGGCCATGTGCACGCGAATCTGATGGGTACGGCCGGTTTCCAGGCGGCACACCACTTCGGTGACGCGGCCGCCGGGATCCGCCTCGCCGCGGCGGGCGGGCATGTAATGGGTGATGGCGGGCTTGGGCGCCACCGGGCGCTCCACGCTCATGCGCACCGGGACGCGCGAATCGCGGCCGATGGGACGGTCGACCTTGCCCGCTCCGGCCAGCCAGCCGTGGGCCAGCGCCACGTACTCGCGGCCCATGCTGCGCGCCTGCAATTGACGCACCAGATGGGTCTGCGCGGTTTCGTTGCGCGCCACGACCATCAGGCCGGAAGTGTCCTTGTCCAGGCGATGCACGATGCCGGCGCGCGCCACCTGCGCCAGTTCGGGATAGCGGTACAGCAGGCCGTTGAGCAGCGTGCCGCTCCAGTTGCCGGCGCCGGGATGCGTCACCAGGCCGGCGGGCTTGTTCACCACGATCCAGTCGGGGCTATCGGCCACGACCGCGAAATCCACGGGTTCGGGCGCGAAGGCCAGGGTTTCGGGCGCGGGCTGGGGCCAGACGGTGAGTTCATCGTCGGGGCCGACCGTCTGCCGGATCTTGCCCGGCTTGCCGTTCACGTGGACGTTGCCGGCCTCGATCCAGCCCTGCAGCCGGCTGCGGGAATGCTCGGGCATCAGCCCTGCCAGCACCTTGTCCAGCCGGTCGGCGCGCGTGCCGGAAGGCACTGTTACAAATTGCGGTTCCCCCCGCGGGTTTTCTTCGGAAATACCCAGGAGTTCGTCGTCGGAAACGAGATCCGCGCCGGAGGCTGTATCAGACATGGAGACAAATCATATAATCAGCCTTGCATGCTAACACCAAGGATACGATTCTCGTGATTCACCACTCCGCAGCTCCCTCGAATCCCGCCTCCCGAAGCGGGCCGGTCTTGCGCGTGGTTATCGCGCTGCTCGCCGTGATGGTCATCGCCGGTTGCGGCTCAAGCAACAGCAAGTACGACAAGACCACCAACTGGAGCGCCGAACAGCTCTACGCGGACGCCAAGGCGGAAATGGCCTCGGGCGGCTGGAAAGAAGCGCGCGAGCGTCTGACCGCGATCGAAAGCCGCTACCCCTTCGGCGTCTACGCCCAGCAAGCGCTGCTTGAGCTTGCCTACGTCAACTGGAAAGATGGCGAAAACGAGCAGGCCCTGGCCGCCATCGACCGCTTCCAGCAGCTTTACCCCAACCACCCCGGCACCGATTACGCCCTCTACCTGAAGGGCCTGATCAACTTCACCCCGGCCAGCGCCTTCATGAGCAGCATCACCGGCCAGGATCCCGCCGAGCGCGATCCCAAGGGCCTGCGCGCGTCCTACGACGCGTTCAACGAGCTGATCAAGCGCTACCCGGACAGCAAGTACACGGTGGATGCCGAGAAGCGCGTCGCCTGGCTGGTCAACACCATCGCCATGAACGAAGTGCACGTCGCCCGCTACTACTACGAACGCGGCGCCTACGTGGCCGCGGCCAACCGCGCGCAGACCGTCATCACCGACTTCGAAGGCGCCCCCGCCACCGAGGAAGCGCTCTACCTGATGGTCGAGTCCTACGACAAGCTCGGCCTGACCGAACTGAAGAACGACTCGCAGCGCGTGTACGACAAGAACTTCCCCAACAGCGACTTCAAGACCAAGGGTCTGAAGGCCGACAAGAGCTGGTGGAACCCGTTCAACTGACGTAACCGCCGCAGCGAAGAAAGCCCCTGCCACGACGCAGGGGCTTTTTTTTATGCCGGCGCGCCGCGCCGCAGGGCCTGCGGCGGCTGCCCGTAGATGCGGATGAAGGCGCGGCGCATGCGCTCCGTGTCGCCGAAACCCACCCGGCGCGCGATGGCATCCATGCCGGCGTCGCCCTCCTCGACCAGTTCGCGGGCAGCCTCGGCGCGCACGCGTTCCACGGCCTTGGCCGGGGTCTCGCCGGTTTCCAGCTTGAACTGGCGGCAGAACTGGCGCGGACTCAGGCAGGCCACGCCGGCCAGGCGCTCGATATCCAGGACTTCGTCCAGGTGCTGGCCCACGTGCGCCAGCACCTCGCGCATGCGTCCGCTGGCCGGCGCCAGGTCCTGCAGCGCCGAGAACTGCGACTGCCCGCCCGTGCGCCGGTGATAGACCACCATCTCGCGGGCGGTGGCGCGCGCGACCGCCTCGCCGTGGTCTGCCTGCACCATGGCCAACGCCAGGTCGATGCCGGCGGTGATGCCCGCCGAGGTCCAGACCGCGCGGTCCTCGACGTAGATGCGGTCCGCTTCCACCGCCAGCGCGGGATGGCGCTGCTGCAGTTCGGCGGCATGGCGCCAGTGGGTGGTCACGCGGCGCCCTTGCAGGATGCCGGCCTGCGCCAGCACGAAAGCGCCGGTGCAGACGCTGGCCACGCGCCGGCCGCGAGCGTGCGCGGCGCGCAGATAGGCCAGCATGGCCGGGGCCGCCTGGGGCTCGCGCGCGCCCTGGCCGCCCGGCACCAGCACGGTGTCGGCGCGCAGGCCGCGCCAGGACCGCGTCAACACGGGCACGCCGGCCGAACAGCGGACCAGGCCTCCCTCGGCCGATGCCACGGCCACCTCATAGGCGCCCGGCACCAGTTCGGCGGCGATCTGGAAGACCGACAGCGGCCCAGCCATGTCCAGCAGCTGGAAGTTGGGTACAGGCAAAATGCAGACGCGATGGGTCATGGCATGAAATGAGGGAAAATAGTCATTCTTGCCATAGTTTCCGGCGCTAGAGTGGGGCCTGTCAATCCTCCGGACTCCCACCAGCCATGACCTCCTCCACGCGCGGCCTGCGCAATGCCCGCATCCTCGCCGTCTGCCAGGGCCTGTACATCGCGGCGATCTCCATCGACCTGACCCTGACGGCGCTGACCGGCCAGATGCTGGCGCCGCATCCGGCGCTGGCCACGCTGCCGTTCGCGCTGATCACGGTGGCAGGCGCCGCGGTCACCTGGTATGCATCGCTGCTGATGCAACGCATCGGCCGCCGCGCGGGCTTCATGCTGGGATCGCTGGCGGGCGCGGCCGGCGGGCTGATTTCCGTGGCCGCGGTGTTCGCCAGCGACTTCTGGCTGTTCTGCCTGGGCACGGCGCTGGTCGGCGTGTTCCAGGCCTTCGCGCAGTACTACCGGCTGGCCGCCGCCGACGCGGTGCCCGCCGAGGCCAAGAGCCGCGCCATATCCGTGGTCTTGACGGGGGGCGTCATCGCCGCCATCGCGGGGCCGGCGCTGGCGGCCTGGGCCAAGGACCTCTTCCCCGCCGCGATCTTCTCCGGCGCCTATCTGATGGTGGCGCTGCTGGGAGTCGCCAGCGCGCTGCTGCTGATCGCCTACCGCGACCAGGAAGCCGCCGGCGGCCAGCCCGCCGGCACGCAGGCCGCGGACCTGCCGGCCCGTCCTTTGGGCGAGGTCATGCGGCAGCCGATATTCGTCGCGGCCCTGGCCAACAATGTCGTGGGTTCCGTATCGATGATGTTCGTCATGACGGCCGCGCCGCTGGCAGCGGTCGCCTGCCAGCACAGCATCGCCGACGGCGCCAGCATCATGCAGTGGCATCTGATCGGCATGTACGCGCCGGCCTTCTTCGCCGGCGCGCTGATCAACCGGTTGGGGCTGCCCCGCGTGCTCGGCATGGGCATGGCGCTGAACGCGGCTTGCTCGGTGATCGCGATGCAATCGACTTCGCTCACGGCCTTCCACGCGGCATTGTTCTGCCTGGGCGTGGGCTGGAACTTCATGTTCGTCGGCGGCACCACGCTGCTGGCGCAGTCCTACCGGCCCGCCGAACGGGCGCGCGTACAAGGGGCCGCCGAAATGCTGCGCTATGCCACCACCGCCCTGGCCACGCTGGCCGCGGGCCCGGCGCTCGCGCGCATGGGCTGGGAAACGTTGAATGCCGCCATGCTGCCCATCGTGGGCCTGGCCGCGGTCATGACCGGTTGGTGGGCGATGTCGCGGCGGACGGAACGGGTCGCGGCCTGAGGTGGCTGCCAGGGGCGCCCGCTGGCGCGGGCGATCCCCAGGGCCGGCTCATTGTGGCGTGAACGGCCGCTAGTCCTGAGGTTCCTGCTTGCGCCGGTAAAACGCCAGCACCTCTTCCAGTTCGCGCGTCCGCGCGAACGGCGGCAGTCCGCGCCACAGGCGCTTGCCATAAGGCTTTTCGACCAGGCGCGCGTCGCCCACCATGAGCACACCCCAGTCCGATTCCGTGCGGATCAGACGGCCGGCGCCCTGCTTGAGCGAGATCGCGGCTTCCGGCAGTTGGTATTCCGCAAAGGGATTGCCGCCATGCGCGCGGCAGGCGCGCAGCCGCGCCTCGATGACCGGATCGTCGGGCGGCGCGAACGGCAGCTTGTCGATCGCTACCAGCGTCAGCACGTCGCCGGGCAGGTCTATGCCTTCCCAGAAACTGGCGCTGCCCACCAGCACGGGGTGCTCCAGCTTGCAGAAGCGGTCCAGCAGATCGCGGCGCGTGCCCTCGCCCTGCTTGAGCAAGGGCCATTCATGGCCGGCATCGTCGAAGGCGTCCGCCAGCAGATTGGCAACCTTGTCCACCGCGCGCAGCGTCGTGCACAACACCAGCGTGCCGCCCGGGCTGGCCTCCAGCAGCGGCAGCAAGGTCTGCACGAAACGATCGAGGAACTGCGGCGACTGCGGTTCGGGCATGCCGCGAGGCACGAACAGCAAGGCCTGTTCGGGGTAGTCGAAGGGCGATTCCCATTTGCCCGTGCGCGCCTTCTCCAGCCCCAGCTGGCTGGTGAAGTGGGTGAACTCGCCGTTCACGGACAGCGTGGCCGAGGTCATGATCCAGGCCTGGCCCGGCTTGCGGTACTTGGAAAAAGCCTGCGCCACCGACAGCGGCGCCGAATGCAGGCGCACATGGTGCTGCCCGTGTTCGACCCAGCGCACCGCCGGACCGGTCCATTGTTCCGCGGCGGCCGCACCCTCCAGGATGGCGGCGGGCGTGGACAGCCCATCGCCCAGCGCCGATTGCACGGCGGGTTCGGACGCCTGGTCATCGCGGCCCCAACCTTCGTCGGCATGGTCCGCGCCCGCCCGTCCCGGCGTGGCCCAGCGTTTCAGGCGCACCGAGATCTCGGCGCCGCTGCGCGCGGCCGCCATCAGGTCCGGATGCTTTTCGGCCACCGCGCCCAGCGCCTTGGCCGCGCCGTCCACGGCCTCGCGCAGCGCCAGCAGCGCTTCATCGAATTCCTCGGGATTGGGAATGGCCTCGAAGGTGGCCTTGCGGCCCGGCATGCGGTCCAGCGGCGCACAGACCAGCCGCAGCTCGCGCGCCGCCGTTTCCACATGCCGGCTGACGTCGCTCCATTTGGCGGCTTCGCGGGCGTAGGCCAGGCCGGCCGCTTCCAACGCGCGGCCGAAATCCAGCAGCTGGTGCGTGGACACGCTGCTGCCCAGGAAGCGGGTGGCGGTGTCCGGCAGCTGGTGCGCCTCGTCGAAGATCACGGTGTCCGCTTCGGGCAGCAGATCGGTCACGCCCTCTTCGCGCAGCACCAGGTCTGCCATGAACAGGGCATGGTTGACGACCACCACGTCGGCTTCCTGCGCCTGGCGGCGCGCCTTCACCACGAAGCAGTCGCGGATGCGCGGGCATTCCTGGCCCAGGCAGTTCTCGCGCGTGGAGGTCACGCGCTGCCAGATGTCGGCGTCTTCCGGCACCTGCGCCAGGTCGCCGCGGTCGCCCGTTTTGGAGATGCCGGCGAATACCTGGATCTGGCGCAACTGCTGGATTTCGGTGCGCGACTTCAGCGCGCGCTCGTCGCCCTGCAGGCGGTCCAGGTGGTAATGACAGACGTAGTTGCCGCGGCCCTTGAGCAGCGCGGCCGTCACTGGCGCGGCCAGCGCCGCGCGCACGCGCGGCAGGTCGCGGGCGAAAAGCTGGTCCTGCAAAGTGCGCGTACCGGTGGAAATCAGCACCTTGCCGCCCTGGATGAAGGCGGGTACAAGATAGGCCCAGGTCTTGCCGATGCCGGTGCCTGCCTCTGCCACCAAGGTGGCGCGGTCCTGGATGGCCTGCCCTATGGCCTGCGAGAGTTCGACCTGTGAAGGCCGGGGTTTGTAGCCAGGCAAGGCCGTGGCCAAAGGGCCTTCGGCATCAAAGAATTCGGAGATATCCAGGTCCAGCATAGCGAGTCAACGGTGAACCGGTGCCGGTTGCGGTTCGGGCGCCAGACACTTGGGTGGGAAAGGACCAAATGATACCCGCTGCCGGGCCGCGGATTGGCCGCCAGGCTGCCGCGAGGGGGACATATCCGTCCACCCTGGCACGTTTTGTAACAGCGGCTTATGGCACAATCCGCCCCTTGTTTTTCCTTTTTGTCGTCGTATCGAGATGTCTGAAACTTCCGCTATCACGTACGTCGCCGCCGGCGTCGACAACGCCCGCATCGTCGCGCAGCTCGCCACCGAGCTGGGTACGCGCGCCTCCCAGATCGCTTCGGCGGTGGAACTGCTGGACGATGGCGCCACCGTGCCCTTCATCGCCCGCTATCGCAAGGAAGCCACGGGCGGCCTGGACGATACCGTGCTGCGCAATCTCGAAGTGCGCCTGGGCTATCTGCGCGAACTCGAAGAGCGCCGCGGCTCCATTCTTGAATCCATCTCGCAGCAGGGCAAGCTGACGCAAGCGCTGCAGCAGGAAATCGCCACGGCCGACACCAAGCAGCGTCTGGAAGACTTGTACGCGCCGTACAAGCCCAAGCGCCGCACCCGTGCGCAGATCGCGCGCGAAGCGGGCCTGGAGCCGTTGGCCGACGGCATCCTCGCCGATCCCGCCTGCGACCCCGCCGCGCTGGCCGCGCAGTACCTGAATCCCGAAGCGTCCATCAACGACGCCAAGGCCGCGCTCGACGGCGCGCGCGACATCCTGGCCGAGCGCTACGCGGAAAACGCGGACCTGCTGGCCGACATGCGCGAGCACCTGTGGTCCACCGGACTGATCCATTCCAAGATGGTCGACGGCAAGGAAACCGAGGGCGCCAATTTCCGCGACTGGTTCGACTTCAACGAACCGCTGCGCACCCTGCCCTCGCACCGCATCCTGGCGCTGCTGCGCGGCCGCCAACAAGGCGTGCTGGAATTGCGCCTGGGCCTGGAAGCCGAACTGGAAGCGCAGACGCCGCATCCCTGCGTGGCCCGCATCGCCGGCTTCCTGAAGCTGGGCAACGGCCTGTTCGCGCTGGACGCCACGCCGCGCGCGCGCTGGCTGGGCGAAGTCTGCCGCTGGACCTGGCGCGTGAAGCTGCTGACGGCGTTCGAAAGCGAACTGATCGGCCGCCTGCGCGAAAGCGGCGAAGCCGAAGCCATCCGCGTGTTCGCCGCCAACCTGAAGGACCTGCTGCTGGCCGCGCCCGCCGGCCCCAAGGCCGTGCTGGGCCTGGACCCCGGCATCCGCACCGGCTGCAAGGTCGCCGTGATCGACCAGACCGGCAAGGTCGTGGACACCACCACGGTCTACCCGTTCGAGCCGCGCCGCGACCGCGAAGGCACCATCAACACGCTGGCCGCCCTGGTGGCGCGCCACAAGGTCGACCTGATCGCCATCGGCAACGGCACCGCCTCGCGCGAAAGCGAGAAGCTGGTGGGCGACATGATGGAACGCTTCCCGGACCTGAAGGTCACCCGCGTGGTGGTCTCCGAAGCCGGCGCTTCGGTCTATTCGGCTTCCGAAACCGCGGCCCAGGAATTCCCCGACCTGGACGTGACGCTGCGCGGCGCCGTGTCCATCGCCCGCCGCCTGCAGGATCCGCTGGCCGAACTGGTCAAGATCGATCCCAAGGCCATCGGCGTGGGCCAGTACCAGCACGACGTCAACCAGCGCGAGCTGGCGCGTTCGCTGGACGCCGTGGTCGAGGATTGCGTGAACGCCGTGGGCGTGGACGTGAACACCGCGTCGGCCGCCCTGCTGGCCCGCGTGTCCGGCCTGAATTCGCTGCTGGCCAAGAACATCGTTGCCTGGCGCGACGAGAACGGCGCCTTCCCGACCCGCGAGATCCTGCGCAAGGTGCCGCGCTTTGGCGACAAGGCGTTTGAACAAGCCGCGGGCTTCCTGCGCATTCCCAACGGCGACAACCCGCTGGATGCCTCGTCGGTCCACCCCGAAGCCTATCCGGTGGTCGAACGCATCGTCGCCAAGATCAAGGCCGAGGTGAAGCAGATCATCGGCCAGCGCGAAGCGCTCAAGGGCGTGTCGCCGTCCGACTTCACCGACGAGCGCTTCGGCCTGCCGACGGTGCGCGACATCTTCGCCGAACTGGAAAAGCCCGGCCGCGATCCGCGTCCGGAATTCAAGACGGCGCAGTTCAAGGAAGGCGTCGAAACGCTGAACGACCTGTACCCGGGCATGGTGCTGGAAGGCGTTGTGACCAACGTGGCCAACTTCGGCGCGTTCGTGGACATCGGCGTGCATCAGGACGGCCTGGTCCACATCTCGGCCCTGGCCGAGAAGTTCGTGAAGGATCCGCGCGACGTCGTGCGGGTGGGCCAGACGGTCAGCGTGAAGGTGCTGGAAGTGGACGTGGCGCGCAAGCGCGTCGCGTTGACCATGCGCCTGAACGACACCGCGGCTCCCGCCCGCCGCAGCGGCGACGCGCCCAAGGGCGGCGACCGCAACCGCCGTCCGCAGGGCGACGGCGGCCGCGCCGGCGCCGGGGCCGGCGCAGGCATGAACAGCGCCATGGCGGACGCCTTCGCCAAGCTCAAGCGCTGAGCAAGCACCGCCCCACGGAAAACCGGCGCCTGATGCGCCGGTTTTTTTTTGCCTAGGGCTTACCCGTAAAGAGACGGGTTACTTGCGTAGTCTCAAGCCAAACCTATCAAAAATGATAGAAAATATCTAATTGTGTCCAAATAATAAAACCCGGCGGCGCCAGGCCGCAAGGCGGCACAAGCCCCCCGCGAGCAGGCGCGCCATGGCGCGCAGCGCCTGCCGGGGAGCAGCACAAGAACAACAGCGCCCTGCCCCGAACGACCGGAGATCCGCCCCGCCATGTCCCATACCATCACGCTTGCCGCCAATGAAACGGCAACCCTCGCCGCCAAGGAAACCAACGCCAGCGGCGTCTATAGCGAAATCACCCTGGGCCAGTATTCGCACCTGCTTGTCGACGGCGCCGAAGTCAGCTTCAAGCACATCACGCTGGAGCGGCTGGGCAGCCGCATCATCGAACTGAGCAATGGGGCGCAGCTGCACGTCGGCGCACTGGGATTCGCCAGCATGGGCGCCAGCATCACCTACCGCATCGGCGCGGGTTGCGCGCTGACCTTCGACGCCAGCCAATGGGACCCGGAAGTGGTCGCCAACACCACCTTCGATTTCGCCAGCCAGGGCAGCGGCACGCTGAAGTACTTCCCGTTCATCAATCCGGAATGGCTGGACTGCCCGAACGTCACCGGCTACACGGAAGGCGACATGCTGGAAATCGCCGGCCAGGGCAGCGCGCAGCGCTTCCAGGTGCGCGACGGGCGCATCGTGGCCAACGCCCGCGCGGCCTGAACCGCCGGGCCGGCTGCGCGCCGGCCCCTTGGGTTTATTCCTGCGACAAAGACGACAGCGCGGCGCGCGCGCGTTCCAGCAAGGCGCCGGACTCGCCCTGCGCGCCTGCCGGCGCGGTGGCCACGGCCACACCGTCGATCATCGCGGCATAGCCCTGCCCGTCAGCCTGCAGCACCGCATCGGCCGGTTCCGACTGCAGGCGGCGCATCAGCGCGCCGGCTTCCTTCGGATCGGCGAAACGCTGCGACAGCAGCAGTTCCTCGCCGTCGGCGGCCAGCAGGCGGAAACGGAAGCCGCCGTCTTCATCGCGGAAGCTGACGAAGCGCGCGCCCTTGCCCTTTTCCTTCTTGGGCTGCGCGGCCTTGGCGCCCGAGCCGGCTTCCAGGTTGCGCAGGCCCACGGCCTGGCGCAGTTCCTGCATGAACGGCGTGGCCAGCTTGCGCGCCTTGGCGGCGCCGGCCTGCAGAATGTCTTCGATGCGGCCGGGGTTGGCCATCAGGTCGAAGTACTTTTCGCGCATGGGCGCCAGCAGGTTTTCCAGATGGTCGTACAGCGCCTGTTTGGCTTCGCCCCAGCCCATGCCTTCTTCGAGCTGCTTGCGCAACGCGGCGGCCTGCTCGTGCGTGGCGAAGGCGCGATAGATGGTGTACAGGTGCGAGTTCTCGGCGTCCTTGGGCTCGCCCGGCGCGCGCGAGTCGGTCACGATGCGCATCACCGCCGCGCGCAGCGCGCTGGCGCCGCCCTCGAACAGCGGAATGGTGTTGTTGTAGCTCTTGGACATCTTGCGGCCATCCAGGCCCGGCAAGGTCGCCACGTCCTCTTCGATCACGACCTCCGGCAGCGTGAAGTAGTCGCGGCCGTACAGGTGGTTGAAGCGCTGGGCGATGTCGCGCGCCATTTCCAGATGCTGGATCTGGTCGCGGCCCACCGGCACCTTGTTGGCGTTGAACATGACGATGTCAGCGGCCATCAGCACCGGGTACGAAAACAGGCCCATGGTCACGCCATCGTCCGGCTCCAGGCCCTTTTCCATGTTCTGGTCCACCGACGCCTTGTAGGCGTGCGCCCGGTTCATCAGGCCCTTGGCGGTGACGCAGTTCAACAACCAGGTCAGTTCGGGGATCTCGGGGATGTCCGACTGGCGGTAGAAGGTCACGCGCTCGTGGTCCAGGCCCACCGCCAGCCAGGTGGCGGCGATTTCAAGGCGCGAGCGCGCCACGCGGGCGGGATCGTCGCACTTGATGAGGGCGTGGTAGTCCGCCATGAAGAAGAATGCGTCCACGCCGGGCTGCGCGCTGGCCTGGACGGCGGGACGGATCGCGCCCGCGTAGTTGCCGAGGTGGGGAGTTCCAGAGGTGGTGATGCCGGTGAGGACGCGGGTATTCATGAGGCGAAGAGGCGTTTGCTAGGGGAAACGCCCAGTGTAACG
Source organism: Achromobacter sp. Marseille-Q4954 (assembly GCF_943737025.1). Lineage (NCBI taxonomy): Bacteria > Pseudomonadati > Pseudomonadota > Betaproteobacteria > Burkholderiales > Alcaligenaceae > Achromobacter > Achromobacter sp. Marseille-Q4954. Next base: position 570,139 of record NZ_CALSFQ010000001.1, read on the forward strand.
TGCCGGGCGCGCGGCTACAGGACGGCCAGCACCGGCGCCGCCAGCGCGCACAGCCCGCCCGCGGTCAGCGCGGCGCGCGGCCGGAACGTCAGGAACCAGATCAGCAGCAGCCCGGCGATGCTGAGTATGCCGATCCATTCGACCGTGCCGTAGCTCCAACCCCAGACCGCCGCCGAGGCGCACAGGGACAGGGCCAGCGCCCCCCAGCCGAACAGGCGCAGGGGCAGCCGATGACGCCGCGGCAGAGCGCGGTCGAACAGGTCTTCGTAGTGGCGGTCCATGCCCAGGCACAGGGCGGAAAAGCCCGCATAGGCCAGGCAGAAGGCGGCTAGCGTCATGGCGTATCACCTCTAGGTTCGTAGGCGGGCTGGGCCGGCGCGGCCTGCGGCTGGACCGCCGGCTTGATCGCGGCGCGGCCCTTGGCGGGCGCTTTGGCGCCCACCTTGCCAGCGCGGGCCGCCTTGCGCGCCATCCAGGCCAACAGCAGCGCCCCGGCCAGGCAGGTCAGGTCGAAACCGGCCATGACCCAGTCGCCCGCAGGCAGCGACACGCCCAGATGGCGCGAGGTCGTCAGGGCATTGACCACGGGCACCAGCGCCAGGGCAACGGCTGCGGCGGCCAGCAGGTCGCGCCATTTGCGGTGCTGGAACAGGAAGGCGTAGACCAGCGACAGCCCCCAGGCGGCGAAGAAGGCGCGAGACTCCCAGAACTGTCTGCCCGGCAGGTCGACGGGCAAGAGGCGGTTGGCCCAGAAAAAGGCCGCGATCGAGATGAACAGGCCCGCGATCGTGCCGGCGTTGAGCGCATCCACCAACCGCAGCGAGAATGCTTCGCGCGCGCCCGGACGTGCCTTCTGCCGCCGTTTGGCGATCCACAGAACCAGGCCCGTGCCCACCATGGCCGTGCCCGCCATGCTGACCAGGAAATAAAGCCAGCGCAAGAACGGTTCGGCAAACAGACCCAGGTGCAGGCCGACGATGACGCCCGCCGTACGCGCCGTGGCGCCGAGTTCGTCCTCGCTTTCCCGCAGTGCGCCTGTGACGCCGTCAAAGCGCATGTAGGGCGCCAGCTTGCCGAACGACACGCCGTCGGCAGCGTCGCGCACCAGGGTCACGGTCGCGCCGGCATCGCCGGGATGGTTGACGGTGATGCGCCCCACCCGGCCGCCTTGCCAGTGTTGCTGCGCCTGCTCCACCAACGGCGCAAGCGCGATCAGCGGCGCCGGCTCGTTGCGCGCGGGCGTGATCCTGAACGACTTGAAAACGTCGTCGGAATACTGCCGCGGGCTCTCGTAGACGGCCAGGATGCCGGCCGGCATCAGCATGGCCATGAACAGCACCAGCCCGCTGAACGTGATCATCAGGTGGAACGGCAGCCCCAGCACGGACAAGGCGTTGTGGCCGTCCATCCAGGCGCGCTGCCCGCCTTTCCCGGGCCGGAACGTGAAGAAATCGGTGAAGATCTTCTTGTGGGTGATGATGCCGCTGATGATGGCCACCAGCATGAACATGCCGGCGATGCTGGCCAGCCAGCGCCCCCAGGGAAACGCGGTTTCCAGTTCGAAATGGAAGCGATAGAAGAAGTCGCCGCCGCGAGTCTCGCGCGCGGTCACGGCCTGGCCGGTGGCCGCATCCAGCTTCACGCGCACGAAGCCGCGTTCACCCGGCTTGGGCTTGGGCACCTGGTAAAGCAATTGGACCGACGGCTCGCGGTCGGACGGCGGCGTGATGAACCAGCGCGTGGCGTCGGGCGCGTGTTCGGCCAGGTAGTTCTGCGCGGCGGCCACGGACTGCGCAGCAGGCGCGGGCCGCACCTGGATCTCGGGCTGCATCCAGGCCGTGATCTCGGGGCGGAAGAACGCCAGCGTGCCGGTCAGGAACATCGCAAACAGCACCCAGCCGAAGATCAGCCCCGACCAGGTATGCAACCAGGACATGGATTGGCGCAGGCCTTCCTCGCCCGGCGCCCTTTCCACTTTCGCCTTCATGCCGCCCCCGTTGCCCGGCCGGCCAGGAACAGCGCGCCCATCAAGGCAGCGGGCAACAGCACGCCGGCCCAGGCGCGCCAGGCATTGCGCGTGGCAAAGACCCAGATCACGCCGCAGGCGTAGAACACGAAGGACAGCATCTGCGCCGTGACCACGGCGTCCGGCCGCCGCATGGGCAGCCAGATCGCCAGGCAGGCGGCGGCCGCCGACGCCAGGGCGTAGCCGCCCAGGATGGCGGCCGCCGCCCTGGAAAAGACGGCCAGACGGTAGCGCATCATGCCTGCGCCGGCAGCGGGAGCTTTCACTGGGACACGTTGAAGGTAGTGGTGGAAACGTAGCGGATCTTGGCGTAGGCACGGCCGTCGGCCTCGCCCGGCTTGTCTTCGACGTGGGCGGCTTCGAGCACGTACTGGCCGGGCCACGGCGTGGTGATCTCGATGCGGCCGTTCTCGTCGCTGTGGAAGCGCTTCTCCCACTTGGGCGGGCCGAAAACGGTGACTTCCGTCTTCGCCAGCGGCTTGCCCTTGAACTGCAGCACGAAGGCGTTGGTCCCGGCCGCGACCGGCACGAGCTCCAGGTCCAGCTTGCCCTCGGTGTCCGCGCGGCCCGCCTTGGCGCCGTACTGCACCAGGGTGTCCTTGAACTGGTAGGCCTGGCGCAGACGCACGTCGCCCTTGCCCGCCGCCGCGAATTCGAGGAAGTCCGCGCCTTCGCCCGAAGTCTTCAGCGCCTTGCCGCCGGCGCCCGTCACGACCGGTGCGACCATGATCTTGCCGAGCAGGCCGTCGCGCTTTTCGCGCACATCATCCGCCCATTCCCCGAAATACGCCTTGGCCGGTCCCTCGGCGCTGCGTTCCAACCAAACAAAATGCGCCTGCGCGGCCCCTGCCGTGCTCAACAAGGCGATGGCAGCCAAGGTTCTTGCGAATGTCATTGTTGATTTCCTTTAGAGGACCGGATCGGACCAGCCCCGCGGCCCGGGTCCGATTCGGAGGGTTTAAATTATAACCATTCTCACTTCGAAATAGCGGCAAGGCTTACCAGCGATAGCGCAGGCTGGCCTTGATGGAGCGCTGGTAGCCGTACCAGCACCAGGAATCGCCCGAGCACGAGGCGATGTATTCCTTGTCGAACAGGTTCTGCACGTTCAGCGCCACCTGCATGCCCTTGAGCGACGGCGACGCGCGGCCCAGGTCATAGTCCAGCATCAGGTCGAACAACGTGACCGACGGCACCTTCAGCGTGTTGGTCTCGTTGGCATACGAGGAACCGATGTAGCGCACGCCGCCGCCCACGCCCACGCCCGCCAGCGGACCTTCCTGCAACTGGTAGCGGGCCCAGGCGGACGCCTGTTGCGAAGGCACGCCCACGGGCGTCTTGCCCTTCAGGTTCAGGCCCGCGGCGTTGGGATAGCCCTTGGAGTACTCGTTGTCCATCAAGGAGTACGCAGCCACCAGCGTCAGGCCGCGCAGGGGCTCGGTCTTGGCTTCGAGCTCGATGCCCTGCGTGCGCAGCTCGCCCGCCTGGATCGAGCAGCGTCCGCCGGCCGTGCCGCAGATGTGGGTCGGATCCGGATCGGTGGTGGTCATGTTCTCGCGGCGGATGTCGAACGCCGCAAACGACAGCAGCGTGGCGCTGCCCGGCGGCTGGTACTTGATGCCGACCTCGTACTGATTGCCCTCGATCGGCTTGAACGGCTTGTTCTGCCAGCCCGTGCCGGACTGCGGTTCGAACGATTCCGAATAGCTGAAGTACGGCGCCACGCCGTTGTCGAAGTTGTAGATCGCACCCAGGCGGCCCGTGAACTTCTCCGCATTCAGCGAGGACGGCGCGACCCGTCCGGTGGCGATCGTGGTGGTCTCACCCACGGTGCGCGACCAGTCGTAGCGTCCGCCCAGCAACACCGACAGGCGGTCGATCTTGATCTGGTCCTGGAAGTACAGGCCGGTCTGGTACTGCTTGGAGGTTGCGTCCGACGAGAACGCCGGCACCGGGATGTTCTGATGATTGTTCGGGTTCAGCACATCCAGCGCGGGCGCGGTGCCGAAGCCGGACAGCGTGTCGGTCTTGACGTGCTGGTAGTCAAAACCCAGCAACGTAGTATGGGCGAAGGGACCGGTGTTGAAGCGCGCCTGCACGTTGTTGTCCAGCACCAGCGCGCCCACGTCCACATCGGTCGCGATCGACGCACGCTGCTGGTAGCGGTAGGTCTTGTCGGTGTAGCCGTAGTTGTTGGTCATCGCGCCGTAGATGCTGCGGTACTGCGCTTCCGCGCGCGTCCAGCGCAGGCTTTGCGATGCCTTGATGTTGTCGTTGAAGCGGTGCTCCAGCACGTAGCCCAGCGAATAGCTCTTGCGATCGCTTTTTTCGAAGTTGGCGTCGCCGTCGTAGTAATCGGCCGGCAGGCGGATGCCGTCGGGCGCGGAAAGCAGCGTGCGCATGGCCGGCACGCTGCCGTAGGAACCCATGTCGGGATCGCGCTGGAAGTTGGTCAGCACCGTCAGCGTCGTGTCGCTGCTGGGCTTCCAGGTAAAGGCCGGCGATACGAAGTAGCGGCGCTCCTTGGTGTCCTTGACCTGGCCGTCGGACATGTAGCCCGAGCCGACCAGGCGGTACAGGAACTTGCCGTCTTCATCGACCGGACCGCCGAAATCGAAGTTGGCGCGGCGGTAGTCGTAGTTGCCGACCTGCACCTCGACCTCGCGCAGCGTCTCTTCCAGCGGGCGCTTGCTGACCTGGTTGACCACGCCGCCCGGACCGCCCTGCCCGTACATGACGGAGGCCGGTCCCTTCAGCACGTCCACGCGCTCCAGCCGATAGGCGTCCACCTGCGGCAAGGCGTCGCGGCCGCCAAATACCCGCAGGCCGTCCAGATACGTCGACGCCGAAAAGCCGCGCACGCTGAACTGGTCCAGGCGCGTAGCAGTGGCGCCGCGCGATTCCGTGGCCACGCCCGCGGTGTAGCGCAGAACCTGGTTCAGCGTCTGCGCGCCCTGCTCCGTGATCTGCTCGCGCGTGACGACCGATACCGACTGCGGCGTTTCGATCAGCGGCGTGTCGGTCTTGGTGGCGCTGGCGCTCACCGTCGCGACATAGCCCACCGTCGTGATCGGGCTGTCGGACAGGCCGGACACGGTCACTGGCGCCAGCGTGGGCGTGTCGCCCGCGGGCGCGGCGACCTGCGCCAGGGTCCAGGTATTGCCCGATTGCGCGCGCGCCTGCAGGCCGCTGCCCGACAGGATGCGGGCGAATCCCGCGCCCACCGAATAGGCGCCGTCCAGCCCGTCCGAGCGGCGTCCCCGCACCAGCGCGGGGTCGAACGACAGGACCACGCCGGCGCTGCGCGCGAACTGCGTCAGGGCATCGGCCAAGGAGCCGGCAGCGATCTGGTAGCTGCGCGGCGCATTCGCGGAGGCGGGCGCCGGCTGCGCCCAGGACTGCGGCATGCCGGCGGCAAGCCCGCCCGCGCACATGGCGGCCAGCAGGGCCACGCGGCCGGCGGACAAGGGGGCGCGCAAGCGCGGGTGAGATGAAACGGACACAAAACTCTCCCTGTACGGTGGTATCTATCCCTGCCTTCCGTACGGGATCGGAAAACCTGCAAGCCGCAGGCAAAAAAATTTGTAACGCTCACGCCTCGCGCGGACCGACCTGCAGCCAATACTGCGTATGTCGTGTCACGCGGATGGACAAGGTGGACTCCAGCGCCTTGAGCGCACGCTCGGCGTCGTCCAGCGGAAAGACGCCCGACAGCCGCAGGCCCGCCACCGCCGGGTCCACCCGGATCATGCCCAGCCGCTGGCGCGCCAGGTATTGCGCGAAATAGTCCAGGCGCCAGTCCTTGGCCACCACCAGCCCGTCGGTCCAGGCCAGCCGGTCGGAATCGGATGCAAGACGGCCGACGTCGCCGTGTTCGGAGAATTGCAGGCGCTCCCCGGCTTCCGCATGGGTGACCGCGCCGCCGCGCAAAAGCGCCAGACTGCCTTCGTACACGCCCACGCGCGCGCCTTCGGCGGTGCGGCGCAGATCGAAGCGCGCCTGCTCGACGCGTAGCTCGCCATGCCCCGTATCCACGCGCAGCGCCGCCATGCCGGGCCGCATTTCGGCCCGCACCAGCACTTCGCCACGCAGCAGGTCCATGCCGCGGGCATCGCCCTGCACATGCAGGCGCACCGCGCTGTCGCTGTTCAAGGTGATGTGCAGCCCATCCGCCACCGCTACCGCCAGCCGCTCGCCGACGCCCGTGCTGAGGTCCGCCGCCAGCCGCTGCCACGGTGTGTGGCGGTAGGCAGCCCAGCCGGTAAAAGCCGTACCGCCGATAGCCAGCAATCCGCGCAACACCGTGCGACGGCCGGTCGATCGGGGCGAGGACGATGCGGAGCGCGTCAGCGCACCATGCGCCAATGCCGCCGGCACGCGGCGCGCGTCCTGGCTGATGCGCTGCAAGCGGTCCCACGCGCAGCGGTGCGCGGGGTCTTGCGCCAGCCATGCCTCACAGGACTGCCGCTCCGCCGCTCCGGCCAGGCCGGATTGCAACCGCACCCACCAGGCGATCGCCTGGCCCGCCACGGGGTCCGCGGCGGGATCCGCGGCGCTAGTCATCAAAGGCCGCGTAGCACGCGGTCATGGCGCGCACCATGTATTGCTGCACCGAACTCAAGGAAACCTCGAGCCGCCGGGCGATCTCGGGATAGGTCAGCCCGTCGAGCTGCGACAGCAGGAACGCGGATCGGGCCTTGGGCGGCAGGCCGTCCAGCAAACGGTCCAGCCGCGCCAGCGATTGCAGCTGCTCGGTTTGTTCCTCGGGGGATGGCGCATAGGCCTCGGGAATGGCGGCCAGATAGGCGAGATAGGCCCGTTCCAGCGCCGCATGCCGCTGGTGGTCCACTACCAGACCCTTGGCAATGGTGGTCAGCAGCCCGCGCGCTTCGGTGGCGCGCACCGCCTTGCGGCCCTGGATCACCCGCAGGAACACGTCCTGCGCCAGGTCTTCGGCGCGGTGCTCGCAGCCCAGCCTGCGGCGCAGCCAGCCGAACAGCCAGGAGCGATGATCGCGGTACAGGCCATCGACGGGCGCGGCGGGAGGGTCGGTGCGCGCGGCCGATGCGGACAGGAGGGTGGAAGACACGTTGGAAACTGCGGTGCTGGACCAGAAGTCTCCAAATCTTAATTGATAATGACTTGTATTACCAATTTCAACCGCGATCTGCCCGGAAAATCCGGACAGATGCGGCGCGACTACAACGACACGGTGTGGCGGCGTTCCGACTCCAGGTACTCGCGCGACTGCATTTCCAGGATGCGCGAGACGGTGCGGTGGAATTCATTGGCCAGCGCGCCTTCCGTGTAGATCTCCTCGGGTTCGCATTCGGCGGACATGATGAGCTTGACGCGGTGGTCGTAGAACACGTCGATCAGCCAGGTGAAGCGGCGCGCCTCGGAAGCCTGGCGCGGTCCCATGCGGGGTACGCCCGACAGGATCACCGCGTGGAAGCGATTGGCCAATTCCAGATAATCGTTCTGCGAACGCGGCCCGCCGCAAAGCGTGGCGAAATCGAACCACACCACCGACCCGCCCAGCGCCAGCGCGCGGATCTCGCGGTGTTCGATGTGCAGCACCGGATCCTGGGGCGGCGTATCGGCCAGGCTGTCGAACGCTTCCTGCAAAGCGTTCTGGGCACGCTCGTCCAGCGGCGTGTGATAACACTGCACCTGTTCCAGCGAGCGGCGGCGGTAGTCCACGCCGGCGTCCACGTTCATGATGTCCATGCGCGCCTGGATCAGCTGGATCGCGGGCAGGATGCGGTCGCGGTGCAGGCCGTCCGGATACAGGGTCGAGGGTTCGTAGTTGGACGTCATCACGAAGGACGTGCCGTACTCGAACAGCTTGAACAGCAGCCGGTGCAGGATCATCGCGTCGGCCACGTCGGATACGTGGAACTCATCGAAGCAGATCAGGCGGTAGCGCTTGGCCACGCGCCTGGCCACCTCGTCCAGCGGATCCTGCATGCCCTTCACTTCTTCGAGTTCGCGGTGCACGCCGCGCATGAATTCGTGGAAGTGCAGGCGCGTCTTGCGCACCACGGGCACGGTGGCGTAGAAAGCGTCCATCAGGAAGCTCTTGCCCCGCCCCACTCCGCCCCACAGGTACACGCCGCGCGGCACGTCGGGGCGGTTCAGCAGCTTCTTCAGCGCGTTCGAGCGCATCGACTTGAACTTGACCCATTCGTCGAAATAGCGCTGCAGCCGGTCGATCGCCTTTTTCTGGGCTTCGTCGGGCTTGTAGCCGCGTTCGGCCAGGGCGTGTTCGTAGTATTCGCGGACGTTCATGTGGGAGCAGGAAAAGCAGAATGAAAAAAGGGCGGATCCGTGAACCCGCCCCCGTCTTGCATCGGCTATGCGCGTATCAGAAGTTCAATGCGCGCTTGTCCACGGCCAATGCGGCTTCCTTCACGGCTTCCGACAGCGTCGGGTGCGCGTGGCAGATGCGGGCGATGTCTTCGGCCGCGCCACGGAATTCCATGATGGTCACGGCTTCCGAGATCAGTTCCGAGGCCATCGGGCCCACGATGTGCACGCCCAGGACCTCGTCGGTCTTGGCATCGGCGATCACCTTGGCAAAGCCGGTGGTGTCGCCCAGCGCGCGGGCGCGGCCGTTGGCCAGGAACGGGAAGCTGCCAGCCTTGTACTCGCGGCCTTCGGCCTTGAGCTGCTGTTCGGTCTTGCCGACCCAGGCGATTTCCGGCGAGGTGTAGATCACCCACGGCACGGTGTCGAAGTTGACATGGCCATGCTGGCCGGCGATGCGCTCGGCAACCGCCACGCCTTCTTCCTCGGCCTTGTGCGCCAGCATCGGACCGCGCACCACGTCGCCCACTGCCCAGACGTTCGGCAGGTTGGTCTTGCAGTCGCCGTCCACGGCGATGAAGCCGCGCTCGTCGAGCTTCAGTCCCACGGTGTCGGCGTTCAGGCCGCCGGTGTAAGGCACGCGGCCGATCGAGACGATCAGCTTGTCGACCACCAGCTTCTGCTCGGCGCCCTTGGCGTCGACGTAGGGCACGGTGACGGACTTGGCGGTCGCCTTGATCTCGCCGATCTTGACGCCCATCTGGATGTTCAGGCCTTGCTTGGTGAAGGCCTTGAGGGCTTCCTTGGCCACCTGGCCGTCAGCCGCGGCCAGGAATTCCGGCATGGCTTCCAGGATGGTGACTTCGGAACCCAGGCGGCGCCACACGCTGCCCATTTCCAGGCCGATCACGCCGGCGCCGATCACGCCCAGCGTCTTCGGCACGGCGCCGATGTTCAGCGCGCCGTCGTTGGACAGCACGACCTTTTCATCGAACGGCAGGCCGGGCAGCTCGCGCGCCGACGAACCGGTGGCGACCACCACGTGCTTGGCAACCAGGTCTTCCTCGGCGGTGCCGGTGACCTTGATGGCCCAGCCGCCTTCCACCTGGCCGGCGAACGCGCCCTTGCCATGGAAGAACGTGACCTTGTTCTTCTTGAACAGGTACAGGATGCCGTCGTTGTTCTGCTTGACCACCGTGTTCTTGCGGCCGATCAGCGTGTCGAGCTTCAGGCTGACGCCCTTGACTTCGATGCCGTGCTCGGCGAAGTGGTGGTTGGCTTGTTCGTAGTGTTCGGACGATTGCAGCAGCGCCTTGGACGGGATGCAACCGACGTTGGTGCAGGTGCCGCCGGGTGCCGGGCCGCCTTGGCCGTTCTGCCAGGCGTCGATGCAAGCCACCGACATGCCGAGCTGCGCGGCGCGGATGGCGGCGATGTAGCCGCCGGGGCCCGCGCCGATGACGACGACGTCAAATTGTTTGGACATAGTGTTCTCGCGAAGAGGTATTGAGTGGAACACGCCCCGCCCTGCGGGCCGGCATGGAGCCGGCCGGGGCGCCGCAAGACCCGAAGGTCGATCGGGCGCCGGGCCGGGGCGTCGAGATTACAGGTCCAGCAACAGGCGCTGCGGATCTTCCAGAGCGTCCTTCATGGCGACCAGGCCCAGCACGGCTTCGCGGCCGTCGATGATGCGGTGGTCGTAGGACAGCGCCAGGTAGTTCATCGGGCGGATGACGATCTGGCCGTTTTCAACCACGGCGCGATCCTTGGTGGCGTGCACGCCCAGGATGGCCGATTGCGGCGGGTTGATGATCGGGGTCGACAGCATCGAGCCGAACACGCCGCCGTTGGAGATCGAGAACGTGCCGCCGGTCATTTCTTCAATGCCCAGCTTGCCGTCAGCGGCGCGGCGGCCGAAGTCGGCGATGGTCTTCTCGATGTCGGCGATCGACAGCTGGTCGGCGTTGCGCAGGATCGGCACAACCAGGCCGCGCGGGCTGCCGACAGCGATACCGATGTCGAAGTAGCCGTGGTAGATGATGTCCTTGCCGTCGATCGAGGCGTTGATCAGCGGGAACTTCTTCAGCGCGGCAACGGCAGCCTTGACGAAGAACGACATGAAGCCCAGCTTGATGCCGTGCTCTTTCTCGAACTTGTCCTTGTACTTGTTGCGCAGGTCGATGACGGCCTGCATGTTCACTTCGTTGAACGTGGTCAGGATCGCGTTTTCCTGCTGCGATTGCAGCAGGCGCTCGGCGATGCGGGCACGCAGGCGGCTCATCGGCACGCGCTGTTCCGGACGGCCGTCCAGCGACAGCGTCGGAGGCGCGACCGGGGCGGCGGCCTTGGCCGGAGCGGCCTTGGCGGGAGCGCTGGCGGCCAGGGCGTCGCCCTTGGTCACGCGGCCGTCGCGGCCGGAGCCAGCCACGGAAGCGGCGTCGACGCCCTTCTCGGCCAGGATCTTGGCAGCGGCGGGCGAAGCCACGCCGGCGGCAGCCGACGAAGCGGGAGCGGCGGGAGCAGCAGCGGCTTGCTCGGCGGCCTTGGGCGCTTCGGCGGCGGGCGCGGCGGCGGCAACGGCGGCCTTGCCGGCGGTGTCGATGCGGGCCAGCACTTCGCCGGAGGTGACGGTGCTGCCGTCGCCCTTGACGATTTCAGCCAGCACGCCCGAGGCGGGAGCCGGCACTTCCAGCACGACCTTGTCGGTTTCGACTTCGATCAGGATTTCGTCCGCTTCAACGGCAGCGCCCGGCTGCTTCTTCCAGGTCAGCAGCGTCGCTTCGGAGACGGATTCGGAGAGTTGGGGGACGACGACGTCGGTAATAGCCATTTTGTTTGTTCCGTAAAGTTTGTGTTCTGGTCGCGCTGCGCGGCAAGCTTCGAATCGGAATTCCAGAAACCTGCGCGCGCGGCGCGTGCATCAAGCGAGTGTTACTTCGTCAACATGACCTTGAACTTGGGCGCGAAAGCCGTGTCGATCAGGGCCTTCTGCTGCTCCTGGTGCTTGGCCAGGTAGCCCACGGCCGGCGATGCCGACGCGGCGCGGCCGGCGTAACCCAGCTTCTGGCCTTCGACCATGTTCTCGTACACGTGATGCTGAACGTAGAACCAGGCGCCCTGGTTCTGCGGTTCGTCCTGAACCCAGATCACTTCGGTTGCCTTCGGGTACTTGCGCAGTTCCGTTTCGAACGACTTGTGCGCGAACGGATACAGCTGTTCGACGCGGACGATCGCAACGTTGTCGGCGCCACGCTCGCGGCGGGCATTGACCAGATCGTAGTAGACCTTGCCCGAGCAAGCCAGCACGCGCTTGACCTTGCTGGCGTCGATGGCCTCGTCGACCTCGCCGATGACCGGGCGGAAGCTGCCGCCGGCCAGATCGGTCAGGGGCGAACCGGCGTCCTTGTTGCGCAGCAGCGACTTGGGCGTGAACAGCACCAGCGGCTTGCGGAACGGACGGATCATCTGACGACGCAGCACGTGGAAGATCTGCGACGCGGAGGTCGGCTGGACCACTTGCATGTTGTTGTCGGCGCACAGCTGCAGGAAGCGCTCGATGCGGCCCGACGAGTGCTCGGGACCCTGGCCTTCGTAGCCGTGCGGCAGCATCAGGGTCAGGCCCGACTGGCGGCCCCACTTGGCTTCGCCGGAGCTGATGAACTGGTCGATCACGACCTGGGCGCCGTTGACGAAGTCGCCGAACTGGCCTTCCCAGATGGTCAGCGTGTTGGGTTCGGCGCTGGAGTAGCCGTATTCAAAGCCCAGCACCGCCTCTTCGGACAGCACGGAGTCGATGACGGTGAACGGAGCCTGGCCTTCCGAGACGTTTTGCAGCGGAATGTAGGTGCCGTCGTTCCAGCGTTCGCGGTTCTGGTCGTGCAGCACGGCGTGGCGGTGCGTGAACGTGCCGCGGCCCGAGTCCTGGCCGGTGATGCGGATGGCGTAGCCCGAGGACACCAGGGTCGCGAAGGCGAGGTGTTCGCCCATGCCCCAGTCCAGGTTCATTTCGCCCTTGGCCATGGTGCGGCGGTCGTTCAGCAGCTTGGCGACCAGCGGGTGCACCGTGAAGCCTTCCGGCACGGTGGTGATGCGTTCGCCGATGCGCTTGAGTTCGGCCAGCGGCACGGCGGTGTCGGCCTGGTCGGTCCACTTGGCGCCCAGGAACGGCGACCAGTCGATGGCGTACTTGCTCTTGTAGTCGGTCAGCACCGGCTCGATGGTGCGCTGGCCGTCTTCCATCAGCTGGCGGTAGTCCTTGACGAGCTGATCGGCTTCGCCTTCGGCCAGCACGCCTTGCGTGGTCAGCTTGTCGGCGTACAGCTTGCGCGTGCCGGGGTGATGGCCGATGCGCTTGTACATCAGGGGCTGCGTCAGCGACGGGGTGTCTTGCTCGTTGTGGCCCAGCTTGCGGAAGCAGACGATGTCCACGACGACGTCGTGGCGGAACTGCAGGCGGTAGTCCAGAGCCAGCTTGGTGACGAACACGACGGCTTCGGGATCGTCGCCGTTGACGTGGAACACCGGCGCTTCGATCATCTTGACCACGTCGGTGCAATACAGCGTCGAGCGCGAATCGCGCGGGTCGGACGTGGTGAAGCCGATCTGGTTGTTGATGACGATGTGCAGCGTGCCGCCCGTGCCGTAGCCGCGGGTCTGGGCCAGGTTCAGGGTTTCCATGACCACGCCCTGGCCGGCGAAGGCCGCGTCGCCGTGCACCAGCACCGGCAGGACTTGCTTGCCTTCGGCGTCGCCGCGGCGTTCCTGGCGGGCGCGTGCGCTGCCTTCGACCACGGGGTTGACGATTTCCAGGTGCGACGGGTTGAACGCGAGCGACAGGTGGACCGGGCCGCCACGGGTGGACAGGTCGCTGGAGAAGCCGTTGTGGTACTTCACGTCGCCGTCGGTCAGGCCTTCGGCGTGCTTGCCTTCGAACTCGGCGAACAGGTCGCCGGGCATCTTGCCCATGATGTTCACGAGCAGGTTCAGGCGGCCGCGGTGGGCCATGCCGACCACGATTTCCTGGACGCCGTTTTCACCGGCGTGGTTCACCACTTCGTCCATCGAGGCGATGAAGCTTTCGCCGCCTTCCAGCGAGAAGCGCTTCTGGCCGACGTACTTGGTGTGCAGGAAGCGCTCGAGGCCTTCGGACTCGGTCAGCTGCTGCAGGATGTGGCGCTTTTCTTCGGCCGAGTAGGCCGGCGCGCCCAGGGTGGCTTCCAGGCGTTCCTGGATCCAGCGCTTGGCGGCGGGGTCGGAGATGTGCGTGAATTCGGCACCGATGCTGCGGCAGTAGGTGTCGCGCAGCGCCTTCAGGATGTCGCGCAGCGTCATGGTGCTGGCGGTCGTGAAGTAGGTGTTGGTGGCCGAGTAGGTCTGGTCCAGATCGGCTTCGGTCAGGCCGTAGAAGGCCGGATCGAGTTCGGGGATCGGGGGACGTTCCTGGCGCTTGAGCGGATCCAGGTCGGCCCAGCGCGAACCCAGGGAGCGGTAGGCCGCGATCAGCGACTGCACCGAAACCTGCTTGCTGGCCACGGTCAGATCGGGTTCGGCCGCGCGTTGCACGAAGGCATTGGCCTTGGCGCGTTGGGCGAACGATTCGACGATGGGAGCGTGGGCCTGGTCGCGGGTGGATTCCTGGCCGTCGGTGGCGGGAGCGTGTTGCAGCTGGTCGAAGTATTCGCGCCAGTTGTCAGGTACCGAACCGGGATTGTCGAGGTAGGCTTCGTAAAGCTCCTCAACATAAGGGGCGTTACCCCCAAAGAGATAAGACGTGGATAGAGATTCTATTTCCGAAGACATATCGCTTCACCTTTACGAGTGCTTCACTCGACACGATGCAGGAAAACCTTCCGCGACACGGGCTTCCCGTTAAGCGGATAGCAGGGGCAGAAGGCGCGTACAAGCCTTAAAAGCCGTATGGGATAAGAGTATAGCCCTTTGAGTTTAAGGACGTCTTCTTGCGTTTGCGTGACGCAAAAGCGCATTCGGAATGCCATCATGCAGCATTGGAATGTCCAGGCAACCCCTTCCATTGCGCCGTCTACTCGCATTCAATTTCCGGCAATCCAAAATGCCGCGCCGCATCATTTTCACTGGCAAAAATTGCAGTGTTGCGCATTAGCCTCGTTCATACGGGCAATTCGGTGGTCGACAGGATCTCTTTCAGGACGAAAAAGGTGCGGATCTGGCGTACGCCGGGCAGCTTGATGATCTCGCCCGCATGCAGCTTGTTGAAGCGTTCCAGGTCGCGGATGCGCAGCATCAGGAAGTAGTCGAACTCGCCTGCCACCAGGTGGCATTCCAGGCAGCCGCTGATGCCGCGCGCCGCGGCTTCGAAATCCGTGAAGGACTCCGGTGTGGAGCGGTCCAGCACCACGCCCACGATGACCAGGGTGGCCATGTCCACCTCTGCCGGTTCCAGCAGGGCGACGGTCTTGCGGATGACACCCTCGCTCTTGAGCTTTTCCACGCGGCGCAGGCAGGCGGCCGGGCTCAGGTGGACGCGCGCGCTCAGTTCCAGGTTGGTGATCTGGGCGTCCTGCTGCAGCACGCGCAGGATGTGGCGATCGATGCGGTCCAGGTCAGAATTCGTCGGCATTTGATGCGTCCCTGAAAATTAAATTTCGATCAAAAAGCCAATCTAGAAATATTAAATAGAAACCTGGACGTTTATTTAATTATTTTCCTTTTAAATAATAAAAATACGCAATTGACGGCAAATCCTTGAAATTCCTATGATTTTTCCATCCGCGCCACCCGGCCCGGCCCAGGAGAGTCCCATGGATCTGCAACGATTTCCGCGCCATCGCCTGACCTTCGGCGACACCCCCATCGAGAAGCTCGAGCGCCTGTCCGCGCATCTGGGCGGCAAGGTCGAGATCTACGCCAAGCGCGAAGACTGCAACAGCGGCCTCGCCTTCGGCGGCAACAAGCTGCGCAAGCTGGAGTACCTGATCCCGCAGGCGCTGGAACAGGGCTGCGACACGCTGGTCACCATCGGCGGCATCCAGTCCAACCACACCCGCATGGTGGCGGCCGTGGCCGCCAAGCTCGGGCTGGCCTGCGTGCTGGTGCAGGAAAACTGGGTGGACTATTCGGACGCGGTCTACGACCGGGTCGGCAACATCATGATGAGCCGCCTGATGGGCGCCGACGTGCGTCTGGTGGACCAGGGGTTCGACATCGGCTTTCGCCGCAGCTGGGAAGAGGCGCTGGAAGATGTCCGCAAGCGCGGCGGCAAGCCCTACGCGATTCCAGCGGGCGCGTCCGACCACGAACTCGGAGGCCTGGGCTACGTCGGCTTCGCCGAGGAAGTGCGGCGCCAGGAAGCCGAGCTGGGCTTCAAGTTCGACTACATCGTCGTCTGCGCGGTCACGGGCAGCACGCAGGCCGGCATGGTGGTGGGCTTTGCGGCGGATGGCCGCGCGGACCGCGTCATCGGCATCGACGCTTCAGGCACGCCCGAGCAAACCCGCGCGCAGATCCTGCGCATCGCGCGGCGCACGGCCGACATGGTCGGACTCGGCGCCGCCATCGAAGAGCGCGACGTGGTGCTGGACACCCGCTATGCCTACCCGGCCTATGGCCTCCCCTCGGCCGAGACCAACGAGGCCATCCGTCTTTGCGCCCGGCTCGAGGGCATGATGACCGACCCGGTCTACGAAGGAAAATCCATGCAGGGCATGATGGACATCATCCGCCGCGGCGAGATTCCGGCCGGCTCGCGGGTTCTGTATGCGCACCTGGGAGGGGTGCCGGCGATCAACGCCTACAGCTTTCTCTACCGCAACGGATAAGGGCGCCTACGGCGCCTTCGGCTGGCCTTGCGGCGACTTGCGCTGAAAGGCCGGCCAGGCCCTGGACTTGCCAGTCCTGGCCGCCAGCGCCGATGATGAGCGCAGGAAGCGCAGCCCAGCCGGCGTATCCGCCGGCTGGGTTTTTCGTTTGGGCCCGCCTTTCCAGCCCCCAAATAAAATTATGTACATAGTTTGTATACAAAACCACGATTTCCCGCTATGGTGCTGATCATCAGGAAGTCATCCGCTCACCCACGCCCGGCCGCCGCGCGCCGTTGCCCTCCGCCCGCCTCATGACCGTCTACGATTCCACGCTCCCCTACCCCCGCGACCTGGCCGGCTACGGCCGCAATCCGCCGCATGCCCGATGGCCGGGGCAGGCGCGCATCGCGGTGCAGTTCGTGCTGAATTACGAGGAAGGCGGCGAGAACAGCGTGCTGCATGGCGACCCCGGGTCCGAACAGTTCCTGTCGGAAATGTTCAACCCCGCCAGCTATCCCGAGCGCCACCTCAGCATGGAGGGCATCTACGAGTACGGCTCGCGCGCCGGCGTCTGGCGCATCCTGCGGGAGTTCGAGAAGCGCGGCCTGCCGCTGACGGTATTCGGCGTGGGCATGGCCTTGCAGCGCCATCCGGAACTGACCGCCGCCTTCGTCGAACTGGGACACGAGATCGCCTGCCACGGCTGGCGCTGGATCCACTATCAGCACATCGACGAGGCCACCGAGCGCGAACACATGCGCCTGGCCATGGACGCGATCACGCAAATGACCGGCAGCCGTCCGCTGGGCTGGTACACCGGCCGCGACAGTCCGCGCACGCGGCGCCTGGTGGCCGACTATGGCGGTTTCGAGTACGACAGCGACTACTACGGCGACGACCTGCCCTTCTGGATGCGCGTACAGAAAACGGACGGCAGCGTCGTGCCGCAACTGATCGTGCCCTACACGCTGGACTGCAACGACATGCGCTTCGCGCTGCCGCAGGGCTATTCGCACGCTGATCCCTTCTTCCAGTACCTGAAGGACAGCTTCGACGCGCTCTACGCCGAAGGCGACGAAGCGCCCAAGATGATGAGCATCGGCATGCATTGCCGCCTGCTGGGCCGGCCCGGCCGCATCACCGCGCTGCAGCGTTTCCTGGACCACATTGCCAGCCATGACCGCGTCTGGGTCTGCCGGCGGCTGGACATCGCGCGCCACTGGAAGGCGGCGCATCCCTACACCCCCAACGCCTGAACAGGACGGCCATGGCCCATACCCTAGCCCAACTCAATGCGGCGGCGCCCGCGGACGCCGTCGCCATGCTCGACGGCCTGTACGGACATGCGCCCTGGATCGCCGAACGCGCGCTTGGTCACCGGCCGTTTCGCTCGCTGGCCGACCTGGCGCAGCGCCTGCGCCGCGCCGTGAACGAGGCGGACGCCGACGCCCGGACGGCGCTGCTGCGCGCCCATCCGGAGCTGGCAGCAGGCACGCCCCGGAATGCGGATTCGGCACGCGAACAGGACTTGGCCGGATTGGCCGCGTGCACGCCCGCCGAATTGGCTCGCCTGCAAGCATTGAACGCCGACTACGGCGCCAGATTCGGCTTTCCCTTCGTGCTGGCCGTGCGCGGCCCGCGCGGCGCCGGCATGACGCGCCAGCAGGTGATCGACGAATTCACCCGCCGCCTGGACAACCCGCCGGACCTGGAGTTCGAAGAGGCCCAGCAGCAGCTGCACCGCATCGCCGAGATCCGCCTGCGCGATAGCTTCGACGCCGAGCCCGCCATCGGCAACGACATCTGGGACTGGGGCGAACAACTGGCCGTCCACAGCGATCCGGGCTACGCAGAAAAAGGCCAGCTCACCGTCACCTACCTGACCGCAGCCCACCGCGCCTGCGCCGCGCTGTTGTCGCAATGGATGCGCGACTGCGGTTTCGACGAGGTCGGCATCGATGCGGTTGGCAACGTGGTCGGCCGCTACCTGGCCGCCAGCGCCGACGCCCCCACCCTCATGACCGGCAGCCATTACGACACCGTGCGCAACGCCGGCAAGTACGATGGCCGGCTGGGCATCTTCGTGCCGATGGCCTGCGTGCGCGAATTGCACCGCCAGGGCAAGCGCCTGCCCTACCACCTGGAAGTCATCGGCTTCGCGGAAGAGGAAGGCCAGCGCTACCGCGCCACCTTCCTGGGTTCGGGCGCGTTGATCGGCGACTTCAAGCCGCAATGGCTGGACCAGCAGGACGCCGACGGCGTCAGCATGCGCGACGCCATGGCGCAAGCCGGCCTGCGCAGCGCAGACATCCCCATGCTCAAGCGCGACCCCGCCCGTTATCTGGGCTTCATCGAAGTCCACATCGAACAAGGTCCGGTGCTCTACGAAATGGGGCTGCCGCTGGCCGTGGTCACGTCCATCAACGGCTGCGTGCGCTATCAGGTGCGGATCAACGGCCTGGCCTGCCACGCCGGCACCACCCCGATGAACCGCCGCCGCGACGCCGCCACCGCCACGGCCGAGCTGGCCTTGTACGTGGAGCAGCGCGCCGCCCGCGACGGCGACTCGGTCGGCACCATGGGCATGCTGGAAGTGCCCGGCGGTTCGATCAACGTGGTGCCGGGAGAATGCCGCTTCAGCCTGGACCTGCGCGCGCCCAGCGACGCGCAGCGTGATGCGCTGGCGCACGACGTGCTGGCCGAGCTCGAAGCCATCTGCCAGCGCCGCGGCCTGCGCTACACGCTGGAAGAAACCATGCGCGCCGCCGCCGCGCCCAGCGATCCGGCCTGGCAGCAGCGCTGGGAACGCGCCGTCGACGCGCTGGGACTGCCCGTCCATCGCATGCCCAGCGGCGCCGGCCACGACGCCATGAAGCTGCATGAAGTCATGCCCCAGGCCATGCTGTTCGTACGCGGCCAGAACTCCGGCATCAGCCACAACCCGCGCGAATCCACCTCCAGCGACGACATCCAGCTTGCCGTGCTGGCGTTCCTGCGCCTGCTCGACGATCTTGCCCACGACACCCAATAGCCGACCATGACCGATTACGCCCGACTCGACGCCTGGATTGACGCCCACTTTGACGAGGAAGTCCGCTTCCTGCAGGAGCTGGTGCGCGTGCCGACCGACACGCCTCCCGGCAACAATGCGCCACACGCCGAGCGCACGACCGAATTGCTGCAAGGCTTCGGCCTGGAGGCCGAAGCCCATCCGGTGCCGGCGCAGGAGGTGCGGGACTATGGCCTGCAATCCATCACCAACCTCATCGTGCGCCGCGAGTACGGCGCGGGCGGCCTGCGCGTGGCGCTCAACGCCCACGGCGACGTGGTGCCGCCGGGCGAAGGCTGGGAACATGATCCTTACGGCGGCGAAATCGACGGCGGCAGCCTGTACGGCCGCGCCGCCGCGGTCAGCAAGAGCGATTTCGCCAGCTACACGTTCGCCCTGCGCGCGTTGGAAGCCGTCGCCCGCCCCAGCCGCGGCGCGGTCGAACTGCACTTCACCTACGACGAGGAATTCGGCGGCCTGCTCGGCCCCGGCTGGCTGCTGTCCCAAGGACTGACCAAGCCCGATCTGCTGATCGCCGCGGGTTTCAGCTACGAGGTCGTGACCGCCCACAACGGCTGCCTGCAGATGGAAGTGACGGTCCACGGCAAGATGGCGCATGCCGCCATCCCCAGCAGCGGCGTGGACGCCCTGCAAGGCGCGGTCGCGATCCTGAACGCGCTGTACGCGCAGAACACGCGGTATCGGGAGATCCGCTCCGAGGTGCCGGGCATCAGCCACCCCTACCTGAACGTCGGCCGCATCGAAGGCGGCACCAACACCAACGTGGTGCCGGGCAAGGTGGTCTTCAAGCTGGACCGGCGCATGATCCCCGAAGAAAACGCGGCCGAGGTCGAGGCCGACATCCGCCGCATCATCCAGGAAACCGCCGCCTCCGTGCCCGGCATCAGCGTGGACATCAAGCGCCTGCTGCTGGCCAATTCCATGCGCCCGCTGCCGGGCAACCAGCCGCTGGTGCAGGCCATACAGAAACATGGAGAGGAATTGTTCGGCGAGCCCATCGCCGCCATGGGCACGCCGCTTTATACCGACGTGCGCCTGTACGCCGAAGCGGGCATTCCGGGCGTGATCTACGGCGCCGGACCGCGCACCGTGCTGGAATCGCACGCCAAGCGCAACGATGAGCGGGTGGTGCTGGAAGACCTGCGGCGCGCCACCAAGGTCATCGCCCGCACGCTGGCCGACCTGCTGGACGCCGCCTGAGGCGGACGCCCGGCAGGACCGGCCGGGCGCTTCACGCCAGTTTCATCACCCGGCGCCAGAACAGGATCGCCACCGCCACGAAGACGGCCAGGCCCAGGAACGAGGCCGTGTGCTCGAAGCCCGCGCCGGCGATCGCCAGCGGCGCTTCGGTGCCGGCCGCGCCGATGATGCCGGCCATCAGCACGCCGACCAGGCTTTCGCCCACGATCAGGCCAGAGGCGATCAGCACGCCGCGGCGGTTGGCCGCGTCGGCGAACTGCTCGTAGGGCTTGCCGGCGGCGGCCGCGCGGCGGCGCAGAGCGCGTTCCAGCAGCCATGCCAGGACCGCGCCGACCACGATGGGCGCGGCGACGGTGGGCGGCAGGTAGATGCCGATACCCACGGCCAGCACCGGAATGCGGGCCACGCGGCAGGTGCGCTTCATGATTTCGTCCACCACGATCAGCCCCACGCCGACCGCCATGCCGATCAGGATCATGGTCCAGTTGAGCTGGTGCGTGAAGATGCCGCGCGCGATCGCCAGCATCAGCGTCGCCTGCGGCGCCGACAGGGCCTGCGCCGGGTCCATGCCTGCGCGCGGCATGGCGTCGGCAAAACCGTAGGCGTTGTAGAGCAGTTCCAGCACCGGCGAAATCACCGCCGCGCCGGCCACGCAGCCGATCAGCAGGGCCACCTGCTGACGCCAGGGCGTCGCGCCCACCAGCCAGCCGGTTTTCAAGTCCTGCAGGTTGTCGTTGGAAATGGAGGCCACCGCCACCACCGCCGAGGTGCTGAAGATCGACAGCGCAATCGCCATCTGCACGCCGTTCTGCGCGCCCAGCAGTTCGCCGCCCAGCGCCAGCATCAGCAGCGATACCAGCACGATGGCGACGATACCCACGCCCGAGATCGGGCTGGTCGACGACCCTACCAGGCCGGCCATGTAGCCGCAGGCCGCGGCCACCAGGAAGCCGAAGACGAAGGCGAACAGCACGGCGTAGGCCACCAGCTTCCAGATGCCGGCGGGCGACAGCGGCGCGCCGGACAGGAACACCTGGAACGTGACGACCAGCACCGCCACCAGCACCAGCGTCACCGCTGAAATCCAGCCGGCCGACAGGTCGCGCTCGGTGCGCGGCGCGCGCCCGGCACGGGCGGCGCCCGCCTTGGTCAGCGCCGCGAACGAAGCCTTGACGCCGCGCGCCATCGGCATGAACAGCGTGGCCAGCGTCCAGATGGCGCCCACGCCGATCACGCCGGCGCCGATGAAGCGCACCTGCGAAGCCCACAGGCCGGTAGCGTACTTCGCCAGCGACGTGCCCGCGGGCATGTCGCCCATGGCGGTCAGGATGGGCACGGCGATGCCCCAGGAAATGATCAGTCCGGTCAGCATGGCCAGCCCGGCGACGATGCCGATCAGGTAGCCCGCGCCCAGCAGCGCCAACGAAAAGCCCATGGGCAGCCGGAACACCGCGCCGCCCAGTGCGAACCAGCCGCTGACGCTGTCGCCCAGCACGCGCAGTCCGCTGGCGGCGAAACTGACCGCGGCGGCGACCACGCCGCCAGCCACGATGTCGCCCATGCCGGTCTCGGCCTTGGCCGGTGCGCGTCCGTCCTCCGCGGCCTCGTCCTGGGCGCGCTCGGCGCTGCCCACCCGCAGGATTTCAGCGGCGGCCACGCCTTCCGGATACGGCAGGTCGCTCTGCACCACCATCACGTGGCGCAGCGGAATGGTGAACATCACGCCCAGCATGCCGCCGGCGGCGCAGATGCCCAGCGTCTGCCAGAACGGGAAGCCCTGCCAGTGTCCCATCATGACCAGGGCCGGCAGGATGAAGATGATGGACGACAGCGTCCCGGCCGCGGAGGCCTGGGTCTGCACCATGTTGTTTTCGAGGATGTTCGCGTCCTTGAACAGGCGCAGGACGGACATCGAGATCACCGCCGCCGGAATGGCGGATGAGAACGTCAGGCCCACCTTCAGTCCGAGAAAGACGTTGGAAGCCGTGAAGATGACGGTGATGATTGCGCCCAGGAGGATGCCGCGGAACGTAAGTTCGGGCAACGTGACCTCTGCCGGGACGCTGATGGGTTGGGTCATTGCAGTTATTCCTATCTTGCCAGGCGCGAATTCTAGCGCCTTCGCGTCCACCCAGCGGTCACCCCTCTGAGACGACCGCCAAGCATATCCTCGGCAGAAGCTGCCGCAAGCAGTAAAACTTGCAAAAGATTATGCTGAATTTTCCGAAGTTTCCCCAGAATTTTGATCACCCATGCCAGGGGCTAGGGTCTAGCATGGACGTCAAACCAGGAGACGACCAGACCATGCGCGACGCCAGTTCCGCCCCCGGGCAAGACATCCAGCACGACGCCGATCCCGCCGAAACCGCCGAATGGCGCGAGGCGCTGGAATCGCTGGTACAGGCGGAAGGTTCTGAACGGGCGGGCTACGTGCTGGACAATCTGCTGGGCCATGCGGCGTCGCTGGGCCTGCGCGCCAACAGCCAGACCCGCACCGCCTACCTCAACACCATCCCCGCCGACCAGGAGCCGCCCTTCCCCGGCAACCTCGCCGTGGAGGAGCGCATCGCCCGCATCAACCGCTGGAACGCGCTGGCGATGGTGGTGCGCGCCAACCAGGCGCATGGGGAGCTGGGCGGCCACATCGCCAGCTATGCCTCGGCCGCCGACCTGTTCGAGGTCGGCTTCAACCATTTCTTCCGCGCGCAGAGCCCGGACGGCCCCGGCGACCTGGTCTACATGCAGCCGCACTCGGCGCCCGGCGTGTATGCCCGCGCCTATCTGGAAGGATTCCTGGGCGAAGAGGACCTGGCGCATTTCCGCCAGGAGATCACGGCCGGCGCGCGCGGCCTGCGCGGACTGTCGTCGTACCCGCACCCGTGGCTGATGCCCGACTTCTGGCAGTTCCCCACGGGGTCGATGGGCATCGGCCCCATCAACGCCATCTACCAGGCGCGCTTCATGCGCTATCTGGAGCACCGTTCGCTCATGCCCGGCGGCGACCGCAAGGTCTGGGGCATCTTCGGCGACGGCGAAATGGACGAACCCGAATCCATCGCCGCGCTGACGCTGGCCGCGCGCGAGAAACTCGACAACCTGGTGTTCGTGGTCAATTGCAACCTGCAGCGCCTGGACGGCCCGGTGCGCGGCAACGGCCGCATCATCGATGAGCTGGAAACGCTGTATGCGGGCGCGGGCTGGAACGTCATCAAGCTGGTCTGGGGCAGCGACTGGGACGCACTCTTGCGGCGCGACACCGGCGGCGCCCTGGCGCGCGCCTTCGCCAACACCGTGGACGGACAGTTCCAGACCTTCGCGGCCAACGACGGCGCCTTCAACCGCGCCCACTTCTTCAACCAGAATCCCGAACTGGCCGCCCTGGTGGCCGACTGGAGCGACGAGGCCATCGACCGGCTGCACCGCGGCGGCCATGACATGGTGAAGATCCATGCGGCCTACCACCGCGCCGTGCGCCATCGCGGCCAGCCCACGGTGATTCTGGCGCAGACCAAGAAGGGCTTCGGCATGGGGTCGGCCGGCCAGGGCAAGATGACCACGCACCAGCAGAAGAAGCTGGACGACGAGGCGCTGCTGGCCTTCCGCGACCGCTTCGCGCTGCCGATCTCGGACGCCGATTGCCTGGCGCTCAAGTTCTACCGCCCGGCCGAGGACAGCGCCGAACTGCGCCACCTGCAGGCCCGCCGCGCCGCGCTGGGCGGCCACATTCCCCGCCGCAACACCGAGGCGCCGCGCCTGGCGCCGCCGGACGCCGAACACTGGGCGCGTTTCGCGCTGGCCGCCGACGGCAAGGAAATGTCGTCCACCATGGCCATCGTGCGCATGCTGACCGCCCTGCTCAAGGACGCCACCGTGGGGCCGCGCATCGTGCCCATCGTGGCGGACGAGGCGCGCACCTTCGGCATGGCCAACCTGTTCCGCCAGATCGGCATCTATTCCGCGCAAGGCCAGCTCTATGAACCCGAGGACATCGGCTCGGTGCTGTATTACCGCGAAGCGCGCGACGGCCAGATCCTGGAAGAAGGCATTACCGAGGCCGGCGCGATTTCCTCGTGGACGGCCGCGGGCACCAGCTATTCGGTCAACGGCCTGCCGATGCTGCCCTTCTATATCTATTACTCGATGTTCGGCTTCCAGCGCATCGGCGACCTGATCTGGGCTGCCGCCGATCAGCGCACGCGCGGCTTCCTCGTCGGCGCCACCTCCGGCCGCACCACGCTGGGCGGCGAAGGGCTGCAGCACCAGGACGGCTCCAGCCACATCATGGCCGCCGCCGTGCCGAACTGCCGCGCCTATGACCCGGCCTATGCCTACGAGGTCGCCATCATCGTCGAGCACGGCATGCGCCGCATGCTGGACGAGCAGCGCGACGAGTTCTACTACCTGACCGTCACCAACGAGAACCTGGCGCAGCCGGACATGCCGGCAGGCGAAGACGTGCGCGAGGGCATCCTGCGCGGCATGTACCGCCTGCGGCCCGCGCGCGGGCAGGCCCAGGTGCGCCTGCTGGGCGCCGGCCCCATGCTGCGCGAGGCCGAAATTGCCGCGCAACGGCTGCAGGCCGACTACGGCGTGGACGCCGAAGTCTGGAGCGTCACCAGCTTTTCCGAGCTGGCCCGCGCCGGCCGCGAAGCCGAACGCGCCCGCGTGCTCGGCCTTGCGTCCGGCGCCGACTGGGTCCGCACCTGCCTGGGCGTCAGCAACGCCCCGGTGGTTGCCGCCAGCGACTACGTGCGCGCCGTGCCGGAACAGATCCGCGCCTGGGTGCCCGCGCCCTACCGCACGCTGGGCACCGATGGCTTCGGCCGCAGCGACACCCGCGCCCAGTTGCGTGACTTCTTCGAGGTCAGCGCGGACTGGATCGTGCTGTACGCGCTGGACAGCCTGGACCGCCAGGAAGACGCCCAGGCGCTGCGCGCGCGCCTGAATGCCGGCACGCGGCAAACGCCGCCTTGGGATAGATAGGATTGCAATCCGCGATGCAGCGAGGTTTTGCGCAAAATCGTCCATTCGCTGCAGCGCAACAACCAAGCACCCGCGCTTTCTGTTGAAATACGGGTGTTCCCAAGCATTTCCCAGAAAATACGGCGGGCCGCGAGCCCGCTTTTTGCAATCCCATTTCCTTTCCATTTAGCGCCCGCAAGGCCTGTATCCCATGGACGAAACCCTCACCAAAATGGCGTTGGACTACCACGCCTACCCCACCCCCGGCAAAATCTCGGTCACGCCGACCAAGACGCTGGCCAACCAGGACGACCTGTCCCTGGCCTACTCCCCCGGCGTGGCGGCCGCCTGCATGGCCATCTTCGACCAGGGCGATGACGCCGCCTCGAAGTACACCTCGCGCGGCAACCTGGTGGGCGTGATCACCAACGGCACCGCCGTGCTGGGCCTGGGCAACATCGGCCCGCTGGCCGCCAAGCCTGTGATGGAAGGCAAGGGCTGCCTGTTCAAGAAGTTCGCCGGCATCGACGTGTTCGACATCGAACTGGCCGAGAACGACCCCGACAAGCTGGTCGACATCATCGCGGCGCTGGAGCCCACGCTGGGCGGCGTCAACCTCGAGGACATCAAGGCGCCCGAGTGCTTCTACATCGAGAAGAAGCTGCGCGAGCGCATGAAGATCCCCGTCTTCCACGACGACCAGCACGGCACCGCCATCATTTCGTCGGCCGCCATCCTGAACGGCCTGAAGGTCGTGAACAAGGACATCGGCTCGGTCAAGCTGGCTTGCTCGGGCGCCGGCGCCGCCGCCATCGCCTGCCTGGACCTGCTGGTGCACCTGGGCGTCAAGCGCGAGAACATCTACGTGGTGGACTCGCGCGGCGTGATCTGGGACGGCCGCGATGAAAACATGGAAGCCAACAAGAAGCGCTACGCGCAGAAGACCGACGCCCGCACGCTGGCCGACGTGGTCAACGGCGCCGACGTATTCCTGGGCTGCTCGACCGCCGGCGTGCTGACCGCCGACATGGTCAAGACCATGGCCGCCAGCCCGCTGATCCTGGCGCTGGCCAACCCGGAACCGGAAATCCGTCCCGAGGTGGCCAAGGCCGCCCGCCCGGACTGCATCATCGCCACCGGCCGTTCGGACTACCCGAACCAGGTCAACAACGTGCTGTGCTTCCCGTTCATCTTCCGCGGCGCCATGGACGCCGGCGCCTCGCGCATCACGGAAGAAATGAAGCTGGCTTGCGTGAAGGCCATCGCCGAACTGGCTCAAGCCGAACAAAACGACGAAGTGGCCCGCGCCTACGCCGGCCAGGAACTGTCGTTCGGCCCGGACTACATCATCCCGAAGCCCTTCGACCCGCGCCTGATCGTCCAGATCGCCCCGGCCGTGGCCCAAGCCGCCGCCGACTCCGGCGTGGCTGCCCGCCCCATCGAAGACATCGAGGCCTACCGCCAGAAGCTGATGGGCTTCGTGTACCACTCGGGCCAGCTGATGCGTCCGCTGTTCGCCCAGGCCAAGAAGGCGCCCAAGCGCGTCATCTACGCCGACGGCGAAGACGAGCGCGTGCTGCGCGCGGTGCAGACCGTGGCCGATGAAAAGCTGGCGTTCCCGATCCTGATCGGCCGCCCCGCCGTCATCGAAATGCGCATCAAGAAGTTCGGCCTGCGCCTGGCGGCCGGCCAGGATTTCGAGATCGTGGATCCGGAAGACGACAGCCGCTTCAACGAAACCTGGAATGCGTACTACCAGTTGAAGGGCCGCGAAGGCGTGACGCCGGCCATCGCCAAGGCGATGATCCGCAAGCACAACACGCTGATCGGCGCGATGCTGCTGCGCCGTGGCGACGCGGACGCCCTGCTCTGCGGCGTGGCCAGCAAGTACGACAACCAGCTCAAGTACATCGACGAAATCATCGGCAAGAAGGAAGGCCAGACCTACGCCGCCCTGAACGTGCTGATGCTGCCCGACCAGACGCTGTTCGTCACCGACACCCACGTCAACGAGAACCCGACGGCCGAGGAAGTCGCCAGCATCACCATCCAGGCCGCGGACGAAATGTTGCGCTTTGGCGTGGTGCCGAAGATCGCCCTGCTGTCGCACTCCAACTTCGGCAGCCGCGTGACGGAATCCTCGCGCAAGATGGCCGCCGCGCGCCAGATGGTGCAGGACCGCGCTCCCGACCTGGAAGTCGACGGCGAAATGCACGCCGACGCCGCCCTGTCGGAAAAGATCCGCGTCCTGGCCTACCCGGACAGCACGCTCAAGGGCCGCGCCAACCTGCTCGTCATGCCCACGCTGGACACCGGCAACATCACGTACAACATGTTGAAGATGACTGGCAGCAATGGCGTCGCGATGGGTCCGATCCTGCTGGGCGCGGCGCGCCCCGTGCACATCCTGACCACCAGCGCCACCGTGCGCCGCATCGTCAACATGACGGCGCTGGCCGTGGTGGACGCGCAGCAGGAAGCCGCCGAGGCCGCCAAGAAGCGTCGTTGATCAACGACGGCCATTAAGGCAAAGGGCGCCCCTTGGGGCGCCCTATTTCTTGCTGCGGGCACTTTCCGCCGCGATAGCCTGCCGGCCCGGGCTGATGGTAAAAACCAAGTTCAACCTTGTTTTCTGGAGTCCACATGCTGGCCGACGCCTTGTATGCCTGGTTTCATTACCTGGCCATTTTCCTGCTGGTGGTGGTCCTGACCGCCGAAGCCGTGCTGCTGCGGCCCGATCTCACCGCCGCCGGCCTCAAGCGCCTGGTCATCTATGACCGCCTCTATGCGCTGAGCGCCGTGGTGGTGCTTGTCACCGGCGTGCTGCGCCTGACGCTGGGCATCAAGGGCGCCGCGTTCTACATGAGCAATCCCTGGTTCCACGCCAAGATCACGCTCTTCGTCATCATCGGCCTCTGTTCGATCGCGCCCACGATGACCTTCCTGCGCTGGGCCAGGCAATCGCGCCAGCAGCCGGGCTTCCTGCCCGCGGCCGCCGACATCAAGCGGGCGCGGCGCTGGGTCATGATCGAATCGCACCTGTTCATCTTCCTGCCGCTGTTCGCCGTGCTGATGGCGCGCGGCATCGGCGCGTAACACTCCGCCGGGGCCGCGCGCTTCAAGAGCAGGATGCGCGGCGGCGGGCCTCGGGCTCCTCGTCACCCACGACAAAGGTGGCGAAGTGGAAAACGCCCACCGTATCGTTCTGGACCACGTCCACGACCTCGCCGGCCAAGGTCTGCATCACCGACATGCCTTCCGGCAGGTCGGCCTGACCGTCGCGTTTGGCGGCCTGGCCATTCCAGGGGCTCAGCACCAGCACGCCCGGGTACGGTTCGCGCGCATCGCCGCGGCCGCGGCGCATCGACTTCACCTGAGTGCCGGCGGCATAGCTCACGCCGCCGAATCGCGTCGGGCAAGCCAGTTCCGCATCGCTGACCCGCAGCAGGCGCCGCGCCTCGTCCAGGTACAGCCTGGGCTCGCTCAAGGGCAGCCCGAATATCCGGACCGCCATCGGATCCTTGACCTCGATGCGCCAGCGATCCGGATCGCTCGAGCCATCGGTGTAGACCGTGCCGCTGGAGCCGTAGAGGATGGAACCCGGCGCGAGATCCAGGGTTTCGGCGCGGTTGCCCGGACCCAGCACGCACTTGTCTAGCGCCGTCATCGCGCCATCGCGCTTCACCTCGAACTCGATCTCCTGCGTGGCGTCGCACTGCCAGCCCAGCACGGTCTGGCTGCCCGCACCGCGCAGGATGACGTTGCGCGGATAGCGGCCCCGCAAGGCGTAGGTTTTGTCGTCATAGTCCGAATCGAGATAACGCCGCGCGCTCGACGCCTGCACGCCATACATGGCCACGGGCTGCGGAAACTCCGCTTCGAGATAGGTCTCCAGTTGCCCTTCGTCCTGCAGCTTCAGCCGCGTTCCCGCGGGCATGACGGTGCCACCGACGGTCGTGGCTTCCTGCAGCGTGACATTGCGAGCCGCCTCGGCGCGGGCGCCCTCGCGCTCGATTTGCCAGATCACCGTCTGCACCCAGGCATAGAAGGCGAACGGCACGGCCAGCACGACGAATACCAGGGTGGAGGTCTTCCAGTACTTGCGCACCGTGCGGCGCGCGCCGCCGCTGGCAACCAGAACCACGGCCCAGGCCAGCAACGCCAGACCGGCGAGAAAACCCAGGGAAACAAAAATGTAAAAGCCGGCGGAAGGCAGCGCTATCGGAATCATGGCAAGGATGGTACACGCCAAACCATCACGCCGCGGCCACACGGCGAACAGGCAACAAAAAACCGCCCGAAGGCGGTTTCTTGCTCAAGCCAGGCTGCGTATCAACGCTTGTCCATCGGCGGCACGTCGCGCGTGACCGAACCGGTGAACAGCTGGCGCGGACGGCCGATCTTGTAATCGGGATCCGACAGCATTTCGTTCCACTGGGCGATCCAGCCCACCGTGCGGGCCAGCGCGAAGATGGCCGTGAACAGCGAGGTCGGGATGCCGATGGCGCGCTGGACGATACCCGAGTAGAAGTCCACGTTCGGGTACAGCTTGCGCTGGACGAAGTACGGATCCGACAGGGCGATGCGTTCCAGTTCCATGGCCAGCTTGAACAGCGGGTCGTTTTCCAGGCCCAGGGCCGAGAGCACTTCCTTGCAGGTTTCCTGCATCAGCTTGGCGCGCGGGTCGTAGTTCTTGTAGACGCGGTGGCCAAAGCCCATCAGGCGCACGCCCGAGTTCTTGTCCTTGACCTTCTCCATGAACTCGCCGACCTTGGCGATGCCGCCGTTGGCTTGCAGCTCTTCCAGCATCTGCAGGCAAGCTTCGTTGGCGCCGCCGTGAGCCGGGCCCCACAGGCAAGCCACGCCGGCCGAGATGGCGGCGAACGGGTTGGTGCCCGACGAGCCGCACAGGCGGACGGTCGAGGTCGAAGCGTTCTGCTCGTGGTCGGCGTGCAGGATGAAGATGCGGTCCAGCGCGCGCTCGACGACTTCGTTCACCTTGTAGTCTTCGCACGGCGTGGCGAACATCATGCGCAGGAAGTTGCCCGTGTAGGACAGGTTGTTCTGCGGGTAGATGAAGGGCTGGCCTTGCGAGTACTTATAGGCCATCGCGACCAGCGTCGGCATCTTGGCGATCAGGCGGATGGCCGAGATGTGGCGATGCTGCGGGTTCGTGATGTCGGTGGAGTCGTGGTAGAACGCGGACAGCGCGCCGACCAGGCCGGTCAGCACGGCCATCGGGTGCGCGTCGCGGCGGAAGCCGCGCAGGAAGAAGTGCAGCTGCTCGTTGACCATCGTGTGATGGGTCACTTGCGAATCGAAATCGGCCTTCTGGTCCTTGTTGGGCAGTTCGCCGTTCAGGATCAGGTAGCAGATGTCCATGAAGTCGCAATTGACGGCCAATTGCTCGATGGGGTAGCCGCGGTACAGCAGTTCGCCCTTGTCGCCGTCGATGTACGTGATGCCCGATTCGCAGGCGGCGGTGGACATGAAGCCGGGGTCAAACGTGAACATGCCCGTCTGGCCGTACAGCTTGCGGATGTCGATCACATCCGGACCAACCGTACCCTTGTAAACAGGGAACTCAATGGGGGCGCTGCCATCCGAGAAGGATAGAGTGGCTTTTTTGTCAGACAGGTTCATGTTCATTCCTCTCAATTAATCAGAGCGCGCGCATCTGGCCAATGATGCTCCGAAGCCTGGGCGTGTCCAGCGCGCCCTCAAGCTCTTTGCGGGCCAGCAGCAGATCGAGAAGGTCGTTGTCTCCCATCTCGAAAAGCTGCGTCAATGCGGCCACGTCATCATCGGTAAGTTCAGCCTCGTGGGCATCCAGATACCGGGTGATGATCAAGTCGTTTTCGAGCAAGCCGCGGCGCGCCCGCCAACGCAAACGCGCCCGCTCCAATTCAGTTAGCTTGCTCATCTTTCTTTACACCTAAAAAAAGCCCCAACGCCGCACCCGCTACGCGGGTTTGCCACCCCCTGGAGGGCGTTTTTGCCTTGGGACGGCCCGGCGGCAAAAACGCCGCCGGAGGCAAAATGCGCTTGCTTAAAACTAGACCGTACGGCGAACCATCAGTTCCTTGATCTTGCCGATCGCCTTGGTCGGGTTCAGTCCCTTGGGACAGACGTCGACGCAATTCATGATGGTGTGGCAACGGAACAGGCGGTACGGATCGTCCAGGTTGTCGAGGCGGCTGCCCGTGGCTTCGTCGCGGCTGTCGGCGATGAAGCGGTAGGCTTGCAGCAGGCCGGCCGGGCCGACGAACTTGTCCGGGTTCCACCAGAACGACGGGCAGGAAGTGGAACAGCACGCGCACAGAATGCATTCGTACAGGCCATCCAGCTCTTCGCGGGCCTCGGGCGACTGCAGACGTTCCTTTTCGGGCGGCGGCGTGTCGTTGATGAGGTACGGGCGGATCGAGTGGTACTGGTTGAAGAAGTGCGTCATGTCCACGATCAGGTCGCGGATGACGGGCAGGCCCGGCAGCGGACGCAGAACGATGGGTTCCTTCAGTTCGCGCAGGTTGGTCGTGCACGCCAGACCGTTCTTGCCGTTGATGTTCATGGCGTCCGAACCGCACACGCCTTCACGGCACGAGCGGCGCAGGGCCAGGCTGTCATCGACGTCGTTCTTGATGCGCACCAGCGCATCGAGCAGCATCTTGTCGGTCGGCTGGAGTTCGACGTCCAGCTTCTGCATGTACGGGCGCTCGTCCTTGTCCGGATCGTAGCGGTAGATTTCGAACTTGACGATTCTCTTGGTGCTCATAGTGGGCTCAATCCGGACTTAGAAGGTACGCGCCTTGGGCGGGAAGGACTCGACCGTCAGCGGCTTCATCTGCACGGGCTTGTAATCCAGGCGGCTGCCTTCGGAGTACCACAGCGTGTGCTTCAGCCAGTTTTCGTCGTCGCGCGTCGGGTGGTCGTCCAGCGCGTGTGCGCCGCGGCTTTCGGTGCGGGCGGCGGCCGACTTGATGGTGGCGCGGGCCACTTCGGTCATGTTCGCCATTTCCAGCGCCTCGACGCGCGCGGTGTTGAACACCTTGGACTTGTCCTTGAAGTAGATGTGGTCGGCCTGCTTGGCCAGATCCTCGATCTGGGTCACGCCTTCGTTCAGCAGCTCCAGCGTGCGGAACACGCCGCAGTGGCGCTGCATCGAGAAGCGGATGGCGTTGCCGATGTCCTGGGTCTTCTCGCCCGAGGTGCGCGATTCCAGCTTGTTGACGCGGTCCAGCGAGAATTCGACGGCTTGCTGCGGCACGGGCTGGTGCGCGTGCTGGCGTTCCGGATGCGAATTGACGATGTGGTTGCCGGTGGCGCGGCCGAACACGATCAGGTCCAGCAGCGAGTTGGTGCCCAGGCGGTTGGCGCCGTGCACCGACACCGCGGCGCATTCGCCGATGGCGTACAGGCCGTTGACGATCTTGTTCTCGCCGTTTTCGCGCGTCAGCACCTGGCCGTGGTAGTTGGCCGGAATGCCGCCCATCTGGTAGTGGATGGTCGGAACGACGGGGATCGGTTCCTTGATCGGGTCCACGTTGCCGAACTTGATCGCGATTTCGCGGATCGAGGGCAGACGCTTGTTGATCACGTCGGCGCCCAGGTGGTCCAGCTTGAGGACCACGTAGCTGCCGTCCGGACCGCAGCCGCGGCCTTCCTTGATTTCCTGGTCCATCGAGCGGGACACGAAGTCGCGCGGGGCCAGATCCTTCAGCGTGGGCGCATAGCGCTCCATGAAGCGTTCGCCATCCTTGTTCAGCAGGATGCCGCCTTCGCCGCGCACGCCTTCGGTGATCAGCACGCCGGCGCCGGCCACGCCGGTCGGGTGGAATTGCCAGAATTCCATGTCCTGCAGCGGAATGCCCGCGCGGGCGGCCATGCCCAGGCCGTCACCGGTGTTGATGAAGGCGTTGGTGGAAGCGGCCCAGATGCGGCCGGCGCCGCCGGTGGCCAGCACCGTGGTCTTGGCTTCCAGGATGTAGATTTCGCCCGTTTCCATTTCCAGGGCGGTCACGCCCACGACGTCGCCCGCTTCGTTGCGCAGCAGGTCCAGCGCCATCCATTCGACGAAGAACTGGGTGCGCGCGGCGACGTTGCGCTGGTAGAGGGTGTGCAGCAGCGCGTGGCCGGTGCGGTCGGCAGCGGCACAGGCGCGCTGGACCGGCTTTTCACCGAAGTTGGCGGTGTGGCCGCCGAACGGGCGCTGGTAGATGGTGCCGTCGGGGTTGCGGTCGAACGGCATGCCGAAGTGCTCGAGCTCGTACACGGCGTTCGGCGCTTCGCGGCACATGAATTCGATGGCGTCCTGGTCGCCCAGCCAGTCCGAACCCTTGACGGTGTCGTACATGTGCCAGTACCAGTTGTCTTCGCTCATGTTGCCCAGCGAGGCGCTCACGCCGCCCTGTGCGGCAACCGTGTGCGAACGCGTGGGGAACACCTTGGACAGCACTGCAACGGACAGGCCCGCTTGGGACAGTTGCAGCGAACAACGCATGCCGGCTCCACCGGCGCCAACGACCACCACATCAAACTGGCGGCGCGGCAGGGATTTCATGACAGAGACCACGGCTTAAATGCTCCAGAGGATTTGCGCGAAGTAAACGACCGAACCGACCAGCCAGAGGATCGTCAGCACTTGCAGCAGCAGGCGCACGCCCACCGACTTGACGTAGTCCATCCAGATGTCGCGCACACCAATCCAGGCATGCCAGGCCAGCGCAATGAATGCAAGGGTAGCCAGGATCTGGCCAACCGGAAGAACGCCCACGTAGAAGTTGAACAGCGCAGTCCAGTGCTCGTACGTGAAGGCCGGCATCATCAGGATGCCGATGAGCAGCACCAGCGTGTACACGGCCATGATGACGGCGGTGATGCGCTGGATGATGAAATCCATGACGCCGTAATGGGCGCCCACGACCAGACGCTTGGGTCCGTAGTTTTTGACGTCGGCCATTACAGCACTCCGAACAGTTTGAGAGCGAACACCAGGGTCAGCGCCAGGCTCACCCCGAAAACCACGCCGGCGCTCTTCTTGGCCGACAGCTTGTCGATACCAATGTGCAGGTCCAGCAGCAGGTAGCGGATGCCGGCACAGAAGTGGTGCAGATAGCCCCAGATCAGGACCAGGAAGACAAGCTTGACGATCGGATTGCCAGCGTACGCGGCCACGGCTGCGAACGTCTGCGGCGCGGCCACGCTGGCCGCGAACAGCGGCAGAATGACCAAGGGAAGACAGAGGAACAGCAGCGCGCCGCTGACGCGGTGCAGGATGGACAGCTTGCCGGCCAGGGGCAGGCGGTAGCTGGCGAGTTGCGCAATACCAATATTGCGAAACTGCGGACGTGGCTTGGCAGCGGTGTCGGACATGACGGCCTCGGTGTTTCGGAACTAGGGAATCGTTACGGCGGAAATGCCGTAGCCCTTGCGGGCAAACACGGTATTTTCGCCCAGAGATAGGGTCGGTATCAAATCGTAGGTAAAAAACTCATCAATTCAGACTATTGCGGTAGTGGTATCGATCGGTCAAGTACAACCCCCGGCGAATTTCCATGGGGCGGTCACCATACGTATAAGACACCCTATCCACCTGCAACAACGGCGTCCCGGCGGGAACATTAAGCAGCGGACAGACCTCGGCCGGCGCGATCACCGCGCGCAGCTTTTCGTCCGCGCGCACCATGCTCACGCCGAATTCGGATTCGAACAGACCGTAGAGCGGCGCCTTGTTGGCGGTCAACAGCTCCAGGGTCAGTCCACGGAAGATGGAACCAGGCAGCCAGATGTCGTCCACGACGGTGGGCGTCTGCCCCATGGACAGCAGGCGGCGGATCATGACGACGGTTTCGCCGGCCCGCAGGTCCAGGGCGCGCGCGATCTCGGCGGGCGCACGCAGGCGCCGGCATTCCAGGATGCGGCTTTCCGCCCGGCCGGCCTCGCCTTCGTCGTCGGCGGCCAGGCGCAGGAAGCGGTAGCGCACGCGCGCTTCGTGGTGGGTGGCGACGAAAGTGCCCTTGCCCTGGCGGCGCAGCAGCATGTGCTCGGCAGCCAGCTCATCGACCGCCTTGCGCACCGTGCCCTGGCTCACCTGGAAACGGGCAGCCAGATCGATTTCGCTGGGGATGAGTTCACCGGGCTTCCATTCGCCGCGTTCCAGGCTCTGGACAAGCAGATCCTTGATTTGCCGGTAGAGCGGACTGAAAGCGGCCCCCTCGCCCGCCGTGCGGGCGGCGCGAATGCGTAAGGAGGTTTCGGGCCGGGGCTCTGCCATGGATCTTTTTGATTGAGTCATGTTTATCCGGAGGAAATGGGAGGGCGGCGCAAGGCAGCGAACCCATCCGCAATGCGCTGCTGCCGCCGGTGTTCTGGCTTGATACAGGCGCGCAACCGAAACCGGGTTGCGGCGCATTCGAATAAACGCTCTATTGTGGCATATCGGCCGGGACGCTGTCCAACGTCTTATGTCTTATATAAGATAGAAGAGCAATTGACGGACACGTAAATTCGATCTAGGATTCAACGCTGCCCGGGCCCCGCGCATGCCGCTGCGCGCGCCGTTGCACACGCGTTGATTTTCACGCCCAACGATTACACTGCTTGGTGAGATTTTTTCTCGCCAAACCATTACGGAGAACGTCCATGTCCAAGCCTGCCTTGCGTGTCGCCGTCACCGGCGCCGCCGGCCAAATCGGTTACGCACTGCTATTCCGCATCGCCTCGGGCGAAATGCTGGGTAAAGATCAACCCGTCATCCTGCAACTGCTGGAAATCCCCGACGAGAAAGCGCAAAAGGCCCTGAAGGGCGTCATCATGGAACTGGATGACTGCGCCTTCCCGCTGCTGCAAGAAGTCACCGCCCACAGCGATCCGCGCACCGCCTTCAAGGACGCCGACGTGGCCCTGCTGGTTGGCGCCCGCCCGCGCGGCCCCGGCATGGAACGCAAGGACCTGCTGTCGGTCAACGCCCAGATCTTCACGGCTCAGGGCAAGGCCCTGAACGACGTCGCCAGCCGCAACGTCAAGGTCCTGGTCGTCGGCAACCCGGCCAACACCAACGCCTACATCGCCATGAAGTCGGCGCCGGACCTGCCCGCCAAGAACTTCACCGCCATGCTGCGCCTGGACCACAACCGCGCCCTGTCGCAACTGTCCGCCAAGTCGGGCAAGCCGGTCGCCGCGATTGAAAAGCTGGTCGTGTGGGGCAACCACTCGCCCACGATGTACCCCGACTACCGCTTCGCCACCGTCGGCGGCGAATCGCTGTCCAAGCTGATCAACGACGACGCCTGGAACCGCGACACGTTCATCCCCACCGTGGGCAAGCGCGGCGCCGCCATCATCGAAGCCCGCGGCCTGTCCTCGGCCGCTTCGGCCGCCAACGCCGCCATCGACCACGTCCGTGACTGGGTCCTGGGCAGCAACGGCAAGTGGGTCACGATGGGCATCCCGTCGGACGGCTCCTACGGCATCCCCGAAGGCATCATCTACGGCGTGCCGGTCACGACCGAAAACGGCGAATACAAGCGCATCGAAGGCCTGGAAATCGACGCCTTCTCGCGCGAGCGCCTGGACTTCACGCTGAAAGAGCTCCTCGAAGAGCGCGACGGCGTCAAGGACCTGCTGAAGTAAGCAGCGCATGAGTAAAGAATTGGGCCCGTTTGCGCGGGCCCAATTCCTAGGCAAGACCGAAACATAAACCTGTCCCTTTGCCCCTGCGCAAAGAAATGTCGCGAAGGGGACAGATTTATTTTCCGGGCCCGCGGTAAGGTCAGGAACCAGGACGGGACGCGTCCCGGCCAGGCCTGCGACGCGCCAGTCCGCATTCCAGTCGTTTCATCCGGGGCCCATGAAAACACCCGGTCCAAATTACGGAGACCACCCATGTCCAGACCCGAATCCGCCGGCGCCCTCTTTCGCCGCGCGCTTGCCGAAGAAAGCCCCCTGCAGATCATCGGCGCCATCAACGCCAATCACGCGCTGCTGGCCAAGCGCGCCGGCTACCGCGCCATCTACCTGTCCGGCGGCGGCGTCGCGGCCGGTTCGCTGGGCCTGCCCGACCTGGGCATCAACACCATGGACGACGTCCTGACCGACGTGCGCCGCATCACCGACGTCTGCGACGTGCCGCTGGTGGTCGACATCGACACCGGCTTCGGCCCGTCGGCGTTCAACATCGCCCGCAGCGTCAAGAGCCTGATCAAGTTCGGCGCCGCCGCCTGCCACATCGAAGACCAGGTCGGCGCCAAGCGCTGCGGCCATCGCCCCGGCAAGGAAATCGTCTCGACCGAGGAAATGGCCGACCGCGTCAAGGCCGCGGCCGACGCCCGCACCGACACCGATTTCTACCTGATCGCCCGCACCGACGCGATCGCCTCGCATGGCGTGGATGCCGCCATCGAGCGCGCGCTGGCCTGCGTGGAAGCGGGCGCGGACGCGATCTTCGCCGAAGCCGCCTACGACCTGCCCACCTACGACCGCTTCGTCAAGGCGGTCAAGGTGCCGGTGCTGGCCAACATCACCGAATTCGGCAAGACGCCGCTGTTCTCGGTGGAAGAACTGAAGAGCGTGGGCGTGGGCATGGTGCTCTACCCGCTGTCGGCCTTCCGCGCCATGAACAAGGCCGCCGAAGCGGTCTACACCGCGATCCGCCGCGACGGCCACCAGAAGAACGTGGTGGACCTGATGCAGACGCGCGAGGAACTGTACGACCGCATCGGCTACCACGAATTCGAATCGAAGCTGGACGCGCTGTTCCAGAAGGGCAAGGCGTAAGCCCCCCCCCCGGTTTCCGGCGCCGCGGCAGCCGCCCGGCGCCTTGCATGCCCACCCCCAATAGCAACGACCATCGCGAAAGGAAGGAGTAGAGACATGAGCACGGCTCCCAAGAAGCAAGTGGCCAAGACGGACGCCCAGCCGGAAGAAAAAGCCGGCTTCAAGCCCAAGAAGTCGGTTGCGCTGTCCGGCGTCGTCGCCGGCAACACCGCGCTGTGCACGGTCGGCCGCAGCGGCAACGACCTGCACTACCGCGGCTACGACATCCTGGATATCGCCGACGCCAGCGAATTCGAGGAAATCGCCCACTTGCTGGTCCACGGCAAGCTGCCGAACAAGGCCGAACTGAAGGCCTACAAGGAAAAGCTGCGCAGCCTGCGCGGCCTGCCCGCCCAGCTGCAAGCCGCGCTGGAAGCCTTGCCCGCCGCCAGCCACCCGATGGACGTGATGCGCACCGCCGTGTCGGTGCTGGGCTGCGTGCTGCCTGAAAAAGACGATCACAACACCCCGGGCGCGCGCGACATCGCCGACCGCCTGATGGCCAACCTGGGCTCGGCCCTGCTGTACTGGTACCACTACAGCCACAACGGCCGCATCATCGACGTGCAGACCGACGACGACAGCATCGGCGGCCATTTCCTGCACCTGCTGCACGGCGAGAAGCCCAGCGACGAGTGGGTCAAGGCCATGCACATCTCGCTGAACCTGTACGCCGAACACGAGTTCAATGCGTCCACGTTCACCGCGCGCGTCATCGCCGGCACCGGCTCGGACATGTTCTCCGCGATCTCGGGCGCCATCGGCGCGCTGCGCGGCCCCAAGCACGGCGGCGCCAACGAAGTGGCCTTCGACGTGCAGAAGCGCTATGAAACCCCGGACGAGGCCGAGGCCGACATCCGCCGCCGCGTTGAAGCCAAGGAAGTTATCATCGGCTTTGGCCACCCTGTCTACACCGTGTCCGACCCGCGCAACAAGGTCATCAAGGAAGTGGCCAAGAAGCTGTCCAAGAAGGCCGGCAGCACCAAGATGTTCGACATCGCCGAACGCTTGGAAACGGTCATGTGGGACATCAAGAAGATGTTCCCCAACCTGGACTGGTTCTCGGCCGTCAGCTATCACATGATGGGAGTCCCCACCGCCATGTTCACGCCGCTGTTCGTCATCGCGCGCACGGCGGGCTGGTCGGCCCACATCATCGAGCAGCGCATCGACAACAAGATCATCCGCCCCACCGCCAACTACGTGGGCCCGGAAGACCAGAAGTTCGTGCCGCTGGAAAAGCGCAAGTAAGCCACGGCACCAGGGCGCGGACGAGGGCACGGCATGGCCACCTGTATTCATTCCATGGAGAGGTACCGCTATGTCTGCCCCGATCTCCAACGTCCGTCCCGATCCCGACCTGGTTCTGGTCGATATCGCCGACTACGTCCTGAAGTATGAAATCCAGAGCGGCCTGGCGTACGAAACGGCGCGCAACTGCCTGATCGACACGCTGGGCTGCGGCCTGGAAGCGCTGGAATATCCGGCGTGCAGGAAATTGCTGGGCCCCATCGTGCCCGGCACGACAGTACCCCACGGCGCCAAGGTGCCGGGCACGCAATTCCAGCTCGATCCCGTGCAGGCCGCCTTCAACATCGGCGCGATGATCCGCTGGCTGGACTTCAACGACACCTGGCTGGCCGCCGAATGGGGCCACCCGTCCGACAATCTGGGCGGCATCCTGGCCACCGCCGACTGGCTGTCCCGCACCGCGGTCGCGGCCGGCAAACCACCCCTGCTGATGCGCGACGTGCTGACCGGCATGATCAAGGCGCACGAGATCCAGGGCTGCATCGCACTGGAAAACTCCTTCAACAAGGTCGGCCTGGACCACGTCGTGCTGGTGAAAGTCGCCTCCACCGCCGTGGTGGCGCAGATGCTGGGCCTGAGCCGCGAGGAAGTGATCAACGCGGTGTCGCTGGCCTGGGTCGACGGCCAGAGCCTGCGCACCTACCGGCATGCCCCCAACACCGGCAGCAGGAAGAGCTGGGCCGCGGGCGACGCCACCAGCCGCGCCGTGCGCCTGGCGCTGATCGCCCGCACCGGCGAAATGGGCTATCCGTCCGTGCTGACGGCCAAGACCTGGGGCTTTTACGACGTGCTGTTCAAGGGCCAGCCGTTCCGGTTCCAGCGCCCCTACGGCAGCTACGTGATGGAAAACGTACTGTTCAAGATTTCGTTTCCGGCCGAATTCCATGCGCAGACCGCCGTCGAATGCGCAATGGAACTCCACGCCCGGCTGCAGGCCGCCGGCAAGAGCGCCGACGACTTCGCGAAAATCACCATCCGCACGCACGAAGCCTGCATCCGCATCATCGACAAGAAGGGGCCGCTGGCCAACCCGGCCGACCGGGACCACTGCATCCAGTACATGGTGGCGGTGCCGACGTTGTTCGGCCGCCTGACCGCGGCCGACTACGAGGATGCGGTGGCGCGCGATCCGCGCATCGACGCGCTGCGCGACAAGATCGTCTGCGTCGAAGACCCGGCCTACACCCGCGACTATCACGACCCCGACAAGCGTTCCATCGCCAATGCGCTGACGGTGGAATTCAAGGACGGCACGCGGCTGGACGAGATCGTCTGCGAGTACCCCATCGGCCACAAGCGCCGCCGCGCCGAAGGCATACCGCTGCTGGAAACCAAGTTCCGCACCAATCTGGCGCGCATGTTCCCCGCCCGCCAGCAGGAGCGCATCCTGCTGGCCTCGCTGGACCAGAAGCGGCTGGAAGCCATGCCGGTGCACGAGTACGTCGACCTGTATGTGATCTGAGCCGCCGTCCCGACCAGCCCCGTCCGCGGGGCTTGGCTTGCTGGCCTGAGCGCGCGGTGGCGCAGCTTACAATGCGGCTTTCTCGACTGGATCGCGCCATGGCCATGCTTTGGGTCAAGACCTTTCATATTGTCTTTATCGCTTCCTGGTTCGCCGGCCTGTTCTACCTGCCGCGCATATTCGTGAACCTGGCGCAGCAATCGGACCCCGCGGTCCATACCACCCTGCTGGGCATGGCGCGCCGCCTGTACCGCTTCACCACCATTCTGGCCATCGTCGCGGTCGTGTTCGGCATGTGGCTGTACCTGGGTTATGGCATCGGCGTGGGCCCCGGCAACGGCTGGATGCACGCCAAGCTCTTTTTCGTCCTGCTCGTCATCGGCTACCATCACGCCTGTGGCCTGATGCTGCGCAAATTCGAACAGGGCAAGAACACCCGTTCGCACAAGTTCTATCGCTGGTTCAACGAAGTTCCCGTCTTGCTGCTCTTGGTGGTGGTGGCGCTGGTCGTCGTCAAACCCTTCTGATACCCCCTACCTCTGCACATTCGCCAGGATTCGTATGTCCTCTGATGAACAGGACCGCCCGCGCAAGACGCTGACGATCAAGAAAACGGCGCGCGACGCCTATGCCGAAGACGCCCCCAAGCGCAC
Source organism: Achromobacter sp. Marseille-Q4954 (assembly GCF_943737025.1). Lineage (NCBI taxonomy): Bacteria > Pseudomonadati > Pseudomonadota > Betaproteobacteria > Burkholderiales > Alcaligenaceae > Achromobacter > Achromobacter sp. Marseille-Q4954. The sequence goes on from NZ_CALSFQ010000001.1 coordinate 611,720, forward strand.
CCGCACGGGCGCCCGCGCCCGCCTGGTCGCGCAACAGGAGCGCACCAAGGAAAGCATCGAACGCCAGAAGGATCCCGCCGCCTACCAGCGGCGCAAGGACGAGGAAGCCCGCGGCCCGCGCGGCGCCGGCCGCGGCCAGTCCGCGCGCGGCGCGTCGGATCGGGCCACGCCGGGACGCGGCGCCTCGGACCGGGCTGCCTCCGGGCGGCCTGCGCCGGACCGCAAGCGGGCCGACAGCCCGCGCCGCGAGACCGAGTCCGGCGGCCGCTCCGGCCGCGCCCCGCAGCGCGCGCCGCGCCTGCGCGACGATCAGTACATCGCGCCGGCCACGCCGGCGGGACGCTTCTACGACCCGTTCGAGGACGACGGTCCGGCGCCGGAATACCAGGCTGAACCCGAGCACGAATCGGATGCCGTTGACAGCCGCGAGCAACACGAAGACCGCCACGAACCCGCCGTCGAGGTCCGCAACCGCCGTCCGCGCGAAACCCGCCAGGCGGAAACGTTCCCCATCTTCGCCCCCTGCCCCCAAGGGCTGGAAGAGGCGCTGACGGCCGAAATGCAGGCGCTGGGCTTCGAGGACGCCCGGGCCGGCCGCGCTGGCTGCTCGTTCACGGCCGATTGGGCCGGCGTGCAGCGCGCCAACCTGTATTCGCGCCTGGCCACCCGCATCCTGGTGCAGGTCGCCCATGCCGAGATCTCGCACGAAGACGACATCCTCGACCTGGCCCGCGACACTCCCTGGGAGCGCTGGTTCGGCGCGGAGCAGACCTTGCGCGTGGACACCTCGGCCATCAAGAGCCCGGTGCAAAGCCTGCAGTACTGCAATTTGCGCGCCAAGGACGGCATTTGCGACCGCCTGCGCGAACTGGAAGGCGAACGCCCCAGCATCGACACCGTGCGTCCGGACGCACGCGTGCACCTGTTCCTGACCGGGCATACCGCGACGCTGTACCTGGACACCTCGGGCGAGTCGCTGTTCAAGCGCGGCTGGCGCCTGGACAAGGGCGAGGCGCCGCTGCGCGAGAACCTGGCCGCCGGCATGCTGGCGCTGGCGGGCTGGGATCCGGCCGCCCCGCTGCTGGATCCGTTCTGCGGATCGGGCACCATCCTGATCGAGGCCGCCTGGATCGCGCTGGGCGTGCCCCCGGGCATCTCGCGCCCGTTCGGCTTCGAACGCCTGCGCGGGCATGACGCCTACCGCTGGCGCGACCTGAAGGACGACGCCCGCGCGCGCATCCTGCCGCAGTTGGACGCGCCGTTGGTCGGCTACGACCTGGACCCGCAAGCCATCGAATTCGCCCGCAACAACGCCGAACGCGCCTGGCTGACCGAAGACTCGATCCGCTTCGAGGTCGGCGATGCCCGCCACGTCACCGCGCCCGCCGACCACGGCTGGATCGTCACCAACCCGCCCTACGGCGAGCGCATGGGGACGGAACAGGATGCGGATCTGTGGCGCGACTGGGCCACCTGCCTGAAGCGCAATTTCGCGGGCTGGCAGCTGCACGTCATCACCAGCGACCTGACGCTGCCCAACCAGCTGCGCCTGAAACCCAAGCGCCGCGTGCCCCTGCACAACGGTTCGCTGGACTGCCGCCTGTTCGGTTTCGAGCTGGTCGCGGCCGGTTACCGCGACGCCTGAGCGGCCTCGCGCCCCGGGCGGTTTCGCCCCCGGAGCGCCCCCCCTTTCGCCTTGAACAGCGCGTTGTAAAGGCGCCGCAACATGGCGCGCTTATCTTTGCTTATGGTTTTCCCCAGCACCGTTTGAGCGCATCATCGCACCAAGGTGTTGCCAATATGCACCGGGCACTTGCACAAATTCAGGGTTAACCCCTATAATTCGGGTTATCCCTAGTAGCTAAACAAACAGTGCAAGCCCGTGGAGGCTATTGTGATCAACCCGAACAACACCATCCGCCTGACCGACGAACTCGAGCGCCAACTGATGCTCCAGGCTATTGAAGAACAATTCCGTCCGCACCCGATGCGGGCGTTGGCCGCCGGCCTGCGTAAGCTGGCCCACGGCATCCGTGCCCTGGCTGGCAAGACGAGCGCCAAGAACGCGCACTCCGCCGCCTAAGCAAGGCCCAGGCTTACGGCCTGAACAGTTTTCCCCTTGGGGGCTGCATAGCCCCTTTTAAGACCCGCCCTTACCGGTGGGTTTTTTTTTGCCTTGGAAGGCCTGGGCTTTGTCGGATAATAGCGACCCATGACGACCGACGCCCTCCTCGACCAGACCCCCAACCGGCTGCGCCGGTTCGCCTGCATGATGTACGAAGCCGTGCTGCTGTTCGGCGTGGTGTTCCTGGCGGGCTACCTGCTGGACACCCTGACCCAAAGCAAGAACGCGCTGGAACTGCGCGGCGCCCGGCAGGCCTGGCTGTTCGTCGCCATCGGGGCGTACTTCGTGCTGTGCTGGCGCCGCCGCGGCCAGACCCTGCCCATGAAGACCTGGAACATCCGCCTGGTCGACCGCGACGGCAACACCCCGTCCACGCCCCGCCTGATGTTGCGCTACGTCCTCGTCTGGCCGCTGGTGCTGGCCGGCGCGGCGGTCGTGTGGGCGGCTGCCAGCGCCACCGGCTGGCCTTCGATGGACATGTTCATCGTCGCCGCGCCCTTCACCATCTTCATCTGGTCCTGGTTCGATCCCGACGGCCAGTTCCTGCACGACCGCATCCTGGGCACGCGGCTACGCAACGCGCCGCGGCACAAGAAGGCCCGCTAGCCCCCAGCCGGCGGCATCAGCCGCCGCGCCGTATACATCCTGCGACAAACGGCAACATCGTGCGCCGAATTAGCCGTTTGCTTTCAGAAAGTTGAAAGTCGACCGCAAAGACAATGGGGCCCCTTTTTTCAGACGCCCCAGAACCATCATGCGCGCTTTCCTTTCCCGTGTTGCGCTGGCCACCGCCAGCGCCCTGTTCCTGCTGCCCGCCGGTGCGCTCGCGCAGAACGCGGCCGCCCAGCAGGAGATCGAAGCGGCCACCAAGGCCGCCTTCGCCGCCGCCCAGGAGGGGCCCGCCGACGTCAAGCTGGGCGAGCAGGCGGTCGTGCATCTGCCCGAATCCATGTTCTTCGTGCCGCGCATGCAGGCGGACCGGCTGATGGCGGCCTACGGCAACGGCAAGGATCCTTCCCTGCTGGGCGTGGTGATGCCCAAGAGCGACGATGACGATTGGGTCATCACCGTCAATTTCGACAAGGCCGGCTACATCAAGGACGACGACGCCAAGAACTGGAACGTCAACGAATTGCTGGACAGCCTGCGCGAAGGCACCGAGCAGTCCAACGAAGAGCGCAAGAAGCGCGGTTTCCCCGAATTGATCATGGACGGCTGGGTCGAAGCGCCGAAGTACGACAGCAACTCGCAGCGCCTGGTCTGGTCGGTCGCGGTCAAGCACAAGGGCGAAAGCGCCACCGAGAACCCCACCGTCAACTACAACACCTACGCGCTGGGCCGCGACGGCTACATCACGCTGGACCTGATCACACAGAAGAGCATGGTGCCCAAGGACAAGACGGCCGTGCTGACCTTGCTGGACAACCTGAACTACGTCGAAGGCAAGCGCTACGCCGACTTCAATTCCTCGACCGACAAGGTGGCCGAGTACGGCCTGGCCGCCCTGGTGGCTGGCGTGGCGGCCAAGAAGCTGGGCCTGTTCGCCGTGATCGCCGCCTTCCTGGCGAAATTCGCCAAGGTCGGCGTGCTGGCCGCGGCTGCGCTGGGCGGCGGCCTGTGGAAGCGCCTGCGCGCCAAGAAGGCCAACCAACAGCAGCCCTGACCGCCGTTTCGGATCGCGGCCGCACTATGCCTTGAAACCGATGCGCGGCGGCCCGCCGTGCATCGCGAAACCTCGCCCGGCCGACACAACAGTGTCACGCGGCGTTCACGTTCCGGTCATCGCCGGATGGTTTCATTCCCAGGCATGAGCACAGCCCCTGGGAACGCGACCGTGAACGAAATCCGCCCCGCGCACTGGCGCGCCCTCTGGATTTCCGATATTCACCTGGGCACCGCCGGGTGCAAGGCGGAATTCCTCATAGACTTTCTCGACCACAACGATTCCGACACCCTTTACCTGGTGGGGGACATCGTCGACGGCTGGCAGCTGCGCAAGCACTGGCACTGGCCCCGGGCGCACAACGACGTCATCCAGCGCATCCTGCGCAAGGCGCGCAACGGCACCCGGGTCGTATTCATCCCGGGCAACCATGACGAATTCGCGCGCGAGTTCGCCGGATACGCCTTCGGCGACATCGAAATCCTGGACGAGGACGTGCACGTCACCGCCAAGGGACAGCGCCTGCTGGTGCTGCACGGCGACCAGTTCGACGGCGTGATCCAGCACAGCCGCTGGCTGGCCCATCTGGGCGACGGGCTCTATCAACTGGCGCTGTGGATCAACCATCATTTCAACCGGCTGCGCCACCGCCTGGGACTGCATTACTGGTCCCTGTCGCAATACCTGAAGCACAAGGTCAAGAACGCCGTGTCCTTCATCACGGACTTCGAAGAGGCGCTGGCGGGCGAAGCCCGGCGCCGGGGTCTGGACGGCGTGGTCTGCGGCCATATCCACAAAGCCGAACTGCGCTATGTGGGCGAGATCCTCTACTGCAACGACGGCGACTGGGTGGAGAGCCTGTCCGCCCTGGCGGAAACGCACGACGGCCAGCTCCAGCTGCTGGACTGGGCCGCCGTCATGGCGGAACGCGAAGCCGATCCCGCCACCCGGCCGCCCCGCTCGCTGACGCTGCCGGCCCTGCCGTCCGCGCTGCGCCGCCAGGGCAAACACCCGTGATAACCCGTATGCGTCCCCGTTACGCAACGGGGATGTTGCAGTTCACGGCCCTCTAGGTCATGCTTGCATCTGGGGCAACGGGCCAACTTGACCCGTTCACGCTGCAACATGCTCACAACATAGGGCCATGAACGACCAATATCAGGCGCTCTACCAAACATTCCGCTGGCTGGTACCCACCCAGTTCAACATCGCGGAAGCGTGCTGCCACCGCTGGGCATCCAGTAGTCCGGATGCGCGGCGCATTGCCATCTACTACGAAGATGAATCTGGCAACCGCGAGGTCTGGACCTATGCCCGCCTGGCGGAAGCGGCCAATCAGCTGGCCAACGGCCTGGTGAAAATGGGCGTCGGGCGCGGCGACCGCGTCGGTGTGGTGCTGGGACAACGGCCCGAGACCGTGGTGGCCCATATGGCCATCTACAGCGTCGGCGCCGTGGTGCTGCCGCTGTCCGCCCTGTTCGGCCCGGAAGCCCTGGAAAGCCGCCTGCGCGACTCGGAAACCCGCGTCGCGATCGTGGATTACGCCTCCAGCGCCAACCTGCTGGCCGTGAGCGACAACTGTCCCAACCTGCAGCAGATCATCGGCATCGGCTTCGCCGACGAACGTGTTTTGCCCTGGCGCAGCCTGCTGGCGCGCCAACCCAGCGAATTCAAGATGGTCCAGACCCGTTCCTCGGATCCGGCCATTCTGCTCTATACCTCCGGCACCACCGGCGCCCCCAAGGGCGCGCTGCTGCCGCACAGCGTGCTGATCGGCAACCTGCCGGGCTTCGTCGCCTCCCAGGACTGGTTCCCCAAGCCCGCCGACGTGTTCTGGTCGCCGGCCGACTGGGCCTGGACCGGCGGCATGATGGACGCCCTGCTGCCCACCCTGTACTTCGGACACCCCATCGTCGGCACGCGCGGCCGCTTCTCGGTCGAGCGCGCATTCGAACTCCTGGAACGCTACCAGGTCACCAACACCTTCCTCTTCCCCACCGCGCTCAAGATGATGATGAAGGCGGTGCCGGAGCCGCGCGGCCGCTACCAGCTGGCCCTGCGTTCCATCATGAGCGCCGGCGAAAGCGTGGGCGAGACCGTCTTCGAATGGTGCCAATCGGCGCTGGGCGTGACGCCCAACGAAATGTTCGGCCAGACGGAAATGAACTACGTGGTGGGCAACAGCCAGAAGCGCTGGCCCGCCAAGCCTGGCAGCATGGGCCGCCCCTACCCCGGCCACAACGTCGCGGTGCTGGACGAGGACGGCAAGCCCGTGGCGCCCGGCGCCACCGGCGAGATCGCCGTCAACCGGCTCGACATCCATGGCTATCCGGATCCCGTGATGTTCCTGGGCTACTGGCGCAATGAAGCCGCCACCCAGGCCAAGTTCAAGGGCGACTGGTGCCTGACCGGCGACCTGGCCAAGATCGACGCCGACGGCTACCTCTGGTACGCGGGCCGCGCCGACGACGTCTTCAAGTCCGCCGGCTACCGCATCGGCCCGGGCGAAATCGAAAGCTGCCTGATCGGCCATCCGGCCGTGGCCAACGCCGCGGTCGTGCCCAAGCCCGACGCCGAGCGCGGCGCCCTGGTCAAGGCCTACGTGGTGCTGACGCCGGAATTCGCGCAGCGCGACCGCAACGACATCATCGAGAACCTGCAGGAACATGTGCGCGAGCGCCTGGCCCCATACGAGTACCCCAAGGAGATCGAATTCGTCGACGAGCTGCCCATGACCACCACCGGTAAAATCCAGCGCCGCATCCTGCGCCTGCGCGAAGAAGAGCGCTCGCGGATGACCGCAGGCATTACAGACGCGCCGCACGCCCCCAAGGCGTGAAGCCGCAACCGGAGACCTAGGCATGCCCATTTACCAGCTCGACGACCTGATTCCCCGCATCGACCCGGCGGCCTACGTGGCCGACAGCGCCGACATCATCGGCAACGTAACGCTGGAGGCAGGCGTCAGCATCTGGTCCAACGTGTCGATCCGCGGCGACAACGACGCCATCCTGATCAAGAGCGGCACCAATATCCAGGAAGGCAGCGTGCTGCATGTGGACGACGGCTGTCCCATGACCATCGGCCCCAACGTGACGGTGGGCCATCAAGCCATGCTGCACGGCTGTACCATCCACGAAGGCGCCCTCGTGGGCATGCAGGCCATCGTGCTGAACAACGCGGTCATCGGCCGCAACTGCCTGATCGGCGCCGGCGCGATCATTCCCGAAGATCGCATCATTCCCGACAACTCCCTGGTCATCGGCATCGGCAAGATCGTCCGCGAACTCTCGGCCGAGGAAATCGCCAATCTGCACAAGAACACCGCCCATTACGTGGCGCGCGGCCAACACTACAAGACCGCGCTGAAACGGATCGGCTGAGCGCCCCGGGGCGGCGCTTCGACCCTGCTGGCGGCAGGGGGAATAGATGGGCCTGATCGGCTAACATTCCTCCATGACCGATCAGCTCAAGAAATACCTTACCGAAGACCGCAGCGTCCGCATCCAGGCCGTGCGCCTGGACGCGACCTGGAAGGCCGTGCAGGCCAATCACGACTATCCTCCCGCCATCACCCACCTGCTGGGCGAACTGGTGGCGGCGTCCACGCTGCTGGCCGCCAACATCAAGTTCGACGGCTCGCTGGTGCTGCAGATCCAGGGCGACGGCCCCATCGCCCTGCTGGTGGTGGAATGCCGCAACGACCTGAGCCTGCGCGCCACCGTCAAGATGCGCGAAGGCCACGAGGTACCCAGCGATGGCAACATGCAAAGCCTGCTGAACCCGGGCGGCAACGGCCGTTTCATCGTGGTGCTGGACCCGCAGCGCAAGCTGCCGGGCCAGCAGGCCTACCAGGGCATCGTGCCCCTGCAGGGCGACACCGTGGCCGAAGCGCTGCAGCACTACATGAAGGCCTCCGAACAGCTGGATACCCGGCTGTGGCTGGCGGCCGACGCCGACCATGCCACGGGCATGCTGATCCAGCGCCTGCCCTACCATGGCGGCTCGGACGCGCCCGCGCTCACCGAACAGAACGCCGCCGAAACCTGGGACCGCGCCTGCGCCCTGGCCGGCACCATCAAGCGCGACGAACTGCTGGCCACCGACATCGACACGCTGATCCATCGCCTGTTCTGGGAGGAAACCCTGGTGGCGTTCGATCCGCTGGCGGTGCGCTGGCACTGCCCCTGCACCCGCGAACGCGTGGCCAGCATGCTGCGCACGCTGGGCCAGGAAGAGATCAACAGCATCCTGGCCGAACGCGGCCAGGTCGACGTGGCCTGCGACTTCTGCGGCAAACCGTATAAGTTCGACTCCGTCGACTGTGCCACCTTGTTCTCGTCCGGCACGGCTCCCTCCGCGGACGAACCTCCCACGGTGCACTGATCCACACCGGCGGCCTGGCCGCCGGGACGTTTCGATCACACCGGCTTATCCTCATCGACAGGCGGTCATGCCTGCGCCAGACTGCGCAGCCATGACCGCCTTTTTTCATGCTCCCTCCTGCCGGCAACACGGCGCCGCCGCCATCGAATTCGCGGTGGCTGGCGCCGTGGTGCTGCTGCTGGGCTTGCTGGCGATCGAGGCCGCCCGCTGGCAGGGTGTGCGCCAGATGGCCTATCTGGCGCTGATGGAGGCGGCGCGCGCCGGCGCTACCGGCAACGGCGATCCCGCGCGCATGCGGACGGCCTTTCTGCAGGCCCTGCTGCCGCGCCACGCGGACCCGCAAGGCCAGACTGGCGCGCGCCGCCGCCAAGCTGACGAGCAAGCCGAGCTGGCTGCCATTTCGGGCACCCACCCCTGGCGCATCGAAGTCCTGCTGCCCGATGAGCAATCGTTCCGCGAACACGCCCGCCCGGACCTCAAGGTGCCCGCGGCGTCAGGCCTGCGCGCCATCGACAACGGCTACCAGGACCTGCAGCATGCGCGCCGGCCGCCGCATCCGGGCGGACAGACCATCTTCCAGGCCAACACCTTGAAGCTGCGGCTGACCTATCTGCACAAGCCGCTGCTGCCGCCCTTGCGGGCATTGCTGGCCGCGCTGGGCGCCGATCGCGGCAGCTATGCCGGCAACGCGCAGGCCCGGGGCCTGTTGCCCTTGCGCATGGAACTGGAAACAGAGATGCACTCGCACCCGGTGGATTGGGCGCGCAGGACGCCGCAACCCGCCGGCATCGTGTACGGCGAATGCCGCAGCATGCGCTGCGGCTGAACGGAACGGGGGGATGAACAGGAACGGCAGCCGGCGCTCAGTGCCGGGTATTGGCCTGATTGGCGGGCTTGGGAGGCGTCGCCGCCGGGCGGGCCGCCGGCGCGCTGGCGCGCGCGGGCGTGGCCGGCTTGGCCGCGGCGTCGGCAGCCAAAGAGGCGCCGCCAGCCGGGGCCGGGGTGTTCTGCGGCAGGATGTGCACGAACACCTCGCCGTCGCGCATCATGCCCAGTTCGCCGCGGGCGCGTTCCTCGATGGCGCCGGAGCCACCTTCGAGGTCGCGCACTTCCGCTTCCAATGCGGCATTGCGCGCGCGCAGGCCTTCGTTGGTCTCGCGTTGCTCCGCCACCTGGCGTTGCAGATCCCAGACCTTGAACCACCCGCCCTTACCCAGCCACAGCGGGTATTGGATCAGGCCTAGCAGCACGAACAGCACCAGGAACAACAGGCGCATACGCGGGAACCCTCAGCAGTCGTGGCGTGGATGCGGCCCCAGGATTGCGCCGGGGGCCGCGCTTCTCATCAACGCAGGTTGTAAAAAGCTTCCAAGCCAGGATACGACGCGACTTCAGCCAGCTCTTCCTCGATGCGCAGGAGCTGGTTGTACTTGGCCATGCGGTCCGAACGCGACAGCGAACCCGTCTTGATCTGCATGGCGTTGGTCGCCACGGCGATGTCGGCGATGGTGGAGTCCTCGGTTTCGCCCGAACGGTGCGACACGACGGCGGTGTAGCCGGCGCGCTTGGCCATTTCGATGGCAGCGAAGGTCTCGGTCAGGGTGCCGATCTGGTTGATCTTGATGAGGATCGAGTTGGCGACGCCCTTCTGGATGCCTTCGCGCAGGATCTTGGTGTTGGTGACGAAGAGGTCGTCGCCCACCAGCTGCACCTTCTTGCCCAACTGGTCGGTCAGGAGCTTCCAGCCTTCCCAGTCGTTTTCGGCCATGCCGTCTTCGATCGAGATGATCGGGTACTTGTCGCACCAGGTGGCCAGCAGGTTGGTGAATTCCTGCGAGGACAGCGAGATGCCGCCTTCGCCGGCCAGCGTGTACTTGCCGTCGCGGTAGAACTCGGAGCTGGCGCAATCCAGGCCCAGGGCGATCTGCGTGCCCGGCTCGTAGCCGGCTTCGGTGATGGCCTTCAGGATCAGCTGGATGGCGGCTTCATGGCTGGCCACGTTGGGCGCGAAACCGCCCTCGTCGCCCACTGCCGTGGACATGCCCTGGCCGTGGATCAGCTTCTTCAGCATATGGAAGACTTCGGCGCCCCAGCGCAGGGCTTCGCGGAAGCTGCCCGCGCCCACCGGCAGAATCATCAGTTCCTGCAGGTCCAGCGTGTTGTTGGCGTGCGCGCCGCCGTTGATGACGTTCATCATCGGCACGGGCATGCTCATGGGGCCGCTGCCGCCGAAATAGCGGTACAGGGACAGGCCCGATTCGTCGGCGGCGGCACGGGCCACGGCCATGGAGGCAGCCAGGATCGCGTTGGCGCCCAGGCGTTCCTTGGATTCGGTGCCGTCCAGCTCGATCAGGGTGCGATCGACGAAGGTCTGTTCCTGGGCGTCCAGGCCCATCAGGGCTTCCGAGATTTCCGTATTCAGGTTCTCGACGGCGCGCAGCACGCCCTTGCCCAGATAACGGCTCTTGTCGCCGTCGCGCAGCTCGATGGCTTCGCGCGCGCCGGTGGACGCGCCCGACGGCACGGCCGCGCGGCCCATGGCGCCGGACTCCAGCAGCACATCGCATTCGACGGTGGGGTTGCCGCGCGAATCCAGAATCTCGCGGCCGATGATATCGACGATAGCACTCATGACTTTACATTCCCTGAACGATAAACATATTCATGACAGCCGCGCCTTCGCGGGCATTGCGGGCGCGGCGGTACTGCCAGGAGTCGTAGAAAGCCTGGGCCGCGGTCATGGAGGGGAACTCCATGACGACGGTACGGCCAGGCTCACGGCCCTCGAGGTGCCTGGAATCGCCGCCGCGCACCAGGATCTTCGCATCGTACGCGCGCATCGCGAGCGTGGACAGACGCTTGTAATCCTCGTACTGCGCGGGCTTGGTCACTGAGACGTCGGCGATGAGGTAGGCACTCATGGGATTCCTTCAGAGCAGTTGCGTTGGTTTCGGTCTGACGCCGGATACGGCGACGCCGCCAGTGTCGCGCAAGGCGGCCGGGCGACGCATATCCGATGCTAATTGGTTGTATCCGAAAGAAGCGCCGCCGTATAGGGCGGCGCTGAGGCGGCGGCCCGCGGTCCCGAAGATCCGCTTACGGAACTCCAGACCGCAGACGCGCATTACGCCTCCTGACCGCGACGAGCCTTCTGCTCGATGGCGGCGCGGATATAGCTGGCGAACAACGGGTGGCCGTCACGCGGGGTCGACGTGAACTCCGGGTGGAACTGCACGCCCACGAACCACGGGTGGTCGGGCAATTCCATCATTTCCGGCAGATTCTCGGTCGGCGTGCGGGCGCTGATCACCATGCCGGCTTCTTCCAGGCGCGGCACGTAGACGTTGTTGACCTCGTAGCGATGGCGGTGACGCTCGTTCACTTCGTCGCCGTAGATCGACTGCGCGCGGGTGCCCGGCTTGATCGGCACGCGCTGTGCGCCCTTGCGCATGGTGCCGCCCAGGTCGGACGACTGGTTACGCTTTTCGACCTTGCCTTCGCGGTCCATCCATTCGGTGATCAGGGCCACCACGGGATGCGGCGCGGACGGATCGAATTCCGTGCTGTTGGCGCCGCCCAGGCCGGCGACGTGGCGCGCGAACTCGATCACGGCCAGCTGCATGCCCAGGCAGATGCCCAGGTACGGCACGCCGTTTTCACGGGCGTAGCGGATCGCGGCGATCTTGCCTTCGGTGCCGCGCTTGCCGAAGCCGCCCGGAACCAGGATGGCATCCAGGTGCTTGAGCTGGTCGGTGCCGCGGGTTTCGATGTCTTCGGAGTCGATGTACTCGATGTTGATCTTCGAGCGCGTGTGGATGCCGGCGTGTACCAGGGCTTCCGTCAGCGACTTGTACGACTCGGTCAGGTCGACGTACTTGCCGACCATGCCGATGGTGAGCTGGTGCTGCGGGTGCTCCAGCGCTTCGACCAGGTTGTCCCACATGGACAGGTCGGCCGGCGGCGGGGTCAGGCCCAGCGCTTCGCAGACGATGTTGTCCACGCCCTGCGCATGCAGCATCGCCGGGATCTTGTAGATCGAATCGGCGTCCCAGACGGAGATGACCGCGTCCAGGGGCACGTTGGAGAACATCGAGATCTTGGCGCGCTCGTCGTCCGGGATGCGGCGGTCGGCGCGGCACAGCAGCGCGTTCGGGTAGATGCCGATTTCGCGCAGCTTCTGCACCGAGTGCTGGGTCGGCTTGGTCTTGAGCTCGCCGGCCGACGCGATGAAGGGCACCAGCGTCAGGTGCACGAAGGCGGCGTTGTTGCGGCCCATGCGCAGGCTCATCTGGCGCGCGGCTTCCAGGAACGGCAGGGACTCGATGTCACCCACGGTGCCGCCGATCTCGACGATCGCGACGTCAGTGTTGCCGTTCCAGGCGGCTTCGGCGCCACGGGCGATGAAGTCCTGGATTTCGTTGGTGATGTGCGGAATGACCTGGACGGTCTTGCCCAGGTAGTCGCCGCGGCGCTCCTTGCGGAGTACCGATTCGTAGATCTGGCCGGTGGTGAAGTTGTTCACCTTGTGCATGCGAGCCGAAATGAAACGCTCGTAGTGGCCAAGGTCCAGGTCGGTTTCGGCGCCGTCTTCCGTGACGAACACCTCGCCATGCTGGAACGGGCTCATGGTGCCCGGATCGACGTTGATGTACGGGTCGAGCTTCAGCATGGTGACTTGCAGGCCACGCGACTCGAGGATGGCGGCGAGCGACGCAGCGGCGATGCCTTTGCCCAGGGAAGACACCACACCGCCGGTGACAAATACGTATTTGGTCATCGTAATGAGCACCCGGGACGAGCGGGCGCGTGCGGGAAATTTGGATTATAGCCGGGAGGCGGAGCTTATTTGGGTTTTCCCCTAGCTCCGGGGCGTAACATTTGGCAGCACTCGAATCGGCGCAAGGGCCATCGCCTTGTGTGGCGCGGCGCAGCGCCGTGCTATGTTCGATCCCTATTTTTCTGCTTGCTGTTTTTTCTCAACATTCCATCCTTTCGCCGATGACCGATCCCGCCCGATCCTCCTACTCGCTCGCCTGGCGTCTTGCGCTGACCGCCGTTTTCCTGCGCCTGGCTTACTCGGCGCTGGTCCAGTCGTACAGCCTGCTGGCCCTGCCCCAGTTCGAGCAAATGCGGGAGATGTACAGCCAGCCGCAGTTCCTGGCGCCGCTGCTGGCCCATATCGTCGCGGGCGCGGTGATCGCCGGACTGACCGCCTGGGGAGCGATGCGAGGCTGGCTGGCGCGCCATGACACCCAGGCGGTGACCGAGCCGCGCAAGCTGTTCGGCACCTTCATCGCGCTGTTTCTGCTTTACACCCTGGCGGTGGCGGCCGGCATCGCCTTCCTGCAAAACACGCTGATGCGCTTCGTCATGGACCATCGCGACGTGCTGCAGGAACGGCTCGGCTTCGGCATGATCGGCCAGTTTCTGGCCCTGAACACCATCACCAAGCTCGTGAGCATCGTGCTGGAGATCATCGGCATCTGCGTCATCGTGCGCATTGCCGCCTGGACCGTGCAGCCCGCAGGCCCGGCCGGCGGCCCGGCCTATGAACGGCGCCATGCCGCCTGGACAACCGGGCTGACCGTGCTGGTCTGGCAACTGACCGTTTCGATCTCGTTGGGCGGCTTCCTGCAGATGCAGGCTCAGGGCGCTGGCTGGACGGCGTACGCGCTGGGCTATCTGGTCCTGCCCGCGGCCCTGCTGGGTCTATGCACCCTGGTCTGCCTGAACGTCCTGCCGCGCCCGATCGGCGCGGCCCGATTCGGGCGGGCCGTCGCCCACGGTTCCATCGCCTTCTGGCTGGCGCAGGCGCTGGGCATAGGTTTGGGATTCCTGGCCGTCCGGGCGATGACCTGGGGGCAACTGATGCGCGCCGCGGAATCCCATGCGGCCGCCGGCCTGACGCTGCTGGCCTATGGCGCGCTGCTGGCCTTGGGCTGCCTGATCGGCAGGCTCGCGCTGTATCCCGGCGCCAAGGCTGCCACGCCCGCAAGCTGACCTGATTTCGCGCAAAGCAAAAGGCCGCGGGCATTGCGCCCGCGGCCTTTTTTCATGCACTCACGCAGCGGTTCAGATCGCGGCGGTGCGGCGCTCCAGCCAGGCCAGCGCCTCGCCTTCGACCAGCGGCGACAGGCGTTCGTGCACCGTCTTGTGATAGTCGTTGAGCCAGGCGATTTCGTCGGCGCGCATCAGCGACGGTTCGATGCAGCGCGTGTCGATCGGGCACAGCGTCAGCGTTTCGAAGCACAGGAATTCGCCCAATTCCGAGGTCAGCCAGGCGCGATTGGCGACCAGGTTCTCGATGCGCACGCCCCAGCGACCCGGGCGGTAGATGCCCGGCTCGTTGGAGGTGATCATGCCGGGCTCCATGGCGGTATGCGGGCCCGGAACGGCGCGGTAGGAAATGACCTGCGGGCCTTCGTGCACGTTCAGGAAGTAACCCACGCCATGGCCCGTGCCATGGCCGTATTCCGCCCCGCCTTCCCAGATGGGCGCGCGCGCGATGGCGTCCAGCATGGGCGAAGGCGTGCCGCGCGGGAACGAGGCGCGCGACAGCGCGATCATGCCCTTGAGCACCAGCGTGAAGTCCACCTTCTGGTCGGCGCTGGGCGTGCCCACCGCGACCACGCGGGTGATGTCGGTCGTGCCGCCCAGGTACTGGCCGCCCGAGTCGATCAGCAGCAGGCCGTCGCCTTCGATGGTGGCGTGCGATTCCTGGGTGGCGCGGTAGTGCGGCATCGCGCCGTTGGCATTGAAGCCGGCGATGGTGGCGAAGCTGGGGCAGACATAGGCCGGCCGGCGCGCGCGGGCAGCGGTGATCTGCTCGTCGATGGTCAGTTCGGTGATGGTTTCATTGCCCAGCGCGCCTTCGAACCAGGCGAAGAACTCACAGAGCGCCGCGCCGTCCTGCGCCATGGCCTGGCGCACGTTCGCCAGCTCGGCATCGGTCTTGCGGGACTTCAGCAGCGTGGACGGATTGATGGCTTCGACGCGCGGCACGGCGGGGTCCATCGCATGGAACACGCCGCAGGTCACGCGAGCCGGATCGATCAGCAACTTCTGATCGAGTTCCAGCGAGGCCAGGGCATCGGCCGCCTGGGCATAGGCGGCCACTTCCACGCCATCGGCCGCGAGCACGGCGCGCAGGGCGTCGTCGATCTTGCCCTCGGCCACGAACAGCGTGGCATGGTCCAGCCCGACCAGCGCGTGGCCGACGAAAACCGGGTTGTAGTCCACGTCCGCGCCGCGCAGGTTGAAGAGCCAGGCGATGTCGTCCAGCGTGCTGATGAAATGCACGTCGGCGCCATGCGTGCGCATGGCGGCGCGCACCTGCGCCAGCTTGTCTGCGCGGGTCACGCAGGCTTCGGGCGCCACGTGTTCATAGATGGCGGCGCCAGGCAGTCCGGCACGGTCCGCCCAGACGTCGTCCAGCAGATCCTCGCGGATTTCCAGGACGGCGCCGGCCGAGGCCGCGGCCGCCGACAGGGCACGGAACGCGCCCAGGCCCAGCACCTGTCCGTCCACCCCGATGACCTCGCCCGCCTTGGCATTGGCCGCCAGCCAGTCCACATGGCCCGGCGTCGTGGCCAGCGCGATCTTCATCAGCTGCACGCAGGTGCCGGCCAACTGGGCCTCGGCCTGTACCCAATAGCGGCTGTCGACCCACAGGCCGGCGAAATCGGCCGTGACCACCAGCGTGCCGACCGAGCCCGTGAAGCCGGACAGCCAGCGCCGTCCCTGCCAGCGCGCGGGCAGGTATTCGGACAGGTGCGGGTCCGAGGACGGAACGACATAGGCGGACAGGCCGCGGCGGCTCATGGCCTGCCGCAATTGGGCGATACGGGCGTCGGTGCTAGACATGGGGGATGGGATCCTTAGCGCAACATGAAAGACATGGCGGCCAGGCTGTTCAGCGTGCGGACGGCGGACTGCATGCTATCCGTGGTGAATCGCAAGGTCACGCCGTCCACGCGTTCCAGCGTGGGCCACATGCAGAACAGGTCGGCCAGGGCCGAGCTCTGCGTCTGCAACCGGCATTCTATAGGGGCGGGAATGCGGAAAGGAACCACTCCCCCTTTCTTCGAATTGCGCACGGCGGTTTCGGCGGCGGACGCAATCGCGCGGCGCGATGCAGCAGGCGACAGGGTCACGCCGCTGCCCTGCCCATGGGCCACCTTGGTCTGCACCCATTCGGCGCCCGGGAAGGTATCGCGGGTCTCCGCGATGAAGGCATCGTCGCCGGTGCCCAGGATGACGGGCACGCCCATCTCGCCCGCCAGCGCGCCGTACAAGCCGGCCTCGCCCAGCTCCATGCCGTTGATGAACACGCGCGCAAAGGCGAAGCTGTTGATGGTGTGGGCCAGGATGCCGCGGCCTTGCGAGCGCGAGTGGTAGCCGATCATGAAGACCGCGTCGCAGCCCTCTTCCAGGCCGCCCATCATGCCGAGGTAGCGCGGCTTGCCCAGCACCAGGCGTGCGCGCTCGTCCAGGCCGTCGGGCAGCAGGTTGCGAAAGCCGCCATGCGAATCGTTGACCAGGATCTCTTCGGCGCCGCCGGCGATCGCGCCTTGCACGGCCGCGTTGGCCTCGGCGGTCATCCAGGCGCGGGCGCGCTCGTATTCGCCGTTGCCGGCGCGGACTTGTTCGGAATGGAAGACGCCAGCAACGCCTTCGATGTCGGTGGAAATCAGGATCTTCATGGGATCAGCCTCGGAGGATTTCAGAATTCGGTTTCGGACAGCCACTGGCGCCACTGCGGCGCCGCGTCGCGGATCGCGGCGCGGTGGTTGCCGTCGCGCCCCGTCACGCCTTCGGCATGCCACAGCGCGGAAATGATGGCCTGTTCGCAGGCTTCGGCGGCCGCCTCGAACAAGGGATCGATGCGGGCCTCGTGCAGCATCGCCACCGCCGGCATGGGCTGCTCGGGCAGTTGCGGCACCGTATAGGCCGTGGAAAACGCCAGCGCGATATCACCGCTGCCATGGCCGTACACCGAACCGGTGCGGGCCAGCCCTGCCCCTGCCCGCAGCGACAGGCGGCGCAACTGGCGCGAGTCCAGCGGCGCGTCGGTAGCCAGCAGCAGGATGATGGAACCCTTCTCGGGCACGATGGCGGCGTTCTCGCCCGCCTGCGCCAGGCCGCTGTCCAGCTGCTGCGCCAGCCGTCGGCCGAAGGGCCGGCCCGCCACGGTCAGGTTGGGCAGGCGGCCGAAGTTCGCCAGCACCAGCGCGCCTACGGTGTACTGCGGTCCCGCCTGGATGGAGGCCACGCGCGACGCGGAGCCGATGCCGCCCTTGAACGAAAAACACGACATGCCCCGGCCGGCGCCGACTGCGCCCTGCTCGAACCGCTTGTCCGCGGCGGCCAGCGCCTCGGCGTAATGCGATTCCTGCACCGCCAGCGCCTGGATATCGTTCAGATAGCCATCGTTGCATTCGAAGACCAGCGGATTGACGGTAGCCATGCCGCGGCCAATGCCAGGGTTCGCCGCGACCGCCGCGCGGATCTGCGCATTGGCCACCGTGCCCACGCCAAACGTGTTGGTCAGGCCGATGGGCGTTTCCAGCACGCCCAGTTCCTGCACCTGGACCAGGCCGGTGCTCTTGCCGAAGCCGTTCAGCACGGTGGCGGCGGCCGGCACCTTGTCCAGATAGGGATCGCCGCCATGCGGACGCACCACGGTCACGCCGGTCTGCAGCGGGCCTTCGGCCAGCGTGCGGTGGCCAACCGTGACCTCGCCCACGTCGCAGATCGAATCCAGCGGTCCCGATGGCAGTACGCCGATGCGGGGGATGTCCAGCGCTTGTTTGTCCATGTTCGCTACGTGTCGCCACGCTCCTGAATGTAAAACGCCGCCGCCCTGGGGCGACGGCGCAAAGATTCGCCCTCCACGCCGGCCCTTCAGGGAGGACCGGCGGCAGGATTACTTGCGGTCGATCTTGGGATCGAGCGCGTCGCGCAGGCCGTCGCCCAGCAGGTTGAACGCAAGCACCGTGAAGAAGATCGCCAGCGCCGGGAAGATCGCCACGTGCGGCGCGATCACCATGTCGGCGCGCGCTTCGTTCAGCATCGCGCCCCACTCCGGCGTGGGAGGCGAAGCGCCCATGCCCAGGAACGACAGGCTGGCCGCGGTGATGATCGAAGTGCCGATACGCATCGTGCCGTACACCACGATCGGCGAGATCGTGCCGGGCAGGATGTGGCGCATGATGATGGTCCAGTCGGACGCGCCCACGCTCTTGACCGCTTCGACATAGGTCATCTGCTTGATCGACAGCGTGTTGCCGCGCACCAGGCGGGCAAACGCCGGCACGCTGAACACGGCCACGGCCACGATCACGTTGACCATGCTGGAACCCAGGATGGCGACCACGCCGATGGCCAGCAGCATGCCGGGGAACGCCAGCAGCACGTCGGAGATACGCATCGTGATGCGTTCCCACCAGCCTTCGTAGTAGCCCGCCATCAGGCCCATGAAGGTGCCGACGATGGCGCCCATGGCGACCGACAGGAAGCCCGCGGCCAAGGAGATGCGCGCGCCCATGATGATGCGGCTGAAGATGTCCCGGCCCAGCGAGTCCACGCCCAGCCAGTGGGTCGCGGAAGGCCCGGCGTTCAGGGCGTCGTAGTCGAAGAAGTTCTCCGGGTCGAACGGCACGATCCACGGCGCGAAAACCGCGACGACGACGAGCAGCAGGACGAAGAGGCCCGCGCCGACGGCGAGCTTCTGCTTCTTGAATTTGCGCCAGAACTCGGTGGCCGGCGTGCGCACGTCGTTCTTGGGAACGGCGGCGATGGTCGTGGCGGGTGTCGTATTGCTCATGGCCGCCTCACTTGTAACGGATGCTGGGATTGATGACGCCATAGAGCACGTCGACAATCAGGTTGATCAGGATGAATTCCAGCGAGAACAGCAGCACCAGGCCCTGGATCACCGGATAGTCGCGCTGGGTCACGGCGTCCACCAGCAGGCGGCCGAGGCCGGGCCAGTTGAACACGGTCTCGACCACGATGGAGCCGCCCAGCAGGAAGCCGAACTGCAGGCCCATCATCGTGACGACGGGAATCAACGCATTGCGCAGCGCATGCTTGATGACGACGCGGCGCTCGGTCAGGCCCTTGGCGCGGGCGGTCCGCACGAAGTCTTCCTGGATGACTTCCACGAAGGAAGCCCGGGTAAAGCGCGCCATCACGGCCGCCACGGCGGCGCCCAGCGTGATGGACGGAAGTATGTAGTGTTGCCAGGTCGAGGCGCCCACGGTAGGCAGCCAGCCCAGGTTCACGGAGAAGACCTGCATCAGCATCATGCCCAGCGCGAACGCGGGGAACGAGATGCCGGACACCGCCAGCGTCATGCCGAGACGGTCGGGCCAGCGATTGCGCCATACCGCCGACACGATCCCGATGATCATGCCGAAGGTCACTGACCACACCATGCTGGCGAGCGTGAGCCACAAGGTAGGCATGAAACGGTCGGCGATTTCGGTCGAGACGGGGCGCTTGGTACGCAAGGAGGTACCCAGGTCGCCTTGCAGCATGTGGCTGAAGTAGCGCACGAACTGCTGCGGCAGGGGCAGATCCAGTCCCAGTTCCTTGCGCACGAGCTCGACGGTTTGCTGGTCGGCCTCCTGGCCCGCGGCCAGTCGCGCCGGGTCGCCCGGAAGCATGTGCACAAACAGGAACACGACCACGGCCACCAGCAGCAGCGTGGGGATCATGCCCAAAAGACGTTTGACGATGTAGGTCAGCATTGAAATTCCTGCAACATCGGCGGGGACACCGCGCCCCCGCCGTATGTGGCCTTACAGGGGCGACTAGGCCCCGAGAGTTACTGCCAGATTTACTGCTTCAGATCGATGTCGCCGAACCAGAACGAGGTGTCCGGCTCAACGTACACGCCCGACAGGTTCTTCGACTTCACGTAAAGGTTGTTCTGGGTCACCAGGAAGGCCCACGGGGCGTCCTTCCAGATGGTTTCCTGAACGTTCTTGTAGATCTCGGTCTTCTTGGCGCGGTCGGTCGTGGCCAGGGCTTGCTGGATGCCGTCGTCCACCGACTTGTTCGAGTAGTACGACACGTTGTTGAGCACCGGCGGGAATGCGGCGGTGGTCAGCAGCGGACGCAGGCCCCAGTCGGCTTCGCCGGTCGAGGACGACCAGCCGGCGTAGTACATGCGGACCTTGGCGTCTTCAGGCTTCTGCACCTGTTGGACGCGCTGCACGCGCTGGCCCGATTCCAGCACTTCGACCGACACCTTGATGCCGACTTGCGCCAGTTGCTGCTGCAGGAACTGCACCACCTTCACCGAGGTGCCGTCGTTATAGGCGGACCACAGCTGGCTTTCGAAGCCGTTGGGGTAGCCGGCTTCGGCCAGCAGGGCCTTGGCCTTCTTGATGTCGTACGGCCACGGGCCGGTCTTGTACGCGTAGTCCACGCCTTGCGGCACGACGCCGTCGACGATGGTGGCATAGCCCGAGAAAGCGACCTTGGCCAGGGCTTCCTTGTTGATGGCGTAGTTGATGGCTTCACGCACCTTGACGTTGTCGAACGGCTTTTGCTGCGTGTTCATCGACAGGTAGCGCGCCATGATCGAGTTCTGGTGATCGACCACGTCCAGCTTGTCGTTCTTCTTCAGCACGGCGGCTTGCTCGAACGGCACCGGGAAGGCGAACTGCGCTTCACCCGTCTGCACCACGGCGGCGCGGGTGTTGTTGTCCGTCACGGTACGGAAGGTCAGGGTGTCGACCTTGGGGTAGCCCTTCTTCCAGTAGCCGTCGAACTTCTTGACCTTCAGGTATTCGGCCGGCTTCCATTCGACGAATTCGAAGGGACCGGTGCCCACGGGGTGGAAGCCGATTTCCTTGCCGTACTTGGCCAGCGCGGCGGGCGAGATCATCATGGCGGCCGGGTGGGCCAGCGCGTTGATGAAGGCCGAGAACGGCTTCTTCAGCGTGATCTTGACGGTCATCGGATCGACCACTTCGGTCTTGTCGATCACGCTGAACTGGATGTAGCGCGACAGGCGGTTGTCCGGATTGGCCGGACGGTCGAAGTTGATCTTGACGGCTTCGGCGTTGAAATCGGTGCCGTCATGGAACTTCACGCCGGGACGCAGCTTGAAGGTGTAGACCAGGCCGTCTTCGCTGACGGTGTAGTCGGTGGCCAGAACCTTCTGGATCTTCAGGTCCTTGTCGAATTCGAACAGGCCTTCGTAGTAGGCCTTGCCGGCCGCCTGGTTCAGCGTGCTGTTGGTGTTGTACGGATCGAGCGTTTCCAGCGCGATGGAGACGGCGAACGTCACGTCCTTGGCGGCATGCGCCAGCGGCGACGCGATCACGCCGAAGGCCAGCGCAGCGGCGGCCATCAGTTTGGTGGGGCGCAGAACTTTCATCATTGCAACTCCTGGTTCCAAAAAAGGAATTAGGGGGTTTGGTGGAAGAAAAACAATTACGACGACTGACTCAATACGCTCCGCCGACCGGATGCCGGGCGACGAAGTGATCCGTTCCGACCTGCACCAGCGGCTGCACCACCGGCTCGTCGCCGAGCTTGCGGATAGGGCTGGGGATTTCGTCGGACAACAGCGTGCGCTTCATGTGGCGGCGGGCCGGATCGGCGATCGGCACGGCGGACATCAGCTTCTTGGTGTAAGGGTGCTGCGGATTCTCGAAAATGGCTCGGCGCGGACCGATCTCCACGATCTGGCCCAGGTACATGACGGCGACGCGGTGGCTGACGCGCTCGACCACGGCCATGTCATGCGAAATGAACAGGAAGGAAATGCCCATGTCGCGCTGCAGGTCGATCAGCAGGTTCACGATCTGCGCCTGGATCGACACGTCCAGCGCCGACACGGATTCGTCCGCGATCACGACCTTGGGGTTCAGGGCCAGGGCGCGCGCAATGCAGATGCGCTGGCGCTGGCCGCCCGAGAATTCGTGCGGATAGCGCTGCGCCATTTCGGCGGGAAGGCCCACGCGCTCCAGCAGCTCGGCCACGCGGCGCTCGGCATCGCGGCCACGGGCCACGCCGTGCACCAGCAGCGGCTCCATGATGGAGAAGCCGACCGTCACGCGCGGATCGAGCGAGGCGAACGGGTCCTGGAACACGAACTGGATGTCGCGGCGCAGGGACTGCAGTTCGGTGTTCTTCAGGCGCACGATGTCGCGGCCGCCGAAGCGGATTTCACCGCCCTGGCTATCGACCAGGCGCAGCAGCGAACGGCCGGTGGTGGACTTGCCGCAACCGGATTCGCCCACCAGCGACAGCGTTTCGCCGGGGAACAGGTCGAAGCTGACCTGCTCCACGGCATGCACGCGGCGCTGCACGCGGCTCATGATGCCGCCGCGCAGATCGAAGCGGGTGACCAGCTTGCGCACGCTCAGGATGGGCTCGCGCTTGGCATCCGGTGCGGCGGGCGCGCTGACGGGAGCGGCCTCGGGCTGGGCCTGGCCTTCGGCCTGCAGCAGCGGGAAGCGCGCGGGCAGGTCCGTGCCCTGCATGGCGCCCAGCTTCGGCACGGCCGACAGCAGCGCCTTGGTGTAGCGGTGCTGCGGCGAGGCGAATACCTGCTCGGACGGGCCTTCCTCGACCTTGTCGCCGCGGTACATGACCAGCACGCGGTCGGCCACTTCGGCGACCACGCCCATGTCGTGGGTGATGAACACCACGCCCATGTGCATTTCTTCCTGCAACTGACGGATGAGCTGCAGGATCTGCGCCTGGATGGTGACGTCCAGCGCGGTGGTGGGTTCGTCGGCGATCAGCAGCGCCGGCTTGCAGGCCAGCGCCATCGCGATCATCACGCGCTGGCGCATGCCGCCCGACAGTTGGTGCGGGTAGCGGTCCAGCACCGACTTGGCTTCCGGAATGCGGACCTGTTCCAGCATGCGCAGCGCCTCGGCGCGCGCGGCCGCGGCGTCCTTGCCCTGGTGCTGGCGGATCGATTCGGCGATCTGGTCGCCGGCGGTGAAGACCGGGTTCAGGGAGGTCATCGGCTCCTGGAAGATCATGGCCATGTCCGCGCCGCGCACACTGCGCATTTCGCGTTGGCTGGATCCGACCAGGTCGATCACGGAACCGTTGCGCCGCCGCAGGGCCATGCTGCCCTGGGCGATGCGCCCGCCGCCGTGCTCCACCAGACGCATGAGCGCCAGGGACGTCACCGATTTGCCCGAACCCGATTCGCCCACGATGGCCAGGGTCTCGCCCCGGTCCACATGGAACGACAGATTGCGCACGGCTTCGACCGTGCGCTCCGATCCCACGAAGCGCACTGTCAGGTCGTCGACCTGGACCACGCGGTTTTCCGGCAGCGCCAGGCTGTTTGCGCGATCAACCATCTCTTTTGATTCCCCAAATACTGAAAAAACGAACCCGCCGCCGCTTATCGGTAGATAGCGGTGACCGGCTTCTCGCCGACGCGGGCGTAACCTCGATACATGCCTTCCGTGTTGAACGGCAAGGCCACATTGCCCTGGGCGTCGACAGCCACCAGGCCGCCCTTGCCCTCGATGGTGGGCAGCTTTTCATGCACGACGCGGTCGGCGGCCGCTTCCAGCGACGCGCCGCAATATTCCATCTGGGCCGCCACGTCATAGGCCGCGACCATGCGGATGAACATTTCGCCCGTGCCCGTGGTGGACACCGCGCAGGTCTTGTTGCTGGCATAGGTGCCGGCGCCGATCAGCGGCGCGTCGCCCACGCGGCCGACCTGCTTGTTGGTGATGCCGCCGGTCGAAGTGGCCGCGGCCAGGTTGCCCTGGGCGTCCACCGCCACCGCGCCCACCGTGCCGAACTTCTTGTCCGAGTCCAGCGGATCGGCCGGCGCCGGCTGGCCGCGCGCGACCAGCGCCTGGCCGTCGTGGTCCAGCACCGCCGCTTCCGGCGTTTCGCGCTGCACGCGCAGCAGCTGCTCGCGGCGGGCTTCGGTGGAGAAGTAGGAAGGATCGACCAGTTCCACCCCTTCTTCCTTGGCGAAGGCTTCGGCGCCCTCGCCCACGAAGAACACGTGCTTGCTGTTTTCCATGACCTTGCGCGCGGCGAATACCGGGTTGCGCACGCGGTGCACGCCGGCGATCGCGCCCGAGCGCAGCGTGGCGCCGTCCATGATGGCGGCGTCCAGCTCGTGGGTGGCGGCGCTGGTGAACACGGCGCCATGGCCGGCGTTGAACAGCGGACAGTCTTCCAGCAGACGGACGGCTTCGGTCACGGCGTCCAGGGCGCTGCCGCCCCGGGCCAGCACGGCCTGGCCGGCGGTCAGGATGGATTCCAGCGCGCTCAGGTACTCCTGTTCTTTCTCGGGCGACATGGCCGCGCGGGACATCGCGCCGGCGCCACCGTGAATCGCGATCACGGGTTGAATCATCGTTTACCTACTCCATGGATGAGCCACGGCATGACGGACTGGGTTACCCCAGCGGCGGCCGCGACGGAATTCTTGGCCCGATAGGCCACCGCGGCCGACAGGGCTTCGATCAGCCCCAGGGCAGCGGTTTCGGAATTGGGAATCAGCTGGCGCGCGGAATACGCATACAGCAGCACGGAAGCCGTGGGCGCCAGCGGCGAGGTGGGCTTGTCGGTCAGCACCAGCACGGGCACGCCGGCCTGCTTGGCGGCTCCGGCCAGCGTCACCGTGTCGGCCAGATAGCGGGGAAAGCCGATGGCGATCACCAGGTCCTTGGACGTCATCCGCGCCATCTGGCGCGCCGCGTGCGACACGCCGCCGGGACCGGCCAGCGATTCGACGGAATGCAGATGCATGCAAAGGCCGCGCTGCAACAGGCCGGCCAGGAAGCCGCTGGCTCCGAAACCGATGATGAAAACGCGGTCGGCGGCCAGGATGGCCTCCACTGCCTGCTCGCAGGCGGCGGCGTCCAGCGACTGCAGGTTGCGCTGGGCGTTGCGGATGTCTTCTTCCAGCGTGGCGGCGAAGATCTGCACGGCGCTGGCGGAATGCGCCAGTTCGGTGCGCAGCTTTTCCACCGGCTCCAGCGCCGCCTCGAAGCCGCGCGCGAGTTCGGCGCGGAACTGCGGATAGCCCGGCAGGTCCAGGGCGCGCGCAAACCGGTTGGCCGTCGCCACCGATACCCCCACTGCCGCGGCGAACTCATCGATGGTCATGGTGGCGGCGCGGAACTGGTGCGCCAGCACGTACTCGGCCATCTTGTGCTGAGTACGGCTCAGCGCGGGCTGGGCCCGGGCGATCCGGTCAGCAATCGTAAGTGCAGCCTTGTTCATCGAGGAGGGAGGTGTAGCGGGAGTTTATGTAAATCTGTTTACAAACAAATTTTAGAGAAGAAAATAGATTTTCATACTAAGGGTATACCCGTGAAAACATGTAACAGTGCATCAAATAAAACGGGGTCGGTTTGAGGTACGCTAAGGCCCGCCCTAATGGCCTCCCACCCCCGCCACACCGGATTGACGCTATGCCCGATTGGATCTGCAAGCCGCACCAGGAACTGACCGTGACCGAGATCTACGCGATCCTGCAGTTGCGCACGGAAGTCTTTGTCATTGAACAGAATTGCATCTTCCAGGACATGGACGGCAAGGATCTGATCGGGCGGACCTCGCACCTGATGGCCTGGCAGGACGGCAAGCTCGCGGCCTATTGCCGCATCCTGGATCCGTCGCTGAAGGACGGCCAGATCGAGATCGGA
This sequence comes from Achromobacter sp. Marseille-Q4954, assembly GCF_943737025.1. NCBI lineage: Bacteria > Pseudomonadati > Pseudomonadota > Betaproteobacteria > Burkholderiales > Alcaligenaceae > Achromobacter > Achromobacter sp. Marseille-Q4954. Next base: position 637,560 of record NZ_CALSFQ010000001.1, read on the forward strand.
CGCGTCATCACCGCCCCCTGGACCCGCGGCCAGGGCCTGGGCCACGAACTGATCCGCCATGCGATGCAGGAAGTACGCCTGCGCTGGCCCGGCCGCGCCATGTATCTGGGCGCCCAGGCCCGCTTGCGCAACTACTACGGCGGCCACGGCTTTGTGCAGGTCACCGAGGAATACATCGAGGACGGCATCCCGCATGTGGGAATGCGGCTCGACGAAACGGCATAAAAAAACGCCCCGGAGGGGCGTTTTTCGTGGGTGCGGCGCAAGGATTACTTGACTGCCGACACGTCCAGCTTGGCCTGGGTCTTGGACTTGATCTCGTCCACCGTCACGCCCGGCGCCGTTTCCAGCAGCTTGAGGCCGTTTTCGGTGACTTCCATCACGCCCAGGTCGGTGATGATCAGGTCGACCACGCCCACGCCCGTCAGCGGCAGGTTGCATTCGGACAGCAGCTTGATGTCCTCGGTGCCGTCCTTCTTCTTGGCCACGTGCTCCATCAGGACCACGACGCGGCCAACGCCCGCCACCAGGTCCATGGCGCCGCCCATGCCCTTGACCATCTTGCCCGGGATCATCCAGTTGGCCAGGTCGCCCTTTTCGGACACCTGCATGGCGCCAAGAATGGCCAGGTTGATCTTGCCGCCGCGGATCATCGCGAACGAATCCGCCGACGAGAAGATCGAGGAGCCGGGCAAGGTCGTGACCGTCTGCTTGCCTGCGTTGATGAGGTCGGCGTCGACTTCATCGTCGGTGGGGAACGGGCCGATGCCCAGCAGGCCGTTCTCGGATTGCAGCCACACTTCCATGCCCTTGGGCACGTGGTTGGCCACCAGGGTCGGCAGGCCGATGCCCAGGTTCACATAAAAGCCGTCTTGCAGCTCGCGCGCGGCGCGTGCCGCCATTTCATCGCGTGACCATGCCATGTCTGTTCTCCTTAGGCCGGGCGAGTGGTGCGTTGTTCGATGCGCTTTTCGGGCGTGGCGTTCAGCACGATCCGATGCACATAGATGCCGGGCAGATGGATCTGATCGGGATCCAGGCTGCCGGTATCAACGATTTCCTCGACTTCGACCACCGTGAACTTGCCCGCCATGGCGACGTTCGGATTGAAGTTGCGGGCGGTCTTGCGGAACACCAGGTTGCCGCTGCGGTCGGCGATGTGCGCCTTGACCAGCGACACGTCCGGCACCAGCGAACGCTCCATCACGTATTGTTGGCCGTCGAACTCGCGGATTTCCTTGCCGTCGGCCACGATGGTGCCCACGCCGGTGCGGGTGAAGAAGGCCGGGATGCCGGCGCCGCCGGCGCGCAGCTTCTCGGCCAGCGTGCCCTGGGGCGTGAACTCCAGCTCGAGTTCGCCCGACAAATACTGGCGCTCGAATTCCTTGTTTTCGCCCACGTAGGACGCAATCATCTTGCGGACCTGGCGCGTATTGAGCAGCTGGCCCAGGCCGAAGCCGTCGACGCCCGCGTTATTGCTGATGCAAGTGAGGTCCTTCACGCCCGAATCGCGCAGCGCGGCGATCAGTGCCTCGGGAATGCCGCAAAGGCCGAAACCGCCCACGGCAATCATCTGGCCGTCCTTGACGATGCCTGCCAGCGCCTCCTGGGCGCTTGCAAAAACCTTGTCCATCGCTCCAACTCCTAGTTAAGGTCGAACTTGAAGAGGGCGCGGCTGCCGGCGCCGGCCCAGCAACACCGTACGGAGTCCTGTGCGGCTGGCGCCTAGGGTGGCGCGCCCTTATTGCTTTTTTGATTTTGCGCTGATTTTACCGGCATGGCCGGCCAACGCACGCGCTATTTTGGCCGGCGCCGATTCAAGCCCCGGGCTTGAACATGGCGCCCAGTTTGACCAGCACCTCATGCGGCCACGGGGCGGACGCATTGGCCACATAGTCCATCCAGACTAGCACGTTGCGCGCGCGGGCATAAGGACCGCCTTCGTCGCCCGCCCTCTCCAGCAGCAATTCGAATTCCGCGCTGGAGCGGCCTATGCGCATGAGCTTGTGCGTCACGAGCACATTGGCCGGATAGGTCAACGGCCGCAGGAAATCGCAGGACGCATGCGCCAGGATGAGTCCCTGATCGGCGGGCAGCGCGAAACCCGCGCCATAGAGTATCTGTATCCGGGCCTCTTCCATGAGGCGGAAATACATCGCATTGTTCAGATGGTTCAGAGCGTCCGAGTCGCCCCACCGCAAAGGCAGTTCGACTTGATGGATATCTCCCACGGCCAGGATCCGCGCTGAGGTTTTGTCCGCGTTCACCAATTGCTCCTGATGGCTAAAAGAAATACGAAGGCAACCATGGCCTCCGCCTGCAATACAATCGCCGATAATACTTCCAGCCATATATGGAATACATACGGGGAGCTTTGCAATGTCTGAACGCGAGTCGATGGAATATGACGTGGTCGTGGTTGGCGGTGGACCCGCCGGCCTGGCCACTGCTATCCGTCTTAAGCAGTTGGCCGCTGAGAAGAATCAGGAAATCGGCGTCTGCGTACTTGAAAAGGGCGCGGAACTGGGTGCGCACATCCTGTCCGGCGCCGTCATGGACCCGCTGGCGCTGACCGAGCTCATCCCCGACTGGAAGGATAAAGGCGCGCCGCTGAACGTGCCCGTCACGCATGACAAGTTCATGTTCCTGTCCGAAACCGGCGCGCGCACCACGCCCAACTGGCTGCTGCCGCCCTGTTTCCACAACGAAGGCAACTACATCGTCCGCCTGGGCGACGTGGTGAAGTGGATGGGCGAGCAGGCCGAGGCGCTGGGCGTGGACATCTTCCCGGGCTTCGCGGCCGTGGAAGTGCTGTACGACGAGAACGGCGCCGTCCGCGGCGTGGCCACCGGCGACATGGGCGTGGCCCGCGACGGCTCGCACACCGACCACTACCAGCCCGGCATGGAACTGCACGCCCGCTACACCGTGTTCGCCGAAGGCGCGCGCGGCCAGCTGGGCCGCCAGCTGATTGACCGCTACAAGCTGGACGACGGCCGCAATCCTCAGTCCTACGGCATCGGCATCAAGGAAATGTGGGAAGTCGATCCGGCCCAATCCAAGCCCGGCCTGGTGATCCACACCGCCGGCTGGCCGCTGGACGCCGACACCTACGGCGGTTCCTTCCTTTATCACCTGGACAACAACCTGGTGGCGGTGGGCATGATCGTTGGCCTGGACTACGCCAACCCCTGGCTGTCGCCGTTCGACGAATTCCAGCGCTACAAGACGCACCCCGCCATCCGCGGCACCTTCGAAGGCGGCAAGCGCATCGCCTACGGCGCGCGCGCCATCACCGCGGGCGGCCTGCTGGCCCTGCCCAAACTGACCTTCCCGGGCGGCGTGCTGGTCGGCTGCGAGGCCGGCTTCCTCAATGCCTCGCGCATCAAGGGCAGCCACGCCGCCATCAAGTCCGGCAAGCTGGCCGCCGAAGCCGCGTTCGACGCGCTGCTCGCGGACCGCCGCCAGGACGAGCTGGCCGCCTACCCCGCGGCCTTCGAGGCTTCCTGGCTGCATGCGGAGCTGAACAAGGCGCGCAACTTCAAGCAGTGGTTCAAGAAGGGCCGCACCGTCGCCACCGTGATGACCGGCGTCGAACAGCTGCTGCTCAAGGGCAAGATGCCCTGGACCCTGCGCCACAACAAGCCCGACCACGCCTGTCTGCAGCCCGCATCGCAATGCGCGCGCATCGACTACCCCAAGCCCGACGGCAAGCTCACCTTCGACAAGCTCAGCTCGGTGTTCATCTCGAACACCAACCATGACGAGAACGAGCCCATCCACCTGACGCTCAAGGATCCCTCCATACCGGTGCAGGTCAACCTGGCCAAGTACGGCGGCCCGGAATCGCGCTACTGCCCGGCGGGCGTGTACGAATTCGTCAAGGACGACCACGGCGAGGACCGCCTGCAGATCAACGCGCAGAACTGCGTGCACTGCAAGACCTGCGACATCAAGGACCCGACCCAGAACATCGTCTGGGTGGCCCCGCAAGGCGGCGAAGGGCCCGTCTACAGCGGCATGTAAAGCTACCGGACGCCCGCGCCCGGCCACCACAGGCGCCCCGCGGGGCGCCTTTTTTTTCGACAGGCAGGACTATCCATGACTGAACGCGTACTCCTCATCGGCTGCGGCGACCTGGGTCAGCGCGCGGCCCGGCGCTTCCTCGCGCGCGGCGACGAAGTCTACGCGCTGCGCCGCAATCCGCCGGCCGGAACGGCGGACGGCATCCGCTGGCTGCGGGGCGACATTTCCCGCGCCGACGGACTGCCCGCCCTGCCCGATGGCGTCACCCGGCTCATCCACCTGCCCGCGCCCGGCGCGCGCGAAGCCGCCGCCTATCGTGCGGTATTCGTCGATGGCCTGCAACACGTGCTGGACGCGCTGGACGCCACGCAGCTCAAGCGCATCGTGTTCGTCTCATCCAGCGCGGTCTACGGCGAACACGAGGGCGGCTGGGTCGACGAAGACACGCCGCCCGCGCCGCTGGGCAGCAATGGCCGCATCCTGCTCGAAGCCGAAGCCGCGTTGGCGGCCCGCGGCCTGCCCTCGACCGCCTTGCGGCTGGCAGGGCTGTATGGGCCCGGACGCCTGCAACTGATCGAACGCCTGCGCCAAGGCGCGGCAGGCGCGCCATCCTCTCCCCAACACTGGGCCAACCGCATCCACATCGACGACGCGGCTGCGGCCGTGGTCCACCTGGCGCTGCTGCCCCACGCCGCGCCCGTCTACATAGGCTGCGACGATACGCCGCTGCCCTTGCACGAGCTCTACGCCGACCTCGCCAGGCTGATCGGCGCCCCCGCGCCGCGCGAGGCGGCGGCGCCGGCCAACGTCGGCAGCAAGAAGCTGAGCAACGCCCGCCTGCGCGCCAGCGGCTTCGCCCTGCAATGGCCGGACTCGCGGCTCGGCTATGCCGCGCTGCTGGCAGCGGCAGGCAACCCGGACGCGCCGCAGGCATAGTTCGCCGCGCATCGAATCGTGACCGTCGAGGCTGGCGGATACTGGCGGCCGTATCCATTACCGGCCATCGCCATGCATCCTGCCCACCCCCTGCAGGCGGTCACTCACCCCGACCCCTACCCGTACTACGCCGCGCTGGCGCGCGAGCGGCCGCTGTATCGCGAGGCGGCGCTGGACCTGTGGGTGGCCAGCCATCCGGACACGATAGCGGCCATCATGCAACATCCGGCCGCGCGCGTGCGTCCGGCGGCGGAGCCCGTGCCCAAGGCACTGTGCCCAGGCCCGGCGGGCGAACTCTTCGGCCGCTTCGTGCGCATGAACGACAGCGCAACGCACACGCGGGTGAAGACCCTGCTGAGCGCCTACCTCCGCGAACAGACGGCGCAGGCCTGTATGCCCATGTGGCCGGATCCAGGCCCGCTGGACGCCGCGGCCGTCGACCGTTACCTGAGCGCCGCGCCGGTGCATGCGCAAGCCGCGTTCCTGGGCCTGCCGCCAGGCCTGTACGCGGATTGCGCCGCCGATATCGCGGCGTTCCTGTCCGCGCTGCCCGCCACCGCAGCGGCGGATCGCATTGAAGCGGGGCACGCCGCCGCGCAGCGTCTGCAGGCACGCCTGGAGTCGCATCTGCAGGCCCCAGACGCCGCGCCCGCCTTGCGCCGGCTGCGCGACGACGGCGCGCGGGCGGGAATAGCGTCGGCGCTGCTGGCCGCCAATCTGGCCGGCCTGCTGTTCCAATCCTGCGAGGCCGGCGCAGGCCTGCTGGGCAACGCCATCATCCTGGCCGGACGGCGCGGCCTGCGCGCGGACCTCACGGGCGATGCGGCGCTGGCGCTGATGGATGACGTGGAACGCAGCGACCCGCCGCTGCACAACACGCGGCGCTTTCTCGCCGCCGGCATCGACGTCGGCGGTCTATACATCGAAGCCGGCCAGACCGTGCTGCTGGTGCTGGCCGCGGCCGCCACGGCGCAGCCCGAGGCGCACTGGACTTTCGGCGCGTTCGGGCACGCCTGCCCCGGCCGCCTGCCGGCCCGCCAGCATGCGGCGGGCGCGCTCACGCGCCTGCTGCGCGCAGGCCTGGATGCCGCCGCGCTGGCGGCCCGTTTCCGTTACCGGCCGCTGCCCAACGCGCGCGTGCCGCAGTTTGATTTTTCCGAGGAGCAAGCGCCATGATCGCAGTGATATTCGAAGTCGAACCCGCCCACGGCGACCCCAATCCCTATCTGCACATCGCCGCCGGCCTGATCGACGAACTGAAGGCCGTGGACGGCTTCATCTCGGTCGAACGATTCCAGAGCCTGTCCGAGCCGGGCAAGCTGCTGTCGCTCTCGTTCTGGCGCGATGAAGCGGCGGTCCAGCGCTGGCGCACGCTGGAGTCGCACCGCCGGGCCCAGGAAGCCGGGCGCGGCGGCGTCTTCGCCAATTACCGCCTGCGCGTGGCGCAGGTGCTGCGTGACTATGGCATGAACCAGCGCGACGCGGCACCCGCCGACAGCCGCGAGCGGCATGGCTGAGGCCTGTGCCTCAGGCCCCGGCCGCGGCTGCCGCCAGCGCCACCCGATGGGTGGCGCCGGATTCGAACACCGCCGTCATCGCGGGCAGGCCCGGCGCGGATGAGGGATCGAAGTAATCCGCCTCGTCGCGCCCCGGGCCCGCCGGCAGGTCGCGCACTTCCACGCGAAAGCCCTCGGTCCGGTTGCCACGCAGTTCCGGCACTGCCTGCAACAGGCGGCGCGTGTAGGGATGCGTGGGCCGGTCGAACACTTCATCGCGCGTGCCTTCTTCGACGATATGGCCGCGCAGCATCACCACCACGCGGTCGGCGATCTGCTCGACCACGCCCAGGTCATGCGAAATCAGCAGGCAGGCAAAGCCATGCGAGCGCTGCAGCGACATCAAGGTCTCCAGCACCTGCTTCTGCACGGTGACGTCCAGCGCCGACACCGGCTCGTCCGCGATGATGACCTCGGGCCGCAGCACCAGCGCCCGCGCGATGGCCACGCGCTGGCGCTGGCCGCCAGAGAGTTCGTGCGCATAGCGCTCCGCGTAGCCCTCGCCCAGGCCCACGTCCCGCAGCGCCTCGGCCACGCGCTTGCGGCGGATTTCCGCCGTCATGCCAACTTCCAGCCGCAGGCCTTCCCCCACCAGGTCGCCGATGGTCATGCGCGGGTCCAGCGATGAATAGGGATCCTGGAACACCATCTGCACCCGCCGGCGCGCCGCCTGCCAAGACTGGCCCGAACCGCCCGCGGGCAAGGCCTGGCCATCCAATTCAATCCGCCCCTGCGCCTGCGGCACCAGCCCCAGGATGGACATCATGACCGTGGTCTTGCCGCTGCCCGACTCGCCGACGATGGCCAACGTTTCCCCCGCCGCCACCGCGAACGTCGCGCGGTGCACGGCGCGCACCGCGCGTTTGCGGAACCAGCCCTCGCGGACCGAGTAGTCGATTGCCAATCCGTCCACCTGCAGAATGGGCGGCCCTTCGACGGCGGGACGGGCCGGACCGCGCTTGGGCAGCGCGTCCAGCAGGCTGAGCGTGTATGGATCCGCCGGCCGCGACAGGACCTCGGCCACTGGCCCGGTCTCGACCGCAAGACCGCGGCACATCACCAGCACGCGCTGCGTGTATGCGGCCACCAGGGCCAGGTTGTGGCTGATGAAGATCAGCGCAGTGCCTTGCTCGCGCGTCAGTTCGCACATCAGGTCCAACACTTCCTTCTGCACCACGCAGTCCAGCGCGGTGGTGGGTTCGTCCGCGATCAGGAGGCGCGGCTTGAGCAGCATCACGCCCGCCAGCAGAATGCGTTGGCGCATGCCGCCGGAGAATTCATGCGGGTAGCGCTTCATGCAATCCTGCGCGTCGCGTACACGCACCCGTTCCAGCATCCGGACCGCCTCGTCCCAGGCCTCGCGGCGCGCCATGCCACGGCGCAGCACCAGCGCCTCGATCAGTTGTTCGCCCACGCGGAATGCCGGGTTGAGCGACACCATCGGCTCCTGGAACACCATGCCGATGCCGGTGCCGCGCATCGCCAGCCAATCGCGCGGCGCCTGCCGCAGCAAGTCCTGGCCTTCGAACAGCGCCTGTCCGCCCGTGATGCGCGCCGAGTCGGGCAACAGGCCCAACAGGGTCTTGCCGATCAGCGTCTTGCCGCTGCCGGATTCACCGACGATGGACAGCGATTCGCCGGCGTGCAGATCGAACGACACCCGGTTCACCACAGGCGCGGCGTCGCGCTTGCCGGGAAAGCGGATCTCCAGGTCGCGTACCGACAGCAGGGGTTCTGCAGCGCTCATGCCGTCACCCCCCGCATGCGCGGATCCAGCAGGTCGCGCACCGCATCGCCCAGCAGATTGATGCCCAGCAGGCTCAACGAAATCATGGCACCCGGAAATACCGCCAGCCAGATGGCCTGGTCCATGGCGTTGCGGCTCTCGGACAGCATGCCGCCCCAGGTGGCCAGCGGCGGCGGCACGCCCAGGCCGAGAAAGCTCAGCGCGCTTTCCGCCAGCAGGGCGGAACCGAAGATCGAGGTCGCGAAGATGAGCAGCGGCGGCAGGCAGTTGGGCAGCACGTGGCGGAACACGGTCCACAGGCCGCCATGCCCGGTGGCGCGCGAGGCGATGACGAAATCGCGCTGGCGCAGGGACAGCGCCGCGCCGCGCGCAATGCGCGACACCGACGGCGAATACGCCAGGCCCAGCGCCAGCACCACGCCCCATTTGGACGGTCCCAGCACAGTCATGATGCCCAGCGCGAGCAAGAGGCCGGGAAACGCCATCAGCGACTCCACCAGCACGGTGATGCCGCGATCGACCCAGCCGCCCGCGTAGCCGGCCGTGACGCCTATCGTCGTGCCCAGGAGCAGCGCCAGCAGCACGGAAAACACGCTGACCGCCACGCTGACCCCGGCGCCCGCCATCAGCCGCGACAGCACGTCGCGGCCGAACTCGTCGGTGCCCAGCCAGTACTCCGCCGACGGCGGCGCAAAGCGCGCCAGCAGATCGCCTTCCAGCGGATCGTGCGGCGTGTACACCAGCCCGACCAGGGCCAGCAGCACGACGCCCCCGACCAGCGCGCCGCCCAGGACGGCATTGGTATGTTTAAAGCCCATGATGATCCTATTGAAGCTTCACGCGCGGGTCGAACAGCGGATACAGCAGATCCACCACCAGGTTGACCGCCACGTACAAAAGCGCGATGAACAGCAGGCAGCCCTGCACCACGGGGTAGTCCCGCGCATAGATGCTTTCCACCAGCAGCCGGCCGATGCCCGGCAGCGTGAACACGGTCTCGATCACCGCCGCGCCCGACAGCAGATGACCCAACATCAGGCCGATCACCGTCAAGGTGGGGCCGAACGAGTTGGGCAGCACATGGCGCAGCATGACGCGCTTTTCCGGCAGGCCCTTGGCGCGCGCATGCGCCACGTATTCCAGCCGCAACGTCTCGATGGTGCTGGCGCGCATCATGCGCGTGATGGCGGCGATTTCCGTCAGCACGATGGCGCAGACCGGCAGCACCAGGTAGCGCGCCGCGCCCAATCCGCCCTGGGCGATGGATTCGAAGCCGTACACCGGCAGCCAGTTCAGCTTCACCCCGAACAGCCAGATCAGCAGGATGCCGACCCAGAAGCTGGGCATGGACACGAACAGGATCGAGGTCGACACGATGGCGGTGTCGGCGCGGCGGTTCTGGCGCCACGCGGCCACCATGCCGGCGGGCACCGCCACCAGGCAGGCCAGCAGCGTGGCGGTCAGCACCACCTGGGCCGTCACCGCGAAATGCGTCAGCACCAGATGCATCACGGGTTCGCGCCGCGCGATGGACATGCCCAGGTCGCCCTGCAGCGCGTTGCCCACCCAGATCAGGAACTGCTCGCCAACGGGACGGTCCAGCCCCAGCGCGTGGCGCATTTCGGCCAGCAGCGCCGGGTTGTCGATATCGCCCAGCATCAGCGAGGCCGGATCCCCGGGGATCGCGCGTATCAGCGCGAACACGAGCACCGTGACAACGATCACGGTGGGCACCGACGCCGCGATGCGCTTGAGTAGATAGCCCAGCACGGCGCCTCAGTTCTTGGTCACGTTGAAGAAACGCGGCTTGCGCAGCGGCCAGCCGGTAAAGCCCTCCAGCTTGCTGGAGACGACCACATAGCCGGGCTTGTTGTAGTACATCAACAGCGGCGTGTCGCGCAGCATCAGCGCATGCAGCTTATCGAAGGCCTGCTTGCGCACGGCGGGATCGGACTCGGCTTCTATGCCTTCCAGGATGGCCGCGGCCTCCGGACTTTCCCACTGGGCCATGGGCGTCTTGGACTTGTCGCCGATCACGTCGCGGAACATCAGCGCGGGCTCGGTGCGCGCCGAATAGGCGAATGCCATCAGCTCGAACTTGCCTTCGCGGAAGTTGGTCACCTGGGTGCCCCATTCCAGCATGTCCAGCTCGGCCTTGATGCCGGCCTTGCCCAACAGCTGCTGCGTCACCACCGCGACGCGGTACAGATAGGGATAGCGCTTGTTGGCCTGCAGCTTCAGGGGTTCGCCGCGATAGCCGGCGGCGTCCAGCAGGCGCTTGACCTCCTTCAGGTTCTTTTCGTAGCCGGCGCGGTCGGTTTCGGAGTAATAAACGCTGGCCGCGGGCACCAGGGACGGGTTATAGACCGCGTGGCCGTTGTTCAAAGCCTTGGCAATGCCGGGAAAATCCAGCGCCAGCGCGATGGCGCGGCGCATGTTCACGTCCGACAGCAGCGGCGCGCGCGTCTGCATCAGCAGGTTGACCGTGTCCAGACCCTGCTCGGTGACGATGTTCCAGCGCGGGTCCTTGGCCGGCAGATTGTCCTCGTCCGCGTTGTAGGCGTCGACCTGGCCCGCCATGAGCGCCGCCTTCTGCGCGGCCGCATCCGGAATCACCACAAAGCGCACGTTGGCCTGTGCCGTTTTCTTGCCGGCCATGCCGCTGGGCGCTTCCTCGCGCGGCTTGTAGCCGGCGTACGGCGTCAGCAGCAGGTATTGTTCCTTTTTCCATTCCGCCAGCACGTAGGGCCCGGTGCCGATGGGCTTGGCCCACTTGCCCTCGGCGTCGACGCTCTTGGCGCTCAACACCGGCATCGGGCACTGCACGCTGGCCATCTGGTCCAGGAACAGCGCGTAGGGCTGCTCCAGCCTGAACACCACGGTAGCGGGATCGGGCGTCTCCACCGCCACGACCTTGGCCCCCTTGCTGCCGTCATAGAGGTTCTTGCAGGAATACTCGGACTGGGCGCCGTTGAGGTAGTCGTAGGTCCATTTGACGTCGGCCGAGGTCATGGGCGTGCCGTCATGGAAGGTGACGCCCTGGCGCAGCTTGAAGGTATAGGCGCGCTTGTCGTCGGACAGCGTCCAGCTGTCGGCCAGCATGGGGGCCACGCTCATGTCGGCGCGCAGCGCCACCAGGGACTCCACCACGTGCGCCAGCACGTTGTCGGTGGAAGTGTTGCGGGACCGCCCGCCAGGCAGCGTGGTCGGCGTGCCCGAACCTTCGGCGTAGCGGATTTCGGGCGCAGCGGCCTGCGCCCGCACGGCGGCTGGCAGACCGGCCGCGGCGGCGGCCAGCGCGGCGGATAACAGCAACGCGTTCTTGGCGCGCGTAGCATGCGAATTCATAGGGATCACTCCAGGCGCGGCGCTCGCCGCATATGGGTCTGGGGGCCGGCTCAGAAGAGCCGGTACTCCGCGAAATTGCGTCCTTCGTAGGGCTTGCGCGCGATCCACATCACGCCGCTGGCCGGCTCCATCAAGGTGGTGGCCACCGTGGCCGAGATGCTGTCGAAGCTGGCCGGCTTGGGCGAACGCAGCACGCCGTCGGGCGCGGCGAAGTCGTCGGCCAGGATGCGCTTGACCGTGTCCCAGTCGATGCCGCCGGCGGCGCGCGCCAGCATGTCCTGCACGCGGCGCTGGCGGTAGATCGAATCCGGATTGGCAGCCAGGCCTTTGTCGAACAGCTTGGCGCGCGCGGGCGGGCTGATCCAGTGGTTGGCGTGCACCAGCAGGCCGTCTTCGGGCGTGATCCAGAAGATTTCGTCGGGCGAGCATTCCAGATCGACCGCCTCGCCCTGCGCCTGCGCCAGCATCAGGTTGTTGGAGCAGAAGCGCCGCGAGGCCCACAGCACCTTCATGGCGTTGCAGATATTGGAGGCTTCCAGCATCTTGCGCCGCACCAGCACCAGCGGCACCTCGGCCGGGCGCTGATAGTCGTGCTCGCAGGACAGGAAGTTGCCGGACAGGGAAACGCCCGCGCTGTTGAAGCCGTGGCGCGCCAGGCTGCCCGCCTCGGTGAACACCAGCAGGTCGGGACCGTCTTCGCGGCGCATGCGCAGCACGATGCCGGTGTCCACGCATTCCTCGCGCCAGTCCCAGTTATGGGCATGCATGAGCTTGCCGCCGGCGGCGGCCTCGGGCAGCACGACCAGGCCGGTGCAGCCATCGTCCAGCTCCTTGCGGGCGCGGCCCAGCTCGGCATGGCCGAACATCATTTCGGTGCGGCAGTTGATGACCACCACGTCCTCCAGCGCCTGGCCCGATCCGTCGGCGATGCCGCGCAGCTCTTCCAGGTAGGCCGCGTCATAGTCGCCCACCACCGGCACCATGGCGGCGGCCAGTTCCTTCAAGCGGTCCGCCGCGACGCCGCGCCGCTCCAGCTGCCCGCGGTAGAGGGCCACGCTGCGCGCCACGCGCTCGGGGACGGCGGCGCCATGCTGGCGGCCCCGCTCGTATGGGCTGCCCTGTACATCGACCAGGGGGAAGGGAGTGGGCAAAGTCACGGCTCAAGGCTCCGGAGCAAGGTTCAAGACGGGCAAATTTTGTACTAATATACGAAAAAGTTCAATACAAGGGTTTCCCCGGAGCCATCACCGCGAACGCCGCGCGCGTAGCTCTCCGGTACCATTCCGACTCTGCCGCCCTTCGCGCCCATCCCCCATGTCCAACGCCGCTCCCGCCCGCCCCACTCCGCTGCAAGTCGACCTGGCGCGCCATATCGCGGAAGACATCGTGGCCCGGCGCCATGCGCCCGGCGACCACCTCTCGGAGGAAACGCTGGCGGCGAGCTACGAGGTCTCGCGCACGCCCGTGCGCGGCGCGCTCAAGCTGCTGGCCGCGCAGGGCCTCATCACGCACCGCCCCAATAGCGGCTACACGGTGGCGGCGCACGCGGCGGCCGCGCCTCCCGCCATCGAGGGCGCAGGCCCCACCCAGGACGAGCTGTACCGGCGCCTGATCGATGACCGCGCCTCGCGCGAGCTGCCGGAAACCTTTACCGAGCGCGACCTGCAGCAGCGCTATCCGGCGCCGCGCAGCGTGCTGGCCAAGACCCTGCTGCAGCTTTCCGCGGACGGCCTGATCGAAAAGCGCAAGGGCCATGGCTGGCAGTTCGCGCCGTCGCTGGAAAACCGCGACGCGCTCAACGAGAGCTACCGTTTCCGCATGACCATCGAATGCGCCGGCCTGCTGGAGCCCACCTTCCGCCTGGACCGGGAAGCGCTGGCGCGCATGCGCGCCGCGCATGAAGCGCTGGCGGCGCGCAGCGACGCCGACATCTCGGCCACAGAGTTCTTCAATCTCAACGCCTCGTTCCACGAGATGCTGGCCCGCTTCTCGGGCAACCGCTACATCCTGCAGGCGGTGCAGCAGCAGAACCAGTTGCGCCGGCTGGAAGAGCACGCCGCGTTCTACCGCGACGCGCGCTTCATCAACTCCAGCAGCGAACACCTGCAGATCATCGACGCGCTCGAGGCCGGCGACCAGGAATGGGCTTCGCAGCTCATGCGGCGCCACTTGAAGACCTCGCTGCAAGTGTCTTAACCGCCCCCCTCTCCATCTTCATTCGTCCGCCAGCCCGCCGTAGCGGGTCTCCGGCACGCGTGACGCTCGCGCTGTGGATTGCCTTCGGGTCTTCTTGTATTGTATTTATCAATTGATTAATACAAAATAGAAACCCCGAATCTCCACATGCCGGAAGCCCCATGTCATCGTCAGCGCCTAATCCCACCCCCGCCATCAACGCCGAAGCCTATTGGATGCCCTTCACCGCGAACCGCCGCTACAAGCGCGCGCCCGTGCTGTTCAGCGCCGCCGAGGGCATGCACTACATCCGGCCGGACGGACGCCGCGTGCTGGACGGCATTGCGGGCCTGTGGTGCGTGAACGCCGGACACCGCCGCCCGGAAATCGTCGAGGCCATCGCCCGCACCGCCCATGAGCTGGATTACGCGCCGTCGTTCCAGATGAGCCACCCACTGGCCTTCGAGCTGGCCGAGTCCTTGCGCCAGGAAGCGCCCGCCGGGTTCTCCAATGTGTTCTTCTCGAATTCCGGATCCGAAGCGGTGGATACCGCGCTGAAGATCGCGCTGGGCTATCACCGCGCGCGCGGACAGGGCCAGCGGGTGCGCCTGATCGGACGCGAACGCTCGTACCACGGGGTGGGGTTCGGCGGCCTGTCGGTGTCGGGCATCGCCGGCCACCGCAAGCCGTTCGGCAATCTGCTGCCCTACGTGGACCATCTGCCGCACACCTATGACCGCAGCCAGATGGCCTATACGCGCGGCCAGCCTGACTGGGGCGCCCACCTGGCCGATACGCTGGAGCGCATCGTCGCGCTGCACGACGCCTTCACCATCGCGGCCGTCATCGTGGAACCCGTGGCGGGTTCGACCGGGGTGCTGGTGCCGCCCAAGGGCTATCTGCAGAAACTGCGGCAGATCTGCGATGCGCACGGCATTCTGTTGATCTTCGACGAAGTGATCTGCGCCTTCGGCCGCATCGACGGCGCGTTCGCCTCATCGCACTTCGGCGTCACGCCGGACATCATCACCAGCGCCAAGGGGCTGACCAACGGCGCCATCCCCATGGGCGCCACGCTGGTGCAGCAGCATGTCTACGATGCCTTCATGCAGGGACCGGACAGCGCCATCGAGCTGTCGCACGGCTACACCTATTCCGGCCATCCGGTGGCCTGCGCCGCCGGCCTGGCGACCCTGGACATCTGTCGCCGCGAAGGCCTGTTCCAGCGCAGCCGCGAACTCTGGCGCTATTGGGAAGACGCGGCGCACAGCCTGAAGGGACTGCCGCACGTGGTGGACATCCGCAACATCGGCCTCCTGGCCGCCATCGAACTCGAACCGCTGGAAGGCAAGCCCGGCCAGCGGGCGTACGCCGTGCACCAGGCCTGCCTGGAACGCGGCTGCCTGATCCGTTCGGCGGGCGACACCATGCTGCTGTCGCCCCCGCTCATCATCGAGCGCGCGCAGATCGACGAATTGTTCTCGGTCTTGTCGGACGTGCTGCGCGCGGACGCCTGAGCGCCCGCCCTGCTTATGCCAGGTGCCGGGCCACCGCCTGGACCACCTGCCGCACGTCCGCGGCGGACACGTCCAGGTGCGTGACCAGGCGGGTCGGGCCGCCATACACGGCCCGCATCTGAATGCCGTCGGCAGCCAGCTTGGCGGTGAGTTCCTCGCAGCGCGCGGGCTCGAATTCCGCGAACACCATGTTGGTGTCCTGGCTCAATACCTTTACGCCCGGAATGGCGCGCAGCCCCTCCGCCAGCAGTCGGGCGTTCTCGTGGTCTTGCGCCAGGCGTTCCACGTTGTGCTCCAGCGCATACAGGCAAGCCGCGGCCAGCACGCCAGCCTGGCGCAAACCGCCGCCCAGCATCTTGCGCCAGCGGCGGGCGCGGGCGATGAGTTCGACGCTGCCTACCAGCACCGACCCCACGGGCGCGCCCAGGCCCTTGGAAAAACAGATGGACACCGTATCGAAGGGCGCGCACAGGTCCGCCACCGGCTTGCCGCTGGCGACCGCCGCATTGAACACGCGGGCGCCGTCCAGATGCGTCGCCAGGCCATGCTGGCGCGCCCAGGCCGTCGCGGCCTGCACGTAGCTGGCCGGAATCAGCTTTCCGTGGAAAGTGTTCTCCAGCGCCAGCAGCCGGGTACGGGCGAAATGCGCATCGCCCTCGGGCTTGAGCGCCGCGGCCAACTTGTCCAGCGGCAAGGTGCCATCGGCCGCATGTTCTATGGGCTGCGGCTGGATGCTGCCCAGCACGGCCGCCCCGCCCCCTTCATACTTGTAGGTGTGCGCGAGCTGGCCCACCAGGTACTCGTCGCCCCGCTCGCAATGGGCCATCAGCGCCCCCAGGTTGCTTTGCGTGCCTGACGGGAAGAACAGGCCGGCCGCCTTGCCCGTGCGCTCGGCAACCGCCTCCTGCAGGCGGATCACGGTCGGGTCATCGCCCATCACGTCATCGCCCAGGGGCGCGGATACCATGGCCTGCAGCATGGCTGCGGATGGCCGGGTGACGGTGTCGCTACGCAGATCGATCATGGAATGTCCCAGGATAGGAAAAGGAATTCAGAAAGCGTTTATTCGGCGCGCGCCGCCGGCGCCGCGCGGCTCACGACCCAGATGCCGGCCAGGATCAGCACCATGCCGCCCAGCTCGGCCGCGGTAGGCTGCTCGGACAGCAGCGCCCAGGCGAACAGCATCGCCACGACCGGCACGCCCAGGCTGGACAGGCCCGCGATAGACGCTGGCACCAGGCGCACCACCAGCAGCCAAAGCAGCCAGCCCGCGGCCGTCGCGATCAGCACGATGTAGGTCATGCCGGCCCATAGCTGCCAGCCCCACTGGGCGGGCATCTGCGGCACAAGAAAAGCGACCGGCGTCATGACCAGGCCGCCCAGCAGCATCTGCCAGGCCGTGAAAGTCATCACATCGGGCGCATGGCGTTCGAACATGCGCTTGGACAGCACGGTGCCCACGCCCCAGCACAGGCCGCTGCCCAACCCCAGCAGCACGGGACGGATATCGCCCAGGCCGTTCCAGGGTTCGACGAAGCACACCAGGCCAATGGCGGCCAGCCCGATACCCAGTCCATGGCGCGCGGTGGGGCGGTCGCCCAGCAGCCACCATGCGAACAGGATCACCCAGAACGGCATCGTGTACGCCATGAGCGAGACCTTGCCCACTCCGCCCGACACCAGCGCGGTCTGCACAAAGCCCTGGAATCCGGCCGTCTGCGTCAGGCCGATCAACAAGGTCAGCTTCCAGGGCGGCATCGCCAGCGGCCGCCGCAGCGCGATGACCAGCGCGAACAGCACCAGGCCGCCCGAGACGTAGCGCAGCGCCACGAAGTCGAAGGGGCCGATGTAGGGAACGATCAGTTTCATCGCGATCCAGCTGCCCGCCCAGACCAGGATGGTGCTGAACATCAGGGCTAGCCCTGCACGATCGAAACTGCTGCGGCTCACTGGCACGGCTCCGTAGGGGAAATTCTGGACGCGAAAAAGCAAATACGCCCGTACCGGCGGTTCCGATACGGGCGTATGACATTATGCGCCTGCCTTGCCGCCTCCGGCGGCCGCAGGCGGGCCGTTCCCGTCCATCAAGTGGACGGGAACGATCACAGGGACTTGGCCAACTGGTCCAGGATGGCCGGGTTCTCCAGCGTGGAAACGTCCTGCGTGATTTCCTCGCCCTTGGCGACCACGCGCAACAGGCGGCGCATGATCTTGCCCGAGCGCGTCTTGGGCAGGTTGTCGCCGAAGCGGATGTCCTTGGGCTTGGCGATGGGGCCGATCTCCTTGGCCACCCAGTCGCGCAGCACCTTGGCGATGGCTTGCGCCTCGTCGCCTTCCGGACGCGAACGCTTGAGCACCACGAAGGCCACCACGGCTTCGCCCGTCGTGTCGTCCGGGCGGCCCACCACGGCGGCTTCCGCCACCAGCTCGTGCGCCACCAGCGCGGATTCGACTTCCATCGTGCCCAGGCGGTGGCCGGACACGTTCAGCACGTCGTCGATGCGGCCCATGATCCAGAAATAGCCGTCCGCATCGCGCTGCGCGCCGTCGCCGGCCAGGTAGTAGCCGCGCAGTTCCGAGGGGAAGTAGCTCTTCTTGAAACGTTCCGGGTCGCCCCAGATGTTGCGGATCATGGCGGGCCACGGACGCTTGATGACCAGGAAGCCGCCATTGCCCTGCTCCACATCGCCACCCGTCTCGTCGACGATGGCCGCGGCGATGCCCGGCAGCGGCAAGGTGCAGGAACCCGGCTTGGTCGGCGTGGCGCCCGGCAGCGGCGTGATCATGTGGCCGCCGGTCTCGGTCTGCCACCAGGTGTCCACGATGGGGCAGCGCTCGCGACCGATGTTCTTGTGATACCACATCCAGGCTTCGGGATTGATGGGTTCGCCCACCGTGCCGATGATGCGCAGGCTGTCCAGGTCGTAGTTCTGCGGATGCGCTTCGGGCGCGGCCTCGGCGGCCTTGATCAGCGAGCGGATCGCGGTGGGCGCGGTGTAGAACGTGGTGACCTTGTGGCGCGCGATCATGTCCCAGAAGCGGCCGGCGTTGGGATAGGTCGGCACGCCTTCGAACACCACCTGCGTCAGGCCCGCCGCCAGCGGGCCGTATGTGATGTAGGTGTGGCCGGTAACCCAACCCACGTCGGCCGTGCACCAGTACACGTCGTCCTTGCGGGCGTCGAAGGTCCACTTCACGGTCAAGAGCGCCCACAGCAGATAGCCTGCCGAGGAATGCTGCACGCCCTTGGGCTTGCCGGTGGAGCCGGAGGTATAGAGGATGAAGAGCGGATGCTCGGCGTTGACCGGCACGGGCTCGCAGGTGTCGGGCTGGCCAGCCTCGACGTCATGCATCCAGAGGTCGCGGCCTTCGTTCCATTGCACCTTGCCGCCGGTGCGGCGGTACACGATGACCTTGGTCACGGCCTCGCAGCCGCCCATGGTGAAGGCTTCCTCGACCGCGGGCTTGAGCGGTATGGTCTTGCCGCCGCGCACCTGCTCGTCGGCGGTGATGACCAGCGACGCGCCCACGTCCATGATGCGCTCCTGCAGGCTCTTGGCCGAGAAGCCGCCGAACACCACCGAGTGCGTCACGCCCAGGCGCGCGCAGGCCTGCATGGCCACCACGGCTTCGATCGACATGGGCATGTAGATGATGGCGCGGTCGCCCTTCTTGTAGCCCAGCGCCTTCATGCCATTGGCGAAGCGGCAGACGCGCGCCAGCAATTCGCGGTAGCTGACCTTGTTGACCTTGCCGTCGTCGCTTTCAAAGATGATGGCGGTCTTGTCGGCGTTGCCGTTGGTCAGGTGCACGTCCAGACAGTTGGCCGACACGTTCAGTTCGCCATCGCCGAACCAGCGGTAGAACGGCGCGTCCGATTCGTCCAGGACCTGCGTGAACGGCTTGGTCCATTGCAGGTTGTCGCGCGCCTGCCCGGCCCAGAATCCGTCGAAATCGTTCTCGACCTGCGCGCACAGCGCGTTGTAGGCCTCCATGCTGGGAATCGCGGCGCCTTCCGCAGCGCGCTCGGGCGGCGGGAACACCCGGGTTTCCACCAGTACGGACTCAATAGCGTTCGACATGATCTTTGTCTCCAATCGGTAATTCTGTTTGTTTGTGCCGCTTGTTCATTACCCAACCGCAACCGTATCGCCACGCTCTTACGGGCACCTTACGCAAAATGCGGGCCGGAGCCCGCGGCGCAAGGCCGGCGCGGGGTAATCAAGGCGTGCCGCCGCGCTCTCGACGCGGCGGCACCGGACAGTCCATAAGGATAGCAGCCTGCGCGACCCGCACGCCTCAGGCGGCGCGCCGTTCCAGCCCGCGCTTCACGTCCACGCGCGACAAAAGGATGAGGCCGCCCACGAAGAACAGGCCGGTGACCAGGATCGCCAGCCGGTGGTTGCCGTGCGTGGCCCAGGTCACCAAGCCGTAGGTCAGCGGACCGATCACCGCGGCCAACTGCACCGCGAAGGTCCACAGCGAATAGAACTCGGCCAGACGGCCGGCGGGAGCCAAGGCGCCGGTCATGGCGCGGCCGGCGCTCTGCGTGGTGCCCATGCACAACCCGGCCAAGGTGGCGGCGACCCAGAACACGGGCGCGGTCACGGCGGCGTAGGCCACCAGCACCATCAGGATCCAGCCGCACAGCGTCAGGGCCAGCGCCGGCTTGTGGCCAATGCGGTCCTGCACGTAGCCGAACGAAAACGCGCCGGCCGCCGCGCCGATGTTCACGGTGAACACCAGCAGCATGATCTGCGGCGTGGTAAAGCCCATGACCTCCGAGGCATAGACCGCCGCCAGCGTGATTACCACCGAAATCCCCGCCTGGTAGCAGGCGATGCACATGAGCAGGCGGCGGAACTCCGGAAAGTGCTGGCCGGTTTCGCGCCAGGCATAGGCCAGGCGCTTGAGCATGTGCAGCGCTTCCTGCTTGCCGGCCTGCGGCTTCGCGCGTTCGCGCAACAGGAAGAAGGATGGCAGCGCCGCCAGCGCGAACACCGCGCAGGTGACCACGATCACCCACGGCACGAAATGCTCGGCGGTTTCACCGCGCCCCTCGGCCAGCGTCACGACCACCAGCGACAGGCCCAGCGTGAGCATGCCGCCGCAATAGCCGAAGCTCCAGCCCCAGCCCGAAACCCGCCCCAGCGCGGAGGGCCGCGCGAGTTCCGGCAGGAAGGCCGCGACCACGGACTCGCCGACGCAATAGCAGTAGTTGGAAACGACGATGGCGGCCAGCGCCAGCCAGACGTCCCCAGGCCCAGCCTGCGTCAGCACCAGCGTGGCGGCCACGCAGCCCACCGTGCTCGTAAAGAGCAAGCGACGCTTGCTGGCGCGCGCATCGGCGCGGGCGCCCAGCGTGGGCATGGTCAGCATGATGAGCAGGTAGGACAGCGACAGCGCCGCGGTCCAGGCCAGCGTGGCCCACGGGGCGCGCCCGCCGACCACACCGACGAAATAAGTGCTGAACACCGCCGTGAGGATCACGGTGGTGTAGCCGGAATTGGCGAAGTCGTACATGGCCCAGGCCCAGACCTCGCGTTTGGCCACACCGGGATTCAGGGGGCCGTCGCCCCCTGGCCCGGCGTTCTGCGCGGACGCGCCGGCCGGCGCATCCGACGGCTCGCCGTGGCTCATAGGCCCAGGGCGGCGATGCCAGCTTGAGCGATCAGCACGTCTTCGCTCGACTTCACGCCCGACACGCCGACCGCGCCGACCACGTGGCCATCGGCCACGACCGGCACGCCGCCTTCCAGCAGGCCGTCGATCAAGGGGGCCGACAGGAACGAGTAGCGGCCGTTGTTGATCATTTCCTCGTAGACGCGCGATTCGCGGCGGCCGAGCGCCGCGGTCTTGGCCTTGGCCGGCGCGATGTGCGCCGAAATCGGAGCCGCGCCGTCCAGGCGCAGCATGCCCAGCAGATGGCCGCCATCATCGACCACGGAGATCGTGACGGCCCACTTGTTCTGCAGGGCGTGTGCTTCGGCCGCAGCCAAAATCTTCTTGACGTCTTCGGCGCTCAGCACGGGCTTGGTATTCATTGCAGCGACTCCTTTATTTGTTCCAGGGCGGTGGGATCTTCTATGGTGGTCAGATCGCCGGGATCGCGTCCTTCGCATACCGCGACGATCGCGCGGCGCAGGACCTTGCCGGAACGGGTCTTGGGCAATGCGCCCACGAACCGGATCCTGGCGGGCCTCGCCACCGCTCCCAACTGCTCTTCCACCAGCCGCATGATATCGCCTTCCAGGCGCTTTGCCCCTTCTTCAGTCTCGGCCCCGGCGGGATTCTTGAGCACGGCGAACGCCATCGCGACCTGGCCCTTGAGCGCGTCCGCCACGCCCACCACCGCGCACTCGGCAATCGCGTTGTGGCTGTTGACGGATTCCTCGATCTCGCGCGTACCCAGCCGGTGGCCCGCCACGTTGATCACATCGTCCGTGCGGCCCAGGATGAACCAGTAGCCGTCGGCGTCCACCAGCCCCCAATCGAAGGTCGAATACACCTGGCGGCCGGGAATGGACGTGAAGTAGGTCTGCACGAAACGCTCGTCGTCGCCCCAGATGGTGGACATGGCGCCCGGCGGCAGCGGCGGCACGATGGCCACCACGCCTTTCTGGTCGGGGCCCAGGTCCTCGCCGGTGGACTCGCTGACGATGCGCGCGTCAAAACCGTACACCGGGAACGACGGGCTGCCGAAGCGCGTCGGGACTTTTTCCACGCCAGGCTGGGCCGACAGGATCGGCCAGCCCGATTCCGTCTGCCAATAATTGTCGATGATGGGCTTGCCCAGGCCCCCTGAAATCCATTGCGCGGTCGGCTCGTCCAGCGGTTCGCCCGCCAGGTAGACCGCGCGCAACGAGGACAGGTCGTGGCGCTTGAGCAGCGCCGGATCCTGGCGCTTGAGCACGCGCACCGCCGTCGGCGCCGAGAACAGGGTGTTCACGCCGAACTGCTCCACCAGCTTCCACAGGATGGCGCCGTCCGGACGCACCGGCGTGCCTTCATACAGCACCGTCGCCTGCCCGCCGATCAGGGGGCCGTAGATGATGTAGGAGTGGCCGACCACCCAGCCGATGTCGCTGGTGCAGAAGAAGGTATCGCCAGCGCGGCCGTCGAACAGGTATTCCATGGACGAGGCCAGCGCCACGGCGTAGCCACCGGTATCGCGCTGCACGCCCTTGGGCTTGCCGGTGGTGCCGGAGGTATAGAGGATGTAGCTGGGCTCCGAGGACTCCAGCCATTCCACAGGCACCCGCGCGCCCAGATGCCGCTGGCGCAGGGTCGCGTAATCCAGGTCGCGTCCTGCGACGGGTTCGAATGGCGCCAGACCGCGGTCGAACACCACCACCGAGGCCGGCGGCGTCTTGGCCAGCGCCAGTGCGCGGTCCAGCAGGGGCTTGTAGGGCACGACCTTGCCGCCGCGCGACCCGCCGTCGGTGCAGACCACCACCTTGGGCGCCGCGTCATCGATGCGCTGGGCCAGGTTGACCGAGGCGAAGCCGCCAAACACCACCGAGTGCACCGCGCCGATCCGCGCGCACGCCAGCATGGTGAACACGGCTTCCGGCACCATGGGCATGTACAGCAGCACCCGGTCGCCGCGCCCCACCCCCAGCTCCTTGAGCATGGCCGCGGCGGCGTTGACCTCTTCGTACATTTCCTGGCGCGTGTAGACACGCTCCCGGTCGACCTCGGTGGACACCCAGATCAGGGCCGGCGCGTCGGCCTGGGTCGGCAGCCAGCGGTCGACGGCGTTGTAGCAGAGATTGGTGCGCCCGCCCGTGAACCACTTGGCGAACGGCGGCCGGGAGAAGTCCAGCACGGACTCGAAAGGCGTCTCCCAGTGGATGCGGCCGGCCTCTTCCCGCCAGAAAGCGTCGCGGTCGTGTATCGAGCGGTAATGGAAATCCCGGGTTTTTTGCATTTATGTCTCCTGTTATCTTTCTTAGGCCTTAAGGCTGATTGATTTCTTCTCTGATCCTTCGGCCATTCTGGTAGGCAAACCTTGCACGAGGCTTGCCGCAAGTCAAAATGTTCTACCAAATGTCCACGCTGCATGGACATTAACGCCGGTTTCGTAACGAACTGGTCTTAAAAGTTTGGTAGAATCCCCGCGAAGTTGTAGAACAATGTTGATTTTGCTGACATCTCGGCCACATTCACGGCGAATTCCGTGTTTTTTGCCGTTATCTGCAAATCACCCCCAGGCGCATGCATCGACACTCCAACCACGCGAGACTGAATCCTTCCTCCGGCCAAGCAACTCGCGGTCTGCGCTTGCTGGCGTTGGTTGCATGCGTGGTGGGTCTGGCAGGTTGTGCCGCTACAAATCAAAAGTCAACCGCCCATACGTCCGAGATTGACCCCTACGAGACGGAATGGGTCGCCACCTCCGATGATCCCATCGGCGTACTGGTAAGCCAGAAATTCAAGCGCGAACGCCAGAAGACCCACTCGGGCGTCAATAGCGACAACGCCCTGGTCAGCGAAGCCCTGAACCATCTTGGCATCCGCTACCGCTTCGGCGGCAACTCCCCCGACACCGGATTCGACTGCAGCGGCTTGGTCACGTACACCGCCGAACGCTCGCTGGGCCTGAAGCTGCCCCGCAACGCCGCCGAAATGGCGCAGCAAGGCGTCTCGATCGCCAAGAACGAACTGAAGGCCGGCGACCTGGTCTTCTTCAATACGCTGGGCCGCCGCTACTCGCACGTGGGCATCTACCTGGGCGACGACCGCTTCGTGCACTCGCCCAGCGCCGGCGGCGTGGTCCGCGTGGAAAACATGACCATGGCCTACTGGTCCAAGCGCTACAACGGCGCGCGTCGCCTGGACAACAGCCTGATGGCTTCCGCCCGCGCCTCCAACTGATACGCTCCCAGGATAGCCGCCAGGCTCTCCCCGCCACAAGCAAAACGCCGCCGGACTTTCCAGTCCGGCGGCGTTTTTTTACATCTCTTCGCGGCGTTTTGGGCCGCAGGCCGTTCCGGCCTCCCCAGTTTTTGTTAGGCGGCGGCAGACCGTGCTTTCAGTGCACCGAGCCTGCCCGCTGGCACAGGCCGCATTGCTGCAGGGCCTGCTGCATGCTGCACACCGAACGCCGACAAGCGACGACCCGGATACCGCCACGTTGCGCGGCGTTGCGGAAGGTTTTCATGACGTTATGGCCCAGGAAGTCGGTCAGCAGGATGACCAGCTGGGTGCCCGAGGGCAGTTGCAACGTCTTCTTTTGATGCGAGGGATCACGCCCGCTGATGTGGTGCGTGATCGAAATGTTGTGCCCTTTGAGCAGATCCGGAATGTTGCCGAGGCGGTCGGCGCCCACTACCACTGCACTTAATCCTGCCGTCATGATGAACCTCACTGGGTCGTTGAGACTGGATGTAATGATAATGATTCCTATTTTTTAGTCAACTCAAATGAGATCTGTTCTTATTTAATTATTTTTATGAGCATATGGGAGGGGATAGGGCGGACCGTGTCGCGGCAAGAAAAAGGCGCGCCGCCCAACGGCGTCGCGCCTCTGATCCCCGAGGAAACGGCCTGCTACTTCGGCGTCCCCTGCACCGCTTCCGTCACCACCGCGCGGGTCAGCGAAGGCGCCAGCATCTCCAGGAAGGTGTAGACGTAGTCGCGCAGAAACACCCCTGCCTTCACGCCCACGCGGGTCGTATGCGTGCCGAACAGATGGCCCACCGGCAGGCCCACCAGATTGCTGTCGCGGCGCGGATCGTAGGCCACGCCAGCGATGATGCCGATGCCCAGGCCCACGTCGACATAGGTCTTGATGACGTCGGCATCGATGGCTTCCAGCACGATGTCGGGATGGATGCCCTGGTTGGCGAAGATCTCATCGATGGTGCTGCGGCCGGTGAAGGCGCGGTCATAGGTCACGATGGGATATTCGGCCAGTTGCGCCAGCGACAGGCGCTTGGCGGCGCTGGAGGTCAGTTCGGCCAGGGGATGATCCGGGCGCACCACCACGGTGTGTTCCCAGGCATAGACCGGCAAGGTCGCGAGGCCCGGCGTCAAGGCCAGCGATTCCGTCGCCAGTGCCAGGTCGGCCTGCTCGTGCAGGACCATTTCGGCCAGTTGCGCGGGGCTGCCTTCGGCCAGCGACAGGTGCACCTTGGGGAATTGCTTGCGGAATGCGGGAATCACGCGGGGCAGCAGATAGCGCGCCTGGGTGTGGGTGCAAGCGATGACCAGGCCGCCCTCGTCGCGGCGCGCGAACTCGTCGCTGACCTTCTTCAGGTTGTCGACTTCGCGCATGATGCGGTCGATGACCTGCGACACCGCCAGGCCGGGCTTGGTCAGCCCCTTGATGCGCTTGCCGTGCCGTTCGAAGATCTTGATGCCCAGTTCGTCCTCGAACTCGATGATCGCCTTGGAAACGCCGGGCTGCGAGGTGTAGAGCATCCGGGCGGCTTCGGTCAGATTGAAGTCGCGCCGGATGGTTTCGCGGACAAAACGAAATTGCTGCAGGTTCATGAATTGGCCCCTGTTAGACGGGCCAATTATAAGTAATAAGGGCGCCTTGTTATATAACTTATTTATATAAGCTTACATGCAAGGCGTCCCCAGTTCAGCGCATCGAGATCGTGGTGTTCACGCTCTTGGCATGGGCCGACCAGCGCGCGGTGACGGTCTTGGTCTGCGTCCAGAACTGCACGGCCTGCTTGCCGTTGGGGCCCAGGTCGCCCAGCTTGGAACCGCGCGAACCGGTGAAGCTGAACCAGGCCACCGGCACCGGGATCGGCACATTGATGCCGACCTGGCCGACGTCGATGTTGTTCTGGAAGTAGCGCGCCGCGCCGCCATCCTGGGTGAACAGCGCCACACCGTTGCCGTTGGGATTGCGGTTGATGAACGCGACCGCGTCCTCCAGCGTTTCAACGCCCACCACGCACAGGACCGGCCCGAAGATTTCCTCGGTGTAGATGGTCATGTTTTCGGTGACACCGTCGAAAATCGTCGGGCCCACGAAGTTGCCCTGCTCGAAACCGGCGACCTTCAGGCTGCGGCCGTCCAGCAGCAGCTTGGCGCCTTCGTCCACGCCCTTCTGGATCAGGCTTTCGACGCGCTTCTTGGCGTTGGGCGAAACCAGGGGACCGAGATCGGCCTCGCGGTCCATGCCGGAATTGACCTTGAGCTTCTTCGAGCGTTCGACGAAATCAGGCAGCCAGTTGCGGGCTTCACCCACCAGCACGGCCACGGACGAGGCCATGCAGCGCTGGCCGGCAGCGCCGAAGGCAGCGCCCACCAGCTGGTTCAGCGCGACCTCGGGATCGGCGTCCGGCAGGATCACGCAGTGGTTCTTGGCGCCCATCATGGACTGGCAGCGCTTGCCGGCGGCGGAGGCGCGGTTGTAGATCTCGGTGCCGACGCGGGTCGAGCCGATGAACGAGACCGCCTTGATGTCGGGGTGTTCGCACAGGCCGTTGGCGGTTTCCGGGCCGCCGTGCACCACGTTCAGCACGCCCGGCGGCAGGCCGGCTTCCAGCGCCAGCTGCGCCAGGAACAGCGAGGACGTCGGATCCTGCTCGGAAGGCTTGAGGACGAAGGTGTTGCCGCAGGCCACGGCGATCGGGAACATGAAGCAAGGCAGCATGACCGGGAAGTTGAACGCGGTGATGCCCGCGCACACGCCCAGCGGCTGGATCAGCGTGTAGACGTCGATGCCGGAAGCGGCATTCTCGGCGTATTCGCCCAGTTGCAGGTTGGCGATGGAGCAGGCGTGCTCCACCACTTCCAGGCCGCGGCCGACTTCGCCCTCGGCGTCCGGCAGGGTCTTGCCGTGCTCGCGGGTGATCATTTCGGCCAGCTTGCCGGAGTTGGCGCGCAGCAGTTCCTGGAACTTCAGCATGACGCGCATGCGAGCGCCCTGCCCGCTGTTGCGCCAGGTCTTGAAAGCCTCCTTGGCGTTGGAGACGGCCAGGTCCAGCTCTTCGCGCGTGGCGAAGGGCACCTTGGCGACGACCTCCTGGGTAGCGGGATTGATCACGTCCCGCCATTCGGTGGTTTTGGACTGCACGAGCTTGCCGCCGATCAATAGCGGAACGCGGGGGACTTCACTCATTTGATGCTCCTCACACTGCATGGTCGATGCGGATGGAATCCGCATACATGGATGGTGAGGCGCCGGCGGCAAGGGCCTGCCGACGCCCCGGGTTTACTTCTTGACCAGCGGGCAGCTCGAATCCGCCAGCGGCTGGAAGGCTTCGGCGGCCGGAATGGTGGCCACCAGCTTGGAATAGTCCCAACCACCCTTGGACTCGGACGGCTTCTTCACTTCATACAGGTACATGTCGTGGATCACACGGCCATCGGGACGGATGGAAGCGTTGCGCATGATCGGATCCTCGATGGGCAGCGCGCGCATCTTGTCGGCCACCACCTTGCCGTCGATGCTGCCGGAAGCGGCCACCGAGCGCAGGTAATGCCGCACGCTGGAGTACACGCCCGCCTGCGTCATGGTCGGCTTGAGGCCGCGGAAGGCCTTCTCGAAGCGCGCGGACCACTGGCGCGTGGCATCGTCGTAATCCCAGTAGAAGCCGTCCACGTAGGACAGGCCCTGGGCGCTTTCCAGGCCCAGCGCGCGCAGGTCCGACAGGAAAATCAGCAGCGACACCAGGCGCTGGCCGCCGGCCACGATGCCGAATTCGCGCGCCTGCTTGACCGCGTTGACGGTGTCCTGGCCGCCATTGGCCAGGGCCACGACCTGGGCCTTGGAGGCCTGCGCCTGCAGCAGGTAGGACGCGAAGTCCGGGGCGTTCAGGGGATGGCGCACGCTGCCGGCCACAGTGCCGCCCAGCGCCTGCACGGCCTTGGCCGTGTCGGCTTCCAGCGAGTGGCCGAAGGCGTAGTCCACGGTGATGAAGTACCAGGACTTGCCGCCCGCCTTCACCGTGGCCTTGGCGCCGCCCGCGGACTGCGAGTAGGTGTCGAACATCCAGTGAAAGCCCACCGGCGAGCATTCCTTGTTGGTCAGCGCCGTGGTGGCGGGACCGGAGAACATCACCACCTTGTTCTTTTCGCGCGCGATGCCCTGCACCGCCAGCGCCACCGCGGAATTGGTCAGGTCGGCGATGGCGGTGACGCCGTCGCGGTCGAACCATTCGCGCGCCTTGGCCGCACCCACGTCGGCCTTGTTCTGGTTGTCCGCGGACACCAGCTCGATCTTCATGCCCTTGCATTCCGCGGCCAGGCAGTCGTCGATGGCCAACTGCGCCGCCGCCACCGAACCAGGCCCGCCCATGCCGGCGTAGGTGCCAGACATGTCCGTCAGAATGCCGATCTTCACTGGCGGCTTATCCGCCGCCTGCGCCTGGCCGACCAATGCGGCGCCCAGACACAAGCCTACGGCCAGCCCGCGTGCGTGCAATTTCATGGATTTGTCTCCTGAGTTTTATGCGTTATGGCGCCGTCTTCGCGGCCTGCGGTCCCGGGGGGACCAGACCCCGGAGAGCCTGGCTACAGGCCCCAAGCCCGCCGACCCAGTGTAGATGTGTGAAAATCAACAAGCAACACTAGAAATGCACATTCCTTGTGCATTCATGCACAAGCAAAATTTGACCGGCGGCGCAGCGCGCAGCCGGGCCTGGAGAGCCGGAAAGTGCTTGATTGGGACAGCCTGAGATATTTCCTGGAAGTGGCCCGCACCCAGCGGGTGAGCGCCGCGGCGCGCAAGCTTGGCGTCGAGCACACGACGGTGTCGCGGCGCATCCGCGCGCTGGAAGCGGAGCTGGACACCCTGCTGTTCGAGAAGTCGCGCAGCGCGGGCTTCGTGCTGACCGAAGACGGCCAGCGCCTGTTCGTGCATGCCGAACAGATGGAGAGCACGGTGCACTCCGCCCGCGAAAACCTGTCGGGCATCGGCCAGGCGCTGTCGGGGCATTTGCGCATCGGCGCCACCGAGGGCTTCGGCAGCTATGTGCTGACGCCGCTGGCGGCGGACTTCCAGCGGCGCTATCCGCACATCACGCTGGACATCCTGCCGGTGCCGCGCTTTGTCAGCCTGTCCAAGCGCGAAGCCGACCTGGCCATCACCATCGAGCGCCCCCAGCGCGGCCCCTATGTGTGCAGCAAGCTGTGCGACTACACGCTGCGCCTGTACGGCACGCCCGGCTATCTGGCCAGCCACCCGCCGATCCGCGAGCGCGCGGACCTGGCCGACCACACCTTCATCGGCTACGTCGACGAACTGCTGTTCAGCGAGCGGCTGCGCTATCTGGAAGACCTGCTGCCCGCCAGCAAGGTGGTGTTGCGCAGCACCAGCGTGGTGGCGCAGTACCACGCCGCGCTGCAGGGCCAGTCGCTGGCGATCCTGCCCTGCTTCATCGCCGCGCAGGACCCGCGGCTCACGCCGGTGCTGGCGGACGAGGTCGAGATCACGCGCTCGTTCTGGATGTATTGCCATGAAGACCTGCGCAAGCTCAAGCGCGTGACGGCCCTGTGGGAATTCATCCGCAAGTCGGTGCTAAAGAACGCCGACCTGCTGGCCGGCAAGGGCGGCACGATGAAGTACCTGCCCTGAAAAAGCCGCGGCCCGCGCTGGGCGGGCCGCAAGGCGTTGGATGTGCCGGCGTCAGGCGCTGTTCTTGGGCGCCTTCACGCGCAAGCGCCGCATCAGCAGGAAGAAGGTCAGCATCGCCACCAAGGCATGGATCGCCCACACGCCCACGCCGAAGCTCAGCTTGCCGTTGGAGATCCAGGCGCGCGACAGGTTCATCAGGTTCATGTAGAGCAGGCCCACCAGGCCGGCGATGAGCAGGTCGCCCGAACGCCCCAGGCGCGGATTGACGGCGCCCAGCGGAATCGCCAGCAGCGCAAGGTTCAGCGCGGCCAGCGGCAACGAGACCCGCCACATCACTTGCGACCAGCTGCTGTTGGTGTTGTCCGCGATCAGTTGCGAGGTGGTGCGCGCCTTGGCGGAACGTTCCGCGTTGGCGCGCGCTTCGGCCACGGGATCTCCGCCCGACTTGCTTTCCAGGCGCAGGCCGTACTTGTCGAAGTGCACCAGCCGGATCTCGGGAGTGCCCGGCTTCAGGTCATAGCGATGGCCTTCGCCCAGCACCAGGAAGCGGTCGCCATTGGGCAAAGTTTCGCTGTGGGCCTTGCTGGCGGTCAGCACGCTGAGCCATTCGGGGCCATTTTCGCGCGCGAACACGTTGCCCAGTTCGTCGCTGGGTTCCAGGGGATCCTCGGCGAAGAACACACGGTTGCCGCCGGACGATTCCGCGAACTGGCCGGCCGTGACCTTGGACAGGTCGGACCGCTGCTCGAAGCGTTCATGGTATTCGCCGATCTGGCGGTACGCCCAGGGCGCCGCCACCAGCGTCAGCCCCGCCACCGCCAGCGCCACCGGGATGGCGACGCGCAGCACCGGCCGGAACCAATCGGCCAGCGACAGGCCGCTGGCGAACCACACCACCATTTCGGATTCGCGGTAATTGCGGGTGACGGTGGTGAGGACCGCGATGAAGACCGAGACCGCGAGAATGGTCGGCAATGCGGTGATGGTCGACAGCGCGGCCAGCACCACCACGACGTCCGCCCCGATGTTGCCGCCCGCGGCTTCGCCGAGCAGGCGCACGAGCAGCACGCTGAGCCATACGATGAGCAACGTGGAAAAGACAACGCCAGCGTGACTGGTGATCTCGCTGACGACAGAGCGTTTGAATAGAGACATGGGAGAATATGCGGGATAATCGACCGCATTCTACACAGACGTACACGGGAAACCCTCATGGAATTTAGCACACAGACCACTGCTTCCCTGCACCAAGTCAAGACCGCCGCCCTGGCCGTCGGGGTCTATGCGGAAGGCGTGTTGAGCCCCGCCGCCGATCTCATCGACCGCGCTTCCAACGGCGCCGTGCGTTCGGTGGTCAAGGCCGAGTTCCGCGGCCGCGCCGGCTCCACGCTGACCCTGCGCAACCTGCCCGGCGTGTCCGCGCAGCGCGTGGTGCTGGTCGGCCTGGGCAAGCAGGAAGAATATTCGGCCCGCGCCCACGCTTCGGCCGAGCAGGCCTTCGCCGCGGCCTGCGTATCGGCCCAGTTGGCCGAAGGCGTGTCCACGCTGGTCGCCAACCCGATCGCGGACGTGGCCGTCATCGCGCGCGCCCGCAGCGCCGCGATCGCAGCCGGCAACGCCACCTATCACTACGACGCCAGCTTCGGCAAGCCCGACCGCGACGCCCGTCCCAAGCTCAAGAAGATCGTCCAGGTGGTCGAGCGCGCCGACGCGGCCCAGGCCCAGAAGGGCCTGCGCGAAGGCGGCGCCATCGCCAACGGCATGGACCTGACCCGCACGCTGGGCAACCTGCCCGGCAATATCTGCACGCCGACCTACCTGGGCGAAACGGCCAAGCGCCTGGCCCGCGAGTTCAAGTCGCTGAAGGTGGAAGTGCTGGACCGCAAGCAGGTCGAAGCGCTGGGCATGGGCTCGTTCCTGTCGGTCGCGCGCGGTTCCGAGGAAGCGCTGCGCTTCATCGTCCTGCGCCATGCCGGCAGCAAGACCGCCAAGAAGACCGCCAAGGGCGCGCAAGGCCCCATTGTGCTGGTCGGCAAGGGCATCACCTTCGATGCCGGCGGCATCTCGCTCAAGCCCGCCGCCACCATGGACGAAATGAAGTACGACATGTGCGGCGCCGCCAGCGTGCTGGGCTCGTTCCGCGCCCTGGCCGAACTGGAGCTGCCGCTGGACGTGGTGGGCCTGATCCCCGCTTGCGAAAACCTGCCCAGCGGCAAGGCCAACAAGCCGGGCGACGTGGTCACCAGCATGGCCGGCCTGACCATCGAAATCCTGAACACCGACGCCGAAGGCCGCCTGGTGCTGTGCGACGCGCTGACCTACGCCGAACGCTTCAAGCCGTCCGCCGTCATCGACATCGCCACCCTGACCGGCGCTTGCGTGGTGGCCCTGGGCAACGTCAACAGCGGCCTGTTCTCCAAGGACGACGCCCTGGCCGACGCGCTGGCCGCGGCCGGCCGCCAGTCGCTGGACACCGCATGGCGCATGCCGATGGACGACGCCTACCAGGAACAGCTCAAGTCCAACTTCGCCGATCTCGCCAACATCGGCGGTCCTCCGGCGGGCGCGGTCACGGCGGCCTGCTTCCTGTCGCGCTTTGCCACCTCGTACCGCTGGGCCCACCTGGACATCGCCGGCACCGCCTGGCGCGGCGGCAAGGACAAGGGCGCCACTGGCCGCCCCGTGCCGCTCCTGATGCAGTACCTGCTGGACCAGGCTTGAAACGGCAGCAACGGAACCCGGCATGACGCGCATCGACTTCGCCTTCGGCGCGCCCGACCGCTTGCGCACCGCCTGCCAGGTGGTGCGCAAGCGCTACCTGGCAGGGCAGCGGCTGGTGGTGTACTGTAGGGATGGCTCCCGCCTGGCCGCGTTTGACCGCATGCTCTGGGCCTTCGACGACACGTCTTTCGTGCCGCACGTGCTGGCCAACGATCCGCTGGCGGGCGAGACCCCGGTGATTCTCACCGCCGGCGATCCGCAACAGGCGGCCGCCGCGGCGAGCCAGGGCGGACAGCCCCAGCCGTCCTGGCTGCTGAACCTGGACCTCGACTGCCCTCCGGGTTTCGAAGCCTTCGAGCGCCTGCTTGAAATCGTCTCGGATGACCCCGAGGACAAGCAGGCCGCCCGCCAGCGCTGGCGAGCCTACCTGGCCGCGGGCCACACGCCGCAAAGCCACGACCTCAGCCGCCAGCAGCCGGACGGCTGAACGCGCCGGCCTTGCGGCGCGCCACCTCGATCATCCGGGAGCCATCATGCCCTCTCGCCACGCCGACCCCGGCATCCCTACCCTGACCCAGCGGGCCGAGCCCGCGCTCTACCCGCCGGCTTCCCCGGACGACGCGGACATGCCCGTGCTGACCGAACTGGCCGACGATGGCGCGCAGGATCATGACGACGACGCCTTTCCTCTCCTGACGGAAGTGGCGGACGGCGACCATGCGTCCCCTGATATCATTCCACCGGCAGCCGCCGTCCCTGCTACGCCCTATGCCGCGCCGGACGCCACGGTTCTGAGCGCCCGCCTGCAGGCCGAGGTCGAACAGCTGATGCGCGAGGCCCTGGCCGAAGCCATCGAACAGATCCAGGCCCGCATGGACGCGGAATTGCCGCGCATCGTCGCCCGGGTGCTGCAGGACGTCAGGCCGGGTTGACCCGTCTGGAACCTATTTCCCGCCTCTGGTCTAATCCTAGGCAGAACTGGATTCTTCAGGGAACTGTAAGGTATCCTTCCCATCTAAGCCTTCTAGGCAACCATTACTCTGCCGCACACAGGAGTTCTCAATGAACGAATATCGTCCGTCCCCTTTTAACCGTTCCGGCGCCGTGGCCGGCGCGCCGGGCGAGGTCGCGCGCAACCAGGTGCTGCGCAACACCTATTGGCTTCTGGCGCTCTCGCTGATCCCGACCGTGCTGGGCGCGGCCGTGGGCATGTACACCGGCATCAACCGCATCATGGGCGCAAGCCCCGGCCTGTCCGCCATCGTGTTCCTGGTGGGCGCCTTCGGCCTGATGTTCGCGATCGAAAAGAACAAGAACAGCTCGCTGGGCGTGGTCCTGCTGCTGGCCTTCACGTTCTTCATGGGCGTGATGCTGTCGCGCCTGCTGGGTTTCGTCATGGGCATGAGCAACGGCTCGCAGCTGGTCATGACGGCCTTCGGCGGCACCGCGATCGTGTTCGGCACGATGGCCACGCTGGCCACCACCATCAAGCGCGACCTGTCGGGATTGCAGAAATTCCTGTTCATCGGCGCGGTCGTGATCCTGGTGGCGGCCCTGGCCAACATCTTCCTGCAGCTGCCGGCGCTGATGCTGACCATCTCGGTCCTGGCCATCGTCATCTTCTCGGCCTTCATGCTGGTCGACCTGCAGCGCGTGGTCAACGGCGGCGAAACCAACTACGTGTCCGCCACGCTGGCCATCTACCTGGACGTCTACAACGTCTTCTCGAACCTGCTGATGCTGCTGGGCATCTTCGGCGGCAACCGCGAGTAATCGAAACGCTGCCAAACCGGCACAAAGAGCCTACATTCACATGTAGGCTCTTTTTCTTTATCTTGGGCCTACATTCACGTGTAGGCTCTTTTTCTTTATCTTGGGCCTACATTCACGTGCAGGCCCTTTTTCTTTGCCGCGCCCGCCCCCTCCCGCTGGAGCCACGCCATGCCCGACCGCCGCCGCTTCCTCCAGACCGCTGCCGCCGCCGCCCTGACCGGTTCCGCCTTGCCGGCTCGCGCCCTCAGCGTGGTGACGCCCATGCACAGGCGGAACATACCCGCCTCTGGCGAGGCGCTGCCTGTCATCGGCTTGGGTACCGCCGACACCTTCAACGTGTCCCCCGCGGACAAGGCCGCCATGGCGCCGCTGGCGCAGGTGCTGGACACGCTGCTGCAAAAGGGCGGCAAGCTGATCGACACGGCTCCCAGCTACGGGCAGGCGGAAGCGGTCACCGGCGCGCTGCTGGCGCGCGACGGCGGCTTGCGGAGCAAGACCTTCCTGGCGACCAAGATCGGCACGCAGGGCCACGAATCGGCCATGCGCCAGGTGCGCCAATCGCAACAGGCGCTGGGCAGCAACAAGCTCGACCTGGTCCAGGTGCACAACCTGATCGACACCGCCAACCAACTGGCGCTGCTGCGCGAACTGAAACAGCAAGGCGTGATCCGCTACCTGGGCATCACGCACTACACCGACCACGCCCACGACGAGCTGACCGAACTGGTGGAACGGGAAAAGCCCGATTTCCTGCAGGTCAACCTGTCCGTGGCCGACCGCGGCGCCGAAAAACGCCTGTTGCCCGCCTGCCAGGCCCACGGTGTCGCAGTGCTGATCAACCGCCCGTTCCAGGACGGCGCGCTGTTCCGCCGGGTCAAGGGCATGGCGCTGCCGCCGCTGGCCGCCGAGCTCGATTGCGGATCCTGGGCGCAGATCTTCCTGAAATTCATCATCGGCCATCCCGCGGTCACCGCCGTCATTCCGGCCACCTCCAAGCCGGCCAACATGGCGGACAACGCGCAGGCCGGCTTCGGGCCGCTGCCGGACGCCGCCATGCGGGAACGCGTCGCTGCCCTGCTGGCCTGACGCCATGGCGTCGGCCCCCGGCAGCCTGCAAGCCCGCGCCGCGCAGGCGCTGGGCATACTCCAGGAGGAACTGGCGCCGGCAGCCTGCGGCTTCGCGTTTTTCTTCTTCCTGTTCTGCGGCTATTTCATGCTGCGGCCGATACGCGAGACCATGGGCATCCAGGCGGGCGTCGACCAGCTGCAATGGCTCTTCACCGCGACCTTCGTCGCCATGCTGGCCGTGGTGCCGCTGTTCGGCTGGCTGTCGGCGCGCGTGCCTCGCGCCATGCTGGTGACCTGGGTCTATGCCGCCTTCGCCCTCAGCATGGCCGGTTTCGCCGCCCTGCTCCATCTGCGGCCCGGCAGCGTCTGGGCGGCGCGCAGCTTCTATGTGTGGCTGTCGGTCTTCAACCTGTTCGTCGTCTCCATCGCCTGGAGCCTGATGGCCGACGTGTTCCGTATGGATTCCGCCAAGCGCCTGTTCGCGCTGATCGCCGCGGGCGCCAGCGCCGGCGGGCTGGCCGGCCCGCTTTTGGGCGGCCTGCTGGCTGGCGTGCTCGGTCCCGCCGGCCTGTTGCTGCTGTCGGCGCTGCTGTTGACCGCCACCCTGCCCCTCAAGCGCTGGCTGCTGCGCTGGCGTGCGGCCCACCGCGAGGATGCTGCCGCGGACGACATGCGCAGGCCGCTGGAGGGTTCGATCCTGGCGGGCCTCTCGCGCATTTTCCAGTCTCCCTTTCTGCTGGGAATTTCGCTGCTGGTGATCCTGCTGGCCACGCTCAACACCTTTCTCTACATGGAGCAGGCGCGGCTGGTGGCGGATGCCTTCACCGACACGGCGCAACGCATCCGGGTCTTCAGCGCGCTGGACTTCACGGTGCAGGCGCTGTCGCTGCTGTCGCAGCTCTTCATCACCGGACGCGTGGCCACCCGCCTGGGGCTGCGCTTCCTGCTGACCGCCGTGCCGCTGACGATGACGGCCGCTTTCCTGGCGCTGGCGGCCTTTCCCGTCTTCGGCGTGCTGGCCGCGGCCATGATCGTGCGCCGGGTCGGCGAGTACGCGCTGATCCGGCCGGGGCGGGAAATGCTGTTCACGGCGGTTTCGCCGGAAGACAAGTACAAGACCAAGAACGTCATCGATACCGTGGTCTACCGGGCGGGCGACGCGGCCAGCGGCTGGGTCAAGGCGGGCGTGGACATGCTGGGCTATGGCGCGGCCCTGATCGCCGTGCTGGGCGCCCTGTGCGCGCTGGCGGCCGCGGCGGTAGGCCATGGGCTGGGACGGACCGCAGACCGTCGTATTGCGGACAAGTCTTAGATTTTTTTGAACATCCATCTCATTGAAACAAACGTATTCCCCAGGCCGCGACCGCACAATGGCGCAGCTCTCAATGCCTGGGGAAACGTCATGAAACGCACCGCCTGTCTTGCCTCCCTGTTGCTCAGCCTGGCCGCGCCCGCCGCGCTGGCCGCCTATCCGGAACGCGCCATCACCCTGATCGTGCCGGCCGCAGCGGGCGGCAACGCCGACATCACCGCACGGCTGGTGGGCCAGGAAATGAGCCGCCAGTTGGGCCAGCCCGTGGTCGTGGAAAACCGCGTCGGCGCGGGCGGCCGCATCGGCACCCAGGCTGTGGCGCGCGCGGCGGCCGACGGCTACACCATCGGCTATGCCCACGTCGGCACGCTGGTGCTGCACCGGTTCCTGTTCAAGCAGCAACTCTACGACCTGGACCGCGACATCGCCGCCATCGGGCTGGTGGCCGAAACGCCCAACGTCATCGTGGTGAACGCGTCCTCGCCCTATCGCGACTTGAAGGGGTTCATCGAAGCCAGCCGCGCCCAGCCGGAGCGCCTGACGATGACCTCGGCCGACCCGGGCACCACCAGCGAAGTCGGGGTCAAGCTCTTCATCGCCCAGACCGGCGCCGCCGTGCGCCAGATCCCGTACAAGGCCACGGCTGCGCAGTTGTCCGACCTGCTGGGCGGCCATGTCGATTCCATGATGGAGAACCTGCCGCCGCTCATCGGCAACCTGAAGGACGGCCGCCTGCGCGCGCTGGCGGTCACCACCAAGACCCGCGCCGCCTCCAATCCGGACGTGCCGACGGTGGCGGAGCAAGGCTATCCCGACTACGAACAATCAGCCTGGAGCGCGCTGGTCGCGCCCGCAGGCACCCCGCCCGAGGTCATCGCGCGGCTGAACGCGGCGATGAACGCGGCGCTGCGCTCGGACAACGTCAGCAAGGAACTGCGCAGCCGCTCCCAGGAACCGCTGGGCGGCACGCCGCAGGACGTACAGAACCAGATACGCAAGGAGCTGCCCAAATGGGAAGGCATCATCAAGGCCGCCGGCACCACGCTGGATTGAACCGGATCCCCACACGCGCAGGAGCCGCCGCATGGCCACGGTAAGCCGCGAGGACTTCTCCTGCGCCGCGGCGACCAACGCGTCGGCCTACCGGCGCGTCACCATACCGATGCTGCGGATCGAGGCGGGGCCTGGCCCCGCCGTCGCCTTGATGGCGGGCGTGCATGGCGACGAATGGGAAGGCCAGGCCGCCATCCTGGAACTGTGGCGCCTGCTGCCCGGCATCCTGCGGCGCGGCACGGTCTACCTGCTGCCCGCGGCCAACGCCGAGGCCTCGCTGGCAGGCACCCGCCTGTCGCCGTCCGACGGCGGCAACCTCAACCGCGCTTTTTTGGGAGCCCCCGCGCGCGGCTACACGGAGAGCGTGGCCGCCGCGCTGGAAGCCCGGCTGTTGCCGCGCATACAGGCGCTGGTGGACGTGCACAGCGGCGGCGCGTCGCTGCGCTACCTGCCCTCGTCGGTCATCACGCGCTACGGCAATGATGCCTACGACGAACGCCTGCCCGCCCTGGCGCGCGCCTTCGGGCTGCCCGATTGCATGTACTTCCGCGGCACGGAGTCCGGCTCCATGCCGGCCGCCGCCAGCCGCCACGGGGTGCTGCGCCTGAGCGCCGAGATCGGCGGGGGCCGCGAAACCAGCCAGGCGCTGGTCGACCGCTGCCGCGACGGCCTGCTGGGCTGCCTGGGCGAACTCGGCCTTTTGCCCGACCGGCCGCCCGCGCGCCACCCCGAAGTCCGCCTCTACGACCTGGACGTCCCCGCCGCCACCGTGCGCGCCAGCGAGGCCGGCGTGTTCGTGCCGGCGGTCGAACTGGGACAACAGATCAATGCGCGCCAGCGCGTCGGCCAACTGATGGAACCCGCCCGACCCGATACCGCGCCGCGCGCCCTGACCAGCCTGCAAGCCGGCACCGTCGTCTGCCTGCGCTCCATCGCCCGCAGCGACGACGGCGATTGCCTGATCCAGGTCGCGCCCGCCCTTCCCCTCGATTCCCTAGCCTCGAAGTACTGACACATGCAGATGAACCCTAGCTTGTCCGGCCTGCGCTGCATCCGTTGCGCCAGCCTGTGGCCGCCAGCCGATTACCCAGAAGGCTGCCCCAGCTGCCTGGAAGCCGGCCACCCCGCCAGCCTGGAATGCCTGTACGAACCCTCGGCCGACGGCGCCATGCCCCTGCCGGTGCTGAACGCCGTCACGCTGGGCGAAGGCGCCACCCCCTGTCTCGCCGTGCCCGCGCTGGCGCAGACCGAAGGCGTGGGCCAGCTCTGGCTGAAATGCGAAAGCGCCAACCCCACCGGCAGCCACAAGGACCGCATGGCGGCCCAACTGGTGTCGCGCGCGCGCCTGGCCGGCGCCACCCGCGTGGCGGCCGCCTCCAGCGGCAACGCCGGCGTCTCGCTGGCCGCCTATTGCGCCGCCGCGCGGCTGGAGGCCGACATCGCCATCACCAGCAACTGCCCGCCCTTGCAGCGCGAGGCCATGCAGCGCTTCGGCGCCCGGCTCACCGCCTTCGAGGACAGCCTGAGCCGTTGGCCCCATGTCGAAGACCTGTGCCGCAACCGCGGCGCCTTCGCCGGCACCAACTATCTGAATCCGCCTGTCGGCACCCACCCCTACGGCGTGGAAGGCTACAAGCCCATCGCGCTGGAAATCCTGGAAAGCTGCGGCGTTCCCAGCGACATCGTGGTGCCCACCGCGCGCGGCGATCTGCTGTGGGGCATCTTCCTGGGCTGGCAGCATCTGCTGCAAACCGGCCGCATTGCGCATCTGCCTCGCCTGCACGCGGTGGAGCCATACGCTCGCCTGTCGCGCGCCCGCGCAACGGGCGACGCGCGCAAGCAATGGGACGGCGTAACGGACCAGTATTCAATCGCGGGCAGCACCAGCACGCTGCAGTCGCTGGAAGCCTTGACGCGTTCGGGCGGCACGCCGGTGGAGATCTCGGACGCCGCTGCCGCGCAAGCGCAGCAGCGGCTGGAACGCATGGGCCTGGCGACCGAACTGTCGTCGGCCGCGGCGCTGGCTGCCGTGTCTCGGCTGCGACGCTCGGGCCTGCTGGACGCGGAGTCGTCCGTGGTATTGATCGTGACCTCGGACGGCCGCCGCGGCTAGCGTCCCGGGAACGGCTTCGGCGCGCTAGACGCCGAAGCTCTCCACCAGCGGCGCCAGCGCGCCGCGCAGGCAGGTCGCCCAGAACTTGCCCGCCTCGGACAAGGGGCGGCTGCCGTGCAGGATCATGTGGCATTCGAAATGCACCGGCGCGGCCAGCGGGCGGTAGCACAAGCCCGCCGCCGCCATGCCGACCGCCGTCGCAGGGTTGGCGATACCCACACCGTGTCCCGCCAGCGCCAGTTGGCACACCGTG
Organism: Achromobacter sp. Marseille-Q4954; assembly: GCF_943737025.1. NCBI lineage: Bacteria > Pseudomonadati > Pseudomonadota > Betaproteobacteria > Burkholderiales > Alcaligenaceae > Achromobacter > Achromobacter sp. Marseille-Q4954. The sequence continues at coordinate 677,700 of NZ_CALSFQ010000001.1, forward strand.
CTTGAATATGGCGTCTCGATGGCCACCTTCAGGCTTTGCCCCGCCTGCGCCAACAGCGCGTCCAGGCGCTTGCGCGAGCCGTCCTCGGCGTTCAGCGCGATCACGTCGGCGTCGGCCAGGTGCGAAAAATCCACTTGTTCCAGCCGCGCCAGCGGATGCCCCTTGGGAAAGACCGCCACGGCGCGCAGGCTGGCCAGCCGATGGCCGCGCAAGCCTTCCAGCTCGGATTCGTCGGCCACCGCCGCCAGGTCCAGTTCGCCCGACACCACCATGTCGCGCAAGGTATTGGAATCCCGGATCTGCAGATACAGGCCGGTATCGGGATAGCGTTCCCGAAAGCGCGCGATGGTGTCGCTGATGATGGCGCCGCTATAGGCATGGATGCAGCCGATGCGCAGCCGCGGCTGCGCGGCGCCGCGGATGGCGCGGATCTTGCGGCCCAGGCTTTCCAGCCCGACATTCAGGCGGCGGATTTCTTCATACAACAGCGCCGCCTCGGGCGTGCGCTGCATGCGCTGGCGCACGCGCTCAAACAGGCGCAGCTCGATGCTGGCTTCCAGTGCCGCCAAGGTCGCGCTGACGGTGGCGGGCGACACGTCCAGCCGCCTGGCGGCGGCGGTGACGCTTTCCGTTTCGTAGACGGTGCGGAAGGTCTCGACCTGCTTGAGCGTGAAGGTCATGGCCGGATCGCGCTGCGCTCAGATGCGTTGCAGGTCCAGCAACACGCGCCGGGTCGACAAGGGTCGGCCCGCCAGGATTTCGGCCAGCCGTTCGCGCAGGTCGCGGCGCAGGGCCGGCTCGATCGCCGGATCGTCGAAATCGGGGGGATCCTCGTCCACGCCATAGCCGGTCTCGCGCAGCAGCGTCCATTCGAAACGGCGCAGCGCGCCCGCAGCGCGGGTGCCGCCGGACAGTTGCTGCAAGGCGAAGTCGTAAGCGTCGAACAGCAGTGGGTGGGCGTCTTCGCGCGGCAGCAGCCGCAGCAGCAGCTCGTTCATGTACCAGGCCGACATCAGCGCGGTGCCGGTCAGCGGGCGGATGCCCGCGATCTCGGCGCGCGTCAGCGTCTTGACCTCGCCATTGCCGGTCCACGACAGCAGCAGCGGCTGGAACGCGGACAGCACGGGACGCAGGACGGAATACGGGCGCTTGGCGCCCTTGGCGACCATGGCCACGCAGCCGTGATCGCGGGAGAAAGTCTGAACGATGAGGGATGTCTCACGCCACGCTGTGGCGTGCAACATATATCCGGGGCGATCCTGGACGCGGGGCGCCCGTCTACTCATAGCCCAGATCGCGCAGCGCACCCTCGCGGTCGGACCAGCCCTTGCGCACCTTGATGTAGACCTCCAGGTGCACCGGCTTGTCCAGCAGCTTGGCGATGTCCTGCCGCGCCTCCGTGGCGATGCGCTTCATGTGCATGCCGCCCGCGCCCAACAGGATGGGCTTGTGGCTGTCGCGCTCGACCACCACGCAGGCATTGATGCTGGCCCCCTTGCTGGTCTCTTCCCATTGCTCGATGACGACGGTACAGCCGTAGGGCAGTTCGTCGCCGACCAGGCGGAAGATCTTCTCGCGCACCAATTCGGCGGCGATGAAGCGCATGGGACGGTCGGTCAGCGTGTCTTCCTCGAACATCGGCTCGCCTTCCGGCAGGCGCGACGCGATTTCCTCCAGCAGCTGGTCCAACTGCTGGTTCTTGGTGGCGCTGACGGGCACCACGGCGCCGAACGGATGCAGCGCCATGATTTTGGAGACGAAGGCGAACAGGTCGTCGCGGTTCTTCAGTGCGTCGATCTTGGAGACGACCAGGATGGTGCGCTCCGGCGCGGGCAAGAGCGGCAGCAGCTTGGCGTCGCCCTCGGACCATTTGCCGGCTTCCACCACGTGCACCACCACGTCCACGTCGGCCAGGGCCTGCGTGACCACGCGGTTCATCATGCGGTTCATGGCGCCGCCATGCCGCGTCTGGAAACCGGGGGTATCGACGAATACGAACTGCTCGTGCTCGCGCGTCAACACGCCGTGGATGCGGTGGCGCGTAGTCTGCGCCTTGCGCGACACGATGGAAATCTTGGAACCGATCAAGGCGTTCGTCAGGGTGGACTTGCCCACGTTGGGGCGGCCCACGATGGCGACGAAGCCGGTACGAAAAGGGGTATCGCTCATTTAGTCTCTTGAGCCACTGCCACCGGCAGCGACAATTGCGCGGTTTTGCGCGCCTTGCCCGACTTGCGGGCAGCCTTGGTCGCCGGGCTGACGGCCAACGCGGCCTCCAGCGCCAGCTTGGCCGCCGATTGCTCGGCGGCGCGGCGGCTGGCGCCAGGCGCCATCACCTTGATCTCGAGCGCCGGAATGGCGCACTCGACTTCGAACTGCTGGCTATGGGCCGCGCCATGCGTGGCGACCACCGTGTACACCGGCAGCGCCAGCTTGCGGCCCTGCAGGAATTCCTGCAGCAAGGTCTTGGCGTCCTTGCCCAGGGTCTTGGGATCGACCGAGGCCAGCACCGGCTGGTACTGGCGCACGATCACGCGGCGGGCGGCGTCGAAGCCTGCATCCAGGAACACAGCGCCGAACAGGGCCTCGACCGTGTCGGCCAGGATCGAAGGACGGCGGAAACCGCCGCTCTTCAATTCGCCCTCGCCCAGGCGCAGATACTGCGACAGTTCCAGCCGCTGGGCGATATCCGCCAGCGAGGCCTGCTTGACCAGATTGGCCCGCAGGCGCGACAAGTCGCCTTCGTCGATCTTGGAATAACGCTCGAACAGCATCGCTGCAACGACGAAGTTCAGCACGGAATCCCCGAGGAATTCCAGGCGCTCGTTGTGGCGCGCGCCGTGGCTGCGATGCGTCAGCGCCTGTTCGAGCAATGCCGGATCACTGAAGTGGTGGTCCAGGCGGTTTTCTAGCGTGGCTAGCGACATAATCAGTTGAACCGGCCGATGCGGCTGAGATCGCTGAAATTCATCCAGATGAAGAACGCGCGTCCGACGATATTGGCTTCCGGTACGAAGCCCCAGTATCGGCTGTCAGCGCTGTTATCCCGATTATCGCCCATGGCGAAAAACTGCCCCTCGGGTACTTTGCAGCGTACCCCATTACGGCTGTATTGGCAGTTCTGGCGGTTGGGAAATTGCCACATCGCGTTGTACTCCTGCGGTTTTCCCTCATCCAGCAGGATTTTGTGCTCAACGTCGCCCAACTTCTCTTTATATTGCGCAATATACGACACACGATCCGGCTCAAAATAGTCGCCGTCGCGCACATGCGGCACCAATTCGCCGTTGATGTAGAGCTTTTTATCCAGGTAGGCAATTTCATCGCCCGGCAGGCCGACCACGCGCTTGATGTAATCGACGTCCGGATCCACCGGGTAGCGGAACACGAACACGTCGCCGCGCTGGGGCTTGCCCACTTCGATGACCTTCTTGTCGATGACCGGCAGGCGCAGGCCATAGCTGAACTTGTTCACCAGGATCAGGTCGCCCGATTGCAGGGTCGGCAGCATGGAGCCCGACGGAATGCGGAACGGCTCGACCACGAACGAGCGCAGCATGAACACGAAAAGAATGACGGGGAAGAAGCTGACGGCGTATTCGATCCACCACGGCATGCGGCGCGCAGCGTCGCCGGCTTCGCGGCGCAGGCGCTCGGCTTCCTGGGCGTCGCCGACCAGGGCCGCATCGTATTGCGCCATTGCCGCCTGGGCCCGGCGTTCACGGCCCTTGCGCAGCACTGCCAGATCAAGCACCCAGATAAAGCCGGTCAACACCAGCAAAATAAAAAGAATCAGGGCAAAGTTCCAACTCATCAGCTAACCGCCTTCTTTGGGTTCTATTTGTCTTCCACTTGCAGGATGGCCAGGAACGCCTCCTGCGGAATTTCCACGCTACCCACCTGCTTCATGCGCTTCTTGCCGGCCTTCTGCTTTTCCAGCAGCTTCTTCTTGCGCGAGATGTCGCCGCCGTAGCACTTGGCCAGCACGTTCTTGCGCAGCGCCTTGACGTTTTCGCGCGCGATGATTTCGGCGCCGATGGCGGCCTGGATGACCACATCGAACATCTGGCGCGGAATCAAGCCGCGCATGCGCGTGACCACGTCGCGGGCGCGGTGGCGCGCGTTGCTGCGGTGGACGATCACGGCCAACGCATCGACACGGTCGTTGTTGATCAGCAGGTCCACGCGCACCACGTCGGCCGAGCGGTACTCCAGGAACTCGTAGTCCATCGAGGCGTAGCCGCGCGAGACCGACTTCAGCTTGTCGAAGAAGTCCAGCACGATCTCGGCCAGCGGGATCTCGTACACAAGATGCACCTGGCGGCCGTGATAGCTCATGTTGACCTGCACGCCGCGCTTGTTATTGCACAGCGTCATGACAGGACCCACGTAGTCCTGCGGCATGAACAGCGTGACCTTCACGATGGGTTCGCGGATGTCGGCGATCTTGCCGATCTCCGGCATGCGCGACGGGCTTTCCACGGTGATCACGGAACCGTCGCGCTGTTCGACCTCGTACACCACCGACGGCGCGGTGGTGATGATGTCCATGTCGAATTCGCGCTCCAGGCGCTCCTGCACGATTTCCATGTGCAAAAGACCCAGGAATCCGCAACGGAAGCCGAAGCCCAGCGCCTGCGACACTTCCGGCTCGAACATCAGCGCGGCGTCGTTCAGCTTGAGCTTTTCAAGCGAATCGCGCAGCTGGTCGTATTCGGAGCTTTCCACGGGGTACAGGCCCGCGAACACCTGCGGCTTCACTTCCTTGAAGCCGGGCAGCGGCTCGGCCGCGGGCTTGTTGGCCAGAGTGACGGTATCGCCCACCTTGGCGTCTTCCAGCTGCTTGATACCGGCGATGATGAAGCCCACTTCGCCCGCCGACAGATGCGGACGCTGCTGCGACTTCGGCGTGAACACGCCGGTCTGCTCGCACAGGTGGGTGGCGCCGGACGCCATCAGCAGGATCTTGTCCTTGGGCTTGAGCACGCCGTTGATGATGCGCACCAGCATCACCACGCCCACGTAGTTGTCGAACCACGAATCGATGATGAGGGCCTGCAGCGGCGCGTCGGGATCGCCCTTGGGCGGCGGCACGCGGGCCACGACCATTTCCAGGATCTCGTCGATGCCCATGCCGGTCTTGGCGCTGGCCAGCACCGCCTGCGAGGCGTCAATGCCGATTACGTCCTCAACTTCCTGGCGGGCGCCGTCGGGATCGGCCTGCGGCAGGTCCATCTTGTTCAGCACGGGCAGGACTTCCACGCCCAGCTCGATGGCGGTGTAGCAGTTGGCCACGGTCTGCGCTTCCACGCCCTGCGAGGCGTCCACCACCAGCAGCGCGCCTTCGCAGGCCGACAGGGAACGGCTGACTTCATACGAGAAGTCCACGTGTCCCGGGGTGTCGATCAGGTTCAGGTTGTAGACCTTGCCGTCCTGCGCCTTGTAGTGCAGGGCCGCGGTCTGGGCCTTGATGGTGATGCCGCGCTCGCGCTCGATTTCCATGGAATCGAGGACCTGCGCCGACATCTCGCGATCCGCCAATCCGCCGCAGCGCTGGATCAGGCGATCGGCCAGGGTCGATTTGCCGTGATCGATGTGGGCAATGATGGAGAAGTTGCGAATATGCTGCATGCTTGAAGTTATAAGGGACGGAACACTCGGCACTGGGCCGGAAGACACCGCCGCCGGAATACGCACGGCTGACGAGGAGGGTGCCAACGGGCCTGGCCCGGGCAAAACAAGGGGGCGCCATGCGCCCCCTCTTGCGGCAACCAGGCATTTTAGCCGGTCTTGCGCCTTTTTTCTGCGGACTCGGAGGACGGGCCCGGCATTACTTCGATGCCGGCACCGCCACCCACTGCGTCTGGTCGCCGCGGCGCACCAGCAGCCCCGCCGCGCGGCCCTTGTCCAGCTTGGCCACGAGCTCGCCGAACTGCTTGGCGCCGGTGACGTCGGTGTCGTTCAGGGCCAACACGATGTCGCCTTCCTGCAGGCCGGCCTTGGCCGCGGCGCCTTCGGCCACCTTGACCTGGACGCCGCCCTTGATGCGCAGCTTCTTCTGCACGTCGGCCGGCACGTCGACCACGCCCAAGCCCAGCGCATTGGTGACTTCCGGCACCGGCGGCGCGCCCTTCTTGCTGGCGCCCGCGGCCTTCTCGGTCGGGATCTCGCCCACCTTGACCGACAGCGTCAGGTTCTTGCCCTTGCGCCACACTTCCATGTCGGCGCGCGTGCCCGGCTTGGTTTCGCCCACGATGCGGGGCAGGTCGGACCAGCGCTTGATGGGTTCGCCGTTGAACTTGAGGATCACGTCGCCCGGTTGCACGCCTGCCTGCTCGGCGGGGCCGTCGGCTTCCACGCTGCTGACCAGCGCACCCTCGGCCTTGGGCAGGCCGATGGCTTCGGCCACATCCTTGCCGACTTCGCCGATCTGCACGCCGACGCGGCCGCGCGTGACCTTGCCGGTGGCGCGCAGCTGGTCCACCACGCGCATGGCTTCATCGATGGGAATGGCCAGCGAAATGCCCATGAAGCCGCCGCTGCGCGAAATGATCTGGGAATTGATGCCCACCACCTCGCCCTGCAGGTTGATCAGCGGACCGCCCGAGTTGCCCGGGTTGACCGCAACGTCGGTCTGGATGAACGGCAGGTATTCGCCGGTATCGCGGCCGATGGCGCTGACGATGCCGGAGGTCACGGTGGAATCCAGGCCAAACGGCGAACCGATGGCCAGCACCCACTGTCCCTTCTTCAGCTGCTTGGGATCGCCGATGACCAGGGGGGTCATGTCCTTGGCTTCGATCTTGATCAGCGCCACGTCGGTGCGCTCGTCCGTGCCGATGACCTTGGCCTTGAACTCGCGGCCGTCGGTCAGCGTGACGTAAATGTCCGTCGCGTCCACCACCACGTGGTTATTGGTCAGGATGTAGCCGTCGTCGGAAATGAAGAAGCCGGAGCCCACGCCGCGCGGCACGGTGCGCTCTTCGGGCTGCGAAGGCTGCGGGCGCTGGCGTTGCGACGGGCCCGGCTGGCCGCCGCCGGGCGGTTGGAATTCGGGGCCGAAGAACCAACGGAACAGTTCGTAGGGATCGTTGCCACCGCCGGGACCCATGCCGCGCACCGGCACCGTGGCCGTCGTGCGGATGTTGACGACCGCAGGGTCGGCCTTTTCGACAATGCTCGTGAAATCAGGCAGCGCCACCGTCGGCGCCTGGGCGATGGCGGCAGGCGCGTAGGCGCCGGCCATCATGACGCTGGCCGCGGCCGCCACCAGAAAGCGCCGCAAAAAAGCACTCGACACTGTCATTGCTTTCATAAGTGTTACTCCGAAATTGCTGCTTGCCACACCCGGCCGATCACTTGGATTCGGCCCCGGGCGCTGCCGCCGCAGGCGCGGCGGGCACATATTCAGTGGCTTGCGCCAGCTGTTCCAACGTCGCGAGGGGCACTTCGCCCACGGCGGTCAGCCAGAAATCAGCGATGCGCGTGCCGTAGACCGTGATCGCCCCGCGCTGCGCGGCGCCATGGGGAGGACGGTGACCGCGCTGGCTGTCGTAGGGTTCGATGAACACGGAAATGGCCGCCAGTCCATCGGACAATACCATCTGGTTGACCGTGATGCCCTTCCCCATCGAACGGGCCACCTGCATGACGGCCTTGAACCCCTTGGGCGCCGGGATGCGCCAGCCTTGGGCGGCCAGATCCACCGGCTTCATGGAGGGTTCCAGCACCTTCCAGTCGCGCGTGCTCCAGCGCGAGGTCAGCAACTGGGGGTCGACTTCCGAACCCAGCCGCAGCGAGGTGAACGACACCTGCTCGACCACGCCGCGGGCGGCATTCAGCGTCTGGGCCTTGAGCAGCAGATTGGTTTCGACGTCCGCGCACAGCCGGTAGCCGTAACGCAGCTTGTCCAGCGGTTCGATCGTGATCAGGCGGCACTCGCGCCCGGCCACGCGGTGCAGGGCGGATTCGGCATGGATCTTGTAGTGTTCGGACAGGTTGGCCGCCTCGCCCAGCAGCAGGCCGGGGAAGCGGTCGCCGCGGCGGCGCTCCAGCAGCACGGTCTTGCGCTCGGGGAGGAGACACTGCACGTCTTCGTTGTGGCGCAGGTACTCGCGGGGTTGGCCGTCGAGGATTTCCAGGCGTTCGCGTTCGCCGGTGCCGTCTACCACGTGCACCAGGCGCGAGGACTGGATCGTTTCACCCTGCTGGTACATGAAGACGCCCGCGTAGTCCTGCTTGCGGGCGGCTTGTTGGATGCGCGTCAACAGCTGAACCACGTCATCGGTGGCAGCAGGCGCGGCATCGGCTGCGCGCGCGGGTTCGTGCGCAGCCAGGAAAGCGGTCAAGAGCGTTGCGGCAAACCAGCCGGCGCGGTGGGCCTGCAGCGTGGCGGCCCGGCCCAGCACCGGCCAGCGCGATGGAAGCACCAACGCCATCAGCGCCCCACCCCGGTGTCGAACGACACCTGGCGCACAGCGCTCGGGCCGGCCATCTGGCGATGCGCTTCCAGGTAGTCGCGCAAGCCCGAATCGTCGGCGGCCGCGGCCGGCGAGCTGGCATCGGCCAGTACGCGGACTTCGGTCGCCGGTTCGCCGGTCAGGTAAGGCTGCGCCACCCAGGCGACGGTCGCCACGGCGGCGGCCACCGCCAGGCCGGACAAGCCGACTCGCAATGGCGAGCGGCGCCGAGGCGCCGCAACAATGGGCAATTCCGCGTCCAGCGCCCGTGCCAGGCGGGCCTGGAAGGCCGCGCTGGGGGTCAGCGCCAGATCGGCGTTGCGCAGGGAATCACCGATCAGATGATAGGTGTCCCAGGTCTCGCGCCCCTCGCGGGACAACAAGCCGGGAAAGATGTCGTCGGATTCCTCTCCGTCCATCCAGGCGGAAACCGACTCCTCCCAGGAGGACTCGGCGATCACAACGGATTTGGCTGCTGTTTGCATGACTGCCACTCCTTACCAGCGACGCTCGGCATCGGTGCCTAGCAATGGACGCAACTTGACGGCGATGGCTTCGCGCGCACGAAAAATGCGGGAACGCACCGTACCGATCGGGCAATCCATGCTCTGGGCGATGTCTTCGTAACTCATACCTTCGATTTCACGCAGGACAATTGCGGTACGCAACTCTTCAGGCAATTCCTCAATCGCGGCGTTCACCGTCTCGGCGATTTCGCGGCTGGCGACCATGGACTCCGGCGTGCTTATATCGGTTAGGTTGTCGGTTTCGTTAAAAGTTTCACCGTCTTCCGTTTCTATCGCATTGGGCGCGCTGGGACGCCGGCCCTGCGAGGCCAGCCAATTGCGCGCCGTATTGATGGCGATCCGGTACAGCCAGGTGTAAAAGGCGCTTTCCCCGCGGAACTGGGGCAAGGCGCGGTAGGCCTTGATGAAAGCCTCCTGGGCCACGTCCTCGATTTCCGAGGGGTCGCGGATCATGCGGGCCAGCAGACGGAGAATCTTGCGCTGGTACTTGAGCACCAGCAGGTCGAAAGCCTTCTTGTCGCCCCGCTGGACGCGCGCGACAAGCTCGGCGTCGACTTCGCGCTCGCTCATGACGCCTCCCGCAGACTGGGCGCCGGACGGGCGGGCCGCACCGCGCCGGCCAGCAGGCACAGGCGCCGCCAGGACTCGGGGCGCAACGTCCGTTGCCAGACGGTGAGGGTGATTGTGCTGTTGGTAAAGGCCGTACTCCCGGTGGACAAGGGCTGCAAAGTGAGCGTCAGCCAGCGGGGACCGCGCTGTTCTTGCAACAGCCTTGCGTCCTGCCAGCCTTGCGGCAGGCGTACCTGCCAGCTCCCTGCCCCGGCTGCCGCACGCAATGCGGATACGGGGGACAGGCTGCTCCGTGCCGAGTGTAACAGCCTGGCCAGCACAAGCAGGAGCGCGATTGCCGCGCCCGCTGCCCATGCCATACCGTGCCAGAACGCCGCCATCAGCACGCAGGCGCCGGCCGCGGCCAGCGCCAGGCCCAAAAGCGCCATGGCGCTTCCTGGCCGCCTGACAGGCACGCGAAACGCCCAGCGTTCCCCGAGCGCCTCTTCCAAATCAGACCCGGCGAACGGCCATCGAGCCGTTGGTGCCGCCGAAGCCGAACGAGTTGGACAGGCCGACATCGATCTTCATCTGCCGCGCCTCGTTGGCGCAGTAATCCAGATCGCATTCGGGATCTTGATTGAAGATGTTGATCGTGGGCGGCGAGATCTGGTTGTAGACCGCCAGGGTCGTGAACACCGCCTCGATGCCGCCGGCCGCGCCGAGCAGGTGCCCGGTCATGGACTTGGTCGAATTGACCACCAGCTTCTTGGCGTGGTCGCCGAAAGCCAGCTTCAGCGCGTCGGTCTCGTTCTTGTCGCCCAGGGGCGTCGAAGTGCCGTGGGCGTTGACGTACTGCACGTCTTCGGCATTCAGGCCGCCATTGCGCAGCGCGTTCAGAACGCCGCGGCGCGGGCCGTCCTTGTCGGGAGCCGTGATGTGGTGAGCGTCCGAACTCATGCCATAGCCTGCCAGCTCGCCGTAGATGCGCGCGCCGCGCTTCTTGGCGTGTTCGTATTCTTCGAGCACCAGTACGCCTGCCCCCTCGCCCAACACGAAGCCGTCGCGGTCGCGGTCCCAGGGACGCGATGCCGTTTCAGGATCGTCATTGCGGGTCGACAAGGCGCGCATGGCGGCGAAACCGCCAATGCCCAGCGGCGACACGGTCGACTCGGCGCCGCCGGCCACCATGACGTCGGCATCGCCGTACTCGATCAAGCGCGCGGCATCGCCGATGCAATGCAGGCCAGTGGTGCAAGCCGACACCACCGCGTAGCTCGGCCCCTTCATGCCATACGTGATGGACAAGTGGCCGGAGATCAGGTTGATCAGCGAACCCGGCACGAAGAACGGCGAAATGCGGCGCGGTCCCTTGGCCAGATATTCAACCTGCGTTTCCTCGATGCGCGGCAGGCCGCCGATGCCCGAGCCCACGATCACGCCGATGCGTTCCGCGTTGGCTTCGGTGACTTCCAGACCGCAGTCGCGCCATGCCTGCATCCCGGCAGCCAGGCCGTAATGGATGAAGGTATCCATCTGGCGGGCTTCCTTGGCCGAGATATAGGTGCTGATGTCGAAGTCTTTGACTTCGCCGGCAATATGCGTGGTGATGGCCGAGGGATCGAAACGGGTGATACGGCTGATGCCAGAACGTCCGTTGACGATATTGTCCCAAGCGGTGGTCAAGTCGTTCCCGACGGGAGAAACGATACCCAGGCCAGTGATGACGACACGTCGCTTCACGGATGACTCCTCAAACAGACAAAAGAAAGGCGGTTTTCGGGATGCGCTGCACGTGCGGCCCACGCGAAAGCGGGTCGGGCATTACAACGCCCTTCCCGCATGCGGACCGCACGGCAAATTCCTGAAACCGCCCCGATTTCCCGGTTGGCTGCGACGGACGCCGCAAGGCAACCAGAAGGGTAAAAGCCCAGCTTACTGCTTGCCGTGCGAATTGATGTAGTCAATCGCTTGTTGCACGGTCGTGATCTTTTCGGCCTCTTCGTCGGGGATCTCGGTCTCGAATTCGTCTTCGAGCGCCATGACCAGTTCGACCATGTCGAGCGAATCGGCACCGAGGTCGTCAAGGAAGGAGGATTCGTTCTTGATCTCGGCTTCGTTGACGCCAAGTTGTTCAGCGACGATCTTCTTGACGCGCTGTTCGATGCTTTCCATGCAGATCTCCAATTGGGAAAAATCCCGCGAATTATAGCCAAGCGCGGAGTTTTGCGACGCCTGGCCGTGACAAAAATAACACCGCGCACTTGATCTGTCGCCGGGAGTGGCGCAGGAAACCGGTGTGCGGCGTTTCCGGTTGAACCTCGCGTTGCCTCGCCGTTTGTATCCGGCGACGGCTTGGCGGAACTGGCCGCCTACGCGCGATTCGTGACTTATTGCATGTACATCCCGCCGTTGACGTGCAGGGTGGTGCCGGTAATGTAACCCGCCTGCGGCCCGGACAAAAACGCCACGGCGTGGGCGATGTCGGCGGGCGAACCCAGGCGGCCCAGCGGAATCTGCTGCAGCAAGGCGGCAGTTTGATTTTCGCCCAGCGCGCGCGTCATGTCGGTATCGATGAAACCAGGCGCGACGCAGTTCACGGTGATATTGCGGCTGCCCAGTTCACGCGCCAGGGCGCGCGACATGCCTGCCACGCCGGCCTTGGCCGCCGCGTAGTTGGCTTGGCCCGGGTTGCCGCTGGAACCCACCACGGACGTAACGTTGATGATGCGTCCCCAGCGGGCCTTCATCATGCTGCGCAGCACGGCGCGCGACAGACGGAAAACCGAAGCCAGGTTGGTGTCGATGACGGCCGACCAGTCCTCATCCTTCATGCGCATTGCCAGCGTATCACGGGTGATGCCGGCGTTATTGACGAGGATGTGGGGACCGCCGCCTTCCCTGCCCAGCGCGTCGATCAGCGCATCGCAGGCAGCTGCGTCGGTCACGTCCAGCACCACGCCGCGGCCGCCCAGGGGCGCCAGCGCTTCGGTGATGGCGGCAGCGCCCGACTCGGACGTGGCGGTGCCGACGACGGTCGCGCCGCGCGCGGCCAGTTCCTGGGCGATGGCGCGGCCGATGCCGCGCGTGGCGCCGGTCACCAGCGCGATCTTGCCCTGCAGTTCGATCGAGGTGTTGTCCATGTTCTTAATTTCCGTTGACGGCGACCAACGCCGCTTCAAGCGAAGCAGGATCGGTAATGGCCATGCCCGTGAGTTCGGGGTCGATGCGCTTGGTCAGGCCGGCCAGCACCTTGCCGGGACCGCATTCGATGACGTGCGTGACGCCTTGCGCCTTCATCGCGCGCAGGGTTTCCACCCAGCGCACAGGATGCCACGCCTGACGCACCAGCGCATCCCGAATTGCATCAGGTTCGACAGGCGAAGCCACGTCGACGTTGTTGATCACTTGCACCTGCGGCGCGGACACCGTCACGCCGGCCAGCGCGCCGGCCAGCACGTCGGCGGCGGGCTTGAGCAGACTGGAGTGGAACGGCGCGGACACCGGCAGCAGCAGCGCGCGCTTGGCGCCTGCAGCCTTGGCCAGTTCGCATGCGCGCTCGACGGCGGCCTTGTGGCCCGCGATCACGACTTGCGCGGGCGCGTTGAAATTCACGGCTTCGACAACCTCGCCCTGGGCGGCGGCTTCGCAGGCGGCGCGCACGGCGTCGTCGTCCAGGCCCAGGATGGCGGCCATGGCGCCGGTGCCTACCGGCACGGCGGCCTGCATGGCGTCGGCGCGCACGCGCACCAGGCGCACGGCATCTTCAAGTGCGAGCGAGCCCGCAGCCGTCAGCGCGGCGTACTCGCCCAGGCTGTGGCCGGCCACGACGTCGGGCTTGCGGCCGCCGGCGGCACACCAGGCTGCGTAGAACGCGGCGCCGGCGGTCAGCATGGCGGGCTGGGTATTGGTGGTCAGGTTGAGCTGTTCCGCGGGGCCTTGCGCGATCAGCGCGCCCAGGTCCTGGCCCAGCGCCTGCGAAGCGCGCGCCACGGTGTCCGTGACCGCCGCGACGCCGGACCAGGCGTCCAGCATGCCGACAGCTTGGGAACCTTGGCCAGGGAAGACAAAAGCGATTTTCATGTTTGACCGTTTGGATTGATTCAGTGTCTGTGTGGAATGCCAGGCACATCGTTCCGGCGGCCGCGGCGCCAAGCGCCACGCCGCGCCGGAGCGCGCCCTTACATGCGGGCCAGTACCGAGCCCCAGGTGAATCCGCCGCCCACGCCTTGCATCAGGATCAACTGGCCCGGCTTGACGCGGCCGTCGCGACGCGCGGCGTCCAGGGCCAGCGGCACGCTGGCGGCGGACGTGTTGGCGTGGCTGTCGACGGTGACGACGACCTTCTCGACCGGCACGGCAAGCTTGCGCGCCAGGAAATTCAGGATGCGCACGTTGGCCTGGTGCGGGATCAGCCAATCGACGTCGGCGATCTCGATGCCCGCCTCGGCGCAGGTGTCGCGCGCGGAACGGTCCAGCACGGTGACGGCCTGCTTGAATACGGCCTGCCCGTCCATGCGCAGGAACGGATCGCCGGTCACGTCGCCGTAGGCAACGTTGCCCGCGGCGTTCAGGATCTTGGCCTGGCTGCCGTCGGCGTGCAGTTGCGCGGCCAGGATGCCGGGCTTGTCGGAAGCCTTGAGCACCACGGCGCCAGCGCCGTCGCCGAACAGCACGCAGGTGGAGCGGTCGTTCCAGTCCAGGATGCGCGAGAAGACTTCAGCGCCGATGACCAGCGCGCAACGCGCGCGGCCGGCCCGGATGAAGCTGTCGGCGGTGGTCATCGCGTAGACGAAACCGCTGCACACGGCCTGCACGTCGAATGCCGCCGACCCCTTGGCGCCGATATTGGACTGCACGATGCAGGCGGTGCTCGGGAACACGAAGTCGGGCGTCGAGGTGGCCAGGACGATCAGGTCGACCTCGGAGGCGTCCACGCCGGCGTCAGCCAGCGCGCGGCGCGAAGCCTCGGTCGCCAGCATGCTGGTGGTCACGCCGCGCTCAGCCAGATGGCGCTGGCGGATGCCGGTGCGTTCGACGATCCATTCGTCGGAGGTGGCGATGTCGCGCGTCGCCAGCTCCGCCGCCAGTTCGTCATTCGAAACCACGCGTTCCGGCAGGAAGCTGCCGGTGCCCGCGATCACGGAATATTTCATTGCGGTATCCATCAAGCGGTGTCCCCAGCCACGTTGGGCGACGACACCGAGGGGCCTTCGCCAGATTGAACGCGCTTGGTAATCTGAGCGACCGTCTCGGCGGTGCGCTCCAGCAGTTTACTCACTACGGCTTCGCGGGCGCGCTGCAACGCAAATCCATAGGCGTAGACGTCCGCGGAACCATGGCTCTTGATGACCACGCCGCGCAGGCCCAGCAGCGCGGCGCCGTTATAGCGCCGGTTGTCGACGCGGGTGCGCAGGCGGTTGAGCACCGGCTTGGCCACCGCGCCAGCCAGCAGCGTGATCAGATTGCGTTTGAACTCTTCGCGAATGACGCTGGACAACATCTTCGCCAGCCCTTCGACGGACTTGAGCACGACGTTGCCGACGAAACCGTCGCAGACGACGACGTCGACCGTGCCTTTGAATATGTCATTGCCTTCCACGTTGCCGTAGAAGTTGAGCGGGCTGTTGCGCAGAAGCTCGGCGGCTTCCTTGACGACTTCGTTGCCCTTGATGACTTCTTCGCCGATGTTGAGCAGGCCCACCGAGGGGCGCTCGCGATGGTCCACCGCCTGCGACAGCGCGGCGCCCATGATGGCGAACTGGAGCAGGTGCTCGGCCGTGCAGTCCACATTCGCGCCCAGGTCCAGCACCGTGGTGGCGCGGCCAGTCTGGTTCGGAATGGACGTGGCGATCGCGGGGCGGTCTATGCCGTCCAGCGTCTTGAGCACATAGCGTGAAATGGCCATCCACGCGCCGGTATTGCCCGCGGAAACGCAGGCGTCGGCGCGCCCGTCCTTGACGGACTGGGCGGCCAGGCGCATGGAGGAGTCTTTTTTGCGGCGCAGGGCGACCTCGACCGGGTCGTCCATGGTGACGACTTCGGAAGCCGCCACGATCTCAATGCGATCACGCGCCACGCCGCGGTGCTCGGAGAGCGCCGCTTCAATAGCGTCGGGAAGCCCGACCAGCAATAGCCGGGTATCCGGAAATTGCCGGGCGAACTCGATCGCAGCCGGAATCGTGACGGGCAGACCGAAGTCTCCGCCCATACAGTCTATGGCGATGCGTATCACGGGTGCCAGGTATCAGCGCTCAGCCGAAATGGTCCGAGTACGAGTTCGGCCCGGGGGCCTTATTCGTCGGCCTTGGTCTTCAGGACCTTGCGGCCGCGGTAGAAGCCGTTGGGGCTGATGTGGTGACGCAGATGCGCTTCGCCCGTGTTGGGTTCGATCGCGGTCGGCGGGTTCACCAGAAAATCGTGCGAGCGGTGCATACCGCGCTTGGACGGGGACTTCTTGTTTTGTTGAACGGCCATGATGACTCCTAGAAACGGGGCGCATTGTACGCGATGCGGCCCGATGTTGATCTCAATCTTTGTGCTTCAGTTGTTCCAGCACCGCAAACGGCGACGGACGCTTGACAGCGGGCTCCTCGGGAGAAGCTTCGCTGACCTTGGCCAGCGCGCCCGGGCATACATCATGCTTGGGCACATACGGAACGCTCAGAATGAGCTCATCTTCGATCTGGGCCAGCAGATCAAAATGATGCGAACCCACCACCTTTTCAGGCAGGTTGGACACAAAACCATTTCCTTCTTCGTCCTCGTCGCCCTCGCCGGATGGATCCCCGTAGGAAGCATCGTCGTCGAGATCGGCTTCGGACTTGACCAGCTGCAAAAGGACTTCGCTGTCGATCGGATACACGAACGGTTCATTGCACCGTTGGCACACCAGCACCGGATTCGCCTGCACGTGAATATGCAGGAGCGGCCGGCCCATCAGAAGACCAGTCCTACCCATTTCGCCGCGCACGGACCACGTCACGAGTCCGGCATCGCCCTGCGGTTGTTCGGGCAGCCCGTCAACCACGCGCGTAAGCCGCACAAGAGGTATGGTTCCTTGCGCTTCCTTGCCCATCTGGGCAAATGCGTATGCATCGATGCGCTTGATGTTCAGTCCTTTGCATTCGCGGGGCTGCTCATGGGGACTACTCATACCCATGATTTTGCCGAGGTCGCTAAGCTTCGCCATCGGCTTGCTCGCGCGCCCATTCATGCAAAAATCCCGCAAAACGTTAGATAATACTGTGACTTACGCTTTAACGTCAAATATCGCATGCCTTCCAAGCCCAGCCTGATCCTCGCGTCCAGCTCGCGTTACCGCAAAGAACTGCTGTCCCGCCTGCGCCTGCCTTTCACGGCGATTTCCCCCGATGTAGACGAAACGCCACACTCCGGTGAAACGCCCGAAGCCCTGGCGTTGCGCCTGTCCGTGGCCAAAGCCATGGCGGTCGCGGTCAATCACCCCGGCAGCATCGTGATCGGCTCGGACCAGGTGGCCACCGTGGACGGACAGCCCATCGGCAAACCGGGGGATTTCCCGCGCGCCTTGGCGCAATTGCGGGCCCTGTCGGGTCAAATCGTGGAATTCCACAGCGCCTTGGCGGTCACCGACGGCCAGCGGGTGGAAAAAGCCGACATCGTCACGCGCTGCCGTTTCCGGGCATTGTCGGACCGCGCAATCGAGGCCTATCTGCACGCCGAAGAACCCTACGATACCGCAGGCAGCGCCAAGGCGGAAAGCCTGGGCATCGCCCTGATGGAAAGCATCCAGAGCGACGATCCCACCGCCATCATCGGCCTGCCGTTGATCGCGCTGACCGGCATGCTGGCGCAGTTCGGCCTGGATCCGCTGGACGCCCTCGGAGCACCCGCATGAGCGGCGCGCTGCACCTGATCCCGGTCGGCCTGGGCGACGCCCCGCCCGAGCGCTGGCTCCCCGCCGAGGTCCGTACCCTGGCAGGCCGGCTGGACACCTACATCGCCGAAAACGCCAAGACCGCCCGCGCCTTCCTCAAGCTGATCGGCACCACCCGGCCGCTGCAGGAAATCACCATCCACACCCTGAACGACAAGGTCGACGCCGCCCAGATCAAGGCTTGGCTTGAGCCGGCGCTCAAGGGCGCCGAAATCGGCCTGGTCTCGGAGGCCGGCTGCCCCGCGGTCGCGGATCCAGGCGCCAAGGTCGCGGACGCCGCCCACCGCCTGGGCATCACGGTGAAGCCCTGGGTCGGCCCCTCCTCCATCCTGCTGGGGCTGATGGCCAGCGGACTGGACGGCCAGCGCTTCGCCTTCCACGGCTACGCGCCGGTGGACCCGGCGGAACGCGCCAAGCAACTGCGCGCCTGGGAGCAGCACTCGGCCAAGCACAACCAGACCCAGCTGCTGATCGAGACCCCCTATCGCAATGCCGCCATGTACGCCACGCTGCTGGCCAGCCTGAAAGGCGACACCAAGCTGTGCGTGGCGCGCTCGGTCACGACTGCCGACGAATGGATCGCCACCCGCAGCGTGGCGGACTGGAAGAAGCAGCCGGCGCCCCAGCTCGACAAGCTGCCGACACTGTTTCTCTTCCTGGCGCGCTGACCCATGCGCCGCCTATTGCTTGCGCCGCTTGCCGCGGCCGTTCTGGCAGGATGCGCCGCGCGCGGCCCCGCCGGCCTGGACCTGGACACCTCGATCACCGCGGTCGGCCAGGCCAGCCGGGTGCGCAGCATCGTGCTGCACTACACCAGCGTCGATGACGCCCGTTCGATGGAATTGCTCTCCAAGGGCAAGGTCAGCTCCCATTACCTGGTGTACGACTCCGGCCGCGTCTACCGGCTGGTCGACGAGAACCGCGCCGCCTGGCATGCCGGCGCCAGTTCCTGGTATGGCAACATCGCCATGAACAGCACGTCCATCGGCATAGAAATCGTCAACCCGGGCTGGACGGAGGGCCCCGACGGCAAGCCCGTCTGGCATCCCTATAACGACCGCCAATTGCGCGCATTGACCATATTGCTACGTGATATTGCGCAGCGCCACGGCATCACACCCGAAAACATCGTAGGCCATAGCGATATCGCGCCTCAGCGCAAGGTGGATCCCGGACCTCTATTCCCGTGGAAAATGCTGGCCGAGGCGGGAATCGGGCGCTGGTACGACGAAACCGGGGCTGCCGAGCACCTCGCGCGCCTGCAGGCCCAGGGCATCCCGGACGTGGCGTGGTTCCAGAAACAGTTGGCGCGGCTAGGCTATGCATGTCCACAGGACGGCACGCTGAACCCGGCCACGATCGGTGCGCTGGCGGCCTTCCAGATGCACTACCGGCCGGCGCTGTACGACGGCCAGCCGGACGCGGAGACCGCCGCCATCATGCTGGCGATGCTGTAGCAACGCGCGGCGCTATCGCCTGCCGCGCAGCCAGGCGACCAGCCGCCAGCCCAGCAGCAAGGCCAGCACCGCGGCGTACAGCGCGGGCTGCGCCAGGTCGTTCTTGCCGGCCTTGTGCCACCAGTAATGCAGCACCGCCAGCAGGCCGATGACATAGATGGCGCGATGCAGGCTTTGCCAGCGCTTGCCCAGCTTGCGCATGGCCCACTGCGTGGAGGTGGCCGCCAGAGCGGCCATCAGCACGAACGCCGCGAATCCCGCCATGATGAAGGGGCGTTCGCCAATATCGCGCAGCATGCCGGCCGGATCGAAGCCGCGGTCCCACCAGACCCAGGCCATGAAGTGCATGGAGCCATAGAAGAACGCGAACAGCCCGCACATGCGCCGCAGACGCACCAAGGCAGGTTGGCCTGTCAGCCGGCGCAGCGGCGTGATAGCCAGGGTCACGAGCAGGCAGACCAGGGTCCAGGTGCCCGATGAACGGGTCAGGAACTCGACCGGGTTCGCCGTCAGCCCGTTGTTCGCGCCCAGCCAGATCCAGCGCACGAACGGCGCCAGCCCCAGCAGGAACAGGAACGGTTTGAAGCGCCCCACGGTCTTGGCGGAAAGCGGGGTTTTGCGCGGCGGCGCGGCCGGAGCCGCCTGCGGAGTGCCGTCAGGCATGGAATCGCCTCAGTAGTTCGCCTTCAGGTCCATCCCCTGGTAGAGCGACGCCACCTGCTCGGCATAACCGTTGAACATCAAGGTCTTGCGCTTGGGCGAGAACAGCCCGTCCTCGCCGATGCGGCGCTCCGTGGCCTGGCTCCAGCGCGGATGTGGCACGTCGGGATTCACGTTGGCGTAAAAGCCATACTCCTGCGGCGCGGCCTTGATCCAGGACGACACGGGCGGCTTTTCAACCAGGCGGATCTTGACCAGGGACTTGGCCGACTTGAAACCGTACTTCCAGGGCACCGCCAACCTGAGCGGCGCGCCATTCTGGTTCGGTAGCACTTTTCCGTAGACGCCGAACACCAGCATGGCCAGGGGATTCATGGCCTCGTCGATGCGCAGGCCTTCCACATAAGGCCATTCCAGGATCGCGGCGCGCACGCCTGGCATGTTCTCGCGCTGCACCGCAGTCACGAATTCGACGTACTTGGCGTTGCCCGTGGGCTCGACCTGCTTGAGCAGCGCCGACAGCGAATAGCCCACCCACGGAATCACCATGGACCAGCCCTCGACGCAACGCAGCCGATAGACGCGCTCTTCCATCGGCGCCAGCTTGAGCAGTTCTTCGATGGAAAAGGTGCGCGGCTTGCCGACTTCGCCCTCAACGCTCACGCTCCAGGGGCGTGTCTGCAACTTGCCGGCATTGGCGGCCGGATCGCCCTTATCCACGCCGAACTCATAGTAGTTGTTGTAGGACGTTACGTCGGCCAGCGTCGTCTGCTTATCCATGACGCTCAAGCCTGCGTTGAGCTTGCCCGGCAGGGCGCCGGCCTCCTGGGCGTGCGCGCTGCGCATGCCCCACCCCGGCAGGCTCGCTGCGGCCGCGACCATCCCGGCGCGCAGCATCAATTCGCGGCGCGAACGCCAGACGGCCTCGGAGGTGATCTCTGACGGAAGAATATCGTCGGGCTTGCGTATCAACATCATGGTCTCCGGCGTGGCGCCCGCAGGATCATGGACGCGCCCTGCGCAAGCCATGGACGCCGCGCCGCCCCATGATATTCCGCAGCAGCCGGCGCTTGCGGGTATTTTCTATAGACCCGCACGGACGGCCGGCGTTCCGCGCCCGGACGGTGTGCGCCCGGAGAATCCCGGGCGCCAGGCGGCTAGACGCGCGGCAGCAGCCATTCGCGCACCTTGGGCACGCTCTCGAGCACCGCCTGCGGCGAACAACCCTCAAGTTCCTTCAGCGTATGAGCGCCATAGGTCACGCCCAGACCGTGTACGCCGGCATTGATCGCCATCTGCAGGTCGTGCGAGGTGTCGCCCACCATCACCACCCGGTCCGGCTCCACGTCCAGTTCCTGCATCAGTTCGTGCAGCATCGCGGGATGCGGCTTGCTGAAGGTTTCGTCGGCGGTGCGGGTGGCATCGAACAACGGCCCCAGGCCGGTCGCGGCCAGCGCGCGCGTCAGGCCCACCCGGCTCTTGCCGGTAGCCACCGCCAGGCGCACGTTCTGCCCCGCCAGTTCAGTCAGCAGTTCCTGCACGCCTTCGAACAGGCGCAATTCCGGATCGCGCAGCAGATAGTGCGTGCGGTAGCGCTCCAGGAAGCGCGGCAGCATCGCCTGGGTCAGTTCCGGCACCGCGCGGCGCAGGGCGCTTTCCAGGGACAGGCCTATCACCCAGCTGGCGTCGGATGCCGAAGGCACCGCCAGCTCCAGGTCGCGGCAGGCGCCCTGGATGGCGGCCACGATGCTATGCGTGGAATCCATCAGGGTGCCATCCCAGTCAAAAACGACCAGCGAATACGACATAATCAGACCGACTCCAGTTGTTTCAGTATTTTCCGGCAAGCTGGAGGCAGCTCGGCCGTAAGCGTCAGGGGCTCGCCCGTCACCGGGTGGGCCAGCGTCAATTGGTGGGCGTGCAGAAACATCCTGCCGAAGCCCATGCGCGCGAACTGCGCCCGCACTTCGTCGTGGCCGTACTTGTCGTCGCCCACGATGGGGAAGCCGCTGGCGGCCAGGTGCACCCGGATCTGATGGGTGCGGCCGGTGCGCAATTCGGCGTCGACCAGACTATAGCCACCAAACCGCTGCTTGAGCGTGACGATGGTGTGCGCCGACTGGCCGTCCGGGTCGACCTTGACCCGGCGTTCGCCGGACTGGGTGGTCCACTTGGACAGGCCCAGCTTGATGTGCTGCCGGTCATTGACCCAATCGCCCTCGACCAGCGCCAGGTAGTGTTTGTCCCCTTTTCCTTCTCGCAGCATGGCGTGCAAGGCCAGCAGGGCGCTGCGCTTCTTGGCCACCATCAAGAGACCCGAGGTCTCCCGGTCCAGACGATGGACCAGCTCCAGGAACTTGGCGCCGGGCCGGGCCGCCCGCAGCTGTTCGATCACGCCGAAGGACACGCCGCTGCCGCCGTGGACCGCCACCCCGGCGGGCTTGTCCACCACCAGCAGCGCCTCGTCCTCGAACACCACGGGGAATTCTGCGCCAGGCACTGGACGGGGCCTGCCCGGATCCGGCAAACGCAGGGGCGGAACGCGGACCACGTCCCCCTCGGCGACGCGGTAGTCGGCCGAAGTGCGTCCCTTGTTTACCCGCACTTCGCCGCCGCGTATGGCTTTGTAGATATGGGTTTTGGGGACGCCCTTGCACAAGCGCGCAAGATAGTTGTCCAGACGCTGGCCGGCATGCTCGGCGTCGACTTCCACCAGCCGGACGGCAGGGGGAGCTTTAGAGAGGGAAAGCGAGGGGGAAGTTTCTTTGCGCATTGCGAAAAGCGACATATAATCGGGACAGCCTAAAGGGGCTGAACTAGCCGCCTGACGTAGAGATGCAACGTTACGCAACTCCGTCGAGCGCGCGGGCCGCCATTGTACTGCCTGCTCATTCAACCCCCGGGGTCATTTGGTCGCCGGCGCAACCGCGCCCTGCCGGATAGTGGTGTGGCATTCATTTTGCCCGCTGTCCCAGCAGGTCCGTTGCATGCCGCAAGCGGCTCTGAAGCACCGCAAGAATCGTCGCATATTTAAAGCACCAGCTGCGCGTGGGCAACCAATCCGACCGCAACTGCCGTTCACAGCACTTTTCCGTCAAACCACATTCAGTGAAGCTGACCCTCCTGCTGACAGAACCCCGAGCCCCACGGCTCGACGTGCCCGCCTGACCCGCGGCGGATACGCCTGGGCGCCGCCCAGGTACGGTCCGCAACTCTTGCCCGCTTCAGCCCGCAGCCCGAGTGACCCGAGGTCACGCGCCGATATCGGCGCGTCATGACAACGGAGAACCCCTCTCATGAAGCGCATGCTGTTCAATGCGACGCATCAGGAAGAATTACGCGTCGCTATCGTCGATGGGCAAAAACTCATCGACCTCGACATCGAGACTGCCGGCCGCGAACAACGCAAAGGCAATATCTACAAAGGTGTCATCACCCGGATCGAACCCGGCCTCGAAGCCTGCTTCGTCAACTACGGTGAAGACCGTCACGGTTTCCTGCCTTTCAAGGAAGTGGCCCGCAGCTACTTCAAGGAAGGCGTGGACGTCCGCAGCGCCCGCATCCAGGACGCCCTGCGCGAAGGCCAGGAACTGATCGTCCAGGTTGAAAAGGAAGAGCGCGGCAACAAGGGCGCCGCCCTGACCACGTTCATCTCGCTGGCCGGCCGCTACCTGGTCCTGATGCCCAACAACCCCCGTGGCGGTGGCGTTTCGCGCCGCGTCGAGGGCGAGGACCGCCAGGAACTGCGCGACACGATGGAGCAGCTCGATCTGCCCCAGGGCATGAGCATCATCGCGCGCACCGCCGGCATCGGCCGCAACGTCGAAGAGCTCCAGTGGGACCTGTCCTACCTGTTGCAGCTCTGGACCGCGATCGACGGCGCCGCGCGCGACAACTCCGCGCCGATCCTGATCTACCTGGAATCCAGCCTGGTCATCCGGGCCATCCGCGACTACTTCTCCCCGGAAATCGGCGAGATCCTCATCGATACCGACGAGATCGCCGACCAGGCCACGGCCTTCATGAGCGTGGTGATGCCGGACAACGTCCAGCGCGTCAAACGCTACCGCGACGATATCCCGCTCTTCTCCCGCTTCCAGATCGAACACCAGATCGAGACGGCCTACTCGCGCACGGTCACGCTGCCCTCGGGCGGCGCCATCGTCATCGACCACACCGAAGCCCTGGTTTCCGTGGACGTCAACTCGGCCCGCTCCACGCGCGGCGCCGATATCGAGGAAACTGCGCTGCGCACCAACTCGGAAGCCGCCGACGAAGTGGCCCGTCAGTTGCGCCTGCGCGACCTGGGCGGCCTGATCGTCATCGACTTCATCGACATGGAGGACAGCAAGAACCAGCGCGCCGTCGAACAGCGCCTGCGTGACGCCCTCCACTTCGACCGCGCCCGCGTCCAGATGGGCAAGATTTCGCGCTTCGGCCTGATGGAACTGTCGCGCCAGCGCCTGCGCCCCGCCCTGAACGAAGGCTCGCACATCACCTGCCCGCGCTGCAACGGCACCGGCGTGATCCGCGACGCCGAGTCCAGCGCCCTGCACGTGCTGCGCCTGCTGCAGGAAGAGGCCATGAAGGAAAACACTGCCGCCGTGCACGCCCAAGTGCCGGTCGACGTTGCGACCTATCTGTTGAACGAAAAGCGCGCCGACATCACCAAGATGGAAGCCCGCCTCAAGGTCAACCTGATGCTGATCCCCAACAAGCATCTGGAAACGCCGCACCACCACATCGAGCGCCTGCGCCACGACGATCCGCGCCTGGAAGAACTGAAGACCAGCTTCGAACTGGTTGAAGCCCCGGCCACGGACGCTCCCTGGCAGCCGCGCGAGCACGAAATCAAGTCGCGTCCGGAAGCGCTGGTCAAGGGCATCACGCCCTCGCAGCCCGCTCCGGTTTCGACGCCCGCCCCCGCGCCGGCTCCCGCGCCGGCGGCAACCGGCGGCCTGGGCGGCCTGTTCAAGCGCCTGTTCGGCTGGCTGGGCGGCAGCTCCGAAGCGGCCAAGCCCGCTCCCGCCGCCCAGGAAGACAGCGCCAAGCGCGCCAGCTCCGGCCGCGGCAAGGGCCGCAGCGGCCATGACGGCCAGGAACGCCGTGGCGAACGCCATGGTTCGGACCGCAACCGCAACCGCCGCGGCGAATCGCGCGGCGAAGGCGCCGAGGCCAGCGAAGGCGGCCGCCACCACGTGCGCGGCAACCGCCGCGCCGAGGGCGACCGCCAGGAACGCGGCGACCGCAACAACCGCAACGACGCCCGCGGCGAACGCGACACCCAGGCCACGCAAGCGGCCCTGGCGTCCAACCGTCCCGAGCAAGCCGTGGAAGCCGGCGGCGAGGACAGCGGCGCCGGCCGCAACCGCCGCCGCGGCCGTGGCCGCAACCGCCGCGAGGAAGGCCAGTCCGACGCCCCGATGAGCGAACAGGAAAGCATGGTCGCCGCCCTGGCTCAAACGGTCGCCACTGCCCTGCCCGAGACCAAACCGGCTCCTGAAGCCGCCGCGGTGACCGCCGAGGCTGTCGAAGCCGAAGCCGTGGCCGAACAGACCGCCGATGGCGTACCCGCCGTGGAAGGCGCCGAAGGCGCTGCCGATCCCGAGCGCAAGCGCCGCCGCCGCCGCAGCCGCCGCGGCCGCCGCAGCCAGGAAGAAGCAGGTTTGGCCGGCAGCGACGATCAGCAGGAAGATGGCGCCGACGACGACAGCATCGATCAGCCGGAAGAAGCTGCCGCTCAACCCGCCGTGACCGCTGCGCAAGCCGTGGAACCTGCCGTACAGGTCCAAGCCGCTCCGGTGCAAGCCCAGCAGCCCGAAACCGCTAAGGCCGTGCCCGCCCAGGTTGCGGCTGCCCCGGTTGCGGCTGCTCCGGTTGAAGCCCAGCCGGCAACGCCCGTGCAGGTCCAAGCCGAGCAAGCCGTCGAACCCGTGGCCCAGCCCGTGCAGACGGCTGCCGCCGAGGTGACCCAGCCTGTGTCCGTGCAGGCCGCGAGCGAGGCTTCCGCCCCCGCAGCGACCGAGACGACGCCGGTGGAAGCCGCCGCCGTCGAGCCCGTGGTTGCTCCCGCCGCCGCGCCGGCCGCCCCGGTTGCTCCTGCCGCGCCTGTGGCACAGGAAGCGGCTGCCCCGGCGCCCGCAGCCAGCCAGCCCATCGTGCTGCCGGCTGCCGCCCCGTCGGCCAAGGCTCAGGCCCTGCACGACGTGGTGAACGCCGCCGGCCTGCAGTGGGTGGAGACCGATCCGGACCGCCACGCCCAGACCCAGCTGCGTATCGCCGCTGCACACACGCCGGTCCGCCTGGGCCGCGAGCGCAAGCCGGTCGCGCCCGTTTCCAACGAACCGCTGGTTCAGGTCGAAACGCGCCACTAAGCCGCAGGCCCGCAAGGGCTTGCGACCGGCAGCACGCCGCACCCCGGACGCTGGATACCGATCCAGCGTCCGGGGTGTTTTTCATGGAGGCTTGGCAGCGCGGCGGCGCCCGACGCGATCCGCAGCGCGCACGTCCTGGACGTTCACTCGTCCTCTATCGGCTCCGCAGGCAGGTTCAAGGCCAGACCGGCCTCTTCAACGAATGCTTCCGCCAACGCCGAATGCGGCATATGCCGGGCCCAGATGATCCCCATGCAGCGCAGCGGCGCGCGCCCCGGCAGCGGCACGCGCTTGACGCGCCGGCTGTCCACCCAATCGGGCGCCCAATCGGGCACCAGCGACACGCCCAGCCCTTCCGACACCATGCAGGCGATGCCCATCAGGCCATCGACCTCCAGACGCTCGCGCGGCACGATGCCGTGCTGGCGCAGGTACTGGTCCGCCAGCCGGCCGCCCCAGACATTGCGGTCATAGCGTATGAAAGGCTGCGTGCTCATGAGTTCGTGGGCGTCATTGCTCACGGTATCGGGCGGCGCCAGCACCACCAGCGGCTCTTCCGCCACCAATTTCCAGGCGTAGCCCTTGGACAGGTTGAATTGCGGTTTGACGATGAAGGCCGCGTCCAGGTCGCCGTTGATCACGCGGTGGTACAGGTGATTGGAGGTGCCCGGCTCCACGAACACCGCCAGTTTGGGCAGGCGCCGGTACAGGCGCGCCAGCACGGTGGGCATGATGCCCGTCAGCGCCGACACCGACACGCCCAGCCGCAATTCGCCCAGCGGCGCGTCGTCGCTGGCGCTGGCGCGCAGGTCCCGCACTTCGCGCAATACGCTGCGGGCCCGCTCCAGCACCTTCAGGCCCGCCTCGGTCGCCTTGACGCTGCGGCCGACGCGCTTGATGAGGGTGGCGCCCAGCTCCTCTTCCAGGGTGCGCACCCGCGCCGCGATCGCGGCGGGGGTCAGGTCCAGCCGGCGCGCGGCCTCCGCCAGCGATCCGCATTCGACCACCGACACAAAGCTCTGCACATATCGCGTATCCAAAGCGTCCCCCCTTTTTTCTGCATGCACGATTTGCGCCAGGGCAAACCACAACAATTTTATGGATTGAAGCAATTAAACAGCAGATGTTCAGCGGCCGCTTCGGTGCCAGAATCAGACGTTGCCGCCGCGCCGCCCGGCGCGTCCTTTTCATTCATCAGAAATCGAGTAGAGACAATGAGCACCCAAGCCAGCATTCCCGGCGTTTTTTCTCCGGTCCTGACGCCGTTCGACGCAGCCTATCGCCCGGCCCTGGGCCGCTATGTGAAGCACTGCCGCTGGCTGCGCGAACAATCCGTCGGGCTGGCCATATTCGGCACCAACTCGGAAGCCAACTCGCTGGCCCTGTCGGAAAAGCGCAGTCTGCTGGACGCGCTGCTGGAAGCGGGCGTGGAACCGTCCGCGCTGATGCCCGGCACTGGCGCCTGCGCGCTGCCCGATGCGATCGAACTGACCCGCCACGCCGTGCGCAGCGGCAGCATGGGCGTGCTGGTCCTGCCCCCCTTCTATTACAAGGGCGTAAGCGACGAAGGCCTGTTCCGCTACTACGCCGAACTGATCGAAGGCGTGGGCGATGACCGGTTGCGCATGTACCTGTATCACATCCCTCCCGTGAGCCAGGTGCCGCTGAGCCTGGACCTGATCAATCGGCTGCTGGACCGCTATCCTGACCAGGTCGCCGGCGTGAAGGACAGCGGCGGGGACTGGAACAACACGGCCGCCATGATCGAACGCTTCGCGCCGCGCGGCTTCAAAGTCTATGCGGGCAGCGAAGCCTTCCTGCTGCAAACCCTGCGCGCCGGCGGCGTGGGCTGCATCACCGCCACCGGCAACGTCAATCCTGGCCCCATCGTCGCCCTGCAACAGCGCTGGCAGGAAGCCGACGCCGACGCCCGCCAGGCCGGACTGAACGCGACCCGCAACGTGTTCGGTAAATTCCCCATGATTCCCGCGATGAAAGCCGCTATTGCCTGGAAATCCGGCGATCCGGCCTGGGCGACCGTGCGCCCGCCCCTGGTGGAACTGAACGCAGAGCAGCGCTCTGCCCTGCAGGCCGCGCTGGACGACAATGGCTTTGACATGCCGGGCGCGCAGACCCTGGCAGACAACTAGCCCCGGGCCCGCGGGCGCACCCGCGCCTGCGGCATCGAACGACGGAACAGCCCCGGCGCACGGCAACCTGAAGCCGTGCGCCGGGGCGCTTTCTTTGGCAGTGCCGCTCAGCTCACCACGCCGATGTTCCAGGGCACGAACTCGTGATCACCCAGTCCCAGGAGTTCGCTCTTGCTGCGCGTGCCGGAAGCCACCAGCAGGATTTCCTCGAAGATGCGCTGCGCCACTTCCTGCAGGGTCGCGGTGCCGTCCAGGATGTCGCCGCAATTGACGTCCATGTCCTCCGTCAGCCTTTCGTACATCGGCGTGTTGGTCGCCAGCTTGATCGAAGGCACGGGCTTGGCGCCGAACATCGAGCCGCGCCCGGTGGTGAAACAGATCATGTTGGCCCCGCCGGCGATCTGTCCGGTTGCGGACACCGGGTCGAAGCCCGGCGTATCCATGAACACCATGCCGGGCTGGCGCACCGGCTCCGCGTAGCGGTAGACCTCCATCAACGCCGTGGTGCCGCCCTTCATCGAGGAGCCCAGCGACTTCTCGAAGATGTTGGCCAATCCGCCCATCTGGTTGCCCGGGCTGACCTTGCCATTGATCTGCACATCGCGCCCCGGCGAATACTCTTCCTTCCACCAGCGGATGCGCTGCACCAGCTTTTCGCCGACCTCGCGGTTGCGGGCGCGCGAGGTCAAGGTGTGTTCCACGCCGTAGATCTCGGGCGTTTCGGACAGGATGGCGGTGCCGCCGTGGCGCACCAGGATGTCCATGGCCGCCCCCAATGCCGGATTGGCGGTAATGGACGAAAAGCCGTCCGAGCCGCCGCATTGCAGGCCCACCGTCAGGTGCCGCGCCGGCACCGGCACGCGCTCGACGTCATTGGCCTCGGGCAGCAGCGCCTGCACGGCGGCGACGCCCGCTTCGATGGTTTTGCGCGTGCCGCCGGTCTCCTGCATGATGAAAGTCTTCAGCCGCGCGCCCGCCTCCAAGCCCTGGTCCTTGAGCAAGGCATCCAGCTGGTTGCGCTCGCAGCCCAGCCCGACGATCAGCACGGCGGCAAAGTTGGCGTGGCAGGCGTAGCCGCCCATCGTCCGGCGCAACAGGTCCATGGGTTCGCCGGACATCTCCATGCCGCAGCCCATGCCATGGCTCAGCGCCACCACGCCGTCCACATTGGGATAGGCGGCCATCAGCTGCGGCGTGAAGGCCTCGGCGATGCGGTGCACCACCGTCGCCGAACAATTGACCGTCGCCATGACGCCGATGTAGTTGCGCGTGGCGACCTGTCCATTGGCGCGCACGATGCCGAGAAAGCGCGCCTGCTCGGACTCGGGCAGGACCGGCGTGGCCACGTAGTCGCGCGCATGCGCGTAGTCGCGGTCGAACTCCTGGAAGTCCATGTTGTGCGAATGGACGTAGGTGCCCGCCGGAATATCGCTCGCCGCAAAGCCGATACAGACGTTGTACTTGAGGATGGGCTCGCCGGCGCGCAGGTCGCGGGCCGCGATCTTATGCCCGGCCGGGATCTGGCTGCGGCTGACGATGCCTTCGGAGGGCACGGCCATGCCTATGCCGATGGGCACGCGCGCCACCACGACGTTGTCCGCGGAATGCAGCCGGATCACGGGTCCGGCCGCGCGTTTTTCAGTGAAATCGATCATGTCTGGATCTCGTAGAGAAAGGCCGCCCGCTCGGGCTGGCCGCTTATTCGGGTTTGATGCCTATGTCGCGGATCAGCACCGACCAGCGCGGCAGCTCCGTACCCACGAAACGCGTGAAGGCGTCGGAATCGCTGCCCACCACCGTGAAACCCTGCTCGCTGAGCTTGGCCTGCATATCGCTCTGCTGCACGGCGGCGCGAATGGAATCGGAGAGCTTGGCCACCACGGGCTTGGGCGTATTGGCCGGCGCAAACACGCCATACCAGGTCGACACTTCGAAGTCCTTGAAGCCGGACTCGGCCAGGGTCGGGATCTGCGGCGCCTTGGGGTCGCGCTTCAGGCTGGTGATGGCCAGCGGCCGGACCTTGCCCGAATTGATGTGCGGCAACGCCACCGGCAGATTGGCGAACATGTACGGCACATGGCCACCCAGCACGTCGGCCATGGCCGCCGATTCGCCCTTGTACGGCACGTGCGTCACCTTGGTACCCACCATGTGCGCAAACAGCTCGCCGGCAATGTGCTGCGGACCGCCCTGGCCCGACGAGGCATAGCTCATTGCGCCATCGCCGGCCTTGCGGATCTGTTCGGTCAGTTGCTGCACGGTCTTGGCGTCCACCAGGGCCGGATTGACCACCAGGATCAGCGGCATGGTCACGATCTGCGAAACCGGCGCAAAGTCCTTCTCGGGCTTGAACGGCAGGGACGGAAACAGCGAAGGCGCCACCACCATGGTGGACTGCGAACCCAGGAACAGCGAATAGCCGTCGGCAGGCGAACGCGCGACGTTGTCGGCGGCGATAGTGCCCGTGGCGCCCGCCCGGTTTTCGACCACCACCTGCTGCCCCAGGCTTTCGGCCATCTTGGCGCCAACCAGGCGCGCCACGATGTCCGCCCCGCCTCCCGGCGCAAAGCCCACGACCATGCGCAGCGGCTTATTCGGAAACTCCTCGGCCATGACGGCGGACGAGCCGCAGGAAAATGCGAGGGCCAGGCCTATGGCAACAGTCATGCGCGTCAGCGGACGCGCGGGCGTACAGGGGGTGTTCATGCGTTGGTCTCCGTATGCCATCGTCGCGCCCCTCCCCGGCCGCAGCGATGCGTGCCGGGATCGGAGCCGCGCGGCGGCTCGTTGTGTGTTGTGCGGTGCCAGAGCATTCTGGCCATTGCACTCCCTACCAACAAGTATGTATACGCAGCGTCAGCACATAATATTTTTGTGGTTTCAGATCGAGCCGGAAAGCACGGCGCGCGGCGCGCCCAAAAAAAAATCCACCCCGAGGGGTGGATCTGTCTGTGTGGCGCGCCCTGTGGCCGCGCCCCGTTCGCCGCAGGCGCGGCGCAATCAGAACTGGTAGGTGTAGGTCAGCTGCAGCACGTCCAGGCCCGGGTTCGGGCGCTTGATGCTGGCGTTCGAGAAGTGCGAATAGCGCAGGCCGATGCGGTTGTTCGGCGTCACGAGAAAGCCCATGCCGATGTGGTCGCCAAACTGGAAAGCGGTGCTGATGTTCTCGTCGGCGAAACGCGTGCTGGAGAAGAGCGTGGCGCCGATACCCGCTTCAATGTAGAAGCGTTCGCCAGTCCACCAGCGGAACATCGGGATGGCATTGAGCTGCCAGACATGGCCCGGGGAGCGCGAGCCGTTCGCCTTCCAGTAGGACGCGCCCAGTTCGGGCGTCAGGTCCAGGCGGCCCCAATTGCCGCCGAACTGGTAGGTCCAGACGGAAGCCGTTTCGTAGTTGATCGTCAGGCGCTGGTAGTGGTCGCCAATGCCGTAATGCATGCTGACACCGCCCTGGGTGCCCTCGGACGATTGGGCGCTTGCCAGCGACGCGGTTGCAGCCAGGGCAAGCCCCACAAGGCCGATAAGCATCTTCTTCTTGATCAACTGCATCGAAAAACTCCGTAGATTTCAAACCTAGTACGCAACATAGCAAAATCCGGGGCGGAAGGCTCACGCTTTGTCGCACGCAGGCAACATCGTGGATGGAAAACACTGTTCCGCAAATCATTCGCCATGGGCCGCCGCGGGGCCGCATATGACAATGCCGCCGGCAGCCCTGGGCTACCGGCGGCATCTTGGCGCAGTTGGCCCGGCCCGCCCCGAGGGCACGGGCCGGCGCAAACTCAAGCCGTAACCACGTCCGCCGGTTGATTGGTCAGCAAGGCCAGCAGGCGGGCGATTTCCTCGCGCAGTTGGCGGCGGTCCACGACCATGTCGATGGCGCCCTTCTGCAGCAGGAACTCGGCGCGCTGGAAGCCTTCTGGCAGCTTTTCGCGCACGGTCTGTTCGATCACGCGCGGGCCGGCAAAGCCGATCAGCGCCTTGGGCTCGGCAATGACCACGTCGCCCATGAAGGCGAAGCTGGCCGACACGCCGCCCATGGTGGGGTCGGTCAACACGCTGATGAACGGCAGGCCGGCCGCCGACAGGCGAGTCAGCATGGCGTTGGTCTTGGCCATCTGCATCAGCGACAGCAGGCTTTCCTGCATGCGCGCGCCGCCCGAGGCAGCCACGCAGATGAAGGGCGTCTTGTTGTCCAGCGCGGCCTGGGCGCCGCGCGCGAAGCGCTCGCCCACCACCGAGCCCATGGAGCCGCCCATGAATTCGAATTCAAAGCAGGCCAGCGTAGCGGATACGCCGCGGATCGAACCGCTCATGACCACCAGCGCGTCGGTTTCGCCGGTTTGCTTGACCGCTTCCTGCAGGCGCTCGGGGTACTTGCGCGTGTCCTTGAACTTCAGCGTATCGACCGAACGCGTGGTCTGGCCGATCTCGACGCGGCCCTCGACATCCAGCAGCGAATCGATGCGGGCACGGGCCCCGATGCGCATGTGGTGGTCGCACTTGGGGCAGACGTGCAGATTGGCCGCCAGGTCTTCGCTGTACAGCACCGATTCGCACGACGGGCATTTCACCCATAGGCCTTCGGGAACGCGGCGGGGGCCGCTTTCGCTGGTTTTATTGATGCGAGGAGGCAGGAGTTTTTCGATCCAGCTCATTGATTATTCATCCCGTATGAGGTCACGCCCGCCGCTCAGGCCGACGCGCTTGCTCGTTTTACTTGATCCAGCGCTTGCCGGATGGTGCGCAGCCAGCCGCTGGCGGCGGTGACTGCGGCGTCTGTTTTCTGGGCCGCGGGGGCATTCGCCGCCGCCTGCTCCATGGTTTCAATCAGCTTGCTGCCGATCACGACGGCGTCGGCCGCGCGCGCCACGCGCTGGGCGCTTTCGGCGTCGCGGATGCCGAAGCCCACGCCGACCGGAATGTCGCGCACGTGGCGGCGGATCACGGCCAGACGCTCGGCGACGTCGTCGGTGTTGAGCGAGCCCGAACCCGTGACGCCCTTGAGCGACACGTAGTACACGTAACCCCGCGCCACTTCGGCGACGGCCTTGATGCGCGCTTCCGTGGACGTGGGCGCCAACAGGAAGATCGGCGCAATGCCGTGCTCACCCAGCGTGGCGGCGAACTCGACGACCTCTTCGGGCGGATAGTCCACCACCAGCACGCCGTCCACGCCCGCCTGCTCGGCGCGGCGCGCGAAATCGGCCTGGCCCATGCGTTCGATGGGGTTGGCATAACCCATGAGCACCACCGGCGTGGATGCGTCGCGCTGGCGGAATTCAGCCACCAGCTCCAGCACGCGGGCCAGGCCCACGCCCTGCGCGATGGCGCGGTCGGCGGCACGCTGGATCACCGGGCCGTCGGCCATGGGATCCGAGAACGGCACACCCAGCTCGATGACGTCGGCGCCGGCCTCGACCAGCGCGTGCATCAGGGGTACGGTCGCGGCGGGCGAAGGGTCGCCCGCGGCAATATAGGGAATCAGCGCCGCGGCGCGGCCGGATTCGGCGGTGCGCGCAAAAGCGGCGGCGATGCGGTCGGTGCGAGTGGTCATGGACAGGGCCTCAGAGCTCGATGCCGGCCTGTTCGGCCACGGTATGCATGTCTTTGTCGCCACGGCCCGACAAATTGACCAGGATGACGGCGTCGCGCGGCAGCGTGGCGGCCATCTTCACGGCTTGCGCGATGGCGTGCGACGACTCCAGCGCGGGCATGATGCCTTCGATGCGGCAGCAGTCGTGGAAAGCCTTGAGGGCTTCCGCGTCGGTGATGCCGACGTACTCGGCGCGGCCGGAGTCCTTCAGCCAGGCATGTTCCGGACCGACGCCCGGGTAGTCCAGGCCGGCGGAGACAGAATGGGTTTCCTGGACCTGGCCATCGGCGTCCTGCATGACGTAGGTGCGGTTGCCGTGCAGCACGCCCACCTGGCCCGCGGCCAGGGAGGCGGCGTGGCGGCCGCTGTCCATGCCCTCGCCCGCCGCCTCGACGCCGATCAGGCGCACGTTTTCGTACGGGATGTAGGGATGGAAGATGCCCATGGCGTTGGAGCCGCCGCCCACCGCCGCCACGACGTAGTCGGGCTGGCGGCCGGTGGCTTCGGGCATCTGCGTCAGGCATTCGTTGCCGATGACGGTCTGGAAATCGCGCACCATGCGGGGATAGGGGTCGGGACCCGCCACCGTGCCGATGATGTAGAAAGTGTTCTCGATGTTGGTGACCCAGTCGCGCATGGCTTCGTTCAACGCGTCCTTCAGGGTGCGCGAACCGGACGTGACCGGCACCACCGTCGCGCCCAACAGCTTCATGCGGTAGACATTCGACGCTTGGCGACGGACGTCCTCGCTGCCCATGTAGACCACGCATTCCATGCCATAGCGGGCCGCCACCGTGGCGGTGGCCACGCCGTGCTGGCCGGCGCCGGTTTCAGCGATGACGCGGGGCTTGCCCATGCGCTTGGCCAGCAATGCCTGGCCGATGCAATTGTTGACCTTGTGGGCGCCGGTGTGGTTCAGGTCTTCGCGCTTGAACCAGATCTGGGCGCCGCCCACCATTTCCGACCAGCGGCGTGCGTGGTAGACCGGGCTGGGCCGGCCGACGAAATGCTTGAGTTCATAGTTGAACTCTTCCTGGAAGGCGGGGTCGACACGGTAATGGTCATAGGCCGCGCGCAGCTCGTCGAGCGCGTGCATCAGCGTTTCCGCCACGAAAACACCGCCATAAGGGCCGAAATGGCCCTGGGCATCCGGAAAGTCGTAAGGTTTCACCAAGCATCTCCCCCGGGTATCGCGGCAGGCCACTGCCGGCCGCAAATCCGGTTTGCAACCCGTCATTTTACCTGACGCCGGCAGCGGCCGGGGGCACCGCCCCAGCCGCCCCGGGAACCGTCAGCCTGCGCTCAGAGCGACTGCCCCAGGCGGCGCAGGAAGGTGTCGCAGGCGGCCAGCTGGTCCAGCGCGACGTACTCGTTGGGCTTGTGGGCCTGTTCGATATGGCCGGGGCCGCAGACCACGGTGGGGATGCCGATGCCCTGGAACAGGCCGGCCTCGGTGCCGTAGGCGACCTTGCGGGTGGCGCGGTCTTCGGTCAGGGCGCGCACCAGCTGGGTGATGGCGGCTTCCTCGGACGCTTCCAGGGCGGGAGCAGCGGCGCCGGTTTCGATTTCGATGCTGGCGCCGTCGAACTCGGCCTTCATGCGCGGCAGGAGCTCTTCGCGCACGTATTTTTCAACTTCTGCCTGGATCTCGTCGGGTTGCATGCCGGGCAGGTTGCGGAATTCGTAGGTGAATTCGCACAGTTCGGGGATGGTATTGACCGCGATGCCGCCCCGGATCTGGTTGGTGGTCATCGTGGAGAACGGCACGTCGTAGAACTGATCGTAGGGACCGTTGGCCTTGAAGCTGTCGGCCAGGTCGCGGATGCGGCAGATCAGGCGGGCGGCATATTCGATGGCGTTGCAGCCACGCGGAGTCAGCGACGAGTGCGCCGCCTTGCCGTGCACCTTGCAGCGGAACAGGTTGATGCCCTTGTGCGCCACCACCACCTGCATGCCGGTGGGCTCGCCCACCACGCAGCCTTCGGGGCGGATGCCGCGTTCGTGCAGGTCGGCCAGCATGTAGGGCGCGCCGGCGCAGCCGACTTCCTCGTCATACGAGAACGCCAGGTGCATCGGCTTCTTGCGCGGCATGGCCAGGAATTCCGGCACCATCGCCAGCGAACTGGCGATGAAACCCTTCATGTCGCAACTGCCGCGGCCGTAGAGCAGGCCGTCTTTTTCAACGAGCTTGAACGGATCCGTGCTCCATTCCTGGCCGTCGACCGGCACCACGTCGGTGTGGCCGGACAGCACGATGCCGCCCTGCATGCCGCCGTCCTGGGCGGGCAAGGTCGCGAACAGGTTGGCCTTGGTGCGCTCCGGATTGTGCGCCAGCCATGCGTCGACGCCCTGGCCCTTGAGCCAATCCCGTACGGTTTCGATCAGGGCAAGATTGGAATTGCGGCTGGTGGTGTCAAAGCCAACCAGCGTTTCCAGCCAGGTGCGCGCGTTCATGTCACTACTCTCTTGGGGAAAAACAGGAGTGTAAGGCCAGCGCGCCTCCGCGTCTCGGCGTGGTCCGGCGCGCGAAGCGCCTAGAATGTCGCCCGGATAGGAAAACCCCAAGGAGAAACCGTGCAGCACAAAGCAGTTCCCACACGCAACATCGTGGCGGCAGTAATAGGCAATGCCCTCGAATGGTATGACTTCCTGGTGTTCGCGTTCATGACGCCGATCATCTCGAAGCTGTTCTTCCCCACCGATCCCAGCGTTCCCGGCAGCGAGCTGAACGCCATCCTGATGACCACCGCCATTTTCGGCGTCGGCTTCTTCATGCGCCCCGTGGGCGGCATCATCCTCGGCCTGTACGGCGACAAGAAAGGCCGCAAGGCCGCCATGGTCATGGTGACCTCGCTGATGGCCGTGTCGATCGCGCTGATCACCGTGGCCCCGACCTACCACGCGGCCGGCATCCTGGCCCCGATCTTCATCCTGATCGCGCGCCTCCTGCAGGGTTTCTCCGCCGGCGGCGAATTCGGCACCTCGACCGCGCTGCTGATCGAGATGGCGCCCAACGGCAAGCGTGGCTTCTATGGTTCCTGGCAGATGGCCGGCCAGATGCTGGCGCTGCTGATCGGCGCGGCCTGCGGCACGCTCATCACCGAGTTCTTCACCCCGCAACAGATCGCCGACTGGGCATGGCGCCTGCCGTTCGCCTTCGGCCTGGTCATTGTCCCCATCGCCATCTACATCCGCCGCAACGTCGATGAAACCGACGCTTTCAAGCAGATCAAGGAAGAAGAGCGCCAGGCCGCCGCCCGCGGCGACGTGCAGCGCCTGAGCCTGGGCCAGATGCTGAAGACGCATACCCGCGAAGCGCTGATCGGCGTGGGCCTGGTCGTGACCGCGACCGTGTCCATCTACATCACCTTCACGTATCTGGTGACCTACTCCACGCAGATCCTGAAGCTGCCGCTGAACCAGACCTTCCTGGTGCAGATGGCGGGCGCGGCGCTGATGGTGCTGCTGACGCCCTTCATGGGTGCCTGGTCCGACCGCATCGGCCGCCGCCCCCTGGTGATCGGCTCGCTCATCGGCTACCTGATCGTGCTGTATCCGCTGTACTACTGGCTGTCGGATGCGCCCTCCATCGGCCGCCTGCTGGCCGTGCAGGTCGTGGTCTGCCTGTTCGTATCGGCGTTCTTCGGCGTGTTCAGCACGGTGATGGCGGAACTGTTCCCCGCGCGCGTGCGCTCGGTGGGCCTGTCGCTGGCCTATAACGTGGCGGTGATGATCTTCGGCGGCTTCGCACAGTTCATCGTGACCTGGCTGATCAAGACCACCGGCTCGCCGATGGCTCCCGCCTACTACGTGATGTTCGGCGTGGCGCTGGGCCTGATCGCCGCCTTCTACATGCGCGACCGCGCGCACGAAGAGCTGGACAACTGAGTTCCGCTCCCACCCGGGCCGCCCGGCCCGGGTTTCCCGCCTAGCGGCGTGTCGCCGACGACACGCCCGGCACTTCGGCCAGGGCGTCCAGCGCGCGGGACAGCGATTCCCCCCCGCGCACTTCCACCGTGAACACCATATGAGCCAGCGACTGCTTGCTTTGCGTGTTCACGCCCACCACGTTCAGGCGCAGCCGCGCAAAGACTTCGGACAGGTCCCGCAACAGGCCGGAACGGTCGTGCGCGCGCACGCTGATGTCCACGGGGTAGAACGTGTCGCCGGTCTCGCCCCAGGCCACCTCGATGACGCGCTCCGGCTCGCGGGCGGCCAGCGCCAGATAGCTGTGGCAATCGCTGCGGTGGATCGACACGCCGCGTCCGCGCGTGACAAAGCCCGCGATGGGGTCCGGCGGCGCCGGACGGCAGCAGCGCGCAAGCTGCGTCAGGAGCGACCCCACCCCCACCACCAGCACGCCGCTCTTGCCGCTTTTCTCGGCGCTGCCGGCGCTGGCGTGGCGCAAAGCGGCCGGTTGCGGCTCGACGGCCGGTCCGGGCT
Source organism: Achromobacter sp. Marseille-Q4954 (assembly GCF_943737025.1). Taxonomy (NCBI): domain Bacteria; kingdom Pseudomonadati; phylum Pseudomonadota; class Betaproteobacteria; order Burkholderiales; family Alcaligenaceae; genus Achromobacter; species Achromobacter sp. Marseille-Q4954. Next base: position 715,833 of record NZ_CALSFQ010000001.1, read on the forward strand.
GCTGGAACAGGGTATCGATCTGCCGCAGGCTGAATTCTTCCTTGGCCGCCGCCACGTACAGGTCGTCGGCGCGGGCGAACCCCAGGTTCTGCGCCAACTGCTCCAGGTTGACGGCGGTCTTGCCCAGGCGCTGCAATTCCTTTTCGACCAGGGTCTGGCCCTGGGTGATGCGCTGCTGCAGTTCGATCGCGTTGAACCACATGCGCACCTTGGCGCGGGCCCGCGGACTGGCCAGAAAGCCGAGCTGCGGGTTGAGCCAGTCGCGCGAGGGCCCGCCGGACTTGGCGGAGATGATCTCCACGGTCTGGCCGGTGGACAGATGCGTCTGCAGCGGCACCATCTGCCCGTCGACGCGGGCGCCGCGGCAGCGGTGGCCCAGGTCGGTATGCAGGTGATAGGCGAAATCCACCGGCGTGGCGCCGGCTGGCAGTTCGATCACGCGCGCCTGCGGCGTCAGCACGTAGATGCGCTCATCGGTATGGACCGGCGCCGTCGCCGCGCCGCGCTGCTTGCCCGATGCCGGCTTGGCGGGCGCGGGCTGGGCGGGTTCGCCGCCACCCTCGACATCGCTGTTCCAGGCCAGCAGCTGGCGCATCCACGCCAGTTGCCGGTCGTATTCGCTGGAGGCCGCCACCTGGCCGCCCTTGGCGCCCGCTTCCTTGTAGCGCCAATGCGCAGCCATGCCGTATTCGGCGAACTGGTGCATCTCGCGTGTGCGGATCTGCACTTCGAAGGGACGGCCGTCGTCGTCGGCCACCACTGTGTGCAGCGAGCGGTAGCCGTTGGGTTTGGGCCGGGAAATATAGTCGTCGAACTCCTCGGAGATCGGCGTCCACATTTCGTGCACCATGCCCAGCGCCGTATAGCAGGCGCGCACGTCATCAACGATGATGCGCAGCGCGCGCAGGTCGTACATCTGCGAGAAATCCAGCCGTTTCACGCGCATCTTGTTCCAGATGCTGTAGATGTGCTTGGGCCGGCCGCTGACCTCGGCCTCGACGCCCGCCTTGGCCAGTCCCGTCTGCAGGCGCTCGATGGCGCCGGCGATGAAGGCTTCGCGCTCCACCCGCTTCTCTTCCAGCAGGCGGGCGATCTGCTTGTACTTGTCGGGCTCCAGGAAGCGGAACGCCAGATCTTCCATTTCCCACTTGATCTGCCAGATCCCCAGGCGGTTCGCCAGCGGCGCATACAGGTCCAGGGTTTCGCGGGCGAAATCGGTGGAGCACGGCGCCTTGCTTTCCGCGTGCCAGCGCAAGGTGCGCAGGCGCGAGGCCAGCCGCATCAGCACGATGCGCAGGTCGGCCGCCATGGCCAGCAGCATCTTGCGCTGCATCTCCTTTTGCGAGCCGCTTTCGGCGGCGGCGTCGCTTGCCTGCCGCGCCACCACGCCCAGGCGCAGCAGCGCGCGCGTGCCCTGCACCAGCCGCGCGATTTCAGGGCCGAATGCCGCCGCGACCGGATCGCTGCGCAGGGACGGCGCGGGCGCCATCAGGTCGGTCGGCAAGGCAGCCAGCAGCGCCGCGGCGCGGGTGGCGGCATCGGTATGCAGAGCCGCCAGGATGCGGACCACGCCCGCGCCATGCCCGGCCAGGGGTTCGCCGGTCAGCGCCTGCTGCCCTTCGAAACGCGGTTCGGCCCAGGCCACGGCCTGGTCGATCAGCGCCATGCCGTCGGCATCCAGGCCGGCGCCTACCTCCTGGCGCCAGGTAGCGTCGAAAGGCGTAGGCGCGTCGGGAACAGGCGGGGCGGACATGACGGACGGCAGGCGGAGGTAGTTTGATATCCCGACACTCTACACTAGGGTTTGTAGACACCAAAAGCAGCCGCTAGCCCCGGCATATGGAAGGAACCGAAGCTTATGTTGCGCTGGCTCAAGGGCCGGGGCGCCCGCCCCTCCGCGGTGGCCGAAATGCAGGCCCGCATCTCCCCGGAACTGTGGCAACGGGTGCTGGACGCCCACCCGTTCCTGGCGGCTTTGAACGCCGATGAAGCCGCCCAGCTGCAGGCGCGCTCGGCCTGGCTGCTGGCCAGCAAGCACATCAATGGCGCGCAAGGACTGGAGGTCTCGGACTTCATGCGCCTGAGCATCGCGGCCCAGGCCAGCCTGCCCATCCTCAACCTGGCGCCCGAACTGTACGAAGGCTGGGACGAGATCATCGTGTACCCGGCCAGCTTCCGCATCCCGCGCTCGCGCCAGGACGATGACGGCGTGGTGCACGAATACCTGGAGGACGCCGCCGGCGAAGCCTGGGAAGGCGGGCCGCTGGTGCTGTCCTGGGAAGACACGCAGTTCTCCGAGGGCGGCTTCAACGTGGTCATCCACGAGTTCGCCCACAAGCTGGACCTGCGGTCGGGCCATGCCGACGGCATGCCCTCGCTGGCCGCGCACCCCGAACTCAAGCCCCAGGCATGGCGCCGCATCCTGGACGACAGCCTGGACCGCTTCATCGCGGCCGTGGACGCGGTCGAAGCCGCCATCCCGCACGACGTGGATCCGGAAAGCGAGGCCGCCGACGCCTGGTACGGCCAACTGCCGATGGACCCGTATGCCGCCACCGACGAAGCCGAGTTCTTCGCGGTCAGCTCGGAACACTTCTTCGTGGATCCCTATCCCATGCACGAAGCACTGCCGCAATGGTATGGACTGCTGCGGGCCTACTACCGGCAGGATCCCCTGGAACGCTACGCATGAAACAGCTGCTGATCGTGTGGCATTCGCGTACCGGCGCCGCGCGGCAGATGGCCGAAGCCGCGGCGCGCGGCGCGCTCGCGGCCGCCGCGCAGCTGGAACAGGCGGCAGACCTGAACGTGGTCCTGCGGCGGGCCGCCGATACGCAGGCTGATGCAATGCTCGCCAGCCAGGCCTACCTGTTCTGCGCCCCCGAAAACCTGGCCTCGCTGAGCGGCGAGATGAAGGAGTTCTTCGACCGCAACTACTACGCCGTGCTGGACCGGATACAAGGGCTGCCCTACGCCTGCGCCATCAGCGCGGGCAGCGACGGCTCGGGCGCGGCGCGGCAGGTGGAACGCATCTGCACCGGCTGGCGGCTCAACGCGCTGGCGCCGCCGCTCATCGTCAATATGGGCGCGCAGACGGCGCAGCAGATCCTGGCGCCCAAGACCGTGGCCAGTGCGGAACTTGCGAAATGCGAGGAATTGGGCGGCCTGCTGGCCGCGACGCTGTTGCTCGGGCAGTAGCCGGCACAACGCGGGAAGAAGAGACGGATGGCGGACGCGATGGCCCGCCACCCGCGCACGCGTCGGACGCCCAGGGCGCCCAACGCGGCAAACATCTCAGACGGCAGCCGTCACGACGATTTCGACCTTGAAATCCGGGTTGGCCAAACGGGCCTCGACGGTGGCGCGCGGAGGCGAATTGCCGTCGGCGACCCAGGCGTCCCAGGCCTTGTTCATGCCATCGAATTCCTTCATGTTGGCCACATAGATCTGGGCCATCAGGATCTTGGTCTTGTCGGTGCCGGCTTCGGCCAGCAGGCGGTCGATCGTGGCGAGCACCTGTTCGGTCTGGCCGGTGATGTCCAGCGTGGAATCGTCCGGCACCTGGCCGGCCAGGTACGCGACGCCGTTGTACACGGCCATGTCGGACAGGCGCTTGGCCACGTGGAAGCGCTTGATGCTGCTCATGAATAGTCCCCTAGATTCGAGTGGGTTGGGTGGAACAATGCAGAAGAACCCGCAATTTACCCCGAGCCGCCGTCAGGCGGGAGGCAGCTGGAACACCTGGCGCAGATAGGCCAGGTAGGCCGGATCGTCGCACATGGTCTTTTCCGGCGCGTCGGACACCTTTGCCACCGGCTGGCCATTGCAGCGGACCATCTTCATGACGATCTGCAAGGGCTCGTGGCCCAGGTCGTTGGTCAGGTTGGTGCCGATGCCGAAGGACACCTTGCAGCGGCCGGAAAACTGGCGGGCCAGCTCGATGGCGCGCGGGAAGGTCAACGAATCCGAAAACACCAGCGTCTTGGCGCGCGGATCCACGCGGTTCTTGCGGTAGTGCTCGAGCAGGCGTTCGCCCCAGACGAAGGGATCGCCGGAATCATGCCGCGCGCCGTCGAACAGCTTGCAGAAATACATGTCGAAATCGCGCAGGAAGGCATCCATACCATAGACGTCCGACAGCGCAATGCCCAGGTCGCCACGGTATTCCTTGGCCCACACCTCCAGCGCGTACACCTGCGAATCGCGCAGCCGCGGACCCAGCGCCTGGCAGGCTTGCAGGTATTCGTGGCCCATGGTTCCCAGGGGTAGCACCTCGTGCTGCTTGGCCAGCAGCACATTGCTGGTGCCGGCGAAATGCACGCCCATCTGCGACTTCATGGTGGACACGATTTCTTCGTGCCAGATCTTGGAAAAGCGGCGCCGCGTGCCGTATTCGGCCACGCGGAAATCGGCCAGCGCCGGATCGTCCAGCACCAGGTGCATCTTGGAATGCAGGCGCTTGCGGCCCTCTTCCCAGTCGGGATTCTTGCGCGTGTTGCGGAAATAGACCTCGTTGACGATGGCCAGCACCGGGATCTCGAACAGGATCGTATGCAGCCACGGGCCTTTGACCTCGATGCTGATTTCGCCCGGCCCCTCGCCTACGCCGATGTGGATGCAGCGCTCCGGCAGATGGAAGAGTTCGAGGAAATCGACGAAGTCGCTTTTGATAAAGCGCAAGCCGCCCAGATATTTAAGTTCGTCCTCGGTGAAGCGCAGCTGGCATAGCTGATGCACTTCCTCGCGGATTTCGTCCAGGTAGGGACGCAGGTCGACCCCGGGCGTGCGGCATTTGTAACGGTACTCGACCTGGGCAGCGGGAAAATGATGCAGAACCACCTGCATCATGCTGAATTTATACAGATCGGTGTCGAGCAGCGAAGTGATTATCATGATGGCGCGTTTCGTTTCGCGACACCATAGCATAGAGCCCCCGCTGTTCAGGGCGAAGGGCCACTATGTCAATACGGGTATTGCCGGCACATCGGCGCGGCATTGGGTAAAATCCGCCCAACAAGACACAAAAGCCGCCGCTCCCGGAGTTCCTGAATGACCCACGTTGTCACCGAAAACTGTATTAAGTGCAAGTACACCGATTGCGTAGACGTGTGCCCGGTGGACTGTTTTCGTGAGGGTCCGAACTTCCTCGTGATCGATCCCGACGAATGCATCGACTGCGCCGTCTGCATCCCGGAATGCCCGGCCAATGCCATCTACGCCGAAGAAGACGTGCCGCAGGACCAGCTGAATTTCATCGCCCTGAATGCCGAACTCTCGCCCGAGTTCGCCAGCATCAGCCGTGCCAAGAAGCCCCTGCCCGACGCCGACGAATGGAACGGCAAGCAGGACAAGCTGCAATACCTGGAAAAATAATCCGCGAACGCCGGCCCCACCCTGGCGGCCGGCTTCGCGCGATGTACCGATGACCGACGACTCCAAATACACGCGCCAGACCGTTACCCACGTCCATACCTGGGTGCCTGACAAGCTGTTCTCCGTGCGCGTGACGCGCGACGACGCGTATACGTTCCAGCCGGGCCAGTTCGCCCGGGTCGGTCTGCCGGAAGCCGGCGCCTCGGAAGGCGAACCCACGTTGTGGCGCGCCTATTCCATGGTGTCGGCGCCGCACGAACCCTGGCTGGAGTTCTATTCCATCGTGGTCCCCGAAGGCCTGTTCAGTCCGCGCATGGCGCGGCTGCAGCCCGGCGACTCCCTGTATGTGGAGAAGACGCCCTACGGGTTTCTGACCCTGGAGCGCTTCGCGCCCGGCGGCGATCTCTGGCTATTGGCTTCGGGTACCGGCCTGTCTGCCTATCTGTCGATCCTGCGCGACCCGGCAGTTTGGCGGGCCTACCGCCGCATCATCCTGGTGCACGGGGTGCGCACCGCCGCGGAGCTCGCCTACCGCACCGAAATCGAATCCTGGCGCAACCAGCCGGCCCTGGCCGAGTTTTTCGCGGCGGATCCGCAGAAACTCGTCTACCTGCCCATCGCCACCCGCGAAGCCCTGCCCGGCATGCCGCAGGAACGCCTGACCACGCTGATCGCCGACGGCCGCCTTGAGCAGTTGGCCGGCCAGCCGCTGGATCCCGAGCAGGCCAAGATCATGCTTTGCGGCAACCCCGACATGCTGGCCGACGCCCGCAAGCTGCTGGGCGAACGCGGCTTCAAGCCTGGACGCCGCGGCATTCCCGGCAATCTGGCGGTAGAAAACTACTGGTAGTTCTCTCCGTCCGACTTAGTGCATAAATCCTCCCTTTGATATGGCTTCCGGGTGTAAAAAGCGCCCTAAACTGGTGCCCAATGGGTAGTCGGGTCGCTTTTTAGCAACAGATTTGCTTTTTTTGTCGGCGTTTCTTCAGGCTGTTTAGAAATATCGTTAGTGCCCGGAGCAATAATCGGGACACACGCACGACCCAGAAGGACTTTTCTCAAATGCTGTATCAATTGCACGAAATGCAGCGCGCCTTCCTGACTCCGTTCGCTGCATTCACGGACGCCGGTTCCCAGCTGTTTTCCAGTCCCTACAGCCCTCTCGCCTATACCCCGATTTCGCGCCAGATGGCAGCCGGGTATGAGCTGATGACCCGCATCGGCAAGGAATACCAGAAGCCTGCCTGGCACCTGCCCACCACCGAAATCAACGGCAAGTCCGTCCGCGTCATCGAAGGCGTGGCCATGGACAAGCCGTTCTGCCGCCTGCTGCATTTCCAGCGCGATGTCCGCCACACGGGCCGCGACGATCCCAAGGTCCTGCTGGTCGCGCCGCTGTCCGGCCACCACGCCACCCTGCTGCGCGACACCGTGCGCGCCCTGCTGCCGGCCCACGACGTCTACGTCACCGACTGGGTCGACGCCCGCATGGTGCCGCTGTCGGCCGGTCCGTTCCATCTGAACGACTACGTGCGCTACGTGCAGGACTTCATCCGCCACCTGGGTCCGGACGTCCACGTGATTTCCGTGTGCCAGCCCACGGTGCCGGTGCTGGCCGCCGTCTCGCTGATGGCCTCCGCCAACGATCCCTGTCAGCCGCGCAGCATGGTGATGATGGGCGGCCCCATCGACCCGCGCCAGTCGCCCACGCAGGTCAACCGCCTGGCCACGACCAAGCCCTACAGCTGGTTCGAGAACCAGGTCATCCATCCGGTGCCGCCCCGCTATCCGGGCGCTGGCCGCAAGGTGTACCCGGGTTTCCTGCAGCACGCGGGGTTCATGGCCATGAACCCCGACCGCCACATGAAGTCGCATTACGACTTCTACCTGGACCTGCTGCGCGGCGACGACAGCGACGCCGAAGCGCACCGCCGCTTCTACGACGAATACAACGCCGTGCTGGACATGCCGGCCGAGTTCTACCTGGACACGATCCGCATGGTGTTCCAGGAATTCCAGCTGCCCAACGGCACCTGGGAAGTGGACGGCAAGCTGGTGCGGCCGGCTGACATCAAGAAGGTCGCCCTGCTCACCATCGAAGGCGAACTGGACGACATCTCGGGCCAGGGCCAGACTCGCGCCGCCATCAAGCTGTGCAAGAACATTCCGGCCGAGCGCAAGACGCATTACACGGCGCCCAATTGCGGCCACTACGGCATTTTCTCGGGCCGCCGCTGGCGCGAAATGATCTGTCCTAAAATTGCCGAGTTCATCCGGCAATCTGCGTAGGATGGGTGTAGCGCGGGTCAAGCCGGCCTAGAATCCGGACCTCCGACGCGCGCAACCCTTCAAACAGCGGTGGCTAGAAATATCACTGCTGTCTGAACGGTTGCGCGCGATTCGCATTTGGAGCCCCTGGTTCCTGTCTTGCACGCCCTCCCCCCGTCCCACGATTTCTTCTACACATTCATGTCCTGTCGCTCATTAGCCGACCGCATCGATGCCTTGCTGCCCCAGACGCAATGCACCAAGTGCGGGTACGACGGCTGCCGGCCCTACGCCGACGCCATCGCGGACGGCTCCGCTCCAATCAACCGCTGCCCGCCCGGAGGCGATGACGGTATCGCCGCGCTGGCGGTCCTGCTTGATACCCCCATCCTGCCGTTGGACGCCACCCGCGGCGAACCCGGCCCGCTGCTGGTCGCGCGCATCGACGAAGCGCACTGCATCGGCTGTACGCTGTGCATCCAGGCCTGTCCCGTGGATGCCATCGTCGGCGCCAACAAGCACATGCACACCGTGCTGGCCGACTGGTGCACCGGCTGCGACCTGTGCGTGGCGCCCTGTCCGGTCGACTGCATCCAGATGGTGCCGGCCGGCCGCGCCTGGAGCGCGCAAGACGCCACGATCAGCCGCCAGCGCCACCGCAGCCATCTGGCGCGCACCGAACGCCTGGCCGCCGACAACGCGCGCCTGATGGCGCCCGAAGCGGCTGCCGCGCCCAGCGCTCCCGCCGTCGACGAGGCGCGCAACGAGGACCGCAAGCGTTCCGCCATTGAATCCGCGCTGGCCCGCGCCCGGGCCCGCCGCAACCCCACGCAATCATGAACGCCGCCAAACGCCGAGAGATCTTCGCCCGCCTGCAGGCCGCCAACCCGCATCCGACCACCGAGCTCGAGTACGACACGCCGTTCCAGCTGCTGATCGCCGTGCTGCTGTCGGCGCAGGCGACCGACAAATCGGTCAACATCGCCACGCGCAAGTTCTTCCCCGCCTACGGCACGCCGCAAGCCCTGCTGGCCCTGGGCGAAGAAGGCCTGGCGGATTACATCAAGACCATCGGCCTGTACCGCACCAAGGCGAAGAACACCATCGCCACCTGCAAGATCCTGATCGAGCAGCACGGCGGCGAAGTGCCGCAGACGCGCGAAGCGCTCGAAGCCCTGCCCGGCGTGGGGCGCAAGACCGCCAACGTGGTGCTCAACACGGCGTTCGGACAACCCACGATGGCCGTGGACACGCACATCTTCCGCGTATCGAACCGCACCGGCATCGCGCCCGGCAAGAACGTGCTGGAAGTCGAACAGAAACTCGAAAAGTTCGTGCCGCGCGAATACATGCAGGACGCTCACCACTGGCTGATCCTGCTGGGCCGCTACGTCTGCGTGGCGCGCAAACCCAAATGCCCTCAATGCGGCATTTCCGATCTCTGCGAATTCAAGCAGAAAACACCCGCCTGATCGCGCACAAGCTTATGCGCCGGCGCGGCATTCGGCGCGCCGCAAACCGGGTTTTCCCTCGCCAATAAATCCATGACGCGTTGATGACGATCAACGCGTATTTGCTGCATTGCGTTTCCATTATGGAAAGCCTCTATTCCCTTGTGGCGCAAGCATTGTCAGCCTGCCGACAATTGCCCATTCCGCACTGCAAAACCTATGACAAACCCTCATGGAATTTTGATAAATAGGTGCGCATACTCGCCGGCAACTCAGAAGAAAACTGCGATTTCCTGAACAGTTTTCCGGACCCTGCGGGGACCTGGCGCAACGACGGCAGGTGGAGACCGAAATAAATACAACGCCGGTGCAGCGAACATGGACGACACGATCCTGGAGACAAAAGGCCTCACCAAGGAATTCCGCGGATTCGTCGCGGTCAATGGGGTCGATTTGCGTATCAAGCGGGGCGAGATTCATGCCTTGATCGGGCCGAACGGCGCGGGCAAGACCACTTGCTTCAACCTGCTTACCAAGTTTCTTTCTCCCACGTCGGGAAGCATCAAGTTCAACGGTATCGACATTACCGGCGAGCGCCCCGCGCAGATCGCGCGCCGCGGCGTGATCCGTTCATTCCAGATCTCGGCAGTGTTCCCGCACCTGACCGTGCTGGAGAACGTGCGCATCGGGCTGCAGCGCAGGACCGGCCTGTCGTTCCATTTCTGGAAAAGCGACAAGCAGCTCGCCGTGCTGAATCAGCCGGCGCGCGACCTGCTGGAACAAGTGGACCTGGGCGCCTTCGCCAACGAAACCACCGTCAACCTGCCCTATGGCCGCAAGCGCGCGCTTGAAATCGCCACCACGCTGGCGATGGAACCCGAACTGATGCTGCTTGACGAGCCCACGCAGGGCATGGGCCACGAGGACGTGGACCGCGTCACGCAACTGATCAAGCGCGTCAGCGCCGGACGCACCATCCTGATGGTGGAACACAACATGAATGTCGTGTCCTCCATCGCCAACACCATTACTGTGCTGGCGCGCGGCAGCGTGCTGGCCGAAGGATCGTACGCCGAAGTCTCCCGCCATCCGGCCGTGATGCAGGCTTACATGGGCACCACCGAGGGCGAACTTCAAGGAGCGCACGCATGAGCACCCCGGCACTGGAAATTTCGGGCCTGCAGGCCTGGTACGGGGAATCGCATATCCTGCACGGCGTGGATATGCGCGTTGGACAAGGCGAAGTGGTCACGCTGCTCGGACGCAACGGCGCCGGGCGCACCACCACCCTGCGGGCCATCCTGGGCCTGACGGGATCGCGCAAGGGTTCGGTACGCATCCATGGCACCGAAGCCATCGACCTGCCCACCTACAAGATCGCCCACCTGGGCGTGGGCTATTGCCCCGAGGAACGCGGCATCTTCGCCAGCCTGTCCTGCGAAGAAAACCTGCTGCTGCCTCCGGTCGTCGGTTCGCTGGGCGGCGGCATGTCGCTGGCCGAAATCTACGACATGTTCCCCAATCTGCAGGAGCGCCGGAATTCTCCCGGCACGCGCCTGTCTGGCGGCGAACAGCAAATGCTGGCCGTGGCGCGCATCCTGCGCACCGGCGCCAACCTGCTGCTGCTCGACGAAATCTCCGAAGGCCTCGCCCCTGTCATCGTGCAGGCGCTGGCTCGCATGATCACGGCGCTGAAGCAGCGCGGCTACACCATCGTCATGGTGGAGCAGAACTTCCGCTTCGCAGCGCCCTTGGCCGACCGCTTCTACGTCATGGAGCACGGCCAGATCGTCGAGCACTTCGAAGCCGCAGAACTTTCAGAAAAACAGGACACGCTCAACGAACTGCTGGGCGTCTAGAACCTGTGTCATCCGCCGGAATTCCGGCAACACTACACCGTAGGGAAGAGAGGAGTCATCCCATGAAGCTGCACACCATCACTGCTGCACTGGCCATGGCGGGCCTGGGATTTGCTGGGGCACCCGCCCACGCGCAAGGTATCTCCGACGATGTCATCCGCATCGGCTTCATCACTGACATGTCCGGCGTGTATTCGGACATCGACGGCAAGGCCGGTCTGGAAGCCGTGCGCATGGCGATCGAGGACGCCGGCGGTTCGATCAACGGCAAGAAGATCGAAGTCGTCTCCGCGGACCACCAGAACAAGGCCGACGTTGCCTCGGCGCGCGTGCGCGAATGGTTCGACGAGCAGAAGGTGGACGTCATCATCGCCGGCACCAACTCGTCGACCAGCCTGGCCATGGCCGGCGTGGCCGCCGCGAAGAAGAAGCCCTTCATGGCGATCGGCGCGGGCGCGTCGGACCTGACCAACGCCCAGTGTTCGCCCTATACCGTGCACTACGCCTACGACACCGTCGCCCTGGCGCGCGGCACCGGTTCCGCCGTGGTGAAAGACGGCGGCAAGAGCTGGTTCTTCCTGACCGCCGACTATGCCTTCGGCCATGCGCTGGAGCGCGACACCATGGCCGTGGTCAAGGCCGCGGGCGGCGAGGTCAAGGGCCAGGTGCGGGCGCCGCTGGGCGCCTCGGACTTCTCGTCCTTCCTGCTGCAGGCGCAAGCCTCCAAGGCGCAGATCCTGGGCCTGGCCAACGCGGGCGGCGACACCATCAACTCGATCAAGGCCGCCAATGAATTCGGCGTGACCAAGACCATGAAGATGGCCGGCCTGCTGGTCTTCATCAACGACGTCCACGCACTGGGCCTGCAAGCCACGCAAGGCATGTACCTGACCGACGGCTGGTACTGGGACCAATCCGACGCCTCGCGCGCCTGGTCCAAGAAGTTCGAAGCCAAGGTCGGCCGCAAGCCTTCCATGCTGCAGGCGGGCGACTATTCGGCCACGGCCTTCTATCTGAACGCCATCAAGGCCACCGGCACGGACGACGGCGACGCCGTCATGAAGTGGATGAAGTCGAACAAGGTCAACGACTTCTTCGCGCAAGGCGGTTACGTGCGCGAAGACGGCCGCATGATCCACGACATGTATCTGATGCAGGTCAAGACGCCGGCCGAATCCAAGGCCCCGTGGGACTACTACAAGGTCGTGGCGACGCTGCCTGGCGACGAGGTCTACACCAAGTTGTCCGAGTCCACCTGCAAGCTGGTCAAGAAGTAATCCAGCCCACGTGCCCCCAGACGCGACCCGGCGAACCTATGCGCCGGGCCGCGTTTTGGCCGGGCCGCGTCTTGGCCGAGCCACGTTTTGGCCGGGCCGCGTTTTGATTAGCTCGCTTCCCTCCGTACGCGCAGGATTTTCATAAGATGACTGACATTTTCGGCATCCCCATACAGGCCTTGTTCGGCCAGCTATTGCTAGGCCTGGTCAACGGCTCCTTCTACGCCATGCTGTCGCTCGGGCTGGCCGTCATCTTCGGGCTGCTGAACGTCATCAACTTCGCGCACGGCGCGCTCTACATGCTGGGCGCGTTCATCGCCTGGATGGGGCTGTCGTACCTGGGGTTGAACTATTGGATCATGCTGATCCTGGCGCCGCTGGTCGTCGGGCTGTTCGGCATCATCATAGAAAAGCTGTTGCTGCGGCACCTGTACAAGCTGGATCACCTGTACGGGCTGCTGCTGACCTTCGGCCTGACGCTGCTGATAGAAGGCCTGTTCCGCAGCTTCTACGGCGTCTCGGGTCAGCCCTACCCCACGCCTGACGCGCTGCGCGGCGCCACCAACCTGGGCTTCATGATCCTGCCGAATTACCGCGGCTGGGTCGTGGCAGCCTCCCTGACAGTGTGTCTGGCAACCTGGTTCGTCATCGAACGCACCCGCCTTGGCGCCCTGCTGCGCGCCGGCACCGAAAACCCCCGCCTGGTCGAGGCCTTCGGCGTGAACGTGCCGCGCATGATCACCCTGACCTATGGCTTCGGGGTGGCGCTGGCGGGCTTTGCCGGCGTGCTGGCCGCGCCCGTGCTGCAGATTTCTCCGCTGATGGGCTCCAACCTCATCATCGTCGTGTTCGCCGTGGTCGTGATCGGTGGCATGGGGTCCATCATGGGCGCCATCGTGACCGGTCTGGGCCTGGGCGTGATCGAAGGACTGACCAAGGTGTTCTGGCCCGAGGCCTCCAGCACGGTCGTGTTCATCATCATGGCCATCGTTCTGTTGATCCGCCCGGCCGGGCTGTTCGGAAAAGAAAAATGAATCGTCAATTCCTGGGCTATGCGGTACTGGCCATCGTGGTGGCCATTCTTCCCTTCATCGGGGTCTATCCGATCTTCGCCATGAAGATCATGTGCTACGCGCTCTTCGCCTGCGCATTCAACCTGCTGCTGGGTTTCACCGGGCTGCTGTCGTTCGGCCACGCCGCCTTCCTGGGCAGCGCGGCCTACGCCACCGGCCACGCGCTCAAGGTGTGGGGCTTCCCCACCGAGATCGGCCTGCTGTTCGGCGTGGCCGTGGCGGGGCTGCTGGGTCTGGCGATGGGCGCCATCGCTATCCGCCGCAGCGGCATCTATTTCGCCATGATCACCCTGGCCCTGTCGCAGATGGTGTTCTTCTTCTTCCTCCAGGCGAAGTTCACCGGCGGCGAGGACGGCCTGCAGAGCGTGCCGCGCGGCACCCTGTTCGGGCTGATCGACCTGTCCAAGGACCTGAACCTGTACTACGTGGTGATGGCCATCTTCATCATTGGCTACTTCATCATCTGGCGCACGGTGAACTCGCCCTTCGGCCAGGTGCTGCAGGCGCTGCGCGAAAACGAACCACGCGCCATCTCGCTGGGCTACGACGTCGACCGCTTCAAGCTGCTGGCCTTCGTGCTGTCGGCAGCGCTGGCCGGCCTGGCGGGCGCCACCAAGACCCTGGTCTTCGTGTCGGCCACCTTGTCCGATGCCACCTGGCAGATGTCCGGCCTGGTCATCCTGATGACGCTGATCGGCGGACTCGGCACCTTGACCGGTCCCATCCTCGGCGCCTTCATCGTGGTGCTGATGGAAAACAAGGTGGGCGACTTCGGCCAGATGATGGCCAACCTGACCGGCGTGGACTGGTTCCTGCGCCTGGGCGAATCGGTCACCATCGTGATCGGCCTGATCTTCGTGATCTGCGTGCTGGCCTTCCGCCGCGGCATCGTGGGCGAGGTCGGCGCCTTCATCGATCGCCGGCGCGCCGCCCGCGCCTGATCCTGGCAGCGCAAGCACGGGGCCGCGTTATGCGGCCCCGTTTCATTTGGCGAGGCCGCTGCCGCCCGTACAATGAACGGCACCCAACCAAACAGGTGCCTGACCATGCGCAAACCGCATCCGCTCGCCCCCGTCCTTGGCGCCCTGGCGCTGGCCGCCGCCCTTCTTCCCCCGGCTGCGCAAGCCGCGGATGCCGCCGCGCCCGTATGCGAAGTCAAACGGCCGGTCCGCTTCAGCGGCCTGAACTGGGAATCCAACCTGGTGCTGGCCGGCATCGAACGCTACGTGCTGGAACACGGCTACGGCTGCAAGACCACGGTCGAAATCGGCGAAACCCTGCCCATGCTGGCGGCGCTGCAACGCGGTGACGTCGACGTCACCCCGGAAGTGTGGCCCGGCCAGATCGAGGGCGCATGGAAGAAGGCCCTGGCCAGCGGCAAGGTGCTGGGCGTGGGCCACGTCTACGACGCCGGCGAAGGCTGGTACGTGCCCCGCTACACCGTCGAGCGCCATCCCGGCTTGAAGTCGGCAGCCGACCTGGCACGCTTCAAGGACGTCTTCGCCGATCCCGAGGAACCCGGCCGCGGCCGGATCTACGGTTGTCCGGCAGGATGGGCCTGCGGCACCCTGAACGAGAACCTGCTGCGCGCCTTGAAGCTTGAAAAGGACTATGCGATGTTCGCGCCCGGCTCCGGCGCTGCGCAGAAAGCCGCCATCGTGTCCGCCTACAAGCGCAAGCGCGACATCGTTTTCTACTACTGGACGCCCACTTCGCTGGTCGGCGCGCTGGATCTGGTGAAGCTGGAACTGCCCGCGTTCGACCAGGCCGCCTACACCTGCATGACCGATCCCAAGTGCGCGAATCCCGTGCCCACCGAGTTCAAACCCAACCCCGTCGTCACGGGCGTGAATGCCGAGTTCGCGAAACAGGCGCCGCAGATCGCCGAATTCCTGGGCAAGCTGACGGTACCCGGCGACGCCATCGACGCCACCCTGGGCTGGCTGGAAAACGAAGGCAAAGAACCCGAGGACGCCGCGCGCTATTTCCTCAAGCAATACGGCCCGGTCTGGCGGCAATGGATGCCGGCCCAGGCAGCCGACCGCGTGCAAGCGGCGCTGGCGCGCGAATGATGCCGGGAAGCCGGCAGCCGCCTCATGTATCCTGACGTTTCGGCGCGCCGATAGCGCCACCCCAATTCAAGTGAAGGAAGACAACCATGGATGCCTTGTTCTGGCACAACGGTCACTGGACCACTGAAAACCCCAAACTGCTCGGCCCCGCCGACCACGCCTTCTGGATGGCCAGCATGGTGTTCGACGGCGCGCGCGCATTCCGCGGCCTGACGCCCGACCTGGATCTGCACTGCCAACGCGTGGTGCGCTCGGCCGAAAAAATGCTGATGAAGCCCCAGATCGGCTGGGAAGAGATCCAAAAGCTCTGCCTGCAGGCGGTGGCGAAGTTCCCGCAGGGCAGCGAACTCTACATCAAACCGATGTTCTATTGCGCCGACGGCTTCCTGCTGCCGGACGCCGACAAGACCCAGTTCGTGCTGCACGTGTTCAAGGTGCCGATGCCGGGCGACCAGGGCTTCTCCGCCTGCTTCTCCAGCTTTGCGCGTTCCTGGCCCAACATGGCGCCCACCGACGCCAAGGCGTCCTGCCTGTACCCCAACGGCCAGCGCGCCATCCGCGAAGCCGCCGAGAAGGGTTTCGACAACGCCATCATGCTGGACGGCGCGGGCAACATCGCCGAGTTCGCCACCAGCAACCTGTGGATCGCCAAGAACGGCGTGGTGT
This sequence comes from Achromobacter sp. Marseille-Q4954, assembly GCF_943737025.1. NCBI lineage: Bacteria > Pseudomonadati > Pseudomonadota > Betaproteobacteria > Burkholderiales > Alcaligenaceae > Achromobacter > Achromobacter sp. Marseille-Q4954. The sequence goes on from NZ_CALSFQ010000001.1 coordinate 731,872, forward strand.
CCACGCCGGCCGACAACGGCACCTTTCTGAATGGCATCACGCGCCGCCGCGTGCTGGCGCTGCTGAAGGCCGACGGCGTCGACGTGCAGGAACGCAGCCTGACCCGCGCCGACATCGAGGAAGCCGACGAAGTATTCTCGTCCGGCAACTACGGCAAGGTGGTGCACGTGAACCGCGTGGAAGACCGCAAGCTCGAATACGGCCCCATGGCCCGCCGCGCGCACAAGCTGTATATGGATTACGCGGAGCAAACCGGCCGTCATTGAGGCTCGCGGCTCACGCCACGGGCGGGATCAGGGCTGGAATCAGTCCGCCCGTGGCGGCAGATGCAGCGCCGCCACATGCGGCGAACCCTGCCAGGAAGGATAGCGCTCCAGCACCTGAGGATCATGGCCCGGAACGACGTGTTCCTCCGATTGCGCAGCCCCGACCAGCCTGGCGTATCCCGACAACATTTCCGCTGTGTTGTAGACGATGGGAAAAGGGCGGCCCGCGTCCATGTTCTCGTAGTAGTGGCTGGCATCCGATGCCAGCACCACCCAGCCTCTCGCGGTGTGCACCCGCACGGCCTGCAAGCCCTTGGTATGGCCGCCGATCTTCAGCAGCCCGATGCCGGGCAACAGCGCTGAATCGCCATCGTGGAATACGACCCTGTCCTCGTAGACATGCCGGACCAGGCTGACCACGTCCTCGACGGCATAGGCATGCCGCAACGGTTCAAAGCACATGCAGCGGCCGGTCGCGTAGTCCATTTCGCCATCCTGCACATGGAAACGCGCCCGCGGCAAACGATCCAGATTGCCGGCATGGTCGTAATGCAGATGGGTCAGGACCACGTGCTGAACGTCCTCGGGCCGCACGCCCAGCGGCGCCAAGGCCGCTATCGGACAATGGATCAGCTCGCGGTGGCGCTTATGCGCCGTCTCGGCATTGAATCCGGTGTCGACCAGCACGACGCGTCCGGCGCCACGCACCAGCCAGACGAAGAAGTCCATCGGCATGTCGGCGTCGTGGGGGTCGCCACCCAGAAAATTGTCGCGCCGCCGACGCGGCATGCGCGCGTAGCGGATGGCGTACACCTCGTACTCCGGCAGCACATCCCGCCTTGGATCGCCCATATCAAACTCCCAAATAGGCTTTCTGCACGAACGGATCCTCCAGCAGTTCGGACCCCTTGCCGCTGCGCACCACGACGCCATGCTCGAATGCGTGCGCCTGGTGAGCCAGGCGCAGCGCCAGGCGGGCGTTCTGCTCCACCAGAACGATGGCAATGCCGCTGTCCCGGTTGATGCGCTCGATGGCGCCGGCGATCTCCGCCACGATCTTGGGCGCGATGCCCAACGAGGGTTCATCCAACATCAACAGCCGCGGCTGCGCCATCAGCGCCCGCCCGATGGCGACCATCTGCTGCTCTCCGCCCGACAACGACCCCGCCAGTTGCGAACGCCGCTCCCGCACTCTGGGAAACAGAGCATAGATTTCGTCCAGCCGGCGACGTATTGCCGGGCGCGAACGCACCGCATGTGCACCCGCCATCAGGTTGTCCAACACGCTCATGCGCCCGAACAGGCGGCGTCCTTCGGGCGACAACGACAGGCCGGCGGCGACACGGGCGGCAGAGCCTTGCCGCGCCAGATCCCGGCCATCGAGGAGAATGCGGCCGCCAGCAACCGGCGCCAACCCGATGAGCGCCTTCAAGGTCGAACTTTTGCCCGCGCCGTTGGAACCGACCAGCGCCACGATCTGGCCTGTCTCCACCGCAAAGCTGACACCACGCACGGCCTCCAACTGGCCGTAGCGCACGCTCATATCCTGGACTTCAAGCATGGGCATAATCGGGCGCTCCCAGATAGGCTTCAATGACGGCGGGATTTTCGCGGATGGCCTGCGGCGCGCCTTCGGCGATCTTCTCGCCCTGGACCAGCACCACGATGCGGTGGCAGAGTTCCATGACCAGCGCCATATGGTGCTCCACCAGCAGCATGGTCAACCCCTCTTCCGACTGCAGGCGGCGCAACAGCCTTCCCAACTCGTTGCATTCCTCGTGATTCAGCCCGGCGGCTGGCTCATCCAGCAGCAGCATGCGCGGGCGGCAAGCCAGCGCCACGGCGATCCCCAACTTCTTCTGCAAGCCATAGGCCAGCGCCCCAGCCGGCGCATCGCGCCAGGCCTGCAGGTCCAGCAGGCTCAACAGCCGGTTGACCTCCTGTGCGATCTGCTTGTCGGTAAGCAGGTCGTGGCTGCGCCCTGCCAAGCGGCGCAACCATGATTGCCGCGCGCGCGCCAGCATGCCGCGGCGGATGTTCTCGGCCACCGAGACGTCGGGATAAGTCGAGGTGGACTGGAACGTGCGTGCCAGCCCTTGCACGACCACTCGGCTGGGTGGACCGCCAGCGATATCGCGGCCATCGAACCGCACGCTACCGGAGGTCGGCGGCATGGTGCCGCTGATGACGTTGAACGCCGTGGTCTTGCCCGCCCCATTAGGACCGATCAACCCGACGATCTCGCCCTGAGAGACGGAAAAGCTCAACTCCCTCAGGGCGGCCAGGCCGCCGAAACTGCGCGACAGGCCCTGCACTTGCAGCAGCGCTTGGTTCATTGGGACTCCTTGCGGCGACGCGCCTGCCAGGGCCCCGGCAAGCTGGCCAGGCCCGCGGGCAGAAAGCGCAGGATGAGGATCAACGCCGCGCCGTAGAAAATATGCTGCGTCTGCACCGCGCCACGAAACAGCTCAGGCAGCGGAGTCAACACCATGGCGCCGATCAGGCCTCCCCACACCGAACGTCGTCCGCCGATGACCAGCATGATGATGAAGCCGATGGAAATGCTGGCGTTGAAGGATTCCGGCGACACGTAGCCGACATAGCGCGCCAGCAACGAGCCTCCTGCCGCAGCCAGGGCGCAGCCGGCAATGAAAGCGCATAGCTGGATGCGGCGCACGCTCAGGCCGGTGGATTCGGCCAGTGCCGGGTTGTCGGCCACGGCGTCGATGGCATGTCCGAATGGCCGTCGCGCCAAGGCGCTCAGCAGTGCCACCGAGCCCAGCGCAGCGCACAGCGCCAATCCGTAGAAACGCGCGCGAGAGTCGAACACCAGGCCCGCCAACGCGGCAGGCTCGATCCCGGCGATGCCATTGGCACCGCCCGACCACGATGAACCGTCGAGCAGGATCAGGCGCAGCAGCTCGCCAAACGCGAAAGTGACCAGCACGAAATACACGCCTTTGAGCCGCAGGATCACCGCTCCGAGAGCCAGCGCAACCAACGCCGTCAAGGCGATTCCCGCCAACGCGGCGGGCAAAAAGCTCCAACCCAGGTAGCGTCCCGCCAGCACCGAACCATAGGCGCCTATGGCGACAAAAGCGGCATGTCCCAGCGACAGCTGGCCGCAACGCGAGATCAGCGCCAGACCGTTGACGATGAGCACGTTCAGGCAGGTCAGCACCGCCAGATGCTGAACAAAGGGCCCGGCGAACCAGGGCGCCGCCGCCACCGCGGCCAGCATGGCCCACAGCAGCCAACGCAACGGCGCGGGCCGCGGCAAGCCGGATTCAAGCGATAGTTCTGTCATGGCCTATGCCTCCCCGCGGCCTAGCAGCCCCTTGGGCCGCACCACCAGCATCACGATGACCACGGCGAAGATGAGCATGTCCGCCGTGCTGCTTTCAAACAGCAGGCTGCCGTAGCTCTCCGCCAGCCCCAGCGCCAGTCCGGCGACCGCCGCGCCCGGGATGCTGCCCAGCCCACCCAGGATCACCACGATGAACGCCTTGAGCAACGGTGTTGCGCCCACGAACGGCGACACCGAGAACAAGGGCGCCATCAACGCGCCCGCCACCGCCGCCAGCCCTACGCCCAAGCCGAAACCCAGGGGGTAATACATGCGCGAGCGTATGCCCTGGATCGCCGCGATTTCGAAATCCTCCACCACCGCGCGCAGCGCCCGTCCCGGCCGTGAATAACGCAGGAACCCATATAGCAGCGCCAGCGCCAACAAGGCGAAAGCGACGACGTAGACGCGCGACAGCGGCACGACCAGCTTGTCCAGGCGCACCGTGCCCCGCGCCACGGCCGGCATGGAAAGCGGATCCGGGCCGAAGAACATCAGCGCCAGGTTCTGCAGGATCATCGCCAGCCCGATGGTCGCGATCATGCCGTTGAGTTCATCGCGCCGAAACGGCTTCAGCACGCCCCATTCCAGCGCCGCGCCACCGGCCACCGCAAACACGAAGGTCAGCGCCACGGCCGGCAGGAACGAGAAGCCCGCCTGGGTCGTCAGGTAGTACGCGCCGAATGCCCCCAGCATGTAGAACTCGCCATGAGCGAAGTTCACCATCCGCATCACGCCGAACACCAGCGTGAAACCCACGGCCATCAACAGATACAGCAGCCCCACGATCAAGCCGTTGACCGTGGCCTGCGCCAGCAAAATGCTCCAATCCACGTCGCGCTCCCCCCGGGCCGCGCTAGCGGCACTCCGCCACGGTGCAGCGCGCGCGGATCACCTCGAGGCCGTCCTTGACCTCGGCTACGTAGAACGGCGCGTTGAGCTGGTGATCGATCCCGTACATGGCCCGCCCAGTCCAGCTCAGTTTTCCCAGCGCACCCTCGAAGCCATCGAGCTTTTCCAATTCGACACGGACGCGCTCGGTGTCTTCCACGCTGCCGGCGCGGCGCATGGCCTCGAACAGCATCTGCGTGCCATCGTAGAAAGCCGGGCTGAAGCCGTTCATCGGATGCTTGTACTTGGCCGCATAGCGGTCCGCGTAGGCCTTGGTGGCGGCCAGTTGCGGGTCGATCGGCGTATGCACCAGCATGCCTTCGGCCGCCTGTTTGCCCGCCACGTTCACGATTTCCTGCGTGGCCGGTCCGCCCGTGCGCACGATGCGCCCCTCGAAACCGAGTTCGCGCGCCTGCTTGACGATGAGACCCGCGGTGGCGGGCGAATTGCCGTCCAGCTCGATGGCGTCGATGCCGCGAGCCATCATGCGGGTCAGCAGCGGCACGAAATCCACTCGGTCGCGTTCGAAGAATTCCTTGGCGGACAGCGCCGCGCCCGCCTTCTTGTAGGCGGCCTCCAGATCGAGGGCGATCTGCTGCCCGGTTTCATCATTCGGAAACAAGGCCCCCACCTTGCGCAGCCCCTGCGACTTGACCAGCCAGTCTATCTGCGGCTGCGAAACCTCGGCGGTGGTGACGTTGGGACGGAAGGTATAGGGCTTGTCCGCGGCCAACGCCTTGGCGGTAAAGCCCAGCGTCAGCAGAATGACCTTGTTCTTCTCCGTAATCGGCTGGATGGCAAGCACGGGCGCCGAACCGACGGGCCCGACGATGTAGCGGACCTTGTCCTCGAATACCAAGCGATTGGCGACGGTCACGGCCTCGTTGGCCTGGTACTTGTCATCGTAGGCGACAACCTGCACCCGATACTTCTTGCCACCGACGTCCAGGCCGCCGGCCTCATTGACCTGGTCCGCCGCGACCTCGGCGGCGTTCTTCATGCCTTGCCCCCACGCGGCCCCGGCGCCGGACAGCGTAACCAGCGCGCCCAGTTTCAGGGTCTCCTGGGCCTGTGCCGCGGACGCGGTCCCCAAGGCAACGAGGCCAGCCAGAATGATCGGATAACGCATGATGTCTCCTGTGAGTACGCGGGCAGTGCCTGCCCGTCTGTTGCGCCCGCTCTACAGGCGGGCGATGGCGTCAAGCACCGGCAGCACGTAGCGACGGAACTGCCGCGGGTTTTCGCTCATCGGGAAATGTCCCAATTCGCGCATCACGGCGACCTGCGCGCCGGGTATGCCAGCGGCCGTGCGCAAGGTGTCTTCGGGCGTGCAGGAGAAGTCGTATTCCCCCGTCAGCAGATAGAGCGGACACAGATCGGCGCGGATGCCTTCGAGCTTTCCCCGCAGGTCCGCGTCGACGCGATAGAAGTACAGGTCCCCGCGGAATACGCCTGGCCCGCCTTGCATGTATTGCCAGAGCGTTTCGTGCCGATGCACGGCCGGCGATTGCGGCGCAACCAGACCGGACACCAGAGCGGCGCATACCTCGCCGCCATGCACGTCGCCGCGGTGCAGCCAGGCGGTGTCGTACCACGGCTCCTGAAAGTCCGCGGCTTCAACGCCGATCAGCGCGCGAAAGCGCTCGGCATGTTGGTGGGCAAGCTGCAGCACGATGCGACCGCCTATCGAGCAGCCAATCAGGGCGGGCCGCGGCAGCGCCAGCGCGTCGCAAAAGGCGAGTATGGTTGCCACGTAGAGTTCAGTGGAAAGCCGGTATTCCTCGTCCTGCCAACCTTCGGGGGGATAGGACTTGCCATGCCATGGCAGGTCGAACGCGATGACCCGGTAACGCGAGGTGATGTCGGGATCGCACATCATGTGACGGTATTGCCGGCTGTCCGCGCCCGCCGTATGCAAGCAGACCAGCGGTATGCCCTCGCCCGCCTCTTCGAAGTAGACACGGTTGCTCCTGCCGGCGATGTTCAACGACACATAACGGCCGACGATGGGTTCCAGAGCGGCGCTCATGCTTGCGTCTCCCGGCCCGTGGCCAGCAGGTCCTTGATGAATTGCAGATGCGCCATCAGCGGCTGGAGGTTGCCTTCGATGGTCAGCTCGCGCCGCTTGCTGAGCGCGAAGAGGTCATGCCAGCCTGCCGGCGGCACCGGCTGCCAGAAGCGCGACCAGGCATCCGCGGACGCGCTCAAGGAAAAATCGCAGGACGGCATGGGTGTGGCGGGCGCGGCGGCCGCTACCACCCGCCCGCCGCGCACGCCCACCAGCACGGGGCTGGCCCCGAAGCGCAGCAGCAGATTCATATCGACCTGGCGCTGACGCGAAAACGACAGCGCGCGAGCACTGAAGCGCTGCGCCAGCCGCGCGCCATCGGCAGGTTTGGCAACTGGTTCCATTGTCTCTCCGCTTTCTTTTTTGTTCTTATAGACAGAACATTTGTTCTTTCTGTAAGAACATTCTATATATTGAAAAGTCCCGGTGTCAACATGGCGAGAATCCGGAGAAATGCCTATCTGACCGTCAGCGTCCGGCAATCAGCGGCCAGCCTCAGCGGGCATCCGGTCAGTCCCTGCAAGACCTCGAAATCCAGGCCCGCCACCATCGCCCTCACCGACAGCCCGGCAGGCGAAACGTCGATGATCGCCAGATCGGAATAGATGCGATCCACCACCCCTGTGCCCGTCAGCGGATAGGAGCATTCGCGGACTATCTTGGGCTGGCCGTCCTTGGTGACGTGTTCCATGGTGATGTAGACCTGCCGGGCGCCCGCCACCAGGTCCATCGCGCCGCCCACGGCGGGTATCGTGCCCGGCGCGCCCGTGTCCCAGTTGGCCAGATCGCCCCGCTCCGACACCTGAAATGCCCCCAGCACCGTCAAATCCAGATGGCCGCCACGCATCATGGCGAACGACACCACGTGATCGGTGATGGACGCTCCCGGCAGCAGGGTGACAGGCTCTTTGCTGGCGTTGATCAGATCCAGGTCCAGCGGCGCCTCGGCGTCGCCCGGCCCCATGCCCACAATGCCGTTCTCGGTATGCAGGATCACGTCGCGGCCGGGCGGTAGAAACGCCGACACCAGCGTGGGGATGCCGATGCCCAGATTGACGTAGGCGCCATCCTCGATATCGGCCGCGACCAGCCGCGCGATCTGCTGCCGCGTGAGTTTTTCAAATGCCATGGCCAGCTCCTGTCCGCACCACCCGCTTGACGAAGATGCCCGGCGTCATGACGTGCTCGGGCGCAATGCCGCCCAGGTCCACGATGTCGTCGACCTGCGCCACCGTGGTGGCGGCGGCCATGCACATGACCGGGGAAAAATTGCGGCCCGCGTAGCGGTACATCAGGTTGCCCCAACGGTCCGCGACGCGGGCCTTGACGAAGGCATAGTCCCCCTTCAAAGGCGCTTCCAGCACATAGCCCACGCCATCTATGACGCGCGTCTCCTTGCCGGCCGCCAGCGGCGTGCCGTAGGCGGTGGGCGTGAAAAACGGTCCCAGCCCGGCGCCCGCGGCGCGCATGCGCTCGGCCATGGTGCCCTGGGGCACGCACTCCAGCTCGATTCTCCCGGCGCGGTAGGCGTCCGCGAAAGCCGCCGCATTCGGGTTCTTGCGGTCGGAGGAACGCGCGAAGGAACAGATCATCTTGCGCACGCGTCCCGCTTCCACCAGCTGGCTCAGGCCCCTAGGGCCATTGCCGGCGTTGTTGTTGACAATGGTGAGTTCACGCGCGCCCTGGTCCAGCAGCGCGCACACCAGCTCCGTCGGCACGCCCGAGGCGCCGAAGCCGCCGATCAGGATCACCGCGCCATCCGGCACGCCCGCCACCGCGGCCTCCAGCGTATTGACTGTCTTGTCCAGCATGGGCTCTTTCTCCCTGCCTATGATGAAGGCGGCCCGCTCAACGCGTGGCCGGGCCGCCAAGAATGGCGGTCGATTGGCTGGACAACGTGCCGCCGTTGCCATGCACCAGCGCGATATCGGCCCCGGGAACCTGGCGCTCTCCCGCCTGGGCGCGCAGCTGGCGCACGGCTTCGATCACCAGGAAGATGCCGTACATGCCAGGATGCACGCAGGACAGTCCGCCGCCATTGGTATTGACGGGCAGCCGCCCGCCAGGGGCAATGCCGCCTCCCTGCACGAAGGCACCGGCCTCGCCTTTCTTGCAAAAGCCCAGGTCCTCCAGGAACAGCAGCGTATTGATGGTGAAGGCATCATAGAGTTCGGCCACGTCCACGTCGGCGATGCCCAGGCCCGCCATGGCCAACGCCCGCTTGCCCGATTCCGCCGCAGCGGTGACGGTCAGGTCCTCCATGGACGAGATCTGCCGGTTCCAGACAGCCGTGGCGCTGCCCAGCACGTAGACGGGCGCCTGCTTCAAATGGCGGGCGCGATCGGCGCGCACCATCACATACGCGCCGCCGCCGTCGCTTACCAGGCAACAGTCGCGCACCGTCAAGGGGTCCGAGACCGGACGCGACCGCAACACGTCCTCGATCGACAGCGGTTCGCGCATCGCGGCTTCGGGATTCAGCCTGGCCCAGGCCCTGGCGGCGACGGCCACCTCGGCCAGTTGTTCCCGCGTGGTGCCGTACTGATACATATGGCGGGCGGCTGCCAAGGCGTAGGACGTGACCGGCTGCATTGGCGAATATGGATGCTCGAAAGGCTGCGGATCGAGCAAGGCCCGCGCCTTGACGCCCTCCTTGCGGCCGAAGACGGCGGTCTTCTGGGTACTGCCGTAGCACACCAGCACTGCGTCGCACTGCCCCGAAGCCAGCGCCATCACGGATGGCAGCAAGTGCGACACAAAGCTGGAACCGCCCAACATTGAGGCTTCGATATAGCGCGGCCGCAGCCCCAGGTACTCCGCCACGGGCATGCTCCACATGGTGGCCGACGAACTGCATGTCGCCAGGCCGTCGATATCCCGCATCGACAGGCCCGCATCGGCCACCGCCCGCGTCGCCGCCTGCGCCAGTACCTCCATCTCGGTATACCCATGGGCTTCGCCCAGGCCCGCATGCCCCACCCCGGCTATCGCGACCTGGCCACGCAACGACTCCAGCGTCATCATGCGTCCTCCGCGGGCGTGAACACCAGCATCGCCACCTGGCCGTCGTCGCGCCGCACCCGCGCACGTACCGGCAAGCCGATGCGCAGGCGATCCAGCGCGATATCGTCGACCCGGCTCATCAAGCGCACGCCTTCCTCCAGGTCGATCAGCGCCACGTTGTAGTCGCCGCCGGCCTCCGGCTTGCGGCGCACGACGCTGTAGGAATAGACCGTGCCCGTGCCGGCCGGCGAGGTCCACTCCAGCTCGGTGGCGCCGCAATGCATGCACAGGACTCGGGGGAAAAACTGGTGCGCGCCGCAAGATGCGCAGCGCTGGATCAGGAACCGGCCTTGCGCCAGGCTGGAAAAATACTGTTCTTGCGGGCCGCGAGCCGCGGCGCCGTCGTTCTCTTCGGTGACCATGCTTGTCTCCATTCTTCTTTGTTCGCGGCGCTGCGCCGCTGTCGTCACAAATCCGCGAAGGACCGCCCCTCGGCCGCCAACCGCTCCAGCAAGGGAGCCGGCCGCCACTGTTCGCCGTGCTGTTCGTGGAAGCGCCGGACCGCGGCCAGCACGGCGGGCAGCCCCTGCTGATCCGCGTAGAACAAGGGACCGCCCCGGTGCGCCGGGAATCCATAGCCATGGACGTAGATCACATCGATGTCCGACGCTCTTGCGGCGATGCCTTCGTCCAGGATGTGCGCCGCCTCGTTGACGAGCGCGTATACCGTGCGCTGCACGATCTCGTCATCCGAGATCTCCCGCCGGCTGATGCCGTCCTGCCGCGCGCAAGCCTCGATAAGCGCATGCACGGCAGGATCCTCCAGTGGCTCCCGACTGCCGGGTTCATAGCGGTAAAACCCGCTACCCGTCTTCTGGCCAAAACGCCCTTGTTCGCACAGGCGGTCGGCCACGCGCGAGTAACGCAGATGCGCGGGCCGCGTGGGCGCCATGCGCTTGCGGAAGGCCCAGCTGATATCCAGTCCGGCCATGTCCGCCATGCGCAAAGGCCCCATCGCCAGGCCGAAGCGCTGCAAGGCGCCGTCCACCTGCGACGGCGACGCGCCCTCCTCCAGCAGGAAATGCGCTTCCCGCGTGTAGGGGCTGACCATCCGGTTGCCGACGAAGCCGTCGCAGACGCCTACCAGCACGGGCAGCTTGCCCATCTTGCGCGCCAGCCGGGACACCGTCGCAACCACCGCGCCATCGGTCGCGCGCCCTTTCACTACCTCCAGCAACCGCATGACATGGGCGGGGCTGAAGAAATGAGTTCCCAGCACCTGCGCGGGGCGGCTGGTGTATCCGGCGATCTCGTCGATATCCAGCCGCGACGTGTTCGACGCGAGTATGGCGCCGGGCTTGCAGATCCGATCCAGCGCGGAAAATATCTGGCGCTTGACGTCCATGTCCTCGAACGCCGCCTCGATCACCAGGTCGACGTCGCACAGCGCCGCCATGTCCAGGCTGCGACTTATGCGCGCCAGGCGTCCGGCCTCCTGCGCAGCCGACAGTTTTCCCTTGACCACGGTCGCCGCGTAGTGATTCCTGATGGCCGACCACCCGCGATCCAAGGCCTGCTCATCGCGTTCGACCAGCACCACATCCAGGCCGGCATTGGCCAGGCTCATGGCTATGCCGCCGCCCATGGTGCCGGCGCCCACCACGCCCACCCTGGCGATGCCGCCGCCAGCCTGCCAATCCGCGGGCAGCTTGAGCGCCGCCCGTTCCGCGAAGAACAGGTGGCGCTGCGCCTTGGACTGGCTGCCGTTGACCAGTTCCAGGAAGCGCTCGCGCTCGAAGGCCAGCCCGTCCGGCAGCGCCGACCCGGCCGCATATTCCACGCAGGCCACGCAAGCCAGCGGCGCCACGCAGCCGCGGTAGCGGCGGGCAGCCTGCGCACGCGCGCGGTCGTAGACTGCCGTGTCCGGCGGCGCCTGCACCCGGCGCGCGCCAACGTTGCGATCCGCCAGTGGCGCGTCGGCGACCGCCAGCGCATAGGCGGCCGCGCGCGGCAGCAGCGCGTCGCCGTAGACCTCGTCGACCAGCCCCCATTCCCTTGCCGTGGCCGCATCGACCGGATCGCCCTGCGCGATCATGGTCAACGCCCGCTCGACGCCAACGATTCTCGGAAGCCTTTGCGTGCCCCCCGCCCCGGGCAGCACTCCCAGCTTCACTTCAGGCAGGCCCAGCGACGTCCCTTCCAGGGCCACGCGGTAGTGGCAGCCCAGCGCCAGTTCCAACCCGCCCCCCAGGGCCGCGCCGTGTATTGCCGCCACGACAGGCTTGGTCGCGCCCTCCAGCAACGCAATGACCGAGCGCAGCGTCGGTTCGCGCGTGGACATGGGAGTATTGAATTCGCGGATCTCGGCGCCGCAGCAGAAGAAGTCGCCATCTCCCGCCAACACCAGCGCGCGCACGCTGGCATCCGCCAGCGCGGCTTCGATCGCTGCATGCAATCGCGTCCGCAGCTCCGCGCCCAGGCTATTGACCGGTGGATTGCGCAGCAGTAATACCGCCACGCGCCCCGATTCCATCCGCTCGGTATGGATCAACATGGCCATCTCATTCCAGTTCCACGACGATCTGGCCTTCGTCCACTTCGTCGCCTTCCGCCACGAGCACGCGAACGACCGTACCCGCGCGCTCGGCCTCGACTGGGATCTCCATCTTCATCGATTCCACCTTGGCGACGCTGTCGCCAGCCTCCACGCGCTGGCCCGGTCGGACGGTTACGGCGACCACTCGGCCGACTACGGGGGTTTCCACTTTGAACATCGTCATCTCCTTGATTTATGCGGCGTGCGCGGTCGCGCGCGATTCTTCGAGCATGCGTGCCACCATCCCGGTGGAGACGCGGCCCGCACGGAACTCAGGGTCGTCCAGCAGACGCAGGACGAACGGAATGTTGGTCTTGACGCCCGCCACACGGAACTGAGCCAAGGCGGCCTTCAACAGGTCCAGCGCCTGTCTGCGGGTCTGCGCGCTGGCGATCACTTTCGCCAGCATGGGGTCGTAGTGACTGGAAACGCGGCATCCCGTCGCGTAGCCTGTCTCGATGCGCACCCCCGCCATCGCGGGCGGAGCAAACTCCTGAAGCACGCCCGGCGAAGGCAGGAAGCGCACCGGATCCTCTGCATAGACCCGCGCCTCGATGGCGTGGCCGCTCAAGGGCGGAACCAGCGGCAACACATCGGCCATGCGCTCGCCGGCAGCCAGCCGCAGCTGCGCGGCGACGATATCCACGCCCGTCACCGACTCGGTCACCGCGTGCTCCACCTGCAGGCGGGTATTGATCTCCAGGAACGAGAAGCCGGTTTCGGGCGTGTACAGCATTTCGACCGTGCCGATCACGTCGTAGCCCATGCCGGATAACATGGCCTCCAACCGTGCGGCCATGTCTTGCAGCGCGGCGCGCTCCAGGCCTGGAGCAGGCGCCTCTTCGAGCACCTTCTGATGGCGGCGCTGGGTCGAGCAATCGCGTTCGTACAGGCAGCGCAGTTGTCCATGGCGGTCGGCCAGGAACTGGAACTCGACGTGACGCGGATCGCGCAGCAGCTTCTCCAGGTACAGCTCCGAACCGCCGAAGCTGCGCTCGGCGATCAGCCGCGCCCGGCCCCATTCGGTGTCCACATCCTGCGGGCAGGCCAGGGGAATCATGCCGATACCGCCCCCGCCCGTTGCAGGTTTGATCAGCACCGGATAGCCCAGGGTTTCGGCGGCCTGCCGCACGGCCTCCAGATCGCATCCCAGCACGGCGCTGCTGGGCGCCATGGGCATGCCCAGCGCCCGCATCGCGTCGCGCGCCTGGGTCTTGTGCCCCAGCATGCGAATCCAGCGTGGGGACGGACCGACAAAGACCATGCCCGCCTGCTCCACCGCTTCGGCAAAGTCCGCGTTCTCGGAAAGAAAGCCATAGCCGGGATGCAAGGCATCGGCGCCGCACTCTCGCGCCACCCGCAAAAGAGTGTCACGGTTCAGGTAGCTCTGCGACGCCGGCGCCGGGCCGATGGGGAGCGCGACATCGGCCTCGCTCAGGTAAGGCAAATCCCGGTCCGCCTCGGAGTAGACCGCCACGGATTCGATGCCGAGCGTGCGCAGCGCCCGGATGACGCGGCGGGCAACAGCCCCCCGGTTGGCAACAAGCACTCGCTTCATCAGAGGCTCCATGTGGCGAATCAAGGCCGGTAGCCGAAGGCGCGCGGGCCGGCTTCGCGCAAGGGCGCCACCAACTCCACGAACTCCTCCAGCACGTTGCGCGTGGCGGCCGGGTCGATGATGTCCTCCACCACGAAAGCCTCGGCGCTGCGGAACGGCGAGGTCAGGCCGCGTACCCGCGCCTCGATCTCCCGCATCTTGGCCTCGGGGTCCGCCGCGGCCTCGATCTCGGCCTTGTAGGCGACCTCCAATCCACCTTCGACCGGCAACGACCCCCATTGCGCGGACGGCCAGGCATAGCGGAAATTGAATCTTCCCGCGCTCTGGTGACCGCCAGCCGCCACGCCGAACGCCTTGCGCACGATGATCGAACACCATGGCACGGTGGACTGCGCCACCGCGCTCAGCGCGCGCACGCCATAGCGCATGGCGCCGGCCTTCTCCGCGTTCAGGCCGATCTGGAAGCCCGGCACATCCACCAGATTGACGACCGGCAGATGAAAGGTCTCGGCCAGGTCCAGCAGCCGGGTGAATTTCTCGGCGGAAGGACCGTCCCAGCCTCCGCCATAGTGGTAGGGATCGCTGGCGAAGACCGCCACCGGCCAACCGTCGATGCGAGCCAGGCCCGTGATCATCGCGCGCCCCCAGCGGCGGCCAATCTCCATGAACGAGCCTTCGTCCACCAGCGCGTCCACAATGGGCCGCATCTTGTACACGGCACGCGCGTCGGCGGGAATGACGCCGCGCAGCCAGTCCTGCCCGCCGCCTGGACGTCTTCCGCCCTCGGCGCGCGGCGACAGTTCGTGCACGGATCGGGGCAAGTAGGACAGGAAGCGCCGTGCCATCGCAAAAGCGGCTTCTTCCGAGTCGGCCTCGTCATCCACCACGCCATTGCGGGTGTGGATGTCGCTGCCGCCCAGTTCATTCTTGTCCAGCGTCTGACCGATACGGGCCACCACGGGAGGCCCCGCGATGAACAACTGCGAGGTCTCGCGCACCATGACGGAATAGTGGCTTGCCGCCACACGCGCGGCGCCCAGGCCGGCCACCGAGCCCAGCGCCAGCGACACGACTGGAACTGTGGCCAGGTTCTGCGTCATCAGCGGCCACATACGCAACTTGGGCAATAAAGTGTGGCCCTTGATCTCGATGTTGCGCACCGAGCCGCCACCGCCGGTGCCATCCACCAGCCGCAGTAGCGGCAGGCGCAGATCCTGGGCCATGCGCTCGGCCTCCATCAGCTTGTCGCCGACCGCGCCGTCATTGGCGCCGCCGCGCACGGTGAAATCGTCGGCGCACACCACGACCGGCCGCCCTTGCACCTTGGCGCGGCCGATCACGAGATTCGACGGCGTCAGGTCCGTCAGCTGGCCTTGATCGTCGTATTCCCCGCTGCCGGCCAGCGCACCGACCTCGCGAAACGATTCCGCATCGACCATCTTCTGGATGCGCTCACGCACCGGCAGCTTGCCGCCCTCCCGATGCCGGCGCACTTTCGCCTCGCCGCCCATGCGCGCCGCCAACTCCTTGCGCAGCGCCAATTCCCGCAGTTCTTTTTCCCAGGACACCGTATGCTCCCTTCTGCCTGTTGCCGAACCGGCCCATTGCCGCCGGCTCAATCGATCTTGATGTTGGCGCGCTTGATGAGCGCTTCGTTCTGCTTGAGTTCATCGGCGATCTTCTGCCGGAAAGCCTGCGGCGATTGCGTCAAGGGATTGCCCTGAGGCGCCAGACGTGCGCGCACGGCGGGATCCTTGACCGCCAGGGCAATCTCCTTGTTCAGCCGTTCGACCACTTCGGGCGGGGTGCCGGCTGGGGAAAAAATGCCGACCCAGAAGGAAATGTCGAAGCCCGGATAGCCCAGCTCCGCCACTGCCGGCACCTCAGGCAAGTCATGCCAGCGCTGCGCCGTGGACACGGCAAGCGCCTTCAGCTTGCCCGCCTTGATCAGCGGCACGCCCGACAAGGTGTCGAAGCCGAAATCCACCTCCTTGGACATCAACCCCGCCTCCATCGGCGCCGCGCCCCGGTACGGGACATGCAGCATCTGCGTATCGGACATGGTCGCCAGCTGGGCGCCTGCCAGGTGCATCAGGTTGCCGTTGCCGGCCGAACCGTAGCTGACGGTATTGGGATTGCGGCGCGCCAGGTCCACCAGCGATTTGACGTCGACCACGCCGGCCACACGCGGATTCTCCGCATTGATCGTCAGGATGAAAGGCACCGAAACCACGGTGGTCACCGGCGCGAAATCCTTGAGCGGGTCGTACTGCATATCCTTGTAGAGCAAGGGATTGACCGTGATCGAACTGGAGTTGCTGACCAGGATGGTGTAGCCGTCAGGCTTGGCCTGCGCCACGGCACGGGCGGCGATCATGCCGTTGGCGCCGGTCTTGTTCTCCACCACGAACGTTTGTCCCATGCGGGCGGAAAGCGCCTCGCCCATGATGCGCGCCACCGTGTCGATGGTGCTGCCAGGGCTGAAGCCCACCACGAATTTCACCGGCGCGTTGGGATAGCCGGTGGCGCTTGCCCATTGGGGACCGAATGCAAGCAAAGCAAACGAACCTGCCGCGAGCCATTTCGAAACTTGCATGATGTGTCTCCTCCGTTGTTGTCGGATTCCGCGCCGCGCGCTACATGGACGCGCGGCTGCGGACCTCTTCGCCGTTATTGCGCGGCGACGGCGCCGGAAGCCTTGACGGCCTGGCCCCACTTCTCCTGCTCTTGCGCCATGAAGGCCGCGAAGGCCTGCGGCGTGCTGTTGACCACTTCTCCACCCAAGCCTTCGATGCGCGCCTGCATCTCGGGTGTCGCCACGATCTTCGATACGTCCTGATAGATGCGTTGCGCTTGCGGCGCGGGCAGCGACGCCGGCGCAAGCAGGCCGAACCAGGTGGCGGCCTCGAAGCCCGGCATGCCCGCCTCGGCAAAGGTCGGCACGTCGCGCAGCGCCTGCACCCGCTTGCCGTTGGCCACCGCCAGCGCGCGCAGCTTGCCGGATTCGATCAGCGGCAGGGCCGAGGTGATGGTGGCCAGCATCATCTGGACCTGGCCGCCGGCCAGGTCGGTGAAGGCCGGCGCGTCGCCGCGGTACGGCACATGCGTGATGGAGGAGTGCGTGGCGATCTTGAACAGCTCGCCGCTCAGATGCTGGGCCGTGCCGTTGCCGGGAGAGGCGAAGTTGACCGAAGCGCCATCCCGCTTGAGATAGGCCAGAAATTCCTGCAGATTCTTGGCGGGGATGGACGGATTGACCACCAGCACCAGCGGCACCTTGGTCACCAGCGTGATCGGCGCAAAGTCCTTGACCGGGTCGTAGTTGAGCTTGGCGTAGAGATGGCCGCTGATCGTGTGCGCCGATGTGGTCATGAACAGCGTGTAGCCGTCGCCCTGCGCACGCGCCACCGCGCTGGCGCCGATCGTCGTGCCCGCGCCTGCGCGATTCTCGACGATGACGGTCTGCCCCCAGGACTGCGTGAGTTTTTCCGCCACCGCGCGCGCCACCACATCGGTGGCGCCGCCGGCCGGATAGGGCACGACCATGGTCACGGGTTTGGTCGGATAGGACGCGGCTTGTGCCGTGCCCGCAAACAGCGCCGCGGCACAAGCCAGGGCGCGCAGCCAATTGCATTGCATTGTGATGTCTCCTCTTGTCCTTCGATTGACGTGCGGTATATTTTTATCGTTCCTCTAGACAGAACGTTTATTCTATTTTATATTTTTTCGGCCAGAGCATGTCAACGAATAAATGCTCGTCCGACGCCACGGCCCCATTCGCGGCGTGCCATCAAGAGAGGAACAGAACTTCATGTCCGATACCCCGGAAACCCTGAAATCCATGCTGATCGGCGGGGAGTGGGCTACGCAAAGCGACCATGCTTTCGAGTCCATCAACCCCGCCACCGGCGCACGCAACTACTTCATCAGCGCCGCATCCGACGCGCAGGTCGACCAGGCTGTGGATGCGGCCTGGCAAGCCCAGCGGCGCGCGGCTTGGCGCGACATGCTGCCTCACCAGCGCGCGGCGATCCTGCGACGCATTGCCGACGGCATGGACGCCAACGCACCCTTGCTGGCGCGCCTGCAGATGATCGAGAACGGCAAGGTCTGGGCGGAATGCAAGGCCCAGGTCGCCAGCGCCGCGGCCACCTTCCGCTACTACGCGGGCGTCTGCGAAACGCTGGGAGCCGAAGTCACGCCGCCGCGCGGCAACTATCTGTCGATGACGCAATACGATCCGTATGGCGTGGTGGTGGCGATCACGCCCTGGAATTCACCGCTTACGATGGAAGCGCAAAAGATCGCGCCTGCCCTGGCCGCCGGCAACGCCGTCATCCTCAAGCCGTCCGAGGTCACCTCGTCGCCGGCGCTGGAACTGGGCCGCATCGCGCTGGAGGCCGGCCTGCCGCCGGGCATCCTCAACGTACTGACGGGCCTGGGTTCGACCGTGGGCCGCCGCCTGGTCGAACACCCCGGCGTGCGCATGGTGTCGTTCACCGGCGGCACCGCCAGCGGCCGCGCCATCGCCCATGCCGCCGCCGAGAAGCTGATGCCGGTAGCGTTGGAACTCGGCGGCAAATCGCCGCACATCGTGTTCGCGGACGCGGATCAGGACGCGGCGATAGACGGCGTCATCGGCGGCATCTTCGAAGGCAGCGGGCAGTCTTGCGTGGCGGGCTCGCGGCTCTACGTCCAGCGCAGCATCGCCGAGTCCTTCATCGCGAAGCTGGTCGCCCGCGCCAGCGCGCTCAAGGTTGACCTGCCCGACGCGGAAGGCGCGCAGATGGGACCGATCGCATCGTTCGGCCATCGCGGCAGGATCGAGGCCATGGTGGACTCTGCCCGCCGCGCAGGCGCCCAGGTGCTGCTGGGCGGACAACGCCCCGACGACGCCGGGCTGCAGACGGGCGCGTTTTATCTTCCTACCGTGCTGGCGGGATTGGCGCGTGACGCGCATGTGGTGCGCGAGGAGATCTTCGGGCCGGTGCTATGCGCGCTGACGTTCGAGGACGAAGACGACCTGGTCGATCAGGCCAACGACAGCGCCTACGGCCTGGCCTCCGGCATCTGGACCGCGGACTACCGCCGCGCCTGGCGCATCGCCAAGCGCCTGGAGGCGGGCAGCGTGTGGATCAACACCTACAAGCAGCTTTCGATTTCGACCCCGTTCGGCGGCTTCAAGCAAAGCGGCATCGGCCGTGAAAAAGGCGTGAGCGGCCTACGGCTGTACCAGCAATCCAAGGGCATCTACTTCGGCATGTAGCCACAGCCGCCCCTTTCCCTCATCGAACCGGGCCGCGCCAGCGGCCCCCCCTGCTTCTTCTATCGGAGACTTTCCAAATGGCTGAATTTCAACGTGCCGGCTTCATTGGCCTGGGCGTCATGGGCGAACCCATCTGCCGCAACCTGGCCGTCAAATGCGGACTGCCGGTGCTGGGCTGCGACAACGATCCTGCCCCCCTGCGCCGCCTGGCCTCCCATGGCGTGACCGAGGCGACCGCCGCGCAGATCATGCACGATTGCGACGTGGTGTTTCTGTCGCTGCCGTCCGGCGAAGTCGTGGCGCAGTTGGCGCGTGCCGCAGGCGGACTGCTGGCCGGCGCGCGCGCGGGCCAGTTCATCGTCGATCTGAGCACGTCGCCGGTCGATGTAACGCGCGAACTGGCGGCGGAGTTCGCGGCCAACGGCGCGACCTTCATTGACGCCCCCGTCGCCCGCACGCGCGCGGCAGCGGAAGCCGGCACGCTCTCGGTCATGATCGGCGGCGACGCCGCAGCCTTCGCCCGAGTCAAGCCGCTGGTCTCGACCTTCGCCAACGAAATCACGCACTGCGGTCCGGTCGGCAGCGGCCAGGTCGTGAAGATCCTGAACAACATGGTGCTGTTCGAGACCGTGGTGGCCCTGTCCGAAGCCCGCGCCATCGCGCGCCGTTCGGGCGTCGATCCACGGGTCCTGCTGGAGACTTTCACGCGTGGATCGGCCGATAGCTTCGCGTTGCGCAACCACGGCTTAAAGGCTATTCTGCCCGCAGACTTTCCCGAAAAAGCCTTCCCCGTGGACTATGCCCGCAAGGATTTGCGCTATGCGCTGGCGCTGGCCGATCAAACCGGCATACGGGCGCTAGGCGCGCGCAACGTGGACCATTGGTTCGACACCGCGCTCGCCCAGGGACACGGCAACCGCTATTTTCCGATCATCAGCCAGGTCATCGATGCGGAGTCGGGAACCACCTCCTAATCA
This sequence comes from Achromobacter sp. Marseille-Q4954, assembly GCF_943737025.1. Classification (NCBI taxonomy): domain Bacteria; kingdom Pseudomonadati; phylum Pseudomonadota; class Betaproteobacteria; order Burkholderiales; family Alcaligenaceae; genus Achromobacter; species Achromobacter sp. Marseille-Q4954. The sequence goes on from NZ_CALSFQ010000001.1 coordinate 751,843, forward strand.
CTCCCCTGCCATCCAATGAGTCGTACCCCTACTCAGGACAATTCCACCGACGGCGTCGCCGCCGTCGAACGCGCCCTGACCATCGTCGGGGCCATCGCGCAACGCACCGATCCGATCACGCTTGCCGACCTTTCCCGGGCCACGGGCTTCTACAAGAGCACGCTCTTGCGGCTCATTGCCTCGCTTGAGAAAGCAGCCTTGGTCGTGCGCCGCGCCGATGGCCGCTATGCCCTGGGTCCGTACGCGCATCATCTCGGCCGCGCCTATGAGGCCACCTACCGCCTGACCGAGACCATCCTGCCGCTGCTGCAAGCGCTGGTGGACAAAGGCACCGAGAGCGCCTCGTTCCACGCCTACCACGATGCGCAATCCCGCGTCTGCCTGTTGCGGGTGGATTCGCATCACTCCACGCTAGACCGCATACGTGTGGGAGACCTGCTGCCGCTGAACAAAGGCGCGGCGGGCCGGCTGATCACGGCCTACCTGGTCGACCAGCAGGCGCCCGCGCAGGCCGGCCTCGTGCTGACGTCCATGGGCGAACGCGACCCCAATTGCGCGGCCGTGGCCAGTCCGGTGTTCGGCCCCGATGGCGACATCTGCGGAGCCATATCGCTGTCCGGTCCGAAGGAGCGCTTCTCACCCGCGGCCATCAAGAAAATGTCCAAATTGGCGCAAGAAGCCGCGGCATCCGCCACGCAATCCCTGGGCGGGCGCTGGCCGACCGGCAGATAGCCGCCTGCATGCATCCCGGCCTTCCGGGACAAAAGGACTAGCGATGCGCAACAGACGCAATTTTCTGCGCGCTAGCGCGACACTCGCCGGCGCGGCCAGCGCCCTGGCGCTGCTGCCCGCCTCCATCCGCCGCGCGCTCGCGATCCCCGCGGCGCGGCGCACGGGCACGATCCGCGACGTCGAGCACATCGTCATCTTCATGCAGGAAAACCGTGCGTTCGATCACTACTTCGGCGCGCTGGCCGGCGTGCGCGGGTTTGGCGACCGCTTCCCCATCCCCGTGCCGGACAGCCCCGCTGCGCGCCATCGCACCGTCTGGGCGCAATACAACGACAAACCCGATGAAGGCGCGCCGCGCACGGTGCTGCCCTTCCATCTGGATACGCGCGAGGCCTTCGAGACCCTGCGCGTGGCCAGCACGCCGCACACCTGGTCCAACGCCCAGGACGCCTGGGACGCCGGCCGCATGGGCAACTGGCCGGCCGCCAAGAAGAACCATTCGATGGCGTACTTCACGGACGAGGACATGCCGTTCCAGTACGCCATGGCGCGCGCCTTCACGGTCTGCGACGCCTATCACTGCTCGTTCACCGGCGGCACCAACACCAACCGGCTGTTCGTCTGGACCGGCACCAACGACGGCCTGGGCCAAGGCAACGGTCCGGCGCTGGGCAATACCTACAACAAGCTCAAGGGTGGCGATCCGGCGCGCGCCTACACCTGGACGACCTATCCCGAACGCCTGGAGGCGGCCGGCGTCAGCTGGCGCATCTACCAGAACATGGCGGACAACTACTCCTTGAATCCCACCGCCGGGTTCAAGGCCTATCGCGACGCCTATCACGGCGTGCCGGGATCGGCCGCCGCGTTGAAGGACAAGGCGCTGACCACGCGCGACCTGGATCTGCTGCGCCAGGACGTACTGGACGGCACGCTGCCGCAGGTCTCGTGGATCTGCGCCACCAAGGCCGGCTCGGAGCATCCCAGCCCGTCCAGCCCGGCGCAAGGCGCCGACTACACGGCCCGGGTGCTGGATGCGTTGACGGCCAACCCCGAGGTCTGGAGCAAGACCGTCCTGCTGCTGATGTTCGACGAAAACGATGGTTTCTTCGATCACATGCCGCCGCCCGCGCCACCTTCGCGCGAGGCCTCGGGCGCGCTGGCCGGGGCGTCGACCGTGGACACGCGCGGCGAGTATCACGAGATCGTCGCCGGCGCGGAGAAAGACGACACGCCGGCGCATCTGCACGGCGTCTACGGCCTGGGTCCGCGCGTGCCCATGTATGTGCTGTCGCCCTGGACCAAGGGCGGCTGGGTCAATTCTCAGGTGTTCGACCACACGTCCGTGCTGCGCTTCGTCGAGCAGCGCTTCGGCGTGGCCGAGCCCAATATCTCGCCGTGGCGGCGCGCGGTCTGCGGCGACCTGACCTCGATCTTCGACTTCGCCGCGCCGGACGGTGCGGACCTGCTCAGCGGCTTTCCGGCCACCGCCGAACGCGCCGGGCAGGCTTCGGCGCTGCCCGGCACGGTCACGCCCCCTGCGCCACTGCAGCCCGGACTGGCGCGGCAGCAGGCCGGCATGCGCCCCTCGCGCGCCCTGCCCTATGCGCTGCAGGTCCACGCGCGCGCGGACGCTGAAAGCGTCACGCTGCGCTTCGAGAACAGCGGCGCGGCGGGCGCCGTGCTGCACGTCTACGACCGGCTGCATCTGGAACGCGGCCCGCGCCGCTACACCGTGGAAGCCGGCAAGCATCTGGAGGACGCGTGGCAGACCGCCGCTGACGACGGCCGCTACGATCTCTGGGTACTGGGCCCCAACGGTTTCCATCGCCATTGCACCGGCCGCGCCGGCCTGCCCTCGCTGGAAGTATCGGCCGCCTATCAGGGACCCGGCGCATCGCTGCAACTGACGCTGCGCAACCCTACCCCGCAGGCGCGCACGTTCCGGGTCGAAGCCAACGCCTATGGCTACCCCCAGGAAGGCGGCGCCACGCTCGCTCCCGGCGCGACGGTCAGCCTGTCCTGGGACATGGCCCGCAGCGCCGGCTGGTATGACCTGACCGTGCGCGACAGCGGCGACCCGGCCTACACACGCCGCCTGGCCGGCCGCATCGAAACTGGCGCGCCCTCCACTTCCGACCCCGCGATGGGGCAGGAGCTGATACTGCAATGGACACCCCTGGCATGAAACCACCCGCCCCCTATGAAGACGCCGTGACCTTCCAGTTCGGCGACTCGCCCGAGCTGGCCGATGAGCTGCTCGCCCTGGTGCTGGCCGGCACGAAGACCGCCACCTGCGGCGCGTTGCGCGACTTCAATGAACAGGAACCCGTGCCCGAGGCCGGCCGGCGCGACGTGGTACTGGACGGCTCGGGCCGCCCGGCTTGCGTCATCGAGACCATCAGCGTGCTGATCCAGCGCTTCGACCAGGTGGACGAAGCGTTCGCGCTGGCCGAAGGCGAAGGGCCGTACGAGACCTGGCGCGAGGGGCACATCGCCTACTTCGACCGCAACGGCGGCTATGCGCCGGACATGATGCTGGCGTGCGAACGCTTCCGGGTGGTCGAGGTCTTCGAACGATAAAAAAAACCGGACGCCTTGCGGCGTCCGGCTCTTCATGCGCTCGGGACCGGTCAGCTTTGCTCGCCGCCCTTGCCCAGGCCCAGATAGCTTTCGATGACCTTCGGGTCGCCAGCCAGCTCGCGCGCCGGGCCGTGCAGGATGACTTCGCCGGTTTCCAGCACATAGCCGTAGTCGGCCACTTGCAGCGCCGCGCGCGCGTTCTGCTCCACCAGCAGGATCGCCACGCCGGTCTCGCGCAGGCGCGCGATGATGTGGAAGATCTCGCGCACGATGCGCGGCGCCAGGCCCAGGCTGGGCTCGTCGAGCATCAGCAGGTTGGGCTTGGCCATCAACGCGCGGCCGACGGCCAGCATCTGGCGTTCGCCGCCCGACAAGGTGCCGGCCTGCTGGGCGCGGCGTTCGCGCAACCGCGGGAACAGGTCGAAGACTTCGTTCAGCGTGTCGCGCCAGCCGCTTTCGCGGGCGCGGTAGCGGCGGAAGCCGCCCAGCAGCAGGTTGTCTTCCACCGACATGGTGCCGAACAGTTCGCGGCGCTCCGGCACCAGCGACATGCCGGCCGCGACGCGGCGCTCGACCTGCCAGCCCGATACGTCGGTGCCGGCGTACTGCACGGTGCCGGCCGCGTGGCCGGTCTGCGGCAACGAGCCCATCATGGCGTTCAGCATGGTGGATTTGCCGGCGCCGTTGGCGCCGATCACCGTGACGATGCTGCCGGCGGGCACGGTGAGCGAAGCGCCCACCAGCGCGCCCACCTTGCCGTAGCGGGCCGACAGGTTGCTGACTTCAAGTACGGGAGCGCTCATCACACGCCTCCTGCCGACACGGGCTTGGCCTGGTCCGCTTCGGGCAGGTCGTCATCGATGCCGCCCAGGTAGGCTTCCAGCACCGCCGGGTTCTTTTGCACGTCGGCCGGCACGCCTTCCGCCAGCTTGGTGCCGAAATCCATCACCACGAGGTGGTTGGTCAGACGCATCACAAAATCCATATCGTGTTCGACGAGCAGAATGCTCATGCCCTCGGCGCGCAACTGCTCCAGCACGCGCGCCAGGTCCTGCTTTTCCTTGTAGCGCAAGCCGGCGGCGGGTTCGTCCAGCAGCAGCAGCACCGGATCGGCGGCCAGGGCGCGCGCGATTTCCAGGATGCGTTGCTGGCCCAGCGCCAGGTTGCCGGCCTGCTCGTACAGGTACTCGCCCAGGCCGACGCGCTTGATCTGTTCGGCGGCCTCGTGCAGCAGCTGCGCCTCGCGGGCGCGGTCCGAATGCAGGGCGCCGGCCAGCACGCCGACGTCGGAGCGCAGGTGCGCGCCCAGCGCCACGTTCTCCAGCACGGTCATGCCGGGCAGCAGTTGCACGTGCTGGAAGGTGCGGCCCACGCCCAGCTTGGCGATATCGCGCGCCGAACGGCTGTCGATGCGCTGGCCCATGAACGTGACCTTGCCGCGCGTCACCGGCAGCACGCCGCTGATCAGGTTGAAGGTCGTGCTCTTGCCGGCGCCGTTCGGGCCGATCAGGCCCATGATCTCGCCGGACGCAACCTTGAAGGAAATATCGTTGACGGCGACCAGCCCGCCGAATTCCTTGCGGATGGCGTCGACTTCGAGCACCACCTGGCCGGCTTGCGGACGCACGCGCGTCGGCAGGGCCGGCGCAGACGCGGGCGGCGCCAGATTGCGGCGCGAGCTATCGGCGCCGGTAATGCTGTCCCACCAGCCCGCCAGAATCGGCCACAGGCCGTTGCGAGCGTATTGCAGCATCAGGATCAGCAGCACGCCGAAGACGATCATCTCGAAGTTGGCGTTGGTATCCAGCAGCTTGGGCAGCAGGTTCTGCAACTGGTCCTTCAGCACCAGGATGACGCTGGAGCCCAGCAGCGCGCCCCAGACGTAGCCGGCGCCGCCGACCACCGCCATGAACAAGTACTCGATGCCGTAGTTGATGCCGAAGGGGCTGGGACTGACGGCGCGCTGCATGTGCGCGTAGAGCCAGCCGGACACGCAGGCCAGCAATGCCGCCCAGACGAAGATCACGACCTTGTAGGCGGCGGTGTTCACGCCCATCGATTCCGCCATGCCGGCGCCGCTCTTGAGGGCGCGGATGGCGCGGCCGGGACGCGAGTTCAGCAGGTTGCGGGTGGCCCACAACGCCAGCAGCACAAACACCCAGATCAGGTAATAGATGTGGCGGCCGCTGGCCAGCGACATGCCGAAGATGCTGATGGGCTCGATGCCAGCGATGCCGTCATGCTTGCCCAGCCAGTCGATGTTGCCGAACAGGAAGTACAGCGACAGGCCCCAGGCAATGGTGCCCAGCGGCAGGTAGTGGCCCGAGAGGCGCAGAGTGATGGCGCCCAGCAGGTAGGCGACGACGGCCGTCAGGATCAGCCCGGCCGGCAGCGCCAGCCAGGGCGAGACATCGTATTGCGTGGTCAGGTAGGCGGTGGTGTAGGCGCCCAGGCCCACGAACGCCGCCTGGCCAAACGAGGTCAGGCCGCCCACGCCGGTCAAGAGCACCAGGCCCAGCACCACCAGGCTGGCCAGCCCGATGTAATTGAGTTGCGTCACCCAGAATTCGGGCGTGACCGACAACATCGGCAGGCCCGCCAGGACGACGAGGAAGAGGACGAGCAAAATGCGGTTCATGACGTTTATTCCTCTTCGTCCACGTGATGGGTGCTGAACGAACGCCAGACCAGAACCGGGATAATCAAGGTGAAGACAATCACTTCCTTGTAGGCGCTGGCCCAGAAGGACGAGAAGGATTCCAGCACGCCCACCAGCAGCGAGCCCGCGGCCGCCACGGGGTAGCTGGCCAGCCCGCCGATGATGGCGCCGACGAAGCCCTTCAGGCCGATCAGGAAGCCGGTGTCGTAGTACACGGTGGTGATGGGCGCGATCAGCATGCCGGACATGGCGCCGATGGCGACCGCCAGCGTGAAGGTCAGGCTGCCGGACATGGTGGTGCTGATGCCGACCAGGCGGGCGCCGCGGCGATTGACGGCCGTGGCGCGCAGCGCGCGGCCATACAGCGTCTTGCCGAAGAACAGCCACAAGCCGATGATCAGGATGGCGCAGGTTGCCACCACGAACAGGCTTTGCGCCGACCAGGTCATGAAGCCCAGGTCGACTTGCCCGCTGACGAAGGCCGGGGTGCGCCAGCCTTCGGCGCCGAAGAACACCAGCGCCAGGCCGGTGAGCGCGAAGTGCACGGCCACGGAAACGATCAGCAGCACCAGCACGGTGGCTTCGGCCAGCGGCTGGTAAACGATGCGGTAGACCATCGGACCCATCGGAATCACCAGCAGCAGCGTCAGCAGCATGTTCAGCCACAGCGAATTGCCGGGTGCGGTGTAGGTCACGGTCAGCCAGAGCAGCGCCAGCGGCAGAACCACACAGGTGGCGATGGCCTTGGGCAAGGCGGCTGCGCTGCGGGTGCGCAGCGCGCGCAGCAGCTCGAGCGCCAGGCAGACGACGCCCAGCAGCGGCAGGAGATAGGCGGTGCCCGGCACTTTGCCGTCCACCAGCATGGCCAGGGTCAGGGCGCCGAACGCCACGAACTCGCCCTGAGGAATGAAAATGACGCGCGTAACGGCGAATACCAGCACCAGAGCCATGCCCAGGAGGGCATAGATGGCGCCGTTGACGACACCGTCTTGCAGCAGGATCAGCGCAATTGAGGAATCCATCTAACAACCTTATTTATTCTGGTGTTCCGGCCGCACCCGGGACACTGATACGACACACCGGCCGGAAAGGCCGGTGCGAAGCATTGCAGGGGTGCCGCGCGGCGGGCGCCGCCGCGCTGTGCGCACCCTTGGATCGGGCGATCCAGGAGGATTACAGGCCGGGCTGGTAGACCCACTTGCCGCCTTCGACCTTGACGATGACGCGCGAACGCTCGTCAAAGCCGGCATGGTCCGTCGGCGACATGTTGAACACGCCTTGCGAGGCGGCCAGGTCCTTCACGCCTTCCAGCGCGTCGCGCATGGCCGCGCGGAACTCCGGCGTGCCGGGCTTGGCGCCCGACTTCAGCGCCACGGGCAGCGCGGCCACGACCAGCTGGCCGGCGTCCCACATATGGCCGCCGAACGTGTTGGTCGAACCGGCGCCGTTGGCCTTTTCGTAGGCGTCCACATAGGCCAGGGCCGACTTCTTGACCGGGTTGCTGTCCGGCAGCTGGGCCGCGACCAGCAGCGGGCCGGCCGGCAGCAGCATGCCGTCGCAGTCCTTGCCGCACACGCGCAGCACGTCGTTGTTGGCGGCGCCGTGGGTCTGGTAGATGGTGCCGCCGTAGTTGCGAGCCTTCAGTTCCTTTTGCGGCAGGGCCGACGGGGTGCCGGCGCCGGCGATCAGGATGGCGTCGGGCTTGGCGCCGACCAGCTTGAGCACCTGGCCCGTCACGCTGGTATCGGTGCGGCTGTATTTTTCGATGGCGACGATCTCGATGCCCTTGGCCTTGGCGGCCTTCTGCATCACGTCCAGCCAGCCGTCGCCGTAGGCGTCGGCAAAGCCGATGAAGCCCAGGGTCTTGACCTTGGACTTGGCCATGGCGTCAGCCAGGGCGCCGGCCATCAGGGCGTCGTTCTGCGGGGTCTTGAAGACCCAGCGGCGCTTGTCGTCCACGGGTTCGACGATCTTGGCGCTGGCGGCCACGCTGATCATCGGCACTTTGGCTTCGGCGGCCACGTCGACCATGGCGAGCGAGCCCGGAGTGACCGAGGTGCCGATGAGCACGTCGACCTTGTCGTCGGAGGCCAGCTTGCGCGAGTTCTTGACGGCTTGCGTCGTGTCGGTGGCGTCGTCCAGGACGATCCATTCGATCTTCTGGCCAGCCACTTCCTTGGGCAGAAGGGCCACGGTGTTGCGCTCGGGGATACCCAGCGACGCGGCCGGGCCGGTGCTGGACACGGTCACGCCAACCTTGACCTGGGCGTTCGCCAGTAGCGGCAGGGCCAGGGCAATGGCGGCAGCCGCCGCGGACAAGCCGAAGTGCTTGCGCATATTTTTGTCTCCTGTGGTGGCTCTTGTGCGCCTCGGTCGAGGCAGGGCGAGCCTAGTTAAAGTTATACAGAAAAAAATATTATAGGGTTAAAACAGTATCAGATGACGATGCGCAACTCCGGTAATTCCCTGATGTGCTACGAAAAACGCATTTCAGCAAACGCATTCGTTAATGGCGAACTTGTACTAGAAAAGATTGGCGGCCGTCAGTTGGGGGATTCCCTTGGACTGCGGCGCGCCTATCAACGCCCCAGCATCGGCCAAACGCGCTCCACCCGCGACGCCACCCAGGCGGCCACCACCGCCTTGGCCAGATCGCCGGGCAGGAACACCGCCACCGCCATCGCGGCCTTGGCCAAACCCATTTTCGTCACGACGGCCAGCCAGGGCACGCCGCAGGCGTAGACCACCGCGATGCCGCCCACCACGCATGCCGCCACGTAGCCGGCGAACTTCGCCCAGCCGCCCGCGGCGCGGCCGGCGAGGCCGCGCGCCAGCCAGCCCGTCACGAAAGCGCCCGCCACCAGGCCCACGAGAAAGCCGCCAGTAGGCCCGAAAAAGGCGCCCAGCCCGCCCCGGCCGCCCGGCAGCACGGGCAGCCCGACTGCCGCCAGCGCCAGGTAAAGCAAGCAGGCCAGCGCGCCGCGGACGGGTCCGAGCATTGCGCCCGCCAGCATGGCGCCCAAGGTTTGCAGCGTTACCGGTACCGGTATGGCGGGCAGCGGAATCGGCGGGATCAGGCTCAGAACGACGATCAGCGCCGCGAACAGCGCAATCAGCACGGTATTACTGGATTTCACGGTTTTCCCCTTTGGGAGATGGAACTGGGCGCGCGGGCCTCAGCGGCTGCGCGCGTCTATCGCTTCGGATACTTCCTGCGCCCTTTTCAACGTCAGCACGATCAAGGGCACGATCAGCGCGACCGGATTGGCGCCCAGGCCGCGGGCCGCCTGCGCTTCGCGGATTTCCTGGAAGTTGCGCCAGATCTCGGGCACGAAACGCAGGGCCAGCGCCAACGCCAGCGCAACCTTGCCGGCATCGACCAGCCTCAGGCGTTCAAGCGGCATCAATGCCCGTTCGCAGACGGCAATCAGATCGGATGTGCGCGTGGCCAGCGTGACGGCCAGGGCCAGCCCCACCATCGCGCCCACGCGCAGCAGAACGGCCAGCGCCTCCAGGCCGCCCTGGAACCAGGCCGTGAACAAGCCCACGGCCAGCAGCACCCAGGCCAAGCCCTTGACCTGCCGCCAGACGGTAGCCGCGGCCACGCCCGTGGACCAGACCAGCGCGGCGGCGGCCAGGAAGGCCGGCGCCAGCCAGCGCGGGTCGCGCAGCAGGAACAGGCCCGCGCCCGCCGCCATCAGCGCCAGCAGCTTCAGCCAGGCGGGCAGGCGGTGCAGAAAGGTATCGCCCGCGACATACAGCGGCTCCATCATGCGCAGTGCTCCCGGTACCAGCGCAGCGCGGCGGCCGGCTGGTCGTCGGCCGCGATGTTGCCGTCGCGCACCACCACCACCCGGTCGAAATCCTCCAGCAGCTCCAGGTCGTGGCTGACGACGATGGCGTCGTGGGGCAAGCCCGCGATGGCGTCGCGCACGCGATTGCGATTGCGCAGGTCCAGCTGGGTGGTGGGTTCGTCAAACACGATCAGCGCCGGCTCCATCACCAGCACAGCCGCCAGCGCCACCAGTTGGCGTTCGCCGCCGGACAGCGTGTGGCTGGTCCGGTCCGCCAGGTGACCGACGCCCAGGCGGCCCAACTGCGCATCGATGCGGGCTTCGCGTTGCTGGCGGTCCGGGGACAGGTGCTTCAGGCCGAACGCCAGGTCCTCGCGGACGATGGGGAAAACAATCTGGTTTTCAGGGTTCTGGAACACGAAGCCGACCTGGCGGCGCACGGCCTTCAGGTCGCGCCGCGTGTCCAGTCCGCCCACCCGCACATTACCGGCAGAGGGCAGGACCAGCCCGTTGATCAGGCGCGCCAGCGTGCTCTTGCCGGCGCCATTGGGGCCGACGATGCCGATGCGTCGTTCGGCCAGCGTCAGGCTCACCCCATTCAGCACTTGCGCCTGGGGCGTGGAAACAACCGCCTGGTCAAACTCGATTAACATGGGGCGGGATTATGCCCGAACCATTTCGGGCATCGGGACTCCAAGAGCTCATATGGACAAAGTACGAAAATCCGACGCCGAATGGCGGGCCCAGCTTTCCCCCGAAGAATACGTCGTCACCCGTGAAAAGGGTACCGAACGGGCATTCACCGGGCGTTACTGGAATACGTTCTCTCATGGCATCTACCGTTGCGTGGGCTGTGGCACGGCGCTGTTCGCTTCCGACACCAAATTCGACGCCGGCTGCGGCTGGCCCAGCTACTTCCAGCCGCTGGATCCCGAACTGGTGCGCGAGGAGCGCGACACCACCCACGGCATGGTCCGCACCGAAGTGCTGTGCAACGTCTGCGATTCGCATCTGGGACACGTCTTCCCCGACGGCCCCGAGCCCACCGGACTGCGCTACTGCATCAATTCCCTGTCGATGACGTTTGAACCCATAGAAGACTGAATGAAGAAGTTCCTGTTCGACCTGTTTCCGCTGTTCCTTTTCTTCATTGCGTATCGGTACACGGACATTTTCATCGCCACCGGCGTCGCCATGGCGGCTGCCGTGCTGCAGATCGTCTGGCTGAAGGCCACGGGCCGCGCCACCGAGGCCATGCACTGGATCAACCTGACCGTCATCCTGGTATTCGGCGGGGCCACGATCTGGCTGCACAGCGATGTCTTCATCAAATGGAAGCCCACGGTGCTGTACTGGCTGTTCGGCGGCGCGCTGGTCTTTGCGCGCCTGCTCTTCGGCCGCAACCTGATCCGCCGCCTGATGGAAAAGCAGATCCAGCTGCCCGACGCCGCCTGGGAACGGCTGAACCTGGTCTGGGCCGGCTTCTTCCTGATCGCAGGCGCGCTCAACCTGTATGTGGCGTTTTCCGGCCACTTCACCGAATCGCAATGGGTCAGCTTCAAGGCCTTCGGCCTGATGGGCCTGATGGTGGTCTTCGTGATCGGCCAGTCGATCTGGCTGGGTAAGCACATCCAGACGGAGGAACAGGCCCCCTCCTCCGACACTCCGCCCCGCCAGCCCTGATCCCCTCCGAATCCCTGGCCGGCGCGCGTAGCGCCGGAACCAAACCTCACTCCCCATGTCAGATACCACCGACCGCATTTCCCTGATCCGGGAGCGGCTAGCCGCCCTGGAACCCGTCAGCCTCGACATTCTGGACGACTCGCATTTGCATGCCGGCCACGAAGGCAGTAAAAACGGCGCCGGCCACTATCGCGTGATCATCGTAGCGCCTTGCTTCGCGGGGCTCTCGCCCGTTGCGCGGCATAGGCTGGTGTATCATCATTTGCAAGATTTGATCCCTTATCCGATTCATGCGCTTGCGCTAGATGCCCAGGCTCCCAAATAGAAAGTAAAAGGATATTCATGAAACGCATCGTCATGCTGGCTGCGGCCTGCGTCATCGCCGTGCCGGCTTTCGCTCAGAACGTGGCTACCGTCAACGGCAAGGCCATCTCGCAGAAGAGCCTGGATCAATTCGTCAAGCTGCTGGTCAGCCAGGGCGCCACCGATTCGCCGCAACTGCGCGAACAGGTCAAGCAGGAAATGATCAACCGCCAGATCTTCGTGCAAGCCGCCGAATCCAGCGGCATCGCCAAGCAGGCCGACGTCCAGACCGAAGTCGAACTGGCCCGCCAAGGCATCCTGGTCCGCGCCCTGATGGCCGACTACCTGGCCAAGCACCCGGTGTCCGACGCCAAGGTCACGGCCGAATACGAGAAGATCAAGAAGGAACAGGCCGGCAAGATGGAATACAAGGTCCGCCACATCCTCGTCGAAGACGAGAAGACGGCGAACGACCTGCTGGCCCAGATCAAGAGCAACAAGAGCAAGTTCAACGACCTGGCCAAGAAGAACTCCAAGGACCCCGGCAGCGCCGACAAGGGCGGCGACCTGGGTTGGGCTCCCCCGACCAACTACGTCCAGCCGTTCGCGCAAGCCGTGACGCAGCTGAAGAAGGGCGAAATGGTCGACAAGCCGGTGCAGACCCAGTACGGCTGGCACATCATCGTCGTCGACGACACCCGTCCGGTGGAATTCCCGCCGCTCGACCAGGTGCGTCCGCAGCTGGAAGAAATGCTGCGCCAGCAAACCCTGGCCGACTACCAGAAGGAACTGCGCGAAAAGGCCAAGATCCAGTAAGCCTTGCCGCACAGATGAAAAATGCCCGCGCAAGCGGGCATTTTTTTCGCCTGGCTGTTTCGGCGCCGGGTTGGTTCCCCCGTTAAGCCAGCGCCTGCCGCAAATGGGCGTCCCAGAGAGGGCCTTCCAGCAGCGGCGACAGATGGCCGTAGCGCCCGGCCACGCTGGTCTGGACAATATGGGCGGGATACGCGATCCGCGCGCCCCCGCCTGGATCATCGGGCGCAAAGAGCTCGTCCGATACGCAGCGCAGCCAACGCACGGGCGTGGCGGCTTCCAGCAGCGCGCCGCGCGCATCGTAGCGGCAGGCGGACGTCCTGAGCAGCGCCATGGACCACGGTGAAAAGCGCGCCGCCCAGGCCTGGGCGTCGGCCCGCAAACGCTGCTCCGCGTCGGGTTCGCCCGCGTCGGCCAGCCATAGCGCGTAGCCATAGCGGCGCAAGGTTGCGCAGCGCGATTCGACCCATTCGTTCCAGGCATCCGCATCGCCCGCATCGAGGGCGGCGGCGATGCGGCGCAGGCGCTGCGCGTCCTCCATGCTGCCGCCGCCGCGCGGCGCCGAAGCCAGCGCCACCACCCGCCCGACGGGCAGCGGCGCGGCCACGGCCCACTGGAAGGCTTGGTAGCCGCCGTAGGAATACCCCACCACCGCATCCAGGCGCTCGACGCCTATCGCGCGCAGCCATTCCCCCTGCAGGCGCACGCCATCGGCAATCGAAACGTCAGGAAATGCGCTGGCTTGGGCCCCGATCGGCGCGCTGCTGCCGAAACTCGAACCCAACGCGTTCGGCGCCAGCACGCAGGTATCGCGCGTATCCAGCGCCGCCCCCGGCCCCAGCCAGGGACTGGCCCAGCCCGCATCGGGATGGACTGCCCCCTCGGCCGGCCGCAAGGCCTGGTGGCTGCCGGATATGCCATGCAGCAGCAACACCACGGCGCGCGCCCGGTGCGGCGGCGGACCGTAGCGGGCCCAGGCCAGCCGGACCGGCGCCAGCATCCCGCCGCCGTCCAATGGCAAGGCCTGCAACTGCGTCACCTCGGCGGCGCGATCCGTAGACTGATGGACGGACATCGGCGGCCCCTAGACCGGACGCTCGCCCATGACCGTGGTGCGATAGATCGTGCGCCGCATGCTGGCTGGCAATTCGCGGGTGGTGGCCTTGTGCATCACGCAGCGGTTGTCCCACATGACCACATCGCCCGGCTCCCATTGCAGCGCGTACTGGTACTGCTCCTGCGTGCAATGCGCGAACAGGCGATCCAGCAATTCCTGGCTGTCCGCCTCGCCCCAGCCGGACACCTCGGCGGTCATGCCGGGATGCACGTACAGCGCCTTGCGGCCCGTCTCGGGATGGGTGCGCACGATGGGATGTTCGACGTCAGGCGTGCCGGCCAGTTGGCTGGCATCCATCCTCACCTGGGTGCCCTCGTCGGCCCTGGTGTTCTTGCGCCGGTAGCGGTGCACCGCCCGAAGGCCAGCCAACTGGCTTTGCACGGCGCCGTCCAGTTCCTCGTAGGCCTGGTACATGTTGACGAACAAGGTGTTGCCGCCCTCCGGCGGAATCAGCTGCGCATTCAGGATGGTGGCCTTGGCGGGACATTCACGGAAGGCGAAATCCGAATGCCAGTACGAACCGCCGTCGGCAATGCCCGCCGGCACGCCGTTCTTGACCTCGTTGGACAGCACGAATATCTCGGGATACTCGGGATGGTTGTACTGGACCAGCACGTGGATATCCAGCTCGCCCAGGCGGCGGCTGAAGCGCAACTGGCCCTCGGGCGACAGGCGCTGGTTCTTGAAGACCAGCAACTGGTGACGCAGGAACAGCGCATTCACATCCGCGAAGGCCGCGTCGTCCAGGGTTTCCAGATCCACACCATGGACGGCCGCGCCAATCAGCGGGCTCAGGGGTATCGCTTTCATCATCAGGCTCCGGCAGAGGTTCAGGGAAGACGGTGCACGCGGGCCTCGGTGCGCACCAGCGGCTCGGCGCCGTGCTCCCCGATCAGCACCGGATACTCCAGCCGCATGCCGCCCACGCCCGGGCGGTACAGGTGCGTGCCCAACGCCACCACCATGCCGGGCGTCACGACGTCGCGGCTGCGCAGGTTGATGAAGGGCCGGGTGCGCGCGCAGGTGCCCAGTCCATGGCCGAACAGAGGCAGGCCGAACTCGCTCAGGCCGTGCTTATCGAACACGGCGATGCCGCGGCTGGCGCACTCCGCTATCAGCCGGCCCGGCGTCAACGACGCCAGCATGGTCTGCACGGTCTCTTCCCAGCAATCGATCAGCTTGCTCTGGGCCGGGTCGGGCTTGCCCAGGAACACGGGCAAAGCCGTATCCGCCATGTAGAGGTCCAGCAAGGGGTGCAGGTCCAGGATCACGAACTCGTTCGGCTGGATAGCGCGGTCGGTGGCCTGTTGGGTGACGCCGCGCAGGAATCCCGTGCGTTCGCCCGCCCCGACTTCGGTGCCGCCCGTCACGGCCCAGGACCAGGTGCTGCCCCGCTGCCGGATCGCACGCTCGATTTCGCCGGCGATCTCGTTCTCGGTCGCTCCGACCCGCACTGCGTTCATGCCCTGCTCGAAACCATAATCCGAGACCTCTGCCGCATGGCGCAGGCGCTCGATCTCGGCGGCGTCCTTGATCAGCATGACGTCATCGATCACGTCCACCCCGTTCGCGAAACGGATGTCGGGCAGATGGCTGGTGAGGTCGAAGTACTCGGCCGCGGTCAGCATGCCCGGCGCCACCTGCGCCGCCCCGGGGTGCGACAGGTCCAGCGCCACCTTGCCCCGCGTCAGCCCGTGGTGCTCCAGGCGCTGGCGTATCAGTTGCGGAAAATCGGAAAACTCGAACTCGTACATCTCCATCTCATGGCCTTCCACCCGCACCCGCGAGGCGTCCATGGCCCAGTAGATGAATTCGCAATGCCCGTCCGCCGTGACCAGCACGGCGCCGCGCCACGGCATGAATGCGCCGCTCAGGTAGTGCAGCGCACCCTGGCGGGTACCCAGGTAGGCGTCAAAGCCGAGTTCGCGTGCGTGTTGGGCGACGCGCTTGCGGCGGGCCTGAAAATCGATGGACTGCATGTGTCTCTCCTCCTTGGGAATTCAGGAAACGGATGCGCCGGAGGCCTTGACGACCGGCGCCCATTTCTCGGTTTCATCCGCTGTGAAGCGGGCAAAGTCGTCGGGCTTGCTGGCCACCGGATCTGCGGCCTGGGAAACAAGTTGCTCGCGCACCCGGGGATCGGCCAACGCCTTGGCAATTTCCTGCTGCAGACGTTCGACAATGGGACGCGGCGTGCCGGCCGGCGCGAATACGCCGATCCAGGACGTCATGGCATAGCCCGGCAGGGTTTCGGCCACGGTCGGGATGTCGGGCGCCGCCGGGGAGCGCTCCGGCCCGGTCACGGCGATCGCGCGCAGCTTGCCGGACTTGATCAGGGGCTGGGCGATGACCAGGCTGTCGAAGGCCAGGTCGGCCTGTCCGCCGATCACGTCAGTCAGCGCGGGCAAGCTGCCCTTGTAGGGGATGTGCTGCATCTGCACGCCGGCCATCTCGTTGAACAGTTCGCCCGACATGTGCATGGACGTGCCGCTGCCGCCCGATGCGCGGTTGAGCTTGCCGGGATTGGCCTTGGCATAGGCGATGAGGTCCGCCACCGAGTGGATCGGCAGCTTGGGGTTGACCACCACCACCAGCGGATACGACACGACTTGCGTGACCGCCGTGAAGTCCTTCAGCGGCTGGAACGGCATGGACTTGTACAAGGTCTGGTTGATGGCGTTGGTGCCTATCGTGCCCATCAGGATCGTGTAGCCGTCCGGGGCCGACTTGGCCACGGCGTCCGCCCCGATATTGCCGCCCGCCCCGGGCTTGGCCTCGACGATGACCGATACGCCCATGCTCTGCGTCATGCGTTCGGCCAGCAGCCGGGTGACGATTTCAGTGGGCCCGCCAGCCGCGGCGGGTACGACGAAGCGGATAGGTTTGCTGGGATAGGCCTCGGCCGCGCTGGCGGCGGAACTGGCCGCCACACCCGCCGCCAGGGCGCATGCGCCCAAGGCGCGCAATAGTCTCCTGCACATGGCATGTCTCCGTTATTGCGGGACGTACCGGGCGGGTGCCCTGGCCGACCCATCTAATTAACGAACAATTGTTCGCTAATTGGCATTTTATGGAGATTGGCGCGGATGTCAAACTACAATCGAGCCTCCAAAGACAAGACTGCCGACACATGGACACGACATTGCCGGAACCGAAAGAAAGGAAAGAGGAGTTTCTCGACAGCCTGGCCAACGGCCTGCAACTGCTGCAGATCTACGCCACCGGCGTGGCCAGCGTGACCGTGCAGGAAGCCGCGGAACAACTGGACGTGACCCGCGCGGCGTCGCGGCGCATTTTGCTGACGCTGGAAAAACTGGGCTATGTGAGGCAGGACGGCAGGAATTTCTCACCAACGCCCAAGGTCATGGACCTGGGCTATGCGTATTTCGCTTCGCTGAGCCTGCCCAAGCTGACCCGCGCGACCATGCGCGAAGTCGCGCAGACCGTGGGGGAAACCTGCTCGCTGGGCGTGCTGGACCGGCAACATGTCGTGTTCCTGGCGCGCGAGGAAGGCCCCAAGCTCCTCAAGCTGGACCTGTCGGTGGGCAGCCGCCTGCCCGCCTACGCCCATTCCCTGGGCCGCACGCTGCTATCGACCCTGGATGACGAGGCGCTCGACGCCTATCTGGAAAGCGCGGACCTGAAGCGCCTGACGCCCTACACGACTGTGTCGCGCAGCGCCCTGCGCAAGCTGATCCGGCAGGTGCGCCAGGACGGCTACTGCATTTCGGTCAGCGAATTGGTGGATGGTTTCGCGGGCGTGGCCGTGCCGCTGTACAACCATGAAGGCCGCGCGGTGGCAGGCCTGAGCGTCAGCATGGTGCTGGGCTCCCGCCAGCCCGACGAATTGAAGCAACAGCATCTGCCGGCCTTGCAGCGCGCGGCCGCCGCCATCCGCGACATGATGCCGCGCAGCACCATCTGATTCGGTGCCTGGCCGGGCGGCCTCAGCCGCCCTGCTCGCCCAGCAAGGCCTTCAGGCCGTCCTCGTCCAGCACCGCCACGCCCAGTTCCTGGGCCTTGGCGAGCTTGCTGCCGGAATCCTCGCCGGCCACCAGATAGGCCGTTTTCTTGGACACCGAGCCGCTGACCTTGCCGCCCGCCGCCTGGATACGCATCGAGGCTTCTTCGCGCGTCCAATTGGGCAGCGTGCCGGTCAACACGAAGGTCTTGCCGGCCAGCGTCGTGGCTTGCGGCGCCGCCTCGGCCACGGGATTCACGCCCTGCGACTTCAGTTGTTCGATCACGTCGCGGTTGTGCTGCTCGGCGAAGAAACGGCGGATCGAAGCCGCCACCACCGGGCCCACGTCGGGTACGGAGGACAAGGCGTCTTCATCGGCGTCCATGATGGCGTCGATGCTGCCGAAATGGCGCGCCACGTCGCGCGCCGTGGTCTCGCCCACGTGGCGGATGCCCAGCGCGTACAGCAGGCGGTTCAAGCCGGGCGCGCGCGCCTTGTCGATGGCGGCCACCAGGTTGTCGGCGGACTTCTGGCCCATGCGGTCCAGGCCCACCAATTCCAGCGGACGCAGGCTGTACAGGTCGGCCAGGGTCTTGACCCGGCCGCTGTCGACCAACTGATCCACCAGTTTTTCGCCCAGGCCTTCGATGTCCAGCGCCTTGCGGCTGGCGGCGTGCCACAGCGTCTGCTTGCGCTGCGCGCCGCAGAACAAACCGCCGGTGCAACGCGCGATGGTCTCGTCTTCCAGGCGTTCGATGGCGGAGCCGCAAACCGGACAGGCCGTGGGCATGACGAATTCGCGGGCGTCGTCCGGGCGCTTTTCCAGCACCGGGCCCAGCACTTCCGGAATCACGTCGCCCGCGCGGCGCACGATGACCGTGTCGCCGATGCGTACGTCCTTGCGGCGAATCTCGTCTTCGTTATGCAGCGTGGCGTTGGTGACGGTCACGCCGCCGACGAACACCGGCTTCAGGCGCGCCACCGGCGTGATGGCGCCGGTGCGGCCCACCTGCACCTCGATGTCGAGCAAGGTGGTGGTGGCTTCCTCGGCGGCGAACTTGTGCGCCAGCGCGAAGCGCGGCGCGCGCGCGACGAAACCCAGCACCTTCTGCGCGGGCAGCGAATCCACCTTGTAGACCACGCCGTCGATGTCGTAGGGCAAGTCGGGCCGCAGCGCGCCGACCTTGGCGTAGAAAGCCATCAGGCCCTCGGCGCCGCTGGCGCGGTGGTTGTGCTTGACGTTGACCGGCAGGCCCAGCGAGGCCAGCCAGTCCAGCATGGCGCCGTGGGATTTCTCGGGCAATTGCGAGGCCTCGGCCACGCCGGCCGACGCTTCGGCGAACAAGCCGCCCTGCGAACCCGCCAGGCCCTGGACTTCGCCCCAGCCATAGGCGAAGAAGCGCAGCGGCCGCTTGGCGGTGATGCGCGGATCCAGCTGGCGCAGGCTGCCCGCGGCGGCATTGCGCGGATTGACGAAGACTTTCTCGTCGCGCTTGGCCTGGGCCTGGTTCAGCTTTTCAAAGTCGGCGCGATTCATCAGGACTTCGCCGCGGACTTCCAGCACCTTGGGGTACGCCCCCTTGAGCTGCAGCGGAATCGCCTTGATGGTGCGGATATTGGAGGTGACGTCTTCACCCGTCTGGCCGTCGCCGCGGGTGGCGGCCTGCACCAGGCGGCCGTCTTCGTAGCGCAGGCTGATTGCCAGCCCGTCCAGCTTGAGCTCGCAGAAGTAATCGGCTTGCTGCGCCGGCCCCAGCAGGCCCGCGCCGCGCAGCGTGTCGGTGACGCGGCGGTCGAAGGCCGTCACGTCTTCTTCGTCGAAGGCGTTGCCCAGCGACAGCATCGGCACCACGTGACGCACGCTGCCAAATGCCGAAACAGGCGCCGCACCCACGCGCTGCGTCGGCGACTCCGGCGTCACCAGCTCCGGATGCTCGGCCTCCAGGGCCTGCAGTTCGCGCATCAGCCGGTCGTACTCGGCATCCGATATCGACGGATCGTCGTAGACGTAGTAGCGGACGTTGTGCTGTTCGATTTCGGCGCGCAAGCGCGCCGCGGCCTGCGCCGCGTTTTCACCGCCAGACGCGCCGCTCATTTACGCAAACACCCTTAGGGCGCGCTCGCTGCCAGCGGGCAGGCCCGCTTGTTCGAGCTGGCCGAACAGCACCTGGAGACGCTCGTCGATGACCGTTTCCGAACCATCGGCCAGCGGCTTGCCCTGGTCGTCCACCAGGTCCGCGCGCAGACGGGCAGCCAGATCGCGGCCCACATCGACCATGCGGCCGAAAGCGCGCTCGTCCGCCGGGCTGCAGGGCACGTCCAGCAGCAGGTACAGGCATTCGATGCCGCCCATGCCGGCATCGAATGCCGCACCGTCGCCGCGCGCCAGCGTGAAGCGGGCTATGCCGTTGTCCGCCGGCCAGGCCAGGCGGCTGCCGTCGGCGACAAAGCCCAGGTCGCGCGCCACGGACAGGACTTCGGCGGCGGGCTGGGCCGTACCCAGCAGCAGGGTCAGGCCAACCTGGGTGTCCAGGGCGGCGCAGGTGTCGTCCAATCGGGCGCCCTGCTCCAGCACGGCCTGCTGGTCCGGACCTTCGATGGTGGCGTCGAAACGCTCGGCCATGTCCTGGGCGCGGGCCCAGGCCTGCGACCATTCGATGGCGGTCAGCGGACCGCTGCGGTTGGCCAGCAGCACGGCCAGCTGCATGGACGCATAGGATTCGCCGGCGTGAACGCGCGCGCGGTGGCGGCGCTGATCGGTTTCGGCGAACACGCGCATGGGCTTGCGGCCCACGTGGCGCAGGCTTTGCATGTAGGGCAGCAGGTCGGCGCCGCGCACGGTGTCGGCGAAGTTGATCTCGATGACCACCTCGCAGGCGGGATCGGGTTCTTCGGTATCGTCGGCATCGCTGCCGGCATCGACCGGCGCCGGCTGACCGGACTGGGCACGGGCGCTCTCGCCGCCCATGCCGGGCTCGCGGCGCGACGCCGCTGCGCCCGCGGCCGGCGCAGCGCCTGCAGATGCCGCCCCCGCCCCCAACAGCGGATCCTGTTCGGTGGAGGGGAAATGGGTCTGCATCTTGCGCCGGACGCGCCGGTCCTGCCACCAGTTGAATCCCAGCACCAGCAGTATCAGCAATACGCCCAGGGCTATCAGCCCGATCTGCAAATCACTCATGTATAAATCCCGCGCCGAAACCCCGACGCCCTTCTGAATATTGGGTTTATGCCGCTTCGGAGGCCATCATCTGGACGGCCGAGTCTATGTCTACCGCAACGATACGCGAAACCCCTTGCTCTTGCATGGTTACACCGATCAGTTGCTTGGCCATCTGCATCGCGATCTTGTTGTGCGAGATGAACAGGAACTGGGTCTGCTCGCTCATGTTGGCGACCAGGTTCGCGTAGCGCTCCGTGTTGGCGTCGTCCAGCGGCGCGTCCACCTCGTCCAGCAGGCAGAACGGCGCAGGGTTGAGCTTGAACAGCGCGAACACCAGGGCGGTCGCGGTCAGGGCCTTTTCGCCGCCGGACAGCAGGTGAATGGTGCTGTTGCGCTTGCCCGGAGGCTGGGCCATGACCTGCACGCCAGCGTCGAGAATTTCCTCGCCCGTCATGGTCAGCTTGGCCTCGCCGCCGCCGAACAGCTTGGGGAACAGTTCGCCGAAGTGGCCGTTGACGACGTTGAAGGTCTCTTGCAGCAGCTCGCGGGTTTCGCGGTCGATCTTGCGGATGGCGTCCTCGAGGGTCTCGATGGCGGTCATCAGGTCCTGGTGCTGCGAATCGAGGAAGCCCTTGCGCTCGCGCGAGGTGTTCAATTCATCCAGCGCCGCCAGGTTGACCGAGCCCAGGGCTTCGATCTGGCGCGAAATGCGGCTGACTTCGGACTGCAGCCAGCTGGCGCGGCGCCATTCATCGGGCTGGTTGGCCAGATCCTGGGCCAGCGCCTCGCGGTCGACCTCGCGCGCGTTCAATTGTTCGGTGAACTGCTCTTCGGCCAGGCGGGCGGCCTGTTCCTGCAGCTGCAGTTCCATGATGCGGGCGCGCCGCGGCTCCAGCGTCTGTTCCTGCTGCAGGCGGTCTTCGTCGGCGCCGCGCAGCAGGGCCGCCAGATTTTCCAGTTCCTGGCGCGCGCGCGACAGCGCTTCCTCGCGCTCGGCGCGCGCTTCCAGGGCGTCCTGCAGGCCGGCCTGGGACGCCGAGGCGTCCAGCTCGGCCAGGTCCACCATCAGCTGCTCCAGTTCGACGCTGCCGCGCTGGCTTTGGTCGGCCGCCAATTGCTGGTTGCGCTGTAGATCGGTAATGCGGACCTGGATGCCGCGTTCGGCAAATTCGGCTTCCTGGGCGGCGCGTTCCAGTTCGCGCAGGCCGGCGCGGGCCGCTTCAGCCTGGGCCGCCAGGGTTTCGCCGTCGATCTCGGCGTCGGCGAAACGGGATTGGTGTTCGGCCAGCTCCTCGTCCAGCGCCTCGAAGCGGGCCTCGGCCTCTTCGCGGGTGGCGCGCAGGTCTTCTTCCTGGACCTTGATCTCTTCCAGGTCCTGGCGCAGGCGCGAAGCGCGTTCGCCGGACTGCTCGGCCTGCTGCTGCAGGCGCGAGTGTTCCAGCTGGATGTCGTGCACCCGGCGGGTGACCTCGGCCACGCGCTGGCGCGCCGGGGCGATGGCCTGGGACACTTGTTGCCAGGCGGCCTCGGCGCGGGCAACCGCGGCGCGCGCCTGGTCGGCGATCAGTTGCTGGGCCTTGATCTCGCGTTGCAGGTTCTCGATTTCCTGCTGGCGCGCCAACAGGCCGGCCTGCTCGGAATCGGGCGCATAGAAACGCACGCTGTGGGCGTCGACCAGATGGCCAGCCTTGACCACGCAGGCCCCGCCCGCGGGCAGGCTGGCGCGCATGGCCAGCGCCTGGGTCACGTCGGTGGCCGTGTAGATGCCGCCCAGCCACTCATTCAGCAGCGTACGCAGGTCGGGATCGGTGATGCGCAGCAGGCTGGCGAGCGAGGTCAGGCCGGCCGGCGCGGCGGGCGTCGGCGCGGCGGCCGGCAGCTGGTAGAAGGCCAGCCTGGCCGGCGGCGCATCCTCGGCGAAGGCGCGGGCCCAATCCAGGTTGCGCACTTCCATCGAGGCCATGCGCTCGCGCAGTGCGGCTTCCAGGGCGGTTTCCCAGCCCGGTTCGATGTGCAGCTTCTGCCACAAACGCGACAGACCGGCCAGTTCATGCTTGGCCAGCCAGGGTTCCAGCGCCCCCTGCTTCTGCACGTCTTCCTGCAGCTTCACCAGGGCCGACAGGCGGGCTTCCAGGCGCGCCAGGTTCTGCACGTCGGTCTGGGCGGCGGCCTGGGCGCGGCTGCGCTCGGCATCCGCTTCCGGCACGCGGCCTTCCAGGGTAGCCAGCTCTTCCTGGGCTTCCTCGAGCTGGTCCTCGCCGGCGGCGCGGTCGCCAGCCAGTTGCTCCAGGCGCACCGGATCGGGACTGTGCAGTTCGCGCAGTTCCTGTTGCAAGCGTTCGCGGCGCTGCTCCAGCGCCTGCATCTGGCGGTCCGCGTCGCGCTGCGACTGGGCCACCAGGGCGAGATTCTGTTCGACGCGGGCCAGCGCGGCGCGCATCTCGTCGCGCCCCGAGGCGGCTTCGCGCACGCGCTGCTCCACGGCCGGCAGCGCGGCCTGGGCGTCCTCGGCCTTGGCGCGCGCCTCTTCCGTGCGGGCGGCGCCGGCGGCCAGGTCTTCCTCGGCCTGGGCGATCTGTTCGGTGCAATGCTCGCGCTGGGCGGTCCACTCGCCGATCTGCTGCTGCAGCTGATCGCGGCGCGCTTGCAGGCGGTTGCGGGAATCCACCACGTGACGGATTTCGGCTTCCAGGCGGCTGACTTGCGCGTTGGCCTCGTACAGCCCGCCCTGGGCGGTATGCACTGCATCGCTGGCGGCGTAGTGGGCCTGGCGGCGGGACTCCAGCGCGGCTTCGCCCGCCCGCAGGCCGGCGATGGCGGCTTCCAGTTCATTCTGGGCCTGCGCCATCTCCTGGGCTTTCTTGGCGCGCTCTTCGCGCGCCCCGGTTTCCTTCAGGAACCACAACGCATGCTGCTTCTTTTCGCCGTCGGCCTGGAGTTCGCGGTAGCGCGTGGCCACTTCGGCCTGCGCTTCCAGCTTCTCCAGCTGATTATTGAGTTCGCGCAGGATGTCTTCGACGCGGGTCAGGTTCTCGCGCGTGTCGGACAGGCGGTTCTCGGTCTCGCGGCGCCGTTCCTTGTAGCGCGACACCCCTGCCGCCTCTTCCAGGAACACCCGCAGTTCTTCGGGACGCGCCTCGATCAGGCGGTTGATCATGCCCTGGCCGATGATGGCGTAGCCGCGGGCGCCCAGGCCGGTGCCCAGGAAGATGTCGTGGATGTCGCGGCGGCGGACCTGCTGGTTGTTGACGAAGTAGCTGCTGGTGCCGTCGCGGGTCAGCACCCGGCGCACGGCGATTTCCGCGTAGGTGCTCCACTGGCCGGCGGCGCGCCCTTCGCTGTTGTCGAACACCATTTCCACCGAGGCCCGCGCAGCAGGCTTACGGTTGCCGGAGCCGTTGAAAATGACGTCCTGCATGGACTCGCCGCGCAGTTCCGAGGCCTTGGCCTCACCCAGCACCCAGCGCACGGCATCAATGATGTTCGATTTTCCGCAGCCATTGGGACCCACCACGCCCACCAGTTGGCTGGGCACGGGAATCACGGTGGGATCGACGAAGGACTTGAAGCCGGCGAGTTTTAGCTGAGTAAGACGCACAATACGATGACGACGGGGTGGGTTGAACGAAAGGCGTTAACGGACCTGCCGCACAGATTGCAAACCGGCCCCTGGGGGGCCGGCTTACACATGGGTCGTATGATACCGCAGGCAGTCTGTCCCCGAACGTCAGCAAGGGTCAAGGCGTGTTGTCCCTAAGGCTTGCCGGCGGTCAACCCGCGGGCAAACGCTCAATGGCCGCCGCCTGGGGTCCGGCTATACTCCCTGACACTTTTTTGCACGACACATAAATTTTCACGCGGACTGGCCGGGGCCAGGCCTGAGAACGGGGACATTCTTGAAACGTGGTTTCTATCTGGTCATGGCCGCGCAGGCCTTCTCGTCATTGGCGGACAACGCGCTGTTCATCGCAGCCATCGCCTTGATACAGGAACTGCATGGGCCGGACTGGATGGCGCCCATGATGAAGTGGTCGTTCGCGCTGGCTTACGTGGTGCTGGCCGCCTTTGTCGGGGCGCTGGCGGACTCCTTCCCCAAGGGCCGCGTGATGTTCTCCACCAATGCCCTGAAAGTGACCGGCTGCATGCTGATGTTCTCGTATGCCAGCATCGGCGTCGCCCCCGAGTACCAGACCTACCTGGTCTGCGCGGCCTACGGCATCGTCGGCATCGGCGCCGCGGCCTACTCCCCCGCCAAGTACGGCATCGTCACGGAAATGCTGCCCCCGGCCATGCTGGTCAAGGGCAATAGCTGGATCGAGGGCCTGACCGTCTTCTCCATCATCCTGGGCACGGTGCTGGGCGGCCTGCTGATCTCGTCCTCCGTTTCCACCGCCCTGCTCAGCCACTCCTTCATCGGCAAGCTGGTCCACACCCCGGCCGAGGCCGCGATCCTGGTCATCGCCTTCGTGTACCTGCTGGCGGCGCTGTGCAACCTGCTGATTCCGCACACCCACGTGCGCTACCCGCCGCAGCAAAAGAACCCGGTGCGGCTCATCCGCACCTTCTGGGGCTACGTCCGTGTACTGTGGAAAGACAAGCTGGGCCAGATCTCGCTGGCCGTCACCACCCTGTTCTGGGGCGCGGGCGCCACGCTGCAGCTGATCGTCATCGAATGGGGCCGCAGCCACCTCGGATACCAACTGGACAAGGCCTCGATGCTGATGGGCGTGGCCGCGCTGGGCACCGTCGTCGGCTCCATCCTGGCGGGCCGCATTCCGCTGCGCCGCGCGCTGGCCGTGTTGCCGGTCGGCGCCGCCATGGGCCTGGTCGTGCTGCTG
This sequence comes from Achromobacter sp. Marseille-Q4954, assembly GCF_943737025.1. Lineage (NCBI taxonomy): Bacteria > Pseudomonadati > Pseudomonadota > Betaproteobacteria > Burkholderiales > Alcaligenaceae > Achromobacter > Achromobacter sp. Marseille-Q4954. Next base: position 777,486 of record NZ_CALSFQ010000001.1, read on the forward strand.
ATGCCGCTGGTCTACTCGCCCTGGAGCGTCTACCTGCTGCTGCTGATCACGGGCGGCCTGGCCGGCTTCTTCGTGGTGCCGATGAACGCGCTGCTGCAGCACCGCGGCCACGTGCTGCTGTCGGCCGGCCACTCCATCGCCGTGCAGAACTTCAACGAACAGCTCAACATCCTGCTGATGGTGGCCATGTACACGCTGCTGCTGTGGCTGCAGCTGCCCATCAACATCATCATCGTGATCTTCGGCACTGTGGTCGCGGTGCTGATGGTGGTCTTCATGCGCTGGAGCAAGCGCAACCTGCAGGCCAATCCCGAACTGCACGACCAGATCGGCCAGGAAGGCCATGGGCGCGCGCTGGACTCCACGCACTAGGCGCGCAATTCCGCTGCAATGAAAAAACCGGGCTTGCGCCCGGTTTTTCTTTGCCCCACGACCATGGAGCCAGGCTCAGGCCAATTGCGCCACGGCCAGGCGCAGGTCCTGCCAGGCGCGCGCCTTCTCGCTGGGGCTGCGCAGCAGGTAGGCGGGGTGGTAGCTGACAACCACCGGAATCTCCCGCCCTTCGTCGGTCTTCAACTGGTGGATACGGCCGCGCAGGCTGCCGATGGTCGCGTCCGTGCCCAGCAGCGTCTGGGCCGCGAAACGGCCCAGCACCAGGATCCGCTCCGGCTTGAGCAGCGCGATCTGGCGCATCAGGTAGGGACTGCAGGCCGCGATTTCCTCGGGCTTGGGATTGCGATTGCCAGGCGGCCGGCACTTGATGACGTTGGTGATGAACACGTCGCGCTCGCGGCTCATGGACACCGACGACAGCATGGCGTCCAGCAACTGGCCCGAGCGGCCCACGAAGGGCTGCCCTTGCCGGTCCTCTTGCTCGCCAGGCGCCTCGCCCACCACCAGCCAGCGCGTGGGCTGGCCGCCGTGACCGAAGACCGCGTTGCGGCGGCCCTTGCACAGCCCGCAGGCGGAACAGGCCACGACCTGATCGTGCATTTCTTCCAGCGTGGAGTTCCGGATCGCTTCTGCCACCGGCACGGGCGGCGGAAGCGCTGCCTCGGCCTCGGCCTTGGGAGCTGGAGGCGGCGGCGGGCCTTTGCGGTTCAGGATCGACGCCGGTATTCCGGCACGACCGGGAACCGGTTCCGCAGGCGCCGCTACGGCGGCGGGCGCTGCCTCGCGCGCCGGGACGGCAGCGACCGGCGCGACAGCCGCAACGGGCTGCGGCGCAATCGGCGCCTCAGCTACGGGAATCTGCGCCGCAGCCGGCAAAACCGGCGTCGAAACAAGGACTTGCGTCTCGGCCGTCGGCCTGCTGGGCGCAGGGGCCGGACGCAGCCACAGCCGCTCCATGCCGATCTCGCGCAACCAGATGCGCTGCAGCGGATTGACCCGGGGCGCGGCCGGCGGCGGCGCTGCGTTGGGCTGGCTCATGCAGCCGCTCCATCCGCCGCAAAGCGCTTCTGCATGACCAGGGCATCTTCCCTGCCGCCTTTCTCGGCCGGGTAATAGCCTCGGCGCACGCCGATTTGCAGATACCCGTGCCGTTTGTAGAAACTGATGGCCGACTCATTGGAGGGGCGCACCTCCAGCAGCACGCCCTCCATGCCGCGTTCGCGCGCCTGCTGCTCGCACCAGTCCAGCAGCAAGCCGCCCAGGCCCTGGCGGTGCAACGGTTTGGCCACCGCGATCACCAGCAGGTGCGCCACGTCGGGCGCGAACATGAGCACGCAAAACCCCGCCAGCTTGCCTTCGCGCCGCAGCGCCCAGGCGCCGTAGCCTGCCGCCAGGGCGTCCGCGAAATTGCCGCGCGTCCAGGGGAAGGCCTGCACGTGCGCCTCCAGCGCCACGACCTCGTCCAGGTCGGCGTCGGTCATCGGTTGAGGCACCGATGGAACCAGCGAAGGCCGGGCTTTCGGATTACCGCCTTCGCCGCGCATGCGCTCGGCCGTGGTGAATGCCACCTTGTCGCGCACGTAGAGCGGCGCGGCCAGCTCGGGCGCCACGGCCTCGCCCCGCAACCAGCCCTGCCGCCCCAAACGGGCGACGCTGGCCGCTTCCGGGCGCCTGGCGTCCGCGCGGCGCCAGGCGCCGGGATATTCCATTTCGGACGCGTAGGCATCCCAGGCATCGCCGGCCAATACCGGTTCCAGCGGCAGGCCCGCGCGCGCCGACCAGGCCGGCAGGTGATGGGCGGTCCATGGCACGACTTCGGCCGCCGCGATCAGCAAGGGCGCCTGCAGGACTTCCCAAGAGATTTCGCCATCTGAAATGTTCGCCTGGCGGTAGACGGCCAGATAGACCTCGTTCATGCGGGCGTCCAGCGCCACCACGATCGCGCCCGCCGGGGTGGTCTCCACCTGTGCGGCGACCGCCTGATGAGAGACAATGGGAACAACGGGGATGCCCAGGCCGAGGCCCATGCCTTGCGCCACTCCGCAGGCCACCCGCAGGCCGGTGAATCCGCCCGGACCCTGGCCAAAAGCCACCGCGTGCAAGGCGGCTGGCGCCAGTCCGGACGCCGCCAGCAACTCGTTGGCCATGGGCAGGAGCCGTTCCGCGTGCTCCTGGGAGCCTTCATGTTCCCTGACGCTGACCTCCAGGCGGCCATCGACCGCCCGCAACAGAGCCACGCCGCAACGGGACGAAGAAGTTTCCAAAGCCAGCAGGTTTAGTTCCATAGATGCAGATTGTACGAAATACCGCGACTCCGCCCCCGGTTATCAGGGGGATGCGAGGGGGATTTCAACCATGGTTCGCAATGTGTAATATCTTGTGAACGCCCACTAGCCGCTGGTTCTTGCCACTGTTACATTTCCGGCCATGAATACGCAAAACACCACCCCCACCCGAAAAATCCTCGTCGTCGACGATGATCCGCGCTTGCGCGATTTGCTGCGTCGGTACTTATCCGAACAGGGATTCAACGTTTTCGTTGCCGAAGACGCCAAAGAGATGGGCAAACTCTGGCAACGCGAGCATTTCGACCTGCTCGTGCTGGATCTGATGCTGCCTGGAGAAGATGGCCTGTCCATCTGTCGCCGGCTGCGCGGTGGTCACGACAATACCCCCATCATCATGCTGACGGCCAAGGCGGAAGAAATCGACCGCATCGTCGGCCTGGAAATGGGTGCGGACGACTACCTGTCCAAGCCGTTCAACCCCCGGGAACTGCTGGCGCGGATCAACGCGATCCTGCGCCGCCGCGGCACCGAGGAACACCCCGGCGCCCCCAGCCAGGAAAACGAGTCCATCGCCTTCGGCCCCTACACGCTGAACCTGTCCACCCGCACGCTCACGCGCAACGGCGAACAGGTGCCCATCACCACCGGCGAATTCTCGGTGCTGAAGGTGTTCGCACGCCATCCCAAGATCCCGCTGTCGCGAGACAAGCTCATGGAACTGGCGCGCGGCCGCGAATACGAAGCCTTCGATCGCAGCCTGGACGTGCAGATCTCGCGCCTGCGCAAGCTGATCGAACCGAATCCGTCCAAGCCCGTATTCATCCAGACCGTCTGGGGTCTCGGATACGTGTTTGTGCCGGACGGTGGTAGCTGACCGACTCGCCCGCCCCGGGCAGGAGCGCAGCCTCGTGCCCCGCTTGCGCAGAACCTTCAGGAACCTGACATCACGTTTGCGGCTCGGCTTGTTCGGCCGCACGTTCCTGTTGCTCGCCGCGCTGATGCTCGTCAGCCTGGGCGCGTGGCTACAAGTATTTTTCAGCATGGAGCTGGGACCGCGCGCCAATCAAATGGCGCAGCGGGTGATCACGGCCGTCAATATCACGCGCACCGCGCTGATCTACTCGCATAACGACGAGCGCAGCAAGCTGCTGCTGGACTTGGCCACCAACGAAGGCATCCAGGTCTATCCGCGCGAAGTCACCGACTTCGCCGAAGCCCTCCCCGACGACGATTACTGGCAACGCGTTGCCCAGCACATCCGCACGCGCTTCGGCCCGGAAACGCAGATTGCCTGGGGCGTCAACCAGGTGCCCGGCTTCTGGGTCAGTTTCCAGATAGAGAAAGACCTTTACTGGCTGGTGTTCGAGCGCGAGCAGATCGGCCTGACGGGCGGGATCGAATGGCTGGGCTGGGGCGCCACGGCGCTATTGCTGTCGCTGGTGGGCGCCGCGGTCAGCGTGGGCTTCGTCAACCGGCCGCTATCGCGGCTGGCCCGGGCCGCCCAGGTGCTGTCGCGGGGCGAAACCCCCGCTGCCCTGCCCGAGCAGGGACCGCTGGAGATCCGCGACCTGAACGCCTCGTTCAACCGCATGGCCAAGGACCTGAGACAGGCGGAGGCCGACCGCGAGCTGATGCTCGCGGGGATCTCGCACGACCTGCGCACGCCGCTTGCGCGCATGCGACTCGAGATCGAGTTGAGCGGCGTGTCCGAGGACGCCCGCCAGGCCATCGACGAAGACCTGGGCCAGATCGACCACAGCATCGGCCAATTGATGGAGTACGCGCGCCCCGCCGGCACCTTGCCGCAGTTGGCCACGGACATCTCCGCGGTGCTGGCCGAGCTCTACGAACGCGAACGCAGCCATACCGCATCCCTGGGCGGGGAGCTGGACGCCACGCTGGAACCGGGCCTGCGCGCCCGCATCACGGCGCTGGACCTCAAGCGCATCGTCAGCAACCTGATCGAGAATGCGCGACGCTACGGCCGTTCCGCCGACGGCATGGCGCATCTCGTCATGACACTGCAAGCTGAAGGCTCCATGATCGTGATCGAGGTGTCCGACCGCGGTCCCGGCATCGCGCCGGAAGACGTCGACCGCCTGCTGCGGCCGTTCTCGCGCGGCGAGGCGGCACGCACTGGCGTCAGCGGCGCGGGTCTCGGCCTGGCCATCGTCGAACGCCTGCTCAAGCACGTGGGCGGCTCGCTGCGCATGCTGCCGCGCGAGGGCGGCGGCCTGACCGCAAGGATAGAGTTGCCCAAAGCGAAGTTTAGGAATTATCAATTAGACAACGAAAATCCATAGCGTAGAATTAAGGTTTGAGGCGCAGCCTTAATTCCACCAACAACTGGGAGTAAACATGAAAACTGTTGGCGACAAACTCGAACCCTTCAAGGTCACCGGCGTCAAGCCCGGCTTCAACCAGCACGAAGAAAACGGCGTGTCGGCGTTTGAAGACATCACCGAAAGCTCGTTCCCCGGCAAGTGGAAGGTCATCTACTTCTACCCGAAAGACTTCACGTTTGTTTGCCCGACCGAAATCGTCGGCTTCAACAAGCTGGCCAAGGATTTCGAAGACCGCGACGCCGTCCTGCTGGGCGGTTCGAGCGACAACGAATTCGTCAAGCTGGCCTGGCGCCGTGAGCACCCGGACCTCAACAAGCTGGGTCACTACCAGTTCGGCGACACCACCGGCGCCCTGATCGACCAGCTGGGCGTGCGTGAAAAGGGTGCTGGCGTTGCCCTGCGCGCCACCTTCATCGTTGATCCGGACAACACGATCCAGCACGTTTCGGTGAACAACCTGAACGTCGGCCGTAACCCGGAAGAAGTTCTGCGTCTGCTCGACGGCCTGCAAACCGACGAGCTGTGCCCGTGCAACCGTACGGTTGGCGGCGCCACGCTGTAATTTCCAGCCCGGCCCGGGACCCGATTGCGGGTCCTGCGCTGGGCTTTAACTGCTCTAGATTATAGGTAAAAGCTATGGAATTTCTTACGACCATTAAGGAACAACTGCCGGATTGGGCCAAGGACATCCGCCTGAATCTGGACGCCGTGATCGCCCGCTCAACCCTGGCTCCCGAAGATGCCGTCGGCGCCGCCCTGTCCGCCGCCTATGCCGCGCGCAGCCCGGTGCTGGTCGAAGCCTTCAAGAGCGGCCTGTCGGAAGGCGACGCCAACGCCGCGCTGACGGCCTCTGCCCTCATGGGCATGAACAACACCTGGTATCCCTACGTCGAAATGACCGGCGACGCCCAACTGAAGAGCCTGCCGGCCCAGTTGCGCATGAACGCCTACGCCACCCACGGCGGCGTCGAAAAGAAGCGCTTCGAACTGTTCGCGCTGGTGGCCTCCATCATCGGCAAGTGCCATTTCTGCGTGGCCTCGCACTACGAGAACCTGAAGAACGACGGCCTGTCGACCGAACAGCTGCGCGACGCCGGCCGCATTGCCGCCGTGGTCAACGCCGCCGCCCTGGCGCTGGCTGCCCAAGGCAAGTAAACGGCCTCGCGCAATAAAAAACCCGCCTGCGGCGCATGCCGCAGGCGGGTTTTCTTATGCAGGGCTGTCGATCGCTTATTTCTTCGGCATGCTCGACGTGGTCGGCAGGCCGTTGGCGACCCAGGCCTCAACGCCGCCGCGGTACCAGTACACGGTCCAGCCCAATGTGCCGGCGCGCAACGCCGCGTTGTAGGCGGAACGATCGTTCATGCCGGCGCCCAGGATCACGACGGGCGCCTTGCGATCGCCACCGTTGTTCTTCAACAGCCAGGCGTCGAAGCCTTGCTGCAGGTGATCCGTGACGCTGCCGTCCGAACCCGCATCTGTCAGCGGATAACCGATGGGCACCGTGTCGCGCAGCCCGCTGGTGTCGACGATCAGGAGATTCTTGTCTTTCTTGATCATCCCGACCAGGTCGGCAGTCGTGATCACCTGGGCCCGGTAGATCTTGTTGGGCGTCGGCCCCTTGTACGGCGCGGTGAACAGCATGGTCGTGGCGGGCACGCCAAAGTCCTTCAGCTCGTCGATGGCGCTGGCAGGCAGGCCCTGCCCCGGCGCCGGCTGCTGACGCGGCGCGGCCGAGCCTGGGGCGCCGCCACCCTGGGCCGCGACCTCGCCGCCCACGGTGCCCATCTCGATGTCGGAAATCATCACCGCGATGTTTTCGATCAGTTCGTAGCACATGGTGATCGAGCCTTCGCGCGGGCTGTACCAGGCATTGAGCTGGCCGCAGTCCTTGAACACCACGTTGACCGGGCGCGGCAGCACGTAGCGCTCGCCCAGCAGCTTGATGTTGTTCGAGATCGCTTCGGACAGATTGTTCGCAAACAAGTTGCCGATCTTGCGCTTGGACGGCTGGAACACCACCTTCACCGGCGCGCCGGGCGCATTCGCCGGCTGCTGGCCTTCGGGCGTCCAGGTGCCCACGCGCGTGTGAGGCGCCAGGATCTTGTTCCAGGCGCGGTTCTGCTTGTTGAATTCATCCGCGCAACGCGCCCGGGTCCGGTCCTCCAGCCCGACGTGTTTGGCAATGGACTCGAACACGGCGGGGTTGCCGCCGTACATGATGCAGAGCATGTTGCGAAAACGCTTCAGGTCGCCAGTGTGCTCGTCTTGCCAGGCCGAGGAGGCGTCGGCTCCCCTGCGCTCGGCCACCTTGCCGCTGTAGTACCACTGCAAGGCCGCGTACTTTGCCGCGTCCTGCGCCATGGTGTTCACTTCCTTGTTGTCCGACGGATACATGGTCGGCTCGACGATCTGCAGCGCCGAGTAGATGTCGACCGCGTCCTCTTCCGCCCCCGTCGAGGGCAGCTCCAGCTCGCCGATCAGGGCGTGCCCGAACTCGTGCATGAAGATGCTGCGCATGATGCCGATGTACACCGACACGATGCGCATGGTGTCGCCGCCAAAGCGCGGATAGGGGCCTTCCCCCGGCAAGGCCGGGTTGTAGTCGCCGCCGCCCTGTCCAGCGGCCGGAGCCTGCGCCTGGGGCTTTTGCGCCGTGCCGCCGCCTGCGTTGCCGCCGCGCGCGGGCAAGGTCCCGGCAGCCGCCGGCGCCGCGCCGGATTGGCCGCCAGTCATCGTGATCTTGAAGTCGGCGACGCCGAAGGTACCTACGTCGTAGGCCATGATGCCCAGTTCAGAACCCGTGGCGGGCTCATTGCTGACATCGCCGATCTGCTGGCCGTTGACGATGAAACGGGCCGCGCCCGGCAGCTCGACCACTCTGATGCGGTCGGAACCGTCCAGCTTCGCAATGTTGGGCAGCGACGCGATGTCACGGCGGTTCTGCCCCTGCAGACAGAACAGCAGTGTGTTCTTGTCGGCCGTGAGTTCGAGCAGGCACAGGCTCTTGTTGGCGCGGTTGCTCAGCGCCACGCCGATGGACGCTTTCGGATTCGGAGACTTGACGACCACATTGACGTCGGTCACCCGGCCCGATTCCGGCGCCGGCCCGACATTCATGTACAGGGTCTGTTCGCTGTCGGCCTTGTTCGCGTTGTGCAGGGTGAACCATCCATCCTGCACGCCAGCGGTCCAGCCCTCCAGCATCTGCTGCTTGACCGCACCGGCCAGCGGGCCCAACTGCTGCTCGTACTGCGCATGCGCGGGCAGGCTTACCGCGCTGAAGATGGAAGCCAGGGCGATGCCACGTAAATGCATCCGAATGTCTCAGTAGTCGAATTGAAGTAGCGCAGAATATGCCAGATCAATTCGACCCGCTTATTCATTTGTTAAAGATGTATCCAAACTAAATGAACAGCGGAAAAGCGCATTCGGCCGTGGTGCCGCGGAACCCTCGCGCGAGCTAGGAAGCCGCGCGCGCCAGCAAGGCCACCACCGTCGCCGCGATGCCTTCCTTGCGGCCCAGGTACCCCAGGCCCTCGTTGGTCTTGGCCTTGATGTTGACCTCGGTCTCGGCCAGCCCGGTATCCGCGGCGATGTTCTTCACCATGGCCGGCGCGTGCGGACCGATCTTGGGCGCCTGCGCGTGCAGCGTGGCGTCGATGTTCACTGGCGTCCAGCCCGCGGCGCGCACGCGCGCCATGGCCTCGCGCAGCAGCACGCGGCTGTCGGCGCCCTTGAAGGCCGGGTCGGTATCCGGAAAGTGCCGGCCGATATCGCCCAGGCCGGCGGCGCCCAGCAGCGCGTCGGTAATGGCGTGCAGCAGCACGTCCGCGTCCGAATGCCCCAGCAGGCCATGCGTGTGGGGGATCGTGACGCCGCCGATGATCAACGGGCGCCCCTCGACCAGCGCATGCACGTCGAAACCCTGGCCGACGCGGAAAGGAATACTCATAGCCATTTTTCCATCAGTTCGAAATCGTCCGGCCATGTCACCTTGAAATTGCGCATGGCGCCGGGCACCAGCAGCGGCGCGTAACCTGCCGCCTCGATGGCCGAGGCCTCGTCGGTGACGGCCGCGCCGCTCACGGAGGCCGCCGTCAGCGCATCGCGCAGCACGCCGGCCCGGAACATCTGCGGGGTCTGCGCCAGCCACAGGCCGTTGCGGTCCAGCGTGCGCTCCACGCGCTCGTGGCCGCCCTTGACGGTGTCCGCCACGGGCAGCGCCAACAGGCCGCCCACGGGGTCCGCCAGGCAGGCGTCGATCAGCCGGCCCAGCGCGGCCGCAGGCAGCCCAGGGCGCGCAGCATCGTGCACCAGCACCCAGGTATCGTCGGCCACGCCGCTGTCGGCCAGCGCACCCGCCACGGTATCCGCACGCGTCGCGCCGCCGCAGGCGCGCCACACGGTGCGCGGCAGGCCGGCCAGCGCCGCATCCACCCAGCCGTCGCCGGGCGTCACGGCCACCCGCACCTGCGAGATGCGTTCATCGGCCAGCAACGCGCATACCGCGTGGCGCAGCATGGGCTGTCCAGACAGCGGACGGTATTGCTTAGGCACGGTTTCATGCCCGGGCCGGCTGGCGCGGGCCCCTACGCCCGCAGCGGGCACGATTGCAATGAGGGAGGCAGACATGGTGCGGTGATTTTATAATCTTCCGCTTGATGCCTGCTTCCAGCCTGATGCCAGCCCCCTCCGCCCCCGCTACCTTCGCGCCTCCCGTCCCCGCCACGGCCCCCACTCTGTCCGCGCTGAAGGCCGGCGCGCGCTATGCGCAGCCGCGCCCGCCAGGGTCCGGCGATGCCTGGCTGCTGGCGGATCTGGCGCGGCAGGCCTCGGCGCCGCTGGTCATCCTGACCGCCGAGCCGGTCGAGGCCCAGCGCCTGGCCGAGGAAATCCAGCTGTTCGCCCCGGACCTGCGGGTGCGCCAGTTGCCCGACTGGGAAACGCTGCCCTACGACGCCTTCTCGCCGCACCAGGACCTGATTTCGGAACGCCTGCACACGCTGCACTCGCTGATGACCAAGTCGGTGGACGTGCTGACCGTGCCGATCACCACGGCGCTGTACCGGCTGGCGCCGCCCTCTTTCCTTGCGGCCTACACCTTTTCCTTCAAGCAGAAGGACAAGCTCAACGAAGCCGCGCTGCGCGCCCAGCTGACCCTGGCCAACTACAACCACGTCACCCAGGTGACGGCGCCCGGCGAGTTCTGCCTGCGCGGCGGCCTGATCGACCTGTTCCCCATGGGCTCGGTGGTGCCCTACCGCCTGGACCTGTTCGACGACGAGATCGAGACCATCCGCAGCTTCGACGTGGACACGCAGCGCAGCCTGTACCCGGTGCGCGAAGTGCAGCTGCTGCCCGGCCGCGAATTCCCGATGGACGAAGACGCGCGCAACCGCTTCCGGGCGCGCTTCCGTGAAGTCTTCGAAGGCGATCCTTCGCGCGCCTTGCCTTACAAGGACATCGGCAACGGCATTCCGTTCGCCGGCGTCGAGTACTACCTGCCGCTCTTCTTCGAGGAAACGGCGACCCTGTTCGACTACCTGACGCAAGGCACGGTCACCGTCACCGTAGGCGACATCGACGACGCCATCCAGCGCTTCAACCAGGACACCTCCAGCCGCTACGGCTTCCTCAAGAGCGACCGCGAACGGCCGGTGCTGCCGCCGTCCGAACTGTTCCTGGACAACGAGACGCTCTACGCGCGGCTGAAGGACTTCCGTCGCCTGTCGCTGACCGCCGGCCAGCCGCACCCGGACTTCCGCGCGGCGCCTGATGTGAGCGTGGCGCGGCGTTCTGAAGATCCCATCGCCAAGCTGCGCGCGCTGGTGCAGGCCGGCCAGACACGCGTGCTGCTGTGCGCCGACTCCGCCGGCCGGCGCGAGACCCTGGTGCAGATGCTCAACGAGTTCGGCGTCACACCGGACGCACAGCCCGACACCATCGAAGCCTTCCTCGCCTCGGACGCCCATTTCGGCATCGTCGCCGCGCCGCTGTCCACCGGCTTCGGGCTGCCCCAGGCCAATCTGGCCTTCCTCACCGAAAACGACCTGTACCCGGGCCTGGCCACCACCGGCCGCCGCGGCAAGCGCGACCAGGAACGCGCCAGCAACGTCGAAGCCATGGTGCGCGACCTGTCCGAGCTGCGTGCAGGCGACCCCGTGGTCCATGCGCAGCACGGCATCGGCCGCTACCACGGCCTGGTCAACATGGACATGGGCGAAGGCGGGATGGAATTCCTGCATCTGGAGTACGCCAACGGCAGCACGCTGTACGTGCCGGTGTCGCAGCTGCACGTGATCGCCCGCTACAGCGGCGCCGATCCGGAAGCCGCGCCCCTGCACCAGCTGGGCTCCGGCCAATGGGACAAGGCGCGCCGCAAGGCCGCCCGCCAGGTCCGCGACACCGCCGCCGAGCTGCTGGCGCTGTACGCCCAGCGCGCCGCCCGCGAAGGCTACGCCTTCAACCTGCCGCTCAACGACTACCAGGCCTTCGCCGAGGGCTTCGGCTTCGAGGAAACAGCCGACCAGGCCGCCGCCATCGAGGCCGTCATCGCCGACATGACCTCCGGCCGCCCCATGGACCGCCTGGTCTGCGGCGACGTGGGCTTCGGCAAGACCGAGGTCGCGCTGCGCGCCGCCTTCCTGGCCGTGGCCAACGGCAAGCAGGTCGCCCTGCTCTGCCCCACCACGCTGCTGGCCGAACAACATGCGCAGACCTTCTCCGACCGCTTCGCCGACTGGCCCGTGAAGGTCGTGGAGCTGTCGCGCTTCCGCTCGGCCAAGGAAGTTTCCGCCGCCATCGAAGGCATCAACGACGGCCGCGTGGACATCGTCATCGGCACCCACAAGATCCTGTCCAAGGACGTGAAATTCAAGCGCCTGGGCCTGGTCATCATCGACGAGGAACACCGCTTCGGCGTGCGCCAGAAGGAAGCCTTGAAAGCGCTGCGCGCCGAGGTCGACGTGCTGACGCTGACCGCCACGCCCATTCCGCGCACGCTGGGCATGTCGCTGGAAGGCATCCGCGACTTCTCCGTCATCGCCACCGCGCCGCAAAAGCGCCTGGCCATCAAGACCTTCGTGCGGCGCGAGGACGGCAGCACCCTGCGCGAAGCGCTCTTGCGCGAACTCAAGCGCGGCGGCCAGTGCTATTTCCTGCACAACGAAGTCGAGACCATCCACAACCGCCGCGCCCGCCTGGAAGAACTGGTGCCCGAGGCCCGCATCGCCGTGGCCCATGGCCAGATGCCCGAGCGCGAGCTGGAACAGGTGATGAAGGGCTTCTACCAGCAGCGCTACAACGTGCTGTTGTGCACCACCATCATCGAAACCGGCATCGACGTGCCCAGTGCCAACACCATTGTGATCCACCGCGCCGACCGCTTCGGGCTGGCCCAACTGCACCAGCTGCGCGGCCGGGTCGGGCGCTCGCACCACCAGGCCTACGCCTACCTGCTGACGCCCGGCGAGGACGCCATCACCAACAACGCCAAGAAGCGCCTGGAAGCCATCCAGACCATGGAAGAGCTGGGTTCGGGCTTCTACCTGGCCATGCATGACCTGGAGATCCGCGGCACGGGCGAAGTGCTGGGCGATTCGCAGTCCGGCAACATCCAGGAAGTGGGCTTCTCGATGTACAACGAGATGCTCAACGAAGCCGTGCGCGCACTGCGCGCCGGCGAAGAACCCGACCTGGACGCGCCCTTCAACCTGGCCTGCGAAGTCAACCTGCACGCCCCGGCGCTGCTGCCGTCCGACTATTGCGCCGACGTCCATGCGCGCCTGGGCATCTACAAGCGCCTGGCGCACGCCGCGGACGAAGACGACCTGATCCACATCCAGGAAGAACTGATCGACCGCTTCGGCAAGCTGCCCGAGGCCGCGCAGACGCTGCTCGCCACGCACCGCCTGCGCCTGGCCGCCCAGCCCCTGGGCATCGTCAAGATCGACGCCAGCGAAACCCAGGCGCTGCTGCAATTCGGCCCCAAGACCTCGGTCGATCCCGGCAAGATCATCGAACTCGTGCAGCGCCAGCGTCACATCAAACTGGCGGGACAGGATAAATTGCGGGTTGAGATCAAGGCCGCGCAGATTCCGGCCCGCGCCGACGCCGTGCGCGCCGTGCTGCGCGCCTTGAAGTAACCGTCAAACCACACTGATTTTTATGACTACCCATCACCTTGTCGTCCAATCCCCCGGCCTGACCGTGGAACACGCCGAACAGCTGGCAGCCCTGGCCCAGGCGCAAGGCGTCGCACGCATCAGCGCCACCGCCGCCCGCCTGCTCGACGTACAACACGACGATGCCACCCGCGCCGAGGTCGTCGGCTGGGCCGAACGCCACGGCGTCGACACCGCCTTCCTGTCCGCCGGCCTGAAGCTGTCGGGATGCAAGGTGCTGGCCATGGACATGGACTCCACGCTGATCAACATCGAATGCATCGACGAGATCGCCGGCGTGGCGGGCCTGAAGGACAAGGTCTCCGAAATCACCGAGGCCGCGATGCGCGGCGAGATCAAGGACTTCTCCGAAAGCCTGCGCCGCCGCGTCGCCCTGCTCGAAGGCGTGCCGGCCGATGCGCTGGAACAGGTCTATACGGAAAAGCTGCGCCTGAATCCCGGCGCCGAACGCCTGATTTCCACCGCCCAGGCCGCCGGCATCAAGGTGCTGCTGGTCTCCGGCGGCTTCACCTTCTTCACCGAACGCCTGCGCCAGCGCCTGAACCTGGACAGCGCGCACGCCAACACCCTGGAAATCGCCAACGGCGTGCTGACCGGCAAGGTCCTGGGCGACATCCTCGACGCCGACGCCAAGGAAGCCCACCTGCGCGAGTTCGCCCGCCAGCACGGCGCCTCCCAGGAGCAGATCATCGCCATGGGCGACGGCGCCAACGACCTGAAGATGCTGGGCATCGCCGGCTTCCCCGTCGCCTACCACGCCAAGCCGCTGGTGCGTCAGCAGACGCGCTACGCGCTGAATGTGTCGGGACTGGACGGGGTGCTGAACTGGTTCGAGAGCTGAACGCGTCACGCCCGGCGCCTGTGCCTGCAGCCGGCGGGCGAGCATGAAAAAAGCCACCTCGCGGTGGCTTTTTCATTGCAGCGGCGTATCAGTACCGCACGCGCAGCGAGAGCAGCGCCGCCCGGCCCGTGCCCAGCGCCGCGTAGTGCGCCGCATAGGCCTTGGTGTAGTAGGTTTCGTCGAAAATATTCAGCACATTCAACTGCGCCGACATATGGTCGTTGAATTCGTACGCGGCCATGGCGTCGAAGCGCCAGTAGGAAGGCACCCAGCGCGCCTTGGGCGTGCCGTCGGCGTTCTTGGTCGCGTCCGAATTGCCGTACACCTTGTCCACGTAGTAGGCGCCGCCGCCGACCGTCAGCTTGGGCAGCACCTTGTAGGTGGTCCACAGGCTGAAGGCATTGCGCGGCGTGTTGGGCAGGTCCTGGCCCACGGCGCCGCTGTTGTAGGCGCCCTTGGTCATTTCGCTGTCCATGAAGGTGTAGCCGCCGAACACGTTCCACTTGGGCGTGATGCTGCCCGAGAAGCCCAGTTCGATGCCGCGCACCTTGGCCTCGCCGACCTGCGCGGTCTCGGTGGCCGAGACCGCGACGCTGGTGTTCTTGCGAATGTCCTGGAAAGCCGCCGCCGACAACGTCAGGCGATCATCGAACACCTGCCACTTCGTGCCCAGTTCGACCGTACGGCTCTTCTCAGGCTCCAGCGACTGGTTTGTGACCGACACGGCATCGCTGATCGCGCTGGAGGCGATGGCGGACGGCGTGGACGAAGTTCCGTAAGTGGCGTAGATGGTGCCGTTGGGCGCGGGCTTGTATGCCAAGCCAACCTGGTAGTTAAAGAGGTTGTCCTCGCGGCTGGTACTGTAGAACGCCGGCGTGCTGGCCGGGTCATTGCGGCCCTTGGCGATGTTGCTGCCGCTGGTACGGTAATTGTCCCAACGCAGGCCCAGGCTGGCTTGCCATTGCTCGTTGAACTTGATCGTGTCGAAGCCGTAGAGCGCGACCGTATCCGTGTTGTAGCGCGCCGGATTGTTGTTCCGTTGCAGATGTCCAGGATAGTAGGTGCCCGGGTCCGGATCCCACAACGAGGCGCAAAGCGCCGGATTGGCGTAGGTATTCTTGCCGTTGGCGGTGCCAGTCACGCAGCCGCTCGTTCCAGCGGGAACGCCCGACTCGGTGTAGCTGTCCTTGTCCTGCTTGATGTTGCTGTACTCGAAGCCCAGGTCGAACGAGTGCTTCAGGCTGCCGGTATCGAATTCGCCCGTCAGGTTGGTCTGGTTGGCGAAGCTCTTGGTGACGTAGTAGCCCGACTTGAGCGCCCGGTACACCAGGCCATTCGGAACGTTGCCCTTGCTGTCGTCGGGGTTGGTCGCCGCAAAATCGGTGGTGCCGCGGCCATAGCGCGTCACGTTGCGCAGTTGCAGCTTGTCGGAGAAGTCGTGCTGGAAGTCCACGGTAGCGACGTCGTCGCGGGTCTTCATGAAATCGCGGCCCTTCAAGCCATAGAAGCTCTTGCGGCTTACACCCATGGTCTCCGTCACCGGCTGGCCCGTTTTCGGGTCATACGGGATGGAGTAATCCGGCATGCTGTCGTCTTGGTAGTGGTAGTAGCTCAGCGTGATGCGCGTCGGCGTACCCACGCCCAAGGTCAGCGAGGGCGCCACGCCCCAACGCTCGAAGTCCACCGCGTCGTCACGGCCGGGCGCGTCACCCTTGTTGCCCATGACGTTCAGGCGGAACGCGGCCTTGTCGGCCAGGCGCCAATTGCTGTCGATGGTCGCACGGTAGTTGCTGTCCGTGCCGATCTGCGCCGTGGCTTCCGTGAAGTCGGTGGCCTTGGGCGTCTTGCTGACCATGTTGATGCTGCCGCCCGCGCCGCCGCGGCCGGAATAGACCGAGTCCGGCCCCTTGATGACTTCGACCTGCTCCAGGTTGAAGGTGTCGCGCACCTGCGTGCTGGAATCGCGAATGCCGTCCAGGAAAATGCTGCCGGCGGAATTCTGGCCGCGGATGATCGGCAGGTCGCCGCCTGGGCGACCGCCCTCGCCCGCGCCGAACGTGATGCCGGGCGAATTGCGCAGGACGTCCTGCAGCGTGGACGCAGCCTGGTCCTGGATCACCTGCTTTGGCACGACCTGCACCGTGCGCGGGGTGTCCAGCAAGGGGGCCGTGAACTTGGGCGACTGCGCCGTGGAGGTCTGGTACGACGACCCCTCACCCTCCACGCGCACGGGCGCAAGTTGCGTCACGCCCGAATCCGCGGATTGGGCGGCGGCGTACGGACTGATGAACAGCGCGGGAGCCGCGATCGCGGCGGCCAGGGAGGTAGTGAGCGTATTCAGCGAATACGTATCTTGGGGCTTCAAACCAGCTTCTCCGAATGTAAATAGCAACGATTCTTGTTTTTTTAACGTTTGCGATTCTGAACTGTGCGGCTGAATGAAACCTGAATGAAAGACCCAAACTCATCCAAAAGATGAAAAAACAACACCATAAGCGGGTTATCCCCCACAGGTCTTCGGAGGGCTCCCGCCGGGTATCCGCTAGTGCAAGACGCTGAGTAGCTCCGCCCTCCCGAATACCCGCGAATGGGCAAGGAAAGGCATCAGCA
Source organism: Achromobacter sp. Marseille-Q4954 (assembly GCF_943737025.1). Classification (NCBI taxonomy): domain Bacteria; kingdom Pseudomonadati; phylum Pseudomonadota; class Betaproteobacteria; order Burkholderiales; family Alcaligenaceae; genus Achromobacter; species Achromobacter sp. Marseille-Q4954. The sequence continues at coordinate 794,149 of NZ_CALSFQ010000001.1, forward strand.
AGCTCAAAAGGCACAGGCTAAGCCGGTTTCATGCACCCACGAAAAAAAACGCCCCACAGGGCGTTTTTCATGCATGAACCAGGCTGCCTTCAGGTGCGCAGGCGCGGGTGCCGCTTGAACAGGTACCGGTACACAAACCCCGGATACGCCAGCACCAGATACAGGCTCAGCGTGATCGCGTAGAACTCCCAGGTCTGGGAAAAGCGGTTGCCCAGCGTGGATTCGAACGCGAAACCGAGCGCACCGACGATGGCGTAGAACACCAGCACTTCGATCAGGCGCATCCAGAACGGTTTGACTGCCGCCACCCCGCCCTGCTTCCAGGGCATGACAGCGAAGACCCGCTCCGTCAGGAACGGGAGATTCGCGCTGACCAGGGCCAGCGCGATCAACAGCCATACCGCCAGAGTCTGGTTCATGGCCCCGTTTTCCGTTTACAGGCTGAGCGAGCTGCGGATTGCCTGCACGCACAGGGCCATCAGGCCGCCCGGCAGGATGCCCAGGATCAGGATCAGGGCGCCGTTGACCGACAGCACGCCGCGCTGGCCGCAGGTGGCGACCATCGGCGCGGCATCGGCGGCCGGCTCGTCGAAGTACACGACCTTGACCACGCGCAGGTAGTAGAACGCGCCGATCAGCGAGAACAGCACGGCGATCACGGCCAGGGTCACGTGGCCTGCGCTGACCAGCGCCTGCAGCACGGCCAGCTTGGCGTAGAAGCCCACCAGCGGCGGAATGCCGGCCAGCGAGAACATCAGCAGCAGCACGATGGCGGCATGCCACGGGCTGCGGCGGTTCAGGCCCTTCAGGTCGTCGATGTGCTCGCACTCGAAACCTTGGCGCGACAGCAGCAGCACGATGCCGAAGCTGGCCAGCGTGGTCAGCACGTAGGTCAGCATGTAGAACAGCGAGGCGCCGTAGGCGGCCGACGACAGTTCCGGCTTGCCCGCGACCGAACCCGACATCAGGCCCAGCAGCACGAAGCCCATGTGCGAGATGGTCGAATAGGCCAGCATGCGCTTGAAGTTGGTCTGCGCGATGGCCGTCAGGTTGCCGATGGCCAGCGACAGCACCGCCAGGATCATCAGCATCGGCTGCCAGTCGGCGGCCAGGCCGTGCAGGCCATCGACCAGCAGGCGCAGCGTGATGGCGAAGGCGGCCAGCTTGGGCGCGCCACCCAGGATCAGGGTGACGGCGGTGGGCGAACCCTGGTAGACGTCCGGAACCCACATATGGAACGGCACGGCGCCGAGCTTGAACGCCAGGCCCGACACCAGGAACACGATGCCGAACACCAGGGCCAGCTTCTCGGCCTTGCCCGCGGCGATGACCTTGGACACTTCAGCCAGATCCAGGTGGCCGGTGGCGCCGTAGATCATGGACATGCCGTACAGCAGGAAGCCCGAGGCCAGCGCGCCCAGCACGAAGTACTTCATGGCGGCTTCGGTGGCGACGACGTTGTCGCGGCGCAGCGCGATCAGCGCGTACAGCGCCAGCGACATCAGCTCCAGGCCCAGGTAGATGGAGATCAGGTTCCCGGAGGAGATCATGACCATCTGGCCCAGCAGGGCGAACAGCGTCAGGACGTAGAGTTCGCCGCCGCGCATCATGTCGCGCACTTGCGCGTAGACACGGCCATAGACCAGGGTCGCGGCCACGGCGATGTAGGACGCGATCTTGAGCAGATGCGACAGTTCGTCGGTGACGTACAGGCCGTTGAAGGTCGAACCAACAACGCCGTTCTTCCATTGCAGGGCCGACACGACGGTCAGCACGCCCAATGCAAGCATGGTCAGCAGAAACGTCGGCTTGCGCTCGGGGTGATTGCTGACCGCGTCGACGAGCAGGATAGCCAGGCCGAAAACCAGCAGGAGGATTTCCGGTGTCGCCAGGGCGAAATCGATTTGGGATTGCATCATTGTCTTGTCTTACAGTTTCGAGACGGCAACGTGTTGCAGCAGGGCCTCCACCGAAACGTGCATCACGTCGGTAAAGGGCTTGGGATAGATCCCCATGTACAACACGGCGATCGCCATCACGCCAAGAATCACAAACTCGCGGCGGTTGATATCGGTCAGTTCACGCACGTGGTCGTTGGCGACGTCGCCCAGGACCACGCGCTTGACCATCCACAGCGAATACGAAGCGCCCAGGATCAGGGCGGTCGCCGCCAGCAGGCCGATCCAGAAGTTGTGCTCGACCGCGCCCATGATCACCATGAACTCGCCGACGAAACCGCTGGTGGCCGGCAGGCCGCTGTTGGCCATCGAGAACAGGATGAAGAAGGTGGCGAAACGCGGCATGACGTTGACCACGCCGCCGTAGTCGGCGATGCGGCGCGAGTGCATGCGGTCATAGAGCACGCCGATACACATGAACATGGCGCCCGACACGAAGCCGTGCGAGATCATCTGCACGATGGCGCCTTCGACGCCGGCCGTGTTGAAGATGAAGAAGCCCAGCGTCACGAAGCCCATGTGAGCGACGGACGAATACGCCACCAGCTTTTTCATGTCGTCCTGGACGATCGCGACCAGGCCGATGTAGATCACGGCGATCAGCGACAGCGTGATCATCATGCCGGCCAGGCTGTGCGAGGCGTCAGGCGCGATCGGCAGCGAGAAGCGCAGGAAACCGTAGGCGCCCAGCTTCAGCATGATCGCGGCCAGCACGATCGAGCCGCCCGTGGGAGCTTCGACGTGAGCGTCGGGCAACCACGTGTGGACCGGCCACATCGGCACCTTGACGGCAAAGGCCGCCAGCAAAGCCACGAAGATCAGGATCTGCGGGGTGTAGCCCAGCTTGGTCTGCTGCCAGGTCAGGATGTCGAACGAACCGCCCGACACGTTCCACAGGTACACGAAGGCGACCAGCGTCAGCAGCGAGCCCATCAGCGTGTACAGGAAGAACTTGAACGCCGCGTACACGCGGTTCGGGCCGCCCCAGACGCCGATGATGATGTACATCGGGATCAGCGTGGCTTCGAAGAACACGTAGAACAGCATGCCGTCCAGCGCGCAGAACACGCCCACCATCAGACCCGACAGGATCAGGAAGGCGGCCATGTACTGGGACACGCGGCTGGTGATGACTTCCCAGCCGGCCAGCACCACGATGATGGTGATGAAGGCGGTCAGGAGCACGAACCACATCGAGATGCCGTCGATGCCCAGGTGGTAATTGACGTTGAAGGCCTCGATCCAGGAGGTCTTCTCCACGAACTGCATCTTGGCCGTGGTGGAGTCGAAACCGGTGTACAGCGGGATCGTGACGAGGAAACCGGCGATTGAGCCGACGAGCGACAGGCCGCGCGTCAGGCCGGGACGGTCGTCACGGCCCACCGCCAGCACCAGCAGGCCGAATACGATCGGGACAAAGATCGCAAGCGTGAGCCAGGGGAAAGTGTTGGATGCCATCTCGCTTGCCATCATTGGGGAATCAGCACAAAGAAAGTCACCAGCGCCATGATGCCGATGATCATCGCGAACGCGTAGTGATAGATGAAGCCGGACTGCAGGTGACGGCTGACCGCTGCCACCCAGCCCACCACACGGGCGCTGCCGTTGATCAGCAGGCCGTCGATGATGCCGCGGTCACCGGTCTGCCACAGGCCACGGCCCAGGCAGCGCAGGCCGCGGGCGATGATCTGCTCGTTGACCCAATCCACGTAGTACTTGTTCTCGAGCACCTTGTTGATGCCGGACAGGCTGGATTGGATCTTGGCCGGAACCTTCGGGTTGATCAGATAGCAGTACCAGGCGGTGACGGCGCCAGCCACGACCAGCCAGAACGGAACCGTCTGGAAGGCGTGCAGGCCGAAGGCCACCCAACCGTGCCACTCTTCGTGCAGCTCGTGCATCGCAGGATGCTGCGGCAGGACCTTGATCACGCCGTCGAAGAACTTGCCGAACAGCATCGGATCGACCACCAGGGCGCCGATGATGACCGACGGGATCGCCAGCAGCACCAGCGGCAGCGTGACCACCCAGGGCGACTCGTGCGGCGTGCCGTGATGGCCATGGCCGTCCGGCTCATGGTCGACGTCGGCGGCGTGGTGATGGTCGTCGTGACCATGGCCGTGACCGGTGGTATCGAAGCGTTCCTTGCCGTGGAAGACCAGGAAGTACACGCGGAACGAGTACAGCGAGGTCACGAACACGCCGATCAGGGTCGAGTAGTACGCGAAGTTCGCGCCCCAGACATTGGCGGCGCCGGCGGCCTCGATGATGTGTTCCTTCGAGTAGAAGCCCGAGAAGAACGGCGTGCCGACCAGGGCCAGCGTGCCCAGCAGGAAGGTGATCCAGGTGATGGGCATGTACTTGCGCAGGCCGCCCATGTTGCGGATGTCCTGGTCATGGTGCATGCCGATGATCACGGAGCCCGCGCCCAGGAACAGCAGCGCCTTGAAGAACGCGTGCGTCATCAGGTGGAAGATCGCGACCGAGTAAGCCGAGGCGCCGAGCGCGACCGTCATGTAACCCAGCTGCGACAGCGTGGAGTACGCGACCACGCGCTTGATGTCGTTCTGGATGATGCCCAGGATGCCCAGGAACAGCGCGCCGATGGCGCCGATCACGATGATGAAGGACAGCGCCACGTCGGACAGTTCGAACAGCGGCGAGAAACGCGCGACCATGAAGATGCCGGCCGTCACCATGGTGGCGGCGTGGATCAGCGCGGAGATCGGGGTCGGGCCTTCCATCGAGTCAGGCAGCCAGGCGTGCAGCGGAACCTGGGCCGATTTGCCCATGGCGCCGATGAACAGGCAGATGCAGGCGACGGTCAGCAGCATCCAGTCGGAACCGGGCAGCGTCAGCGTGGCCAGCTTGTCGGCCTGGGCGAAGACTTCGCCGTAGTGCATGGTGCCGGCGTAAGCGAACAGCAGGCCGATGCCGAGCACGAAGCCGAAGTCGCCGACGCGGTTGATCAGGAACGCCTTCATGTTGGCGAAGATCGCCGTGGGACGGGTGTACCAGAAGCCGATCAGCAGGTACGACACCAGGCCCACCGCTTCCCAGCCGAAGAACAGCTGCACCATGTTGTTCGACATCACCAGCATCAGCATGGAGAACGTGAACAGCGAGATGTACGAGAAGAAGCGCTGGTAGCCGGGGTCATCCGCCATGTAGCCGATGGTGTAGATGTGCACCATCAGCGACACCGAAGTCACCACGACCATCATCATGGCCGACAGCGGATCGATCAGGAAGCCGATTTCCAGCTTGGTCTGGCCGATCAGGCTCCAGGTGTAGACCGCGCCGTCGAAGCGCAAGCCATTGAGCACGTCGTTCAGCACCACCACCGAACCGATGGTGGAGATGAGCACGCCCAGGATGGTGATCATGTGCGAAGCGCGGCGGCCGATGGGACGGCCCAGGAACCCGGTGCCGAAGAGGCCCGCGAGAATTGCCCCGGCCAGCGGAGCCAGCGCGATGAGCAAGTAGAGATTGGGTGAGCTAGACATTTTCTTCCAATACCCCGTCAGCCCTTCAGGCGATCGAGTTCGTCAACGTTGATCGTGTTCAGGTTGCGGAACAGCAGCACCAGGATGGCCAGGCCGATCGCCGCTTCGGCGGCGGCCACGGTCAGGATGAAGAACACGAACACCTGGCCGGCGGTGTCGCCGAACCAGCTGGAGAACGCCACGAAGTTCATGTTGACGGCCAGGAGCACCAGCTCGATGGACATCAGGAGAATGATCAGGTTGCGGCGGTTCAGGAAGATGCCGAAGATCCCGATGGCGAACAGGATCGCCCCGAGGATCAGGTAGTGGGCCAGCGTCAGCGTCATTTTTGTTCTCCTTGGGGCGCGGCGGCGGTCGGGGTGCCGTTCTGCGCCTGGGCGCGCTCGCTCTGGGCGGGCATGCTCACCATGCGGTAACGGTCCTTCGAGCGCACGCGGACGGCGGCCACCGGGTCGTTGTACTTCACGTCGCGGCGGCGGCGCAGGGTCAGCGCGATGGCGGCGACCATGCCGACCAGCAGCAGCGCGGCGCCCACTTCAATGGCGTAGATGTACTGGGTGTACATGGCCTCGCCCAGCGCGCGGGCGTTGTTGTAGTCGCCGGCGACCGGGGCTTGCGGGCCCGCGCCGTACCAGGTCGAACCCAGCACGAAGGCCATTTCGACCACCATCACCAGGCCGATGACCAGGCCGAGCGGCAGGTAGGTCTTCATACCCTGGCGCAGGGCATCCATGCGGATGTCCAGCATCATCACGACGAAGAGGAAAAGCACCATCACGGCGCCCACGTATACCAGCACCAGCAGCAGCGCGAGGAACTCGGCGCCAAGCAGCATCCACAGCATGGCCGCGTTGACGAAGGCCAGGATCAGGTGCAGGACGGCGGTGACCGGGCTGCGCGCGGTGATCACGCGGAACGCCGCGATCACCAGCACGGCGGCCAGTATGTAAAACAGGACAGTGGTAAAAGTCATGGATCAGGTCCTGGGCTTCAACGATAGGGAGCGTCTTCGGCCCGGCGGCGGGCGATGTCGGCTTCGTAGCGGTCGCCCACGGCGAGCAGCATGTCTTTGGTGAAATACAGGTCGCCGCGCTTTTCACCGTGGTATTCGTGGATGTGCGTTTCCACGATGGAGTCCACGGGGCAGCTTTCCTCACAGAAGCCGCAGAAAATGCACTTGGTCAGGTCGATGTCGTAACGCGTGGTGCGGCGGGTGCCGTCATCGCGCTGGTCCGACTCGATGGTGATCGCCAGCGCGGGGCACACGGCTTCACACAGCTTGCACGCGATGCAGCGCTCTTCCCCGTTGGGGTAGCGGCGCAGCGCGTGCAGGCCGCGGAAACGCGGCGACGCAGGCGTCTTTTCCTGGGGGTAGCGCAAGGTGACCTTGCGCTTGAAGAAATACTTGCCCGTCAGGCGCATGCCCTTGAGCAATTCGGTCAGCATCAGACTGCCGAAGAAATCCTTGATCGCTTCCATATCCTGCCTCTGCCTGGCGGCTTAGCGCCAAATGTTCCAGGGCGTCTGCATCCAGATCGCCACCACGACCAGCCAAACGCCGGTCAGCGGGATGAAGATTTTCCAACCCAAGCGCATGATCTGGTCATAGCGGTAGCGCGGGAACGACGCGCGGAACCACACGAACAACGAGACCACGACGAACGTCTTGAGACCCAGCCAGATCCAACCCGGAATCCAGGTCAGCGGCGCGATGTCGATCGGGGAAGCCCAGCCGCCCAGGAACATGATCGAGGCCATGCAGGACAGCAGGATCATGTTGGCGTATTCGCCCAGGAAGAACAGCGCGAACGCCATGCCCGAGTATTCGACCATGTGGCCGGCCACGATTTCCGATTCGCCTTCGACCACGTCGAACGGGTGGCGGTTGGTTTCAGCCACGGCCGAAATCACGTAGATCACGAACAGCGGCAAGAGCGGCAGCCAGTTCCAGGACAGGAACGTCAGGCCCTTGTCGGCAAACCAGCCGCGGTTCTGCACATGCACGATCTCGGACATGTTCAGGCTGCCGGACACCAGCAGCACCGTCACCAGCACGAAGCCGATGGCCAGTTCGTAGGACAGCATCTGCGCGGAAGCGCGCAGCGCGCCCAGGAAGGCGTACTTGGAGTTGGACGCCCAACCCGCCACGATCACGCCGTACACGCCCACGGACGTGATGGCCATGATGTACAGCAGGCCGGCGTTGACGTTGGCCAGGACCACATCGGGACCGAACGGCACCACCGCCCAGGCGGCCAGGGCCGGCATCAGCGTAACCACCGGGGCCACGATGAACAGCACCTTGTTGGCCTGCGACGGAACCACCACTTCCTTGGTCAGCAGCTTGAACACGTCGGCGAACGGCTGCAGCAGCCCCTTGAAGCCAACGCGGTTCGGGCCCATGCGCACGTGCATGGCGCCGATCATCTTGCGTTCCCAGTAGGTCAGGTACGCCACGCACAGGATGATGGGCACGGCGATGACCACAATCTTGATGAGGGTCCAGAGGACCATCCAGACCGTCGGGCCCAGCAATGCCGTACCCTGGCTCTCAAGAACATTAAGCCATTCCATCAGGCACGCTCCACGCTGATTTGACCGAATGCGCCACCCAGGGCTGCGGTGTTTTCAAAGGCTGCCGAGATGCGCACGGCGCGGTCCGCCACGGCATCGTCCTGCACGGTTTCGAGTTCGACGGCGCCCTGCCCGTTCGACACGCGCACCTTGACGCCAGCCGTCAGGCCCAGGCTGGTGAGCGTGCGGCCGTTCATGGCGGCAGCCGGCTTCTTGGAGGCCGGGGCCGCTTGCAGCGGCTCCGAGCGGCGGACCATGGCGTCGGTGCGGTAGATCGGCACGTCGGCGACGCGTTCCAGGCCGCTGGCGGCCTGGCCCAGGCCCAGCGGGGCCTTGATCTCGTTGGACAGGCGGCCTTCGATGCCGCCCGCCAGCACGGCGTCGCGCACGGACTCGGAGGTCTCGTCGTCAAAGCCGGCCAGGTGCAGGACGTTGCCCAGCACGCGCAGGACCTTCCAGCCCGGACGGGTCTGGCCGAACGGCGTGACCGTGCCCTTGAAGCTCTGAGCCAGGCCTTGGGCGTTGACGAACGTACCCGAGGTTTCGGTGAACGGCGACACCGGCAGCATGACGTCGGCCCATTCGGCGGCAGCCGAACGATAAGGCGTCAGGGCCACGGCGAACTGCGCGCCGCGCAGCGCGGTGATCGCTTGCTGGCCATTGTCGGCATCCAGCAGCGGCTCGGCGTGCAGGACCACGTAGGCCTTCAGCGGCTCGGCCAGCATGGCGGCGGCGTTCTTGCCGCCCTTGCCAGGAATGGCGCCTGCCAGGTAACCGCCGACGGTGTTGCCGCCGGAGGTCAGGAAACCGAACTTGCCGCCGGCCAGTTCAGCCACGGCGCGGCCGTTGGCGGCCAGGGTCGAGGCCTGGGCGCTGGCCACGGCCAGGTTGCCCATCAGCACGGCGGTATTGGCGCCGGAAGCCAGGCTGGCGGCGATGAGCTTGGCGTTTTCGCTGGGCGCGACCGAGGCGAACTCGGCCGGCACGGCCTGTTCCTTGGCTTGGGCCAGCGCGACGGCCACTTCGGCCAGCGCGCGCGCCAGCTCGGACGGGGCCACGGTAATGCGGGCGGCCACGGGCATCAGGGGATCGTCGGCAGCGCTGTCGACCATCAGGATCTGCGTGCCGCGCTTGGCGGCTTGGCGCAGGCGCTGCGCCATGAGCGGATGATCCTTGCGCAGGAACGAACCGACCACCAGGACGCGGTCCAGGTTGTCGAGCTCGGCGATGGGCATGCCCAGCCACGGCGCGCCGGTCAGGGCGGCGTCGAAGGCGGCATCGGTCTGGCGCAGGCGGAAGTCGATGTTCTCGGAACCCAGCGAACGGACCAGGCGGCCCAGCAGCGCGTATTCCTCGGTGGTGGCGTATTCGGACGCCAGGGCGCCGATCTGGCCGGCGCCGAAGCTGTCGCGCACGCGGGACAGGCCCTGGGCCACGGCGGCAAGCGCGTCGCTCCAGGAGGCTTCCTGCCACTTGCCGTCGGTGCCCTTGATCATCGGAGCCGACAGGCGGTCTTCGCTGTTCAGGCCTTCGTACGAGAAGCGGTCGCGGTCGCTGATCCAGCATTCGTTGACGGCTTCGTCTTCGAACGGCACCACGCGCATGACGCGGTCGCCCTTGACCTGGACCACCAGGTTGGCGCCCAGGCTGTCGTGCGGGCTGACCGAACGGCGGCGAGCCAGTTCCCAGGTGCGCGCGCTGTAGCGGAAGGGCTTGGAGGTCAGCGCGCCCACCGGACAGATGTCGATCATGTTGCCCGAGAGTTCCGATTCGATCGAACGGCCGACGAAGGTCGTGATCTCGGAGTGTTCGCCGCGGCCCAGCATGCCCAGTTCCATGACGCCGGCGATTTCCTGGCCGAAGCGCACGCAGCGGGTGCAGTGGATGCAGCGGCTCATTTCCTCGGCGGAAACCAGCGGACCCAGGTCCTTGTGGAACACCACGCGCTTTTCTTCCTGGTAACGCGAGGAAGAGCCGCCGTAGCCCACAGCCAGGTCCTGCAGCTGGCATTCGCCGCCCTGATCGCAGATCGGGCAGTCGAGCGGGTGATTGATGAGCAAGAATTCCATCACCGACTTCTGAGCGGCGATAGCCTTCTCGGAGCAGGTGTGGACGACCATGCCGTTGGTCACGGGCGTGGCGCAGGCGGGCAGCGCCTTGGGCGCTTTTTCCACTTCAACCAGGCACATGCGGCAGTTGGCCGCGATGGACAGTTTCTTGTGGTAGCAGAAATGCGGCACGTAAAGCCCGACTTTCTGAGCGGCATGCATGACCATGCTGCCTTCGGGCACTTCGACCTTGTTGCCGTCGACGGTTAGTTCAACCATTGCTGTTCCTGAGACCTACAGATATTGCGGGACCACACAAGACTTGTGCTCGATGTGGTGCGCGAATTCGTCGCGAAAATGCTTGAGGAAGCCACGGACGGGCATGGCGGCGGCGTCACCCAGGGCGCAGATGGTGCGGCCCATGATGTTGCCCGCCACGTTGTCCAGCAAGTCCAGATCTTCCGGACGGCCGTGACCGTTTTCGATGCGATGCACCATGCGGTAGAGCCAGCCGGTGCCTTCGCGGCACGGCGTGCACTGGCCGCAGCTTTCCTCGAAATAGAAGTACGACAGGCGCAAGAGCGACTTCACCATGCAGCGGGTTTCGTCCATGACGATCACAGCGCCCGAGCCCAGCATCGAGCCGGCCTTGGCGATGGAGTCATAGTCCATCGTGCATTCCATGATGATGTCGGCCGGCAGCACAGGAGCGCTCGAACCGCCGGGGATCACGGCCTTCAGCTTCTTGCCGCCGCGCATGCCGCCCGCCAGTTCCAGCAGCTTCGAGAACGGGGTGCCCAGCGGGATCTCGTAGTTGCCGGGACGTTCGACGTCGCCGGTGATCGAGAACAGCTTGGTGCCGCCGTTGTTCGGCTTGCCGACTTCGAGGTAGGCCTGGCCGCCGTTGCGGATGATCCAGGGCACCGCCGCGAACGTTTCGGTGTTGTTGATGGTGGTGGGCTTGCCGTACAGGCCGAAGCTGGCCGGGAACGGCGGCTTGAAGCGCGGTTGGCCCTTCTTGCCTTCCAGCGACTCCAGCAGCGCGGTTTCTTCGCCGCAGATGTAGGCGCCATAGCCATGGAACGCGTGCAGCTGGAAGCTGAAATCCGAACCCAGGATCTTGTCGCCCAGGAAGCCGGCGGCGCGCGCCTCTTCCAGCGCTTCTTCGAAGCGCTCGTAGACTTCGAAGATTTCGCCGTGGATGTAGTTGTAGCCGACGCTGATGCCCATGGCGTAGGCCGCGATCGCCATGCCTTCAATCACGATGTGCGGATTGAAGCGCAGGATGTCGCGGTCCTTGAACGTGCCGGGCTCGCCTTCGTCGGAGTTGCAGACCAGGTACTTCTGGCCCGGGAAGGCGCGCGGCATGAAGCTCCACTTCAGGCCGGTCGGGAAGCCCGCGCCGCCGCGGCCGCGCAGGCCGGAGGCCTTGACCTCGGCGATCACGTCTTCCGGCTTCATGCCGGTGGTCAGGATCTTCTTCAGGGCTTCGTAGCCGCCGCGTTTGACGTAGTCGGCCAGGCGCCAGTTGGCGCCGTCGACGTCAGCCAGGATCTGCGGCTGGATGTGTCGGCCATGCAGGCACATCGAATTGGAAACATCGTTCAGCGGGTTGGGGTCCAGCCCCTGCGCGAACTGCTTGTACAGGTCGGGCGCGTTCATGCCGACTCTCCTTGCGCCTTGAGGGCCGCGACCAGCGCGTCCAGCTTCTCTTCGGTCATGCGCACGCACATATGCTTGTTGTTCACGATGAGCACGGGCGAATCGCCGCAAGCGCCCATGCACTCGCCTTCCACCAGCGTGAACTGGCCGTCGGGAGTGGTGCCGCGGTAGTCGACGCCCAGCTTGCGCTTCAGGTAGTCGCCGGCGCGTTCGCCGTCGCGCAAGGCACAGGGCAGGTTCGTGCAGACGGCGATCTTGTTCTTGCCGACGGGCTTGACGTCGAACATGTTGTAGAAGGTGGCGACTTCCTGGACCGCGATGGGCGGAACGCCAATGTAGTTGGCCACATCTTCAATGATTTCGGTAGCCAACCAGCCCTTCTCTTCTTGCGCGATGGCAAGCGAGGCCATGATGGCGGACTGCCGCTGGTCGCCCGGGAACTTCGCGAGTTCTCGGTCGATTTTCTGGTAGGCCTGTTCGGAAAGCAGCATAGTTTGAATCCGGGTTATGCGGGCGTGCTCGTGACTGTCTGGGCGGATCAGCGATCGATCTCGCCAAAAACGATGTCCTGCGTGCCAATGATGGTGACGGCGTCGGCAATCATGTGACCGCGCGACATTTCATCCAGCGATTGCAGGTGGACAAAGCCGGGGGCCCGAATCTTCAGGCGGTAAGGCTTGTTGGCGCCGTCGGACACCGCGTAGATGCCGAATTCGCCCTTGGGGTGTTCCACCGAGGCGTACGCTTCACCGGGAGGCACGTGGAAACCTTCAGTGAAGAGCTTGAAGTGATGGATCAGCTCTTCCATGTTGGTTTTCATGGCGGTGCGCTTGGGCGGGGCGATCTTGTGGTTCTCGATCATGACCGGGCCCGGGTTGTTGCGCAGCCATTCCACGCACTGGCGGATGATGCGGTTGCTCTCACGCATTTCGGCGATACGGACCAGGTAGCGGTCATAGCAGTCGCCGTTGACACCCACGGGGATGTCGAAATCGAGCAGGTCGTAGACTTCGTAGGGCTGCATCTTGCGCAGGTCCCAGGCCACGCCCGAACCGCGCAGCATCGGGCCGGTGAAGCCCAGCGCCTTGGCGCGTTCGGGATCGACCACGCCGATGCCCACCAGACGCTGCTTCCAGATGCGGTTGTCGGTCAGCAGCGTTTCGTACTCGTCGACGCAAGCCGGGAAGCGGTTGGTGAAGTCTTCGATGAAATCCAGCAGCGAACCCGAACGCGCGTCGTTCATGACGCGCACTTCCTTGTCGCCGCGGTACTTGCTGGTGTCGCCGTATTGCGGCATCGAGTCCGGCAGGTCGCGGTAGACGCCGCCAGGACGATAGTAGGCCGCGTGCATGCGCGCGCCCGAGACCGCTTCATAGCAGTCCATCAGGTCTTCGCGCTCACGGAAGGCATATAGGAACACCGCCATGGCGCCCACGTCCAGCGCGTGCGAACCCAGCGACATCAGGTGGTTCAGCAGACGGGTGATCTCGTCGAACATCACGCGGATGTACTGCGCGCGCAGCGGGGCTTCCACGCCCAGCAGCTTTTCGATGGCCATGACGTAGGCGTGCTCGTTGCACATCATGGACACGTAGTCCAGGCGGTCCATGTAGGGCAGCGCCTGGATGTAGGTCTTGTGTTCGGCCAGCTTTTCAGTGGCGCGGTGCAGCAGGCCGATGTGCGGGTCGGCGCGCTGGATCACTTCGCCGTCGAGTTCGAGCACCAGGCGCAGCACACCGTGCGCGGCCGGGTGCTGAGGGCCGAAGTTGAGCGTGTAGTTCTTGATTTCTGCCATGATTTAACGCCCCAAGCCGTAGGAGTCTTCGCGGACCACGCGCGGCGTGACTTCGCGCGGATCGATCGTGACCGGCTGGTAAATGACGCGCCGTTGTTCCGGGTCGTAGCGCATTTCGACGGTGCCGGACAGCGGGAAGTCCTTGCGGAAGGGATGGCCGATGAAGCCATAGTCGGTGAGGATGCGGCGCAGGTCCGGGTGGCCTTCGAAGACGATGCCGTACAGGTCGAAGGCTTCGCGTTCGAACCAGCCCACGGCCGGCCAGCATTCCATCAACGACGCGACCATCGGGAATTCGTCGTCTTCGGCCCAGGTGCGCACGCGCAGGCGCCAGTTGTTCTCGATCGAGAGCAGATGGGCGACCACGGCGAAACGCGAGCGGTGGACCTTGGCGTTGGTTTCCTCGGGCAGTTGGCGCGTGCCGTTGCCCCAGGTCAGGTAGTCGACGCCGCAGAGGTCGATACAGGTTTCAAAGCGCAGGCCGACTTCGGTGCGCAGCTTGTTGCAGACGGAGAACCACTGCTGCGCGGGCACTTCGAGCGTCAGCTCGCCCAACGCCTCGGTCAGCGCGATATCCGCGCCGAGGGTGGTCTGCAAATTGTTTTTCAGGGTTTCGAGCCTGGTCATCATCTTGTACGCTTAGGTGAACCGATACGCTGGTTTCGCGGGGCCGGCTGCAAGGACTGCTGCCTGGCGCGGCGATGCTCAGCGCGCAATCGTGTTGGTCAGACGGATCTTGTTCTGCATTTGCAGCAAGCCGTAGACCAGCGCCTCGGCCGTGGGCGGGCAGCCCGGCACGTAGACGTCTACCGGTACGATGCGATCGCAGCCACGGACCACCGAATACGAGTAGTGGTAGTAACCGCCGCCGTTGGCACAGGAGCCCATGGAAACCACCCAACGCGGCTCGGGCATCTGGTCGTAGACCTTGCGCAGCGCCGGCGCCATCTTGTTGCACAGCGTGCCGGCCACGATCATCAGATCGGACTGGCGCGGGCTGGGACGGAAGATGATGCCGAATTGGTCCAGGTCGTAGCGGGCCGCGCCCGCGTGCATCATCTCAACCGCGCAACAGGCCAGACCGAAGGTCATGGGCCACATGGAGCCGGTCTTTGCCCAATTAAGGAACTTGTCCGCGCTGGTTGTGATGAACCCTTGCTTGAGAATGCCGTCTATAGCCATATTCGTCTCTGATAGCGTGCTGTGGAAAAACCCGGCGGGTTATTCCCAGTCCAGCGCGCCCTTTTTCCATTCGTAGATGAAGCCGACCGTCAGCACGGCCAGGAAAACCATGACCGTCCAGAAACCGACGAGGCCGACCGTGCCCTGGGCGATGGCCCACGGGAACAGAAAGGCGATTTCCAGGTCGAAAAGAATGAACAGGATCGCCACTAGGTAGTAGCGCACGTCAAACTTCATGCGAGCGTCTTCGAAGGCCTCGAAACCGCATTCGTACGGCGAGAGCTTCTCGGCGTAGGGACGCCGCGGGCCAAGGAGGGAGCCGGCCGTTAGAAGCGCGAACCCGATAAGGGTGGCCACTACGATAAACAGCAGGACGGGAAAATACTGTTGCAGGTTCATTCAGGCGTCCGTCAAATGCGCAAACCTTAGGATTGTAGCATTCGCGCGGTTACTTCTGGCTGAACTCTGTAGCTCGAACAGCAGGCGAAAGACAGCATTCCTCAAATGGAACAATGGCTGCTTTCAGCACCGGTGCGCAAGCATACAGCAGCCTGCCGATGCACGCACAAACACACGCAAAAACACAGGCGCGAAAACGAAAAAAACCACCCCGAAGGGTGGTTTCATACGAACGGGCCGAAGCCCGTTCGCGCACTTTAAATCCAGGCAGGACTTGCGCCCTGCTTTGGATTAGAAGCGGTGACGGATACCGACGCCGACGGCGGTCGACTTGATGTCTTCCACGAAGGCGTAGTTCTTGGCGTACGAACCGTAAGCGTACAGGTTGGTGCGCTTGGACAGGTCGTAGGTGTAGCCCAGCGAGAAGATTTGCATCGTCTGGTCGGCGCTATCAACACCGCTCAGGCGACCGTTGCTGGGGTCAACCATTTGCCACGAACCGAACAGCTTGCTTGCGCCGCCGATCGGGGCGGACAGGCCGACCATGTACGAGTTGGCCTTGAAGCCATCAGCAAAGATGTTGCTGTTGAAGCCGATGTTGCCGGCGGTGGAGTTCAGGCCTTGGCCAGCGAACCAACCGTCGGTCGTGCGAGCGTAGGCCAGAGCCAGCTTCACGACTTCGAAGTCATACGAACCGCCCAGGGCGTACATACGCGGGGTGGCGTCGGTCTGGGTGGTCGACAGCTTGTTCGAAGCGTTCAGCTGATCGTACGAGAAGGCGATGTTCAGCGGGCCGTTCACGTAACGCAGACCGGTCGTGATCGCGCGGGTGTTGTCGGCGGTGCGGAAACCGGTTTGGGCGGTGTTTTGGTCGTCAGCATTGAACGAATAGCCCAAGCCGAACTGGAAGCCGCTGAACGACGGGGTCTGATACATGACCATGTTGTCGTAGCGTTGCGTGTTGGCAGCGCTGAAGGCGGCACCGATGTTAGCCTGACCGAAGCCAGCGCCGAACGGGTCGATCGAGCCGAAGTACTTCGACGCGATGTTGGTTTGGCGACCGAAGTCCAGTTGACCCCAGCTGTCGCTGGCCAGACCGATGGTGGCTTGACGACCGAACAGACGGCCGTTTTGAGCCGACTTGCCGTTACCCGAATCAAAGCCCGATTCCAGCTGGAAAACAGCGCGCAGGCCGTCACCCAGGTCTTCCGAACCACGCAGACCCCAGCGCGAACCGTTCTGGACGCCGTTGATCATGCCGAAACGGCTGCCGTTGACGGCATCGGGACCACCGCTGATCTTGTTGTAGCCGATACCCGTGTCGATGATACCGTACAGGGTGACAGACGTTTCTGCCTGGGCGACACCGGCAAAACCGGCGAGCAGGGCGGCAGCGAGCAGAGTCTTTTTCATTTAAGAAATCTCCGTTGATTTGAGTGACAAGAGCAGCAATCCAGCAAACCAGCCTGCCGCCCCCCTAACTCCGCGAAGGGAAGTTGACGCTATTGCATCAAAAATCAGGGGGGCTGGCTATGGTCGGCGCCAGAAAAGTGCAGGTTTACGACAGGCTTGTTGGGATATTGCAACATCTCAGCGAAGCCTGGCCGGACACGCTAGGGCTTACCCTTAGTTTTTAGGCCAAGCACCTATTCATGCGACTTTCAGCCCTGCCCCTAATTATCTGGATGCCCCGGATACCATCCCCGCCATCAAATACAGCCCCCTTCCGAGCCCTGTTTCCGCGTCGCCGCGGCCTCCAACCAGCCATCGGAATCGCACCTTCGCCATAAGGCCCCCGCAGCAGGAATGCGCTGATCCGTCCACTATCAATAACGTTGTTATTTATAAAAATCGCCGATATTATCGAGTCGTCGACTCCTCCATTCAGCCATATGCCTACGCCCCCTTCCCGCGCCGACCGTTCCGAACGGCTGAACGCGCTGCGCCGCCAACTGGTTCTGGACGCCGCGCAGCGCGTGTTCGAGCGCGACGGCCTGGAGCAGACCACGATCCGCGCGATCGCCAAGGAGGCCGGCTGCACCACTGGCGCCATCTACCCCTGGTTCGCCGGCAAGGAGAGCATTTATGGCGCGCTGCTGGAAGAATCGCTGGAACGCCTGCATGCCCATCTGGCCGAGGCTGCCTCCGACGGCCCGGCCCCGACGGCGGCGCGCACCGCGATCCATGCGTTCTTTGGCTACTACGCCGAACGGCGGACCGACTTCTCGCTGGGCATGTACCTGTTCCAGGGGCTGGGGCCGCGCGGTCTGGGCCGGGAAATGGACGAACGGCTCAACGCCCGCCTGCGGCAGTGCGTAGACCTGCTGGGCGTGGCGCTGGCCCGGACCAAGTCCTGGGAGGCCGCGACCGTCGCGGTCGAACAGATGAATCTCTTCACCTACTTGATGGGCCTGCTGCTGCTGCTGCACACCCGGCGCCTGAAATCCTTGGGCCAGCAAGCGGAAACGCTGCTGGACAACTACTGCCTCGCCCTGGAGCAACGATGACCGCAACCGACCTGGACACCCCGGCCGACGCCCCGCTGATCAGCCTGGCCGACTTCCATATATTGCTGGCCGACCAGCATCCGTTTTCCCTGCTGTTGGGCATAGACGTGATACGCATCGGCCGCGGCACGGCGCGTGCGGTGCTTCCGGCGCGCGACGCCCACCAGCGGCTGGGCGGCATCGTCGCCGGCCCCATGCTGATGGGCCTGGCCGACCTGACCATGTACGCGGCGGTGGTGGGCGCCACCGGACAGGCGCACGCGGTGACCGCGAGCCTGACGATCAATTTCCTGCGCAAGAGCCCCGCGGGCGCCATCTATGCCGACGCCCGGCTGCTGAAAGTCGGCCGGCTGTCCGCCGGGGAAGTCATCCTGACCGGCGAAGGTTCGGACGAGCCCCTCGCCCATATCGTGAGCACGTGGTCCGTGCCCAAGCCATGAGCATGCGCGTGAGCATCGTCGGCATGGGCAAGACCGGCACCCGGGCCGCGCAACGCCTCCTGGCGGCCGAGCCGGACATCGCGCTGACTCTCTACGACATCGAGCCGGGGCGTTGCGAGGACTTCCGCGGCAGCGCCACGCTGGCCACCTCCGCGCGGGAAGCGCTGGAAGAATCCGACACCATCGTGCTGGCCCTGCCGCGCGAACGCGAGATCGACCGCACGCTGGAGCGCTTCAGCGACGGCAACGTGACCGCGCCGGTGGCAGGCAAGCTGATCGTGGACCTGGAGCCGCCCTGCGGCGAACGCGCGCGCAGCCTGGACCAGGCCATCGTCGCGGCGGGCGGCCGCTATACCTGCGCGCCCCTGGCCGCGGCGGCCGACGCCCCGGTTGCCGAGGCGCGCTTACTGAACGCGCTGGCGCTCGGAGCATGACGGCCGCAAGCGCTGCGCCACCGCCACGCACAGCGCCAGCCAAGCCAGGCTGATCGCGAAGCCCGCCAGCACGTCGCTGACGAAATGGACCTGCAGCAGGATGCGGCTGAGTCCGATCGCCATGATGAGCGCCGCCAGCAACGCGGTGCCCGGCAAGCGCCATGCCGGAGGCGCCAGACGCCAAAGCAGGTAGCAGGCCATGCCGTACACCGCCATCGCGGCCGAGGAATGGCCGCTGGGGAAGCTCCACCCCGCCACGCTGGCGTAGCCATGGTCATGGTCCGGCCGGACGCGCTCGAAGGCGTGCTTGAGCAGCCAGTTGAGCGCCCCGCCGACGCCGGTCGCAACGGCGCATACGACGGCCAGCCCCCATTGCCGGCGAGACAGCAGGAGCAGGGTCATCAGCACTGCCACCCCGGTCAGGAAATTCCTGTCGCCCAGATACGTGAACCAAGACAGCAGCCACAGCAGGGGCGTCGACATGGACATGCCCAGCGCGCCAGCCAGCGCCCGGTCGAACGCGACCACCGCGCCCTCGCGCTCGATGGCGTAGGCCAGGACCAGGAACACGACAAGCGCCGCGGACGTCCCCAGCGCGAATAGCGCAACGCGGCCGCCGCCGGACAGGCGCGGCCAGCACCACGCCAAGGTCAGCGCAGCCGCCGCGGCCAGCAAGGGCAGCGCGACAAACAGCTGCAAGGCATGGGCCGCGGCCCATGCCGCATAGGCATCCGTCATAAATAAGAACCCGTCACCAAGAAATTCCCGCTCTGTCTCAATACAACGCGACCAGGGTCTTGTCCACCGGTGCAAACGCATGCACCCCGGCGGCGTAGTCCCAACGCTCGATCCGGCAATCGCCCTGCCCCTCGCGGGTAATGACATTGACAGAATTGGGCACGTTGCCGCGCACGCGGCGCGAGCAGGTGGTTCCGGCCTGGACGACCCAGCCACCGGAAGGAGCCGCCGGGTTCACGGGCAGCACATAGGGCAGATGGATATGCCCCCCCAGGATCAGGTCCACGCCGGCCTGCGCCCAGGCTTCGAGGGCCCTCTCGCGGCCGTTCAACAGGTTGGACAGGTCCGACTCGACCTTGGCGCGCACGGGATGGTGCGCCACCACGATGCGCAACTGCCCTGGCCTGGCCTGACGCAGCCTCTCGGCGACCCGCGCGATCTGCGCGCCGGATATCTCGCCATCCTTGCGGCGGCGCGGGCGTGTCGTGTTGACGCCGATGGCGAGCAGGCCGGCGTTTTCAAACACGGGCTCCAGCACCGGGCCCAAAGCCCGCTTGTAGTTGCCGTAAGGATTGAGCGCGCGCGCGAACACGTTGAACAGCGGAATATCGTGATTGCCCGGCACCGTCAACACCGGCAGCGACAGGCGTTCAATGAATTTGCGGGCGGCGGCGAACTGGCCGCGCCGCGCGCGCTGTGTGATGTCGCCGCTGAGCACCACCAGGTGGGGCGCGAGATTGCAGGCCAGGTCCAGCGCGGCTTCGACCACGGGTTTGCGTTCCGTGCCGAAGTGGGTATCGGAAAAATGCAGGATACGGGTCATGAACGGTCCAAATATTGCGAGTCCGCCGGAACCACCAGCGGCAGCCGTTCGTCGGCCACTTTGAACTCCAGCGGCGTATCCATCCAGGAGATTTCGCCATCCATCGCCACCTTGACCCGGCGACGCCCGCGCACGGCCACCGTCAGGCGGTCGAAGGCGAAACTCACCACATGCTCGGCTTCGCCCAGGCGGCTGAACAAGCCGCGCAGCAGCAAGCCATAGAGCGCCAGGGTGCCGACCGGCCGCGCCGCCATGGCGATCAGGCGGTTCTGGTCCAGCTCCGCGGATTCGATGCCGATGTGCTCCAGCTGGAGCTTGTTGTTGCCCACCACCAGCGTGGGCGAGCGCAGGTTGCGGGCCTGGCCGCCATGGTCCAGCAGCAGGCTCAACTGGCGCGGCGCGCGCAGCAGCGTGACCAGGCCGGACCACAGCGCCACCAGCCGGCTGCGGCCGTACTTCTGTTTATAGGCTTCGCGGTCCTCGAGCAATTGCGGATACAGGCCCAGGCTGGCATTGACCAGGAACAGCCTGCCATTAAGCATGCCGACCTGCACAGGCCTGGGCTGGCCTTGCAGGAAGCCGCGCAGGGCCACCTCGGTATCTTGCGAGATGCCGTAGCTGCGCCCGAAGTAATTGAACGTGCCCTGGGGCAGGATGCCGAACGGCACGCCTTTGCCAAGCACGACGCCCGCGACCGCATTGAGCGTGCCGTCGCCGCCCGCCGCGATGACCACGCCCTGCTGTTCCTGCGCGCGCGTGACCGCGGCCTCGGCCGTGGCGGTCAGGCGCGACGGGTCCTGCACGGGCATCAGTTCATAGCGGCGCCCGGCCTCGTCGAGTATGCGGCGGATCGTGTCTTGGAGGATCTGCGCGTCGCCGCGTCCCGATCCGGTATTGAGGACGATGAAGAGGGGTTCTTGTCCCGTCAGGGAATGGGCCTCTGTTGCCGGTTTCTGCTGGGTTGACGTCATGCGTCAAACATACCCCATGCCGGCAAAACGCCGCAACAAGGCCCGCGGCGGGCGCGCCAGGCGCGCCCGCCGCGGCCATTCAGCGGCCGATGGCGTAAGCCTGCATCAGGCGCGGCGTGGCCGCCGCGTGCAGCAGGCCGTCGGCATCGCGCGAGGCAGCGGTCAACCTGCCCACCGACCACTCGGGCACTTCCTCGATCTGGTGCCCGCGCTGGCGCAGCGCCGCGATGACCTCGGCGCCGAAGCTCGCCTCCACCGCCAGATGCCCCGGCTTGCGGTCGCGCGGATAGAAGGACGTGGGGAAATGCATGGTGTGCGACATGGGCAGATCGATCGCTTCCTGCAGGTTCAGGCCGTGGTGCACGTGGCGCAGGAAGAACAGCAGCTGCCATTGTTCCTGCTGGTCGCCGCCCGGCGTGCCGAAGGCCAGGTAGGGCTTGCCATCGCGCAGCGCCAGCGAGGGCGTCAGGGTGGTGCGCGGACGCTTGCCGGGCGCCAGCGTGCCGGGCAGCCCTTCTTCCAGCCAGAACATCTGCGCGCGGGTATTCAGGCCGAAGCCGAGTTCCGGAATCACCGGCGAAGACTGGAACCATCCGCCCGAAGGCGTGGCCGAGATCATATTGCCCCAGCGGTCGATGACGTCCACGTGCGTGGTGTCGCCGCGTTTGGCGGAGGCGCGCATGTCGGCTAGCGTGGGTTCATTGGTGGCGCTGCCGGGCGCGGACACCTTGGAGAGACGCTCCAGCGTGTCCATGACGCGCTTCACTTGGGCCTCGAAACCCGGCACCTGGCCAGGCAGCAGATCCTGCGAGGCCGACTCGCCGATGAGCGCGCGGCGTTCGGCGTTGTAGGCATCGGACAGCAAATGCTCCAGCGGCACGTTGACGAAGGCCGGATCGCCGTAATAGGCCTCGCGGTCGGCAAAGGCCAGCTTCATGGCCTCGGTCACGCGGTGCACGAACTCGGCGCTGGTCGGGCTCACGCCGGCCAGGTCCATTTCCTTGAGCAGCGCCAGGGTCTGCAGGAAGACCGGGCCTTGGCTCCAGGAGCCGGCTTTCGCCACGGTGTAGCCGTGATAGTCGTAGGTGACCGGCTTGTCGTAGCTGGCCGACCAGCCCGCCAGGTCCTCGGCGGTAATGACGCCACGGTGCGTGGAACCGCTCTCGTCCATGACGTCGGTGTTGCGGGCGAACCGGTCGATTTCCTCGGCCACGAAGCCGCGGTAGAACGCAACGCGCGCCGCCTCGATCTGGCGCTCGCGGTCGGCGCCGGCGCTTTCGGCCTGCTGCAGCACGCGGGTCCAGGTGCGCGCCAGGGCCGGATTGCGGAACAGCTTGCGGGCCTCGGGCACCTTGCCGCCCGGCACGTAGACGGCGGCAGTCGTCGGCCAATGGGTCTGGAAGAAGTCCTTCAGGCCGGCGATGGTGTTGGAGATGCGCGGCATCAGCGCGTGGCCGTGCTCCGCGTAATAGATGGCGGGCTCCAGCACGTCGCGCACGCGCATGCTGCCGTGGTCGCGCAAGAGCAGCATCCAGGCGTCGAAGGCGCCGGGAATGACGGTGGCCAGCAGGCCGTTGCCGGGGATCAGCTTGAGGCCTTCGGCGCGGTAGCGTTCGAGCGTGGCAGCAGCGGGCGTGGTGCCCTGGCCGCACAGCACTTCGACGCGACCGGTGCGCGCGGAATAGAACACCGCGGGCACTTCGCCGGCCGGGCCGACCAGGTGGGGTTCGACCACCTGCAGCACGAAGGCCGAGGCCACGCAAGCGTCGAAGGCGTTGCCGCCGCGCTCCAGCAGCGACATGCCGGCCGCGCTGGCCAGCCAATGGGTGGACGTCACGACACCAAAGGTGCCGAGAATTTCCGGGCGAGTCGTAAACATGATGATTCCTATAGGGCTGCCGCTGAAATGCGGAACACTTCCTGTACGGCGGGCGCCTGGCGATCAAAAGAACAGGCACGCTGGAGAGGCCCGCGGACGCCGCCAGCCGGGGCGCCGCGGATCCGGCTCCGCCGGTCCGCCAGCGCCGCCCCTCTGGGGCCTGTGCCAGCGGGTAGGGAGGAGCCTACTTTTTAGCGACAGTGACACCCTTCAGGCGAATCAAGCCATCCGGGTACGGAACAAAGCCTTCCACCTTCTTCTGCACGCCGAAGGTCCACGGCAGGTAGAACAGGTAGACGATCGGGCGCTGGTCCTGCATCGCCGTCAGCACCTGGTCATACATGGCGCGGCGCTTGGCGGTGTCCGATTCGGCGCGGGCATCGTTGAGCAGCTTGTCCACGGCGGGATCGCAGAACTTGCCGTCGTTCAGATTGCCCTTGCAGCTCAGGTACTGGTGGATGTTGCCGCTGGGATCGACCCGGCCCGACCAGCCGCTCTGCCCCACTTCGAAGTCGCCGCGCGCGAGCGAGGATTGCAGGGAAGCGAATTCCACCGGACGCAGCGTGATGTCGAAGCCCGCTTCGGCGCCCATGGCCTGCACCAGCTCGAACACCTGCTGCATGGTGGTGTTGTTGCCGAAGGTGATCTCGAACTTGACGCGGTCAAAGCCCGCTTCCTTCAACAGCGCCTGCGCCTTCTTGGGATCGCGGCCCTTGTGCTCGAAGGCCGTGTTGTAGGCGAAGCTGGCCGGCGGGAACGGCTGGTAAGCGGGCTGGAACATGCCTTCGCCGATCACCTGGTTGAGCACGTCGCGGTCGATGGCGAGGTCCAGCGCCTGGCGCACGCGCTTGTCCTTGGCCAGGGGGTTGTTGGCGCGCGCGCCGTTGGCCAGGTTCACCGAAATGGCCTGGAAGCCCAGGCCGGTCACCGGCGCCAGGGTCAGGTTCTTGTCGTCCTTCACGGCCTTGGCATCGCTGGGCGCGACGCGCTCGATGATGTCCAGGTCGCCGGCGCGCAGGTTGTTCAGGCGCACGGTGTTGTCCGGAATCGGGGTGTAGACCAGACGATCGAAGTGATAGTTGGCGGCGTCCCAGTACTTGGGGAATTTCTCGAGCACGATGCGGTCGTTCTGCACGCGCTCCTTGAACTGGTACGGCCCCGAGCACACCGGCTTGCCGCCAGGGTCCTTGTCGAAGCTGGCGGGCGACATCATCATCCCGGCGCGATCGGACAACTGCGACAGCAGCGAGGCGTCGGGTTCGGACAGGGTCAGCACCACGGTGCTGGCGTCCGGGGCCTCGACGCTGGCGACCGTGGCCAGTTCGCTCTTGCGGTTGCTGTCGGGCAAGGTGCGGGCGCGGTCCAGGTTGGCCTTGACGGCCGCGGCGTTCACCGGCGTGCCGTCGTGGAAGACGGCGTCGGTGCGCAGCTTGAAGGTCAGGACCTTGTTGTCCGGGCTGATGGTCCAGGATTGCGCCAGCTGCGGCACGATCTTCAGGTCCGGCGTGATCTCTACCAGCTTGTCGCAGAGGGAAGCGAAGACGATGCGGCCCACGAAGGTGCGCGCGCGCACCGGGTCCAGCACGTCAGGGTCGTCCTGCAGGCCGATACGCAGGGTGGATTGGGCTTGCGCCAATCCGCTGGCCAGCATTCCCGCCATGGCCATGGCGAGGCAAAGTTTACGCATGAAAGATCTCCGTCGGTTCAGGTCGGCCTGGTTCCCCGCGCGGACGCGCTTTCAGGGAATGCGGCAAGGCGCCGCGAAGTCCACGGCGGCCTGGACCTCGGCGCGCAGCTTGGCGACCAGCGGCCGGGCATCGTCGCGGCGGTACTGGAACGCATAAGGCATGGCCGCCAGGGGCGTATCGCCTTCCAGCACGCGCAGGCTGCCCTCGGCCTGCAAGGCGCGGGCCCAATGGCTGGGTAGCAGGCCGACGCCGGTGCCTTCTATCAGGAGGCCGACCACCGCCCCCCAGTTGTTGCAGCAGAGCCGTTCGCCGCCCGCCTCGCGGCCCGCCAGCCAGTCGTCGATGATGCGCGTGGTGCCGGCCCCGGC
Source organism: Achromobacter sp. Marseille-Q4954 (assembly GCF_943737025.1). Classification (NCBI taxonomy): domain Bacteria; kingdom Pseudomonadati; phylum Pseudomonadota; class Betaproteobacteria; order Burkholderiales; family Alcaligenaceae; genus Achromobacter; species Achromobacter sp. Marseille-Q4954. The sequence continues at coordinate 819,121 of NZ_CALSFQ010000001.1, forward strand.
CGGCAGCGTGACCAGCGGCAGGCGCGCCAGCAGTTCCGGCGTCATGCGCGTGGCGCCGTCCAGCAGCGCCGGCGCGGCGACCCAGGAGAATTCGGCCTGGCCTATAGCGGAGGAAGCGATGTTGGGCCGCGAGGAACGGCCCGCGATCACGGCGAAGTCCAGTTCACCGTCGGCCACGCGCTGCTCCAGCACCTGGCCGATGTCCACGTAGGGTTCCAGCACCAGGTCCGGGTAGGCGGCGCGCACGCCCCGGATCAGCCGCGGCAGCCAGGTCAGCGCGGTCAGTTCACCCACGCCGAAGCGGCAGCGCCCGCTGAGCCCGGCGCTTTGCGCCAACGACGCCCGGATCTGTTCGGCCGAGGCCAGCAGGTCGCGCGCCTGCGGCAGCAGGCGCTGGCCGGCGTCGGTCAGCACCGCCTTGTGGCCGCTGCGATCGAACAAAGGCAGGCCCAGACCTTCCTCGAGCTCGGTAATGCGCTTGGACAGCGACGATACCGACAGGTGCAGGCGCTCGGCCGCCACGGCGAAACTTGCGCAGGTGGCGGCCCAGTAGAAGGCTTCGAGTTGCTTGAGGGTCATGCCGGGATTGTAGAGGCGCCCGGCATGGAAATGCCCTCCTTTGGGACGCTGCGTTGCAAAGCGCCCCCGCGGCATCAGACGGCTTTCGGCGTCAGCAGATGCGCGGAAAACCGGAGGGTATCGATGGCGGCGCGGAGCATGCGCTCGACGCGCGGCCACATGTCGCCCTTGAGGCGATCGGACCAGCAGATGCTGTCGAACACCCCGTCGACCAGGGCGTGCAGATAAAGATTGGACAGGCGCACGTCCAGCGCGCGCGGCAGGTCTTCGCGCTTGACCGCGGCGCGCAACAGTTTCTCCGAGGTGCGCAGGGCGTGGCGCTCCCACAGGTCGCGGCGGCGCAGCAGGGGCGCGTTTTCGTCGCTGCGTTCGCATTTCAGGTACAGGATCTCCAGCACGCGCTGCACCGAGCCTTCCTGCGCGTAGATCTGGATGTACTGCCGCATGGAGGTGTAGAGCGATTCCAGCGCCTCGCCGTCGGTCGAGACATGAGTCAGCGGCGCAGCCTCGCCCAGCGCGCGGTCGCACATGGCGATGCAGACGTCGATCTTGTTCTTGTAATGGCCGTAGACGGCGCCCCGGGACACCCCTGCGTGGTCGGCTATGTCGCTCATGGTGGTGGCGGCCACCCCTTTGGACAGGAACACGTGTTCCGCGGCATCCAGGATGCGGTCGCGGGTGCGTTGGGACTCTTCCTTCGTCTTGCGGGCCATGCGGGGACCTCCTTCTTAAAAAATCGGCTGCAAAAAAATGGCGACTTCAAAACAAGAAGCCGCCCTTTTCGTCACTGTGAATAAGTGTGAAGCGGGGAGCATACTTCCGAACAAAATAATTAATCAAGCGTGACGGATTAAATGATAGACTCGCTTCCCCACGCGGGAAAGTCGGCGCCTTTCCCCACCTCAGCCCTCCCAGGGCCCATCAGAAATTTTAAAAATGAAGCAAAGAGTCTCTCTACGCACGCTCGCCCTTTCTTCCGTACTAATTCTTATTACCGGTTGCTCGAAACCGGAAGCCCAACAAGCCACCGAGGCTCCCGCCGAAGTCGGCGTCATCGTTGCCCGGGCCACGCCCACCAGCGTCGCCACCGAATTGCCGGGCCGGCTGGAGCCCTACCGCGAGGCCGAAGTGCGCGCGCGGGTGGCCGGCATCGTCACGGCGCGTCTGTACGAGGAAGGCCAGGACGTGACGCGCGGCGCCGCCCTGTTCCAGATCGATCCCGCACCCTTGCAGGCCGCCTACGATTCCGAAGCCGCGAACCTGGCGCGCGCGCAGGCCAACCTGTCCGCCGCCGCCGACAAGCTGCGCCGCTACGCCGACCTGGTGTCGGACCGCGCCATCAGCGAACGCGACCATGCCGAAAGCGTGGCGCAGGAGCGCCAGGCGCGGGCCGAGGTCGCCCTGGCCCGCGCCAACCTGCAAAGCGCCAAGCTGAAGCTGGATTACGCGCGCGTCACCTCGCCCATCGACGGCCGGGCGCGGCGCGCGCTGGTGACCGAAGGCGCGCTGGTGGGCGAAGGCCAGGCCACGCCGCTGACGGTGGTGCAGCAGATCGATCCCATCTACGTGAACTTCGCCCAACCGGCGGCCGAGGTGATGCAGCTGCAAAAGCAGATCCGCGCGGGCGCCCTGGAAGGCGTGGCGCCGGACCAGGTGCGGGTGCGGCTGCTGCTGCCCGACGGCTCCGAGTACGGGCGCGGCGGCACGCTGTCGTTCGCCGACCTGGCGGTGGATCCGGGCACGGACAACGTCACCATGCGGGCGCTGTTCGATAACCCGGGCCGCGACCTGCTGCCGGGCATGTATGTGCGGGTGCGGCTGGAGCAGGCGATCAACCGCGACACCTACCTGGTGCCGCGCAACGCCCTGCTGCGCAACGCCGAAGGCGCGCACGTGCTGGCCGCGGATGCGGACGGAGAACTGCAGAAGATCGTCGTCACCGCGCAGCGCCTGCAGGGTCCGAACTGGATCGTCACGCAGGGATTGGCGGGCGGCGAGCGCATCGTCGTCGAGAACGCCGCGCATCTCGCGGCGGGACAGAAAATCAAACCGGTGGAACGCGCCGCGCCCAGCGCGCAGGCTCCCGCCCCCGGCAACCCGGAGGCCGGCGTCCAGGCAAGGACGCCCGCCGCGGGTCAAAAAGGATAAACCGCAATGGCGCGTTTTTTTATCGATCGCCCCGTCTTCGCCTGGGTGATCTCGCTGCTGATCGTGCTGATCGGCATTCTCTCGATCCGCGCGCTGCCGGTGGCGCAGTATCCGGACATCGCTCCGCCGGTGGTCAACGTCGGCGCCAGCTATCCCGGCGCCTCGGCCAAGGTGGTCGAAGAGGCGGTCACCGCCATCATCGAACGCGAGATGAACGGCGCTCCGGGGCTGATGTACACCTCGTCCAGCAGCGACTCGACGGGGTGGGCCAGCATCAACCTGACCTTCAAGCAAGGCACCAATCCGGACCTGGCGGCCGTGGAAGTGCAGAACCGCCTGAAGGCGGTGGAGCCGCGCCTGCCCGAATCGGTGCGCCGCGACGGCGTGCGCGTGGAGAAGGCAGCCGACAACATCCAGCTGGTGGTGTCGCTGAAATCGGACGGCGGCCTGGATGACATCCAGCTGGGCGAGCTGGCTGCCTCCAACGTGCTGCAGGCGCTGCGCCGCGTGGAAGGCGTGGGCAAGGTGCAGTTGTTCGGCGCGGAAGCCGCCATGCGCATCTGGCCGGATCCCGCCAAGCTGACGGCCATGTCCCTGACCCCGGGCGACATCGTCTCTGCCTTGCGCAGCCACAACGCGCGCGTCACCATCGGCGAACTGGGCAACCAGGCCGTGCCGAAGGACGCTCCGCTGAACGCCAGCATCGTCGCCGGCGAGTCGCTGCGCACGCCCGAGCAGTTCGGCAACATTCCGCTGCGCGCGCAGCCGGGCGGCGCCACGTTGCGCCTGAAGGACGTGGCGCGGGTCGAACTGGGCGGCACCGACTATATGTACCTGTCGCGCGTGAACGGCATGACCGGCACGGGCCTGGGCATCAAGCTGGCGCCGGGTTCGAACGCGGTGGACACGACCAAGCGGATCCGCGCGACCATGCAGGAGCTGGCCCAGTACTTCCCGCCGGGCGTGACCTGGGACATCCCCTACGAGACCTCCACCTTCGTGGAGATTTCGATCAGAAAGGTGCTGATGACCCTGCTGGAAGCCGTGGCCCTGGTGTTCTGCGTGATGTATCTGTTCATGCAGAACTTCCGCGCCACGCTGATTCCGACGCTGGTCGTGCCGGTGGCGCTGCTGGGCACGCTGGGCGTGATGCTGGGACTGGGCTATTCCATCAACGTGCTGACGATGTTCGGCATGGTGCTGGCCATCGGCATCCTGGTCGACGACGCCATCGTGGTGGTGGAGAACGTCGAACGCATCATGGCCGAGGAAGGCTTGTCGCCGCGCGAGGCCACGGTCAAGGCCATGGGCCAGATCAGCGGCGCCATCGTGGGCATCACGGTGGTGCTGGTGTCGGTGTTCGTCCCCATGGCCTTCTTTGACGGCGCGGTGGGCAACATCTATCGCCAGTTCGCCGTGACGCTGGCCGTGTCGATCGCCTTCTCGGCCTTCCTGGCGCTGTCGCTGACGCCGGCGCTGTGCGCCAGCATGCTCAAGCCCATCGCCGCCGGCCACCACGAGAAGCGTGGTTTCTTCGGCTGGTTCAACCGGGCCTTCGCGCGCCTGACCGCGCGCTACACCGCCCGGGTGTCGGGCGTGCTGGCCCGTCCGGTGCGCTTCGGCTTGGCCTATCTGGCGGTGATCGCCGCGGTGGCGCTGCTGTTCGCGCGCCTGCCCTCTTCTTTCCTGCCGGACGAAGACCAGGGCAGCTTCATGGCCATGGTCATCCTGCCCCAGGGTTCGCCGCAAGCCGAAACCATGGCGATGGTGAAGGAGGTCGAGCGTTACATGATGGAGCACGAGCCCGTCGAGTACGTGTATTCGGTCAACGGCTTCAGCAACTACGGCAGCGGACCGAACTCGGCCATGTTCTTCGTCACGCTGAAGGACTGGAAGCAGCGCAGCGGCGCCGACCTGCACGTGAACGCGGTGGTGGAACGCATCAACGCCGCCTTCGCCGACCGCAAGAACGTCATGGTGCATGCGCTGAACTCCCCGCCGCTGCCGGACCTGGGCTCCACTTCGGGCTTCGACTTCCGCCTGCAGGACCGCGCCGGGCTGGGCTACGAAGCCCTGACCCAGGCGCGCCAGCAATTGCTGGCGGCGGCGGCCAAGCATCCCGCGCTGACCGAGGTCGTCTTCGCGGGCCAGGAAGAAGCGCCGCAGCTGGAGCTGCGCGTCGACCGCGACAAGGCCCAGGCCATGGGCGTGCCGCTGGACGAGATCAACACGGCGCTGGCGGTCATGTATGGCTCGGACTACATCGGCGACTTCATGCTCAATGGCCAGGTGCGGCGCGTGACCGTGCAGGCTGACGGCAAGAGCCGCGTCGACATGGAAGACGTGTCGCGCCTGCACGTGCGCAACCTGCAGGGGCAGATGGTGCCGCTGTCGGCCTTCGCCACCCTGAATTGGTCGATGGGACCGCCGCAGCTCAACCGCTACAACGGCTTCCCCTCGTTCACCATCAACGGTTCGGCCGCCCCTGGACACAGTAGCGGCGAGGCCATGCGCGCCATCGAGACGCTGGCGGCCGAACTGCCGCGCGGCATCGGCTTCGACTGGTCGGGACAGTCCTATGAGGAACGGCTGTCCGGCAACCAGGCGCCGGTGCTGTTCGCGCTGTCGGTGCTGGTCGTGTTCCTGGCGCTGGCCGCGCTGTATGAAAGCTGGTCCATCCCGCTGGCGGTGATCCTGGTGGTGCCGCTGGGCGTGATCGGCGCAGTGCTGGGCGTGACGCTGCGCGGCATGCCCAACGACATCTACTTCAAGGTCGGCCTCATCGCCACCATCGGGCTGTCGGCCAAGAACGCGATCCTGATCGTGGAAGTGGCCAAGGACCTGGTGCGCGACGGCCAGGGCATCGTGTCGGCCACGCTGGAGGCCGCGAGGCTGCGACTGCGGCCCATCGTGATGACCTCGCTGGCCTTCGGCGTGGGCGTGCTGCCCCTGGCGCTGGCCACCGGCGCGGCCTCGGGCGCCCAGGCCGCGATCGGCACGGGCGTGCTGGGCGGCATCGTCACGGCGACGGTGCTGGCCATCTTCCTGGTGCCGCTCTTCTTTTTGATCGTGGGCCGCGCGCTGGGCATGCGCGTGCGCCCCTCGCGTCCGCAAGGCCGCGAAACGCTGGAGACCACGCCATGAAGGCTATGGCAATGACCCTGCTTGCGCTGGCCCTGGCCGGCTGCTCGCTGGCCCCCAAGTACGAACGGCCGGCTGCGCCGGTCCCGCAGGCCTATGACACGCCCGACGCGCAAGGGCTGGCGGCCATGCCGCAGGACTGGCGCGATTACTTCAACGACCCGGCGCTGCAGGCCTGGATCGCCGCCGCCTTGGAGAACAACCGCAACCTGCGGGTGGCGGCGCTGCGCATCCAGGAAGCCCGGGCGCTGTACGGCGTGCAGCAGGCCGACCGCCTGCCGTCCATCGACGGCACGGGCGAGTTCAGTCGCGGACGCGGCGCGGAACCCGGCCAGCCGCGCATGCCGGTGGCGGACCGCTACCGTGCCGCCGTGGGCATCGCGGCCTTCGAGCTGGATTTCTTCGGCCGCGTCAAAAGCCTGAGCGACGCCGCGTTGTCGCGCTACCTGGCCAGCGAGGAAGCGCACCGCGCCGCCACGCTGTCGCTGGTGTCGGAGACGGCCACGGCTTACTTCAACCAGCGCTCGCTGGCGGAACAGCTGCGCCTGACCGAGAGCACGTTGGCGTTGCGCGAGGCCTCGCTCAAGCTCACCCAGCGCCGCTACGACGCCGGGCTGGAAACGGCCGTGGGGCTGCGCACCTCGCAGATGCTGGTGGAGTCCTCGCGCGCCACGCATGCCGAACTGAGCCGGGAATACCGCCAGTCCGTGCATACGCTGGGCATACTGGCGGGAGACTTTTCCCTGCCGCCCGACACCGATGCCGTCACGCTGGAAAGCCAGAGCCTGACGCCGCTGGCCGCGGGCCTGCCCTCCGCCCTGCTGATCCGTCGTCCGGACCTGCGCCAGGCCGAGGACACGCTACGGGCCGCCAACGCCGACATCGGCGCGGCGCGCGCGGCGTTTTTCCCATCGGTGCAGCTGACCACCGACATCGGCACCACGGCCGGCAGCTTCTCGGACCTGTTCGGCTCTGGCACCGGCACCTGGACCTTCGCGCCCAAGCTGACCCTGCCCATCTTCAACGCCGGACGCAACAGCGCCAACCTGTCGCTGGCGGAAACGCGCAAGGACATCGCGGTGGCCCAGTACGAGGGCAGCATCCAGCAGGCCTTCCGCGAAGTGGCCGACGCGCTGTCCGCGCGCGACACGCTGCGCGCGCAGATCGACGCCCAGCGCAAGGTGCGCGACGCCGACCGCGACCGCCAGCGCCTGACCGAAAGGCGCTACGAGCGCGGCGTGGCGAGCTATCTGGAAATGCTGGAAGCGCAACGCAGCCTGTTCGAATCCGAACAGGAGTTCATCCGGCTGCAGCAGCGCCGGCTGGTCAACGCGGTGGAGTTGTACAAGGCGCTGGGCGGCTGGGAGCAGCCCGGATCCTGACGGATCAGTCAGCCTTGTCGATGCGGTAGGCGCAGCGGCGCGCGCCCGCGAGGATGTGCTCTTCGCGCCGCACCCGGACCTCTGCTCCGAGCACCTTGTGGAAGAGTTCCAGCTCGCTGCGGCAAAAGCCCATACAGGCTTTGGCCGCGGAGCAGATCGGGCAGTGGTTCTCGATGAAGAGGAAGTCCGCGCCATCCTTGCGCAGCTCGGCCATGTAGCCTTCGGCGCAGCGGACTTCCACCAGCCGCTCCAGCCTTTCCTTCAGGCTGCGGGCGCCCTGCATGGCCTGGCGATAGCCGTTGAGCATGGCGGTTTCGCGCGCCTGGATCAGCTTTTCGATGCCCTCTTCGCCGAACACCTGGCGCACGGCGCCCAGCATCTGTACCGTCATTTCGGCATGCGTGTCCGGAAAGCGCCCGTTTCCGGCATCGGTCAGAAACCAGATCTGCGTGGGCCGGCCACGGCCCGCGCTGTGGCTTTCGGAATCCACCAGTCCTTCCGCATGCAAGCGCGTCATCTGCTGACGCACCGCCTCGGCCGTCACGTCCAAGGTCTTGGCAATGACGGCGACGGATTGCGGGCCGCGCGTCTTCAGGGTCATGAGCACGCGGTCGGCGGGCTGATGCTCCCAGACCACGGGATGGGACGGACTGTCAGACATGAATGTGGAGTCTCCGGTTGTTTGCCTATGGTGCCATGAACCGCGGCTGCCAGTCAGCCGGAAGCCGCCTGCGGGTCGGCCGCCGGCGCTTCCCATCCGCCTCCCAGCGCCTTGTACAGCGCAATCAGGCGGGTATAGGACTCGGTTTCGGCCACGGCCACGGCGTCCTGGGCGCGCAAAAGCGTACGCTGCGCGTCCAGCACCGTCAAATACGGGGTGCTGCCTTCACGGTAGCGCAGTTGGGCCAGTTCCGCCGCCCTGCCGCTGTGCGCGGCCGCCTGCGCCAGGCTGCCCAGGCGCTGCTGGGTCTGGCCGTATTCCGTCAGCGCCGATTCCAGTTCCTCGACCGCCCGCAGCACGGTCAGTTCGTAGCTGGCGACGGCGCCGTCCGCGCGCGCCACCGCGCCGCGCTTGCGCGCCAGCGCCGTGGGCAGGTGGAAGGCGGGCCAGTTGGCCGTGGCCGCCACGCTGAACGCGCGGCTGGCTGATGAGCCGAAATCCGCGCCGCGCAGGGCGACAAAGCCCAGGAATCCGCCCAGGTCGATGCGCGGATACAGTTCGGCGGTCGCCACGCCCACGTCGGCGTTGGCAGCGGCCATGCCGCGCTCGGCCGCCAGCACGTCCGGGCGCCGCGACAGCAAGGCGCTCACGTCGCCGATCGGCAGGCGGGTGTCCAGGGGAGCCAGCGCCTTGCCCGCATCGAGCTCGCCCAGCTCCACCGGCCGCAGGCCCGCCAGCACGGCGATCCGGTATTGCGCCAGCCGCCGGGCCGCGATCTGCACCGGCACGCTGGCCTGCACGGTCTCCAGTTCGGCGCGCGCGCTGGCCAGGTCGCCTTCGTCGCCGCGGCCGGCCGACACCATGGCCTGGATCACGCGCAGGCTGTCGCGCTGGCTCTGCAGATTGGCGCGCGCCACGGCCAGGCGCTGTTCCGCGCCGCGCAGCTCGAAGTAGTTGCGCGCCACTTCGGCCGCCACCACGATGCGGGTCTGGGCCAGGTCCGCGGCCTGCGCCTCGCTGCGCGCGGCGGCGCCCTCGGCCGCCCGGCGCAGCCGGCCGAACAGGTCCAGCTCCCAGGTGGCGTCAAAGCCGGCCCGATAGCTTTCGGCCAGGTTGCGTTGACCCGCGACGCCAGCATTGGCCTGGGACAGGCTGCGCTCATAGCCGCCGCCCAGCGTGACCACGGGCAGCCGGTCCAGATCCTTCTCGTCCAGCACCGCGCGCGATTCGGCCAGGCGCGCCTGCGCCATGCGGATGTCGAGATTGCGGGACAGCGCCAGATCGATCAACCGGTCCAGCTGCGGATCCTGCAATTGCTTCCACCAGTCGCGCTGCAATTGATCGGTGGAGAACAGGGCCTGTTCAGGGCTGGCCAGCGCCACCGGCGCGGCCTGAGGCTTCTGGTAGTCGGGGCCGACGGCGCAGCCGGCGGTGGCCAGCGCGGCCAGCAGCACGGCCGCGCCGCGGCGCAAGCGCAGGGAAAGTAGTGGATGCTTCATGATGGTTTCCTTCGGCTAAGCGGAGGCGGCGGGCGCCGCGGCGTCCTCGGCCTGGGCCAGCGCCAGTTCCCGGGCGCGCGGCGTGTCGTGCGCTGCGCGGTGGTCGCGGGCGAAGACGGTGTAGACGGTGGGCAGCACGAACAGCGTGAACAGCGTGCCCACCAGCAGGCCCACCACGATGACCAGGCCCAGGCTGTAGCGGCTGTGCGCGCCCGCGCCGCTGGCGAACAACAGCGGGATCAGGCCCATGACCATGGCGGCGGTCGTCATCAGGATGGGGCGCAGCCGGATGCGGGCGGCCTGCTCCATCGCGGTGCGCCGGTCCAGCCCGTGGCTGACCTGCATTTCATTGGCGAACTCCACCATCAGGATGCCGTGCTTGCTGATCAGGCCGATCAGCGTCACCAGCCCGATCTGGGTGTAGATGTTGATGGTGGCCATGCCCAGCGCCAGCGGTATCAGCGCGCCGCAGATCGACATGGGCACGCTCACCAGGATGATGAAGGGATCGCGCAGGCTCTCGTATTGCGCCGCCAGCACCAGGTAGATCACGATGATGGCGAAGATGAAGGTGATCATCAGCGCCGAGCCTTCCTGGCTGTACTGGCGCGCGTCCGACTGCCAGTCGTAGCTGAAGCCCGCGGGCAGGAACTTGGCCTGGTCGGTCAGGAACTGCACCGCATCGCCCATGGTGACACCCGGCATGGGAATGGCCTGGAAGGTGGCCGCGTTGAGCTGATTGAACTGGGTCAGCTTGTTGGGCTCCACGCCCATGGACACGGTCACGAGGTTGGACAGCGGTACCTGGGCGCCGCTGGCGCTCTTGACGTAGTAGCGCGCCAGCGACTCCGGCGAGATGCGCTGCTCGCGCAGGCTCTGCGGAATGACGTCGTAGGAACGGCCGTCCATGCCGAAGCGGTTCACGTAGTTCTCGCCCACCAGCACGGCCAGCGTGTCGCCGATGGCCTTCATGGTGACGCCCAGGCTGTTGGCCTTGGCGCGGTCCACCTTCAGCTGCACCACCGGGTTGTTGTAGTCCAGGTCGCTGTCGACCACCATGAACAGGCCGCTCTCGCGCGCCGCCTTCTTCAAGCCCTCCATGGCCTCGTAGACCACCGGATAGTCGGACGCGCTCATGATGACCATCTGCACCGGCAGCCCGCCGGTCGATCCCGGCAGCGACGGCAGCTGGAAGGCGAAGATATTGCTGCCCTCGACCTGGTTCACCATGGCCTGCATGTCGGCCTGGATCTGGTCGGCCGAACGGTGGCGCTTATCCCAGGGCACGAAGTCCACGCCGCCGATGCTGTTGGAGACGCCGTCGGAGCCATTGATCAGCCAGCGCCCCTGCTGTTCGGGCAGGGTCTTCATGACGTCGTCCCACTTGCGGCCGAACTTCTCCACGTAGTCGATGTTGGCGTGCTGCGGCGACTTGATCGCCGTCAGCACGGTGGACTGGTCCTCCACCGGCGCCAGCTCGCGCTGCGCCGCGTTGTAGAGGAACGGCAGGCTGGCCAGCACCGCCACGGCGATCAGCCCGATCACCCAGCGGTGATGCAGCGAGACGTCCAGCACGCGGCCATAGGCGTCGCCCAGGCGTCCGAAGAAATGCTCGGCGCGGCGCGCCATCCAGCCCTCGGAAACGCGGCTGTCCAGCAGGAACGAACTCATCACCGGCGACAAGGTCAGCGCGATAACGCCCGACACCACCACCGATCCCGCCAGGGTGAAGGCGAACTCCTTGAAGAGCGAACCGGTAAGCCCGCCCATCAGCCCGATGGGCGCGTAGACCGCCGCCAGCGTAATGGTCATGGCGATCACCGGCCCCGCCACTTCGCGCGCGCCGATGAGAGCCGCGCGCACCGGCGACTTGCCCTCTTCGATGTGGCGGTGCACGTTTTCCACCACCACGATGGCGTCGTCCACCACCAGGCCGATGGCCAGCACCATGGCCAGCAAGGTCAACAGGTTCACGCTGAAGCCGAACAGCGCCATGATGGCCGCCCCGCCCAGCATCGACAGCGGAATGGTCAATACCGGAATCAGCACGGCGCGCAAGGACCCCAGGCATAGGAAGATCACCACCACCACGATGGCGACGGCCTCGATCAGCGTGCGCACCACGCCGTCGATCGAGGCGCTGATGAAGCGGGCCAGCTCGAACGGCACCTGCACGCTGGTGCCGGGCGGCAGGTTCTGCTTGATGTTGGGCAGCAGCTCGTTCAGGCGCTTGACGATCACCAGCGGATTGCCCACCGGCGTGGCGTTCAGGCCGAAGTACACCGCCGGCTCGCCGTCCATCAGGCCGCTGGAATCGGTGGACGCGGCGCCCAGTTCCACCGTGGCCACGTCGCCCAGGCGCACGATCGCGTCGCCCTCGCGCTTGACCACCATGTCGCGGAATTCCGCGACGTTGACCAGGTCCGTGTTGACCTGGATGTTGGACACCACGTACAGGCCCTTGGCCTGTCCCGGCGCCGCCTGCACGTTGTTGTCGCGCAGCGCGTCGGCCAGCTCGCCCGCGGAAATGCCGCGCGCCGCCATCCGGTTCGGGTCCAGCCACACCCGCATCGCCAGTTTCTGTCCGCCGTAGAGCTCCACGCTGGCCACGCCGTCGATGGACGAGAGCTGCGGCTGCACCACGCGCGACAGATAGTCGGTCAATGACGCCAGCGACAAGGTGCTGCTGGAAAAGCCCACATAGGCCACGGCGGTCGCCTCACCGGCGGACTTGACCAGCACAGGGTCGTACACGTCCTGCGGCAGGCGGTACTTGACCTCGTTGACCTTGGCCATCACCTCGGTCATGGCCTTGTTGGAATCGGCGTTCAGCTTCATCCGCACCGTGATCACGCTGCGGCCTTGGGTGGAGGAAGACGACAGGTAGTCGATGCCTTCCACCGTGGCCACGGACTGCGCGATGGGCTGGGTGACGAAGCCCTGCATGAGATCGGGCGAAGCGCCCGGATACTGGGTGGTGATGGTGATGGTGGTGCTTTCGGTCAGCGGATACTGCCGCACCGGCAGGCCGCTCAGGGCCTTGATGCCCAGCAGCAGGATCAGCGTGCTGACCACCAGCGCCAGCACCGGCCGGCGTACGAAGAGATCGGTGAATTTCATGTTCTGCTCCGCGCCCTCACCGGACTTGCGCCACGGTCTGCTGCGCGGCGTCCAGCGCCACGGTGTCCTGGGCGCTGACCTCGACCGCCGCGCCGTTGTGCAGGCGCAGCTGGCCCGAGGTCACGACCTGGTCGCCCGCCTGCAGGCCTTCGGTCACGACCACGCGGCCGCGCACGCGCTCGGCCGTCTTCACGTAGGCCTGCCGGACCGTCGTGCCGGTGGACGCCTCGCCCGCCTTGGGCGGGTTCAGCACGTAGACGGAATCGCCATAGGCGCTGTAGCTGACCGCAGTTTCCGGCACGGTGATCACGCCGGGGCGCGCCGGCAGGCCGATCTGGCCCTGGGCGTACATGCCGGCCGCGAGCGCGCGGTCGGCGTTGGGCAGGGTCGCCTGCACGCGCACGGTGCGCGATCCCGCATCCACCTGCGGCTCCACGGTGCTGATCTGGCCTTCGAAGACGCGGCCCGCATGGGCGTCCACGGTCACCGCCACCGGCAGGCCCGCGCGCAACGCGCCCATGGCCTGCTCGGGCAGGGTGATGTTGGCATACATGGCGGAAGCGTCGGTCAGCGATACCAGCGGATCGCCGGCGCGGGCGAATTGCCCCAGGTTCACGCGGCGCACGCCCAGCACGCCGTCAAACGGCGCCTTGACGCGCTTTTGCTCGATCAGCGCCTGCACCCGCTTGATGTCGCCCGCGGCCTGGTCGTAGTCGGCCTGCGCCTGGTCCAGCTGTTCGCGCGTGGCGGCCTGCTGCGGCAGCAGGCGGCGGGTGCGATCCAGCAAGGCGCGCGCATTGCGCGCCTGGGCCTGCAAGCGGGCCAGTTCGCCCTGCTCGGGCGCGTCGTTCAACTGCACCAGCAACTGGCCGGCCTGGACCTGCGCGCCCGAGGCGAACAGGATACGGTCGACCCGGCCGTCCACTTCGGCCGCGACCTGCACCTGGCGCGCGGCCTCCAGCGAGCCGATGCCGCTCAGCGTGACCGGGAAGTCCGCCTGCCGCGCGGCGGCCACCGCGACCTTGGCCGGCGCCATGGCCCAGCCGCCCTTTTGCTGCGCGCCGCCGTACTTCCAGTACAGCCCGCCGCCCGCCAGCGCCAGCGCCACGACTCCGGCCGCCCACGCTCCTGATTTCGCCTTCATGATTGACTCGCTATTTATCAAAGAATGTTCTTGGATAATCCACGATATCGGGCATTTCGTCAAAAGGGTTAATCCAATCCCCGGCATAGCGGCGGACTATGGCGTGCAAGCCCCTGCGGGGCGTGTGGGCATAAAAAAAACCGCCAGCAAGCTGGCGGTTTCGCGGGGTACGGCGCGGCTAGGTCCGCACCATGTGCAGATAGTGGCGGTGGCGTTCGTACTGGTCCAGGATGTCGCCGATGACGGCATCGCGGCTCCAGCCCATGATGTCGTAATCCTGCCCCCCTTCACGCAGGTGGACCTCGGCGCGGAAGTACTTGCGCTCTTCCTCGTCGGCCGCTTCCTCGGGCGTGAGGCTGGGGCGTACGAAGGCCTCCGGCTGCACGGCGTAGGAGAAGTCCAGGTGTTCGCCATGGGAGACTTCCATGATCACGCCCTCATCGTTGCCGTGTTCGCGCACTTCCACTTGATAGCCCTGCTTGCGCAGTTCATCCGCCACGTCTTCCAATGCGGGGCGCACCACGTCGCCGATGAAGCGCTGCACATGGGCGCGGCGCGGCATCATGACCATGTTGCGCAGCCGCCGCTCCCAAGACTGTCCGCCGCGCGCCGGGCGCGACAGCGTCAGCGACTGATAGCGGATGCCGCGCTTGGTCGCGTCCAGCTTGAGCGCCTTGAACAGGCCCCACAGCGACAGCAGCAAAATGATGGAGAAAGGCAGCGCGCTGGCGATGGTAGCGGTCTGCAACGCTGTCAGGCCGTCGGCCAGCAGCAGCGCGATCGCCACCGCCCCCATCAGCACCGACCAGAAGATGCGTTGCCACACGGGCGTGCGGTCCGAGCCGCCGGAAGCCAGCAGGTCGACCACCAGCGCGCCCGAGTCGGCCGAGGTGACGAAGAACACCGCCACCATCGCGATGGCGACGACGGACAGCACCCCGCTCCAGGGCAATTGTTCCAGGAAGGCGAACAGCGCCAGGGAAGAATCGGCCTGCACCACTTCCGCCAGGCCCTGCACCTTGTCGACCAGGATCATGTGGATGGCGGTATCGCCGAACACCGTCATCCAGAACAGCGTGAAGCCGGCCGGCACCAGCAGCACGCCGGTGACGAATTCGCGGATGGTGCGGCCGCGCGAAATGCGCGCGATGAACAGGCCCACGAAGGGCGACCAGGCGATCCACCAGCCCCAGTAGAACAGCGTCCAGCCGCCGATCCAGTCGGTCGGTTCATAGGCGTAGAGGTTGAAGGTCTTGTTGACGATATCGGACAGGTAAGCGCCCGTGTTCTGCACGAAGGTCTGGAACAGGAACACCGTGGGGCCGACCACCAGCACGAACAGCAGCAGCACCGCCGCCAGCACCAGATTGGTCTCGGACAAGATGCGGATGCCCTTGTCCAGGCCGCTGGCCACCGACAGGGTCGCCAGGCCGCAGGTGACGATGACCAGGATGATCTGCGTGGTCACGCCCACCGGAATGCCGAACAGGTGGTTCAGGCCGCTGTTGATCTGCGCCACGCCCAGGCCCAGCGAAGTGGCCACGCCCAGCACCGTGCCGATGATGGCGAAGATGTCGACCGCATGCCCGATAGGCCCGTGGATGCGGTTGCCGATCAGCGGATACAGCGCCGAACGCAAGGTCAGCGGCAGCCCGTGCCGATAGCTGAAGAAAGCCAGAATCAGCGCCACCACCGCGTAGATGGCCCAGGCATGCAGCCCCCAGTGGAAGAACGTGATCTTCATGGATTCGCGCGCCGCGAGGGCGGTGCCGCCTTCGCCCACCGGCGGCGCGATGAAGTGCATCACGGGCTCGGCCACGCCGAAGAACATCAGGCCGATCCCCATGCCCGCGGAGAACAGCATCGCAAACCAGGTGAAGTTGCGGTAATCGGGTTCGCTGTGGTCGGGCCCCAGCTTGATGTCGCCGTACCGACTGACCGCCAGGAACACCACCGCAATCAGGATGATGGCCACGACCAGGATGTAGAACCAGCTGGCGTTGCCCAGGATCCAGCCCTGCATTGACTCGAACAGGCCTTGCGCGACCTTGGGCGCCAGGATCGCGAATCCCACCAGCAGCAGCGTGAACACGGCCGCCGGAAAAAACACGGGACGATTGATGGTGGATGGTCGGGTTTCTGAAGTCATGCTGCCGCTCCTTTCGCCCGAGGGTTGGAAATTCCAGCGCGCGTCCCCCTCAGTCCGGCGCGCGCCGCAAGTATTACGCCGCAAGTATTACTATCACGGCCTAAGGCCGTCTGACAATCAGTAACCTCAAGCCGGGCCGGCCAGAGGAGAGATATCCATGATCGATCACCTGGACCATCTGGTCCTGACCTGCACCGACCCCGCCGCCACGGTGGACTTCTATACCCGGATCCTGGGCATGCGCCTGGAGACGTTCGGAGAGAACCGTCAGGCGCTGCGCTTCGGCAACCAGAAGATCAACCTGCACGTGCGCGGCCATGAGTTCGAACCCAAGGCCCACCTGCCCGTGCCGGGCGCGCTGGACCTGTGCTTCATCGCCGACCGTCCGCTGGAAGAGGTGATCGCGCATCTGAACCGCGAAGGCGCCCGGATCATCGAAGGCCCGGTGCCGCGCACCGGCGCGACCGGCAAGATCCGCTCGGTCTACCTGCGGGATCCGGACCTGAACCTCATCGAAATCTCGGAATTGCTGGCCTGAGGCCGGGGACCGGCCGCCTTACTCGGTCTTCGGTTCGCCGAAGACCACGCTGCGGAAGAAACCGGCCAGCACGGCCTCGGTCATTTCCGGCGTGACGGCCTGCGGGTCGAAGGCATAGCTGAACTGCATGCCGTCCGACAGGGCCAGCAAGCCCAGCGCCATTTGCTCCGGCGGCATGCGTAGCGGCGTGCCGACCCGGGCCGAAAACTGCTGCACGTAGTCCGTGACGGCTGCGCGCAATTCCCGCATACAGGCCAGAAAGCCCTCGCGGAATTCAGGGTCGCGGACCGCCTGCAGCTTGCCTTCCATCCACAGCAGGAAACAGTCGTTCTGGCGAAAGTGCGTGGAGTAGTGCTCGAGCACGCGCGCTTCCATCTGCGGGCGCGACGACCCGTCCTCGAAGATGGCGCGCATCTCGTTCATGACGCTTTCGTGGTCGCGTCTGAGCAGTTGCAGGAACAGTTCGGACTTGCTGCTGAAATTGGAATAGAAGGCTCCGCGCGTGTAGCCCGCCTGTTCGGCGATGTCCTCCACGCTGGTCGCCACAAACCCTTTCGCTACAAAAATCGATTGCGCAGCGTCGAGCAGACGCTGGCGCGTCTGATCACGGCTTTGCTCTCGCGTAAGGCGGACTTTTGACATGGCGCGAGTTTAGCACTGGGGCGCATTTCAAATTCATAATTGAATCTGAATTCATACCTGTATTAGAATCCAGGCCGTATCGGGCCGGAACCGGCCCTTATTCCCGAATTTCCGCGCCGCGAGGTGTTACGTGACTTGCCCTGGCCCTGCCGCGCGCCTTGCCGCGCGCTCCGCCGCGGCCGCCCCCGCGGCGCCGCTTTCGCCCTCCACCCGTTCCCGCCGTTGGCCGCGCCTGTTGTCGCTGCCGGGCGCAGCCGCCCTCGCCTTGTTGCTGGCCGCCTGCGGCCGCAACGAGGCGCCCCCGCCCGCGCCGCGTCCGGTGGTCGCCATGCCGGCCCAGGCCGATGAACGCTTGCCGGCCTGGACGCTGCCTGGCGAAGTGCAAGCGCGCTACAGCACGCCGCTGTCGTTCCGCGTGGGCGGCAAGATCATCGAGCGCCAGGTCCGGCTGGGCGATGCCGTCACCCCCGGGCAGATCGTCGCGAAGCTGGATCCGGCCGACGCCGCCAAGAACGCGGCCAGCGCCCGCGCGCAGCTGTCGGCGGCCCAGCACCAGCTGGACTATGCGCGCCAGCAGCTGGACCGCGACCGCGCCCAGGCCCGCGAAAACCTGATCGCTGCGACCCAGCTGGAGCAAACCCGCAACAACTACGCCACGGCATTGGCGCAGCGCGACCAGGCGCAACAGCAGGCGGCATTGGCGGCCGACCAGCTCAAATACACCACGCTGCAGGCCGACCATGCTGGCGTCATCACCGCGGAACAGGCGGACACCGGACAAAACGTGGCCGCCGGCGAGCCGGTCTACAACCTGGCCTGGTCCGGCGACATCGATGCCATCTGCGACGTACCGGAAAGCGTGCTGGCGGGCCTGGCCATCGGCCAGCGCGCCAGCGTCACGCTCGGCCCCCTGCCCGGCCAGACGTTTTCCGCGGTGCTGCGCGAGATCGCGCCGGCCGCGGATCCGCAAAGCCGCACCTATCGCGCCAAGCTCACGCTGGAATCCCCGACCCCGGAGGTGCGCCTGGGCATGACGGCCAACATCAGCTTCGACAACCGCTCAGGCGAAAGCCTGACGACCTACACGGTGCCGGCCACCGCGCTGTTCCATGACGGCCCCGCGCCCGCCGTGTGGATCGTCAAGCCGGACGCCGACACGCTGGAGCTGCGCCGCGTCCAGGTGCTGCGCTACGACGCCCGCACCGTCACCCTGTCCAAGGGCTTGCAGGCCGGCGAACGCGTGGTCTGGCAAGGCGTGCACACGGTGGCCGCCGGCGAGAAAGTCCGCGCCGTGCCGCCGCTGCATCCCGAGGATTTCGCCTCATGAGCGGCCCGCAGCAGGACGCTGCGACCCAGGCGCATCGCCACGAGGAAGGCCGCTTCAACCTGTCGGCCTGGGCGCTGCGGCACCAGCCGCTGGTCGTCTTCATCATCACGCTGATCACGCTGTTCGGCGTGTTGTCGTACTCGAAGCTGGCGCAATCGGAAGATCCGCCCTTCACCTTCCGCGTCATGGTCATCAAGACGCTGTGGCCCGGCGCCACCGCGCAGCAGGTGCAGGAACAGATCACCGACCGCATCGGCAAGAAGCTGCAGGAAGCCCCCAACACGGACTTCATGCGCAGCTATTCGCGGCCGGGCGAGTCGCTGATCTTCTACACCATGAAGGACTCCGCGCCCGCCAGCGCCGTGGCCGAGCAGTGGTACCAGGTGCGCAAGAAGGTCGGCGACATCTCGGCCACGCTGCCCCCGGGCGTGCAAGGCCCCTTCTTCAACGATGAATTCGGCGACGTCTACACCAACATCTACACGCTGCAGGGCGACGGCTTTTCGCCCGCCCAGCTGCACGACTACGCCGACCGGCTGCGCACCGTGCTGCTGCGCGTGCCGGGCGTGGCCAAGGTGGATTACTTCGGCGACCAGCCCGAGCACATCTACGTCGAGATCTCCAACACCCAGCTCACGCGACTGGGCGTTTCGGCGCAGCAGATCGCCCAGGCCATCAACAGCCAGAACGCCGTGACGAGCGCGGGCACGCTGACGACCGCCGAAGACCGCGTCTTCGTGCGGCCCAGCGGCCAGTACGCCAACAGCCGCGTCCTGGCCGACACGCTGATCCGGGTCAACGGCAAATCGATCCGGTTGGGCGACATCGCCACCATCCGCCGCGGCTACCAAGACCCGGCCGTCGAACAGATGCGGCTGGGCGGCAGCTCCGTGCTGGGCATAGGCATCACCATGCAGCCG
Organism: Achromobacter sp. Marseille-Q4954; assembly: GCF_943737025.1. Classification (NCBI taxonomy): domain Bacteria; kingdom Pseudomonadati; phylum Pseudomonadota; class Betaproteobacteria; order Burkholderiales; family Alcaligenaceae; genus Achromobacter; species Achromobacter sp. Marseille-Q4954. The sequence continues at coordinate 838,371 of NZ_CALSFQ010000001.1, forward strand.
GGGCGCGACGTGGTCCATCTGGGCAAGGCTTTGAGCGCCAAGTTCGAAGAACTCCAGGCCCAGCTACCCGTCGGGCTGACGCTGAAGGAAGTCTCCAGCATGCCCAAGGCGGTATCGCATTCGGTCGACGACTTCCTGCGCTCCGTGGCCGAAGCCGTGGCCATCGTGCTGGCCGTGAGCCTGGTGTCGCTGGGCTTGCGCACCGGCATGGTCGTGGTCATCTCGATCCCGGTGGTGCTGGCGGTCACGGCGCTGTTCATGGACATGTTCGGCATCGGCCTGCACAAGGTATCCCTGGGTACGCTGGTGCTGGCGCTGGGCCTGCTGGTGGACGACGCCATCATCGCGGTCGAAATGATGGCAGTGAAGCTCGAACAGGGCTGGAGCCGCGCGCGCGCCGCCGCATTCGCCTACACCAGCACCGCCTTCCCCATGCTGACCGGCACCCTGGTCACGGTGGCGGGCTTCCTGCCGATCGCGCTGGCCAAGTCCAGCACGGGCGAATACACCCGTTCCATCTTCCAGGTGTCCGCCATCGCGCTGATCACCTCCTGGTTCGCCGCCGTGGTGCTGATCCCGCTGCTGGGCTACCGCCTGCTGCCCGAGCGCAAACGCGAAGCCCATCTGCCCGACGACCACGAACACGATATCTACAACACCCGCTTCTACCAGCGCCTGCGCGGCTGGGTGGGCTGGTGCGTGGACCGCCGCTACCTGGTGCTGGGCGCCACGGCGCTGGTCTTCGTGGCTGCCATGGCCTGCTTCCGCTTCGTGCCGCAACAGTTCTTCCCGAGCTCCGACCGCAGCGAACTGCTCGTGGACGTGCGCCTGCAGGAAGGCGCGTCGTTCGCGGCCACGTTGCGCCAGGTCGAGCGGCTGGAAAAGACGCTGGAAGGCCGTCCGGAAATCGACCACTCGGTCAGCTTCGTCGGCACCGGCGCGCCGCGCTTCTATCTGCCGCTGGACCAACAGCTCGCCACCCCGAACTTCGCCCAGCTGGTCATCACCACGCATTCGGTCGAGGACCGCGAGAAGCTCGCGCAATGGCTGCAGCCCGTGCTGCGCGAGCAGTTCCCGGCCATCCGCAGCCGTCTGTCACGCCTGGAGAACGGCCCGCCCGTGGGCTTCCAGGTGCAGTTCCGCGTCAGCGGCGACAAGATCGCCGACGTGCGCGCGGTGGCCGAACAGGTGGCAGCCGAAGTCCGCGCCGATCCGCGTTCGACCAATGTGCAGTTCGACTGGGACGAGCCGTCCGAACGTTCGGTGCGCTTCGAGATCGACCAGCAGAAGGCGCGCGAGCTGGGCGTCAGTTCCAGCGACATCTCGGACTTCCTGGCCATGACGCTGTCGGGCTACGCGGTCACGCAATACCGCGAACGCGACAAGCTGATCACCGTGAGCCTGCGCGCGCCGCAGGAAGAGCGGATCGACCCCGCGCGCCTGAGCACCCTGGCCATGCCCACGCCCAACGGCGCGGTGCCGCTGGGCAGCCTGGGCCACGTGCGCTATGACCTGGAGTACGGCGTCATCTGGGAACGCGACCGCCAGCCCACCATCACGGTGCAAGCGGACGTCGCCGCTGGCGCGCAAGGCATCGACGTCACCCGCGCCATCGACGCCAAGCTCAACGCCCTGCGCGCCGGACTGCCCGTCGGCTACCGCGTCGAGGTGGGCGGCCCGGTGGAGGAAAGCGCCAAGGGCCAGTCCTCGATCAACGCCCAGATGCCGCTGATGGCGGTGGCCGTGCTGACCCTGCTGATGCTGCAGCTGCAAAGCTTCGCCCGCGTGCTGATGGTGGTGCTAACCGCGCCGCTGGGACTGATAGGCGTGGTCGCGGCGCTGCTGCTGTTCGGCAAGCCCTTCGGCTTCGTCGCCATGCTGGGCGTGATCGCCATGTTCGGCATCATCATGCGAAACTCGGTCATCCTGGTGGACCAGATCGAACAGGACATTGGCGCCGGCCACAAGCGCGTGGACGCCATCGTCGGCGCCACCGTGCGCCGTTTCCGCCCGATTACCCTGACGGCCGCGGCCGCCGTGCTGGCCCTGATCCCGCTTTTGCGCAGCAACTTCTTCGGCCCCATGGCCACCGCCCTGATGGGCGGCATCACCATCGCCACCGTGCTGACGCTGTTCTTCCTGCCGGCCCTGTATGCCGCGTGGTTCCGCGTCCGCCACGACGAGCGCGACGAACCCGAAGGCGTGCCGCCGGGCGCCAACGCCGGCGACACGGTGGAACGGGGAGCATGACGATGAACCGACTTTCCTTGCGCCTGGCCGCCCTGCCCCTGACGCTGGCCTTGGGCGCCTGCGCCTTCGCGCCCAGCAGCAAGCCGCCCGCGGTCGCGCAACCGGCGCAATACGGCGTCGAAGCCACGCCCGCCGCAAGCGCCACCGCCCAGGGCGTGGCGCAACGCTTCGAACCAGGCGCGCGGCCCGTACCCGAATGGTGGAAGCGTTATGAATCAGAGGCGCTGAACGCGCTGGTGGCCGAAGGCCTGACCAACAGCCCGGACCTCGCCGCCGCCGAACGCAACCTGGCCGGCGCGCGCGAACAGCTGCGCGGCCAGGTGAATTCGTCGCTGCTGCCTTCGGTGGACGCGGGCGCCGACGCCTCCCGCCGGCGCGCGCTGACCATGCCGAACCTGCACGAACCGACCGCGCAGTACAACGTCTTCACCGGCCAGATCCACGCCAAGTACGACCTGGACCTGTTCGGCGCGGCGCGCTTTGCCAACGCCTCGCTCGCGGCCCAGGTCGAGCAGCAGGCCTTCCAGCTGGAATCCGCCCGCCGTTCGCTCGCCAGCAATATCGTCACCGGCGCCATCACTGCCGCCGCACTGGCCGAACGCGTGGCGTTGACGGAAAAGCAGGTCGTGCTGGCGCGACAGGTGGCGCGCGACACGCAGCGCCGCTACGAACTGGGTTCGGCCTCGCAGAACGACGCGCTGGACGCGGACCAGGACGCCGCCACGCTGGAAGCGTCCCTGCCCGGCCTGCGCGCGCGCTGGCATGCGACGCGCCATGCGCTGGCGGTGCTGCTGGGCCGCAACCCAGACCAGGCCCCACCCGATCTCGCCTTCAGCATGCTGGCCGTGCCGCAGCAAGTGCCGGTGGTGGTGCCGTCCGAACTGCTGGCTGCGCGCCCGGACATCCTGTTCGCGGATGCGGTGGTGCAAGCCGCCGCGGCCGACGTGGGCCTGGCCACCGCGCAGTTGTTCCCCAGCCTGTCCTTGTCCGCGTCCATGGGCAAGAGCGGCTTCAATTGGCCCGCGGCGATGTCGGGCGCCGGCGCCATCTGGGCGGTTGGCGCTACGCTCACGCAGCCCATCTTCCATGGCGGCGCGCTGCTGGCCGAACGCAGCGCGGCCAAGGAACGCTACGAAGCCGCGCTGCTGCAATACAAGCAGACCGTGCTGACCGCCTTCCGCGACGTGGCCGACACGCTGTCGCGGTTGGATGCCGACGGGCAGGCGCTGGCCTCCGCCGAAGCCTCGCGCCGCTCGGCCGAACAGTCCTACCGCAACACCGCCAGCCGCGTGCGGCTGGGCGCGCTGGCGCCTTATACCGAATACGCTGCGGAACAGCATTACGTGGCGGCCCGCTTGCGCGAGATCGAGTACGCCAATGCGCGCCTGACCGAAACGGCGGCGTTGTTCCAGGCCATGGGGTCGCCGGCCCGCGCCGCGCAGCAATAGCGCATCCAGCCAAGATCGCCGCAGGCCCGCACGCAAGCCCTCGCGCTCACGGCGTGGGGGCTTGTTCCTTCATGCGCGTGGCCAGCGCCAGCGATTCGATGCGGCGGGCGGCCGACTGCAGCAAGGCCGTGGTCTTGTCCTGCGCGATGGTGTTGAGCCGGGCCGCAAGAAAAGTGACGGTCAGCGCGCCGAACACGCGGCGGTCCTCCTGGAACACCGGCACCGCGATGCCCGCCCGCTCCGGCGAGATCTCGCCCACTCCCAGATAAAAGCCCTGCACCCGGATCTGGTCCAGCTTGCCGGTGAATTCGGCCTGCGTCGCGCCCAGGCCCAGATCGCGGATCTCGTCCGCATGGGCTTCGTACAGGCGGCGCTGGTCCTTGCGCGGCAGGAACGCGACGATGGTCTTGGCCGTGGCGCCGCGGAACAGCGGATGGGCGCGGCCGCGGCCGTGCGGAATGCCCAGCTCGTCGGGACCGCGCTCGTGGTGGATGTTCAGGATGCGCAGGCCGTGGATCACGCTGAGCAATACGTCGCCGCCCACCTGGTCCACCACCTCGCGCATGATCGGACGCGCCACGCCCAGCACCGGATCGCCGTCGATGATGAGGTGGTCCAGTTCGATGATGCGCGGCCCCAGCTTGTAGCCTTCGCCCGTCACCCGCAGCAGATAGCCCAGGTCCGTCAGGTCGCGGATGTAGCGGTAGCCCGTGGGCGCCGAATACGACAGGCGCGAAATGATCTCTTCCGCCGACAGCACCGGGGTTTCGAGACTGAAGAGGTCAAGTATCGCTAGGGCTCGCTTCAGGGTGGACATGGCGGTCGTGGGGCGGGGAACAACGCGGGATCGGGCGCAGCGTATCACAGGGGTGCGTGCGGCGCGCCTGTGCCATTGGCGCAGCCTATCGCACCCAGCCCAAGCTCAAGACCCAAACTATCGTTTTCCTATTTTTTATCATTTATAGATAAAAACTAATTGGATTGAATTATTTTTTATCGAATAATGACATTCAAGCAATGGGCAGATTGACGTCCAACACGCCACTGCACCTGCGGAAAACATCAGGGGAAAATCCATGAAGCAGTCTTGCGGCACCAAGGGTGGCATCAGCCGCCGGCATTTCCTGGGGGCCTCGGCCGCCACCTTGGCCAGCGCGGCGCTGGCGCGGCCTGGCCGCGCCTGGGCGGCCGGCTATCCGGCCGAACGCGCCATCCAGTTCATCGTGCCCTTCCCGGCCGGCGGCGGCACCGACCTGGTGGCCCGGCCGCTGGCCCAGGGCATCGGCGAGGCGCTCAAGCAAAGCGTGGTCGTGATCAACAAGGGCGGCGCCGCGGGCAACATCGGCACCCAGCAGGCCGCCCGTTCGGCGCCGGACGGCTACACCATCGCGCTGGGCTCCACCGGCACGCACACGGTGAACCAGAGCCTGTACCAGAACATCGGCTACGACCCGGTCAAAGACTTCGAACCGGTGTCCATGGTCTGCTACTACAACAACGTGCTGGTGGTGCATCCGTCGTTTCCGGCGCGCACGCTGCAGGAGCTGGTCGCGCTCATCAAGGCCAATCCGGGCAAGTACTTCTATGGCATCACGCAGAACGGCAGCTCTGCCCACCTGGCCATGGAACTGCTCAAGGCCACGGCCGGCCTGGACCTGCCCGGCGTGCCGTACAAGGGCGCGGCGGCCGCGGTCAACGACTTCCTGGGCGGGCAGTTTCCGATCCTGATGGACGTGGTGATCAACCAGCAGCAATTCATCCGCGGCGGCAAGTCGCGCCCGCTGGCCGTGACCTCGGCGCAGCGCGCGCAGGCGCTGCCCGACGTGCCGACCGTGGCGGAATCGGGCTTTCCCGGCTATCAGGCCATAGGCTGGAACGGCGTGTTCGCGCCCGCGGGCACGTCCGCCGCCATCATCCAGACGCTCAATGGCGCCGTGCAAAGCGCGCTCAAGCAGCCCGCCCTGGAGCAGTTGACGCAGAACGGACTGGAGCTGCACGGCAGCACCCCGCAAGAACTGAGCCGTTTCGTCGCGACTGAGAGCGAGAAGTGGCGCACGCTGATCAAGAACGCCGACATCAAGGCCACCTGATGCAACGCATACCCTACGGCGTCCCCTTGGACGCCAGCGCCAATCCCTGGCTGCCGCTGGACCGCGAACTGCGCGCGCAGGGCCTGCGCGCCGCGGGCGCCGCGCCGGTGCGCGCGGTGGTTTGCGTCACCGTCCACGTCGACGGCCCCGCCGTCGAGGTCGGCCGCAAGCAGTTCCCGGCCGGTCCCCATACCGCGGGCCGCTATGCCATCCGCCGCGGCGTGGCGCGGCACCTGGAGATCCTGGCGCGCCACGGCATGCCTGCCACGTTCTTCGCCTGCGGCTACGACGTCGAGCACTATCCGGCGACCTTCCACCGCATCCTGGAGGCAGGCCACGAGATCGCCGCCCACGGCTATCTGCACGAAGCCTGGGACCTGGGCGATGACGAGCCCGCGCTGCTGGAGAAAACCCATCGCATCATCCAGCGCGAGCTGGGCGTGACGCCGGCGGGCTGGTGTTCGCCTTCGGGCCGCAAGAGCCATCGGACCCTGCCCGCGCTGCGACGCCTGGGCTATTGCTACGACGCCAGCGAAAAGGACCAGGACCGTCCCTACCTGCCGGCGGACACGGCGGATTTCATCATGCTGCCGAACAACACGGTCTCGCTGGACGACTATCCGTTTTACTTTTCGGGCCACAGCCTCGCGGCGGAAGCGTATGACAACTGGGTGCAGGAATTCGAGGCGCTGCGCCAGGCCGAAGGCTATGTGCACCTGACCGTGCACCCCAAGGCTGCCGGCGGTTCCGGCACGCCGGCCCGCGCCGCGGCGCTGGACCGCTTCCTGGCCTATCTGGCCGCCCAACCCGATGTGCACGTCATGACGCTGGAAGCGCTGGCGCGCCACTGCCTTGCCCGCCCCGACGCCTGGAGAAGCGCATGAGCGCCGACAAAACCGTACTGGTCACCCTCAATGTGCAGGGCATCGGCCCCGAAGCCGCGACCCAGCCGGAAGCCTCGCTGCACGGCCGCGACGCGCATGGCCGCTATACCTACGGCGGCGGCCTGGCGCGCGTGCTGGACATGCTGCGCCGCCAGGGCATTCGCGCCACGCTGTTCTGGCCGGTGTTCGAAGCCGAACGCTGCCGCGGCCTGCTGGAACAAAGCCTGCGCGACGGTCACGAGGCAGCCTCGCAAGGCAATGCCTACGAAGACCTGCCCGCGCTGGGCGAGCGCGAAGGCGAAGTGCTGGAACGGGCCCGCGACCGGCTGGCCGAACTGACCGGCGCCCCGCCGCGGGGCTTTCGCTATGCCAGCGCGTTTACCGCCAGCACCGTACCGCTGCTGCACCGGCTCGGCTATCGCTACGACAGCAGCGCAATCGACGACGACGCCCCCTACGCCCTGGACGCCGACGGCGGCCCCGGCATGCTGGAGCTGCCCTGGAGCGAAGGCCTGTGCGACGCCACCCATTTCAGCCGCCGCGTGACGCAGGACCGCGCCTACGCGCACTGGGTGGAACAAGGCGACGCGCTGCTCGCGGCCGATGGCTATGCCTGCCTGACCTTGCATCCGCGCGCCGACAACGGCGTGGGCCGCGCGGCCAGGCTGCTGAAAGTCGAGCAACTGCTGGAGCGCTTCCGCGCCGCGGGCGCCAGCTTCAAGACCTGCGCCGAATTGGCCGCCGCCTCCCACCATACGCGCTGAACGCAGGACGCCCATGGCCTGCTTGCACTGGTAAACCCTGAGCAATATTGGCGCCAAAATAAGCTAACATTTTTTCGCCAACCAATTTCCACCCCCAGATTGCGGCGCGGCGCGCCGCCCTATGTCCATGACCCAGATCACCCAATTTCCCTTCGTATCGGTTTCGGGCGCGCCCGAGGCCCGCGGCCGCTCCTATGGCCAGCAAGCTGCCGACCGCGTGCGCAAGAGCGCCAAGATGTACGGCCAGACCCTGGTCGACCTGGGCTATGACGCCATGGCGCGCACCCAGCTGATCAACGGCTTCGCCCGCGAGATCGAGAACTTCGCGCCGCACTACCTGGAAGAGATGCGCGGCATCGCCGCGGGCGCCGACGTGCCGTTCGAAGACATCGTGATGGTGAACGCCCGCACCGAAGTCATCGCCAAGGCCCGCGCCGAAAAGAAGAAGGCCGCCGAACTGGAGCCGGGCGACGGCTGCACCGGCGCGCTGATCCTGCCGACGCGCTCGGCCAACGGCCGCCTGATCCATGGCCAGAACTGGGACTGGCGCGCGGAATGCGCCGAGACCGCGATCGTGCTGCGTGTGCGCAACGACAACGGCCCCGACATGCTGACCTTCGTCGAAGCGGGCGGCCTGGCGCGCAGCGGCCTGAACAGCGCCGGCGTCTCGATCACCGCCAACTACCTGGAATCCGACCGCGACTTCCGCCAGCTGGGCGTGCCGCTGTCGCTGATCCGCCGCAAGGTGCTGGAACAGGAACACTTCGCGCTGGCGATCAAGGCGGTGGCAACCACGCCCAAGTCTTGCTCCAACAACATCATGATCGGCATGGCGGCGGGCTTCGGGGTCGATTACGAATGCACCACCGACGAGGCCTTCCCCATCTACCCGGGCAGCGATGACCTCATCGTCCACGCCAACCACTGGGTCAGCGACGTGGCCCTGTGCAAGCTGCGCGACACGGGCCGCGCCAGCACGCCGGAAAGCGCCTACCGCGACTGGCGCGTGCGCCGCCTGTTGAACGAGCAATCCAAGCTGACGCGCGAAGACTTGAAGCGCGCGCTGTTCGATGACTTCGGCGCGCCCTATTCGGTCTGCCGTCCGCCGCGCCCCGGCAGCCACGACAACCTGTCGGCCACGGTGGCGATGGTGATCATGGAGCCGGAAGCCGGCCTGATGGAAGTCGCGCCGCTGCCGGCGCTGAACCGCAGTTTCACCCGCTACAGCCTGAACGCCGAACCCGAACTGCTGGCTGCCGCCTGAAGCGGCGCGCCCGCGCAACCCCAGGAAGACGTATCGATGAAAAACCATTTGTTGAGCGCCGCGGTTGCGCTGGCGCTGGGTTCCATGGCCGGCGCGGCCTGGGCGCAATCGGCCCCGCCGCTGCGCATTTCACTGACGGCGGACATCCGCTCCACCGAACCCGGCGTCAACCGCGACAGCAACAGCGACGCGGTGGTGCTGCACATCGTCGAGGGCCTGGTGGCCTACGGCGAGGATGCCGAGGTGCGGCCGCTGCTGGCCAAGTCGGTGGACATCAGCCCGGACGGCAAGACCTATACCTTCAAGCTGCGCGAAGGCATCACGTTCCACAACGGCAAGCCGATGACGTCGGCCGACGTGCTGTGGACCTGGCAGCATTACACCGCGGCCAATTCGGGCTGGCGTTGCGCCAGCGAGTTCGACGGGCGCGGCACGGTCAAGGTGACGGGCGTGGAAGCCCCGGACGCGCAAACGGTCGTCTATCACATCGAAAAGCCCAGCAGCCTGTTCCTGGCGACACTGGCGCGCGCCGACTGCGGCGGCACCGGCATCCTGTCCAAGGACTCGGTGCGCGCGGACGGTTCCTGGGACAAGCCCATCGGCACCGGGCCATTCGAATTGGCGGAATGGAAGCGTGGCGAGTACGTGCGCCTGACGAAGTTCGCGGGCTATTCGAACCTGGACGGCAAGCGCGACGGCTATACGGGATCGAAGCGGCCGCTGGTGGACGAGGTGCGCTTCCTGATCGTGCCGGACGATTCCACCGCCAAGGCGGCCCTGCAGCGCGGCAACATCGACATCATCGAGGACGTGTCCAATAGCGACGTGCCGGTGCTGCAAGGCACGCCGAACGTCAAGGTGGCGCATGCGCCGGTGATGAGCATGACCGCGCTGCTGATGCAGACCAAGGATCCGGTGCTGGCCAATCCCAAGATGCGGCAGGCGCTGGCGCACGCGATCGATTATCAGCAACTGGCGGCGGCAGTGACGGAAGGCCTGGCCCAGCCCAACAATTCGATCGTGCCGCTGGTTTCGCCCTACTACGACGCGGCGCAGAAGCAGGGCTGGAACTACGATCCGGCGCTGGCGCAGAAGCTGCTGGGCGAAGCGGGCTACAAGGGGCAGGATCTGACGATCCTGACGACCAAGCGCTATCCGCAGTCGTACAACTCGGCGGTCATCATCCAGGCGATGTTGCAGGCGGTGGGGATCAAGGCGCAGCTGTCGGTGGTGGAGTGGGCGACGCAGCTGGACCGCTATAACGCGGGCACTTACCAGATGATGACGTTCCCTTATTCGGCGCGGCTGGACGCGGCGCTGAACTACGAGATGGTGACGGGGGACAAGGCGAAGCAGCCGCGCAAGGTCTGGGACAATCCCGCCGCGCTGAAGCTGATCGAGGCGGCGTCGTCGGATACGGATCATGCGAAGCGGCAGGCTTCGTTTGATCAGCTGCATAGGCTGTTCCTGGCGGATGTGCCTAGTATTCCTTTGTATAACGGGTTGGATATTGGGGCTTATCGGGCGGATATCAGGGGGTATCAGCCTTGGGCGGTCAAGAAGCCGCGGGCATGGGAGGTGGAGCGGGTTTCGGCTCCTTGATGTTGATTTTGTTGTCTTTGTTGGTGCCGGTGCGGTCTTCGTAGGTCGCCCGGCGGCGCGGGCCTGGTGGCTGCTCGCGCCCACGATTGCGGTCCGGAGCGTTCGCTCCGGACTGCCCCTTCGTCATCTTCGTCCTCGCCTTCGGCGACTCCTTCAGATTCCCTCGGGCGCATCGAGGTTGCTCGCAGCCACCAGGCCCGCACCGCCGGGCTACGAGTTTCTTGGTTCGCTGCGCCGTCAGACCCGTGGGTAGTGGCGAGGTTTGCGGGGCCCGCTGAATGCGGCCGCCTGCGCGGCCGCATTCAGCTTACTTGGTGGTGGGGCGTCGGAGCGGTGTGCGCTGGCGCGCTGGCGTGGGTCTTGTTTTTTCTCTCCTGCGGTTTTCTCCCCCCGCACCTTCCTTTCCGTTTTTTTCTCCGCTTTCGCTCTGCCTTCCCTTCTTCTCCCCTTTTCTCGCCACTCTGATTGCCTGGCCGTATCCGGCCACGCCTATTAGGGATACTACTGGTATCTCTTTGGGATACCAGTGGGGTACCTTCTCATCCGTTACGCGCGGCGGCAACTCGGAGTCTCTGTCGTCCGCGCTTTTTTCTTACGCTGCAACACACATGAACGCTACTCAACGCACCTATCAGACCCTGCTGGACCAGATCGTTTCGCGCCGGATTCCGGCGGGGGAAGTGTTGGAGGAACGCCGGTTGGCGGATGAGCTGGAGGTGTCGCGCACGCCGTTGCGCGCGGCGATGAACCGGTTGTTGGGCGAAGGGATGCTGGAGCGGCTGTCCAACGGATCCATCGTGGTGCGCTCGTTTGGCGTGACGGACCTGCTGGAATTGCTGCAGATCCGCAGCCTGCTGGAAAGCGAGGCGGCGGCGATGGCGACCGGGCGGATTCCGGCGGAGCCGCTGGAAGGGCTGCGGGCGCGCTTGCAGGCCTTGCTGGATGCGAAGACGCCGGACGAAAAGTCGGATTGGGAGGTCGATAACGCGCTGCATGATCTGGTGGCGGCGTACTGCGGCAACCGGAATCTGGCGACGATGATCACGGCGACGCGGCGGCAGGTGCGGATGTGCGATGTGGAGCGCTTGCCGCAACGGCAGGTGCAGGCGCGGGAAGAACACTTGGCGATCGTGGAAGCGCTGCTATCGGGCGAGTCGGCCCGGGCGCGGCAGGCGATGGCGGCGCATCTGGAGAACGTGCGGCGCAGCTATGTGAATTCGCTGGGGTATCTGAGCCATGGCGCGTGACCTGGACGCATCCCCGCGCGTGATCCGCCCGCGGCCGCTCACGCCCGAGGCCTTTGCGCCATATGGCGAGGTGATCGCGCACCAGGGCGCGGAGCGCCGTCACTATCTGACCGAGCCCATGCGGCATGGGCCCGAGGTGGTTCGCCAGGCCGGCTGGGTCAGCCGGGTGCAGGCGGCGGCGCCGGGGCCGGTGGAAATCCGGCTGATGGAACGCCACCGCCATGCGGCGCAGAGCTTCGTGCCGTTGACGGGCTCGCCCTATCTGGTGGTGGTGGCGCCGACCGGCGCCGACGATCTGCCCGACATGGCGCGGCTGGAAGCGTTTCTCGCGACTGGCAGCCAGGGCGTGTGCTACCGCGTGGGCGTCTGGCATCACGGCCTGACCGTGTTGCAGGGGCCGGCGGAGTTCCTGGTCCTGATGGGCCAGACCGGCCGCGGCGATGACGACGAGTTCTGGCAGGCGCCGGCTCCGCACGCCCTGGTTTCGATTTCCGATTGACCCTACCTCGATGGCTAGCCCCGCTATGACTACCGATCATCCGCACTTGCGCCGCGATTTCGTCGGCTACGGCGCCAACCCGCCCGATCCCCGTTGGCCCGGCGGCGCGCGCCTGGCGTTGAACCTCTGCATCAATTACGAGGAAGGCGGCGAGCCTTCGGTGCCGGACGGCGACGCTGAATCCGAGACCGGCCTGACCGAGGGCGGCGCCGGAGGCTTCACCGGGCGCGACCTGGCGGCCGAATCGATGTTCGAGTACGGCAGCCGGATCGGCTTCTGGCGCGTGCACCGGCTGCTGCAGGAACGCGGCATGGCGGCCACGATACTGGGCTGCGGCCTGGCGCTGGAACGCAATCCGGAGGTCTGCGAGGCCATCAAGGCGGCGAGCTATGACGTGTGCGCGCACGGCTGGCGCTGGGAACGGCACCAGAACCTGACGCTGGAAGAAGAGCGCGAGCGCATCCGCCGCACCGTGGAATCGATCACCCGCACGGTGGGTTCGCGCCCGCTGGGCTGGTACTGCCGCTACGGCCCCAGCCTGAACACCCGCGCCTTGCTGGCCGAGGAAGGCGGCTTTCTGTACGACTCCGATACCTATAACGACGAGCTGCCCTACTGGACCGAGGTCGGCGGCAAGCCCCACCTGCTGGTGCCTTACGGCCTGGCCAATAACGACGCCAAGTTCATCCGCGGCGGCATGGCCACGGGGCAGGACCTGTTCGAGTACCTGCGCGACGCATTCGACATGCTGTACGAGGAAGGCGCCACGGCTCCCAAGATGATGTCCGTGGGATTGCATCTGCGGCTGGTCGGCCAGCCGGGCCGCGCGGCAGGCCTGGCGCGCTTCCTGGACCACGTGGCGGCGCACGGCGACGTCTGGGTCTGCCGGCGCGCCGACATCGCTCGCCACTGGCATGCGCACCATCCGGCCGCCCAGGGCGCCGCGCGCTGATTCGTTTTCTGCATCGCCCACGTTTTCTCATCAGGAGAGCAGCATGTCGAAGTACCAGAAAATCAATCGCCGCGGCCTGCTGGCCACGGCCCTGGCCGGGTTGCTGGCGCTGGGCTTGAGCCCGGCGGCGCAAGCCGAGGCCTATCCCAGCAAGCCGATCCGCATCGTCGTGCCCTTCCCGCCCGGCGGCGCGGCCGACACCCTGGCGCGCGCGCTGTCGCAGCAGTTGAACGACACGCTGGGCAAGCAGGTCATCGTGGAAAACCGCGCCGGCGCGGGCGGCACCATCGGCACCAATGCGGTGGCGCGCGCGGAGCCGGATGGCTACACGCTGCTGTTGGGCAACGTGTCCACGCTGGCGATCGCGCCCAGCCTGTATCCGAACCTGAACTACGACCCGGTGAAGGATTTCACGCCCATCACCCTGGTGGGCAAGAGTCCGCTGGTATTCGCGGTCAATCCGGGCCTGCAGGCGAAGAATCTGCCCGAACTGATCGCGCTGGCGAACAAGGATCCCGGCAAGCTGACCTTTGGCTCTTCCGGCGCGGGCAGCATCACCCACCTGACCGGTGAAGTGCTGAACCTGGCCACGGGCGGAAAACTGGTGCACGTGCCCTACAAGGGCAGCTCGCCGGTGCTGCTGGCGGTGGCCTCGGGCGAATTGAGCATGGGCGTGACGCAGGTTGTGGAGATGCTGCCGCAGTACAAGGGCGGCCGGGTTGGCGCCGCGGCGGTGACGGGCATCGAGAAGTCGCCCGCCCTGCCCGACGTGACCACCGCTGCCTCGCAAGGCGTGAAGGGACTGGAAGCCACCACCTGGTACAGCCTGATGGCGCCCGCGGGCGTGCCGGCGGAAGTGGTGCAGCGCCTGCATCCGGCGCTGGAAAAGGTGCTGACCAACGCCGAGCTGCGCAAGCGCTTTGCCGACGAGGGCCTGATCCTGGCGCCGTCCACGCAGGCGGAGCTGAGCGCGTTCCTGGGCAATGAAGTGCGCGACTGGGCCGCGGTGATCAAGCAGGCGGGCGTGAAGCTCGACTAGCGGCTGGCGCCGGGCCGCGAGCGCGGCCCGGCGCCATCAAGCGTCCTACTTGCCGTCGCGGACCTTGGTTTCCCAGGCCCGCGGCTTGCCTTCCCAGACCGAAAATCCTTCCACGCGCTTGCTGGATGCCCAGGCGTCCGCGCCGTTGTACAGCATCAGCATCGGGGTCTGTTCCAGCATCAGGGCGTGCAGCTGGTCGAACAGCGCCTGGCGCTTGGCCGGATCGGATTCCAGGAAACTCTCATCGATCAGCTTCTGCGCCGCGGGGTCATCCCAGACCTTGCGCGGCTGCTTGGCCTTGTCGCCCGAAAACTGCTCGAAGCTCAGCGACGGGTCCAGGCGCGAAGAAAACGAGAACGAGCTGATCTGATACTTGCCGGTGTTGTAGCGGTCCAGCTGCGTGGCCCATTCCAGCACCTCGATCTTGGCGTTGATGCCCACCGCCTGCATCATGGCCTGGGCGATCACCGCCACTTGATAGCTCGGCACGTGGGCGCGCTTGTTGGCGTAGATGATCACGGGCTCGCCCTTGTAGCCGGCTTCCTTCAGCAATTGCTGCGCCCGGGCCGGATCGTATTTGTAGCCGCGCTTTTCCGCGTCCTTGTAATAGGCCGAACCCGCGTAGACCGCGGAATTGTTCAGTTGGCCCAGGCCTTCGGAGGCGGCGGCCACGACCTGCGGAATATCCAGCGAGGCGGCGATGGCCTGGCGGATCTTCACATTCTTCAGCACCGGATCCTCGGTCTGGAACAGCAGCACGTGCTTGACCGCGTCATGCGGGCTGAACACCGTCAGGTTCTTGGCGTTCTTCAGTTCGCCCACATCGGTGTTGGTGATCTGCGCGGCGTCGATGGCGCCCGACAACAGGCCCGCCTTCGAAGTGGACGGATCCGGCACCACCAGGAACTTGACCTCATCAGCCAGCGGACGCTTGGAGCCCACGTAGCCGTCCGGCTTGTCGCCAGCGGGCGAGACGTAATCCTTGTAGGCCGTCAGCAAGGTGTATTCACCGCGCTTCCAGTCCTTGAACATGTAGGGGCCGGTGCCCACCGGCTTGATCCAGGAACCGTCGGCGGCGACCGAATCCTTGGAGATGATGGCGGTCATGCCGCAATCGGTGCGGGCCAGCGAATCCAGGAACACGGCCGACTTGCGGTCCACCTTCATCACCACGGTCTGCGCGTCGGGCGCGGACACGTCCGTCACCTTCAGGCCGTTGCGGCCGTCAAAGTCGCTGCGGCAGCGCCAATCCGTCTTGGGATCCATGTAGCGCTGCCAGTTCCAGACCACATCGGCCGAGGTCAGCGCGGCGCCGTTGTGGAACTTGACGCCGTCGCGCAGCTTGAAGGTATAGGTCAAACCGTCTTCCGACAGGTCCACCGACTTGGCCAGCAAGGGCCCCACGGTGCCGTTCTCGCGATAGCCGACCAGGCCCTCGACGATGTTGAGGATCACGCCGTCGGTGGTGTTGTCGCGGTTGACGCCGGGGTTGGTCGAGCGGATGTCGGCGGGCTGGGCGATGGTCAGCAGCGCGGCCTGGGCCGAACCGGCGGCGGCCAGCGCCAGGCTGAGCGCGAGCGCTCTAGGTACGAAAACATGGTGCATGCAAAGACTCCCCGGCGTGCGGCGCAAAATTCACGCATATATTGGCGCCAAAATTAGCTGCCCATTATGAGCGGAATGCGCCGCTCCGCTATCGGGGGTATCCCTGAAGGCGCCGCCGGAATGAAAAACGGCGGCCTTCATTCCGAAGGCCGCCGCATGCTTGCAGCGCCGGTTGCGCCGGCCGCCTCAGGAGATGTCCTGCCCCACGTGCTGGGCAATGATTTTCTGCAGGCGCTTGACGTCGCGCGCTTCCAGCGCGTCCACCATGTCGAAATGCTCGCGCGCGGAAATCTCGATGCGCGAGCGCGTCACCCATTCCTTGGCCGGCGCCGCCGGGCCGCGGGCCCGGGTTTCGTGGATCAGCGCGACCAGTTCGCGGTTGCGGCACATGTCGTACATGCCCGCGTGGAAAGCCACGTTGACCTCGTACTGCTCCAGCAGCGTGCCGTCCTGCAGCAGCTTGGCGAAGCGTTCGGCCAGGGTGCGCAGCGCCTTGACCTTGGCCACGGTGACGTTGGGCATCAGGTCCGCCGCCGCGCCCGTTTCCAGCAGGATGCGGATGTCGCGGATCTGCAGATGCTGGTCCGGATCCATGGCGTAGACGTGATAGCCCCGGTTCGGGATGTGCGCGATCAGCCGCTTGGCGGCCAATTGGTCTAGCGCCCGCCGGACGTCCAGACGCTTGGCGTCGTAGCGTTCCTGCAGGTCGATCTGTTTCAGCCAGGCGCCGGGACCGTAAACGCCCGCCTGTATATCGTGGGCGATGCGATCAACCAGGCCGGGTTGCGCCGTTGCCGCTTTCGGCATGGACCACTCCCGTCTATCAAATCCGAAGCGCGTATTTTATGCGTAAGTATTCCCGGGGGACGGCGCCTGCGCCCCCTGGGATACCCGCCCCTCAGGCGCTGGCCCGCAACGGCTGCGGCTGGTCCAGCCGCCAGCGCAGGCGCACGCCGCCGGTATCGGTGGATTCCAGCGCCGGAATCGCCGACAGCAGGCTGCGGGTGTACTCCTCTTGCGGTTGGTCGAACACCGCGTCGCGAGAGCCCTGCTCGACGATGCCGCCGTCGCGCATCACCACCACGCGGTCGGCCACCTGCTCCACCACGCCCAGGTCGTGGCTGATGAACAGGCAGGAAAAGCCATGGCGTTCCTGCAGGTCGGCAAACAAGTCCAGCACCTGCGCGCGCACGGTCACATCCAGCGCGGACACCGGTTCGTCGGCGATGACGAAGGCCGGACGGCGCACGATGGCGCGGGCAATTGCCACACGCTGGCGCTGGCCGCCCGACATCTCGTGGGGATAGCGCTTGGCGTACTCGGAACCCAGGCCCACTTCGGCCAGCACTTCGTCCACCCGGCGGCGCTTCTCCGCCGCGGGCATGTCGTCCAGCATGCGCAGGCCCTCTCCCACCAGCTGGCCGATGGTCATGCGCGGGTCCAGCGAGGAATACGGATCCTGGAACACCATCTGGCAGTTCAGCCGGTAATCGCGCCAGGAGGCCGAACGGCGGTTCACGGCCTGGCCGCGGAACAGGATCTGGCCCGAAGTCGGCGCCAGCAATCCAGCGATGGCCCGTCCCAGCGTGGTCTTGCCCGAACCGGAGCCGCCCACCACCGCCACCACTTCGCGCGGCTTGACGTGCAGGTCGATGCCGTTGAGCGCGCGCTTGGCGCCGGTGCGCGAGAACAGCCGCTGATGGCCGGCGTAGTCGACCACCAGGCTCTTGACCTCGACGATGGGCGGCTCCTTGCCCAGCTGGCGCGCCGGCAGCCGGCGCGGCATGGCGTCCAGCAGCTTGCGGGTGTAGGGGTGCTGCGGCCGCTCCAGAATGCTGGCGGTGGCGCCTGTCTCCAGCACCTTGCCGTGCTGCATCACCACCATGCGCTCGGTGTAGCGCGCGACCATCGGCAGGTCGTGGCTGATCATCAGCACCGCCGTATGGTGTTCGCGGGTCAGGTCCACCATCAGCTCCAGCACGTCGCGCTGCACCACCGCGTCCAGCGCGGTGGTGGGCTCGTCGGCGATCAGGAGCGCGGGCTCCAGCAGCATCACGGACGCCAGCATCATGCGCTGGCGCATGCCCCCGGAGAACTCGTGCGGCCAGGCTTCCATCGCGCCCTTGGGATCGCGGATGCCCACCCGACGCAGCATTTCCAGGATGCGTTCGCGGCGCGCGGCGGCGGACAGGCCCTTGCGGTGCAGGCGCAGGCCCTCCTCCAGCTGGCGGCCGATGGGCATGGACGGATTCAGCGAGGTCATCGGCTCCTGGAACACCATGCCGATGCGCGCGCCGCGCAGCTTGCGCAGCGCGGCCGGGGACGCCTGCGTCACGTCCACGCCTTCGAACTTGATGGAGCCGCCGGCCACCACCAGCGGCGATGGCGTCAGGCCCATGATGGCGCGCGCGGCCTGCGTCTTACCGCTGCCGGATTCCCCGACGATGCCGACCATCTCGCCAGGCGCCACCTCGAAGGACACGCCGCTGACGATTTCGCGCCCGCCCGGGCCAACGGTCAGCGACAGATTCGATACGGATACCAATGCGCTCATTACACGCCCCTCATGCGGGGATCGAAGCGGTCACGCACCGCGTCGCCCAGCAGATTGATTCCCAGCAGCGCGAGCGCGATGGCCAGGCCGGGAAGTATGGATAGATAGGAAGCCTGCGCCATGAACGGCCTTGCGGCGGCCAGCATGTTGCCCCAGGTGGGCGCGGGAGGCGGCACGCCCAGGCCCAGGAAGGACAGCGCGCTTTCCGCCAGGATCACCCAGCCGAACATGGAAGTGGCCAGCACCGTCAGCGGCGCCACGCAATTGGGCAGCACGTGGCGGAACATGGTGTAAAGCTCGGAGTTGCCCAGCACGCGCGAGGATTCGATGAACTCCTTCTCGCGCAGCGACAGCACCGTGCCGCGCACGATGCGCGTCACCGAGGGCGTATAGGCCAGGCCCAGCGCCAGGATGATGCCGTACTTGTTGGCGCCTACTACTGCCAGCAGGCCCAGCGCCAGCAACAGCCCGGGAAAGGCCAGCAGCGCGTTGTTGAAGGCCATGATGATGCGGTCGGTCCAGCCCCGCACAAAGCCGGTCAGGGTGCCGACGATCGTGCCCGCGACGATGGCGAAGCTCACCGTCAGCAAACTGATCCAGACACTGCTGGAGGCGCCGGCCAGCAGGCGCGACAGCTCGTCACGGCCGAATTCGTCCGTGCCGAGCAGGAACTCGCCGCCCGGCGGCTTCAGGCGCGCCACGAAGTTGATCTTGAGCGGGTCATGCGGTGTCCAGAAGGCGCCCATGATGGCCGCCACCAGCATCAGCGCCACGATGACGCCGCCCAGTAGCGCGTTGGCTGCAATTCGCTTTTTCATTCGGCGGTCACTCTCGGGTCAAAGAGGGGATAGCAAAGGTCGATGAACAGGTTCACGATCACGTAGACCACGCCCACGAACAGCAGACAGCCCTGGATCACGGGGTAATCGCGGGCGAAGATGGAGTCCACCAGCAGACGTCCCAGGCCGGGGATGGTGAACACCGTCTCCACCACGGCGATGCCGCCCAGCAGGTTGCCCAGCACCAGGCCGATCAGCGTCCAGGTGGGACCGAAGGCATTGCGGAAGGCGTGGCGCATCAGCACCGCGGATTCCGACAGGCCCTTGGCCCGCGCATGGGTGATGTAGTCCAGCCGCAGCACTTCCAGCGTGCTGGCCCGCGCCATGCGCATCAGCACGCCGATCTCATGCAGGAACAGCGTCAGGATGGGCATGGCCAGGTACAACAGGCCGGCCTTCCAGTCTTCGCCGATGGACACGTAGCCCACCACCGGCAGCCATTGCAGCTTGAGGCCGAAAAAGATCAGCAGCAGCAGGCCCAGCCAGAAGGTCGGAATCGACACCAGCAGCGTGGCCGTGCCGACCAGGAACAGGTCGGGCGCCTTGTTCTGCTTCCAGGCGGCGATCATGCCGGCCGGCACCGCCACCAGCGCGGCGAACAGCACCGCCACCACCACCACGCGGCCGCTGATCAGGAAGCGGTCCCACACCAGCGGCAGCACCGGCTGGCCGGTATTGATGGACGAACCCAGGTCCCCGTGCAGCATGTTGCCGAACCAGATGCCGAACTGGGTAAGCCAGGTCTGGTCCAGCCCCAGCCGCTCCCGCAGGTCGGCCAGCGCGGCCGGCGTCGCCAGGTCGCCCAGCAGCAGTTGGGCTGGGTCGCCCGGGATGAGCCGGATCATCACGAACACCGCCACCGCCACAATCAGCAGCGTCGGTATGGCCATGACGATCCGGGATAGCGCGAAACGCAGCATGCCCCTCTCCTATTCCTGGTCGCGGACTCGCGGATGCCCGCAAGCGCCGCGTCCGCCGGTCTCAGTTGTCTTCATGCCGCAGCTTGCGCAGGGCGGCGGCCAGGAAGTCCTGCACCTGGCCCACGCACTTCAAGCCGTCATGCGGCACGTTTTCCACCACGTCCAGCACCGCGTTCACGCCCTGCGCTTCGAACGAACGGCGCAGCGACTCCAGGCGCTCCGGGCGGGTACTGCCGGCGGAGTTCGCGCCAGGCATGAAGAACTTGCCGCCTTCGCGATGGGTGATTTCCCAGGTTTCCAGGTCAGCCTTGCCCACGATCATGTGGACCGCCACCTGCTTGAGCGCTTCGATGTCGATGCGCTTGCCGAAACGGGCCTCGGCATCGCGCACGCCCACCCACCAATCCTGGCTGGGATCCAGCAACGTGACCGAGCCCGGCGCGCCGATCGACACGGCCCACAGGCTTTCGGGGTGCAGGTAGGCGAACCGGTTGACGAACTGGCCGCCGCCCGAATAGCCGAACAGGCCGAACTTCTTGAAGTCGCAGCCGAACTTCTCGCCCACTTCCGCCACCATGTCCAGCAGGATCTCGTCGTAGCGGATGTCGCCTTCGCGCAATTGCTTGAAACCGTCGCGGTTGCCGTCGCCCAGCGGGCTTACGGGGAACAGCGGGCACAGCACGATGCAGTCGTTCCAGCGGGCGAACTCCGCGAACGCGTCGCGGTATTCCACGAAGGCGCGGCCGGTGCCGTGCATGATCACCACCAGCTGCATGGGATGCCTGGCGCTGTCGATGTGCGGCGGGACATAGGTGCAGTAGGAAAAGCGCGGGTCGGAGCGGGCGGCGAAGACGGTGCTGTGGCCCAGGTCGTACATAGCCCGCGCGCGGGCGGCGTCGGGCTGGATGGCGGGTGCTGCGTTGGACTGCATGATTTCCTCGTTTCCATGGCCGCGGGGCCGATGGTCTATGCCGGTGGTCGAAATAATGATCACATAAATTGGCGCCAATTTTAGGCGCACGTATTCCGGCGCAACAAGGCAGGGGATTCCCTAGGAACGTAAAAAGGGAGCGCCGCGGCGCTCCCCTGGATGGCGCCGGCGCCCCCGCTCAGCGGGCCGGCGCCAGTCCGCCTCAGCCTTTCTTGAACAGCCGCTTGGCGAGGCTGACCGCCCCCAGCACCACGGCTCCGGCCACGATGCCGAACAAGGCATTGAGCAAGGTGGCCGTGAGCGCCTGCACCACCCCGCCCCCGCCCACCGCGGCGGCGGCCTGGTCGACCGCAGCCTGCACCGGCGCAATGCCGTGCGTCAGGATGGCGCCGCCCACCATGAACATGGCCGCGGTGCCGACCACCGAAAGGGTCTTCATCAGATAGGGCGCCGCACCCACGATGCGCCGGCCCAGCCAGGCCACCGCCTGGGACGATTTCTGGCTCAGGTATAGGCCCAGATCGTCCAGCTTGACGATGCCGGCCACCAGGCCGTAGACCCCAACCGTCATCGCGATGGCGATGACCGACAGCACCAGCACCTGCCGGGTAAAGTCGGCGCCCGCCACCGCCCCCAGGCTGATGACGATGATTTCCGCCGACAGGATGAAGTCCGTGCGTATCGCGCCTTTGATCTTGTCGCGCTCGAAGGCCACCATGTCGACCGTATCATCCTGCAGGGCCTGGGCGCGCGCGGCGTGGTTGCCTTCGTCCGAATCGCCGTGCGGCAGGAACTTGTGCGCCAGCTTCTCCACGCCTTCGTAGCAGAGAAAGGCCCCGCCCACCATCAGCAGGGGCGTCACGGCCCAGGGCGCGAAGGCGCTGATCAGCAGCGCCGCCGGCACCAGGATCAGCTTGTTGATGAAGGAGCCCTTGGCCACCGCCCAGACGACCGGCAGTTCCCGGTTGACCGGCACGCCCGTAACCTGCTGGGCGTTCAACGCCAGGTCGTCGCCCAGCACCCCGGCCGTTTTCTTGGCCGCGACCTTGGTCATGACGGACACGTCGTCCAATATGGTCGCGATATCGTCAAACAGTGCGAAGAAGCTGCTTCCCGCCATCAAGAATCCCCTGTGCCTCGAAAGGATTTTCGAGTGTACAGGCGGCCGGCGTCCGCCAAGCGTCGCCCGCCTGGCCGTTTTCACTTCTTTTCTGTCCGTAACCCCGATGGCGCGGCCGGGCAGCCCGGCCTACCCTGGCGGCTGGACCCGACTATTGCCCCCAGGAGGCCACATGCTTGCCTTGCGACCCAGCTGCGAACACTGCAATGCGGCGCTGCCGCCAGACTCCGCCGCCGCCCGCATATGCAGTTTTGAATGCACCTTCTGCGCCGCTTGCGCCGAAGGATTGCTGGGCAATGTCTGCCCCAATTGCGGCGGCGGCTTCGCGCCCCGGCCGGTCCGCCCCGCCAGCGACCGCAAGGGCGGCAACTTCCTGGGCAAGTACCCGGCCAGCACCGAGCGCAAGCATCGTCCGGTCGACCTGGCCGCGCACGACGCCTTGCGCCGCAGCCTGGACGGCGTTCCGCCGGAACGCCGCTAGCGGCTGCAACGCCCGAACGCGGGCGCTAGCTGTGCGCGTGCGCCGCCGGGCTGGCCGCGTTCTCGAACAGGATGTTGTTTTCCAGGTGGATGTGCGCCATCAGGTCTTCCTTGAAGGTACGCAATCCCAGGTACAGCGCCCGCCACGTGTTGCATGCGGCGCGCGGCAGCGTGATGTCGTGGGTCAGCGCCAGCAGCCGTTCCAGCGCCACGCCGTGGTCGTCGTGCTCGGCGCGCATGACCATGATGGGCATGCCGGCCATGGCGCCATGGCCGCGGGCCAGCATCGGGAACAGCACCTGTTCTTCCTTCTGCATATGGCTTTCCAGCTCCTGCTGCATCACGCGCAGGTGATCGGCCAGGCCGGTCGGGCAGTCAGGGCTGTCGGCGTGCACCTGCTCCACCTTCAGCGCCAACCGGATCAGCTCGGGCAATTGCTGGCGGTGCACCTCGTGGTAGCGCGCCAGGATATGGTCGACCAGTTCGGCCGGCGAGGCCAGCCCCCAATCCGTTTCGTGGGACGGGCTGCGCGCCAGCTCCATCAGGCGCGCCTCGATCTGCGCCGCGTCCAACGAACGCTCGGCCGCCGCCTCGGCCAGGCTTTTCTTGCCGCCACAGCAGAAGTCCAGCTGGTACTCATGAAACACCTGCGTGGCGCCGGGGATGCTGCGGGCCAACTGGCCCAGGGATTGCTCAACCATGCTCATCGCGTCTCTCCATAGTTCGTGACGGGTACTGGAAGCAATGCGAAATCCGTGCCAGGAAAAACTTGCTATTTATCAATGAATTGCAAATTAAAGGGTGAATATCACCCTGGCAGGTCGAGGTTTTATCCACCCCGAACGGTAAAATTCACCCCATGCAAAACCTCCTGCTCGCCGATCTGGTCGCCGACCTGCCCCCCGCCGTCCGCCTGCAGCGGCTGGTGTCCAGCCTGCGCACGCACTTCCGCTGCGGCGCGGTGGCGCTGCTGCAACTGGAGGAAGACCATCTACGCCCCATCGCGGTGGATGGCCTGACGCAAGACGCCCTGGGCCGCCGTTTCGCCGTGCAACAGCATCCGCGGTTGGCGGCCATCCTGGCGCGGCGCGGCGTCACCTGTTTCCACCACGACAGCACCCTGCCCGATCCCTATGACGGCCTGATCAACGGCATGGCTGGGGAACCGCTGCCGGTGCACGACTGCATGGGCACCAGCCTGCACATCGAGGGCCGCCCCTGGGGCGTGCTGACCCTGGACGCCCTGGAAGTCGGCACCTTCGACGCCGAGGCCCAGTCCGACCTGCGCGACTACATCGTGCTGCTGGAAGCCGCTTTGCGCACCACGCGCCTGGAAGCCGAAATCCGCGCGCTGCGCGTGGCGCGCGGCGCCGAACCGGCCGACAGCGCCGTCGCCGACAACAGCGAGATCCTGGGGCAAAGCGTAGCCATCGGCCGCCTGCTGCACGAAATCCAGGTGGTGGCGGATTCCGAGCTGCCCATCCTGCTGCTGGGCGAAACCGGCGTGGGCAAGGAACTGTTCGCGCATCGCGTGCATCGCCTCTCGCGCCGCCGCGACAAGCCGCTGGTGCACGTGAACTGCGCCGCCCTGCCCGAATCGCTGGCCGAAAGCGAACTGTTCGGCCACGCCAAGGGCGCCTTCTCGGGCGCCGTGGCCGACCGCCCCGGCCGCTTCGAGGCCGCCAACGGCGGCACGCTGTTTCTGGACGAAGTGGGCGAACTGCCGCTGCTGGTACAAGCCAAACTGCTGCGCACCTTGCAGAACGGCGAAATCCAGCGCCTGGGCGACGACCGGCCGCGCCGCGTCGACGTGCGCATCCTGGCCGCCACCAACCGCAGCCTGCGCGACCTGGTGCGGGTCGGTGATTTCCGCGCCGACCTCTATCACCGGCTATCGGTCTATCCCATCCCGATTCCGCCGCTGCGCGACCGCGGCAACGACGTGCTGCTGCTGGCGGGCCGCTACCTGGAACTGAACCGCGCGCGCCTGGGTTTGCGCAGCCTGCGGCTGTCGCCGGAGGCCGAGGACATGTTGCGCCGCTACCGCTGGCCCGGCAACGTGCGCGAACTGGAGCACGTCATCAGCCGCGCCGCCATCAAGGCCGTCAGCCACGGCGCCACGCGCAACGAGATCGTGACGCTGGGCGCCAAGCTGCTGGACCTGTCCGACGGCGACATGCCGCTGGCCGCGCCTCAGGAGGACGCCGACGCGCCCGCCGGTCCCGACCAGACGCTGCGCGAGGCCGTGGACGCCTGCCAGCGCCAGGCCATCCGCCGGGCGCTGGAGACGCACCAGGGCAACTGGGCCCATGCCGCGCGCGCCCTGGGCGTGGACTCCAGCAATCTGCACAAGCTGGCGCGGCGCATCGGGCTGAAGGGCTGATGCGCCTCGCGGGGCGTCGGCACTCCCCGCAGCCCTGCCCAGGCCAGACCGCTATTCGATCTTGATGCCGGTGTCCTGGATCAGTTTGCCCCAACGCTGCGATTCGGCCTGCACGCGCTGTTGAAATTCCTCCGGCGAGCTGGACACGATGTTGAAGCCGCCCTGCTCCATGCTGTCTTTGACCTGCGGGGTCGCCAGCGTGTCGCGCAGCGCCTGCTGCACACGCTTGCGCACCTCGGGCGGCAGGCCCGCCGGCGCCAGCATGCCGACCCAGGAATAGGCTTCGAAGCCGGGCACCAGCGTGGCGATGGGCGGCACATCCGGCAGCGCGGGCGCGGGCTGCGCCGTGCCGATCGCCAGCGCGTTCAGGCGCCCGCCCTGCACGAAGCCGACGATGGTCGGCAGGCTGGCGATCACCACGTCCACTTCGCCGCCCAGCACCGCGTTGAACATCGGTCCGCCGCCGCGGTAAGGCACGTGCGTCACCTTGATGTCCGTGCGCGCCGCCAGGGCGGCCAGGTTCAGGTGATTGGAGCCGCCCACGCCGGATGAGCCATAGTTCACCTGGCCCGGATGCGCGCGGGCATAGTCCAGAAATTGCTGCAGGGTGGTGATGCCGGTCTTCTTGGCCGTCAGCAGCACCGCGGGCATGGTGCCGATCAGGCTGATGTAATCAAAGGACTTGATCGTGTCGTACGAAAGATTCTTGTACAGCGAACCGTTGACGGCGTGCGAGTCGAACGCCAGCATCAGCGTGTAGCCGTCGGCCGGCGCGCGCGCCAGCTCGGCGGTGCCGATGGTGCCGGACGCGCCGCCCTTGTTGTCCACCACCACGGTCTGGCCCAGCTTCTGCGACAACACGGGCGCGATGTTGCGCGCCACGTAATCCACCGAACCGCCAGGCGGAAACGGCACGATCAGCCGCACCGGCCTGTCCGGATACCCCTGTCCCCATGCCGCGCCGGCGGTGGCGCAAAGCGCCGCCGCAGCGATGACGGAACGCCATCGTTGCTTCATCATGCCCAGTCTCCTTTGGTGGTATGCGGGCCGCTATGCTGCGGCCCTTATCGATTCACATCGACGACGATGCGGCCGCGTATCCTGCCCTCCAGCAACGGCGCGGCGGCGGCCGCGATTTCCGACAGGCCCAGCTCCTGCGTGTTGGCCTCCAGCATGCCGCGCGGCATTTCATCGGCCAGCCTGCGCCAGGCCTCAGCGCGCAGCGCCATGGGCGCATACACGCTGTCCACGCCGATCAGCGTCACCCCGCGCAGGATGAACGGGGCCACCGTGGCCGGCAGATCCATGCCCTGGGCGAGTCCGCAAGCCGCCACGGGCGCGCCGTACCGCATGCCGGCCAGCACATTGGCCAGCGTGTGGCTGCCGACGCAATCGACCGCCGCCGCCCAAGCCTCTTTCTGCAGCGGCTTGCCCGGCGCCGACAACGCGGCGCGGTCCAGGATGCCGCTGGCACCCAGGCCCCGCAGGTAGTCCGCTTCCTGTGGACGTCCGGTGCTCGCCGTGACCGTGTACCCCTTGCCCGCCAGCAGCGCGATCGCGACGGTGCCAACGCCGCCGTTGGCGCCTGTCACCAGCACCGGCCCGCCTTCCGGCGTGGCGTTGTGGCGTTCCAGCGCCATCACGCACAACATGGCCGTATATCCGGCCGTGCCGATGGCCATGGCCTGGCGGGCATCCAGACCCGCCGGCAAGGGCAGCAGCCAGTCGGCCGGCACCCGCACGGCTTGCGCCAATCCGCCCCAGCGCGTCTCGCCCAGGCCCCAGCCATTGAGCAGCACCGCGTCGCCCGGCTTGAAGCGCGGATCGGCGCTGCCGCGCACGGTACCGGCGAAATCGATGCCCGGCACCATGGGGAAACTGCGCACCACCGGCGACTTGCCGGTGATCGCCAGCGCGTCCTTATAGTTCAGCGACGAATACGCCACCTCCACCAGCACTTCGCCCTCGGGCAGCTCGTCTTGCACGATCTGCGTCAGGCGCGCCTGCGTGCCGCCGTCCTCGCCTCGCGTCAGCTTCAAGGCCTGATACGACATTCCTGCCTCCCTGTGCATCGTGGCGCCGGCCGCCGTGGCAGGCGCCGCCCCTGCGAACCGCAAAGCCAGGCCGGCCGCAATACGCTCGTTCATCATTTCGGTGGTGCCGTCGGCAAAGCACAAGGCCTTGGCCGCCAACAGCCTCCGTCCCATGCCCTGCGCCGGCAGCAAGCCGCTTGCGCCCAACGCCTGGATGCAGGCGGAAACGGCGTCCAGGCATTCCTCGCCGGCGTACTTCTTGGCCATGGCCGCGGCCGGGACCGCCTCGTCCGAACCGGCATCGATCAGGCCTGCCGCGCGGTCCGTCAACATGCGCAGGATCTGTAGCCGCATCGACACGTCCGCCAGCGACCAGCGCAAACCCTGCTGTTCGATGATGGGGCGGCCGAAAGCCTGGCGCGTGGACGCGTGGCGCACCGCCAGCCTCAACGCGCTGTCCAGCAGGCCCGCCGCCATCGCCGCGATGTGCGTGCGCGCCTTGTTCACGCCGGCCAGCGCCATTGGGAAACCCTGGCCCGGCGCATACAGCATGTCGCTGTCCTCGGCCGGATAGCCCTCCAGGCGGATGCCGGCGATGCCGGCCGCGCCCAGCCCCTCCAGCGCCACGCCCGTCAGGCGCTGGCATTGCCGCGCGCGCAGGTCGACGATGAAGCAGGCAATGCCGGCCGGCCCGCGCGCCGGATCGGTCTGCGCGAATACCAGCGCCAGTTCGCCGCCCGCGGCATTGGCCACCCAGGCCTTTTCGCCGTCCAGGATCCACCCGCCGCCATCCTGCCGCCGCGCCCGCGTGGCGATGGCGGCGAAATCGCTGCCCGCGCGCGGCTCCGACATGGCGGTGCCCCCGATCAGGTCGCCCGCCAGCAGCCCCGGCAGGTAACGCTCGCGCGCCGCGGCGCTGCCATGCTCGGCAATGCGCAAGGCCACGTTGTGCTGATTGATGAACGCGAAGGCGAAGGCGAAATCCGTCGCCGCCAAAGTCTCCGCCGCCCGGGCCCGCATGCGGTAGGACAGTCCCAGCCCGCCGTCACGCGCCGGGATCTCGATGCCGCCAAATCCGCGCCGGCAGGCATCGCGGATTTGCGTGCCGGCCCAATCCTGCGCGCCGCTGCCGGCTGCGGCCAGCGGCGCCACCGCCTCCTGCGCAAACGATGCCAGGCCGCGCAGCAGCGCGCGCTCGTCCTCTCCCAGGTCCGCGTCGCGATCGTGCTCTGCGGCGTTCATTGCAATGCTCCCGCCGTCCCGGCGTCAGTCCGGATCACGCCTGCCGCCTGCAAGGCGGCCAGGCTGGCGTCGTCATAACCCGCCATGGCGCGCAGCAACGCCTCGGTGTCCTGCCCCAGCGCCGGCGGATAATCCAGCCGCGGCTGGCCCGCGAACTTGAAGGGGTTGCCGAGCATGCGCACGGGCTCGCCGCCTTGCGGCCTGGCCACCTCTTCCACCATGCCGCGCGACGCCGCCAACGGATGCGCCAGCGCCTCGTCCACGCCCAGGACCAATGCGGCGGGCACACGCCGCGCCTCGAAGATATCCAGCCATTCCTGCGCACTGCGCGCGTCAATGGCGCCTGACAAGGCCTCGGTCAGCGCATCCACGTTGGCCACGCGCGCCGCGGGCGTGGCGTAGCGGGCATCCGTGGCCAGTTCCGGCAGCCCGATCGCAGCGCACAAAGCCTGCCAGAACGCATCGCCGCTGGGCGCCAAGGCGATCCAGCGCCCGTCCGACGTGCGGTAGATGTCGCTGGGCGCGATCATGCCGTGGCGCGCCCCGCTGGCGCGCGGCACGGGGCCGCCCTGCAGATAGCCCTGGGCCTGCCAGGTCAGCATGGCCATCTGCGCATCGAACAGCGACACCTGCACCTGCTCCCCCACACCGCTGGCCTGCGCCTGCACCAGCGCGGCGGCAACCCCCAGCGCAAGGTACAGCCCGCCCGCCAGATCCGCCACCTGATAACCGACGCGCACCGGCTTGCCGCCGGCCTCCCCCGTGATGCTCATCAAACCCGACATGGCCTGCAGCATCAGGTCGAACGCCGGCGCGCCCGCGTAGGGGCCGCGGTCGTCCAGCCCGATCAACTGGCCGACCACGATGCGCGGATTGATTGCGGCCAGCGAGTCGTGATCCAGTCCCAGCCGTGCCGGCACGTCCGAGGCGAAGCCATAGATCACCGCGTCCGCCTCGCGCACCAGATCCTGGAACGCCTGGCGGCCCAAAGGATGCTTCAGGTCCAGCGCCACGCTGCGCTTGCCCCGGTTCACCGACAGGAAGAACGGCGAATCCTGCGCGTCCGACACGGGGGGCACCGAGCGCGCGTAATCGCCGCCCACCGGTTCGACCTTGATGACCTCGGCGCCCAGTTGCGCCAGCAATTGGCCGGCGAACGGCCCGCCCAGCACCCACGTCAGATCCAGTATGACCTTGCCCTGCAGCATGCCTGCTCCCTTTCCGGTGAGTTAAATTCACAGCGTTCTCCGGCACGGCATCCGCCGCCCGATTTCCCGGTATGCAACCTTGCGGCGTATTCCAGCACGGGGCGGACGCCGGGGCCAGGCATCATTTCTAGCGACTGTTGTGAGGTAATTTCACAATGAAACCCAGACTGCCGCCGCTGACGTCCATCCGCGCCTTCGAATCGGTGGGCCGTCAGCTGAGCTTCACCCAGGCCGCGGACGAGCTGTCCGTCACGCATGGCGCCGTCAGCCATCAGATCAAGGCGCTGGAAGACTGGTTGGGTGTGAAGCTGTTCCGCCGTCTAGGCAAGAAGATCGAACTGACGGATCAGGGCCGGCTCTATCTGGACACCATCAGCCCGGCACTGGACGCCATCGCCTCGGCCTCGCGCAGCCTGCGTTCGCGCGAGGTGCTGCGAGTCAATGCCCTGCCCACCTTCACCATGCGCTGGCTGTTTCCCCGGCTGGCCCGGTTCCGTGAGCAATACCCCGAGGTGGAGGTGGAGATCTCCACCGGACTGGAGCCCTTCAGCCGCCTGCCCGCGAATCTGGACGTGGTGATCCGGCGCGAGGCCGAGCCCACCCCTGGCCTCTATAAGCGCCGCGTGCTGAACGAGAGCTTCTTTCCCGTATGCGCGCCCGGCCTGCTGCAACGGCTGCCGCTGGAACGCATCACCGACCTGTCGCGCCACACCTTCCTGCACTGCCGCGCACGGCGCAGCGCCTGGAACGACTGGCTGGCCAGCGTGCAGCACAGCCGGGTCGTGCCAGCCGAATCGCTGGAACTCGAACACCTGTACTTCGCCCTGCAGGCCGCGCTCGACGGCCTGGGCATGACCATAGGCTATTCATCGCTGGTGGCCAGCGACATCGAGGACGGCCGGCTGCTGGCGCCCTTCGGGCCGCTGACGGTACAGTCGCCGGGCTATTTCCTCATCATCCGCGAAGAGCGCCGCCACGACCGCTTGCTGAAGACCTTCTGCGACTGGCTGATGGTGGAAGGCGAGCGTTTCAACAAGCATATGGAGACGCTGGTGCCTGGCGGGTGACAGCCTCCAGCACGATATCCGCCACCAGCTTGCCGGCCTCCCATTGCGGCATGTGGCCGGCATCCGGCAACAGGTGCAGCGCGGTCCTGGCCGGTGCGTTCAGTGCGTGGCGCCAGGGGATGACGGCGTCGCGCCGGCCGTGGATCAACGTGCAGCGGCATTGCAGGCTGATCAGGTCCGCGGCGATGCTCAGTTGCTGCACGCCGTTCCAGCCCACTTCCCGGCATAACTCGATCAGGGGCTCGCGCCGCGCCTGCGTGCTCTGGCGCAAGGCATCGATGAAATTTCCCGACGGAGTCATGCCGGAGACGGTGAGCTTCTGCAGCTCGCGCTGCGCCGCCTCGTTGGTGCCGGCATGCGTCATGCCCGTCAGAAAGCTCTGGTCGATTTCAGTGCCCAGCCCGACCGGCGCGATCAGGACCAGGCTATCCACGGCCATGCCGGGGCGGGATGCCGCCCGGGCCGCCACCGCCGCGCCAAAAGAATGGCCGATCAGGTTCACGGGCCCGATGCACTGGGACGCCACCGTGTCGGCCACCGCATCGACGATATGTTCGAAGCGCGTGGCCTGCGAACGCGTGGCGCCATGGCAAGGCAGGTCCATCGCCAGCACGCGCAGTCCGGCGCGGCTGAGCGCATGCGCCAGGCTGGCCCAGGCGTCGCGGTCGCCGAACATGCCGTGGATCAACACCGCCGTCTGGCTACCCGGGCGCCCCCCTTCCCACACCGTGAACCGGACTTCGCCGTGGCGGGTGTTCGCCCAGGCCTCGCGCTTTTCTCCTGGCGCGCCGCGGGCCTGCATGCTGCCCTGTCCGCCGGCGCTTGCCTGACCGACATCCGCCACGGTCACGCGGCCGTTGGGCCCGGTCCCCGCCACTGCGTCCAGTGCGATGCCGCGCTCGGCCGCGACGCGGCGGGCGGCGGGGGTGGCGAACTTGCGGTCTACCGAAGGCTGCGCGACAGGATGCGCCAACGACGGCGAGGCCGCCGGCGTCCGCGCGGCAGGCGGCGCGGCTGGCGGCGCGACAACGGCCGCCGCGGCAACGGCCGCCGCAGCATCCGCAGGCTTTGCCGCCGCGGATTGCGCCGCCGCGCCGCCCGCGCTCGCCGCCACAGCCTCGCCTTCCATCTGTACCCGCGCGATCACTGTATCCGCGTTGACGAGGCCGTCCACCGCGACCAGATGTTCCACCATGACCCCGTCGTCGTGCGCGGGCACCTCGATGATGGATTTGTCGGTCTCGATTTCGACCAGCACGTCGCCCGTCTTGAAGGCCTGCCCAGGCGCCACGATCCAGGCGACCAGGCGGGCAGCGTCCAGGGCCTCGCCTGTCGGCGGGACGACCATATCCAGCGTTCTCGTCATGCTTGTTCCTTCGAAGATCGATGCGCGCCCCGGCAAGCGGAGTTGCGCCAGCGCAGCGTCAGGCCGCCGGATTCATGAACTGGATGAACTCCGTGATGGCGCCTTCCGGCTCCATCAGATAGAACACCTTGGTGCGCCCTTGCCGCATGACACGCGGCGAGGACACGCTTTCATAGCCGGCGCGCGTGGCCTGCTCGTATACGGCATCCACGTCCTCCACTTCGAAGGCCACGTGGCTGTAGCCGAAATCGCATTGGCGGCGGGGCTGCCTGTCGCCTTCCGGCGTGTAGTACTTGAACAGTTCCACCCGGTGTCCGCCATGGCGCAGCATGGCCCAGCGTATGGTCGCGCCCGGCAGGCCGACCACTTCGCCCAGCGCGGGTTCGCTGCGGTGGTCCATCTCGCCCTCCAGCTCGAAGCCGAGAAAGCCGGTATAGAAGTTGCGCGCGCGTTCGAAATCATTGACGCAGACGGCCGTGTGATGCGTGGCTAGCAGTTTGTCCTTGAGCATTTTTCTCTCCTATGGCGTCCGGTTCAGCGGGCGCCGCCGCGGCGGCTGTCCATGGATTTCAGGGCCATCTCCACGGCCTGCGCGTCCGCCAATGCGGCGCGCTCCAGCACCTTGGAGACCACGGGCGAGGAATTGGCGCCCGTAACGTGCACGATCTCGTGGTCCAGCCAGTCGAACAGCCTTGACTGCGCCTCGCTCGCCACCCGCGAGCCGATCGAGGTGCCGCGGGTAGTCTGCTCCACGATCATCAGCGCCTGCGTGCGCTTGACGCCGGCCGCGATGGTGTCCCAATCGATGCCCAGCGGATCCAGCGTGCGCAGGTCTATCACCTGGGCGTCGATGCCCGTACGTTCCGCCGCCTGGCAGCAGACCTCGACCATGACGCCGTAGGTCAGGATGGTGCAGCGTGCGCCCTCGCGCGCGACCCGGGCCCGGCCGATCGGCACGATGTAGTCCCAGTCCCCGGCGGGCACCTTGCCCAACGTCTTGAACAGGTCGTTGAATTCCACCATCAGGACCGGATCGTCGCAGCGCAGCGCGGCGTTGAGCAGGCCGATGTAGTCATAGGGACGCGATGGCGCCAGGATCCGCCACCCTGGATACTGGGCAAACAGGCCGCTGGCGTCCATGGAATGCTGCGAGCCATAGCCGGTGCCCGCCGTGACCCGGCTGCGCACCAGCACCGGCACTGCGAACTTGCCGCCGAACATGTGGCGCACCTTGGCGATCTGGTTGAACAGTTGGTCCGCGGCCACCAGCGCGAAGTCGGGATACATGATCTCCACCACGGGCCGCATGCCGTTCAACGCCGCGCCCAAGGCCAGGCCAGTGAAACCGTTCTCGCAGATGGGCGTGCCGATGAGGCGTTCCGGAAAGTGATCGCCTATGTCCTTGGTAGCGCCGGCCGTGCCGCCTTTCAGGCGATGCACATCCTCGCCCAGGATGAAGATGCCGTCGTCGCGCTGCATGTTCAGCAGCATGGCGCGCGAAATCACGTCCTGGAACTTGGCGTCCGCCAGGCTCGATGGCGTCTGCTCCTCCAGCTCGATGGCGCGTTGGCCCGCGAGTTCGCCCAGGTTGCCGCGGATACCGCTGTCCACGCTGGCCGGGTCCGGCCACAGTTCGGGCCGGATGCGTTGCGCTGCCTCGTCGCCGTAGTGCTCCAACAGCCGCCCTAGGGCGCCGTCTATCAGTTCGTCCGCACGGCGCTCCAGGCGGGTGAAGCCGGCATCGTCGATCAGGCCCAGCGATTTCAGCTGCGCGGGAAACATCGACATGGGATCGCGCGCGCCCCAGGCCTCTTCCTCGTCCTTGTCGCGGTAGCGGAACGCGCTGCCCTTGAGCGCGCCCGACTGGTGCAGGTAGCGGTAGGTCTGCGCTTCCAGCAGCACCGGCCCGCCGTCGCGGCGGATGATGGCCCGAGCTTCCTGCATGGCCAGGCGCGCAGCCACCACGTCCATGCCGTCGAACTCGATCGCCGGCACGCCCAGGGACAGGCCGCGCGCCGACAAGCGGGTTTCGCGCGTCTGTTCCGACACGTGGGTGGACACGGCGTACAGGTTGTTTTCCACGAAGAAAATGGTGGGAGCGTTGTAGAGCGCCGCAAGGTTCATGGCCTCGTAAGCCGCCCCGCTCTGCATGGCGCCGTCGCCGAAGAAGGCCACCGACACATGATCGCGCCCGCGCAGCTTGTCGGCAAAGGCGTAACCCACCGCATGCGACGGATTGCCGCCCACGATGGCGTTGGATCCATAGATGCCGGCCTCGGGATAGCGCAGATGCATGGAACCGCCGCGGCCGCCGCAATAACCCGGCGTCAGGCCCAGGATCTCGGCATAAGTCCGGTAGACCACCTCGCGGTGCGAATCCAGCGTTTCCGAGTCCAACGGCGAATAGTCCGCCGGTGTGGCGTGGTTCAGCGCCTTGGCAAGAAACTGGTGGTGCATGCGGTGGGTGCCGTTGATCTTGTCGGCCGACTCCAGCACCGACATGGCGCCCACGGCGGCGCCGTCCTGGCCGATGCTGGAATGCGCCGGACCATGCAGGATGCCGGCCACGCTCAGCTTCAGCAGCTTCTCTTCGAAGCGCCGGATCAGTATCAACTGCTCCAGCATGCGGACCATCTCGCGCGGCGCGATGGCCCCCGCATCCGCGGCGGTGGCGGTAAGCCGCCACCACGGCGTGTCGGTGTGCAGGGCGGCAAGCCGCGAGGGTTTCGCGGCAGGCGCCGCGCCTTCATTGATGTGCTTCATCTACGCTTCCCTTCAGTGAGCCGCGGCCAGGGCGGCATCCAGCGGTTCGGTTTCCTGCGCGCGCAGCAACTTCCAGATGTGCGTGCGCAGGTGCACGAATGCCTCCATGTCCATCACGTCCTCGATCCGCTCCATGCTGTCCCAGTCCTCGCGCTTGCGCACGTCGGCCACGTTGATGATTTCCTTGATCTGTCCCGGGCGGCCGGTCAGCACCACCACGCGGTCGGACAGATACACCGCTTCTTCCACGCTGTGGGTAATGAACAGCACGGTGCGCGGATTGAGGCGGGACAGCTTGACCAGTTCTTCCTGCATCACCACGCGGGTCTGGGCGTCCAGCGCACCGAAGGGCTCGTCCATCAGCAGCACGTCGGGATCCAGCGCGTAGCTGCGGGCGATGGCCACGCGCTGCTGCATCCCGCCGGACAGCTGGTGCGGATAGGCCTGCTCGTAGCCCGCCAGGCCCATCAGTTCGATGTAGCGCGCCACGGTCCGCGCCCGCGCCTCGCGCGAGGCGCCCTTGCACTTCAAGCCGAAGCCAATGTTCTCGGTCACGGTCTTCCAGGGAAACAGTGCAAACTGCTGGAACACGACGGCGCGGTCCGGTCCCGGTTCCTCGACTTCCTTGCCACCCACCCGCACGCTGCCGGCCGAGGGAAACTCCAGGCCGGCCGCCATGCGCATCAGCGTGGTCTTGCCGCAGCCGGACGGCCCGACGATCGAAACGAACTCCCTCTCGCCCACCTCGAAACTCACGTCATCCAGGGCCAGGAAGCTTTCCCCACCCCGGCTGAACGTGCGCTGCACCCGCTCGAAAGTAATCTGACTCATGCTTGCGTTCCTTTGTTGAGAGCCGCGGCCGCCGGCTTACCTGGCGACATCGGCGACGAAGGCCCTGAGCTTGGGATCGTCCTGGATCATCTGCAGATACTTGCCCGTGACCATGGTCTTGGGATCGGGGATCTTCTTGACCACGCCCACGGACACCATGAATTCCCCCACGCTGTTCCACCAGCCCACGATCTCCGAGGAGCCGCCCGGGCCCGGCGCAAACAACTTGGTCTGCTCCGCCAGGTCGAAAGCCGGACGGTCGCGCAATTCCTGCGCCAGGTACTTGTCGGGGAACTTCACGCCCACGCTGCCGAAGAAGGCCTTCAGATACGCCTGGGCCTCCTCGGGATGCGCGCGCTGCCAGGCCACCGCGCGCAGGTAGACCGCCAGGAAGCGGGCGACCTTGTCGGGATGCTTCTTGGCGAAGTCCGGCGTCGTGAACAGGTAGCTGTGGATAGGCATCTTCAGCTCGGCGCCGGTGCAGATCACCTTTGCGCCTATGGCCTCTTCCAGGATGTAGGTATTGGGAGCCCACACCGAGGAAATGTCGTACTTGCCGCTCATTACCGCGGCATTGATGTCGGGCGGCGACAGGTTCACGAAACGGTAGTCGTCGGGCTTGAGGCCGAACTTCTGCGACAGGCATTCCGTGGCGCCCCATTGGCCCGTGGAGTTGCTGGTGACGGGAATGGTCTTGCCCTTGAGCAGCGCCGGGTTCTTGAGATACTCGTCCGCCCGGTCCTTGGTGGCCATCAGCGTGATGATGGCGGCCTCGCCGTCGGCGATGCCTATGGTCTGCAAGCCATACTTCGACGCGCCCAGCAGCGACGGAATATTGCCCGCCCCGCCCACGTCCCATGATCCGGACGCGCCCGCCGCGATTTCGACCGCGCCGGAAGCGAAGGTCGAGATCTCAGGCTTCAGGCCCACCTCCTTCCACCACCCCTTCTCGCTGGCGATGTACCACTCCAGCGCCCACCGCTGCGGCTGCTGACCGATGCGGATGGTGAACAGTTCATCTCCCGCCGGCGCGGCCTGGGCCGCCGCCTGTCCGGGTCCCCCCAGCCAGCACCCGATCACGAGCGCTGCCAAGGCCTTGAGGCCTTTGTAGTGTTTCATCTGTCTCTCTCCAGTATGAAATGACGCTGCCTGCACTGCCTGCCTGTACTCCCTCCTTTGTTCCCGGGGTCAGCGCGACCAGTCGCGCTGCACCCTGCGCTGCAAGGCGCGCATGCCGTAGTCGATGCCTGCGCCTATCAGGCCGATGGTGATCATTCCGCTGATCACGATAGCGGGCTCCAGATTGCTGCCGCCCTGCACGATCATGTAGCCCAGCCCGGTCGAACCCACGATCAGTTCCGCGCCGATCAAGGACTGCCAGCCGAACCCCGCGCCGACGCGGATGCCAGCAACGATGTGCGCCAATGCGGCCGGCAGCAGGATTTCCGTCAGCGTCGTCCAGCGCCCCGCCCCCAGCATCTGGCCGGCCTCGATCAAGGCGCGGTCGATCTGCCTGGCGCCGCGATAGGCGTTCAGTACACAGGGCGCGAAGGCGCCGGCGAATATCACCAGCGTGGGCGACAGGAATCCGGTGCCGAACCAGAAGATCGCGAACGGCACCCAGGCGATCGGGGGAATGAAGCGGAAGGCTTCGAACACCGGCGCCACCGCCCAATCCAGCGCCTTGAAACGCCCCATGAACAAGCCCAACGGGACACCAAGCAGGACCGCGATGGAGAAGCTGATCAGGAATTTCTCCAGGCTGGCCAGCAGATGCATCTGCAGCACCGAGCCCGCATAAGGTTCGTGCGTGTGCTCGGCCATGCTGCGCAGCACCGTCAGCGGTCCAGGCAGGAAGGCCGGAGACACCAGGCCCAGCCCGGACAGCAATGCCCAACTGCCGAACAAGGTGGCGATGCCCAGCGCCGGCATCAGCCAGCGTTCCAGCACGCGGCGCGACACGAGGGCGCGCGCGCGGGACGGGCCGGCGCGGCTCAGGCTTTCCATGGCATCACCTTGCGTTCGACCTGCGCCAGCAGCGCCGACATCAGCATGCCCATGCTGGCCACGGCGGCCATGGCCACCACGATCATTCCCGAGTTCAGGTCGCGGGTAGCGATGATCAGCACATGGCCCAGGCCGACGAAAGAGCCAACCAGCTCGGCCGCCACCAGCACCATCCAGCAGGCCTGCAGCGAGGTCCTCAGGCCCGTGAAGATGGCGGGCAGCGCGCCTGGAACAATGACGTCCAGCAGCATCAGGCGGCCCGCCGCGCCATTGACGCGCGCCGCCTGGAGCAGCGTGTCGTCGATGTTGCGCACGCCGGTGTAGGTATTGATCACGGTCGGCGCGAAGGCTGCCAGCCAGATGACGAAGACCTTGGCGCTGGTGCCCAGCCCGAACCACAGGATGGTCAGCGGAATCCAGGCGATGGGCGCGATCGGCCGGACAATCTGGAACACCGGATTGACGTAGGCCTCGACCAGCCGGTTCTGCCCCATCAGGATGCCCAGCGGCACCCCCGTCAACGCCGCCGCTGCAAACCCGTACAGCACCAGTCCGGTGCTGGCCGCGATGTGCTGCAACAGCGTACCGTCGGCATAGCCTTCCCCAGCGATCTCCAGCAGGGCGTCCCAGGCGTCGGCGGGCGACGGCAGCTGCACCGGGCTCAACAACTCCAACGGCCCCGTGGCCAGGTACCAGGCCAGGAACAGCGCCGTGACCGACGCGCCGCTGACCAGCCAGCGCAGGGACAGGCGCCGGCGCACCGGCGCGGGCGGAGGGGCGGGTGGCCTGGCGACGGTCATGGCGGCGCTCCGGTCGAGCAGGGCCAGGGCGGCCGGAACGCCGCCGACGGCGGGCGGGGAAAGAGGATGGCGGGCCATGTCAATGCGTCCTCAGCACGATCTTTGCCGACGCCGCGCGTCCGCCATCGAGGTCGGAGAAAGCCCGCGCGCCCGCACCCAGCTCACGCTCCTCGATCCAGGACAGGTCGCCGAAAGCGCCGCGATGCAGCGCCTCTACTGTCGCGCGCAGGTCGGCGCTGGTGTACGTATAGGCGCCAATGAGGGTGATCTCGTCCAGCGTCAGGCGCCGCATGTCGATCTCGCTGGCCCAGTCCTGCAGGCCGATGTGCAGCATGACGCCGCCTGGCTGCACCGCGGCCAGCGCCGCGGCGCGCGTAAGCTTGCCGCCCACCGCGTCCACCACCAGTTCGTACGCGCCCGGTTCGGGCGCAGCCTCGCGCGGATCGAAGGCCATGCAGCCCGCATGCCGCTGCGCCGAGGCGCGCCGCAACGGATTGGTCTCGGCCAGGCTGACGCGGCAGCCCTGGCTGCGCAGCAGCAGCGCCGTCAGGAGGCCGATGGCGCCGCCGCCCACGACCAGCGCGCGGGCTTCGGCCAGCGGGCGGAACAGCGCCCGCTGCGCCAGCGCCAAGCCGTGCAAGGCCGTGGCCGCGGGCTCGGTCAGCGCGGCCGCGGCGGCCGGCATGTCCTGCGGCACGGGTATCAGGCAACGCTCCGGTATGGCCATGAACTCGGCGAACGCGCCGGGACGCGTCATGCCCACCATGCCGCGGTTGCGGCAAAGATTGTTGCGGCCCTGCACGCAGAAATCGCACTGGCCGCAGTGGATCAGCGGATTGCCGGTGACCCGCTGGCCCGCGCGGCTGCCGCCCACCAGCGTGCCGACGAACTCGTGGCCCAGGATCAGCGGCGGATTGCGGCGCGGATCATGCCCATGATAGGCGTGCATGTCCGAGCCGCAGATGCCCACGGCCTCGATGCGCAGCAGCGCATCACCGTCCGCTGGCGCGGGGTCGGGTTCATCGCGGTAAGTCAGCTGGCCGGGCGCGGTGTAGACAAGGGCTTTCATGGCGGGACTCCACGGAGATGCCGATCAGCGAGCCGAAAAGCCGCCGTCTATGAACAGGGTCTGCCCGGTGATGTAGGCCGACGCCTCGCTCGCCAGGAACACGGCCGCGCCGTACAGGTCCTCCAGCCGGCCGTTGCGACCGATCATGGTGCTGGCCGCCAGGGCCTGCACGCGGGCCGGGTCGCTCATCACGGGCGCGGTCAGCGGCGTCTCGAAGAAGCCCGGCGCGATCGCGTTGCAGGTAATTCCGTGGCGCGACCAGTACTCGGCGATGGCGCGGGTCAGCTGCATCAGGCCGCCCTTGGACGCGCCATAGGGCGCGCTGTCGGGAAAGGCGCGCACGCACTGCAGCGAGGTGATATTGACGATGCGGCCCCAGCCGCGTTCGCGCATGGCCGGCGCCAGCGCGCGGGTCAGCAGGAACGGCGCGGTCAGGTTGATCGCCAGCGAGCGGTCCCAGTCCTCGTCGGCCGTGTCCTCGAAGGGCTTGCGCACGTTGATGCCCGAGGCATTTACCAGGATGTCGGGCGCGCCGAACGGTTGGGCCGCGCGGGCGGCAAAGCCGCGCAACGCATCGCGGTCAGCCAGATCGCAGGACAAGGCGCGCGCCCGCAGGCCTTGCGCTTCGAATTCACCCGCGGCGCAAGCCAGCTCCTGCTCGCGCCGCGCCACCAGCACCACGCTGGCGCCGGCCCGCGCCAGCGCCAGGCCGATGGCCTTGCCTATGCCGGAACTGCCGCCGCTTACCAGCGCAACTCGGCCGTCCAGGTCGAACAGGCGGAACATGTCGTTCTGCATGATGGCTTCACTCCCGCACCGGTTCGCCAAGTTCGAAGGACTCTTTGGGAAAGTACTTGGCCAGGCGGTCGTCCGCTGTGCGCGCGTGCGCCTCCATGCCTTCCAGGCGCGAGATCCGCGCCGTCACCTGGGCGGTGTCGCGGCTGGCCTGGCGCGTCATGCGCTGCCAGGTGACGGTCTTGATGAACTTGTGCACCGAAAGGCCGCCCGAATAGCGCGCCGCGCCCTTGGTGGGCAGGATGTGGTTGGTGCCGCTGGCCTTGTCGCCGAACGCCACCGTGGTTTCCTCGCCCAGGAACAGCGAGCCATAGCAGGTCAGATGCCGGAACCACCAGTCCAGGTCCTCGCAATGGACCTCCAGGTGTTCGCTGGCATAGCGGTCGGAGACCTCGACCGCCTCATCGCGCGTATCGCACAGCACCACCTCGCCGTAGTCGCGCCAGGCGGCGCCGGCCGCGTCCCTTGCGGTAGGCGGCAGGGACGCGATCAGTTCGGGCACCCGCTTGAGCACGGCTTCGGCCAACTTGCGGTCGGTGGCGATCAGCCAGGCCGGCGATTCGTGCCCATGCTCGGCCTGCCCGACCAGGTCCGAGGCCACAATCGCCGGGTCCGCCGACGCGTCGGCGATGATGCAGACCTCCGAAGGCCCGGCGAATACGTCGATGCCCACGCTGCCGAACAGCATGCGCTTGGCCTCGGCCACGAACTTGTTGCCCGGTCCGACGATGATGTCGGCCGGCTTGCCGGTGAACAGGCCGTAGGCCATGGCGGCGATCGCTTGCACGCCCCCCAACGTCATCACGGCGTCCACGCCCGCCACCTGCATGGCGTACAGCACCTGCGGATGTATGCCCTCGCCGCGGTAGGGCGTGGAGCAGGCGATGACCATGGGCACGCCCGCCGCCTTGGCCGTGGCGATGCTCATGTAGGCCGAAGCGATGTGGGCGTAGCGCCCGGTAGGCACATAGCAGCCCGCCACATTGACCGGTATCAGGCGTTGGCCCGCGACCAGGCCGGGCGCGAGCTCCAATTCGAACTCGCGCACCGAAGCCATCTGCGCCTGCGCGAACTTGCGCACCTGGCCGGCGGCGAACTCGATGTCGCGCTTGATGCCGTCGGGAATGGACGCGGTGCGCCGCTCCATCTCTGCGCGGCCGACCAGAATTTCCCCCTCCCATTTATCCAGCCGCCGGGCGTAGTCGCGCACCGCGGCCTCGCCGCCCGACTTGATGTTCGCCAGCATCTCGGCTGCGACCTCACGCGCGGCGGCCTCATTGCCCTGGGGCTGCCTGGACGCGGATTTGAGCTTGCTTACTGCCATGGTATGGCCTCGCGGAAGAATGGATAAAGCTCAGTTGGTCTTGTTGGCGAAGGTCTTGAGCGCCGGCGTCAGCTCGACTCGCTTCATGTAGTCGTCCGTGATGTAGGCCTTGGGATCCGGCACCTCGGTGAGCGTGCCCACGCTCTTCAAGTAGCCAGACAGCGCCTCGTAGGCGTTGTCCAGTGTGGACTTGCCGCCGCTGCGCGACATCAGCTTGAGCTGTTCATCCAGCGTGAAGATCGGCCGTTCCAGCTCCTGCCCCAGGTAGCCGTCGTTGAGCTTGATGCCGTTGGCCTGGAACAGCTTGCGCAGGTAGCCCATGGCTTCCGCCTTGTTGTTCTTTTCGAAGCTGACGGCCCGCAGATATACCGCCAGGAACTTGGCGACCGCGTCCGGATTCTGCTGGGCGAATTCGCCGCGCGCCACCAGCGCGCCTGGAATCATCACGCCCGCGTCCTTGCCGCTGCACACGACTTCCGCGCCGATCTGTTCGTTGAGCGTGTAGAAATTGGGCGCCCAGGTGCCGGCCAGCATGCCGTTACCTCCGGTGTAGGCGGACACCAGTTGCGCCGGGGCCAGCGTCACCACGCTGACGTCGCTGCGCTGCATGCCCCATTTCTTCAGGCAGGCCATGGTGGCGTATTCGCCCGTCGAGTTCGGACTGAGGAGGATCTGCTTGCCCTTCACTTCCTTGGCCGCGTTGCTGCGCACGGCGGCGGCGTTTTCCTTGCGCGCCATCACGCCGTTGGCGGTCGATTCGTCATTGGTGACGCCGAGCGTCACGATGCCGTAGCGCTGCGCGCCCAGCACCGCGGGCGGCGACCCCGTTCCGCCCACGTCCCAGGACTTGGACGCGGCGCCGGCAATCTGCTGCGCCCCCGCGGGATACACCACGAACTCCGGCTTCAAGCCGGCTTCCGCCCACCAGTTCTTTTCCGTGGCGATGTAGATCGGTAGCGCCCAATAGGCAATCTGGTAGCTGACCTTGATGGGAGTCGGCGTCTGGGCCGACGCGGACGGGCTCAACAACAAGGCGCCCAGCGGCGCCAGGCACAGACCCAGGATGCGGGGGATTCTCGACATGCTTAGTCTCCGATAGTGGATTCCGGTCTGCATGCGCGAGCTGCCGCGACATTCCCCGGATAGCAGGCCCGGATCTGCGTCCGGGCTCGGTTTTTTGAAAGCGCATACAAAGAATAAGCGCGCAAGAATCCCGTTCAACCCCGAGAAAACCCTAGAGATAGACCGTAGCGTTTCAATAACTGTATATTCACACCATCAAATTTCTGAAAGCGCTTTCAAAAAATGAAGCGAAAATCCGCGCCCCTATCCGGGGACACCCTGAAGTCCATCGCCGTCGCTGGCGGCATCTCGTCGGCAACGTTGTCGCGGGTGTTGAACCACCCGGAAAAAGTGCGGCCCGACCTGCGCGCGCGCGCCATGGCCCTGCTGGCCGAGGCTGGCTACGTACCGCACGGCGCAGCCCGTTCGCTCGCTTCCCGCAAGACCCGCACCATGGGCGCCATCATCCCCACGGTGGACAGCGCCCTGTTCGCCAAGCTGGTCGACGGCATGCAGCAGGCGATCCACGAACACGGCTATCAGCTGCTGCTGGCCAGCACCAACTACAGCCCGGCGCGCGAAGCGGGCGAAGTGCGCGCGCTGATCGAGCGCGGCGTGGACGCCATGATGCTGGTCGGCCGCAGCCGCGACCCGGAACTCTACGAACTGCTGCACTCCAAGGGCATCCCCTTCGTCACCACCTGCCA
Source organism: Achromobacter sp. Marseille-Q4954 (assembly GCF_943737025.1). Taxonomy (NCBI): domain Bacteria; kingdom Pseudomonadati; phylum Pseudomonadota; class Betaproteobacteria; order Burkholderiales; family Alcaligenaceae; genus Achromobacter; species Achromobacter sp. Marseille-Q4954. Next base: position 881,516 of record NZ_CALSFQ010000001.1, read on the forward strand.
TTACGACGCCGCCGATCCCTGGCCCATGGTGGGCTGGGACAACGCCGCGGCTGCGCAACGCATCGCCGACTACCTGCTGGACATCGGCCACCGCCGCCTCGGCGTGATTGCCGGCATATCCAAGGACAACGACCGCGCCGCCGACCGCGTGGCCGGCTTCACACGCGCCCTGACGCGCCGCGGCATCGACCTGCCGCCGCAGTACGTCATCGAAAAGCCCTACACCGTGCCCGAAGCCCGCCGCGCCATGGCCACCCTGCTGCGCCTGCCCGAGCCGCCCACTGCGGTCATGTGCGGCAACGACATCCTGGCCTACGGCGCGCTGCAGGAATGCCTGTGGCAAAACCTGCGCGTGCCCGAGCAGATCTCGATCACGGGCTTCGACAACATCGAAATGGCCGCCCATTGCCGGCCCGGCATCACCACCCTGAACGTGCCGGCCTTCGAGCTGGGCCAGCGCGCCGCCAATATTCTGCTGGCAGCCGACGCCAACACGCCGCCCGAGAATGTCTGCATCGAACTGGAATTGATCGTCCGCGACACTACCGCGCCGCCGCGCAGCAGCACCAGTGCGCGGCTAGGCAGCTGACCACAACGGAGCAAGCCCCATGGAACACATCGAATCACCCCGCATTGCATTCCTGGGCCTGGGCGTCATGGGGAGCGCGATGCTGCGCAACCTGGCCGCGCAGGGGTATGCAGTATCAGGCTACGACGTCGTTCCCGCAGCCATGGAGCGCCTGGCCGACACCGGCTTCCGGCGGGCCGCCACGCCCTTGGACGCCGCGCGCGGCTGCGACGTGGCGATCACCATGCTGCCCACCTCGGCCCAGGTCCGCGACGCCTTGTTCGGCGCCGACGGCGCGGCGGCGGGCTTGAACCCGGGCGCCCTGGTCATCGAAATGAGCACCGGCGACGCGGTCGAGACCGACCGCATCGCCGCCGATCTCGCGGCCCTGGGCCTGCGTTGCATGGATGCGCCCGTGGGCCGCACGCCGCGCGAGGCGGCGCAGGGCAAGGCCTTGATCATGGCCGGCGGCGCGCAGGCCGACTTCGACCAGGCCGCGCCCATCTTCGCCGCCATGGCCAACGAAATCGTGCATGTGGGCGCTTTCGGTTCGGGCATCCGGCTCAAGCTGGTCAACAACTACATGTCCATGGTTGGCATGGTGCTGACGGGCGAAGCGCTGATGTTCGCCGCCAAGCTCGGACTGGACCGCGCCACCGTCGTCAAGGTGCTGTCCAACACCACTGCGGGGCGCGGGCAGCTCCTGACCAATTTCCCCGGCAAGGTACTGGCGGGCGACATCAGCCCCGACTTCCCCATGCGCATGGGCTACAAGGACATCAACCTGGCCATGAACCTGGCGGCCTCGGTGGGCGCGCCGCTGGGCCTGGGCGGCTACGCCCGCGAGATGTTCGCGCTTGCCAAGTCGTGGGGACGGCAGGAGCAGGACTGCACCGCCATGCTGCTGCTGCTCGAAGACGTGGCCCACCTGGACCGCGAGGCCGCGGGGTCCGGCCATGAGTGAACACATCGCAACCCTGCCCGCGCGGCGGCCGCGCGCATCACGCCGCCGCGTCACCGTGGGCGTGGCCGCCGTCGCCATCGCCTTTGCCGCCTGGTGGATCGTGTCGGCGCTGGGCCTGGTCAATGGCGCGCGCTTTCCCACCCCGCTCACCACCTGGCAGGCCGCGGTGCAGCTCTCGCGCGATTCGGGCTACGCCGGCGGCACGCTGTTCCAGCACATCGGCCACAGCCTGCGCCTGGTATTCCTGGGATTTCTGGTCGCGATCGGCACCGGCGTCCCGCTGGGCCTGCTGATGGGTTTCAGCAAGCGCATCGACGCCCTGGTCGGGCCGGTATTCTCGCTGCTGCGTCCGATTCCGCCGCTGGCCTGGATTCCGCTGGCCATCCTTTGGCTGGGCCTGGGGGATCCGGCGAAGATCTTCCTGATCTGGGTGTCTTCTTTCACGCCTGCCGTCATCAACACCTATGCAGGCGTGCGCAACATCGACCCCACGCTGATCGAGGCCGCGCGCGTGCACGGCGCGGGCAATCCGGTCCGCATGCTGCGCGAGGTCCTGATACCCGGTTCCATGCCCATGATCTTCACCGGCCTGCGGCTGTCGCTGCAGACCGCGTGGATGACGCTGGTGGCGGCGGAACTCATCGGCGCCTTCATCGGCCTGGGCAAGGTGCTGGACACCGCGGCGCTGGACATCCGGCCCGGCATGATCCTGTACGCCATGGTCTGGGTAGGCCTGCTGGGCGCGGTGATGACGCGCGGACTGGAATGGATCGAAAAGAGGGCCTTGCCATGGCTACGCTGACACGCACCTCGGGCGACCCGCCCGCCTTCACCTTCGGCTTGTCCTGCCTGGGGCTGGCCGGCTTCTTCCTGGCCTGGCACCTGCTGAGCGTGGCAGGCGTTTTCCCGCCCAATTACCTGCCTGGCCCGCTGACCGTGCTGCAGACCATCGCGCAGTACAGCAGCGAACCCTATTCCGGCGCCACGCTCTGGACGCACCTGGGCGCCAGCCTCTACCGCTTCGCCTGCGGCTTCCTGCTGGCCGCGGCGGTAGGCATACCGCTGGGTCTGCTGATGGGCTGGTACCGCTGGCTGGACGACGTAGTCAGTCCGTTCTTCGATGCGTTGCGCTTCGTGGCGCCCATCGCCTGGGTGCCGTTCGCCGGCCTGTGGTTCGGCACCGGCATCGGCGGACCCACCCTGATCATCTTCGCCGGCGCCTTTCCGCCCTGCCTGATCAGCGCCTATCGCGGCGCCAAGTTCGTCGACACGCGGCTGCTGGAAGCCTCGCGCACGCTGGGCGCCAGCGGCCCGCGCATCGTGGCCGAAGTGCTGCTGCCGGCCTCGTTGCCGTCCATCCTGGCCGGCCTGCGCGTCAGCGCCGGCATCGGCTGGCAATCGCTGGTGGGCGCGGAACTGATCGTGGTGGGCAACGGCATCGGCTACATGATGGTCCAGGGGCAGCTCAACGTCGCCACCAATATCGTCATGGCCGGCATGATCGCCATCGGCATCGTCGGCATCTGCATCGACGTTGCGCTGCGCATGTTTGAACAGCGCCTGAAGGCGCGCTGGGGACGCTGATGGACCACGCAATATCGGACTCGACCCTGTCGGTCATCGTCACGGGCGGCGCCAGCGGCATCGGCGCGGCGGTATGCAGGCGCGTGATCGAGGCAGGCGGCTACGCCGCAATCCTTGACCTCAACCAGGAAGCCGCGCACACGCTGGCGCGGGAACTGGGACCGCGCGCGGTGGCCGCCCCGGGCGACGTGCTGGACGAGGCCGGACTGCGGGCCACTCAGGAACGGCTTGCCGCCCTCTTGCCTACGGTCAACGGACTGGTGAACTGCGCCGGTATCGCCCAGGTTCCAACCGCCATCGAAGACTATCCGGTGGAGGCCTGGGCCCGTGTGGTGGATTCCCATCTGAAAGGCACCTATATCGCCTGCCGCGTATTCGGCAGCGCGATGGCCGAACGCGGACGCGGGGCGGTCGTCAACGTGGCGTCCGTGCTGTCGTTCCGCCCCGGCCCGGTGCTGGCCTACGGTCCGGCCAAGGCCGCCGTGGTCAATCTGACCGAAGCCCTCGCGGTGCACTGGGCGCGCCGCGGCTTGCGCGTCAACGCCATCGCGCCCGGCTGGACCGACACGCCCTTCCTGAAACCCAAGGAGCGGCAGGGGGAGCGGGACATGACGCCGATCCTGAACGCCACGCCGCTAGGCCGCCTGATGCAGCCGCGCGAGATAGCAGACGTCGTGTTCTTCCTGCTGTCGCCCGCGGCCGCGGTCGTCACCGGCGCCACCATCCCTTGCGACGGCGGCGTCATCGCCGGATCAGGGTGGGCGCCCTACGGGGGCTTGCCGCGAACTGCCTGAGCGTTGGGAGCGGCCCGGGCCCGCCCGGCGTTTCCCTTGGCAGGGCGCGCGCCGCTACACTACCCGCCGTCATGTTCAACGCCGCCTGTTTCGTCCATGCTTAGCCTTGCCACCGCAGGAGTATTCGCCGTCGGAGTCACCGTCATCCTGGCCATGCCAGGCCCGACCAATACCTTGCTGGCCGCAGCCGGCCTGCGCCTGGGTTTCGCGCGCGCGGCGCGGCTGACGATGGCCGAACTGGCCGGCTACATCGTGTCGATCTCGCTCTGGGGCCGCTTTCTTGAGCAGGCGGCGAAATCCTTGCCGTGGCTGCCGGCTTGCGTGCGCGCCGCCAGCAGCATCTACATCGCCTGCCTGGCCGTGCGCATGTGGCGCGCCGCCCGCGCCGTGCCGACGGTGGCTCGGCAGGTCATCGGCATGCGCACGCTGTTCACGGCCACCCTGCTCAATCCCAAGGGCATCCTCTTTGCCAGCGCGGTTTTTCCGCCGGCGGCGTTCTGGAGCCTGCCCGCCTACCTTGCAGCCATGGCGCTGTTCACCGCGCTGCTGGTGCCGATAGGCCTGGCCTGGGTGGCGTTCGGCGCGTCGCTGGGTGGCGCGAAAACACGCTGGATCGATCCGGCGCGGGCGCAGCGCGGGGCTTCCGTCATCCTGGGATTGTTCTCGCTGACCCTGGCCTGGACAGCGTTCCGCTAGCGCCGCGCGCGGGCGGAGGGAGTCGGAGCGCTAGGCATCTTGGCCCGCGGCCTCCAGCACCACGGCGCGGAACTCCTGCATCAGCGGCGACCAGGTGGCGCCGTGGCGCGTGACCAGTGCCATGCTGCGCCGCAAAGGACGGCCCAGCGCCACCGGCAACTCCGCAATGTCCGGCGCCAGCGCGCTGTGCGGCATCAGCGCCAACAAGTCCGAGCCTGCCAGCAAGGCCAGCGCGCCGCCCGAGAAATGCTGGACTTCCAGCGCCGCCGCGGGCTGCGCCAGGCCCGCCTCGGCATAGCGGGCCTGCAGCGCCTGACGCGCCACCGATCCCTGCATGGGCAGGATCCAGCGTTGGCCTTCCAGGTCGCGCAACGCCAGCTTGCGCCGCGACGCCAGCGGATGCTTGCGGCTGGCGGCCACGCACAGGCCGTCCTCGCGGATCGATTCCTGGTGCAGCGAACCCGGCACGTCGGCGTAGATCGGCGTCACCGCAAGGTCCAGCTTGCCGCCCGCCACCTGCTCGTTGAGATCGTCCGACTGGCCTTGCGTCAACTGCACCCGCAGCGCGGGCCGGCGCGGCAGCAGGCGGCGCAACGCCGGCATCACCACGCTGTCCACGGTAGCGCCGGTGGCGCCAATGCGCAGCAGTCCGGCCTCGCCCAGGCGCAGCTCCATCGCGTTGCGCACGGCGTCACGGTATTCCGCCCACAGCCGCTGCGCATGCTCGCGAAACGCCAGGCCCGCCGAGGTCAGGCGCAAGCCGCGCCCGCCGCGGTCCAGCAGCGCCAGTCCCGTGTCGGCTTCCAGCCGCTGCAAAGACTTGGACAGCGCCGGCTGACTGACGCCGCAGGCGGCTGCGGCGCGGTCCAGGTTGCCGTGTTCCACCACGGCCAGGAAATACTCGATGTCGCGCAAGGACAGATTCATAATCAACAGTTATGCATAGACACAGCTTCAGGAATATTAAGCCGGGCCCGCGCTCCTAGAATCCCTGGATAAACCCGCAGACAGGAGACGCAGCGCGTGGACAAGAAGCCCAATATCGTATTGATCGTGGCCGACAACCTGGGATGGGGCGAATTGGGCTGCTACGGCGGCGGCGCGCTGCGCGGCGCGCCCACCCCCAACATCGACCGGCTGGCCTCGGAAGGGCTGCTGCTGCAGAACTTCAACGTGGAAAGCGACTGCGTGCCTACGCGCTCGGCGCTCATGAGCGGCCGGCATCCCATCCGCACCGGTTGTTTGCAATCGGTGCCTCCCGGCCTGCCGCAAGGCCTGGCGCGCGATGAAATCACGCTGGCCCAGCAACTGTCGGGCCAGGGCTACGCCACCGCGCACTACGGCAAATGGCACCTGGGCGACATCCCCGGCCGCTATCCGTCCGACCGCGGCTTCGACGAGTGGTACGGCATCCCGCGCACCACGGACGAAAGCCAGTTCACCTCGTCCATCGGCTTCGATCCCTCGGTCGCCGACATCCCGCACATCATGCAGGGCCAGGCCGGCTCGCCTTCGGAAAACGTCAAGGTCTACGACCTGGAGACGCGCCGCGGCATCGACGCCGAACTGGTCGACCGGTCCATCGGCTTCATGCGCAAGCATGCCGAGGCCAGCCGCCCCTTCTTCCTATACCTGCCGCTGGTGCACCTGCACTTCCCCACCCTGCCGCACCCGGACTTCGCGGGCCGCACCGGCGCCGGCGACTTCGCCGACTCCATGGTGGAAATGGACCACCGCGTCGGCCAGATCGTGCAGGCGGTGGACGAGCTGAATCTGCGCGACGACACCGTGTTCATTTTCTGCAGCGACAACGGTCCGGAATTCCGCAAGCCCTACCGCGGCACCGCCGGCCCCTGGACCGGTACCTACCACACCGCCATGGAAGGCAGCCTGCGCGTGCCCTTCATGATCCGCTGGCCCGGCCGGGTCCAGCCCGGCCAGGTCTCCAACGAGATCGTCCACGTCACCGACCTGTACACCACGCTGTCGCGCATCGGCGGCGCGTCCATTCCGCAAGACCGGCCCATCGACGGCATAGACCAGACCGATTTCTTCACCGGCGCCAGCCCCGCCTCGCCGCGCGAGGGCTTCCTGTTCTACATCAAGAACGACCTGCGCGCGGTCAAATGGCGCGACTGGAAGCTGCACTTCTACTGGGAGCCCGAGGTCAACGAAGGCAAGGGCAAACTGGAGTCGCCGTACCTGTTCAACCTGAAGCAGGACCCCAAGGAAGAAAGCGACATCCTCATCTTCAACACCTGGGTGCTGGGTCCGATCCTGAAAATGGTGCAGTCCTTCAACCAGTCTTGCGCCGCGCATCCGAATACGCCGCCCGGCAAGCCGGACCCGAGCTGAGACGCGCGGCGGTCCGGGCAAAAAAACACAAAGGGGAAAACATGAAATTCGCTATCCGCTGCTGCGCGCTGCTGCTGGGCGCCGCGCTAACCGTCACCGCCAGCGCGGCAGACACCAAGCTGGAATGGCCTGGCAAGCAGATCACCTGGGTGATCGGCTTCGTGCCGGGCGGCACCGCCGACGTGCTGACCCGCATCGCCGCGCAGGAACTGGCGCGGCGCAGCGGCCTGAACGTCATCGTGGAAAACCGCCCCGGCGCGGCGGGCGCCATCGCCCTGCAGCTGGTGGCGCGCAGCAAGGCCAGCGACGGCTACTTGCTGACCGTGCCCGGCCCGCTGATCTACCCCACGCCCCAGCCCGAGATCGGCCGCGAGCTGGCGCCCGTCATCTTGATGGCTCAGGGTCCCATGGTCATCGTCGGCCCCGCCAAGGACGCCCGGGCATCCTTGCAGGACGTGCTGGCGGACGCCCGCCAGCGGCCCGAGGCCTGGAGCTACGGCAGCTCAGGCAACGGCACCTCGCAGAACCTGGCGGGCGAACTGCTCAACCAGTACGCCGGCACCCGTATCGTGCACGTGCCCTACAAGGGCGGCGGCCAGGCGGTGGCCGACGTGGCCGGTGGCCAGATCCCCCTGGCGATCCTGGGCTCGGCCCCGGTCATGCCGCAGATCAAGGCCGGCACGCTGAAAGCCTACGCCGTCACCACGCCCTACCGCCTGGACAGCCTGCCCGACGTGCCCACGGTGGAAGAGTCCGGCTTCAAAGGCTACGCCGCCACCCAATGGTTCTCGGTCGCGGCCAGCAAGGACATCCCGGCCGCGCAGCTCGATCAGGTCAACGCCGCGCTGCGCGCCGCCGTGGCCACGCCGGAGTTCAAGGCCGCCCTGGAAAATGCCGGCATGATCGCCGGCGGCGGCTCGCGGGATGAATTGCAGTCGTTCATCCAGGCGGATAGCGCCAAGTGGCAGAAGCTGATCGACAGCGGGGCGGTGAAGCTGGCGAATTGAGTACAGCAATGAATCGGAGTTCGTCCTGAAGTAACGTCAAGATCTTGATCGGCCCTCCTCAAAAATCTTAGAAGGTGGAGGGCGCCTGATCATTTCTTCTTGCAAAGCAATGGGAAGGCTTGAAAAGCTATATAGCTTAAGCTATAACCGTATGCGAACGCCGAATGTTCTCGATCAACTGGACCAAAACAGCGGTCAAGCAGTTAAGGAAAATCTCTCCCGTCGATCGAAGTCGAATCGTTGAGGAGGTCGCTGAACTGGAGCTGTTTCCCGCGTCGCGCAATGTCAAAGCACTGACCAATCACCAGTTTGGGTTTCGTCTACGTATAGGCCAGTATCGGGTGCTATTCGACGTTGCCGCGGTCGTCCGTATCATCGAGATCCAGGAAGTGAAACGGCGCGACGACCATACCTATTGAGCTGAGCACAAAAACGCCCCATGCGCCTGCATCCCACCATACTTGAATCGGACGGCAAGCCCGCATTCGTTGTCTTGCCCTATTCGGAGTATCTCGCCTTGACGGGTGCACCGGCAGCCATTGCCCGCCGGCCGCCGCGCATTCCCGCAGACGGTACGATTCCACATGAGGTCGTCACGCTCATGACCAGCAACGGCTGGAGCATCGTGCGCGCCTGGCGCGAATATCTGGGGATAACCCAAGTCGACATGGCGGCGCGCCTGGGCATACGTCAGCCCAGCTATGCGGCAATGGAATCCGCGAATGCGAACCCCAGGCGCAGCACCCGTGAGCGCCTCGCGACCGCCTTGGGGGTGCATTTCGACCAGATCGACGTGTAAACGCAAGGCGGCCTAGCAGCCCTGCCCTCAACTCATATACACGCCGCCATTGATCGCATAGTTAGCCCCCGTCACGAACGCCGCCTCATCCGACGCCAGCCAGGCGCACAGCCCCGCCAGATCCTTGGCGGTACCCAGCCGGCCCACCGGCACGCTTTCGACGATACGGTCCAGCAGGGCCGGCGGAAAGGCCTTCACGGTGTCGTCGGCGATGAAGCCCGGCGACGCCAGGTTGACGGTCACGCCGCGCGCCGCGACTTCCTGCGCCAGCGAACGGGTGAAGCCGATCACGGCGCCCTTGGCGGTGGCGTAGTTGATCTGTCCGATCTGGCCTTTCTCCGCGGCCACGGAGCCGATGTTGATGATGCGGCCCCAGCCGCGGTCGGCCATGCTGTCGACCACCTGCTTGGTGGTGTTGAACAGCGTGTCCAGATTGCTGCGCAGCACCGCCGACCAGTCCGCCTGGCTCATCTGGCGAAAGCGCATGTCCAGCATGGCGCCGGCATTGTTCACCAGCACGTCGATCTCGCCGACCTCGCGCCGCACCTTGGCGAAGGCCGCCTCGGTCGAGGCCCAATCGGTGGCGTCGCCCTCGGAGGCGACGAAATCGTAGCCCAGGGATTTCTGTTCCTTCAGCCAGTGGTCCTTGCGCGAGGAGCGCGGCCCGCAGCCTGCCACCACGCGATGTCCCGCGTTGTGCAGCGCCTGGCAGATCGCGGTGCCGGTGTGGCCCATACCGCTGGTGACGTAAGCAATGCGCAAAGCCATGTACTTCCCCTTTTGAAAAGACGGTATCGCGCCGCCGCTCAGCCCATCTGGCCGACCAGCGGGAACAGGCCGAACGCCAGCGCCGCGGCCAGCATCACCAGGCAGACCATCGTGGCCCACTTGAGCGAATAGCGCTGGTGGTCGCCGAAGTCCACGCCGGCCAGGCCGACCAGCAGGTAGGTCGACGGCACCAGCGGGCTCAGCAGGTGCACGGGCTGGCCGATCAACGAGGCGCGCGCCATCTCGACCGGCGAAATGCCGTAACCCTGGGCCGCTTCGCTCAGGATCGGCAGCACGCCGAAGTAGAAGGCGTCGTTGGACATGAAGAAGGTAAAGGGCAGGCTCACCAGCGCGGTAATGCCCGCCAGGTACGGACCCATGGCGTCCGGGATCACCGCCAGCAGGCTGCGCGACATGGCCTCGACCATGCCCGTGCCAGACAGGATGCCGGTGAAGATCCCGGCCGCGAAAATCAGCGACACCACCGACAGCACATTGCCCGCGTGCTGCGCAACGCGGCGGCGCTGTTCGGCCAGGTCCGGATAGTTGATGACCAGCGCAATGGCGAAGGCGATCATGAACAGCACCGGCAGCGGCAGCACGCCCATCACCAGGCTCACCATCAGCGCCAGCGTCAATCCGGCGTTCACCCACAGCAGCTTGGGGCGGCGCAGGTCCTGGTCGACCTCGATTTCGGGCAGGTTCTTGGGGCCGTCCTCGTCATAGCCGGCGTGCAGCGAAGCGCCGTCCGGCAGCGACAGCACGCCCAGGCGGCGGCGTTCGCGCAGGCCCAGGCAGAACGCCAGGATCAGAATGGCGACGATGGCCACGCCCATCACCGGCACCAGCGGCACGAAGATGTCGCCCGCGTCCACGTGCAAGGCGCTTGCGGCGCGCGCCGTCGGGCCGCCCCAGGGCGTCAGGTTCATGACGCCGCTGGCCAGCATCGCCAGACAGGTCATGGACAGCGCGTTCATCTTCAGGCGGCGGTACAGCGGCAGCATCGACGCCACCACGATCATGTAGGTGGTCGAACCGTCGCCGTCCAGCGAAATCACCAGCGCCAGCACGGTCGTGCCCACCACGATCTTCAGCGGATCGCCCTTCACCGCGCGCAGGATGCGGCCGACGATGGGGTCGAACAGGCCGGCGTCGATCATGACCCCGAAGTAGAGAATGGCGAACATCAGCATCACGCCGGTGGGCGCAATCTTGCGGATGCCGTCCAGCATCATCTTGTCGATGCCGGAGCCGAACCCGCCCAGCAGGGCGAAAATAATGGGGACAAGGATCAGCGCCACCAACGGCGACAGGCGCTTGGTCATGATCAGCGTCATGAACGTGATCACCATGCCGAAGCCAAGCAGGGTCAGAAGCATGAGGGTTATCTCCGGCTAGTCGTTGTTATGTGTAAGCGCGCCTCCGGCTGGGGAAGCGCGACCGCAAGACTAGAAATAAAAGCTGTCGGCAACCTGTCGTTTTTTTGAACGCGAGTGCGGTGTGAGGCCGCCCCAAGGCGGAAGGCGTCCCTCGGGGGCAGCAAGCGAGCGCGGCGAGTGCGGCGTGGGGGTCCATCCCTTCCGCCGCCGGGCCGCCCCAAGGCGGAAGGCGCCCCCTCGGGGGGCAGCAAGCGAGCGCAGCGAGTGCGGCGTGGGGGTCCATCCCTTCCGCCGCCGGGCCGCCCCAAGGCGGAAGGCGCCCCCTCGGGGGGCAGCAAGCGAGCGCAGCGAGTGCGGCGTGGGGGTCCATCCCTTCCGCCGCCGGGCCGCCCCAAGGCGGAAGGCGCCCCCTCGGGGGGCAGCAAGCGAGCGCAGCGAGTGCGGCGTGGGGGTCCATCCCTTCCGCCGCCGGGCCGCCCCAAGGCGGAAGGCGCCCCTAGGGGGCAGCAAGCGAGCGCAGCGAGTGCGGCGTGGGGGTCCATCCCTTCCGCCGCCGGGCCGCCCCAAGGCGGAAGGCGCCCCCTCGGGGGGCAGCAAGCGAGCGCAGCGAGTGCGGCGTGGGGGTCCCCACATCCCCCTCATGCGACAATCGCCCCTATGCGCATATTGGTGATCGAAGACGACGCGGACCTGGCCGACGCACTCGTGCGCCGGCTGCGCCGTCTCGGCCATGCGGTCGACTGCCAGAACGACGGCCTCAGCGCTGACGGCGTGCTGCAATACGAAACCTTCGACCTCGTCATCCTGGACATCGGCCTGCCCCGCATGTCGGGCTTCGACATCCTGCACCGCCTGCGCGACCGCGGCAGCAAGACGCCCGTGCTGGCGCTGACCGCCCGCATCGACATCGAAGACCGCGTCCACGCCCTGGATACCGGCGCCGACGACTACCTGGCCAAGCCCTTCGATTTCCGCGAACTGGAAGCCCGTTGCCGCGCCCTGCTGCGCCGTCCCAGCGCCCAGGCCGCCGGCGTGCTGCGCTTTGGCGAACTCGTCATCGACAGCGCCGCGCGCCAGGTCACGCTGGCCGGCCAGCGCATCGAACTGCCCAAGCGTGAATACAGCCTGCTGGAAATCCTGCTGGCCGGCATGAACCGCGCCGTCAGCAAGACCGAAATCGCCAACAAGCTGTTCGCGTTCGACGACGACGCCGCGCCCAACGCCATCGAGGTCTATATCGCCCGGCTGCGCCGCAAGCTCGAAGGTTCGCCGCTGCGCATCGAAACGCAGCGCGGCACCGGCTACCTCCTGACCGCCACCGATGACCACGACAGCTCCGCCGCGTCCGGCCCCGGCCGGGAGTGAATCCGCCAGGCCCGCCGCCGCGCAGGGCCGCATCTCGATCAAGCGCCGCCTGCTGGCCATGCTGCTGGCGCTGTTCTTCGCCGCCCTGGCCACGCTCTACCTGCTGGTGCGCGGCTACGCCAATCAGACTGCCGACACCACCTACGACCAGTTGCTGCGTGCCTCGGTGCTGTCCATCGCCGACAGCCTGCAGCTGGTGCAGGGCGAGTGGCGCATGGATATGCCCTACGCCTCGCTGGCGCTGCTGGAACAGGCGCCGCGCGACCGCGTGTTCTATCGCGTCGGCGACGCCGGCGGCGCGCTGATTTCCGGCTACGCGGATCTGCCCGCGCCGCCCGGCCGCGGCAACGACGGCTCTGCTTATTCGCCCCGGCTGTACGACGCCAGCTACCAGGGCGAACCGGTGCGCATCGCCTGGATGGAACGCAAGATCGCCGGTCCCCGCAATGCCGAGACCGCCCTCATCCAGGTCGCGCAGACCCGCGAAGCGCGCAACGCGCTGGCGGCGGGCATCTTGTGGCAAGGCACGCTGGCGCTGATCGGCTTTACCGCCGCGGCGCTTGCGCTGGCCTACTGGGGCCTGCTGCGGTCGCTGTCGCCCATCCGCCGCATCGAACGCGAACTGGCTGTCCGCAACGCGTCGGACCTGCATCCCATCGCCGCTCCCGTGCCCGAGGAACTCGACACGCTGGTGCACTCGCTTGACGGCTTCATGGCGCGCCTGTCGGAAAACCTCGACACCTTGCGCCTCTTCATCGCCGAGGCCGCCCATCAGCTGCGCACGCCGCTGGCCGCGCTGCACGCGCAGATGGAAGTGGCGCTGGACGAGGAGGACCCCGCCGAACAACGTCGCAGCCTGCTGGCCGTGCTGCGCAACGCCGAGAAACTCTCGCGCCTGGTGAACCAGCTGCTGAGCGACGCCAGCGTCATCCACCGCAGCAACGTGCGCCAGTTCCAGCCGGTGGACCTGGCCGAGCTGCTGCGCCAGGCGGTGTATGACACGGTCCCGCAAGCCGATCCCCAACCCGATGTGCGCCTGCATCTGCCCGTTACGGCGCCCGGCAGCCCCCCCACCGTGCTGGGCGACAGCCTGATGCTGCGCGAAGCCTTCAAGAACCTCATCGACAACGCCCTGCGCCACGGCGCCACGGAAGAAGGCCACATCGACGTGCGGCTGGAGCCGCAGGACGCAGGCTGGCGCATATCCGTATCCGACCAGGGTCCAGGCATTCCCCCGGCGCTGGCCAATGCCGCCTTCGAGCGCTTCGTGCGCGGCCCCAACCCGCGCGCGCCCGGCGCCGGGCTGGGCCTGTCCATCATCAAGCGCGTGGTCGACATCCATCAGGGCCGGCTGGCCCTGAGCAACCGCGTGGGCGGCGGCCTGGACGCCGTGGTCACGCTGCCGCCCCGACCCCATGAAGCTTGATCTCCTGAAACCCCTGCGCCTGCTGGCGGCGCTGGCCGCGCTGCTGCCCTTTGCTGCCGGCAACGCCGCGGAAACCAGCGCCGGCGGCCTGACGCTGGGACCCGCCGACAACAGGAACGTATTGGTCGTGCATGCCTCCAACAGCGTGCAGGTGTTCCGCGGCGTGCTGGAAGACTTCAGCAGGCTCAACCCCGGCCTGCGCCTGGAGTACACCGAGCTGTCCACGCAGGAGCTGTATGCCGGGACGGTCTCCCGCGCCACGCCGGCGGCCACCACCCGGTCCGGGCCCGACATCGTCATCAGCAGCGCCATGGACCTGCAGACCAAGCTGGTCAACGACGGCTACGCGCAACCCCACATCTCGCCGGAGACCCGCGCCCTGCCGGCCTGGGCCAACTGGCGCGACGAGGTCTTCAGCATCGGCACCGATCCCATCGTCATGGTCTACAACACCGGCAAGCTCGCGCCCGCGCGGGCGCCGCGCACCCGGCGCGAGCTGCTATCCCTGCTGCAGGCGCCGGACCAGCCCCTGGCCGGCGCCATCTCCACCTACGATGTCGAGGGCAGCGGCATCGGCTACCTGGCGGCCACGCAGGACACGCGGCTGGACAGCATGGCCGGCGCACTGCTGGCCGAACTGGGCCGCAACCGCGTCGCCGTGCATGCGTCCACCGAAGACGCGCTGGACAAGCTCGAACGCGGCGAGATCACGCTGGCCTACAACCTGCTGGAGTCCTATACCCGGCATCGAATCGACCAGGGCGCGCCGCTGGCCATCGTCTATCCGCAGGACTACACGCTGATGCTGTCGCGTTCCGCCATCATCCCCAAGCAGGCGCCGCGGGCGGATCTGGGCGCGATGTTCCTGGACTATCTGCTGTCGCCGCGGGGCCAGGAAATGGTCGCGCGGCAATCGGGCATGCGGCCGGTGGGCGCTTCGGCCAACCCGGAAGCGGGCGTGCGGCCGGTTGGACTGGGCGTAGGGCTGCTGGTGTATCTGGATGCGCTCAAGAAGCGGCATTTCCTGGATCTGTGGCGCGCGGCGATCCGTCCGCCCGGCGGCGGCGCGCAACCCTGACGCCGCCAGGCGGCGCATACTGGTAAGAATGCCCCGGTACGTCGATACCACCTCCGGATCCGGCCCCTCTTGTCCGGACGAAGCGCCTATTTTTTTCATCCGCCCCGGGATTTTACGAGGATAATTTCCTTGTGGCAGCGCCGCCGACAATCCAGGCAGGCCAACCTCCCCCACGCCGGCAAACCATGGCCGCGCAGCGCTCCCCCGATCTGGCCGGAGCCACCTCTACAACGATCTGTGATGCGTGACAGCGTTTGCGTCTGAACCAGAGTTGGAGGCACGAAATGGCTGAACACCAGATTGCCGTCCGGCGCGCGATCGAAGCCCTGGACCGTCTGGCGGATCCCGATCCGCCCTGGCGCGACATCCTGCTGACCGCCCGCGACATGGTGGGCGCGGACAGCGGCACCTTGATCGTCTTCGATGCCCGTCACAAGCTGCTGGACCTGTCCACCGTGAGCTTTCCCGAAGCCGCCGCCACGGACTACCGCAACCACTACTACAGCTGCGACATCGTCGAACAGGACTCGCGGCTGCTGCCCGTCGGCACTTGGCTGGATACCGCCAGCATGTGCGGCCACAAGCAGCTGCAGCGTTCCGAGTTCTACACGGACTTCATGCTCAAGCACCGCATGGCGCAAGTGCTGTGCCTGGTGATCGAATCCAGCGCCAAGCTGCGCGCCGCCATCGCCTTTCAACGCTCGACCGTGGACGACAAGGCCAGCGAACGGCTCCAGTCCGGCGACATCGCCCAGTACTTCCGCCTGCTGAAGAACCGGTTGGCCCAGCGCGAAAAGATGCTCGCCATCGGCTGGACAGCCATCGATAGCGCGCTCTCGGACGTGGGCGAGGCCGTGCTGCTGGTCAGCCGCGACGCGATGGTGAACATGAAGTCTGCCCTGGCCACGCGCTATCTGGACGACGGCCACGGCTGGAACGTGCGCGGCGGCAAGCTGCGCCATCCCGACGCCAAGATACAGGCCTTGTTCGACGCGTATTGCCAGGCGGTCGCGCGCGACGGCAAGGCGCGGTCGCTGGCGGCCGCCGCCGGATGGGGCGAATTGACCTGGATCGACATCAGCGCGGCCCCGCAAGCGCTGAGCCTGATCGGCAACCGCATGCTGCTGGTGCGCATGCGCAGAAAGAGCGCCTTCGCCCAACCCGACGTCGACAGGCTGGAAGCCGTGTTCGCCATCACGCACGCGGAAGCCGCGGTGCTGGCCGGACTTGCGATGGGACATAGCGTGGAGGAAGTCGCCACGCTGCGCCATGCCTCGGTGCTGACCGTGCGTAAACAGGTCGCATCCCTGCTCAACAAAATGGAATGCAACCGCCAGTCCGAACTGGTCAGGCTCGCCTCGCTGCTGTGAGCGTGCGCCGCCGGCACGACGTACCCAATATTGAGTATGTGGCGCCTACTCGCACCGTCCTACGATGAGCACGAAGGCATGAGGCCCGGACGTCCTCTCCGGCCCGAGTCGTAAACCTGGCAGCGCAAAGGCGCCAGGTGCGTGTCCGCGCGCGCCGCGGGCCGGGCCGGCCTGCCCAAGAAAAATACCAATGCGCCAATCCGGTAGCGCAGCTGTCCCTGCCCCGGGCTGCATTGCCGCAAGCCCCCATGGACACCGGTTTCCAATGCTGCGGTCACTCACGTCATCAGGAGCATTTCATGAAAACTGCCCTAACCGTCCGCGCCATGATCCCCGTCGTCCTGGCGGCCTGCGCCCTGCTCTCCGGCCCCGCCGTCGCGCAAACGGCCGTCGCCCCCACCACCGCTGCGCCCCCGTCGGACGTCCAACTCAGCCGCGATCAGGTCGAACGCGACCTGGCAGCCTGGAAGCAATCCGGCGTTGAAAGAAACTGGGACAGCGACAGCACCCCGGACATCAACAGCCCCGAATACGTCGCCGCCTACAGGAAGTATGTGGACACGGTCAGGCCGGCAAACTCCCCACAGATGCAGCAGCCGCAGGGCCAGAGCAAGTGGTGATGCGCCGCTATCCTGCCCGCGAGGGCGCACCGCCGCGCTCGCTGCCTGGCGAGCGGCCATAGTGCGCGCGGTACGCCCGATTGAATGTGGAAACTTCCTCGAATCCCCAGCTGGCGGCGATGTCCGCGATGGAGCGGCCAGGCTGGGTTTCGATGGCCTGGCGGCATTTCTCCAGCCGGCACTGCCGCACGTGGGCGCTAAAGCTCAAACCATGCTCGGCCATGATCTTGAACAGATAGCTGCGGGAGATGCCGAGCTCCTCGCTGGCCGAGACCGGCGTCAGGCCAGGGTCGGCCAGACGGCGCTGCACCAGCGCCAGAATGCGGTCCAGGACTTCATGGCGCACCCGTTCGGCGATCTGCGCGCCGGCATCCGCCCCTTCGAGCTGGGTCCGCGACAGCAGTTCGCTGCAATGCCTGACCATCAGCGCCTGCACCTGCTGCAACTCGTTTGCCGGCAATTCGCTGACCAGGCGCATGTAGCTGGCCAGCACCCGCCCCGCCCCTGAACTTCCGTCCAGCACCGGCGTGGCCAGCCGTCCGCGGCGGCCCAGTTGCGGCCGCAGGAGGCCTTCCGGGATTTCGATGCAGAACATGCGGAAATCGGTGCGGAAGTCGACTTCCCAGGGCGACGCGCAATCCACCACATAAACGTCGCCGGCCTGCGCGCGCATGGCGCTTCCGTCCTGCGAGACCAGAGCCTCGCCCGCACACAGCAAATTGGCGAAGAACGGAGATTGCGTGCGGGCCGAGAGACCGGCTGCGGACAGCCTGACCACATGGGACTGGGCAGTAATGGTCGAGCCGTGCAGATCCGGCAGCAACAGGCCGTCGATCTGGCCGCGAAAGCTGCGCGCGGCGTCGCGCTCGGGTTCGAGCGGCACGTAGGCATCGCAGATCGCATCGCGCCAATACGCGAACTGATCCTGCGGCGCTATGACATCGGTGGTGTGGTGGTAGGCCTGCGCGCTCATCTTGAGTACCGGATCATGCCGATGGGGCCGCCATCTTCTAGGGGATGGACGCTTTGCGCCACTGCCGTGGACGCTACGCGCTGGCAGGGCGAAGACTACCGGCCGATTATACGCACAGACCTATACCGCCGGACGCAGATCCAGGCCCCATCAGGAGACAAGAGATGTCCACGCCCGAACCGCTCGACGAGCGGATCGCAGCCTTTGAACGCGACGGCTTCGTGGTGCTGCCCGGGATCATCCCGCCCGAGCAGGTCAGCCAGCTGCAGGAAGCCCTGATCCGGATCGAGGCCGAGCACAACCTCGGTTATGCCCAGACCTCGTTCGAAGGCCGCAAGACGGTGCGCATCAACAACCTGCTGGTCTACGATCCGCGCTTCTGGGACGTGCCGCTGCAGCCCGACGTGCTGGGCCTGGCCGAACGCCTGCTGGACCGTGAGCTGCTGCTGTCGTCGCTGTGCTCGCTGACGCTGGCGCCAGGACAAGGCGCCCAGCCGTTGCACGAAGACACTCAGCAGCTGGCCTTGCCGCGCCCGCGCCCGCCGCTGGCGGTCAACGCCATCTGGGCCTTGAGCGATTTCACGGCCGAGAACGGCGCCACCCACATCGTGCCGGGCAGTCATCGCTACGATTCGTCGCCGCCCTATGGCGCGCAGGATATAGACACGGTGCAAGCCACCATGAAGGCAGGCAGCGTCATGCTGTTCGACAGCGCACTGTGGCACAAGGGCGGCGCCAACAACAGCAATGCGCGCCGCTACGCCCTGTCGTGCTACTACTGCGCCGGCTGGATGCGGCAACAGGAAAACCTGCAACTCGGCATTCCGGCCGAGGTGGCGCGAAGCTTTCCGCGCCGCCTGCAGGAATTGTGCGGCTACAGCATCTACAAGGGGCAGTACGGCCACATCGACAACGCCGACCCCATTACCCTGTTGGGCGGGGCAGGCCGGCCCACGGTATGGCAGGCCAGCGACGCCAAGGCCGCCCGCAAGGCCGCCGAGCGCAAGACATGAACTCCCCCGCCCTGCCCGCCGTCCCGGACTCGGTGATCCATCTGCTGCGCGACGCCGCCCGCGAAACGCCCGATCTGCCCGCGCTGTTCTTCGAAGGCGTACGCCTGAACTACGCGCAATACGCCGGCCTGGCCGGCGCATTGGCGCGCCGCCTGGGCGAGCGCGTGCGGCCCGGCGACCGGGTGGCGCTGCTGATGCAGAACTCGCTGGACCTGGCCGTCGCCACCTTTGCCGTGCACGCGCTGCGCGCGCAGGCCGTACCGTTGAATCCCGGCTACCGCGAACGCGAACTGGCCTACATGCTGCACGACGCCGCGCCTTGCATGCTGCTGCACGACGACAGCGTAAAGCTGGACCTGCACGCCCTGTGTCCCGGCCTGGATGCCGGCGCCATACTCCGTATAGGCAACGGCGCCGGCCTGCTGGAGATGCTGCCGCAGGCCTGCGCCCTGCCCGAAGACCTGCCCCGGCACGAAGACCTGGCCACGCTGCAATACACCGGCGGCACCACCGGACGCCCCAAGGGTGTGAACATCCTGCACCGGCAGATCGCCTACAACATCGCGCAGCGCGAAGCCTGGCTGCCGACGCGGCGCGAATCGGAGGTAGTGCTCTGCGTAATGCCGCTATTCCACGTGTCGGCGGTCGCCATGTCGCTCTACCTCAGCCTGCATGCCCGGGGCGAACTGGTGGTGATGCGGCGCTTCGATGCCGCCCGCACGATAGACGCCATCGCCGCCCATCGCGTCACGCTGCTGCCGGGCGCGCCTGCCATCTTCCACGACTTGCTGCTGAACCCCGCTCTCAGTCCGGAACGCATGGCCAGCCTGCGCGCCTGCTTCTCCGGCGCGGCGCCGCTGCCGCGCGAAACCCTGGCGCGCTTCGAGCAGCGCGCGGGGTGTCCCATCTACGAAGGCTACGGCATGAGCGAAGCCGGCCCTTGCCTGGCGTTCAACCCCATGCACCGCCCGTGCAAGCCAGGTTCCGTGGGTCTGCCGGTTCCGGGCGGCGAGCTGCAGGTGGTGGATCTGGACCATGGCGACCGGCCTCTGCCGCCCGGCCAGCCCGGCGAGATCCGCGTGCGCGGTCCGCACGTGATGGCCGGTTACCGCCAGCCCGCGCAGGCGCTGCGCGCGGGCTGGTTCTACACCGGCGACGTCGCGGTCCTGGATGACGAAGGCTATCTCCACCTGCAAGGCAGGCGGCACGACTGCATCAACGTGGGTGGTTTCAAGGTCTATCCGCTGGAAGTGGAGCAGGTGCTGCTGTCGCGCCCCGAGGTCGGCGAAGCCGCCGCCTTCGGCGTGGCCGACGAGCGGCTGGGACAGGTGGTGCACGCATGGGTCACGCCCGCGCCGGGCCAGCGCCTGGACCCCGACGCCCTGCAAGCCCATTGCGCCGCACATCTGGCCGGCTACAAAGTGCCGCGCCGCATAGGCGCGGCGGAAGCCCTGCCGCGCACCAGCATCGGCAAGCTCGCACGCGGCGCACTGGCCCCCGTGGCCGCGCCCGGTCCGATTTCGCAGTGACATTCAACACAAGGGGAGGAACATGAAGCAACTCGATCTGCAGGCGCTGCAACGCCAGCTCGCCGAAGAAGGTTACGCCGTCATTGAAAACGTGCTGGACGCCGCGCAACTGGAACAGGCGCGCGAGCGCGTCGCCAGCCTGATGGCCGCCGAACGCGCCGATCCGTTCCCGCTGGACGACGAACGGCACGAAGACGATGACGACATCCTGGCCTACTATAAGCGCCACTACACGGTGAGCGACATGGAAGCGCAGCGCATGGTGGCGCGCGTGCACCAGTACCGCCGCGACAACGAAAACACGCGCTGGCCGGTACCCATCAACAAAGTGTCGAAGAACTTCCTGCACTTGCCCACCCTGTTCGACGACGACAAGTCGCAACGCGTCTGGAACCTGCTGAACAAGGCGCCCGACATGATCCCGCTGATCGAGCACCCGGTGGTGCTGCCGATGGTGCGCAGCGTAATGGGCCAGGACTGCAACCTGCACGACTTCCAGGCCACCAGCATCGGCCCCGGCACGGGCGGCGGCGCCTGGCACGTGGACGCGCCGCTGGGCCAGATCGCCGAGCCGCTGCCGGAGTTTCCGCTGACGCTGCAGAACGTCTGGATGCTGGACGACTTCACCGCCGACAACGGCGCCACGCGCGTCATGCCGCGCAGCCACAAGCTGCGCAAGTCGCCGCCCTGGGGCAGCGGCCCGCTGGACGGCGAGGTCACGCTGACCGCGCCCGCCGGCTCGGTCGCCATCTGGCTGTCCAATACCTGGCACCGCTCCGGCCCGAACCATACCGACCGCGAGCGCCGCGCCATACTCTGCAACTACAACGTGTCCTGGCTGCGCGGCTTCGCCGACTTCACCAGCACCCTGCCCGCAGGCGTCGCGGCCGCGTTGTCCCACGATGCGCGCTATCTGCTGGGCTACGGCGCACGCGCGCCGTTGACGCGCTGACATGGGCGCCGCGACCTCGCCCCAGGCGCCAGCAACCGCGCCCCCGGCCATCCACGGCTACTGCGATCCCGCCTTCGAACCGGTACGCGCCGCGTTCGCGCGCAACTTCCAGGACGGCGGCGAGCTGGGCGCGTCCGTCGCCATCGAGGTCGACGGCAATCCGGTGGTCGACCTGTGGGCCGGATGGGCCGACACGGACCACAGCCGGCCCTGGCAACGCGACACCGTCTGTATCGTGTTCTCCAACACCAAGCCCGCCACGGCGCTCTGCGCCCACATGCTGGCCGAAGCCGGCGAACTGGACCTGGACGCGCCTGTCATCCGCTACTGGCCCGAATACGCCGCAGCGGGCAAGGCCGGCACCACCCCGCGCATGCTGCTCAACCACACCGCAGGCTTGCCCGCGCTGCGTGAACCCTTGCCCGCGGACGCCGCCTTCGACTGGGAAGGCATGGCTGGCCGGCTGGCCGCCGCCGCGCCTTTCTGGATCCCGGGCGAACGGGTGGCTTACCACGGCCTGACCTACGGCTGGCTGGTCGGCGAACTGGTGCGCAGGCTGGGCGGCAGCATGCCGGGCGAGTTTTTCCGCCGCCATATCGCGCAGCCGCTGGACCTGGACTTCTGGATAGGCCTGCCGGCAACCGAGGAAGCGCGGGTAGCGCCCATCGTGCCGCCGCCGGCGCCGCAAGCGCCGTTCAGTCCCTTCGAACAGTCACTGAAGGATGAGCCCGCAAGCCCCACCGCGCTATACGCCAAGAATACCGGCGGCTGGCGCCCTTCCGGCTTCAACAGCCGCGCGGGCCGTGCAGCCGGGCTGTGCGCGGCGGGCGGAATCGGCAATGCGCGCAGTCTGGCCCGCCTGTACGGCACGCTGGCGCTGGGCGGCGCGCGCGGCGGCGTGCGCCTGCTGCGCGAGGACACGCTGGCTGCGGCCGCCGCCCTGTCGGCGCGCACGGACGACGACGCCTGCCTGCGCGTGCCTACGCGCTACGCCAGCGGCTTCATGCGCCAGATGGACAACCGTGCACAGGGCCTGGACAGCGCCTGCTTCGGCAGCGAGGCCTACGGCCACACGGGCGCCGGCGGATCGTTGGCTTTCGCCTGGCCGCAGCGCCGGCTTTCCTTTGCCTACACCATGAACCGCATGGGCCGCACCGTGCTGCTCGATGAACGCGCGCACCGCCTGGTGCGCGCGACGCACGCGGCTCTGGGCGCGGGGCCGCCAGACTGACGCCAACGCGGCACACACTAATCACAAAAAATACTGGAGACAAATTCTCATGAGCACGAGCTTTCCCTATCGCCCCTCCGTCCTGCGGCATCTCTTCGCCGCCGCCGGCGCCACCCTGCTGGTCCACGGCGCCGCCATGGCCGCCGACCCGGTGAAGATCGGCTATCTGATTCCGCTATCGGGCAGCGCCACAGCCTCCATCGGCAAGGATATGTCGCGCGCCACGCATCTGGCCGTCAAGCACATCAACGACGCCGGCGGCATCAAGGCGCTGGGCGGGGCGCAATTGCAACTGGTCGAAGTGGACACCCGGGGCGACGCCAAGGTCGCCATGACCGAGGTCGAACGCCTGATTACCCGCGAGAAGACCCCGGTGCTGCTGGGCGCGTTCCAAAGCGGCGTGACCTTCCCCGCCACGGCCGTCGCGGAAAAGAATCGGGTGCCGTGGGTAGTGGACCTGGCTGCCAAGGCCGACATCACCGAGCGCGGCTTCAAGTACGTATTCCGTCCCACGCAGATCCCGGCCTCGGGCAATGCCGAGAGCATGGCCGACTTCATTCAATACGCGGGCAAGACCACCGGCAAGCCAGCCAAGACCGTCGCCATGGTCTATGAGAACACCGATTGGGGCCAGGACATGGCCAACACGCTGCGCGCCAAGTTCAAGGCAGCCGGCATCGATCTGGTGCTGGACGAGGGATACCCGCCCAACTCGCCCGACCTGCGTCCGCTGGTGCTGAAGATCAAGGGCAAGAAGCCTGATGTCGTCACCGTAACCTCCTATGGCGCCGACGCGGTGCAACTGCACAAGCTGCTGGCGCAAATGCGGGTCGGCTCGACCTACGTCGGCAGCGCGGCCGGCCAGATCGACAGCACCTTCATTCCGCTGGTCGGCAAGGAAATCGCCGGCAATGTCTACACCACCAACGGCTGGGCCGGCTACGAGTCGTCCATCACCACGCCGTTCGCCCAGAAGTTCTGGGACGATTTCGTCGCCGCCTACAAGGTCGATCCCAACGAACTGTCGGTCAGCGCCTACGCCGCGGTCTGGGTCATCAAGGACGCGCTGGAGCGCGCCGGCCGCGCCGATCCCGAGGCCATCCGCGACGCCCTGGCCCAGACCAGGATGCAAGGCACTGACCTGAACAAGCTGGTGGGCTATGACATCGTGATCGACGCCAAGGGCCAGAACCCCGAGAAGCGCTACGTCATGCAGCAGATCACGCCCGACGGCCAGTACCGCACCGTGTGGCCGGAAAACCTGGCTTCCAAGTCCTACAAGATGGTCTGGCCCGCCGCCCAGCCCTGACCGACCCGGCGCCGCCGCGCCACGCCCCGCGCGTGGCGCTGGCGCCCCGTTATCGCTAGGAGCTTCCCCTTGACCAATACCCTACTCCAGGCGCTGTTGGGCGGTATCGCCAGCGGTGCCGTCTACGGCCTGATCGCGCTAGGCCTCAGCCTGCAGTTCGGCGTCATGAAGATCATCAATTTCGCCCACGGCGCCTTTCTGATGATGTCCATGTACGTCTGCTTCGCGCTCACCAGCCATTTCGGCCTGCACCCGCTGGCCGCCATGCCGCTCACGGCGGCGGCGCTGTTCGTCGTCGGCTATGCCTGCCAGCGCTGGCTGCTCGACGGCATCTACCGCAAGGAAAACTCGCGCGAGCCGATCGGCGTGCTGATCTTCACCACCGGCCTGTGGATCTTCCTGGACAACGCCTTTCTGGCGCTGGCCGGTCCCGACAGCCGCACCATCGACGCGCCCTGGGCCAACGAGGTCTGGATGCCCGGCGACCTGATCTTTACCTATCCGCAGATCGCCGGCCTGTTCTTCGCCTGCCTGATCACGGCAGCCCTGGTGCTGTTCCTGCGTCACACGCGCACCGGCCGCGCCATCCGCGCCACCGGTCAGGACCGCGAAGCCGCCAGCGTGTTGGGCATAGACAGCGCCCGCGTCTACCGGCTGTCGTTCGCCATCGGCCTGCTGGTGCTGGGCGCGGCCGGTGCGCTGCTGCTGCCGCTCTATCCGGTCAACCCCTTCGTCGGCGACATCTTCGGCCTGCGCGCCTTCGTCATCGTCGTGCTGGGCGGCATCGGTTCGGTGGCCGGCGCGTTCTGGGGCGGCATCCTGGTCGGCGTGCTGGAATCGGTCGGCAGCCAGCTGATTCCCATCACTTACGCCGAGGCGCTCATCTTCCTGCTGTTTCTCGCCACCATGTATTTCCGGCCCAGCGGGCTGTTCGGCGTGGAGAACGAATAATGGCCAAGACCACAAAGACTTCGGCCGCCGGCATCGCCGCGCTGGGCCTGTTGGCGCTGCTGCCGCTGGCCAGCGGCAACCAATACCTGCTGTCGGTAGGCGCCATGACGCTGCTGTACGCCTATCTGGCGCTGTCGTGGAACATCCTGGGCGGCATTGCCGGCCAGCTCTCGCTGGGCCATGCCGCGTACTTCGGGCTGGGCGCCTATACCTCGACCTGGCTGTTCGTGAACCTGGGCATCAGCCCCTGGCTAGGCATGTGGGCCGGCGCCGCCGTGGCCATGGGAGCGGCGCTGATCGTGGGGTTGTCCTGCCTGCAATTGCGCGGCGCCTACTTCGCGCTGGCCACGATCGCCTCATGCATGGTGCTCAAGACCCTGGTGGAAAACGCCGATACCCTGCTGGGCGGGCCGCGCGGCATGGAGGTTACTTTGCTGCGCGACGCGCCGCTGTACTTCCAGCATACCGGCAAGGCCTATTACTACATTGTGGCGCTGGCCTTTACCATCGCCGCGTTGCTGATCAACCGCCACGTGCTGCGCAGCCGTTTCGGCTACTGCCTGACGGCCGTGCGCAACGACCAGGACGCGGCAATGGCGCTGGGCGTGCCCGTGCGCCGCTACAAGCTCACCGCGGCCATGCTGAGCGCGGCCATGACGGCACTGGGCGGCACCTTCTATGCACAGTTCGTGCTCTACATCAGCCCGGACAAGGTGTTCGGCGCCAATCTCAGCGTCGTCATTGCCGTGGTCTGCATCATCGGCGGACGCGGCACGCTCTGGGGGCCGGTGCTGGGCGCGCTGCTGTTGTTGCCTGGCGAAGAACTGGCGCGCTCGCTGACCGGGGGCATGGTGGGAGCCGACATGATGCTGTATGGCCTCTTGCTGATGATCGTTATCCGCTGGGAGCCGCGAGGACTGATGGCGATACTGTCCCGCCGCGCCAAAGCGCCTGTGCGCGCCGCCGGCGCGCCTGCCAAGGCGGCCGGCCCCGCAATGGGAAGCACGCGATGAACCTGCTCGAATTCCATAATGTCAGCCGCAATTTCGGCGGCGTACGAGCCTCCGACGAGGTCAGCTTCGCCGTCGGCGCCGACGAGATCGTCGGCCTGATCGGTCCCAACGGCGCCGGCAAGACCACGCTGTTCGCCATGGCCTCCGGCTTCGTGCCACCCAGCAGCGGCGACATCCGCTTCAACGGCGCCCGCATCAACGGCCAGGACCCAGCGCGCATCTGCGCCGCTGGACTCGCACGCACGTTCCAGATCGTGAAGCCATTCGGCGACATGACGGTGCTGGAGAACGCCATGATCGGCGCCTTTCTGCGCCACCGCGCGCCAGCCCAGGCCGAGGAAATCGCCCAAGCCGTGCTGGCCCGCGTCGGCCTGGCCGGACGCGAGCACCAAATCGCACGCACCCTCACCCTGTCTGGCCGCAAGCGCCTGGAAGTCGCAAAGGCCCTGGCTACCCAGCCTCGTCTGCTACTGCTGGACGAAGTGATGGCGGGCCTGACGCCGGTGGAGACCGAGGAAATGGTGGCGCTGATCCTGTCGTTGCGCGGCGACGGCATCAGCGTCCTGGTGATCGAACACAATATGAAAGCCATCATGCAACTATCCGACCGCATCGTCGTCATCCAGCAGGGGCGCAAGATCGCCGACGGTCTGCCGCAGCAGGTCGCCCGCGATCCGCAGGTGGTGCGCGCCTATCTCGGGGAGGCCGCCTGATGCTCGAAATCCGCCAATTGGACGCCGGCTACGGCGACGTACAGGTGCTGCGCGGCGTGGACCTGCACGTGGGCGAAGGCGAGATCGTCAGCCTGGTTGGCGCCAACGGCGCCGGCAAGAGCACGCTGATCCGCACCGTCATGGGCTCCCTGCCCGCGCTGGCCGGCGAGGTCCGCTTCCTGGGCGAGCGCATCAGCGGCCTGCCCGCGCACCTGGTGGCGCGCCTGGGCATGGCCCAGGTCATGGAAGGCCGCCGCCTGTTCGGCCACATGGACGTCGAGGACAATCTGCTGGTCGGCGCCGACGTGTTGCGCGACAAGCGCCGCAGCCGCGACAACCTGGACTGGGTCTATCAACTGTTCCCGCGCCTGCGAGAACGCCGCCGCCAGCTCGCCCGCTCGTTCAGCGGCGGCGAGCAGCAGATGCTGGCCATCGGCCGCGCGCTGATGACCTCGCCCAAGCTCCTGCTGCTGGACGAGCCGTCCATCGGACTGGCACCCATCATGGTCAAGGACATCTTCGACAAGCTGCCGCTCATCAACGCGCGCGGCATCACCATTCTGCTGGTGGAGCAGGACGTGCACCGCTCGCTCAGCATGGCCGCGCGCGGCTATGTGCTGGAACACGGCGAGATCGTCATGTCCGGGCCCGGCGCCGAACTCCTGGCCGATGAAGGACTGCGCCGCGCCTACCTGGGGGTGTGACCACGGGACGACGGCGCGCGGCTCAGAACGTCACTTTGACCGAGGGCGCGCTGCGCCGCGCCTCGCCGTGGAACACGGCCTCGATGTTGTTGCCATCCGGATCCAGCACGAAGGCGCCGTAATACCCCGGGTGGTAGTCCCGGAAACCCGGCGCGCCGTTGTCCTTGCCGCCATGGGCCAGCGCCGCCTTGTAGAAGGCATCGACCATGGCCTGGTCCTGCGCCTGGAACGCAAGATGATGGCGTCCGGTCAGTTGCCCCGCCGCGGCCTTGCTGTCGGGCGTGGACACGAACAACTCGTCGGCCCAGAAATAGCCGTCGCCCGTGCCGCCCATCGGTACCTTCAACGCATCGAAAACCGCTTGATAAAACCGCTGGCTGGCCGCCAGGTCCCGCACCACCAGCTGGATGTGGTCGATCAGCCGGCCGCGATGGATTTCATTGGTCTGCATGTGGCGCTCCTGTTGGATGGGGAGCCTTTGACTATACCTTTCGGCATGCGGCCCCGTCCGCGCCGGTTCAAGCCAGGTACGAAGCCACCTCGTCACGCGTGAGATAGCGCGTGAATGTCATGGACGGCTGCTGCGCCTCGTGCATGGCGCCGTTGAACCCGGACCAATTGCGTTTCATGCCTTCGTCCGTTTCCAGCGCGATCAGCACGCGTCTGCCGTGGCGTGAGGCGTTGTGGCGCAGCGCCGCCTCGCCCCACGCGTAGCGCATGGCGTCGATCAGCGCGCCATCGGCATAGGCGTCGGCCTGCAGCCATTGGAAATCAGCGGTATCGCCGTCCTGATCCGGTTCGCGCGGCGCGATCTCGCGCTTCACGCCCAGCGCCTGCGCATGCTCGCCGATGATGATCTGCAGCAACGTGAATGCGTGGAAGTTGTTGTTCACGGCATGCGCCCTGGCAATGAAGCCTGTCATGGAAGCCGGCAGCAGCACCACCAGTTCATCCTCGTAACCCAGCTGCGAGGCCAGCCACAGATAATGCAGATTCTCGAAGGGCAGGCTGTCGTTGCTGGTGGCCATGGGATGCAGCAGCGCCATCAATTCCGCGTCGGACACCAGGGCGGCGTGATTGCGGCGATCGCGCAGGACCATGGTCATCATCGGCAGCACCAGCAGGTCCGCCGCCTGGTGCAAGGCCTCCACCTCCCAGCGCCGGTCTTCGGGTACGTCGGCCATGCGCGACCTGGCGTCCTGCCAGGCCTGTCGGTCGGCCTCCTCCACCTCATCGTCGTCATCCTCGACCTCCTGCGCGCAATACGGACTCAGGGTGCGCAGCCACTGCCGCAGCAAGTCTTGCAGGACGGCAAAGAGCACCTCCGGATCGGCGCCATCCTCCACCAGCGAGCCGCACATCAAGGCCAACGCGGCGGCGCGACCGGGGTGCAGCGTCGGCAGCAGGTCGGCGCAGATCCGCAGACTGGCGTCGGCCTGCCCAGGTTCGCGGGCCCTGGCAAGAAAGGCGCTGACCTCGGGGCGCTGGAAGAACTGATCCAGCGGGTCCAGATCGTCGGCAGTGGTGACGGGAGTACGAAGCGCGGCGGCGAATGTCGTGTCGGAAGCAGTCATGGAGATGAGCGAACATGAAAGCGGCGGTGGACGCCGCGCGGCAGCCCGGAGTTTACTGAAGCTGCGCCGGACGCGTCTGCAGCAAGCTTTCAAGACGGGGCGAAACACCCCGTCGCCAGAATCCGGAAGATAGTGATCGCATGTGCATCGAGCGCCAGGTATTGATTTTTCCCCGCGACCTGCGACAATGAAATCACGCATTTTCATCTTGGCCGACAGTCCGTTCCTGGTCCCTGACCATCACCGCGCTCCGCAAGGCGCGATCAAAGGAGCCCACGATGCCGCCCATAATCCTCCCGGCATTCGCGTAGCGAGCCGACCCTCTCCTCACAAGACGCAGTCCAGCCGCGAACGTTCCGCCACGGCCGCATATCGCCCTGCGGACTGACGCGCCCGCGCTGCAGCAGCAAGCCATACATGGGCTCGCCCAAGCGAACACGGTCCGATAACGGCTTGCGATTAACTTTCGCCGCCGGCTGCCGTTAAAGAAGTGAAGACAGACATAGCCATCCCCTCCGTTTCCAGTCGCAAGGAGTTGCTGTCATGTCCAAGCTCCAATATCGCCTTTCCCTGCTTTTGCTGTGCGCGTCCAGCGTCCTGCCCGCAGCCCACGCCGCGGATGGAACCATCTATTTCCACGGGGCCATCGTCGAGGCGGCATCATGCACGCCGCAGATTCAACCCAAACGGGTCGCCGTGCGCGTGGAATGCGACGCTGAACGCGCCCGCGCCGCCGGCAAGCCGGCCTACCGCTACGGGGTAAACGCCAGCCGCGTGCAGGTCGACGTGCAGCCCGTGTCCCTCAAGGCGCGACAGACCGGGCAGAAAGATGCCCAGGGCTACATCATCACCCTCGCCTACTTGTAGTCGCAAGTACGCACGATCCGGCGGCCCGCGCGCCGCTGGATTGCGTAGCCCCCGGCGGCGCGCGGCAAACCGGGATAGACAGGACGCATCAAGCGGCGTTCAAGGCCTTGGCCAGCACCGTGAATATCCGCTCGTCCGTGGACTGCGCAACGTTGAACCGCAGGAAATCCCCAGCTGCCAGCGACTGGCTGAACGCATTCCCCGGCGCCACCAACACCCCTTCCTTCAGGCACAGGCGGGCCACGGTAGCCGCGTCCTTGCCTTCGGGCAGGCGGCACCACAGAAACATGCCCGCCCGGGGCGTCAACCAGGGCTTGATGCCAAGCTTCAGCAGCTTGGCGGCGGTCTTGTCCATCTGCTGCGCCAGACGCAGCCGGGTCAACTCCATATGCCGACGGTAGCCGCTGCCCGTCAAGGTTCTGAAAATGACGTCGGCCGCCAGCCGGCTGCTGCCAAAAGTCGTGGCGACTTTCAGGTCGGTCAGGCTTTCCACCCAGTCGGACCGCACCGCGATGTAGCCGCAGCGCACCGACGCCGACACCGTCTTCGAGAAGCTGCCGATATGTATGACCCGCGACAGCCCATCGAACGCGGCCAGCCGCGGCGCGGGCGTGTTCTCGAAATCCGCGAAGATATCGTCTTCGACGATCACCAGCTCGGAATCGTCCGCCAGCTTCAACAGACGGTGCGCAACCAGGGGCGACAAGGTCGCCCCCGTCGGATTGTGTATGCCGGAGTTCGTGATGTAGAGCCGCGGGGAATGCTCGCGCAGCGCCGCTTCGAACGCTCCGAGGTCCGGCCCGTTCGGCGTGTACGGCACTCCCACCGCCTTGACGCGATGCGCCTTCAGCAGCGCATGGAAGTTGAAATAGCAGGGATCGTCCACCAGCACCGTGTCCCCAGGCTCCAGCAGGAAGCGCAGGATCAGGTCGATGGACTGCGTTCCCGAATCGGTCAGCATGATCTGCTCGGGCCCGGCCTCTATCCCCATGCCCGCCATGCGCCGCGCCAATAACTGCCTCAAAGGCGCATGGCCCAACGGCGTTCCATACTCGGTCAGTTCCGCGGTTTCGGCCCGCGCCATGCCGCGCATGGCGCGCCGCAACCCGTCTTCATACATCCAGCTGACCGGCAGCCATCCGCAACCCGGCCGCAAGCTGTCCGCGTCCGCCGCCAGCGACTGGCGCGAAACCCACAGCGGATCGACCTCCCGGTCCAGCTTTGGTCCCATCTCGGTCAGCGTCAGCGGTGCCACCTGCCCGGCCACATAAAAGCCGGAGCCGGGACGCGACACCAGCACGCCCTCGGCCGCCAGCCGCTCGTAGGCTTCCACCACCGTGGACACCGACACGTCCAGCGTCTTGGCCTGCACTCTTACCGAAGGCAGCCGGGCGCCAGGCAAGGCCGTGCGCGCCGCAATCCGCCCCTGGATCTCGCCCATGACCTGCTTGATTAGGGTGCCGCCACGCGCCATGAAAATCTCCGCCGTACTGGCTCTTTATACATAACAGTTCCTTGAAATTGTACTGGATTGTGCGTGGACTACGGACAACTGCCGTGCTGTACTGAAGCCCGCTATCAAGGAGCTTCAGATGCAAAAGGCCACCAGCGGCTGGGTGAACGGTTTTATCGGTGTGGTGATCTTCGCGGGCTCCTTGCCCGCCACCCGGGTCGCCGTGGCGGACCTGGATCCCATTTTCCTGACCTGCGCGCGAGCCGCCATCGCGGGCCTCTTGGGCCTGGCCCTGCTGATGCTGCTGCGCCAACGCCGGCCGTCCCTGTCCGACCTCCCCTCCCTGGCGCTGACCGCGCTGGGCGTGGTGGTCGGCTTCCCCCTGCTGACGGCGCTGGCCCTGCAGCACGTCACCTCGGCCCACTCCATCGTCTTCCTGGGACTGCTGCCGCTCAGCACCGCGATCTTCGCAGTGATACGCGGCGGCGAACGCCCGCGACCGCCGTTCTGGATGTTCTCCATCGTCGGCGCCGCCTGCGTCGCGGGCTACGCCGCCTGGGGCGGCCTGCAAGCCTCGCCCACCGGCGACCTGCTCATGCTCGCCTCCATCATCGTCTGCGGCCTGGGCTACGCCGAAGGCGCCAAGCTCTCCCGCAAGCTGGGCGGCTGGCAGGTCATCAGCTGGGCGCTGGTACTGTCCCTGCCCCTCATGCTGCCCATCGCGCTACTGACCATGCCGGCCACGTTCGAACACGTTGGCGCGCCGGCGTGGATAGGTCTCGCCTACGTGTCGCTGTTCAGCATGCTCATCGGGTTCGTGTTCTGGTACCGCGGGCTGGCGCAGGGCGGGATTGCGGCGGTGGGGCAGTTGCAGCTGTTCCAGCCGTTCATGGGGCTGGGATTGGCTGCCGTGCTGCTGCATGAGCAGGTCAGCTGGACGATGCTGGTCGTGACGCTGGCGGCGGTGATTTGCGTGGCGGGCGCCAAGCGGTATGCGTAGCACGTGGCGCGCAAGCGCCACCCAAGCCCTATCAATGAAGCTGGTCTGAACCCTGGGGCTGCAATTCCGCCAAGGCATTCCAATCGGGATCCTTGTACATGCGCAGTTGTATGGGATAGACCGGATGCCCCGCCAGGCATGCATTGAACGCATCCAGGAAGGCTTCGACGTCCCGCGTGTAGTAACGCCATTCTTTGTGGTGATTCCCGGTCAGGCAAGCCACCTGCACCCCGATATCGGAGTTCTCAAAGCCTTTTTCGATAGCCTCTTCAAAGCTATTGTGGCTCTGCTTGTCTTCGTCACTGGGCATACCGGACTCGATGCCCTGGTACGGCCACGAGATGATGACCAGGTTTTCATTGATCTGACGGTCAGGCGCCGATGGCAGCCCGGTGCGAAAACGAACGATGACCGTCAAGCCCTCGATCTGCGCTTCACCCACTGCCCACAGATCGCCTGGAAAAATACTGCTCATTAAATCAATTCCTGTGTAGACGCCGAACCCGGGAGGTTCAGCGCTTGTTACTGAGAAAACCTTGCGCGCGCGACCCAGCGCTACAACTGCATATGCTCAATGCGGTCCCGCCCATTTTTCTTGGCCGCATATAGCTGCTGGTCGACGGCTTCGATGAAGCCAGCGCGGTCTATCTTCCCGTCTGGCACCACCGTTCCGGCGCCAATGCTGACGGTGACGCGCCTGCCATGCGGTGACAGCGCGTGCACGATAGCCTTTTTCTGGAGCAAGCGCTGGCAGCGCTCAGCGACTTTTCGCGCCACCTCGGCGTCGGCTTCCGGCAGCAGCACGACAAACTCTTCGCCCCCGTAGCGCGCAACCAGATCGCGAGGCCCATCCAGCGCCAGACTCAAGGTCTGGGCGATATCCACCAGACATTGGTCGCCCTGGGTGTGGCCATACAGATCGTTGTACTGCTTGAAGAAATCAACGTCGAACAACAGCATGGACAGCGGCTGACGTTCGCTGCGCGCGCGGTCCCACTCCAATTCGAAACCACTATCGAAGCGACGCCGGTTGGCAATGTTCGTCAAACCGTCCTTGAAGGACAGCGCCTCCAATTCCTTCTGCAAGGTCAGCAACTTTTCCTCGGTCTTCTTGCGTTCGGTGATGTCGAACATGAAACCGATCAGCGCTTCGACCTCGCCCCTGTCGTTGCGCACCACGTGCACAACGTCGCGGATCCACACGTAGCCGTTTTCCTTGGTCAGCGCCCGGTAGTCCGCCTCGTGGTCGACGCCGGCCTGGGATTGGGTGACGCAAAAATTCACCACATAGTCCCGATCCTCCGGGTGCATGCGCATGGCCCAGTCCTCCACGCTCACCCAGCTGTCGGCCTTCCAGCCCAACAACGTTTCAATCTGCGGGCCGATATAGGCGAACTGCTTCGTGGCCCAATCGATCTTCCAGGGAATTGCCTTGGTCGACTCAAGCAAGGTCCTATACACCGCGTTGTCATCAAGAAGCGGGCTTTCGCTCGACATACCCTATCCATCCTCGATCCAAATGAACGGGTCACTGTAGCCTGAATCCATCAGCTGCGGCGGGCTGCTCGGTGAGCGCCAAAAGAAGCGCGCCATGAATCGGCCGCGTTCGGCGGCCGCTTCCGGGATCCCTCAAGGCGCCAACACCTCGATAATCCGGCTCCCGATGTACTCCGCATGGGTCTCGAGCGCAAAATGCCCGGTATCCAGCAGCTCGACCTGCGCGTCCGGATTGTCCCGCTTGAACGCCTCGGCGCCAGGCGGAATGAAGAACGGATCGTGGCGCCCCCAGATCGCCAGTGTCGGGATCTTCGCCGCGCGGAAAAAGGCCTGGAAATCCGGATACCGCTTCAGGTTGTTGGCGTAGTCCAGGAACAGATCGAGCTGGATTTCCTTGTTGCCCGGCCGCTCGAGCAAGGCGGCATCGAGCGTGTAGCTTTCCGGAGCCACGTCGTCCGGATTGGCGACGCCATGCACATACTGCCACTTCGTACCCTCTAGGTTCAGCACGGCATCCGCGATGACCTGGCGGTTGGCGGCGGTTGGCTCCGCCCAATAAGCGCGGACCGGCGCCCAGGCATCGCCCAGGCCTTCGAGATAGGCATTACCGTTCTGCGAAACCAGGCCGGTGACCCGCTTGGGGTGGGCTAGCGCCAGGCGCAGCCCGACGGGCGCGCCATAGTCGAAAACATACATCGCATAGCGCTTGAGACCCAGCGCATCGACGAATGCGCCGAGCGACGCGGCCAGGTCGTCAAACGTATAGCGGTAACCGCGCTCCTCGGGCACTTCCGTGAAACCGAAGCCGGGCAGGTCCGGCGCGATCACTTGAAAGCGCGTGGCCAGAATCGGGATCAGGTTGCGGAATTGATGCGAGGAACTGGGAAAACCGTGCAGTAGCAGCAGCACGGGCGCATCGGGATTGCCCGCTGCGCGATAGAAAAAATTCAGGCCGTCGGCTTGCACGCGACGCGTTTGGATCGGGCTTTCAGGGGTACTGGACATGACGGTCTCCGTAGTCAGGAACTGGATCAGCAGCCGAATTCCGGCAGGCTGTGCGAGCCATTCTTGCTCCTTTCAAGTAACCCGTCAAACTAATATTTAACGGTTACTTAAATAGTTCAAAGCTATGACACGGAGAGGTTCGTTCAAAAAAAATCCGGCCAGGGCGGCCGGATGAATGGGCAAGCAAGCGCTCAGGAAGCCGCGTCCTGGGCTTCCCTTTGGCGAAAGGCCGCCACCTTGTGGCGGTTGCCGCAAAGCGACATGCTGCACCACCTGCGGCGATGAGATCGCGTGCGGTCGTAGAACCAGAGGGAACAGAGCGGGCTTTCGCATTTGCGCACCAGCTCGAAGTCCCCGTGCACGAGCAAGTCCGCAGCCGCCTCCGCGGCGGGAAGCAGCCATTGGTCAGGCGTGGCCGCTTCGTACCGACGGGCCAGGCTGGGCGCGCCCGCCACCACGGTAACCTCGAGATGGCTGCCGCCGGCGGCGAGCGCCCGGTTGAGCGCGCTGAGCTTGAGCGGCAATCCGGCCTTTCTCTGGGCAACCAACGCACGCACCGTCTCGCGCAATGTCCGCGCGGATTCGAGCAGGCCCTTGGGCGTCTTGCGCTGGGCGGGCGCAAAGCCCAAGGCGTCCAGCCAGGACCGCACATCGTCGTCCGATTGCAGGCGGTCGCGAGGGCCGTCGTCGGACTGCTCGACGGTGTTGATCAGGTCTAACGCCGCATGATCGCCCAGCAGGCGGAATTCGGGCGTGGGGGTAGTGGCGGTCATAACGTTCTCCGTCTTGAATGTAACCACTTAGTTTGCGACTATCAAGTTACGGAAGAATCGTGCGGCGCGCGGCGTCACGCTTTCGCGGACTACAATCGCGCTCGGCAATCCCGAGTCCCCACATGAGAGAGAAAGCATGCAAATCGCCATTGCCTCCGACCACGCCGGCTACGAGCTCAAGGAAAAGCTGAAGAAGGCCTTCGAAAACGTGGATTGGCTGGACCTCGGAACCCACAGCGAAGACTCGGTCGACTACCCCGCTTTTGGCTTTGCCATGGGGCGGGCAATCACGGACGGAAAGGTCCGGAAGGGCGTCGTGATTTGCGGCTCGGGCATAGGCATTTCGATTGCCGTCAATCGTTTCCCCGCCGCAAGAGCCGCCTTGTGCACGAATGCCACCATGGCGCGCCTGAGCCGTCAGCACAATGATGCGAACGTGTTGGCGCTTGGAAGCAGAATCATAGGAATCGAGGTGGCGCGCGAATGCGTCAGCGCTTTCCTTGACACGCCCTTCGATGGCTCGCGTCATCAGCGCCGCATCGACATGCTGAGCGAGGCGGGCTGAGCTCCCGACGGCCTGCCGGAACGCCACATGTCCATCATCCCGTTTTCGATCCCGCGGCCAGCCCGCGACCAGACCTGGCGCTTCATGCACAGCCGCCAGCGCTCGCAATTCGCAGGCGCGGATGAACGCATCGTGCTCTACGATGCCCCGCCGCAAGAGGCCGTCCTGGCCTCGATCGAAGACGTGCATCTATGGGCGCCTCAGGGCGACCCGCTGCACGAGCTGCCCGAACTCCTCGCCCGGCTGCCGGCGCTGGCGCACCTGTCCATCGGCCCCGGCGCGGTCGCGGGCAGCGTTCTGACCGGATTGCGCGCAGACATGCTCCCAGCCAGCCTGCGCCATCTTTCCATCCATCCCGAACCCGGCACGTACGCCTGGAAAGCCGGCCCGCTGCCCAGGCTGGAGGCGCTGACAGTAGACGCAACGTTGCGGTTCGAGCCGGAAGACTTTCCGGCATTGATTTCCTTGTCCATGGTTCCGGACCGGCGCGGCATGCTGCTGGACCGCGCCTTGAGCCTGCCGCTCAAGGAGCTGAACCTTTGGAACGTGCCGTTCGATTCGTCGATATTCGATCGCATCGCGGGACTGCCGCTGTTGGCGCTGGGCTTGCTGGCGGGCCGTGGCTTGAAGACGCTGTCCGGCATCGAGCAACTGACAGGATTGCGCTCCTTGCGCCTGAAGAACCTGGGTGCGCTGGAGAAGATAGGTCCGATCAGCGCCCTTGAAAGCCTGGAACGGCTGGACATTCAGTACTGCAAGCGGATTGCGGACATCGGCGTGCTGGATACGCTGACCCGATTGCAGGAGCTGACGCTGGTCGGCTGCGGCGATGTGGGATTGGGCGAGTTGGCGCAAACCTTGAACGCGCGCTTGCGGCGCGCGAACATCGCGGCAACGCGATAACCAAGACAAGCCTGATGAGCAACTTGCACGAACGTTTCCTGAGCTTGCTTGCCGCGCGCGGCTGGACGGTACACCGCGCGACGCCCGTGGCTACACCGGCTGACTCCTCGGAACACGCGGCGTTCCTGTCCTTGTACACGCAGCTGAGCAGCGCGGACGACACGCGCTGGTTCCTGAGCGCGGCCGACTATGCCGGAACCGCCGACAGCGCCTTTGGGCGGGACGCCTTTCGCGACATCAGCCTCGAAGCCGCCATCAGCGACGCCGACCGGCACGCCGTCGAGGCATTCTGGGCGCGCCATGTGCCGATCTTCATGAGCGTGGACGGCGATTATGAATTTCTCGCGATCGACCTGATCTCGGGGCGGGTCGTGCACGGCGTCGAGCCGGAGTTCGAGGCAGTCAGCGAGGTGGCCAGCAGTCTTGGCGACCTGTTCGAGCAGATGCTTGCGGATGACGAGGCGGCTGCGCTATTGGGCTGATGGTTCCGGTATAGTCAGCCGACGCTATCCCTTTGGATCCCAGGCTCCTCGATGTTTCGCTCACCGTCCCGTATGCACCGCAACGTCCGCAGCGCGATTGCGCTGGCAGTCCTGTCTCTTTTAGCCGCCCAGGCCCACGCCGCGCCCCGCACCGTCTACACCGGAACACTGCAAGGCGCCGGCGACATCGTGCTGGAGCTGGACACCGAAGCAGCGGCCGACGGCACCTTGACCGGCCGCTACTTCTACGCCAGGCACGGCGTGGACATCCCGCTGCGCGGCACGGCCAAGGAGCTCTTCGAACCGAAGCCCCGCCAGGAAGGCAAGCCGGCGGATCAGGCCGCAAGCTGGCAAGGCACGCGCGATGCCACCGGCTACCGCGGCCTCTGGACTGACGCCGGCAGCGGCAAGCAGCTACGCTTCGACCTGAAGCAGGTTGCGCAATACGACACGGAGCAGCTGGAAAAGGACCGCAAGCAGGCCCGCGCCAGCCAGGTCAATCTTGGCGACGTCGACGTCCAGGCAGGCATCACCGCCGCCCGCGCGCCCTACGAGACGCTGAAGCTGGCCGGACACGCCCAGCCGGTCGGCAAGGAGATCGGTGACGGCGCGGTGGCCTATCGCATGTGGCGCGATCCGCGCACCAAGTTCACCTACCCGCGGCTCAGCCGCCATCCCGATGCGCAGGTCCTGCAGCGCACGAACTATCTGCTCGAACAACGCCATTGGCAGAAGAGCCTGGGCGCGCTGGCTTGCATGGCCTCGGCCTACACCAGCGGCAATCCGGGCGCCGGCACGCTGGGCGGATTCGATGAAGAGGCCGTGCACGTCACCTGGCTGTCGCGCGCGCTGATGACGGTGACCGAATCGGGCAGCCTGGACTGCGGCGGCGCGCATCCCTACAACCATTTCGAACCCTACACCTACGATCTGCTGCGCGGCGAATACCTGGACTGGAATCGCGTGTTCGACGCGTATGTGCCGGGCAAGCGCAGCTTCGGCGGGGAAAAGAGTCCCGCCCTGCTCGCGCTGATGCAACAGGCGGTCAAGTCGGGCACCGCCGCCCAACAGTCCGGGGATCGGCCCAATCTGGAAGACTGCGCGGACCTCTGGCCCGACTATCTGGCGCTGGGCGTGCAAGCGCCCGGCGCGCTGAGCCTGTCCGTGTCCGGAGTCGGGCACGCGTCGGGCGCTTGCCTGGGCACCCATGCCAGCGTGCCGTTCAAGGCCTTGACGCCTTATCTGAAGCCGGACGGGCGGGCGTATCTGGTCAACAACTGACGGAGCGCACGGGCTTGCCGTGCGCGAAAAGCCATGCGGTCGAAAGCGGCCGGCGCCGCCTGGAATCACGGGTCAAGGGCCGCACCGGCGCGGCTGAGTCCCCTGGCGTGTTCCTGGAAGCCGCGCAACGCCTCCGCGGGCACCAGCGACCCGCCCGTGGCCCAGATGACGTGCGTGGCTTCGGACATATCCATGCCCTGGACATACGCGCGGCCGGCGGCTGAATCCAACCAGCCCGGACCGGAAACCGCGGCGGCGGCCGATGGTTCGACCTCGACGCCCAGGCTGTCTTTCAGCGCAATCAGGTTCAGGTAGAGCTCGTCATCGGACACGGTGAAGACGCCGCCCAGCTGGGGCTTCATCAGCGCGGCCACCAGCTCGGATGCCTGGCCGACGGCCAGGCCGTCTGCCTCGGTCCGGTTGTCCAGGCCGATGTCGTACACCGACACGGGAGTGTCCGCTCCCGACGCCAACTGCACCAGAAAGCACGGTGAGGCGACGGGCTCGGCGAAGAAGCAATGCACGTGAGTCCCGAACAAAGCCTTCAGGCCATGACTGATGCCACCCGGTGCGCCGCCGACGCCGCAGGGGATATACACGAACAGCGGGTGCGCTGCATCGACCACGCGTCCCGCTTCCACCAATTGCCGCGCCAGTCCGCGCGCCGCCGCGGCATAGCCGAAGAACAGCAGCTCGGATTGCTCGTCGTCGACGAAATGGCTGCGGGGCGCGGCCAGCGCCTGCGCCCGCCCGGCTGCGACGGCCTCGGCGTAGTCGCCGTCGTGTTCCACCACGCGCACGCCGCGTTGGCGCAGCCGGTCCTTCTTCCATTCCTTGGCATCGGCGGACATATGCACCACGGCATCGAATCCCAGCGCGGCGGCCATGACGCCGATGCTCATGCCCAGGTTGCCGGTGCTGCCCACGGTCACGGCATACCGGCTGAACACGGCGCGAGCCCGCGGCGTGGCCAGGATGCGCCTGTCCGTTGACGCATCCTGCAGCAGCCCGTGCTCCTGCGCGATCGTCTCGGCAATGGCCAGCACTTCATGAAATCCGCCGCGCGCCTTGATGGAGCCTGCGACGGGCAGCTCGTCATCGCGCTTGAGGTACCAGCTGCCCGAGGCGCAGCCGCCGCCCAGCGCCTGTTGCAACGGCCCGGCAGCCATCAGCCGGGACTCGATATGCCCATTCGCGGCCGCGAGCTCGGGAAAGAGCGTAGCCAGCAGCGGCGCGCAACGCGCCAGACGGCTTTCCGCCTCGTCGATCAGGGTCAGGGACGGGGCGGATCCTGGCATGGGTCCGCCCCTTTCGGGGTTGAGCCATAGCAAAGGCGTTCTTGATTGAAGATTTTCTAATAGCTGAGGATCGAAATTGGCGGTCATCATGAACTTGCAGGTTGATGGTTCAGCGCGAATCGTAGATGCCGCCAGCATGCAAGAATAGCGATCATTTCTACTGCAGCCATTAGCGTGACTTATGCCAGCCCATTTCGACTCGACACTGCTGGGCGCCCTGCGCTGTTTTGACATGGCCGGCCGTCATCTCAGCTTTACCAGGGCTGCGGCAGCCATGAACCTCACGCAAAGCGCGGTAAGCCAGCAGATCCGGCAGTTGGAAGACCGCCTGGGCTACCTGCTGTTTGTTCGTCAACAACGCGGCCTGACGTTCACGTCCAAGGGCGAGTCGCTGTACTCGACGGTCAGCCGCGCGCTGGGCGACATCCAACAAGAGATCGAGCGGCTGGGCTTGCCGGCGTCAACGCTGCAGGTCAATTGCCTGCCCTCGTTCGCGCTGCAATGGCTGATGCCGCGCCTGACGGAATTCCATCGCTTGCAGCCGGACATATCGGTGCGGCTGAAGGCGGAGTTCCAGCCGCTGGACCGCAAGCTGATGGAGGAGGAAGACATAGACATCGCCATCCGCTACGACCCGGCGCATTACAGCGATTTGCAGGCGGACGCCTTGCTGGACGAGTATCTGCTGGTGGTCGCAACGCCCGAATACCTTGCGGCCCACCCCAAGTTTCGCGCCGGCAAATCGCTCGATGGCGTCGAGTTCCTGCACGACGCCTCGCCTTGGGCTGGCGCCGCGGAGTTCATCGAATGGCGCACCTGGATGCAAGCGCACCAGCCGGGCTGGGTGCGCCATCTGGACGGGCCGCAGTTCAACCTGGCCAGCCTTGCCATTGGCGCCGCGCTGAATCACCAGGGCGTGGCGATCGGGCGCAGCGCGATGGTCTATGACGAGATCCGCAGCGGGCGGCTGGTCGACGTGTTCGGCAAGCACACGCCCGCGCCGGCGCGCTACGTATTGCTGTCACGCCGGCCTGATGAGCGGCGCACCCGTATCTTTTCCGAGTGGTTGAAATCCGAATGCCACAGCTTCGACAGCGCGCGGTCCGCCTTGATCGGGGGCTCGCGCGGGTAAGGATACGCCGTGGAACCGGCGAGCGACGCCGCCGCGCGACATCAAACCGCCGCGGCGCTCAAATGTTCATAAAGTATCGCCGCGCCTATCCCGATCAGCGCGATACCGCCCAGGATCTCGGCCCGCTTCCCGGCGACGCTGCCCAACACCCGCCCCAGCATCACGCCTATCGTCACCATCAAGGTAGTCGCCAGGCCAATGGCAATGGCCGCCACCACGATGTTCACATCCACGAACGCCAACCCCACGCCGACCGCCATGGCGTCGATGCTGGTGGCCAGGCCCGTTGCCGCCAGCAGCCAGAAGGAATGGCGGGTGACGGGCGCGGCGTCCTCCTCCTCTTCCTTGAGGCCGTTGCGTATCATCAGCAAACCCAGAATACAGAGCATCGCGAACGCGATCCAATGATCCCAGGCAACCACGTACTTGGCCGCGACCGAGCCCAGTCCCCAACCTATCACCGGCGTGATGGCTTCGATCACGCCGAAGATCAGCCCTGTGCGCAGGGCTTCCGGGAATCGGGGTTTGTATAGCGCGGCGCCTTTGCTGATGGCCGCGGCGAACGCGTCCGTGGACATGGCGAACGCGAGAACGATGATGGCGATGGGATTCATTGGAGTCGTGATCCTGCTGGGCGGAAACGGCACGGATCTCCCGCGCCGCCCGGCGTCGCGCGAAAAATCCGTGGTCTCGCCAAGCATGGATGCCGCTTGCGCCATGGCCGAGGAAGCCAAGAATGTTGACGCAAGCCCCTGCGGACCGGACCTTGGCTGGCCGGGCTGCAAGGAGGCTACTCCCCAAAGAGTAAGGGCAGTCTAGCAGAGCCTGCCGATCCGTGTGTTACACCACTAGTCCTTGTGGATTCCCAGCTCCACGCGAACGCCTGTCTGGCGATGCTGCCATCGCCCCGGCGGGAATGATCAGGACACGCACATGACCCAATCCGAATACATCGCCGAACTGCTGCGCATCCTGCGCGCCCACGACGCCGCGGCGCGCGCCACTCTGACGGCGCTGATCGCCGCCCTGCCGCCCAAGGCGCGCGAAATCCACTTCGTGGTGTTTCCCGACCAGGACGGCGAAGGCACGTTCTCGGTGGTGGCCAGCCTGGAGGGCCCGGACCTGTTCGTGCTCAACAAGGCCATCGAAGGCCACCGCTACCTGTTCGACGTGCGCCACACGGAAGACGGCATCGAACCCGAAGTGCCGCTGTTCGCGTCGGACGAAGCCGGTTTCAACGTACAGGACGTCATCGTCGATACCGCGATGCAATGGGTGGCGGAACTGTGGGAAACCAGCGGCCACGGCCATTCGCCGCTGCCGGGGCTGGTGTACGGGGAGGAAGGCTACGGAACGCTGGAACCACTCGCACTACCGGCGTAGCGCCGCGGCATGGGCCGCGCACTCACCAGGCCACGTGGAACATCGCCTTCGCCAGCACCACGATCAGCACCATGTGGCAGAACACGCTGATGTGCATGCGCCTGCTCAATGCGCCGGTCAGGCGCTTGCGGCGCGCGAGCGTCAAGGCGGTCGCGACATGGAGCAGCACGCTCAAGGCCAGCGCGATCTTCAGCGACAGCAGGACGCCGAAGGACGAAGCGAATGGATCGGCGAGCGCGCCGCGGTATTGCCAGGCCAAGCCCAGGCCGGCCAGGTAGAGCACCACGACC
Source organism: Achromobacter sp. Marseille-Q4954 (assembly GCF_943737025.1). Lineage (NCBI taxonomy): Bacteria > Pseudomonadati > Pseudomonadota > Betaproteobacteria > Burkholderiales > Alcaligenaceae > Achromobacter > Achromobacter sp. Marseille-Q4954. The sequence goes on from NZ_CALSFQ010000001.1 coordinate 924,180, forward strand.
GACCACGGCAGCACGGCCCGCACGCGCGGCGCCAGCTGGCTGCCCAGCGCGCGGCGCACGTCGGGCGGCAGGCGCTTGTGCACCGGTTCCAGGAACAGCACCTCGAAGGTGACGGTGCCGACGAACAGGAAGGCGGCAAGCAGATGCAGGATGAGCAGCAAGGGGTAGGTGTTCATGGCTGCGAATGGGAATGGCCATCAGTCGGGATTGTCTCATCCGCGCCATGCGCTGCAACATGACAAACATCAAACGCCCCCCGCTCAGAACTTGTAGCTCACCTTCATCCAGACGTTCCTGGGCGTGCCGTAGTTGTAGCCGTTGTAGCCCCCCAGGCCGCTGTAGTAATACTTGTCGGTCAGGTTTTCCACATTGACGGACGCGGACACATGCCTGTTGAAGTCATAGCGCGCCATCAGGCCAAACAGCGTGACGCCGCCCTGGCTGGCGCGGCCTAGTCCGCCGGCTTCGTCGTAGTAGATGCTGCTCTGGTAGCTGACGTTGCCGCCGATCGTGAGCTTGTTCCACTCGCCCGGCAGCCTGTAGCTGGCAGCCAGGCGGAACAGCCGCTGGGGTGTGCTCGGCAGCAGCAATGCGCCCTCGGCGTCGCGCTTGGCAAAGTAGGTATAGCCGCCCATCAGCTGCAGGCCAGGCGCCACTTCGCCGGACGCGGTCAGCTCGAAACCCTTGCTGCGCGCGCCTTTGACGGCGCGGTAGGGAGTGCTCCCGTCCGGCAGCGGCGGGCTGGACGGATCCTCCACCGCAACGTTTTCCTCCTGGGTGCGGAATATCGCGAAGCTTGTGTTCAGCCTGCCGTCCAGATGTTCGCCCTTCAAACCGATTTCATAGTTTTGACCGGTTTGCGGCGGCAACACCACGTTGCTGGCGTCACGCGAGGTGGTGGGTATGAATATCCGGGTGTAGCTGGCGTAAGCCGAATAATCCTTGCTCAGGTCCACGACCACGCCGGCATAGGGCGTGAAGACGCCATTTTCCTTTGCGGTGGGGTTGTGGGTCCAGGTGTTGGCGGGGCCGTTATAGGCCGAAGAGTTTTCTTCGTACCAGGTGGTCCGGGCGCCCAGGATCAGCGACACCGGCTCGGCCACCTTCAGGCGCGCGGAACCGTAGATGGCGGTCTCCTTCGCGTCCAGGAAGGTGTCGTAGAAGGTGTAGGGCATGGCGGGCCGCGGCACGTCGCGCAGATCGTAGAGATTCACGCGCCGGCGGTCCCAGCCAGCGGGGTTCGCCGAGTTCAGGTTGAGTTCGCTGGTGTAGCGGTTGTAGCTCAGTCCCAGGACGGCCCGGTGCTCCCTGCCGAATGCCTGGAACGGCCCTTCGGCGTAGATATCGAAGGACTTGTTGGTGGAGCTTGCCGGGTTGTCGCGCAATTCGATGGTGGAAGCGCCGGACGGATCGACGGGCTGATACGCGAGGACGTAGCCCCAGGCGGCCTTTCTTTCGTTTTTCAAGCGGCTGGCGTCCATCTTGACGTGCCAGCCGCTGCCGAAGCGATGGTCCAAGGTCGCGAATATCCGGTCCGTATACATGTCCCATTGGCTCCATGGCGTCACGGGATTGAAGGACCGGGGAAAGTTCGTGCGCGTGCCGTCGCTGTAGAACAGCGGCGCCTGGCCGAAGTTCGCGCCGTCGATGGCGGTCTTCTGGTGCTCGTAGCCGAGGCTGACGGTGGTGCTGGGCAGGATGTCGGCCTCGAGGATGCCGTAGAAGACATCGTCGGACCGCTTCTTGTAGTCAATGAAGCTGTCGCCCGCGGTGCGGGCGGCAACCACCCGGCCGCGCAGCGTGCCGGCGCTGTTCAGCGGGCCGCCCAGGTCGGCTTCGGCGTTGTAGCTGTTCCAGCGGCCGACGCCACCGGTGACGTGTCCGGCGAACTCCGACGTGGGACGCTTGCGCACCAGATTCACCGAACCGCCCGGCTCGCCCACGCCGTTGAGCAGGCCGGCGGCGCCGCGCACGACTTCCACCCGGTCGTAGATGGCGGTGTTGATCATGCCCGCCTCGGCCGACGGCGTCTTGAACGACAGCGTGGGCACGCCGTCGAGCATGGTGTTCAGCGCAAAACCGCGCGAGGTGAATTGCACGCGCTCATCCAGCCGCTCGACGGCGATGCCGGGCGTCTGGCGCATCACCTCGTCCAGCGTGTTCAGATTCTGGTCGTCCATCTGCTGTCGCGTGACGACGCTGATGGATTGCGGGGTTTCACGCAGCGACAGCGGCATGCGGGTGGCGGCGCTTGTTGCCGGCACGGTATAGGAGCCCGTCCCTTCGGAGGGGCCTTCGTCGCCAGCGCCGGTGACGGTCACTGCGGGCAAGGCGGTGACTTCGCCCTGCGGCAATCTGCGCAGCGTGTAGCCGCCATCGGCGCGCCGCGCCGGTTCCAGGCCGCTACCGGCCAGCAACTGGCGCAACCCTTCCTCGAAGCCGAAACTGCCGCGTAGCCCAGGCGATTGGAGATCGCGCGTCAGGGCGGGATCGAACGACAGCAGAACGCCGGCCTGGGCAGCGTAGGCCGAAAGCGCCGCGCTGAGCGGTCCGGGTTCGACGGCCACGCTCACCTGCCCCGCCTGAGTCTGCGCCTGGGCGGGCGCTATCAACCCGGCCAGCGGTAGCGCGAATGCGCCTGCCGCGAGCAAGACTGGGAAGGAGACGCTTGCGCGCAACGGGGAAAGCTGACGGGGCATGACATGCACTCCAGATGTTGGTCTTACCCTCGTAGCCAGATAAGACGCGCAAAGTGCTAGTCGCCGTTACAAAATAGTCTCGCCGCGCGGCACCAGCGACACCCAGTAGCGGGTGCGGTAGCGCAGGCCGAGTTGCAGGGTGTCCGCCACCGTGACCAGCACCCGGTCGGGTTCGGCCAGCGGGAAAGCGCCGGAAATGGGCAGATGCGCCACCTCGGGCGCGCAATCGATCCAGCCCGCGCGGTAGCGCTGGAGTTCACGCAGGAATTCATTCAAGGGCATGCCGTCGACCTGCAGCATGCCGCGCTGCCAGGCGGAGGGATCGCCGGTCAGCGCTTGGGCGTCATCGATCTGGCCGCCGCTAAAGCGCAGGCCCATGCCGGCGGGCACGATGCGCGCGGCATCCGCCGAAGCGCCCGGGAGCGCCACGCGCACGGCGCCTTCCAGCACCTGTACCGCCGATACGCCGTCGTCGCGCCTGACCACGAAGCGCGTACCCAACGCGGTGATGCTGCCTTCGCGGGTGCGCACGATGAACGGCCGAGCGTCCTGTTGCGGGTCCGGCGCGGTTTCGATCAGGATTTCGCCGCCGTGCAGCGCGATCAGCCGCTGCTGGGCATCGAACAAGACGTCCATGGCGGTGGCGGCATTGAGCACCACGCGGCTATGGTCCGCCAGCAGCACCTCGCGCCGGGCGCCGACAGCCGTGCGGTATTGGGCCACCCAGCCGCGCCAGGCCTCATCGACCTGCGCGTAGCCGATGGCGCCTCCGGCGCCGATCAGCACCAGCAGCTTGCCCAGCGCGGCGCGGCGGGCGGACGAGCGCGGCCGTCCCAGCACGGGCAGCATGCCCTTGGGCAACGCCTCGAAGCGACGCGTAAGCGCTTCGGTGCGCCGCCAGGCGCGCTCATGTTCGGGATCGGCCTGGCGCCAGGCTTGCCACGCTTCCCGGTCCGCCTGGCTGGCGCTGCCCGACGTCAGGCGCAGAAACCAGTCCACCGCTCCGTCCAGCGCGCGCGGATCGATGCGCCCTGCCTCTCCGGCGCTCATGGCACGAACTCCAGGCACTGGCGCAGGGCGCGCGCGATGTACAGCCGCGCCGAGCCGACCGACACGCCCAGCGTCTTGGCAATATCCGCATGCGTCAGGCCTTCCAGCTGGCAAAGCAGGAAAGCGCGCCGCACCGGCACGGGCAAGCCGTCCAGCATGGCGTCGATTTCGCACAGGGCTTCCAGCGCCAGGGCGCGCTCCTCAGGCGACGGCGACTGCGCCTGGGGCAGCTGCGCCAGCGTTTCCAGATAGGCGCGTTCGAGGTCCCGGCGCCGCAGATGGTTGACCATGAGACCGTGCGCGATGGTCGCCAGATAGGAACGCGGCTCGCGAATGTCGCCTGGTTCGCGGCGGGCCAACACGCGCAGATAGGTGTCATGCACCAGGTCGGCGGCGTCGAAGGCGCATCCCAACTTTTTGCGCAGCCAGCCCTGCAGCCAGCCTTGGTGTTCCTGGTACAGCGTGTGCAGGGGGTGCCGCGGAGAGGGATCGGAGGCGGCCATGAAGACGCACGGTTATAAATGAGAATGACTACAATTTACAACATAGTGCCCTGCACCGGGTGAAATGACTGCGCCCGGCCGCTGAATCCAGGGGCCGGGCGCAATCGGGAAATCCAGAGGGAAGCTGGCGTCTTACTTCTTCGACGCGTCCTGCTCCACCACCATATCCAGCACATACACCTGCTTGGGCGCATCCGCGGGCGGATTCTTCCAGTCGTAGCGCTTCACGCGCAGCACGGTGCGCACGCCGTCCTGGTGCTGGAAGCCTTCGATGGACTGATACAGCGGATGCCACTTGTCCTGGGTGGGCTGCTGCACGCCGGCTTCGTTGTAGCGGCGCTCGCGCACCATCAGGCACTGGTAGTTGGGAATCAGCGGGTGGCTGCACTCGGTCTTCTTCGCAGCAACTTCGAGGAACATGATTTCGCCGGCGCTGCCGTAGAGCGTTTCAGGCGTGGGTTCGCCGACAAACTTAAGCACGCTGCCGTCCTGCGCGACCAGTTCCAGTCCCGGTTCGGAAGCGTGTCCGCTGAGCGTGGCGCGCAGGTCGCCCTTCATGCGCTGGCCGATCTCGGCGTCCAGGCGCATCAGGCTCTGGTCGCAGGCCTTCATGGTCGACGCGAGGTTCGCCACTTGCAGCACGCCGTTCTTGTAGGTGTAGCCGCCGAACTGCGCGTTGCAGCCGCCGCGGATGTTCAAGGCGTCCTGCGTGAACGACAGGCGCAGCTGGTGCTCGACGCCGGCCTGCAGCGCGGCTATCGGCTTGCCCGCCGCGTCGGTGGCGGAAGCCAGGCGCCAGTAGTAGGCGGGCAGGCTCACTTCAGGGCTGGCGGGCGTGGTGGCGGTAGTGGGCATGGAGGACGATCCTTCGCGGGGAGAGGAGGTCGGCGCGCAAGCTTGCAGCAGCGCGGCGCATACGGACGCAAGGAGGATGGTTTTCTTCATGGTTCGTTCCTGTCAGCCGGATGGCACTGATGAAAAACGGGATTCTACGTTCGCGTGATGGACGTTTTGGACGCCCGGCCATCCAGTCCGTTTCAAAATCTTGCCGCAGAGCCGGCCCGAAAAACACCCTCTGAGCAACGCAATCTACGGGTTTTCCCTAAACAAACGTGTATTACTCTTGCCTGCCAACGGATAGCCGCGAGGTCTTCGCTGGCTTACAACTAAATACATAACCCTCAAAATACTGCAAGTATTGCCAATACACCGCGAACTGCACGCAATACGCAAAATCGTCGCAACGCGAGACTGATCATGCAGGCACGATCAGCTCACTGGCGTCAATTGGCGGGGTAGGCCGCGCCCGTCAGGCAGGCCCGGGCCCACTCATAGTCGTCATCACTCACGATCTCTCCATCGATCTTGGGCAGCGGCTGGTCGGGATAGGAAAAGTCCGGCTTTTGCGGCTTCATGTTCCATTTTGTCTGGCCCGGGGTATCGGAACACGCCTCGTCCGAGCTGCTGAACGAGCAGGACGCAGCCAACTGTGGTTTTCCGCCCACGACGTTGGCGACATAACGCTTGGTATAAACGCCGCCCGAGGCCCAGTACTCGTCGACCGAGCAGATGCGGTCATTGTTCTGGTAATGCCGCGTCGCGAAGCAACCGTAGTAGGCATGTTCGCCTGGAAAGATGTCGCACGAACTCGAGTAGCCGGCGTACACGCCGCCTGTGAATTGCGCCTGGAACTGCCGCTGGCGGACTGCGCTGCCGATGATGTCGGGCAGCGCGGCGCCCTTGTGCGTTTCCTTGAGCTGCGCCGTGCGGCTTTGGATCAAATCGCGAGCGACGCCTGCAACCGTCTTGCCGGCGGGGACCGAGCCCGGATCCTCGATCAGGTCCGTTAGCGCGCGGTCGCGCGCCACAATCCAGCGCTTCTGGCTGTGCGCCAGCATGGCGCGGATATCGCCGTCGGGGGCCTGTTTCAGTATCGCGGCGTAAGCCCGGTTCAACTCGGCGTCCGCCGCCACGGTCTTGCGGTCCGAGCAGATCAGCTTTTCCGCGGCGCTGGCGGCTTTGGCGCAATCGATCGCGTAGGCGGGCGCGGCAAGCGCGCAGAAACCAGCCATGCACAACAAACGGCCTGCGGTGATTCCAGATTTCATGTGACGTTTCTCGTTGAGGATGCCCCTCGCCTTGTCTCGATGCCTGAAGACTGTGTTGTCGTCCATCGCGAGGCGGCGGCAAGGCTGCAATTTTGCACGCGACTTTTTAACAGACTGGAAACAGAGTTCTACCCTCTGCAACGTCCTCGCCGGAATATTCCCCTTCCCTTGCGCGTCTACCGGGTGGCGAGCCGCGGGAAAGACCCCGCGGCGCTCCATGGATCAACCAGCCGATCGCGCCGCTTGTCTCAACCGGCCGCAATCGGCGTAGAACGGAAGTGTCAGCTATGAAGTCGATCAGATCCCTTGCCTGCGGCATCGCCCTGGCTTGCTCCGCCGCCGGCAGCGCCTGGGCCGCTCCGAGCCTGAACGTGTATGGCCCCGGCGGCCCCGCGCCCGCAATGAAGGAAGCCGCCGCTGCGTTCGGCAAGCTGCACGGCATTGATGTCAGCGTCACCGCGGGTCCGACGCCGGCCTGGGCCGACAAGGCCAAACAGGACGCCGACGTGATCTACAGCGGGGCCGAAAACATGATGAGCGGTTTTGCCTCGGCGCTGCCTGGCGTGTTCGAGCTGCGCGAAGCCCGCACGCTGTACCTGCGACCCTCCGCCATCCTGGTGCGCCCGGGCAATCCCAAGGCCATCACGGGCTTCAAGGATCTGCTCAAGCCCGGCATCAAGGTCATGGCGGTATCCGGCGCGGGCCAGACCGGACTGTGGGAAGACGTGGCCGGCCGTCTTGGCGACATCGAAACCGTGCGCGCCTTCCGCGCCAACCTCGTGCTGCCGGAGGCCGGCAACAGCGCGCAGGCGCGCACCCAATGGACCGAGGACAAGACCATAGACGCCTGGCTGATCTGGAACATCTGGCAGGTGTCGAACCCCGAACTGGCCAGCGTGGTCGAGGTGGAAGAGCCGTACCGCATCTATCGCGACGCGGGCGCCGTCGTCACCAAGAAAGGGAAAGGCAACGCGCAGGCGCAGGCCTTTGTCGACTTCCTGACCGCGCCCGAAGGTCGGGCGATCTTCAAGAAGTGGGGCTGGAAGACGGATTGAAGGCCGCCAGGAGCCGGACGTAAAAAAACCCGCTATTCCCAGGGAATTGCGGGTTTTCCGATGCGCTCGGACCGGGACGCCCAAGGCGTCCCGAAAACTCAGCCCGCCACGCGGAAGCGCTCGGCGTCGTCCATGAACGCCTTTTCACCGAAGCCGTTTTCGTTGGAGCCGAACGGCATCTGCGCGCGCAGCTTCCAGTACGCCGGGATGTTCCATTCGCGCGCAACGGCGGCGTCGATCAGCGGGTTGTAGTGCTGCAGGCTGGCGCCCACGCCGGCGCTGGCCAGGGTGCTCCAGACCGACAGCTGGGCCATGCCGCCCGCCTGCTCGGACCAGACCGGGAAGTTGTCCGCGTACAGGGCGAATTTTTCCTGCAAGCCCTGCACCACGCCCTGGTCTTCATAGAACAGCACGGTGCCCACGCCGGCGGCGAAGCTCTTGAGCTTGGCTTCGGTCTGGGCAAAGCTCTCGGCCGGCGCGACCTTGCGCACTTCTTCGATCGCGATGTTCCAGAGCTTGTCGCTCTCGGCGCCGAACAGGATCACGGCGCGCGAACTTTGCGAATTGAACGACGAGGGGCTGTGCTTGATCGCTTCCTGGATCAGGGAGGTCAGTTCCTCCTTGGAGATCGACAGGTTGCGGCCCAGCGAGTACTGCGTGCGACGCTGCTTGAGGGCGTCCAGATAAGCGTTGCTCATGACGTTGTGGCCTTCCGACGAGTAGATAGAGGAAAATGCATGGCGAATTCTACCGACCGCCAATTGTCCCGAATACGTTTAGGAAGCCAAAAAACACACCATTGCGCGGAACAAACTGTTCCGTCTATCGACCAAATCGGCTCTGCGCAAGGTGACGGACAACCCAATCCAAGGACCCAACGTGCACTACACCCAAGACCCGAATACCCCCGCCGCCGCCGACATCGGCTTTGACGACTTCCTCAAGGTCGACATCCGCATAGGCACCATCCAGTCGGCACAGGCCTTTCCCGAGGCGCGCAAGCCCGCCTACAAGCTGACGATAGATTTCGGGGCCGGCGTGGGCATCCGCAAAAGTTCGGCGCAGATCACCGATCACTACACGCTGGAACAGCTGGCGGGCAAGCGCGTCATGGCGGTGGTGAACTTTCCGCCGCGCCAGATCGGGCCGATGAAATCCGAAGTGCTGGTGCTGGGTTTCGCCGACGAAGCCGGCGGCATCGTGCTGGCAGTGCCGGACGATCAGGTTCCCAATGGCACGCGCCTGACCTGACTTTCCGAGCCTCGGAGTTTCCTCCATCGGGGCTTTCCCCTATTACTTGTCTGCCGTCAAAAAACTATCGTATTCGAGAATTATCAAATAAGAGAATTCTCGCTTCCGACAAAATGACAGCAGAACCCCTATTCGATTACGCCGTGATCGGCGCCGGCATCGCTGGCGCTTCCGTGGCCTACCGCCTGAGCGCCACGGCCTCGGTGGCCGTGTTGGAACGCGAGGCCCAGCCGGGCTACCACTCCACCGGCCGATCCGCGGCCATGTTCATGGAAACCTACGGCACGGACCAGATCAAGGCGCTCACGCGCGCCAGCCGCGCCTTCTACGAAAATCCGCCGCAGGGCTTCAGCGAGCATCCGCTGCTCAGCCCGCGCGGCGTGCTGTACATCGCCACGCCCGAACAGCAGGACCTGCTGCGCCAGGTCTATGACGACTTCCGCAGCCAATCGCCCAATGTGACGCTGATCGACGCCGAAGCGGCCGTCGAGCGCGTGCCCTGTCTGCGCGCCGACCAGATCTGCGGCGCCATCGAAGAACCGGATGCCCGCGACATCGACGTGCACGCGCTGCACCAGGGCTTTCTGCGCGGCATGGCGCGCCAGGGCGCGGTGCTGCACAACAATGCCGAAGTCGTGTCGGCCGCGCATGCGGACGGCGTCTGGACGCTGACGCTGGCCGATGGCCGCACCCTGCATGCGCGGGCGCTGGTCAACGCCGCCGGCGCCTGGGCTGACCATACCGCGACCCTGTGCGGAGCCTCGCCCGTCGGCCTGCAGCCGTGCCGGCGCACCGCCTTCACGTTCTCCGGCCCGCAGGACGTGGACTTTGCCCATTGGCCCGCGGTGGTCGGGGTCGACGAAAGCTATTACTTCAAGCCCGATGCCGGCCAACTGCTGGGATCGCCGGCCAACGCCGACCCGGTCGCCGCGCATGACGTGGTGCCGGAAGAACTGGACGTGGCCACCGGCATCTACCGCATCGAAACCGCGACCTCGCTCACCATCCGCCGCCCCAAGCACACCTGGGCCGGCCTGCGCTCCTTCGTGCGCGATGGCGATTTCGTGGTCGGCTGGGACGCCGATGCGCCCGCCTTCTTCTGGCTGGCGGCCCAAGGCGGCTATGGTATCCAGACGGCCGCGGCGACTTCTGAGCTGGCTGCCGCACTGCTCACGCGCCAGCCTCTGCCCGCCCATCTGCAAGCGCACGGCGTGGACGCCGAAGCCGTGCGTCCCGCGCGATTGCGCTGAACCCTCCCCTTGCCTGCGAGAGTCCACCATGACCACCATTGCCCGCTACCCCAGCCCCCTGCCCCTGCCGTTCTCCCGCGCCACCCAGGCCGGCGGCTTCCTGTTCCTGTCGGGCCAGATCCCGATGGACGCCAACGGCCAGGTCGTGCGCGGCGACATCGCCGCCCAGACCCATGCCGCCATCGAGCGCATCAAGGAAACGCTGGCCCTGGCGGGCGCCACCCTCAAGGACGTGGTGCGCGTGACGGTGTGGCTGTCGGACCTGGAACTCTTCGCGCAGTTCAACGACGCCTACCGCAGCCATTTCTCTTCCGACTTCCCCTCGCGTTCAACGGTCGAGGCCAAGCTGGCCATGGGCGTGGACGTGGAAATCGAGGTGCAGGCCTGGCTGGGCGCGGCGGCCGTGCACGGCGGCTACACGCCGGGCCCCGTGTCCGAAGCCTGAGCCCGCGCCGCGGGCCGGTCCCATTGCTAGCCACCCCCTGGCCCTGGCGCCAGGCGGTGCGGTCTTTTCCCTGCGCTCGCGGCAACGCCGGCGCCCCCATGTGCACATCCTTACGCGGAGCGGCAGCATGAAAATCTTTTCCGGGTCCCTGGCGACCGAGACGAATACCTTCTCTCCCATCCCGACCGGTCTGTCGGCCTATCGGGCGCGCGGCTACTACCCCGCGGGCCAGCATCCGGACCGCATGCAGATGTTTTCGGGGCCGCTGTGGGCCGCGCGCCAGCGCGCCCAGGGCAAGGACTGGACCCTGGTCGAAGGCCTGACCGCCGGCGCCACGCCGGCCGGCATCACCACCCGCCACGCCTACGAAACCCTGCGCGACGAACTGCTGGGCGATCTGAAGCGCGCCGGCCGCGTCGACATCGCCCTGTTCGGCCTGCACGGCGCCATGGTGGCCGACGGCTACGACGACTGCGAAGGCGACCTGCTGCGCCGCGCCCGCGAGATCGTGGGTCCCGACACCGTGATCGGCGCCGAACTGGACCCGCATTGCCACATGACGGCAGACATGGTGGAAAGCGCCGACTTCCTGGTCTGCTTCAAGGAATATCCGCACACTGACATCCTGGAGCGCGCCTACGACCTGGTGGACCTGTGCGTGGCGCGCGCCGAAGGCCGCATCAAACCCACGCGCGCCGTGTACGACTGCGAGATGATCTCCATCATGCACACCAGCCGCGAACCCATGCGCAGCTTCGTGGACCGCCTGCTCGCCATGGAAGGCAAGGAAGGCGTGCTGTCGGTATCCATCGCGCATGGCTTCCCGTGGGGCGACACGCCCGACATGGGTTCCAAGGTGCTGGTCTATACCGACGGCGACCAGGCCCAGGCCAACGCCCTGGCGCGCGCGCTGGGCGAAGAGATCATCGGTTTCCGCGAGCAGCTGGCGCCGCCCTACCCCGGCGCCGACGAAGCGCTGGACCAGGCCCTGGCGTTGAACGACTTTCCGGTGGTGCTGGCCGACTCCGCCGACAACGCGGGCGGCGGCGCGCCCAGCGACGCCACCTTCATCCTGGAACGCGTGCTGGCGCGCGGCATCACCGACGTCGCGACCGGCCCGTTCTGGGACCCGGTGGCCGTGCAGCTCTGTTTCGAGGCGGGCGAAGGCGCGCGCATCCAGCTGCGCATCGGCGGCAAGGTCGCGCCGGTGTCGGGCCAGCCGCTGGACCTGGATTGCGAAATCGTGGCGCTCAAGCGAGACGCCATCATGACCGGGTTGGCCGGCACGCCCGCGCTGCTGGGTGACGTGGCCATCGTGCGCAGCCAGGGCGTGACCATCGCCCTGACCACCAACCGCACCCAGGCCATGGGCACCGACCTGTTCACGCAGTTCGGCGTGGACCTGCAGGCCATGAAGCTCATCATCGTGAAATCGTCGCAGCACTTCTACGCCTCGTATTCGCAGGTCGGCCGCCACGTCATCTACGTGGAAACGCCGGGCGCCATCACCACCGACTACAACGCGCTGCCTTACACCAAGCGCAAATTGCCGAAGTGGCCGTTCAAGGCCTGAGGCTCAACGATCGCCGCCCGAGCAGGGCATGGGAATAACGAAGGGGATAACAATGATCAGACGTTTCAGTTTGCTGGGCGCAGCCGCCCTGCTGGCCATGGGGGCCGCCACCGGCGCGCTGGCGCAGACCAAGACCCTGCGCCTGGTGCCGCACGCGGACCTCAAGACGCTGGACCCGCTGTTCAACACGGCCTACATCACGCGCAACCACGGCTACATGGTGTTCGACACCCTGTTCTCGCAGGACAGCAAGGGGCAGGTCAAGCCGCAGATGGTGGACAGCTGGACCGTGTCCGAAGACGGCAAGAGCTGGAGCTTCACCTTGCGCCCGGGCCTGAAGTTCAACGACGGCACGCCCGTCAAGGCCGAGGACTGCGTGGCGTCGATCCAGCGCTGGGCCAAGAAGGACACGCTGGGCCAGGCCATGATGGCCGCGGGCGCCGAACTCGCGGCGACCGGCGACAACAGCTTCACGCTGACGCTCAAGGAGCCTTTCGGCCTGGTGCTGGACGCCTTGTCCAAGCCTTCCGGCATGCCGCCCTTCATCATGCCCAAGCGCCTGGCCATGACGGACCCGAACACCCAGGTCACGGAAATGGTCGGTTCGGGCCCCTTCCTCTTCAAGCGCGATGAATGGGTGCCGGGCAACAAGGTCGTGTACGTGAAGAACCCGGCCTATGTGCCGCGCGCGGAGCCCGCCGACGGCCTGGCCGGCGGCAAGAACGTCAAGGTGGACCGCGTCGAGTGGGTCTACATCCCCGACGGCAACACCGCCACCGCCGCCCTGATGAACGGCGAGGTCGACATGATCGAACAGACCACGCCCGACTTCCTGCCCGTGCTGGAAACCAACAAGGACATCACCCTGAACACGTCCGTCGCGACGCAGGGCATGGTCATCCTCAATTCGCTGCATCCGCCCTTCGACAACCAGCTTGCCCGCCAGGCGCTCTACCACCTGGTGAACCAGAAGGAAATGCTGTCGGCCATGGGCTACCCGGAGAAATACCGCGTCGACTATTGCCCCAGCCTCTTCGTCTGCGGCTCGCCGCTGGCCAGCGACGCGGGCGCGGCGCCCTACGCCAAGACCGATCCGGCGCGCGCCAAGCAACTGCTGCAGGAAGCCGGCTACAAGGGCGAGAAGGTGGTGGTGCTGTACCCCACGGACCACCTGAGCGCGCCCGCCGTCATGGTGCTGACGCAGAACATGAAGAAGGCCGGCATCAACGTCGACCTGCAATCCATGGACTGGGCTTCGCTGGCCGGCCGCCGCCTGAAGAAGGATCCGCCGGCGCAAGGCGGCTGGAACGTCTTCCTGACCTGGGGCGGCTATTACGACGCCAGCACGCCGGTGACCAACCCCTGGATGTCCGCCGCCTGCGGCAACAGCCTGCCGGGCTGGCCCTGCGACAAGGAGCTCGACACGCTGCGCACCAGCTGGATCCGCGAAACGGACCCGGCCAAGCGCAAGGACATCGCCGCGCAGATGCAGGCGCGCGCCTACCAGAGCGTGCCCTATGTCATGTGGGGGGAATTCAAGCCCGTGTCCGCATTCCGCGGCCTGCAGCACACCGAGCTGCTGAAGACCGGCATCCCGGTGATGTGGAACATCGAAAAGCCGTAAGGCGGGCGCCGGGCGCCGCGTGCGCCCGACCACAAGCCGGGGGAAAACCAGCGTGAAATACATACTGCGCCGCATCGCGGCCGTCATTCCTGTCATGGCCGTGGTCGCGGTCGTGGTGTTCCTGCTGATCCACTTGTCGCCGGGCGATCCCGCGGCCGTGATCGCGGGCGACAACGCCACCGCCGACGACGTGGAGAAGATCCGCCAGAACCTGGGCCTGGACAAACCGTTGCTGCAGCAGTTCGGCATCTGGGTCAGCCACATCGCCACCGGTGATCTGGGCACTTCGATGTCGACACAGATGCCGGTCTCGCAGCTGATCGGCCAGCGCATGGGACCGACGCTGTCCATCGCCATCTTCACCATGCTGTTCGCGGTGATCGTGGCGATTCCGCTGGGCGTGCTGGCGGCCTGGCACGCGGGACGCTGGCTGGACCGGCTGGTCATGATAGGCGCGGTCTGCGCATTCTCGGTGCCGGTGTTCCTGATCGGCTACAGCCTGGTCTACGGCTTTTCGATCAAGCTGGGCTGGCTGCCGGTGCAGGGCTACAAGCCCCTGGCCGACGGCGTGGTGCCCTACCTGCGCCATCTGGTGCTGCCTTGCCTGTCGCTGGGCCTGGTCTACATGGCGCTGCTCACGCGCATGACGCGCGCCACCATGCTGGAGGCCCTGTCCGAGGACTACATCCGCACGGCCCGCGCCAAGGGCCTGGCGGCTGGCCCCATCGTCTGGCATGCGCTGAAGAACGCCGCCAATCCCATCGTCACCACCATCGGCGTGGGCGTGGCCCTGCTGATCGGCGGCGTGGTGGTCACGGAAACCGTATTCGCGATTCCCGGCCTGGGCCGCCTGACCATCGACGCCGTGCTGCGCCACGACTATCCCGTGATCCAGGGCGTGCTGCTGGTGGCCTCGGGCATCTATGTCCTGATCAACCTGCTGGTCGACCTGAGCTACCGGCTCTTCGATCCGCGCATCCGCTATTGAACCGGGGGCAACGCATGACTACCACTACCCTGTCCCTGCCCGCGCGGCGCCCGCGCCACCGCCGCGTGCTGCGCTCGCTGCGCCGCCATCCCATGCTGTACATAGGCGGCGCCATCCTGCTGGCGCTGGCCGCGATCGCGCTGGCCGCGCCCTGGCTGGCCACCGTCGACCCGCAGGACATCAATCCGCTGGCGCGCATGAAGCCGCCGTCGTCGGAGCACTTCTTCGGCACCGACGCGCTGGGCCGCGACGTCTATTCGCGCACTGTCTGGGGCGCCCGCGTCTCCCTGGTGGTCGGCATCGTGGTGGCGGTGGTCTCCACCGTCGCCGGCGTGGCGCTGGGCATGGCGGCGGGCTACTTCCGCCGCATCGACGCGTTCATCATGCGCATCATGGACGGGCTGATGGCCATCCCCGGCGTGCTGCTGGCCATCGCCTTGATGGCCACGCTGAAGGGCGGCCTGGGCACCGTGATCATCGCCATCGTCATCCCCGAGGTGCCGCGCGTGGTGCGGCTGGTGCGGGCGCTGGTGCTGACGATACGCGAACAACCCTATATCGAGGCCGCCATTTCGTCCGGCACGCGCGTACCCGCGATCCTGCTGCGCCACATCCTGCCCAACCTTTTCGCCCCGCTGATGGTGCAGGCCACCTTCATCGCGGCATCCGCCATCCTGACCGAGGCCGTGCTGAGCTTCCTGGGCGTGGGCATACCGCCGCAGATCCCCAGCTGGGGCAACATCATGGCCGAAGGCCGCAACTTCGTCGCCGTGGCCTTCCACATCATCCTGTATCCGGGCCTGTTCCTGGGCGTGGCCGTCCTGGCCGTCAATCTGGTGGGTGACGGCCTGCGCGACATGCTCGATCCCCGTCTGGCCAAAAAGCTGTAGGAGCGCACATGCAAACCCAACCCGTCTTGCGCGTGCACGACCTCACCACCTGTTTCGACGGCGATGAAACCACCGTGCTTGCCGTGGACCGCCTGTCCTTCGACCTGATGCCCGGCGAAACGCTGGGACTGGTCGGCGAATCCGGCTGCGGCAAGAGCGTCACGTCCCTGTCCATCATGCGGCTGTTGCGCGCCCCCGGACGCGTGGCCGGCGGCCGCATCGAGTTCGACGGCCAGGATCTGCTGGCGCTGCCTGAAAAGGCCATGCGCGCGATCCGCGGCAACCAGATCTCGATGATCTTCCAGGAACCCATGACCTCGCTGAACCCCGTGTTCACGGTGGGCCGCCAGATCAGCGAATCGCTGATGCTGCACCAGGGCCTGTCGCGGCGCGAGGCCATGGCGCAGGCCGAATCGCTGCTGGAGCTGGTGCAGATCTCCGACCCGGCGCGCCGCGTGCGCGAGTATCCCTACCAGCTGTCCGGCGGCATGCGTCAGCGCGCCATGATCGCCATGGCGCTGGCCTGCCAGCCCAAGGTCCTGATCGCCGACGAGCCCACCACCGCGCTGGACGTGACCATCCAGGCGCAGATCCTGCACCTGCTGCGGGAAATCCAGCAGCGGCTGGGCACCTCCATCGTGCTGATCACCCACGACCTGGGCGTGGTCGCGCAGATGTGCCAGCGCGTCATCGTGATGTACGCGGGACGCAAGGTCGAGGAAGGCAGCGTCGACGACATCCTGGACCGCGCCCAGCACCCCTACACCCAGGCGCTGATCCGCTCGCTGCCGGACTTCGCCGACGGCCAGGACCATACGGCGCGGTTGGCCGAATTGCCCGGCATCGTGCCGGTGATGACGCCCGAGTCGCGCGGCTGCGCCTTCGCGGCGCGCTGCCCGGAAGCGCAGCCGCGCTGTTCCGAGCAGGCGCCGCCCGCCGCCGATGCCGGCAGCCGCCACCGCGTCTGGTGCTGGGCCCGCGCGGCCGAACCCGCTCCCGCCGCCCTGACCGCCTGAGGCCCGCCATGAACCTGCACGACATCCCCCTTGCGAGCCCCGTGTCCGCGCCCGCCGCCGACGCCCCGCCCATGCTGGAAGTCATCGGCCTGAAGAAGCACTACCCCGTGGACAGCGGCAGCGGCGCCAAGGTGCTGCGCGCGGTCGACGGCGTTTCCCTGTCGGTGCCGCGCGGCCAGACGCTGAGCCTGGTGGGCGAATCCGGCTGCGGCAAATCCACCACCGGCAAATGCCTGATCCGCCTGACCGACCCCACCGAGGGCCGCATCCTGCTGGAAGGCCGCGACCTGGCCGCCATGAACAGCCGCGAACTGCGCGCCATGCGCCAGCGCATGCAATTCATCTTCCAGGATCCGTTTTCCTCGATGAACCCGCGCATGCGGGTGCGCGACATCATCGGCGAGCCGCTGCGCGCCTTCGGCCACAGCCGCGCCGCCATCCGCGAGCGCGTCGCGCAACTGCTGGCCCGCGTCAGCCTGCGTCCGGACGCCGCCGACCGCTACCCCCACGAGTTCTCCGGCGGCCAGCGCCAGCGCATCGTGATCGCGCGCGCGCTGGCGCTGGACCCGGGCCTGATCGTCTGCGATGAACCCGTATCGGCGCTGGACGTGTCGGTGCAGGCGCAGGTCATCAACCTGCTGATGGACCTGCAGCGCGACCTGGGGCTGACCTATGTCTTCATTTCGCACGACCTGAGCGTGGTGCGCCACATCAGCCACCGCGTCGCCGTGATGTACCTGGGCAAGATCGTCGAGACCGGCACCCGCGAGGCCATCTTCGAACGCCCCGCCCATCCCTATACCCGCGCCCTGCTGGCCGCCGTGCCCTCGGCCCGCCAGGGCGAGCGCAAACCCGTGGAAGTGCTGAAGGGCGAAATACCCAGCCCGCTGTCGCCGCCCTCGGGCTGCGCCTTCCGCACCCGTTGTCCGATGGCGCAGCCGCGTTGCGCCGAGGAAGCGCCGCAGCCGCGCCAGATCGCCCCCGAACAGCAGGTCGCCTGCCACTTCGCCACCCCCGTTTAGCCGGAGATACGCATGTCCCAGACCGACGCCACCCCGTTCGATTACATCCTTGCCGGCGGCACCGTCATCGACGGCACCAACTCGCCCGGCCGGCTTGCCGACGTCGGCGTGCGCGGCGACCGGATCGCCGCCGTCGGCAACCTGAGCGCCAGCAGCGCCCGCCGGCGCATCGACGTGGCCGGCAAGGTGGTGTCGCCGGGTTTCATCGACTCGCACACGCACGACGACAATTACCTGCTCAAGCACCGCGACATGACGCCCAAGATCTCGCAGGGCGTCACCACCGTGGTCACCGGCAACTGCGGCATCAGCCTGGCGCCGCTGGCACATGCCAACCCGCCCGCGCCGCTGGACCTGCTGGACGAAGGCGGCTCGTTCCGCTTCGAGCGCTTCTCCGACTACCTGGAGGCCCTGCGCGCCGCGCCGCCCGCCGTCAACGCCGCCTGCATGGTGGGCCATTCCACCCTGCGCGCCGCCGTCATGCCCGACCTGAAGCGCGAAGCCACGGCCGGGGAGATCCAGGCCATGCAGGCGCTGGCCGACGACGCGCTGGCCAGCGGCGCCATCGGCATTTCCACCGGTGCCTTCTACCCGCCCGCCGCCCACGCCAGCACCGAGGAAATCATCGAGGTCTGCCGCCCGCTGGGCACGCATGGCGGCGTCTACGCCACCCACATGCGCGACGAGGGCGAACACATCGTGGCGGCGCTGGAAGAGACCTTCCGCATCGGCCGCGAGCTGGACGTGCCGGTGGTGATCTCGCACCACAAGGTCATGGGCAAGCCCAACTTCGGCCGCTCCAAGGAAACGCTGGCGCTGATCGAGGCCGCCATGGCCAGCCAGGACGTGTCCCTGGACGCCTACCCCTACGTGGCCGGCTCCACCATGCTGAAGCAGGACCGCGTGCTGCTGGCGGGCCGCACGCTCATCACCTGGTGCAAGCCCTTTCCCGAACTGAGCGGGCGCGACCTGGAGGAAATCGCCGCCGAGCGCGGCAAGTCCAAGTACGACGTGGTGCCGGAGCTGCAGCCCGCGGGCGCCATCTACTTCATGATGGACGAGCCCGACGTGCAGCGCATCCTGGCGTTCGGCCCCACCATGATCGGCTCCGACGGCCTGCCGCACGACGAGCGTCCGCACCCGCGCCTGTGGGGCACCTTCCCGCGCGTGCTGGGCCATTACTCGCGCGACCTGGGCCTGTTCCCGCTGGAGACCGCGGTCTGGAAGATGACCGGCCTGACCGCCGCCAAGTTCGGCCTGGCCGAACGCGGCCAGGTGCAGCCCGGCTACTACGCCGACCTGGTGGTCTTCGACCCCGCCACCGTGGCCGACTCGGCCACCTTCGAGCGTCCCACCGAGCGCGCGGCGGGCATCCACTCGGTCTACGTCAACGGCGCGCCCGTCTGGGAAGGCCAGGCCTTTACCGGCCAGCACGCCGGCCGCGTCCTCAACCGGGCGGGAGCCTGATCCCGGCCAGCCCTTACAATCCGGCATACGCAGCGGGGCTTGCGGGCCCTGCCCCAATCACCCCTACCTGCCAGATCGCTACATGGCCCTACCCGGCACTACATCCCCGCCCGAGATCGTCGGCAAGGAAGAAATGGGCGCTCGCCTGCGGGCCGAGCGCAAGGCGCGCAAGATGACCCTGCAGGCGCTGTCCCGCGCCAGCGGCATCGCGGTCTCGACGCTGTCCAAGGCGGAGCTGGGGCAGATCGCCCTCAGCTACGAGAAGTTCGCCGCGCTGGCCGGCGCGCTCGGCATAGACATGACCCGCATGTTCATGCTGCCGGACGCCTCGCAGGCCGCCGTCGCCCCCACCTTCGTCAAGAACAAGCTCAGCGACGCCCGCGACTACGTCACCGAGAACTACCACTACCGCTTGCTGATGGGCGAATACCCCGGCAAGAAGATGACGCCCATGCTGGCGCTCATCGACTCGCGCAAGGTGGTCGAGTTCGAGGACTACATCCGCCACCCCGGCCAGGAATTCGCGGTGGTGCTGTCGGGCAAGGTCCGCATCCAGTTCGAAAACGGCGACAGCGTCGTGCTGGGCAAGCTGGAGACCGCCTACTTCGACAGCAGCATCGGCCACGTGTACCTGTCCATGAGCAAGAAGCCCGCCGAAGTGCTGGCGGTTTGCAGCGACGTGGGCGAGGTGCCGTCGCGGCTCAAGGCGCCTTGAGCCGCTGGTGCCCCCGGGGCATCGTCATCCGGCGGGTTCTCCGCGCGGACCTGGTCCGCGCCTGCCGGGCGGCCGCAAGCGCCGCTGGCATATGGCTGTCATACTCGCGGGCGATACTGGCGTTCGAATATCCGCCAGCCCCCGAATCCCGGGCGCGCGCCGGATATTCATATAAAAGGTAATTCGTTGGCCGCCACCCCCGGCCGCCTTACGATACCTGGCATCGACTGGGCCTGACGCCCGCAGGAATGCTCCACATGCAACGCTTGATATCCCCGATTCTTACCCGCCGCCCGGTGCTGCTGGCCGGTCCGCTCAGCGCGCGCCGCTACGACGCCGTGGTTTCCCTCAACGCCCACCGCGAAGCCCGCAGGCTGCGCGAATCCGCCCAGCGCATCCTGGCCGTTTCCGCCCGCTACATGCTGCCGGGCGCCTGAGCCCGTCCCCCAACGCCGCGGCCTGATCCTCTCCAGGCGCGCAGCGCCCTTCGCGTCCTGCATGCAGTTCCTCCAGCTGCCACCTGCGGTAGCATTGCCGATTCGGCCCGAGACCGGGCCAGGCAGAACAGGAGTCATGCATGCAGAAGGTGGTAATCGTCGGCGGCGGCCACGCGGCGGCGCAATTGTGCGCCAGCCTGATAGAAGGCGGCTTTCCCGGCAGCCTGACGCTGGTGTGCGAAGAGGCCTCGCTGCCCTACCATCGCCCGCCGCTCTCCAAGACCTACATCAAGGATCCGGAAGCTCCGATCCAGCTGCTGCGCCCCGAGGCGGTCTACGCCGACGCTGGCGTGCAGGTGCTGCTGGCCGATCCCGCGGTCGGCATAGACCGCGACGCGCGCGTGCTCACGCTGGCTTCGGGCAAGCAGCTGGACTATGACGCGCTGGTGCTGGCCACCGGCACGCGCGCGCGACGCCTGCCGGACGTGCCCGAAGAACTGCAGAACCTGATCTACCTGCGCAACGCCGACGACGCCGCGCGCCTGCGCGCCGCGATCGCCGACGCGCCGTCGGTCACGGTCGTGGGCGGCGGCTTCATCGGCCTGGAAATCGCGGCCACCGCGGGCGCCCTGGGACGCCCGGTCACCGTCTTCGAGTCCGCGCCGCGCCTGCTGGCGCGCTCCGTGTCGCCCGAGGCCTCGGAACACGTCGCCCGCGTGCTGCACGACTCCGGCGTCGACCTGCGCCTGTCCTCCGATCTGCAACACATCCGGACCGAGAACGGCCGCGTGCGCAGCGTAGTCGTCAACGAGGTGGAGCATCCGGTGGACCTGCTGGTCGCCGGCATCGGCGCCGTGCCCGAGATCACGCTGGCGCAGGCCGCCGGCCTGGACTGCCTGAACGGCATCGTGGTGGACGGGCTGATGCAGACTTCCGCGCCCGGCATCTACGCCATCGGCGACTGCACCTCGTTTCCGTATGCGCGCTGGGGCAAGACCCTGCGCCTGGAATCGGTGCAGAACGCCAACGACCAGGCCCGCACCCTGGCCGGCGTGCTGCTGGGCACGAAAACGCCGTATCACGCCCTGCCCTGGTTCTGGTCCGATCAGGGCGCCTTGCGCCTGCAGATCGCCGGCCTGGCGCCGCCGGACACCGAGCGCGTCCTGCGGCCCGGCGCCAAGCCCGGCAGCTTCTCGATCCTGCACTTTGCCGACGGCCATCTGGTCTGCGTCGAATCGATCAACGCCCCGATGGACCACCTGGCGGCGCGCAAGCTGCTGGAGCTGGGTCTGAACCCGCCCCGCGACGTGCTGGCCGACCCCGCCGTGCCGCTGAAAAGCCACTATTGAAGCGGATAGGGATGATATCCGCGCCGGCGCGCCTCAGATAAAGCCGGCGGCGCGGAACATGCGTTCGTAGATCTGGCGCAGGACCGCTTCCTTGCGCTTGTTGTAATCCATGACCTGCATCATGCCGTCCGCCGCCATACGCTTGGCCTGGGCATACAGATCGCGGTCGGCCGCGTGCTGGCGCAGCCAGTCGCGGAACATCCGGTGCCGGATATTCTCGGGACAATCGGGGCCGAATACATGCAGGTTCACGCGCGGCGCGGCCAGCTGCAAAAGACGGTGCTGATGCCAGGACGGCTCCCGTAAAACCAGCACGTAACCGGCGGCTTCCAGCGCGGGGACATAGGCGTCCTCCTGCACGGGGTCGACCACCGTCAGATCGATATCGATTACCGGCTTGGCCGGCAAGCCCGGAACCGCGGTCGACCCCATGTGCTCGACCGCCAGCGCGGCCGGCCCCAAAGCCTCGCGCACCTGCGTTTCAAGCTGGGCATAACGGGCCGGCCAATCGGGGTCATAAGGTACTACCGCGACCTGCTCCGGCGCAGGCTTGCCGCGAACCCAGGGATCCTCGTCCGGGTCCGAGTCGTAGTGCCGCATGATTTCTTCAGGCGTGGGCGTGCGCCGGTTCCCTGCCGGGGTCAATTGCCGAAAGCGCGGCGCAGGCGCTCCAGTTCGGCGATGTTCAGGCGCTTGGCTTCCGCTTCGGCGTAGTTCCGTTCCCCTGATTCATACGCGCCCTTGTAGATGCACTTGCCGCGGCTCGCGCACTCGCCGCCGGCGCGGGCAGTGGAGGAATACGACTTGGCTGCACCCTGCTCCGAAGTCTTGGGACCGCTGGAGGAGCAGCCGGCCATCAGCGCAGCCGCAAAAATCGCCACACCATAGCGGCTCAACGTTTGAATGGACATTTCCTGGCCCTACAGAAAAGCTGTAGCCGCTGTTATAGCAGGCTCTCGCAGCCCCGGCTCAACAGGCGATTGCTTCAAAACGTTGCCACGTAGCCAGCGATCCCGCGCTCCGGCGCCTAAACCATCAAATACTGCGTCAACTTCTCCAGCATGGCGTCGCAGGCTTGCAGCTGCGAAAGTTCGACGTACTCGTCGGCCTTGTGCGCCACCTCGATGCTGCCGGGTCCGCAGATCAGCACCGAGGTCTGCGCCCACAGCTGCTGGAACAGCCCGCCTTCGGTGCCGAAGGCAGCCTTGGTGAGCGGCGTGTCCGGCGGCAGCCACGAGGCCAGCAGCGCCACGGCCGCCGAGCCGTCCGCCGTGGCCAGGCCGGGATAGCTATTGACCACTTCGACCCGGGGCGGTTCGGCCTCGGGCCGGGCGCCCGCGGCGCGCATCTTCGTCCTGGTCAGCTCCAGCACCCGCTCCAGGATCTGGTTAGGGTCGTCCTGCGCGACGTTGCGGATCTCGAAATTGACTTCGCATTCCGCGGGCACGATGTTCAGCGCCGTGCCGCCCTTGATGGTGCCGGCATGCACCGTGGTATATGGCACGTCATAGCCGGCCTCGCGCGGTCCGTGTTCGGCCAGGTCGCGCTGCACGTCGCGCAGCGCGCCGATCAGATCGCTGGCCGTATGGATGGCGTTGACGAAATGCGGCGCCAGCCCGGAATGGCCCGCCTGGCCGCAGCACACGGCCCGGTAGGCCGCCTTGCCCTTGTTGCCGGTGCCGATCTTCATCAGCGTGGGCTCGCCCACCACGCACAGCAACGGTGCGGGCTCCATGTCTTGCAGCGCGCGCAGCAGGTGGCGCACGCCGACGCAGCCGATTTCTTCATCGAACGACAGCGCCAGATGCAGCGGGCGCGCCAGCGGCAGGCGAGCCGCGCGGATCATGGCCATCACGGCGCAGGCGACGAAGCCCTTCATGTCCGCGCTGCCCCGACCATAGATGCGACCATCGCGCTCGGTCGCCTGAAAGGGCGGCGTGGTCCAGGGCTGCCCCGTCACGGGCACCACATCGGTATGGCCCGAGAGCAGGATGCCGGGTACTTCCAAAGGGCCGACGGAAGCGAACAGATTGCTGCGCCTGGCGTCCTGCGGGTCCGCCGCCAGCGTGGATGCGATGCCCGCCTGCGCCAGCAATTCCCGCACCCGTTCTATGAGGTCGATATTGGGCGTCAGCGTGACGGATTCAAAGGCGAGCAGTTCGCGCAATAGGTCTGGACTGTTGTCCGGGGTCGGTGAGCTCATGGCATGGATCTGCAAAAGACGGACGGCGCGCGCGCCGTCCATTCACTTGTTTTCAGGAGGCACGTAGGGATCGAAGAAGCTGCCTTCGCTCATGCCCGGAATGTACTGGTCCGAAATGTAGGCGCGGCAGCGCTGCATGAACACCTCGGTCAGGCGCGACGGCTTCATCGGTTTGTAGGTGGTGAGCCCGAGCAGCATCGGCCGGTGTTCGCCCACCAGGCGCAGCCGCACCAGGCGCTTGCCGTCCAGGGCCTGGGTGGACTTCGGCCGCACGTTGAACAGGGCGTAGCCGATGCCGTTGGCCACCATGGACCGCACTACTTCCTCAGAGCGCGAGCGCGCCACGATGTTCGGCTCCAGGCCAAACTTCGCGAACAGGGACATGAAGTAGTCGCGGCTCAGGGGCAGGTCCAGCAACACCATGGGCAAGCGCGCCAGTTCTTCCAGCGTTACCGCAATCTGCTGCGACAGCGGATGCAGCTCGCTGACCACCACGTGCGGCGGCAGGCGCGCCAGCGCCTCGAACGATATCTCGTCGCCCAGCCTCAGGTCGTAGCTGAGCGCAACGTCGATCTCCAGCGTATGCAGCTTGTCGATCAGCAACTGCTGATCGCCTTCGACCATGTGCAGCTCGACCTTGTCGAATGCGCGCGAGAACCCGAAGATCACCTCGGGCGCGATCATGGCCGTGAGCGACTGGAAGCAGCCCACGCGCAAGGTGCCCTGGATGGTGTTGCTGGAAACGGATGCAATCTTGTAGAGGCGCGACGCGCGCTCGAGCAGATCTTCGCATTCGCTCATGACCTGCTGGCCTAGCACTGTCAGCGCCAGGCCCTTGGACGGATGCCGCACGAACAGCTGCACGTCCAATTCGGTTTCGACATGTGCGATGGCAGCCGAGATCGACGGCGCCGAAATGTGGATCTGGTTGGATGCCGCGGCGATACTGCCATGCTTGGCAGTGGCGACGAAGTACTCCATCTGGCGCAGCGAAATGCGATTGAGCATAGTCCGAAGTGAGAAAACTGGAGCAGGCTGGAAGGAGGCGGCGGTCCGCTGCGCAGGCCGCCGGCGCGGCCCGGCGCCAGCGTCAACCGCACCGTGCAAAAGTGTATCCACTATGCCCTGACAGCGGGGCATGGCGCTCCTCGGGTTTTCTCGCACTCGCCGCAAGCCGCAAGCGCTCACGGATTGCCTGGCACGCCAAAGCTCGGCGCGGCGCGCGGGTCCCTGGCGCGGGTGATGTAGGCCTCGATCTGCGGCTCGTAGACCTGCCAGGCCTCGTACAGCCGTTCGACGGGACCTTGCTCGACCCAGTCCATGCGCAAATCGACGATGGGCCAATCCAGGTCCGCCACCACCAGCAGCCCGGCCGAATGCACCGGCCCTTCTTCGCCGCCAGCCGCCTGGCCCGCCAGCATGGCCTGCATCAGGCGCTCGGCCAACGAACCCGAGGCCTGCTCGAACGCCGACAACATGGCCGCCGGCACTTCCAGCGACGCCAGCATATTGCCCGCGCATGCGGCATGCTCGCCTTGCGCGTCGGCCAGGCGACCCAGCGCGTTCGAGCCCGTGAATATGGCCGGCGCCTGGGTGGCATCGATGGCCATCAGCTGCCGGTAGCTGATGAAAGGACGTTCGGCCAGCGCCTGCAGCGCGCCTTCGGGCGTGCGACCCTCGGCCATCGCGTCCAGGATGAGCGGCCCCAGGGCGGGGTCGGTGATGTTCTGGCTGACCGCCGCGCCTACGCCCGCACGCGCACGGATGCAGCGCGCCGCGACCGCGGGCGACGAGGACGAAACAGCCGCGCCGAATTGGCCGGTGGCCGGGCAGCGGGCAATGATGGAGAAAGTCATGAGCTGGGCCTCCTGCGGCGTCAATCCGGAATAACGGCAGTCGCGTCGATTTCCACCAGCCACTCGGGGCGCGCCAGCGCTGACACCACAATGCCGGTGGACACGGGGAACACGCCCTTGAGCCATTTTCCGACCACGCGGTAGACCGGCTCCCGATAACGCGGGTCGATGATGTAGATCGTGATCTTGCAAATATCCTGCAGCTCGCCGCCGGCCTCCTTGAGCAACATGTCGATGTTCTTCATCGCCTGTTCGGTCTGGCCCGCCGCATCGCCGATGCAGACGCTCTCCGAGGTGTCCAGATTCTGGCCAATCTGCCCGCGCAAGAAGACGGTGCTGCCGCGCGCGACGACGGCCTGGCACAGATCGTTATCGAGGTTCTGTTCAGGGTAGGTTGCCTTGGTATTGAAGGTGCGTATGCGCTTGTGCTTCATGGCTCGTATCTGCATTAGGGTTTATCCGGAGACCCCGCGCCCGCCTGGGTGGCGGCATCGCACAAGGCCGTGACCTGCCCGCTGATGGTCGGTCCAAGCGGGAACGCAGCCTATTTGTTTTTTCCGGCGTCCCGTCTCGGAAATCCTGACGCGGGCGGCGCCCGCCGCCATGCGCATGCGACCTGCCTCGGCGGCCTCGCGGGGCCATCAGGAAAATCGATCCATGCCAACGGAAAAGGCGACTTGGTGCCTCGGATGGCCTCTCGCATCATTGGTTTTCGCTGGCGTGGCCGGTGCGGCGGGCGGCGGCAACGCCCGGTCCCGGATCGACGGCCGACGTCACCAGATGCAATCCGCAGCAACCTCACCTTACAAGGGATCCGGATGAACACCGCCTCAACGCCGGCGCAAGCCGCCTATCCCCGATTCCGCTACGACGGCTCGGGCGACCTGGCCCGCATCGGGCTGATCTACATCGCTTCCAGCGTCGTGATGGAAGAAGAAATGTGGGCCATGTCCGCTCCAGGGGTTTCCACCCATACCGCGCGCATCAAGCTGCCCAAGGTCACGGTGCAAGGCATCGAAGAGATGATGAACGCGCCTGAACTCGAACAGGCCGCGCGCCTGGCCGGCGCCGCTCCCATCGACGTGCTGCTGTTCGGCGGCACCAGCGCCTCGTTCCTGCATGGCACCGCCTACGACCAGGCGCTGATCCAGAAGCTGCGGCAGTGGGTGCCGGGGCCGCAGATCACCACCGCCTCCACCGCGACGCTCGCGGCGCTGAAGAAGGTCAAGGCCGGCAAGGTTGCGCTGGCCACGCCATACCTTCCGGAGATCCACGAGCGCGCCATCCGCTTCCTGCAGGAAAACGGCCACGAGGTCGTCAAGAGCGCCTGCCTCGGCATCTCTGACGATCACGCGCTGGCCGAGGTCTCGCTGGAAAAGGTCTACGACCACGTGCTCTCGGTCGATCACCCCGACGCGACGGCCATCTTCGTCTCGTGCACCAACTTCCGCACCGTCGGCGCCATCGAGGCGCTGGAACAGAAACTCGGCAAGCCGGTGATCTCGGCCATCCAGGCTTCGTTCTGGCATTGCCTGGATCTCACCGGCGCGGCGGGCGCCAAGCCCGGCTACGGCTCGCTGTTCAACGGCAACCTGAGCAAGGCCGCAGCGATGTAGACCATTCAACGAAGTGCATGACCAATAAATAAGCAAGGGGAAAATAATGCATCTACACCAAACCATCACGGCGCTGACGCTCGCAGGCGCCTCGCTGTTCGCTGTGACGCCCGCCCAAGCCGAGAAGCTGGTGCTGGGCAACGAAGGCAGTTATCCGCCCTTCAGCATGGTCGACCCGTCAGGCCGCCTGACCGGCTTTGAACCCGACCTGGCGCGCGAGATGTGCAAGCGGATGAAGGTCGATTGCGAGATCGTAGTCATGGACTTCAAGGCCCTGATCCCGGCGCTGCTGCAGAAGAAACTGGATGCCGTGGTCAGCCAGACCAAGCCGCTGCCGGAGCGCAAGGAAAAAGTGCTGTTCGGCCGACCGGTGCTGTTCAACCCGGACTCCTATGTGGTGCCCGAGGCCAAGAACTACACCTTCACGCCGGAGGGCCTGAAGGGCGTGCGCATCGGCCTGCAACGCGGCTCGGCCCAAGCCAAGTACGTGGGCGAGACATTCGGCAACGCGGTGCAGATCGTGTTCTACGACAACCCCGACCAGATCCGTCTCGACCTGGCCAACGGCCGGCTCGACATGAGCCTGGGTCCCAAGATCAGCTGGACCAATGAGTTCCTGTCCAAGCCCCAGGGCAAGGGCTGGAAGTTCGCTGGCGGCGATCTGTGGACTGGCGGCGGCGAAGCCGGATCGAGCTGGATCGCCCGCAAGGACGGCGGCGAACTGCTCAACCGCATGAACGTCACGCTGGACACCATCATCAAGGACTGCACCTTCACCAAGCTGCGCAAGCCGTACATGGAAGTAGAGCTGCTGCCCGAGGAAGCGGCCTGCCGCTAGCAGGATTCGCGCGCGCCGCCCGAGTCCCCGGCACGAGCTTGCCGGACCGGGCGGAACTCCACCCACGCTTGCCAGGAAGACCTCATGCCTTCGATGGGTTTCGTGCAGCAACTCGCGACCGGCGCAATGATGACGATCCAGGTCGCCGTCTGCGCCTACCTGCTGGCGCTCGCGATCGGGACGTTCTTCGCCCTGATCACGCTGCGGCCGACATGGCTGGCCAAGATCGTCTGGATTCCGTATGCCTCCATCTTCACGGGGGTGCCTTCGCTGCTGGTCGGCTTCCTGTTCTATTACGGCGGCTCGCAGATCGTCGCCAGCCTGCTCGCGCCGTTCGGCATCGACCAGCAGATCGAGGTAACGCCGTTCATGGCGGCGGTAGCGGCGCTGGGCATGGTGTATGGCGCCTATCTGGCCGACCTGATCCGCAGCGCGATCCAGAACGTTCCCCACGGCCAGTTCGAGGCCGCGCGGGTGCTGCTGGTGCCGCGCACCGCCATCTGGCTCAAGGTGATCCTGCCGCAGATGCTGCGGCTGGCCCTGCCCGGCATGACCAATATGTGGATCGTCGTGCTCAAGGACACCGCCCTCATCTCCCTGATCGGCCTGAAGGAAATCATGGCCTACGCCAAGCTTGCCTCGGGCGTGACCAAGGAGCCTTTCGTCTATTACATGCTTGCGGCCGGCTTCTTCCTGATGATGACCTGGCTCACCTACTACGTGGCGCGCCGTGTCGAAACATGGGCTGCGCGCGGCTTTCATCCCGTCGTGACCAAGGGAGCGTCGCATGCACTTTGACTTCCAGGTAGCCTGGGACAGCCTGCCCAAACTGCTGGCCGGCGCCGGCACCACCTTCGCCGTGCTGCTGCCGGTGCTGGTCATCGGCCTGCTGCTGGCGCTGCCGGTGGCGCTGGCAAGCTTCCGGCCCGGTGCCCGCGCGCTCTTCGCCAGCAGCTACATCGGCTTCTTCCGCGGCGTCCCCAGCCTGGTGCTGCTGTACCTGATCTACAGCGGACTGCCGCAGTTCTCCATCGTGCGCGACACCCCCTTGTGGAGCGTCTTCTCCAACGCCTATGTCTGCGCCTGGCTGGGCCTGGCGCTGACCCATTCCGGCTTCATGGCGGAGATCATCCGCGGCGGACTGGCGGCGATACCCCGGGGCACGATCGAAGCGGCGCAGACCCTGGGCCTAAAGCCTGCGCAGATCCTGTTCCGCCTGCGCCTGCCGCTGGTGGCGCGCTATGTGCTGCGCGCCTATCAGAATGAATTGCTGATCATGGTGAAAAGCACGGCGGCTGTCAGCGCCATCACGCTGGTCGACCTCACCGCGGCCGCCAACACCGTGTTCGACTACACCTATGACCCGTTCACGCCCCTGATCACGGCGGCGGCGATCTACTGGTGCATCACCAACTGCATACGACTTGGCTTCTCGATCGCGGACCGCAAGTTGAACCGCTATCTCGCCAGGGCCTGAACCGCCCGGCCGACCGAACTATCAGAGCGCGAACCATCATGACTGCCATCCTGTCCAGCATCACGCCGCCTGTCTCCGCCACCCTGTCCGAGTGCGCGCCCGCGGTCTCCATCTCGGGTTTGAACAAGTTCTACGGCGCCTTCCACGCCCTGCGGGATATCCACCTGGAGGTCTCCAACGGCGAGATCGTCATCCTCTGCGGTCCTTCCGGATCCGGCAAGTCGTCCCTCATCCGCTGCATCAATCATCTGGAACAGCATGACTCGGGCGACATCCGGGTCAACGGCGCCGAACTGACCCGACGTCCCGAAGACGTGGAGAAAGTGCGGCGCCAGCTCGGCATGGTGTTCCAGAACTTCAACCTCTTTCCGCATATGACGGTGCTGGACAACTGCACCTTCGCGCTGAAGATCGCCTTGAAGGTTCCAGCCCGCGAGGCCGAACAGACGGCGCGCGAATACCTGGCCAAAGTCAATGTGATCGAGCAGGCCGACAAGTATCCGATCCAGCTTTCCGGTGGCCAGCAGCAACGCGTGGCCATTGCCCGCGCGCTCTGCCTGCGCCCGCGCATCATGCTCTTCGATGAGCCGACCTCGGCGCTCGATCCGGAATCGGTCGGCTCGGTGCTGCGCATCATGGAAAACCTGGCGCAGACCGGCATCACCATGATCTGCGTCACCCACGAAATCGGCTTCGCCCGCAGGGTGGCCGACCGCTGCGTCTTCATGGAGCGAGGCGAAATCATCGAGACCGCGCCCACTGAACAGTTTTTTGGGGCGCCCCGCAGCGAGCGCCTGAAGAATTTCCTCGAGCAGGTTCTGTAGTCAACCATATAGACAAGGGGTTGTCATGATCAAGAAACTCATAAGCGCCGGCATGCTTGCCGGCGCGGCTCTCTCCGCCACGGCGCAGGCGCAGGATGCGCTGGTGGTCAGCACCTGGGGCGGCAGCTTCCGCGATCTCATCGACGAGAATATCGGCCGCGAGTTCACGCGGCAGACCGGCGTGCCGGTGAAGTACATCACGGGCGGCACCATAGACCGGCTGAACAAGGCCAAGCTCGCCACCAAGCCGGAAAGCGACATCACGTTCACCACGTCGCATATCGGCTGGCTCTATGTCAACGCCAACCTGTACGAAAAACTTGACCTGAGCAAGATCCCCAACTACTCGCACCTGGTCGACCGGGCCAAGATCAGTCCGTACCATATCGGCAGCTGGGCGTACGTGTACACCATCGGCTACCGCCCCGACCTGGTTCCCGCGGGCGTCACCTTCAACAGCTGGAACGATCTGTGGAGTCCGGCGCTGAAAGGCAAGCTGTCCGCGCCCGATTTCGACCCCAGCCACATCATCGACATTTCGGCCTTGCTGTCCGGCGGCGACGCCAGCACCTGGGAAAAGGGGCAGGAAAAACTCAAGGCCCTGAAACCCAATTTCAAGGCTTTCTACACCAACGACGCCAACAGCCAGCAACTGATCGCCGCCGGCGAAACGCCGGTGCAGGTCGTGCTATCCATGAACGCGTACTACATGATCGGCCAGGGCGTGCCCATCAAGGTGGCGATGCCCAAGGAAGGCGCGGTGCTGGGTGTCGATACCATGGCCATCATGAAAGGCAGCGCCAAGACCGACCTGGCCCACAAGTTCATGGACATCGCGCTGTCGCCCGAGGTGCAGGCCAAGATCGTGGCCGCCAAGAAGGCCAGCCCCGTCGTCGACAACGCCAAGGTCTCGCCTGAAGACGCTGCCCTTCCTGGCGTCTTCACGACCAAACAGCAGTGGGACACCCAGGCCATCGTCATCGACGACAAGCTGCGCGCGGAGAAAACGGCCGAGTGGCGCAAGTGGTTTACCGAGAACATCATGAATTGATAACGCAAGGCCGCGGCCCCTTGGGGCCGCGGCGCCGCCACGTCCTCAACGTAAACCAAGGATGGGTTCACCATGGATGCGCGTTCCACCCTGAGGGGATGGCTGATATCCCCGGCAAGCTTCATCGCCCTGTGCATCTGCGTCGCCATGGCGGCCGTGTTGCAGTACAGCTTGCGCACCTTCATTCCGGGTTCGCTGGACGTCGGCGGCCTGACGCTGACGAACTTTTCGGGCATGGGCAAGCAGATCTACATCGATGCCTTCACCAACACCTTGCGCCTGAGCGTGGAGACCACGGTCTGCTCCCTGCTCGTGGCCTATCCGCTGGCGTATGCCCTGGTCCGGGTGCGCAACCGCGCCATCAAATCCTTCATCCTGATCGTGTCCATCACGCCGCTGTTCCTGGGCGAGATCGTGCGCACCTATTCCTGGATCATCGTGCTGGGCAGCACGGGCTTCATCAATTCGATGCTGCTCAAGACGGGCCTGATCGATACGCCGCTCACACTGATGTTCAGCCATCTGGGCGTGCTGGTGGCGCTGGTGCACGTCACCATCCCCGTCGTGGTGCTGATGCTGGCCACGGCCATCTCGCACATCGACCGCGACTACGAAAAGGCTGCGGAAAGCCTGGGCGCGGGGCCGGTACGCACCTTTCTCACGATCACCCTGCCGCTGTCCATGCCCGGCATCCTGGCCAGCATCACCACCTCGTTCGCCTGGACCTTCAGCGCCTTCGCCACGCCGCAGATGATAGGCGGGGGCCGCGTGCCGACGGTCTCGACGCTGGTCTACCAGCTGGGATTCTCGTCGATGAACTTCCCCCTCGCCGCCAGCCTGAGCGTCATGGGCCTGGGCCTGACGGCGATCTCGCTGATGCTGCTCGGCCAGGTCACGCGCCGTCTCAAGGTCATCGGAGGACATTGACATGAGCATCCGAAAATCCCTGCCCCTGTGGCTGCGCATCGGCGCGCCGGTGCTGATCACGCTGATCCTCGCCTTCGTGCTGCTGCCGGTAGTCGTGGTGATGCTGGCCTCCTTCAACGACAAGGCCCTGCTCACTTTTCCGCCGCAGGCCTGGTCCTGGCGCTGGTTCGAGCGCGTCTTCACCTACGCCGATTTCCGCGATGGCTTTCGCGCCAGCATGGTGGTGACGCTGTGGTCGTCGTTGCTGGCGCTGGTCATCGGCACCGGCCTGGCCATCGCCGTCAAGCGCATGGCGTTTCCGGGCAAGAACATCCTGCAAGCCATCCTGCTCTCGCCGCTGGTGATTCCCCATTTCACGGTCGGGCTGGGCTTGCTGATCCTGGCGGCGCAACTGAACGTGGACCGCGGCTACGGGATCGTGATTCTGTGCCACGTCATCCTGGTCCTGCCGTTCGTGCTGCGCAGCGTCTATGTCTCGATGGAGAACCTGGACGAACGCCTGGAGCAGAGCGCCGCCAGCCTGGGCGCCTCGCCCGTGCGGGTGCTGTTCACGATTACCGTGCCTCTGCTGGCGCCCGGGCTGTTCGGCGGCTGGCTGTTCGCGGCCATCATGTCATTCAGCGAATTCACCGCCTCGCTGTTCGTGACCACCCAGAGCACGCAGACCTTGCCGGTGACCATGTACAACTATGTGCGCGAGTTCGCCGACCCGACCCTGGCTGCGCTGTCGGTGGTGTACATCGTGGTGACGGCCGCGCTGTTGATCTTCGCCAACCGTTTCCTCGGGCTGAGCAGGATCCTCAATATCGAGGACAACCACTAGAGAATTCTGGGGTGGAATGTTGCCGGCTGGTTGGTTCTGTGAGGTCAGGTTCTTGAGCCGCCGGCGTCCGGACTGCGGGATTCCGATGCTCGCCCCGGTGGGGCTGCGCTTCGGATCCCTCCGCCCTGCCACCGGCTTACGGCATCTGCCCATGAACGGGGGCTGAGACCAACGCATTAGGCGACTGCCAGCCGAGGCGGCTCGGAGCCATCCGAAGCGCAGCCCCATTGGGGCGAGCATCGGAATGGCGCAGGGCTGCCTCGGCGGCTAAAGAACCCCGATATCTGCAAGCTCTAAGCCCTGCCGCTTCGGTTTTGTGAGGCTGGGTTCTTGAGTCGCCGGCGTCCGGACTGCGGGATTCCGATGCTCGCCCCGGTGGGGCTGCGCTTCGGATCCCTCCGCCCGGCCACCGGCTTGCGGCATCTGCCCATGAACGGGGTCCAAAACCGACGCATTAGGCGACTGTCAGCCGAGGTGGTCCGGAGCCATCCGAAGCGCAGCCCCATTGGGGCGAGCATCGGAATGGCGCAGGGCTGCCTCGGCGGCTAAAGAACCCTGACATCCGCAAGACCCAACGTCAATAGCCGCGCGCGGGATCAACGCGGTTGGCGGGCTCCAGACCCTGGTTGACGCGCAGTATGTTGTCGGCGATCTGTCCGGCGGCCGATGCTGGAATGGCCACCGAAGCCAGGTGCGGCGTGATCAGCACGTTATCCATCGCCCAGAGCGGGTCGCCAGCGGGCAGGGGCTCGCGCTCGAACACGTCCAGCGTCGCGCCGCCCAGATGGCCGCTGCGCAGCAGATCGGTCAGGGCGGCCTGGTCCACCAGCGCGCCCCGGGCCACATTGATCAGGGCTGCTCCGCGGGGCAGACGCTGCAAACGTTCGCGATCCAGCAGGCCGCGGGTCTGCGGCGTCAGCGGCAGCATCACCACCAGAATGTCCGCGCGTGACAGCACCGTGTCCAGCGACTCCATGCCGGCGAGGCACTCGACGCCTTCGATGCTGCGCGGGCTGCGCGACCAACCCAGCACCGTCAACCCCTGGCGGCGCAGCTCCTGCGCCGCGCAGGCGCCCAGCTCGCCCAGGCCCAGCACCGCCACACGCACGTCCTCGGGCGAACGCGGATGGCGGTAGGCCCACTCGCCGCGCCGCTGCGCCGCCTCGAAATACGGAATATCGCGCGCATAGCGCAGGGTGGCGAACAGCACGTAGCCCGCCATCATGCGCGCCATGTTCGGATCCGTGATGCGCGTGATGGGTACGCCGGCCGGCAGGTCCTCGCGGCCCACCAGCGAATCCACTCCCGCGCCCAGGTTCACGATAAGGCGCAGGTTCTTCATGCGGTCGAAGAAGCCCTGCGGCGCCTTCCAGGCCAGTGCGTAATGGATGCTGGCCGGGTCGTGCGCCTCGCTGCCGTGCACCATGCGCAGGTCCGGCAGGCGCGCCTGCATGGCGTCGCGCCAGGCCGTGTAGTCGTCGAACTCGCTGTAGAAAACCATCGTGCCCGACACGGCCGGGCGGGAGGATGCATGCATGGCGGGGCGACCTCAGGCGCTGCGGTTGATCAGGCGGGACATGGCCTCGATGGCCAACTCATAGCCATCGCCGCCCAGGCCCGCGATGACACCGTCGGCGGCCTTGGAAATGTAGGAATGATGGCGGAAGGCCTCGCGCCGCCAGATGTTGCTCATGTGGACCTCGATGATCCTGCCGGGAAAGGCTAGCAAGGCATCGAGGATGGGCACCGACGAATAGGTCAGGCCGGCCGCATTGATGATGACGCCCTGCGCGCTGCCGCGCGCCTCTTGTATCCAGTCGACCAATTGGCCTTCGTGGTTGGACTGGACGAAATTCAACCGGATGCCCAGCGAGGCGGCCTTGCTTTCGCAACGCTGCTGCAACACGGGAAAGCTGTCGGAACCATAGGTCTTGTTGGCGTCCAGTCCGTAGAGATTGGCGTTCGGCCCGTTGAGAAACCAGACCGTGGAGGAGGTGGAAGATGCGCTCGGCGTCGTCATGGCGGCGGTCTCAGGCTTCGTTGGGAAGGGTGGCCTGCATGGCAGGCAATTGATTGAACACGGCGAACCAGGCTGTGGCCCGCGGATGCGCGGCGCGCCAGTCCAGCTCGGGAAAGCGGAAATCCAGATAGCCCAGGGCGCAGCCTATGGTCAGGCTGCCGATGTCCGGATGCGCTTGCGGCAGCTCGTCTGCCTGCGCCTCGATTTCCGCGAGACAGGCCCGTACCTTGACCAGCTGTGCCTCGCGCCATTGCGGCCATTGGATTTCGGCCGGCCGGGCCGTGTGTTCGTAGCGCGCCAGCAGCGCGGCATCCAGCAGGCCGTCGCCCAGGGCCTGGCGCGTCAATGCCAGCCAGCGCGCCTCGCCCGCCGGAAACAGCTGCGCGTCGCCGGCGGCGCCGGCCAGGTATTCGCAGATCACGCGGCTGTCGTAAAGCGCCCTGCCGTCCGGCAGGATCAGGGTCGGCACCTTGGCCAGCGGATTATGGGCGGCGATGCGCGCATCGCGGTTGACCGGATGCGCCGCGCTGGGCAGCCATTCGATCCGTCCGGCCTGGCCGGTCAGATGCGCGCAGATCATCACCTTGCGCACGAAAGGGGACGTCGGGGCGTAGAGGAGTTTCAATCCAGTCTCCGATTGTCAGGGTTTGAGGACCAGCTTGCCGAACACCTTGCCGCTTTCCAGCAACTGGTGCGCGCGCACGGCCTCGGCCAGCGGCAGGCTTTGCGCCATTCTGGGCCGGATGCGGCCGGCGGCCACCAGGGGCAGCACGTGGCGCCTGAGCGCGGCGGCCATGCGGGCCTTCTCGGCATCGGTCTGCGGCCGCATGGTCGAGGAATGCAGGCTCAGCTGCTTCTGCATCAGGGTCAGCAGCTCGACATTGACGGCCGATCCCTGCAGGAAGGAAAGACTCACGTGACGCCCGCCGAAAGCCAGCGCCTGCAGATTGCGGCGCACGTAATCGCCGCCGACGATGTCCAGCACCACGTCCACGCCGCGGCCCTCGGTATAGGTCTCGCAGGCCTGCACGAAATCCGTGTCATGAAAGCAGATCACCTCGGACGCGCCGAGTTCGCGCAAGGCAGCGCCGCGGTCGCGCTCGCCATCCGTCACGATGACCTTCGCCCCGGCCGCATGCGCCATCTGGATCGCCAGCGTGCCGATGCCTCCGCCGCCGCCGTGAATCAGCACGGTCTCGCCCATGCGCAGGCGGCCCAGCTCGAACAGGTTGTGCCAGACGGTGTACAGGCCTTCCGGCAGGGCGCTCGCCTCGGCGTCGCCCAGCCCCGGGGGCACGGCCAGGGAATGATCCACGCGCGCCACGCACCACGGCGCATAGCCTCCGCCCGCCAGCAGGCTCATGAACCGCTGTCCGAGCAGGGACTCCGGCACGCCGGGGCCGCAGGCGGCCACCTCGCCGCAGGCCTCCAGCCCGAGCACGTCCGTCACGCCTGGCGCTGGCTTGCTCAGGCCCTGGCGCTGCATGATGTCGGGCCGGTTGATGCCGGCCGAAAGCACACGCAACAGCACTTCGCCGGGGCCTGGCGTGGGGACCGGGCGCTCGGCCAGCGCCAACACCGTGGCGTCGCCGGGCTCGCGGGCGATGATGGCTTGCATTTCAAGGGGGATCTGCTTCATGGAGTTTTGCCTCGCGAAAGAATGGAAGCCGGGCGGCTGCGCTGGCGCGGCCGCCGTGCGGGATGGAACAGCGCGAAACCCGTCTTTCAGGACGACGCGTTGAAGACGCTGACCCCGTGACCGGGCAGAGCAAGTCCCGCCACGGCGCCCACGGGCCATTCATGGATGCAGTTCAGGTCGGAGGTGCGCACCATCACGTGCTGGCGTCCCTCCACGGGAATGTGCACCTCCAGGTACAGATCCACGTGGTCGCCCTGGAATACGTGGTTGACGACCGTGCCGCTCAGCACCGACCCGCTATGCAGGGTTTCCAGCTTGATGTGTTCGGGCCGCACATAAAGATCGAGCCGGTGCCCCTCGTGCGAGCCGCCCACCAGGCGGTGGCGGGGAATATGCGTCAGCCCCGCGCCCAGGCGCAGCTGGATGGTCTCCGCGCCGGAGCCGTGATAGTGCGCGGGCAGGATGTTGACGTCGCCCAGGAACGAGGCCACGAACGGGTCCTGCGGATTTCGGTACAGCTCGTCGGGCGCCGCGACCTGCCGGATCACGCCCTGGTTCATCACCGCAATGCGGTCCGACATGCTGAGGGCTTCGCCCTGGTCATGGGTGACAAAGATTGTCGTCACCCCGAGCTTGCGCTGGATATCCCGGATTTCCACCTGCATGGCGCCGCGCAGGCCCTTGTCCAATGCGGAAAACGGCTCGTCGAGCAGCAGCACCTTGGGGCGGATCACCAGGGCCCGCGCCAGCGCCACCCGCTGCTGCTGGCCGCCGGACAACTCGCGCGGCTTGCGCTCGCCCAGTCCATCCAGCTTCACCAGGGCCATGGCTTCGCCCACCCTGCGCTCGATCTCGGCGGCCGGCACGCGCCGCATCCGCAGGCCATAAGCGATATTGCGCGCCACCGTCATGTGCGGGAACAGCGCGTAGTTCTGGAACACGATGCCGATCTGGCGCTGATATGGCGGCAAGGCCGTGACCGGGGTGTCGTCGATGAAGATCTCGCCCTCGTCCGCGTCGGCAAAACCCGCGATCAGGTTCAGCAAGGTGGTCTTGCCGCAACCGGACGGGCCCAGCAGCGTCAGGAACTCTCCGCTCTCGATCTTCAGGGAGACCTTTTGGAGCACCGCATGATCGCGGTATTTCTTGATCACGCCCTCCAATCGGAGCGCGCTGGGAGTGTCGGAGGCAAAGGGGCGATTCGGCATGGCTGCTGCACTCACAAAGTTCGACTTCCCGGCGTGTATGGCTCGGGAAAAGCAGGTGGTGGCCGCATGGCACGCAAGAGAGCGTCCTCAGCGTTCTGGTGCATTCAAGAATACGGCAAGGCCCTTTTCCCAGTGCGTTGCCGATGCTGATGGGGGCCATCGGAAAAAAGAAATCGCGGCATCCCGGACGCCCCGAAGCCCCCCTTTCCGCACAAACCTGCTCCTTTGCTTTTTCCTAAGTCAGCCGTCCGAAAAACGAAGTTATCAACTCGGGGCTTCAGGGTCACACTGCGTGCCTATCGTTCAGCGCGCCCTTTGATCAAGCGCGCGGTTCGCCGGTCTTCTGTTGCTTGATCTTCGTGTCAGCCTCGAGACGCACCAGGGTCTCGGTAATTTTTAGGATCTTCAAATGTCAATTGAAAAAACCAATACGCTGGTGATCGGCGCCGGTCAGGCCGGCATCGCAATGAGCGAACACCTCGGCGCCATGGGCATTCCGCATATCGTGCTCGAGCGCAAGCGGATCGCCGAACGCTGGCGCTCCGAACGCTGGGACTCGCTGGTCGCCAACGGCCCCGCCTGGCACGACCGCTTTCCCGGCCTGAAGTTCGATGACGTCGGGCCCGACGTCTTCCCGCCCAAGGAACGCATGGCCCAGTACTTCGAGGACTACGCCAAGATGCTCAAGGCGCCGGTGCGCACTGGCGTCGAAGTCCTGCGCGTGCAGCGCAACGACAAGCGCCCGGGCTTCACCGTCACCACCTCCGCGGGCACCATCGAAGCCCAGCACGTGGTCGCCGCGACCGGCCCCTTCCAGATCCCCACCTACCCGAAGATCGTGCCGCAGGACGCCGGCATCCAGCAGCTTCACTCCTCGGCCTACAAGAATCCAGGCCAGCTGGCCGAGGGCGCCGTGCTCGTCGTCGGCGCAGGCGCCTCCGGCTCGCAGATCGCCGAAGAACTCCGCCAGGCCGGCCGCACCGTCTACCTGTCGGTGGGCGAACACTATCGCCCGCCCCGCTCCTACCGCCAGCGCGACTACTGCTGGTGGCTGGGCGCGCTGGGCATGTGGGATGAGGTCAAGAAAAAGCCCAAGCGCGAACACGTCGCCTTCGCCGTGAGCGGCTACGAAAACGGCAAGACCGTCGACTTCCGCCGCCTGGCGCGCGACGGCATCCAGCTGGTGGGCATCACCACCTCCTATGAGAACGGCGTGCTGCATTTCGCCGACAACCTCGGCCGCGACGTCGCCCAGGGCGACGCCGACTACTTCGAGGTCCTGCGCGAAGCCGACGCCTACATCGAGCAGAACGGCCTGGACCTGCCGCCCGAGCCCGATGCCTGGAAACTGCTGCCCGACCCGGAATGCCTTACCTACCCCATCCTCAGCCTGAACCTGGCCGAGGCCGGCATCAAGACCATCCTCTGGGCGACCGGCTTCAAGGTCGACTTCAGCTGGATCGACGTCGACACCTTCGACGAAAACGGCTACCCCATCCACAAGCGCGGCATTTCCGCCGAAAAAGGCATTTACTTCCTTGGCCTGCCCAACCTCACCAACCGTAGTTCCTCGTTCATCTGGGGGGTTTGGCACGACGCCCGCTATATCGCGGACCATATCGGCATCCATCTGGATTACCTGGCGTACGAGAAGGAATGAGGGAGGCGGCGCATGGCCGGCTTCCAGGTCAGCCAGAAAAAACCCGCACGCTCGTGGGAGCTGCGGGTTTTTTGCGGTCCTGGCCGGCCTACCCCATTCGGGCACTGTAGCTAGAGCTGGCTAGCGCTGGCATACCATTGCAGCAAGCGCTGCCGAAAGCGCTCGTCCAGTTTCCCGTATCGGGTCTGCGCATCGCCCGCCGCGTGCGGCGTGAGAATCACGTTGTGCATATTCCACAAAGGCGACGCCGGCGGCAGGGGTTCCACTTCGAAAACGTCCAGGTAAGCGCAGCGGACCTGCTCCCGTTGCAACGCCTCGATCAAGGCGTCCTCATCGGCCACCGGTCCCCGCGCAACGTTGATCAGTCCTGCCTCGGCCTTCATCTTGCCAAAGGCATCGGCATCCATGAGATGAAACGTCTCGGGCGTCAGCGGGCATGCAAGGAATACCCAGTCGGCGCGGGGCAATACCTCATCCTTCCTGTCCAGGGTGACGACACTGTCAAAATTCGGCAGGGGGCCGCAGGAAGTTCGCCTCACGCCTATGGTTTTCATGGACACGGCCTTGCATAGCCGGGCGATTTCAGCCCCGATACTGCCGACGCCCACGATCACGGCCGTATTGTTTTCAATTCCTCTCGGCTCCAACGGGCCAAAGCGCACCGGAAACCATTCATTTTCGTACTGCTTGCGAAAATGGACATGCATGTTCCGGGCAAGCATCAGCATGCCAGTGAATGCGCTCAGGGCAACCGTCGTCCCCGCGATCCCCCGCGCATCCCAGATTTGCACGCCACGGGCGCTCAATTCGTCGTAAAACGGCCGATCCAATCCGGCGGAGGGAACCTGCAGGAACCGCAACCCTCCGCATTTCCGCATCAGGTCGCAAAAATCCGACATCTTCCTTGTCAGCTCCGTTTTGGAGGACAGTTCCAGAATATCTGCTGACAGATACGCCCCTACTACCCGGGCCCTGTCCTCCTCCGCAACGCTGTGCGCGCCCTCGTAGAGCAGCCAGTCGAATACCTCGCCACAACGGGACCTGAGCTGGGCGTACCCGTCCACATCGCGCGCATGCACCTCGCGGGACAAAACGATAAGCGGATTCATGCAATGCCCCGGGTCAATCTTTGTAGTCCGGACATTTTTTATCCAGGAGCCGCTTCAAGGCAGGCCATTCCAATATTCCGTACGGCTTTTGCTTGCCGGGGCTGTCTGCGCTGGGTTGCAGCTTCAATTGCTGTCCCGTGCGACGTATCACCTCGTCATTTGGAAGGTTGATCTCGGCGCCGGACGACATGACGCGCAGCTGCACGGCGCACGATCTTTCAAGCCTGTAGATATTGTTGAAGGCTTCGGGGATGGTCCGGCCAGTGGCCAGCAAGCCGTGATTCCGGAGAATCATCACGTCGGCCTCCCCCAGGTCGTTCACGAGGCTTTCCTGTTCCTCGGTATCGACCACGACGCCTTGATAGTCGTGGTACGCCACATTCACGAACCGCATCGACGTCTGCGTCAAAGGCAACAGCCCGCATTTCATCGCCGACACGGCCATGCCGTCCAACGTATGCGTATGGATGATGCATTCGACATCATGGCGAGCCTTGTGTATGGCGCTGTGGATGACGAACCCCGCTTTGTTCACACCATAGGTTTCATGGGGGTTGTAGAGAACATTGCCGTCAACGTCCACCTTTATCAGCGACGAGGCCGTAATCTCCGAATAATGATATCCAAACGGGTTGATGAGAAATGAATCCTCGCCCGGCACTCTGGCGGAAATGTGGTTGTAGATCATGTCCAGCATTCCGAACATGTCCACCAGGCGATAGCAGGCGGCCAGATCGACTCGCAGTGCCCACTCTTCATCAGAGAACGTATGCATTGTGCCTCTCCCTTTATCGAGCCACGTTCATCGTGGCCAGCAACTTCTCGATGCGCACTTTCTCGCTGGCCTGCAGTGCGGCCATCTCCTGCGGAGTCGACCCGACCGGCTCGCTGCCCTGAGCGATCAGCCGCTCACTGACCTCCTTGTCCCGCAAGGCATCCTGGACCGCCCGGGACAGTACGGCCGTCCGTTCATCCGAGACATCGGCCCGCACCGCGATGCCGAACCACAGCGGCAACTGATAGCCCTTCAAAGATTCACTCATTGTGGGTACGTCGGGCAGCACGTCCGACCGGACATTGGTGGTCACGGCCAGTGGCCGGACATTGCCTTCCTTGACCTGGCCGACCACCTCATTGATGGGCGAAAAAACGAAGTCCAGCTGGCCGCCAAGAAGATCCGTCAGCGCCGCGGCGCCGCCTTTATAGGGAATGTGCGTCATCTCGACCGACGCCATATCGGCCAGCAGGCTCGCGGACATATGTTGAACGGTGCCGTTGCCGGCGGAGCCATAGTTCAGTTTTCCGGGATTCTTCCTGGCGAATGCGACGAGATCGTCGACCGACTTGAAATCCGATTTCGCATTCACGACCAGCACGATCGGAAGATTCGTCAGCTGCGATACGGGACGAAAATCGCGCTGCATATCGTAGTCCACGGATTTGTCCATGACTTTATTCACGATATGAGATGCCGACGTCACCAGCATGATATAGCCGTCGCTGGGCGCGCGCTTGACATACAGAGCCCCGATCCCGCCGCCGGCCCCTGGCTTATTCTCGACGATGACGGGCTGACCGATCTTCTTGCTCATGCCTTCGGCAACGAGGCGCGCGGTGGCGTCCGTGCTGCCTCCCGCGGAATAAGGAACAACCAGCGTCAGCGGCTTCTCGGGGAAATTCTGAGCCTGGGCGCCGACGGAAACGCCAAGCATGGACACCATAAAAACAAGGGAAGAGAACGGCACTTCCATGGACCTGTCTCCTATTTTCTATGTTCACTCGCAACGGAATCCGGTATTCCGGTAAGCGTGCGTCGACGTATCGGCTATTTCTTCCGACAGCTCTCCTTACGTCGAACCGCAGTCTGGTCAGTCCAGCTTCTCGAGTTCCGAGCTTTTTATGACCTCTGCCCAGTGGTCCTGCTGCGCCTTGATGTAGTTGCTGAAATCCTGGCCTGAACCCAGGAAGGGATACTGGCCGTGCCCCAGCAGGGTCTTCTGCGACTTTTCGGTTTTCAGGATTTCCTGGACGGCCGTCTCGATTTTCCCGGCAATCGCGGGATCCATGCCGGCCGGGCCCACGATGCCGTTCCATGGCCCGATGAGGAAATCAGCTTGGCCAGTGGCCTCGATGACCGTCGGGACCTCCGGCAGAAAAGACACGCGTTCCTTTGTTCCCACGCCGATGGCGCGCAGCTTGCCCACCTGCACCTGCGGCAGCGCCACGGCGCCGCTGATCAGGGCCATATCGATGCCTCCGCTCAGCATGCCATTCACCAGGGCGGCGTCTCCCCCGCTATATGGCACGTGCAACAAGGGCACCCCCATTCTCTTGGCGAACCACTCCCCGGCCAGATGATTGTCCGCCCCCATGCCGGCGGAACCGAACGTCAGCGGCTGTTTGGCCGCCTTTCCGGCCGCGACAAGATCGGGGATGGATTTGACGCTCGACTGGGCATTCACCGCCATCACATACGGATACTGCGCGACGGGAGCAATGATCGTGAAGTCCTTGAAGACGTTGTAA
The DNA here is from genome assembly GCF_943737025.1 of Achromobacter sp. Marseille-Q4954. NCBI lineage: Bacteria > Pseudomonadati > Pseudomonadota > Betaproteobacteria > Burkholderiales > Alcaligenaceae > Achromobacter > Achromobacter sp. Marseille-Q4954. Next base: position 967,399 of record NZ_CALSFQ010000001.1, read on the forward strand.
TCGATCGATTTGCGGTACATGGGTTCGATAGCCAGGGACCCGCTGCTCGCCAACAGCAGGGTGTAGCCATCCGGTTTGGCCTTTTTCACATACTGCAGGGCGATCAGGCCATTCGCGCCCGGCCGGTTCTCCACCACCACGGCCTGCCCCAGCTTGTCGCCAAGCTGCTGCGCCACATACCGGCCAATCACGTCCGTGGGGCCACCGGCGCCAAACCCGATGACGAGCGAAACGGGACGAGCGGGATAGTCAGCGGCCATGGCCTGGCCGCCGCACATGGCCACCGACATCGAGGCCAGCAGCAAGAAGTTTTTGATCTTTTTCATTTGTCTTCCTCACCCTGGGAATCGCATCAGCGAATGATGCTTTCGAGGTAGTCCTCGCTCAGGCCCACGCTCTTGTAATGGGCGCGACATTTCTCAACACGATCGAATACGTCCGTGTAACCGGTCTGTTTGCCGTTCTCGTCCACGTATATCAAGGCGCCATTGACCAGAAACCACGTCAGCATTTCGCCTTCCTCTTCCGATACCAGCGTATGGGTCTCGCCAGGCGGCTCGAAGACATAGCTTCCTTCCTTAGCCGTCCAGTCATGCTCCAGATAGCGCCACGACCCCTTCAGCACATATCCATGCACCGTCGCGGGATGGCGATGACAGCTGACGACGCCCTTGCGCCGCACTCGCAGGACGCTGGTCCAGTACCCGTGCGTGATGTTGAGCAACAGCGGCTTGAACCACACGTTGTCATGAATCGGAACCCACAACCGGTCATCGCCTTCCAGCACCGGCGTCACGATCTCCTGGCGTATGCCCTTGGGTTGAAGTTCTTTCGGGAATGGCAAGACTGAGTTCATGGTTTTTCCTTCGGTTTTCCGTTTGGATGAAATTTCAGGCGGTGCGACGCTCGAGTTCGAGCATCGCCTGCACGATGTCGTCTTGGAATATCCGCTGCGCTCCACCCGCCAGATAGGGCGCGGTCAATGTCTGCGCCGCCACCTCCGACAGCCGCTCCTTCGAGATGTCCGACACGCCGAAATCCCGCAGGCAGGAGGGCAAGCCGACTGCCTTGACCACTCCCAGCAGTTCGTCGAATTCGTCGCGCTGGCGCTGGCAGGCCAGCACCTGGACCAGGGAGCCATAGGCCACCAGTTCGCCGTGCAGGAAGCGTTCGGTTTCCGGCATGCACGTGAGCCCACGAAGCAAGCCATGCGCCAGCGACAGGCCGCCTCCCTCGAATGCCAGTCCCGAGTACAGGACACAGGCCTCCACCAGTCGCTCGAAGTTCTCGCCCGGCCGTTGCGCCTCGCATTCGCCAATGGCGCTTATGGCGTGGAGGCGGATCAGTTCATAGCATCTGTCGGCCAGCGTCCGCGAAAGCAGCAGGCTTTGCATGCCGAAGGTATTCGGGACGGAATTCGCCACCGAGCAATCCACTTCGAATTTCTTGGACAGGGCATCCCCGATACCAGCGACAAGCAGCCGCCTGGGCGCCTCGGCCAGGATCGACGTATCCACGAGCACCAAGTCCGGATTTCGCGCCAGCACCCTGGAATGCTTGAAGACATGTTCTTCGTAGATCGCAACCAGGCGGCTCGTCGGAGCATCGTTCGAAGCCGCCGACGGCATGATCACCATGGGCAGATTCAGGTTTGCCGCTACGGCCTTGGCGGTATCCAGCGTTTTCCCCCCGCCGAAACCGATCACGCAATCCACGGCAATATTCCGGGCAGCTGCGGTCAGGTCATCGATGGCAGCATCGGAACAGTTTCCCGGGAAGATGAAGGCATGGATCGCCACGCCGGACTGGTTGAAACGAGGCATGTATTGCTCAAGTGCCGCGTCGTAGATCAATAGCGCCGAGTCCGCGCCCAGGCAGTCCCGAAGTATGCCTTTCAGTTCGTTCAACGCGGCAGGCCCCTGCACATATCGCGCAGGAAAGCCCGTCCCATATAGATTTGAGTATGTATTGGCCATGAGTAACGGAAGCAATGGTGTTCCGGGGCGCCTGCGGCCCGGCATCCACTTGGCTCTGGGTTCGCGACGAAACGCGCCTAGCCGAGCCTGGGTTTGGGGCAGTCGTTGATTTCGGCCCAGAAGTCAGTCAGGCTGGACGTGTCCTGCCCTGCCTTGCCCGCCGCCAACGCCATTCTGAAGATGTTCCTGGTCGTGTCGCACACGGGCAGAGCTACCCGACTGCTGGCGCCCGCGTTGGAAGCCAAGGAGATGTCCTTGTATCCCAGCGCCAGATCGAAGCCCGGCGACAAATCTCCTTTCAGCACTTTGTTCGGCCATTTCTCTTTCAGTTGACCGTTGCTGGCAGTCGTGCTGGTGAGCACATTGAACGTATTGTTCAGATCCAGACCCAACGATTGCGCCAACACCAAGGCTTCGGAATTGATTTGGCAATAGCAAAGGACCATCATGTTGTTGATCAGCTTGGTACGCGTGCCGTGGCCCGCCGCACCGCAGTGATAAACGGTGGTCCCCATCTTGTACAGAACGGGCTCGACCTTTTCGAGATACCGCGCGTCGATGCCCAGCATGAACAGGGATTCTCCCTTGTCCGCATGTGCGGCCAGCCGACCCACGGGAGCATCGCCGAACACGATTCCCTTTGCCGTGAACGCCTGGAACAGCGCATCGACGGTATCGACATCGACAGTACTCATGTCGATGTAGATGGCTCCGGGGGCAAGGTTTTCGAGGATGCCGCCCGAGCCGAGCGCCACCTCCTTGACTTGCCTTGGGCCAGGCAGCATCGTGAAGACGATATCGGCATTTCTGCACAGATCGGCCACGTCCGCCGACATATGCGCACCTTCGGCCTGGAGTCTTTTCGCTACCTCTTCATTCAGGTCGAAAACCCAAACCTGCTCGCCCTTGCCGACCAGCGAACGTGCCAGCGAAAGTCCCATCCTGCCCAAGCCAATAAAACCGATCCTCATAGCCCACTCCTTTAGACGGGCAAAGTATATCGACGATCAAAAATGCCAGAGGACGACATTTTTTCTGGCAGATAGTCGTTTTAGGCATACATCCGATCACGCTCCAGCCGCCTGAAAAACAGTCGCGTTGATAGTCGAAAAACGCATGTTTGCCAGAGAAAAAGTGGACGCTCCGCACAGTCGTTGGTTGATAGACTGCGACGAACTCCCGCCCCGCGTTCAATCAGCTGGCCTGCTCGCGCAGATTGCCGGTGCGGCGGCGGGCAATTCCAAAAAGCATATCGAGACGCGGAGATTGAGACATGGAGTATTCGCAATACATAGACGGCGAGTTCCGCGCAGGCACCGGCCAGGCAGAGCTGGTCCTGGTGTCGCCTGCAACGGAAGAGGAACTCGGACGCTACCGCGCCGCTTCGCCAGACGACGTCGAACGGGCGATCGGCGGCGCGCACCGCGCCTACGGCACGTGGCGCAGGACCAGCCCCACGCTCAGGTCTGAACTGCTGCGCAAAGTGGCGCAGGAAATGCGCGGAGACAGCGACAACTTGTCTCGCCAGATCACCCTCGAGCTTGGCAAACCCCTGTCCGAGGCGCGAAAGGAGGTCGACACCGCCGCGGAAATGTTCGAATGGGCCGCGGAGGAAGCGCGGCGCCTGTATGGCCGCCTGATTCCGGCCAGGACGCAAGGCGTGCAGCAGCTGGTCAAACTGGAGCCATATGGCGTGGTGGCAGGGTTTGCAGGATGGAACGCGCCTGCCATCACCCCCGCTCGCAAGATCAGCGGAGCCCTCGCCGCTGGCTGCACGATCGTGCTCAAGCCCTCCGAGGAAACAGCCGGCGTCGCCTTGTTGATTGCGCAGGCCTGCGAACGCGCGGGCCTGCCGCAAGGCGCCGTGAACATGGTGTTTGGCGACCCCGCGTCCATTGCTGATCAGCTGTGCGCCTCGTCGCGGGTGTCCATGATCACTTTCACTGGCGGAACCGAGGTGGGCAAGCAGCTGGGCGCAAAGGCGGCCTTGCACATGAAGAAAGCAACGCTGGAGCTGGGCGGCCACGCCCCCGTCGTGGTCTGGCACGATGCCGATATCGACGAGGTAGCCGCGGCAGGCGTCGCAGCCAAGTTCCGCAACGCCGGCCAGGTATGCACTTCGCCCACGCGCTTCCTTGTGCACAAGAACATCTTCGATGACTTCTGCGAAAGATTCGTCGCGCACACCCGCGCCTTGGCCGTAAGGGACCCTTTCGATCCCCAGTCGAGGATGGGGCCGCTGAAGAACAAGCGCCGCCTGGCCGCCATCGATGCCCTCGTGCGCGACGCGGTCGAATGCGGCGCCACGCTGCTCGCCGGGGGCCGCGCAATCGAGGGGCGCGGCCATTTCTATCAACCCACCGTCCTGGCGCTGCGAGACAGGCGCGCGGAAGTCAGCCGCATGGAGCCTTTCGGTCCTGTGGCCCTGATGATGCCCGTGGAGGACGCCGACGAGGCCATTGCCGAGGCAAATGCGCTGCCCTTTGGGTTGGCCGCCTATGCGTTCACCAACGACATGAAACTGGCGCACCGGCTGGTCAACGAGATAGAGAGTGGCGTCGTCTGCATCAATGATCTGCAGGCCTCGCTGCCGGAAACGCCATTTGGCGGCTTCAAGGACAGTGGATTGGGATCTGAAGGCGGCGAGGAAGGACTGCGGGAATTCCTGCGCGTGAAGTGCGTGCGTCAAGGCGGGTTGGCCTGACGCCTGATATGTTTTTTTGGCATGTTTGTCGGCGCGATTGGAAAAACTGCGCGCACATGCCCCGACTTAAGATCCCCGCACTAAATAGAAACCATTGGGACCGTCATGAATTTCAACCTTTCGGAAGAGTACCAGGCGTTTGCAGATAGCGTCGCGCGATTCGCGCAGGACAAATTGGCTCCTGGAGCGCTGGAACGGGCCCACTCCAATCAGTACCCCTGGGAAACCGCGGCGCTGCTGGCGGAACAGGGTTTGCTGGGCATTGTTTTTCCCGAGGAGGACGGAGGCCAGGGCGGCACCTTGATGCACGCCGTGCTTGCGATCCAGCAAGTGGCGCTGGCGTGTCCGAAAAGCGCGGATATCGTGCAGGCGGGCAACTTCGGACCTATCCGCACCTTCGTCGAGTATGCCAACAAGGAACAGAAGGCCCGCTTTCTCCCTGACCTGCTGTCTGGGAAGAAACTGATTTCGCTAGGCATGACGGAGCCGGGCGCCGGCTCCGCGGTGACCGACTTGAAAACATCGGCGGCGCTCGAGGGAGACCACTACGTCGTCAATGGCAGCAAGGTTTTCTCCACCCACAGTCCCGATGCGGAGCTCTTTCTTGTCTATGTGCGGTTCGGCCCTGGCGTGGAAGGCATCGGGTCCATCCTGATCGAACGAGGCGCGCCGGGTTTCGAGATAGGAAAGCCCTCAAGCTTCATGAACGGAGAGCAGTGGTCTCAGCTTTACTTCGAGCAATGCCGGGTGCCGAAGGAAAATCTGCTGTTGGGTCCGGGCGGCTTCAAGAAGCAGATTTCCGGATTCAACGTGGAACGGCTGGGCAATGCCTCGCGCGCGCTGGCCCTGGGAAGGTACGCCTTCAACATGGCCAGAGACCATGCCACATTGCGCAAGCAGTTCGGCCGCGAGCTGTGCGAGTTCCAGGGCTTGCAGTGGAAGTTTGCCGATATGTGGATGAAGCTCGAGCAAGCTCAGCTGCTGCTCTACAAGGCCGCTCTCGAAGGCGAGCAAGGGCTGCCCTCGGCGCAAAGCACCGCCATGGCGAAACTCGCCTGCAATATGGCAGGCTGGGACACATCCAATGATGCCATGCAGATCATGGGTGGAATGGGTTTCAGCCAGGAAGCATTGGTAGAGTATTGCGTTCGCCGGACCCGCGGCTGGATGATCGCGGGCGGGTCCATCGAAGTACTGAAGAACCGAATTGCCGAGGGTATTTTTGGCCGCTCGTTTTCCCAGCGCGCGCCCAGAGCCTCGCATCAATGAGAGTACGCATGTCCATCATCGAGCATTCCGAGCAGTTGATCAGCCAGGCACTTTTGCATCCGCGCAGCATCGCATTGGTGGGCGTATCGGATGATCCCGGCAAGACGGGCGGCCGCCCCCTGCAATTCCTGCGCCGCTCGCGGTTCGCAGGAAAGATCTACCCCATCAATCCGAATCGCGATCAGGTCCAGGGTGAACAGGCTTGGCCCAGTCTCAGTGCCTTGCCAGAGGTGCCGGAGCATGTCTTCATCCTGTCCTCCACCGATACGGTGCTTCCCGCCGTCAGGGAATGCGCGGAACTCGGCGTGAAGCAGGTGACCATCCTGGCGACGGGTTTCTCGGAATCCGGAGAAGAAGGCTGCCAGCGCGAACGGGAACTTCGCGACTTTGCGCAAGCCTCGGGCGTCAGGATCCTGGGGCCAAGCAGCCTGGGCGTCGTCAATCCCCACAACGGCCTGGTCCTGACCGCGAACGCCGCGTTCGCGGAACCTGACCTGCCCAAGGGAAACCTGTTCGTCGCCTCGCACAGCGGCAGCATGATCGGAGCCCTGGTTTCAAGAGGCAAGGCGCGCGGCGTGGGTTTCGCCGGCCTGGTGTCCGTCGGCAGCGAAGCGGATTTGTGCGTGGGAGAGATTTGCCAGGCGACACTCGACGATCCGACGATCGCGGGCTACGTGCTCTTTCTTGAAAGCCTGCGTCACGGAGACAAATTGAGAGCATTCGCCGCCGAGGCCGCCCGCCGGGGCAAACCCGTGATCGCCTATAAATTGGGCCGTTCGAACGCCGCGGCGGAAATGGCCGCCACGCACACTGGCGCCTTGGCGGGCGAGGACGACATTGCGGACGCGTTCCTGAAAGACCTGGGCGTGGTCCGCGTCGAGATGCTGGAAACCCTCTTCGAGGCTTTGCCGCTGGCAAAAAGAATGCCCGCGCCTGATTCCCGCGCCAAACGGGTGGGCGTGGTTGCCACGACGGGCGGCGGCGCCGCCATGGTCGTCGATCAACTGGGTATTCGGAACGTGACCGTGCAGCCGCTGTCCGAAGCCACGCAGCGCAAGTTGAAAGAGGCACAGATTCCCGGCTCCGCCGGCCGCGTGCTGGACCTGACCTTGGCAGGAACGAAGTATGAGGTCATGAAGAAGGCGCTGCAGATCATGCTGGAAGCGCCGGAGTTCGACCTGGTGGTCGCGGTCGTGGGCTCATCCGCAAGGCTGCAGCCTGAACTGGCCGTCAAACCCATCCTGGAATTCACCAGCGCGGACAAGCCTCTAGCCGTGATGCTGGTACCCGACGCCCCCGAAGCTCTGGGCACGCTGACGCGTGCAGGCATCCCCTGCTTTCGCACGCCAGAGACGTGCGCTGACGCCATTTCCTCGGTGTTTGCCCGACGGAAACTCTCTACCGCCGCCGCAGCCGGATCGCCCCAATTGGCGCAAGCGCAGGCCCTGAGCGAGGCGCAAGCCTATGACGTGCTGGACCGCTTGCAGGTGCCTCATGCCGACTACGCAATCTTCCCATTGAACGGCCAGATCCCGACGCTGCCTTTCGAGTATCCAGTGGTGGCCAAGCTCTGTTCGGCGGAAATTCCCCACAAGACAGAAGTAGGCGGCGTCGTGCTCAACATTCAGGATCCCGCGCAGCTGTCCCGGGCCTTCGAAACGTTACGCACGAATCTGCGACAGAAAGCGCCGCAGCTCGTGTGCGAGCACGTGCTGGTTCAACCTCAGTTGCAGGGAATGGCAGAGGTATTGATCGGCTACCGGGTCGACCCCGATGCAGGGCCCATCGTCATGTTGGCCGCCGGAGGCGTCTGGGCTGAGGTCCTGCGCGACAGGAGCATCCGCCTGGCGCCGGTATCGGTCGAAGGCGCACGGGAAATGATCGAAGAGATCCGAATCCTGAAAACCGTATCGGGTTTGCGCGGCAAACCAAAGGGTGACCTGGAGGCCCTGGCACACGCCATCTCCAAGCTGTCCATGCTCGCGCAACGACCCGAATTGAAGCTACGGGAGGCCGAAGTCAACCCGATGCTGCTGTTGGCCGAAGGACAAGGCGTCCTGGCCGTGGACGCCCTGGTCATGCAAAGCGCGTGACCAGCATGGATCGCCGTCAGCAATCCGGCAACAGGGGCCGGGTCGCTGCGGCTTCCGACAGAATCCAGTCCCGGAACAAAGTTATCTTCCGGGCTTCGCGACGGACCTTGGGTCGCAGCAGGTAGAAGGAAAGGCCTGTTCTTACCGGCTGCTTGAACGGATACAGCAGGCTCCCTTCTTCGATGTCCCCCATCAAGAGCGCCACCTGACCGATCGCCACGCCCAGGCCGTCCATGGCGGCCTGCCACGTCAGCACCGAGCTGCTGAAATTCATCTGGTGGGTATCGGCAATATCGGCCAAGTGCCCGTGCGCCTTTGCCCACATCTTCCACTCCCCCTTGGGCCGATAGTGCGAAACCAGTAGCCGCGTGCGCAGGATGGCTTGGGGATACGCGGTTTCCGGAGCATGCTTTCTCAGAAACGCGTTGCTGCAAACCGGCTCGATGATGTCGTCGAACAATAGATCGGCTTCGGTGTCGGGGTTGCCGCCGCTACCCAACTGGATGCTGAAATCAATGCGGTCCCGCTCGAAATCAATGTCCTTGACCAGATTGATGATCAGGACTGAAAACTCTGGGTATTTCTTCTGGAAGCTTTCCAGTCGCGGGATCAGCCACTTCGCGGCAAACGTCGTATAGGTATGCACGCGTATCTTGTTGTCGTTGCCCTGCTCCATGATGCTATGGGTCGCATCCGCGATCTGGTCGAAGGCCGGAATGATCCGCTCTCCGAGCTCTTCCCCGATATCCGTCAGACTGATGCCCCGCTGTTCGCGCCGGAACAGCTTTACCCCCAGATACTTCTCCAGCACGTCCAGCTGCTTGCTGATCGCCGACTGGCCGACGTGAAGCTCCTTGGCGGCCTTGGTCAGACTCTTGGTGCGCGCGACGACATAGAACGCGCGCAGAGGATTCATGGGGGGAATTTTCTTTGACATGGAATGACTACTGACGATTCACATGGAATGGACGGCCCGCCCAGCTATCGTGAAAAGGTCAGAGACGCGCATGCGATCCGTACCGGCCATGGAGCGCGTTGCGCCCGGCACTTTGCGAGTGGTTCGCATTTTGTCTCCGTGAGTTTTGTTTTGCATGGCGAGCACGAATCATACACAGGGGCCCGGAGTCTTTCGTCGTCTCCCCTCTTGAGGTCCGCCCCATGACTTTCCGGCGCAGGTGCGCTGCCGCCAGCAAGCGTGCAAATGCAACATTCTTGGCTCGCTGCCTGTCCACGATCGGATGAAGCAAGCGACAAAAAGCCCGTAAGAAATGGATTCTTACGGGCTTTTTACTTTCCAGGCGTATGCCTGGAACAAATTCTTGGTGCCGACGGCGAGACTCGAACTCGCACAGCTTTCGCCACTACCCCCTCAAGATAGCGTGTCTACCAATTTCACCACGTCGGCTAACTTCAACCAGAAAAGCGTGCTTTCCTGGAAAGTCGAACATTCTATCACGCAAATCAGGAATCGGGTGGTTCCGTGCTGCTTTGTCGCTGCAACGCCACCAATCCGTCCCCAAGAACGCTTCTGAGGGGCCGCGGACGGCCCCTTCCCCAGCCTATCAGTTGATCTGCAGGTTGGTCGCCTTGACGACCTCGCCCCACTTGCGGGTTTCGCTTTCCATGAAGGCCTTGAACGCTTGCGGCGTGTTGGGCGGCGGGGGCATGAGGAAGCCGTTGGTCTGGTAGCTGGCGGCCAGCGCGGCGTCGGAGGTCAGGGCCTTGTTGATGGCGGCGTTGACCTTCTGGACGATTTCGGGCGGGGTGCCAGCCGGCGCATACACGCCGAACCAGGCCGCCACGTCGAAGCCTTCCACTCCGGATTCGGCGATGGTGGGGATTTCCGGGGCGAACGGCACGCGGCTGCCGGTCGTGACGGCAAGACCCGTCAGCTTGCCCGCGCGCACGTGCGGCAGCAGCGGCGGCAGGTTGTCGAAGATCGAGTCCACTTGTCCGCCCAGCAGGTCGGCCACGGCCGGGCCGCTGCCGCGGTACGGAACGTGCAGGATGTCGATGCCGGTCTTCATCTTGAAGAGTTCGCAGCCCAGGTGCGCGGACGAGCCGTTGCCGGGCGAGGCGCAGGTGAGCTTGCCGGGGTTCTTCTTGGCGTAGGCGATGTATTCCTGCACCGACTTGACCGGCACGCTGGCGTTGACGGCCAGGATGTTGGGCACCACGTTCAGCAGGGCGACGGCGTCCAGGTCCTTGAGCGCGTCATAGGACATCTTGGAATAGAGCGACTGGTTGATCGCGGTGGAAATCGATCCGACGAACAGGGTGTAGCCGTCGGGCGCCGAACGGGCGACGGACTCGGCGCCGATGTTGCTGTTGGCGCCGGGCTTGTTCTCGACCACGAAGGTCTGGCCGAATTCCTTGCCCAGCACGTCGGCGATCATGCGCGCGCTGATGTCGGTGGTGCCGCCCGGGGCGTAGCCCACGACCAGCCGCACCGGCTTGGTCGGATAGGCGCCGGCCTGGGCCTGCGCCGGTCCGCTGGCGATGCACGCCAGCACTGCCGCCACGCCGGCCAGTTTGGTATAGATCTTCTTCATGTTTCCTCCTGTCGAAAACGGATGGGCGCGCATGGAAATGCGCGCCGTTTTTTTGTTGTTGTGCGGGTGCTCCTGCCCGGGGCGGCTGGCGCCGCCCGCGTCAGGCGGTCGCCGCCGGCCGCAAGGGCGCGATCAGGTCCGGGGTGAGGTCGGCCAGCGTCGCGCAGCCGAGCAGCGCCATGTTGGTCGAGATCTCGCTGCGGAATATGTCCGCCACTTTGCGGATGCCGGCGCTGCCGGCCACGGCCGCGCCGAACAATTGGGGCCTGCCGGTGAAGACCATGCGCGCGCCCAGGGCCACGGCCTTGAGCACGTCGGAGCCGCGGCGAAAGCCGCCGTCTACCATGACCGGGAAGCCCGGCGGCACCGCGGCCACCACGTCGGGCAGCGCCTGCAGGGGCGAGATGCAGCCATCCAGCTGGCGTCCGCCATGGTTCGACACGATCACGCCGTCGGCGCCCGCCGCATAGGCCAGGCGCGCATCGTCGGGATGCATCACGCCCTTGAGCACCAGCTTGCCGGGCCAGTTCTCGCGGATCCAGCGGATGTGCTCCCACGACAGCTTGTCGCGTTCGCCGCGAAAACCGTTGGGCGGGTCTTGCGTGATGGGCGGGCCGATTTCTTCGTACAGGTTCGAGAACCTGGGGATGCCGCTGCCCAGCAACGTGCGCAGGAAGACGTTGAAGCTCCAGCGCGGATGGCGCATGCCGTCCAGCATCACGCTGGGGCTGAGCTTGAAGGGCACGGTGAACGAGAGCTTCTGCAGGTTCTCGCGGTTGGCGCCCACGCAGGTGTCGATGGTCACCACCAGCACCGGGATCTCGGCCTGGCGCAGCCGCGCCAGCAGCTTGGCGATGCGCTCGGTATTGCCTGGCAGATAAGCCTGGTACCAGCAGCGCTTGCCGGTGGCTTCCTGCAAACGTTCCAGCGGTACGCTGGAAGCGCCGCTGATGATGAACGGAATCTCGGCCTGCTGGGCGGCCTGCGCCAACGCCAGGTCGCACTCATGCATGACGATGGCGGAGAACCCGGTAGGCGCGAACCCCAGCGGCATGGCGTAGCGCTGTCCGTAGAGTTCGACCCGGCTGCTGCGCTGGTCGACCACGCGCAGGCCGCGCGGCCGGAAACCCACGTCGCCCAGCGCGCGCACGCTCTCGGCAAGCGAAGCGCCGTCCTCGGTGCCGCCGCAGACGTAGCCTTCGACGCAGCGCGGCATGATGCGCCGCGCCTCGCGTTCGAAGTCGCGCATGGACAGGCAACGGTCCAGACGGCTCATGCGGCCACCGGCGAGCCGGCCTGCTCGCGCAGCGCCTGCATGCAGGCGGCCAGCGAACGGTCCTGCGTATCCTGGTAAAGCGCCAGTTCGTCCTGCACCTTGGCGCCCAGGGCCTGCTCGAAAGCGGCCTGGCTGGCGTTCTGCGCGTATTCGGCCTGGGCCTTGTCGCCCAGGTTCGACTGGAAGATGCCGGCCGCGCTGACGGGCAGGAAGTCCTCGTACACCAGCGGCTCGAAGCGGATGTGGCCCTGGGCGATCAGGTCCTGCAGGCCGGCCTCGGGATCCGCGCCTTCCTTGCCGGTCAGGAAATAGCGGAAATAGGCCAGCCCCTGCGCATGCAGCGCGTCGTAGTCATCCGGGAAGGCGGCGAAACAGTCCTGCAGGTTCTGCATGTAGGCCGCTGCATTGCCTTCTTTGGGCGCGCCGCTGATGCGGCTGCGGGCCAGGTCCAGCAACTGGTCGTACAGCGCCCGGCCCTTGCGGGTCAGCGCGACGCCGCGCTGCTCGATCTCGCCGAAGCGCGCCGTGTGGCTGCCGGCCGCGGACTGGCCGTCGGCGCCGGCGAACAGGACCGCTTCCTCCAGCGCCTTGAAGCTGGTCTGGCGCAGCAGGATCGGGCACCTGCGCGGCGGCGGGCCTTCGATCACGGCCTTGGCGGACACGCCGCGGCGGGGCATCTCGGCCTGGGCTTCATCGATGTCCAGCGTGCGCGGGGTCAGGTGGTTGATGTGCGGGCCCTTGAAGGCCACCACGTCGGCGATCAGGCGATGCTGACCATGCAGTTCCTCGTAGTCTTCCAGGCTGACGGTGGCCTCGCTGTGCCAGCGGAAGGTATGCAGGGCTTCTTCCACGAATTCGCGGGCCGCGGCTACATCCAATCCGCCCTGCGCCTCGAAGCGGGCCGCGAGTTCCAGCGTGCGCGCGGTGAAGATCTGGCGCGCGGCCAGGATGCGGGCGGCCTTCTCGCGCAAGGTCTCGTCGGCGATCAGTTCCAGCCGCAGCAGCGAGGTAAAGACGCGGAACGGGCTGGCCTGCAACGAGGCTTCGTGGGTGGCGCGAAAGGCGGTGGAATGCACCGGCACGCCGGCCGGCGACAGATCGTAATAGCCCACCGGCTGCATGCCCATCACGGCGAACACGCGCCGCAGGTTGGCCAGTTCCTGCGCGGTGCCGACTCGGATCGCGCCGTGGCGCTCGATGTCCAGGCGCTCGATCTCGCCGGTGCGCGCCAGCTGCGTGGCCAGCTCGGGCTGCTCGGCCAGCGTCTTGGCGTTGACCTGTGCGACCAGGTCCAGCAGCGTGTCGTACAGCGGCACTTCCGACTTGTACATGTCGGACATGGCGCGGGAGAACCAGGCGCGGATCTGGTCCGGATTGACGAAATTCTGACTCATGGCGGGCTCGGCACATCGGTAAACAAGGATGGCCGCATGAAATCATGCGCTGCGCGCGCAATCAAATGAAAAAAATCGGTTTAATCAGTCCGTTTTTTCATGGATCGCGCGCGCTGGGCGTCGCGCTCGCGCTTGCGTGCGGCCTCTTGTTCCACCCAGGCGACGAACTGCTTGATCTTGGGCACTTCGGCCGAATGCTCGGAGTAGGCGACGAAGTACGCGCCGTCGCTGGGCTGCACATAGTCCCAGGGAATCACCAGCTTGCCGGCCTGCAACTCCTCTTCGGCCAGCAGGCGCGGCGTCAACGCCACGCCGCAGCCGCCCTCTGCCGCACGCACGCACATGTAGAAGGTATCGAAGCGGGGACCGTGGTAGCTGCGGTCGGACTGGAACTGCTGACGCGAGAAGTAGTCGTGCCAGGCTTCCGGGCGCGAAGCGCATTGGATCAGCGCCTGCGCGCTCAGCGCATCCAGGCTGTCGACCCTGTCACCCGGAAGAAAGCCGGGCGCGCACACCGGCACCACCTCTGCACCGAACAATTCCCGGCACTGGGCGCCCGGCAAGGTGCCATGCCCGAAGAAGAAGGAGATGTCGATCTTGGCCTGCATCAGGTCGAAGGGCCGGGTTTCGCTGCGCACCTTGACCTGGATGTCCGGATGCGCGGCCATGAAGCCTTGCAGGCGCGGGATCAGCCAGCGCGCGCCGAAGGTGGGCTGGGTGCCGATGGTGAGCACCTGGGTCTCGCTGCCGTAGGTCAGGATGTAGCGCGAGGACATGTCCACCTGGTTCAGGATGGCCCTGACCTCGGACTGGTACAAGGCTCCCGCAGGCGTCAGTTGCAGGCGCCGCCGCACCCGCAGGAACAGCGGGTTGCGCAGCAGCGCCTCCAGCTGCGCGATCTGCTTGCTGATCGCGCTCTGGGTCATGTGCAGTTCCTCGGCGGCGCGCGTGAAGCTCATGTGCCGCGCCACCGCCTCGAAACATTGCAGCGCCATCATCGATGGCATCAAACGCTTTTCCATGGGGCCGATCCGGGTATGCCTGTGCTGGCCGCGGCCGGCGTCCCATCGCCGGCCGCAGCGCTTGCGGCATTATCGCAGGCCCAGGCTCACCACTGGTATCCGACCCCCGCCGCGCCGCCGAAATCACCGCGGGACGTGCCGTTGGCCGATACCTTGTAGACCCAGCGCCCGCCGCTGGAAACGCGCGACAGGCCCATGGCGTAGCCCGATTCGCCATTCCAGGTGCCGCCCGCCATGGACAGCATGTTGCGGCCCGGCAGATAGGCCTGCGGCAAGGAAGCCGTCGCCATGGCCGCGGCCACGCCCGCGCTCAGCATGCGCTCCTGGGAATCCAGGTCATTGCGCAGGTTCTGCACGGAATGCTCGACGGCGCCCACGCGCGCCTCGCTTGCGCTGCTGGCGGCGCGCAGCTGACCCACGTTGACGGCATCGGTGTCCTCGCTGCCCGCCGCCACGCCCGTCATCTGGCGTCCGCCCACGTTCACCTCGCCGGTGGAGTTTTGGGGCCGCGCCATGCCGTAGGCCTCGTAGCCTTCCTGCGCGCCGCGCGCCGCCGAGGACCCAGCCCCCAGCGCCACGCTGTTGCCCGCGCTGGCCACCGCGCCGGCACCGACCGCGACGCTCTGCGTAGCCGCGGACGAGTCCGCGCCCACCGACACGCTGCGGTCCGCCACGGAACCGCGTCCGGCATTCGAGCCTATCGATACGTTGTCGCTGCCGCGCACGCCCGACCCGGCGGCCGTGCCCTGCGCCACGTTGTTGTTGCCGACGACGTCGCGGCCGGCGGCCAGCCCGCTAGCCGTATTGCCATCGCCCTGCACGCCGTAGCCCGCGTAGGCGCCGGCAGCCATGTTGTTGGCGCCGGTCACGTTCTGCCCGGCATTCTTGCCCTGCGCCAGGTTGCCCTCGCCCTCCACGTTCTGGCCCGCGTTCTGGCCCAGCGCCAGGTTGCCGTCGCCGACGACATTGCGGCCCGCTTCCTGGCCGAATGCCGAGTTGCCGTTGCCGGTGACGTTGCGGCCGGCGTTGGTGCCATAGGCGGCATTGTTGTTGCCCACCGTGTCCGTGCCGGCCCAGAAGCCAAAGGCATCGTTGTAGTCGCCCGTGACGTTCTGCCCGGCGCTGCGGCCGAACGACTGGTTCCAGCCGCCCTGCACGTTGGTGCCGGCGTAATAGCCGATGGCCTGGTTGGCGTTCTTGCCGCCGACCTTGGAGCCCGCGCCTTCGCCGATCGCGAGGTTCCAGTTGGTGCTCACGTCCTGGCCCGCGCCATTGCCCAGGCCGATGTTGTTGCTGCCTTTCACGTTGACGCCGGCGTTCTTGCCTATGGCGTGATTACCCTTGCCCGTCACACCCTGGGCGGCGCCCGGTCCATAGCCGAGATTGCTGCCGTCCCACATCACGGGCGGCGCGGTCTGCGCCTGCGCGGCCGATCCCCCGGCCAGCGCACCCACCAGAACCGCCACCGACAAGCCGTTGGCGGCCAGAATTGCGTATGTGTTCTTCATGATCATGTTGGTAGTTTTTTGTTGCGGATGGCCAGGCGCGCACCCCGATGCGCGCCTGGCCCGCTCATGCCTGGGCCATCACAGATGCAGCGCCATGGCGGGGTCGCTGACGCTCGCGCGGCCGTTCTCCATGCGTCCGGCGAAGCGGCGTTCGAAGCCTTCGGCGGTGACGGTGAAGTCGTACCAGTTGCCGCTTTCCTTGATGGACCAGTGGTGTTCGGCGACCTTGCCCGGCTCGACCGTCAGGGTCCAGGGGCCGTCCTTGCGGTAGGCGTTGGATTGCAGGTTCGCCTGCAGGCTGGCCGTGCCGCGGTTGGACACCTTCACGTAGAGCGCGCTGCCGGCCGGCTCGTAGCAGACCTGCACTTCCAAAGCCGCGCCGCGCTGCGTGTTGCCGGAGAAGGTCCGCACGAAGCCGTTGCTGCTGTACACCCACAGGTCATAGTCGCCGCCGGTCCAGGTGTCCGACAGCGTCTTGCCGGCTTCGACGGTGTAGCGCCGCGGGATCAGGTCCAGGTTGCGCTTGTCGTACACATGGAACACCGCGCCCGCTTCGCCCGTGTTGCTGAACAGCAGTTCGACGGCGCCGTCCGCGCCAAGCCGGGCGCTGGTGTGCAGTTCATAAGGCAGCGCGCGCGACAGCCGCGTGCCGGTCTCCTGGAACAGCGGCTGGGGGATGGCGGGCGCCTGCGTCACGGCAGTGGTGGGCAACAGCTTCTGCGCCGCGTTGATCGCGGGATAGTTGCTGGTGTCGGGCAGCGTGGGCACGCGGGGATCGTTGGGGCTGACGAAGTCGAAGCAGGAGGTCAGGTCGCCGCAAACCGCGCGGCTCCAAGGACTGATGGCGTCGACCTTGATGTCGAAGCGCTGCTCCAGGAACCGGCCCACGGAGGTGTGATCGAACACCTGCGAATTGACCCAGCCGCCCTTGCTCCACGGCGACACCACGTACATGGGCACGCGCGAGCTCAGGCCCCACGGCCGGATGTTGCCGGTGATCTTGTCATCGGCCTTCAGGTAGCTGCCCACCGAGGCATCGAAGTACTCGCCGTCCAGCGGCACGGTGGACTTGCCCATCAGCACGCCGTTGGCGTCATAGGACGGCACTGCCGGCATGGCGGCGTGATCGAAGAAGCCGTCATTCTCGTCGAAGGTCACGAACAGCGCGGTCTTGCTCCAGACTTCCGGATTGGAGGTCAACGCGTCCAGCACGTCGGCAATGAAGTCGGCCGCGCCGGCCACGCCTTCGCTGCTGCCCGGATGCTCGGCCAGCGCCTGGGTGGGCAGCACCCAGGACACCTGCGGCAAGGTGCCGTTGGCCACGTCCTGCTTGAGCTGCGCCAGGAAATTGACGGCGCCGTCGTTCTTCTCGGGGCCGCCCGTCAGGCCGTGTTCATAGATCGGCGAACCCGGCTGCGCGGTGCGGAAGCTCTTGAAGGCCAGGCAGCCATGCATCGCGCCCGTCCAGTTGTTGTTCATGTTCTGGTAGATGTGCCAACTGACCCCGGCGCGCTGCAGCAGGTCGGGCAAGGTGTCCCACTTGAAGGCGCTGTTCTTGTACTTGTAGTTGTAGACGCCCGTCACGGGGTCGACCTGGCCCGAACCGTCGGCCAGTTGCGCGCGGCCCGCGACCCAGTTGGACGGGCTGGGCCAGCAGCGCGAGTTGACGGGCTCCGAATCGGTATCGGTGCTGTTCACGCCCAGCTTGCGCAGTTCGGGATTGGCATTGGCGCCCGACCAGAACACGATGCGGTTGGGATCGGTGCCGGTCAGGATGGAACAGTGATAGCCGTCGCAGACCGTGAAGGCGTCGGCCAGCGCGAACTGGTACGGAATGTCCTCGCGCATGAAGAAGCCCATGGTGGCCTGGTTCTTGTACTGGATCCACTGGTCCATCTTGCCCTGGTTCCAGGCCGCCTGCTGGTCGGGGAAATTGTGCGGCGTGCCCGATCCGATCAGCGCGTTGCTGGTCCTGGAATCGCGGCGGAAGGGCTGGATGTCCTGGCCGCCCTTGGGGTCGGGCTGGAAGAACACCGACTTGCCGCTGGCCAGCGGAATCGGGAAGCGGTCGCCGAAGCCGCGCACGCCGCGCATGGTGCCGAAATAGTGGTCGAACGAGCGGTTCTCCTGCATCAGGATCACGATGTGCTTGATGTCCTTGATGGTGCCGCTTTCGACCGCCGCGGGAACCGCCAGCGCGCGCTGGATCGAGGCGGGCAGCAAGGCCATCGCCGACAGGGCGCCGGCCGCCTGGGCCGAGGCGCGGAAGAACTGCCGGCGGCCCGGCAAGGCCGGGGACACGCTGGCGGAATGCGAGGGGTAGGTCTTGGTCATGGGGCTACTCTTGCGTTGGGTTGAGCGGATCGGGCGTTCAGGGCGCGCAGCGCAGTTGCGGCGCGGGCGGCGGCGTCTCGGGCTGTCCGGTCTCGGGCGGCGCGGTCGCGCCGTCATCCGAGTCGTCATCGCCGCCGCAGGCGGCAAGGGTCAAACTCAAGGCGATGGCCGCAACAAGGGCGCGGCCCAGTGCAAAGTACGGGGTCATGAAAACTCCTGGTCAGGGAACGTTGCCGGGTCCGTCCGGCAGAAAACCTATCGGGGCGCGGCGGCCTGGCTGGCCGCCGCGCCAGCTCAGCTCAAGCGGCGCCGCAAGCGGGCGGCGACCTGGTCCAGCAAGAACACGGTGATGAAGATCACGACGAGAATGGTCCCGACGTGGGCGTACTGGTACATGTCGTAGCGGCCTTTCAGCTCCTGGCCGATGCCGCCCGCGCCCACCAGGCCCACGACCGTGGCCATGCGCACGTTGCGGTCCAGGATGTACAGGGTGTAGCCGGTGAACTTGGGCATGACTTGCGGCAGCACGGCATAGGCCAACACGCGCGGCTTGCTGGCGCCGATCGCGGCCAGCGCCTCTTGCGGCTTGGCGTCGGCCGTCTCGATATCCTCGGCGTAGAACTTGCCCAGGAATCCCATCGAATGGATGGCCAGCGCCAGCACCCCGGCAATCGGGCCGAAGCCGTAGGCCAGCACCAGGAACAGCGCGCAGATCAGCTCGGGCATCGCGCGGAACATGCTGACGATGGCCCGCGCCGCCACGTACAGCAGCCGGTTGGGGGCGTAATTGCGGGCGCTGCAATAGGCCAGCGGCACGCTGCCCAGTACGGCCAGCAAGGTCGCCCAGATGGCTATCTCGAAGGTCTCGACCATCTTCACCGCCACCCGCCACAGATAGCCCAGCGGCTCGACCAGATAGGTCTGCGTGGACACCTCGTCTTCCATCTTCAGCGTGTGCGGATTCAACCGGTTTTCGGTCACCTGCAGCGTTTCCACACGGGCCAGCCACGGCAACTTGTCCGGATCGAATCCTTCTATGCGCGAGGTCTCGGTGCGATAAGAGACCTGCAGCGGGAACAGGTTGTCGGCCAGGGCGCCCAGGCCCGCCGTGACCTGGGACTGCTGCTTCAGGCCCACCGCCGCCAGCGCGCCGTCCAGGGTCAGCGCCGCCATGCGGCCCATCTCGACCCGTTGGCCGGTGTAGAGGAACAACATCAGCGCCGCGATCACGATCAGCAGCGCGCGGGCGCCGTAAGGCGGATCCAGGCGCCAGGCCGCGTTGTCGGCCGGCGTTTTCAATGCCTGCGTGTTCATTGCGCGCCTCCCGCCGACAACACCGCCGGCCGGATCGGCCTGGCCGCGCGCGGCTCGACATGGCCGCGGCCCGCAAGATCGGCAGCGGCGATGCCGCTCTCCGGCTGCGGGGCCCGATACAGGGCGCGGGCGGTGGCCTCATCGAACGCGCCCGCCGGTCCGTCGAACACCATGACGCCATGGCGCAGCGCCACGATGCGGTCGGCGAACTCGCGGGCCAGATCGACCTGGTGCAGGCTGCACAGGACGGTCGCGCCGCGTTCCCGCGCCTGATTGCGCAACAGCTCCAGGATGTCGCGGCTGATGCGCGGGTCCAGGCTGGCCACCGGCTCGTCGGCCAGCAACAAGGCCGGGGCCAGCATGAAGGCGCGGGCGATGCCCACGCGCTGCTGCTGGCCGCCAGACAATTCGCTCACGCGGCGTTGCAGATGTTCGGGCTGCAGGCCGACTTCGCGCACCAGCTTGCAGGCCCGTTCGCGCAATTCCGCGGGGAAGCGCATCAGATAGGCGCGCCATGCCGGCAAGCCGGGCAGCGCGCCCGACAGCACGTTGGTCGCGACCGTCGCGCGCGACACCAGGTTGAAGTGCTGATGCACCATGCCGATCCGTGGCCGCACGGCAGCAAGCGTCGAAGGCTGCACCTGCGTGCCATCGACCCACACTTCCCCTTGGGTCGGCACGGTCAAGCCGTTGGCCATGCGCAGCAAGGTCGATTTGCCCGCGCCCGAGGCGCCGAGGATGACGCAGAACTGGCCGCGCGGCACCTGCAGCGACACCGAGTTCAGGGCCGCGGTCCCGTCGGCGTAGCGCATGCCGACGGCGTCGTAGCGCAGCATGTCCATTTCGCTTGCTCCGGCGATCACCGCTGTGCCGCCTTCTGCAGGATTTCGCCCTTGATCTCGTCGGTCAGCAGGGCCATCTTCGAAGCCGGGCCAGCGAACTGCGCCTCGGAGAACTCGGTGTCGAAGCGATCCAGCTTGGCGCCGCCGTAGCCGCGCACCATGTCCGGGGTCACGCCGGGCGCCTGATGCACCTTGGCAAATGCCTGCTTGAGCGTCGCCTTCAGCGACTCGGGCAGCTTGGTGTTCATTGCCAGCGGCGGATACGGGATGGGTTCGCTCTTGAAGATCACCTTCACGGACTTCGGGTCCACCGCGCCCTGGCGCACCGCCTTGTCGAAGGAATCGAACGACAGCGCGGCCGCGTCGACCTGGCCCTGCACCAGCGCGGCCAGGCTGCTGGCGTGGCTGCCGGTCAATTGCAGCGCCGCCAGGTCCTTGGCCGGGTTCATGCCGTCCTTGATCATGGACGCCACCTGGAAGGTGAAGCTGGAAGCCGAGTTCACGTCGCCGAACGCGGCGCGCTTGCCCTTCAGGTCGGCCAACGTATTGATCGGCGAATCGGCCCGGGCGAACATCGCGGCGTAGTAGGCGGACTCGCCTTTCTGCACGCCCACGGCCAGCAACTGCGCGCATTGGCGCTCGTGCGCCTGCACGTACGAAACCGGTCCCAGGAACGCGACCTCGGCCAACTGGTTGCACATGCCTTCGACCACGGCGCCGTAGGATTGGCCCACCGTCAGTTGGAAATGCAGCCCGGTGCTGCGCGTGATCGCATTGAAGATCGGCGCGTAGTCGGCCTTGGTGCCCGATTCGGTGCCGCCATCGGCAGGTATCAGCAGCACGCGCAACGGACGCTGCTGCGAGCCGTCGGCCAGGGATTGGGCTTGCGCGAGGGGTGCGGCGGCCAGCAGGGAAACCAGCGCCAGGGCGGGCGCGCAATTGCGGATCTTCATTTTTCTGTTCCTAGTCTTGTTGAGGTTGCCATCGGGGCGCTGCGTGCTCGGCCCTGATTCCGGACGCAGATTAGTGATGGCACATGACAGGAAAATGAAAATTGCTCAAATCAAAAAAATGAATTTTTGAATTTTGTTCAGATAGAATCACAGCCGCCGGGCAGGCCCGAACCGTAGCGGGCGCCCACTCCTTTCAACCCTGCACGCGCTTCGACGCCACCACGCCGATCCATGACCCGCATTGCCTGCACTCCTCTCGCTTCCCATTCCCAAGCCCCGACGTCGGAACCGCCCTGGACCGCCCGCTCGCGCGGCCTGATCCTGGATCTGGACGGGACATTGATACGGGGCCATGAAGTGATACCGGGCGCCAGCGAGCTGCTGACCCGCTGGGCGGGACGCTGCGTCATCGTGTCCAACAATTCCACTGACACGGCGGCAGGCCTGGCGCCGCGCTTGCGGGCGATGGGCCTGCCGGTGCAAGCCGAAACGCTGATCCTGGCCGGCGAGCAGGCCGTGCGCCATATCGCCCGGCAGCATCCGCGGGCCGCGGTGCTGCTCTGCGCCTCGGACGCATTGCGCGGCTTCGCCGCCAGCCTGGGGCTGGCGCTGGTGGACCGCGATGCGGACATCGTGCTGCTGGCGCGCGATCTGTCGTTCGGCTACGGGACGCTGCAGACCCTGGCAGGCGAGCTGGCGCGCGGCGCGGCCTTGATGGTCAGCAACGGCGATCTCACCCATCCCGGCCCGCAAGGCGCCATCGTCCCCGAAACAGGCGCGCTACTGCAGTCGGTGCTGGCCTGCGCGCCTGGCGTGCGCCCGCAAATACTCGGCAAGCCGGGAGCCATGCTGTTGGAGGAAGGATTGCGCCGGCTGGGCCTCGCGCCGGCGGACGCCACGGTCATCGGCGACAACGTGCGCACCGATGCGCTGGGCGCGGTGCGCCTGGGCATCGGCTATCTGCTGGTCGGCACTGCGCCTTACGCGGATGCGCCGGACGTGGCGGGGCTGCTGGATGGCGCGCGTCCGCGCAGGCATGCGCTGCCGGCGGACATCGAAGGCGATCAGTAGCGCTTGTTCGACAGCACGTCGAAGGTGCTGCGCAGCGTGGAGACGGCCTTGTCGTAGTCGGACAGGGCCAGGCAGGCGATGAGCGTGTCGATGATGGCCAACTGCGCCAACCGGCTGGTCATGGCCTCGGTGCGGAAACGGGTCTCGCGCGACATGGTGTGCAGCACCACGTCCGCGTGTTCCTGGATCGGCGATTTGCCGAAATTGGTGATGCAGATCGTGCGCGCCCCGGCTTCCTTGGCCAGCCGCGTCGCCAACACGGTTTCATGGGTGCTGCCGGAATGCGAAATGGTCAGCACGGCGACGTCCGGCCCGGTCAGCGACGCGCTGATGGCCTGCACGTGGGAATCGGTCACTGCCGTGGCATGCAGCCCGATGCGCAACATGCGGTAGTGCGCGTCATGCGCGATGACGGCCGAGCTGCCGATGCCGTAGATTTCCACGCGGCGGGCGCCGCGGATCAGTTCCACGGCCGCCGACAGCGCGGCCACGTCCAGCACCGATTCCGTTTCCTGCAGGGTCTGGATATTGCTGTGGAAGATCTTGCTGACGACCTGCTCGGGCGTGTCCTGGGCCGCCAGGTCTTCATGGATGTACTGCACCGGCTGCACGATCTGCTGCGCCAGCGCGATCTTCAGCTGTTGAAAGCCCGTGGCGCCCAGCAGCTTGCAAAAACCCACCACGCTGCCTTCGCTGCACTGGGTGCGCTCGGCCACTTCGCTGACCGACATGTGCACCACCTCGGCCGGGTTGCGTATGACGAACTCGCCGATGCGCTGCGAGGCCGCCCCCATCGAGGGCAGCAGGCTCTGGATGCGCGCCAGCATGGCCTGCGGCGAGCCCCGCTGCTGATCGGCGGCGGTCGGGGTTCGGGGAGTGCGTTTGGATGTGGCCATGGCAGAGATCGAGGAACAGGAACCGGATGCGCAGGCAACGATACCCTACCCGCTGCCGGCGCGGCGACGGCGCATGCTAACGGCCGCCGATGACAGGATATCCGGGCAGCCGCAAGCCGCCCATGAAAAAGGCCGGCATGTGCCGGCCTTTCCGTTTGCTGTGGCTTACTTCGCCGGCGCCGCGGGCGTTTCGGCGGGCTTGTCGCCTGCGGCCGGTGCGGCCGGGGTGGCGGGTGCGGCCGGGACCGAGGGCACCGACGCGTCGGGCTTGGCCGGAGCGGCGGGCACCGAACCCGCGCCGGGAACCGACGAACCAGCGGGAGCGGGCGCTGCGCCCGGCACTTGCGGCACCGAACGGTCGGCCGGGAAGCTTTGCATCACGCCGGAGTCGACGGCAGGGCCGCTATTGCCCTTGTGGCTGACATAAGCCAGGCCGGCGGTGGACGCGAAGAAGACCACGGCGGCCCACTTGGTCGCGCGCGACAGGAAGTTCGCCGCGCCGGTGGCGCCGAACAGGCTGCCGGCCGAGCCACTGCCGAAGGCGGACCCCATGTCGGCGCCTTTGCCCTGCTGAAGCAGGACCAGGACGATGATAGCCAGCGCCGAGATCACTTGGACGGCCAGCAGGATTTTGAGCATCAAGGGCATTACAGACTCCGGAACGGAAACTTAGATAGCGGCGATTCGCAAAAATTCTTCGGCCACGAGCGACGCGCCGCCGACCAGGGCACCGTCGATATCAGTCATGGCGAACAAACTGGCGGCATTGGCAGCTTTGACGCTACCGCCGTACAACACTTGCACCTGCGCCGCGCCCAGCGCGCGCAGGGCGGCGCGGATGGCGCCATGGACTTCCTGCGCCTGCTCGGGGCTGGCGGTGCGGCCGGTGCCGATGGCCCAGACGGGCTCATAGGCCAGGACCATGCGCGAAACCGCCTCGGCGCCCAGCGCCAGGACGGGCTTCAACTGGCGTTCGATCACGGCCAGCGTGTTGCCGGCTTCGCGGTCGGCCAGGGATTCGCCCACGCACACCACCGGGGTCAGGCCGGCAGCCAGCGCGGCCTGGGCCTTGGCGGCCACGGCCTCGTCGGTCTCGCCGTGCAGCACGCGGCGCTCGGAGTGACCGGCCAGGACCCAGCGGCAGCCGAATTCCTTCAGCATGGCGCCGGAGACTTCCCCGGTGTAGGCGCCCTTTTCATGGGCGCTGACGTCTTGCGCACCCCAGGACACGCTGCTGCCGGTCAGGGCCGACGCCGCTTGCGCGAGGTAGGGGAACGGCACACAGATGCCGATTTCGCAGTGGCTCGCAGCATCCGCGGCGCGCAGCTCGGTCAGCAACGCGGCGTTCTCGGCCAGGTTGCCGTGCATCTTCCAGTTGCCCAGCACGAGGCGGGCGCGGTTTTCGACTGAAGTCATGGCGAGGTATCTGTATCGGTTGGACTGGGGCGAGCCAAGGGCTGCGTAGCAACCGCCCACGGGCCTGCCTGGAAAAAATTCCAGGCGAAACCCGTGATTGTATCCTGTTGCGGGACGCTACGCCGAGCGCCCCCCATTTCTTACATGGTCAGGATGATTTTGCCGATGTTTTCACCGCTTTCCATCATGGCATGGGCGCGCGAGGCCTCGGCCAGCGGGAAGGTGGCGTGCACGATGGGCTTGATGGCCCCTTTTTCCAGCAGGGGCCAGGCCTGCTCGCGCAGGGCGCGCGCGATGGCGCCCTTGAAGGCGACCGGACGGGGACGCAAGGTCGAGCCGGTGATGGTCAGGCGGCGGCGCATGACCTGGGCCGTATCCACATTGGCGTGGGAACCGCCCAGCTGGGCGATGATGACGATGCGGCCGTCGTCGGCCAGGCACTGCATGTCGCGGCCGATGTAATCGCCGGCCACCATGTCCAGGATCACGTCCACGCCGCGTCCGCCGGTGGCGTCCAGCACTTCCTTCACGAAATCCTGGGTCTTGTAGTTGATGCCGCGCTCGGCGCCCAGCGCTTCCACGGCGCGGGCCCGGTCGTCGCTGCCGACGGTGGCATAGACCTTGTGGCCCATGGCGCGGGCCAGCTGGATGGCCGTGGTGCCGATGCCGCTGGCGCCGCCATGCACCAGCAATGCCTCGCCTTCGGACAGGCGGCCGCGGTCGAATACGTTGCTCCAGACCGTGAAATAGGTTTCCGGCAGGCCGGCGGCCTCGATGTCGGACAGGCCCTTGGGAATCGGCAGGCATTGCGCCGCGGGCGCGACGCAGTATTCCGCGTAGCCGCCGCCCGCCACCAGGGCGCAGACTTTGTCGCCCAAGGCAAAACCGCTGCCGGCCAGGTCGCCGCCGACGATCTCGCCGGCCACTTCCAGGCCCGGCAGGTCCGAGGCGCCGCGCGGCGGCGCGTAGTTGCCCTTGCGCTGGAACACGTCGGGACGGTTGACGCCCGCGGCGCTCACTTTGATCAGGACTTCACCCGCGCCGGCTTCCGGCGTGGGGCGCTCCACGGGGACCAGGACCTCGGGGCCACCAGGGCGAGAGATTTCTACGGCGTGCATCGCGTGCCTCCTTTGCAGCAAATGGATTATTATTGCGCCCTTTACGGCATATCGTGTTCCCGGCCCGGCAGATTGTTTGCCTGATGGCCGGATCGCCGGAATATACGCAATACCAGGAAGCGTGGCAGAGTGGTCGATTGCACCGGTCTTGAAAACCGGCAACGGGCAACCGTTCGTGAGTTCGAATCTCACCGCTTCCGCCAAGACACCCATGAGTTTCAAAAGGGTTGGGCGGCAGGTTTCATCTACTCCTGAATAGCCAACGACAGGCGATAGGTGCGCTATCCAAGTAGCGATACGCCTCTTCTCCGCACACCTCAATGCCTTGCCGCGATAGCTCGGAGTTGCCGCAGAGCCGCGTCCCGAAGGCCATTCAACGGCCACCTGACCCGTGCACCCAAGTCTGACCATCGGCCAGACCATGGATCCCCACAAAGGGAGTCTGCAAACTGTGTGGCGAGTGGAACACACCCACCCCGCGGACCTGCACCGCCGATCACAATGCCATGCCCCAAATCGCTGTGCGATTCTGCGTGACGAACTATCAGACCAATGGACGCACAACCGCCTGTTACATAATGTTATAACCCAAGCAAGCTCTTTATCTATCGACGT
Organism: Achromobacter sp. Marseille-Q4954; assembly: GCF_943737025.1. Taxonomy (NCBI): domain Bacteria; kingdom Pseudomonadati; phylum Pseudomonadota; class Betaproteobacteria; order Burkholderiales; family Alcaligenaceae; genus Achromobacter; species Achromobacter sp. Marseille-Q4954. The sequence goes on from NZ_CALSFQ010000001.1 coordinate 993,752, forward strand.
AAGAGTTCCACATCGATTCGTTGCTCATGAACTGAGCCAAGGACACAAACGATGACTTGCGAGTTGGTAGTAGCAAACAGGCTGGGAATAGCGCTAGCAGCTGATAGCGCTGTGACATTTAGCGATTCCAATGGTCAGAGCACATATGCCTCGGGTGCAAACAAGATTTTCCAACTTGCCGTAGATCATCCGATTGCCGTGATGATCTACAACAATGCAAACCTGCATCAAGTTCCATGGGAGCTGATTCTCAAGGCGTATCGGGAAGAGCTAGGAAAGAAGTCATTCCGCAAAGTGGGAGACTATGCAACGGACTTGGTCCGCTTTCTAAATCAGCACGTAGGGCTGCTCCCTCCTGCAATGCGGTACGAGTCCACGCTCGCTGCGTATCGCAAGTTCGTCATTCGCATCTTGCACTCTGCCTTTGAGTCGGCAGACTCGTTGAAAAATGTGCAGACGCCAGCAGTCACCCTCCAAGCGATCTGGACTGCCTTCTTCGCAAAAGTCTGCGCCGAGATTCAAGCTGCCCCGATTCACGCGAATCTATCTTCGGCTGATCGTTGGAAGGCGCTGGAGCGGGATGTCGATGTTCTCAAGACAGACATCATTGAATATTTACAAGCGGAGCATCAACATCTTCTGCCGATCATCAACCCAGTCGACTTGGCTTCCACTGCAATTGAAGCGGCATATTGCGATTGGGAAGATGCCCTGTCATTGGACTACACAGGCGTGGTAATCACGGGTTTCGGATCCGATGACTTCATGCCGAGCTTCCAGAATATTCACGTCCACAGCTTCGTCGGCAGCAAGCTTCTCTGGTCCAAGATCAAAAGCGACGAAATCACATTCGAGGCCAACAAGGGTTCGATGATTCAACCATTCGCTCAAAGAAGCATGGTCGAAACATTCACGCAAGGAGCCAGCCCAGAAGTTTGGCGCACAGTCCGCGAGTCGTACGGCAAACATGCGGCAGATGCTTGCAGGCAAGCGGCAAAAGCCGCCGGGGTAGCGATTCCTGAGGCCGATATTGAGGCTGCCATCGCTCAAAGCGTCCCCGCCTTTACAAAAGGATGGGCCTACGCAACCTTCAACGCACATTTGAGACCTCTCCACTCTGTCGTATCGGGCCTTGCCATCCCCGAGATCGCGGAGTTGGCGGAAACCTTGGTGATGCTAGAATCTTTAAAAGAGAAGGTAACGTCACGCACCCAATCAGTAGGTGGGCCGATTGATGTAGCAGTGATTACGAAGGCTGAAGGACTGGTATGGATCAAGAGAAAGCACTACTTTGAACCGAAGCTGAATTCTCGCTACTTCAACCGCCAGATACGCCCCAATTGAGAACGCTATGTCCCTGACCCACTTCCCCCCGCCTGTAGTCGCTGCGAAGCCGGTGCCAGCTTTGAAGCGCGTCGAAGACGCACAGGTTCAAGAGCACGATCTCAATGCTCTGGAGCAGGCAGGCCTTTCCCAATCGGACATGCGCCTCTATCTTGCTCAGCGAGAAGAATTTGAACGGAGGCAGTTGCCTCAATCGCCAAGCCTTATGGCGATGCATACCCGCCGCTGACACAGCATCATGCCCTTGCACACGCAAGGGCTTCTTATTTTCCTCGCCGGATTCGGACACGGCCCCCTCCCCTAATCTAGATACTGTTCACTGCCCGATCGATGAGTCGCTCGACCGCCTGCGGCATAGCCGCCATGCCGATGTGGCAAAGCCGGCGCGATTCAGAATCTTTGCTGCGGGCTACAGGCTGCCGTACGAATGCAGCCCCGACAGAAACATGTTCACCCCCAGAAAGGCGAAGCTCGTCACCACCAACCCGGCGAGCGCCCAGTAGGCCGCCACCTCTCCTCGCAGCCCCTTGAGCAGCCGCATGTGCAGCCAGGCGGCATAGTTCAGCCATACGATCAGCGCCCAGGTCTCCTTGGGATCCCATTGCCAATACGCGCCCCAGGCGTCGGCGGCCCACAACGCGCCCAGCACGGTGGCCACGGTGAAAAAGGCGAAACCCAGCGCGATGGCCCGGTACATGATGTCCTCCAGCACCTCCAGGGACGGCAGCCGGCGGGCAATGGGACGGCGCAGCGCCAGCACCGCGCCCACGACCATGGCGCCCCCGCCGAAATACAGCATCCACACAGGCGACAGCCGCCGCGAGCCGAAGATCATCGGCTCGGCGCATAGCAGCGCGCCCAGCAGGAAAACTGGAATCAGGCGCTTGCCCGCTGCGCTCTGCCCGTGCAGCTTGACCAGGTAGGCGAAGCCCACCGCACCCGCCAGCGAGAACGTGCCATAGCCCACGAAATTGGCCGGCACGTGCAGCTTCATCCACCAGCTTTGCAGTGCGGGCACCAGCGGCTGGATCTGATGGGCGCCGCGCGTGAGCGAATACCAGGACAGGAACAGGACCATCGAGGCAACCACCAGCATGACGAAGCCGCCCAGCGCTCGCGTGGCGTAGCGGGCCTCGTAGTAGAGGTAGAACAGCGCCGTGACCAGTGCAAAAAAAACGAACACCTCGTACAGGTTGCTGACCGGAATGTGTCCGACATCCGGTCCCAGCAAATGTCCTTCGCGCCAGCGCACCAGCAGGCCGGTCAGCCCCGCCCATACCCCGCCCCAGGTCAGGACCGTGCCCAGCCAGGCGATCGCGGGCCGGGCCAGCCCCGCCCAATAGCAAAGCGTGCCCAGCACGAACAGGCAGCTCATCCAGAGTATGGCCGACTGCGACGACAGCAGATACTTGAGCAGGAAGACGTTTTCGGCGCGCCCCAGGTTGCCCTGCAGCAGCCCTGCCCCGCCCGCATACAACCACGCGGCCAGCAGCGCGCTGGCGCCGCTGGCCAAGAACAGAGGCCGCAAGGGGCGCCACAGCCATCCCAGCCAGGCCAGGGCAGGCACCGCGCCGATCAGCATCGCTTGCTCGTAGCCGTTCAGGAACTGGCCGAACTCCCCCAGCGCATAGGCGCAGCCGGCAAGGCAGATCAGCAGGAACCCGGCGTCGGTCGGGTTCAAGCGCCTGCCGGTCCGGGCAGCGGCATTCGAAACGTCCGACACGGACCGGCGGCAAGTCGGCGGGACGGACCCGGTGGCGGTAAGCGGCATCGCAGCATCTCCATGCGTAACCGTGCGGCCCAGGTTGCCCGCAGGCCGAACGAATCGGATTTTGTCATAGGACAAATTCATTCTAAGAACGACGCGTCCGCGCTGCATAGCGACGGCGCCAGCCCCCACGCTGCGCCGCCATCCCTACCGGAAACGCGGCAACCGTGCTAGACGCCCGCGCAGCGCGCTTCGTCCAGGGACAGGCGGGACGCTGTCCGCTCCGGACAGGATTCCTGCAATTGCCTGCAGGCCGCGTGCACGCGCGCCATGGCCAGGGCGATTTCTCCGGTTTCCAGGCCGGCGTAGCCGAACAGCAGATGCCGGGACTCGACGCCCTCACCCGCGCTGGCGGCGGCCTGGGCCAGCGGATACAGCCTCACGCCCTGCGCCAGTGCGGCCGCGGCGACCGCGTCGGCGCCGGGGCTGTCCGCCGGCAGTTCAAAGGCCAGGTGCATCCCCGAATTCTGTCCGCTGATCCGGCCGCGTCCGCCCCAGACTTTACGGATGCCACGCAGCAGTTCGTCACGCTGCGCCTGGTAGCGCCGCCGCAAGGTCTGCAGGTGGCGGGCGAAACAGTTCTCATCGAAGTAGCGCGCCAGCACGGCCTGCGTCAGCCATGGGCTGCCGTTGTTGAGCAAGGCCTTGCGTTCGGCAAAATCGTCGACCAGCTCAAGCGGGCAGACCATGTATCCCAGCCTCAAGCCGGGCCCCAGCGTCTTGGAGAACGTCCCCAGGTACACGACCTGCCGCGGACTCATCGCGGCCAGCGGCATGGGCAGCACGGACTCATAGCAAAAGTCGCCGTCGTAGTCGTCCTCGATGATCAGCGCGCCGCTGCGGGCCGCCCATTCGAGCAATTGCCGGCGCCGGGACAGGGACATGGCGTAGCCCAGGGGGTACTGGTGCGAGGGCGTCACATAAGCCAGCCTGGCCGGGCCTTCCGGCAACAGGTCGGTGCGCAGTCCCTGCCCGTCCACCGGAACCGGCGCCTCCTGCGCGCCATGCCGCCGCACCAGATTCCTGAACCCCGCATAACAGGGCGACTCGAACACCGCCCGGCCGTGGCGGTCCAGGAAATGCGAGGCGATCAGGCTCAAAGCCTCCTGGCTGCCGGCGGTGATCAGCACCTGTTCGGGCTCGACCTTCAGCGCCTTGGCGGCCGACAGGTAATCGGCAATCTGCACGCGCAAGCCCCACAGGCCGGCGGGCGGCGCATATTCGGCCATGGCGCAGCCCGCATGCCGTAGCAGCTGGTTCGACAGCATGATGAACTGGCGCAACGGAAAGGCGTGGACCGAGGGACGGCCGACCTTGAAGTCATAGCGCGGCGGCATGGGCGGCGACTGGCCGCAGACGCCGCTGGAGAGGGCCTGGCTGACGGCGTCGGCGTAGACCGGCGGACGGTCCTGGACGAAATCGGGACAGCGCGGATTGATGACCAGGCTGCGGTTCAGCGTCACGAAATAGCCGCGGCTGGGCCTGCTCTGGATCAGGCTGGAATCGATCAGCAGTTCATATGCGCCCAGCACGGTGTTCTTCGATACCTGCAGCAGCGATGACATGCGGTTGATCGCCGGCAGCCTGTCTCCTTCCTGCAGCCGTCCGGCGCGTATCAGCGCCTCGATCTGGTCGGCGATCTGCTGCTTGTAGGGTTTTGCATCCTGGCGGGATAGGGAAAGCGGGAGTGAAAACATGGCGGACAACCACAGGACAAAAATGGCGCCGGCCTTTCGAAGCGGCGCGGGCCGGCCGCGCTCCGTTTGCTATCACGGTAGTGCTTTGGCCACATCATTACTTTGTCCTATGTCAAAAAACAAATTGGACCGTAACCATCGCGCAGGCGTGAGCCGTGCCTTATCGGTCCAGTGCCGCGATGACACAGTGCATGTGCCGCAGTTTCGGCAAGAACTTTACGGGAGAGATCGACATGCACACCAAGCTATTGAGCGCGGCCTTGCTGTTCGTCTCGGCCGGCGCCGCCTGGAGTGCGCCGACCGAGGAGTACCTCAAGGCGAATCAGCTGTTCCAGCAGAACTGCGCCGTCTGTCATGGCGCCGACCGCGGCGGCTACATCGCGCCGGGCCTGACCAGCGACCGCCTGGTCCAAAGCGAGGCGGCGCTGCGCGGCACCATCATGACCGGCATCCCCGACACGCTGATGCCGCCCTTCGTGGGCCGCCTGTCCGACGAAGAGATCCGTGCGTTGGCCCGCCTCATCAAAACGCAGACGGCAGACGATCCAAAATGGGGGCTGGACCAGATCCGCGCCAGCGTGCAGGTGGTGGTCGATGAAGCCACCCTGCCCGCCAAGCCGAACTACGCCATCGACACCGTCTACGACCTGATGGTGGTCATGGCGCGCGGGCGCTATGGGCGCGGCGATACGGGCAACAATGCGCGCACCGTGTTCCTGGACGGCAAGACCAACAAGGTGGTGGGCGAGATCGCCACGCCGGTGGCGCCGCACATCATGGATTTCAGCCCCGTGGCGGAACGCTGGGCCTGGCTCAAGAGCGACGACGGCATGGTCTACAAGATCGACCTGTACTCGCTGCAGATCGTGCGTAAGGCCAAGGTCGGCCTGACCGGACCCGGCATCGCCCTGTCCAACGACGGCAAGTGGCTGGCCATCAGTTCGTTCGTGCCCAAGAGCGTCGCCATCCTGAAGGCGGACACGCTGGAACCGGTCAAGTACATGGATCTGGAGGGCGAGGATCCGGACGGCAAATTCGTCAAATCGGCCGGCGGGCCCGTCATCGGCAGCCGGATCAACAACAAGTTCGCCCTGACGCTGCGCCAGGCGGGCCAGATCTGGATCATCGACCCCGACAAGCCCGACATGCCCGTGACCAAGCTGACCAAGGTCGGCCGCATGCTGCATGACACCTTCCTCACGCCCGACGGGCGCTACTCCATGGTCGCGTCCTATGACGACAACAAGATCGTCGCGATCGACTTCAAGGACGACAAGGTGGTGCGCGACATACCCGCCGGCTGCCAACCTCACGTCGGCTCGGGCGCGGTGACCGAAGTCAACGGACGCTTCCTGGCCTTCGGCACCAACATCGGCACCTGCGACAAGGGCTCCGTGGTCACCGTGTGGGACACCAAGGACTTTTCCGTGGTCAAGCAGATCCCGGTGGCGGGGGCCACCGAATCGCCCGCCGCCCATCCAAACGCGCCCTACGTGGCGGTGGACATCATCGACAAGGACAAGCGCGCGGCCTGGATCCAGCTGATCGACAAGAACACGCTGGAAGTGGCCAAGACCCTGGACGTGGGCGGACATGCCTTCTTCCCGGACTACAACCGCACCGGCAATTACCTCTATGTCAGCTCGGGCTACTGGGGCGACCGCATCAAGATCTACGACAGCAAGACCCTGGAACTGGTGGCAGAGCACAAGATGGAAAGCCCCTCGGGCATTTTCTCCCGCGCCCGCACCCGCTGGCTGACCATCGGCCTGTCCGAAACGCGCAAATTCTGAGCCGAGGAACCGACACATGAAAACGCTATTCCGCATACTCACGGCGCTGCTGCTGTCCCAGGCCGCCGCCCACGCGCTGGCCGCCGACGGGCAGCCCGCCCTGGTCGCCGGCGGCAATCCTGACACGCTCTCGCCCCGCGTCTCCGCCATGCTGCCGTTATGCGCCTCCTGCCATGGCGCGGACGGCATCAGCGCCGTCGGCCTGTACCCCAATCTTGCGGGGCAGAAAACCGAGTATCTGGTTAAACAGCTCAATGCCTTCAAGACCCGGGAACGTAATGACCCGGTCATGAGTTCCATGGCAGAGCCCTTGAGTCCCGAAGCCATCCAGGAGCTGGCCCAGTACTTCTCCAGCCGCAAGTAAGGGAGCAGAGCGCCATGAATACGCCATCCGCGATGCTCTTCCCGGTGTACTTCAACCTGGCCGGCCGGCGGGTGGTCGTGGTGGGCGGCGGGGCGGTGGCCGAACGCAAGATCAGGCTGCTGCTCAGGGCCGGCGCCGCCGTTGCCGTGGCGGCGCCGGCCCTGACGTCCTGGCTGCGTGCAGCCGCGGACCAGGACCAGTTCCAGCATGTGCCGGAGGTCTTCTCGCCGGCCTGCCTGGACGGCGCCTGGCTGGCGGTGGCCGCGACCGATCACGGCGGCACGAACCAGGCGGTTGCCGCGGCGGCGGTTGCGCGCCGCATTCCCTGCAACGTGGTCGACGACCCCGTTCTGTCGACGATACAAGTGCCCGCCATCCTGGACCGCTCCCCGCTGGTGGTGGCGATTTCGTCAGGGGGCTGTGCGCCCGTGCTGGCGCGGCGCATCCGCGAACGGCTGGAAGCCTTGCTCGACGAAAGCACTGGAGATCTGGCCCGGCTTGCGGCGCGCTACCGCAACCGCATCGTTGCGCGCTTCCGCAACCTGGACCAACGCCGCGACTTCTACGATTGGATGCTGGACGGTCCGCTGCCCTCGTTGCTGGCGGCGGGAGACGGCAGGCAGGCCGGTCTGGCCCTGGAAGCCGCGATGCAGGCCGATACCCTGCCCCGCGCAGGCAGCGCGACGATACTGGCGGCCGCCGACGGCCCCGCCGACCTGTTGACCCTGCGCGCCTTGCGCCTGTTGAACCAGGCCGACCTGGTTGCGCACGTGCCGGCGGTCAATCCGGCCATCCTGGACAAGGCGCGGCGGGACGCGACGAGGATCGAGTTGAAAGGTCTGGGCCTGCAGCCCGACGCGACCGTAGCCACGGGCACGGGACTGGACTGGCTGGCCCGTCAGGTGCGGGCGGGCCAACGCACCGTCCTGCTGCTGGGAACCGCGCATGACCCGAAGCTGCTGGTGCGACGAATGCTGGCTTGCGGCGTGGCATGCAGCGTACTGTAGCCATCCGGCCCCAGACCAGCGCCGCGATCAGGAACTTGCGTTCCCGGCCTCCTCGCCGCCCGCCAGCGCAGCCGCCAGATAAGCCTGGCCCCGCTCGCTGAAGGACAGCGACGCGGCCGCCTGCCGGCCGGCTTCGTCCATCTTGTGCCAGGTCTTCTGCAGCACCGCGACGACCTTGTCCGGATAACGCTCGCAGAATTCCTCGTACTGGTGCTCCAAAAACACCAAGCACAGCGCGTTCTCCATGCATTGCACGTCGGCATCGCGCTTGATGCCCTGCTTGCGGATGATCTTCAGCACCGCCTGTATGGTTTGCGCGTCATGGCCGGCGCTGGCAAGCAGCCTGGCAGCGACGTCCGCGTGATGTTCCTTGAGCGCATTGCGCCATTGCAGATAGCCTGTCCTGCCGGCCGGACAGGCCTCGCGCGGGACCTCCCAGCGGCCGATGTGCTGGCAGCGGGCGGCCAGGCGCAAGGCAGCGCCGGCCCGCGGGGCCAGCTTCGCCACCCAGCCCTGGAGGAATTGGGCGTGCAGCCATTCGCGCGGCTGCATCGCGCCATTCCAGGCGACCAGATTGGGATCGCGCCGGTTGTACCCATCGAACAATTGCCAGGCGCGTTGCAGCGATGCGTCTTCCGCATTCACCGGGTTGGGCGGGAATTCCATTCACACTCCTGTCTCGTCTTCGGTCAGATAACAGCCGGGATCCTCGGCCCAGAGGTCGCCCGACTGCTTCTGCGCACGGATACGGGTGTTGCCGTTGCAGATGTCCAGGTAGGCGCAGCCGGCGCAGCGTCCCTTGACGGGCCGCGGCCGCAGCCGCAGCAGCTTGAGCAAGGGTTCGGCGGGATCCGACCAGATCTCCGAGAAGGGCCGCAGGCGCACGTTTCCCAGAGTGTAGTGCCACCACATGGTGTCGGCGTGGACATTGCCCCGGTTGTCGATGTTGGCGACGTTCATGCCGCTGGCGTTGCCGCCCCACAGGCGCAGCCTGGCCTCGATATGCGGCGCGCGCTGCGGGAACCGTCGACGCACCCAGTGCAGGAAGAACACGCCGTCGGCATCGTTGTTGCCGGACGTGAACTCACGGGGTTTGCCGGCCACGGCATGTTCCAGGCAGGTCTCGAAGATCCGCTCCATGGCCGCCCGCGTCATGCGGTGGTGACTGTCCTCGCCCCGGTTGCGGCCGCCGCGGCCCGCGTAGTTCAGGTGTGAAAAGTAGAAGCGGTCGACATTCTCGGCGTCCAGCAATGCCAGCAGCCCAGGAAGATCGTCGGCGTTGCCCTGGGTCATGGTGTAGCGGATGCCGACCTTCAGGCCGCGGTCCCGGCACAGCCGGATGCCTGCCAGCGAGGCATCGAACGCACCCGCCTCGCCCCGGAAGCGGTCGTGCGTCGCGCCCAGGCCGTCCAGTGAAATGCCCACGTAGTCGAAGCCGCAGCCGGCGATGGACTCGATGTTGCGCCGGTCTATCAGGGTGCCGTTGGACGACAGGCCTACGTAAAAGCCCATGGCCTTGGCCCGGCGCGCAATCTCGAAAATGTCCGGCCGCAGCAGCGGTTCGCCGCCAGACAGGATCAGCGCCCTGACGCCGTGGGCATGCAGATCGTCCATGACCGCGCAGACCTCGGCGTAGTCCAGTTCGCCGGCAAAGTCCCTGTCGACCGAAGCGGAGTAGCAATGCCGGCAATGCAGATTGCAGCGCCGGATCAGGTTCCAGATCACCACGGGTCCGGCCGCCCCCCGGCGAGGCGCGAGCGGCGTGGGGCGCAGCAGTTCGGAGACGAAGGCAGAGATGCGGAACATGCGGAATTCCTCGCTATGCGTCCGGCCCACGGCCGTCTTTCAGGCGCAGGCCGGTCTTTTTCAGGATGGCCGAGGAAAACAGCACGTCGCGCGCACGCAGGGCGTCCGGAAAGCGCGCTTCCAAGGCCTCGGCGACTTCATCGATGCGCGCCAGCACCGCCGCGCGGTCGGCGCCGTGCAGCATGGCGTAGAGGTTGTAGCGCCACAGCGGCGGATGCCGGGGACGCCGGTAGCAATGGCTCACTTCCGCACGCTGGCCCAGCCAGGCTCCCACGGCGTCGATCTGGCCGTCGTCCACATCCCAGACCGTCATGCCGTTGGCCACGAATCCCAGCGCGTAGTGGTTGGGCACCACGCCGATGCGCCGTATCACGCCGCGCGCGAGCATGTCGCGCAAATGCGCCATCACCTCGGCTTCGGTGACGCCCAGCCGCTCGGCCACGGCCCGGTACGGATCCCGCCGGATCGGCAGCCCGTCCTGCGTGGCGTGGACCAGGGACAGTTCGAACGGAGTCAGGCCGGCTGCGTCCATCTCAGACCTCCAGCTTCATTTCAAGGAAGTACTCGCGTTCCTTCGGAAACGCCAGCACGGGCAGGCCGGTCTCCTGTTCGATGGCGCGCAAACAGGCGGCCACATCGGCGGGATCAGCCGCCGCCAGCACGAACCACATGTTCAGCGCATGCTCGCGGCGGTAGTTGTGCGCAACCTCGATCCGGCGGTTGACCAGGGCCACGACCCGCTCCCATTGCGCCTGCGGTACGGCCATCGCCGCCAGGCAGTACGCACCGCCAGCGCGCTCGATCTGGAACAGCGGGCCGAAACGGCTCAACGCGCCGCACTCGCGCAAGCGGGCCACGCGCGCGATCACGGCGTCTTCGTCCAGCCCCAGCGCCCGCGCGACGTCCGCGAACGGACGCGGGCTGATGGGAAAGCCGCCCTGCAGGCGGTTGATCAGCTTGCGGTCGGCAGCGCCCAGCGCCAGCGGCACGCTCGCGGCAATGTTCTTGGGCCTAACCATGCGCCGCCTCTTCCGGCACGAACCTCGCGCCGCGCTGCTTGAAGCACCTGGTCGAAAACAGCACCGCATGCGGCCAGGCATCCAATCCGAGCCGGCCGGCGATGGCATCGCGCAGCGCCCGCACCGCTTCCCGCTCCTTGCCGTGGATCATGCAGAAAAGGTTGTAGGGCCACTGCGGCAAGCGCCGCGTGCGCCGGTAGCAGAGTGTGACGCCGGGCTCGGCACCCAGCCGCTCCCCCAGCGCATCCACCCGCGCGTCGTCCACGTTCCAGACGCACATCGCATTGGCGCGAAAACCCAGCTGGCGATGCCTGAGCACCACGCCGAAGCGACGGAACAGGCCTGCACGCAGCCAGCGCTCCAGCAGGCGCAGCGTCTCGTCTTCATCCAGCCCCGCCGGCAGTCCCAACCGGCGATAGGGTTGCGCGCAAAGGTCCAACCCATTCTGCACGGCGTGGAGCAAGACCTCTTGCGCGCTGCCGGCGGGCGGCAGCGCGGCTGGACTGCCGCCGCGCTGCGGCGCTGCGCGTTGTTGTGGCGTACTCAGGCTGAAACCCAAGTCGATGTGGTACTCGGCCTCCATGGGCAAGGCCAGCGGCTCGCAGCCGGTGTCTTGCCCGATCCGCGCCAGCAAGCGCTCCAACGCGCCAGGCGTGCGGCAGGCGGCCACAAACCACAGGTTCAGCGCATGCTCGCGCTCGTAGTTGTGATTGACCTGCGGCAGACTGCTGACGTAGGCGGCGACCTGATCCACGCGGCCGGCCGGCACCTGCATGCCCACCAGCGCGCTGGCGAAACAGGACTGGTGTAGCACCGGGCCGATCCGGCTCACCACGCCCGCTCGCTGCCACAGGCGAAAGCGCGCCAGCACCGTGTCTTCATCCAGGCCGACGCGCTCGGCCAGCAAGGCGTAGGGGCGCGAGACCAGCGGGAAGTCGCGCTGCCAGCCATCGAGCAGACGCAAATCTGTAGCGGACAGCTCAGAATCCAATGCGGCCGCTCCTGTTGGTGAAGAAAATGCCGCTGGGCTTGGGAATGTCGAGCGTGGCGCCGCGTTGCAGCGTCCGGGTGTCGTACACCACGACCCGGTCATCGTCGCGTGCCGACAGCCATACCGCCTCTCCGCGCGGCGTGAACTCCATGTGCAGCACGCCGCGGCCCGGCGCCAGCGTCCGGACCACGGCCAGGGTGTCGGTGTCGATGACCTGCACCTGGCCGTTGTCGGGCACCGCGAAGTTGACCCAGACACGGCGGCCATCGGGCTGCGCCATGACGAACACCGGCTGGCCCAACGTGGCGATGCGGCCGGTTTCCTGCCAGGTGGCGGTATCCACCACCAGCACCTCGTGCCTGCCGATGGCGGGCAGGAACAGCCGGCCGCCCGCCGCGCTCCAGCCTCGCAGATGGGGCATCTTGTAGACCGGCAGCGCTTCCTCGCCGCGCCCATAGCCCTGCAGGATCTTGCGCACGCCAGCCTCCGGATGCCAGAGGTCCATCATGGCCAGCGCATCCTCGCCAAACAGCCCGGCGATGTAATAGCGGCCGTCAGGGGTGACGAGCGCATCGTAGGGTTGACGGCCAGCCTCATAGCGCTGCGTGGCCGGGCGGGCGGGGTCCGACAGATCGGTGATCCAGATCTCGCCCGCGTCGAACAGCGCGTAGGCGAACTTCTGTCCGGGCAGGTCCGCCAGGCCGACCACTTTGGAACGCTTGCCCGGCGCATACTCGGCCGGCACTTCGCTGATCTGGCGCAAGGTCTGGGCATCGAATACCTTGATGCCGCCAGGCGTGTAGTTCTGCACCACGATCAGCCGGCCGTCCTGCGAAATGGCGCCGCCGATTGCATTGCCGGACTGGATGATGCGGCGGTCCACGCGCCTCCGCAGCAGATCCACCTTGCTCAGCCCGCCGTCGCGGCCGAAGACGTAGCCGTAGCGGCCATCGCGGGAATAGGCGATGTGCGCGTGGGAAAGATCGCCCAGCCCTTCGACCCGCGCCAGCCGGGTCTGTCCGCTGGTTTCGACGATGGAGACGGCGCCATCGGCACGCTCGATCACCATGCCCAGGTCATTGGTGCCGCGCGGGTCAGTAGCCGCTGCGCAGCCGGCCAGCGCAACGGCGGCCAGGACAAGCAGGAGTTGCAGTTTCATGAACCTTCTATTCCTCAGGAAAGCCTTGGAGCAGGCGCGCGGCGATCCAGGCGGCTTCGTCGGGCGCAAGCATGCCGCGCCACCCGGGCATGGCGGTGCCGGGCAGCCCGTGCAGAATCGCCTGTTCGAGATAGGCCGGCGGCTTGCCGGCAAGCGCTTGCGGCGTCAGCGCCGGCCCCAGGCCGCCACTCAGGCGCAATCCATGGCAGGAGCCGCAGTCCTGCCGCACCAGGTGGATGAGCCGCTGCCGATCGGCGGGATCGAGGTCCGGCGCCGCCTGCACCTGGCCCGCCGCCGCGCCCAGCCCCGTGCAACAGGCCAGCGCCAGGCATGTCAGGCCGCGACCGGGGCGCATGGCTCGGCCGTGTCACGCAACAGCAGCTGTCCCGCCGCGGCGGCGGACCATGCCCGCTGCGCCAGACGTACCACGTCGCCGACCACCAGCAGCGTGGGCGGCTTGAAGCCGGCCACCAGCTGCGGAATCTGGCGCAAGGGGGCCACCGTCCAGTCCTGGGCTTCGGTGGTGCCGGAATGAACCAGCGCGGCCGGCGTATCGCCGCCACGCCCATGCCGCTGCAAGGACGCGACGATCTCGGCGGCGTTGGCAACCCCCATGTAGAACACCAGGGTACAGGTGGGATCGACCAGCGAACTCCAGTCCAGTTCAAGACCAGCATCGTCCCGCAGATGGCCCGTGATGAAACGCACGCTGGCCGCCACGCCCCGATGCGTCAAAGGAATGCCCAACGCTGCCGCGCAGCCATTGGCGGCGCTGATGCCCGGCACGACCTCAACCGGTACGCCATGCCGGGACAGGAACAGCAGTTCTTCGCCGCCCCGGCCGAAAATGAACGGATCACCGCCCTTCAAGCGCACGACGCGGGAGCAAGACCCCGCCAGCGCCAACAGCAACTGATGGATGTCTTCCTGCCGATGCCGGCAGTCGCCCACCATCTTGCCGACGTCATGGAATTGTGCGGCGGGATTGATGAGGGGCAGAATGCCGGCGCCCACCAGCCGGTCACAGACCACGGCATCGGCCTGCTGCAACAGCCGCAAGGCGCGCACCGTCAGCAGCTCGGGATCGCCCGGACCGGCGCCAACCAGGTAAACCGTTCCGCTCACTACTCCCTCCCTTGCAGCCGCGCTGCGCAAATAAGGCTTCAGGAGGAAGTGTAGGTAGCGGGATGACGACGCAGTAGGTACGGTCCGTGCCGCCGCCATGGGTGCGCCGGCCGCGCCCAGCGTATTTTCCTCGCGATTCGCCGAGAGCCGCCACAAGGCGTAGTATGAGGACAGCCGCTGTTCACGCTCCTAGGGCCGCGCGCACTCGCGCCGCCCTCCCCACCCTCAGGAGGTAGTCATGTACAAGCACATACTCATCCCCATCGACGGATCCGAACGCTCATATGCCGGCCTGGCGCAAGGACTGGGCCTGGCCAGCGCCCTGGGCGCAAGCGTCACGGTGCTGACGGTGTACAGCGCCTACCGCCCCACTTCCATGGAAACGGTGCATCTGGAAGGGGTGCATACGGAGTATGAGCGCGAGGCCAAGGAGCTCGCCAGGTCGTACCTGTCGCAAGCGGCCGCGCAGGCCACCGCCGCGGGCGTGTCCTGCACCACCGAAATGCGCGAAAGCAATAACCCGGCGCAGACCATCATCGATATCGCCATGACGCAAGGCTGCGACCTGATCGCCATGGCCTCGCGCGGCCATGGCGGGCTGGCGGCCGTGCTGCTGGGCAGCCAGACGCAGAAGGTGATGGCGCATTCGACGCTGCCGGTGATCGTCTACCGCTAGCGCCGCCCCCTTTCCCGGACTTGCGCTAGACCGGGACGCGCGCCCGGTAGGTCTTCGGTATGCCAGCGGCGGCCACGCCGCTGCGCAGGCTTTCCTGCGGCAGCGCCTGGGCCAGCAAGGGCCGCGCCTGCAACAGCCGCGACAGATCCACGCCCGTGCAGTAGCCCATGCTTTCCAGCATGAAGACCAGGTCTTCGGTAACGATGTTGCCCGACGCGCCAGGCGCGAAGGGGCAGCCGCCCAAGCCGCCCAGGCAGGAATCGAAGGCGCGGATGCCCTCGTCCAGCCCGGCCAGCGCATTGGCCAGGCCCAGTCCCATCGTGTCGTGCAGATGCAGCTTGACCAGCCGCGCGCCCACGGCGTCCTGCGCGGCGCGCACCGCATCGCGCACCAGCGCCGGATGGGCATAGCCCACGGTGTCTGCCAGCGCGATCTCGTCTGCGCCTGCCAACGCGGCGGCGGCGGCCACCTGCGCGACACGGCGCACCGGCACCGCGCCTTCGAGCGAACAGCCGAAGGCGGTGGCGACCGCCGCATCGATGCGCATGGGCCGCGGCTGTGCCCGCGCCCAATCGACAATGGCGGCCATCACCTCCACCTGCGCGTCGGTGCCCTTGCCCACGTTGGCGCGGCTATGCGTGTCGCTGACCGAGACGGGAAACGACAGCGCGTGCGCGCCTGCCTCGTAGGCGGCAATGGCGCCCTTGAGGTTGCAGACCAGAGCGACGACGGTCAGCCCGTCGATCTTCAGGACCTCGGGCAGGACGGCGCCCGTATCGGCCATCTGCGGCACCAACCGCGGCGACACGAAGCTGCCCGCCTCGATCTCGCGCAGGCCGGCATCGGCCAGTTGCCGGATCCAGCGCAGCTTGTCGGCCGCGGACATCATGCCCTTGGCCATCTGCAGCCCGTCGCGCGGACCCACTTCGCAAAGCCTGATTTCCTGGTTCATGTGCTGTCCTTTTCCCGGCCCGCCTACTGCTGCACCACGATGCCCGCGCTTTCGATGGTCTGGCGCGCCTTGGCGATATCCGAATTGATCAGCGCGGCAAACCGTTCGGTGGACACCGGATCGGTTTCCAGGCCTTGCGCGGCCAGCGCCTCCTGCACGTCCTTGCGCGCCAGCAGCTTGTTGAAGTCGCTGTTCAGGCGCGACACGATGGCGGGCGGCGTCTTGGCCGGAGCCAGCACGCCGTAGTAGGTCACCCCGCTGAAATCCTTGTAGCCCAGCTCCGCGACCGTGGGCACCTCCGGCAGCGCCGGATTGCGCTTGGGCGAGGTGACCGCCAGCGCGCGCACCTTGCCGGACTTGATCAGCGTGGCCGCCGACGAGATCGAAGAGCCCGCAAACTGCAGATGCCCGCCCATCAGGTCCGCCAGCGCCGGCGCCGAGCCCTTGTACGGCACGTGCTGCATCTTGAAGCCGGCCGCGTGCTGCAGCATTTCGATGGCGATGTGCACGCCGCCGCCCGTGCCCGAGGTGCCATAGGAGATCTTGTTCGGATCCTTCTTGGCGGCGTCGATCACTTCGGGCAGCGTCTTGTAGGGCGAGCTGTCCGACACCAGCAGCACCATGGGCGTGGTGGCCACCAACGCCACCGGGGCCAGGTCCTTGACCGGGTCGTACGACACCTTCATCAGCAGCGGAATCAGGGTGACGTTGTCGGACTGGCCGATCACCAGGTCGTAACCCTGGGCAGGCGAACGCGCCGCTTCGGCCAGGCCCAGCGCCGTGCCCGCGCCCGGCTTGTTCTCGGGGATGACGGACCAGCCGTTGAGTTCATGCAACTTGGTGCTCATCAGGCGACCGATGTAGTCGGTGCCCCCGCCCGGCGTGGACGGGATGATGATGCGGATGGGCTTGCTGGGGTAGTCCTGGGCGTGTGCGGCACAGGCGACGGCCAGCGCGGCCACCGCGAACAGTTTGCGGATCATCTTGTCTCCTCTTCGATGGAAGTCTTGGCGGTCTGCGCCGCCTCGACCGATATCGGGCGCTACCGCCCGTTCATGCAATGACGCCTGCGCTGCGCAGGGCCTCGATGCGCGCGGCATCCCAGCCCAGACCCTGCAGGATGGCCTGCGTGTCGCCGCCCTGCCGCGGCGGATCGGAACGCTTGCCGGCCTTCAGGCCGTCGAACTCGATAGGCAACGCCGCCGCGGATATCTCCCCGCCGTCCGGCAGCCGGGTCTTCAGCAGCGCGCCGCCGGCGTTCAGATGCGCGTCGTCCAGCAGGTCGTGCGGCTGGCGTATCGGGCCGTACGACAGACCGGCGGCTTCCAAGGCCGCGCACAGTTCGTCGGTCTTCCAGGTCTTCAGGATCTCGCCCACGCCCGGCACCAGCCAGGGCCGCGCCGCCTCGCGGTCGACGGCGGTGGCCAGGCGCGGATCGGCGGCCCATTCGGGCGGCAGGAATTTCTGCGCGAAGTTGCGCCATTGCGCATCGCCCACCACGGCGACGAACACGCGGCCGTCGGCGGTCTCGAACACGTCGTACACGCCCCAGGGCGGCCGGCGTTCCGCCCCCATGGGCTTGGGCGCCGCGCCCGTCAGCTGGTACTGCGCGATGAACTGCGCGACCAGCAGCAGATTGTTCTCGAACAGGCCGGAGCGCACGTGCCTGCCGCGCCCCGTGGCGTGGCGGTCGTGCAGCGCCGCCAGCGCGCCCACCACGCCGAAGGTGCCGCCCAGGATGTCGTTGACCGAGGCCGCCACGCGCTGGGGCGAGTCCGCGCCGCCGTTGATGTAGGCCAGCCCGCCCATCATCTGCACCACTTCGTCGAGCGCGGTGCGCTGCTTGTAGGGACCGGACAGAAAGCCCTTGAGCGACACGTAGATCAGCCCGGGGTTCTCGGCCGACAGCGACTCATAGTCCAGCCCGTACTGGGCCAGGCTGCCGTCGCGAAAATTCTCCACCACCATGTCCGCCTGCAAGGCGAGCTGGCGCACCACGGTCTGCCCTGCGCTTGCCTTCAGGTCGATCGCCAGGCTTTGCTTGTTGCGGTTGAAGACCGGGAAGTAGCCGCTGCCCGAGCCTTTCAGGCGCCGGGTGCGGTCGCCTTCGATCGGCTCCACCTTGATGACTTCGGCTCCCAGGTCCGCCAGCGCCAGGCCGGCCGCCGGGCCCATGATCATGTGGGACAGCTCCAGCACCTTGATGCCGCGCAGCGGCAACTCGGAGTGGTCCATGAAGGGTGAAGCCGGTGTTGCTGCCATCTGCATATCCTCGGGCCTGATGCGCTGAAAAACAGGCGGTGGCAAGATCGATGCATGCCGCCGCCCCATGCCCCCATCATCGGCGGCAAGCCGGATCAGCGGGTAGCGCTCTTTCAGCACGGGGGCATTCTCGTTTGGGAACGTCCGGGAAAGCCCTGAGCCCTGTCGTTTCAGGCGGCGTCCGCCACGCCCAGATGGGCCAACAGCACGCGGGCCGCGGGCGGCAAGGCGTCCAACCCCAGCACGGCGATGCACAAGGAAGTGCTGGACCAGGCTCCAGAAAGCGGAATGAAGCGGATGTCCAGGTTGGCGTGGCGCGCCTTGAGGTACATGGGCACCACGGCCACGCCCATGCCGCGCGCCACCAGCATGCAGATGGTTTCGTGCGAGCTGACCCGCGCGCTGATGCGCCGCGCCACGCCCGCATCCTGCGCCGCCTGCTCGAACACCGCGCTGATGCCGTTGTCGCGGTTCAGTTCGATCTGCTCGAAGGGCAGCAGCTGCGCGTAGTCCAGCGTGTCGCGATCGGCCAGCAGATGCTGGCCAGGCACCACCGCCGCCAGATCGCAGCGGCCGCAATTAAAGACCTGCAAACCGTCATGGCCGAAATCGGAACCCACCGCCACGTCGGCCTGACCGTCCAGCACCGCGCGGAACACCTCCTGCGTGGTGCCTTCTTCCAGCGAGATATCGATCTGGGGATAGGCGCGGCGAAAGGACTGGATCTGCGCCGGCAGTTCGCCGGACAGCGCCGCCACGCTGACCGCCAGCCGGATGCTGCCGCGCACGCCGGTCGCAAAGCCCGCCATTTCGCGGCGCATGCGGTCCATGCTCTGCAGCACCATGCGCACGTGCGTGGCCAGGGCATTGCCCGCGGGCGTGGGCTGCACGCCTTTGACCCCACGCTCCAGCAGTGGCACGCCGAAGGCGTCCTCCATTTCCGACATGCGTTTGCTGACGGCGGAAGGGACGATGTTCTCGCGGGCGGCGGCGCGCGCCAGGCTGCCCTCCTCCAGCGCCGCGAGGAACAGGCGCAGGGAGACGGGATCGATATCGCGAGGATGCGGCGAAAGGGGCTGGACGGGCTTCATGGCGGGAAGTGTCGTGCTTAGTGGCAGCGTCCTGGGATCGGGGTTTTCCCGGTAACATCCGCACTCCCCACGCTCTTGCGGCATTTCCAGGCCGCCACCGCCGCCCATGCAATGCCCCCGCTGCAACTGGCAGAATCCGGCCTCCAACACCCAGTGCTTCAGCTGCAATGCGCCGCTGGCCGCCCCCACAGCGGCCGCGCCTGCCGCGAAGGCTGCGAAGACCGCCAAGGCCGCCCCGGCCCGCGCCGGCAATGCCCCGGTCTTCCCCGGCATCTGGCCGCGGCTTGGCGCCACCGCGATCGACGCCGTCGTGATGGTCACGGCCATGATCGGATTCAGCACCGCCGCCAATCTGACCTACGAATCCCTGGCCGGCGCTGCGCGCCCCGTCCTGCTGGCCATGGCCGCCGGTTTCATCGGCCTGATGCTGCCGGCCCTGATGGACGCCTGGGCCGGCGGATCCCCAGGCAAGCGGGTGCTGAAGCTGCGCGTCGTGAACCGCAATGGCGATCACCCTGGCGTCCTGCGCGCCAGTTGGCGGCACCTGATGAAGTACGTGCTGAACATCGCGCTGCCCGGCATCTTCTACCGCATCCAGAGGACCATCTTCGGCGAACGCGCCATGCACAACTGGATCTCCGGCACCTACGTGGTCTCCAGCCAGGCGGACCCGCGCGCCATCCGGCCCGCCATCGCCAAGACCCGCTCCATCACGGGCGCGGGCAAGTTCATCTTCATCGTGCTCGGCGTGCTGGCGCTGGTCGCGGGCGGCATGATCGTCGGCGCCATCGTCATGGAGCCCAAGCAGGAAGACAATCCCCTGCGCGCCGAGGTGATCCGCCTGGACCTGGTGTCGCAACCCGTGCGCATGCTGGCCGAAAACCACTACCGGCGCACCGGGGCCTACGCCCCGGACATGGCGGCGCTCGGCGTCACCCAGGAATCGTTGAACAGCAGCGGCTTCAGCGCGTTAAGCCTGAATCCGGTCAACGGCGTGCTGCGCTTCACCATCGCTGGCGACCCCGGCGCCGCGGACGGGCCCACGCTGGGCGGCAAGCATCTCGTCTACCTGCCCGAACTGCGTTCCGAAAGGAAAGGCGGCGGCATCCGCCGGTGGCAGTGCGGCAGCGACGACATCCCGCGCGCCGACCGTCCCTACAGCTGCCGCCACGAAGCCGGCGCCTCGGCGCCCTAGCCCTACCCCACGGAATCCCGCGCATGTCCGCCCTGATCGAATCCATCCATCGCGCCGACGACGGCGACGAGCACGCGCAAATGCTGGCGCTGTGTGAACAAGGGTTGCGCGAACAGCCCGCCTCGGCCCTCCTGTGGGCGCTGCGCGCCCGGTATCACGACAAGCGCGGCGCCCACGCTGCGCGCCAGGCCGACCTGGACCGGGCGCTGACCCTGGACCCGCATTGCGCCGACGCCATCCGCGTCCAGGCCACCGCGCGCTACAACGCCGGCGAACGACAGGAAGCCTGGCGCGTCCTGCGCGATGCCCTGCAACGCACGCCTTCGCACTTCGGGCTGCTGATGGCGCAGGCCTATCTGCTGATCAACGACCGCCAGCTGGATGAGGCCATCCAGTGCTGGACCCGCGCCGCGCAGCTGCGCCCATCCGCCGGCGCGCCGCATTGCTATATCGCGTCCAACCTGGCCAACGCCGGGCGACACGCCGAAGCCGAGCCGCATTTCCGGCGCGCGACCTCGCTGGCGCCGGGCAACGGCATGTTCCTGTACGACGCCGGCAACACTTACCGCAGCCTGGGCGACCTGCACAACGCCATCGCAATGTTCGACCGCGCCCGCGCCATCCTGGGCGAGCAGAACGCCATCCAGCACAACCGCGCCTCGTGCCTGCAGGCGCTGGAACGCCACGCGGATGCCGTCGAGGAATGGACCAGCCTGCTACGGCGCGAGCCCGACTGGGACTGGCCCCTGGAAGGCAAGGCGCGGTCCCTGCACCGGCTGGGCCGCGCGGACGAAGCCGCGCCGTTGTGGCATCATCTGGACGCGCTGTCTGACAGCGGCTGGGAAGGCCGCAGGGAACAGGCCCGCGAGTACGTGCGCAGCGGCGATCCGGAGCTGGCCGAGCAGGCGCTCCGGGAGCTGGACCCCATGACCAGCGGCGACGCCCAACTGCTGTTCGTGGCCGGCAACGCGCAACGCGACCAGCGCAACTGGGATGAGGCGCTGGCGTACTACCTGCAGGGCTACGAGCTGGCGCCCGACAGCGACTTCCTGCCCGGCAACGCGGCCGACATGCTGAACCGGCTGGAGCGCCATGAGGAAGCCCTGCCGCTGTCCGAAGTGGCGATCTCGCTGGATCCGGACTGGCTGAAGTGGCGCCGCGCCCGCATCGAGGCGCTGATCCATCTGGGCCGCGCGGACGAGGCTGTGGCCGACGCCGACCGCGCCATGGCGCGCTGGCCGGATGACGGCGCCCTGCACGCCGAGCGCATCAACGCGCTGATCGCCGCCAAGCGCCACGAAGAGGCGCAGGCCGCCTGCGACCGACTGATCGCGATCGATCCGGACTACCGCAGCTGGGCGCTGTTTTCGCGCGGCCAGGCCTACGGTGAAATGGGGCGTCACGCGGAATCCGCCATGGCCTATCGCCAGGCCGCCGCCTCCTATCAGCAGAACGGCAAACCCCAGTACCAGGAACTGTCCTTGAACAATGCCCTGGCCGCGGAACAGGCCGCTGCGGCGCCGCGCGGCTTGCTGAGCCGGTTGTTCCGGCGCAAGTAGGCTGCGCGCCTAGGCGGCACGCTCCCATTCATAGCCATTCAGCAAGGTCAGCAACCCGCGCCTGACCACGACCACCGCCTCGTCGCGCAAGGCGTCGGCGCGCCAGCCCATTTCGATGGCGTACCCCGGCATGGCGACCGGGCAAGGCAGCATGCGCAGGCCGGAAGCGGCGGCCAGGCCGCGCGCCGCGTGCGCTGGCAAGGTCGACAAGGCATCGCTGCCCGGCAGCAAGAAGGCCTGCGCCGAGAAATGCGTGGTCGATGCCTGCACCCTGCGCGTCAGTCCCAGCCCGTGCAGTACTTCATCCACCACGCCGATGAAGCCGCCGGACGACACCAGGATGTGCTGGCGGCGGACGAATTCCTCCAGCGACAGCGAGGTCTGGCCCGGCGCCAGGCTGGCGGGGTCCAGCAGGCAGGCATAGCCGCCCTGTCCGACCGTCACACGCTGCAAGGCCTGCGTGGTCAATCCGCCCGAGGCGATCACCAGATCGGCCTCGCGCGCCATCAGCATGTCGGCGGCCAGGCGGCTGTGGGTCTGCCGGAAAATGATACGCAGGCCCGGCGCGCTGTCCGCCAGGGCGCGGATCGCGTCCCTCCCTAGCGCGATCTCAAAATCGTCCGACAGGCCCAGCGTGACCGAGCGGCCGACGAAGCCCGCCGCGCCCGGCCACGCCAGCGACAGGCTCTGCCGGCACTTGTCCAGGGCTTCGCCGATGACAGGCCGCAGTTCGCGCGCCCGCAGGCTGGGCGTCAGCCCTCTGCCGGTGCGCGTGAACAGCGGATCGCCGTAAAGCGCGCGCAGGCGGCCCAGCGCGGCGCTGACCGCCGACTGCGTTACGCCCAGGCGCAGCGCGGCGCGCCCCGCGCCGCCCTCGTCATAGATGGCCTCGAAGACCTTGAGCAGGTTGAGGTCGGCCGACTCGATATCAATCTGATTCATATCATTTATCTCTGACCAGGATTGATTGATTTTAGGGCCGGCCGGACACTGAAGCCCCGTTGCCACGTTCCCGAGACCCTCGCCATGACCACGAAAATCGTCGCCGCCCTGCAGATCGGCTCCTCCCCCGAAGGCCGCGCCCGCACCCTGGAAAACATCCTCGCCTACGAAGGCGAGATCGCCGCCTCTGGCGCCTCGCTCGTGGTCATGCCCGAAGCGCTGCTGGGCGGCTATCCCAAGGGCGAGATCTTCGGCACCCGCCTGGGCTACCGCCTGCCCGAAGGCCGCGAAGCCTACGCCCGCTATTACGACAACGCCATCGATGTGCCCGGTCCCGAAACCGAGGCGCTCGCCGCCCTGTCGCAGCGCACCGGCGCCAGCCTGGTGGTCGGCGTGATCGAACGGGGCGGCAACACGCTGTATTGCACCGCCCTGTTCTTCGAACCTGCGGCCGGCCTCGTCGCCAAGCACCGCAAGCTCATGCCCACCGGCACCGAACGCCTGATATGGGGCCAGGGCGACGGCTCGACGCTGCCGGTCGTCGACACCGAAGCCGGCCGCATCGGCGGCGCCATCTGCTGGGAAAACCACATGCCGCTGCTGCGCACCGCCATGTACGCCAAGGGCGTGGAAATCTGGTGCGCGCCCACGGTGGACGAGCGCGACATCTGGCAGTGCTCGATGCGCCACATCGCGCATGAGGGCCGCTGCTTCGTGGTCAGCGCCTGCCAGGTGCAGCCCTCGCCCGCCGAGCTGGGCCAGGACGTGCCTGGCTGGGACGCCAACCGTCCGCTCATCAACGGCGGTTCGGTCATCGTCGGCCCGCTGGGAGACGTGCTGGCGGGTCCGCTGCGCGGCAAGGCCGGCCTGCTGACCGCCCAGGTCGACACGGCGGAACTGGTGCGCGCCCGCTACGACTTCGACGTGGTGGGCCACTATTCGCGCCCCGACGTCTTTTCCCTGACCGTGGACGAACGCCCGCGCCCCGCCGTGCGCTTCGTCTCCTGAACGCCCCGTCGCCAGGAGTCCGTAATCCAGGCCTCTGGCCCCGGGATGGTATAGTCTCGCCCGCTGCCGGCCCTTCCGGGGCCGTGCAACGCCCGAGTGGTGAAATTGGTAGACACAAGGGACTTGAACTAATTTGAGCCCTTTGGGGGAAACTCCAAAGGTGTAGCCCGTCAAACTCGGCGAATGCCCTGGACCCGTTCCGAGCCAACGCCGAGCCAAGCCCAGGCCGCATGGCCGGGGAAGGTGTAGAGAGCAGACGGCGGGCACCTAAGGCCGCAAGGCTATGGTGAAGGCGTGCTCCAGACCACGAACAGCGCATCCGCGCTGGCGGCGAAAGCCGAAGTGGTAAGAAAATCCCTCGGCCTCGCGGCCGTACCGGTTCGATTCCGGTCTCGGGCACCACCCCGCCACAGGACAGGCGTCCCCCCTTCGTCGCAAACCGGCGAACGCCTGCCTCGTCAAACTGAAGCGCGCAAAATTCGTCCCGCCGATCTAATCTAGTCCGGTAATCAGGGAGCGCGCCATGATCACCCTCTATTCGTACCCCGGACTCTATGGGCTGGAAGACAACAACCCCTACGGCCTGAAGATCTACGCCTTCCTGAAGCTGTGCCGCTTGCCGTTCGACCATCGGCATACGCTGGACGTGCAGTCCGCGCCGCGCGGCCAACTGCCCTATATCGCCGACGGCGATCTGCGCATCGGCGACAGCGACGCCATCATCGCCCACCTGAAGCGCCAGTACGAACTGACCATCGACGGTTCCCTCACGCCCGAGCAGCAGCGGCAGGACCTGCTGGTGCGCCGCGCGCTGGACGATCTGTACTGGGTCATGTCCTATTCGCGCTGGCGCGACGACCGCTATTGGCCAATCTTCCGCAAGGCGCTGCTGGACGCCCATCCGGACGTCAAACCCGAGCAGTTGGAAGCCGCCCGCCAGTACAACTTCCAGCGCTATCACTACCAAGGCATAGGCCGTTATGCCCCCGAAGACGCCTATGCGCGCGGGATCGCCGACCTGGAGGCTATCTCCAGCCTGCTGGGCGACAACGGCTTCATGTTCGGCCCCAATCCGGGCAGCGTGGACGCGGGGCTCTATGGCTTTCTCGCCAATATCTATTTCTACGCCATCGATACCCCGCTCAAGCAGTGCCTGGTGTCGCGGCGCAACCTGGTGAGCCTGTGCAATGCGGTGCGCGCCGAACTCGGTTAGAGCCTGCCGCCCCTCTTGCGCACGGCAGCCGGCCCCGGGCCGCTTCCAAAAACGTTATTCTTGCGCCTCGTTTTCCACGTTTCCGCCCTGCCTGCCGTGCGCCGGCGGGGCTTCAGACCCCACTTGACCGCCGCTTCCTCCCCCCCGCCCTTCATCGTCCTCGACGCCTGCGTCCTCATGTCCGGCATCCTGCGCCGCCTGCTGCTCAGGCTGGCCGAGGCCGGCGTGTACACGCCGGTCTGGACCGACCGCATCGGCGAGGAATGGCGCCGCAACGCCTCGCGCATCTGGGAGATCCCGCCGGAGGTGATGATGGAACTCTGGGACGACATGAACGCGCGCTTTCCCGGCGCCCGCGAAACGGACACCCAGGTCTACGAGGCGTCCTTGCGCTACAGCGATCCCAAGGACTTCCACGTGATCGCGGCCGGCCTGGCGCGGCGCGCGCGCTGCGGCCTGCAGCAGCCGCCTGTGGTGCAGGTGCTGACCTGGAATCTGAAGGATTTCAATCGTTCCGAACTGCGGCGCCAGGGGCTGGACGTCTACAACCCCGACCGCATGCTGACGCAGTGGTGGCAGGCCGCGCCCGATGCCATCCGCGCGGCGGCGGCACAGGTGCCCGCGGACTATGTGGCGCTGGGGCGCGAGCCCGAGCCGCTGTCGGCGACGCTGCACCGCGAGCGCCTGTACGGCCTGAAGAACCTGCTGGCGCGCGACGCCGCGCAGAACGGCGCCGCCTGAACCGCGCCGGCGCGCTCAGTGGTCGTGGTTGCTGGCGGCAAAGCCCGCCGCGTTCAGTATGTCGATCACTTCCTGGATGTGCTCGTGGCCGCGCGTCTGCAGCACGAAATCCACCTCGACATTGCGCACCGGCAATGACGTGAACGCGCGCTGGTGGTGCACTTCGGTGATGTTGGCCTGCGCGTCGGCGATGAGCTTGGTGGCGTGTGCCAGCGCGCCCGGCAGGTCGCGCAGGTCCACGCGGATACGCGCCAGGCGGCCTGCGCGCACCATGCCGCGCTCGATCAGTTCGCCCAGCATCAGCGGGTCGATGTTGCCGCCCGTCAGCACCAGGCCGATGCGCTTGCCCTTGTAGCGGTCGCTACCCTCTTCCTGCGCGCGCAGCAGCGCGGCCAGGCCTGCGGCGCCCGCGCCTTCGACCACCGATTTCTCGATTTCCAGCAGCACCACGATGGCGTGTTCGATATCGCTTTCGCTGACCAGCTCCAGGCGATCGACCAATTGCGTCACGATGGGCTGGGTCAGCGCGCCCGGCGACTTCACCGCGATGCCTTCGGCAATGGTGTACGCGCCCTGCGGCATGGACACGCCCTTGACGGCCGCGTACATGGACGGGAAGCGTTCGGTCTGCACACCGATGATCTCGATGCCGGGCTTGAGCGCCTTGGCCGCGGTGGCGATGCCGGAGATCAGGCCGCCGCCGCCGATGGCGACGACCAGAGTGTCCAGCTGCGGTTGGTCTTCCAGCATTTCCAGCGCCACCGTGCCCTGCCCGGATATGACCGCCTCGTCGTCGTACGGGTGGATCATGATCAGGCCGCGCTCCTGCGCCAGCTCGTAGCCGCACGCCTTGGCGTCGTCGAAGGTATCGCCGGCCAGCACCACCTCGGCGCCGAAGCGGCGCGTGTTGGCGATCTTGACGGTGGGGGTGAAGCGCGGCATCACGATCACGGCCGGCACGCCCATGCGCTGGGCATGGTAGGCCACGCCCTGCGCGTGGTTGCCGGCGGACACTGCGATCACGCCCTTGGCGCGTTCTTCTTCCGACAGCGTCAGCATGCGGTTGAGCGCGCCGCGCTCCTTGAACGAAGCCGTGAACTGCAGGTTCTCGAACTTCAGCCAGATCTCCGCGCCGAAGATGTCGGACAGCGTGCGGGACAGGGTAAACGGGGTCTTCAGCACCTGGCCGCGCAGGTTCTCGCGGGCGGTCTGAATGGAGGCGATATCGATCACGATGGAAATCCTGTTAGCGCACCGGCAGGAAATTGAACAGCAGCAGGCCCTGCGCGTAGTTGATCCCGATGCGCCGCGTGTTCTCGCCCAGCAGATTCGCGATCAGATCCAGGCGGCCGATGATGGCGCCGAATTCGCGTTCAAAGCTGAGGTTGGTGGCGTTCTGGGACATTTCGTTGGCCAGCAGCAAGGGTTCGCCCTGGGTATTGCGGCGCGACGCCAGCAGCCAGGCGGCTGCCTCGACGTTCCGTGCGGCATTGTAGACCCGCTGCCCGTCCAGCGCGTCGGTGGCGTACAGGCGGGTTTTGCCGTTGTGGGCCGCGATGATGGTGTCGGCCAGGCCGTAGATGAAAGCGCCGACCCGGTCGCCGGAATAGTTGGGGTCCAGGGACACGGCCAGGATCTGGATATCGCGCAGCCCCGCCAGGTCCTTGGGCGGGACGCGGACCTCGATGGAATGCTTGACCAGCGACACCGCCTTGGCCAGATCGGGCGCGCCGGACTTGCGCCACTCGCGCGGATTGCGGCGGTAGAGCTTGTCCAGCAGGACATACAGGCTGGCCAGGTTGTCGCGCACCTCCAGCGTGACGGTGCGGTTGAAGTCGGTCTGGCCGAACTGGTCGGCGGACATGTCTTCGCTCTTGGGACCGCCCTTGCCCGGCGCGGGGCTGCTCATGCAGCCGCTCAGCAAGGCCGCAAGCAGCGCCGCGGCACTGGCGGATCTGGCCCACGCCGTCATGCCTTGCCCATCCGTTTCCCCCTTCTTTGCCACGTCGCGCGGGCCATCCTCCGTGGTCGGGGGGCCGCGCTCTCGCGCAAGACTTTACAGGAAGGTAAGCGCAGTTGGGAGATGTCCGGGGTCTGAAGAAGCAAGAAGATGAATCAGGACCGGCCGTCGCGGCCCAGGCCGGCGCATGAAAAACGGCGCCCGAAGGCGCCGTTTCATACTACCGGTCAAGCAGGCTTATTCAGCTTGCGGTTCCGATTGCGGGGCGGCTTCGGGGGCCGCAGCGGATTGCTGCTGCTCGATGCCGCCGATGGCCTTGATGGACAGGCGCAGGCGGCCCTTGTCGTCGGCCTCGATGACCTTGACGCGGACTTGCTGGCCGACCTTCAGCACATCGTTGATGTTGGCGATGCGGTAGTTGGCGATTTCCGAGATGTGCAGCAGGCCGTCGCGGCCCGGCAGCACTTGCACGATGGCACCGAAATCCAGCAGGCGCAGCACGGCGCCTTCGTAGATCTGGCCCACTTCGACGTCGGCGGTCAGTTCGACGATGCGGCGCTGGGCTTCCTTGGCCTGCGCTTCGTCGACGCTGGCGATCACGATCGTGCCGTCGTCGGAGATGTCGATCTGCGTGCCGGTTTCTTCGGTCAGCGCGCGGATGGTGGCGCCGCCCTTGCCGATCACGTCGCGGATCTTCTCGGGGTTGATCTTGATGGTCAGCATGCGCGGAGCGAAAGCCGAGAGCTCGCCGCGCGAACCGTCCAGCGCTTCCTTCATCTTGCCCAGGATGTGCAGGCGGCCTTCGCGGGCCTGAGCCAGCGCCACTTGCATGATTTCCTTGGTGATGCCCTGGATCTTGATGTCCATCTGCAGTGCGGTGACGCCGTTCTCGGTGCCCGCAACCTTGAAGTCCATGTCGCCCAGGTGATCTTCGTCGCCCAGGATGTCCGTCAGCACGGCGAACTTGCCGCCGTCCAGGATCAGGCCCATGGCCACGCCGGCCACGTGATCCTTGACCGGCACGCCGGCGTCCATCATGGCCAGCGAGCCGCCGCAGACCGAAGCCATCGACGACGAGCCGTTGGACTCGGTGATTTCCGAGACGATGCGGATGGTGTACTGGAAGTCTTCCGGAGCCGGCAGCAGCGGGATCAGCGCGCGCTTGGCCAGGCGGCCGTGACCGATTTCGCGGCGCTTGGGCACACCGATGCGGCCCGTTTCGCCGGTGGCGAACGGAGGCATGTTGTAGTGCAGCATGAAGCGGTCGCGGTACTCGCCCATGAGCGCGTCGATGATCTGCTCATCCTGCTTGGTGCCCAGCGTGGCCACGACCAGCGCCTGGGTTTCACCACGGGTGAACAGCGCGCTGCCGTGTGCGCGGGGCAGCACGCCCAGACGCACGCTGATGGGACGCACGGTCCGGGTGTCGCGGCCGTCGATGCGGGGCTCGCCGTTCAGGATCTGGCCGCGCACGATGGCGGATTCCAGCGAGAACATGATGTTGTCGACAGCAACGGCGTCCGGCGCCGCTTCGCCCTTTTCGGCGGCGGCGGCAGCCAGCTTGGCCGACACGTCAGCCGACACTTCGCGCAGCTTGGTGGTGCGAGCCTGCTTTTCGCGGATCTGGTAGGCGGCGTTCAGGCCTTCCTGGGCAGCGGCGGTGACCGCGGCGATCAGGGCTTCGTCCTTGGCGGGCGCTTGCCAGTCCCAATCGGGCTTGCCGGCGTCCTTCACCAGTTCGTGAATGGCGTTGATGACGGCCTGCATTTGCTGGTGGCCGTAGACCACGCCGCCCAGCATGATTTCTTCGGACAGCTGGTCGGCTTCGGATTCCACCATCAGCACGGCGTTTTCGGTGCCGGCGACGACCAGGTCCAGCTTGGACGACTTCAGCTGCGAGGCGGTCGGGTTGATGGCGTACTGGCCATCGATGTAGCCCACGCGCGCGGCGCCGATCGGGCCGTTGAACGGGATGCCCGAGATGGCCAGCGCGGCCGAGGCGCCGATCATGGCGGGGATGTCGGGATCGATTTCAGGATTGACCGACAGCGTATGGATGACCACCTGGACTTCGTTGTAGAAGTCTTCGGGGAACAGCGGACGCAGGGGACGGTCGATCAGGCGCGAGGTCAGCGTTTCCTTCTCGGAGGGCTTGCCTTCGCGCTTGAAGAAGCCACCCGGGATGCGGCCGGCGGCGTAGGTCTTCTCGATGTAGTCAACGGTCAGCGGGAAAAACGTTTGACCCGGCTTGGCCTTCTTGGAAGCCACGACGGTGGCCAGGACGACGGTGTCCTCGATCGACACCACAACGGCGCCGGAGGCCTGGCGAGCGATCTCGCCAGTTTCCAGGACGACCGTGTGCTGGCCGTACTGGAACGATTTTGTCACTTTGTTGAACATGACGATTATTCCTTACAAATGAAAAACCGTGGCCGTCGCGACATACGTCGCACCGACCACGGTTGCGTCATGGGGAGCCAGCCCCGTCGATCACTTGCGCAGACCGAGTTTTTCGATCAGTGCGCGGTACGAATCGGGATTGCGGCCCTTGAGATAGTCGAGCAGCTTGCGGCGACGGCTGACCATACGGAGCAGACCGCGGCGCGAGTGATGGTCCTTCATGTGTTCTTTGAAGTGACCGGTCAGTTCGTTGATGCGGGCGGTGAGCAGAGCCACCTGAACTTCGGGGGAGCCGGTATCGCCTTGAGCGCGTTGGAATTGCGCGACGATATCGGATTTCTTGATGTCAGCTACAGACATTTATGACCTCTTCGGACATGCGACAGGGCCGAGGCGCCCTGACGTGGTTTGGAAAAATTTTGCGCGAACCTGGCGGAATTCGCTTTCTCACTGCTGCCATTGATGACTCAAACAGAAGCCTGGAACCCGGGTGTGGACGCGGTGTTTCGACACCGGGGCCTGGCACCTGGACCAGCTCTGCGGCCAGCGCAAAGGATGTTGCAAGATCAATACACTTGATAAAGCTCGATGATTATAGCTGATTCGCTAGAATTACCCCAATGAGGGCCGCCTGCCCCGCTGCAGGCCGCGATGCCACATAAGGAGCAAGACATGTCTAAATATTACAAAGGCGCCCGCCTGGCGCTGGCCGCCGCCGCGTTGGCCGGGCTGGCCGCCTGCGCGAACATGGCCCAGATTCCTCCCGGCACGCCCTACGCCGACGTGCTGACCCAGTTCGGCCAACCCAACTTCGAATGCCCGCAAGCCAATGGCGGACGGCGCGTGATCTGGACGCAGCAGCCCATGGGCCAATATGCCTGGGGTACCAATGTCGGCACCGATGGGCGCGTGGGCCAGGTGGTGCCGCTGCTGACGGATGCGCATTTCAAGGTGCTGAGCGAAGGCGAATGGGGTCCCGACCGCGTGCGCTGCGAATTCGGCCCGCCCGCGCGCATCGAGGAAGCCGGCCTGGGCGAGAAGCGCGAGGTGGTCTGGTCGTACCGTTACAAGGAAAACGGGGTCTGGAACTCGCTGATGTACGTGTACATGAGCCGCGACGGCAACAGGCTGACGCACTTCCATCCCGGCCCGGATCCCATGTACGACGACGACCGGTTCATGTGGCGCTGATTCCCCCGCCCTTGAAAGACAAAACCCGCCATCCGGCGGGTTTTGTTTTTAAAGACTGCCGCCAATCACGAAGATTGGTTACGGCGTTCCTGCGTCAGGCGGCGCGCGCGGTTCCAGCGCCAGGCCCACATGATCCAGCCCGACAGGCCGTACAGCACGAACAGGCCGAACAGCACGACCGGAGGATCGCTGGACACGAAAACGAATACGGCCACTACCAGCAGGATGCCCCAGAACGGCACGCTGCGGCCCAGGGCGAAGCTCTTGCCGCTGAAGAACGGCGCGTTCGACACCATGGAAATGCCCGCGTACATGGTCAGCGTGAACGCCGCCCAGGCCATCAGGCTGTCATGGATGGGCAGCTTGTTGTCCACGGCCAGCCAGACGAAGCCCGCCACCAGCGCACCGGCCGCCGGGCTGGGCAAGCCCTGGAAGTAGCGCTTGTCGACCACGGCGATGTTGGTGTTGAAGCGCGCCAGACGCAGCGCGGCGCCGGCGACATAGACGAACGCGGCCAGCCAGCCCCAGCGGCCCAGATCGTTCAGGATCCATTCGTACATGACCAGCGCGGGCGCGACGCCGAAGGAGGTCATGTCGGACAGGGAGTCGTATTGCTCGCCAAACGCGGACTGGGTGTTGGTCAGGCGGGCGACCCGGCCGTCCATGCCGTCCAGCACCATGGCCGCGAAAATGGCGATGGCGGCCACTTCGAAGCGGTCGTTCATGGCCTGCACGACGGCATAGAACCCCGCGAACAGTGCGGCGGTGGTGAACGCGTTGGGCAGCAGGTAAATGCCGCGGTGGCGGTTCTCGGAATCGCGCATGGAAAAATTGGGCATGGTCTCAATAACTTACAACGAACACTGAAAGGTTAACCCATCTGGCCCCGCTTGCGGGGCGAAGCAAGCCGCGTGCCCGGCCGATCGACGGGAAGCCTGCAAAAAAAAGCGGCATGCCCTCGCAGGCATGCCGCTTCGACCCTGATTGCGCGGGGCAAGCCCCGCGCAGTGGCATGGATCAGTTCTTGGACTTGTCCACCAGCTTGTTGGCGGCGATCCAGGGCATCATGGCGCGCAGCTTGCCGCCCACTTGCTCGATCTGCGATTCCGCGTTGATGCGGCGGCGCGAGGTCAGCGTCGGAGCGCCGGCGGTGTTTTCCAGGATGAACTTCTTGGCGTATTCGCCGGTCTGGATGTCCGTCAGGCACTGGCGCATGGCCTTGCGGGTTTCGTCGGTGACGATCTTCGGACCCGTTTCGTACTCGCCGAACTCGGCGTTGTTCGAGATCGAGTAGTTCATGTTGGCGATGCCGCCTTCATAGATCAGGTCGACGATCAGCTTCAGTTCGTGCAGGCACTCGAAGTACGCCATTTCGGGCGCGTAGCCGGCTTCCACCAGCGTGTCGAAACCAGCCTTGATCAGTTCGACGGTACCGCCGCACAGCACGGCCTGTTCGCCGAACAGGTCGGTTTCGGTTTCTTCGCGGAAGTTGGTTTCGATGATGCCGGCACGGCCGCCGCCGTTGGCGCTGGCGTACGACAGGGCCACGTCACGCGCGGCGCCCGACTTGTCCTGGTACACGGCCACCAGATGGGGCACGCCGCCGCCTTGCTTGTAGGTGTTGCGCACGGTGTGGCCCGGGGCCTTCGGGGCGATCATGATGACGTCGATGTCTTCACGCGGCACGACTTGGCCGTAGTGCACGTTGAAGCCGTGGGCAAACGCCAGGGCGGCGCCGGGCTTGATGTTGGCGTGCACTTCCTTGTTGTAGACCGAGGCGATGTTCTCGTCGGGCAGCAACATCATGACGATGTCGGCGGACTTGACGGCGTCGGCGACTTCCTTGACTTCCAGGCCGGCGTTGGCGGCCTTGTTCCACGAGGCGCCACCCTTGCGCAGGCCGACCACGACCTTCACGCCGGACTCATGCAGGTTCTGCGCGTGCGCGTGGCCTTGCGAGCCGTAGCCGATGATGGCAACAGTCTTGCCCTTGACCAGGGAGAGATCGCAGTCTTTGTCGTAGAAAACTTTCATGGTTGTGCTCCAGATTCCAGTATTTTGGATATTTGTTTAATTCAGATGTAGGGTGCGGCTTGGCCTGGAAGGCCGGTCAAATCTTCAAAATCCGTTCACCGCGTCCGATGCCGGACACGCCGGTGCGCACGGTTTCAAGGATTGCACTGCGGTCCAGGGCCTCCAGGAAGGCCTGTACTTTTTCCTGCACCCCGGTCAATTCGATGGTGTAGGACTTGTCGGTCACGTCGATGATGCGGCCGCGGAAGATATCCGCCATGCGCTTCATTTCCTCGCGCTCCTTGCCGACCGCGCGCACCTTCACGAGCATCAGCTCGCGCTCGATGTGCGCGCCTTCGGTCAGATCGACGACCTTGACCACATCCACCAGGCGGTTCAGGTGCTTGGTGATCTGCTCGATGATCTCATCGGAACCGGTGGTCACGATGGTCATGCGCGACAGCGTGGAGTCCTCGGTGGGCGCCACGGTCAGGGTCTCGATGTTGTAGCCCCGCGCGGAAAACAGGCCCACCACGCGCGACAGCGCGCCGGGTTCGTTTTCGAGGAGGACGGAAATCACGTGCTTCATGGGTGGCCTCCTTACAGGTCTTCAGAGCCAAGCAGCATTTCGGTCAGCCCGCGGCCGGCCTTGACCATCGGCCACACGTTTTCGGTGCGGTCGGTGATGAAGTCCAGGAACACCAGGCGATCCTTGTGCTTCTTGAACGCTTCGCGCAGCGCCGGCTCGACGTCCGCCGGGCGTTCGATGCGCAGACCCACGTGGCCATAGGCCTCGGCCACCTTGACGAAATCGGGCAGCGAATCCATGTAGGATTCGGAGTAGCGCGAACCGTAGTCGATCTGCTGCCACTGCCGGACCATGCCCAGGAAGCGGTTGTTCAGGCAGATGATCTTCGGCGTCAGGCGATACTGATGGCAGGTCGACAGTTCCTGGATGTTCATCTGGATGGAGCCTTCGCCGGTGATGACGGCGACGTCGTGTCCAGGATTGGCCATCTGCACGCCCATGGCGTACGGCAGGCCCACGCCCATGGTGCCCAGGCCGCCGGAGTTGATCCAGCGGCGCGGCTTGTCGAACTTGTAGTACTGCGCGGCCCACATCTGGTGCTGGCCCACGTCGGAAGTCACGAAGGCGTCGCCGCCAGTCACTTCCCAGAGCTTTTCCACCACGAACTGCGGCTTGATGACTTCGTCCGAGTTGGCGAACTTCAGGCATTCCTTGCCGCGCCAGGACTCGACCTGCTCCCACCACTTGGCGATCGGGGCGGGCTTGTGCTCGGCTGCAGCAATGTCGTACTGCGCGCTGAGGTCGGCCAGGACGTCCTTGACGTTACCGACGATCGGGACATCCACGCGCACGCGCTTGGAGATCGACGAGGGATCGATATCGATATGGATGATCTTGCGCGCGTTCTGGGCGAAGTGCTTGGGGTTGCCGATCACGCGGTCATCGAAACGGGCGCCGATGGCCAGCAGCACGTCGCAGTGCTGCATCGCCATATTGGCCTCGTACGTGCCGTGCATGCCGGGCATGCCGACGAACTGGCCGCTGCTGGCCGGGTAGCCGCCCAGACCCATCAGGGTGCTGGTGCAAGGCGCGCCCAGTTGCGACACGAGCTTGTTCAGCTCGGGCGCGGCGTTCGACAGAATGACCCCGCCGCCCGTGTAGATCATGGGCCGCTCGGCGGCCAGCAGCATCTGCACGGCTTTCTTGATCTGCCCCTGGTGGCCCTTGTTGACGGGCGCGTAGGAGCGCATCGAGATCTCGCCCTTGGGCGGCGTGTACTTGCACTGCGCGATGGTGATGTCCTTGGGGATATCCACCAGCACCGGGCCGGGACGGCCGGTGCGCGCGATGTAGAACGCGCGGCGCATGGTTTCGGCCAGGTCCTTGACGTCGCGCACAAGGAAGTTGTGCTTGACGCAGGGACGCGTGATGCCGACGGTGTCGCATTCCTGGAAGGCGTCCTCGCCGATGGCCGCAGTGGGCACCTGCCCGCTGATGATGACCATGGGGATGGAATCCATGTAGGCGGTGGCGATGCCGGTGACGGCATTGGTCACGCCCGGTCCGCTGGTCACGAGGCAGACGCCGACCTTTTGCGACGAGCGCGAATAGGCATCGGCGGCGTGCACGGCGGCCTGCTCGTGACGAACCAGGATATGCTGGAATTTGTCTTGCTTGAAAATCGCGTCGTAGATGTAAAGCACCGCGCCGCCGGGGTAGCCGAAAACGTGTTCCACGCCTTCATCGGCCAGGCAGCGCACGACGATATCGGCGCCATTCAGTTCCATGTTGTCATTCCTTTCAGTACCGGCCCTGCAACCCTGACTGCTGCTCGCCCGGATACGGCGGCAACTGAACCCATACCGGTCCCGACAACATGATCCGGCGCTTTGCGGCTCACGGAGCCACGCCACCCGGACACCTTGCCGACCCGGCACACGCTCGACAGAACGCAGTGCAAACGCCCCTTGGGGACGCTGGAGGTCGAAATGGAAGCCTTGGCAACACACGCTTGTGGCGCGGCCAACGGCAGGTGTAACTGCTGCGGGATGGCTGGGAGGTGACCCTGGCAATCCGCCTCAACGCACCGGTTTCGGATAGGCAGACCGATGCAAGTGGAGCAATTTACCGCGTTGCGTCAAAGGTAGCAAATCGACCTTTCCCGCAGCGTTGCGCGGAAGGTTCGGTAACCATCTGGCCCCGGAAAAACCCCCACGCTGCGCGCTACGCGCTTGCTGCCCCCCAAGGGGGCGTTTTTTGCCTTGGGGCGGCCGGGCGGCAAAAAATATGGGACAGTCTCTCTATACTTGTTTCGTCGTCCTGAACCGAGCCCCTGCCCATGGATTTGCGCATTGCCAGCATCCGCCGCTTCCTCTACAGCCACTACTTCTTCGGAGGGGTGCGTCAGGGAGTGGGAATGCTGTTGCCCGTGCTGGTGCTGGGCGGCCTCTTCGGCAACTACACCACCGGACTGGTCGCGACCTTCGGCGCGCAATGCCTGGCCATCATCGACCAGCCGGGCGGGCCGCAACGCCACCGCACCAACGAGATGCTGGGCGGCGCGGCGCTGGGCACGCTGACGGTCGTCATCACCGGCTTCGCATCCTCGCACCCCGTGCTGATCTGGCTGGCGGTCATCGCGCAGTGTTTCGTCTATTCGATGTTCACGGTGTTCGGCAAGCGCGGCGGGCTGATCGGCTTTGCCGGCCTGCTGCTGATGACCCTGACCATGCACTCCCCGCTGGCGCCGCACGAGGTGTTGGCGCACGCCGCGGCCACCCTGGGCGGGGCGCTGTTCTATGTCGCGTTCAGCCTGGGTTTCTCGCGCCTGTTCTGGCTGCGCGAAGAGCAGCAGGCCATGTCGGTGGCGCTCTTCGCCACCGCCGACTACGTGGCGGCGCGCGCCACTTTCTACGATGAAACCGCCGACCTGGACGACGCCTACCGCGAGCTGATCCAGCGCCAATCCGTCATGACGGAAAAGCACCAGGCGGCGCGCGACATGGTGCTGCGCGCCCTGCCCCGAGGCAAGGGGCTGGGCGACCGCCAGCGCGTGATGATCTGGAACATGTTCGTCGACATGCTGCAGCTGCTGGACACGCTGGTGGCCACGCACACCGACTACGCGGCGCTGCGCCGCGCGCTTGCCGGCAGCGACTGCCTGATGTTCATGCGCGACGCGCTGGTGAAGATGTCGCTGGAGCTCAACCGCATCGCGCTGGACGTGTCGCGCGGGCGCAAGGTGCAGTACCGCAGCAGCGCCAAGGCCGAACTGCGCGCCATCGAATACGAGATCGAACAGCTCAAGCAGCAGGGCCTGGGCGAACGCGAGCCCGAGATGCTGGCGCTGATCGTCCAGGTGCTGCGCCGGCTGCGCAATTCGGCGCGCATCGTCGACCGCCTGGCCGACCACACCGCCGCCTCGCCCGACGCCAAGCCCACCGACGTGCTGCGCATCAACAAGTCGCTGACGCGCTTCATTTCGCGCCAGGAATTCCGCGTGGGGCTCCTGACCAGCAACCTGCGCCTGGACTCGCCGCACTTCCGCTACGCGCTGCGCGTCACGGCGGCCGCGGCCATCGCGATGACGCTGGCCAGCCAGTGGCTGTCGCCGGCGTTCTCCGCGCACAACTACTGGATCATGCTGACGATCGTCATCATCATGAAGCCGGGCTTCGCGTTGACGCGACAGCGCAATAGCTGGCGCCTGACGGGCACGCTGATCGGCTGCATCCTGGCCTTGCTGCTGTTCAACCTGACCGACCGGCCCGAACTGCTGTTCGCCGCGCTGCTGGGGGCCTGCATCATGGGCAACAGCCTGGTGCAGCTGAACTACATGGCCAGCGCCACCTTCAACACGCTGTTCGTGGTGCTGGTGTTCCACTTCGTGTCGCCGGGCACGGTGTCCATGTCGGTGATCGGCGAACGCGCCATCGACACGCTGATCGGCTGCGCGCTGGCGCTGATCTGCAGCTACATCCTGCCCTGGTGGGAAGCCCGCTACCTGAAACCGCTGGCGGCCGCGGCCACGCGCGCCAACCGCGAATACCTGATCGCCGGTCTGCGCTACGTCGAGGCCATGCAAGCCCACGGCGCGCCTGTGGGCGCCGCCGCCGGCGAGACTCCGGCGGTCACGGACGCCGACCTGGCCTGGCGGCTGGCGCGCAAGAACGTGCACATCTCCTTCAGCAATTTCGCCGAGGCGTTCTACCGCATGATGAGCGAGCCCACCTCGCATCAGGTAAGCGTGCCGGAGCTCAACAACCTGCTGATCCAGAACCACATCCTGGCCTCGCAGATCACGGCGGCCATCCCCATTCTGGCCGGCCTGCCGGCCACGCCCGAAGCCGTGCAGCGGGCGCTGACCGGCATGGTGGACCTGCTGGACGAGAATCGGGTGCAGGCGCCCACCGGTCTGCCGACCCAGTTCGACACCGAAGGCGAACAGGCCGCGCTGGTCTATCCGGTCAAGCAGATGCTGAAGGCGACGCACATGATCCGCCAGGAACTGCACGCTCTGGCCGATCCCACGCACGCGCCGCCGGTGGCGGCGGCTGCGTGACTGCCGCCGCTTGATCTGGCGGAATGGGAAGAATCCGGGCGCGAGGCCCGGGACCGGATCAGACCTTGCGGCGGAACACCAGCTTGTCTTCCGACGAGGCGGAGGCGTCGAACTTGTAGCCTTCGAGGTCAAACCCCTGCAGGCCTTCGGGCTTGGACACCTTGTGCAGGATCGCGTAGCGCGCCATCAGGCCGCGCGCGCGCTTGGCGTGGAAGCTGATGACCTTCCAGGCGCCGTTCTTCCAGTCCTGGAACACGCATTGCACGACACGCGCCTTCAGCGTCTTCAGGTCGACCGACTTGAAGTATTCCTCGGACGCCAGGTTGACGATCACGGGCGCCTTCTGGCCGGCCTGCCGTTCGTTGAGATAGTCGGCGATGGCCGGGCCCCAGTACTCGTACAGGTTCTTGCCCTTGGGCGTGGCCAGGCGCGTGCCCATTTCCAGGCGGTACGGCTGCATCAGGTCCAGCGGACGCAGCACGCCATACAGGCCGCTCAGGATGGCCACGTGCTCCTGCGCCCAGTCCAGCTGCTTGGCCGACAGGGTGGCGGCCTCCAGCCCTTCGTAGACGTCGCCGTTGAAGGCCAGCACCGCCTGGCGCGAGTTGGCCTGCGTGAAGCTGCGCTTCCAGTGGGCGTAGCGCTGCACGTTGAGTTCGGACAGCGCCGGGCTCAGGCTCATGAGCTCGGAGATATCCTCGGCCGACTTGGTTTTCAGCACCTTGATGAGGCCGGCGGCCTGGTCCACGAACAGCGGCTGGGTATGCGTCTCGATGTGCAGCGGCGAGTCGTAATCCAGCTTCTTGGCGGGAGAAAGCAAAAACAGCATTCCGGAATTCCTTTTTAGCGTGCCGTCCAGCCGCCATCGACCGAGACGGACGTACCTGTGATTTGCGCGGCGGCATCCGAAGCCAGGAACACGGCGGTGCCTCCCAGTTGCTCCGGCGTCACGAATTGCAGCGACGGCTGCTTTTCGCTCAGCAGTTCGCGTGCGGCGGTTTCCTGATCGACGCCATCCTTTTCCGCCAGCGCGGTGATCTGCTTTTCAACCAACGGCGTACGCACCCAGCCCGGGCAGATGGCGTTGGCGGTGATGCCCTGGCCGGCCGTTTCCAGCGCGGTCACCTTGGTGAAGCCGACCACGCCATGCTTGGCGGCCACGTAGGCCGACTTGTTGGCCGAAGCCACCAGGCCATGGGCCGAGGCGATGTTGATGATGCGGCCGAAGCCCTGCTTCTTCATGTGCGGCAAGGCTGCTGCGGTGCCGTGGAACACGGCCGACAGGTTCAGCGCCAGGATCGCATCCCATTTTTCGGCGGGGAAATCTTCGATCAAGGCGGTGTGCTGGATGCCGGCGTTGTTGACCAGGATGTCGATGCGGCCCAATTGGCGCACGGCGTTCTCGACCAGCTCGCGCACGGCCGCGCCCTTGGACAGGTCGGCGCCGTCGTAGATGACCTTCACGCCATGCTTGTCAGCCAGGCTGGCGCGGAGCTTTTCGATTTCGGCGGCATCGCCGAAGCCGTTCAAGACGATATCGGCGCCTTGCTGGGCAAAGGCAGTGGCAATACCCAGGCCGATGCCGCTGGTGGAACCGGTGACAAGGGCGACTTTTCCTTTAAGCATGAGCATTCTCCTGTGGTCGGGCACATTGGACGGGCCAAGCAAGGGTCAAGTGTAGCTGCCCGGCATGACGGCAATCATGCCATGCCCGCACGGCCCGCAGGGTCAAGCAGCGGGCGGAGTGTCGCGCGGCGCAGGAGGTTTCGGCGCCTCGTCCTGGGCCGATTCCGCCGTTGGCAGATCGGCCATGCCGCCCCGGTTTTCGGGTATGCGTTCCAGCAGCTTGATCAGCATCGGCACCACGCCCATCGAAATCGCCACGATGACGGACAGCACGTCGCGCTGTTCCAGGTTCACCAGATTGTTGTCCCAGGCTTCATTGAAGATGGCAAAGCTGAACTCGCCGCCCTGCGCCAACGCCAGCGCAAACAGCAGCCGGTGATAGCGCGGCAACCCGAGAAAGCGGGAAAATCCATAAAGAATCAAGGCCTTGACCAGTAGCAGCGCGAGTACGCCCGCGGCGATGAACGGCCAGTGGTTGGCCACCACCTTCAAGTTCACGGACATGCCGATGGCCACGAAGAACAGGCCCAGCAACAAGCCCTTGAAGGGGTCGATCGCCTTTTCCAGATCGTGCCGGTAGCGCGATTCGGCCATCAGCACGCCCACCAGGAATCCCCCCAGGCCCGCGGACAGGCCGGCGAAGTCGAACAATTGGGCAGCGCCCACCACCATCAACAAGGCGGCGGCAGTAAACAATTCGTTCAGTTGCGCCTTGGCTGCCCAGCCCAGCAGGCGCAGACGGTAAGCGGCGGCGACCACCAGCACGGCGATCAGCGCCTCCTTGAAGGACGGCGCCGAGGTGCCGTCGGAGCCCAGCAAGCCCGCCGCCACCAGCATGGGGATCGCCGCCATGTCCTGGAACAGCAGTATTCCCAGCGCCGACCTGCCCAGCGGCGTGCGCGTCAGCACGCGTTCGTCCAGCAGCCGCAAGGCCACCGCTGTGGA
Source organism: Achromobacter sp. Marseille-Q4954 (assembly GCF_943737025.1). Taxonomy (NCBI): domain Bacteria; kingdom Pseudomonadati; phylum Pseudomonadota; class Betaproteobacteria; order Burkholderiales; family Alcaligenaceae; genus Achromobacter; species Achromobacter sp. Marseille-Q4954. The sequence goes on from NZ_CALSFQ010000001.1 coordinate 1,034,689, forward strand.
CGACAGGGCCAGCGACAGGCCGCAAAGGATCGCCGCCTGCCACTCCATGCCGGCCAGGTGCCGCAGCGCCGCGCCGAACACCACCGCCAGCAGCAGCCCGCAAGCCAGCATCTGCAAGGAACCCAGCACGAAGACTTCGTTGCGCATGGCCCACAGGCGTTTCGGCGAAAGCTCCAGCCCGATGATGAACAACATCATCACCACGCCCCACTGGGACACATTGATCATGGTGTCCACATTGGTGACGAGCCTGAGGCAGGACGGCCCCACCAGCACGCCGGCCAGCAAGTATCCCGGAATGGCGCCCAGGCCCAGCAGCTGGGTCAAGGGCACGCACAGCACGGCCGCAAGCAGAAGGATAAGGATGAGATCCATGGGACTAGCGGTTCCGGGATGAGCGCCGAGACGAGAAGAGTGCCGGGCAGGGACGCCGGGCAAGTGGAATTCTGGGCAAAGATCGCAGCCACTGAAAGCCAGTTGAAACCCGCTGTGGGGGACTTTCAACTACCCCCTTTACACAAACAAAAAAAATCCTGTAGAATTGCGGGCTTCGCTGCTTCGACAACGAGATCCTTCCGACCAGGGGTCTTTAGTGGAAGACCCGGCTCTGGGGCAACCCGGCCAGGACAACCGCCGTTACGAAACCCAGCAAGGAGAGGTGGCAGAGTGGTCGAATGTACCTGACTCGAAATCAGGCGTACGGTATCCCCGTACCGTGGGTTCGAATCCCACCCTCTCCGCCAGTATTCAAGCACTGATGATGAACTCAAAAGTGCGACTCAAAAGCCCCTTTCGAGGGGCTTTTGTTTTTCTGCGCCAGCCCCTTTCGAGGGGCTTTTGTTTTTTCTGCGCCAGCCCCTTGAGAGGGGCTTTTTTCGCGTTTCCCGGCTAGTAGGCCGCGAGCTGCAAGGCCGCCGGCGCCGCAACGGCGACGCCCGCCCGGCTACTCCCCGGCAACTTGAACGCACTGACCGCCCGGGTCAGTTCCGCCGTCTGATCCTGCATGGACCCTGCGGCAGCGGCGGCTTCTTCCACCAGGGCAGCGTTCTGCTGCGTCACCTCGTCCATCTGCGACACGGCCAGATTGACGTGCCCGATGCCATCGGCCTGCTCGGCGGAGGCCGCGGCAATCTCACCCATGATGTCCGTCACGCGCCGCACCGCGCCGACGATCTCCTGCATCGTCGAGCCAGCGCGCTCCGCGCTGCCGGAGCCCTGCTCGATCTTCTGCACGGTGTCTTCGATCAGGGTCTTGATCTCCTTGGCGGCCTGGGCGCTGCGTTGCGCCAGGGTGCGCACCTCGGCGGCGACCACGGCGAAGCCCTTGCCCTGTTCGCCCGCGCGCGCCGCCTCCACGGCCGCGTTCAGGGCCAGGATGTTGGTCTGGAAGGCGATGCCCTCGATCACGGAGACGATGTCGGCGATCTTGACGGAACTGGCCGAAATCGCGCTCATGGTGCTGACGACTTCGGTGACCGTCGAGCCGCCCAGCGCCGCGGTTTCAGACGCAGCCGAAGCCAGCTGGTTCGCCTGCACGGCGCGGTCGGCGTTCAGCTTCACGGTGGAAGACAGCTGCTCCATGGACGCGGCGGTTTCCTCCAGGGACGCAGCCTGCTGCTCGGTCCGGGAAGACAGGTCGGTGTTGCCCGCGGCGATCTCGCCTGAAGCGGACGCAATGCTGTCCACGCCCGCCCGTATCCTGGCGACGGTGCCGGCCAGATTGGCGTTCATGGATTCCAGCGCCCGCATCAATTGCCCGATCTCGTCGCGCGAAGTCACGCTTATGGCACTGGTGAGGTCGCTGGCGGCCACCGTGCGCGCCACGCGCACCGCCTCGGACAGCGGGCGCGTGATGCTGCGCGTCAGCAGGACTGCCAGCAACAGCCCGCTGATTACCGCAACGGAGCCGATGATGATCATCCAGAGATTGGCCGTGCCGTAGGCGCCTGCTATGTCGGCCGCGCGGGCGTCGATTTCCGCGCGCTGCAGACTGGACAGACGCGTGATCTGATCGATGAACTGGCGCGTGGCCGGCAGGAACTCCCGATTGAAAATCGTGTCGGCCGCCTGCACATTGCCTTCCTGCTTGGCCTTGAATATGCCGTCGCGGGTGCGCAGGTAGTCCGCCCGGGATTTCCGGATGCCTTCCCACAGCTCCTTTTCCTGATCGCTCTGGATCAGCGGCTCGATCTGCTGCTGCAGCGCCGAGGAATTACGGGTGGAGGTCGCCGCTTCTTCCGCGAAGAAGCCGGCCAGACTCGCATCGGCGCTCTTGGCGATCGCAGTGGTGCGGGTCACCCCGGACTGGATATTGCGGGCCCAATCGTTGATCAGGCGTTCCTTGATCAGGGAACGCTGCGTGACGGTCTCGACCGATTCGTTGATGTTGGCCAGACTGACCAGACCCACCACGCACATGACGATGATCATGGCCAGCAGGATGGCGAATCCACCCGCAAGACGGGTTCCAAGCTTCATGTTGTTCATATTGCTCCCGGCTACTCCCGGAGCAAGCACGGATACGCACCCAGGCAGAAGCTCGGCGCCGGGCAGTCCCCGCCGCCAATGCAAGCCAGATGCCCGTAAGCCCCTGGATATCCGCCCCCAAATTTATGTCCGTTGTATATGAAAAATGCCGCCGAAAGCCTCGGTTGCGAGAGCAGACGAGACAGCCGGCGGAATGCTAACAGCGCGGATTTGGCCCGCATCGGGAGAAATGAAGAGCGAATTGACGCAAGCTCTTCCCTTTGCGTCGCCGGCGCCAGGCTGCCGGCCATCAATCTCGCATCCTTAGCGGTGCGCGGCCTTGACGCCACGCAAACGGACCGCCGGGAAGCCTGTCTCTTTCAGCTCGTCGTCCATAAAAAAAGGCGGCTCAAACGAGCCGCCATTTTCCTCAGCAATCCTGGCGTGTCACAACGGCGCCGTCGGCCGCGCCAGCTGGAACAGGTCCGTGCTGCGCGCGTACCAGCCGCCGCCGTGCATGCGCGCGATCAGCCCCATGGCCGGCGTGTCCATGTAGCCGCGTTCGGCGTCCAGCACGTAGGCATCATCGACATGCGCGCCCAGCACCCGCCCGATCACCACGAGCTGGCGCGGGCCGGTCACGATGGTCGCCTGGCTGACGCATTCCAGCGACACCGGGGAGCCCTTGATCAGCGGAGGACGCACATGGGACGCCGGCAGCGCGGTCAGGCCGGCCGCGGCCATCTCGTCCACGTCCGCCGGGTAATCGGCGCAGGTCTGGTTCATCTGCGCGACCAGCGACTCCGGCACCAGGTTCACCACGAACTCGCCGTTCTCGATGATGTTGGCGCCGGAGTCCTTCAGTTCTCCGCTGGCATGGCGCATCAGGCCGATGGCGACCGTCGGCGGCTGATGCCCCATGACGTTGAAGAAGCTGAACGGAGCCGCGTTGACAACGCCTTTGCCGGAAACCGTGGTGAGCCATGCGATCGGGCGCGGGGTGACGGTCGAGGTCAGCACGTTGTAGACCGTCTGCGCCGGCAAGGCGCTGAAATCGAAATGCATGGATCAGGCCTCCTGCTGCCCGGCATTCAGCGCCGACACGGCGCGCTTTTCGCGCGTGTCGACCTGCAGCTGGAACACGTCCGGACGGGCATAGTGGCCGGAAACGTCGAAGTCATACTTGCCGCGCAGGACCTGGTTGGGATTGATGTCGGCGTACAGGATGGTTTCGGCGGAAAAATCCGGACCCGCCAGCACTTCGCCCAGCGGATCGATGATGGCGCTGCCGCCGCGCATCAGCACGGTATCGGGCGCATCGCCCAAGGCGCATTCGAAATCGTCGGGATAGGCATCGCGGCGCAGGTGCTGGCAGGCCGTGAGGACGTAGCAGCGGCCTTCCAGCGCGATGTGGCGCATGCTGGGAATCCAGGAATCGCGGTCATCGGCGGTCGGCGCGCAATACAGCGCCACGCCCTGGCTGTACATGTACATGCGCAGCATGGGCATGTAGTTTTCCCAGCAGATGACGGCGCCGATCTTGCCATAGGGGGTGTCGAAGACGGGCATGGTGGAGCCGTCGCCGAAACCCCAGATCAGGCGTTCGCCGGCGGTGGGCATGAGCTTGCGGTGCTTGCCCGCCAGCCCTTCGCGGCCATTGAAGTACAGCACGGTGCAGTACAGCGTGCCGCCGTCGGCTTCGATGCAGCCCATGACCACGAAGCTGTCGGTGTCGGCCGCGGCCTGGGCCACCAACGCGACTTCCTCGCCGTCCAGCCGGATGGCCTGGTTGTGATAGCTGGCGAAGGCGTCCCGGCCTTCAGGCTTGCGCATGCCGATGGGCGCGCCGAAGGAGTTGCCCTTGGGGTAGCCGCCCAGGAACGCCTCGGGGAACACCAGCACGCGGGCGCCCTGCTCCGCCGCCTGCCGGATCAGGGCTGCCGCTTTCTGGGCGCAGGCGACGCTGTCGGTGGGAATGGACGCCGCCTGGATGACGGCAGCCTTGAAGCTCTGTTGCGTGGACATGTCTCTCCTTTTTTCTCAGTGTGCAGCGTCTTCGTCGATGGCGCGGGCACGGGTGTTCGGCAGGAACAGGCTGCCGATGACGCCGACCACCGCGGTCACCACGACCGGATACATCAGGCCGCCAAAGATATTGCCGCTGGCCTGGGCCAGATAGGTGGCGGTAAAGGGCACGATGCCGCCGAAGATGCCGGCGCCGATGTGGTACGGGAAGGATAGCGCCGTATAGCGGATGCGGGCCGGGAACAGTTCGACCAGATAGGACGCCACCGGGCCGTAGACCATGGCGACCACGGCCGTCATCAGCACCAGGATCAGGATGATGGTCGTGCGGTCGACGCGCGCGGGATCGGCGCGCTCCGGATAACCGGCGGCCGTCAGCGCGCTGGTGTAGGCGGCGCGGTCAAAGCCGTTGACGGTCGTGCCGCCCACGCTCATGGCGATGCTCTGGCCGGGCAGCGGCGCGGCGTATTCAAAGTTGATGCCCTTGCCCACCAGGAATTTCTTGGCCTGCACGCAGACCTTCTTGTGGTCGGCATGGCTGCCGATCATGGCGGCCTGCAGCCCGAAGTCGCAGGCGCCGCCGCTGGTATCGGCATGCACGCGCACCGGCGTGCTCTGCATGGCTTGCGCCAGGGCCGGGTTGCCCGCCTTGAGCAGCACGTCGAACATGGAGTGGTAGCCGATGGCGGCAACGAACAGGCCGACCATCATGATCCACTTGCGGCCGATGCGGTCCGACAGCCAGCCGAACAGCACAAAGGTCGGCGCGCCGATGATGAAGCCGATCAGGATCAGCGTGTAGACGCTGGTCTGGTCCAGCTGCACGGCCTGCTGCATGAAGATCATGACGTAGAACTGGCCGGTGAAGTAGGTGGCGCCCTGGCCGGCGGTGACGCCGATCAGCGCCAGCAGCACCAGCCGCAGGCTGGACCATTGGCCGAAGGTCTCCTTGACCGGATTCTTGGACAGGCGGTTCTGCTGCTTCATGCGGGTGAACACGGGCGACTCGTGCAGCTTGGCGCGCACGTAGATCGAAATCGCCAGCATCACGATCGACAGGATGAACGGCAGGCGCCAGCCCCACTGGCGGAAATCCTCGGCGCTCATGGACGCCTGGGTGCACAGGATCACGATCAAGGACAGGATCAGGCCCGCCGACGAGGTGATCTGGATCCAGCCCGTCAGCAGCCCGCGGCGCTTGGGTTCGCAGTGTTCGGCCACGTAGATGACCGCGCCGCCGTACTCGCCGCCCACCGCCAGCCCCTGCACCACGCGCAGGGTCAGCAGCAGGATCCACGACAGGTGGCCGGCTGATTCATAGGTGGGCAGGCAGCCGATCAGGACGGTCGCGCCGCCCATCATCACCACGGTGATGAGGAAGGTGTACTTGCGGCCCAGCTTGTCGCCCAGGTAGCCGAACATCACCGCGCCCAGGGGCCGGATGATGAAGCCTACCGCCAGCGCGCCCAGCGCGGCCAGCAGCGCCACGGTGGGGTTGTCCTGCGGGAACAGCACCTGGCTCATGAAGACGGCCAGGGTTCCGTAGATGAAAAAGTCGTACCACTCGAACAAGGTGCCCAGGGTCGAGGCCACCACCACCTGGCGTTCCTCTTTCCTGCTGAGCGTCGGACCGGCGTCGATCCGCTGCATTGCCACATTCGCTTCCATGCCTGCTTTCCCCAATCGCTTTAGATTGATAATGCTGTAGTCATTAACTATTATCAAACTTAAACCAAGGCCTGAAAAAGCTAGGGAAAACCCGGCGCGACGGTCGCGCCTCCTGGCCGGAAGCGCGGCGCCCCGCTGCTACACTCGCGCCAGAAAAACAGTGGAGGCAGCAATGGCAAGGCCCGCCGGCAAGATGGAAAAGAACGCGGAACAGGCGCCTGCCGCCGCGCGCAGGGGCATCCAGTCGATCGAAGTGGGGTTCCGGATCCTGGACGTCATCCGCAAGGCCGGCCGTCCCCTGCCCCTGAAGGAAATCGCGGACGCCTGTGAATTGACGGTGCCCAACGTCCACTACTACCTGGTCAGCTTCCAGAAGGTGGGCGTGGTGCAGCAGCACGCGGATACCGGCCACTACGGCCTGGGGCCCTATGCCCTGCGGCTGGGCCTGGCGGCCCTGGAACAGTTCGACGTATTCACCACCGCCCGGCCCATCATGGCCGAAGTGGCCGCGATCACCGGCCACACCGTATTCCTGGGCGTGTGGGGCAACAAGGGTCCGACCATCGTCTACCGCGTCGAAGGCGCCCGCAGCCGCCCCCTGCTGGAACTGCGCGTGGGCAGCGTGCTGCCGCTGCTGTCCTCGGCGCTGGGCCGCAACTTCCTGGCGCACCTGCCGGAAGCCAGCACGCGCGAACTGCTGGAACAGGAAATGGCCTCAGCCGGCTCGGACGGGTACGGCGGCAAGTCCTATACGCAAAAGGACGTGCAGGCCATCCGCGAGGAAGTGCTGGAGCACCACCTCAGCCGTTGCCGCGACGCGCTGCTGCCGCACTTCACGTCGCTGTCCGCGCCCATATTCGACATGCTGGGCGAGATGAAGGCCGCCATTACGCTGATGGGGCCGGTGGGCGCCATCGACGACGACCTGCAATCCGATACCGCGCGACTGCTCAGCGAGAAGGCGCGCTCGATCTCGGCGACGGCGGGCTGGGTGGAGCCGCAGGCGCGCTGAGCGGCGTGCGGCAGGTGTCGCCGCCGCACCTGACACAAGGGCTCAAAAACAAGGGCTCAAAATCGTTGCGAGATGCCAAAGGCGAGCGTCGTGGTCGTGGCGCCCATCTCCCGCGGAACGTTGGCGGCGATGCCAAAAGCGGACCCTGAGCTATTCAAGAAGCCCGCCATCCGCGTGTAAACGCTAACCCGCTTGGACAGCTGATAGTCGTAGCCGAGCACCCCGCCAAAGGTGCGATCTGATCGGCCATTGATGGTCCGGTACAAAAGCAACGCTCGAAACACGTGCGGGCCTTGCAGCAGCAAGGAGCCGACCGACATCATCTGAGCGCCGTATGTGCCGGGCACGTTGGAACTGATCCTGCCGTATCCAATGGATGTCTGCAGCGCGCCCGTCGTATGGGCGGCGCTGATGGCGATCACATCGGTACGGGACGAATCCAGCGGAACCTTGTTACGCCCCACAGGATTCGCCGGCCTTATCGCACCGTAGGATGCGCCAAGCGACCACGGACCGCGCGAGTAGTTCGTCTGGATGCCCGCATAGCCATTGACGAACTTGTCGCTATTGCGGCTGATTTCGCCTGTGCCTACATTCCCGGAGTACCGCGGGGCATACACCGCATATATGACTACCCCGTCCATCGATGGAGTCTGGTAGGAAATCGCATTGTCGATCCGCTGCGGCAGCGGGGCGATGCCTGCCCCAAGATCTGTCACGAGCTGGGGGAAGAACGCCACTGGCGAGAACCGTTGAACGAAGAAGAACGGGTCCACCGACACGGGTAGCGCGGCGGGATATTGCCTGCCCAGCCTGAGCGTGCCCCAGGCATCCGAACTGACCGCTATGTTTGCCTCGCGGTTGTACGTACTGGTGGGATGCAATTGCCTGCCGTTCGTCGTATCGACGTCGCCTTCCAGACGAAAACTGACACGCACCCCGTTGCCCAGGTCTTCGACGGTCCGAATGCCCCTGAACGAATCAGAGACGCCGCCAGAGCCCATCCGGACGGTCCCCGTTCCGCCATTGCGTCCGTGCATCATGAACGTATCGACAACGCCATACAGCTGCACCGTGGCCGCCCTCGAATCCGCCCAAGGCGCGCACGACAGGACCGGGATTCCGCACAGAAGCAATTGCAGTAACAGGCGCCGAGGCTTAATGCCGCCCGTTCGAACATCAATGGCGCAACGGCCTATTGCGCCGGCAATCGCCATTACCAGCGCAGCAAAAGCAGCTATCCGGCAAACCATGACGCCAACGCCGGCGACAAGCATGGGTTCGAACCCAGCATGCACAAGCAGCGGCAACCTACAGCCGGCGCAATCCTGTTGCGTTGGCAAACCTGACCGGGGCAACTGCCCCCACTGACGAATGGCTACATCTTGGCGCACGCATGTCTCCCGAGATTTGTTGTGGTCAGCCATATCGACAACGCCAGCAACGGCCCTCCTCCACCTTCGCCGCCCATCAAGCTGTCGTGGCCCGCCAGTTCAGAATGTGAATTCTGATTCTATTATTCCGATTTGGCAGACGTGAGAACAATGCGGGATTTCCCGAAGCGATGAAAACGGCACGGCACGGATCCAGGCGACCGATCAGGACAAAGCCGCGCCCCCCGGCCTCACCTCCGCGCGTCGGGCAGCCGGCTGGGCGGCGGCGTGCTGGCCACGTTTTTCTTGTAGTACGCGATGAACTCCGGCGCCGGCATGGGCTTGCCGTACAGCCAACCCTGGCCGAAATCCACCTCGCGCGCTTTCAGGTGGTCTTCCTGTTCCTGGCGCTCGATGCCTTCGGCCACAGTCAGCAGGTTCAGCGACTTGGCCATGTCGATGATGTGGTCCGTGACCTTGTGGGTCGCGGAATCGGTGCCGATGGTGTCGACGAAGGACTTGTCGATCTTCAGCGAGTCGAGCGGCAGCCGCTGCAGATAGGACAGGCTGGAGTAGCCCGTGCCGAAGTCATCGATGGCCACGGCATGGCCTTGCGCACGGGCCTGTTCGATGACGCTGCAGGCCTTGTCCACGTCCATGAAGCCGCGCTCGGTGGCTTCCAGCCAGATCTGCCGCGGATCGATGACCGTGCCTTCCAGCATGCGCTGCAACACCCGCAATGCCCCGCCATCCTTGAGATCGCTGGCGCTCAGGTTGACGGAGATGTGCGCTCCCCGGTCCTCGCCCAGCAGCTCCTCCATATCCCGGATCACCAGGCGAAACACCTCTTCGGTGATGCGGGCCATCAGGCCGTTGTCTTCGGCGATCGAGATGAACAGGTCGGGTCTCAGGGTCTTGCCGCCGCGCCGGATCCAGCGCACCAGCGCCTCGGCGCCGATGCAACGGCCTGTGCGCAGGTCGATAATGGGCTGGTAGTGGACGACGAATTCCCGCCGCCTGATGCCGGCGGCCAGTTCGCCCGCGATCGACAGGCGCCGGCGCGATAGCCAGACGACCAGCGCGATCATGGCGGCCGCGACCAGCGTCCCCATGGGCAGCCAGAACAGGCGCTCGCGCGGCAGCATGTCCAGCGCTTCCGTCTGCGGTTCGAGCAGGACGACGGCCAGGTCCGCATTGCGCGCGACGGCGCTGAGGTAGGCCTCGTCGATGTCCAGCTTGCCGCCATTCAGCGCCTGCGACACCAGCACGAGATCGGGGTCGTTGCGGGTTCCCAGCATGCCCACGCCCGGCAGGACCACGGCGAGTTGCGCGCCGTCCGTGAGCGCCTTTTCAGTGAACCGGCCGGGTTCGAACAAGGCGCTGTAATCGCCGTGGCGCACCGCCACCATCCTGATGCCGGGACTCAAGACGGGCACCGCATCCAGCAACAGGCGTCCGCCGTTGGCCAGTTCGACCTGGGCCGGAACCAGCGGCTCTTCGTAGCTGGGCACGCCCCAGGTAGTGCACTGGACGATCCCGCCCGCCACATAGGACAGATCGTCCACGGCCCGGTCCCGCAGGGCCAGCGCCCGCATATGGCGGATGTGCTGGGGCGAACAGGGCTCGAATGCCAGCTCGTCCAGATCGCGTAGCGTGGCCACGGTCTGGTCCAGCAGATCCTGGGTGTCCCTCAGGATGCGCTGAGCCTGGTCGTCCAGATAGCGCTGCTCGCCCGCGACGGCGCGGGACCAGGACATGTGCAGCGCGAAGCCTATGGGCAACAGGGCCGCGGCGGCGGCGAGAGCGATGGCGATGCCGATTACAAGCTTGCGCGGCATCGAGGCCGTCCCCAGGGATCGCCGGCTGGCGAGGTTATATCTTTTTACACTTTTTGGGGGGCCAATGTCTCCATCAATTTCCGCTCACTGGCGCCGCCTCAGCCCTCCGCCACGATCTTCGCGTCGCGTATGGTCTGGGCGTACTTCTGCTGCTCCTGCTTCATAAAGTCGGCAAAGCGCTGGACGCTGCCGCCGCCGTCCTCCGCCCCCACCTGCGCCAGCTTTTCCTGCACGTCCGGCATCGCCAACACCCGGTCGATGTCCTGGTTCATGCGCTGGACCATGGCGGCGGGCATCTTGCCCGGACCGACCATGCCGAACCAGATGCTGGCCTCGAATCCGGGATAGCCCTGTTCGGCCACGGTCGGCACGTTGGGGTGGCTCTTGGAGCGCTGCTGCAAGGTCTGCGCCAGCGCGATCACCTTGCCGGACTGCACCAGCGGCGTGGCGGTGGTCATGCCTTCGAAGCAGTACTGCACGTGGCCGCCCAGCAGGTCATTCATCAAGGGAGCCGAGCCCTTGTAGGGCACGTGCAGCACGTCGATCCCCGCGCGGGCCTTGAAGATCTCCAGCGCCAGGTGCTGCGCCGAACCGCTGCCGGCCGAACCGAACACGATCTTGCCCGGCTGCGCCTTGCACAGCGCAACCAGCTCGGGCAGCGTCTTGGCGGGTTGCGAGGCGCCGCCAAGCAAGATGGTGGGCGTCTTGCCGACCAGGGCGATCGGCGTGAAGTCGCGCTCCACCGAATAGGCCAGCTTGGGCTGCAGGCCCGGCGCGATCCCATGGCTGTTGACGTGCGCCATCAACAGCGTATTGCCGTCGTTGGGCTGGCGCGCCACCTGTTCGGCGGCGATGATGCCGGCCGCGCCCGCGCGGTTTTCGACGATGACGGGAATATTCCACATCACGCCCAGCTTCTGCCCCAGCAGGCGCGCCAGCACGTCGGTGCCGCCGCCGGCGGGAAAGCCCACCACGATCTTCACCGGCCCCTGCGGCAGGTCTTGCGCCCGCGCCGTCGCCGGCAGGACCAGCGCGGCCCCCAGCGCCGCGGCGCCGGTCATGAATTGCCTACGTTGCATTGCTGTCTCCTCGCGCGCCGGTCCGATGGCCGGCGACTGGTTCTTGGAATACTGTCACTGCTCACCGCTGCCGGCCGTCTGGCGCGGCCTGGCTGCGATGCTCCTGCGCTGCGGCGCGCGGCCGGCAGGCCGCGCCCCCTACCCTCAGCCAGCGACCCGGCTCCACTTGCCGTAGCGCTCGACCATGCGCTCGTCGAAACCGAAGCCCAGGCCGGGCTCCTGATGCAGCACCACGCGTCCCTGCTTGTGCGTCAACTGGCGGTCGACCAGTCTGCGGAAGTTCAGGACCTGATCGTCCCAGAAGAATTCGACGTAGCGCGCATTCGGCGTCGCGGCGACCAGCGGCGCATGCACGTCATGGAACCAGTGCGGGCAAACCACGACGCCGTAGCTGGCGGCGGTGGCGGCGATGCGCTTCCATTCGGTGATGCCGCCGCAGACGGCGGCATCGGTCTGCAGGATGCCTGCGGCGCCCTTGTCCAGCAACTCCTTGTGATACCAGCGGCCATAGCCGATCTCGGCGGTGGCGATGGGCAGGCGCGTCAGGCGCGCCAGCTTGGCATGGCTGTCGATGTCGTCGGGGCCGAAGGGTTCTTCGATGAAGTACGGATCGTACTGTTCGAAGCGGCGGATGTACTGCATGGCCTGCGTCACGTCCTGCCAGGCGTTGTTGCAGTCCATCATCAACTCGACGTCGGGGCCGATGGCCTCGCGCGCCGCCTTCAGACGCGCCTCTTCCTCGGCCGGGGACAGGCGGCCCGTCTTCATCTTGACGGCGCGAAAGCCCTTATCCACGTAGCTCGCCATTTCTTCGCCCAGGTGCTGGGGCGTCTTGCCGTCGAGGTAGTAGCCGCCGCTGGCATAGGCCGGCACGGTTTCGAGTTCGACCGCGCCCAGATACTTGTGCAGCGGCAGGCCGACGGTCTTGGCGTTCAGGTCCCACAGCGCGATATCCAGGGCGCTCAATGCGCGCATCACCGTGCCTTGCCGGCCTTGCAGCAGGGCTTCCTGGTACATCGCCTGCCACAGGCCTTCGACGGCGAGCGAATCCTTGCCCAGCAGCACCGGACCCAGCAGGTTCTGCACCGCGGCCTCAAAGATGGCGCCGCCGGCGCTGCCCACGTAGCAGAAGCCGATGCCTTCCACGCCGTCGGAGGAACGGACCTTCACCAGGCCGTAGTGCCGCGTCGACACGGTGCGATTCGAAAACGAGGTGACCTTGTCCAGGGGCACCGCGGCGGCGCACACGTCTATGGATTCAATGATGGGCACAACTGGCTCCTTGGTAATCGGGATGGTCGGGCGGGGCCGGCGCGGCATGCGGGGCCTCAACGCTCTGACCGTATTCTTGCCGTGGCCAAAGAAAACAACAATTATCTTCATCCATCTTTAGAATATGGAAAAAGCATCTTTTAAGGAGGGTCCGGCCCGTGGATTCGCGCTTTCTGCAAACCTATGTGCACGTGGTGGAACTGGGCTCCATCGCCCAGGCCGCGCGCCACCAGGGGCTGACGCCCGCCACGGTGCAGCAGCGCCTGCGCGCGCTGGAAGCGGACATGGGCAGCGCCTTGATCGCGCGCTCCGGCCGCACGGTGAAGCCCACGCAGGCCGGCGTGCGGATCCTGGAGCGTGCCCGCGCCGTCCTGCGCGACGTGCGCGACCTGCGTTCGGCTGCGTCCGACACCGAACTGCCGGCCGGTCCGCTGCGCCTGGGCGCCACGCCCACCGCGCTGACCGGCATCATGCCGCCCGTGCTGCGCGCCTGGACTGCGCGCCATCCCCATATTGAAATCTACATAGAACCGGCGCCCACCACCCTGCTCTACGGCAAGGTGCTGTCCGGCGAACTGGACGGCGCGCTACTGGTGCATCCCTTGTTCGCCATCCCCAAGACCTGCGCCTGGCGCGACCTGCGGCAAGAGCCGCTGGTGCTGGTCACGCCGGCCGATATGAAGGTGCGCGACCCTCTGGAAGTCATCGCGCGCGAACCCTACATCTGCTATGACCGCAGCGTGGTGGGCGGCAAGATGGCCGACGACTACCTGCGCGCGCGCAGCCTGCGGCCGCACGTACGCTTCGAGCTGGATGGAATCGATTCCATTGCCAAGCTGGTGTCGGAAGGATTGGGCGTGGCGCTGCTGCCGGATTGGGCGACCATCGGAGAACCGTCAGCCCGCGTCAGGCGCTGGCCTCTGCCGCCGCCCTGCCCGGTGCGCACCGTGGGCGCGATCTGGCTGCGCTCCGGCGTGCGTTCGGCGCTGATGCAGGCCTTCGTGGAAATGGCCGAGACTCAGCTCGGCCTGGACTAAGCCCGGAAGATCAGTCCTGTGCGTTTGCGTCGCGGCCGTCGCGGGCCACGACCACGCCGCCCGACACCACCAGGCGGCGCGGCGCACGCGTCGCCACGGCTTGCGCAATACAGCTGGCGTCGACCAGCACCAGATCCGCGCGCGAACCCGGCGCCAGGCCATAGTCCGCGAAACCGCAGGCGCGGGCCGCCGCCGCGGTCACGCAATCGAACGCCCATTCGACCTCGTCGTCGCGCCGCAGGTCGTTGCGCAGGCCGATCAGCATGGCGCGCGCCAGCATGTCGGGGCTGCCGTAGGGAGTCCAGGTATCGCGGATGCCGTCGTTGCCGCCGAAGATCGTCACCCCCGCCTCGCGGCAGGCGCGCACGGCCGGCACGGGCCGCGACGGCGGCGCCGTCGTCAGCAAGGCCACATCCAGCGCAGCCAGCCGCCGCAGCAGGCCGTCCAGCCGCTTGGCGTCCACGCCGCCCAGACAGAAGGCGTGGCTGATGACGACCTTGCCCTGCATGCCCAGCGCCTGGACGCGGTCCAGGATCAGGTCCAGGGTAAAGGCGCCCAATTCGCCCGGCTCGTGCAGATGGATATCAACAGGCTTGCGATGCTTGTCCGCCAGGCCGAACAGCACGTCGAGCGACCTCGCCGGATCGCGGTCTATGGCCGAGGGATCCAACCCGCCCAGCACGTCCGCGCCCTGCGCCAGCGCCTGGTCCAGCAGTTCGGCCGTACCGGGCCGGATCAGCAGGCCCGACTGGGGAAAGGCCACGGTCTGGATCTCGACACGTCCGGCCAGCTCCTGGCGCGTGGCATGCACGCCCTCCAGGTGGCGCAGCCCGGCATCGGTATCGATATCCACGTGCGTACGGATGCGGGTCGCGCCTTCGCGCAGGAAGGCCAGCGCCAGGGCGCGCGAATGGCTGGCCGCGTCATGACCGCTGCGGGCGCGCCAGACGCGTTCGTTCTCGATGCGGTCGGTCAGCGCCGGGCCCACTTCGTTCACGTACCAGGGCGAATCCCAGGTGGTCTTGTCCAGGTGCGTATGGCCTTCGACCAGGCCGGGCAGCAGCAAGGCGCCGGCGCCGTCCTCGACAGGCACGCCGGGCGCGGCGGCGAGGCCGGACCCGATGCTCTGGATACGTCCGTCGCGCACCAGCACGTCCACCGCGCCGCCTTGCGGGGCGCGGACATTCTTCAAAAACAGATCGGTCATGGCAGGATTCCAGGCGCCGCGCGTGGCGGCCGGCCTTGCGCAGACCAGGCGGCACGCGCCATCAAGCTCAGGCTTGGGGCGGTTCTATCCAGAAGAAGCGTTCACCCTGGCGGACCATGTCGGCCACGCCTTCGGCGCCGATGCGGTAATCCGTACCCATCAGCGTGGCGCCGCCATCCTCATGGATATGAATAATGGCGAGCGGGTCGTTTGCCATGGTGTACCAGTAGTAACCCGGCTTGAGATCATGCAGGTTCGTAGTCATGTTTCGAGTATACAAACATCCCCGCGCCGTATTCAAAAAGACACATAAATCCAGGTCATGCCTGACATGATGGCGTTGAGGCGGCATACTTCCCGATTCCAGGCCCAAACCGCCCGCACAGTAGGCATGCGTCGACCAGGCTGTCGCCGCATTGGCGCATATGCTTTGATCGTTGGAGGAACCGCGAGCGTATGAAAAGGCAGTCTCTTCAATTCAGCGAGCCGCTTAAACAAGCTGTTTTGGACGGCCGTAAAGTGCAGAGCCGGCGCATCCTCAAGCCGCAACCGACCAAACTGACCACGGTCTGGTATGCGGACGCTGCGGATTCCGGCAGATGGGTAGCCATGGGCCCGTCGCTGGATCATCCATCCGAATTGCGCAAAACCTCCAGCTGGGTCAGGTGTCCATTTGGAAAATCCGGCGACAGCATCGAATTGACCGACGAAGCCGGCAATACCTTCGCCACCGCCGTTATCGTGGGGGTGCGCGTCCAGCGCCTGCAAACGCTGTCCGAAGCCGATGCCCGCGCCGAAGGCACGCAAGCCCTGTACCAAAGCTCCGCCCTGCTGCCGGGCGTGCCGCTGCAAACCGCCTTCGCCTTGACCTGGTGCGAGCGTTACGGCTCGCATGCCTGGGCTGCGAACCCCTGGGTCTGGGTGGTCGAATTCCGCCGCCAACAGGTCGACGGGGAACAGGACGCCTAGCCCCGCCCCCAAAAACTGGTGCGCCCGCGCAACGTCGTTACGCGGAAACAGGGGCGGATGGTGACTGCCTGTAACCTGGCCATCCGGCTTCACCTGATTCCAGGCGATTTCAATCCATTTCAATCGCGGCCGCGTCAGAGCGGACCTGCGCTGCTGCGTGGCAGCAAGCCCCATGCCACCTGGACGGGGACGGTTGCGGATTGTCGCGATTGAGGCCGGCCCGCTTACTTCTGCCAGCGCAAAAAGCCCGAAAATAAGCTCAACGAATACTCAACTTTGCTGCGTCACGCGGCAGGCAGGTGCAAGATGAAAAAATGGCTTATCGCTGGTGCTGGTGCCGCTGGTCTGCTGATCTCCAGCGTCGCCCTGGCTCGGGTGGACGTCGGCATCTCGATCGGCATACCGGGGGTCGTGTACCCCGCGCCGGTCTACGTCGCGCCGCAGCCGGTATACGTGCCGCCCCCGCCGCCCGTCTATTACCGCCCCGCGCCGGTGTACGTCGCACCGCCGGTGGTCTATCCGGCGCCGGTGTATTACCGCGGCGGCGGCCGCTACTATGACCGCGGCTACTACTATGGCCGCGGGCGCGGACATGGACACGATTATTACCGCGGCCGGGGCCGCGGACACGACCACGACGATTAAGCTGCGGGCCGCGCGTCAAGCGCAGGCCGGTTGCCCCGGAAACGACAAAGGCCACTCGCAAGAGTGGCCTTTTTTTCTGCGGGCAATGTCCGGTGCCCGGTGAAATACCCCTCAGGCTGCGGGCGCCTGCACGGGTTTGCCAGCCAGCACGGCCGGTTGCTGCGGGGTTTTGCTGGCCTTGCCATCGCTCCACCGCGGCGTTTCCTGAACGAGATCGATCCAACGGCGGGGCTCGCTCGACGACCGCCACCAACCATTATGCGGACGCATGGGCAAACTCCGGTTCACCGTTGAAACGCACGCCGTTGATGCCTTGGAACAGTTGCAGGCTTTCCTGCTCGGCTTCGTGCAGGCTCGAAAACGGCGCCTGTCCGGGCACGGTCCAGCATTTTTCCGGCGCGGTGCCGCCAACACGGCGGGTCCATATCTGCACGCGGTAGCCCTGCTCGTCTTCCTGAGCCACGGAGCATCTCACACGAAAATCTCCAATCATTCTTGAAGTCATGGGCAACTCCTTGTTATTTAAGTGAATGAAGCGTGTAGCACACGGGGCATATTGTGCCGTAACTATCCGGCCCTTTTATTGGAATACACAATTGCTCACATCATAATCAAACACTCGCGCGGTCAGCTTAATGGCGTGAGGCGACAGGAATATGTACAGATAATAAAAAAAAACGGAGCCCGAAGGCTCCGTCTTTTACTCCGTCAAATGGCGGATGGACAGCTGAAAAACGTCAGGCTTTCGGCACCGGATTCAGCACCGTCAGGCCGCCCATGTAAGGCTGCAGCGCCTCCGGAATCAGCACGCTGCCGTCGGCTTGCTGGTGGTTTTCCAGCACGGCGACCAGCGCGCGGCCCACAGCCAGACCGGAACCGTTGAGCGTGTGCACGTATTCCGGCTTGCCCTGGGCATTGCGGAAGCGCGCCTGCATGCGGCGGGCCTGGAAAGTTTCGCAGTTCGACACCGAGGAAATCTCGCGCCAGGTGTTCTGCGCCGGCAGCCACACTTCCAGGTCATAGGTCTTGGCCGAACCAAAGCCCATGTCGCCCGTGCACAGCAGCACCACGCGGTACGGCAGGCCCAGCAGCTGCAGCACGCGCTCGGCGTGGCCCACCATGTCTTCCAGCGCCTCGTAGGACTGATCCGGCTGGGTGATCTGCACCATTTCGACCTTGTCGAACTGGTGTTGGCGGATCATGCCGCGGGTATCGCGGCCGCCGCTGCCGGCTTCCGAGCGGAAGCACGGCGTGTGCGCCGTAAGCTTGAGCGGCAGGTCGGCGGCAGCCTGGATGGTGTCGCGCGCCACGCTGGTCAAGGTGATTTCCGAGGTGGAGATCAGGTACTGGTCTTCACGCACGTACGGCTTGCCCTGATCGTCGA
This sequence comes from Achromobacter sp. Marseille-Q4954, assembly GCF_943737025.1. Taxonomy (NCBI): domain Bacteria; kingdom Pseudomonadati; phylum Pseudomonadota; class Betaproteobacteria; order Burkholderiales; family Alcaligenaceae; genus Achromobacter; species Achromobacter sp. Marseille-Q4954. The sequence goes on from NZ_CALSFQ010000001.1 coordinate 1,052,664, forward strand.
CCTTGGGATCGTCGTCGCCGCCGCCCTTGGACACGGCGAACATGTCGTCCTTGAACTTCGGCAGCTGGCCCGTACCGTACAGCGTCGAGGCGTTGACGATGTAGGGGGTGTAGCACTCGGTATAACCGTGCGTGCCCGTCTGCAGGTCCAGCATGAACTGCGACAGCGCGCGGTGCAGGCGGGCGATGGGGCCGCGCATGAACGAGAAGCGGGCGCCGGACAGCTTGGCGGCCATGTCGAAATCCAGGCCCAGCGGTTCGCCGATGGCGACGTGGTCGCGGGCCTCGAAGGCCAGGGCCGGCGGATTGCCGTCGGCGCCAGCCGCGCCCGGCAGCCAGCGGCGCACTTCGACGTTGTCGTCGGCGGATTCGCCCAGCGGCACGCTGGCGTGCGGCAGGTTGGGCACCGACATCAGCAGTTCGTTGAGCGGCTGCTGCAAGGCGGCCAGCTCTTCTTCCAGCTGCTTCAGGCGCACAGGCACGGCCTGCGATTCGGCCATGACGGCGCTGGCGTCCTCGCCCTTGGCCTTGAGCTGGCCGATCTGCTTGGCCAGCGCGTTGCGGCGGGCTTGCAGGGACTCGGTTTCGGTCTGGACGGCCTTGCGGCGGGATTCCAGCTCATTGAACCGTTCCGTGTCGAAGGACACGCCACGGCTCTTGAGGCGGTCTACGACGGTTTGCAGGTCTTTGCGCAGCAGTATCGGGTCTAGCATGGTGATATCGGTGAGGTTGCGTGAAGCAACGGGCGGCGCCCGTTACCGTTTCTTGGCGCGTTCCTGCGCGTCCAGCTCGCGCAGGAATGCCAGCTTTTGCTGGATTTTAGCCTCCAGGCCGCGATCGGTCGGCCGATAGAAGGAGGGATTGAGTCCATCGGGGAAATATTGCTCGGCGGCGGCGTAGCCGTGCGGCTCGTCGTGCGCGTAGCGGTAGGCCTTGCCATGGCCCAGCTGCTTCATCAATTTGGTAGGCGCGTTGCGCAGATGGATCGGCACCGGCGCGCTGCCGTGCTCGGCCGCGAACTTGCGCGCCTGGTTGTAGGCGTTGTAGACGGCGTTCGACTTGGCCGCGCAGGCCATGTAGACCACTGCCTGCGCCAGCGCCAGCTCGCCTTCCGGCGAACCCAGGCGTTCATAGATATCGGCGCCGTTCACGGCCAGGTCCGTGGCGCGGGGATCGGCCAGGCCGATGTCCTCCACCGCCATGCGCACCAGGCGGCGCGAGAGGTACTTGGGATCGGCGCCGCCGTCGATCATGCGGCAGAACCAGTACAGCGCGGCGTCGGGGTTGGAGCCGCGCACCGACTTGTGCAGGGCGCTGATCTGGTCGTAGAACGCGTCGCCGCCCTTGTCGAAGCGGCGCAGGTTCTGCGACAGCGAGATCTCCAGCCAGGCCGCGTCCACCGTGTCGCGGCCGGCGGCTTGCGCCGACTCGGCCACCACTTCGACCGCGCTGATCAGGCGGCGCGCGTCGCCGTCGGCCCAGGCCGCCAGTTGTTCACGCGCGTCGGCCTCGACATGGATGCGCTCGCCCTCTTCCAGCCCGTCGTTCAGGGCCTGCACGGCGCGGTCGACCAGTTGCTGCAGCTCCTCGACGGTAAGCGATTGCAGCACGTACACCCGCGCCCGCGACAACAACGCCGAATTGACCTCGAACGAGGGGTTTTCGGTGGTGGCGCCGATGAAGGTGAACAGCCCGCTTTCCACATAGGGCAGGAAGGCATCCTGCTGCGCCTTGTTGAAGCGGTGCACCTCGTCGACGAAGAGGATGGTGCGGCGTCCCTGGCCCTGCGCCACCTGCGCCACCGTGACGGCATCGCGGATGTCCTTGACCCCGCCCAGCACCGCCGAGATGGCGATGAACTGCGCGTCGAAGCCGTCCGCCATCAGGCGCGCCAGCGTGGTCTTGCCCACGCCTGGCGGCCCCCAGAAGATCATGGAGTGCGGCCGGCCCGAGTCGAAGGCGACGCGCAGGGGCTTGTCCGGCCCCAGCAGATGCGACTGCCCGACCACGTCGGACAGCGTCCGCGGGCGCAGCCGCTCGGCCAGGGGCACATAGGGCCGATGCGCAGGATCGGCCGCGAAGAGATCGTTGCTCATTGGCAGAAGATGAGGGGAGACAGCAAGTAATTCAAGCCAGCATTACACCATGGCGCGGGCCTGCCTCCCCCGCACGGCCCTAGGCCAGTCCCGGCGGCGCGAAGCGCCGGTTCGCCAGCACCGGCAATACCTTGCGGGCATGCGCCAGGCGTTCGGGGTCGATATCGGCGAACACCAGCGCCGGGGCTTCGCCCGCCCGCGCCGTCACCACGCCCAGCGGATCCACCACCATGCTGCAGCCGATGTTGCGTTCGCCGCATTCGCCCGTGGCCGCCACATAGCAGGTGTTCTCCAGCGCGCGCGCCGTGACCAGCACTTCCCAGTGCATTTCCTTCAACGGACCGCGCACCCAGGCGGCCGGCAGCACCAGCAGGTCCGCGCCGTCCAGCGCCAGGCGCCGCGCCAGTTCGGGGAAGCGCACGTCGTAACAGGTCATGAGGCCCACGCGCAGGCCGCCGATGTCCAGCAGCGGCGGGATGTCGACGCCGGGCGTGACGTTGGTGGATTCCTTCATGTTGAAGGCGTCGTACAGGTGCAGCTTGCGGTATTGCGACAGGATCTTGCCATCTTGCAGCGTCACCAGCGTGTTCCAGACCCGCCCTTCCCCGGTCGGCACGTGCACGCACATCATGGTCGCCAGTTGCGAACCGCGGCTGGCTTCCAGCAGGCGGCTCATGAAGGGGCCGTCCAACGGCTGGGCGGCCTTCAGGACGATCTGCGGATCGGTGATGTCGCGGGCCAGGATGCCTTCGGGCAAGACCAGCAGGCCGGCGCCGCCGGCGCGGGCACGTTCCATCAGGTCGATGCAGACCTGGGCGTTTTCTTCCCAGACGCGGCTGACGGCGAACTGGCCCAAAGCAACTTTCAGCATGACGCTTCCTTGTGTCGGAGGTTTTCCTATTGTCGCGCCAACCGCCGGCCAGCGCCGACTACGGGAAACTCCTAACTCCCGCTTGTAAATTCTTTTCAGGATAATGAAAAAAACCAGGTTTGACGTAAATATTTTCCATAGCAGGCGCCCCATGACGAACTCCTCCTTCCCCGCAGCCCCCCTGGACATGAACGGCAAAGGCCTGGGCGCCTTTCCGGAATCCTGTACCACCGCCGGCGTGGCGGCGCTGAACTGGAACCTGCTCAATGAGGACGTCAGCCTGCCCGTGGCGGTGCTGTACGAAGCCCGCGTGCGCCACAACCTGCAATGGATGCAGCGCTTCATGGAAGCGTACAAGGTCAAGCTGGCGCCCCACGGCAAGACCACCATGAGCCCGGCGCTGTTCCAACGCCAGATCGCGGGCGGCGCCTGGGGCATCACGCTGGCGACCGCACCGCAGGTCCGGGCCGCCTACCAGCATGGCGTACGCCGGATACTGATGGCCAACCAGTTGGTGGGCCGCGCCAACATGGCCATCATCGCGCGCCTGCTGCGCGACCCGGCCTTCACCTTTTTCTGCATCGTGGACTCTCCCGCCAACGCGGCGCAGCTGGGCGCCTACTTCGGCGAACAGGGCCTGACCCTGCCGGTGCTGATCGAACTGGGTCCCCAGGGCGGCCGCACCGGCGTGCGCGACGACGCCCAGTTGCAGGCGCTGGTCGACGAAATCGGCAAATGGCCCGGCCTGGCCCTGGCCGGCATCGAAGTCTACGAAGGCGTGCTGCAGGAAGAAAGCGCCATCCGCGCCTTCCTGCGCCGCGCCGCCGACGCCCTGCGCGGCCTGGCCGCCGCCGGCCGCCTGCGCAAGAACGGCCCGGCGCTGATCTCCGGCGCCGGCTCCGCCTGGTTCGACGTGGTGGCCGAGGAATTCTCGCAGCTGGACATTGGCGCGCCGCTGGAAATCGTGCTGCGCCCCGGCTGCTACCTGTCGCACGACGTCGGCATCTACCGCTCGGCCGCCGAGCGCATCAACGCCCACAATCCGGTCGCGCAAAAGATGGAACCCGGCCTGCAGCCGGCCTTGCAGGTCTGGGCCTACGTGCAGTCGCTGCCCGAACCGGGCCGCGCCATCGTCGCCATGGGCAAGCGCGACGCCGCCTTCGACGCCGGCCTGCCCACGCCCGCCGCGCTGTACCGCCCCGGCCGCGACGCCGCGCCGGGCCAGGCTCCTGCCCACTGGAAGCTGAGCGCGATGATGGACCAGCACGCCTTCATGCAGATCGGCGAAGGCGACGACATCCAGGTCGGCGACATGATCGCCTTCGATATCTCCCACCCCTGCCTGACCTTCGACAAGTGGCGCCAAGTGCTGCTGGTGGACGAGCAATACCGCGTCACCGACGTGGCCGAAACCTTCTTCTGAACGGCCCTGTCCGCCGCACCGCGCCGGTACCCGGCGGGCAGGAGGAATCGCGGGATTCCGGCGCAAACCTCTAATTACTACAAGCAAAACCCGTTTTTGACCCTCTGGAGAGAGAATCATGAACTTCCGTACCTCCCGGCGAGGCGGTGGGCTCAATAGCCTGCTGCTGGCCGGCGCAATTGGCTTGACCGCATTGTCGACCCCCGCCCTCTGTGCCACGCCGATCAAGGGAGGCACGATCTCGGTTGCCACCATAGGCGAGCCGCCCACGCTGGATCCGATGACCAGCACGGCCGACCTGGTGGGCATCCTGACCCAGCACTTCTTCGAAACGCTGTACACCTTCGACGGCAAGTGGAACCTGACCCCGCTGTTGGCCGACAAGCTGCCGGAAGTCTCGGCCGACGGGCTGACCTACACGATCCCGCTGCGCCAGGGCATCACCTTCCACGACGGCTCCAAGATGGACTCGTCGGACGTGCTGGCCTCGCTCAAGCGCTGGACCGAGACCGCCACGCGCGGCAAGATGGCCGCCAAGATCATCACCGGCATCGAAGCGCCGGACGCCAACACCATCCGCATCACGCTCAAGCAGCCCTATGCGCCCCTGACCGCGCTGCTGGCCATGAACAACAGCGCCGCCGTCATCATGCCCAAGGGCAAGATCGCTCCGGCCCTGACCGAATTCGTCGGCACCGGCCCCTACCAGCTGAAGGCGCGCGTGCCTGACCAGTACATCCAGCTGGTCCGCTTCGAAGGCTACAAGCAGCGCGAAGGCGAGCCCGACGGCTTCGGCGGCGCTCGCAAGCAGTACCTGGACGAGATCCGCTTCGTGCCGGTCAGCAACGCCAACACCCGCGTCGAAAGCGCGGTGGCCGGCCAGTTCGACTACGTCGACTCGCTGCCGGTGGAATCGCTGCCCAAGCTCAAGAACGGGCGCTCCGACCCCGTCATGCTCAAGCCCTTCGGCTGGCCGCGCCTGGTGCTCAACACCAAGCAGGGCATCATGTCGAACCTGGCCGTCCGCCAGGCCGTGCAGCTGGCGCTGAACGAAGAAGACATGCTGTACGCCGCCTTCGGCGACAAGAACTTCTACAAGCTCAACGGCGACCTGTATCCCGAGGGCTATCCCTGGGCCACGTCCCTGGGCGGCAAGGTCTACAACAAGGGCGACGCCGCCGGCGCCAAGAAGCTGGTGGATGGCGCCAACGTGCAGGACCGCAAGATCCGCATCCTGACCAGCCAGCAGTACGAGTTCCACTACAAGATGGCCCTGGTGGCCGCCGAATACCTGAAGGCCGCGGGCTTCACCGTGGACATGCAGGTGGTGGACTGGGCCACGCTGACGCAGCGCCGCCAGGACCCGGCGCTGTGGGACATCTTCATTACGCACAGCCCCTTCCTGCCGGAGCCTGCCCTGATCGACTTCCCGTCCAAGGACGCGCCGGGCTGGTGGGACACCCCGCGCCGCAACCAGGCGCTGGACGCCTTCAACCAGGCTGGCAACCAGGAAGAACGCATCAAGCGCTGGGCTGACGTGCAGCAGGCCGTGTACGACGAAGTGCCCTTCATCAAGGTCGGCGACTTCAACGCCCAGGCCGCCCGCTCGCCGTCGCTGCAAGGCACCAAGGCCGTGCCGTGGCCCTACTTCTGGAACGCCTGGAAGTCCAAGTAATGGCGTAGCGCGGCAGGACAAAGGCGCCACACAAGACCTCCTGCCGCGCTCCACGCATCAACGCATGACCCGCAGAGCGCGCCCTTCCAACAAGCGCGCCGCCTCTCCCCACGATACGACGCTTTTTTAGGACATCCATCGTGTTGCGTTATCTCTTAAACCGGCTGGTCGGGCTGGTGGCCGTGATGTTCATCGTCGCGACCATCGTCTTCGTGATCATCCGCGTCACGCCGGGCGACCCCGCCGCCGTGATGCTGGGTCCGCAGGCCAGCCAGCAGGACATCGCCGCCCTGCGCACCCAGCTCGGGCTGGACCAGCCGATGGCTGTGCAGTACGTGTCGTGGCTGGGCAAGCTGGCCCAGGGCGACCTCGGCCAATCCATCTTCATGAACAAACCGGTGCTGTCGGCCTTGGCCGACCGCGCCGAACCCACCATCCTGCTGACGCTCATGTCGCTGCTGATCGCCAGCGCCATCGCGCTGCCGGTGGGGATCCTGTCCGCGGTCAAGCGCGGCACCACGCTGGACCAGTCGGTGCTGTCGTTCTCGATGTTCACCTCCAGCGTGCCCAGCTTCTGGCTGGGGTTGCTGCTGATGCAGGTGTTCTCGGTCAAGCTGGGATGGCTGCCCGTGGCCGGCTATGGCGGCCCCGACGCCTCCCTCATGACCCGCCTGTCGCACCTGATCCTGCCCGCCGTGGTGCTGGGCCTGGTGAACTCGGCGCTGATCACGCGCTTCATCCGCGCCAGCATGCTGGACGTGCTGCGCGACGACTATGTGCGCACCGCGCGCGCCAAGGGCCTGCCGGAAAGCAAGGTGATCCTGAAGCACGCCGTGCGCAATGCGCTGATCCCCATCCTGACGGTGCTGGGCCTGACCACGGCGCTGCTGATCAGCGGCGCGGTCGTGACCGAAACCGTGTTCGGCCTGCCCGGCGTGGGCAGCCTGGTGGTGTCGGCGGTGCTGCGCCGCGACTATCCCGTCATCCAGGGCGCGCTGCTGATCATCGCGGCCATCTATGTCCTGATCAATCTCATCATCGATCTGCTGTACCTGCTGGTCGACCCACGGGTTCGTTATTGATGATTAAGCCCACCCCCGAAGCGCCTGTGGCGCTTCCCCCTCAAGGGGGCGCCGCCTGCGGCCCGGCAAAGCCGGCTCCGCGCGGCCCCGATTCGATGCACCGCAAGTGGAGCAATTGAAATGACAACCGGGACTACCGTGAATTCCGGAACCGACCGCTGGCAGGTGCTGCGCCTGCTGGTGTCGCGCAAGACCGTGCTGATCAGCCTGATCGTGATCGTCGTGCTGGTCCTGGCCGCGCTGCTGGCGCCCTGGATCAGCCCCTACGATCCGTTCAAGCTGTCCATCATGAACCGGCTGAAGGCGCCGGGCGCCGCGCACTGGTTCGGCACCGATGACTTCGGCCGCGACGTGTTCAGCCGCGTCATCCACGGCGGCCGCCTGTCGCTGATGGTGGGCTTTTCCGTGGTGATCGTGTCCAGCATCCTGGGCATCGCGCTGGGTCTGATCGCGGGCTTCTTCCGCACGGCGGACAAGTTCGTGTCGCGCTTGATCGACGCCATGATGGCCTTTCCCGACATCCTGCTGGCGATCTCGCTGGTGGCCGCGCTGGGCCCGTCGCTGGTCAACGTGGTGATCGCGCTGGGCATCGTCTACACGCCGCGCCTGGCGCGCATCGTGCGCGCCTCGACCCTGGTGATCCGCGAACTGCCCTTCGTCGAAGCCGCCCGCGCGCTGGGCGTGCCCACCTGGCGCATCGTCACCGTGCACGTGCTGCGCAACCTGGTGTCGCCCATCCTGGTGCAGGGCACGTTCATCTTCGCCTACGCGATCCTGGCCGAAGCCGGCCTGTCGTTCCTGGGCGTGGGCGTGTCGCCCGACATCCCCACCTGGGGCACCATGATCAACGCCGGCCAGCAGTACATGGGCTCCGCCGACTGGATCATGATCTTCCCCGGCATCGCCATCGTCCTGTCCGTGCTGTCGCTGCAACTGGTCGGCGACGGCCTGCGCGACGTCCTCGATCCGCGCCTGCGCAAGGAGCTGTAATCATGACCGCAAGCACCCGAGACGTCGTGCTTTCCGTGGAAGGGTTGAAGACCTGGTTCCACAGCCGCGACGGCATCGCCAAATCCGTGGACGGCGTGACCTTCGATCTGGCCCGCGGCGAAACGCTGGCCATCGTCGGCGAGTCCGGCTCCGGCAAGTCCGTGACCAGCCTGTCCATCATGGGCCTGCTGCCCAAGCCGGCGGGCCGCATCGAGGCCGGCAAGATCCTGTTCCGCGACCGCCAAGGCGTCCAGCACGACCTGGCCCAGGCCGCGCCCGCCACCCTGCGCAAGATCCGCGGCGCCGAAATCGCCATGATCTTCCAGGAGCCCATGACCAGCCTGAATCCGCTGTACACGGTGGGCGACCAGATCGCCGAAGCCGTGCTGCAGCACGAGGGCGGCTCCCACGACGCGGCCATGCGGCGCGCCCGTGAAATGCTGGAGCGCGTGGAGATCCCGGCGGCCGAGCGGCGCATCAACGAGTACCCGCACCAGATGTCGGGCGGCATGCGCCAGCGCGTGATGATCGCGCTGGCCCTGGCCTGCAACCCCGCCGTGCTGATCGCCGACGAGCCCACCACCGCGCTGGACGTGACCGTGCAGGCGCAGATCCTGGACCTGTTGCGGCGGCTGCAAGCCGAGATGAACATGAGCATCCTGTTCATCACGCACAACCTGGGCGTGGTGGCCGAGATCGCGCATCGCGTGGCGGTCATGTACGCGGGCCGCGTGGTCGAGGACGCCGGCGTCTACGACCTGTTCGAAAAGCCCACGCACCCCTACACCCGCGGCCTGCTGTCCTGCATCCCCACGGCCGCCCTGCTGGCCTCCGGCGAACGGCTGCGCGCCATTCCGGGCAACGTGCCCAGCGTGCTGTCGCTGCCGGCCGGCTGTACTTTCGCGCCGCGCTGCCCCCTGGCCGCCGACGACTGCCGCGCCGCCGTGCCCGAACTCCTGCCGGTGCAGACCGACCACCGCGCGCGCTGCATCAAGGTGAATCCGATATGACGAGTAGCCCCATTCCCATCCGCGCCGAAGAGCCGCTGGTGCGGATCCAGGACCTGAAGGTCCACTTCCCCACTTCGCAGGCGCGCAACGCCCCGATGGTGAAGGCCGTGGACGGCGTCAGCTTCGACGTGCCGCGCAACACCATCGTCGGCCTGGTCGGTGAATCCGGCTCCGGCAAGACCACCACCGGCCGCGCCCTGCTGCGGCTGTTCGCGCCCACCGCCGGCCGCATCCTGTTCGACGGCCAGGACATCACCAAGCTGTCCGAAAAGCAGATGCTGCCCTGGCGCCGCCGCATGCAGATCGTGTTCCAGGATCCCTACGCCAGCCTCAACCCCCGCATGACGGTGGCCGAGATCCTGGGCGAAGCGCTGGACACTCACAAGCTTGCCCAGAACCGCCGCATGGCCCGCATCGGCGAACTGCTGGAACGCGTGGGCCTGAACGCGGACCACAGCCGCCGCTATCCGCACGAGTTCTCCGGCGGCCAGCGCCAGCGCATCGGCATCGCCCGCGCGCTGGCGGTCGAGCCCGATTTCATCGTGGCCGACGAGCCGGTGTCCGCGCTGGACGTGTCGGTGCAGGCGCAGGTGCTGAACCTGCTGCAGGACCTGCAGCGCGACCTGGGCCTGACCATGCTGTTCGTGGCCCACGACCTGGCGGTGGTGGACTACCTGTGCGACGAGGTCGTGGTGATGTACCTGGGCCGCGTCATGGAGCGCGGCCCGACCAGCGAGGTCTATGCGCGCCCCCGCCATCCCTATACCCGCGCGCTGCTGTCCGCCGCGCCGGTGCCGGACCCGCGCGCGCCGCGCTCGCGTATCCTGTTGAAGGGCGACATCCCCAGCCCGGTCAATCCGCCTTCCGGCTGCGTGTTCCGCACCCGCTGCCCCTACGCCATCGAAAGCTGCGCGACCACCGAGGCGCAGGCCGCCAACGTCGGCCCGGGCCACTATGTGGCGTGTTCGCGCATCGGCGACGCCGAGCTGGCCGCCTGATCGCCGCCCAGTCCAGAACAGACCCAGGAAGCCCACATGAACATCATCCGCGACATCGTCTTCCAGATACGCAGTCGGCGGGACTCGCTAAGCGTGACCGAACGCAAGGTCGCCGACGCCATCCTGGACGACATCATCTGGGGCGCCAGCGCCACCGTCGACCAGCTGGCGGCCAAGGCCGGCGTCAGCATCGCCACCATCTCGCGCTTCGCGCGCACGGTCGGCTGCGACGACACCCGCGACCTGAAGCTCAAGCTGGCCCAGGCCAGCACGGTGGGCAGCCGCTTCCTCGATCCCAGCGCGCCGACCGAGGAAAGCACCTTCTACGCCCGCATCTACGCCGACATCGAAAGCACGCTCCGCGCCCACCTGCCCAACTTCACCGAGCAGCTGTTCGAAGCGGCCGCCGGCATCGTCGACGGCGCGCGCATGATCTATGTCTTCGGCATGGGCGGCGCGTCGGCCGTGCTGGCGCAGGAAGTGCAGTCGCGCCTGGTGCGCCTGGGCTACCCCATCGCCGTGTACAGCGACGCGGTGCTGCTGCGCATGGTCGCGGCCACCCTGGACGAGCGCGACGCGGTGCTGATCCTGTCGGCCTCGGGCCTTACGCCGGAAATCGTGGGCGCGGCCCGCATCGTCAAGCAGTACCAGGCGCGCATCGTCGCCATCACCGACGCGACCTCCGCCCTGGCCGAACTGGCCGACGTGGTGCTGCCCATCCGCACCGACGAAACCGACTTCATCTACAAGCCCTCGGCATCGCGCTACGCGATGATGCTGGCCATAGACCTGCTCTCGACCGAACTGGCCATGCTGAACCAGGAAGAAAACCGGGAGCGCCTGCGCCGCATCAAGCTGGCGCTGGACGAACACCGCGGCGGCCCGAACCGCCTGCCGCTGGGCGATTGAACTGGAACACAAGATGTACGACACCCTCATAGGCAATGTGCTGGTCCTGGACGGCACCGGCGAACCCGCCTACCGCGCCAGCGTGGCGCTGGCCGACGGCCGCATCGCCGCCATCGGCGACCTGCCGGGCGCGGCGGCGCGCCAGATCATCGATGGCACCCGCCTGGCGCTGGCCCCGGGTTTCATCGACGTGCACACCCATGACGACACCAACGTCATCCGCACGCCAGACATGCTGCCCAAGCTTTCCCAGGGCGTGACCACCGTGGTGGTGGGCAATTGCGGCATCAGCGCCTCACCCGTGGCCCTGCGCGGCGAGCCGCCGGACCCGATGAACCTGCTGGGCGCCCGCGCCGACTTCAGCTACCCCACCTTCGCGGACTACACCCGCGCCATCGAAGCCGCGCGGCCCGCCGTGAACGTGGCAGCGCTGGTCGGCCATACCGCGCTGCGCAGCAACCACATGGACCGACTGGACCGCGCCGCCACGCGCGAGGAAGTGCTGGCCATGCGCGAGCAGCTGCGCGACGCGCTGGCCCATGGCGCCATCGGCCTGAGCACCGGCCTGGCCTATGCCTCCGCCTTCAACGCGGACACCGAAGAGGTCAAGCTGCTGGCCGAGGCGCTGGATGAATTCGGCGCGCTCTACACCACCCACCTGCGCTCCGAGTTCGCCGCCATCCTGGAGGCCATGCAGGAAGCCTTCGACATCGGCCAGCATGCCCGCGTGCCGGTGGTGGTGTCGCACCTGAAATGCGCCGGCGCCGGCAACTGGGGCCGCACGAAAGAAGTGCTGTCAGCGCTGGAAACCGCCGGCCGCCTGCAGCACGTGGGTTGCGACTGCTATCCCTATTCCGCCAGTTCGTCGACCCTGGACCTGAAGCAGGTCACGGACGAGTTCGACATCGACATCACCTGGTCCGTGCCGCATCCGGAGCAGGCCCGCCGCAAGCTGGCCGACATCGCCGCCGACTGGGACGTGACTTTGCTGGAAGCGGCCGCGCGCCTGCAGCCGGCCGGCGCCGTGTACCACAACATGCATGAAGACGACGTGCGCCGCGTGCTGTCGCACCGGCTCACCATGGTGGGTTCCGACGGCCTTCCCAACGACCCCATGCCGCACCCGCGGCTCTGGGGCGCGTTCCCGCGCGTGCTGGGCCACTACAGCCGCGATGTGGGGCTGTTCCCGCTGACCGAGGCCGTGCACAAGATGACGGGCCTGTCCGCCGCCCGCTTCGGCCTGGCCGAGCGCGGCCTGGTGCGCGAGGGCTACCACGCGGACCTGGTGCTGTTCGATCCGGCCACGGTCATCGACCGCGCCACCTTCGCCGCGCCGGTGCAGACCGCCGCCGGCATCGAGGCGGTCTGGGTCAATGGCGCGCTGTCCTACCGCCAGGGCGAGGCCACCGGCGACCGCGCCGGCCGCTGGCTGCCGCGCAGCGGCGACCTGCGCAAGAACTTCCAGTAAGCAACGGGCGAAAACCCGGCGCAAAACCGGCCATTCATTTCAAGGAGAGAACCATGAGCAATGCTCCCACCGCCGACAGCAACGGCATCACCCGCTACGGCGTCGCCGGCGGTACGGGCCAGGGCGGCTCGCACATGCCCTTCGCCCGCGCGGTCGCGGCCGACGGCTGGCTGCACGTGTCCGGCCAGGTGCCGATGGACAACGGCGAAGTCGTCGAAGGCGGCATCGTGACCCAGTCGCACAAGGCCATCCAGCAGGTGCTGGCCATCCTGAAGGAAGCCGGCTACGGCCCGGAACACGTCGTGCGCTGCGGCGTATGGCTGGACGACGCGCGCGATTTCGCGTCGTTCAACAAGGTGTTCAAGGAATACTTCGGCGAGAATCCGCCGGCCCGGGCCTGCGTGCAGTCGTCGTTGGTGGTGGACGCAAAAGTCGAGGTCGACTGCATCGCGTACAAACGTCCTTAAGCGGACGCCACATAAGAAAAAGCCTGGCGTTGCCAGGCTTTTTCCATCACATCTTCACTACATCCACACCCTTCGGCGCGACGAACTGGAATTCCTTGGCCGGCAGCTGCGGGTTGGCGGCAATGCCGGACAGGTCCACGCGCGTGGTTTGTCCAAACGAATCCAGCAGCTCCACGCGCACCGGCAGATTGTCCTTCATGCCGATGTCCACGCGCGAGAAACCCGCATCGGCGGTGCGCGGCTTGGCGCGCAGCCAATCGATCCCGTCCTTGGACGGCAGGGCCGAAACGTCGAACGACTGCTCCAGCGAACCCGAGCCGAACAGGATGGCGGCAGGCGAGGTGCCGATGGCGGCATCGACCTTGCGCTCGGTCACCTGGGCCAGGTCCGGATCGAACTGGAACACCTGGCGGCCGTCCGACACCACCAACTGTTCATAAGGCTTCTGCACCGCCCACTTGAACTTGCCGGGACGCTGGAACGAGAACACGCCGGTCTGGGCGGGCTGCGTGCGGCCCTGGTTGTTCACCGTGTATTGCGAAAACGAGCCCGTGGCCGCGGTCACGGTAGCCACGAAAGCGCGCAGCTGCTCCTGCGCGCTGGCGGCGAACACCATGGCGGGCGCCAGGCTCAGGGCCGCCACGGCGGCCAGTCGACGGAACATCTTCATCAAGCTTCCTCTCGGGCGGCAGCGGCCGCGGGAACAAGGATCTCGCGGTTGCCATTGGACTGCATCGCCGACACCATACCCGATTGCTCCATCTGCTCCAGTAACCGGGCCGCACGGTTGTAACCAATGCGCAGGTGGCGCTGCACCAGCGAGATGGACGCGCGGCGGTGCTTGAGCACCACCTCGCAAGCCTGGTCGTACATCGGGTCGGATTCGGCGTCGCCGCCGATGCCGGTGACGCTGCTGGCGCCTTCGCCCGCGTCCCCATCCAGGCCGCCTTCCAGCAGGCCTTCGATGTAGTTGGGTTCGCCCTGCGCCTTGAGGCTTTCCACCACGCGATGCACTTCGTCATCACTGCAGAACGCGCCGTGCACACGCACCGGCAGGCCGGTGCCTGGCGGCATGTAAAGCATGTCGCCCTGGCCCAGCAGGGTTTCGGCGCCCATCTGATCCAAAATAGTGCGCGAGTCGATCTTGGACGACACCTGGAAGGCGATGCGCGTCGGGATGTTGGCCTTGATCAGGCCGGTGATGACGTCCACGCTGGGACGCTGCGTGGCCAGGATGAGGTGGATGCCGGCGGCGCGCGCCTTCTGCGCCAGACGGGCGATCAGCTCTTCGATCTTCTTGCCCACCACCATCATCAGGTCGGCAAGTTCGTCGATGACCACCACGATGGTGGGCAGCGGCGACAGCGGCTCCGGCGCGTCCGGGGTCAGCGAGAACGGATTCGGAATGGGTTCCTCGCGCTTGATGGCGTCGCGGATCTTGGTGTTGTAGCCCGCCAGGTTGCGCACGCCCATCTTGCTCATCAGGCGGTAGCGTTTTTCCATTTCGCCCACGCACCAGTTCAGCGCGTTGGAGGCCTGGCGCATGTCCGTGACCACCGGCGCCAGCAGGTGCGGAATGCCTTCGTAGACGCTCATTTCGAGCATCTTCGGATCGATCAGGATCAGCCGGGTGTGGGACGCGTCCGCCTTGTACAGCAGCGACAGGATCATGGCGTTGATCCCCACGGACTTGCCCGAACCGGTGGTGCCCGCCACCAGCAGGTGGGGCATCTTGGCCAGGTCGGCCACCACCGGGTTGCCGGCGATGTCCTTGCCCAGCGCCATCGTCACGACGGAATGGCTGGCGTGATAGGTTTGCGAGCCCAGGATCTCGGACAGGCGCACCATCTGGCGGCGCGGGTTGGGCAATTCCAGGCCCATCAGGTTCTTGCCCGGAATGGTTTCCACCACCCGGATGCTGACCAGGCTGAGCGCGCGCGCCAGGTCCTTGGCCAGGTTGACGATCTGGCTGCCCTTCACGCCCGTGGCGGGCTCGATCTCGTAGCGCGTAATGACCGGGCCGGCCTGCGCCGCCACCACGGTGACCGACACGCCGAAGTCGGCCAGCTTCTTTTCGATCAGGCGCGAGGTGAATTCGATGGTTTCGGCCGACACCGTTTCCTGGTTGGTCAGGGGCGGATCCAGCAGGCTGATCGCCGGCAGGTCGCCTTCGGCGCCGCCCGAGGGCGCGAAGAACAGCGATTGCTGCTTTTCCTTTTCGACCCGTTCGGACTTGGGTACCACGGTAATCGCGGGTTCGATCCGCACCGGCTGCTCGTGGACCAGCTTTTCCTGCTTGGCCACGACCTGTTCGGTGCGCACGGCCTTGGCGACCTCGCCGACCTTGCGGTCTTCGCGGGCGGCGTAGGAATCGCGCACGCGGCGCACCAGGCCTTCCAGCCACGAGCCCACGCGTTCGGCGATGGACAGCCAGGAAAACGAGAAGAACAGGCTCAGGCCGATGGCCAGCATGACCAGGAAAGCCAGCGTGCTGCCGGTGAAGCCGATACTGCGGCCGATCAGGTCGGCCAGCGTCTGGCCGATCACGCCGCCCGCGCCGCTGGTGTTCTCGGAGGCGCCGGGCAGATGCGTGCCGCGGCTGGCCAGGCGCAGGGCTTCCATGCCCAGCGACCCCACCAGCAACAGGAAGAAACCGATGCCCTCTTCCCAGTGGACACGGGGCAACACTTCCGGCTGCTTACTATTGGTAACGCGAAGATGGCTGGCCAGGCGGCGGTAGCCCGCGCGCACCCGGTGCAGCAGCAGGATCACCCACCACCAGGCGGAAAAGCCGAACAGATAGAGCAGGATGTCCGCCAGATAGGCGCCCAGGGTCCCGCCCTTGTTGTGGATGGCGCCGGCGGGGACGGAATGCGACCAGCCGGGGTCGGCCGCGTTCCAGGTGGCCAGCACCAGCGTCAGCCAGGCCGCCAGGGCGGCGAAGAGGATCCAGCGGGCTTCGCGCAGCAACGCGGACAAGCGCGTCTGCAGGGGGGAAGGCCCGTTACGGGTGTTGCGCGAGGCGCGCGGAGAAGCAGTCGAGATAC
Organism: Achromobacter sp. Marseille-Q4954; assembly: GCF_943737025.1. Lineage (NCBI taxonomy): Bacteria > Pseudomonadati > Pseudomonadota > Betaproteobacteria > Burkholderiales > Alcaligenaceae > Achromobacter > Achromobacter sp. Marseille-Q4954. The sequence goes on from NZ_CALSFQ010000001.1 coordinate 1,068,699, forward strand.
GCGGCATGCGGCTCATTATAATTGGGCGTTAACCTAAAGATACCCGCCCATGTCCACGCCCAAGCACGCTAAAGTTTTGATACTCGGTTCCGGCCCTGCCGGTTACACGGCGGCCGTCTATGCGGCACGCGCCAATCTGAGCCCTGTTCTTGTTACAGGTCTGGCCCAAGGCGGCCAGCTCATGACCACCACGGACGTCGACAACTGGCCGGCGGACGCGGAGGGCGTGCAGGGTCCGGACCTGATGCAGCGCTTCCAGAAGCACGCCGAACGTTTCAACACCGAAATGATCTTCGACCACATTGCCAAGGTCGATGTGTCCAAGCGCCCGTTCACCCTCACGGGCGACACCGGCAAGATCTACACCTGCGACGCGCTCATCATCGCCACCGGCGCCTCGGCCAAGTACCTCGGCCTGCCGTCTGAAGAGACCTTCATGGGCCGCGGCGTGTCCGGCTGCGCCACCTGCGACGGCTTCTTCTACCGCAACCAGGACGTGGTCGTGGTCGGAGGCGGCAATACCGCCGTGGAAGAAGCGCTGTACCTGTCGAACATCTGCCGCAAGGTCACCCTGATCCACCGCCGCGACAAGTTCCGCGCCGAGCCCATCCTGGTCGACAAGCTCATGAGCAAGGTCGAGAACGGCAACATGGAGCTCAAGCTGTTCCATACGCTGGAAGAAGTGCTGGGCGACGACAGCGGCGTCACCGGCGTGCGCGTGCGCCACGTCGACACCGGCGTCACCGAGGACATGGCGGCCACCGGCGCGTTCATCGCCATCGGCCACCAGCCCAACACCGAAATCTTCCAGGGCCAGCTGGAAATGAAGGACGGCTACATCGTCACCAAGAGCGGCCTGTCCGGCATGGCCACGATGACCTCGGTCCCCGGCGTCTTCGCCGCCGGCGACGTGCAGGACCACGTCTACCGCCAGGCCATCACCAGCGCCGGCACCGGCTGCATGGCCGCGCTGGACGCACAACGGTGGCTGGAGAATGCGGGGCAGTAAGGTCGGCCTGGCCGACCTGAAACGCCTGAAGAAAGACCTGCAGGCCGAGCGCGAACGCGCCGCCCAGGCCCAGCGGGTGGCGGTGCTGAAAAAACCGGATACCGCCCCCGTTGACGACATGGCGGCGTTCAAGCGCACCATGCAGTCAGTCACGCCGATCAAGCAGGCCGCCCGGGTGGAGCACAAGCCCGTGGCGCAGCCCGCGCCCGCGCTGCGCCGCGCCAACGCGCTGGGCGAAACCCCCACGCGCGCCGATGCCGGCGTCTCCGACGGCGGCGAAATCACCCATCTGCTGTCCGAAGGCGGCACCGCCTTCGTACGCAGCGACGCCGCGCCCGACACCGCGCGCAACCTGCGCCGCGGCCAATGGCGCGCCGGCGCCGAACTGGACCTGCATGGCCTGCGGGTGGAACAGGCCCGCCACGCCCTGCTGTCGTTCCTGGACGAATGCCAGGAGCACGGCATCCGCTGCGTGCGCATCGTCCACGGCAAGGGCTATGGCTCACAGGGGCTGGAGCCGGTGCTCAAGGACAAGGCCCGCACCTGGCTGGTGCAGAAGAGCGAAGTCCTGGCGTTTTCCGAAGCGCCCGAGCGCGAAGGCGGCGCGGGCGCCCTGCTGGTGCTGCTGCGGCAATCCGAGGGAACACGCAAATGAAGTGGCTCTACCTGGGCATAGCCATCATCGCCGAGATCTTCGCCACCAGCGCGCTCAAGGGGTCCGAAGGCTTCACCCGCCTGGCGCCGTCCATCGTGACGGTGTTCGGCTACCTGATTTCGTTCTATTTCCTGTCGCTGACGCTGCGCGAGATCCCGGTGGGCATCGCCTACGCCATCTGGTCCGGCGTGGGCATCGTGCTGATTTCCATCGTCGGCGCGGTGCTGTTCAAACAGCACCTGGACACGCCGGCGCTCATCGGCATCGGCCTCATCATCGCCGGCGTGGTGGTGATGAACGTCTTCTCGAAATCCGTTTCGCATTGAAGCCCCGCGACGGGTCGACGGCGAGTTCCCGGATCCGCCGCTGGCTGGCGGCCTGGCTGTGCCTGGGCTGCCTGGGCCTGCTGCCGGCCGGCCATGCCCTGGCCCAGGAGTTCAACCGCGCGGCCGAGCTCGCGCGCTATCGGACCTGGCTGAGCGCTTTCAAGCAGGACCTGGACCAGTTGTCCGCCATGCCCGGCCCCTTGTCACAAGCCCAGCTGGAAGCGATGTTCGCCCGCACGGTGGTGCCCGGCTCGCGCGGCGCGGGGTTCATCCGCCAAGCGTTCACGCAGCGTGGCAGTGAAGGCGCCTACTTTCCGAAATCCGGCCCGCGCGCCGTGCTCATGGCCGTGCTGGACAGCGCCATCCCGGCCGGCCAGGGCGGCTTGTATCCGGAAACGGAGCGGCCCTGAACGTCGCGGACCTGACCGTCTGGTACCTGCATGTGGATGTCGGCGACATGACCAATACCTACCTGCTGTCGGGCGAACACTTCACGCCCTACAGACTGCCGCCTCCAGGCAAGCTGGAACGCAACGCCTACCCCTTCCTGCTGATGGACACGCGCGATGACGCCTTGCGCCTGGGCGGGATCAGCAGCGAACTCTGGGGGCTGATCGCCTACCTGCACAATGCGGCACTCTGATTCCGCACGGCGTCTGCTTGCGCTGACCGCGCTTTCCCTTGCGCCGGGGCTGGCCAGTGCGCTGTGCGAACCGCTGGCCGCGTCCGCGCAGCGCCACACCGGGGTAATGGACATTTCCCTGGACGACACCAATACCTTGCTGGCGCTGGACGGCTCGCGCATCCGCTCATGGTTGCCTGGCGTCGCCATCGACGCCGGCGAGCGCGCCTTGGCCACCATATGGGCAGAACGGGTGGACTGGTCCGTCTACGCCGCCGCGCCGGACGCCCGCATCGGCGTCACCATGCTGCGCTGGGAAAGCGCCCCCGACGGCCGCCAACATTTGTGCGGCATCGCCCGTTACAGCGCCGGCGCCGTGCACGAAGCCCGCGCGTCGGGCAAGGCCGCGCTGCCCCCGCCAGACGCCGAAACGCGCTTCTACTATGACGCCGCCGGTCGGTTGACTGGCTACGAGGAACGTTCGCGCGCCTGGGACGGCCGCCGCAACCGGCCGGCGCGCTATTGCCTGCGCTACGACACCCACGGTTGGCTGGCCGAGCTGGGCGCCAACGATTGCGCGGCGCCTTCCCGGCCCATGACCCGCTACGTGCATGACGCCGCGGGCCGGCTGTTGCGCACGATTTCCTATCAAGACAAATCCGAAGATGCGTTCGAAGTCGTGACGCATGACGCTCAGGGCCGCAGGGCGCAGCGCTACTTGCGCCAGCGGACGGCGTGGGCGGACGGACCTGCCGTTCTGGGACTGCCCTACCGCGCAAGCGCGGATCCCTACGCCTCCCTGGTGCTGCCCGGCCCCGCCTGGGAAGCGCCCGAGCTGGACTCGTACAACTACGACTGGGCCATCGTGCAGCCCAAGAAGACGGCCGAGGGGGTTGCCAGCATCTATGCCGCCAAGCGGGATCCCTCGCAGATATTGGCGCAAGGCAACAGCGGCGACCAGCGGCGATTCATCATGACCGCCGCGCAACGCAAGCGAATCTGGGAGGCGGCCGGCAAGACGCCGGGCGGCGTGCAATGGCTATGGGCGCCCGGCCAGACCTATACCTTGCTGCAAGCCATGCCCGCGGCGGCATGGGCTTCCTGCATCGATCCGGAAAACCGGAACGCCAACGCCTGCGGAACGCCTTAGCCGCGTTCGCCCTGCGGCTTGGGCGCGCCCGGATGGCGCAGGTAGTCCACCAGCGCCAGCGTGGCGCGGTCCGGCGGCGGCGTCAGCAGCGACACCACGATGATCGTCAGGAAAGCCACCGGCGCGCCGAACACGCCCGCCGCGATCGGCTGGATGCCCCACCACAGGTCCACGGGCTGGGTGCGTGAAATGCCCAGCACCCATTCGCGCAACCAGGGATGCGTGTGCGTCATGTAGGCGAACGTCGCCGCCAGCCCGGCCGCCATGCCCAGCGTCGCGCCCCATTTGTTGGCGCGGCGCCAGAACACGCCCATGACCAACGCCGGGAAAAAGGATGACGCCGCAAAGGAAAACGCGGCCGACACCATGAAGAGAATGTCCGCGGGCTTGCGCGCCGCCACCCAGGCGGCGCCGAAGGCCACCAGCAGCAGCAGAATCTTGGACACCATCACGCGGCGCGCCGCCGACATGCGCGGCGACACCATGCGATACCACATGTCGTGCGACAGGGAGTTGGACAGGGTCAGCAACAGGCCGTCGGCGGTGGACAGCGCCGCGGCCAGCCCGCCCGCCGCCACCAGGGCCGATATCACGTAGGGCAGTCCGCCGATTTCCGGCATGGCCAGCACCACCACGTCGGCGCCCATGCTGATCTCGCTCAACTGCACGATGCCGTCGCGGTTGACGTCGGTCACGTCCAGCAGATTGCTGTCGACGGCGCTCCAGGCATGCACCCAGTTGGGCAGGCTAAGAAAGCTGGACCCCACCACCTGGGTATAGACCTCGTACTTCACCAGCAGCGCCAGCGCCGGCGCCATGAAATACAGCAGCAGGATGAACAGCAGCGACCAGCACACCGATTTGCGCGCCTCGATGACCGAGGGCGTCGTGTATGAACGCATCAGGATGTGCGGCATGCCCGCAGTGCCCAGCATCAGGCAAAGCACCAGCGCCAGGAAATTGACGCGCATGTTGCGCTGCTCTTCTGGATCCTTGGACGGAAACGGTTCCGCATGCGGCGTGGCCGGCGCCGCTCGCGCCTCGAACGCGGCCTTGGCCTGCGCCCAGGCGATACGCGCCTCTTCCACGCCGGCGGGATAGCCCGCCAGCTCGCGCTCTGCCGAGCGGATCTCGACCATGGGCGCATCGTTCGCAGTCAACTGCGCCAGCCGGCTGCGCAGCTTGTCCTTTTCCAGTGTCCAGGATTCGGGCAATGCCGCCATCCGGCGACCCATCTCGTCGGCGCGCTCCTGCCACAGCCTGCGCACCTCGATTTCGGACGGGTCGTTCTGCAGGTAGACCTCTTTTTCGGTCACCTGCTGCAGCACCACGCCGGCCGACAGCTGCGGCACGGGCATGTTGGTGTGCTTGATGGACAGCCAGACCACAGGCACCAGATAGGCGATGACCAGGATGATGTACTGCCCCACCTGCGTCCAGGTGACTGCGCGCATGCCGCCCAGGAACGAACAGACCAGCATGCCGCCCAGCGCCACGAAGATGCCGAGCTCGAAGGAGATGCCGGTCATGCGCGTGGTGATGATGCCCACGCCGTAGATCTGCGCCACCAGGTAGGTGAAGGAACAGAGTATGGCGCAGGCCACGCCCGCCAGGCGCGGCATATTGCCGCCATAGCGCGCGCCCATGAAGTCGGGAATGGTGTATTGGCCGAAGCGGCGCAGATAAGGCGCCAGCAGCATCGCCACCAGCACATAGCCGCCGGTCCAGCCCATGATGTAGGCCAGCCCGCCATAGCCCGTCAGGTAGAGCGTGCCGGCCACGCCGATGAAGGAGGCCACCGACATCCAGTCGGCGGCCGTGGCCATGCCGTTGTAGATCGCGGGCACCCGCCGGCCCGCCACGTAGTACTCCACCTGATCCGAGGTCCGGCAGACGATGCCGATGCCGGCGTACAGGCTGACCGTGACCAGCAGGAACACATAGCCGATCCAGTTGCGCGGCATGCCCAGGATCTCGGCCAGCGCCATCAACAGGATCATCAACGCGAATCCCGCCGTGTACAGCACGTAGATGCGGCGCAACCGGACTCTGAATTGCTGGGGCGTGTCTCCGCTGAAAAACGGCATCAGCGGTGCCCTCCCACGTCTTCGGAGCGCTCATCGGCGCGATTCATGATCCGGGCGTAGATGCCGATGATGACCAGGTAGGCCAGCGGCGCGCCATAAGCGGCCATCCAGAACGCGAACGGCCAGCCGATGAAATCGAAATTCAGGCTGCGGGCAAAAAAAGCGGGAATGAAGGTCAGTGCGGCCCATACGACGAGCAACACCAGGATCAGCCACAAGTTGCGGCGCCAATAGGGAGTCGTGGCGGGTGTCGAGGATGAAAGGCGCGATTCCGACATAGCTGGGATGAGCGAACCCTGTCTGATTATCGCGAAACGCGGCGCTTGAAAAGCCTTTGCGCTTGAAATGCCGGCTTTTTATGCGACAACGGCTGGCACTACCTGGTGCCAGCCGTTGTGCGTTTTGCTTTTTTTGGGTACTGCTTTACTTTTTTTATGTACCGGTGCCGCCGGTATTTGCCCATGCAGGGCTTTGTCTCCTCACCTGCATGGGAAGAGATTCTGCACCAGATGCGGGATTGTCACACTAGGGGAATGCCCTAAGAAGGAGCATTCATTTACATATTTCCCGCACCATATTGGTGCAATATAGGTTTCGGGTTCTAAATATTGGGATTTTTCGGCCGTCTTGCGGCCATTCCTGACCCCGCCTGCCTGGCCCCCGCTTCCCGCCGCTTGGCAGCTCCGGCTTGGGCCCGCGACCGTGCGCGCGCCATGCCCGCCTTTGGGCGGCTGCGAGAACCTGGCCCCATTTACGTTTCATTTACACCCCCCTCCCAAACGTATACCCCGTTTTTACCCCCCGCTCCGTAACCTGCCGGTGTCCTGATTGGTCACTACGCCTGCCCGGCGCGCATCCCTATTTGCCGTGCAGGCCCGTCGTTCGAAGGGAGCGCCGCTCCCGGGAGGAAAAACGTGGATGCCTTGTATATCGCCATCTTTGCCGTCATGGCCGGGCTGACCTTCGCCCTGCTGCGGTTCTGCGAAACCTTGTCTGCGGGAGAGCAGCCATGAACTGGCTCTATTGGCTGAGCGGCCTGACGGCCGCCCTGTTGTTCGTGTACCTGCTGGTCGCGCTGTTCAAACCGGAGAAATTCTGATGACTGCCGAATTCGTCGGATTGCTGGTCGTATACCTGGCAGTCCTGCTCGCGATCGCGCCCCTGCTCGGGCGCTACATCCGTATCGCCATGGAAAACGGGCAGTCCCGGCTGACCGCCTGGGGCCGCCCCATCGAGCGCGGCATCTACCGGCTGGCGGGCATAGACCCGCAGGCCGAGATGGGCTGGAAGCGCTACGCCGTGGCGGTGCTGACCTTCAACATCATCGGCATCGCGGCCGTCTACGCCCTGCAGCGCCTGCAGGGCGTGCTGCCGCTCAATCCTGCCGGCATGGGTGCGGTGTCGCCGGACTCGGCCCTGAACACCGCCATCAGCTTCGTGGCCAATACCAACTGGCAAGGCTATGGCGGCGAATCGACGATGAGCTACCTGACGCAGATGCTGGCGCTGACGGTGCAGAACTTCGTCTCGGCCGCCACCGGCATCGCCGTGCTGTTCGCGCTGATCCGCGGCCTGTCGCGCCATTGCTCGGCCACCGTGGGCAACTTCTGGACCGACATGGTGCGCAGCACGCTGTACGTGCTGCTGCCGCTGTCCCTGGTCCTGGCGCTGGCGCTCGTCAGCCAGGGCGTGATCCAGAATTTCAGCCCCTACCAGGAAGTCCAGACGGTCGAAGCCGTGCACTACGACCAGCCTCGCGTAGACGCGCAGGGCCAGCCCGTGCTGGACGCCCAGGGACAGGCAGTGACCGATCCCGCCGTCAGCAAGACCCAGACCCTGGCGATGGGTCCGGTCGCTTCGCAGGAATCGATCAAGCTGCTGGGCACCAACGGCGGCGGCTTCTTCAACGCCAACTCCGCGCATCCGTTTGAGAACCCCACGCCGCTGGCCAACTTCCTGGAGATGCTGGCCATCCTGGCGATTCCCGCCGCGCTGTGCTTTTCGTTCGGCGAGATGGTGGGCAGCCGGCGCCAGGGCATCGCAATCCTGGCGGCCATGACCGTGCTGTTCGCGGTGTTCGCCCTGTCCGCCGCCTACTTCGAACAGCAGCCCAATCCCATGGCGGCCCAGGCCGGCGCCGACAGCGCGCTCAGCGCGTTCTCGCCGGGCGGCAACATGGAAGGCAAGGAAACCCGCTTCGGCATCGCCGCCACCTCGCTGTTCGCCACCGTCACCACGGCAGCGTCCTGCGGCGCGGTCAACGGCATGCACGATTCGCTCAACGCCATGGGCGGCCTGACGCCGATGCTGTTGATGCAATTGGGCGAGGTGGTCTTCGGCGGCGTGGGTTCGGGCCTGTACGGCATGCTGGCCTTCGCCATCCTGGGCGTCTTCATCGCCGGGCTGATGATAGGCCGCACCCCGGAATACCTGGGCAAGAAGATCGAAGCCTATGACATGAAGATGGTCTCCATCGTCATCCTGGCGACCCCGCTGCTGGTGCTGGTCGGCACGGCGCTGGCGGTCTCGGTGCCGGCCGGCCAGGCTGGTGTGCTCAATCCAGGCATCCACGGTTTCTCCGAAATCCTCTATGGCCTGACGTCGGCCGCCAACAACAACGGCAGCGCCTTCGCCGGGCTGTCCGCCAACACGCCCTTCTACAACGTGCTGCTGGGCATCGCCATGTGGTTTGGCCGCTTCGCCATCATCGTCGCCATCCTGGCGATGGCCGGCTCGCTGGCCGCCAAGCGCCGCCTGCCCGCCGGCCCCGGCAGCATGCCCACCACCGGCCCGCTGTTCGTGGTGCTGCTGATCGGCGCGGTACTGCTGGTGGGCGCTTTGACGTATGTGCCCGCGCTGGCATTGGGTCCTGTCGCAGAACATCTGCAAGTGAAAGGCTAGGAATGAAAATGGCCAAGATTGAAACCTCTACTACCGGCGCCGGAGGCGGTGCCGCCCGCGCCGCATCGCACGCCGCGCATGAACGCCAGTTCGGCATGTGGTCGCGCGCCCTGGTCGGCCCTGCGGTGCTGGACAGCCTGCGCAAGCTCTCGCCTGCCGCGCAGCTGAAGAACCCCGTGATGTTCGTCGTCTACGTCGGCAGCATCCTGACCACGGTGCTGTGGGTCATGGCCCTGCGCGGCCAGGCCGAAGCGCCCGCCGGCTTCATCCTGGCGATCGCCGTGTGGCTGTGGTTCACCGTGCTGTTCGCGAACTTCGCCGAAGCCCTGGCCGAAGGCCGCGGCAAGCAGCAGGCGGCCACCCTGCGCGGCCTGCGCACCACCATCGACGCCCGGCTCCTGAAGGGCTTTCGCGATGCCGACGCCAGCACGGCGCAACCCGGCGCCTGGCGCAGCCAGGCCGTCAGCCAACCCTCGGGCCTGCTGCGCCGGGGCGACGTGGTGCTGGTCGAAGCGGGGGACATCATCCCTGGCGACGGCCAGGTCATCGCCGGCGTGGCATCTGTGGACGAAAGCGCCATCACCGGCGAATCCGCGCCCGTGATCCGCGAATCCGGCGGCGACTTCTCGTCCGTTACCGGCGGTACCCGCGTGCTGTCGGACTGGATCTTCGTGCGCATCGCCGCCGATCCCGGCGAGAGTTTCCTGGACCGCATGATCACCATGGTCGAAGGCGCCAAGCGCCAGAAGACGCCCAACGAGCTGGCCCTTACCATCCTGCTGGTGGGCCTGACCGTGGTCTTCCTGCTGGTGGTCGTGACCCTGATGCCGTTCTCGATCTATGCGGTCAGCGCCGCCGGCGGCGGTTCGGTCGTGACAGTCACGGTGCTGGTCGCGCTGCTGGTCTGCCTGATCCCCACCACCATCGGCGGCCTGCTGTCGGCCATCGGCGTGGCCGGCATGAGCCGCATGATGGGCGCCAACGTCATCGCGACGTCCGGCCGCGCCGTCGAAGCCGCCGGCGACGTGGACGTGCTGCTGCTGGACAAGACCGGCACCATCACTTTCGGCAACCGCCAGGCCTCGACCTTTCTGCCTGCCCCCGGCGTGTCCGCGCGCGAACTGGCCGAGGCCGCGCGCCTGGCCTCGCTGGCCGATGAAACGCCGGAAGGACGCAGCATCGTGGCGCTGGCCGACAAGTCCATCCACGCGCCCGCCGCCCCCACCCCGCACGCCGAATTCGTGCCCTTCACCGCGCAGTCGCGCATGAGCGGCGTGAACCTGAACGGCCGCATGATCCGCAAGGGCGCGGTCGACGCCGTGCAGGCGTGGCTGGCCGAGCAGGACTCGACGGTGCCGGAGCAGGCGCTGCGCCTGGCCGAAGACGTGGCGCGCCGCGGCAGCACGCCGCTGATGGTCAGCGACGGCAACCGCGCGCTGGGCGTGGTCGAGCTGAAGGACATCGTCAAGCCCGACATTCAGTCGCGCTTCGCGGAATTGCGCCGCATGGGCATCAAGACCGTAATGATCACCGGCGACAACAAGCTCACGGCCGCGTCCATCGCCGCCGAGGCCGGCGTGGACGACTTCCTGGCCGAAGCCACGCCCGAAGCCAAGCTCAAGCTGATCCGCGCCTACCAGGCGGAAGGCCGGCTGGTGGCGATGACGGGCGACGGCACCAACGATGCGCCCGCGCTGGCGCAGGCCGACGTCGCGGTGGCGATGAATTCGGGCACCCAGGCCGCCAAGGAGGCGGGCAACATGGTGGACCTGGATTCCAACCCCACCAAGCTCATCGAGATCGTCGAGATCGGCAAGCAGATGCTGATGACCCGCGGCGCGCTGACGACCTTCAGCGTGGCCAACGACGTCGCCAAGTATTTCGCCATCATTCCGGCCGCCTTCGCCACCGTCTATCCGCAATTGAACGTGCTGAACATCATGGGCCTGGCCACGCCGGCCTCGGCCATTCTGTCGGCCGTGATCTTCAACGCGCTGATCATCGTGGTGCTGATCCCGCTGGCGCTCAAGGGCGTGCGCTATCGCGCGCTGGGCGCCGCCGTGCTGTTGCGCCGCAATCTGCTCATCTATGGCCTGGGCGGCCTGCTGGTGCCGTTTGCCGGCATCAAGCTGGTCGACATGGTGCTGGCCGCCCTGGGCTGGGCCTGAGCCTCAAACTGCAAGGAACCCATCATGAAAAATTCCGCCACCCTGCCGCGCCAAGGCGGCATCCTGCGCCCCGCGCTGGTCGTCTTCGCCGCGCTATCGCTGGTGACCGGCCTGGCCTATCCCTTCCTGACCACGGGCATCGCCGCAGCCGTCTTTCCGCACGAAGCAGCCGGCTCGCTGATCAAGCAAGGCGACCAGGTCGTAGGCTCGGAGCTGATCGGCCAGTCGTTCAGTTCGCCCGGCTACTTCTGGGGCCGCCCGTCGGCCACCGCGCCCATGCCGTACAACGGCGCCGGCTCCGGCGGCTCGAACCTGGGACCGCGCAATCCCGCGCTGGCCGATGCCATCCAGGCCCGCATCGCCGCCCTGAAGGCGGCCGACCCGGACAACCCGGTCCCGGTGCCGGTGGACCTGGTCACCGCGTCCGGCAGCGGCCTGGATCCGCACATCAGCCCGGCCGCCGCGGCCTACCAGGCAGCGCGCGTGGCGCGCGCTCGCGGCCTGCCGCAAGCGCAGGTCGATGCCCTGATCCAGGCCCATACCGAAAAGCCCTGGCTGGGCGTGCTGGGCGACCCTGCGGTCAACGTGCTGACGCTGAACCTGGCGCTGGACCAATTGCGTCCGGCGCGCTGATGCCGCGGCGTATAGTATTGCCAGCCGTTCCCTCACACCTACTGCGCGTTCATGGCTGATATCGCTGGCGAGCGTCCCGACCCCGACGCGCTCTTGAAGACCCTGGACGACGCCGCGCGCCAGGCGGTGCGCGGCAAGCTGCGCGTCTACTTCGGATCATCGGCCGGCGTGGGCAAGACCTACGCCATGCTGGTGGCGGCGCGCGCGCAGGCCGCCCAGGGCGCCGACGTGCTGGCCGGCATCGTCGAGACCCACGGCCGGCGCGAAACCGCCACGCTGCTGGAAGGCCTGCCTGTCCTGCCGCTCAAGGACGTGCCGTACCGCGGCCACGTGCTGAAGGAATTCGACCTGGACGGCACGCTGGCCCGCCATCCCGACCTGGTACTGGTGGACGAGCTGGCGCACTCGAACGCGCCAGGTTCACGCCATGCCAAGCGCTGGCAGGACATCCACGAACTGCTGACTGCCGGCATCGACGTCTGGACCACGCTGAACGTACAGCATCTGGACAGCCTGAACGAAGCGGTGGGCAGCATCACCGGCGTGCGCGTCTGGGAGACCGTGCCCGACGAGGTCTTCGACGCGGCCGATGAAGTCATTCTGGTGGACCTGTCGGCCGACGAGCTGCTGCGCCGACTGAAGGAAGGCAAGGTCTATCTGCCGGAACAGGCCCGCCACGCCAGCCGCAATTTCTTTCGCAAGGGCAACCTGATCGCGCTGCGCGAGCTGGCGCTGCGCCGCACCGCCGACCACGTCGACGACGACGTCCAGGCCTATCGCCGCGACCGCGCCATCGAACCCGTGTGGCGTACGCGCGAAGCGGTGGTCGCCTGCATCGGTCCGGACGTGGACGCCGAGTACGTCATCCGCAGCGCGCACCGCCTGAGCCAGCAGCTGGAATGCGATCTGCACGTGGTCACCATCGACACGCCGCGCGCGGCCCCGCCGCCCCAGGCCGAACAGGAACGCATCCAGCGCAGCCTGGCCCTGGCGGATTCACTCGGCGCGCGCAGCGAAACCCTGGCCGGCAGCGACATGGTCGACGCCGTGGTGCGCTACGTGCGCCGCCACAACATCACCAAGGCCATCATCGGCCGCACCCGCGCCAGCGGCCTGCAGCGCCTGCGACTGTCGCTGTCCGCCGTGTTGACCGCGGCCATCTCGCCGGGCTGGCTATGGCGGCGCCACAGCTTTGCCGACATGCTGGCCGCGGGCTGCCCCGAAATCGACATCATCCGCCTGGGCGCGCCGCCGCTGCCGGCCGCGTCCGCGCCGGGACGCGACCCGCTCACACTGGGCCGGCGGACGCGCCAGGCCGCCGACGAGCGCAATGCCCGGCCGCTGGCGGGCTATGCCTGGGCGCTGTGCTATTGCGCCGCCGCCACCGCGCTGTCCATGCTGGCCTTCCCGGCGCTGCACCAGACCAATATCGTCATGCTGTTCCTGCTGGCGGTGGTGGCCGTGGCGCTGCGTCACGGGCGCGGACCGGCGGCGCTGGCCTCGGTCATCAGCGTAGGGCTGTTCGATTTCTTCTTCGTGCAGCCGCTGGCGTCCTTCGCCGTATCGGACGTGCAGTACCTGCTGACGTTCGGCGTGCTGCTGTCGGTGGGCCTGCTGATCGGCCAGCTGACGGCCGGCCTGCGCTTGCAGGCGCAGGCCTCGGTCAAGCGCGAGGCCGATGCCCGCAGCCTCTACGAGTTCGCGCGCGAACTGTCGTCCGCGCTGCTGCCCGAGCAGATCGTCACCCTGGCCAGCGCCTTCGTGCATGCCACCTTCGGCTCGCGCTGCGCGCTGTACATCCTGGGCATGGACGACCGCCTGAAGCTGGCGTCCCCCGCGGCGGACGACATGCCGCCGCTGGAATCCGCGCTGGCCCAATGGGTCTACGACCACGGACAACCCGCCGGCGCAGGCACCTCCACCCTGTCCAACAGCGAACTGCTGTACCTGCCCCTGAAGGCGCCGATGCGCACCCGCGGCGTGCTGGCGCTGGCCGCCCCGCGCCGCAGCCTGTTCCTGAATCCCGACTCGCGCCGCCAGATCGAGGCCTACGCCACCCTGATCGCCATCGCGCTGGAACGCCTGCACTACGTGGAAGTGGCGCAGCAGGCGCTGGTCAGCATGGAATCCGAGAAGCTGCGCAACTCGCTGCTGGCGGCCGTCTCGCACGATCTGCGCACGCCGCTGACCAGCCTGGTCGGCATGACGGACACGCTGATGCGCCAGCAGGCGACGCTGCCGCCCGACATCCACGACACCGTCCGCGCCATGCGTGACCAGGCCCAGCGCATGCACGCGCTGGTGGTCAATCTGCTGGACATGGCGCGGCTGCAGAACCGCGACACGCCGCTGCGGCTGGAATGGCAATCCATCGAGGAGCTGGTCGGCGCCTCGCTTGCCGCCATGCGCGAACCGCTGGCCGCGCACCGCGTCACCGTGGACAGCCTGTCGCAGCTGCCGCTGGTGGAATGCGACGGCGTGCTGATCGAGCGCGTGCTGTGCAATCTGCTGGAGAACGCGGCCAAGTACACGCCTGCCGGCAGCACCCTGCGCCTGCACGCGGACGTACACGAGGGCGAACTGCGCGTGGCAGTCAGCGACAACGGCCCGGGCGTGCCGCCGGGCGCGGAGCGCCGCATCTTCGAAAAATTCACGCGCGGCGACCGCGAGTCCGCCACGCCAGGCGTCGGCCTGGGCCTGGCCGTATGCGAGGCCATCATCGCCGCGCACCATGGGAAAATCTGGGTCGAACACGCGCCGGGCCAGGAATCCGGCGCCCAGTTCGTCTTCACGCTGCCCCTGGGCGCGCCACCCCCGATCCAATCCGAAACCCCTTGAACGCCGCAACGCATGTTCGACTACCAGCCTACCGTCCTGATCATTGAAGACGACGCCAACATCCGGCGCTTCGTGCGCCAGGCCCTGGAAAGCGAGGGCTGCGTCGTGCACGAAGCCGAAACCGTCAAACGCGGCCTGATCGAAGCCGGCACCCGGCAGCCCGACGCGGTGGTGCTGGACCTGGGCCTGCCCGACGAAGACGGCATGACCCTGATCCGCGAGCTGCGCGGCTGGACCGAGGTGCCGGTGCTGGTGCTGTCCGCGCGCAGCGCCGAAGCCGACAAAGTCGCCGCGCTGGACGCCGGCGCGGACGACTACCTGACCAAGCCTTTCGGCGTCAGCGAATTGCTGGCGCGCCTGCGCGTACTGCTGCGGCGGCACGCCAGGGGCGGCGCGGGCAATGCTTCCGAGATCAGTTTCGGCGACGTGCGCGTGGATTTCGCCAAGCGCGTGGTGGAACGCGGCGGCCAACACGTGCACCTGACCGCGATGGAATACCGGCTGCTGGCGGCGCTGCTGGCGCATCGCGGCAAGGTCATGACGCACCGCGAACTGCTGCGCGAGGTGTGGGGACCGTCGCACGTGGAAAGCAACCACTACCTGCGCATCTACATGGGCCACCTGCGCCAGAAGCTGGAAGCGGACCCGGCCCAGCCCGTCTACCTGCTGACCGAGATCGGCGTGGGCTATCGCTTCGCCGGCTGAAGCGCGCGTAGCGGGCGCGCATTGACGCCGCGTTTATGCGCAGCCCGCAAGTCTTGTCTCGGCCTTTATGCCGTTCCTCCTATTGTTGCGGTCCGATCCAACATTAGGAGCCCCTCATGCCCCGCCGCACCTTGGCCGCGCTCGCGCTGCTGACCCTGACCGCCGCGCAAGCCGGCAACGCGCTGGCCGCCGATGCGCCCGCCGACGCAGCGCCCGCCGCTTCCGATTTCACGCTGACGGCCAACCTCACCCTGGCCAGCCAGTACCGTTACCGCGGCCTGATGCAAAGCAATAACAAGCCAGCCATCCAGGGCGGATTCGACCTGGCCCACTCCAGCGGCTTTTACCTGGGCAACTGGAACTCCAGCATCAGCTGGCTCAACGACAGCAATAGCGAGGTGTCCGCGCCCGTCGAAATGG
Source organism: Achromobacter sp. Marseille-Q4954 (assembly GCF_943737025.1). Classification (NCBI taxonomy): domain Bacteria; kingdom Pseudomonadati; phylum Pseudomonadota; class Betaproteobacteria; order Burkholderiales; family Alcaligenaceae; genus Achromobacter; species Achromobacter sp. Marseille-Q4954. Next base: position 1,084,213 of record NZ_CALSFQ010000001.1, read on the forward strand.
ACTTCTACGGCGGCTACAAGGGCAATCTCGCGCAGGACGTGCCCGTCGACCTGGGCGTCCTGCAGTACTACTACCCTGGCGACTACCCCTCCGGCTACACCAGCCCGGACACCACCGAGCTGTACGCCGGCATCGGCTACGGGCCGCTGATGTTCAAGTACTCCATTTCTCTGACCAACCTGTTCGGCTTCGCCGACAGCAAGCACAGCCAATACTTCGACCTGTCCGGCAACTTCGACACCGGCGTCTGGGGGCTGACCGTGAACGCGCACGTGGGCCGGCAACTGGTGCGCAACGTCGACAACGGCAACTACACGGACTGGAAGCTGGGGCTGACGAAGGACTTCGGCCAAGGCCTGTCGGTGTCGCTGGCCTACCTGGACACCAACGCCGACCGCGCCGTCTACACCAATACGCGCGGCCGCGACATGGGCCGCGCGACGGGCCTGCTATCGCTGACCAAGACGTTCTGAGAGCGCCCGGGCGTTGACGCGTTTTTTACGCGCCGCGTCCGCTTTTATCGGCAGGATTTACGGCGCGCTTCCTATAGTGGAACCGTCATCAACCAACCGGATCCCCGGAACGCCGCAAGCGGCGCCTCCGGCCCCGCTACCCGTCATGATCCCCCGACTGCAAGCCTGCCACGCCCCCATGCCCGACTTCCTGCCCGCGCAGCCTACGCACGCCCGCAACGAACGGGTCGCGCTGACCATCAGGATAGACACGATGGACGCGCTGAACGTGCGCCTGGCGCTGCACCGCGCGTTGGGCGAGCGCATCGGCGTCTACATGCTGTCGGTGGACCATGCCCATGCGCAAAGCGTGCTGCAACTGCAATGCGAACGCGAACAACTGGATGCGCTGATGCACGCGGTGATGTCCGGCCTGCCCCGCGCCGAGTTCGGCCCGGTGCTTCCCGCGTACGCGATGATGGGGCAGTAAGCCATGGACGCGCCACGCAAGACCGCATTTGAAGGCATCTGGCTGCCCATGGTCACGCCGATGCGCGGCGGCTATGTGGACCTGGACGCCGCACAGGCGCTGGCCCGCTACTACCGCAACGCCGGCATCGCGGGCCTGGTGCTGTTCGGTTCCACGGGCGAAGGCAATCTGCTGAGCGTGCCGGAGAAGATCGACATGATAGAAGCCGTATCGAGCGACCCGCACGCGCTGCCGCTGGTGTTCGGTGCCGGCGGCGTGGACACGCGCGGCGTCGCGACGGCGATCCGGCGCCTGGACAAGTACCAGCCGGCCGGCTACCTGGTGCCGCCGCCCTACTACCTGGGCCCGTCGCAGGCCGGCATACTGTGGCACTACCGCCAGATCGCCTGGGCCACGCAGCGGCCCATCATCCTGTACAACATCCCCAAGCGCACTGGCGTGACCATGACGGTCGAAACCATGGAGGCGCTGGCCGCGCTGCCCAACTTCAGCGCTGTCAAGGAATGCAATCCCGCGGTGCTGGCGGCGTTGAACCGGCGCGGCACGCTGACCCCGCTATGCGGCGAGGACCTGGCCCTGCTGGACCACTTCCTGGCCGGCGGCCTCGGCGCCATCCCCGCCGCCGCGCATATCTATCCCGAGCGCTATGTCGAGGTCATGCAATTGGCCCGCGACGGTCACGCGGAGGCCGCGCGCGAACTCTTTGAGCCTCTGCGCGGCCTGATCCGCCTGCTGTTTGCCGAACCCAATCCCGCGCCGATCAAGCGCGCCCTCTCGATGCAGGGCCTGATCACCGACGAGTTGCGCATGCCCATGACCAGCGCCAGCCGTGAACTCGGGCAGCGCCTGCAGCGGGCCATGAGCGTGGTGCAGGGCTCGCCTAGCCGGCTGCAGACAGCTTGAAGACGGACACCGCGTTCGCCAGCTCGCCCGCCTGATCGCGCAGGGCGCCAGCCGACGCGGCGAACTCTTCCACCAGCGCGGCGTTCTGCTGCGTCACGCCGTCCAGATGCGTCACGGCCTGGTTGATCTGTTCGATGCCCACGCTCTGCTCGGCCGAGGCCGTGGCGATCTCCCCCATCAGCGGCGCACTGGTGGCGGCCGATTCCAGCACGTTGCCCATCGTCGCGCTGGCCTGCTCGACGCGCTGGCTGCCACGTGCCACCGAATCCGCCGACGCTTCGATCAGCGTCTTGATCTCCTTGGCGGCGGTGGCCGAGCGCTGAGCCAGCGCGCGCACCTCGCCCGCCACTACGGCAAAGCCCCGGCCCTGCTCTCCGGCCCGCGCCGCTTCCACTGCGGCGTTCAGCGCCAGGATGTTGGTCTGGAACGCGATCTCGTCGATCAGCCGGATGATCTCGTCGATGCGCTGCGAGCTATGCGAAATCTCGCGCATGGCGTCGATGGCGTGCTGCGTTTCATCGCTGCCCTGCCGGGCCAGTTGCGCTGCCTGGCCGGCCAGCGCGCTGACCTCGCGCACGTGTTGCGCGCTCTGCTGCGCGGTCGCGGTGATCTGCTCCACGCTGGCGGCCGTCTGCTCCAGCGCGGCGGCCTGCTTCTCGGTGCGGTCCGACAGGTCCATGCTGCCCGCCGCGATCTGCCGCGAGGCCGCGGCAATGGATGCCGTGGAATGCACGATGCTGCGCACCGCCCCGTCCAGGCGTTGCTGCATCCGCGCCAAGGCGTCGAACAGGCGGCCGATCTCGCCGCGCTGATTGCGCGGCACGCTGCCCGACAGGTCGCCGTTGGCCACGCGCTCGCACACCGCCACCGCCTGGTCCAGCGGACCCAGGATGTGCCTGCGGAAAAAGCGCAGCGCCGCCGCCAATAGCAGCACCAGAAGGCCGAGCGTCACGCCGCCCTGGCGCCACAAGGTGGCGTGGAACGCCTGGTCGACGTCATCCACGTACAAGCCCGTGAACAACAACCAGCCCCAATCGGCGTCATAGGCGGCGTAGCTGATCTTGGGCAGCGCCTGATCCGTTCCCGGCCGCGGGAACTGGTAGCGCGTATAGCCGCCGCCGGCCTTGCCCTGGGCATAGAGGTTTTCGAAGATCGGCTGCCCGGCGCTGTCCTTGACGGCCCGGACGTTGGTGCCGACCAGCTTGGGATCGGGGTGCACCAGCAGGTCGTAGCCGTCGCCGAAGGCGCCCACGTAGCCGTCCTCGCCATAGCGCAGCTGCGCCAGCCGGCGCGCCACATTGCGCTTGGCCTCGTCCAGGGGCATGCCCTCGCCTACGCTTTGCTTGCCGTTGCGCACGATGCTGGAGGCCAGATCGAGGACGTGGCGCAGCTCGGTCTTGCGCTCGGCCACCATCTCGGCGCGCCGCTCCCAGGCGTCCCAGGAGCCCAAAGCCAGCACGGCGGCGCCGACTGCGAACACAAACCACAGCAGTTCCCTGCGCAAGCTGGAATTCTTCATAGTCCTCTCATCCTTCTTCACCCGGCCAATGAAACCAATCAAGGCAGAATGTGACGGTTTATGTATGTGTTCCGTCAGAATAAGGGACAGCACCAGGGTTTTCACCAAGACTGCGCGGGGCGCTTGATCTAACGCAAGGCCCATAAAAAAAACGCAAGGCGCGCTTGCCTTGCGTTCTTTCGTCGTGGCGGCTTTTGAGCCGCGCTGTCGATTACATGTTTTCGATCATCACCTGGCCGAAGCCCGAGCACGACACCTGGGTCGCGCCTTCGAGCAGGCGCGCGAAGTCGTACGTGACCTTCTTGGACAGGATGGATTTTTCCATGCTGGAGATGATCAGGTCCGCGGCTTCGGTCCAGCCCATGTGGCGCAGCATCATTTCGGCCGACAGGATTTCGGAACCGGGGTTCACGTAGTCCTTGCCCGCGTACTTGGGCGCGGTGCCGTGGGTGGCTTCGAACATGGCGACCGAATCAGACAGGTTGGCGCCCGGGGCGATGCCGATGCCGCCCACTTGCGCGGCCAGCGCGTCCGAGATGTAGTCGCCGTTCAGGTTCAGGGTGGCGATCACGTCGTATTCGGCCGGACGCAGCAGGATCTGCTGCAGGAAGGCGTCAGCGATCACGTCCTTGACGATGACTTCGCGGCCCGTCTTCGGGTTCTTGAACTTGCACCACGGGCCGCCATCGATCAGGGTGGCGCCGAATTCCTTCTGCAGCAACGCGTAACCCCAGTCGCGGAAGCCGCCTTCCGTGAACTTCATGATGTTGCCCTTGTGCACCAGGGTCAGCGACGTACGGTCATTGTCGATGACGTACTGCGCGGCCTTGCGCACCAGGCGCTCGGTTCCTTCGCGCGACACCGGCTTGATGCCGATGGACGAAGTGTTCGGGAAGCGGATCTTCTTCACGCCGAGCTTGGTCTGCAGGAACTGGATCAGCTCCTTGGCCTGTTCGCTTTCGGCCATGTATTCGATGCCGGCGTAGATGTCTTCCGAGTTCTCGCGGAAGATCACCATGTTGGTCTTTTCGGGTTCGCGCACCGGCGAAGGCACGCCCTTGAAGTACGCCACCGGACGCAAGCAGACGTACAGGTCCAGCTGTTGGCGCAGGGCCACGTTCAGCGAACGGATGCCACCGCCCACCGGCGTGGTCAGCGGGCCCTTGATGGACACCACGTAATCCTTGACGACGTCCAGGGTCTCGTCAGGCAGCCACACGTCCGGGCCGTAGACCTTGGTGGCCTTTTCGCCGGCATAGACTTCCATCCAGTGGATCTTGCGCTTGCCGCCATAGGCCTTCTGCACCGCCGCGTCGACGACCTTGATCATCACCGGGGTGATGTCAGCGCCCGTGCCGTCGCCTTCGATGTAGGGGACGATGGGCTGATCGGGCACATTCAGCGAGAAATCGGCGTTGACCGTGATCTTCTGGCCGCCAGCGGGAACCTTGATATGTTGGTAGGACATGAATGCTCCATTTGCTCCGAGTGGTTTTTCTGCACGCGCCGGCATCGGGAAGCGTCCGTTCCAGCGGGGAAGATCGCCCTCAGGAACCACGCACTGGATGGCCGATAGCAACCAATTCTATATCGCAAAGAGGCCAGCAGGCCTGACGGCCCGCGCGCGGCGGTAAAATAATGCATCACCAGCCCGCTTTTCAGCCCCTTCAGATGTTCAATCCCTCACGCGACCAAGTCCGCGAATTCTTTATCGAAACCTGGCGCAAGCATCGCGCCTCCGAAGTGCTGACGCCGCTCGAGGCCATCGCGCTGGACTGGATCATCGAACATCCCGAGTACCACGGCGACCTCGAAAACCCCGAGGCCATGACGGCTGAATACTCGGTGGAAAAGGGCCGCACCAATCCCTTTCTGCACCTGTCCATGCATCTGGCCATTGCAGAGCAGCTGTCCATCGACCATCCGCCGGGAATCCGGCAGGCCTACCAGCAGTTGGTGGCGCGCAGCGACGCGCACCAGGCCGCGCATGAAATCATGGAATGCCTGGGCCAGGTGGTCTGGGAAGCGCAGCGCCTGGGCACCCCGCTGGACAGCGACACCTACATCGACCTGATCCGCCAACGCGCCAGCCGCTGAGCGCCGCCCCCGCGTCCAAAAGAAAGGCCCCCACGCTGCGCCTTCGGCTTGCTGCCCCCCGAGGGGGCTTTTTTTCCTTGGGACGGCCCGGCGGAAAAAGAAAAGCCCCCACGCTGCGCCTTCGGCTTGCTGCCCCACGAGGGGGCTTTTTTTCCTTGGGACGGCCCGGCGGAAAAAGAAAAGCCCCCACGCTGCGCCTTCGGCTTGCTGCCCCACGAGGGGGCTTTTTTTCCTTGGGACGGCCCGGCGGAAAAAGAAAAGCCCCCACACTGCGCCTTTGGCTTGCTGCCCCACGAGGGGGCTTTTTTTCCTTGGGACGGCCCGGCGGAAAAAGAAAAGCCCTCGACTGAGGGCTTTCTTGTTTGCGGAACGGTTCCGGCCGGCTTACCTGCGCACGCCCAGGTCGCTCGGCTGCGCCGACAGCCAGGCCGCCACATTGGAGATGTCCTGGTCGGACAGCTGGGTCGCGAACGCGCCCATGATGGGGTTCTTGCGCACGTTGGCCGTGGCCGCGCTGCCGGAGGCGCCGCGCTTGTAGGCCTTCAGGGCGTGGACCAGGTAGTCCGCGTGCTGGCCGGCCAGCGTCGGATAGGCCGGATCCACGGCCGTCTTGGCGTCGGCGCCGTGGCAGGAAGCGCAGTTGAATTTGTCGAAGACGGCCTTGCCGGCCGCCAGGTCCTGCGCCTGGGCGGCAACGCCCGTCATGGCCAGGGTCGCGCCCGCAAGGGCAAGCATGTAGCGATTCATGTGTTTGCCCCCTTACTTGAGATTCGAGTAGTACGCGGCCAGATCGGCGATGTCCTGGTCGGACAGGCTGCCGGCAATGGCGTCCATCGTGGGATGGCTGCGCGCGCCTTTCTTGTACTCGTTGAGGGCGGTTTCGATGTACTTGGCGTTCTGCCCAGCGATCATCGGCACGTGGTACAGCTCGGGAAACGTTGCCTTGTAGCCTTCGATGCCGTGGCAACCGATGCACATGGAAACCTTGTCGCGGGCGTTCTGGACATTACCGACCACTGCTGCGTCTGCAGCAACAGACTGGCCGGCGATCGCACAGGATGCCATCGCGGCCAACACGGATACCGTGTACTTCAGAGAGGTTCGCAACTTCATTGGAATGGCTCTTCTTGGTATGGCTAAGGACTAGGGCCTGCTCACACGAAAAGGCCCTCGGCAAACACGTTGCGGGTCGAACCCAAAGCAAAACCGCCTGATTGTACGATAATTGCTCAGGATTAATACCTTTACCATGGTATTGATCACCGTCAAATCTCAGAAGCCATCAGACCATGTCCGCAGCCCAGTCCGCTACTTCCGCCTCGCCAGACCGCTTCGACGGGACCGACAACTATGTCGCCACCGATGACCTGAAACTCGCCGTCAATGCCGCCCTCACCTTGCAGCGTCCGCTGCTGATCAAGGGCGAACCCGGCACCGGCAAGACCATGCTGGCCGAGGAAGTGGCGCGCGCGCTGGGGCGGCCGCTGCTGCAGTGGCACATCAAGTCCACCACCAAGGCCCACCAGGGCCTGTATGAATACGACGCGGTGTCGCGCCTGCGCGACTCGCAGCTGGGCGACGAAAAGGTCCGCGACATCCGCAACTACATCGTGCAAGGCACGCTGTGGCAGGCCTTCCAGTCGGCCGAGCCGGTGGTCCTGCTGATCGACGAGATCGACAAGGCCGACATCGAATTCCCCAACGACCTGCTGCGCGAACTGGACCGCATGGAATTCCACGTGTACGAAACGCGCGAGACCATCTCGGCGCGGCATCGTCCGCTGGTCATCATCACGTCCAACAACGAAAAGGACCTGCCCGACGCTTTCCTGCGCCGCTGCTTCTTCCACTACATCCGCTTCCCCGACCGCGAGACCATGCGCGACATCGTGGCCGTGCACTATCCGCACCTGAAGCAGGACGTGCTGCGCGCGGCGCTGGACACTTTCTTCTCGCTGCGCGACGCGCCGGGCCTGAAGAAAAAGCCGTCCACATCCGAACTGCTGGATTGGCTGCGCCTGCTGCTGGCCGAAGGCTCGACCGCCGCCGAGATCGACGCGCACACGGCCACGGCCGTGCCGCTGATGGCCGGCGCGCTGCTCAAGAACGAACAGGACGTGCACCTGCTGGAACGCCTGGCAGCCATGACGCGCGGCGGCCAGCGCCGCTGATCCGCCAGCAACGTTCCGCCAGCAACTACCGGCAGCCGCAAATGCTGATCGACTTCTTCTACCATCTCCGGGCGCACAAGCTGCCCGTCTCGGTCAAGGAATACCTGACCCTGGTGGACGCCTTGCGCCAGGATCTCATGGCGCCCACGCTGGACCAGTTCTACTTCCTGGCGCGCGCCACGCTGGTCAAGGACGAGGCGCTCTACGACCGCTACGACAAGGCTTTCGGCGCCTACTACAAGGGCATCGCGGCCGCCCTGCCCCCAGGCAAGGAAATTTCGCTGGACTGGCTCATCAGGCAGTTCGAAAAAAGCCTGAGCCCGGAAGAAAAAGCCGCGATCGAAAAGCACGGCTGGGACAAGCTGATGGAGCTCTTCAAGGAGCGCCTGGAGGAACAGAAGGAACGCCATGCCGGCGGCAGCAAATGGATCGGCACCGGCGGCACCTCGCCCTTCGGCAATGGCGGCTACCACCCCGAGGGCATACGCGTGGGCGGCGACTCGGCCGGCAACCGCAGCGCGGTCAAGGTCTGGGACATGCGCCAGTTCAAGGACTACGACGATCAGGTCGAGCTGGGCACGCGCAACTTCAAGGTGGCGCTGCGCCGCCTGCGGCGCTTCGCAAGGCAAGGCGCCGAGATGGAACTGGACCTGGACGACACCATCGCCAGCACCGCGCGCAATGCCGGGCACCTGGACCTGCGCATGGTCCCCGAACGCCACAACACCGTGAAGGTGCTGATGCTGCTGGACGTGGGCGGCAGCATGGACGACCACATCGGACGCGTCGAAGAACTGTTCTCGGCGGCGCGCAGCGAGTTCCGCAACCTGGAGGTTTACTACTTCCACAACTGCCCGTACGAAAGCCTGTGGCAAAGCAACCGCCGGCGCCAGAATGAACGCTTCGACACCTGGGACGTGCTGCGCAAGTACAACCCGGATTGGCGCCTGATCATCGTCGGCGACGCCACCATGAGCCCCTACGAAATCCTGCAGCCGGGCGGCTCGGTCGAACACTACAACAAGGAGCCGGGCGCCGAATGGATGCGCCGCCTGCTGGACGCCTGGCCCAAATCGGTCTGGCTCAATCCCGAGCCCACCGCGTCCTGGCAATACCGCCAGTCCATCGCGCTGATGCGCGACATCATGCAGGGCCGCATGTACCCCGTCACGGTCGCCGGTCTGGAACAGGCCATGCGCGTGCTATCGAAGTAGGATGGGTGTAGCGCGACAGTCCCCAGGCAAGAACTCCGAAGCCCGTCGCACGCAACCCATCACGCGATGGCAAGACCCGTTCCCGACAGCGATGATGGGTAAACGGGTGTTCATCCATCCACAGGTTGTTCCGGCGTATCCAGCGTCAGCTGGTAGAACGCCAGATCCAGCCAGCGTCCGAACTTGAAGCCTGCCTCGCGGATGGTGCCCGCATGCTTGAAGCCCAGCTTCTCGTGCAGGCGGATGCTGCCCTGGTTGCTCGCGTCGATGCCGCCGACCAGCACGTGCACCTGATTGACGCGCGCCCGCTGGATCAGCTCGCGCATCAGCGCCTCGCCCAACCCCAGTCCGCGAAAACGGCCGTCCACGTACACGGAATGCTCCACCGAATACTTGAAGGCCGGCCAGGCGCGGAAGGTGCCGTAGCTGGCGAAGGCCATCAGCTCGCCGGCCGCGTTCTCGTACCCCAGCACCGGAAAACCACCCTGCCGCTTGGTCTGGAACCAGCCCTGCATCGCCTCGCGCGGCCTCGGCTTGTAGTCGTACAGCGCGGTGGAATTGACGATGGCGTCGTTGAATATGGCCAGTATCTGGTCGGCATGACGCTCATGCGTGCAATCGACCAGGGTTGCGCCATCCGGCGCGCGGGTTTCGGCGTGCGTAGTCATGGCGCAAATTGTAGCGACCCGCGCAGCCTTGCGGCTATTGGGTCCGCGGCCGCTACGGACAAAAAAAACCGGCGGAGCCGCCGGTTCAATTGGATCTTGCCGCTTCTGGCCACTCTCAGGCGGCGCGGCTCTCAGCAGATCGGGCGGCGGGCGGCTCGCCACGCAAGCCGGGGCAGTTGCGCCATGCAAGCTCATCCGCATCCATATCCAGGTCGAACAGATCGTTGGCGGCGGGCCAGGGATGGCTGCGCGCCGCCGCGCCTTCCATTTCCAGCACGTGCCCGGCGAAGCCCCGTGGCGAGCCGCCGCACTCCGCGAAATATCGTTGTGTGCTCAAGTCCACCACATAGGTGGTCATGTCATGGGTCAATATGGCCACGAATTGGCCGTCATCACTGGCATAGGCGTACTGAAACTGTCCTTTGATCCCGTCGCCGCTCAATGGGCTGCCGGTCAATTGGGACAAGGCACGCGTGACGATCTCGGTCAGCATGGGTCGTTCCTCCGGTAAGTGCGCCGGCAGGATGCCGGCGGCGAAGGCGCGAACGACAAGCACCGGCGCCGCGCAAAAAGCGGCGTCTGGCGTTGGACGGGAAGCCTGTGGGCGGGCTGTCGCGCATCCCGTCAGCAACTGGTACTGCGTCCTGAAAAGCTTACACCCGCAGGGCGGGATACCTCAAATCAGCCCGGAAATTCGCCATTCCGCATTGCAGCATCCGGGATTGGCGGCGCTCCTGGCGCCTTATGCCGCCGCAACCGGCGTGGAGCCTGCTTCTGCGTCACCATTTTCGCGTCCGCGCCAGGCCTCGCGCCCGATCCGGTACAGCACATGCCGGCGCAAAGGATGCCCCAGCGGCACGGCGGGATGGTCGAAGCCTTCCGGATCCTCCTTCATGCCCAAGCGGTCCATCACCGCGCGCGAGCGCAGGTTGCCCGTGGCCGTGAAGGCCACGATCTCATCCAGTCCCACCTGCTCGAACCCCGCGCGCAAGGCCGCCTCGGCCGCTTCGCTGGCATAGCCCTTGCCCCAGTGCCGCTGCGCCAGGCGCCAGCCTATCTCCACGCCTGGCGCGAACGGCAGGGTGGGCGCCAGAGGCTTGATGCCGACAAAACCGATGAAAGGCGCCACGCCCGGCGCTTCCACGGCCCAGAAGCCCCAGCCATGCTCGTCGATGCCGGCGGCCAGCCGGTCGGCAAGCGCATCGCTTTCCTGTGCATTCAGCGGCAGCAGGTACTCGGCGACGCGGGGGTCCCGGTTCAGCGCCGCGAAAGGTTCACGGTCGGCGGCGCGCCATTGGCGCAGCACCAGGCGCGGCGTTTCGACTTCCAGGGATAGAGACATGACGGACTTCCTTGCTTGCGGTCCGGGGCCGCGCGCCGCGGACAACACCGCGCCGCGCCCCTGAACCATTGCCAACGTATACACTCCAACGGATTCTGCCATGCCAAAGGAATTGTCTGCCATGCGCCTGTCCCTGTCGAAGCTGCCGCGCCCGCTGAGCGTGCTGCTGTTTTCCTCCTTCCTGGCCTTTCAGGCCGGCGCCGCCAGCCTGCCGGCGGGCGTCTCGGAGGCCGCCTCGATCGAAGGCATCACCGAATACCGCCTGGCCAACGGCCTGAGAGTGCTGCTGGTTCCCGATGAATCCAAGCCGTCCACCACCGTCAACATGACCTACCTGGTGGGCTCGCGCAACGAGAACTACGGCCAGACGGGCATGGCGCACCTGCTGGAGCACATGCTGTTCAAGGGCACCTCGACCACCCGCAACGCCATGGGCGAGTTCTCGCGCCGCGGCTTGCAGGCCAATGGCTCGACCTCCAGCGACCGCACCAATTATTTCGCCAGCTTCGCCGCCAACCCCGACACGCTCAAGTGGTACCTGGGCTGGCAGGCCGACGCCATGGTCAATTCCCTCATCGCCAAGGAAGACCTGGACTCGGAAATGACCGTGGTCCGCAACGAAATGGAAAGCGGCGAAAACAGCCCCTTCCGCATCCTGATGCAGAAGATGCAGGCCGCGGCCTTCCAGTGGCACAGCTACGGCAAGAACACCATCGGCGCCCGTTCCGACGTCGAGAACGTGGACATCGGCCAGTTGCGCGCCTTCTATCACGAGTACTACCAGCCCGATAACGCCGTGCTGATCGTAGCGGGCAAGTTCGACCCGCAAGCGACCCTGGCCGACATCGAGGAAACGCTGGGCAAGCTGCCCAAGCCCGAGCGCAAGCTCCCGCCCGAGTACACGGTTGAACCCGCGCAGGACGGCGAACGTTCCGTGACCCTGCGCCGCACGGGCGGCACGCCGCTGGTCGCGGCCATGTACCACATCCCTGCCGCCGGCAGCGCCGACTTCGTGCCGCTGGACCTGGCCGCCACCATCCTGGCCGACACGCCCTCGGGCCGTCTCTACCATGCCCTGGTTCCGACCAAGCTGGCCTCGGGCGTGTTCGGCTTCACCATGGAAAACCTGGACCCGGGCCTGGCGATGTTCGCCGCCCAGCTGACGCCGGGCAAGAGCCTGGACGCCGCCATGAAGGCGCTGACCGGCACGCTGCAGACCCTGGACAAGAAGCCCTTCACGCAGCAAGAGCTGGACCGCGCCCGCAGCAAATGGCTGACTGCCTGGGAACAGACCTATAGCGATCCCGAACAGGTCGGCGTGGCGCTGTCCGAAGCCATCGCCGCCGGCGACTGGCGCCTGTTCTTCCTGCAGCGCGACCGCGCCCGCAAGGCCACGCTGGCCGAGGTGCAGCGCGCCGCAACTACCTACCTGGTCCAAAGCAACAGCATCGAAGGCCGCTACATCCCCACCGAGAAACCCGTGCGCGCGCCGCAGGAGCAACGCGTGGACCTCACGGCCATCTTCAAGGACTACAAGGGCGATCCGGACTTCAAGGCCGCCTCGGCCTTCGACCCCACGCCCGAGAACATCGATAAGCTGACGCAGCGCAAGAAGCTGGACCTGCCCAACGGCCCCGTGCAGTTGGCGCTGCTGCCCAAGGCCACGCGCGGCAACCGGGTGCAGGCGCAGATGCTGATCCAGTTCGGCAATGAAAAGGACCTGCTCGGCCAACGCGTGAATTCCAGCGCCGTGGCCGACCTGCTGACCCGCGGCACGGCCAAGCTGTCGCGCCAGGACATCCAGGATCGCCTGGACAAGCTGCAGGCTGAACTCGGCTTCAGCGGCGGCGGCACCACGCTCAAGATCGCCATGTCGACCAAGGGCGAAAACCTGCCCGAACTCACCGCACTGGCATTGGACATCGTCCGCAACGCCAACTTCCCCAAGGAGCAACTGGAGGAATATCAGCGCCAGCTTGAAACCTCGATCCAGAACGCCATGACCGAACCGTCGGCGCTGGCCGGACGCGCGCTGGCCCGCCAGGACAACCCGTGGCCCGCCAATGACCTGCGCTACGTGCCGACCTTCGAGGAATCGCTGGCCGGCGTGCGCGCCCTGAACCGCGACGCCCTGGTCAAGTTCCATTCCAAGTTTTACGGCGCCGGCAACATCGAGTACTCGGCGGTTGGCGATTTCGAGCCCGCAGCTGTGGAAAAGGCGCTCAAGACCGGACTGGCCGGCTGGAAGAAGGCGCCCGCCTACACCCGCGTGCCCAACCCGTACCGTGACATTCCCGCCAAGCAGTTCGACATCGACACGCCGGACAAGGCCAATGCGTTCTACATCTCGCGCATGCCGCTGAAGCTGCAGGACACGGACGCGGACTATGCCGCGCTGTACCTGGCCAACTACCTGTTCGGCGCCTCCGAAACCTCGCGCCTGTGGAACCGCGTACGCGAAACCGACGGCCTCTCATACAACGTGCGCAGCTCGCTGTCGGTCTCGTCGTTCGAGCCCTCCGCCAGCTGGACCATGTACGCCATCTATGCGCCGCAAAACCGCGAGCGCCTGGAAAAGGCCATCGGCGAAGAACTGGCGCGCGTGCTGAAGGATGGCTTCACGGACAAGGAAATCTCGGACGGCATCACGGCCCTGCTGAACTACCGCAACCTGGCCCGCGCCCAGGACGACGTCCTGGCCAGCACCTGGCTGGATTACATGCAGCGCGGCCGCACCTTCGCCTGGTCGGCCGACATGGACAAGAAGATCTCTGCGCTGACGGCCGATTCGGTCAATGCCGCTATGCGCAAGACCCTGCGTGCGGACGGCTTCAGCACGGCGGTTGCCGGCGACTTCAAGAAGAAGGCGGCGCCCTGAGCAAGCCTGTCCCCTCTGGAAAGCCCCGCTGCGGCGGGGCTTTTTTTGGCTTTCCGACCTGGGCCAGTTCACCAAAATTCACTGGAACGCCCCCTGACTATGCCAAAAATGGATGAAATCATAAAAGCGAACATGATTACTCGATTATTTGGAAAGATGTTTTCAAGGAATACGGGTTTATCCCAGGTGGGATAGCGATCACAATTCAGTCATCGGGAACACACAACGAACCACGACGGAGGGCCGCCGGATTCGGTCCCCAACCAAGACGAATTGGAGGTCTACCATGAAAACCCTAACCACCACCCTGCTGCTATCCCTGGCCCTGGTTGGCGTTGGCGCCCAAGCCGCCGGCGTTGAACAAACCAAGAGCAGCGCCCAGGTCGCCACTGAACTGCAGCAAGCCAAGATCAGCGGCCAGTACACCTTCGGCGAGCTGGACTACCCGCCCGCCCTGCCCCAGACCACCAGCCTGAGCTCGCAGGAAGTGCAAGCCCAGCTGCAACAAGCCAAGATCAGCGGTCAATACACCTTCGGCGAACTGGAATACCCGGCGGCCGTATCCGCCCCCGCCAGCGCCAAGAGCCGCGCTGAAGTCCAGCAGGAACTGGCGCAAGCCAAGGCCAGCGGCCAATACACGTTCGGCGAACTCGAGTACCCGCCGATCACCCGGTGAGCTGCTTGCTGTGGCCCGGCCGGCCTCGGACGGCATCATGGTTTGAGGCCGGTTTTTATCGGCGACAGCGGCGGTAGAAGTAGCAGTAGAAGCAGTAGTAGCTGTGAAAGTAGCAGTAGAAGCTGAAGTTTGAAGTTGAAGTTGCAGTACTCGCAGTAGCAGTAGCAATGGACCGCGGCGCAAGCCGCGGTCTTCTCATATGCGCACCGCCCGTGCCTCGACGTCCTCTTCAGGCAAAAAAAAGCCGCGATCATGATCGCGGCTTTTTGCATGCTTCAGCCAGTTCAGCTGAAGAATTCCTTCACCCGGTCGGTCCAGGACTTGCTTTGCGGCGAATGACGGTCGCCGCCATCATTCAGCGAAGCCTCGAACTGGCGCAGGATGTTCTTCTGGTCGTCGCTCAGGCGCACCGGCGTTTCCACCACCACGTGGCAGTAGAGGTCGCCCGGATAGCTGCCGCGCACACCGCGGATGCCCTTGCCGCGCAGGCGGAAGGTCTTGCCGGACTGCGTGCCCTCGGGGATCGAGATCTCGGCCTTGCCGCCCAACGTCGGCACCTGAAGCTCGCCGCCCAGCGCCGCCGAGGTGAACGGGATGGTCAGTTCGCAATGGAGGTCGTCGCCGTCGCGCTGGAAGATCTTGTGCTGCTTGATGTGGATTTCCACATACAGGTCGCCCGGAGGGCCGCCGTTGATGCCGGGCTCGCCGTTGCCGCTGGAGCGGATGCGCATGCCGTCGTCGATGCCGGCCGGAATCTTGACCTGCAGCGTCTTGTTGCGGCGGATGCGGCCCACGCCGTCGCAAGCGGGGCAGGGATCGGTGATTTCCTTGCCGTTGCCATGGCAGGTCGGGCAGGTCTGCTGCACGCTGAAGAAACCCTGCTGCATGCGCACGGCGCCCGAGCCGCCGCAGGTGCGGCAGGTCTTGGGCGAGGTGCCGGCCTTGGCGCCGGAACCGTGGCAGGTGTCGCAGTTTTCCCAACTGGGCACGCGGATCTCGGTGTCGAAGCCGGCCGCGGCCTGCTCCAGCGTGATTTCCAGCGCGTACTTCAGGTCGGCGCCGCGGTAGACCTGCGGGCCGCCGCCGCGACGGCCACCGCCGCCGCCGCCGAAGATTTCGCCGAAGATGTCGCCAAAGGCGTCGGCGAAACCGCCACCCATGCCGCCGCCCATGCCGGCGGAGTTGGGGTCCACGCCCGCGTGGCCGTAGCGGTCGTACGCGGCGCGCTTCTGATCGTCACCCAGGACCTCGTAGGCTTCCTTGGCTTCCTTGAACTTCTCTTCGGCTTCTTTGCTGTCCGGATTGCGGTCCGGATGGTACTTCATGGCCAGCTTTCGATAGGCCTTCTTGAGGTCGTCGTCCGAGGCGTTCTTCGCAACGCCCAGGACTTCGTAATAGTCACGTTTTGCCATGATCCGTGGGCTCGAAAACGAGCCTTCTTTTCAGTGCTACAGAATGAGTACGCCCGGTAGGCGGATTTCTCCGGCTACCGGGCGGCAGAGGCAGGTCAGCGCCCGGCCATTATTGGTCGCGCTTGACTTCCTTGAAGTCGGCGTCGACGACATTGTCGTCCACCGGCTTCGCGTTGTCGGCCGCTTGCTGCTGGCCGGCGGCTTGCTGCGCCTGCATGTCGGCGTACATCTTTTCGCCCAGCTTCTGCGAAACCGTCGACAGGGCTTCCACCTTGGCGTCGATCGCGGCCTTGTCGCCGTCCTTCAGCGTGTCTTCCAGTTCCTTGATGGCGGCTTCGATGCCTTCCTTTTCGGAAGCCTCGAGCTTGTCGCCATACTCGGTCAACGACTTGCGGGTGGCATGCACCAGCGCATCGGCCTGGTTGCGCGACTGAGCCAGTTCGGCGACGCGGTGATCTTCCTCGGCGTTGGCCTCGGCATCCTTGACCATGCGCTGGATCTCGTCTTCCGACAGACCCGAGTTGGCCTTGATGGTGATCTTGTTTTCCTTACCGGTGCCCTTGTCCTTGGCGGACACGTGCAGGATGCCGTTGGCGTCGATGTCGAAGGTGACTTCGATCTGCGGCATGCCGCGGGGCGACGGCGGGATCCCTTCGAGGTTGAACTCGCCCAGGGCCTTGTTGCCCGCAGCGATTTCGCGCTCGCCCTGGAACACCTTGATCGTCACGGCCGGCTGGTTGTCGTCAGCGGTCGAGAAGGTCTGCGAGAACCGGGTCGGGATGGTCGTGTTCTTCTGGATCATCTTGGTCATCACGCCGCCCAGGGTTTCGATGCCCAGGGACAGGGGGGTGACGTCCAGCAGCAGCACGTCCTTGCGGTCGCCCGACAGCACGGAGCCCTGGATGGCGGCGCCAGCGGCGACGGCTTCATCGGGGTTCACGTCCTTGCGCGGATCCTTGCCGAAGAATTCCTTCACCTTTTCCTGGACCTTGGGCATGCGGGTCATGCCGCCGACCAGGATCACGTCGTCGATGTCGGAAACCTTCACGCCGGCGTCCTTGATGGCCACGCGGCAGGGCTCGATCGTGCGTTCGATCAGTTCTTCGACCAGCGCTTCCAGCTTGGCGCGGGTGATCTTCAGGTTCAGGTGCTTCGGACCCGAGGCATCCGCCGTGATGTACGGCAGGTTGATTTCGGTCTGTTGCGCCGAGGACAGCTCGATCTTGGCCTTTTCAGCGGCTTCCTTCAGGCGTTGCAGGGCCAGCACGTCCTTGGACAGATCAACGCCCTGTTCCTTCTTGAACTCGGCAATGATGTAGTCGATGATGCGCTGGTCGAAGTCTTCGCCGCCCAGGAAGGTGTCGCCGTTGGTCGACAGCACTTCGAACTGCTTTTCGCCGTCCACGTCGGCGATTTCGATGATGGACACGTCGAACGTGCCGCCGCCCAGGTCATAGACGGCGATCTTGCGGTCGCCCTTTTCGGTCTTGTCCAGGCCGAACGCCAGCGCCGCAGCGGTGGGTTCGTTGATGATGCGCTTGACTTCCAGACCGGCGATGCGGCCGGCGTCCTTGGTGGCCTGGCGCTGGCTGTCGTTGAAGTAGGCGGGCACGGTGATGACGGCCTCGGTCACTTCTTCGCCCAGGTAGTCCTCGGCGGTCTTCTTCATCTTGCGCAGCACGTCGGCCGACACTTGGGGAGGCGCCATCTTCTTGCCGCGCACTTCCACCCAGGCGTCGCCGTTGTCGGCCTTGACGATGGCATAGGGCATCAGGTTGATGTCCTTTTGCACCGCCTTCTCTTCGAACTTGCGGCCGATCAGGCGCTTCACCGCATACAGGGTGTTACGCGGGTTGGTCACGGCCTGGCGCTTGGCCGGCGCGCCGACCAGGGTTTCGCCATCGTCCATGTAGGCGACGATGGAGGGGGTGGTGCGAGCGCCTTCCGCGTTTTCAATGATTTTGACCTGCCCGCCGTCCATGACAGCCACGCAGCTGTTGGTCGTGCCCAGGTCAATGCCAATAATCTTGCTCATGGTCGGTTACCTTGATTGAATCTATGAAAATAGGGAGAAACTTCTTGTCCCCACATAACTGGGGCTGCCCGCAGGGTTTTTCAAGACGCCTGGCCGGATTTTTCTACAGCCGTTTCCTGCAGGCGGCGCATGGCCGCGGTGAACTGCGGCAGGCCGGGCCAGCCGGTGACGCGGCCCAGCCGCTTGCCGGCGCGGTACAGCACGAAAGTGGGGACGCCATGCAGCGAGAAGCGCCTTCCCAGCGCTTCGTCCGCGTAGACATCGGCTTCGAACCAGGTCAGCCCCAATTCCAGCAGCGCGTCCCGATGCAGCAAGGCGGTCTGCTTGAAAATATTGCAGTTATAGCAATCCTGTCCCCAGAGGAACACGCAGCGCAGATCCGTCCCCGGCGCCTGCACCACCGCCGCGTCGAATCCCTCGGTGTCGACATGGCGCATGCCGAACACCTGGAATATCTGGGCGGGGTCGAACCGGGGATCCGTCATGGCGCGCTGCCTGTTCAGCCCTGGCCGGCGGACACCACGACCAGCGCGGGACGCAGGGTCCGGTCGGCGATGGCATAGCCCTTTTGCAGCAGCTGGACCACCGTATTGGCGGGCTGCTCTGCGGGGATGGACGAAATGGCTTGGTGCTGGTGCGGATCGAACTTGTCGCCCTGCGCCGGCGCGATTTCCTTGAGCAGATTGCGCTCGAAGGCGGCCGTCAGCTGCTTCAGGGTCACTTGGACGCCTTCGCTCAGGGTTTCAACGGTTTGCTCGGGCTGGGCCAGGGCAGCTTCCAGGCTGTCCTTGACCGGGACCAGGCTTTCCGCGAACGACTCGATACCGAACTTGCGCGCCTTGGACACATCTTCCTGGGCGCGGCGGCGCACGTTTTCGGCTTCGGCCCGAATGCGCAGAAGCTGGTCCTGCTGCTCATTGACGGTAGCCTGGGCCGCGTCCAGCTGGGCGCGCAACTCGTTCAGCTCGGCCTGCACGGCGTCCTCGGCGGCGGAGGCCGCATCGGCGTTCTGGCCGACTTCGGGCGTCTGATCTACAGGCTCGTTGGGTGCCGTCATGGGGAATCCTCCAAAAAGTATGGCTTTCGCAGACATGAATGGGGGCCAATACCCCTATTTCAAGCCCGGGAAAGCAAATATTCCCTGACGGCGCCGGGTAAGAGAGGCATGCGGAATGTAGTCAAAAATCCGCCCAATTTCTGCCAATTGCCGTCAAATATCAGACTGCAAGCATAAATTCAGCACTTCCCGACGCCATCCGGCAAATGGCGGACGCCCTCCGGCAGGCTACTTCTTGTGGGGCTGCGCGGGCGCGGCGGGATCGCTGGCGGGAAAACTGTCCTTCAGGGCGCGGTCCACGTCGCGATCCTCGTCCGGCTCCGGGCTGATTGCGATGGGATCGCTGGCGGGGAAGGTCTCGGCAAGCGCCTCATCCAGCTCGTGTTCCACCTGATCTTCGTCCACCGGGGTACTGACCCGCCCCTTTTTGACGACCTTTCCAGTCTTGGGATCATGCTGCATGCGCCTTCTCCTTCAAGTCCGTGATTTGCGTAGGCCACCCCTGCAAGTGGCGTGCCACCAGGTCGGCCAGCCCTGCGATCCAGGCCGGATCGTCGTTGATCGCCGGAATGTAGCGGAAACGCTTGCCGCCGGCCTCGATAAAGGCGTCGCGGCATTCCAGACTGATCTCTTCCAGGGTTTCCAGACAGTCTGCCACAAAACCCGGGCACACCACATCGACCTCGGTCACGCCGGCGGCGGCCAGCGCCTTCAGGGTGGGTTCGGTATAGGGTTCCAGCCAGCGGGCGGTGCCGAAACGGCTCTGGAAGGTCACTTCGATCTGTTCGCGCGGCAGCGACAGACGCTGGCCCAGCAGGCGCGCCGTTTCCATGCAATCGCGGTAGTACGGATCGCCCAGTTCGATCGAATAGCGCGGCAGGCCGTGAAAGCTCATGACCAGCTTCTGCGGTTTGCCGTGCTCCTGCCAGTAGCGCTCGATGCGGCCGGCCAGCGCGTCCAGATAGGCCGGCTCTTCATGGAAACGCTTGATGAAGCGCAGCTCGGGCTGGTCGCGCAGGCGGCCTGCGTGGCGGGTGACCGCATCGACGACCGTGGCGGTGGTGCTGGCGGCGTACTGCGGATAGAGCGGCACGGTGAGTATGCGTTCACAGCCCTGCCGGCGCAGCCGAGAAATGGCGTCGGGGATCGAGGGGTTGCCGTAGCGCATGCCCAGCTCCACCACGGCGCCGATTCCAGCCTCGGCCAGGCCTGCGCGCACGCCATCGGCCTGGCGCTGGCTGTACACCATCAGGGGCGAGCCTTCCTTCATCCAGACGCCGGCGTAGCGCGGCTCCAGCTTCTTGGGCCGCATCGTCAGCACGAGGCAATGCAGGATGGGCTTCCACAGATAGCGCGGGATCTCGATCACGCGCGGGTCGGACAGGAACTCGCCAAGGTATTTGCGTATGTCCTGCTTACCCGGGGTGTCCGGGGTGCCCAGGTTCACCAGCAGCACGCCGACCTTGGCCGGCCCGCGCGGCGCGGGGTCTTCGTTGAAGGGGTCCTCCTGCTCGGGTTCCGGCAGATAGCGCTCAGGCCACAGGTACTTGAACAGGCGAAGAAACACAAACACTCCCCTTCCTCCGCAAGGAGGACGTAGCTTCGGATGGACCTACTGGTTGTGGCTGAGGGCGTTGGACAGCAAGCGCGCCGTGATATCCACGATGGGAATGACGCGTTCGTAGGCCATGCGCGTGGGACCGATCACGCCCAGGGTACCCACGACCTTGCCGTCCACGCCGTAAGGCGCGGTGATGACCGAGACCTCTTCCATCGGCACCAGCTGCGAATCGCCGCCGATGTAGATCTGCACGCCCTGGGCCCGGGTGGACACGTCCAGGAGCTGCAGCAGGTCGGTTTTTTTCTCGAACAGCGAAAACATCTTGCGCAGGCGGTCCATGTCGGAGGCGATGTCGGTCACGTCCAGCAGCTTGCGCTCTCCGGAGATGACCATGGCGTCGCCGTCTTCAGCGGCTTCCGCGCTGGCTTCGACCGCGGCCTGCATCAGGCGCGAGATATCCTCGCGCAATTGCGCCAGTTCGGTCGACAGGGTTTGCCGCACGACATTGAAAGACTTGCCGGCGAAATGCATGTTGAAGAAATTGCCGGCTTCCAGCAGTTCCGCTTCGGCATAGTCGCGCTGCACGAAAAGAATTCGGTTCTGGACATCGCCGTCGGGCGTGACGATGATGAGCAGCACGCGCTTGTCGGACAGGCGAATGAATTCGATCTGGCGGAAAACCTGGGCGCGCTTGGGCGTGAGCACCACGCCCGCGAACTGGGTCAGGTTGGACAGCAGGGCCGCTGCGGCGTTGACGGCGCGCGTGGGTTCGGCGGCCGCCAGCATCTCGCCCATGTTGTGCGGTTCGAGCTGGTAGGACTGCACCGCCAGCAACGAATCGACGAACATGCGGTATCCCCGCGGCGTGGGCACGCGGCCGGCGGAGGTGTGCGGGCTGTGGATCAGTCCCAGTTCTTCGAGATCCGCCATCACATTGCGGATCGTGGCCGGGGACAAGTCGAATACTTTCGATAGCGTCCGCGAGCCGACTGGCTGCCCATCGGCGATATAGCGTTCGATCAACGCTTTCAGTAGTGCGCGTGCGCGGTCATCCATAGCAAGTATTTTAGGGAATCTTTTTCAATTGAGGCGATTTTTGTCCCGCAAGCACATATGCGGCCCCATATAATCGGCTAAACCGCCCATTCCGGGCAGGTTTCGGCTTCTGGTCCGGCCTTTTTTGATACGCAAGCAGCCATGCATTTTCCTACCGTAGCCCTGATCGGCAGATACCAGGACACCGGCCTGGACACACCGCTGAGAGCACTCGCCCACGCGCTGACGCAAGCGGGCCGGCAGGTGCTCATCGATGCGGACACGGCGCGCAACACCGGGCTGACCGAATACCCCGTCGCCACGCTCGAGGAAATCGGCAAGACCGCGTCGCTGGCCGTCGTCATGGGCGGCGACGGCACCGTGCTGGGCGCCAGCCGCCACCTCGCTCCTTATGGCATGCCGCTGGTCGGCATCAACCACGGACGCCTGGGCTTCATCACCGACATCGCGTTGCAGGACGCGCACGGCGCCCTGGCGCGCGTGCTCGAAGGCAGCTTCCAGATCGAGGAACGCATGCTGCTCGAAGGCGGCGTGTGGCGCGGCGACCAGAAGATGTACTCCGCGTCCGCGCTGAACGACGTGGTGCTGAACCGCGCGGGACGCGGCGGCATGATCGAAGTGCGGGTCGAGCTGGACGGCGCGTTCATGTACACGCAGCGCGCCGACGGCCTGATCATCGCCACCCCCACGGGCTCCACCGCGTACGCGCTGTCGGCCAACGGCCCCATCCTGCATCCGGGCATGAACGCCATGGTGCTGGTGCCCGTGGCGCCGCAGACGCTGTCCAACCGCCCCATCGTCATTCCCGACAGCGGCGTGCTGAACATGACGCTCACGGCCATGGGCCGCGTGGAAGTCGGCGCCAGCGTGCATTTCGACATGCAGACCTGGTCCGACCTGCAGCCGGGCGACCGCATCGTCGTACAGCGCGCGCCCTATACCATCCGCTTCGTGCATCCCGAAGGCTACAGTTTCTTCTCCACCCTGCGCCGCAAGCTGCACTGGAACCTGATGCCCGAAGCCTCCGACAACGTAGAGTAGTAAGCGCCCCGACATGCTGCGCACCCTGCATATCCGCGACTTCGTCATCGTCGAACAGACCGAGATCCATTTCGGCCCCGGCTTCACCGTCTTTTCCGGCGAGACCGGCGCGGGCAAATCCATCCTGGTGGACGCGCTGGCGCTCGCGCTGGGCGAACGCGGCGACGCCAGCATGCTGCGCGAGGGCGCGCCGCGCGCCGACATCACCGCGGTCTTCGATACCCCCAAGGGCCTGATCGCCTGGCTGCAAGAACGCGAGATCGACGCCGACACGGAACTGTCCTTGCGCCGCGTCATCGATGCCCAGGGCCGCAGCCGCGCCTACATCAACGGCACGCCCGCGACCGTGGCGCAATTGCGCGAACTGGGCGACAGCCTGGTCGATATCCACGGCCAGCACGCGCACCAGAGCCTGATGCGCGCCGACGCCCAGCGCGATCTGCTGGACGCCCACGGCGGCCACGGCGAATTGCGCACCGCGGTCGGCCAGGCCTGGAAGCAATGGCGCGCGCTGGCGCGCCAGCTGGAATCCGCCGAAAAGGACGCCGCAAGCCTGGCTACCGAACGCGACCGCCTGCAATGGCAGGTCGACGAGCTCGACCAGCTGAATCTCGGCCCCGACGAATGGGATGCGCTGCAGTCCGAGCACACGCGCCTGTCGCACGCGCAATCCCTGCTGGACGGCGCCAACCAGATCCTCGAAGGGCTGGACGGCGAAGGCGATTCCGCGCACCACCGGCTCACCTCGGCCAACCACCGCATCCAGCAGATGCTGCGCCACGATCCCGGCCTGCAAGGCGTCTACGACGAACTGGAATCGGCCCGCATCGCGATCAGCGAGGCCGTCTCCGACCTGAACAACTACGTCAGCCGCGTCGATCTCGATCCGCAGCGGCTGGTGGCGGTCGAGGCGCGCCTGGGCCTGGTATTCGAAACCGCTCGCAAATTCCGCGTCGAGCCCGACGCGCTTTGCGAGCTGCGCGACACGCTGCACGCCCAGCTTGCGGCGCTGCAGGCCGCAGGCGACATCGACGCCCTGCGCGCCCAGGCGCAGGCCGCACAGGCGCAATACGACGCCGCGGCGGCCAAGCTGACGACCGCACGCCGCAAGATCGCCAAGGACCTGGGCAAGCAGGTCACGCGGGCCATGCAGACGCTGGCCATGCAGGGCGGCAAGTTCGAACCCACACTGGCCGAATCGGCGCCCTCCGCGCATGGCAACGAACAGGTCGAATTCCTGGTGGCCGGCCATGCCGGCACCACGCCGCGGCCGCTGGCCAAGGTGGCCTCGGGCGGCGAACTGTCGCGGATTTCGCTGGCGCTGTCCGTCATCGCCAGCCGCGCCGCGCGCGTGCCCACACTGATCTTCGACGAAGTCGATAGCGGCGTGGGCGGCGCGGTGGCCGAGGCCGTCGGCAAGCTGCTGCGCGAACTCGGCGAACGCCATCAGGTGCTGTGCGTGACCCACCTGCCCCAGGTCGCGGCCTGCGCCAACAACCAGTTCCTGGTCAGCAAGGCGGAATCGCGCGGCGCCACCCGCTCCAGCATCGAAGAACTGGACGCGCCCTCCCGCGTGGAGGAAATCGCGCGCATGCTGGGCGGAATCAAGCTCACCGCGACCACCCGCGAACACGCCCGCGAGATGCTGGAAGGTTTCGGGCAGAACTGAAGCGCTGGCCGGCCTTGTTACGGCGGGGCACAGAAAAAAGGGCCGATTCGCGCCATAAAAAAATCCCCTTCATATTGAAGGGGATTTGGATCTTACGGACCCGCCGCGAGCGTAGCCGCGGGTCGTATGCAGGGCCGGGTCAGCGGCCCTTCATGCAGCTGCCGCAAATGCCGTACAACACCATGGCGTGGCTTTCCAGCGCGAAGGCGTTGTCCTTGGCAATCTTTTGTTGGCGCTTCTCGATCTCGGGATCCGAAAACTCGACCACCTTGCCGCAATTCGTGCAAATCAGGTGATCATGGTGATCGCCGTCGTTGAGCTCGAACACCGCCTTGCCGCTGTCGAACTGGCTGCGGGCAAGGATGCCGGCCTGTTCGAACTGGGTCAGGACGCGGTAGACGGTTGCCAGCCCGATTTCGACGTTTTCGCCGATCAGGGCGCGATAGACGTCTTCGGCGCTCAGGTGCCGTTGGTCCGATTTCCGGAAAATATCAAGAATTTTCAGGCGGGGAAACGTCGCCTTCAAACCCATGTTCTTCAGTTCGCTTTGGTCGCTCATGGTGTAATCGCTCTCCGTCCGCGTTGGCATGGGCAGGATAGGTTCACCGCGAGCCGGCTCACCGAAATCATGCCGCCACGCGGAACTATCCTTATGAAACCTTTATGATAACGGTTTTGTCTGCTTCCAAATAATAGGGGCGCGTAGTGTCCATGATTGCACGAATTCCCTCCCGCTCGCTGAAGACCGGCCTGGCAGTGGCCGCTCTGGCCGTCGCCCTGGCTGGATGCTCGGGGGACAAGTGGGGCTTCCCCTACAAGGCCGGCGTCCAGCAAGGAAACTGGATCACCCAGGAACAGGTCGCCCTGCTGCAGCCTGGCATGACGCGCGAACAGGTGCGCTTCGCCCTCGGCAGCCCGACGCTGACCAGCGTGCTGCACGCCAACCGCTGGGACTACCCCTACTACTACAAGCCTGGCTACGGCGACGCCCAGGAACGCAAATTCACCGTCTGGTTCGAAAACGACCGGCTGACCCGCTGGGAAGGCGACAAGCAGCCTGAGCTGCAGCCTTACCAGATCAATACGCCCGACGCCGTCGCCGACGAAAAGGCGGACAAGCGCCTCATCGAAGACGAAACCCGCCAGAAGGAAGAGGAAGACCAGCGCAAGCGCGACTCCGCCGCCCCGGTCAGCCCCCTCAACCAGTACCCTGGCCAGCCCGGCAACGCCCCCGAGCCGCTCAAGTAACACCAAGGACTATCTATGCGTATCGCAATTGCCGGCGCCAGCGGCCGTATGGGCCAAATGCTGATCGAAGCCGTCCTGAACGCCTCCGGCCTGCAGCTTGCCGTGGCGCTGGACCGCCAGGGCTCGGCGGCGCTGGGCCAGGACGCCGGCGCGCCGCTGGGCAAGCAGACGGGCGTGGCCATCACCGATGACCTCGACGCTCTGGCCCTGGCCGACTGCCTGATCGACTTCACCCGTCCGGAAGGCACGCTCGAACACCTGCAGGCCTGCGTCAAGCACGGCGTGAACGCCGTCATCGGCACCACCGGTTTCGACGACAACGGCCGCGCCGCGATCGAAGTCGCCGCCCAGAAGATCGGCATCGTCTTCGCTCCCAACATGAGCGTGGGCGTGAACGCCACGCTCAAGCTGCTGGACATGGCCGCGCGCATCCTGAACTCCGGCTACGACGTCGAAGTCTTCGAAGCGCACCACCGCAACAAGGTCGACGCGCCTTCGGGCACCGCGCTGAAAATGGGCGAAACCATCGCTTCGGCCTGGAACGTGGCCCTGCCGGACGTCGCCACCTGGAGCCGCCATGGCGATACCGGCGTGCGCAAGCCCGGCACCATCGGCTTCTCCGTGCTGCGCGGCGGCGACATCGTCGGCGACCATACCGTGTCCTTCTGCGGCACCGGCGAACGCATCGAGATCACGCACCGCTCGGCCAGCCGCGCCACCTACGCGGAAGGCGCCCTGCGCGCTGCCCGTTTCCTGGAAGGCAAGCACAACGGCCTGTACGACATGCAATCGGTGCTGGGCCTCTGAAGCCCTCGCCTGCAAGAAAAAGGACCCTGCGGGGTCCTTTTTCTTGCCCGGCCCAAACGGCCTCACACCACCACGGGTTCCGGTTCAAGCCGCACGCCGTAGCGCTCGGACACCGCCGCCTGGATGGCATGCGCCAAGCCCATGATGTCGGCTGCCGTGGCCCCCCCGCGGTTGACCAGCACCAGGGCCTGGCGCTCATGCACGCCTGCGGCCCCCAGCGAGCGGCCCTTCCAGCCGCATTGGTCTATCAGCCAGCCGGCTGCGAGCTTGTAGCCGCCATCGGGCTGGGCGTACGACACCAGGCCGGGAAAACGCTCCAGCAGCCCGTCCCGCACTTGCGCCGACACGATGGGGTTCTTGAAAAAGCTGCCTGCGTTGCCCGTCACCGCCGGATCGGGCAGCTTGGCGCGGCGGATCTCACACACCGCGTCGAAGATGTCTCGGGCGGCTGGCTGCCCCGCCGCCAGCCGCGCGTGGCGCTGCAGGTCGGGGTAACCCAGCACCGGCCGCCACGGCCGGGGCAAGGCGAAACGCACGCTCACGATGACCCACCGTCCGGGCTCGTCGTGCTTGAACACGCTGTCGCGATAGGAAAAGCGGCAATCGGCCGCGCTCATTTCGACCTGGCGGCCTGCGCGCACGTCCCAGGCGGTCAGGCTGTGGAAGCGTTCCTGCAGTTCGACGCCGTAGGCGCCGATATTCTGCACCGGCGCCGCGCCCACCGTACCCGGGATCAACGCCAGGTTTTCCAGCCCGTCCCAGCCCTGGTTCACGCAGGTTTCGACAAAGCCGTGCCAGGTCTCACCGCCCGCCGCCTCGATCAGCCAGGCATCCGGCCGGGCTTCCAGCAGGCGCACGCCCTTGAACGCGACGCGCGCCACCAGTCCCGGCACCTGGCTCGGCAACACCAGATTGCTGCCCCCGCCCAGCACCAGCAGGGAGGACGCCTCGTGCGCCAGCTGCGACAGCGCCGGCAGCTGCGCCGCATCCTCCAGGGTCACAAAGGCCCCGGCCCGCGACGCCAGGCCCAACGTATTCAACCGGGTGAGATCCTGGCTGACGGGAGACAAGTCGGGGGACGGAAGGACTTTGGCGGAAGAATTTGACATGGATGCTGCGGATTGCTATAGTTTCTGTCTTCGCTCATATTACTTGATTGAGTGCTTGCCCTGAATTTCGGGCTTTGTTCGAAAACTGCTTGCAGTGAACAAATCCAAATAAGTCCAGGCCAAGACAAGCTCAAAAAAATCATGTAGAATGCGCGCCTTCTGATCGATAACCAAGTTGATCAGAGTGAATAAGAAAACAGGTTCTGGCTGTTCAAGTGCAGAACCCATGCGGGAGTAGCTCAGTTGGTAGAGCGCAACCTTGCCAAGGTTGAGGTCGCGAGTTCGAGACTCGTCTCCCGCTCCAATTTAGGATCTACAGACTTCCACTGATGTCTGTAAGTCGTTGAAAAAAGGGGCTTCGGCCCCTTTTTTCATTCCAGGGCCGTCCACCGAAATCCACCGGCAGCCAGTGTTTTTAAGGCCAAAATTGAGGCCAAAGAATACGGGTGGATCCAGGACCGGATTGTTGCTGGGCCAGGAGTGGAACCGTGACGAGCATTGAGCCTAAGTCTCAACTTAGGAGCTCGATGATGGCACTCTCTGATCTGATCGTCCGCCAGGCCAAGACCACTGGCAAACTCTACAACCTCCCCGATCTTGATGGCCTCGGCCTGGTAGTCTCACCAGTCGGTGGAAAGTCGTGGCACTTCCGTTACTACTGGCTAGGCAAGCAAAAACGCATCTCACTGGGCAACTATCCTGAGATCGGTTTGCGTGATGCTCGCATCCTGCGTGACGAAGCTAGAGCCCTGCTGGCCAAGGGCATCAATCCGCACACCGATCGCAAGCAGAAGCGGCACGCCATTCAGCTTGCCGCCGAGCATACCTTCAAGGCGGTCTTCGACGCCTGGGTGGAGCATCGCCGCAAGGAACTCAAGGAGGGTCGTCAAAGCACGCTCTCGCAGATTCTGCGGATCTTTGATCGCGACGTGCTGCCGAGCCTGGGCAAGATGTCGATCTTCGACATCCGGCGACCTCAGCTTCTGGGGGTCCTGGCAAAGATTGAGGAACGCAAGGCTTTCACCACTGCGGAAAAGGTTCGAACCTGGTTCCGGCAGATGTTCCGCTATGCCCTGGTGATCGCCGAAGGAATGGAGGTCAATCCGGCCTCAGATCTTGACGTGGTTGCGGCCCCCAAACCGCCGACGGCCCACAACCCCTATCTGCGCCTGCATGAGCTGCCCGAGATGCTCCTGAGGCTACGCGACTATCGTCGGCGTGGTCTGCAGACGCAGTTGGGCATCCGCCTCCTGTTCCTGACGGGTGTGCGCACCGGAGAGCTGCGCCTAGCGACCCCCGATCAGTTTGACCTAGATCGTGGCCTGTGGATCATCCCGCCTGAGTTCGTCAAACAACTGCAGGACGAGATGCGCAAGGCTGGCAAGCGGCCCCAGGATGTTCCGCCCTATGTCGTTCCGCTGTCCCTGCAGGCCATTGAGGTGGTGCGCTATCTCCTCGGTGAAATGAAGCCGGCTCAGCGCTATCTCCTTGCACATCGCAGTGAGCTCAAGAAACGCATCAGCGAAAACACGCTCAACAGCGCTTTGCGCCGGATGGGCTATGAAGACCAACTGACCGGCCATGGCATCCGTGGCACTCTGTCGACGGCGCTCAATGAGGTTGGATATCCCAAAATCTGGGTGGACGCCCAGTTGTCCCATTCCGATCCGAACAAGGTCAGCTCTGCGTACAACCATGCCAAGTATGTGGAACCACGGCGCCGGATGATGCAGGACTGGGCCGACCGCCTGGACCTTCTGGAGCAGGGGCAGGTGGAGGCTGCGAGCACGCATCTGACGATCCACATCGAAGGTGTGCCGACGATGGCTGACGACGAGAAACTGGCCGAGGCTGCGATCGTAGCGGCAATGGGTGGTGTGCCGTCCGCGGATGGCGTACCCATTGTTGTCAGTGCTGGGAGTCAAGGCGTCGCGTTCCAGCGCCTATCTCCTGTGCCCATCGTGCAGGCCCCGGTGGCGCGGGAGCCTGCGGTGTCGGACATCCAGCGCGAGCGAGAGGAGATGCTGGAGATCTACGAGGCGTCGAGCAGCTTGCCCGTGCCCCTATTCGCCAAGCTGGCGGGCAAGTCCAAGGACCAGATAAACCGCGAACTGAAGGCGGGCAAGCTGCTGTCCATCAGCATTGGCAACCGCGGACAGCGAGTGCCCGACTGGCAGTTGGTGCCGCTCAAGCTCAAGCTTGCGCAGGTGATGCTGAAGCGCGCCTCACACGCCGAATCATGGGCGCTGTATCACCTGTTGACAAAACCTCAGCCTGGGCTGGGCGATCGCGTAGCCATCGACTTAGTGACGCCGACCAACCTGGATAAGGTAGTGCAGGCATTGCTGACCGCAGCACAACCCGCATTGGAGGTTCCTATTGATTCGCCTGAGTTCCCGGATCCGGTTCGCGAAAGCGTGAGGCGTCTCGTGGACAGAGCAGCCGTGCTCGAGGTTGGGTAGGATTGTGCTGAGCGAGGGGCTAGAACGCATCGTTGTCCCTCGCCCAGCAATCTTCAATAGTTAGGCCATATTCTCCGTCTGCTGGACTGCGCGCCCTTCCGAAAGTTGACCAAGCTGGCTCAGTTTTCCGGCGAAGGTTCTTCCGCATCGTTCAGTGCTTCACCTAATTTGGGAAGAATCACCGCACTGAGTTGGGACTTCGCCCATTCGCTTCTTGCGTGGGTCTCGAAGGCCGCAAGGACCCCGAGTGCCGTATGAACCCGCGAGAGCAAGGCGATTGAGCCTGAATGGGCCGCAGTCGCGACCCAGTTGTCCGCCTGATCCTCATCGCCGGAAAGATAGTCTAGGATGCCGAGCGTGATCGGCTCAATGATCCCCGCTTCTGAATCCACGATTGATATACCATTGGGTAAGTCTACCGTGGGTAGCATTCGAAGCGATTGCGGGCCACGATTTCCTCGAAGAGGCATTGGGCACGTCGCAATCTGCAGGAGCAGGTTCGGGTCTTCTCTGCGCGCCCCATGTTCTCCTTCCACCTCGAAAGGCGTGGATGCCACGTGAGACAGAATTAGCCATGGGTGGATGTTTTTGTAGGCGACCTGTTCATCATCACCGAGATCAATCTCGTGATGAACCCCCTCAATGACCACAAAGGCTTTGCCATCGAGCTGGTGCTTGATGTCCACCAAAGTGCCATCAGGCAGCGCCAGTGCATAGTGGCCACCTGCATCCAGTACCTCGCGTTCGGGCGGTATGTCCACCAGGGCAGTGATGAGGCCGACGGGCAGGCCGCTTGGCCGTTTGGCCGCATCGACAAGGGCTTGAGCCGCAACCACTTCACCGAGTGGAAGATTACTTGCCGCGCCGGAGATCCAGGCAGCAGCTTCGTGCAGGTCGTTCTTTGACCGCTGCACGATTTCGTCTGCCAGCGCGTGTGCCATCTCGCTTGCCAGCAACTCTGGCAGTCGAATCAAAATCGTAGCTCCTGCGACGTCGTGCATGTCAGGGCGAACGAATCCATGATCAATCAGCCACTGAAGATCATCGGGTTCAAGCTCCGCCCTTACCGCAGCACGGCGGATTACACCCATCTCCATTTGTTGGAGCGCAATTTCTGGTGGCCGTGTTCTGTCTTGTGCATCCGCAATCATCGAGCGCGCTAAGCCCCTGAACCTCCGCCGCAGTTCGTGGTCGTTTGCGAAACGTGTTCGTACGAGCTGCATCAACCGTGGCCCGAGCAGCGAGGGCAGTGAGAGGGCCTGCGTATCTGGCTTGCCTGTGAGTGCTGCATGACCATATCCGCTGATCGCCCGCAGCACCCATGGTTCTCGATACTCGGGGGTCATATCAGCGCCATGCATCAAGTACAGGCGGCGCTTTCCCAAAAGAGCATGAGCAAGCTTGAACTCCCGGTCACTCAGATATCCGACGCGCACTACCTTGGATCGGCGCCCCAATGGAGAAAGAGAGCGCTGGTTTGGTGCTTTGAGCACGCTCTGCGCCACAGTGTCATCCATCGCGAGCACGACTGACAGCGACGCGCCAAAAGTGCTGGAGGTGAGATCTTCGATCTCGCGCAGGGACGTGGTGTCGGCCACGTGCAACCCGTCAAACGCCAAAACCAACCTCACGCCGTCGTGTTTTGAGACACGGATCAGCCAGTTACGGGCCTCTTGAGGGGACACGGGCCAACTCAGCGATCGCGAGAGGGCATCGGCCAGTGTTTGGAGCGCGCCGCCTCCAACACCCGTCTCAACGTACAGGATAGCGAGCGTATCGCTTTGCTCTGTGCGTGCGCAAAGTTCGCGAAGCACGTTGCTTTTTCCAGTGAGAGGCGAGCCTTCTAGAATCAGCAATCGCTCACCCGTAACCAAGCTCCGCCACAACTGATGTGTTGCAGCACGTGGAGCTAGGAATTCAGCAGCGAACGGAAGAGCTGGTTCGTCCCAGGACGCTGTGAGCTCTGCGATCGTCTCCGAGGACACGAGGCGAACGGCCTGCATCCATACAGTCGGTGTGGTACCCATCAAGGTATCGACGGCATGCCGGACGTCGGCACCTGCGACGCGGCTCGCTTGCGTTATGAGGTCCTGGAACGCATCTTCTGTCGGGGTTGCTGGTTGCCAGGGATTCCCCGTGGAGGTTTCAAGGATCCTGACGGCGGTGCCGTTAGTGATCACCACAAGCGGCGCCGGAGGCTGGACCAATCGTGCATACGACAACCCTTGTGCGCTGTCGTCATCGGTCAGGGTGATGCCGGGTCTCTTAAGCTCCATGATGGCCAGAGGCTTTTCATCCTTCTCCAGAAGGATGTCTAGTCGGGCCTCGGCACGGGATTTCCCGGCATCGACCTCCAGGGTCTGGCGTCCGAATTTGAAAGTGAACTTGATCTGGTGCTTGATGGCGCCGTCTGGCATCCAAGGAAATGCCACTTTGATCGCCGCCCGGACGCGTGCTTCCAGATCGGCTTCCGTCTCTTCAGTTGTCGCTCGTTTGCTTGGCATAGTGCTTCCTTGTGTGCCCAGGTTCATTTTCCATGTTGGCCAGCTTAACCAACTCCAGAGGTTGGCGCCCGTCGCATCGCTCCCTGGCAGCGGTCTAAGTTCGCCGATGTTGGCAAGCCCATGTCATAGTTCTGTCAATTGATGGAGTTGACAAACTGCTTTGGGGCTTCCGTATGGGTTTTATATGCGCTGATTGTGTTGGAGAGACGTATCTACAGCGGCTGGTGCGAGACGCCGCGACATCCGAGAACTCTTGCGAGTACTGCGATGGTGATGCACCTGCAGCAGACCTTTGGGAGGTCGCCCAACTTTGCGGGGAAGTTATCGATACGTTTTTTGAGGAATCTAGCCACACCATGGCGGTGATCCACTTCGGCCGAACGCCGGCCGGGAATGACCTGCAGGCCACGATTTCGGAGCTGACCGGCATTCCTCAGGAGGCCGTCGAGGTGGTCGTCGAACATCTCGGCACGCTATGGTACGACGCTGACTCGGGAGAGTCTCGCTACGGCGATGACGACCCCTGGTTTGTCCTCAGGTCTTCTATGGCGGAGCCGCTCGGGCACGCATGGCGCGAGATGGAAGACAGCCTGCGCTCTGACATACGCTACTTCAATCCCAAGGCGCTAACATTGCTCAGCACGATCTTCGGCGAGCTCATCAATGATCGAGACAAAGAGGGCCAGCCGGTCGTTATCGATGCGGGACCACATACATCATTGAAGACGCTCTACAGGGGGCGAGTATTCCAAACTGACGAAGCACTTGTTGCCGCGCTTCGTTGGCCTGAACGATTTCTGGGGTCACCTGCGGCGGGACTTGGCGCTGCCGGCCGAATGAACGGGCAGGGCCAGCCTGCGTTCTACGGCGCCACGGATCCTGATATTTGCATTGCCGAGGTACGCCCACCAGTGGGCAGCCGGATTGCTATGGCGGCATTCGAGGTGATTCGCCCGCTGCGCTTATTGGATCTTCGGCGACTGGCTAACGTCGAGCTGCCACCCGGTACAAGCCTCTTCGATCCGGCGACACGTGCCGCAGCGCAGCGACGCGACTTTCTGAGGACGTTGGGCGAGCGCCTGTCGGCACCTGTGGTCCCTGAACTGCAAGATCGAGACTATCTCGTGACGCAGGCCGTTGCCGACTATCTTGCTGCCCATCATAAATTGGCTGTCGACGGCATCATCTACCCATCGGCGCAAAGCCGTCGCCCAGATGAGCCGCCGGCAGGAGATAACGTTGTGTTGTTTCGAAAAGCCTGCGATGTAACTCTCTCCGATGCCGAGGACGCGACTGCCCAAATCGCGCTATGGGAGTATGAGGAGGATGGGCCTGGCCGCTGGTTCCGTCCATCGATCAATTTCATGGACCGGAACGCGTCGCGGCATGGGCACCGTGCGGTGCATCCGGCGCTATCGTTGAGACGGGACTCGATTGTCATTCATGAAATATCAGCCGTACGTTACTACAGCAAGCCGCATCCCGTGGAAAGCGTCACTTCACTCAATGACCGACATTATGGATGATTGGGTTTTTGCAAATCGAACTGTATTAACAGTCGCTGAGATCGTCGCCCAGCTCCCTGAGCGCGCGGTCTACAAATCCTGTCAAGCTTTCTGGCGTGTCCTCACGCATCTTTCGAAGTAGGAATGTTGTCAGCATTGGGCTTTGCATGGATATTGGGCGTGTGACGACGTCGGAGCATTTGCAAGCGTCCGATTGAGGGGTGGTAACAAACCCAACACCATATCCGGCAGCTACCAACGTCATGAGCATACTCAAGGAGGTTGCTTGCCCTATAAAATTGGGCTGAACGCTAGATCCGCGCAGTAAGTTTTCGATGCTATGGAAATAGCCTTCACACACCTCCGGGTGGCACCCTACTAATGGGTATCGAAGCAGTTCCTCAAGTGGCACTCTTGCGTAGGCAAGTAATGGATGTCGCCTAGGTATGGCCAGCACGAGCCTTTCTTGCCATAGAGGCAATGAAACGATGTCGTCGCCGGTGCTGCTCATGCGAGAAAACCCAATATCAAAGGTGCCATCGCGAAGTCCTCGCAATTGTTCAGCTAGGGTCACCTCTGATATTCGTACTGAAATCTCAGGTTGCTCCTCTCTTAGATTTGCAAGAAATGCTGCAAGTCTCGGCTGAGTAAGCCCGTCGCAAATCGCAAGGTGATAAGAGTTTGCCTGGCCTGCTGCGGCAGCTTTTGCTTCTTCAATCGCATTTTCCAGTGCTAGGAAGACCCGCCTCGCTTCTCGCTGGAAGGCTTCTCCAGCTGGCGTCAGATACGTCCCGCGCCGGTTGCGTTCAAACAAGCGTGCACCAACGTGCTCCTCAAGCTCCTTGATGGCCCTGGACAACGGGGACTGCTCAATGTGAAGCCTCGCTGCAGCCCTGCAAAAGTGCAGTTCTTCGGCCAATGCCATAAAGCAACGCAAATGTCGTAGTTCCATTCGACTCCATTGAGCCCCTCGGGGCTTGATGAGCATGACCGTGCTTCCCGCGCAGCGGGCGCGCGCAGTCTCCAGAGGCGCTCCGTGTCAGGCCAAAGTGCTTGCGCTGCGCGCTCCGCGACCAGGCATGTGTCAGACGCCGCGCAGTCAGCGCTGCTCCACGAGTGGCAGAGCAACAAGCAGCACTTGGCACATGATTCAAGCTTGTAACTGTACAGGATGTAATGTACAGTCTCAACCTGCATGAACCGCATGCAGTCTCGT
The DNA here is from genome assembly GCF_943737025.1 of Achromobacter sp. Marseille-Q4954. NCBI lineage: Bacteria > Pseudomonadati > Pseudomonadota > Betaproteobacteria > Burkholderiales > Alcaligenaceae > Achromobacter > Achromobacter sp. Marseille-Q4954. The sequence goes on from NZ_CALSFQ010000001.1 coordinate 1,119,305, forward strand.
GAAGGCTGCTGCGTCGTCTCACTTCGGAATTCAGAACAATGGAAATAGCAACCCTCTCAACATCAAGGCGATGGCTCCTGCTGGTCACCGTTGCGGCGGGCCTCCTGCTGGTCACGGTCGACTATTCAGTGCTCTACACAGCGCTGCCAATACTGAGCCGTGAGCTGCATGCGTCTCCGACGGAGGGCTTGTGGATCATCAACGCTTATCCGTTGGTCATGGCCGGGCTGCTACTGGGGGCCGGAACCCTCGGCGATCGACTTGGTCATCGGAGGATGTTCCTCGGGGGGTTGGTCATTTTCGGCATCGCGTCGATAGCTGCCGCCTTCGCCCCAAGCTCTACCGTCTTGATCGGTGCCCGCGCTGCCTTGGCTGTAGGTGCTGCGGCAATGATGCCGGCAACGCTTGCGCTGATACGTATCACCTTTGTCGACGAGCGAGAGCGCAATATTGCGATATCGATCTGGGGCTGCATCGCCATCGTCGGTGCGGCACTAGGTCCGATCATTGGTGGACTCCTTCTGGCGCGGTTTTGGTGGGGGTCGGTCTTCCTCATCAATGTCCCGGTAGTTGTGGTGGCCATCATCGGGACGTTGATTTTTGCCCCGTCAGGTTCAATCGAAAAAGAAAAGCCCTGGGATCTTGCTTCCTCGTTACTTGCGCTAGTCGCCTTGTCGGCGCTGACCCTCGGGATCAAGCATCTTGCCCAGGCCCATCCTGATTGGCTTGGGGCTGGCGTTGCTTGGTTGGTTGCAGTTGGCGCGGGGTATGTCTTCGTTCGTCGGCAAACTCAATTGCCTCATCCGCTGCTCGACTTCTCAATCTTTCGCAATCCAGCGTTCTCCGCAGGGGTCATCGCTGCGGCCCTGACCATGTTCTCAGTTGGGGGTACCCAGTTGGCGACCACCCAGTACTTCCAGCTGGTCGCAGGCTTTACCCCCTTGCAGGCAGGCTTGCTTGTGTCCGTAGTCGTGGTTGGCACGGTTCCAACGGCTCTGCTTGGCGGAGCATTTCTGCACAAGCTCGGTTTGCGCATGCTGATTTCCAGTGGCCTAGCCATTGCGGCGCTCGGTGCTTTCGCGACATCGGCAGGTCTTCACTACGGAATCGGTTGGCTGATAGCCGGCATGGTCTTGAACGGTGCTGGACTCGGCCTCGTGATGGCCGTGGCGTCCGCAGCTATTGTTGGTAATGCCCCTCCCGAGCGGGCTGGCATGGCCTCATCAGTCGAAGAGGTTTCCTACGAGTTTGGCGGCCTCATCGCTGTCGCGCTGCTCGGCAGCCTATTGGGAATGCTGTATTCCACAGGCGTGGAATTTCCGCCAGGAACACCTGACATTGCTGCTTCGGGCGTTGCGCAGGCTTTTGAGCTCGCCACGCAGGGCGGTCAGACAGATCAAGAGATTATTGAAGCCGCGTCATTGGCATTTGCAAATGCCTACGTCGTAGTGCTGTGGGTTGTTGGGGGAATCCTGGGCATTGGCGCAGTCGTCGCACGCCGCATGCTGCGTGCGTATGGGCCAGGCTCATCTGCGTCCTCAATTCATTAATGGAGTTTCGGTATATGCGCTCAAGCAATCGTACAAAAATCCTCGACGCGGCGATTCGTGTCGTCAGTCGAGAAGGAATAACCGCTCTCGCCTATGAGTCAATCTCCGCCGAAGCCGGGTTGACCCGAGGAGGCATGCTGTATCACTTCCCATCGCGTGAAGCCTTGCTGTTGGGGCTTCACGAATATGTTTCCCAGCAATGGGAAAGCGGCCTGGAAGCCGCGGCCGGAAAAACTGCAGCGGAGGCTACGGCACAGGAGCGCTTCGCAGCATATGTGAAGGTGGCCACCCAAATGAGCGCCACTCGCGTGGAGCTGCAGTTCATGCTGGAGGGCTCTACCAGTCCTGAGCTGGCGGCCCCTTGGACGGATGTCATTACTCGGTGGGCACCGGGATTGGCCGGTGAAGCAACGGATGACGATGCGATGCACTGGATTGTCCGCCTGGCCGCCGATGGTCTTTGGGCATATGAGTCAATTACGAACCAGGCCATCCCTGCGGAATTGCGGGAACGTATCAGCAAGCAACTGTTAAGCATGCTCCCTGGAGCGTCCGTCTCCGACAAAGACGGGAAGGGCTCCGTATGACTTACAAGCCTGGCGATCAAGGCGCTAGTACGCCACGCCTGTGCGCCTCTCGGAGGTCTCCAGGCGCTACGCCTCTCGGCACTGTTGCCGCTGGGGTTTTGATTAGCTTGCTTGCCGGCTGCACCTCTATGGCCCCGCCGGATGCAACTCCGCCGCTGCCTGTTCCCAATGCGTGGCTGGATGTCAGCACGCGACCGGGCAGCGTAGGCCGACAAGCAACTGAGCTTGCTTGGGATCAGTACTTTGCCGACCCACTTCTGCGCCAACTGATTGCGACAGCGCTGGAAAACAATAAGGATCTGCGCTCTGCGGTACTTCGTGTCGAAGAGGCTCGTGCAGCCTTCCGCATCCAGCGCTCCGAGAGTTTTCCGGGGATCGGTGTTGGAGGGAAAGCAGCACGGTCAAGAGTCCCTGCAGACCTCAACCCACCAGGTGTACCCCAGGTGGGCGGGGAGTACCGAGCTGAGGTAGGCCTCAGCAGTTGGGAACTTGATCTCTGGGGGCGAATCCGTAGCCTTAATCGGTCAGCGCTGGAAAGCTGGTTGGCCACGGATGCAGCGCATCAAGCTGTACGGATCGCCTTGATCACGCAAGTCGCAGACGGCTATCTAGGGCTGCGAGAACTGGACGATCGGGTCGCGATCGCCCAGCAAACGGTCGCCAGTCGCGAAGAGTCCTATCGCATTTTCGAGCGCCGATATCAGGTTGGATCGACCTCCAAACTTGCTCTCACCCAAGTTCAGACGCTCCTGAACCAGGCCAAATCTCTGCAGGTACAGCTCGCCAAGCAGCGGGCGAATCAATACCACGCCCTGGCGCAGCTGCTTGGCAGCGGTACTGACCTCGAGTGGCCGGTAAAGCAAATGCCTGAGCCTGCGGACTTCATCGAATTGACGCCTGGGCTACCGTCGGAGTTACTGGTGAACCGCCCCGATGTTCTTTCAGCCGAACATCGCTTGCGTGCGGCGAATGCCAACATCGGTGCAGCACGTGCCGCCTTCTTTCCACGTATTGCCTTGACCGGCACGTGGGGCACTGCAAGCTCACAGCTCAACGACTTGTTCGAGTCAGGTAGTCGAGCGTGGGCGTTCGTCCCCACAGTTTCCCTGCCCATCTTCGACGGTGGGCAAAGGCGGGCCAGTCTCGATTTGTCCGAAGTCCGGCGGGACATGGCGATCACAAGCTATGAGCAGACTGTCCAGACCGCCTTTCGGGAGGTTGCTGATGCGCTATCCGACCAACGATGGCTTGCCGATGAGCTGAGTATCGCGCGCACTTCTTTGGATGTTCAGCAAGAACGTGCGCGCCTTGCACAACTGCTCTACGACAACGGCTCTGCAGCCTACCTGGAAGTGTTGGACGCACAGCGCGACCTGCTTGATACCCAGCAGTCACTCATCCAGGTGCGTCGCTCGTTCCTCTCCAGTCAGGTGGCGTTGTACGCCGCGCTTGGTGGTGGAGCAGATCTTCAATCTCGCTCCATGCCTGTGCACCCCGCACAGGCAGAGACTCCTTCCTCCATTCGGTGAATGACGCACATGACTATGTCTATTTCCTTGAAAAATAAAGTTGTACCGGCAGTGCTGATAACAGGCGCGCTCCTGGCCGGCTGGTGGTACTGGTCGTCACAATCTGGCGATGCCTACGGCGAAGGATTCGTCAGTGGCAACGGGAGAATCGAAGCGATTCAAACGGACATTTCAACCAAGCTCGGAGGGCGCATCGAGCAGGTGTTGGTGCGCGAGGGGCACGTGGTCAAAGCTGGCGACCCGTTGGCGAGGATGCAAGTGGACATCCTGCAAGCACAGCGCGCGGAAGCGGATGCGGGGCGCCAGAGAGCTGAGCATGCGGTCAGCTCAGCAGAAGCCCAAGTGGCACTGAACAAGAGCAACCTGGTTGCCGCGCAAGCCGTGGTTGCGCAGCGAGAAGCTGAACTGGACGCGGCACGTCGCCGCGTCGCGCGGTCGGAGGTCCTGTCGAAAGAAGGTGCCTCGTCGGTTCAAGAGTTGGATGACAACAGAGCGACTGTGCGTGGTGCTCAAGCGGCTGTCGCGGCTAGCGTCGCGCAGGTGTCGGCCGCGCAGGCCGCGGTCAAAGCGAGTGAAGCGGATGTGGTGGGCGCTCGATCCGCCGTCGTTGCAGCCCTCGCCACGGTCAGCCGCATCGATGCCGACATCAACGACAGCGAGTTGCGTGCGCCCAGAGATGGCCGCGTGCAGTTTCGCGTTGCCGAGCCGGGTGAGGTACTAAGCCCTGGCGGGACGGTGTTAAACATCATCGACCTGTCCGATGTTTATATGACCTTCTTTCTTCCGGAGAAGGCAGCAGGACGTATCGCACTTGGCAGCGAAGTTCGCATTGTTCTGGATTCAGCCCCCGACAATCCGATCAAGGCAACGGTCTCCTTTGTTGCCAGCAATGCTCAATTCACACCTAAATCCGTAGAAACCGCCAGCGAACGCCAGAAGCTGATGTTTCGGGTGCGTGCCCAAGTCTCCGAAGACTTCTTGCGTCGCCATGCCAAGGAGGTCAAGGCAGGTGTGCCAGGCGTCGCTTGGGTAAAACTCGATGCCGAGTCTCCTTGGCCCACTCCACTTGCCATTCGCGCGCAGGAGTGATCCATGAACGTTGGGGTGTCTAACAAGGCCGTTGCGCGGGTGGGTGGACTCAGCCTGCGCTATGGCTCCACGGTCGCGCTATCCGCTCTGGATCTTGAAGTACCGTCCGGATGCATGGTCGGCTTGATCGGCCCCGACGGCGTCGGTAAATCCAGCTTGCTGTCTCTACTGGCCGGTGCGCGCGCAATCCAGGATGGACAGGTAGAGGTATTGGGCGGTGACATGCGCAGCAAGGCGCACCGCGATCTCGTATGTCCTCGCATTGCGTACATGCCTCAGGGGTTGGGAAAAAACCTCTATCCGACCTTGTCGGTGGAAGAGAACCTGCAATTTTTTGCCAGGCTCTTCGGCCATTCGGAGTCTGAAAGGCGTAGACGGATTGACGATTTGACGCAGAGCACCGGCCTGAAATCGTTCCTGAACCGCCCTGCGGGCAAGCTTTCCGGCGGAATGAAACAAAAGCTGGGACTGTGTTGCGCACTGATTCACGACCCTGACTTCTTGCTACTCGATGAGCCAACAACAGGCGTCGACCCGCTAGCCCGCGCACAGTTCTGGGATTTGATTGATCGCATTCGCAGTGAGCGCCCTTCCATGAGCGTCATTGTGGCCACCGCTTACATGGATGAGGCCCAGCGCTTCGACTGGCTGGTTGCAATGGACGACGGTGGAGTGCTGGCCACTGGCACGCCCAAAGATATCTTGGAGCGTACAGGTAGTCCAAGCCTCGAAGAGGCATTCATCAGGCTGCTTCCAGAAGAGAAGAAGCGTGGTCACAAACCGGTAGAAATCCCACCGCTTCAAACGGATGCGGATGACATCGCGATCGAGGCCAAGGATCTGACGATGCGGTTTGGTGACTTCACCGCCGTAGACCACGTGTCCTTCCGTATTCGCCGTGGCGAGATATTTGGCTTCCTTGGCTCCAACGGCTGCGGAAAGTCCACGACGATGAAGATGCTGACCGGGTTGCTGGTCGCCACCGAAGGTAATGCATGGCTGTTCGGGCATGAAGTAGATCCCCGGGACATCGATACGCGACGGCGCGTTGGGTACATGTCGCAAGCGTTCTCTCTGTACAGCGAGTTGACTGTTCACCAGAACCTGGTGCTTCACGCTCAGCTATTCCACGTCCCTGCTGGCGAAGTCGCTGGGCGCGTCGAGGAAATGGTTGAGCGGTTTGGCCTCGCTCCTATCCTCGACAGCCTTCCAGACAGTGTGCCCCTTGGCATGCGCCAACGTCTGTCGCTGGCTGTGGCAATGGTGCACAAGCCGGAATTGCTGATTCTGGATGAGCCGACCTCTGGGGTGGATCCGGTCGCACGCGACGGCTTCTGGCATCTGTTGGTCGAACTGTCGCGTCGTGATCACGTGACGATTTTTATCTCTACCCACTTCATGAACGAGGCAGCGCGCTGCGATCGCATGTCGATGATGCACGCAGGAAAGGTGCTCGACAGTGACGCACCAGCCCGGTTGGTGGAGAAGCGCGGCGCCAAGACTCTGGAAGAGGCGTTTATTGGATATCTGGTCGATGCAGGCGGTAGTGCCCCTGGCAACGAATCCGAGGGGGATGACAAGGCTGAAAAGAGCACTGAGAGCAAGCCACACTCGGACGCAGTGAGCCCTAAATCCTTCAGCTTGCAGCGCCTCCTGAGCTACGCCTGGCGTGAGGTGCTGGAGTTGCGAAGAGATCCCATACGGGCGACGACGGCGTTGGTGGGCTCTTTGCTGCTCATGGTCATGATGGGCTTTGGCGTCAACATGGACGTCAACCAAATGCGCTTTGCTGTTCTGGATGGCGACCAAAGTGCCGCCAGCCGGAGTTTCATACAGAGCTTGTCGGGCTCTCGCTACTTCCTGGAGCAGCCGCCAATCAGTTCTCAAGGCGAACTGGATCGACGGATGCGGCGCGGCGAACTGACAGTCGCCATTGAGATTCCTCCCGGTTTTGGTCGAGACCTGACCCGTGGGCGCAAGGTGGAAATCGCTGCCTGGATTGACGGTGCAATGCCATCACGCGCTGAGACAGTAAAGGGCTATGTGAACGGCGTGTATGCGCATTGGCTGGTCGAGCAAACGGGTCTGCGTTCGAACTCCGTGGCTCCTGGCCAGGCCTCGATACAGGCACGCTACCGCTACAACCCAGATGTTGAAAGCATCAAGGCCATGGTGCCTGCCATCGTCGCTCTGCTGTTGCTGATGCTGCCGGCCATGCTGACTGCCCTGGCGGTGGTGCGTGAGAAAGAGTTGGGTTCCATCATCAATCTCTACGTCACACCGGTCACCCGCACAGAGTTTCTCATCGGTAAGCAGCTTCCGTATGTAGGCCTGGGCATGGTGAATTTTCTGTGCATGTGCTTGTTGTCGGTCACCCTCTTTCAAGTTCCGATCAAGGGCAGCTTCATCACTCTCACGTTATCGGCCCTGCTGTTCTGCATCGTTTCAACGGGCATGGGTTTGTTGGCATCCGCCATCACGCGCAGTCAGATCGCCGCGCTCTTCATTGCTGTGATCGGCACGCTCATTCCGGCGATGCAGTACACCGGCCTCATCAACCCGGTGAGTTCTCTAGAAGGAAGCTCTCAAACTTTTGGGGAGATGTATCCAGCAACGCACATGGTGCTGATCAGTCGCGGGGTTTTTAGCAAAGCGCTGGGCATGAATGATTTGTACCTGACGGTGATCGCGATGGGCATTTCCATCCCACTAATCCTTGGCACCGCAATTTTCTTTTTGAAGAAGCAGGAGAGATGAGATGCGCAGCCTCATGAATATCCTCCGGCTTGGGCGTAAGGAGTTTTGGAGTCTGATACGAGACCCCATCATGCTCCTGCTGACAGCGTACATATTCACGCTCGATATCTATAGCGCAGCAACGCTTGTACCGGAGCCACTCCATAACGCATCCATCGCCATTGTCGATGAAGATCAATCGTTGCTCTCCGAGCGGATCTCCTCGGCGTTTTATGCACCGCAGTTCACACAGCCACAGCGGATTTCCGTGGCGGAAATGGATGCCGGCATGGACCGCGGGAAGTTCACCTTTGTTCTGAATATTCCTCCCAGTTTTCAGCGCGATGTCCTTGCTGGAAGAGTTCCGGAGATCCAGCTCAATATCGACGCTACCCAGATGAGTCAGGCCTTCATTGGGCATCAGTACGTTGAGCAGATTGTCTACGCGGAAATTGAAGAGTTCGTAAAGCGCTTTCGCAATGCGCCCGAGCAGCCGGTCGAGTTGGTTGTGCGAGCACGCTTCAACACAATGCTGGAGGCATCTTGGTTTGGCAGCGTTGCGGAACTGATCAACATGGTTGCGATGCTCGCCATCATTCTGACCGGCGCCGCACTGATCCGTGAGCGCGAACATGGAACGATCGAGCACCTGCTGGTGATGCCTGTCACGGCCGGCGAGATCATGATTTCGAAGATCTGGTCCATGGGATCAGTGGTCTTGGTCTGCACAGGGCTGTCGCTCATCCTCGTGATACATGGAGCACTGCAAGTCCCTGTCCAAGGGTCATTGCTTCTGTTTTTTACCGGCGCAGCCTTGTGCATATTTGCCATGACTGCCTTGGGCATCTACATGGCAACCCTTGCGCGAAGCATGCCTCAGTTCGGGCTGCTTCTGATGCTCACGCTTTTCCCGCTACAGATGCTGTCTGGCGGCATGACGCCTCGTGAGTCAATGCCTGAGCTCTTGCAGAACCTCATGCTGCTCGCGCCGACAACTCATTTCTTTGAATTAGGCCAATCCATCCTCTTCCGCGGTACCGGATTGGAGGTTGTCTGGACGAATTTTCTGGCGTTGCTCGTGATAGGGACAGCTCTGTTCGTAATGTCACTGCGACGCTTTCGGAAGACGATCAGCCAAATGGGCTGAGAGCCGCCCGCACGGGCATAACCTAGGAAAACCACAGAGGAAATGACCATGAGTATCGAAGCCCTTCCCTTGAATCTGTACAAGGCCAACACCGAACTTCAACTGCGGCTGACCCGGTTGGTGCAGGAAAGTGGTCATCGCTGGCTTGAAGCCACTCAGCAGGCCAGTAGCGAGAACATCTCTGAAACGACTGCTGAGATCGAAGGCCTGTTGCGGTCGGCCAATTGGCAATCGTTGACTACTCTGCCAGCCGAAAGCTTCTGGAGGCTCTTCCAGTCGCGCATCACAGATGCACAGACGATCAATCAGATCGCAGTCAAGAATCAAGCAGCCTTCACCGTTGGTGTGCAGCAAGCGCTGGAAAGCTGGCAAAAGTCTGTGACGGAGGTGGTGGGAGCCACCACTGCTGCACAGCCTCTCCAGGACATTTTCAAGCAATGGGGCGCCATTTGGCAGCCCGCCGCTGCAAACACCAGAACCAAGGCTGAGAAGGCGGGTTGAGCCATGAGCGCGGAAAAACGTACCGCCCTTGTAACGGGGGGCATGGGAGGTCTTGGCGAGGAGATTGCGCGTTCACTGCATGACGCCGGGCACACCGTGTTAGTGACTTACTCGCCGCAGAACAGCCATGCCCAGGCTTGGCTCGCACAGCAGTCGGCCCAAGGTTATGCATTCACTGCCTACGAGGCGGACATCAGCAACGATGTGGCGTGCCAAGCCATGGCCGACAAGATCCACGCTGATGGCCATAAGGTCGACATCCTCATCAACAACGCCGGCATCACTCGCGACGGGACGCTTCGCAAGATGACCAAGGAAAGTTGGGACGCGGTTCTGCGAACCAACCTCGACTCGGTCTTCAATGTCACTCGTCCACTGGTTGACAAGATGTTGGACCGTGGCTGGGGCCGTATCGTCAACGTGTCCTCCATCAATGGCAACAAGGGGCAGTTCGGTCAAACGAACTACTCGGCTGCTAAGGCAGGCATACATGGATTCACTAAGGCCTTGGCCCAAGAGGTGGCGCGCAAGGGAGTAACCGTCAACACGGTCTCACCCGGCTACTTGGAAACCAAGATGGTCACGGCGGTGGCTGAGGATGTTCTGAAGCAGATCGTCGCGGCAATCCCCATTGGACGCCTGGGCAAGCCCAAGGAAATTGCGGCGTTGGTCGCATTCATCGTGAGCGATGCCGCTGCTTTCATGACCGGCAGCAACGTATCGATGAACGGTGGACAGCACATGTATTGACTGATGGCTTCACTGCCAGGGGGCGCTGGGCCCCCTGGCAGGGCCCTTACCAATTTGAACAAGGCTCGGAACATGATGGATATCGCAATCCTGGCAGCTACGCGTACTGCCATTGGCAGTTTTCAAGGCAGTCTCTCTGAGATTCCTGCTCCACGACTTGGAGCCCTTTTGATTCAGGCCATCCTGCAACGCACCGGTGTGGCTGCCCAAGAGATCGACGAAGTCATTCTCGGGCAGGTGATCACAGCCGGCAGCGGCCAGAACCCGGCTCGCCAAGCTGCGCTTGCTGCAGGGCTGCCGCATCAGGTATCAGCACTGACTATCAACAAGGTATGCGGTTCGGGCCTGAAGGCGGTTCAGCTGGCGGCGCAAGCCATCCAGGCGGGCGATGCCCAGTTGGTACTGGCGGGCGGCCAGGAAAACATGAGTCTCGCACCCTATGTGTTGCCCAAAGCGCGAACAGGCCTGCGGCTTGGACATGCGCCATTGCAAGACAGCCTGATTCAAGACGGCCTGTGGGATGCATTCAACAACTACCACATGGGCATTACTGCAGAGAATCTCGCGGAGCAGTTCAGCCTAACGCGTGCTCAACAGGATAGCTTCGCCGCCGCCTCGCAAGAAAAAGCTGCCGCAGCCATCGCGGCCGGTCGCTTCAAGGATGAAATCACACCTGTGAGTCTCCCCCAGCGCAAGGGCGATCCGATTGAGTTCAACACCGATGAGCAACCGCGCGCAGGTACGACGGCGGAGGCTCTTGCCAAGCTGAAACCCGCTTTCATGAAGGACGGTACGGTTACCGCCGGAAATGCCTCCACGATCAACGACGGTGCAGCAATGCTGCTGCTGGCCAGCGCCGACAAAGCACAAGCGTTGGGGCTGCCAGTGCTGGCTTGGATCAAGGCATGGGGAACCGCTGGTGTCGATCCCGCCATCATGGGGATCGGACCTGTCCCGGCAACTCGGCGTGCGTTGGAAAAGGCAGGCTGGGCGCTTCAGGAGCTGGACTTGATCGAGGCCAACGAGGCATTTGCCGCCCAGGCGCTTGCCGTGTCCCATGACCTGGAACTTGATGCATCGAAAGTCAACGTCAATGGCGGCGCGATCGCATTGGGACACCCGATCGGAGCATCAGGCGCTCGCATCCTCGTAAGCCTGGTGCATGAGTTGATCCGTCGCGATGCCCACAAAGGATTGGCAACGCTGTGCATTGGCGGGGGCCAAGGTATCGCTTTGGCAATCGAACGGCGCTAAGCGCGTACTAACCACGGTACTGGACCTAGGAGATTGTCATGAGCAATGAAACATTCAATACCCAGCAGTGGACCTCGCTCATGAGCAGTCCCTGGGCCCTAACGCAGGCCGCAGCATCGTATACGGTCGATGCTTGGCAAAGGGCGATCCTGTACAGCGATGTTCGGCGACAACGGGGTGATCAGTACCGCGCGCATTTGCTCGAAGAAACCCCCAACGTTCTGGACTTCGCTAGCGAATTCGTAATGTCTGGTCTAGATCTACCGCGGCCGGTCAATTACGCGATGGTGCGAATCCTGCCAACCATCGACCAACCGACTGACGAGGGCAAACGTCCTTTCATCGTATTCGACCCGCGCGCAGGGCATGGCCCAGGTATCGGAGGTTTTAAACCCGACAGCGAAATTGGCGCGGCACTGAAGGCTGGCCATCCGTGCTACTTCGTCGGTTTCCTTCCAGATCCTGTACCTGGTCAAACCATTGAGGACGTCACTCGCGCAGATGCTGAGTTCGTGCGTAGAGCGAGCGAACTGCATCCCGAGAGCGTAGGGAAGCCCGCTGTGATTGGCAATTGCCAGGCCGGCTGGCAGGTTCTGATGGCTGCCGCACTATGGCCTGACCTTTTCGGTCCCATCATCGTGGCTGGTGCGCCACTTTCGTATTGGGCGGGCAACAATCCGATGCGATATGCCGGCGGCTTGTTGGGTGGGAGTTGGCTCACGGCAATGACAAGTGACCTTGGTGCTGGCCGGTTCGATGGTGCTTGGCTGGTGCGCAATTTCGAAAGCCTTAACCCCGCGAATACATGGTGGGGTAAGCAGTACAACCTGTACGCAAACGTAGACACCGAGGCTTCACGCTATCTGAGCTTTGAGAAGTACTGGGGCGGGTACGTTTTTCTCAATGATGTAGAGATGCAATACATCGTGGACAACTTGTTCATTGGCAACAAGCTGTCCTCGGCAGAGATGATTACCTCTGATGGCATGCGCATTGATCTGCGCAACATTCGCTCGCCCATTGTGGTTTTCTGCTCGTATGGGGACAACATAACCCCACCACCACAGGCGCTGGGTTGGATCACGGATCTTTATCGAGATGATTCGGACGTACTAAGCCACGATCAAACTATTGTGTTTGCAACGCATGAGAGCATCGGCCATCTCGGCATCTTCGTGTCAGGCAGCGTAGGAAGAAAGGAACACCGGGAATTTACTGCCGGTATCGACATCATCGACCTTCTTCCTGCTGGAGTCTACCGTGCAGACGTGGTGGACGCTGAGACGCCAGAAGTTGCTGCCGATGGCAAATACACGATGCTCATCCGGCCCAGTAGCGTGGATGAGGTGCGGTCTATCGTTAAACCAGATCCGCAAAGTGACCGCCGATTCGCTGCCGCGGAGCAGATATCCAATATCAATCTTGGTCTCTACCGTACGTTCCTTCAACCTTGGGTGAAGGCGTGCTCGTCGAGTTATTCGGCGCAGTGGATGCAAGCACTCCACCCACTGCGACTGTCCTACGGATGGTGGTCTAGTGCCCATCCTTTGGCAGAAACAATCCAGCAAGCTACGCGGCAAATTGAAGAGCTACGCTGCCCCGTGGATGACACCAACCCGTTCTTGGTCGCCGAAAAGGAGCTGTCGAGATCCGTTGTATTTCTACTGGACCTTTATAGAGATCATCGAGACCAACTTCAGGCGTGGATCTTTGAAAGCATCTATGGATCGCCATGGGTTCAGGCGCTTGCGGCACAGGGTCACTCAAATAACGAGAGTATTCGGCCGCATCCTGGCGACTCCCCCGAACACCGTGAATTCATGGAGTATGAGCTAGGCCAAGCTCAAGCTCGTATGTTGCAAGGAGGTTTGCTGGAAGCTGGCGTGCGAGCCTTGTTCTATGTACTTCGCAATCGCACTGAAGGCAACGCGACACGCTATCGCCATGCTGCGCAGCTGCGCGACCCGCGACATGAGCATGAACGCTACGACATGGCCGAGTGGCGCCACCTTGTACGCGGCCAGGCGCTGCTGCTGGCATATGACATGGATGCGGCTATCTCAGCAATCCCAACATTACTCGCAAGCGCGAGCGCGGATGAAATCCGCTTATTGGCTTCATCTGTTGAGCAGATGATTCATCTCGCTGAAACCGAACTCTCCGACGACGAACGAACGTCGCTCGCACGCATGCTTACCGTATTTAGCGTTGCTGCGGAACAGCGCAACTTAAGTGCTCTACCTTCTGAAAGTACGCTATCTGAGACAACTGAGACCGGGGCGTTTGGCGGAGTGCAGAAATCAAAACAACAGGTCGGTTCTAAACGAATAGCTGCGCAACCTAAAGCTCCAAGATCACCTGCTCAGCAAAAACCTAAGGCTCAAGTCAAGCAACCTCCGGCCAAGCGAGTGCCGGTAAATCGCAGAGGACGGTCGTGATGCAAGATGTCTCCGTATTGCGCAATCGGATTTTCGATGACTTGGCTATTGGTGATGTCGCCAGCATTGAACGCACTCTAACCGCTCAGGACGCTCAGCTCTTCGCGATACAGTCCGGTGGCTTCGAGCCGCCCAACGCTGATCCGAAGTCTGATGTATTTCCCAAGTGGCAAGGTGTTCTTGCCCATAGCATGTGGGCAGCATCACTGATCTCCGGACTCCTGGGCACTCGCCTGCCTGGCTTTGGCTCGACCTATCGACGTCAGAACTTTCAATTTCTGCAGCCCATCAGGATTGGAGACTCGCTGCGAGTCACGGTGGAGATTCTTCGCCTTGATCCGACGGACCTAGGTGTCGTTCTAGACTGCCAATGCGTTAACCAGGATGGAGTCGTTGTGATCGAGGGCGAGGCCGAGATTACCGCCACGCGAGAACACATTGTGGTTGACCGCACAGCGCTGCCTGAAGTGCGACTATTGACGAGCGCAAAGGCAGGCTCGAAGGCGCTTATCGACTATGCGAAGCCACTCGGCCCGATCCGGATAGCCGTCGTGCATCCCTGCGATGCCCTGAGCCTCTCAGCAGCGCTGGACGCGCAGAAGGCTGGTTTGGTCGAGCCGATCTTGGTGGCACCTGCTGCGCGATTGCAAGCCATCGCCGCTGAAGCTGCGCTTGATCTAACGAGCCTGTCCATTGTCGACGTCCCTCATAGCCATGCCGCAGCAGCACAGGCAGCCAAGATGGCAGCACAGGGCGAAGTACAAGCTCTGATGAAGGGAAGCCTGCATACCGACGAGCTCATGGCTGCGGTGCTGACGTCATCAGCGGGGCTTCGCACCAAGCGCCGCGTGAGCCATTGCTTCTTGATGCAGACGCCATTTTACCCGCGGCCGTTCATCATCACTGATGCAGCAATCAACATTGCTCCTAGCCTGCAGGACAAAGCCGACATCATCCGAAATGCGATCGACCTGGCGCATGTCATCGGTGTTGAGCGGCCTCGCGTCGCAATACTCGCTGCAGTGGAAACCATTAATCCATCCATGCCAGCCACGCTCGAAGCCGCCGCGCTATGCAAGATGGCAGACAGAGGTCAAATCAGTGGCGCAGTGCTGGACGGACCATTGGCTCTCGACAACGCGGTGTCGCTAGCTGCAGCGCAAATTAAAGGGATTCGATCCGAAGTCGCTGGACAGGCAGACGTGTTGGTTGTCCCCGATTTGGAGAGTGGCAACATGCTCGCGAAACAAATCGAGTACATGGGTGATGCGGCCAGCGCCGGCATCGTTATGGGTGCGAAGGTGCCGATCGTGCTGACCAGCCGCGCGGACTCTCGCGAGGCAAGAATCTCCTCATGTGCCATCGCCGTGATGCTGGCCAGATATTACGAAAACTCGCCGCCATGAGCACGCCACTATCCAGAACAGCAAAGTCATGACGCTGATGACTCCATGCATCAGCAATAAGCTCTTCTTGTTCATTCATATTTGAAAGGCTTAATTTTCTATGAATCAAATTGCAGACGCTTTAATTCTTGTCCTCAACTGCGGATCATCGAGCATTAAATTTGCCGTGTTCGATGCATCGCTTCCCGTTATCCCTCGTAAACCGCTGTGGAATGGAAAGGTGCAAGGTATAGGAGAGGAACGTCCGGACTTTGGTGAGACAGGGACGGCACCGTATCGCATCAATCTCAACGCTGAGCACCCGTTTCGAGATGCGTTGGAACATATCCTTGAGCAGGTCTTCCATCGACTGAACGGACGAGAATTATGCGGCATTGCGCATAGAGTGGTCCATGGTGGAAGCAAGTACTTTTCGCCGGTGCGCATTGACGCTGATGTGTTGGCTGATTTGAAAAGTTTCATTCCATTAGCGCCCCTGCATCAGCCAGTCACAGTTCAAGCCATAGAACATCTATTACGTCAGCACCCTGAGATTCCGCAAATAGCGTGCTTCGACACGGGGTTCCATCATTCCATACCAAAGCTCGAACAGGTGCTGCCGCTCCCGTATGAGGCTTGGCAACGGGGTGTTCGCCGCTATGGCTTTCATGGTTTGTCGTACGAGTTCATGTCGACCACTTTGGCCGAACAGTATCCTCAGACAGCACGGGGGCGCACGATTGTCGCGCACCTTGGAAATGGTGCCAGCCTATGTGCAATGCTGAATCTGGAGAGCGTTGCGACCACAATGGGATTCTCTGCCCTTGATGGGCTGATGATGGGGACGCGTACGGGCGCTGTCGATCCAGGTGCTGTTCTTTACTTGATGAGTGCAGACAAACTCTCACTTGACCAAGTCAATGATGTCCTGTTTCGCAGATCCGGCTTGCTAGGTATTTCCGGCGTTTCGGCAGAGCCACGAATAATTCGTAAGCATGAGTCTGACCCCGGCGAGGCCGGTGAACGCGCTCGCCTGGCGCTAGATCTCTATGTACGGCGGATTGTTCGAGAGATAGGCGCTCTAGTTGCCGTTCTAGGTGGACTTGATCTCTTGATCTTTACTGCTGGAGTTGGTGAGCACAACGACTTTATTCGTGATCGCGTCTGCCGTGATCTTGAATATCTTGGGGTGAAGATTGATGTACAAGCGAACGCCATAAATTCGCGAGTGATCTCATGCGCAGATAGCCGAGTCGTCGTAGGCGTCGAACCAACCAATGAAGAATGGGTGGCCGCACGCCATGTTCGCCGCCTGTTGCGTTTGCCTTTTCATCGTCCTGACTCATGGAAAAAAGCTATGTACTCTCGAATCCTGGTTCCCCTAGATAGCAGTGAAACTTCCCATCACGCGATGGAGCATGCCGCCGACCTAGCAAAAACGAATGGTGCCATGGTTGTTCTTTTGCATGTGATCGAGGAACTGAGACTCAGCAGCGGATATGAACCGCCAAAAGTCTACATCGACGAAGTATTTCCAGGGTTCTTGTCCAGAGGTCAGGCAATGCTTGATCAAGCTGCAACCCGCTTGCGGCAGGATGGGATCGCTGTCGAGACAGCGCTGATCGTCAGCAAGGGAGAGCGCGTTTCTGATTTGATAGTGGAGCAGGTCGAGACCACTCGTTGTGATGTCGTGGTCATTGGTACGCATGGTCGTAGAGGGCTTGATCGTGTCCTCATAGGCAGTGATGCAGAGCAAGTAGCGCGCCTTGCACCTGTTCCAGTACTGCTGGTTCGACAGTCCCATCCGGCGACAGCAAATCCACCGGCACTGCGAGAGCAATAAAGAACTCCACTGAAGTCTCTGAGGAATTTCTGGGCCTACCCAATTCAAATCGCTCGAAACTCAGTGGGCCAGCCCGGATATTTTAGATAAAAAGACTGATATTAGGTGCGTCGCCAATTTAACACTGGCGCGCTCTAGGTATGTATTTGCCAGCAGCCTTGTATAAGCGCGCGGAGATATCCCATGACTCAACACGACAAAGATGCGCATTCGAAAAAAGACGACGGCGAGTTCCATGCGGCGTGGGCGAAAGCTTGGTCACATTTTTCACCTGAATCAGGAGTTCTTGCCTGGCTGGACTGGTCTCTACATCTCGCATCAAGTCCGGCCAAGCTGAACGATTTGATTAAGTTGGGGGATGACCATGCCCGGCATCTGTCCAATTTAATCATGCAGTCTTGCATTAACGTAGCTCAAGGCGATCCATTGCCTCAGCTGCCCATCACTCCAAACCAACGTTTAACTGATCCCGCTTGGGATGAATTTCCCTACAGTCTATTCCGCGAAGCGTTTCAGCTTCAGTCGAGCTGGTGGGCAGAGGCAACCCAGGGAATATGGGGTGTTGATCCAAAGTCACAACGCATTGTCGAGTTTGCAACGAAACAATGGTTGGATGCCATTTCACCATTCAATGTTGGTTTGTTAAATCCAGTTGTCCAGGAAAGAACACGCGCTGAAAATGGTGCGAACCTGTTGCGTGGATTCTCCAATCTAATGGACGATTTTAATCGCAGCGTTTCTGGAAATCTCCCGCCTGGAGCGGAGAACTTTCAAGTCGGCCGAGATGTGGCTGTTTCGCCTGGCAAAGTGGTTCTTAGGAATCGCCTGATTGAATTAATACAGTACGAGCCCACTACTGAAAAGGTCAACTCAGAACCGCTTTTGATCGTTCCAGCATGGATCATGAAGTACTACATTTTGGATCTGTCGCCGCATAACTCACTTATCAAGTACCTAGTTGAGCAGGGATTCACGGTTTTCTGCATCTCTTGGCGAAATCCGTCATCAGAAGATAGAGAACTGAGCATGGAGGATTACCAAGTGCTCGGTATCCAAGCTGCTCTTTCGGCGATCAATGCCATAGTCCCGAAGCGCCAGGTTCATGCCGCAGGGTACTGTCTGGGGGGAACGCTTCTATCTATTGCAGCTGCGGCCATGTCGCGGGATGGGGACACACGTCTGGCTTCACTCACGCTTTTAGCGGCTCAGACCGACTTCAGTGAACCTGGTGAATTGGGGCTCTTCATAAGCGAGGGGCAGTTGGCGCTTCTAGAAGCTCACATGGCTGTCGCAGGCTATCTTGATTCCCGTCAAATGAGTGGCGCATTTCAAATGCTGCGCTCCTACGATCTTGTGTGGTCGCGCGTAGTCAATGAATACATGCTGGGAGATCGGCGGCCAATGAGCGATTTGATGGCTTGGAATGCCGACACCACCAACATGCCTGCTCGTATGCATTCTGAGTATCTTCGGCGCTTGTATCTCAACAATGATCTGAGCGGAGGACGGTACCTTGTGGATGGGCGCCCTGTTTCGCTAGGAGACATCAACCTACCTACATTCTGTGTGGGCACGACATCTGACCACGTTGCTCCGTGGCAGTCCGTTTATAGGTTGCACCTGTTTTCCCAGGCAGAGATCACTTTTGTGCTCACTAACGGCGGGCACAATGCCGGTATTGTCAGTGAGCCTGGGCGTCCACGTCGCGAGTATTTGATACATAGGCGCCCCGCACGTACTCCGTACCAAGGTCCAGACGAGTGGCGTCAGATTGCGCAAAGCCGCACGGGCTCGTGGTGGCCCGCTTGGGTGGATTGGCTTAACAGCCAGGGTGGAACTCCCGTCAAGCCCCCAAGAATTGGGGCTGTAGGTAAAGGCTATCGTCCCTGCGGGGACGCACCTGGAAGTTATGTCATGGAGCGGGCTTCAGACGTGGGGCACCCAAAGGGCGATGGAGTCAATGACGTCAGTGCTCGCTCGGAGTCTCCACAAAAGTAGGTCCTCAGTTGCTCGCCGCACTTCAAGCGTCTGAGCTTTCTCAAGATAAAACTGAGGCTGGCCGATTTTCTGATACCGGGGTGTTTTTTGGGTGCTTTCTGCACGTTAGAAAGCTGTCATGAAAACGATCTTATTCGACTATTCCGTTGATATTTTCGAAGGGACTACAGAGCATGAATTCATTAAAGGGGCAGTACGCTCTCGTGGTAGGCATTGCCAATCAGGATTCTATTGCGTGGGGCTGTGCAAAGGCTCTGCACCGTTGCGGAGCCAAGGTGGCAGTTACCTGGCTAAATGCAAAGGCGGAGGTATATGTTCGGCCTCTTGCTGAGCAATTGGGCGCGGAGATAATGCTGCCGCTGGATGTCACCAACCCCGATCAATTGGAAGCGGTGTTTTCTGAAATTGATAAGCGATGGGGGAGGCTTGACACTTTGGTGCATTCTATTGCCTTTGCACCAAAAGATGATTTGAATGGTCGATTAATAGACAGCTCTGCAATCGGTTTCTCGAAAGCAATGGACGTGTCCGTTCATTCTTTTTTACGCATGCTCCACATGGCAGAGTCACGGATGACCAACGGTGGAACTTGTCTCACTGTTTCTTTTCTTGGTGCGAATCGGGTAGTACAAACCTACAACATGATGGGGCCAGTAAAGGCTGCACTTGAATGCGCCATGCGTTACGCAGCTGCGGAGCTTGGTGAAAAAGGTATTCGTGTGCACGCCCTTTCGCCAGGACCCATAGCAACAAGGGCCGCATCCGGCATAGATGATTTTCATGAGCTGATGAAGAATGTCATCAGGCAAGCACCAACGCATCGCTTGGCCACAATTGAGGATGTCGGGGAGATGGCCGCGTTTCTGGCCTCACCTGAGGCAGGGAATCTAACAGGCGGAGTGCACTATATTGACGGCGGTTATTCCATCGTTACTTGAACATTGGGAAGAATAATGGACATCCCTCGAATATTCAGCATTATGGAGAGCGCGCACCGGATTCATAATCCGTTCACCTCCGACAAGTTCGAAACGTTGGGTTTGGCGTTGCGTCTTGAACCTGGGACGCGAGTGCTCGATTTAGGTAGTGGGTCCGGTGAGATGCTGTGCACTTGGGCCCGTGATCACGGCATCGTCGGTACTGGCATTGACATGAGTCCGTTGTTCACTGAGCAAGCAAAGCTGCGGGCGCACGACCTAGGCGTGGCTCAACAGGTTGAATTCATCCATGACGATGCAGCTGGCTACGCCTCTGAGGATAAGTTTGACGTCGCTGCTTGCGTAGGGGCTACTTGGATAGGTGGAGGAGTCGCCGGCACTATCGAGCTTCTCGCGCAAAGCCTGAGGACTGGAGGAGTCATTCTGATCGGCGAGCCGTATTGGCGGCAGTTGCCACCGACAGAGGACGTGGCCAAGGGATGTCTTGCTAACTCGATCTCCGACTTTCTTGTGCTTCCAAGACTTATCGCCTCGTTCGGCCAGATTGGCTATGACGTAGTTGAAATGGTTCTGGCCAATCAAGATGGTTGGGATCGTTACGAAGCTGCCAAATGGATCACTATGCGCCGTTGGCTTGAAGCGAATCCTGAGGATGAACTGACTGAGGTGGTCCGCTCCAAGTTGACCTCAGAGCCGGAGCGTCATACCACATACACCCGCGAGTATTTGGGCTGGGGGGTATTTGCCTTGATGTCACAGCGTGCGTTCGAAAATAATTAAGTTACCTGTTTGGGGTTCTTCAGCGACAGATTTCAAAATGGGCGGTTCGCAGCGACGAAAGTACATCGGTCACACCACCTGAAGATACGGATTATTCGGGGGGCATTCGTCAAATACTTGCGCGGGGTCCTCCAGTAGATAGCCATGCAGTTTCCGTGACCTCCGTGGGCCAACCACCTCACATGTCCAAATGTTCAATCCGCTTTGTTGTTTGCGGTGGATTTGAAGCTTCTCAAATTGTTTTTGAATCCATTGCCAATCCTGCTGTTTTTCTGCTTTTGCCATTGATGAAATCACAGGATGTTCCTGTGCATATCGTTGAAACACACCCGGACTAACGAGGTATGCGGTCTCAGCGACGGTGTGCACAAGGGCCTTCGCATCATTTATAAGAATTTTGTGCGACTGAAGGCCTTCCTTTAGCCAGGAAATAAAGTGCTTTCCTGAAGGCAGAGTGGCGGGGGTAGGAGACTGTTGGAATGGTATCTCTTTAGATGATACTGGCCGTTTATCGTGTGAGAGAGACTGTTTTGGAGGTGGTGACGAATATTTCGCAGTTCCTTCTTCTTGGGAGGAGAAAAGTGACAACAGATCATCCACCACTTGTGTGTCGGGAGAGTTCTGTCCATCAATTGATACAGCCTCTCCATCATCGGTTGTCGTCCCGTGTGCGGTAGCGTCGGAATGGATCGGTAATGCTGTCATTGTGGACGGCAAAGGAATCTCTGCTTCGATGCCCTCCTGATCATCGAGAGCAGTCACCGTTCCTGAGAATGATAGGGGGCGTTCGTTAGCTTGCCAAAACAATGCTGGCGAAAGCTGCAGCAAAGTAAAGCTATGCGACCATCCAGCATTGTTATTGACTGCCGCACGCCAGATTGCCCGATCATCTTTTGTGGGAACCAATAAGCCATGCTCTTGAAGTACGTTGAAGATGGCAGTGTTATTTGACGGAATGCCGTCCATACCTTGAGATAGCAAATGTGCGCGGAGCTTGTCAGAAACGGTCTTGCTCACGAGCCACAAGGCATTTTGAGTTATCCAGCCGTCAGAAGCCTCCGACTGGTTCAGCTTTAGTTCGTGCTTGACTAGGTAACGCAATCCATCCAACAGCTTGCGCTGAAGAGCATGTTTCGGTGCTGTTATTGCTCGTGCAGGGTCGCCGCCAAGTTCTTGTGCCACTGATGCGCGGTCTGCTTGTACGACTAGCTCACCTAGAACACCAGCATGCTCATACTGCCCGGCCAGAACATACAGCAACGCCGACCACAGCGTCGGATACCCACTGAGCCAATCGAGAATTTCTCGATTGAGAAGCTGGTTGTATAACAGTCCTGTCGCAGCGCTATGCAAGTGGTACTCACGATTCTCGCGGTACCGAAATCGATACGGTAACTGCAAGGGTCCATGCCAGGGATGCCACGTGGCGCCATCTGACTGCTCGACGCTTATATCCACTGCAAGCTTACCTATGTCGTGCAATAGGGATGCATAGGCTGTCGCCGCAGTCCAGGCCTCAGCCTGCTCAGCTTGGTCTTCTGGTGTTGAACCGGTGGGCAGTAGATACGACTGCCGAAGCTTCAGGGCATATGCAACGATCTCAAGACCATGATCGAGCATGCCTCCGTGGTAGGCATGATGATGACTTTCAGATGCAGGAAACTGCTGGACTAGTTCGGCGTAGCGGTTCAAAGGGGCCTGATAGAGCGAGGCGAATTTTTCCCGCGGCAGTGAAGTACGTTGCCAGATGTGCTCAAGTAGCTTCTGGCGGCGTGGCGTGGCGAGCAGTACCGCGGCTCCCTTTGGATTCGTGAATCCGTTGACCGTATCGGCCGTCTCTACCACTTCGGTGCGGGGTACTGCTGGTGGCTTTCTCTGGAACAGGTTAAACATCGCGGACCTCAAGGGAGTGGGCTGCAACGGGCCTTTTCCTTTTTCGGGTAGGCCCATTCCCCTTGGCATCCCTTCCATTCACCCTTCGAACCCGTTTGCTGACAGGATCCGTCAAGGTGTCAAGACAAGGCAAGGCTCTATACGCAATGCCGTTTCCCCTTTTGTCGGCATCTAAGGCGCTTGCTTTGCGGGTCGCATAATTGCCATAAAGCAATGATGTGAGGCCTGGGGCCGCTACTTCCGAACACTCTTAAATGCAGCATCAAGCATGTCGGCTTGAAGCAGTAGATCGCCTGGCCTGCTATCCATGAATTTCAACAAATTTGATAATTTCCAGCGCAGCGCGGGGAGTTGCTCCGCATGCTGGCACTGCAGCAGAGCCCAGTCAGGTTGCGCACGCGCCAGCCCACGCAGAAAACTCTCGTGCTTGCTACTCAAGCGTTTAGGCAACTCATGTCTCAACCTAGCTCGAGTGCGTATTAGTTGCTCGAGCGGACAATCAAGTTCTGTCATACCGACGAACGCGCGCTCAAACTCATTGGCGATGTCTTTGTCGTTGCCGAACAGCACTTCATGGATCGGACGGTTGTGGCCCGCAAGGTAGACAACGAAGCATTCAACCATCTCGTCGGTGATACCTCCCGTCTCGAATAGGCGCCAGACGTCAAATAGATCTCGCGGGTGCTGACGATCGAGAGCTGCAACCAGTTTGCCGGCGTAGAGTTCGGCCACGTCCAACGTGGGCACGCTGAACTCCACACCGAACCGGTCACTGGTTTTGGTGCCCAAGGGGCGTTGGGCAACAGGTAGGACGGTGCCTCGGAACACAACGTTGACCTCCACTTTCACCTGGCTGGTCTCGTCCTCGGCAATCAGCTTGGTGTCACCCAGCTCCTTGCTGCGAATCAAACGGGCTTGGATGCCCAGTGGCTCGACGCGTTGGGCGATCGCGGCTAGCTCTTCATTGATGGCCATTAGCGCCTCATCCCGAGGAACTTGCCAGGGAAGATAGACGACATCGATGTCGACCGACAGGCGTGGCATGTCCTGAACGAACAGGTTGATGGCCGTTCCGCCCTTCATCGCGAAGATGTCGTTGGCGAACACGTCGGGGGTGATGTTAAGTAGTAGGCGGACGGTGTCCGCGTATTGCTTATCCATGAGGCTTGAGGCTCAGTAGGGTGCCGTCGTCCATGCGGCTCATCCAACGCTTGCTGCTGCCGGTGCGTAGCGGGTATTGCTGTACCAGTGCATCGACATCAACCACGCCGGTCTCGCGAGCCCAAGTCAGGAACAGGCGTACGGTTTTGACACTGGTGCAACAAGACAGGAGCTGGCCCAGTATTTCCTTACGGGGCGAGCGCAAACCGTCGAAAAGGTTGCGAACCTCTTCCAGACTCTGTCGGGTTCCCGCTTCGTACAGCATCTCGAGTACGGCGCGTTCGGGCACCGCCACTTGCAGTTCCTTCGGCTGGCCCGGAGGCGTGTGCAGAGTCTTGTTGGCCACGCCTGTGTCAGGCCAGTCAAACAGCCGCGCGTTGACATACCTGGCAGGAAAGCGTGCACTGAACCAAGCCGGCAGGCTGAAGCGCGCCTCTCCCCACAGCACTAAGACTTCGCGTGTGCTCAGGTTGTGCCGCACCCCTTGCATAGCCAAAGCACTTTTGCCGCCTACGTGCAGGCCTGCGACGCGCTGTTGGAGGAAGCGCAGCGCGCCGGTGACGTCAAAGTTGTCGTTGGGAAACGCGTATGTCCCGTGGCCAAGGCGCACCAGCCATCCGCTTTCTACGTAGCGGGCGGCAAGCTGGGGCGAAACGCCGAAGGTTTCGAGCAGCTGCAGATCGAACGGTGCCCCCCTGGGAAGGTCCGCTTGCAGATGCTTGATTACTTGATGTCTAGAAAATCCACTCATGAGTTAAATATACGTAAAAATCCAATCAGACTCCAGGTCGAAACGCAGAAATGCAGAAAAAGTAGCCTCTTGGTTGAATTTGACGTATAAATCTAATCATGGATGTCATCTTGATGATCCCTATTGCCTTGGGCACCTGAACCGCGCGGTGCCAAAATCGCATTGATGCTCTGCGCGCAACGGCGTGCAGGGCAAACTGGAGCAAACATATAGCGCACGACAGGTGACCGCCATGAACGCAAAGACACATCGCAGCTTCCCCGAACGCTTAGGCCATTGGCTCGGCTGCGCCTGGCGTGCGGGCGCGCGCATCGAACGGCAACTATCGTCTTGGCTGTTGGGCAAAGGCGTGCCCAAAGGTCTCGCTTTGGCGTTGCTGTGGGCGGTGAAGTTGGTTGCCGCGGGTGTCATGCTGTATGTCGCGACTGGGCTTGCGGTCATCCTGCTCTTCGCCATCGCCGCAGCATGGGTAGCGCGTAATTCGGAGGCTGCGTCGAGGCCCGAGGCGGAGTGGAGAAACGGCCCTGCCGGTTTCGGTCTCTACACATATGACGGGTTTCGAATCGATCCTCACGTTTCGGATGACGACTAAACGTCAGGCAAGGGTTACTTCTTGGTGACTGCGCCCATGGCCGCTCCGGCACCTTTGCCGCCCGCAGCTTTGGCATCTCCTGTTCCGCCGGCAAGCCCCTGAAGAACGTTTCCGGTGCGAATGCCAGCCCAGCCCAAGGCCATTACCCAAAAAGTGGGTAGCACGATGAACATCGACGCCATGACGAAATTCAACAGCATGTCGCCGAAGGCGTTGTTCAAGCCCATCACCGGATCGAAGTTCGAGTGCGGTCGGTTCCAGCCCCACCCCCATCCGTACAGCGCGTCTAGGATGGTGCTGTCGATCCATCGGGCGAGCTGGAGCCAGAAGTCCACGAAGAACAGAGAGAACTGCACCACGCTGATCGTCACCACCGTCTTCAGATCGTAGGTGCCGACCACGAGCACCAGCGGGATGCAGATGACCAGGGCCATCTTCAGCAGTGAGAGCACCATCGGCAGCGCCTGCCGTACCACGTCCATAGCGGGGAAGAAACCCAGCGAGCCCACCGCCAGACCCACGTCGCCGGCCGCGCGGGTGACGATGTTCGGCAGCGTCTTGTCGATCTGACCGCCGTAGTCGGAGTAGACCGCTCCCTGATTAAGCTTCTGCTGGCGCGGCGAGGCGATCGCACGGATCACCGAGTCATCTACTTGGGCGCGGCTCAGGAAACCCGCCCAGCCGGCCAACCGATTCATGAGGGTTGGATCAACTTCGGCAAGCAACCGGGCACGCAGGCCATTGCCGCCATCGCTCCACCACTGGCGGCACGTCGGGTAGCCAGCACCGCTGGGCACCTGTGTCAGACCCGCATCGCGGTTGCTGTCATAGGCCCAACTATCCTGAGGTGTGCTGGCACGGTAAGTGTCGTAATAGCCGCCGGTGTTGACGAAGTAGTTGGAGCCGATCCAGGTGACATCGTGCATCTGGGACTCGTCTAGGCTCGGGCGACTCATGAAGAGCTTGGCCCGTGCTGGCCCGTAGCAGTCGTGGGTAAAGTCCGCCACCTCTTGGGCCAGCACCGGATCGTCAATGCGCGTGGCGTCGATCTCCATCCTCATCTGCCGAAGATCCGTGCCGCACGGGATGGCGGCCACCGAAGCGCCAGTGACCGCGCGCGAAAGCGTATGGATGAAGGCCCACCAGACGGGCACCTTCGCGCTCTGGTTATTGAGGGCGGTAAAGGACTGGCTCCAGCCCGTTTCTGAAGGCTGGGGCACACTGACCTGGCATTGCTGGGAGCGCGAGTCGTCCAGTCGGACCATATTGAGATCGACGTCGATGAAGGGGATGCCGGCAAACATCACCACGACGATTGCCACCCAGACGCGGTTCTCAATACGCATGGACGACAGCACACCCTTATTGCCCTCGTCTGCGCCCTCGGCCCGGGCCTTCAGCCATTCTTGGATGATGATGGCCACAAAGGGAATGGCGAACACGCCGCTGGAGACCAGGACGGACCAGATCCCGTTGTGCACGATCCAGCCTACCAAGGTCAGGTAATACTCGAGGTAGTCGGTGGTGAAGAGTGTCATGTTCCGAATCCCTCGTTACGTCTGCAGTAGCAGGCTGGCTTCCAGGGCAACGATGGCAATCACGCCTGCCACCTCCACGCGAACCAGACGGTGACGCGCGTCGGAAGATGCCTCGCGCGTGAGCAGCCGCCGACGCATCCATAACCAGCCATAGACGGTGGCGGCGTAAAGGCAGATCCGCCAGGCCAGGAAGTAGCCAGCTGATGCAGACATCCAGCGTTCCCAGCCCGCCACACTGCCAACCAGGTAAATGCCGGTCACATTGGCAGCCACCGCCAGGCCCAGCAGGACGATGGCCCATGCCAGTGCCTTCGCGTTGCGCCGGTTGAACAGCCACCTCATGCGCAGCCACCGGGTGCTCATGGGGTAGCACCGGGTGCCCGCCGCTGCAGACGGTTGAGCCGGTCGGGCGTTGGGTCACCCTCGAAGACACCGCGCGAACCGGATGCCCGAGTGCCATGGCGTTGGATGATGGTCATCGGTGAGTTGTTGGCCAATTCGCGGCGCAGATCGAGTTCGGTTTTGAGGTTGAGGATCTCTCGATCTAGCGTGTCGCTCTCGTGGTTCACCGCCTCGGTCGCCAGCTGATTGGCTGCGACGTTGGGCTCCTTCTTACCCGTGAGCAAGGTGCGCTGCAGCAACAATGCTTTTTCCAGCACTGACGCAAGCGCCACCTCGGATGCAAGGCGGCGTGCGAGGATGTCCTGGTCCGGTTCGTCGCGCAGGGCCTCGACCACCCCACGGGTGATCGGCAGCGACATGCTGCCGGCGGCGCGCAGGTTTTCCACAGTGGTGTTGCGAGTGCGGCTGATGAGTTCCTGTAGCACTTCCAGCTTCGTCTCGTACTCTTCCTGGATCAATGGCGTCAACCCGACGCCCGGTATGGTCTGGGTCTTGGTGCAACTCTCGCAGGTGCGTTGCTCTTTTTCGCCCAGGACCCGTGTTGCCCAATCTGCCGCAGCCTGAGGCGTAGGCCAGGTCGCGCAGGCCAGGCTGTTGCAGTTGGCAGCGGAGATCGACGAGGTATCGGCCACGCCACGGCCATTGACGAGGTTGTAGCCTGCACGAGTCACGTCGCCGACTACCTTGATGGACGGTTGGCCGGAGCCACCAGCATTGTTGCCGCCCACCCAAGGCACACCATCGTTGCCGCGGCTGCTCTCCGCCTGCTCGATGGCTGAAACCGCGTCTGTGCTAGCCACCGCTTGGCGCAGGGCCATGCCTTCGGCGATCTGGTTCCAACCGAGCTGTCCGCCAGCCGCGTCCGCCATCCGTTCCGCCATCGCACGACAGGTCAGTTTGGAACGGTCGAAGTCCAGACGCGCTTGCAGGACGCCGTTGGTCAAGAGGTTGTACAAGCCCGGATCAGCACGCTGGATGATCAGGGCCGGCAGCGAGGCGACCGCGCTAGTCGCGCTCTGGATCACGTTGCTCATGATGTTCTGGAAGCCGTTCGTGAGCCCGTTGAGCTGGTTCTGGATCGTCGTGCTAATGCTCATGTCACCGCAAATCAGGTTGCTGTTCCAACCCATACCCACGCCGATTGAGCGCATGCCAGCGGCACCGCTCATCGAGACAGCGTTGCCACCCCCAATCGAATACATGACCTCGTCACCTATCACGCTGCCGCTGTTCTGAAAGCCGGATTGAGCCCAGACCAGTCCGGTCGCCAGTACCAGCGCACTGGCGAGCAGCGAGGACTGCCTGCGCACGGACAGACGGCGGAACGGGTGGAAGTTGTCTTGGCAGTTCATGGTAATGGCCTCAGTTGAAGTCGACGCTGCCAAGAAAGACCTGGCCCCGCCGCTGGCAGCAGCTGTAGGGGCGCCACAGCGCCCAGGCGTAGTCACCTTGCTGGGCTTGGGTGAGCGGACCGTGGTTCGGGAACACCGCGCAGGACGAGGACAGGCGCGGTGTCAGTTCCTGCCACTTGCCGGTCGAGGCGTCGCTTTCCATCAGTGCCCCGGCCGGCCAGTAGCCATCGCGGCTGTTGGCGAGGAGGGGTTGATAGACGTGCAGTTGGCCGCGGCGGGTGACGACATCGCCGGCGCGCTGTGCGACCACAGCGCCGGACTTGTGGTCGTCGGCCTGGTGCAGGAAGCCGCCCCGGGGATAGACCGCTCCCCACAGATTCAGGCTGGTGCGGGCACCAATCTCGCGCATGCCCGGAATCAGCGCTTCGGGGTACACAGCCTCCGGCACGTTGTACCGCCAAGCGATGGTGTCCAGCGTGCTGAGCAGGTAGGGCATGAATGCCGTGCCTGCCCCCTCGCACGCGTAGCCCGACGAGCTCGCGAACTGGCCGAACACTTGACCTCCTGGATGGCCGATGACATCGGCGTTCTTGAACTTCGCAAGGTTGTTCTCGTTGTCGTGGTTGGTCGTGCCATCCCCGCCCGCCTGTGCAGTCGGGTTGGGCGTGCTCATTGCACGAACTTCAGTCCAGGGGTTCTCGCCCGTGTTGGAATAGCTGGAAACCACGGCGTCGGGAATGTAGTGCCGCACCTTGATCGAGGTGCGCACTGTGCATCCTGTCCAAGTGCAATGGAGCCAGTAGCAGATGCCGACCACCCGGTACTCCAGGCAGTCGGGCGAGAGCGTAGAGGACACGATGCTCGCGGTGTTGAGCGCGAAGCTCGATGTGGCGCCACAAAGCAGCGCAACAGCGGCAGAGATTCGCAGTCGGCGGGGGACACGGGGCCTCATGGTGTGTCCTTGCGATGCTGTGCGACGCGCGCCAAGGCTTTGTCGAGATCAGATTCGCCGTAGACCACGTAACGCTGGTCCACAACGACGGCCGGGAGTGTGGTGATTCCGAGGCTCCAGGCGTCGGCCACGCCTTGGTAGGCATCCAGCATGCGCTTTTGCAGGAGCTGGCCGCCTTGCTGCAGACGCTGTTGGACCATCGCGGCGGCACGCTGCGGATCGCTCGGCAACTGCGCAGCCAACTCAGCCTCGAAGCGCTGCGGGGTGTCCAGCTCAATGAGGCGGTGGACAGTGGCTTTTCCGGTCACGCGATGGCTCGAATCGGTGACGATCCAGACCTCCTGGGCGCTGGCCGCGCCGGCGACTGACATTGTCATACCGAGTAGAGCTTGTCGCAGCAGAAGGTAGAGATTTCGCATGGTATGCGGCCTGGCAGTTAGAAACCCCTGTAGTCCAACGCAAAGCGCCGACTAGTGCCACGAACAATGCGTACTGCCCCGAACCCTCATTTCCCGCGCTGGTGCGGCCGGATCGTCCATTCCTCGGTCAGGACTGCGGTAAGGTGACGGGAGACAAAGATTGGAGAGAGGAACCGATGCCCTATGTGATTCAGCCGTGGGAGGCCATTGCCCCGAACTACCGAGGCACCGCCATATTGGGAAATGGCGCCAGCATTGCGGTGAGCCCGAGTTTTTCCTATGGCTCGTTGTTGGAACATGCCCGAACGAACGAGCTGATCGCCCCGGACGTCGAGCGGTTGTTCGCATTCTTCGGGACGACGGACTTCGAGCTGATCCTGCGCATCGTGTGGCAGGCATCGAATGTCAATCGATCACTGCTGATCCCGGACCAACGAACGCATGAGGCATACCTTAGGGTTCGGGACTGCCTCATCCAGAGTGTCCAGGACATCCATCCCGAGTTCGACCAGGTCAGCGGGCATTTGCCGGCGATTTACCGATTCATAAAGCACTTCGATACGGTTGCGTCGTTGAATTACGACCTCATCGTCTATTGGGCCTTGATGTATGGCTATGACCATGACGACGAGCACGCCATCAAAGATTGCTTCGGTGCGGGCGGGGTGTTCCAGGATGATTGGCGCAGGCTGAGAACGCCGATTCGGCGCCAGCGATCGACCACGCTGGTGTTTTATCCGCATGGCAGCCTGGTGCTGTGCCGCAATCGCGTCGAGCAGGAGCGCAAGATCTACAACGCCGATGCGGGACTGCTGGAGGCCATCTTGACGCGGTGGCGCAGCGAAGAGGTTGTGCCGCTGTTCGTGAGCGAGGGGACCTGGCAGCAAAAGGTGAGTTCGATCCAGAACAGCTACTACCTCTCCACGGTCTATCGGGAGGTGCTGGGTTCTGAGCGCGAGACGCTCGTCATCTATGGATGGGGGTTGGGCGAGCAGGACATACACCTGCTACAGCGGATGCGAGGCACCGGCATCCGCCGCGTTGCGGTTTCTGTGTACGGCGCAGACCAGATCTACTGCAATCGGGTGATGGCGATCATCCAAGGAGCCTTGGGTGCGGTGCCAGTAGAGTTTTTCGACAGTCAAAGCGCCGGCTGCTGGAATCACCAGGGTGCGTAGTGTCAAGTGCGACAGCCGTCATATCTGGCAGCACCATGCATGCCGGCATTTCCGGGCCTGCTCGGGAAGAAGGTGGCCTCGGACTGTGGGCAGCAAGGCTACTTCGCGTCTGTGTCGACGGCCTCTGAAGGCATCTGGGTTTCCTGCGCTTTATCAGGTTGGTCAGAGGCCAGATAGTCCAGGGCAGACAGCAGGGCATCACCCACGATCGGCCCGCTGAGCGTCATCGACCGATCAATACTGCGGTCGACTAGTCGAATGGTCGGGGTGGCATTGAGTCCATCTTTGCGCGCCTGATCTGCCTGTTGGCGCACCGACTGCCCAGGTCGCTCGCTGTTCAGGCAGGCTTGCACCGCTGCATCATTGGGATAGGCCGTGCCAGGCGGCAATCCCTGGCCGCCGCCACGCGTGTGTTGATACACCCAGGCGATAGCCTCCCAGAAACGTGCATGTCCGAACGTCTCTCCCACGCACTCAACCCAACGTGCTTGCTCGCTGGCAGCCGGCTCATGCGTCGTGAGCGGAAGGTGATGCCACTGCAGGTTGACGTCGGGATGTCCGTCGATCCAGGCTCGTAGTACCGGAGTGTAGGACTGGCAGAACGGGCACTCCAAATCGGCGTAGACAATGATCGTGAAGCGCGCCGAGACGGGGCCGTAGCGCCACGGCGGACCTGGCGCTTTCTCGACAGCGGCCTGCTCAACGGCGACAGGATTTTCAGGCTGGAACGATGCGAGGAATCCCCATGCCGACGCAGCAAAGACTACGCAGGCTGCAGCAAGCCACCAAGCGCGCCGGAATTTCTTGGCAACGGGATGCGATGTGAGAGTCATCCCGCTTCTCCGGCGAACACGTCGTCGTATGGCAGCGGGTTGATACCGCGCGCGCGATCGATCTTCTCGGCGATCTTGAAGGCGGCTTCGAGTTCACCGATGCCGTGCTGCTGCATGAGTTGGAAGCGCTCGGCCTTCTCTTCAGGCTCCGTTTGGGCCAATGCCAAATACAGGCTGGGCGGCACTGCACGAAACAGCACCTCCATCGACTTGGAAAGAATGACGCCCTCGCTGAACTTGCCCGCTTCCTTGCGGGCCGAGAGCATCAGTGCCTTCTGTGCGGGTTTCAGTTCGCGAAAACGCGCGATCTTCTCGACCTCATCCGGTGGCATCGACAGGCAGATCCACCACTCGATCATGTTGAGCATGGGCTCGGCGGACTTGGGTAAATCATCCACATTCTGTGTGGCGAGCCAGAACCAAGCCCCCAGCTTGCGCCACATCTTGGTGATCTTGACTACGTAGGGCGAAAGCAATGGGTTCTTCGTGATGATGTGGCCCTCGTCGGTCACATTGACGATGGGCCGCCCGAGGAACTGGTCACGCTCGGCGATGTTGTTGACCGTGCTGATCAGCGAGATGTAGGCGATGGACAACTGGGCGTTGTAGCCCTCGCGGGCGTAGGTGGCCAGGTCCACCACAGTGACGTCGGCCTCTGGCCATGGAGTTCCCGGCCTGTCGAACATCTCGCCGTCTGTGCCCTGGCAGAACATGTCCATGGCATCGGCCATTTCGAGCAGTCGAGAACGCCGGGTCTCGGGCAGTGTTGTGTCGCGGCCGCGTTCGCGCAGCGCGTCGCGCACATCGCGAGTTAATACGGTCCGGTTGTCCGCGACACAGCGCTGCGCGGCCTCGAGGATGCACTGGCGGATCAGCGACCGGTCGGCGCGAGTCATGCGTGCCTCTTCCTTGTCTTCCCCGCCAGTGATCATCAAACGCGCGGTGATTTCCAGTTCGCCAAGCACGTCACGTTGCTCGTCGGCCTCATTCGTGGTCGGCCCAGGCTGCTCTTCATCAAGGGCGTCGGCGTCGAGGGTTTGCACGGCGCTGGGCGTCTCGATCAAGCGACGTGCATCCGCAAACGGTGCCAGACTGACTCCGGAGCCCGGAGAGAGCTTGACCCGGTTGACAGTAAGACCCAGCCGCTTGGCGAAGTCGCCGAATAGGCCAAAGGAGTTACCTGCTTCGACGATGAACATGCGTGGGCGGTAGATCGCTGCGACCTGGTTCAGGATGTTGTTCAGAGTTGCTGACTTGCCCGAACCGGTCGGGCCGAACAGGAACAGATGGGCGTTCATCTGCCGGTCCAGGCGGTTGAAGGGGTCGAAGGTAATCACACCGCCGCCACGGTTGAAGAACGTGATGCCGGGGTGGCCCGTGCCTTGGCTGCGTCCCCAGACAGGCGACAGGTTTGCAGCATGCTGGGCGAACATCAGTTGGGTGTACCACTGTCTGCGGTCCGCGCTAGGGTTGTACAGACACGGCAACCAACGCAGGTAGCTGTTGAGCGGTGCCACCTCGTCTTCCTCGCGCACCGGTTGCAGGCCGGCGTTGAGCATGACATTGGCGAGCTGCAGCCCGCGCTGATCCAACTCGGCTTCGTCACGGCCGCGCAGGTAGAACGCCAGCGTGCCGCGGTAGAGCTTGTGGGAACTCCCGATCAGCGAGCGGGCCTCGTGGACATCTTTGAGTGTCTGTTCCGATGCCAAGGTTTCGCCCACGGCCTTCTTGGCGAGGTGGTTGAGGTGGGCTTCAAGCACGTCCTGTGGTGTAGCGACCAGCGTTAGGCACAGCGTGGTGTCTTCCGGCATCTGGTCGAACAGTGTGTTGATCGCATCGCCCTTGCGTGTCTCCCCAGTCAAGTGTCCGGTGACCGGCGGCGTGCGCAGCCGGTCAGTGACCAAGACGCGATGTGGCATACCATCGAAGTACCACAGCCCCTGGTCCACGTCCGAGCGCGGCTGCCCGAAGAACAGGCGTTGACTGAAGTCCGTGCCACTGGCCAACTCGATTTCGTCAGCCTCGGGGGTCTCCGGGTAAGCCGCCAGCTGGTAGAAGCGCTCACGGTCCTGCGAGTCGGGACCCAGTATTGTGGGATAGGGATTGAACCAGCGCAGCAGCCAGGCATGGATCGCTGGCGCATTCAACCGGCGAGCCTGGATGCCGGCGTTGCTCAATCCTCCTGCCAAACGATCGCATACGGTGTTGATGGCTTGCTCGGGCGTCTGGCCGCGCCGACTGCTTGGACCTACCGCACGCCGATACACCACCAGGCGCACGCGACGACTTTGGCCACGCCAGCGTAGGCGGGTCACCACGGTGTCTTCGAAAAGGCCGCCAGGTTTGGCGACGGCGCTCAGGTGGTGAGCGAAGAACTTAAGGTAGAACTCGCTGAAGCGTGAGTCCTGCGCCCGTGGCTGGATGTAGCGGCGCAGAGCATCCAGGTATTGGGCGAAGCTTGCTTCGTCCTGGGCGTAGAGCTGGACAACCCAGGGATTCTCATCCAGTTCGTCAAAGCTGTCTTGCAGCGCGTTCTCCAGTGCGTCACGTGCCTGCGCTAGCCAGGCGGCCTCACGGCCCTCAGTACCCAGGGGCGTGAGCTCGAAGAAGGCAGCGACCGATTGGCCGTCTTCGAGCAGCATGCAGCCAGACTCGGGCAGGTATTCCACCCACGGCAGGAGAGAGACGAACGATGGCGCTACGTCGTAGAGGGCCTGCTCATCAGTCGTAGTTGCGGCACGCACACCCTGAACGGCCTCGCCAGGCGGCTGTACGCCTCCATCTCTCAGCGCATGGATATGGCGCTGCCAGCCATCTGGCTGTGCTTGCTCAGAGGATGAAGCGCCGGGTTCCGTCCGGCGGCGCCAGGGCAGCGTCCAGGTCATCAATAGTCCTCCACACGCTCGCCCGGCATGGCGTATTGGATGCGCTGGTACAGCGGGAATACCGTGGTATAGCCTGGCACCGGCACAGGATCCGTTCCCGCGAGATGCGGGAATACGTACATCACTAGATCGGGGTTGGGAAGCCGATGAAACTGACGGTAGATCTCGTTCGCCGCGGTGCGGGTATAGCGGGCCTGCTCGGCAGGTGCGGCGGCGATGTCCGCTTCGAGCAACGGTCGGCGCAGGGTCTGACGCGCATCGAGCAATTGGCGCCGGGCCGCCTGGCCGGTGCCCCCGTCGCCAGCCTCCTGCTGCCAGATGACCTGCATGGTCCGCCCACCGTGGGTGAGCAGCTCTTCCTTGTTGGTGGCGCAGCCGGCGAGTGCGCCCACCGCGAGTGCCAGTACAAGAGACTTAGTCCAGTTCGAGCGCATGGGATTCTCCTGCACGGTGATTGACTTTGCGGCCCTCTGGGTCGTAGTCGATGGCGAGTGGCTTCTCCAGGTGGACGGCCACCTTGGCTCCCGGCGGCACATACACTGCGGCGAATGCCTGCCCGTAAAGCTTGTTGACCCAGCTCGACATCTCTTGGACGCCGCCAGCCAGGATCCGACCGACAGCTTCCTTGCCACTGATGCCAACAGTTCCGATGGAACCATCTGCGCCGACATAGGACGACCGCCCGCTGTCAGACTTGATCAGCGAGGCCGCGCCGGCACCTGCGGCCGTGATCAATGCCTGGGTGCCCAAGTACTGCTGGGCATTGCTGCGGCGGTCGCCGCTGACGCAGGGAATACCGTGCGGATCGCTGATCCAGCCTAGGCCGTCTTGCTGGTTGTTGTTTTGCTGGTTTCCATCGCGGTCTTCGGGAATGGTGCGGATCGTGCCGTCGTTGAAGACGAAGGTGATGCTGCGCACTTGGCCACGCACACACGAGAGCGTCCAATCGCCGGCTGCAGTACCGCTGAAAACTGCGCCTGCCACGTCAGGGATATCTATGCCGTTGGCGGTCAGGTTGTCCGGCCCGACCAGAACCTTGAACGGATACGGATCGTTCACCGTGCCATCGATGGGCACGCGGCCAATCAGTGCGGTCATCGCCACCGAGCCCATTAGCGTCGAGTTGGTCGGTACGGTGTAGACCGCCTTGGCCTTGCTGATCCCAGCGGCTTTGGTGCCGGCATTGGCGACCGAGTCGGCGGTGGCTTCCAGGGTGCGTTGGGCCGGGCCGAAACTGGTGGGGAAGCTGAGCGTGCTGCCGCTGCTCCGGCCCCGTCCATCGGTTTGTTTGGCGTCGTCGGGCTCCACCCAGCGCATACCGCTCGTTGCGCTCCGCATGCCGTCTGAATCGCCCTCACCCAGGCCCAGCCCCACTGGCAGATCGGAATGGCCATTGCTGCGGTTACCGATGTTCTCAAGGCGGCGTTGTAGGTCTTCCAGCAAACCTTCGGCCTGCTGGCGCTCGCTGGCGATCTGCTTCTGGTCGCGGCGAAGACTAGCGCGTTCGGACTCTAGGGCGGTGCCGATGCGCTGGTCGATCGCCGATTCCCGCTGACGCAGGCGCTGGTTCTCTTCGCGTTGCGTCTTGTTGTCCGAGGTGGCCGTCTGCAGTTCTGTACGAAGTTGCTTTACCTGGGCGACCAGAGTTGCGACTGTGTCGCGTGGTGTGTCGCCTTCGATCCCCAGTGCCTTCATTTCTTCAGGCGTGAGCTGGGCACTGGCGTCGACACTGGCGGGGGCTTTGCCGCCGTTACTGGA
This sequence comes from Achromobacter sp. Marseille-Q4954, assembly GCF_943737025.1. Lineage (NCBI taxonomy): Bacteria > Pseudomonadati > Pseudomonadota > Betaproteobacteria > Burkholderiales > Alcaligenaceae > Achromobacter > Achromobacter sp. Marseille-Q4954. The sequence continues at coordinate 1,155,544 of NZ_CALSFQ010000001.1, forward strand.
AAACAGCCGGATGCCAAAGAACAGCACGATCAGCGCCACCGGAATCATTAACCACTTGAGCAGACCGTTACTGCGCATGGACGTCTCCTTGCGTCGATGTGGTTGGCTCGGGCAGATTCACCGCTGGATTGAAGCGTTGGATGGCTGGCAGCAGGGACTGTGGCAGGCCATGGCGTCGTGTCACTAGATACACCATCGTGGTGTCTTCCGGTCGGCCTTTCGGCCCCAGTGCAGGGTGCTGAAAGGTCGCTGTCAGGATGTCGCCTTGCAACGTGCGCGGATCCAGATCGACCCAGACGTTGCTGGTGTTGGTGACGCGGACCGCCGTAACCCAGTGGTCCTCTAGGCGCCAGGAAGCAAGCGCGGTGGATTTGACCGGCAAAGTGGGCAACAACGTGTCGAGCGCCAGATTGCGTCTCAGGTTGACACGCATGATGCCGGGAGCGGGTTCGACCGTACGTAACGGCGCGTAGAGGTTCTGGGCTGCATAGCGTGTGAGCACCACGGCAATCGGGGTTTCACGCAGGCTCTGCGCGGGTTGGGTCCTGTCTGGCACGGCATTGCCGCTTTCGGCTGTTTGCTCGCCATAGCGCGTTGCAGCGCTGGTGCCATCCACGATGCGCACCGGCTCCAACGGCGAAGCACCTTCGCGTGCGGGCTCGGCAGCGATGTCCAGCAGGATTAGCGTGCCCGTATCGGCGTCCTGCAGTTGCAGTCGCGTTGGCTCGATGGGCTCGATAGCGCGCAGATACACCGCGCCTCCGGCGCTCTGGATACGCAGACGCTCACCCACATTGGCCGGTACACCGACGCGCACATTGCGATCGATGAACACGATTCGCTCCTGGCCCACGACCAGAGGCACCGCCAGCGGCAGCCGTTCCCAGCGAAGAATCTCCACCGCATGAACCAGAGGTGCGATCGCGACCACTACGGCAGCACTCAGCCAAAGGGGGACTTGCTTTCTCATGGCGTTTCTCCTTGGACGCCCAGACCACCGCGGGCGGGAGGATGAGGTGGTGTCTCGGGTGCGGCAATGCGCTGCGGCGCGCCGTCGTAGCAATCGAGTGCCAGTCCGAACGGATTCCGAGCGGGATCCACATCCGCCCGAACCACCTTGATTGGATAGCGAACGAGCGCACGCTTGATTTGCTCGGAGCTGTAGTACTCGTCCGCGCTGATGTCCAGGGTCACTACCCAGTCGCGGTCCGAGACGACCCGCACGCGTGCGTTGGGGTTGTCGCCGTAGCCACGACCGGGAATCTCATAGATTCCGCGCACGCGTTGGCGCAGCTCACCTGCGTTGCGGCGATAGTCGTAATCGGCTTGCAGGAAAGCTCGGCACGCGGGAGTGAAGTAAGGCGAAAGTGCGTGAAGGTTTCGCGCGTAGTCATCCTCACCGTTGGTCGGCCAGCGGTTGAGCTGCTGGAACACGTAGAAGGTAAAGGCATACACCGATTCCGGTGGAACCTCCCACCACTTGCGCGTGCTGCCCGAGCGCAGATCCGGTGGCACATGGACGGTGAGATCGCGCGGCGAGCTCCACCACCCCCCGCCCATGACCAGCGCAAGAAGCAACAACGCTACGGCGCCCATGCGCAGGGTCTTGATGTGCGCCTGCAGGTGCGCAACCTCGTTCTTGAACCGGCTCATCGCGACGCCCTTCGTACCGACCAGAAGCCGGAGCGAGTGATCAGCGCCCGCCCGCCGATCCTGTCCGAGACGATGGGGTGATGCGTCGTCAGCCACCATTGCAGATGGCGGTACAGCCAGGTGTCGGGTCGGCCGCGCTTTTGGCGGCGCAAGATGCCGCCGCCAACGAGCACACCGAGCACCACACCTACGACGACGAATGTCGGTGCTAGCGCGATGGTCGAGAACATCCACGACAGTGGCGCACCGAACATCAGCCCGGCAGCTCCGGACAGCCCGCAGCAGATCCAAAGTTCGTCTGCAGTCAGGCCGCGCACAACCACCGGATGACGGTTGAGCCGGTGCGGCAGGAAGGACACCGTGCCGTCCTCCCGCACATGCTGATGCTCGGACATGGCCAAGCCTCCTTACAGGATGCCGGTGGCTTCGGTGAGCAGCCAGATGCCGATCACGAGAAGTACCGCGCCGATGGCCACCGTGAGGCCAAACTGGCCCCAGGTCTTGCGGCCGGTGTGGATCTCGGCGTATGTGCCGTAGGCGTGATAGCAGACGCCGATGAACATGGAGGCGACCACGAGTAGCGCGACAAGCAGCACGATGTCGTAGCCGTAGTTGCGAATGGTCTGCATGATGCCGTTGCCGGTGCCACGCGAGGGGTTCTCCAGTGTGGGCAGGCCTTGGGCAAACGACACCACCGGCAGCGTCAGCACACCGAGGACGAGTGTCGAGAGCCGGAGGCGTTGGGTGGGGGAACTGCTGGTCTTCATGATTGGCCCTTTCGAAGTCAGGAGATAAGGAAAAACGTCAGCACGATGTACATGGCAAGAAACCGCACAAGGACGCCGAGGAACTGGCGCTGGTTGATTCGGCTTTCTGCCCAGCCCACATAGGCTGTACGGATCGCCCAGACCCCCCATAGCAGCAGCACCGTAAATACGGCGCCTACGAGCACGGTGGCCATCACTGCAGGCGTGAAACCGCTGTTGGCTTGAAATGCTGAGAGCTGAGCACCATTCATGGCTTGGGCTCGCTACCGATTGGATAGTCGGAGGCTTCTTGTTCGGTGCGGTACTGGCCGGTCAGCTCGGCAGGATCTCGAGGCTGGGCGCGCGGTGGCGTTAGGTAGTCTTGGAGACCGCTTCGCACGCGGGTTAGGTCATTGCGTAGCCGGGCGTAGTCAAAGTGGTAGCGCTCGCCCGGCGTAATCCTGACATTGGCAGCGCTGTGAGCTACGAGGTGTTCCAGAGTCTCAAGCTGGCGGGCAGCGGCGGCTAAGTCCTGGCGCTGCGCTGGCGTGTCAGCGTTGGCGGCCAGGGGTAGTCCTGTCATCAGGAGGGTATTCAGCAGCAAGTAGGCGCCGCTGCGTGCAACGCCGGGACGGATTGGCAGCACCATCGCGCTATGTCCTAGTCAGATCAGCAATGGAGTGATCGTGGCAAGGCGAGCGTCCCTTGGCTGCAAACAATGAGAAATGCGGGCTACCGGATTTGAGGCGCTAGGACGACACGGTGGATAGATTGTCCGGATCGGTTCCAGTCTCGCCGTCCGGACCGGGTGATAATCAACGTTGGGACTGAACTGAATGGGGTAAGTATGAGTTTTGTAGCGAAATCGCTCGCCTTCGATGGGTTGCTAGAAGAGTTTGATCTATTGATCAATAATTTTAGAAAATTAAGGTTGAAGATTGGAAAAGGCGCACCGATTGAAAGCACAAAGTTGTGGGGCTATCGGAAAAAGCTGGACGACCTTGAAAAAATGGACGAGATGGAGGTTGCGGCGCTCATTGGAATAGTCAACAAATATCGTTCGATCAATGCTCTGTTCGATGTCGATAGTAAAATCATCGTCCCGCAACAGAAGTTGCTTGACTTGCTCGATGGGGGGCACACCCTTGCTGATGAGGATGAGAGATACAACGACGCATTCTTCGAGCTTGCCATGGCAATCAGATTCGCAGCAAGTATGGGTGACGGAGTGGAAATCGACCTCTCTACCGAATGCGATGTGGTCTTGTGTCGACAAAAAATAGCGATTGAGTGCAAGTACCTACACAGCGAAAGAAAATTCAGACATGAGTTTTCTGATGCCATAAAACAGCTGGACAAACGCATAAGTAACGGGCAGGCAGAAGTGGGGTATGTTGCATACGACTTAACTAATTTGGTTGACAAGGTCCGCATTTTTGAAATGGCGCGCTCTATTTTTGATTCTTTCGCCGCCAACTACGAACGTCTAGAGCAGAGTCGAGGTGTATTTTCTCAAAACATCAAGGAACAAGGTTTACTTCGTTCTATTCTCGTCAATCGAAACTTTCAAGCAATAATAAGCAACTTTACGGCCCACCATTTGGAGTCAGTTTTTTATAGCAACTTCAAGAAATCCGAGATGGAGAAGCTTGATTCTGAGAAAGTTGCCGTCATTTTCCAGTTGAGCCACTGCCTTATATTTGAGTACGATAATGAGGTTATTCCGGTGCCGGCCAGGGCTATGAATTACTACATCAACGATGGCCTACCTGAGATACGCCAAGCAGAAATAAAGAAATTCATTCACTCCTTGGCTGTTGGAATCTAGAGCCGAGAGTCTGTCACAGATACTTCTTGAAGCTGCCAGCGGTGAGATTCATGGCCAGCCCAAGAAGAGCCGCACTCGGCAGCAGAATGATCAGCGGGTGAACCGAAACTGGCAAAGCCAGGTAAATCACCCAAGGCAAGATTGCCAGTGGCATGAGCGAGGCTTTGGCGCGATGATAGAGAAAACCGGACTCCCGCCCTGCACCGAATTTGCGTACGTCGCGGCGAACCAATCCATCCACGAAGCCTACGAATGCTGCTGTTACGAACAAAGGCAGGGTCAGCACCAGCACAAGTAGTCGAACCAGGTACGTGAGCGTCGTAAAGGCAGCGGCAATCAAGTAGCTTTCCGCCCACACGTAGGCTTGGCTGATGAAGTAGCGGAAGTCTCGTGTGCGATGCTGACTGGGCGCGCGGGCGCGGTCAGCCGTTTGCTCCATGCGCGCCAGCAGACCAGTGCGCACGAACATCCAGCGGTAGCCTGTATCCACGAGCTCATGCGCTGTGCGCGTGGGCTCCGTGACGATGGCACTGCGAGTGAAATGCCCAGACAGGTGGGTCAGCTCGTACTGCAGCATAGCCTGAGAGTGACGCCAGCCCTGATCCTTCCAAAAGAAGTGCATCCCCACGCATTCGATCACGATCGAGATCAGCAGCGAGCCGATCAAGACGCCGAACAACCTGAACGGCGTGCTGATCAAGCCGACAAGCAGTCCTTCACGGCGGGCCTCCTGGCGCTTCGCGGTGCTGACCGCATCGCTCATGGCAACTGCTCGCTGCCGGCAGCTTCGGGCGGGATCGTGTCATCGGTCAGATCCTCCGGCAGATCTTCCTCCTGCAGGCCTGGTGATCCAGTGTTCTCCCACCACTGTGCTGCCTCGCTATAGCTCTGGCGCATATAGCCGGCTAACTGCTGTAGATCCTTGGGCATGACCTCATCGGGGTCGGGTGCAGGCAGCGGCATGCGGATCTTCCACAAGTTGCCGCCTTGCAATAGAGCAAAGCACTGCCCCTTGGGAAGTCCAACCACCTGCGATGGTTCGATCATCGGCACGCTGGACATGCTGATGCGATCCTGGGTATTCGATGTGAAGTCGGTGGCACCGCGGATGTCTGAGCTGTCGGTGGCACCGCTGACGATGGTTGTGGAGTAAACCTCCACCTTTGGCAACTGGCGGGTCAGCAGTTCCGCAGTGGCCGTCTCCCGCACACGCAGCATGAACAGGTTGTTGAAGTTGCCCACAACCTGGCCAGCCTTGGCGCGATTGCCAATGCGCGCCTCGATGTCGCTCAGTGTCTGTGTGTATGCGGTGACCTGAATACCGGCACCACCGCCCTTGTTGACCATGGGGATAAATTCGTCGCCCATCAGCTCATTGAATTCATCCGCATGGACATTGATGGGGACCTTCGCTCCCGGATTTGCGTCTGGCAAGCCATCATCGACGCCAAACTTGTAGATGTGACCTGCCACCGAGACCATGTCCGAGAACATTGAATTCCCCACTGCGGCAGCAACCTCCGCGTCTGACAGGGCATCCAGACCGACATAAACGACTGCGCGCTTGCGGATGATCTGCATCCAGTCGAAGATCGGACGCGGATCTTCGAGGTCGGAATAATTCGGCGCCAGCAGCTGAGCGATTTTCCCGCTGGTCAGCTTCTCCAACAGCGGCAACAATGACGCAACAATCTTGTCGAAGTAGGTCTTGTCATAGCGCACCGCGCTGCGCAGTCCGTCCAGAACGGGATCGTAGTTGCGCACCTGACTTAAATACTGCTCTAAGGCCACTACACGCTTCTCACGGCCGATCATGTTGCGTGGAATATTCTTGTCGTTCAGCCGCCCCTCAAGTTGGACGATAACCTCCCAAGCCTTGGGCTCGTGCTTGGCGAAGTAGTGCTGCGCATACTCGATGAACAAGGCATCAATGTTGATGACGTGCCGCTGGATCAGCAGGTAGTCGGGGCGCTGGCCCAATTCGATGAGTGCTCTCGCAATAATGTTTACGAAGCGCCAAGCGAATTCCCGGAAGGCGGCGCTGTTGCCCTCGCCCGAGAGTTGCCCGGCGATTCGAGTGGCAACCTCGGAGATGCGCCCGAATCGCCCCACTGCGTTGTAGCGCGAGCTGATCTCGGGCCAGCCCAGGTGGAAGAGGTAAAACTCACCTTCGCGCCCAGCCCGCTTGGCTTCTACGTACATGCGTTTGAGCAGATCGGCATCACCTTTCGGGTCGAAGACGATAACCACCTCATGTTCACCGGTAGCGCTCTTGCGCCGTATGTCCTGGGTGATGAATAGCTCGGCCAATCGCGTTTTGCCGACACGGGTGGTTCCCAGCACCAGCGAGTGACCAACACGCTCGCCAAGCGGCAAACTGACGTCGACCTCATCTGGCTCAATGCCGTGTAGGCGCGGTAAACCGCCAACCGGTGGCAATGGGCGAAAAGGATTGAGCGAGATGTCCCAGGCAGTGATCCTGACCAAACGCGAGAGCGGGAACGGCGCAAACTCCAGGCGCTCTTCCAAACGTCGGACCATCATGTAGGCTGGCGTGGGTTCGACATGGCGTCGGAACTCCGGACGATAGGTTTGCATCAGCCGGTGCGTGTGCTTCTGCTCCCAGAGAAAGCCTCTGCCGATAAACAACCGCTGCTGGCTGATTGGTACGTCTCGGCTGATCATCACGTAGCGGGGAAGGCGTCGGATGTTGCGGCGGTATCGGAGGATCGCGTGGGCCTGTCTCAGGCGGATCGCACCGAAGGCCAGGAATGCCAGCGCACTGCCAATCCCCATGGCCGGACTTAGCGCGAGCGACCATGGAGCTACTAAGGACAAAAACGCCGCGCCGGCGCAAGCCGCCACGGTGTAAAGCTCCACCGCTGGGCGCAGCAGGACTTCTACAGGCTGGGTCTGGCCCATGGCGTCATTGCTCGATGCCGGTGCTGGTGATCAGCACGGGGTAGTGCCGAACGCCAAGCCGGTCAGCCAGATCGTCGGCAGCTACGGGGGCGAGCTGGATACCGGGTGCGAGAGCCCGCAGACGGGTGAGCCCCTGCATCGAGTCTACATTCACGACTAGACCCACGGCGTTGCGCTCACGCAGAGAGGCTGCATGGCGGAACAACCAAGCATGTGAGGCTTCATCGTCTCCGATCAAGAAGAACGGCTGCAGCCCTGGTGCCTCGATGACACGGCGATTAACCGTGCCTGGCGTTAGCTTGGTACTGCGCACCGGCAGCATGTTTGCTTCACCGCCAGCCTTGGATGGTGGCACGGGCATTACGATGGGAGGCTTTGGCGTACCCGACATACGCGGCAGCAGGTTGAGCGCTTCGTAGTAAGGCAGCGCTGAAGTGCCACCGTGGTCTTGGACAACGACTAAGGGCTTGGCCGCATGTAATGGAGTAGCCAGTATGGTCAGCAGAACGACCAACCCGTGTGCAGCCGAGAGGTGGGAGAGGTTCATGGTGGGGTCTCCTTGCGGACATCAGATGCTGCGCGTGACGAGGCTTGCACGCGCTCCAGATGTTGGGCGACGCTGCGCCGGTAGCGCGCGGCAGGTGCACCACCAGCCGGTCGGTGGTAGCGACCTATCGCCAGTAGCCAGTCCTCGCCCGGGGTGTGCTGCTCGCGCAAGATCTGCGCGGCGATCGCCAAATTGGCGTAAGGATCGAGCAAGTCGCAGGGGCGGCCATAGCGATGCTTCTGATAACCAAGATTGATCTGGCCCAGGCCTGCGTCCACGCGTGTTGGCGGAACTTGGCGCAAGGCCAGCTGCAGGCCGGCGCATGCTTCGACACGGGTGGCGAACCGCTGAGACTCGCCCGCGACGTTCAGGGACCAGGGCCAGGGCACAACGCGTCCATTGCGGCGCATGCCGCTTTCCTGCAATGCGACGGCGTACAGCACAACGGAGGGAATTCCAGCCTGCCTGGCGGCCAATTGGTAGGCCGGCGGCGGGATCTCTTGGGCCACGGCGGTCTCGCTGATCACCCCACCGACCAGCCACAGCATCAGGGCTTGTCGGGCCAGGCCTAGGGCTGCCGTTGCCATTGGCCATCCACCTGCCGTACGACAGCGGGCAGTTCACCTGGCAGCCCGAGGGCCAGCCAGCGACCTGCATCGTGATTGAGGGTGATCGTGCGGGCACGAACGCGGGACGGGTCGATCTTGGTCCGGCGTGCCCAGTCGCGAATGCGGGCATCGTCGGCTCGGCTACCTACAACGTATACGTCGAAGGCCGAGCCCGACGCTTGCAGCCGCGCGATGGCTTGGTCACAAGGGGCACAGTTGTCACGCACGAAAACGGCGGTGCGTCCGCTTCCCTGAACTGAGGCGTTGGTTTGACGCGGGCCAGCGTCTGGCAGGTTGACGCGCTGGGCATTGGGCTGCAACCGTTGCCAAGCTTCGTCATAAGCGCGTTGGTAGGCCAGTAGTTTTTCCACGCGGCGTGCTTCAGCTTGCACCTGGAGCTCGGCGTAGCGCCGTCGCTCCTCGTCGGAACGAGCTTCTGTTCCGAGGGCGGAAAGGGGATCCAGATTGGGCGAGTAAATGCCAAGGGGACCGGCCATCAGCTCTCGGTAGCGCGTCCACTCTTCCCGGCGCAGCCCCCAGTCGCGGGCCAGCTTGTCGTCCTGACTGTGCTCGATCTGGCTCTGGGTAGTATGCGACGGTGTAGCCGGTGTTTGCTGTGCCCAGGCTGGTTCGTTGAGGGCTGCCAGAAGCATTGCGGTGAGCAGGAGTGGCTGCTTCATGGGATAGTCCCTCAGGGAATGGCCACGCGACGGATCTGCTCCCCGGCACGAAACACGGCGGTGTTTCGGTCGATATCTTGCAGACGCCAATGGCCGATGCTTTCGCCAGGCAGTAGCACCTGGATTTGAGAGGCGGAGAGAGCGCCACCTGCCGGTGCGACCGATACCGTGCGCTGGCCTGCACGCAGTTCCGAGCCAATCACTCGAAATGGCATGGGAGCCTCCGCTGGCTTGACTGCTGCCTGCTGCACGGGATGGGGCTTGCTCGCTACGGTGCTGCTGCGTGCTGTCGTTTGGCGCGATTTGATTTGTTCCAGATCCGCCCGCAATGCAACAAGATCCTCTTGGCTGGCAAGCGTGACCAATGCCTGGTCCAGGGAATCAGCGCGGGATTTCAATGACTGGTGCACCTCCTGTAGTGCCGTAGCGGTCGCCGGCGCAGGTCGCTCTTGCAGAGCACGATTGGCCTGCACAATCTCACCCACGCGTGACTCCAGTGCTTGCAGACGCTGCACGGAGCTGTCGAGCTGAGACTGTCCAGCAAGCTCGCCGGTTATCTGGAGCGCGACCAAGACCAACGCCGTCAGGCCCACAAGCCACGCCCACAGCAATATGTGGGCGAGAGATGGGGCGCGCGATGACTTCGCCGCGGGAAGGGGGTGTGATGTGGTCATGGCTGGGAACCCTCTTCAACCTGGATAGGCGGGATTGCTCCGGTGGGCGGTAGTTCTTGGATGGGTAGAGCCCCCTGGGCTCTTGGCTGGACGAAACACACCTGCCGTGAGCGGTCATCCACTTCCAGATCCCAGACCGGCCCGATAAGGGTGAGCAGCGCGTCACGCAGCGTCATGGGGCCCAACTGCAGATGGGCGGCGGGCATTGGGAGCGAATACAGCTGGATGACCGCGTGTGCCGTCTCGCACATCTGGTAGCCGCTGCGTTTGAGTACGTGGCGCAGACCATCGCCTATGCTGGCTCTGGCCTCTTCCGGCATCCGCACGTCAATCACCTGCTGAAGCAGGTCACGCTGCGCTGTGAGCGGTGCCAGTTCGACGAGGGTGTAGCGGCCGTAGCGCGCCACCGGAATGAACTCCGGCTCCAGTTGTACGCGAGCAGAGATCGCCGCTTCGTCCGGAACCGACTCGATGACAGCAGGCGCTGAAGCGGTGGCGCAGCCGCCAAGCAGTGTGGCGATGCTCAACAAGCCACACGCGACCGCGCGGGGGACGAGACTGAATGTTTGCATGGATCGGCTTCCTGTTGCAGTAAGCCGATACCTTCGCCGGGCGCCTCGACCCAGTCAGCAAAGAATGCGCAATGGCGCGCGCCCAGTTTTTACGGGATGTCGGTCGGCTACCTCAGGCAGCCGACCTGGAGGTGGGCTTGCTGGAAGTTGTTACGCTGGGATCTGCGTACGACTCCTTCTTGACCCGTTCCCATTCGTCCTTGAGGATCTTCTGAGACTTGGCGATCAGCTGTTGCTTGATCGTTCCGAAGACCTTCTGAATGTCTGCAGGCGGAAGCGAACTCGCGGTACGTTGGAACAGGATGGTGGATGTCTCCAGCTCCTTCATGAGGTTTTTGAGTTCCTGATGATCCACTTCTGTCATATTCAATCGCAACTCGATACGCAACTGCAGTTCCAAGGCCTCCAGGCGCATTTCGGCGATAGGCTGCTTGAACGCGTTGAGCGCTTGGTCGGAGATCTCCTCGGTCCGGGGTTCGCTCACGATGGCATCCCACCGATAACATATCTCCTGCCATAGCGACAGGTATCTGGCGATGTCTTTTCGCAACTCGTCAATCCATATCTGCCGCTTTGCAGAGACGTTGGCGTTTGCTATTCGACGCGATGCGAGTTCCTGCATGGACAGTTGCTCGCTGAGTGCTTGCTTCTGCTGAAGCTCTAGCTGAGCGGCCAACCTTAGCTGTGTCTTACGCTGCGATCGAGCTACCAGCATTTGCGTGAACGAGGCGACAAGAGCGGCAAAAACGGACACAACTACGGCAGCGCCCGCGATCCAAACCTTGTTGATGAACTCGGTGTTTTGCATCGCATCGTGCACGATTCTCTGGATCGCGGCGACATCATCTGGACTCATCTTCTTTTCCTCCGATATGAACGTTTTTCCAATCCGAGACAGCGTTTTTCCAAAGCAGCAGCCTAGCGACTCCCGGCGCGTTGTCAGTGATGCCGCACTCAACTTTTTTCGTAATCATCACCTTAGCAATCGCAGCAGATTGCCTTCTGCGAGTAACCTAATCGACTCAGTTTACCTATCGCCGACAGGGTTACGCGATTAGGTGATTCGTGCACGAAAAAATGCCGGCACCCGAGGGCGCCGGCATACAAAGACCATCAAGCAGCAACAAGCTGTCTGGCCAGGGCGACCTCTACCGAATCACCGTCTTGGTTGAGCACGTCGAGCCCGGATTCCGGGACGTCGCCTGACGTGCTCTGGGACACCAGGATCTTCTTGGCCATCAAGGCCAGGCACGTCATCTGCGACGTGGCCGCGTACCCCAGGTAGATCACCCGCACGTGCAGCTTCTGGCCGATGCGCCACGAACGGCGGGCGGCCTGCTGCAACGTGTAGATGTTCCACCCCGACTGCATGAACACAATCGTGGGGAACTCCAGCAGATCCAGCCCCGTCTTGACGAGCTCGGGGTTGGTGATGAGGACATCGATCCCCCGGTCGAGCTGCTCGGCGATCCAGTCTTCTCGGCGGCTCGCATCCACGCTTGCGCGCAACACAGCGACCTTGAAGCCTTCCTGCTCCAACAGCCCTTTCAAGCGCGACGTGGTGTCGCGCGTACCGGTATAGACCGAGTAGACCAGGGTCTTGCGACCCGCTGCCTTCTCCTCGCGGCAGATGTCGATCAGCTCACGCTCTTTCGGCATGATCTCCAGCTCGTTGAACTGAGCCGGTGTGAACGCCAGGACCTGGCGCGTGCGTGGGTGACGCACGGTTTCTGCACGGAAGCAGCAGTCGGACCAGGCCAACAGCACGTTGAGCACCACACCCAACAAGGTGGTATCCCGCTTGCGCAAGGCCTCCTTGAGTTCCGCGGTCAGGCGCGTGGCCAGGTCGCGGTAGGCGTGGGCCTGTTCGGCATCCATCGCGATTTCCCGGAACTCCTCGTCATACGGCGGCAGCATGCCCCCGATGTCGCGCAGCTTCAGGAAGATCGTGAAAGGCAGGACGCAGCGCAGGACACCTTTCGGACCAAAGCCCGGTGCCTTCACCGTTCGGACTGTGATCTTCGAGCCTTTGGCCGTCTTGTGGGCTGGCCCGTCGCTCTCGGAGTAGATGTCCTTCAGGACGCCGTGGTCCCGCATGAACGCCATGGCGGCCGCGTTCATGCTGCCGTTACTGCTGGGACGGTATCCGTCCTCGATCATGCGCGTGGGCAAAGCCCGGAACAGCAGATGAAAGAGGTCGTCTGCGTAGCCCCCCATGAGGGTGCCGGTGAGCAGCAAGGTCTTGCGGACCTTGGCTGCGATGACGCCCATGGCCTGGCCTTGCGCGGAACCACCCGTCTTGTACTCATGGGCCTCATCGGCGATGAGCAGGTCGAAGGTGCCCTGCGGGAGATAGCGCTTGACGTACTCGGAGGCTTGGTAGCCGCCTTCGCCAAAGCCGAACTCCATGCTGGACATCGCGCGTTCCATGCGCTGTGCCTGGCGATCGGAAAAGACCAGTTCTCCCCGGTCGTCCATCAGATTTATGAAGTTGTGGAGGTTGTCGCCAAGCATCGAGGCCAGGAAGCCATCTCCGAACGTCTTCATCAGCTTCTGCGCAGTGGCTTCGCCGATCGTCGGGATACGCTTCAAGGCCCGCAGCACGGCCGAGTGCTGATCGCTGCCGGACAGGGTTCGCGGGCGAACCAGTGTCCACATAGCGGTGTTGCAGACGCCACACCTGCGGCGGACTTCCTCCGCCTCCAGCTCCAGAGCATTGATCGGCTCGCCGTCAAGGTTGTTGACGACCGTCCCGCAGTGCGGGCAGGCCCCCATGACGCCGTACCGGGTGCGCTTGCGTGTGAATGCGGGCCTCCAATGGAAGCCCATGCGCATGCGCACCCTGCCGATGATGAAGAACTCCTGGCCAGCGGCCGGCACACCCAACTGCTCGCGCAGCTTGATGAGCTTGAGCAGCGTGTCAGGGCCGTTGAGCACCCAGACCTTTGCGCCTGCGACAGTTTCCAGAATCTCCCGCCTCCACTTGTAGACCAGGTGTGGCGGACTGAGGACGAGGGTGCGGCGATAGCCTTCGGCGTGGAGAACGGCCGCCAGCGCGATGCCGACGGTGGTTTTGCCCGTACCCATTTCGCCATTGACGATCGCCGCCCGCTCGCCATGGTTGGCGAGCAGCTCGGCGGCGGCATGGACGACTTCGGCCTGGGCTGGGAACAGCTTGCGCTTGAGACCGGCTAGCACGAGCTGACGGTGGGCGTGCGGCGTACCGCTGTAGACGGGTGGATTGGCCCGGTTGAGCGAGTCCAGCAATTCGTCGCCGAACTCGGCGACGAAGTCTTGCAGGCTCAGGGAGAGCTCGCTGGATGCGGGATCGAAAAGGTCGTCGGTCGTGGGCGAGGTGTCTGCGGCGGGCGCCGCTTCGAGTTGCATGGTCATGGTGATGCTCCAAATAAAAGGGGCACGCACCGTCCCTGAGGGCTGATGAATGCCCCAGGGGGATGAAAGCGAAGTTGCGACCTATGGCCGCCGTGGTTGGATCAGTACTCGCTGGGTAGCAGCAGCGTGGTGACGCTGCGATCCCACTCGGTGATGACCCAGATCTTCAGGTCGGTGGTGACCTGGTAGGAAGAGAACAGGCGATCTTCACCCGATTGCAGCGCGGCGTCGTTCTGTTGCCGGTCGCTGTCATCGAGATCGCCCCAGTCACCGCTGAGATGGCGGCGCAGGTACGGGGTGGGATTGAGCCGACCCTGACGGATCAGCGCATCCACGCCTGAGGTCACGACCATCTGGCCGGGGTTGAAACGCCGCGTGGGACTGGCGCTGAGGGAAACTGCTTCGGTTGCCATGGGGCCTCCTGGATAGGGAGAGCGGGGCCATGGCACCCCATCGGGGCGACATGGCCCCAGTGGGTTGATGAATGGTGCGGGTCTACCGAGTCAGTTCTCGGAAGCCAGCACGATGTGGGTGGCACTGCGATCCGCTTCGGTGAAGATGCGGATGCGCTGGCCGTTGGTTGCAACATAGAACGATTCGAGCTTGGCCTCGGATTGGATTCCCGCGATGTTCGCTTCCCATTGGTCAGCGGGGACATCGCCCCAATCGCCGCGGGCGTGACGCCGCAGAAACTGGAACGGTTCTTCGGTGCCGGCACGAATCAGGCGATCGACGCCTTTGCTGATGATCAGCGCCCCGATGGGGAACTGCAGTTGGTGGATGTAGGTGTCAATCCTGATCGACGCCATCGATAGTCCTCCTTGGTGATTTCATTGGGCCACAACAGCGCGTCCGCCTTCGAGCGCGCTACAGCCTTGTGCTCAGTGGATGGTGATGACTTGCCCCAGTGAGGCCGAGTCGGGAGACAGGTCCCATGCGCGGATGACCGGCACGAACTTGTCCGTGAGGATGCGTGTCTCTGCGATGGAGCCATCGTCGCGCTCACGGTGCTCGACGGCGGTGGCCTTGCGCTTGTAGGTGTCGCCCTTGACGGCCAGGATGCGGCCGCTTTTGGACTGCACGACACCCGAGATGGCGCCAGCCGCAAGGGCCAGTGCCAGGTGCCAGTGGGACAGAGCACGTGCCGGGGCACGCAGGGATTGCTGGGCAGCACCAAGGTGTGTCTCGAATGCGGGCCAAAGGCCCTGCAGCCGGTTCACTTCCTCGGCGAACTGCGCCGGCTCCATGCTGATCCGGTAGAAATGCTCCGGCTCGACCGAGGTCGTGGGAACCACATATGGCAGCGATGTCCACTCGGACGGAAGTTCATCCGCCTCGACTTCACCTTGCCCGATCTGTAGCAATCGGGCCCGGACTGCCTTGGTGTCGTCACCGACCAGCTCGCGCTGGCGGATCCGACGTCCAAATACGACCACCTGCTTGAACTGCGTATCCACCGCACGGTGAATGCTCAGATCGGTGAAGTGTCGCGTCAGCCACCCGACCAGTTCGGCGTCGAGCACATAGGACGGCACGATGAAAACCAGGATGCCTTCGTACTGCAGCAGCTGCAGCGTCTTCTGATAGAACAGCTTCTCCAGCCTGGCGCGGCCCTTGCCTTCGTAGCCGATGTTGCCATTGGCATCCTTGGACAGGTCGCCGTAAGGCGGGTTGAGCCACAGCAGGCTGAACGACTGGCGCGAGACCAGCGTGTCCATGAGGTCACCGTGGATGCAGTGATCGACCAGAAGCCGCGCGTGATTGGCACGCTCCTGGTCGTACTCCACGGCGTACGCGCGGACCTGCGCATGCCCGAGGGCATGCGCGGCTTCCGCGATGGCCACACCTTCACCTGCGCAGGGATCAAGGATGCACATCGGCCCATCGCTGGGCGCCAGTGCGCTGAGCGCTCGTTCGAGCGTGGATTCGTCGGTCGGGTAGTACCCGTTCTTGGCGAAATTGCGGGCGAGCCGCGGGAACATCAGTGCCATGGCAGTCTCCTTATTGGCGGGGGGATAAAGGTCGGATGCGCGCGCAGAGCGCACATCCGTGACGGGCGGATCAAGCCATCGCTTCCATTGGCAGCTCGGCGTGAGCCGGTACCGGGTAGGCGGTCAGGACGCCGCGGCGGATCAGTTCGCCCAGGGCATCGGTGAGAACCGGGACATCGAGCCCGATCCGGAAGCCCTGCAGCGGACCAAGGGCCACCGTCAGGGTTTGGAGCATGTCGCGCTCGCGCAGCAGCGCCAGTACCGGCGCTTGCCAGTGGTCCAGCAGCGGCAGTGGACATGTGTCCTTGACCAGGTGCCACAGGCGCAAGGTGGGATCGGCCGAGGCACGCGGCAGCAGCGTGAGCGCGCTGGCCGTGGCTTTGTCCGGACGGGTGCAGCGCCGGTCGAACAGCCATAGATTGACCATCGAGCCGAACAGCGTGCGGCGATAGGAGCGTGTCAGGCGCTTTTCCAAGCGGTCGACCGATCCGACGAACACGGGGATGGAGCCCCCTTGATCGGTGATGAGGTGGAATTGCTCCAGCCCATCTTCGTCGCGGCCCAGCGTCAGCCGGGCCAGAAACTGCTGGATCGCGGTATCCCGCGCCCAGATTGAGAGAAAGATCAGATCGCCCTGATCGCTGCAAACGCATGCATCGGCCATGAGGTCGCTGCATTCATCGATGCGGTACAGGGGGTTGGGAGATAAAGGTTCAGGCATGGTGGTGTCCTCGATGAAATGAGGGGCAGCACCGCCCGCAGGGGCAGTGATGCCCCGGAAGGAATGAAGGAATGCGGACTACTCCGGCTCGAAGTCCCTGGCGTGCGGGTTGAAACGCAATGCACGTTCTGGGGTACGAATCGGCGTGAAGTCCTGGTGGTACACGTTGATGAGATAGCGGTCGCGGTAGCCGATGGCTTCCCGCGCCTGTGCGTCGGTCAGGCCGGCCTGGATGAAGTCCTCAACCAGTTCCTCGTCTGAGGAAACCTCGTTGTTGGACAGCTGGTCTTCGACCTGGCCCAGCAGCTCGGGCGAGAGGGATTGCAGCGAAGTGTCCATCGCGTCCTCCTTCAGGCCACGGCCAGTTGCGACGAAGCTGCCGGCCGGCGCCGCTGAGCGTGATAGGCCCGAACCTTCTCGCGCCAATCGGGCGAGATCTCTTTGGCCATCTCGAGATAGCGCAGCGGGCAGGTGAAGTAGTACGGTGACACGGACTCGTCCATGCCCTTGTACCCCCACTGACCGCCACTGCGTTGGAGCAGGTCGCAGCGGATGTAGCACATGGACTCGCCGGGCGCGAGTTCCTGGTGAACGCCTTCGGCCTTGGCCGTGATCTCGACAACGGACCACAACACGTTGCCACGCAGCGTATGCGCGATGATGCGGACGCTGGCGCGCTCGCGCTCTTCGGGTTGGATGAGGTCCCGGATCAGTTCTGACCGGGTGCGTGATGAGAAAAGCCAGCCCATGATGAAGTTCTCCTGCAAGAAAATGCCGGAGTCCTCCCTGGCGGGACGGAGCCCCGGCGGGTGGATGAAGATGCCGCGGATGCGGCGAGGCAGATCAGGCGGCCTGTTGTTCCGGCCGGTTCCACTGCTGTGACTTGAAGTCGAGGGCGTAGCCCAGTTCGCCCAGCCGGGCGATCTGTGCACGCAGGGTGCGGCGGTCGATGGTCGAATCCAGTTTCACGGAGTCGCCCAGCGGCCACAGCAGGCCGAACAATGCGGCATCGTCACTGTCGGGGCCGCCGGAGGCAGCCACGGTCGCAGATGGCGCATCCACACCAAAGGGCGTGGTATCGATCAGCGGATCGGCCGAGGCCTGCACAGGATCGGCAGCAGGCTTGACCGCTGGCGTAGCCGATGGCTGAGTCACGTCCTCGTCCAGCGGATCGACCTCTTGCGTGGCGAAGCTGCGAGCCTCGTCCTTGCTCAGCCGGTCCAGGCCCGAGAGGGTCATGCCGTCCAGGTTGGCGCGGATCTCGAAACGCATTCCGCCGGCCGTGGGATAGGCCTTGGGATAGATGAAGCGGATGTGGAACTCCCCGTCGTACTTGCCTTCGGGGTACTGCTCCAGCTCTGCATCCTTGACGGCGAACTCACCGATGGCGGTGACCAGGCGGCCGACATTGAACCGGCCATTGCGGCCGTTGATGGTGCGCAGCGTGAGCTGCCCGGGGACGATGAGGGGTGCGCTGGACTTCGGGGCTGATTTGGCCGCCATGGTGTGCTCCTTCGATGATTGGGGGGATCGTGAGATCCAAGGGAAAAAGAAACGGACCGCACCCGCGAGGGGTGTGATCCGTGCGGCGCTAGGCCTTCAGTTGGCGCATGCCATCGGCCAGCATCCACAACGCCCGGTTCAGGCGCAGGTTCTGGTCGATGCCTTGCACTTCGCGGGTGCGCTGCCGGCGTCCATTGGACGTGCGTGCCGTCAGGCCACCCTTGACCATGTTTTCCTGGATGCGGTTGAACACCGACCACAGGTCCGGTCGTCGATCGTCGAAGCGCCGGGGCGCAAGCAGTTGAGTCTCCGTGACAGGCGCAGGCCTGGTCGGATCGTCGTACTTGAGCGCCAGTGCGGAGCGCGCGAGGATTTCTTCTTCCCCTGTTTCCAGGGTGATGACGCGCATGGCGTCTCGCGACGCCTGCACCTGCTCGAAGCCCTGGAGGACCTCGTAGGCGCCTTCGATCACCTCACCGGCCACGTCGCCCTTGTGGGGGACACGGATGTCGGCAGTGGTTTCACCGCAGACCAGGCCGTTGTGGCAGACGAAGCGGAACATGCCGGCCAGCATCTGATAGCTGCTGGTGCCGTCATGGCTATTGAGCAAGATGATCTCGTTGGCTTCCGAGCCGTTGATCTGGCTCGCATGGCGCATGCGGATCATGTGCTTGGTGAACTCGCGCCGGTCTTCGTTGCGGACACGGGTCTGGCACACCATGAAGGGCTCGAAGCCCTCCTGACGCAGCTTGGTCAGCACGGTCGCGGTCGGTATGTAGGCATACCGCTCGGATCGGCTTCCGTGGGGAGCGTCAGCGAAGATGGAAGGGGCAACAGCACGGATCTGGTCGTCCGACAAGGGACGATCCGCGCGCAGCACCGGGGAACGATGGGCAAAGCGGGTTGCGAGAGACATGGCAATTCTCCTGAGATAAGACGTGCATCTGCCTGGGCCGGATGGCCTGGCTTGACGCTAGGGATGAAAAAGCGCGAACGCGTGCACCTCCCCGAGGGGAGGGCACGGATCAGGTGGGAGAAACGATCAGGCCCCGGAGTGGAGCCTGACGTGGGTCAGAACGAAGCGGCCATTGCCGGTTCGTGCTCGACCGCTTCAGCTTCGTGCTCGCGCGGGGCGGGCTCGGTGGGCTTGGCGGCGTCGCCGATTTCGGCAGTGCTCTTGGCCTTGGGCGCTTGTGCGTCCGGGGTTGCAGGTGCTTCGGTTTTGTCCGCAGGAGCCGGATAGACCTGCTGGCCATCGACCTTGATCAGACCGATGTGGATCAGCGTGGACTCCAGGCTCACGCCCGGTTCGCCGGCTCGTTCGCCCTTGGTGCGCACGTACGGGTCAGCCCGCATGTCGTTCAGCCGGAAGGCGATCAGGACCTTGCGTTCAGCCTCGATGGCCTGAACGCAGCGACGCACCAGGTGCTGGGCGTCGGTGGTAGCGACGATGGTGTCGAAGTAGCGATACTCCGGCTCATCGACCGGACCGGTCAGTGCGCCGATGGTGCACGACAGGAACGGATCGCGGTCCTTGGGAGTGACCTCCTTCGGACGGCTCAGGTAGCCGATGCCTCGGGTGATGAGCTCGTGCTGCTCGATCTTAGCCAGTTCGGCGCGATCGATCACCTCGGCTTTCAGCAGGCGCCCCTTGAGGCTCGCTGCCACTTCACCCTGACGTTCACCGCTGGGGCGGATGAACGCATCGCCCCAGAGGTCGCCGAGCCGGAAACGGACCAGCGGACGCTGCTTGGGATCATCGATGCCGACGTACGACTGAACCAGCTTCTTGGCCTCGGTGCCGGACACCTTGACGTCGAAGTAGCGGATGGACGGCTCCTTGGCGGAACCAACCAGGGCGGCGATCGTGCAAGCCAGGAACGGCTGTGCGCGGCGACCTCCCTTGACGGGAACCTCACGGGCACGCTGCAGGTAGCCGATGCCGGAGGTGTGAAGGTCGAAATAGGATTTCTCGTTGGACGTGGTGCTCATGGTGAATCTCCATAGGAAAAGAGCGGAGACACACCAACCCCACGATGCGGGGAGAGGTGCGTAACCCCGCGATGGGTTGAGAACGGCAAATGCATCCACCACCGGCGAGCCGGTGGCCGTTCGCGCATGGATGCGGTGCGAACTGGTGTGGTCACGCAGCGGGTGCTGCGCCGCAACCTCGAAGACCGATGGTTGCCTGGCATGTCGCTGACAACGTCAGCAAGCATGGACGCAGCGTCACACCATGCGCGCCGGGCCGCCACGACCAATAGGAAATGCCCCGAGCCCGTTTTGCGCAGGCCCAAGAAAGAGAGCCTTCGACTGGCGAAGGCTCTTGGGATGCAGGGTCAGTGTTCTGGTGCGGTAGGTGCCACGGCCTGCAGCGACAGGTGCGTGGGCGTGGCCGACAGCATCAGGTCATCGGTGCTGTTCAGGATGCGTGTGAGCACGACTTCGTTCGGGTCGAAGAACTCGCCGAAGTCGTCGCCGCCCAGCTCGATGCGCGCCAGTTCCCACCAGTCATCGAACGGATCGACATCCGGGTCGCAGCCAACTGCATAGGCAATCAGCTTCTGGCGCTTGTCGGGCCTGCGCTCACCGTGTTCGGCGAGCCAGTACACGCCATGATCCTTGACCAGGATGACGCGGCATTGGTTGGTAATGGCTTCGGCCAGGACGGGTCGAAGCGCGCTGCCTTTGAAGAGCAGAGTCATGAGAAATTCCTTCACGGGATTGGATGAGGGGCGAGCACGAGCCACCACCAGGGTGGGTGGCTCGGTCGCGGTCGGGTAGTTAGTGGGAGGTGGCCTTGCGACCGGAGATGGACTGAACTTGGATGCGGCGCCAGGAGCCATCGTCGATCAGATGTGCCAAGGTGTCGCCTAGCATGTCGAAGTACACTTCGTCGCGCCGCTCGACGCATACGCCATCGCGGTGCATTTCGATGGCATAGACGTCGTCGCCGCGCAGATACAGCACGCTCACGCGCCCGACGAACTTGCCGGTAGTCACGTTGAAACTGATCGTCGGCGGAGTGCGGATGATGTCCTTCGGTGACGGGTCGACCAGTGCGAAGTCGCTGGCGTGGGCATCGACCAACATGTGGCTGATGGTGCGATGCCTGTCTGGTGCGGGCATCGACTCCAATTGCTCGATGAGCTGCTGAAGTTCAAGGCACTCCGGCTTAGCGATCGGCAAATGTGCAGGTGCCGAGCCGAGGATCAGGCGGGTGACCTTGTATGGCGTACCGTCCGAGGAGTGTTCCACGACTTCTTCCGGGGTGTCCGCGCGCAAGCCATCGAAGCGACGGCGTGCGTAGGGTTGGACAGCGACCTTGGCCCCTTCGACCGGGATGTTCGTGACCAGTTCGCGGTCCAGCACGGCGAACTGTGTGCGGCCGATCTTGACGACGATGGCTTCATCGGTGGTCGCAACGACCTTGCCTTCGAAGGGCTTGGGGTCGATGCGAAAGCCCAGGGCGGATTCCTTGGGCTGGCCGTCGAAGATGTTGAACTGAAAGCTACGCGCTGTGCGTGGCAGGTGGCCGGCGACCAGCGAGGGAAGCTGCTGGCGAATGGCTTGGTGATCCATGGTGGAGTCTCCTGAAAAAAAACGGGACTCCCCAACCGCAAGGGATGGATTGTCCCTTGGGGTGGATTGAATGTAGAGCGGCGAACGTTCCGAGGATTGATGCAGCCAGCACACCGATGGCGTGCCGCGGTCTTGATGGCCTTGACCGCCTGGGATGCTGCCGGCTACGCCGACGAACATATACGCAGCGTGAACCCAGACACCTCCAACGTCACTCGAAAACCGAATCTCATGTCTTCGCATTGTTGGCAGCACCTTCGAGGTGCATGGGGAGAATGGTCTCTAGTGGTGGAGCCCCGGCCTCGGCATGCATATCGGATCATCAGAGGGCTCGCCGGCATTTTCTGCAGGTTGTGCCTGACATATCATAAATATGATGGCCATCTGGGGAATGTTCCAGTAATCACGGGGTTTCAAAAGGCTGTCGAAAGAGGATTATGAATGCTGCGCCTTGCTTCTTTGTTGGTTTTCTCTAATGTGGCTGTTGCCTCCATTCTCATTTTTGGGGTCTCGCTGAGCCTAAAAAACAGCCGCGATGCGGATATATACGAGGCGCAACAGGCCGCGGCGAATCTTGCGAACAGTTTGAGTATTGAGATTGGTGCGCAAATGCACTTGATCGAGAACTCTTTATCGACCATTGCTTTGAGAGTGAGTGATGTCCACTCAGAGGAAGAGCGTAATAGGATTGTGACGAAAGAACTGGCGGAGCAAGGGATGTTGCTGCCGCAAGTATCTAATCTCAGGTTTGCCGACGCTTCGGTAACAGTGGGGATCGAGGTGAACGGAAAGGCAGTGGATGTCTCTAAATCCTCACACTTTCTATCAGCTGCGCATGTGGAGAAGATGGTTTTTTCAGAGCCGGTTTTGTGTGATGACTCGAATGAGTGGTGCATTGTTTTGGCTCGCGGGCTCCGAACTAAAAATGGAAACTTCTACGGCATCATTTATGCTGAGGTCAGGTCGGATGCACTGATGACGAGATTTTCCCGTCTGGATATGGGGGATGCTGGTGCGATCGCTTTACGAACAAACTCTCTAAATCTAGTTGCTAGATTTTCTAGGTCTGATCCCTGGTCAAAAAAAGGGGTTGGTGAAAAAATCGTTTCAGACGAGCTTTTGGATCAATTGAGCAAGGGAGATGAAAGGGGCTGGTATATCACGCCAACGCCGCTTGATCATATCGAGCGAATCACTGCGTATTCTCGAATCGAGGGCTATCCGCTTATCGCTCTTACGGGTTTGGCTACGGATGAATTTCTTAAAAACTGGAGGGCTGAGGCTCTTCGTCAGGCTCTTCTTGTCCTTATGGTTCTAGGAATTACTGCAGCCTACTCCTACTATCTTTTCCGTACGCAGCGAGCAGAGAGAAAAGCTCGGCTTGAGGCTATTGGCGTTGTTCAAGAACAGAGCCTGATGCTTGAGAATAATCTCGTTGGAATGATGAGGGTGCGCGAGAGGAAAATAGTCTGGGCGAATATGGCGACGTCGCGCATATTTGGGTATGAAAACGGGCAGCTGGATGGGCAGCCATCACGGCATCTGTACTTGAACGATGAGGATCATCAGCGTATTGGAATTGCTGGGTACACAGCGCTCCGCAATGATGGTCGATATTCAGTGCAGCTGCAAATGCAGCGACAGAATGGTGACGCTATTTGGATTGATCTAAGTGGTGCAGCAGTGTCTGAAAAAGAAAGCTTGTGGATGATGGTAGACATTGACTCCATAAAGCGCAGTGAAAAGAATGCCCAGGATTTGGCATTAAGCGACGCACTTACCGGAATTGCAAATCGGAGATCGTTTGATTTACGCCTTGAGGGCGCTTTGTCCAATGCCCGCCGCAACAAAAAATTTATTGCAGTTTGCTACATGGATCTTGATGGGTTCAAGAAAATCAATGATGTCTACGGCCATGATGCCGGTGATACCGTACTGTGTCAGACGGCTAAGCGATTGACGGAAGCCATCCGCGGTAACGATGTAGTCGCACGGCTTGGAGGAGACGAGTTTGCTGTCCTGCTGAACTCTGTCGAAGGCACTGCCGGAGCAACGGTAGTAATACAGCGCTGCCTTGAGCAGATTCGCGAGAGCATTGAGATTGCGCCTGGTAAGTACGTGCAAATCGACGCAAGTATTGGAATAGTTGTTGGATCCGGGGACTCTGCTCCGCAAGACTTGCTGCGAAGTGCGGACGAAATGATGTATTCAGTAAAAAAAGGAGGCAAAGGCCGGATCCAGGCGGTTGCGATTAAGTCTATTGCTGCAAACACGGAAGAGGCTAAGTGACTATTTGCACGCTCGATCGAGCTTCGCTACCGGGAGGTCGATGGCCAGCGCGCGGGCTACTACAGGGAGCGTGGCGTCTGACGGTGACCCAGAAGAGTGATCGGTTCAAATTTGGCCAATAAAAAAAGGGCCCCTCGTTGGAGGGGCTCGGAGTGGGTTGGTGGTTGACGCGGTGGTAAGGGTCTATGCTCGTTCCTCGATGACCGACAGTCCTTCCAGAATGGAAGCGTCCGCATCGAGGATCAACATGCGCACGTCAGCCTGGCCAGCTAGGTGCAACAGGTCGGCCAGTTCCTCTGGCACACCCTTTGCGCGGTGTTCCGCACGCAGTTCGGTAGCGGTGAGGCCTTCGACCTGTTGCAGATTCGTATCCGTCCAGGGGGTGGCGATCAGCTTGATGCCGATGGCCGGGCTGTAAGGAATGCGAAATGCGACGAAGAGAAGCGCCGTCGGTGTTGCGATGTCGGCGAGTTCGAAAAGGAATCGACCCGCATCCTCGGTAATGTGCACAGTGCTGATTTCCCAGCACCGGCTGTAAAAGCCGGTCTCGAATGCAAGCGTACGCACAACCTCCTGCGCAGATTCCCGGGTCTGGCTGTCGCCAATATGGATGAGCGATCCTTCGACATTCTTGCCGTAGATGCTATGAAAAACCGCCAGGATGGTTCCGCTGCCACCGCAGGTGGCATCCAATTCTTCGGCTACCACCTGGTCGTCAGTGACCAGCGCATACTCCTCGTTGAATATGCCGGCATGCAAGGCCACCTGGTTATCAGGCAGGTGGCGCTGAGAGGGGTGCAGCGGAACGAAAATTTGCGGATGGCGATCGTCATAGCTGATCACCGCTACGCGTCGAATCTCGAAGCCGTAGTAGCCGCGAGCAAAGGGATTGATCTTCTGGATCATGGTGCCATTCTCCGGTGAGGGTTGAAATGGAGCCAACCCCCACCGGGGCTTGGCCCCGAGGGAAGGAAATTCACCGCGCTCAGGCGGTGTGTGAGGTGGATACCCAGCGCCGAATGGCGCCGATTTCAGTGCAGCAGTGCGGACATCCGCTTTTGCGTCTGAGCTCGCACCGATGCGTCCTGAATGCCTGCAAGCAAGCGGTGGACCTCGCGCGTGAAGTGGTTGGCGACCGCTTCCAGGTCTTGTTTGAGTAGTGCTTGGCGAACCGAATCGCCAAACTGCAGCGCCTGTCCGGAAGCGCAGTACGCTTCGAACTCTCGGCTAAAGAACTGCGCATCGCCTCCGAAGTTGAAGAGGCGCGGCTTGCTGCAGTGCCAGCAGCCCTCGAAGCGGATTTCCTGAAGGCCGTGGCCGTCATCGAATCGCGTGGCGATCAGGAACAGCGCATCAAGGTCTGCGGCGTCCTCAAACTGATGGTGCTCGATGAGATGCGCCAGCGCTTCGTCCTGGTCGGTTCCGAAATGTCGAGACAGGGTCTCCAGCAGCGGTTCCACTGCCAGCGGATCATCGGGTAGCGGCAGGTCGAGCGAGGTGGCCAGCTCCGACAGTCCTTCGCAGAGGTCTTCCCAACTCGGGTTGTGGTCCTCGGCAACGAGCGCGATGTAGGCTTGTCCCTCGCTGGGGAAGGAAGCGTCGAGCTTGAAGCCGCCGAACAGCGCGGAGATGACGGGGGTCACCTGGTTGAGGACGAGAACGCCGGTGGCGTCGTAGTAATTGTTGGCCATGATTGGCTCCTTGAGGTTGGAGCGGAGCCAGCCCCTTGCGGACGTGGCATCCGCGGGGACGGACCTGATGCTCGTCGCATCGGGCCAAGAGGTAGAAGGCGAATCAGTCGCCGAAGTCGGTGGTGTCGCCCAGTGCCTTCTGCACCTCGATGAGGCCGCAGTTGGCAATGACGTAGAGTTGGTTGTAGTCGTCGCCCGTCGGTGACTGTTCGGCGGCATTCAGGCGAGCATCCAGGTCGACGATCTCCTCACGTACCGAGCGGGCGAGGGCTAGAGGCTCGGGCATTTTTTCGGCGATTGACTCGCCCAGTGCCGTCAGGATGCTCTGAGGAGACAGGGCGTCTGGAAGAGATTCGAATACTGTTGGCGTGTCGCTGCGACAGATGGCTTCGGCCGTGCTCTGGCCGATGTCAAACCGCGTGATCTCGTCATCGTCGGCGCCCTCGGTGTCGTAGTCCACGACAACAAATGGCGGCAGCGGTAGGTGGCGTGGCCAGTCTTGTACGACGATGGCTTGGACCAGGCCACCTTCGAGGACTATCGCAAAGGAGGGGGTTCGGGACATGGTGTGGCTCCTGTAGAAAAGGGAGGGACACCGCCCCGAAAGGACGGATGTCCCTCTTGGGTGTGGAAAATGGATGCGGAGGTCGGCTTTGGTGACTTACCAGCCGCTGTAGTTCAACACCAGGTCGGCGATGACCTGACGGCGCTCCAGATCCAGGCCGCCGAGATCGGCAAGCCCTTCAAATCCACAACGACGCAGCATGGCAGCGCCCTCAGGGGCGTTGTAGAAGCTGACCATTGCGGACAGGAACATGCGTTGGCCGCTGCTCAGAACGCCGAGGGCTTCGTTGAGCATCAGCATGTTGGGCCGAAGGTCCCATTTGCTGGTGGCGTGCTGCAGGCCTTCGCAGGTGCCGTTGCCAAACCACTCGGGCCCCGCAATTTCGGCGCCGCGTTTCCAGGCTTGAAAGAATGCGTCTGGAGCGCATGCGAAATGCCGCTCTTCCCGCACGATCTGCTCGACGACTTCCGGGGGCAGAAGCTGGTTCATGGATTCTCTCCTAGCTGATGGATCAGGGGTTGGGCAACTGGGTCCAGCCGCCTCTTTCGAGGGCGCGCTGAGCGGTGGCCGCGCTTCGGAAGTACTCGATCGATTCGCGAGACACAGGGCCCTCGCTATCGCGTGTGCCGATGTAGTGGCCCGCCGCGCTTTGCATGACTTCAAGCGGCAGGAACTTGCCGACATAGACCAAGGCCAGATGACCAAAAGAGGCACGGTGAGACATGGACGGCTCCTAGGTGACGGCGAGACGGCCTTGTCCCTGTCGGGATGGCAGTTCCCGCGAGGGGTGAAGAAAGAAAGTTGCATCGACGCCTGGATGGCGTTCGTCCGCGGAACCGATGCGATGGCGGACTGGTGGATCTCAGGGCGGGGATTCCCTGCGCAGCCGGAGGATCCTTGCTG
Source organism: Achromobacter sp. Marseille-Q4954 (assembly GCF_943737025.1). Classification (NCBI taxonomy): domain Bacteria; kingdom Pseudomonadati; phylum Pseudomonadota; class Betaproteobacteria; order Burkholderiales; family Alcaligenaceae; genus Achromobacter; species Achromobacter sp. Marseille-Q4954. The sequence goes on from NZ_CALSFQ010000001.1 coordinate 1,182,412, forward strand.
CTGGCATGGTGCTGACAACGTCAGCGACACATGCGGGCAGCTTTGCCCATGCAGCATTTGGCGTCTGGGAGAAATGGGAACCCAGGTTGGACCGGATTCATGCCATCCCGATGCTAGGTGTGCCTCTTGTCGCAAAAAAAAGCCCCCGGAAATCCCGGGGGCGCAGTGGTTGGTGGACGGCAGTGTCAGGCGGTGACTGCTGCCAGTCTTCCTTCAGCATCGAAGGTCAGATGAACAACGGCACCTGCCAACCTTGGTTGCATTGCATACCGCAAGGTGACGGGCAGCAGGGCCTGCACAACACCGGCCGGAGACTGCGAACACCCTACTGCGATGAAGGTGTCGATGGTCCTGCCGTCTTCGTCCTCGCGATCCTCGTCATAGCGATCATCGAAGATGTAGTCGGAGACCAGCGCAGTCGCACCGCCTGCATCGGCAGTGAGGAACAACGTCACGCCTTTGCGAATGGCGCCGACCGCAACGTCCGGCTCGCCTTCGATGCAGACGTTCAGGCCGTCGGCCAAGGTCAATTCGACCTCGTAGTCGGCCAGACACAGGCTGGCGTCATGATGCAGGATGGCACCTGGGCGGACCTGGACTTCCTCCGGCGTGATGGGCCTTACAAGCCCCAGTAACCAGTGCCCGGCATCGATCCCGCTTTCATCGAGCAAGAACGCTTTGCGAGCCTCCAGGTACACCTCAGCCGTGGGCGCGTCATCGCCATCCGATTCGATCCGCCAAGCGCCAGTTTCTTCCAGTACCTCCCGAGCCACGATGCCCTCGGCCAAGTGGCGATCCCAGTAACGGCGGAATCCGGACGGTTCAAGGGCCCAGGATCGGAACCAGGCTCGTGGAACGAAGGGAACGTCGTTGAGCAAGTCGGCGTTGGATGAGTCCATGCAGATGCGCGCGTAGTGCACGATGAAGTCGCTGGTCGAGAGGCGCTCCTTGGTCTCGATCAATGCTTGGCGAAAGGCGCTGTCGATCGCGACTTGGATGCGCTTGTGGTCTTCCGCTTCATTCAACAGATGCTGGCGATCGGGAAGCCTGGCGAGCGTGTTGTTTGGCAACTGGACGACGTGGTGCCTGCAGGTTGACGGTGATCGGCCGATCGGAAGCCCCTGGAGGAAGCATCGCCACTGCGTGCGTGAAGCAGACAGGTCCAGCAGGATCTGGCCCATGGGCGTCTCACGCCATTGCAGCGCGGGGTCCGCCAGGGGCCGAAGCACAGCGTGGCCATTGAGCCAGATGGGAACTGGAAAGGCTTCGCACAGTGTGCGCAGAAGGCGTTCAGCCCAAACAGACAGGGTCTCCCCGGGCTGTGTCGGCTGGATGCCATCCAATCGGATTTCCGTGCCCTCAACCAGATCCCAGGGGATCACCTGAATCGGCTCGCCCCGGATGATGTCCACGGTCGCCGCACTGAATGCCTTCCCACCAGACCGGACGGTCAGGCGCTCGGCGAAGTACAACGTGGACAACACGCCCATGCCGAAAGCGTTCTCGCACGTCTGGGTTTTCTCGTCCCAGCCGGACTCGGCAATGTGGATGAGGGTCTGCAGGTTGGCGATGCCGCTGCCGTTGTCGCGGATGGTGAGACTGCTGTCGTCCACGGTGAAGTGGATGGCGCTCGCTTGAGCTCGCCTGGCGTTCTGCAGCAGCTCTCCGAGCATCGAGCTCTGGTTGAACGCATGGCGCAGGTTGGCGATGAGACGGTTCTGGTTCGTCTGAAGACGGATGGTGGTCATAGGAAACTCCTTAGAAGGTTCAGCGCCCTTGGACGCGTGGAGGGTGGAATGCCGGAAGGCGAACGGAAGCACCGCGTACACACGGAGGTGGTTGGCTTGAGCTTGAAATGGATGGGAGGACCCGACGGATTGCGATGCATCACCGCCCTGGCGGGCGGGCATCCGCGGCACGATGCGATGCGGACGGGGATGGTCGACACGCCTAGGGCGTGGCGCAGCCTGGGGCGACCTTGGCTGCTGGCGGGTTGCTGATGAATCAGCGAGCCAATGCCAAGGATCTTGGTCGGGGCTGGTCCTGTCGTCGGGAAATGGGAACTGAGACGTTCCGCGATGGTGTGCGATTGATTGGGTGCGCTACACGCCTGGGTTCGGCATGAGGAGGTGCCGGAGGCCATCTGGCCTCCGACTCAGGACAAGGTCACCACCCATGGGCTGCACAGGGTTCGGTCGTCGGTATAACCGTCCGCTGTCTCAGCGTTCACATCCGACCCATATCGTGGCTGGGGTCGGTATTGCCTGGCGCACATCCGCGCACAAAAGGCGCCCGTTGATTCGCCGGCGGGCTCCGGCGCTGAATACCATCGACCCGGAGGGATCTCCTGGTAGCTCGCTGCAACGCATGCCGGCAAGCGACCAGGAGACCCCTCTCTGCGGATGGAAGAGAAGCCGATCAGGAGAATGCGCGGGAACGCGATTCAAGTAAAAGTAGCCTTCTCGCCCCATGGACCGCAGGGCCCGCTGGGGCGCGCACACCGTTGCAGAAGGAGTCGCGCGCTGGTTGTCCCGCTGGGCTGCGGGACGGACTGCCATGTCGCCGGCTGCGGGCCGACATGGTGGTGGGATTCAAGCTTTCGGCTTGCCGCCACGCTTGCGACTTGCACCACGAGCGCGATTGCCCGTTTCGACGGGCAGCGTGCCCTTGCAATCCGGATACCGGCTGCAGGACCAGAATGGTCCACTTTTGCCGGTACGTTGGCGGGTGGAGGTGCCGCACTCGGGACACGCCGGCCCCTGCGGTACCTTGATGGCCAGACTGGTGCCGCGATACTGCTGGATCAGCTGGGCGATCCAGGACGACTGCTTCTCAATGAAGGTATCGAGGGTCAGTTGCCCCGACTCGATCATGTCAAGAGCCTGTTCCCAGATTGCCGTGGTTCCTGGGTCCGCGATGGCGGCCGGTACCGTCTCAATCAGAGTGAAGGCCGCATCCGATGCACGGATGGCACGGCCCTTCTTCAGGAGGTATCCACGTCCGAGCAGGCCTCCGATGATGTTGGCACGGGTGGCTTCGGTGCCGATACCCACGGTGTCCTTGAGTTTCTGCTTCAACCTCGGATCCGAGACCAGCTTGGCCACGCCCTTCATCGCCTTGACCAACTCGCCCTGTGTGAAGGGCTTGGGCGGCGTGGTCTTCATGGCCTTGATCTCCGCCTGCGCGACCCGGCACTGCATGCCGTTCGAGAGCGCTGGCAGGATTTGAGCCCGCTGGGCCGGCTCGTCGTCCGTGGCGTCCGGGCCGCAGTTGATCAACGCGAGGCGCCAGCCCAGCGCGACGACCTGCTTGCCCGTGGCCTGCAACGATTCTCCGGCCGATGACAACAGCGCGACAGTGCGGTCATATTCGTGGTGTGGCATGAACTGGGCAAGGTAGTGGGCGCGAATCAGGCCATAGACGGCTTGCTCTTTCTCGGACATGGCAGACAGCTTGGCTGGCTCCATGGTGGGAATGATGCCGTGGTGAGCGGTGACCTTGCTGTCGCTCCAGGCGCGGGACACCTGGGCAGGATCGAGCTTGGCGACGATCGCGCCGAGCGTCGGATCGGTCGCAACCAAGGCGCTCAGCACGGCAGGCACTTCAGCCAGCATGGATTCGGGCAGGTAGCCTGAATCCGAGCGGGGATAGGTAGTGGCCTTATGCGTCTCATAGAGCGATTGCGCGATATCCAGCGTTTCCTGCACGTCGAGGCCGAACTGACGAGAACAGACCTCCTGCAAAGTGCCCAGGTCAAACGGCAGCGGCGGGGCCTCCCTGACGCGCTCGGTTTCCACTGAGCCAACCTTGGCCAAACCCGCTGCACGGATGCGCTCCAGTGCCTGCCGGGCGACAGCCTCTTGAAGGCAGCGACCGTTCGGATCACAGACAGCGGGCGGTGCCTGCCAGTTGGCCGTGAAGGTGGCCGACCCAGCGTTCAGCGCTACCTCGACAACCCAGTAGGGCACAGAGACGAAGCGTGCGATCTCACGATCACGGTCCACGACCAGTTTCAACGTGGGCGTCTGCACGCGCCCCACGGAAAGCACACCCTCGTATCCGGCTTGCCGGCCCAGGACGGTGAACAGTCGACTGAGGTTCATGCCGATCAGCCAGTCTGCACGAGAGCGCGCCAACGCTGAGAAGTACATCGGTAGCGTGTCTGCCGATGTTCTGAGGGAGGTCAGTGCCTTGCGGATGGATGCGTCGTTGAGCGCCGATAGCCACAGTCGCTGGATGGGGCCTTGGTAGCCGCACAGTTCGATGATTTCGCGGGCGATCAATTCGCCTTCACGATCCGCGTCTGTTGCAATGACCAGCTCCGTAGCCTGTGCAAGCAGTTGCTTGACTGCCTTGAACTGCGTCGCCGTCTTGGGTTTGACTTCGACGCGCCAACGCTCTGGAATGATGGGCAGTTGCTCTATCGACCATCGTTTGTACTGCTCCCCGTAGGACTCGGGTGGAGCGGCTTCCACAAGATGACCGATGCACCAGGTGACGGTGACGCCGGGGCCGCTCAAGCAGCCGTTGCCACGCTGTGTGGCGCCCAGGATTCGCCCGATGTCCTTACCCTGAGAGGGCTTCTCGCAGAGAAATAGCCGCATGTTGCCTCACCCGCACGATGTTGTTCATGGGCGCAAGCATGTCGCGAGCTTGAGGGTGAGGCAGCAAACAACGCGGATGCCGGGCGATCGCGTTGTGTCTGCGGCTTGGTGCGTGAAATCGCTCTCTAACTACACGGCGACGGAGTCGCCGTGACGCGAGATCAGCTGCTGCGGCGAGCAATTCGATTCTGCAGCAAGAACCAGCACATATTGAGTGCGAACGATCGCCCCAAACGGGCCATCTGGTTTTCGGGAATACCGACCGGCCGGTGAGCGCCAGGGCTGAGGAAACCAAAGACGCCAGCCAAGCCTTTTTCCTCTTCGAGCGTGATCTCTCCGCTGCTTCGCAAGAAGCCAATGACCTCGCCCCATTTGGCGGGGTTGTAGGAGGCGTTTATCTGCTGCTGGTGGACAACTTCTGCTGCGACATCCACCGAGAGCGCTTCGAGCGCGACGCGTGCATTGGTCAGCGCTGCGTTGTAGTCAGGCGGCGCGGCCCGGAATGCTTCGGCCGAGTCGTTTATCTTGTCGATGATCGCGTCCCGTTGTGGCGATCCAAAGCCACGCAATGCGGTGATCAGATCGTCTTCGACAGGTGCCGCGTCGGCGATGGACGGGTCCGTCTGCAGCAACTTCTTATCCTGCGCAATATAGCCGTCTATCAGCAGACACTGTGTCAGATCATGCATGCGCTCCTCGAAAAGCGTCTTCGGGGACACCTTAGCGCGAAGGTTTCCAGGCGTTGCAACAATCTCCTGTAGTACCTTGAGCAGGGTTCGATCATCCTGGTCACGGACGGTATTAACGATGCTAGGCAGCAACTGGGCTGGATACAGCGCGAGATGCTCAACGCCGTACTTGCTGAACAGCGCGATGGAGACAGAGGCTTCTTGGATCGAGAGAAACTGGGCAAGCGAATAGCGGGTTCTATGGCTGATCACGGATGAAATCTCCTGAATGAAATTCCATCAGTATGCCGGTGAAGATGAGTCCTATCGAGTGGCGAGATCGCCTTGAAGCTCTGATCCATGGCCGAAAGCTCTGCGGCGTTCGCAGGAGCTTCTGCTGGCCCGCCAGAAAATCCTCAGTAGACGTTAGTGGAGTAATCCCCAGGGGATGGCATTGCCCTGGGGGGCGAGGTGCGGGACTAGGACGCACTGCACCGCTCCGATGGATCATTTGGCTTCGTTGTCCTGCTCGTTCGCGGGCCTGGCGCTTAGCTTTACCGACTCGATACGGAACGGAAGAATGCCGACGCGCCGGGCCTCGATCTTGAACGTGGTGCGCTCGTTTTCATCGGCATCCTCCCATTCGTCCTTGACCGTACGTCCCTCGACCATGACACGCATGCCTTTCTGATACAGATCCTTCCAGTGGCCGGTATCGCGGTGCCAGATTTCCACCGGCGCCCAGAACCCACCGCGGTCCTCAAAGGTTCCGTCCTTCTTCGGCACCGGGTTGTCGAAATAGACGTTCAGCCGCAGAAGACGGTTAGGCTCGTCGTTTCCGTTGGCGAACTCGCGGAAGTCAGGGGTGGACCCGATGTTGCCTTCGCCGTAGAAGTGGGTGCTCATGTCGAAATCTCCTTGGTGGGTGAAGTGCCCGCCTGGCCTATGGCCAATGCGAGAGGGGCGCGATTGGCGGTCATGGGAGCAGCATATTTGCTGACCGTGCGGTGGTAGTTGTGCCCTGCACTCGGCGCATGTACGCGAGTTCGGCCTGAGTCATCTTGCTGGCGCACTCCTGTGCCTGGCGGCCCAGCGTGTGCAACAGGCTGATCTGCATGTTCAGCACGATGCGCTGCTGTTCCAGGGCATACAAGTCTGCGAGCAGGCTGACTGGGGTGGTGGCGCTGGCGATGAGCTCCTGCCACAGCGCTACGCCCATGGCCGAGCGGTCCGGCCTGCGCCAGCGCAGAAAGGTCGTCCCTGCGCCAGTTTTCTGCTGGGCCAGTTCCGCGGGCAACAGGTTGAAGGGATGCCCTGCTGCTTGCCGCAGCACGCGGCGTTGCGCCAGGGCGATAAGCTGGTCCCTTTGCTCGTGACAACGGATGGCCCAGTCCTCAAGAGTCCCCTTACCTTTAAAAGGTCTTAAAAGGCCTTTTAGATAGGCTGCCTGTTCCAGCTTGATGAAGTCCGCCTGTTCTAGTGGACGAAAGTGGGCGTATTGCCCCAGGCCAGGATCCGTCATGCTGGTTCGTCCTCTGCATCTGTGCCGGACGCGGGCGGCACTAGCGCCGTGCCGGCGCTCTCGACTGCAGCTGGCTCCGTGGGCTGGGAAGCCTCGCGCTGCTGCAGACCACGGCGCGAAATCGGCGGCGCAAAGCGCGAACGGCGTGTGCCTTCCAGCACGTCCTGCGGCAGCTCGCCTAGTTTTTCCATTGCCGCGCGCGCTGCAGCATTCTTCGCGGCAAAGTCATCGCGCGTCGTGCCTGAGTACCGGAACTGCTGCGCCAGCGAGAAGAGGCTGCGCAAGGCATGTGCGCCGTCATTCAGCCAGCGCTCGAGCGTGCTGCGATCAATCAGCGCGGTGTGATGGGCCAGGATCAGTTTGCGGGCGATGTCGTCGTAGTCAGCCAGCAGATAGACCGCGGCAAAGCCCAATTGGGCATTGACGAACAGTGGAAGCTTGACGGGCTGCACATTGAGGTTCTCGCCGAGTGTCAGTGCTGTTGGCACACCGGCCAGGGCCTGATCAACCTGCTCGCGCAATGTCTGCAGGGTCTCCTTCGTCTGATCGAGCTTCTCTTCAATGCGCAGCATCCACCAGTCTGAGTAAGGGTCATCCTGCTCGGCGCCGCGTTTCATCTTGTTCATGACCGAGACGTAGCCGTTGAGGCCAACTATCGCCGCTCGGCCTTCACCTGCGGCACGCCCATGCCAGATGCGAGAGGCGTGGTGGGTGTGCAGCGTCAATGACATTGCGCTGCGAAGTGCCCCTAGATTCAACTGCAAAGGTTCGTTGGTTGCCATGGTGTGGACTCGCTATTGGGGAAACGAGTCGACAGCTTCGCGTGGGCAGAGAAGGCCGTCTGTCAACAAACCGAACCTGGTGCTTCCCAGCTTTGCGATGAGCCCCCTCACCCTGGTCCATCCCCAGGGGATAGCTCCAAGGACATCCAACAACGTGCCGCAGCTCATGGTCCGGGCTGTTGTCGACGCCCAGTGTCAGAGCATCTGCAACCGTCAACCCTTGCTACTGCAAAGGTAAGACTTGGACAGCCGCCAGTGCGACCTGATAACATACCGTCCAGACGGTACTAATTCTAATTATGGGAGCACGATTTTGGCCGACAAAAAAAATGCTGAGCCTAGTGATGATGCTGTTGCTCCGTCTTCAGCTCGAGCGAAACAAACACGTGAACGCATCCTTCAGGCCGCACGTGATGTGGTCGTCCAAGAGGGGGCGAACCGCTTGACGATCGACGCGGTTGTTGCGCGGGCCTGTCTAAGCAAAGGGGCATTCCTCTATCACTTCAAAACAAAGCGGGACTTGCTCCTTACGCTGATCGACGACCAGGTGCATGCCTTTGACTCCTCACAGGAAGAGCGCGAGCGGAAATTCGCCGGTGACCCGGACCCTTGGCTATCCAGCCAGGTTGCGTCAATGCCCAACAATGAAATGGAAAAATTGGGTGCGGCGTTGTTAGCGGCTGTGGCAGAAGACCCGACATTGCTTGAGCCCATTCGCGCTTGGTACAGGCGGCAATATGCGAGAGCGCGCATTTCCGCGAGAAGTGTTGAAGTGGCTGCACTCGTCCTAGTTGCTCTGGATGGTGCCTTCTTCGCGGAGATGATGGGTTTTCCCACGCTTGAGCTCGAAGAGCGCCATCGTCTACTGCGAACTCTTCAAGGGCTGGCTTCAGGTGAGCTTGAACTCATACCGTCCAAGCAACGCTGACACTAGAGGCTAAGCAATGAATCCACTACGCAGATTTATCCTTGCGGGATCAACGCTATGCGTCGTTGGCCTGATCTCCGGCTGCGCGACTAACGGCATGACTCGCTCCCCGTTTCTCGGCGATCGCGAGATTCTCGTTCCAACGCAGTTTGAAAATGTTTTGCTATACAGGGCGCCCGGATTCAGTTGGGGGTGTTGCACTGAAGTAGTCGTAGATGATGCCTTGGTCGCAACGAACTCGGGTGTCATAACGGGGCTAGACGCGGAACAGCAACGAGAGATCCTAGGCTATACCTCTGCAGAGCTGCGATCGTACTTTGCGGCATCTCTTGCTACTAGTGCATCAGATCGAATCCGAATACGTGTGGCGATCACTGAACTGCAGACACCTAACAGAGCAGTCAATGCGCTTACAACACTACTTGTTGGGCCTGTGACAACGGGTGGTGCAAGCCTGGAGTTTTTGGCAGAGGACGATCGAACAGGTCACCGCGTATTGGCTGCCAGCTGCTTTGAGCATGGCAGTCCAATTGCAGATTTTGCTTCTTCCTACTCATTGTTGGGCCATGCGAAGAATTCAATTCGTGCATGTATCGAACACGTCGGTAGCGTCTGGCGCGATGAGAGCCCTTGACACATGGACAATAAGCTAAATCTCTTCCGCAGTTGCAAAACACCTCGTTCTGGCATGCTGTGCGCGAGAATCCTGACTGTTGCTGCCCTGGGGATTTTGAGTGGCTGCTCTAGCTTTCGCCCCTGGGTCAATGTGGCACAGATAACCGAGGCGCAGCAGGACGACTACAGAACAGGGCCTGTGGTGGTTGCGGTCACGCTGTCGGGAGGCGGAGCACGCGCGGCCGCATTTGGTCTGGGCGTGCTCAAGGAATTAAAGCGCACAGAGTTCACGCTAGACGGACGACCAACGACGCTTCTCGATGAGGTTTCAATCGTCAGCGGCGTCTCGGGAGGAAGTATTCTCGCAGCGCACTACGCTGCCTTTGGTGATCAAACCTTAGAGCGATTTGAACCAGACTTTTTGTTGAAGCCCTTCGAGTCGACCCTGCTCAAACAAGTCTTTTATCCAAATAACTTGTTCAACCTCACCTCTCCTTGGTTCGGACGCACGCACATATTGGCACACCGGTTCGACGAACTATACGAAGGCATGACATTTGGTGATGTCCGCAAGAATCCGAAAGCGCCGAGCTTACTGATCACGGCGACGGACCTAACAACCGGCGCACCTTTCGACTTCACCCCAGAGCAGTTTTCGCTAATCTGTTCGGATCTGAACAGTGTGCCATTGTCCTTTGCTGTGGCGTCGTCATCGGCCGTTCCGATCATCCTGTCCCCGATGACGCTACGCAATTTTTCCGACCGATGCGGTAAAGCGCTTTTCCCACCGGATGGCGAAGCATCCAGTAGCACTGATTTTCGTATTCAGCTGCTGCGGCAAAGCACAGATGGCTACCTAGATGCCAAGGCGCGCCCTTACATTCATTTGGTAGATGGCGGGGTCAGTGACAACCTAGGCATACGATTGATGATCGATAGGCTAATGGCTAATGGCTCAATCTATAACTCTTTTTCTGGTGTGCCTCGACATTCGATTCGTCGCATTGTCTTGGTTGCGGTGAACTCTGCCCGCGATCTGGCAACAAGGGTTGACCTTAGTGATGAAGTGCCGTCGACCGGAGAAGTCCTGGAGACGTTGCTCTATGGCGCTGGCGCGCGCGAGACTCAAATAACGCTTTCCTTGCTGGAAAACGACATCAAGCGAATTGCAGCGGAGCTTGATGAAAATCGAAACCAGGAAGACAGTCCATTCTCTCCCGACGTCGAAATCCATCTCATCACTGTCAGCCTGCGGGACCTTGAAGAACCAGACATACGCACTTCACTGCTTCGTGTGCCAACAGCTTTTACGATCGAAGCGCTTGACGTACGTGCTCTTCAAGATGCGGGCGCTGCCGCTCTACGTTCGTCAACTGCATTCCAGGGGCTGAAGCAATCGTTGGACCATTTGGACAAGCGCTGAGGCATGCACATTGAGATGTTGGCATCTCTGGGTATCCCCTGGGGATAGCTTAAAAAGACGTTGCTTGTACGCGCTTAGCTCTTCTTAAGCAGGTCACGCAATCGTTCGATGTGCTTACGGGCCAGTTCTGGTGGCACAACATTTCGTGGCTCTGCCGGTTGAAGTGACGCCGGAGGGGGGGCTGGCTTGACCTGACCAGCCCAAGCATTGAATTCGCCTCGAATAGCGCGCTGAACAATGCCAAACAGATAACCGGCCGGATTACGGATTGATGTGCCTTTACAGCGTGCGTCCCATTCGTCAAGGACGGCTTGGCGCATGGGCTCTTCGACCTGTTGAAGCGCCACCATCACCCCTCCTTGTTGTTCGGGCTTGAGATCGGAGAAACGTTTTGGCCATTGCAGGCTGTTCAGCGCCCGCGCCCGCGCGGTAGTACGTATTTCATTAATACTTTCCTTACGTACTGTACGGTCCTCCTTCGGATTCCGAAGAGAGGCGTTTTGCGCGGGTTTCGCTCCTGCTTCGGATTCCGTAGCCGGTGCATCGGCATTCCGAAGAAAGCGGTCCGAGCCTTCTTCGGAATCGTGGCTGGTGTCGTCCTGTGAATAACTTTCGGTGAGCCAGCCGCCCTTGGTCATGCGTTGTGTAAGCACCTGCAGGCGCGTTGGCAACTCTCGGCCGCTGAGCATCGGGTCTTCGGCAATATCCTTGAGCGTCTGGACACCAACGGCCTGAACTGCCTTTGCTGAATGGCCCAGCGCCTGGCTGACCAAGCCCAGGTAGTCAGGATCCAGTTGCATGGCTTCGAATGGCGTCAAGGGTTCGTCGTGCAACACGTAGAGGTTCCCTTGTATGCGACCTGTCGAGGCATCGCGTCGCCGGCGGACGAGGCTAAGCCAGCGTGTCAGGCGTAGTAGAGTCAGAGCCCGTGCGACGGTTTCATGCGAGGCTTGCGGGCCACAAGGCATGGACGCCAGCCATGGACGCAGTTGCTCGTAGGTAGGGAATGCGGTGAGCCCATCGTCGTTGAGCAGCAAACGAAATACTTGCCAGGCGTTTCGTTCCAGTGGTGTAAGCCGTCGATCAAGAAACAGCGAACGGGGCACGCTTTCGTGCCGGTTGCCGCTGTACAGGAACCCGTCCGTGGGGGTAGGCGCTGGCGCGGTCTGCTGTTGGGCCGCAAGAGTTTTCAACGCGCCATCGAACAGGTCCGACAGCGGAACAGGGCCACGGCGTTGAGACCCATCTTCCACTGCCATGAGCTAAACCAGTCCCTGGTCGATCCAGGACTTGATGGTGGCCCAGATCACCGACAGAGGTAACGCCATACCTTCGGCAAGATCCATGGCGACCGACAGGAGCGAAACCTCACTGTCGCGGTCTACAGTCTGCCGCGCAGTTAGCTCCTTCCAGCGCCGCCACAGCTCTGTATCTTGTGTCTCGTCCAGTACAGGATGCCGGCCTTTTCGCTTCGGCAGGTTGAGGATCTCGCGGCGCAGGGCGACTTCCTGATGGGTCAGGCCGTAGAAGCGGCTGACCATCTCAGTGCTCGCGCCCAGACGCAGCATACGGTCAACGGTCGCGATTTCCTTCTCTACGTCCAAAGCCTGAGTGAGCAGGCGACGTAGCACCTCGCGATTGATGGAGACGGAGCACCAAGACACGGATGCATTGGCCAAAACGCTGATGAGGGCCGGATGCTTGAGTGCGTCCAAGTCGTCATCGCCAAACCCCATCGCCTTACAACGACGCAACTGCCCATTGCGCAGGTCATGGAGGGCCTGAGCTATGACGGCTTGGTTGAGCGGATGGGGGGGCGACATGGCTAGCCTCCTTTGCTCATGCCGTGATCGTCGCCACCGGACTCAAGATCCAGCAGGCGGCGAGCCAGACGCAGCAGTCGGAACAGCTTGACCAGCGCGGTGTCACTCAACCGCTTGGCGAGGTCACCCTTGCCGTGCAGAAGCTGCGGCAGGGACTGAGGGAGACGATCCAACTCCGCGGCAGACCCTTGCCCGCAAAGGGACGCCAAAAGCATCCAGGCCCCCGAGGCGGCTTCAGTTTCACCGGTTTTTTCCGGCAGGCATCGGAATCCAATGCCGTAGTCGCATGGTGCGATACAGTCGACAAGCGAAGCCTCGTTCGCAATTTCTCGCGCAAACTGAGCAATGTGGACGCGAAGATACTCGGGGGCGTCGAGGCCGGGATCGATGTACCAGACATCTGAAATCGGATAGAGCCCACCCGCCTGGACGGGAATCGCCTGCAGCACGTTTTGCTCGAAGTCTGGCGGAAGCGCATCGCCCAACTGCCCCGCGACGAGGCGCTGTATCGATTGCAAACGTTCAGTCGTTGGTGCGCGGGAGACAATGTGATCTTGTAGAAATGCTCCTGCAGCATTGTTTCCGGTCGAAGTCTCGTCATCGGCTGATTTTTGATCGGAGGCTGCCGTGGTAGGTGGTGTCGAATTTTCGGGCGACCGAACTGAAGGTCGAGGGGATGTATCGGGAGCCGTTTTGGGGATTTCAGACGGATGGTCACTTGAGCCGGAAGGCGAGGTTTTCCTTGTCTCACTTGCTTCGCTAAGCACTCCTGTCTCATGCTGTGGGAAGGTGGACGGCTCGCTGATCAAGGCGCGATGGCGGTTCTCGCTCTCATTGAGATCCAGGCTCAGCGTGTCATAGTTGATGCTCAGGAGCTCCGCCATTTGACCGATGAGCTCGTCTTGCACTCGCTGGGCGGAAAACTCGTCCGGCTGAACGTCAAACTGTGCCAGCACGTCTTGAAAGAAATCCTCAAATCCCAAGGTTAGTTTTCGCTCGGCGGCGTAGCGATCCCAGATGCGCTCACTGGCCTTGCGCATTACTGCAATGCGCTCCACCTGATGGCGGCCCAAGCCGCCGTAAAGAACGTTCGGGATAGCCGGAAGGAGATAGTGAACCGCATCTCGCATGCGACTGATGTGCGATTGCTGGACGGGATATCCGTCAGCTGAAAGCCTCCTTGCTAGCTCCGACTGGCTCAACGTGCTGCCAGCCTCCTGTTCGTAGAACTCTCGCGCCTTTTCGACACCGAGGGCTCGTTCGATGAACGTCAGCCCCCCGCGTAGCTCGTTCTCCGCCAGGTGCCCGGTAAGGGCGACTATTTCGCCACGCTCCGGCCAAGGACGGAATTGGCATGAGATGCGATAGAAGCGCTCTTGCTTGGTCTCGGACCACAGCTCGCGCAGGATCGCCAGCCGGGTGTTGCCGCCGTTGCGGATGACATAGTGCTCTTGGCCAGGTCTGCGGGTGATCGCAGGTGGAGCATCGAGGCCCCGTTCGCGGATGGATGCCTTGATGTCCTCGTAGGCCGGGTTGCGTTTGACGCGGGGGTCATGGTCATACGAGCGCAGTTGGTCTAACGTCACCACCATGGGCGTATCGGCGATCGGGTCGCTCAGTGCGGAGGCGCTTGGGCCGTTGCGTGGAAAGCCCGCAGCGAGCAGTTTTTCAGCCATGTCCTTCTGGGTCATTTCAGCCATGGCTGGCTCCCGGAACAGCGGCCCGTAAGTGGTCTACTGCCTCTCGCTCTGCGCGTCGGATTTGAGCACGTGCATTCAATCCCGCGCGATGGTCGCTTGCAGTTGAGCTGGTGTAGATCGGCGAGCAGCCGGTCTTGGTGAATTTCAAGTGGCCACCGGGTGTGCGTTTGACATGCCAGCCTTCAGCCAGTGCAAACTCAATCAACGCTTTCAGCCTCTTGTGACCGCGGGCCAACTCATGCGCGTTCGCCATTGCCGGCCTCCTTTATCTCAGGAGTCTTGCCGGTGACCAATGCGAAGTGCTCTTGCCAAGTTGGTAGCAGTTCGCTGGCTAGGGCTCGCATGGTTTCCAGTGCAGCGGGTGCGACGCGGCCCAAAGGTTGCCGATACTCGACTCGATGCACCGGCAGGCCCCGCGTTGACGCACGCGGATAGGCCTCGATAGCCGGAACATTGGTATCCAGAACGCGCGCACCAGCGTGTCCCAGGAATACATCGCGCAAGGCCTGTTGGATCAGCCTGGCATTCGATGACACGGGGTGAACACGGTTGATCAGCAGATGCAGCGTAGGCGGCTCGATGCCTAGATGACGATAGGGCGCAATATCCTCAATCAGTTGAAGAGTACCCCGACGCAACTCTCGCGCCGCCAGGATCTCGGGTGTGACGGGCGACAGCGCCATGTTCGATGCAAGAATCGCCATCTCCAGCATGACGCTACGCGCGCCCTGGGTGTCGATAAGCACAAGGTCATACCGAGTGGCAAGCGTTGGTAGCAGATGACGTAGGCGCAATCGGCCATCTGGCGCATGCAGCAACAATGTGTTGAGTTCGCCGCGATCATCGTTGGACAGCACCAAGTCCAGTCCGTCAATCACGGTGCGGGAGATCAACTGCTCTGGACGGCGCTCGTTGAAGGCAAGTAGCTCATAGATGCCTCCGACCGCTCGGTGCGCTAGTTCGAAGTACGATGATAGGGTCGGCTGTACATCAAGATCGATCAGCAGCACGCGCAACCCGGCGTCTGCGACCAATCCACCGAGATTGGCTGCGGTGGTTGTCTTGCCGACCCCGCCTTTGGTTGAAATGATGGAGACAACCTGCATGGCTCTCTCCTCAGGCGTCGTGTGTATGTGGGGACGGGGGCACCCGGTTCTTCAGGCGATCGCTGATCCAGATATCGACTTCGACTGAGTCCCAGCCGACCGCCCGTACGCCAAGGCGCAAGGCTTGCGGAAACTGGCCCTTCTTCATGAGGGCATAGATGTGCGCGCGCTTGAAGCCCGACTTGGCTTCGACCTCATCAAGCCGCAAGATGCGGCGTTCGCCTGGCTGCAGTACCGGTGTCTGCGACATGTTGGTCACTCCTTAACGCTCAGTGGCGTTTGTTGGCGTGACCTCTATTCAATAGACATGGCTGCTGAAGTACATTGCAAATGCAATTTCCGGAGTTGCAGATACAAGCTTGCCTAACTGCCACGAACGCGGTTTCGGTGAGAGGGGCCGCGTTCTACTAGCTGGAGTCGCGGAGCTTTCTGCGCGCCAGAGCGAACTTGCCATTCAGCGTACGCTCGGTGATACCCATAGCTCCGCTGTGATGAGCAATCAGGGCTGAGACGACAGCCTCTTGGGTCCTGAAGCATGAGTAGGCCGCTCCTGCTGGTGATTGACCCAGCATCAGATCGAGCATTCCCCCAACTATGTTGAGGTATGTAGACTCAGCCCGTTCGGTGATGGGACATTGGCTGCAAGCAGGGATGCGAGATGCTTGTTTCAGTAGCCCGTCATGGCTTTCTTGTAGCGCCTGCAACTTACGACGGCAGTGTTCTAACTCGGCCTTCAGTGCTTGACGCTCGATCAGCATCGCCTGACCTGTTTCTAGGGTGATAACGGGGTGCACGATTCGCTCCGCCCGGCTGAACAGGAAGCCCGGACGGTGCTCCGGGTAGTGCATCTGCATCCACCTTTTGAGGTCAACGTGTCTGATTGTCAAATCGCTGGTGCCAAGCAGCGACTCGTCATTGAGTGTGATGCCCTCTCGGCCGTACGGGAGATCGCCGTTGACGATCGCATCATAAATGCGATCGTTGCACAGCATTAACTCTTCCCAGCGCGGGCATTCTAGCCTCGTGGGCAGACATCGCAGCGAAGAAATCGCGGACAAAATAGCTTGCTTGTATCTCAGAAGACCTGCCCATCGGATGGCTGCTTCGATGGGGCGATAGAACACCTTAGACCTTGGCGGATCCTTATGCATGCATCAAGCTCCTTTGGGGAGTGCTACATCACTTACTCCTCTGCTACCGACTGCGCGTCGGTCCGATGATGTTGCTGAGTTAATTTCTTCAGGATCCTGCATCTCGATGCCCGAGTGCAGGGCTGCGTTGTATTCGACGAATGGGCAAGCCAGTCATCAATGAAAAGACGATGCCCTGGAGTCGGCGAACGGTGTGTTTTCACAAGTGGTACGTGTCCGCACATGCCAGCGTTATGGAGGCAGCCTGCTCCGGCAAGACCATTTAGGTCTCCTCTGTCCCCCTGGAGGTCTATGTTGGCCGTCGGTGGCTTGTAAAACTGGTCGCTTAGCACCCGGGGCTCTTGGGTGAGACCGAGCGCGAATGCTGTTAGACCAAATTCGACACAGAGAGAATTTCACGACGATGGTGGTGATCGCCTAACGCGACATGATCACATGTGCTGCTCTAAGGTGTCGGGGCATCTTCGCTACGTCTCCCAGTCTCAAGCTGGGCAAGGTTCCATGGGCAAGTGACGTGCTCCACGATGCAGATTCTTCGCTAGGCTACAGATGTCGCGGGCATGTTGTTGCCCGCTGCTTTGCAACACGGTCACAGGCTTAGCGGTTGTCCGTGTTCACGCGGTGCACCTGCTGTCTCTATCCTAGAGCAGAAGCCAGAAAGAGTATCTGTTGCCCTGACCAAGAACTACAGCCGGAGCATGGCCCAAAGTCTTGGTGGTGACTTCGAGGATCGTTCCTTTGCGTAGCACGAGGGGCGATCCGTAAAGCTCAGAGGTCGGGCTCCGGAGACGAGCATCCTCGGTTGACTTCTTTTTGCTCGCGACAACTGGCACCTGATGAGCAGCATCTGGGCATTAAGAAGCTGCCGATGCGACGCGACGTCGTGGGCCAAGGGCCAGGTGAGATTGCATGTGCTAGATGCTCATCGGAACGGCGGCGAGCTTGAAGGGTGACCTGCATGGCGAAGGCACCATCGGTCGGCGTACGGAAGGGCGATCGTTCTCACGTTCTGTGCCACTTCGTTGGCCGTCACTGGCGGTTGATGGAAATTTTTGGAGCGACTTCGTTGACGGTGCGCGAAAACGAGGCTAGAATCGTGGCTTCACTGATTTGCACAGTGAAATGAAAGCGAAGGAAATCAAAGACTTATAAGCTTAGTGCTTGTCTCGTTTCCCGCTCCAAATTCTGGTTTCCAGATTTTTTCTGGAAATCCTTGAGAAAGGGCCCTCCGGGCCCTTTTTTCATTTCTGCTCGAAAATCGGGCATTTCTCCACGCTGCCTGCGGCCATATCGCCCCGCCCCTCTCCGGCACGAATCCCCTAGCCGCCACGCACGCGGCCTATGACATACACGCCCCTTGGCCTGCGCCATTCATCCTGGACGCCAGGACAATTTTCGTGGATTCGAGGAAGTCCACGCCCTGCCCGGCTTGCGTACCATTCATTACGTCCTAGGACAAAGAAAGCGGCGCGGTGGCAGAGTGGTCATGCGGCAGATTGCAAATCTCCTGAGGTTGGTTCGATTCCAGCCCGCGCCTCCAAGACCAGCCTGGCATGTCGGCCCATAGGGTACGGGTGCCGGGACGCAGCCGCCCTGGCGGCACGCCAAGGAGATCGCCTTGATTCAAGTCACCCTGTTCCACGACGGCTGCAATCTCTGCCTGGGCATAGACCGCAGCATGGCCGCCGCCTTCGCGACGCCGCTGCACCGCTACGAATCATTCGACCTCGCGCGGCAGCCCGAGTCCGCCGTCCAGGCCAAGGCGCTCGGCATCACCCGCCTGCCGTCCCTCGTCATCGATGGCCGCGTGCTGCGCCTGGAGGATCACTCCCCCATCGAGCACTACGCCTGACCCCCGCGTGGCCGGATCCGGGCCCGCTGCGACGCACCCGCTCTTGAAGGCCGCTGCCCCGTTGAATCATGCAAGGAGCCCATCATGAGCAAACTCACCACCGCATTCGGCGCCCCCGTTCCGGACGACGACAACACCATGACCGCCGGCCGGCGCGGACCGGCGCTGTTGCAGGACGTCTGGTTCCTGGAAAAGATGGCTCACTTCGACCGCGAAGTAATCCCCGAGCGGCGCATGCACGCCAAGGGCGCCGGCGCCTTCGGCACGTTCACCGTCACCCATGACATCACGCGCTACACCAAGGCCAGGATCTTCAGCCAGGTAGGCAAGCGGACCGAGATGTTCGCCCGCTTCTCCACCGTGGCGGGCGAACGCGGCGCAGCCGACGCCGAACGCGACATCCGCGGCTTCGCGCTCAAGTTCTATACCGAGGAAGGCAACTGGGACCTGGTCGGCAACAACACGCCGGTCTTCTTCGTGCGCGACCCGCTGAAGTTCTCCGACTTGAACCGGGCCGTCAAGCGCGATCCCCGCACCGGCATGCGCAGCCCGCAGAACAACTGGGACTACTGGACCCTGCTGCCCGAGACCCTGCATCAGGTGACGCTCATCATGGGCGACCGCGGCATTCCGAAGAGTTACCGCCACATGCATGGCTTCGGCAGCCATACCTATAGCTTCATCAACGCCGCCCGCGAGCGGTTCTGGGTCAAGTTCACCTTCAAGACCCAGCAGGGCATCCAGAACCTGACGGACGCCGAGGCCGGTCAGGTCATCGCCGCAGACCGCGAGAGCAACCAGCGCGACCTGTACGAAGCGATCGAACGCGGCGAGTTCCCGCTCTGGACCCTGTACGTGCAGATCATGCCCGAGGCCGAGGCCCATACCTACCCGCTCAATCCCTTCGATCTGACCAAGGTCTGGCCGCACCGGGATTATCCGTTGATCGAGGTCGGTGTCCTGGAGCTCAATCGAAACCCAGAGAATTTCTTCGCCGAGGTCGAGCAGGCCGCCTTCAGCCCCGCGGTAATCGTGCCCGGCATCGGCTTCTCGCCCGACAAGATGCTGCAGGGCCGCCTGTTCTCGTATGGGGACACGCAGCGCTATCGCCTGGGCGTGAACTATCCGCAGATACCGGTGAACGCGCCGCGCTGCCCGTTTCACAGCTATCACCGCGACGGGGCCATGCGCGTGGATGGCAACGGCGGCAGCACGCCCGCGTATACGCCCAACAGCCATGGCGCGCTGCAGGCGCAGCCGGACTACTCCGAACCGCCGCTGGACCTTAATGGCGCCGCGGCCCGCTGGGACCACAGGGAAGATGCCGACTACTACTCCCAGCCCGGCAACCTGTTCCGCTTGATGGCGGCAGACGAAAAGCAAAGGCTATTCCAAAACACCGCGCGCGCGATCCGCGGCGCCTCCAGGGAAGTCATCGAGCGCCACATCGCCAACTGCACACGGGCAGACCCGGCCTACGGGCAAGGCGTGCGCGACGCGGTCATGCAGACGGAACAAGACCATCCGCGGGCCGCCCCCTAGCTTCAAAAAACATCAACCAACCCGCCACGGATAGCCGATACACTGAACTCTCCCATAGCCGGTAAAAAACAGGTGCGCGGCGTACAACCGACGCAGCCTCAGCGGAGACACAGGTGCTTGGATCCCAGTTGATTATCCGTACGCTGCATCGCCTGGGCGTCAAGACCATCTTCAGTCTGTCCGGCAATCAGATCATGCCGCTCTACGATGCCTGTATCGACGCAGGCATCCGCATCATCCACGTGCGGCATGAGGCGGCCGCTGTCTTCATGGCGGATGCGTGGTCCCAGATCACCGGCGAACTAGGCGTCGCGATGCTGACCGCAGCGCCGGGCATCACCAATGGCCTGGCGCCGCTCTATTCTGCGGCACAGGCCGAAAGCCCGGTGCTCCTCATTTCCGGCGACTCCCCGGTAGGGGAAGACGGCATGGGCGCGTTCCAGGAACTGGACCAGGTTTCCATCACCCGTTCCTTGACCAAGCTTTCGCTGCGTCCGCGGACCGTGCAGGAACTCTATCCCGCGCTAGACAGCGCGGTCGCGCAAGCGCTTGCTCCCCGGCGCGGTCCAGTCCATCTGGCTCTGCCTTTCGACCTGATGACTGCGGAGACGGGCTTGGCTGAACTGCCCGCCACTACACCCAAGCGTGAGCCCGCCACGATGGACGCAGCCGGCCTGGAACTGCTCGCCGCGTTGGTGAATCCGGCGCAGCGTCCCCTGGTGCTGGCCGGCCCCACCGGCGCACGGCCGCACATGCGCGCAGCTCGCGAAAGGCTGGAAGCAGCGCTAGGCGCGCGCCTCATTCCCATGGAAAGCCCTCGCGGCCTGAAGGACCCTTCCCTGGGATCCCTGGCCGAACTCATTCCGCAAGCGGACCTCATCGTGCTGGCGGGCAAGTGCCTGGACTTCACGCTGGGCTTCGGCGGCGCCGGCGCGCTGGGCAAGACGGCCCGGATCGTGGCGATAGATCCCGACCCCGCGATGCTGGAACGCGCGGCCCGCCTGCTGGGCGACCGCCTGGCCCTGGCCTTGCAGGGCGATCCCTACGCCGTGCTGCCCGCGTTGCGGGCAGCGCCAGCCCCGGCCGAACGCGCCTCGTGGCGCGCGCGGGTGGACGACGCGCTGCGCAACCGGAACACGCTGGGCGCCACGGCTTGCGCCGAGGGTGCGTTGGGGCCGCGCGCGCTGTGTGAGACCGTCCAGACGTTTCTCGCCTCCGCCCCCAACCCGATCCTGGTGTGCGACGGCGGCGAATTCGGCCAGTGGGCGCAGGCTTACTGCCAGGCGCCGGTGCGCATCATCAACGGCATGTCCGGCGCGATCGGCGCGGGCATCTGCTACGCCATCGCCGCCAAGATCGCACAGCCCGACGCCACCGTGGCCGTGCTCATGGGCGATGGCACGGCGGGCTTTCACCTGATGGAGCTGGACACCGCGGCACGCGAACAGGCCGCGATCGTCGCCGTGATCGGCAACGACCTGCGCTGGAACGCGGAACATCTCATCCAGATGCGCACCTACGGCCCGCAAAGGCTGATCGGCTGCCAACTCGCGCCGACCGCGCGCTATCACGAAGTCGCCGCGGCGCTCGGCGGAGCCGGCTACGCCGCGCAGGACCGCGACAGCCTCGCCACCGCGCTGCGCGCGGCGGCGGACAGCGGGCTGCCCGCGTGCATCAACGTATCCCTGGCGGGCGAACCCGCTCCGGTTTTCAGCGCATCAATGCAGTCCGCAACCGGTCATTGACCTCGAAGCATCGAGCCCAGCTGCAGTCCGGTTTCGTCCCTTAGCACGACAGGAGACCCTCATGATGAGACCTACCGGCCTCTGGCCGGGCGCGTTCGCTCGCGCCGCGATTTGCATGCTTGCCACGCTTCCGGGCCTGGCGACCGCCCAATCCTATCCCGCCAAACCCGTCCAGCTCATCGTGCCGTTCAGCGCGGGCGGCGACGCCGACATGGCGGCCCGCAACTTGGCTGCCGCCGCGCAAGGCTTGCTTGGCCAGCCGCTGGTCGTGGTCAATAAGGCCGGGGCGAATGGCGCGATCGGCTCGGCCGCCGTGAAGAACGCCGCGCCCGACGGCTACACCTTGCTGGTCGGCCGGATCGGCTCCCAGGTCCTGCTGCCCGCGCTGCAACCCAAGACCACGCCTTACACCGCAAAGGACTTCACGTACATCGGACTGCTGGAGTTGAACCCCGTGGTCTGCGTGGTGCATCCGGACAGCCCCTACAAAACGATGGGCGATCTGGCGCAGGCCTTGAAGGACCGCCCCGGCAAGCTCAACTACAGCCATTCCGGTCCGGCCACGGTGCAGAACCTTGCACCGCAGCTGTTGCTCAGCAGCCTCGGCCTGAAGCCCGAGGCCGTGGTCAACGTCCCCTACAAGGGCGGCAACGAGGTCGCGCTGGCGGTGCTCAGCAAGGACGCGGACTTCGCCTGCAACAACCTGAGTTCGATGACGGGCATACTCGCCAGCGGCAAGCTGCGCGCCCTGCTGACGACCACGCCCGAACGCCTGGCGCAGTTCCCCGACATACCCACCGCGCGCGAGCTTGGGCTGCCCCAACTTGAGGCGGTCATAGGCTGGAGCGGGCTGTTCGGGCCGCCCGGCATGAGTCGCGAAGCCGTGGACAAATGGGCCGCCGTGCTCAAGCAGATCTCGCAGGATCCGAAGTGGATCGCGGGCAACGCCAACTTCGGCGGCATCCCTCACGTCCTGCCCCCCGCGGAGACGGAAAAATACGTCAGCCAGGGGGCCGCGATCTACGCCGACCTTGTGGCCAAGGCCGGACTGCAGGTCAACTAGCCAGCCCCACCCCCCGTTCCTGGCGGCCCGCCGAGTCCGGCGGACGCCGGGATCGCCTCGCGCAGATAGCCGACGAATGAGGATACGGTCAGCGGCACGCGCGGCGTGTAGGGCCTGACTGCGTACAGCCGTTCCGCATATTCGCCCACCACGCGCCACCCGCGCAGGACCTCGACCAGCTCTCCGCTGCGCAGGGCCTGGTTGGCGCTGAAATCCGGCACCAGCGCGATCCCCAGGGATCCGACAGCCACCTCCCGCAGCACTTCGCTGTTGTTCGCGGTGAAGCTGCCGCGCACCGGAACCGCCACGCGCTTGTCTCCGTCACGCGACTCGAACGACCAGGTCGCGCTGCCGCTGCGCCGCAGGTAGTGCAGGCAATTGTGGGCGGCCAGATCCATCGGCGTCTTGGGCGTGCCATGCTGTGCCAGATACTCCGGGGCCGCAACCAGCACGGAGCGCGTCTCGCAGATGACCGAGGCGACGTGAGTGTCCGGCACGCCGGCCACATGCCGGATGGCCAGGTCGAAGCCTTCGGTAGCCAGGGACGCCAGATGGTCGCTGAGTTCGAGCTGGATCCGCACATCGGGAAAATTCTTCAGGAACCCGGGTATCAGCGGCGCAATGACCTGGCGTCCCAGGGCCACGGGCGCGGTCACCGACAGCACGCCGCGCGGCCCCTCGGACAGGTCCCGCACGGCCGAGAAGCCCTCTTCGATGCGCAGAAAGGCCGCCGCGGTCTGGTCGACCAGGCTCTGCCCCGCCTCCGTCAGGCCGACGCTGCGGGTAGTGCGGCGCACGAGAGGGACGCCAGCCGCCTGCTCCAGTTCCACGATGCGCTGGCTCACCGACGCCTTGCTGATCTGCAGGCGGCGCGCGGCCGCCGTATAGCTGCCGGTATCGGCCAGCACGCCAAGGCAGTGGATATGCGACCACAGATCTTCCAGACGCCTGGTTTTCGTCATGCCCTGCTCCATTGTTCGAAACATCAAACACTGATTCCAGCCCTCTGATCTCGACGGCCGGGCGGCAATGCGCGACATTGCCAGCTCCAGAACACCATGCATGAGCCCAGGAGCCAGCCATGACCGCAAGCAATGCCAGCGCCCAATCCCGCGATGCCGGACACTATATCGGCGGCAGCCTCGTCGACGGGACAGGCAGCCGCCAGCCCGTCTACAACCCGGCCACGGGCGTTGTCGCCAGGCAGGTGGCCCTGGCCACGCCCGACGAGGTGAACCGCGCCGTGGCCAGCGCCAGGGCGGCGTTTCCGCAATGGGCGGACACCCCTCCCATCCGCCGCGCACGCGTGCTGTTCAGGTTTCTTGAACTGATGAACAAGCATCGCGACGAACTTGCGCACTTGATCACTGCCGAGCATGGCAAGGTTTTCAGCGATGCGCAAGGCGAAGTCACGCGCGGCATCGACATCGTCGAGTTCGCCTGCGGCGTCCCCCAGCTGCTGAAGGGCGCCCATACCGAGCAGGTATCCACCGGCATCGACAACTGGACGCTGCGCCAGCCCTTGGGTGTGGTGGCGGGGATCACGCCGTTCAACTTCCCGGTGATGGTGCCCATGTGGATGTTCCCGGTGGCGATCGCGGCGGGCAACACCTTCGTGCTCAAGCCCAGCCCCACCGACCCCAGCGCGTCGCTGCGCATCGCCGAACTGCTGCGCGAAGCCGGCCTGCCCGATGGCGTGTTCAACGTGGTGCAGGGCGACAAGGTGGCGGTGGATGCGCTGCTGGAACACCCGGACGTGAAGGCCATCAGCTTCGTCGGCTCCACGCCCATCGCCAACTACATCTACGAGACCGGTGCGCGCCATGGCAAGCGCGTGCAGGCCCTGGGCGGCGCCAAGAACCACATGGTCGTGATGCCGGACGCCGACATCGACCAGGCGGTCGACGCCCTGATCGGCGCCGGCTACGGTTCGGCCGGCGAGCGCTGCATGGCGATCAGCGTGGCGGTGCTGGTGGGCGACGTGGCCGACCGGCTGCTGCCCAGGCTGATCGAACGCACCAAGACGCTGAAGGTGCTGGACGGCGAGAATCCCGCGGCCGAGATGGGTCCCATCGTGACCCGCGCCGCGCATGAGCGCATCAGCGGCTACATCGATCTCGGCGTGCAGGAAGGCGCGCAACTGCTGGTGGACGGCCGCGGCTTCCAAGGCTCGCAGGCGGGCGCGGGCTGCGGCGACGGCTTCTGGATGGGCGGCACGCTGTTCGACCACGTCACGCCGGACATGCGCATCTACAAGGAAGAGATCTTCGGCCCGGTGCTGGGCTGCGTGCGGGTCAAGGACCTGAAAGAGGCGGTGGATCTCATCAATGCCCATGAATTCGGCAACGGCGTGGCCTGCTTTACCCGCGACGGCAACGTGGCGCGCGAGTTCGGCCGCCGCATCGAGGTGGGCATGGTGGGCATCAACGTGCCCATCCC
Source organism: Achromobacter sp. Marseille-Q4954 (assembly GCF_943737025.1). Lineage (NCBI taxonomy): Bacteria > Pseudomonadati > Pseudomonadota > Betaproteobacteria > Burkholderiales > Alcaligenaceae > Achromobacter > Achromobacter sp. Marseille-Q4954. Next base: position 1,207,375 of record NZ_CALSFQ010000001.1, read on the forward strand.
TGTGCCCATGGCCTGGCATGGCTTCGGCGGCTGGAAGCGCAGCCTGTTCGGCGACATGCACGCCTATGGCGAAGAAGGCGTGCGCTTCTACACGCGTCAGAAGTCGATCATGCAGCGCTGGCCCGAAAGCATCGGCAAGGGCGCCGAGTTCGCCATGCCGACGGCCAAGTAACGGCAGTCCGTCTCACGCAGGCGAGACCCATCCGCGATAGATGGCGCCCGCGCCCGCTATCGCGAGCAGCACGAAGATGGCCCGCTTCAGCAGTTCCGGGGACACCCGGACCCTGAGGCGGGATCCGCCGTACAGGCCGATCAGCGCCACGGGCAGCAGCACGGCGGCTGCGGACAGGATTTCCGGCTGCGCATACAGTCCGGCGGCGCCGAAGGCCGCCGCCCGGATCAGGCCGCTGGCCAGGATGACCACCGAGATCGTGGCGCGGAACTGGTCCAGCGCATCCAGCCGGCGCGACAGATAGATGGTGTAGATCGGCCCGCCGGTGCCGAACAGCGCGCTGAAGATGCCGCCGAACACGCCGAACGGCAAGGCCCAGAAGGTGTTCAGCGGCGCCGACGGCTTGGCCCGCGCGCCTCGCAGCCCCTTGATGCACACGGCCAGCACGAAGCTGCCCAGCAGGATCAGGGGCCAGCGGGCGCCGGCGTTGTGCAGCAGCGTCACACCCAGTCCTATCCCCAGCAGCAACCAGGGAAACAGGCGCTTGAGTTCGACCAGGGAAACGCGCCGCCAATTGCTGCCACCCACCAGGGCGGTACAAGCCAGGTCGAACAGCACCACCAGCGGAACCGCGAACTGCAAGGGCATGAACTGAACCAGCAGCGGCACAGCCACCATGGCCGCGCCGAACCCCGTCATCCCGAAGACGACATAGGCGGCAAGGACGACGGGCGCGGCGTAGGCGAGCGTATCGGACGGCATCATGGGGAATCAGCTCGCGGTGATCTTCTTCTTTTCCACCAGCGCCTTCCACTTGGCGGACTCCCGGGCGATCTCCTCCTTGAGCGCGGCGGCAGGCACGATGGTCGCCGACATCCCCTGGTCAGCCAGATAGCGCTGCATGTTGGGCTGCGCGACCGCCGCCTTGGCATCGGCCAGCAGCCGGTCGACCGAGGCCTGGGGCGTGCCCGCCGGCGCCAGCAAGGCGAACCAGCCCGTGAACTCGAACCCCGGCACGCCGTCCTCGGCCGTGGTCGGCACGTCCGGCAGCAACGCCGAACGTTCCTTCCCCGTCACGGACAGCGCCCGCAGGCGTCCTCCCTTGAGCAGCGGCACGATGGCGTTGATATTGCCCACGGCGACCTCGATCACGCCCGCCATGAGGTCGGTGTAGGCCGGGCCCTCGCCCTTGTACGGGACGTGCATGAGTTCGATCCCCGCCGCGTCGCTGAAGGCTTCGCCCGCCATGTGCGTCTGGCTGCCCACGCCCGCCGACGAGAAGCTGAGCTTGCCCGGCCTGGCGCGCGCGTACTCGATCAGTTCGCGCGTGTTCTTGACCGGCAGGTTGGCATTGACGGTGATGACCATGGGCCCGTTGGCCACCTTGCCGATGGGACTGAAATCCGTCAGCGAATAAGGCAGCTTGCTGTAGATGAACTGGTTGACCGTGAACATGCTGCCCGACGCGAGCAACAGCGTATAGCCGTCCGCCGGCGCGCTGGCGACGGCCTGCGCGCCCACGCTGCCGCCAGCGCCCGCGCGGTTCTCGACGATTACGCTCTGCTTCAGGCCCTTGCCCAATTCGGCCGCCAAGGCGCGGCCCAGCAGGTCGGTGGCCCCGCCCGCCGAAAACGGGACGATCATGCGTATGGCCTTGTCCGCCGGCCAATCGGCCCGCGCCGGCAAGGCGATAAACGGCGTAAGCGCGAGGCCACAGCCCAGCGTCTTGACGATGCGGCGGCGTACATCATTGGGTCGGATTTCGTTCTTCATGGATTTGTCTCCTTCAGTTCGCGGGACGGCGAAGCCCGCCGGCTCGCGGCCGGCTGACGATTCGCCAGGCAGCAACTGACCCTCGGGCCGATGGCTCGATTTTTTGGGGCGTTGCGGTTTTTTTCTGCGGACTACTAGGCTGCTGAACTACAGAACTACCGGACTAAGAACTACTGGCCGGCACAGACTGACTTCAATGCATCGAGCAACAACTGCGTAAGATGGGCCCGCGGGTTCTCTTTCGGCGCCAGGATGCCCAGGCGGCGCGTGACGGTGGGCGAGCCGAACGGAATGACGCGGATACCCGGCGGAAACTCGTTCCTGCCGCGGCAGGCCGGCACCACCGATGCGCCCAGGCCATTGGCCACCATGGCGATCACGCCTTCCAGGTTGTCGATCTCCATGGTCGAACGCACGGTGATGCGCCTGCGCACCATCTCTTCCTGCACCAGATGTCCCACGCGCGCCGAACGATTGAAGCGGACATAAGGATTCTGCTCCAGGATCTCCTGATCGCTGGCGCCCTTGACCGAGCGGTGGGCGATGACAACCAGTTGCTCCTCGACGAACGGCAGGAAATCCAGGCCCGAGCGCGGCGCGTCGGGCTCGGTCACGATCGCCACGTCCAGCTGGCGGTGATAAATGGCGCGCTCCAGGTCGTGCGTGAGCCCCGTGGTGACGTGGACCTCCAGGCCGTGGCCCTGCTTCTGCAGGTGCCGCAGCGCAAGCGGCAGCACGCCGGACACGCAGGTGTGGACGCTGCCGAGCCTGAGCAGTCCCGACGAGGTGCCTTTCTTCAGGGCGGCGTTCATGCTTTCCCAATGCGCGATCAGGTCGCGCGCCCGGTGCACCAGCGCCAACCCCGTGTCCGTGAGTATCGGCGGACGCCGGCTGCGGTCGAAGATCGTGATGCCCAGTTCGTCCTCGAGCGCGCGGACCTGCATGCTCACCGCCGACAGCGACAGGCCGATGGTATTGCCAGCCTCGGCGAAACTGCCGTGGTCTGCAATCGCGATCAGCGTGTAGAGCGTCCGGATGTCCATGCAAGAAGGTTCCTGGTGAAGAGCGGCGTTGCGGAAAAGAGGAGTATGCCGCGCTAGAGGCCGAGCAGCCGCCGCGCGTTCCCTCCCATGACTTTCCCTAGATTATCTTGCCGGATCGGCAAGGTCTCGAACCACTCTTTGTACCCTTGCACCGGGCAGAACGGGAATGAGCTGGCGTAAAGCATCCTGTCCGAGAGAAAGCCGTCGGCCGCCTTCACGTAATCCTCCCAGCCCGGCATGCGGGAGAAGTACATATCGGGCGACAGCCACAGGTTCTGGCGCCGAAAGGCCAGGTGCAGGATCTCGTTGACCCAGGGCCAGCCGCCATGGGCGACCACCACGTTCAGGCCGGGAAAGTCCGCCAGCACCCGGTCGGTCCGTATCGGGTCCGAATAGCTCAAGTCCGGCCCCGCAGTGCCTCCCACCATCATGATCACCGGCACGCCCAGGTCCTCGCAGTGGCCGTAGATCGGATAGAGGCGCCTGTCGTCGGCGTACATGGGAACCGGGTAGGAGCCAGGCTCGATGTTGATCAGCTTGAAACCGTCCCCGACTGCCTGGCTGATGGTCTGGCACGCGCGGCGCCGGTCGGTGGGGTCGATGGAGGCGGCGCCGATGAATCGGCCCGGATGCTCGGCGACGATGCCTCGCACGTCCTCGTTGGATACGCTGCCCAGCACGCCGGCCAGGCGGCCCACGACCACGCCGCGGTCTATCCGCGCGGCGTCCATTTCTTTCAGCAGCAGCGCCATCGATTGCTGCTGCGCCGCGGCCGAGGGCTCGAAACCCACCGTCCGCGTAAAGCCGTCGCGGCGTTCTCCCGCCGAGTACATCAGCGTGTCCAGGAAGCCGCCTACCGGCGGCCGCAGCCTAAAGTCGATGATCATCGCAGTATCTCTGTCAGGTATGAGGTTGCCGCAAGCCGTGCCGCCGCGCCTACATCACTTCGTCCTTGCGGTCGTCCGTCTCGCCGTAGCGATGCAAAGCGGGCGGCTTCAGCCCGGCATAGAGCTTCTCGATGCCCGCGTTGATGGCCTCGGCGTGCTGGGCGAAGAGCGAATTGCCTTCCAGGTCGCTCTCGACGATGAAAGGCCCGAAATTCTCGACCTCGAACAGCCACATGGCCTGGGCAATGCCCAGTTCGTCCAGCCAGTGCACTTCGCGCACACGCTTGATGCCCCGCCCCAGCAAGGCGCCCGTGCCGTAGCCCACGGTGGTCAGGTAGATCGCGCCGCCGGGCGCCAGCACCTGCTTGTAGTCGTCCGCGGGCATGCCGCCCTTGCCGATCAGGATGCGGCAGCCGGTCTCATCCAGCCAGCGCGGTATCCACTTGGAGAATCGGAACGAGGCGGTGGCGGTGACGGCGCCCACGTTGTAGCCGCCGCGGCCGTCTGGCGCGGCCGCCGGCGAGCAATGGAAGTTGACGTTGCTGATGGCGCGCAAGTCCACGGGCAGCGGCAAGCCCTGGTCCAGCACCTTTTTGTACACACCCTCGCGGGCCGTATAGACCACGCCGTTCAAGTACACGGCCGAGCCGAGTTCGAGCCTGGCGATGTCTTCGCGCCTGGCGGGCAGGTCCAGATGAAAGACTTTGATGTCGTCGTCGTTGCTTACCATTCGACCGTCTCCCGGCGCATGTAGGGCGTGAACCACTGGGGATCGGTGCGGTACTCGATCTCCCCGTTGGCATGGATCCGCGCGGTGGCGCGGCGCGAAGACAGGCAAAAGGTGTGCAGGCTGATGGGCATGCCACCGGTGTGGGTGTAGCCGCACTCGATATGGCAGTCCACCACCATGCCGGAACCAACGAAACCCATGGCGCCCATGCCGATGGAATTTCCCAGCCGCATCAGCTCCAGTTCCAATTCCGCCACCTTGGGGTCCGGATTGCGGTCCCCTACCGTGCGCAGACAGGCGGCCTGCTTGCCCAGCTGCATGCAGGTGTCCTTGGAGCCGCCCAGTCCGATGCCGACGATGGCCGGCTGACAGGCCAGCCCGCGCTTGCCGAAGGCGATCAGCGTGTCCAGCACGAAGCGCTTGATGCCGTCTATGCCGTCTCCGGGAAACAGCATGCGGTAGTCGGTGCCGAACAGCCCGCCCTTGTGCACGGTGGTGATGTCTATCCAGTCGCTGTCCGGCTCGAACGACCATTCGATCTCGGGCGCGTTGATGCCGACGTTGTTGTTGTGATCGGTGCGCCAGAGCGGATGCACGCGGTTGGGCCGCAGCGGCACGCTGACCGTGGCCTCGGCCGTGGCGTGGCGCAGCGCGCGTTCCACGGCGACGAAGCCGCTGTCGACCGAGGCGTGGTTGCCCACCTTGACGTAGTAGCGCGGCAGGCCGGTGTCGGCGCACATCGGACGCCGGTCCTGGTCGGCCGCTTCCCAGTTGTCCATCATGGCGTGGATGACGAAACGCGGCAGCTTGCCGGTTTCCTTCTTCTGCAGTTCCTGGATGCCGCGCTTGTAGTCGGCCGGGATTTCGATGGCCGCGCGGCGCATGATCTCCAGCGCCGCCTCTTCAACTTTCTGGACAGGGATGCTCATGATTGGGATGCCTCAGCTCTGGGGGATGCCCGCCTCGCCCTCGATGAGCGATTCGCCGGGTTTTACGATGTCGAAGGAAACCGGAACCATCTCCAGCGCCACCTCGCCGTCCTGCGCGCTCACGCGCGTGTAGCAGCTGGTGTGCAGGTCGCCGGCCTCGGGGAAATCCTCGCGGTAGTGCGCGCCGCGGCTGTTCTCGCGCGCCAGCGCCGAGACCGTGATGACCTTGGAAATGTCGACCAGGCTCTCCAGGTTGAGCCAGTCATGCCAGGTCAGGTTGTAGCGGCGGTCGCCGTCCGCCACGCCGATGTCGCGCAAGGCGGCGCGGTGGCCGGCAATGGCATCCAGGCCATGCGCCATGGCCTCTTGGCGGCGCAACACGCCTACGTCGTCCCACATGGTTTGCGAGAGCGCGTCGCGCAGCTCGTGGATGCGGCCCGCGGGCCGGGAAAACGGGAACTCGGCGCGTTCGATGCCGCGCTCGATGACGCGCTGGTCGGGGTCGCGCCACTGGCCGGACTTCGCGACGTAGGCTGCCATCGCATCGCCCGCGATGCCGCCGAACACCGTGGAATTGGCGACGCCGTTGCCGCCCAGGCGGTTGGCGCCATGCACGCCGCCGCAGTCCTCCCCGGCCGCATACAAGCCCGGCGACGCGGTCGAACCGTCCACATTGAATTCGACCCCGCCCATCAGGTAGTGGGCCGTCGGCACCACTTCCACCTTGCCGCCTGCCAGGTCGAAGCCGCAATCCTTGCACCGATTGACCATGCCGGGAAAGGTCTTGGCCACCTTGTCCGGGCCCAGATGGCTCATCTGGATGTAGACCCCGCCCATCGGCCCCGTGCGTCCCGCACGCATCTCGGCGTAGATGCCGCGGCTGACCACATCGCGCGTCGCCCGTTCGCCGCGCTTGTCGTAATTGGCCATGAAACGCTCGCCGTCGCCGTTGAGCAGATAGCCGCCCGCTCCGCGCAGCCCTTCCTCCAGCACCGTTCCGGTCATGCGCGTATCCGGCCCGCCGAGCAGGCCCGTGGGGTGAAACTGCACCATCTCCATGTCCCGCAGCTTCAAGCCATAGCGCAGCGCCATGGCCAGGCCGTCGCAGGTCTTGTCGCCCGAAGGCGTGTGGTAGCGGTACATGGTCGGGCCCGCCCCCGTTGCCAACAGCACGGCCTTGGCCTGAATAAAGCGGTACGCGCCTGTCCGCATATCGATGAACAACACGCCCGAGATGCCCGAGCCGTCGGCGGCGGGAATCAGTTCGATGGCGCGGTGCTCTTCCAGCTCGTCGACGTCCAGCGCCCGCACCTGCTCCATGAGCCGGTTGATGATCTCGATACCCGTCAGATCGGCCTTGTGCACGGTGCGGTCGAAGCTCTGGCCGGCAAACGCCTTGGAATGCAAGGTGCCGTCGGGATTGCGGTCGAAGAAGCAGCCGATCTCGTTTTCTAGTTCGCGCACCCGCTCGACCGCGCCTTCGACCAGCCGCCACGCCAGGTCCTGGCGCGGCAGCCATTTGCCGCCCTCGATGGTGTCCATGAAATGGCGTTCCACCGAGTCGCCCGCGGCCAGCGCGACGTTGTAGCCGCCCTGGACCATGCGGGTACAGCCGCACTTGCCCAGCAGGCCCTTCACCGTCACCGTCACGCGCAACGACGGATTCGCCTTCTTCGCGTGCAGCGCCGCGAACAGGCCGGCGCCGCCGGTGCCCAGCACAAGAATGTCCGTCTTGATGTTCTCGATCCGCATCTCAGATCACTCCCGCGATGAAAACCAGGCCCGTCGCCATGGAGACCACGAAGCCCCAGCCGATCCAGGCGATGCGCGCGTCCCGCGGCGAACTCCAGGGCAGCAGCTCCAGCGCGAGCAGGCGCAGCCCGAAGAACATGTGCAAGGTCAGCAGCAGCACCAGCCCCCACTCGCCGACCTTCATGGCCGGCATGTCGGCAAGCTTCAGGAATCCGTCCAGCCGCGCTTCGTCCAGCGCCATCGCCAGCACATAGAAATGCGCCGGCAGGAACAGGGCCAGCGCCAGGCCGGAGATGCGATGCCCCAGGAAGGCCCAGTACGCCTGATGGTTGCGCGCCGATCTCATGGCATCAGCCCTCCCACCGCCGCGACGGCGCGCACGCCCAGGATGAACAGCCCCAAGCCGAACGCCAGTCCTACCGCGGACGCCGCGCCGCGGCCCAGCCGCAGCCACTCGATCAGAATGTTGCGCACGCCGATCGGCACGTGGACCGCCACGCTCACGACGAACAAGCCGTAGAAAACGATCCAGAACCAGTTGCCCTGGGTGCGCGAGAGAATCTCGCCCGCGGTCAGGCCGCCGCGCACGGCATAGATGACCAGGCCCACATGCACCAGGACAAAGGGCGCCATCACCATCGCCGTCAGACGCTGGAGCGCGAAAAGACGAGCTTCCATGTCAGCCCCCCTTGAGCAGGCTGAAGATGGCGCTGCGCTTCAATCCGGCAATGCTGCCGGTGGGGCTGAGGCTTACTGGACAGTGCTTCATGCAACTGCCCTGGGTGTGGCAGGAATTGCAGCCGCTGCCGGAGGTGGCCTTGCGCAGCACGTCCTTGGGGTCGGCGTGGCGTTCGTCATTGAACAGCGTCCACGCGCGGTTCAGGGCGGCCGGGCCAAGATAGTCCTTGTCCCAGGACACCACGTCACAGGCTGCATAGCACACGCCGCAGTTGATGCATTCGATGGCCGCGTCTGCCTGCTTGCGCTTCTTGCTTTGCGGCGACACCAGCGCCGGCGGATCGTTGCGCGTGGCCGTGCCGACGAAGGTATTCCCGGCGCGCGCCCACTTCTGGAAGAACTCGCTCATGTCGACGACGAGATCCTTGATCCGCGGCATGTTGCGCATCGGCTCGATCACGATCACGCCGCCTTCCTCGACCCGGCTCACGTGCGTGCGGCAGGTCCAGCGCGGCTTGCCATTGACCGTCATGGCACAGGACCCGCACACGCCGACGCGACAGGCATAGCGGTACGAGAGGCTCGGTTCCTGCGTGCGCTGCACTTCGGTCACCACATCCAGGACCGTCTGGTTCTCCCGCCACGGGACCGAGTAGGTGGAATAGCTTCCGTCTTCGGTTCCCCGAGAGATGCGGACCGTGAGTTGTCGCTGATTCGTGGAGTTCTTCGTATCCATTTTCCGCCCTCGGACGACAGGCTGCGCCCATGAACAGAATTCTGAATCTCGCGTATCGGTGAAGCAATATAGATTTGGTTGATATTTTTTGAAGTTATTTTTTGCCTGCCCAGAGGGGGCGCCGAACGATCCGGCGCCTGCCGCGCCGCCACATCTTCAACGGATGGCGATCACCGGCCGCCTCCAGGCCGCCGCCGGACGGGGATCCGGCCGGGCCGCAGCCCCCCTCAGGCACGTTTTTGAAAATTAGGTATACTTCCGCCTCGCTTGCCGCAACCGCCCCCGGATCGCAACGATCACGGATGGCGCCAGGCAACGAAAATGCGGGAGTAGCTCAGTTGGTAGAGCGCAACCTTGCCAAGGTTGAGGTCGCGAGTTCGAGACTCGTCTCCCGCTCCAAATTTTGATTTCCAGCTTCCTTCACGGAATTCTGAAAATCGTTGAGAAAGGGCCTACGGGCCCTTTTTTCATTGCGGTTTGCGCCGCTTGGAAAATGAGGGAACACGGGCAATGGATACCGCATTGATCCTGCTGGTGCTTGTCGCGGCATGGCAGGTGCTGCGCGTGCGCTACCAGCGCGCCCGCATTGCGCTGCTGGGGCGTCATCTGGGCGGTTTGCAGCTTGAGCGCCACATGGAAACACTGACGCAAGGCTACACACGCGCCATCCGCGAAGACACCGAAACACGCCAGCTACAGGTGCTGGAAACCTTCGCCCAGACCGAACGCGCCGTAGCGGCGCAAGTGCAGTCGCTGGCCGACGCCATGCAAAAGGAAAGTCCACAGGCTACCCGCGTGAGCGCGCTCTCGTTCTGCGTGCCATACATCGAGCGCTTTTTGCCTGCAATGACACGGGATTTTCGTGAACTGCTGCACATCCATGCAGCCGGCTTGCGCCATGTCGTGGACAACGAGAGCCACTGGGACGCAAGAGAACGCGCATACCACCTCTCGGCAGAGTTGTATCTGCTGCAACACAGTTGCCATTGGTTCTGCAAATCCCGCGCCGTGGCCGATGCACGGCTGATGCTGCGGCATCAGGTCGATCACCGGAAAGTCCTGGATTCAGTGTCTGCTGTTACCCGCTCGGCTTATCTGCGATGGCAAGGGGCCGATAAGCACTAGGACCAACTGCGTCTCGTCCGCTCTGGCCCCGCTCAGCGCGCATTCTTAAGCAAGTCATTGAAAAAGGGGCGAATCTTTCGATTCGCCCCTTTTTCATTTGGCCTGGATTCCAACCCGCACAGGCACAACGGGCGCCGCAATCGCGATGCCTGTTGTGCCTTGCCGCGTCCGATCAGAAGCGCACAGCCAGCTTGAGCACGCCCGACTGCTGGCGGTTGCCGCCACCGAACTGCGCGTCGTACGCAATGCCGGCCGTCGTGTTGCGCGTGATCGCCATCTCGGCGCCCAAGCCCAACACTGCGGCGTCGCGCGCGATCGGCACGCCCGTCACCGAGAACGTGCTGCCGCCTTCGAAGGCCAACTGCTGCTTGGGCTTCACATCGCCCATGGCATGGCGCCAGCCCAGCGACGCCGTCAAGCGCCCCGGCGTGCGGTCGGAGCCGAACTCCCAGCCGCCTCGCAGCCCCAGCGTGGTGCTGGTCACGTCATCGGAATTGCTGGACCCGTGCAGGGCCGCCGTGCCGCCCGATTCCTCGAAGCCGCGCGTGCGCAGCTGGTTCCATGCCAGACCGGCAAAGGGTTCGATGGTGTAGGCATCGCCCAGCGGCAGCTTATAGCCGAGTTCGGTGAACACCTGCGTCGACGAGGCGTGGTAGGACGACTCGAGACGCTGGTTCAAGCTGCCGGCCGCCACGTCGCGCTTCGCGTCGATGTCATGCCAGGTGTAGGCTGCGCCGGCCATGAAGCGGATGTGGCCGGGGCCGGCCTGGAAGTTCCGTCCGCCAAACAGGGTCGCCGTATAGCTGTCCACATTGGTGCGCGAAGACGTATCGTCGATCGAGTTGTGGCTGCCGATGTAGCCGACCGCGCCGCCCAGGCGCCAGCCGCCGCCGACCGCGCCATCGCCGCCGACGAAGAGGCCGCCGGACGATTGGCTCAGGCTGGACGCGTCGCCGTCGCCGCCGAACTTGCTCCAGTTACCGAACGCTTGCGCCCACACCGGCGACGCGCCGCTTTGCGGCATGGCGTCGGACGAGGGCGCGCCCAATTGGGCCGTGGGCCGGCCGGCGACCACCGGCGCATCGAGGTTGCCGCGCAGATGGGACAACGGCAGCGTGCGCACGGTGTCGCCCTGGCTCAGCAGCACGCTCGCGGTGCTGGCGTAAGCCTCGCCCGACAGCATCCTCAAGGCCGAACGCGCTTCGTTCGGCGTCATCGCGAGCACGGCCGCCGCCACCTGGCTGGCGCCGGTGTTCTTGCCAGCGGCGATGCCGCTGTCGACCAGGGAGGATCCGCTACCGGTGGACGGCGTTTCATTGCCGGCGGTGGACGAACCGTTGCCATTCGAGGACGAACCGTTGCCCGTCGACGTCGAGCCGTTGCCGTTGCCGTTCGAGGACGAACCATTGCCGGTCGACGTCGAGCCGTTGCCGTTCGAGGACGAACCGTTGCCCGTCGCGGGCGGCTCTTCCTTGTCCAGCGCGCCGCCCACGTTGCTCTCGTTGCCCGAACCGCCGATGCTGCCGATCGGCACATCATTGCGGGTCAGGGTCATGTACGCGTTCTTCGGGTCGTAGCTGAGCGTCGGCGTCAGGAACGCATAGCTGCTCGAAGCGCCGGTGAACTGGCCCTGGATGCCGCCATCCGCCGTCAGGATGTTGTAGGTCGTGCGCGGCGCGTAATTGCCGTCAGGACCCACGTGCGCCACGGTGCCGTCGAGGTAGGCGACGCCGGTGACGTGGATGCGGTCGCTGAGGTTGCTGGCCGGATCGGCATGCACGCGGTAGATGGTGTTCTGGCCAAAGGTCAGGTTGCCGTTGACGGTGAGCGTGCCCATGGGCGTGCCATCATTGCCGGGCGAGATGACCGCGGTGGGATAGAGGTTGGTGGTGCCCACCTGGCCCACGCCTGCCAGCACCACTTCACGGCCGATGTCCATCGGGCCGTTCAGCTTGCCGTCGATTTCCAGGGCGCCGTCAGCGATCAGGATGGGGCCCGTGAGGCCGCTGCTGTCCGCGGTCAGGATGACCGATCCCGGGCCGGTCTTGACGAAGCCCTGCGTGCCCTGCAAGGGGTTGTCGATGGTGTCGACGAATTGGCCCGAAGCATAGGTGCCGTCGCCGACCACGATCGCGGGGGGATTGCCGCCGCTGCCGACCAGGGTGATGGGAGCGCCTTGCAAGCGGTAGCGATCGGTGGCGAACTGGATGCCCGACACGCGCACCGGACCGGCGCTGCCGTCCACGTTCACCGTGCCGGCCGCGCCCGTGAAGATCGCGTAGCCGCCGTCGGGCAGGGCGCCCGTGGCATTGCTCGGACTGTTCCAGTTGGCGCTGGCCGCGCTCCAGGTGCCGTTGCCGCCGCCCGAGCGGGTCGCGGATGCCGCGCCGTTGCCATTCCACAGGTTGGTGGTGCTCGGCCCCAGGATGAGATTGATCTGCTTGTCGCCGGTCAGGTTCTGGATGGTCGCGGCAGGCGCGGAATCGCCCGAGACCGATCCCAGCGTCAGGCCGTTGCCGCTCAGGCTGCCGCCGTAGGACAGGATCCGGTAGTAGCCGGCGTTGACGCCCAGGGTGTTGACCGTGACGTTCAGCGTGGTGTTGTTGATGGCGGCATTGCCGCGCACGGTGATGTTGTCGCCGGTGCCAGGTTGCGTAATGGGCAGCCCCGCGTAGCCGGTCTCGAAATTGAACACCGAGTTGTTCATCGACAGATTGCCGTTGACGACCAGGTTGCCATTGGAGACGCCAGTAGGCGTGCCGACTTCATAGCCTGGCGCCACGCGCGCGCCGGACACATTGAGATCGCCGTTGATCGAGCCAAAGCCCGCGACGGTGCCGTTCGAGTTCGCATTGACGTTGCCGCCCAACGTAACGCCAGAGCCGCCGCCATTGCCGCCGATCACCAGCGTGCCGCCGTTGACATCCACCCCGCCGGGGAAATTGGCCGAGCCGTCGAACACCTGCGTATTGCCCGACGTAACCGTCAGGTCCGCAGCCGCGACGCCACCGCAGTAGGACGCGCTCAGCGCGAGCGTCGCCGTCAGCCATTTCTTCGTGTCGTGTATCAACGTAAATCCTCCATGTTTTGATTAATGAATTTGATATCCAGGGCATTACCGGATCGCTATAAAAGTATTATTAAGTAACCGGGTAAACCCAATGGCCGAAATAAGTTTTCGCGAAAAAAGGAGGCAATTTATACCCCTTTTCTTTCAATACCGAAAATTAATGAATAGATACCATCTTTATTAATTAATTCAGCAACTTGGATACCATCCAAAACCTGAATAATCGAATATGGATACCATCCATTGGCGAAAAATAATTAAAATGGCCAATATCCGATTTATTTATTTTTTCTTGTTGGATACCATCCAAACCGATACAACTGGCGTTCGATTTCCCGACTTCCAAGCCATTCGGGAAACAAATTGACATAACCGGCGCAGGAACGAGGCGCGGCACCGGCCCGCTTCCAGAATTTTCTTATCCGTGAAGCCCGGCCCGGCCCCTACCATCGTTTGCATGATGGCCGCCCCCAGCCTCCCCGACGGATACATGCCGGCAACCACCAGATTGCCGATGATCCTGCTGCACCTGCTCGCGATGGCGCTGCTGGCATGCATACTCATCGGCACGATGCTGTTGATGTACTGGTCGTTCAGCGATGAGGTGTCCAGTTACCGCCGCCGCATGAACGCCGCCGCCGACCGGGCGCAGATATTCTTCGACCAGCGCGAAACGCTGCTGCGGGCCGTGGCGGCCTCGTCGGTGCGCAACACCGACCGCACGCCGGCCCAGCACACGCCCAGGACCTTCGGCCAGACCGGACAGATCAACGTGATCCCGCTGACGAACGGAGCGGACGCCTACGAATGGGCGCTGATTCTCACCCGCCGCAACCGGGCGGACGTAGCCGCCGCCAATGCGCGCATCGTCTACACAACGCTGGCAGACTCCGGCGCGACACGTCTGGCGGTGGACGACACGCGGCGGGACGGTCACCAGATTTCCAGGGAAGCGGAAAAATGGCTCTACGACGCGCTGGCGTCGCATCACGCCACGCCTGATCCGGACGACGGACGCGCGCCAGTCGTCTGGATCAGGCCCCTGACGGACGCCACCGATCATCTGTTTCTCTACACGCCTCTGGACACGGCAGGCCGCGAGCAGACCTGGGTAGGGCTCGAAGTCGACGACATCGCTTCCGTCATCACGGCGCAACATGCCAGCGACGGCGCAAGCTATGCGCTTTACGACAGCGACAGCCGGGTCGCCTTGCACGGCGGCCCCTCGCCTTCCGCCACCGGCTCGATGTCGGCGAGATTGACCCGCGACTCCTTCAGCTTCCAAGGCGCCAGCTGGCTTCCCCACAGCCTGGCGCTGAGCAAGGCGGTCGGCGAAGCCGGCTGGCGACTGATCTACTACGTGCCGACGCAGGACGTGCTGAAACATGGCGCATCCGCCTTCTGGGCTGTGGGCACGATCGCGGCCTGCCTGAGCACGGTGGTCCTGCTGGGCGTACGCCACATCAGGGAGACGCTGATTTCGCCCGCGATCCGGCATCAGACCGCGCTCATCGACAGCCTCGCCCTGAACCGGAAGATCATTGACGTCGCGCCGATCGGGCTCAGCCTGGTTCGCCCCGCCGACGGCACCCAGGTCATATCGAACGAGACGGCACGCCATCTGCTGGGCGCGCACGACAGGTGGCGCGAGGACACGCGCAGCGCTGGAGACCAGGCAGGCCGGCATGAGTATCAGCTTGGCGACGGACGCACCGTCTGCCTGACATACGCCGCGACCAGCTACCAATCCGAGAACGTCGTGATATGCGCCATCAGCGATATTTCCGCGCAGAAGGAAATTGAACACACCTTGCGCAGTGCCAAACTGGCTGCCGACCAGGCGAATGACGCCAAAACCCTGTTCTTCGCCACGATCAGCCACGAAATACGCACCCCTCTGTACGGCATCCTGGGCACGCTGGAGCTGCTTGCGCTCACGCCCATGACGAGCCAGCAGCAGCAATACCTTCAAACCGTCCAGCAATCCTCCTCGACCTTGCTGCGCACCATCAACGACACGCTGGACCTGTCCCGCATGGAGGCCGGCCACGAGGACTTGATCCTTTCGGAGTTCTCGCCCGCGGAGATGCTGGAAAGAGTCGTGGCCAACTATGCTGCTCGCGCCCAGGGCAAGGGGCTACAGATTTTTTCCCTATCCGACACCGGTATGCCGGCAATGGTGAAGGGGGATCCGGTCCGGTTGCAGCAGATCCTCAACAATCTGGTGAGCAACTCGGTCAAGTTCACCGAGGCGGGCCGGGTCGTGCTGCGAGGAACCGCGAGCGTCGTCGATCCTGGCAAGGTGACGCTGCGCTTCCAGGTCGCCGATACCGGCGTCGGCATACGCGCGGAATCGCAAGCCCAGCTATTCGAGCCCTACTTTCGAGCGCATTCCGGGCTGGGCCGGGACGCGACCGGCACTGGCCTGGGCCTGGCCATCAGCCGCCGCCTGGTCGACCTGATGGGAGGCAGCCTGACCGTGGTCAGCGAGGTCGGCCTGGGTACCAGCATCACGTTCACCGTCGTGCTCGACGTAGCCGAAATGGAACCGGCATCGCCCATAGCGCTACGACGCAGCGCCGTCTACGTCAGCGGCGCCATTCCGGAGGTCGTGGCGAACGCATGCGCGTGGCTGAACAATTGGGGCGCCATCGCCATACCCTATCGCGGGCAGAGCCATGGGCAAGATGCCGACAACGCGGTCTTGCTGCAGACCTGGCCGCCCGGACTGACAGAAGCGTCTTGGGCCGGCAGCAGGGTGCGCGTGCTCGCCCCAGGCGCCGACCATGCTTCGATCGCGTCGCGCGGCGGCCGCCTCGGCGTCACCAGTCAGGGCAATCCATTCAGTATCGGAACCGCCGTAGGCATGGCCCAACACGGCCGCGAACAAGTCCTGCCGCCCTCTCCCGGCACGCAACGGCCGTCGCTGGGGCTGCGGATCCTGGTGGTCGAGGACAACGCAATCAACCAGATCATCCTGCGCGAGCAACTCGAGTACTTGGGATGCTCAGCCACCATAGTCTCCAACGGCGGCGAAGCGCTGCAACGCTGGGATCCCGACAAGTACGACGCCGTCATCACCGACATCAATATGCCTGTCCTGGACGGCTACGAGCTGGCCAGAGCCCTGCGCAAACTCGGCTACCCGAGAACCATACTGGGCGTGACGGCCTGCGCGGCGCCCGAAACCATAACCAAGGCGCAGGAAGCCGGCATGAATCAGGTGCTGATCAAGCCCCTGCCCATCCTGGCCCTGACCGCAACCTTGCACGCATACGCCGAAGGCTGACGAAAAAATGCTGTCCAAACTCAAAGTACTGGTACTGGATGATCACGCCTACCAATGCGCCTTGCTGAAAGACATGCTTGAGGAAGCAGGCTTCCCGCACGTCGACACGGCGCTCGACGCGCACGACGCCCTGGACCAGATCTGGAGAGAGAAACATCAACTGGTGCTCATGGATGTGGACATGCCCGGCATGGACGGCGCGCAGTTCATTCATGAACTCGCCTGTCGCGGCCTGAATCCGATACTGGCTATCGTCACGGGATGCTCCCGGCGGATGAGCAACAGCATCGGACTCATGGCAAAAGAGCGCGGATTCGCCGTCATGGCAAGCTTCATCAAGCCGGTTTCCACCGAGCAGATCGGCAGCCTGGCGGCAGGACTGCTGAGAAAGCAGACCGCCCCGGCGCCAGCGCGAACTCCCGCCGGCGCCGATCAGTCTCGACCTCTGCTCGACCGGCGCATGATCGAGAACGCCCTGCGCGACGGCAGTATCCAGGCCTGGTTTCAGCCGAAGAAATCACTCGTTTCCGGCAACATCGTCGGCGCCGAGGCGCTGGTCCGCTGGCAGCACAAAGAACTGGGCCTGATGCTGCCCTCCTCGTTCCTCGCATCGCTGCGCGCCTACGATCTGGACCACGAACTGCTGCTGCGCATGTTGGACGATGGCCTGAGAGCCTATTCCATCTGGCGCGATCAAGGGCACCGCATTCCCATTTCGGTCAATCTTTCGGCCAGCCTGCTGGATCTTCCGCAGTTGCCCGACGAACTCCATGCCATGGTCTCCGGACTCGGCATACCCGCCTCGGACGTAACCTTCGAATTGCTCGAGGACGCGATGCCGACACTCGCCGGGCAGTTCCACATGGGAGCCAGCCGCCTGCGCCTGAAGGGGTTCGGGCTGTCGCAAGATGATTTCGGCAAGGGTTACAGCTCCATGTATAACCTCATCTCCACCCCCTACACCGAGGTGAAGATCGATCGCGCCTTCGTCAACGGCGCCGCGGCCGACGAGTCGCTGGCGGCCGCGCTGGTGGCGTCGATCCAGCTGGGACGACAACTGGGCCTGCAGGTGACCGCCGAAGGCGTGGAAACGCTGGAAGACCTGGAATTGCTACGACGGATCGGCTGCGATGTCGCACAAGGATTCCTTATTTCCGCAGCCGTCAACGTTGCGACCTTCTGCGAGTTGCTGGCCTACGAACCGAATTCCTATTTCGCCCCGCTGTCTCCGCCCCACTAGGGCATGCCGACATCGCTCCGATACCGGATATGCCGCCGAACAGAATAGCCCGCAGCCTGCGCCACCTGAGCATGGCGTGCCTGCGCGCCATGCCGCCCGTCCTGCTTTGCGTCGCCGCGCTCTACTGCGGGCGCCAACAGATCCAACGGCGCCACGCCGACCTGATGCGGCTGGACTTCGCGACCATCGTGCAGACCAACATCTGGCTGTTCGCCTGCACCTTGCTGTTGCTGGCCGCCGGACTCTATGCCGGCGCGCTGCTCTGGTTCTGGTGCCGCCGCCGCATCATCCTGCCGGCGAGAGCGGCGCGGCAGGCGCTGGCCGAGTGCGAGGCGCTCTGCCGAACGATGCTCGCCACGGCGCCTTGCGCGCTATGTGCGCTCTCGCGCGAGAACGGCCGGCTGGTCTTCGGCAACGCCTTGGCGCTGCAATGGTTGGGCGCGGGCGCCGGCCAGGTCTTGCCCGACACACCCGACGCCAGACGCCTCTTGATGCAAGCCCTGCAAGCACGGGAGCCAGGCAACATCGAGGCATTCAAAACCCATGACGGCCGCAGGCTGACGGTAGCCTATGCCCCGACTCGATACCGCCGGCAGGATGTGGTGCTGTGCGCCTTCGCCGACATCAGCGCACGCGCCGACATGGAGCGTCTACTGAAACGCGCAAAGGCTCAGGCAGACAGGCTCTACGAATCCGGGGCGGGCATCCTGTCCGCCATCAACCGCGAAATCCGCACGCCGCTGCATGGGGTATTGGGCACCCTTGAGGTGTTGGGCATGACGGCGCTGAACGAAGAACAGCGCCAACACGTCGACCGCGTCCAGAACGCATCCCTCGCGCTGCAGCAGCTTACGGACGATCTGCTCGACATCGCCCGGATAGAATCAGGCCAGTTCTCCCTGGAAACCGGCGCATTCGATCCCCTCGAGCTGGTCGAAAGCACGGTCGCGGCCCATGCTCCGATAGCAGAACGCAAGGGGTTGATCATCTATGGCTGCCTGGACACCTCGGTACCGAACTGCGTCACCGGCGACGCCGGACGCATCCGGCAGATACTGAACAACCTGCTGAGCAACGCCATCAAGTTCACGGATTCCGGCCACGTCGTCGCCAGGCTGCGTGCGCAGGCCATGCCAGACGCCAGGGTCCGCCTGGACCTGCAGGTTGCCGATAGCGGTATTGGCATCGCCGCAGCCCAGCAGGCCAAACTGTTCGAACCCTTCCATCAGGCCGCTGCCGGAACGCAGGCCGCGCGCGGCGCGGGCCTGGGTCTGGGTCTGTTTCTTTGCGCCCGCCTGGCGGCGCTCATGGGAACCCGTATCCAGGTCATCAGCGAACCTGGGCTGGGCAGCAGCTTCTCCATTTCCTTCATGGTGGACCGGGCGGACGCGTTGGCCTATACGCCACCGCTGTTGCAGGGTCTAAGCGTGCTGGTGCGCAGCGCCCGCAAGGAAGCGGGCGAGAGCGTGGCCCAGTGGCTGCGGCAATGGGGGGCCCAGTCCCGAACCGTCCCCGCAGGCATCGTCGCCAACGGCAACGAGGCTGGCATGTTGGTCGACCTGGCCTTGCACAAGAATGCCGAACATGCGCCCTGGAGAGGGCCGCGCATCGTGGCGGGAAGCGCACGCGGCGGCGGCGGCACGGTCCTGGTAGACCGCCATTCCGCGCGCGAGATCGGCTACGCGGTACAACACCTGATGCAAGGCGGAACAGATCGGCCCCCGCATGCCGCGCTGCCTGCCCACCGCCTCCTGAACCTGCGCGTCCTGGTCGTGGAGAGCGATCTCATCAACCAGGCCACGCTGCAGGATCAGCTCGCGCGCCTGGGCTGCCACGCCACGGTCGCCTCGGACGGGGCCGAAGGACTGGCATTGTGGAACATACAGCCCTACGACCTGGTCATGGCGGACGCCGACATGCCCGGCATGAACGGCTACGCGTTCGCCGCGGCCCTGCGCGCCCAGGGCGCGACGGTCCCCATCCTTGCCCTGGTCACAAGCACGCCCCGCGCAGAGGAACAGCGGTGCGCAGCGGCCGACATGAACGGCTGGCTCGCCAAACCGATAGGCCTGCGCACGCTCAGGCAACGGCTCCAGGCATACGCCGCCGCACCTCCCCGCAAGCCCGACCGGCCGGCTGCCCCGCTACAGAGCACCGCCGAACCGCCGCGGCCCGGCAAGCCGGTGGTTCCCGCCAAGTACAAGGCCGTCTTTCTCGAAACCATGGACAAGGATCTGGTTCGGCTGGAAGCCTCGATGAAGAGCGGCGACAACGCCGATATCCGCGCTTTGCTGCATCGTATACGCGGCGGCCTGGCCGCAGTGCACATGGCCCCTCTGCTGGCCCAGGCCGATGATCTTGCCGCCCTGCACCGCAAGGACGGCCTGGGCGGCGCCATGCCCCAGCAGGTGGCCTCCTTTGTCGCGCAGTTGCGAGACAAGATGCTCGATATCGCGAAAGAGTAAATCAGCGAAGTCAGACTCGCCCCCCTTCTTTGAGAGGCCGCGTTCACTCGGCGCGAGGCCATTGGGAACAATTGAGAATATTCCCATGGCCCATGCAGTGGGTGATTTCTAGAATCATCCACTGCAAACGAATGCATGCCATGCGCGCAAGCGCCGTCGCCATCCTGGCCGGCAACGCGCAGGCATGCGCTACTACCGAAAATGGAATATCTCTCTTGCGGTGGCGTCGGTTTTCGCCCCGCGCGTCAGCCCTCGGCGCTAGTCGGTTATCAACCCGTCTTCTCCGCCGATGGCCGGGTATGCGAATACGCATTGCCTGACCTGCCCGCGGCCGAAGCGACCCGACATTTCATCGATGATCCCGCCGCTCACAGACTGCACGACACGCTGCATCTCTTCCGGCAGGGGCATCAGGGCATTCCCCTGTCATTCAGCTATGCGCTCGATGCCCCGCGCATCGAGTGGTCGGCGCGAAACGTATGCACCGAGCTAGACCTGTCGCTGGAGCGAAGCCGCCTGCACTTAGGCGCGGCCCCCGCCGACGGCGTCGCGGCAGGCCCGAGCTATCCCGCATCGCTGTTCACCTTGAACATACCCATGACGTGGGATCTGCTGCCGGACGCCGAACTGCACAAGAACCGGCATGATTTCAATGCCGGCCTGCGAGTAAGGATCAATCCCACGCTGGTGGAGGGCCGACCAAACACGCACGGCGTGCTGCGCGTCGTGGGCCTGCACCTGAAGATCCCGGAGCGCATCTCAGAACAGCCCATGCTGAATGGCAAGTTCTTTTCCCTGCTGCAACGCGCCCAGGCATTCAAGCTGCCGGTGCTGGTCTCGGATATCAACCATGCCATCGATTTTCACTGGCTGCGGTCGTTTCCAAACCTGATGTTCCAGGGAGATCTGCTATCCCCGCGCATCGGTGCGGACAGCCTGGACTTGTTGCTGACGATGGGCGGCGACAGATGGCGGGACTTCAAGGTTGGAGGCCAGATTCGATAGCCGAGCGGCATTCCGCCAGCATCGGGCTCAGAACGAGAAATTTCTCAGACCTGGACTTAGGTTGAACAAGGATGATGCGTGGGGTCGGATGCACACGAAGCGTCCGCTACACAACCCCGCCTTCAACAACTCTCGAAGGCATTCATTCAACTTCAACTCCAGGTTTTCATCCATGAAACTGAACAAGATCCTGATCGCGCTGGGATTGGCTGGCGCGTTTGCGGGCGTGGCGCATGCGGCTCCCGTCACCAAGACCATCACCCTGACGGCCCAGATCCACGATGCGATTTTCGTTTCCAAGCCCGATGGCTCGACGTGGTACGGCACGGAGGAACTCGACGCGAAGGACTACAAGCAGATGGAGTTTTCCAAGACCCTGCCGATCCGCATCTGGACAAAGATCGCATCGGGCGTCAATGTCCAGTTGGCTAGACCTCTGCAGATGTCCAACGGCCTATACCAGATGACCGATGCCAAAGTTACCATGAGCAACTCCAATGGCTTGGCCCCGGTCGAGGTGAAGTTCGGCACAGAAGGAAAGGTTGCTCAGACCACGAAAGCCGCCGACGGCTCCTACGATGACTTGCATGATCTGAAAATCTTCGTCAAGGCGCCGATCAAAGCTGCCAATTCCACCGCCAGCACCAACGGGAGCTACAGCGGCGATCTGGTCCTGCTGTTCGAGCCCGTCCCGTAAGACTGCATCGCCCCTTCACCCAGGGCCCCGGCCGGGGCTCGTTCTCCCAAAATTGGATTTCCGGGCATGCAAGCTCATCGGGTCCCCTATTGCCTAAAGAAACTGTTGGCCTGCATGCTTGCTGCGGCATCCGCCCAGGTCTTTGCGCAAGCGAAGATCTCCTACGGCATACCCAAAGGATTCAGCGCGGTTGAAATGGACAACAGCGCGAGCTACGTATCGACTTTCAACGGCAAGACGCTGCCGGGATTGATCGCCTATTCCCCGCAGCGCAACCAGCTCACGTTCGACCCCGCGAAGTACGCCGAAAACGGTGTGGCGCTGGAGGAGATAGAGACCATCCGCCAGGTAGTTTCCGGGATCGACTACAAGCAATGCGTCAACGGCTGCGACCTGCGCCTGGCGGAGCACTACGTCACCGTCGACAAGATCCGCCGCACATTGCAGATCAGAACCTCGCGCGACGATTACCTGTCCCCCGCAACCACCTGGGGGCTGATCAACAATCAGTCTCTGGACTTACGCGGTTCGTCCGACAGTTATCGCGCCCTGAACGTCAGTGGCTCGACCTGGCTGGGCCTGCCCATGCGCAGCTTCGGCTATATGAGCTGGTATGGCAGCCGCAACCGCATGCGCGGCCACAGCAGCCGCTATCAAGGCATATCGTCCTACTTCGTGCAAAAAAATTTTCCAGGCACCTATGTCCGGGCGGGCAAGCAGAACAGCCTCGACTATGCCTCGGGCTCGGTCGGCACGCTGCTGTCCCCCAGCTTTGACCAGTTCATCACCCTGGGCAGCCAGGACCATTTGCGCGCGGATCAGGATGCGGGCTCGCTGGTGCTGTATTCCACCGCCGAAGGAAACTACGAGTTCTACCGCGATGGACGCCTCATCCTGAAGCGCCCAGCCATACTTGGGCGCAACGAGATCAGCTTCATCGACCTGCCTGGAGGCTACTACCCGGTGGAAATCCGCTTGGTGGACCGCAACGGCAATCTGGTCAACCGTGAAACACGCGACATCAACAACTTGAACTTTAGCGGCGGCGGGCGCAACTCCTGGCATGTGACGGCAGGCAAGGAAATGGGCACGGACGGCCAACTGTTCCAGGCCGCCGTCAGCCGCAATCTTAGCCAGTTCTATATGAATGCCTCGTTCATCGCCGGCAACCGATCCCGCTGGGCAGGCGAAGTAAACGTCACACGTCCCGGCCAGATCGGCACGACGGGCCTCAACCCCACGTTGGGCCTTCTTGGCGGCGAACGCGGCGTTGGCGGCTACTTCAATATTTCGATGAGCGATCCCGTACTGGGCAGCGCGATGATCAGCCGCTACCAGAACAACAACGTATCGCGCTTTTATTGGGGCGCGCCCAGCACCAGTCTTTCATACAGCAGAAGCTTGGGCAAAGTCGTGGCGCGCTACAACTACAACAAGCACAGCCGCGGCGAAATACAACAAGCCGAGATGAGCTGGAACTACCGCCCCAACGGCCTCTGGTCGACCTTCTCGCTCGGCGTGCAGAAAGGCGGCTACGGCCAGGGCGACGGCGGCTACGCCGTCTACTTCAACATGAGCTGGACCCTGGACAAGACGCAGGCCAGCTTCAGCGCTGCCCGCCAGGGCAGCGATACCCAGCTCAGCGGCGACTACCGCAAGGACTTCCAGGACAGCTACGGCAGTTCGACGGCCGGCGTGACAGTCAACCGGAGCCGCGCAAGCAACAGCGTCAACCTCTACGCCAACCGCTCCGGCACGCGCGGCGACACATCGCTCAACCTGGGTCATAGCGACTACGGCAGCAACGCCGACTTCAGTTACCGCGGCATGCTGGCTGCCAGCGCGGAAGGCGTCGCGCTCGGCCGCTATAGCAGCGGCGGTAGCGCCATGCTGTTGGAGACGCCCAATATCGAGGGCACGGCATACGGTTTCAGCGTGGAAGGCCACCCGGTCGCCGGCGGCAGCACCTACGCAGTTCCTTTGAACAACTATCGCGACCTGCCGTTTGCCCAGGTGTTGAGCAACAACGAGCACATGGACATGAACATCGAAGTCCCGGCGAACGTGGTCCGCGCCCATCCTGGCCAGGTCTATGCGGCAAAGGCCAAGGTGGCCATAAACATGGTCTACAGCGGCATTTTGCTGAATGCATCGGGCAAGCCAGTGGGCGGAAAAATCATCGAGACCGGCGATACCGCCTATCCCAACGGGCTGTTCTCGGTCGCCAGCAAATCCGTGCTGCGCGCAATCACGGTAGAGCAGCCCGACCGGCGCTATGAATGTGACCTGACGAACACCTTCAACGGCAGCTACTACCGCTGCCGCTAATCGGACACCAGAATAGGAGAACACAACCATGCGACGCACCACATTGCCGCTGCTGTTCGGCTTGACACTACTGGCGGCGGCCCATGCGCAAGCGGAAGGCGAACTGATGGTCATGCCGGCCCGCCTGAAGGTCTTTGATGGCCACGAGTACGGCGTGACGCTTAAGAACCTGGGGGACGCGCCGCTTTATTTATCGATATCGCTGATGAAGGTAAAGAACCCCGGCCTCAGCCCCGAAGACAAGATACCCCTGAGCGAGCTCGAACATCCCGGCCTGCTCGCAAGCGCGGACAAGCTGACGCTGGGGCCGGGCCAAAGCCGTGTGGTCAATCTCAAGTCGCTATCCGTGCCCGCGGTGGAGGATATGTATCGCCTGTATGTGGTTCCGGTGAAGGCCATGCAGGTTGAATCGGCGCCCCAGGACAAGATCACGGCACCCATGTCCGTCTCGGTGGGGTATGGCGTCCTGATTCATCACATGCCGCCGCCAGCGCAACAGCGGTCGGCGTGGTCCTATCGTTGCGAAGGCACGGGCGTTACGTTGGAAAACACCGGCAATGTGCACCTGGTCCTTGAGGATATCGCGTCGCCTGACCGCAAGCAGGAGCAGAACCGAGTGGTCTTGTTTCCCGGCGTGTCGCAACGCTTCGAGGGACGGGAGCTGAAGATGCTGATCGGCGACGCGCCGCAGGACTTCAATTGCCCTGGAAAAACATGAGGATCAAGCAAGAGATGCTCAGAATGAACTCCACTCGATTCTTGAAAAGTCGGTTGCGTACACAATTCTTGATCCTGGTGTTGGCACTCGGCGCGACGGCCGCAAGCAACGCCCGGCCGATTCGGCTTAACTTCGTCGATGCCAGTCTTGCCACGGGCTATCGCAATTGCACTTACCAGGACCTGGGGAATCAAACCAGCAAGTTCAGCGTGACCTACGACCTCCGCGATGTCAGTCAGATAGCAGAGGTCATGAAGGCCGTGCCCTCCCTGATCTACGTCTGGACTCGCGGACTCATGATCTATACCTATGTCTCGGCGGAAGGCGGGTTGGAATCAGGCTCCAGCAGCGTAGCCAACAGCGTCTCAATGAATGGTACGAGGTACTCCAGTGTCAGTCTTTATTCGGGGTCGAACTTTATTTACTCGGGCCAAAGCTCCAGAGGAAGCTGGACCAACTATTCAGCACACAGTGCGCGCCTGGAGGTCATTATTCCGAATGGCTACCTGCATGGAAGGCCTGCCATTGGCATACGGACAGCGCTCGTCAGCGGCACCCACCTATGGCGCGATAGCAACATCATCTCCATCGACGCCGCCGATACATCAGGCAACTGCAGAATCATCAACCCAACGAAGCCGCCCCCCTCGGACGCCCAGATCACCATGACGGCGCCGGATTGGAAACTAGGCGAGCTGTCACCGGGAGAATCGTTCCACAATGATAAAGAACAGCTGTGCTTTTCCTACGACGGGCAGAAATGGACAGGATTGCGTTATGCCATCAACGCGACCAATCAGAATGGCCTGTCAGGCGATGGCTCATACCAGTTGCAACACCTGACCTCGCCTTCCGACACAGTACCTTATCGGGTCTTGCTGCAGAACACGGCGACCAGTACGGAAGTCGCGTTGCCCAACACCCGCAATGTGGTTTCCACCTTGGGCAACGGTGGCCGCGAGTGCTTCAATCCCAAGTTCACGGTCAATACGCCGAAGGCAGCAAAAGAAGGCGACTACGGCGACGTGCTCACCTTCACGGTAGTCTCCCAGCCCTAGTCCATGCCATGAGCCTTGATGCCCTCCCCCAAAGGATCGCCCGCGGCGCCGCCTTTCTCCTTTTCGCGCTCGCCCTGCCCTGGCCTCATTACGCCCTGGCGGCCGGCATTCTGCATCTGCCGCGCGCCGAGCTGCGGCTGGAACCCGGCAAGACGCCGAGCGAACTGCTGGCGGAAAACCGCGGCGACAGCCCGCTGTACCTGGACGTGGAGCAGCAGCTGCTGCTCAATCCCGGATCGATGCCGGAAGTGCTGGTGCCGGTTGGCGAAACGGAGCAGCCCGACCTGCTGGTCACCCCCAACCGCCTGATCCTGGCGCCTGGACAAAAGTACCGGATGAACCTGCGCATCTTGAATTCGCCCGCACGCACGCAGGTCTGGCGCATCACCTTTCGGCCGCGGGAGCGGGTGATCCTGAGCCCGGACGAGGCCCATGGCAACGCCGCTCCCCTGGTCATCAACATGGCGTATGGCGTGCTGATCTATCAGATCGCCGAGAGCGCTCAGCCTTGAACCCAATGAGGACACATACATGAACAGAATCGCAGCCCTCATCTGCCTGCTGCTGGCCTTGGGAATGCTGCCAGCGGCGACGCCCGCCGCAACAAATATCGTGGTGACAGGCAAGTCCACGAGCACAATCCGAGCCACCGTCAAGGCGCCCAACAGGCTGCTGGTCACGGACGACAAAGGCGGCTGGTTCGACCAGGGCCTGGCCATGCAGCAGCAGCGCGGTTGGGACTCGCCCTATGAAACCCGGGCGCGCTTGCGCATCGTGTCCTCGAGCGGAGCGTTTCAGGTGCGCATGGACCGGCCGCTGGAGATCCGCAACACCGCCAACGCGGCCCAGATGTTCCGCGACCCGAAGGTCACGCTGGCCTTGGAGGGCGGCGAACAGAAAGCCCTGGCGGTCGGCAAGGATGCCAGATTCCAGAATCCGCCAGCTCTGGCCGCGGGCGATGACTCCATCGGCTACTACGGCCTGGCGATTTCGGCCCTTCCGCCAGCCGGCAATTTCAAGCAAACCGCAGGCAACTATGTCGGCGAGTTGTCGCTGGTGTTTGAACCGGTGGCTCGCGGCCCCTGACGCACGGCACACCATCGGATTTCGAGTAGAAGCAGATGAAACCTTCCCGCCTTCTGTTGTTATTTCTGGGGGCCGCGCTGGTGGCGCCCGCATCAGCGCACATCGACGTGACGCCCAAACTTGCGGTGGTGCAAGACAAGCCGACCATGGTGTACATCGTCAACCGGGGCGATCGTGCCGAGTACGTATCCATCGCCCTGTCGCGCCTGCTCAACCCCGGCGTCGAGACCGAACAGGAACGCCTGGAGCCAGTCGCGCAAACGCAGCAGCCTGTGCTCTACGTATCCCCGTTCAAACTCTCGCTTGCGCCCGGACAGAGCAAGACCATCACGCTCAAGCCGCTGGCCGACGTGGAGCAGGAGCAGGTCTACCGGCTGGACATCAAGCCGGTCGTCAGCCTGCTGGATCGCGGCGAGGCAGGCACCTCCGGCAATGTGGTCGTTACCCTGGCTTTCAGCACCCTGGTCAGGCTGCTGCCGAAAAGCGAAACCTCGGCGCTGTCGCTGCGCTGCGAGCCGGAAGGCACCTGGCTGACCGCGTCAGGCAACGTGCGCTATCAAGTCAAGGACGCCGTGGCCGATGGCCAGCCGGTGGATCCTTTCCACGTCTATCCCGGCACGCCCATCCTGCTGCAAGGCCGCTCAATACAGGTGCCAGGCCAGCCATCCTGCCCGCCTTCCGGGCGTTGAACTCCGGCGTATCCAGGCCCGACGACTGCCGCGGCCATGGCGCCGACGCCACACGCGCAGCGTCCCGACAGTGCTGCATTCGCGCACTTGCGGTAACCTTCAGCCTGAACAAATCTGAGGTGTTGGAAATAACAATGGGTTTTGAAAAACTTGCCGACCTGCGCGAGCAGCTACGGGCACAGGCTCAAAAGGCGGTGCCGGTCCAACCGAAGGCGGCAGGCCGGACAAAGAAGCGGGAGCCTGATCAGGCCAAGGCTACGGCGCGGCCGCAGCAAAAGCGCGAGTCTGGTCAAGCGAAGGCTGCCGCCCGCCCGCAGCAAAAGCGCGAGCCCGTCGACCCCGTGGTCGAGGCCATCTGGCGCCTGCAGAAGCACTTCCCGCAGGCCTTCCCCAAGAATCCCGCGCCGAAGCTGCCGCTCAAGCAGGGCATCCTGGCCGACGCGGCCCAGCATCTGGAAAAGCTGGGCATGACGGAAGAACAGCTCAAGCAAGCCATCGCCACCTGGTGCAAGGGCAGCCGCTACTGGAGCAGCATGGTCGCCGACGCCACCCGCGTCGACCTGCAAGGCCAGCCCGCGGGCACGGTGACGGCGGAGCAAGCCGCCTATGCGCGCCGCCAGGCTTCGCGCCGGCCGGCCGGCAAGGCTCGTCCGGCGAAAAAGGCCGACGCGCCGGCTCCCGCATCCGCTGACGCCCCGGCTGACGCCCCCGCGCCTGAAGCCGCCCCCGAAGCCGCGGCCGTCACAACGCCGGCATCGAGCGATACGCCCTGAGGACACTGTTTGGCTCGGCGAGCGGGGATTTTTCACATCCCCGCCCCGCCAGGCTACACAAGCCCGAAATTCTGTGTATAATCGCTGTCTTTGGTGGACACGGCCTTTCTGAAAACCAAGTCAGAAATTACACCAAAACGCAGTGCCCCCGCGGGAGTAGCTCAGTTGGTAGAGCGCAACCTTGCCAAGGTTGAGGTCGCGAGTTCGAGACTCGTTTCCCGCTCCAATTTATGATCTACAGACGTCCACTGACGTCTGTAAGTCATTGAAAAGAGGAGCTTCGGCTCCTTTTTTCATTCCAGCCAAAGCCACGGAAATCCACCGACAGCCAGCGTTTTTGAGGCCAAAATTAAGGCCAAAGAATGCGGGTGGTGCCGGTTCCGGGTTGTTGCTGGGGTTGGATCGGGATGACCAGCAGCATCGAGCCTAAGTCTCACGACTTAGGAGTTTGATGATGGCACTCTCTGATCTGACCGTGCGGCAAGCCAAGGCCGCCAAGAAAACCTACAGCATCCCCGATACCGACGGCCTCGGCCTGGTGGTCGCCCCTACCGGCGGCAAATCGTGGCACCTGCGTTACTACTGGCTCGGCAAGCAAAAACGCATCTCCCTGGGCAACTATCCCGAGATCGGCCTGCGCGAAGCCCGCACCTTGCGCGACGAAGCCCGGGCACTCCTGGCCCAAGGCATCAACCCCCACGCTGACCGTAAGCAGAAGCGGCACGCGGTCAAGTTGGCCTCGGACTACACGTTCAAGGCTGTCTTCGATGCCTGGTTCGAGCACCGCGCCAAGGAACTCAAGGAAGGCAGGAACAGCACGCTGTCGCAGATCAAGCGGATCTTCGAGAAAGACGTGCTGCCCAGCCTCAAGCAAATGTCGATCTATGACATTCGGCGGCCGCAGCTCCTGGGCGTCCTGGCGCGGATCGAAAAGCGCGAGGCGTTCACCACTGCAGAGAAGGTCCGTACCTGGCTGGGACAGTTGTTCCGCTACGCGCTGGTCATTGTCGAGGGAATGGAGGCCAATCCGGCTACGGACCTGGACGTAGTGGCCGAGCCCAAGCCCGCGGTGACCCACAACCCCTACCTGCATCTGCCTGAGCTTCCCGAGTTCCTCCAGAAGCTCAGGCTCTACAACCCTCGGGGCTGGCAGACCCAGCTTGGTATCCGCCTGCTGTTCCTGACCGGCGTGCGTACCGGAGAGCTGCGGCTCGCGACCCCCGACCAGTTCGACCTCGACCGTGGCCTGTGGATCATCCCGCCGGAAATCGTCAAGCAGCTTCAGGACGAGATGCGCAAGGCGGGCAAGCGTCCGCAGGATGTGCCGCCCTACATCGTGCCGTTGTCCGTCCAGGCCATCGAGATCGTGCGCTACCTGCTCGGGGTGATGCGGCCGGCGCAGCGCCACCTGTTGACACACCGCAGCAACCTCAAGAAGCGCATCAGCGAGAACACGCTCAACGCCGCCTTGAAGCGGATGGGTTACACGGATCGACTGACCGGACACGGTATTCGCGGAACGATCTCGACGGCGCTCAACGAGATCGGTTACCCGAAGATTTGGGTGGATGCCCAGCTTTCGCACTCCGATCCGAACAAGGTAAGTTCGTCCTACAACCACGCCAAGTATGTGGAGCCGCGGCGCCGGATGATGCAGGACTGGGCTGACCGTCTCGACTTGCTCGAACAGGCCCAGGTCGAAGCGGCCAGCGCACACCTCACTATCCACATCGAGGGCGTGCCCGCCATTGCGGAGGAGGACAAGGCTGACGCCATCGTTGCAAGTTCCTCTGCGGCACCCGTTCCGCCGGTAGTGGCTACCCCTATCGTTGTGACGCCGAGCGACGGAGGCATCACCTTCCAACGGTTGTCGCAGGTGCCGCCACCCCCGACACATGCGCCGGAACCCGAGGTGTCCGCCATCCAGCGCGAGCGCGAGGAAATGCTGGCCATTTACGAATCGCCGAGCAGTCTGCCGGTGCCCCTGTTCGGCAAGCTCGCCGGAAAGTCCAAGGACCAGATCAACCGCGAGCTGAAGGCCGGCAAGCTGCTCTCCATCAGCCTGGGCAACCGGGGGCAGCGCGTCCCCGACTGGCAACTGGTGCCGCTCAAGCATAAGCTGGCCCAGGTGCTCATGCACCAGTACCCGCAGGCGGATTCATGGGAGCTTTACCGCATGTTGACCCGGCCACACCCCGACCTGGGTGATCGCGCGGCCATCGACATCGTGACGCCAAGCAATCTGGGCATGGTGGCCCAGGTCATCGCAGGCGGCCAGCCCCATGCGAATGCTCCCGAGGTCGTCCCGCCGCGGCCTATCTCCGAAGAGGTGCGCCAGAGCGTTCGCCGGCTGATGGAGAGCGCTGTGGCTTTGGACGGCGCGTAGTGTTACAGCGCCCGCGAGGGCCTCACGGCCCCCGCGCTACATCTGCACCGCCTGCATGAGTTCGTTCAGTGTGCTGTGGTGCGGGAGCTAAGGACAGGCGCCGATGTCGCCGTCTAGAAATCGAGCAGACGATCATGCATGTCCAGCGGATCGTTGGACGCCTGGCATCTGCACATCAGGGGACGCTCAGCGCGGGCACGCTATCGGGTATTCGATTGGACCGCGCTATCCTTGGCTACCTGCATCGCTCTGCGCTCGAACCGCTCAGAAACCGCGTTGGCTCGTCCTTTGGGTCGCTGCAGATGCGTCACGACCTCGTAGGGACCCTCAGCCAGCGGCCGGGCGGTGATCCCCCATGCATCAGCACGCTTGATGCGCGATTGCGCTGTGATCCCAACGCCATAGCCAGCGCCAACCCATAGCGCCAACATCTCGAACGAGGTCACGTGCTGGATACTCTGCTGGTTCAACGGTGGTAGGGATGATAGTCGCTGATCCAGCGGTGAGCAGCTTTCTGCCGGCCAGCGAAACACGGGGTAGTTCAGAAGCTCGGCGAGCGTGAGTTTTGTCTGGGCAAGTAACGGGGACCGCCATGGCATGGCAACAGCGATGTTCTCAAGCCACAATGGTTGGCTATTCAGAGACGGAGCGCTTACGGCCCGGAGCGACATTCCTGCGTCGTAGCGACCTTCATCAATGCCCGTCACCAGGTCGTCACTTGATGTCTCAAAGAACGCGATAGTGATTTCTGGCTCTTCCGCGCGTTGCAGGGCGAGAAGCGAGGAGAAGCATGAGGATGGCACGCCAGGTGCTATGGCAAGCCTGAGATGGGAAAACTGGCTGGTGGCATCATGCATGCGAGCCCCCAAAAAGTGTTCTGGCCGAGGAGGTGAACTTGCATCGTGGTCAAGAGTGAAGTTTAACGCCGTTATCTTTAACGTGGTTAATTTTGGCAGATTGTTTGACGCTTCTGCTGATGCAGAAATCAACCATTCAGCCAGGCCGTCCTTCTGGTACAAAAACGTATGAATCCGCAGCGGCGACAGCTTTCGGACAGGCCGTGCGCGCTGCGCGCGTCGCACAAGGAGTCGCGCAAGACGAGTTCGCATCTCGGGCAGGCATTTCGCGCTCGCACATGGGCAAGATCGAGCGTGGTGAGCACGTGCCCACGCTGCCCCTCATACTGAAAATTTCAGTAGCACTTAGGATAAGCGCGGCAGAATTGATGGCGGCCACCGAGCGCAATCTTCGTGCCGAAACCGATCTTTGAGGGTGTCTGCCAGCGGGGCTGCGTCAGCCGCTCGCAGACTCACGTAGGCGAACGATGAATCGCTCCAGCGAAGCCGACAAATCGTTGCTGTCAGGTCGCAGCAAGTAAGTCGTGATGACGGCTGAATCGATGGCCAGGGGACGGATCACCACGTCTGGGCGTTGGCAAACCGGAATCTTGCTTGCAGCCAAAAAACCGATGCCGTAGCCGGCACCGACTAAGGTGAGCATCATGTCCAGCGAGGACACCTCCTCGACGACGTTCAACTTGTGCTCAAGCACCTGCAGCAGTCGTGTCAGTTCCCGGCAGTAGCCCTCGCATGCATGGGGATCACACAAGACCAGTGGATGGATCCCGACTTCTTGGAGCGGGACCTTTTTGTGGGCGAGCAGTGCGTGCCGTGCCGGCACGGCGATGACCAATGGATCTCGCCAGATGGGCTCAGCCCGTATGTCGTCGCCGACGTCGGCCGTATGCGCGAATCCGATCATGAAATCCCCGGACCGCAGGCCGCGTAACTGCTCGGCCAGCGGAACCTCGGACAGACGTATCTCGATCTCCGGCTCCTCCGCACGACACCGGGCCAGAAATGCCGACAGGCGAGCATCGATCGCCCCGTCGGAAATTGCGATGCGCAGACTGCCTCGCAAACCCGCTGCCACGGCGTGGGCGCTTTCGCGTGCCTGTTCGAGCACGGTGAACAATCTGCGGACATCTTGAAGAAAGACGACACCCGCCGGCGTCAGCACGGTTCCACGGCGGTTCCGGACGAACAGCACGACCCCTAGCTCGTCCTCCAGTTCTTTGATGGCACGGGACAAGGGGGGCTGTTCGATGTGCAGGCGCTCGGCGGCCCGCGTGAAATGCAACTCTTCAGCCAGGGCCATGAAATAGCGCAGATGTCGTAATTCCATGGTCTCACCCCCCCAATGCCGAACGGGCAATCGCGTGCTACGCCCGTATGTAGGTCCATCCCGCTTGCTGCATGCGCGCCATCTCGATGACGGCAGGCCCGTCCAGTACTTCGAGCGGCTCTCTGTTCTCCCTGCCGATCCGCGAAAGTGTGTTGGGACATACCCAGGTGAGCGTGTCGAGGTCGGAAGGTGCCGTGTCCAGGGCGGCAGCGACGGCTTGCGCGTTCGCGACGATGCGCACATCGGCATCGGGCGCCGCGCGCTTGAGATTGCTTGCATTGTTTCGCGCACGCTCAAAGGCTTCTGCCGTCGGTGCGTGGATGATCACTTTCAATGTAGGGCGTTGGGTGTCTTGGGTCATGGTCGCTCGGCTGTGGCCGTCAGAAAGGTCGTTCACGGGCGCATCTGCTGGGATGCGGATTTCAAGGCGCTTTGCAGCATCTCCTCGATGGAGGGGTGGTAGTACGGCATGGCCAGCAGATCGTTGACCGTCTGCTTTGCCTGGATCGCCCAGGCGATCAGGTGCGCCAGATGCTCGCCTTGCGTCAGGAGCATGCTGGCACCGAGCAAGGCGCCTGAGCCGGGGTCGGCATAGATGCGCAGCAGGTTTTCCGGGGCTCCCAGGATCTTGGAGCGCCCGTTGCCGCTGCCTTCCGCAGTGCCGACGACCGCGCCTTCCTGCATCGCGGCCTCATGGGTCATGCCGACTGCGCACGCATCCGGGTCGGTGAACAGGATCGTGATCGGCACGCGCCGCGATGCCCCTGGCCAGCTTTCCCCGCGCAAGCTCGACAACGCGGCCTGCGCCGCCATCTGGCCCTCGTCCGCGGCCTCGTGCATCAGGGGGCGATCCGGCTGCACGTCGCCTGCGAAGAAAATCGGCACCTGGGAGGACCCGGGGGCCTGCATGGTCGCGGGGTCGATGCTCGGTCGGCCAGCCTGATCCAGGGAGATGCCGGCCGCGGCGAGGTCGAGCGCCTCGGTATTGGGCTGTCGTCCCGTCACGACGAGAAGCCGATCCACCAGGGCCTCGCGCTCGCCGGTGCGCATGCGTACCTGGTCGCCCTCAAGGCTGACTTCGACGGCGGCGCCCAGCCACATCGGCAATTCGGTCTCGAACCTGGCGATCGCTCGCTTCAGGACATCGGGGTCTTGGATACCGCCGATGGTGTCTTTCTGGTCTGCCGCGACCACCTGCACATCCAGCCGAGACAGGGCCAAGCCGAGTTCCAGCCCGATGGCGCCCAGCCCCAGGATCCCCATCCGGGCCGGCAGGACTTCCAGGTCGAACAGGGTATCGGTGGTCAGAACGCGGGAGGCGACACCTTCGAGCGCTTTGGGAACCACCGGGCGGGAGCCCGTCGCCACGATGAAGGCGCCGGCCTCGATCCGTTGTTCGCCCGCCTGCAAGATGCCTGGCGCGACGAAGCGCGCTTCGGCCATGATCAGGCTCTCGCCGGCCGCCTTGCGTGTGCGTTCCGCGGCGGCGCTGGCCAGCGCATCCCTGGTCTGGCGGGCGTGGGACCACAAGGCCTGCGGCCCTTGGGTCGACGGCGTGGCGCTCGCCGCGAGTGCCTTGGCAACCTTCCAGTGCATGCCGGCATGCAGCGCCGCTTTCGAAGGCATGCATCCGACGCGCGCGCAGGTCGTCCCCAATGGCCCCCGATCGATCAGAACCACCTGTTTGCCTGCCGCCTTCAGCGCGTGGAATGCGGTGCTGCCAGCGGTTCCCGCGCCAATGATGGCGATATCTGCTTTCCTTGTCTGCATTGAATATTCCCGTCCACATCAATTAATCGAACATCGAACATCGGACCTCTAGCCAACATTGCGCATGAGCATGAGGGCCGCCACGGCCACGCAGGTGATCGAGAACACCCGCTGGAGCATCTTTGAGGGAATCCTGCGTGCCAGAACGCGGCCAATTGACATGCCCACGAGCGCCGTGAGAACGAATGTCCAGGCGGGTGCGGTAAGCGTCAGGCCGTGACTCCACGCGATGAACACGGTCACCGCGGACAGCAGCGCGATCACCATGAGCGAGGTCGCGACGATGCTGTGCATGCGCAGCTCGCTGAAATGCGCCAGGGCCGGGACGATGATGAATCCGCCGCCCACCCCCAGCATGCCCGTGGCCAAACCGGAGACGACGCCGATGCTTCCCAGCGTGGTCGCGGTTCGCACGTTCCAGACGAAGCGGCCGGTGTCCTTGGAGATCTTGCAGACCCGGCCCTGCTCGTCAGCCGAATCGCCCTGCGGCTGGTTGCCACGGGATGACATGAACATACGGTAAGCCACCACGAGCATGATGGCGACGAAGATCAGGTTCAGCCATCGAGGCGAAAGCCAGTGAGCGAGCTGCACGCCCAGCGGAGCCGTCACGGTACCGGCAGCCGCCAGCATCATCGCTGCCTTGTACCGAACAACGCCCTGGCGCAAGCCCTGCGCAGCCCCCAGGGTCGCCGCAGCGCCCACGGCGAGCAGCGCCACGGGCGCGGCCTGACGGATGTCCATGCCCAGGCCGAATACCAGCGCCGGCACGGCGAAGATGCCGCCGCCGGCCCCAGTCAATCCCAGCACGGCTCCAATGATGAGGCCCAGCACTCCACCCGTCAGCGAGAGCATGGTGAATGATCCTTTGTGCAATTTCCGTTGAACAGCCTGGGATGCGGTCTGAGAGAAGTGGCCATCAGGTTCGGTGCCTCGGCGGCTGGTTCAGCGCGGTCCCAGCACTTCACCCAGTTGCGCCCCTCGCGGCATGCCGTTGTATTTCTTGAGGACCCCGTTGGGGCCGCGCACGACGATGCCGGGCGTCCCCCGGAAGCCGGTGCTCGCCATGAGTGCCAGGTTGTCATCGAGGATCTTGCGCACATCGGCAGGCACGCTCTTGGCTGGCGTAATCCCGCCTTGGCCGAACTGTCGTTCGTTCGTCAACAATGCCGCGCTCCGGTCAGGCGCGCCAAGGATGGCCGCGGCTTTGGCCGGACTGTCATCCTTGATGATGCCCACCAGAATGTGCCGCAATTGGACCTTGCCGGAATCCACCCAAGGGCGTGCAGCTTCCCAAAAGGCGTTGCAATAGGGGCAGTTGGCATCGCTGAAGGTGTAGATGACGCGCGGCGCATCTGCCTTGCCGTCCAGCACCCAGGTAGACGACTGGAGCTGCGACCATTCCTTGTCGCTGATCGGTTTGGCGGCCAGCTTTTCGAGGTCCGCTTCGTCCATCGGCTCGCCCTTGGCGTTCAGGCGAGTTCCCACGATGGCATTGCCGTCGCTCGTGATGTATACGGCAATGGGCCGGTCACCCGCGACGGCGGCGAAGGCGCGCAGACCACCGCCGACCTTGAATTCCTGCGTGACGGTCAGGCCCTGGCCCTCCAGCGCCTTGAGGACGGCCGGCTTGTCCGCCGTCTCTGCCTTGCTGCAGCCGGTGACCGCCATGAAGCTGGCGGCCAAGAGGAACGAAATGTGCGAGCGTTGTGCAAACATGATTACTCCTTGTCTGTCTTGATCTGTTGGGCTGGCGCGAATCGGCGCGACACCGTGTGTTTGAGGCTTGCCATCGTGAGTTCGCCCAGATGGGTATCCACCAGGCGTCCTTGTTCATCGAAGAACAAGGTGGTGGGCAGGCCTCGCGAGGCGACGGCCTGCATGGTCTGGGAAGCGGGGTCGAGCAGCACATCCTTGAGCTGCAGGCGTTCGCTTTCAAGAAAGGCGCGGGCCTGCTGGGCGCTTTCTCCCTGGTTGACCATGACGAAGGCGATACCGGGATACTGCGCTTGCGCCTGCTCGAACACCGGCATCTCGCGACGGCATGGTGGACACCATGAAGCCCAGAGGTTGAGCACGACGGGCCGCCCAGCATAGGAATTGAGGACGACAGGCCGTTCATCGAGCGTTGCGAGCGTCAAGGCCGGCAATGGCGGCGCCGAGCGCTGAAGCAAAGCCAGCACGCCACCGGCCGCAAACCAGGCCAAGAGTCCGGCCGCAACTCCCGCCAGCACAGGCCGGCGCAATGCCTGAACCGCACGGGTGCGCCACCAGATGAGCGTCACCGCGGCCAGGACACCGACCCACCACAAAAAGCCTTGATCGCCAATGGAAATCATGGACATTGGCGACTGCGCGTACTCTTCCCACCACTGCGCGATGTAGCCGAGGCGAGCTGCCACAAGCCCCACAAAAACGGCGTCCAGCAGCATGCCACCGGCCGCCTTGTACGGAGAGTCGGGCAACCGCTTGGCCACCATGCGCGCCACGACCCAGGCCAGCAGGATGGCCAAGAAGACGGCAACCACCTGAACGGAGAATGGACCGATGCTGATCATCAGGAACCAGCCTTGTCCAAGCGCTCCAAGAAGGCGCTGGCATCGATCTCGCCGACGACGCGCAGATCGCGCCGTTCCTTGCCATCCGGACCGACGAGAATGAGAGTAGGCGGTCCCATGACACCCCAATGCTTGAGCAAGGTCTGGTCGGTCGCATCATTGCGCGTCACGTCCGGTCGCACGACCTGCATCCGGGCCAGTCGGGACGCGACGGCCGGGTCGCCGAATACGTTGCGTTCGATCACATGGCAACTGACGCACCAGTCGGCGTAGAAATCGATCAGAGTCCATTGACCGCGTGAGGCGGCCTGTGCCAGATGCGCATCGACGTCCTCGACCGATTTGGCCTGCAGGTAAGCGACGCCGCCTGTCGCCGGTGCTGCCGAAGCCGAATCCCCGCGCAGGTGTGCCAGCGGCTGCAATGCCGATTCGCCGCCAGAGGCCGCGCCGACCAGCATCAGGATGGACCACAAGCCGGCGAAGACAGCGCCGGACCGCAGCGTCCATGCCAGCCGATGCTTTGCTGCCACGGCCTGGCCCCAAGCGATCAGTCCAATCGCCACCGACAAGACCCACGCGCCCCACAGAACCAGGCTGACCGTGCCGGGCAGGACGCGCGTCAGCATCATCACGGCCATGCCCACCATGACGTAGCCGAATGCCACGCGCACGCGGTCCATCCACGCGCCAGGCCGCGGCAGGACCCGGGCACCGAACACGGCGATGGCCAGCAGGGGCAGTCCCATGCCCAAACCCAGCGCGAACAAGGCCATGCCGCCGTAGACCGCGCTGCCGGTCTGCCCGATGTACAGCAATGCGCCCGCCAATGGAGCGGTCATGCAAGGCCCGACCAGAAGCGCCGAGAGGAAGCCCAGCGCCGCCGCGCCGGGGAGGCTCCCGCCCGAGCGCTCTCTGCCAGCGGATTCGACCCGATTGATCAGCGCCGAGGGCATCTGCAGCTCGAACAGACCGAACAAGGAACTCGCCAGGACCAGGAACAAGGCTGCAAACGCTCCGAGCAGCCAAGGCGATTGCAGTGTGGCCTGCAGATTGGCCCCGGCCAGGCCAGCGGCCACACCTACCGCGGCGTAGGTGCCCGCCATCGCCAAGACATAGGACAGGGAGAGGAAGAAAGCCCGCCGCGGCCTGGCCTGGCTGCCGACCACCATGGTGGAGATGATGG
Source organism: Achromobacter sp. Marseille-Q4954 (assembly GCF_943737025.1). NCBI lineage: Bacteria > Pseudomonadati > Pseudomonadota > Betaproteobacteria > Burkholderiales > Alcaligenaceae > Achromobacter > Achromobacter sp. Marseille-Q4954. The sequence goes on from NZ_CALSFQ010000001.1 coordinate 1,245,699, forward strand.
GGATCATCGGGAGCGAGCATGGCGTGAAAGCCAGCAGCAACCCGAAGCCGAAGAACAGCAGCGTCCCCCACACGGGCCCCAGCGCTGCAAGCCGCTGCGCTGCGGCTTGATCCTCCGCCACCTCGGTCGGCCCACCCTGGCTGCCTGCATGGGTGGCGGCCACGGCCGAACTCCCCTGGACGGAATCATTGCCGGCCGGGGAGGTACCGGCCACCACAGCCGGCAGTGCCACGTTCATGGTCTGCGGCGGATAGCAGATCCCTGCTTCCGCGCAGCCCTGCCAGTGGAGCGTCAGCGGGCCGGGGGCAGTGGCAGGAAAGCGCAGCTTGAGCGCCTCGCCCGTATAGATTTCCGTGTCGCCAAAGAATTCGTCGTGTTTGGCCGTTCCTGCCGGAAGGCTCAAGCTGACCTCATGGCCCTGGGCATCGACCAACTTGAGGGCATGGCGATAGACGTAGTAGCCATCGGCGATGTGCCCAGCGGCCGAGAACGAATCGCCCTGCTGCTGCGCAGGGTCCAGCTTGAGAACTTCGGCAACGTCCAGAAATTGCCGTTCACTGCTGCCCCAGGAGGAAAAAAGGCCATTCGCCCACGCGCTGCCGACCGCACAACAACACAGGAGAAAGATCGCTACGACGCGCCGATGAAAAGCCAAATCCGAATCCTCCAAGCAAAGCTGCCTGGATCATGCGATGACCCGATTAAGCGAAACTAAAGGTCCCCCGCACGGCCCCTGGGAACCGGGATGCCATCAATGCTTTGCGCTTGGCTCTGATGATCGACCGTGGGCGAGTTCCGCCTGCTCCGTCCGGGCCCGTTCGATCCCGGCCTCGACGACTTTCGCCGCCTCGGAGTCGGGGGGCATCATCCCTAGCAGCTTCTGCCAGTGCGCGATGGCCGCTTGGTAGTCCCGGCGCTGCACCGCAGCAGCGCCGGCCAGAGTCAGAGGCAGGGCTGCATTGGGATCGAGCGACAAGGCCCGCTCAAGCATACGGGTGGGCTCTCCCTCAAAGCCGGAGCCGCGGATTCTGGACAGCGACTCCGCGTATTCCGACAAAGCTTGTGGATCGTTCTGGACAAGTTCATTGGCGCGAGTGAAGGCATTGACGGCTTGCTCATGATCGCCGAAGTAGCGGTAGGAACGCGCCAGCATGAGCCAGCCTCCAGGATCATCGGGGTGCTGGGCCAGTCGTGCCTGCAGTGAGGCCACCATGGCTTGCACATCGGCTTGCGTCGTCATACCCGCGCTGCGAACCTGTGGCGGGTCCACGGCGGCCGGATTCCCCAAGTACGAATAGGTCAGCGCCGTCGCGATCGGCAGCACAATGGCGACAGTGATCGCTGCCCCCCTGCTTCCAGCAGGTGGCCCCAATCTCGACGGCGATGGAGCAGTTTCATCCAGCGCTCGCCGTTGCAGATCGGATCTTGCATCGGCCAATTCATGGGCCGACAGCGTGCCATTGAAGTGGTCTCTCTCCAACTCCGCCCATTGATCGCGCAGTACCGCGGCGTTCACGCTGTCAGGGGCAACCTGGTTGCCCGCACCATGTCCCCCTCGCCAGAGGAGGAAAGAAAGCCATAGCGAGACGCCTCCCACGAGCACCGACGCCAGAACCAGGAAAACGATGCTCATGACTCGTCCAGGGCATTGTGTGGCGGAGCCAGCAGCGCGTCCGCGTGTCTGCGCTCCTCTTCATTGAGGGCAGCATTCTTCGGCTTGCGGTTTCGGCTGCGCAGACTCATGACCAAGACCACAAAGCCCAGGGCAAGCAGCGCGAACGGGCCAAACCAAAGCAGCATCGTTGTCGGCTTCAATGGCGGGCGGTAAAGCACAAAGTCGCCGTATCGTTCGACCATATAGGTTCGGATGTCGTCATCGCTTTTTCCGGCACGGATCTGCTCGCGAATCTGTTGACGCAAGTCGGCGGCGAGATCGGCCTGCGAAGCTGCAATCGACTCGTTCTGGCAAACCAGGCAACGCAACTCGGATGCAATGCCCAGCATGCGGTCCTCGGCCGCCTGGTCGCTGGCCCAGACCGGAGCCGTGAACAAAAAGAAAAACAATGCCAGCCGCCAGAGGATCATTTCTCAAGCTCCTGCACCAGCGGCAGCAGCTCGCTGCGCATTTCACCCGCGTCCATCGGCCCGGTATGCTTGTAGCGAATGATGCCCGCCTTGTCGATCAGATAGGTTTCCGGCACGCCGTACACCCCGAAGTCGATGCCGACAGCCCCGTGCGCATCGGAGATCGTCGTTTCAAAGGCGTTGCCATTGCGTCCTAGCCAGGCGATGGCGTTCTGCGGCGTGTCCTTGTAGTTCATGCCGACCACCGAGACGGCATGCCTGCTGGCCAATTCGGTGATGACGGGATGCTCCTCAAGACAGGGCGCGCACCAGGAAGCCCACACGTTCAGTACCCATACTTTCCCGATCATGCTCTCGGGCGAGAAGGTCTTGTCCGGGGCTTGCAGTTGCGGAAGACTGAAGCGTGGCGCGGGCTTGTTGATCAAGGGCGACGGCACCTCGCTGGGCTTGAGCGTCAGTCCCATCGCGAGAAATGACACCAATACAAAGAATCCGAGCAGCGGCCATAGGAAGCGGTTCATGATGTGGCCTCGGGCAATGGCTGGGCGGCGTGTTGACGGCGAGGCTTCAGGCGGTATCGGCGATCGCTGATGGCCAAGCCGCCGCCAAGCGCCATCAGGATGCAGCCGATCCAGATCCAGTCGACGAACGGCTTGTGGTAGACGCGAACGCTCCAAACGCCCTCTCCGAGCGGTTCGCCGAGCGCCGCGTAGACGTGGCGCAGTCCATTTGCGTCGATCGCCACTTCGGTCATCGGCATCTGCGAGGCCGGGTAGTTGCGCTTCTCCGGATGGAGCCGACGCAAGACCTTGCCGTCGCGCGACAGTTCGATATCGCCTATCTGCGTCACGTAGTTGGGTCCTCGCGCGCTCCTTACGCCGACCAAAGTGAGGTTGTAGCCGCCGATGCTGACGGACTCTCCCTGGGCCAATCGAACGTCTCGCTCGGTCTCATACCCGCTGACGATGGTCACGCCAGTCACGAATACCGCGATGCCCAGATGCGCCATATGCATCCCAAGCCAACTGCGCGGCTGGGCACGCAACCCGCCGCGGGTGGCGCGCATTCGACCGAAGATGCCCGTCCCCACGGACACGGCGATCCATGTGGCCAGCATCAAGCCCAACGCCGCGGAGCCTGACCAGTGTCCCAGCACGAATGGAGCGGTCAGGCCCACCACGGGTGCCGCAATCATCGGAACGCGCAACTGCCTGAAGATGGCACCGAACTGGGCGGCCTTCCAATTGGCGACGGGTCCGACCGCAATCAGAAGTAACGCGGGGATCATCAATGGCACGAACACCGCATTGAAGTATGGCGGCCCGACGGAGAGCTTGCCCAGGCCCAACGCGTCGATGAGCAGTGGGTACAGCGTACCGAGTGCGACCGCGCCGGCAGTGACCACCAGCAGCACATTGTTCGCCAGCAGCAAGGACTCCCTGGAGACCGTGTCGAACCGTCCTCCCATTCCGACCTTGGGGGCTCGCCATGCGAACAAAGCGAGCGACGTGCCCACAATGACAGTCAGCAGAATCAGAATAAACAGTCCGCGCCGTGGATCGGTGGCAAATGCATGCACGGAAGTCAGTACGCCCGAGCGCACCAGAAAGGCACCAAGCAACGAGCATGAAAATGCACCGATGGACAGCAGCACCGTCCAATTCTTGAAGCTGGCCCGCTTTTCCGTTACTGCCAAAGAGTGGATCAAGGCAGTGCCCACCAGCCAGGGGATGAACGATGAGTTCTCGACCGGGTCCCAAAACCACCATCCCCCCCAGCCCAACTCGTAGTAGGCCCACCAACTTCCCAAGGCGATGCCGACCGTCAGAAACGCCCAGGCTGCGGTGGCCCAGGGACGCGACCAGCGCGCCCACGTCGAGTCCAGTTGTCCGGCAAGCAATGCGGCGATCGCGAATGCGAAGGCCACCGAAAATCCGACGTACCCCATGTAAAGCAGCGGCGGATGAAAGATCAAGCCGATATCCTGCAAGAGCGGATTCAGATCCCATCCGTCTTGCGGGACCGGGAAAAGTCGTTCGAAGGGATTGGAGGTCAACAGGACGAACAGCAGGAAACCGGCCGTCACCAGCCCGAGCACACCCAGAACGCGCGCCACCATGGCATCCGGAAGCTGCTTCGACAGCCGGCTGACCGCATAGGCCCATCCGGTCTGCATCAGCAGCCAGAGCAGGAGCGAACCCTCATGTCCGCCCCAGACCGCGGCCATTCTGTAGCCCAGCGGGAGCTGAGAATTGGAATTTTGAGCGACGTAGGCGACCGAGTAGTCCTTCGCGACAAAGGCCCAGGTGAGCGCTGTAAAACCGACGATCACCAGCAGGAATTGCGTGCGTGCTGCGGGACGGGCGAACGCGATCCAGGTGAGGTTGGCTCGCGCCGCGCCGGCCAGGGCAAGAACACCTTGAGCGAGTGCCACGAACAAGGCGGCGATGAGGGCGAGGTGGCCGATTTCTGGAATCATGGGTCAAGGCTTCCTTGAAGCTGAATTCTTCTGGGCCTCGTCCAGTGCATGCTGGGCCTCGGGTGGCATGTAGTTCTCGTCGTGCTTGGCCAGCACCTCCTCGGCGCGAAAGAGGCCGGCACTGTCCAGCCGTCCTTGAACAACAACCCCTTTTCCTTCACTGAACAGGTCGGGCAAGATGCCCGAATAAGTGACCGGGATTGTTTTGACCGTATCGGTGATGACGAATTGCACGGCAAGCTCACCACGCTGTCGCTTCAGACTGCCTCGTTCCACCATGCCGCCGACTCGAAAGGTGCGCTCCAATGGTGCCTCCCCGGCACTGATCTGCGAGGGCGTAAAGAAAAACACAAGGTTGCTCTGAAAGGCATTGAGCACCAGCGCCGTGGCGATGCCGATGGCGGATAGCCCGGCGACGATGAGTGCGATGCGTTTATGTCGTGGCTTCACGCCGCACCTCCTTGCCCGGCAATTCCGACTGGATGCGCCGTAGTGCTGCTCGGCGCCGGCGCCGAAGCATTCGGCATTCCGTCCAAAGCAACACCACCGTCATCAGGACGGATCCCCAAACGTACACACCATAACCACCCATCGCCAGGAACTCACCGACACTGGCCCAGTTCATCGCTTCACCTCCTCGATGTCCTGCAACCAGCCGGCGTGATGTTCGCGTTCCAGGATGATGCAGCGCACGCGCGCCAGCGCCGCCGCAGCCGTGTAAGCCCAGGCCGCAAGAACCATGATCAGCATGCCCAGCAACATGACCATCGCCATGGAGGGCGCGCGAGTCAGCGATACCGAGGCACCCTGGTGCAAGGTGTTCCACCATTGCACGGAGAAATAGATCACAGGGATGTTCACCACGCCGACCAGCGCCAGCACGGCGCCTGCCCGATCGGCACGGCGACGATCTTCGATCGCCGATTGGAGTGCGATGAAGCCGACGTACAGAAACAGCAGGACAAGTTCAGAGGTCAGTCGTGCATCCCAGACCCACCAGGTTCCCCACATCGGCTTTCCCCACAAGGCGCCTGTCCACAGCGAAAGGAAGGTGAACAGTGCACCCGTGGGGGCCAGCGCCGAGGCCATCATTGCCGACAGGCGGCTGTTGAACACCAGGCCAATGCCGGCCCAGAACGCCATCGCCAGGTAGATGACCATGGACATCCATGAAACCGGCACGTGCAGGAAGATGATGCGATATCCCTCTCCCTGCTGGGCGTCCGTGGGTGCCAAGAAGAACCCCACACAGACGCCAGCGAGTGACAGCGCCGCGGCGGTCACGCCGAGCCAAGGGATGAGCTTTCCCGCGATAGGGTAAAACGCTTTGGGAGATGAAAATTTGAACCAGTTGACCATTCGCTTCGCTCCTCAATACTCAAGTGCGATGCGCAGCGATGCACTCGTTGCGAATGGCGTGAAGAACGCCGCCAAGACGAACACGGCGGCGAGCAAGGAGAGGTTGGCCGACGCACCCTGACCGAGGATCGACGCATCGACCGCGCCGGCGCCGAAGATCAGCACCGGGATGTAGAGCGGCAGCACCAGCACAGCAACGAGAACACCCCCTGCGCGTACGCCCAGCGTCAGCCCCGCGCCGACGGCGCCGATGAGGCTGAGCACAGGCGTACCGATAGCGAGCGATGCGGTCAGAATCCAGAGGGACGAGGCAGGCAGGTCGAACTGCAATGCCAGCGCGGGCGCAAGCAAGGCCAAGGGCAAACCGGACAACAGCCAATGTGCCGTGATCTTGCCGACGACCAACATGGCCAACGGCGCCGGCGACAGCATCATCTGCTCCAGCGTGCCATCGGCGTGATCCTGCTCGAACAGGCGATTCAGCGAAAGCATGCTGGCCAGCAATGCCGACACCCACAGGACGCCTGGAGCGATCCGCCGGAGTATTTCGCGCTCGGGGCCGATACCCAAGGGAAACAGACTGACGACGACGACAAAGAAGAAAAGAGGTATCAGCGCGTCTGACCTTCGGAGCAAGGCCACTTCCAAGTCCCGGCGAATCACGACAAACACCGGATGGGCAACGAGGGGCTGGCTCACTGGCTCATGCCCCCATCCGGACGGTCTGAGAAGCTTTCACGGCCAGCTCTTGGTGACTTGTCAGAACGACCATTCCGCCACGGGACTGGTGCCCATGGATCACTTCACCAAGCCATCGCGCACCGAATTTGTCCAGCGCTGTGGAGGGCTCGTCGAGAATCCATAATTTCCTCTTGTAGAGGAGCAGTCGAGCCAGGCTTGCACGGCGCTTTTGGCCTTGCGACAACATCCGGACCGGCAGATGCCTGTGCTCGGTCAAGCCAACGTCGTCCAGCGCTGATTCCACACGTTCCGGGGTGAGTGGCTCACCTGCAATGGCGGCTGCGGCGAGCAGGTTGTCCAAGGCATTCAGGTCTTCTTTGAGCCCAATGCCATGGCCGCTGTAGACCAGTTCGCGTTGGTATTCACTCCATTGATTGCGTAGCGGCTTTCCTTTCCATAAAACTCTGCCGGCATCCGGCGTTGCGAAGCCTGCGAGCGATCGCAATAGCGTGGTCTTCCCGCTGCCGTTCTCGCCTTGCACCAACAGGCACTCGCCCGGCGCGATCCGGAAAGTCAAATGGTCAAACAGTCGGTGCTCCCCCCGAATGCCCACCAGATCGAGAGCTTCAAGCATGGGCCGGGTCATAGTTCATACACATGGGCATCCTTGGAAGGTGCGCCCTCAAGGGGCAATCTTCAAAATCATGTCTTCTCCCGATTAACTGAGAATTAGCGGGAACTTGCGTCCTACGTTGCTGTCATTTCTGGCCTAACATGAGCGTGTCAAACAAGCAAACTCAGGTGGGTAGGCGCCATGCGAATACTGTTGGTGGAAGACGACGAACTGATCGGGCGAGGGATCGTGGCCGGTCTGCACAAGCACGGCATCGCGGTGCATCACGTCGCCACCGCAGAAGAAGCCGAAGCCACGCATGCAGAAGACACCTTCCATGCCCTGGTGCTCGATCTCGGGCTTCCCGACCGGGACGGCATGGAGTTGCTGGCCAGCATGCGGGCCGTCGAGCCTCAGTTGCCTGTCCTGATCCTCACGGCGCGGGACGCCATCGAACACAGGCTCAAAGGGCTGCATGAAGGTGCCGACGACTACATGGTCAAACCGTTCGATCTGCGTGAACTCGCGGCCCGGCTGCATGCGCTGGTCAGACGCACGCAAGGCCGTGCGGCCCAGGTCATCTCGGCCGGCCCCCTGCGGCTGGAGCCGGAGAGCGGGCTGGCCTGGTTCCAGGGCGAGTCCGTCTCCTTGTCGCGCCGCGAGGTCGATCTGCTGGCCCATCTCGCCAACGCCGATGGCCGGTGGGTCCCGCCCGACCTGCTCAACGAGCGCTTGTATGGCCTCGGGGAAGAGATCGGCAGCAATGCGCTCAATGTGCATATCCACAACATCCGCCGCAAGCTCGGCGCCGAAGCCATCGAGACGGTCCGGGGGCTCGGCTATCGGCTGGGCTGGAGGCTCGCATCATGAGCCTGCGCCTTCGGGCTGTTCTGATCGCCGGTATCTCGCTGTTGGTTCTGTGGGGTGCTGCCGCCGGCTGGATGATGCGCGGCGTTCATTCCAATCTCGACCGAACCCTCGACGGCCGCCTTGCCATGTCGGCACGCATGGTGTCCGGGCTTCTTGAACGCGCCGCGCTGGCTCCGAATGCGGCGTCCAACGACTTCACCGAGGCGGTGCGCGTCAGCGGCAAGGAGGGCATCGCATGTGAAATCCGGTCCTTGCAGGGAGAGATCCTGGCACAAACGACCACTGGACCTCACTCGGAGTTCGAGTCACTGCCGGCCGGCTTCAGCACGCGGGACGTTTTGGGACATCAGTGGAGGGTCTACGTTCTTCGTGCCAATGGCTACCAGATCACGACGGCGGATCGCGTGGATCAGCGGGATATGCTGATCAACGAACTGCTGAGCGTGGCTGGCGTGCCATTCTTGATTGCTTTCCTTGGCGGCCTGGCTGCCCTTTGGATCGGCATTGGCCGGGGGCTGGCCCCCCTGGAGGCTCTGTCGCAGCAATTGCGCGACAAACACGCGGACGACACGTCCCCCATTGCTGTCAACCATTCGCCCTCGGAACTGCGCCCGGTTCTGGACGCAATGAATGGGCTTCTCAAGCGCCTGGCACGAACACTTGCCAGCCAGCGGGCATTCACCGATGCCGCGGCGCACGAGCTGCGCACACCGTTGACCGTGATCGATACGCATCTGCAGGTGGCCCGGCTCAGTGAAGGCGACGAGGTGGCATCGTCTCTCTCCAGTGCAGAGGAAGGCGTGAAACGACTGCGGCGCACCTTGGACCAGATGATGACGCTGGCCCGCGCCGAGACGTCTGCCGACAAGGCGGACGGTTGCACCTCTGTGGTCGCTTCTGTCGGCGGCGTGCTGGAACAGTGGAAGGCGCACGAAAATGAGCGCTTGTCGTTGAACATCATCGGCGAGGACACCGGAACTCCGGTGCCCAAGTCGATGCTGGAAACGGCAGTTCGCAATCTGGTTGACAACGCAATGCGCTACTCGCCGCGAGATGCGGCGATCGAGGTTGGCGTGTTCCTGGATCCGAATGCACAGCGGTGTGTGGTTACCGTATCGGACCGTGGCCCCGGGCTGACTGCCGAGCAGGCATCCCAAATCGGCCAACGTTTCTGGCGCGGCGACCAGGGCCGAAAGAGTAAGGACGGGGCGGGCCTGGGCATTTCGATCGTGCGGGCCATTGCAGAGAGATTTGGTGGGGCACTGAATCTCGAACCCCGGGAAGGGGGAGGTCTGGTTGCGAAATTTCTCGTGCCCACTGACCCTGCACCCAAAAAAAGCCAAGCCTGGCCTGCAGGACGCAGTTTGGATTCAAAGCCGTAGGTTTGGTGTGCTGCCATGGATGGCGGGGTTACAGCCAAGGGACGGATGCATGCTGATGTGGTTCCCCTTCGTTCGATCTATCGTCTGACTTGGGTGTAACCCGCCGCCGGGGATCGGGCGCATGGCAGTGCTCGTGCGGCTGCCGGTCTTGCGGCTACCGTCGGGTCGGGCGCCATGCGAGACCAGCCAGCACCATCCCTATGAGCAACAGGACGGGCTGGTCGCCATGGCGAACGTACGGCGTCAGGCCGCTCATGCCTTGTACGGTCACGGACAACACGCCCGGCCTGTGTGGCGGCAGAGCGGCAGCGACCCGTCCTTTCGGATCGATCGAGGCTGTGATGCCTGTATTCGTGGAGGTCACCATAGGCCGTGCGGTCTCGATGCTGCGCATCCGCCCGATCTGCAGATGCTGGCGAAGCGCCCAGGTCTGGCCGAACCAGGCGAGGTTGCTCAAGTTCACAAGCACGCTCGCGCCGGGTCCTCCGCCGGGGTTCGGCAGGAGCGACGGGAGCAGCTCGGAACCGAAAACATCCTCGTAGCAAATGTTGAACGCCAAGTGCTGATCATTCACCGAGAACGGTAGCTGGACCGGGGCTCCGCGATCGAAATCGCCCAGCGGCATGTCCAGCATTCGCGTGAACCACTCGAACCCGGCCGGTACATACTCGCCCCACGGAACGAGGTGGTGCTTGTCGTAGCGTAGCGGCAGGGAGGCGTCGACAAGCTGCTGCAAAGGTGTGCCGGCGTCGAAGCCGATGGCGCTGTTGGTGTACCGCGAGCTGCCGTCGGCCGCCATGCTGTGCAAAGGAACGCCCATCGCAATCATGCTGCGCTGGTGCGCGGCGACGTCAAGCCAGGCTTTCCAGATCGTCGGGTTGAGCTGGTCTTGGAATATGGGCACGACCGTCTCTGGCAGGACGATCAGGTCCGGATGCGGCTCTCCGGGACCAGGTGGCTGCGCAGCCAGCCGCAAGTGCCTGACGATGCCGTCTTCGAGCCGCGTCGGATCGAACTTCTGCGATTGATCGATGTTTGCCTGTACCAGCCTCAGATTCAATGGCTCGCCTTCGGCCGTCGACCAATCGAGACGAGCAAGTATCCACCCCATGGCGATCAGGATCAGCACCGTCGCCAGCAAGGACACGTTCCAACGCATGGACGCCGCGGCCGGACGCGACAGGAACGCCACGGTCCCTGAGAGGTACGCCGCGAGCAGCGCGACACCATGCACGCCCAGCAACGGCGCCCAGCCGACCAATGGGCTGTCCACATGGGCGTAGCCAATGTTCAGCCACGGAAAGCCCGAGAACAGCACGCCGCGCAGCCATTCCGAGGCGGCCCAAGCAGCCGACCAGGCCAGCACGTGTGACAGTGCCGCTCGCCGCCGAATGCGGGACTGCAGCCACTTGCTGATCGCACAGGCAAGACCGGGAAACAGCGCGAGAAAGGCAGACAGCGCCACGACGCTGGCCCCGGCCAGTGGCGCGGACAAACCACCGTAGTCATGGATGCTGATGAACAGCCAGTACAAGCCGACCGCAAAATTGACGAAACCGAACCCCCATCCGCGAAGGAATGCCTGCCGGCCGCGCTCGGCGGCGAAGCTGGCGCGTGCCAGAACCGCCAGCGCGAGGATTTGCACGATGGGCAGCGACCACTGGGGCAGCGGATCCGGGGCGAACGTCAACGCATGTGCGCTGCCGGCAAGCGCCAAGGTCACGGCATTTCCCCACCGCACGACCTTGCTCACGGCCTGAGCATTCCAGTGCTCCTTTCAGGATGTAGCAGGGTCGGCCTGCATCGACCTGTCCAAGACAGGGCGGCCGTGCAGCAGCCTGCAGGTGTTCAGAAATACCGACGCACTGCTGGCAAGCATGGCGAGCGCGGCCGCAAAGGGCGTCACGCCTGCTTCGAACAGCACGACAATCACGGCGAGGTTGTACGCGACGGAAAACCCGAGGTTCTGCCGGACGATGCGATCGAACTTGCGAGCCAACTCACGGGTCTCGACGACAGCGCCCACGCTGCCGTGTGCGATCACCACCCCGGCTGCGGAAACAGCCACGGAACTCGATCCTGGAATGGCGATTCCGCAGGCTGCCTGGGCCAGGACCAAGCCATCGTTGGCGCCGTCTCCCACGAAGGCGACAGGCGCTGGGCTCTTTGCCACGATGTCGGCTTTCTCTTCTGGAGAGCAGTGGGTCTCGACCCGGTCGAAGTCTATGCCCAGGTCAGCCGTCAGGCGGTCGGACGCTGCGCTGGAATCCCCGGTCAGCAACCAGAGTTTCAATCCCTGCGCACGCAACTGCTGCAGTGACGAACGAGCATCGTCGCGAGGGGCATCCTGTAGTCGCAAGGAGCCGAGCCAATCCCTGCCTTTGGCAACGTGTACCAGCCCCGGCATGCCATCTTCCGGCGGCATGCCCTCGACACCCGCGGCAAGCAGCCAATTCCTTTCACCCACCCGCACGGCCTCGCCGCCGGGCACCTGCATCGTCACGCCTTTCGCGCATGCCGTCACCTGGCATCCGTCGGGCTCGCACGCGCTGCTCATTCCAGACTGCCGGGCCGCGAGGACCACCGCGTGTGCGATGGGGTGCACGACGCCGGCCTCAGCCCTTGCCGCAAGGTCGATGAGGTCCTGTTCAGACCATCCCTCCCGCGTCTGGATGCTGACGATACGCATCTGACCGCACGTCAACGTACCTGTCTTGTCGAACGCCATGATCCTCGTGCGGGCCAACGCTTCGACGCTCGCAGAGTCTCTTAAGAGGACGCCGCGCCGAGCGGCCTCGCGGCAGGTAAATGCGTAGGCCAGCGGCATTGCCAGACCGACCGCACAAGGGCAGGCTGCGACAAGGATGCTCAGCGCACCGAGCAACGCCCGATCTGCACTTGTGCCGCTCCACAGGTAATGGACGAAGGCGAGCAGAGATGCCGTCACCACGACCGGAAGCAGTATCCGGACGAAGCGCTCGGCCGTCTCGGACAACGACGACCGGGCGCCAAACAGCTCAAGCATGCGCAGGCCGAGGACATCCAATCTTCGCTCTCCCGCACCGGCGGTCACGTGGACCGTCAGAGGACCGCGCAGGTTCACGGACCCGGCGAAGACCCGCTCGCCAGGCTGAACGCTGCGAGGAACGGACTCGCCTTGCAGCAGCGAGAGATCGACGGCCGACTTTCCCGCCACGACGATGCCATCGACCGCGATGCGCTCGTTGGCGCGTATCAGAACGGTATCACCGGGCGCAAGCTCTGCCAGCAGGACGGTGCTCTCGGCCTTTGTGCCGCCGGACGAAGTCAGCTTGGTCACGGTTTCCGGCGCAAGGCTGCGCAATGCTTGCACGGCAAGTCCGCTCTCCTGCCGGGCATGGATTTCGATCAGTCGTCCGATCAGCAGAAAAGTGATCAACATGGTGGCAGCGTCGGTGTAAATCGCCACGGCCCCCATTGCCAGGGAGCCAACCGACACAAAGAGGGAACCCAGGACAGCAACAGAGGCAAAGACGTCCATCCCGGCGATCCCGGCACGCAGTGAACGGGCGGCGGCGCGGTAGAAGTCCAAAGCCGAATATCCGACGACGGGAAGGCTCGCTACGACGCTGGCCCAAGCAATGGCGAGCGCTGCCCCCTCGTCGGCATTGAGGTAAAGCACCCATGAGCCGAGCATGCTCCACATCCCGAAGACGACTGCAACGGTAAGCTGCAAGCGGATCTTCCCAGCCTGCCGCTGCAGGGCCGCTTCCAGCTCATCGGTGCCTTTCAACGGCGACAGTGCGTAGCCCAGGCCCTCGGCCTTTCGCAGCAGCAAGGGGAAGTCGATCGACTCCGGGGCCCAGGTCACAAGTGCCGAGCCCGAGGTGAAATTCACCGTCGCCGAGACCACGCCGGGAACACGCTGCAGGACGCGCTGCAAGGCCATCGCGCAGCTCACGCACCAAAGCCCGTCCACGGAAAACACCATCCGGCCCGCGACACGGGCCTGCTCATAGTCGAAATCCGCGCCGGGACTACGGTCCGCTCGTGGCATCCGTTCCAACCCCAAGCAGCTTCCCACCCAAGACCTTCCCGTAGTAGCTTTGCTCACCTTCGTGGTATTTCTCCAGCGCCTCAGCCACGGTTCCGGTCTGGCGTGTGTCCTTGGGGCGTTCGTGGCTGTTGATGAATGCCGCCACGTCCCAGGCCTCCTGTTCAGTCAGGCTGTACGGCTTTCCAAGGGGCATGTTCGCCCAGATGAAGCCCGCTGCGGTATCGATGCGGGCCATGCCGGCGCCCCAGTTATACGACTCTGCTCCCCAAAGCGGGGGGAATCGCATTTTTCCGTTCGCCTCCCGGGTCCCCTGTCCATTGGGACCATGGCACAGCGCGCAATTTTGTTGATAGACCGCCAGGCCTCGGCCCACGTCGTAGTCGTCCTTTGGCTTCGCCACCTTGGGATAGAGCGCTCCGCGCGGCTTGTTGCCAGCAGGCAACCCATCGGCCATCCAGGCCATGTAAGTCATGAGATCGCGGTACACGTCGCTGCCAGCAGGTGGCGGCTTTCCCGAGGACGACGCCTGGGCGTTCATCGAATAGGTGAAACATCCCATGATCCGGTCTTCGAGCGTGCTGATGGTCCCGGTCTTGCTGCGAAAAGCGGGATAGGACGCATAAGCCGCCCACATCGGTGCGGCATTCTCGCGGCGTCCCGAGTCGAGGTGGCAGTTCGCGCAGGCCAGCGAATTGCCCACGTGGTCCTTGACCATGGCGCCAGTGTCGGTGAAGATTTTCATTCCTCGCCGGATGGCATCGCCATAGGGTCCCTTCGGAATGTCATCCTCCGCAGGCGGGATGTAATAGCCGTCCGCACCGACAGGCATACCGGGCGCAGACGCCTTGGCGTCTTTTGCATAGGCCTTGCGAGCAGCTTCCATGTCTGCTCTCGAATAGGGCGCGGCCGAAGGAATCGTGACCGTTTTGCCGCTGATCGCGCTGTACAGACGCCCGATGACGCCGCTCTCGTAGATGCCGTAACCCGCCGAAAACAGCAGGATACCCAGCCCCGCGGCATAACCGGCACGCCTGAGTGTCCCCGTATGCGCAGAGCGGCGATCACCGTTGTTCATCATGATTGCCTCCTTTGCTGCCTGGACGCAAAGATCCGAAATACTGAGCCACATCGCGCATGTCTTGCTCCGACATGCGCGACGCGATGTCATCCATCAAGGATTGCGGCGAGTTGTGGCGATGGCCGCCTTTCCATGAGACCAACTGGTGGAAGATGTACTCGGGCTGCTGCCCCGCCAGCGCAGGGAAATGGCCACCGACGCCCTCGCCCTGCTGGCCATGACAGGTCACGCACGCCGGGATATCCTTTTTCCAGTCGCCGGTTCGGCTCAGTGCCTCTCCACGTGCCGCGTCTCCGCCCAGATCGACGGGCGGGCCGACAACGCGCGGCAACGCGGCGTAGTAGGCCGCGACTTGCCCGATTTCCTCGGCGCTCATTGCGCTGGCCACGTACTGCATGGACTCGTTGGGGCGGCTTCCGGTGGCGAAGTCGTGGAGTTGCTTCGCGATGTAGGCTTCGGACAAGCCAGCCAGCGCAGGCGTCAGCCCCGCGCCGGCACCATGGTCGCCGTGACATGACGCGCAGGCCCAGACGATGTCGTTCCCCTGAAAGACGAGCGCCGGCGCGTCAGCGGCAACTGCGGGGGCCTGCTGCTTCGGCGCAACGGCCCCGCCAATCGCCGCCCCGCGATTCGGCGCCAGGTCGGCGATGTAGCTCAAAGCGCCCCAGATCGCCAGCGCCAGGAAGATGGCCAGCACAAACAAGGGAATGGGACGCGATTGCTCCCAGGGGTCGAACGTCGGGTCCACGTCTTGAACACGACGCCCCTTGCCGCTCAGATCGGATTTCATCTGGCCCCTCATTGACGCGAGCCCTGCTGAGTTTTCGGATCGTAGCCACGATCACGCAACGTCGCCTCTTTGGCGCTGACGGGGTAGGAACGATCCAGGCTCAACAGGTACGCGACCAGGTCGAGCGCCTCCTGGCGGGCCACCACCACCTTCCCGTCCGCAGGGCGGTACTTCTGCGGCAGCTTGACCACGACCTCGCCGGGCGCGGCCTTCTCCTTGACCTCGAAGAGGAAGGGATACGAAGGCATGATGCTCCAGTCGAAAATGGCCCTGGGCTGGTACAGGTGGGTCAATTGCCAGTCCCGGCTTGGCAGACGCACCCCGACATTCAGCAAATCGGGGCCGGTGCGCATCGTCCCGAGCAGTTGGGGGGCGTCGTAGGCGTAATCACCCGGCGTGGACGGCCTTCCCCAGCCCCGGGCCTGGTCCGCCAGCGTCTGGCCGCTCGAACGGGGCTGCTGGCTGTGACAGTAGACACAGCCATTGGCCACGTACTGCGCACGGCCTCTCAACTGTTCGATTGTGTAGTTCTGCAACTGCGCAGGTGCCTGGACCGTACGGACCTGCAGGCCGGGGAGCACCACGAGCATGATGGTCGCGAACACCAGGATTCCGACAGCGCCGACGAACAATGGAATCAGCCGGTTCATGCGTCACCTCGCCGTTTCGACCAGAGCAGGGCCATCGCATGGAAGGCAAAGACGAAGTGTCCCAGCGTCATCATGCCGCCGCCCACCGATCGACCTTCGAGATACGGCACGATGTTGCGGGTGATGTCGGCGAAACTGGTCTGCGGATCGAGCAGCGACATGCCTTGCAGAAAACCGCCGATGGTCAATGATAGGAAATAGATCAGAAAACCCAAGACCGTCAGCCAATAGTGGAGGGCGATGAGCCGCGGACAGGGCCAGTTCTTGCCTGTCAGGTAGGGCAAGAGATAGTAAAAGGCGCCGAACAGCACGATGGAGACGAATGCGTAAGCCCCCAGGTGCGCATGCCCTACCGTGTAATGCGTGAAGTGGGTGATCGAGTTGATGGCCCGTACGGCCTCCAGCGATCCCTGGAAGGATGCGGCCGTGTACATCAATGCGCCCGTGGACACGAAGCGTAGCGCCATGGACTCCTTGAACGCCCAGAAATTCTGTGCGACCGTCACGTGCTGATTGATCGCCACCGCGATGACAGGAATGAACATCATGACGCTGTGCACGATCGACAGCGTGACCACCCACGTCGGCACTGGCCCACCGATCAGGTGATGAATCCCCACCTGGCTATAGAACAAGGCGAGGCCCCAGAAGCCCAGCAGCGACACACTGTAGGAATAGATCGGCTTGCCGATGATCTTGGGAATCAGGTAGTAGGCCGCGCCCAGGCCCAGCGGTGTCAGCCAGAGGCCGAGCACGTTGTGCGCGAACCACCAGTTGGTGGTCGCTTGCTGCACGCCCGAATGCAGGCCCGGGATATTCGCGATGAAGAACAGGATGGGGAACCAAGCCAGTCCCGCGAGGTAGTACCAGCCGCTGACGTAGATGTGGTGAACGTTGCGTTTTCGGGTCGTCGCGATGGCGGACCATGCGATGAAGAAGCCGCCGAGGGCCAGGACAATGTCGATCTGCCATGGGATTTCGAGCCATTCCAGTCCGTCGCTCCATCCATTGGCAATGGCGATGGCGCCGGCCGCCACGCCGAGGGCCCACAGCACCGCGCCCACCATCGCCATGGCGGGCCTCCGCAGGGGCGTATGAAACATGCGAGGGATGATCCAGAGCGCGACCGCAATACCTCCTGTGGACAGCCAGCCGTACGCGACCAGGTTCAGATGGACGGTGCGCGCGCGCCCGAAGGTGGTGAACGCCTCATTCGCCAGCCAGTCGGGCCAGTGCAACTTCAGTGAGGCAATCATCCCGAACAGCGAGCCAACGATCAGGAACACGAAGGAAACGATGGACAGGACCAGTACGACGTTCCTACCCGGGGCGTCGACGCCGGCACGCAAGGCGTCGAATCGATGCTCGGCCGCCCCTTCATCAAATGAAGATGGGTCATCCGGGGTGCCGGCCTCACCCTCCAGGAATATGGTCGAAGCCTCTTTCTTTCCCGCACGAATCTGGCGCGTCACGATGGACCAGATCAATGCGCCCAGAGCCGCCAGCGAGACGATGAAGCTCAGAGCAAGGAGTAACCCAAGGCTCTCATTCATGGGCGCTCCAGAAATGGCGCGCAACCGTTCGAATTGGTTCCGATGCCAACCACTGGCGTTGGCGATAGTGTTCCATCAGGGCTTGCCTCGGCATTTTTTTTATGAATGTCACAGGTGAATCGCGAGAATGATGGTCAGCCTCGATTAAGCGAAAGTTAAGAACGTTCTTCGAGGCGCCCCGCGTTCTTTGACAGTGGGCAGCCTGGATGGCGAGAGCCAAATACAGTCGGCCGGGGTATTCGAATCGTCGTGATGCGAAGGTCTCGTTCGCCTCGCGGCAGACGCCGACGCTGCGCCGGGGTCTGCCCTGGCACGGGTCGGGACGAACGCTCGTTCGCCTTGCGCAGGAAATCACAACGGAGCACGTATCCGTTGTACCCACCCGCATCCCGAAGGACCGTCAGCCCTGGAAGGGGTAGCCGGCGTTGAGGGTCGAAGGGCCGAATGCCGCCCTCCTTTCGCCCGCTGTTCGCCCCCACTAAAGGCGTCGGCTTCCCATGTCCCGGCGACGACGCACGCCGCTGCTCATCCGTCCGAGAGGACAGGATGCGCGAGCCATTCGCGGCCCTTGAGCATGCCGTCCCAATAGACCGGCGGCAGGATGCGTTCCTTCAGCAGCCACGCCAGCGATGACGGCCGTTTGCCGTCGATGAACCATTTCGGAAACGAAGGTGCCAGCTTGCCGCCGTAGGCAAATTCCGCCAGCACGATCTTGCCGCGCTCGACGGTGAGCGGGCAGGAGCCATAGCCGTCATAGCTGGCTAGGCGCGTGGACCCGCTCCGGGCGGCGAGCAGGTTGTGCGCGACCACCGGCGCTTGCTTGCGCGCGGCCGCGGCAGTCTTGGCATTGGTGGTGTTGGTGCAGTCGCCCAGTGCGAAAACGTTGGCGTACTTCTTGTGGCGCAGGCTCGATGGGTCCACGTCCACCCAGCCCGCACCGTCCGCCAGTGGGCTCACTCGGATGAAGTCCGGCGCCTTCTGAGGTGGCACGGCGTGCAGCAGGTCAAATGGACGGGTGATGCGCTCTTTGGTGCCGTCGGCGTTCGTGCGGACAAAGGTGGCTTCATGCGCTGCGCCATCGACGGCCACGAGCTGGTGGTTGAACTGCAGATCGATGCCGTAAGCCTTCACGTACTCCATGAGCGCAGGCACGTAGTCCGGCACGCCGAAGAGCACGCCTCCCGCGTTGCAGAACTCGATGTGGATGTTCTTGAGCACACCGTGCCGCTTCCAGCGATCGGCCGAGAGGTACATCGCCTTTTGCGGTGCACCCGCGCATTTGATGGGCATGGGCGGCTGCGTGAACAGGGCCTGGCCGCTCTTGAGGTTCTGTACCAGTTCCCAGGTGTAGGGCGCGAGGTCGTAGCGGTAGTTGGAGGTGACGCCGTTGCGGCCCAGTGTCTCCGGCAGGCCCTCGATGCCGTTCCAGTCGAGTTTCAGGCCCGGGCAGACCACGAGCTGCTGGTATTTGACGACGCGGCAGCCGTCGAGCACCACGGCGTTGCGCTCGGGCTCGAACGCGGCGACGGCCATCTTGATCCACTTGACGCCGCGCGGCAGCACGCTCGCCATCGTGCGCGCCGTGTGCGCAGGTGGAAAGATGCCCGCGCCCACCATCGTCCACCCCGGCTGGTAGTAGTGCACGTCCGCCGGGTCGATGATGGCGATGTCCGCGTCCGGCTTGCGCGCGAGCAGACTGGACGCCACCGCGATGCCCGCCGCGCCCGCGCCGACGATCACGATGTCATGCGTGGCGTCCACGACCTCGGTGGGTGTGCGACCGCCGTTGGCGATGCGCCGGGCCACGCCGGAAAGCTCGTAGCCGGCACCGCGTGCGGCTTCGAGGATGGAGGCCAGCGGCTGGCGCTGTGCTTGGCTCAGCGCCCACAGCGTGGCCGAGCGCGTGCCGGTGCGGCAGTAGGCGAACACCGGGCCAGGCAGTTGCGTCATCAGCGTCCCGAAGGCCTGGGCCTGCTGGTCGGTCACTTTGCCGGACTCGACCGGCAGGTAGGTCGTCGCCATACCCAGTGCCTGCGCGGCTTGCTCGATTTCGCTGAAGCCGGGTTGGTCGCCCGCTTCTCCATCGGGCCGGTTGCAAACCACCGCGCGGTAGCCGGCTTCGGCGATGGCCTTCAGGTCAGTAGCAGCGATCTGGCCGCTGACGGCCAGTCCCTGATCCAAGGCTTTGATGTCCATGAGGTCTCCTGCCCGAAAATTGTCCTTTCAGCCGGTCGGTGCCGCTCTCAGAGGGCATCGATGGGAATCTTGAGGTAGTGGACGCCGTTGGATTCGGCGGGCGGCAACTCGCCGGCCCGCATGTTCACCTGTACGGAGGGCAGCAGCAGCACGGGCATCGCCAGCGTGGCGTCGCGCTGCTCGCGCGTGGCCGCGAAGTCATCCTCGCTGATGCCGTCGCGCACATGGATGTTGTGCGCCCGCTCCTCGGCCACGGTGGTTTTCCATTGAAGCTCGCGTCCCCCGGGGCGGTAGTCGTGGCACATGTAGAGCACGGTCTCAGGCGGCAGCGAGAGCACGCGGCCGATCGAGCGAAACAGCGTGCGTGCGTCGCCACCCGGAAAGTCGCAGCGCGCCGTGCCATAGTCGGGCATGAACAGCGTGTCTCCCACGAAGGCCGCGGCAGGCGCGTCAGATGTGGTGTTGTCCTCGACCACATAGGTCATGCACGCAGGCGTATGACCGGGGGTGTGCATGGCCCGCACCTGCAGCGTTCCGAGCATGAAGGTCTCGCCGTCGTCGAACAGACGGTCGAACTGCCGGCCGTCACGCGCGAACGCCGGCTCCGCGTTGAAGAGCTGGCCGAACACCTGCTGTACGGTACGGATGTTCGCCCCGATGCCGGTGTGGCCGCCCACGAGCGACTGGAGATACGGCGCGGCACTCAGGTGATCGGCGTGCACATGCGTCTCCAGAATCCACTGGACGCGCGCGCCCAGTTCCCGCACGCGCTCGGCCATGCGGTCCGCACCGGCGCGCGAGGTGCGGCCGGATTTGGGATCGTAGCCGAGCACACTGTCGATGATGGCGCACTGACCGCTGTTCGTGTCGAGCACGATGTAGCTGAAGGTGCTGCTGTCCTCGTCAAAGAAGGGTTCGATTTTCACGGTGCCTTTGCCTCGCTGACGTATGACCCGTCTGTTGTCGCCCATGCTCCTTTGATCGGATGTTTTCTGGGGCGTTCTCAAATGTCAGATGGTGTCCGGGCCGAATTAACTCAAAATTAAAAATCTGTCGTCGCATGTTCCTGCCGGCCGGCTGCCGGGTGAAGGAATCGCTTCCCCGCCCGTTGACTCAGCCGGGCAGCGCGCGGCGGTTCCAGGGCATGCGCATCAGCACGCGCGCGAGCCCACAGAACCCCGAGACACCGGCGAAGACCAGCCCCGCGCCCACGAAGCCCGAAAGCACATGGAACCATGGCGAGACCGTGGCACCCAGCACTGCACCGAGCACGATCAAGGACCCCGCAACAATCTGCACCTGCCGTTGCAGTTCCAGGGGTTGAGAGGCATCGGCCACGACGGGCAGGCCGGCTTTCTTCCATGCGTCCAGGCCGCCTTCGAGCACGTAGGCGTCACAGGCCGTGCACGCACCCAGCGTCGGGGCGTTCACCCGCGTCCGGTTGCCCGAGCGGCAGTGGAAGATGATTGCCGAAGCGCCGTCGAGCGGCAGGCCGCCACTTCGCAGGCGGTCCATCGGCACATGGCGTGCCTGTGCGATGCGCTCACGGGCATGTTCGTCCGCCGCACGGATGTCCACCAGGACGGCACCCTGGTTCACGAGTTCGCTGGCGGCTTGGGGCGAGATGGATTTCAGGGACATGGCAAGGGCCTCCTAGGGCGGATCATGGACAAAAGATGGCCTTGAGCGTGGCGATGAGCTTGGCCACGTCCGGATTGTCGATACGGTAGTGCAGGGTCTGCGACTCGCGCCGGTAGGTCACCAGGCCTTCCTCGCGCATCTTGGCCAGATGCTGGGACAAGGCGGACTGGCTCAGCGCCACGTTTTCGTGCAGGGCGCCGACGGTCATCTCGCCATGCTCGATCAGCAGGCACAGAACGAGCAGGCGATGCTCATTGCCGACTGCCCGCAGCATGGCCGCAGCCTTGGCCGCGCCGTCCTGTAGAAACGACTGGTCTTTCTTGTCAACCATCATGGCAGCTTGTATTTCATGTTTATCTAATTTAGCATAAACTAATAAAAGATCAAGGAAATTCCTCCAAGGCAGGGAGTGCTGCAGGTCTTCCGGCCGGTGTTCCCATGCTGCGGTATGGGTTCACCTGACACCTCATTCCTGATTTCTTCATGACGCCACCTGCTTCGCTGCCACCGCCAATTGCGACAGACGCTCGACGCAATGTAGGACTGCTGATGGCCGCCCAATCACTGGGCGGCGCCGCGCCACCCATCATCATTTCGCTGGGCGGCATCGTGGGCCAGATGCTGGCCAGCAACCCTTCGCTGGCCACACTGCCGGTCAGCCTCTACAACCTGGGGCTGGCGCTGTCGACCATCCCCGCGGCCCTGCTGATGCGTCGTCTCGGCCGGCGCGCGGCTTATGCGTTGGGGGCGCTGCTGGGTTCGGTGTCCGGACTCATCGCCGCATTGGGCGTCCTGTGGGGCAGCTTCGAGACCTTCTGCATGGGCACGGCGATGGCCGGCTTCTACGGCGCGTGCGTGCAGAGCTACCGCTTCGCGGCCAGCGATGCGGTGCCGCCGCCGCAGCGCGCCACCGTCATCTCGCGCATCATGATCGGCGGCCTGATCGCCGCGGTCATCGGCCCGCAGGTCGTCATCTGGACGCGCGACGCCTGGCCCATGGCGCCGTTTGCTGGCAGCTTCCTCGGGCAGGCAGGCTTGGCGCTGTTGGCCTTGCCGCTGCTGCTGATGCTGCGCATGCCGCCGCCCCAGGCAGCGGCCGTCGTGGGCGCGGCGCGCCCGCTGGCGGTGATCGCGCGCAGCCCAGGCTTCGTCGTGGCCGTCACGGCGGGCATCGTGTCCTACGGTTTGATGGCTTTCATCATGACCGCCGCGCCGATGGCCATGGTGGGTTGCGGCCACACCGTGGGCGAGGCCGCGCTGGGCATCCAGTGGCACGTGCTGGCCATGTTCGCGCCGAGTTTCGTCACCGGCCACCTGATCGCGCGTTTCGGCAAGATCGCGATCACGGCGTGCGGACTGGTGTTGATCGGGACCTCCGGCCTGCTGGCCCTGGCCGGGCTCGAACTTCTGCACTTCTGGGGCTCGCTGATCCTGCTGGGCGTGGGCTGGAATTTCGGCTTCATCGGTGCCACGGCGCTGGTGACCGACTGCTACGCCGCGCCCGAGCGCGCCAAGGTGCAGGCACTCAACGACTTCCTGGTGTTCGGCACCGTGGCCGCCGCCTCTTTCGGGTCGGGCCGGCTGCTGAACAGCTCGGGCTGGGAAACCATCAACGGACTGATGCTGCCGCTCATCGCGCTCGTGCTGGCCCTGCTGGGTTGGCTGGCTTGGCGCAACCGCCAGCAGTCGGCGGCAGCCGCCGCGCCATGAAGCCGTCTGGGTCCGGTCGAGCGTGCGGGTCAACCCCGTTTCATATTCGATGTTCCAAAACCATGAGGAGTTCGCGATGACGACAAGTTACCGGCAACTGACGCAGGACGTGGTGGCCAATCTGGCGCCTCTGCACAAGGGAGTGCCGCAGGTCATGAAGAGTTTTGGTGAGATGGGCAAGGCAGCCATCGCCGACGGCGCACTCGACGCCAAGACGAAAGAGCTGATCGCGTTGGCGATCGGCGTGGCCGCACGGTGCGATGGCTGCATCGGCTTTCATGTCAAGGCATTGGTCAGGCTCGGCGCGACGGCTGCGGAGGTCCATGAGGCCCTGGGCGTGGCCATCTATATGGGAGGGGGCCCGTCGGCGATGTACGCATCGAACGCGGTGGCCGCCTTCAACGAGTTCGCGGCGCTGTCCAGCAACCCGGGCGCGCCGGCCAGCGCCCCGTAGCCTGGGCCCGGACCGTCGTGCGGCGCCGCGGACCGCCTGCATCCGGTGCCAGAGCTTCGCTCCCTCCAACTTGCATCCCCGCAACCACTGTTTACCACAAAGGCCTAACCATGCAGACCACCGACTTCGTTGCGACAGTTTTTGATGGGAGAAGCAATCCCAACAAGGTGACCGTGACCTTTACCATGGCACTCAACGCGCTGCTCAAGGGACATACGGCGACCATCGTCCTGATGGTGGAAGCCGTGGAGCTGGGAAAACCCGGCGCGGCCATTGGGTTGGACATCGGCAAGCCTTTCGAACCCGTTGCCGATCTGCTGGAGAAGTTCTTGGAGAAGGGAGGTCGCATTGCCATTTGCGGCTCTTGCATGATCCACAACGGCATGACCGCCGCGCAGATGGACCCGCGCTTTAGCGTCATCAATGCAGCCGATGTGGTGGAGTTGCTGATGGGCGCCAGGGGGTCCTTGCAAGTCACCTGAGCCCAACCATGACACGATCAAGCGTCGCTGGCTGAGGCCTGTGGCGCGCGTCTTGGAGATCAAGCATTCAGTTGTACCTTGTGCGCCTTCTTGTTCACGAACTCGCCCAGGCGCTCCTGCACATCGTCACCTTGCTGGATCATGGCCATCACCAGCCCCTCGGTGAAGAGCCCGTCCGTGGCCGACATGTCGGCGATGCGGCTGATGGCGCTGACGATGGCGTAGTTGGAAAGCGGCGCATTGCCCGCGATCTTCTTTGCCAGAGTCAGGGCCAACTCCGGTGCGGGCGTGTCGCCTTTCGCGGTGTCGCAAACGTAGTGGGCCAACCCCAGTTCGCGGCCTTCCTGCGCATCGAGGA
Organism: Achromobacter sp. Marseille-Q4954; assembly: GCF_943737025.1. Taxonomy (NCBI): domain Bacteria; kingdom Pseudomonadati; phylum Pseudomonadota; class Betaproteobacteria; order Burkholderiales; family Alcaligenaceae; genus Achromobacter; species Achromobacter sp. Marseille-Q4954. The sequence continues at coordinate 1,270,116 of NZ_CALSFQ010000001.1, forward strand.
CCCGTCCGGTGAGCATCATCTCCACCATGCGCGGCGCGGAAATGATCCGCGCAGTGCGCACCGTCGCGCCGCCGCCCGTAAAGATGCCCCGCGTGCCCTCGGGCAGCGCAAAGAAGGTGCGGCTGTCGGCAACGCGCACGTGCGCTGCGCTGGCCAGTTCCAGACCGCCGCCCACGACCGCGCCCTGCAGGCAGGCGATCACGGGAATGCCGCCATGCTGGATCTTGTCGAACGCGCGGTGCCAGCCCTGGCAGACGCGCATGAACTCGACGCCGCTGCGCGCCTTGTCGTGGTGCTCCTTGAGGTCCAGGCCGGCACAGAAGTGATCGCCCTTGGCCGTTAAGAGGATGGTCCGGATGTGGCTGGGCACCGCCGAGAAATAGGCGTCGATAGCGGCGATGGCATCCTCGTTGAGCGCGTTGCGCTTGTGCGCCATGTTGAGCGTGACGATGCCGATGTTGCCTTGTTCGGAGGTCAGCAGAATGGGGTCGGACATGAAGTTTTCCTGGCACTGGGTCATGAACATGGTGGGCTGTGGCGGGCAGGTCGACGTGCTCGGTCCGGCGGGCATCGGCCGCCGCTGTGACGGCATGGCCCGCGCCGAAGCGGGCCATGCCGTTCAAGGCCGAGGCTCCATGCCAATGTCGCCATTCATGGGCATTGAGCTTGGCCTGGGCGCGAAATGGCGGATAGACCCCTGGAGTCGCGGTCAAGCCTCACAGTCGATACTATTAAGGGGCGTTTATCTTTTCCATGCCCGTAGATTACCCACCAGGGATGCTGGGCTCAATTGCCAATAGCGTCGTGAAGTTTGCAAAAACTGACAATCTCGTCCGGCCGCCAAGAGGGCTTCCTGCGAGCCCAAAGGCTGTCGCGGCGGCCACGGTCTCATGCGACCTGGTGGAGGATCTGCTGCGCAGCCTGCGCTCGCTGTGCTCGGACCAGGCCCTGGATCGCTGCCTGCAGCAGGCCGGCATCGTGAAGGCATTTATCAACCACCCCGGCTCGCGTCTCACGCACGATCAACTGGTCGGGCTGTACCGGCGAAGCGCCGCCGCCACCGGCGATGAAATGATGGGGCTGTGGAGCCGGCCCATACGGACCGGCGCTTTGAAGTACATCGTCCGAGCGGTCATGGACGCGCCAAGCATCGAGGTAGCGCTGTATCGCTTCACGCAGGTCTGGAACCTGCTGCTGGACGACTACAGGCTGAGTCTCACGAAGGCAGACGCCTCCTTGCGCTTGGACCTTGTCCCGCGGTCTTCCAACACGGGGGTGAACCGATTCGGGCACGCACTGATGCTGAAGCTGACGCACGGCATCGTGTCATGGCTCGCCGGCCGAGAGGTCTCGGTGCGCACTGTGGGCTTCGCTTTTCCACGCCCGTCCTTTGCTGCCGACTACTCGATCCTGTTCCCGGCCCCGATCGATTTCTGCGAACCTTACTCTCAGGTCACCTTTCACGCCGAACTCGGAAAGGTCCAGCCGGAACGCAGCGCGTCCGACGCGCGCAGCTTCCTGGAGCAGGCGCCGCGCGACTGGATTTTCACCTCCTACCACGAGCACGCCCTGCGGCTGAAGGTGCGCGAGTTGCTGCATATGGATCTCGGACGGACGCTGGATGATGTTTCCAGCCGGCTGCACATGTCCTCGCGGACACTGATACGCAAGCTGCAGCAGGAAGGGCTGTCGTTCCAGGGCATCAAGGATGAGTTGCGCAGGGATCTGGCCATTCTCCACCTTGTGCGCAACGACGGCTCACTGGAGGAGATATCCGATGCTTTGGGCTTCAGTGCCCCCGCCGTCTTCCATCGCGCGTTCCGCCACTGGACAGGTATGACCCCCGGACGATACCGAGCGGCGCAGCAAGGCATTTCCCAAGTGGTTACGCTCTGACCTGTGCACCGAAAAGCGGGCATCCGGACCTCGCCACTGGATATCCTCATTTCGCAGCCAGCGAGGCCTCACGCCCGGCCTCCTCGTTGGCGAGGCACAAGTAGGGGTTGTTGGGCGGCACTCGCTCGAACAACGCACCGGGCTGCGTTAGCAGGTAGCCGTGCAACTGCCGCGATTTGCGCGGCCCTGTGACGTGGCAAGTCCAGATGTTCAGGCCGCTGGCCTGCTTACGGTGCACGGCCAGCTTCTCGAAGCGTTTTTGTACCCACTGCCACGGCTCCAGTTTTTCCTGGCGAGCAATGGCTGCCAACTGCGGATGCTCTTGAGCGTAACGCTGGAACACGCCGGGACTGACCAGGTACGCGGTGTCGTCCACGGAGTGCACCAGCGCCTTTGCGTCGTTGATGATGAGCCGGCGGGAAGCGATGCCCTGTTTCAGCCACGCCATGAAGTGCTCGCCTGATGGCGGCGCTGCCGAGGATGTTGGCACTGGCACTGGCACTGGCACTGGCACTGGCGCCGGTGACGAAGGCGAAGGCGAAGGCGAAGGCGAAGGCGAAGGCGCGGCCAAGCTTGGTGCTTCGGGGCGCACGGTAGACGTCTCTTTGGGGAGCGCTTCCGCATCCTGCCGGGTCTCGGGCGAGCCTCCCATACCCACCATCGACAGCATGTCCTCCATGACGTCGGGCACGACCTGGGCCTTCAATGGAGGCGCCGAGAGGGGGCCACCGCTTTCCCATGGCGGAACCGACGGGCCGTCCGAGTTGGACTGCGGCCCCTCCGTCGTGCGGGTGGCGGAAACATCGGCCTCCTTACCCGTGGACGCTGCGTCGATCGCCACTGTGCCGGTAAATGGTACCGGCCGCTGCCCCGGCTCCCAGATCAGCGCGGGTGCGAGGCGCAACAGGGTGAACGAGTGGGACCAGCCGGTGGCGCTGGTCACGGTTGCGCGCCAGACTGCCTTGCCGTCGTATGACGGCTGCAATATGCCGTGGTCCTGCAGCACATTGAAGACGGCGGTGTTGTTGGCCGGGATGCCGTCGATGCCCTGGGACAGCAGGTGCGCACGCAGCTTGTCCGAGACCGTCTTGCTCACCAGCCACAAGGCATCCTCGGTGAGCCAGCCGTCTGAGGCCTCGGGCTGGTTCAGCTTCAACTCTTCCTTGAGCAGGTAACGCAATCCGTCGAGCAGTTTGCGTTGCAGCGCGTGCTTCGGTGCGGCCATGGCGCGCGCCGGGTCACCGCCCAGTTCCTGGGCCACCGAGGCGCGGTCGGCCTGCACGACAAGTTCGCCCAGCACACCCGCGTGCTCGTACTGGCCGGCCAGGACATAGAGTAGCGGTGCCCACAGGTCGGGATAGCCACTGAGCCAGTCCAGGGCATCACGGTCGAGCAGTTGGCGGTAGAGCAAACTTGTCGCGGCACTGTGCAGGCGGTATTCGCGGTCGTCGCGGTAGCGGAAGCGGTACGGCTGGTGCAACGGGCCATGCCACGGGTGCCAAGTGCTGCCGTCGGCAAGCTCGACGTGCAGATCGACGGCGATCTTGCCGATGTCATGGAGCAGCGCGGCATAGGCAACGGCGGCGGTCCAGGCCTCGGACTGTGCGGCCTGGTCCTCGGGACTGGCGCCGATGGGCAGCAGATGGGACTGGCGCAGCTTGAGCGCATAAGCAACGATTTCGAGGCCGTGGTCCAGCATGCCGCCCGGATAGGCATGGTGATGCGCCTCGGAGGCCGGGAAGGCCTGGACCAACTCGGCGTAGCGTTCCAGGGGCGCGCGGTACAGGGTGGCGAATTGCCTGCGTGAGAGCGAGGTGCGCTGCCAGATGTGCTCCAGCAGTTTCTGCCGGCGCGGGGTGGCCAGCATCGATGCGGCAGACTCGGGCCGCAGCAGCCCTTTCGGGAGGACGGTGGCGGGTGGTGGCGTGGGCGCGGCAGCGACCGGGGGCCGTTTTCGCTGGAACAGGGAGAGCATGTCGATGTCCTGATGACGGGCCGACCGGGAGGCCTTTTCGCCTTTTCGAGGTAGGGCCTTTCCCCTTGCACCCCATTCCCTTGCCGTTTCGGCCCTTTGGCCTTTAACCGTTTCGGTATAGCGGGGCCTGGGTTGCGGCTCCAGCGCCAATGTGGAATCTGCTCGAATGGATTGGACGGCGACCAGGTGATGGCCTCGGCCTATGCTGCGGAGATGCTGCTTCCGCCAGGTAGGTTGCCCCTAGGCGTCCAAGTTGACAAACGCGACAAACGCGACTAGAGTGAATCTTGTCTCAAACCTGCTTGGGAGATGACCATGCCCACCGCCATTGAATTCATTGCCGATCGTCTTCCGCGCGTCACCGTGGAGGACGTGCGCCGTTTCGCGGATACCGTTGAAATCCGGGACGCCACGGCATTCGCGGCCGAGTTGCAGGCGTTCGTTCACGAGCGCGTGGAAGCGGTGAAACTGCCCGCTAACCTCGCAGGCGAAACGGTGGAGCATGCCCTGGAGCGCAAAGCGGCCGCGCTGCGTGCCGACACGAGTTGGGCACCGACTGAAACCGACGTCCAGCGTGGCCGCGCCGTGCTGCTGGAGGCCTTCAACCAGCCGCACAACCTGCCGCCCGCGGAGTTCGCCAAGCTGGCGGACAAGTCGCGCCAGCAGATCTACAAGGACATCCTCGCCCGTCGGCTGCTGGCGCTGAACGTGGGACCGCGCGGCCAGAAGCTGCCCGACTGGCAGCTCGACCCGGTGAAGCAGCAGTTGACCCAAACCGTGCTTCAGGAGGTCGAGGGCATCGACCCCTGGACGATCTACCGAGCGCTGACCGAACCGCTCGAAGGCTTGGGCGGTCGCTCGCCGGTGGATGCGGTGACGCATGGCACGATCGACGACGTGGCCGAGGCCGTGTTCAACGTGCTGGGCGTTCAGGTGCATTGAGGCAAGACCGCCGTGAGCCGCGAGCTGCCTTCGTTCCTGATCGATGCCGGCGAACTGCTCCAGCATGTGAGCCGTGTCGTCTATCGAGGCAGCAGGCTGTACTATGGCCGCGGTAGCACCAATCGCTACGATGATCCGGCACGGGCCTATGGCGTGCTCTATTTGGGGCGCGACCTGCCCACGGCGCTGATGGAGTCGGTGTTTCACAAGCATCAGTGGCTTGCGGACACGCAACGCTCGATCGCGCTGAAAGAAGTCCAGGCCCGGATGGTGCGCGCGGTGGGCGTGATGGACGACGTGCTCCTGGCCGACCTCACGGCGTCGGGCGTCATGGCGGGCTACTTCGGCCTGAACCTAGAGCAGTTGGCCAGCCGCGACTACACGCACACGCAGCAGGTGTCTGCCCAGGTGCATGCGATGTTCAGCGGCGATGGCCAGCCGCTGTTCGATGGGGTGCTCTATCCGTCGCGCAACAACTATCCCGCCAAGAGCATCGCCCTGTTCGAGCGTGCGGCAGCAAAGGTTGGCGTTGTCGATGACATCGACCTGGTGGACCATGTGGACTGGCCGCACTTCGTTGCCACGTATCGCGTCGGCGTGGAGCCTGACCCCGGCCCGGTGGAACCGGATGACGAAGCGTCATGAAGCACTTTGAAGCCCGCAGCAGAATGAAATGGACCAAACTCGAATAGGCATCCCTCAGTAGCAGGAGACGACCATGAGCATCACGACCCGCATCAGCACTGCAGAACGCCTCGGCCGCGCCCTTGGCCGCGGGTGGCGCGCCTACGCGCGCAGCGAACGTCGGGCGTCAAACTGGTTGGTGTCCAAGGGTGTGCCGTTGGCCGGCGCTGCTGCGCTGCTGTGGGCCGGCAAACTGGCTGTCCTGGGGCTGCTGCTCTACGTTGCTTTCTGGCTGGCCTTGCTGCTGGTCGCGCTGGTGTTTGTGGCCCAGGGGCACGATACCGTCGAATGGGAGCCGCCCGAACCAGAGTGGCGGCACGGCCACGCCGGTTTTGGCCTCTATACCCACGATGAGTATCGGATAGATCCACATGATCCATCTGATGAGACCTAGCGAAGAAGCATGGCACTATTTCTTCTTGCTAGGTGTCGATGCCCACTTCATAGCGCCGCCAAAGGCCATGTCGGCGGCCTTGCCGCCGGCCGCTTTGGCGCCTGCCGTACCGGCAGCAAGCCCTTGCAACATGCCCCCCACGGCGTAGCCCGCCCATCCCAAGGCGGTTACCCAGAACAAGGGCAGCACGATGAACATCGTCGCCATGACGAAATTCAACAGCATGTCTCCGAAGGCATTGTTGAGGCCCATGACCGGATCGAAATTCGTATGCGGCCGGTTCCATCCCCAGCCCCATCCGTAGAGCGCGTCCAGAATGGTGCTGTCGATCCAGCGCGCGAGTTGAAACCAGAAATCCACGAAGAACAGCGCAAACTGCACCACGCTGACCGTCACGAGTGTTTTCAGGTTGTAGGTGCTAACCATGAGCACCACCGGAATGCAGATAACCAGCGCCATCTTCAAGAGCGCCAGCACCATCGGAAGGGCCTGGCGCATTGCATCCATGGAGGGGAAGTAGCCCAACGAGCCCACCGCCAGTCCTACGTCGGCTGCCGCCCGGGTGATGATGTTCGGGTCGGTCATTTCGATCTGGCCACCGTAGTCCGTATAGACGCTGCCTTGGTTCAGCTTCTGCTGCCGCGGTGACGCGATCGCGCGGATCACCGAATCGTCCACGTCGGCCCGGCTCAGGAAGCCAGCCCAGCCCGCCAAGCGATTGAGCAGGCTCGGGTCCACCTGGCCCAGAAGCCGCGCCCGCAGGCCATTGCTGCCGTCGGCCCACCATTGCCTGCAGGTCGGGTAGCCGCCGCCGCTTGCTACCTGCGCGAGCCCTGCATCTCGGTTGCTGTCGTAAGGCCAGTCATCGCGCGGCGTGCTGGAACGATACGTGTCGTAATAGCCGTTCGTGTCCGTGAAGAAGCGCGAGCCGATCCAGGTCACGTCGTGCATCTGCTGCTCATCGAGCTGAGGGCGCTGCATGAATAATTTCGCCCGTGCAGCCCCATAGCAATCCCGCGAGAAATCCGCCACTTCCTGAGCCAGTACCGGGTCGTCGATGCGCGTGGCGTCGATCTCCATGCGCATCTGCCGCAGGTCCGTGCCGCACGGGATTGCCGCCACCGAAGCGCCGGTGACGGCGCGCGAGAGCGCGTGGATGAACGCCCACCACACCGGCACCTTCGCCGACTGGTTGTTGAGCGTGCTGAAAGATTGCGACCAGCCGGTATTCGAGGGCTGCGGCACACTGACCTGACATTGCGCCGAGCGCGAGCTGTCGTACTGGATGGTGTTCAGGTCCACGTCGATGAACGGGATGCCCGCGAACATCACCACCACGATGGCGACGAAGACCCGGTTCTCGATGCGGGCGGCGCTCAGCACGCCTTTATTGCCCTCGTCGGCGCCTTCTGCACGGGCCTTCAACCACTCCTGCACGATGATCGCCACGAAAGGCAGCGCGAAGACGCCGCTGGATACCAGCACGGCCCAGATGCCGTTGTTGACGATCCAGGACACCAGCGTCAGGTAGTACTCTAGGTAGTCGGTCGTGAACAGGGTCATGGCGCCATCTCCCCTCAACCCGCCTGCATCAGCAGGCTGGCTTCCAGCGCCACGATGGCGATGACGCCCGCGATCTCGGTGCGCACCAGGCGGCGCCGCGCCTGGGCGTCGTCCTCACGTTCCAGCAGCCGGCGGCGCATCCAGATCCACCCGTACACCGTCGCCCCGTACAGACACAGCCGCCACACGAAGAAGTAACCCGCAGCGGCGGCGAGCCACCGCTCCCATCCGGCAACGCTGCCGACCAGGTAGATGCCGGCGATGTTGGCCGCGACCGCGGCGGCAACGATCAGCACCGTCCACAGCAGCGCCTTCGCCGCGCGCCGGCTGAACAGCCAGCGCAAGGGGGGCCAAGTCATGCGCGCCGCGCTCATGGCCTGGCTCCTGGATTGCCCTTCTGCAACTGGTCGAGGCGGTCGGGTACCGGATCACCCTCGTAGATGCCGCGCGAGCCTGCCGCGCGCGTGCCGTGCCGCTGGATGATGGCCATCGGTGAGTTGTTTGCCAGCTCGCGGCGCAGCTCCAGCTCCGTCTTCAGGTTGCGGATCTCCTGGTCGAGCGTGTCGCTCTCGTGGTTCACGGCTTCGACCGCGAGTTCGTTGGCTGCGACGTTGGGCTCCTTCTTGCCCGTGAGCAGCGTGCGCTGGAGCAGCAGCGCTTTTTCCAGCACCGACGACAGCGCCACCTCCGACGCGAGGCGCCGCGCCAGAAGGTCCTGGTCCGGCTCGTCGCGCAGCGCCTCGATCACGCCGCGCGTGATTGGCAGCGACGTACTGCCGGCCTCGCGCAGGTTCTCAAAGGTGGTATTGCGCGTGCCGGAAACCAGCTCCTGAAGGACCTCCAGCTTCGCCTCGTACTCTTCCTGGATCAGCGGCGTCAGCCCGACGCCGGGCACCGTCTCGGTCTTGGTGCAGGAGTCGCAGGTGCGCTGCACCTGCTCTCCGAGGACCCGCGTGGCCCATTCGGTCGCCTGCTGCGGCGACGTCCAGGTCTGGCAGGACAGGCTCGCACAACTGGCGGACGCGATGGAGGACGTGTCCGTCACGCCACGACCGTTGACCAGGTTGTAGCCCGCGCGGGTGACGTCGCCGACCACCCGGATGGCGGACTGGCCTGCGCCACCGGCATTGCTGCCACCCACCCATGGCACGCCGTCGTTGCCGCGGCGCGTCTCGGCCTGCTCGACGGCCGACACGGCATCGTTGCTGCTCACGGCATCGCGCAGTGCCATGCCTTCGGCCATCTGACTCCAGCCAAGCTGCCCGCCCGCCGTCTCAGCCATCTTCTCGGCCATGGCGCGACACGTCAGCTTCGAGCGGTCGAAATCCAGCCTTGCCTGCAGCACGCCGTTGGTCAACAGGTTATACAAGCCCGGATCGGCCCGCTGGATGATCAGCGCAGGCAGCGATGCGACCGCGCTGGTCGCGCTCTGGATCACGTTGCTCATGATCTGCTGGAATCCATTCGTGATCCCATTGAGCTGATTGCGCAGCGTGGTCTGGATGCTCATGTCGCCGCAGATCAGGTTGCTGTTCCAGCCCACACCGACGCCGATGGAGCGCATGCCGGCCGCGCGGCCCATGGACACGGCGCTGCCGCCACCGATCGAGTACATGACGTCATCGCCGATGACGGGGCCGCTGTTCTGGTATCCAACCTGCGCCCACGCCAGGCTGCAGACCAGGGCGAGCGCGCCAGCCAGCGGTGTCGGGCGCAACAGGCGGCACGCCCTGGTGGAGAGGTTCATCGGTTCAGGACGCTTCATCGTGGCACCTCAGAGGAAATCGACGCTGCCCAGAAACACCTGGCCACGGCGTTCGCAGCAGGCATAGGGCCGCCACAGCGCCCAGGCGTAATCGCCTTGCTGGGCCTGGGTCAGCGTGCCGCTGTGGGGGAAAACCACGCAGGTGTTCGACAGCCGAGGCGTCAGTTCTTGCCACTTCCCGGTGGAGGCATCGCCTTCGACCAGCGCGCCGGCTGGCCAGTAGCCATCGCGCGCGCTGGCGAGCAGCGGCTGGTACACGTGCAACTGCCCGCGGCGCGTGACGACATCGCCCGCACGCTGGGCGACCACGGCCCCGGATTTGTGGTCGTCGGTCTGGTGCAGGAAACCACCGCGGGGGTACACATTGCCCCAGAGGTTCACGGTGGTACGAGCGCCCACCTCACGCATTCCCGGAATCAGGGCCTCGGGATAGACGGACTCGGGCACGTTGTAGCGCCAGGCCAGCGTATCCAGGGTGCTGAGCAGATACGGCATGAAGGCCGTGCCCGCGCCTTGGCAGAAGTAGCCGGAGGACGAGGCGAACTGGTTGAACACCTCGCCGCCGGGGTGTCCGATGACGTCACTGTTTTTGAATTTGGCGAGGTTGTTTTCGTGGTCTTCGTTGGTGGTGCCGTCGCCGCCCGCCTGGGCCGAGGCGTTCGGCATGCTCATCGCCCGCACTTCGACCCAGGGGTTCTCTCCGGTGTTGCTGTAACTGGAGACGACCGCATCGGGCACGTAGTGCCGGACCTTGGTGGATGTGCGCACCGTGCAGCCCGTCCAGGTGCAATACAGCCAGTAGCAGATGCCCACCACCCGGTACTCCAGGCAGTCCGGCGACATGACGGAGGACACGATGGTGGCGGTGTTCAGGGCGTAGCTGCCCGTGGCACTGACCAGCAGCAGCGAGGCCACGGCGACGCGCAGGCGGCGCAGCAGGTCGAATGGGCGATGGGTCACGGCTGCGTCCTCCGGTGCTGCTCGATGCGGGACACGGCCCGGGCCATGTCAGGCTCGCCATAGACCACATAGCGTTGATCCACCACGACGGCCGGGATGGTGGCGACGCCCAGGCTCCATGCGTCGGTGATGCCTTGGTAGGCGGTGCCGATGCGGCGCTGAAGGTCGGTGCCCCCATGGTTCAGCCGTTGCCGGACGACGGCTACCGCCCGCTCGGAATCGGCTGGCAGATCCGCGGAAAGCTCAGCTTCGAGTCGGGATGCCTGGTCCAACTCGATCAGCCGTTCGCCGCCCATGGTCTTGACCGGGTGGCGACTGTCGGTGACGACCACCACGTCGGCAGCGAAGGTGGCCGGGCTGAACACCGCCAGAGACGCCGGCAGCGCCACGGCCAGGCCAAGGGTTCGCCAGCCTGGTGCGAACCGGGTAAAAGCTCCTGGCATGTCTTGCACCCCGGAAGTTGATCAGGGCCATAGTCAAACGCCGAACCCCATGCGGCCCCAACAAACAATGCGCATTGCGGCCTCCCCGCATACCTGCTTGTGTCGCCGCGAAGAAAAATCGGAGGCCGAAGCCTCCGCGCTGATCAACGAAGCAGTGCAACCCTTACAGCAGGCCGGACTCCGCAAAGGAGAACGGGGCGCCCTGGCCGACGATGATGTGGTCCAGTACCCGCACATCGATGAGTGCCAGCGCAGCTTGCAGTTGCTGGGTCAGCATGCGATCCGCGCTGGACGGCTCGGAGACACCCGAGGGATGCTGGTGGGCGAAGACCACCGCGGCGGCATTCAACTCCAGCACACGCTGCACGACGACACGCGGATAGACCGAAGTCGAGTTGATCGTGCCCCTGAACAACGGCTCGTAGGCCAGCACCTGGTGCATGCTGTCCAGGAACACAGCGGCGAATATCTCATTGGGCTCGGCGACCAGTTTCAGGCGCAGGTACTCCCGCACGGCGGCCGGTCGGCTGAGGCACGGTCCAGCTTTGAAGATCCGTCTCTCCAGCAGCACGATGGCGTGCTGGATGATCCAGTCCTCGTGTTGGGCAGCGATGGCGGAAAGCGAATCCAGGCAGGAGTCATTGACGACGAAAGACATGGCGAACCTCCAGACGGTGAGATCGGAGGGCGCGCGCCCTGGGAGGGCAAGCCCTCCTGGGGAACGAAAAAACTGCATCCATCACCGCGGCAGCGGTGATCGTTCGCGACCAGGATGCGAGGCGAACGGGGTGCGGTCAGCGCAGCGGACTGCGCCGTAGCCTTGAAGACCGGGGCTACCTGGGCATGTCGCCGACGACGTCGGCAGGCATTTCCGATGTGGGTGTGGCGGCGGGATCGCCGGCCGCGAGCATGTCCATGGCCGACAGCAAGGCATCGCCCTCGATCGGACCCTGCAGCAGAATCGCCTTGCCGGTTTCGCGATCGTGCAGCCGCAGCGACGGCGTGGCGGTCACGCCGCTGTTCGTGGCTTCCGCAGTTTGGGTGCGAATCGCCGCGTCGGGCCGCTCGCTCGCGATGCACTGCTCGATGGCTGGCGTAAGGTCGGGGTAGCGCAGGTCCTCGGGCACGCCCTGGCCGTCGCTGCGTGTATGGGCATAGACCCACTCGACGACCTGCCAGAAGGCGGCATGGCCGTTGGCTTCGCCCGCGCATTCCGCCAGGCGCGCTTCCGCGGACGCGGCCGGCTCATGCGCGGCCAACGGCAGGTGATGCCATTGCAAGGCCACGTCCGCATTGCCGGCCACCCAACGCTTGATTACTGGGAGATAGGACCGGCAGAACGGGCATTCGAGGTCCGCGTAGAGCGTCAGCGTGAAACGGCCTGCCGGGTTGCCCATCTGCCACGGAGGCCCAGCCACCTGCGTCTCGCTGGCCGGCGCTGAAGTCTGAGGCGTGGACTCGCCAGGCAAGCGGGACACGATCCAGATCAGCATCAGCGAAAGCAGCGCGGCGGCCAACGCCCAGGGCCAGCGGGGCCGCCAGCGCCGACGGCGGAACGCCTGGACCTGCATCGGAATGGAAGGACGTTTCTGTTCCATGGCGTTCTCCGGCTTACGAAAGTTCCAAGGCGGGCGACTCGATGCCGCGTGCCTGGTCGATCTTCTCGGCCACCTTGAAGGCGGCTTCCAGCTCGGTGCAACCGTATTGCTGCATGAGCTGGTAGCGCTCGGCCTTCTCCTCGGGCTCGGTCTGCGCGAGCGCGAGGTAAAGGCTCGGCGGCACGGCGCGGAACAACACCTCCATGCTTTTGGAGAGGATGACACCCTCGGTGAACTTGCCTGCCTCTTTGCGCGCCGAGAGCATCAATGCCTTCTGCGCGGGCGAGAGTTCGCGGAACCGAGCGATCTTTTCCACTTCGTCCGGCGGCATCGACAGGCACAACCACCACTCAATCATGTTGAGCATGGGCTCCGCGGCGCGCGGCAGGTCGTCGATATTTTGTGTAGCCAACCAGTACCAGGCCCCTAGCTTGCGCCACATTTTTGTGATTTTTACTACGTAGGGTGCAAGCAGCGGGTTCTTGGTGATGATGTGACCTTCGTCGGTCACGTTGATGATCGGACGGCCCAGGTACTGGTCGCGCTCGGCGATGTTGTTCACCGTGCTGATCAGGCTGATGTAGGCGATGGAGAGCTGCGCGTTGTAGCCTTCGCGCGCATAGGTCGCGAGATCCACCAGGGTGATGTCGGCCTCGGGCCACGGCGTGCCGTCGCGGTCGAACATCTCGCCGTCCGTGCCTTGGCAGAACATGTCCATCGCGTCCGCCATCTCCAGCAGCCGCACGCGCCGCATCTCGGGCAGCGTCGGGGCCTGGCCGCGCGTGCGTAGCGCGTTGCGCACGTCGCGCGTGAGCACGGTGCGCTTCTCGCTACCACCTCCACCGTGGCAGTGCTCGGCGGCGTCGAGAATGCACTGGCGGATCAGCGAGCGATCGGCCCGCGTCATCCGCGCTTCTTCCTTGTCCTCACCGCCCGTGATCATCAGGCGCGCCGTGATCTCCAGTTCGCCCAAGACGTCGCGCTGCTCGTCCGCCTCCATGGCCGAGGCATCCGGTGGCAAGTCTTCGTCCAGCGCGTCGGCATCGAGTGTCTGCACGTCGCTGGGCGTCTCGATCAGCCGGCGTGCGTCAGCGAATGGCGCCAGGGTCACGCCCGAGCCCGGGGCCAGCTTGACCCGGTTCACGGTCAGGCCCAGGCGCCTGGCGAAGTCGCTGAACAAACCGAAGCTGTTGCCGGCTTCCACGATAAAGAGGCGCGGCCGATAAATGGCCGTGACCTGGTTCAGCAGGTTGTTGAGCGTGGCGCTCTTGCCCGAGCCCGTCGGGCCGAACAGGAACAGGTGGGCATTCATCTGCCTGTCCAACCTGTTGAGCGGATCGAAGGTGATCGGTCCGCCGCCACGGTTGAACATCGTGATGCCGGGATGCCCCGTACCCTGGGCACGGCCCCATACCGGCGACAGGTTCGCCGCGTGCTGGGCGAACATCAGTTGCGTGTACCACCGGCGCCGATCCTTGCCGGGGTTGTAGCAGCACGGCAGCCAGCGCAGGTAGCTGTTGAGCGGCGCCACCTCGTCGTCCTCTCGCACTGGTTGCAAGCCGGCGTTGAGCATCACGTTCGTGAGGTCCAGGCCGCGCCGGTCCAGTTCCGCCTCGTCGCGCCCGCGCAGGTAGAACGCCAGCGTGCCCCGGTAGAGCTTGTGCGCGCTGCCGATCAGGGAGCGGGCCTCGTTCACGTCCTTGAGCGTCTGCTCCGACGCCAGCGTCTCGCCCACGGCCTTCTTCGCCAGGTGGTTCAGATCCGATTCAAGGACGTCCTGGGGCGTGGCGACCATCGTGAGACAAAGCAAGGTGTCTTCCGGCATCTGGTCGAACAGCGTGTTGATCGCATCGCCCTTGCGGGTCTCGCCGGTCAGGTGTCCCGTGCCGGGCGGCATGCGCAGCCGGTCGGTGATCAGCACACGGTGCGGCATGCCGTCGAAGTACCAGGTGCCGTGCTCCACGTCAGAGCGTGGCTGGCCGAAGAACAGCCGCTGGCTGAAATCCTGCCCACTCGCCAACTCGATCTCGCCGGCCTCGGTCTCGTCGGGGTAGCGCGCCAGTGCGTAGAAGCGCTCCCGGTCCTCTGTACTGGGCCCGAGCATCGCGGGGCGCGGATTGAACCACCGCAGCAGCCAGTCGTGAACGTCCGCCGCGACCATGCGCCGTGCCTGGATGCCGGCGTTCGCCAGCCCGCCGCACAGGCGGTCGCAGACGATGTTCAGCATCTGTTCGGGCGTCTGGCCGCGGCGGCTTGCCTGCCCGGTGGCACGGCGATAGACCACCATGCGCACGCGCCGCGTCTGCCCGCGCCAGCGCAGACGGGTAACCACCGTGTCCTCGAACAGGCCGCCCGGCTTGGCTACCGCGCGCAGGTGGTGACGGAAGAAGCGCAGGTAGAACTCGGTGAATGCCGTGCCGCGGGCGCGTGGCTGCACGTAGTCGCACAGGGTCTGCATGTATTGGTCAAAGCTCGGTTCGTCCTGTGCGTATAGCTGGAGCACCCAGGGGTTCTCGTCCAGTTCATCGAAGCTGTCCTGGAGCGCGTTTTCCAGGGCGTCGCGGGCATGCGCGAGCCAGCCAGGCTCCCGGCCCTCGGTGCCCAGCGGCACCAGCTCGAAGAAGGCGGCTACGGATTGACCGTCCTCCAACAGCATGGCCTTCGACTCGGGCAAGAATTCCACCCAGGGCAGCAGTTCCACGAAGGACGGGGCGACGCCGTACAGCGCCTGCTCCTCGGCCACGGTCGCCGGCCTGCGGCCCTGCACCGGGGCGCCGGGTTCGGGGATGCCGGCCTGCTGCAAGGCTTCGACGTGGCGCTGCCAGCCGTCCGGCTGCTCATCGCCGGCCGGGCCGCTGATGCCGGCGCCCGCCAGCTTCGGCCAGGGAAGTTTCCACCGCATCAGTAGGCCTCCACGCGCTCGCCTGGCATGGCGTACTGGATGCGCTGGTACAGGGGGAAGACCGTGGTGTAGCCCGGAACCGGCACCGGGTCCGTGCCCGCCAGGTGCGGATACACGTACATGACGAGATCGGGATTGGGCAGGCGCTGGAACTGGTGATGGACCTCGTTGCGCGCGGTGCGCGTATAGCGCATCTGCTCGGCAGGCGCGGCCTGCATGTCGGCGTCGGTCAGCGGCCGACGCAGGCTCTGGCGCGCATCGAGCAGTTGGCGGCCGGCATTCCGTCCGGCTGCGCCACCGCCGTCGCCGGCCTCCTGCTGCCAGATGTCCATCATCGTGCGGTCACCGTGGGTCAGCAGCTTTTCCTTGCTGGTGGCGCAGCCGCCGAGCGCCGCGACGGCGAGGACCAGCGCCAGGCCACGGGCCAAGCTATTCAAGTTCGAGTGCATGGCTTTCTCCTGCGCGGTGATCGACCTTGCGGCCTTCGGGATCGAAGTCGATGGCGAGCGGCTTTTCGAGGTGAACGGCGACCTTCGCGCCGGGCTGGACATAGACGGCGGCGAACGCTTGGCCGTAGAGCTTGTTGACCCAAGCCGACATGTCCCGCACGCCGCCCGCGAGAATTTGGCCGACCGCTTCCTGGCCGCTGATACCCACGGTGCCGATGGAGCCGTCCGAGCCGACATAGGACATGCGCCCGCTGTCGCTCTCGATGAGCGAGGCCACGCCGGCACCGGCCGCGGTGATCAGGGCTTGCGAGCCGAGGTATTGCTGGGCGTTGCTGCGCCGCTCGCCGCTGACGCAGGGAATGCCGTAGGGATCGCTGATCCAGCCCAAGCCATCGCGCTGCTGGTTGTTCTGCTGGTTTCCTTCGCGGTCTTCGGGAATCGTGCGGATCGTGCCGTCGTTGAAGACGAACGTGATGCTGCGCACCTGGCCGCGCACGCACGAAAGCGTCCAGTCGCCCGATGCGGTGCCGCTGAACACGGCGCCGGCCACGTCGGGAACCTCGATGCCATTGGCGGTCAGGTTGTCCGGCCCGACCAGCACTTTGAACGGATACGGATCGTTGACCGTGCCGTCGATCGGCACACGCCCGATCAGCGCGGTCATCGCGACCGAGCCCATGAGCGTGGAGTTCGTGGGGACGGTATAGACGGGCTTCGCGGCTTTGACCCCGGCGGCGCGCGCGTCCGCGTTCGCCACGATCTCAGCCGTGGTTTCCAGCGTGCGTTGCGCGGGGCCGAAGCTCGTCGGGAAGCTCATGCCGCCAGCCGTGCCGCGGCCCCCGTTGCGTCCCTCGGCAGGCTTCGCGTCATCCGGTTCAACCCAGCGCATGCCGCCTTCCATCCCGACCTCGTCCCCCCCCTGCAGCCCCAGGCCCACGGGCAGATCGGCATGGCTGCCGCCACGCCCGCCAATGCTGTCCAGGCGCCGCTGCAGATCGGCGAGCAGCCCCTCGGTCTGCTGGCGCTCGCTGGCCGCCTGCTGCTGGTCGCGCCGCAGGTTGGAGCGTTCGGACTCCAGCGCAGAGTTGATGCGCTGGTCGATCGAGTTCTCGCGCTGACGCAGCCGCTGGTTCTCCTCACGCTGGGACTTGTTGTCCGAGAGCGCCGTCTGAAGCTCGGTGCGCAACTGCTTCACCTGCGCCACCAGGGTCGCCACGGTGTCGCGCGGGGTATCGCCCTCGATGCCCAGTGCTTTCATTTCTTCGGGCGTGAGCCGGGCGCTGGCATCGCCAGCGGGTGGCGCCGACGTGCTGCCGCCCGAGAACAGCCGGATGCCGACGAACAGCACCAGCAGCGCGACCGGGATCATCAGCCACTTGAGCAGGCCGTTACTGCGCATGGTCGGCCTCCTTGCTTTCGGTGGCTTCGGCTTCTGGTTGCGGCAGATGCACGGCTGGATCGAAACGATGAATGGCCGGCAGCAGCGACTGCGCCAGGCCGCGCCCGCGCGTCACCAGGTACAGGACGGTCGTGTCCTCGGGCGTTCCGCGCGGACCCAGCGCCTCGTGCTGGAAGGTCGCGGTGAGGAAGTCGCCTTGCAGCACACGCGGATCAAGGTTGACCCAGCCGGAGCTGGTGTTGGTGAGGCGCACGGCCGTCACCCATTGGTCTTCCAGACGCCACGACGCGAGCGCCACCGCGCGAGCGGGCAATGTCGGCATCAACGTGCCGAGGTCCATGTCGCGCCGCAGATTGACGCGCATGACGCCCGGCAGTGGCTCCACGGTGCGCAGCGGCGCGTAAAGGTTCTGCGCGGCGAAGCGTGTCAGGACAACCGGAACCGGGGTTTCGCGCCGCACCGGCCGCACACCCGGCTGGTCTTGGCCACGCGCGGGAGGCTCCGCACCGTCAAGCTGCTCGCCATAGCGCGGGGGGGTACTGTTGCCCTCGACGATGCGCACTGGCTCCAGTTCGGCTTCCCCGTCCTTGGGCGACTCGGCCGCGATGTCCAGCAAAATCAGCGCGCCGGTGTCGGCGTCCTGCAATTGCAGCCGCGTGGGCTCAATCGGCTCGTTGGCGCGCAGGTACACCGCGCCGCCCGCACTCTGTACGCGCAGGCGTTCGCCGAGGCCCGCGGGCACGCCCACACGCACGTTCCGGTCGATGAACACGATGCGCTCCTGGCCGACCTTCAGCGGCACCGCCAGCGGCATGCGTTCCCAGCGCAGGATTTCCACCGCCTGGGCAACGGGTGCCGCGGCCACGGCCAGCAGCCCCAGCAGCGCGAGTACAGGGTGCTTCATGGGGTGGTTCCTCCTTGAGGAGCTTGCGGAGACAGGCCACTTGGCGCCGAGCGCGTCGGTTCCGGGGCGTTGATGCGCTGGGGCGTGCCGTCGTAGCAGTCGAGTGCCAGGCCGAAGGGGTTGCGCGCGGGGTCGATGTCCACCTTGGTGACTTTCACGGGGTAGCGCACCAGGGCGCGCTTGACTTGTTCCGCGCCGTAGTACTCGTCCGCGGTGATGTCCAGCGTCACCACCCAGTCGCGATCGGAGATCGTGCGCACGCGCGCCGTAGGGTCGTCGCCGTAGCCGCGGCCAGGGATTTCGTAGATGCCGCGCACGCGCTGGCGCAGCTCGCCCGTGCTGCGGCGGTAGTCGTAGTCCGCGCGCAGGAAGGCCTGGCAGGACGGGGTGAGGTACGGCGAGAGCGTGTGAAGGTTGCGCGGGTAGTCCTCTTCGCCATTGGTCGGCCATCGGTTGAGGGTCTGGAACACGTAGAACGTGAACGCATAGACCGATTCGGGCGGCACCTCCCACCACTTGCGGGTGCTGCCCGAGCGCAGGTCAGGCGGGACGTGGATGGTCAGGTCGCGCGGCGCGCTCCACCAGCCGCCACCCATGACCAGGGCGACGATGACCAGGGCACCGGCACCCAGGCGAAGCGTCCTGATGTGCGCCTGCAGGTGGGTGATCTCGTTCTTGAAGCGGCTCATCGTGCGCTCCTTGAAGCAGACCGCCGGGTGGTCCAGAAGCCGGAGCGCGAGATCAGCACATGGCCACCGACCCAGCCCGCCATCAGCGGATGGCGCGTGGCGATGCGCCATTGCAATTGCCGATACAGCCAGGTGTCGGGGCGCCCGCGCTTGAGGCGGCGCAGGATGCCGCCGCCGATGAACACGCCCAGCGCCACGCCCAGGACGACGAACGTCGGTGCCAGCGCGATCGTGCGGAACACCCAGGACAGCGGCGTGCCGACCAGCAGGCCGGCGGCACCGGACAGGCCGCAGCAGATCCACAGTTCGTCGGCGGTGAGGCCCCGCACAACCACGGGATGGCGATTGAGCCGGTTCGGAAGGAACGTGACCGTCCCGTCCGCGCGGACGTGCTGCTGCTCGGACATAGCGGCCTCGCTTACAGGATGCCGGTGGCTTCGGTGAGCAGCCAGATGCCGATCACGAGCAGGACGGCGCCGATGGCGACCGTGAGGCCGAACTGGCCCCACGTCTTGCGGCCAGTGTGGATTTCCGCGTAAGTGCCGTAGGCGTGGTAGCAGACGCCGATGAACATCGATGCCACCACCAGCAGGGCCACGAGCATGATGATGTCGTAGCCGTAGTTGCGGATGGTCTCCATGATGCCGTTGCCGGTGCCGCGCGTCGGGTTCTCCAACTGCGGCAGACCTTGTGCGAACGACAGCGCCGGCAGAGCGGCGGCGCCCAGGGCCACGGCGGCGCGCTGAGCAAAGCGGGAGGTGAGGATGCGGTTGTGCATGGTCGGGCCTTTCAGGTCAGGACAGGAGGAAGAAACTCAGGACGAGGTACATCGCGACGAAGCGGATGCAGACGCCGAGGAACTGGCGCTGGTTGAGGCGGCTCTCGGACCACCCCACGTAGGCCGTTCGGATGGCCCAGACGCCCCACACGAGCAGGACCGCGAACACGGCGCCGACCAGGACGGTCGCCATCGCCGAAGGCGCGATGCCGCTGTTGGCTTGAAATGCCGAGACCTGGGCGCCGTTCATTGCTCGCCCTCCGCAGTCGTCTTCGGCGATGGCGAAGCGGCCCGCTCGGTGCGGTAGTCGCCGGCCAGTTCGGAGGGGTCGCGCGGCTGAGCGCGTGATGGCGTCAGGTGGAACTGGATGCCGGCGCGCACGCGCGCCAAGTCAGCCAGCAGCCGCGGGTAGTCGAAGTGGTAGCGCTCGCCCGGCGTGATGGGGGTATGCGCGGCGCTGTCCGCGACGGTGCGTTCCAGCGCGTCGAGCTGGCGCAGCGCGGCGACCAACTCCTGGCGCTGCGCCGGGGACTCGGCCAACGCCATCGGGGACTGGCCCAGCACGAGGGCCATCACGAGAAAAGTGGGCACGCCGCGATGCGCGGCGCGCAGCCAGATCGAAGCCACCATCGCGCCATTCCTGTGTGATCAGCAATGGGTTGATCGTGGAGATCAGGGCTGTTTTAGGCCGCAAACAATAGGAACCCGCGCACGACCGGATTGATGGTCTAGAGGTACTTTTTGAAGCTGCCCGCGGTCAGGCTCACGGCCAGTCCCAGCAAGGCTGCGCTGGGCAGCAGGATCACCAGCGGATGCACCGAGATCGGCAGCGCCAGGTAGGTGACCCAGGGCAGCACGGCCAGGGGCATCAGGCTGGCCTTCGCGCGGTGGTAGATGAAGCCGGATTCGCGGCCCGCGCCGAACCGGCGCACATCCCGTCGCACCAGGCCGTCGATCAGGCCGACGAATGCCGCAGTGAGGATCAGCGGCAGCGTGAGCACCAGGACCAGCAGGCGCACAAGGAAAGTCAGCGTCGTGAAGGCCGCGGCGACCAGGTAGCTCTCGGCCCAGACATAGGCCTGGCTGATGTAGTAGCGGAAGTTGTGCGTCTGCTCGTGGCTGGGCGCACGGGCGCGCTCGGCGGTCCGGCTCATGCGCTCCAGCAACCCCGAGCGCACGAACACCCATTCGTAGCCGGTATCCACCAGCTCGTGCGCCGTGCGCCCCGGCTCCTGTACGACCACACTGCGCGTAAAGTGGTTGGAGAGGTGTCCCAGCTCGTACTGCAACATCTGCTGGGAGTGGCGCCAGCCCTGATCCTTCCAGAACAGGTGCATGCCGACGCACTCGACCAGGATGGAGAACAGCAGCGAGCCGATCAGTACGCCGAGCAGCCGGAACGGCAAGGTGATGGTGCCGACGATCAGGCCTTGGCGCTGGTTCTGCTCCCGTTGCGCGGTCGAGGCGGCGTCCTTCATGGCGCGGCCTCGTCGGTGCGCTGGTCGGTATCGGTGGATACCGCGCCAGGCTCGACCGGAGCAGCATCATCCAGCAGGTCATCGGGCAAGGCTGCATCCTGCAGGTTCGGGGAACTGGTGAACTCCCACCACTGAGTGGCCTCGCTGTAGCTCTGGCGCATGTACCCGGCCAGTTGCTGCAAGTCCGCCGGCATCACCTCATCCGGGTCCGGCGCCGGCAGCGGCATGCGCACCTTCCAAAGCTGACCGCCCTGCAGCAGCGCGAAGCACTGGCCCTTGGGCAGGCCGACGACGTGCGACGGCTCGATCATCGGCACGCTGGACATGCTGATGCGGTCCTGAGTGTTCGATGTGAAATCCGTCGCGCCACGGATGTCCGAGCTGTCGGTCGCGCCGGAGACGATGGTGGTGGTATAGACCTCGACATTCGGCAACTGCCTCGTCAGCAGTTCGGCGGTGGCCGTCTCGCGCACGCGCAGCATGAACAGGTTGTTGAAGTTGCCGATCACCTGGCCGGCCTTCGCACGGTTGCCGATGCGGGCCTCGATGTCCGAGAGGGTCTGCGTGTACGCCGTGACCTGCAGCCCGGCACCGCCGCCTTTGTTGATCAGCGGCACGAATTCGTCACCCATGAGTTCATTGAATTCGTCCGCATGGACATTGATCGGCACGCGAGCACCAGCCGATGCGCCCGGCAGGCCGTCGTCGATTCCGTGCTTGTAGATGTGGCCGGCGACCGAGACGAGATCGCTGAACATCGAGTTGCCGACCGCTGCGGCGACCTCGGCATCAGACAGCGCATCCAGGCCGACATAGACGACGGCGCGCTTCCTGATCACCTGCATCCAGTCGAAGATCGGCCGTGGGTCGGCCAGGTCGGAGTAGTTCGGCGCCAGGAGCTGGGCGATCTTGCCGCTGGTGAGCTTTTCCAGCAGAGGCAGGAGGCTGGCGACGATCTTGTCGAAGTAGGTCTTGTCGTAGCGGACCGCTGAGCGCAGTCCGTCGAGTACCGGGTCGTAGTTGCGGGCCTGGCTCAGGTACTGCTCCAGCGCCACGACGCGCTTCTCGCGCCCGATCATGTTCCTGGGTATGTTCTTCTCGTTGAGCTTGGCCTCGATCTGGACGATCACCTCCCAGGCCTTGGGCTCCGTCTTGGCAAAGTAGTGCTGGGCGTACTCGATGAACAGCGCGTCGATGTTGATGACGTGGCGCTGGATCAGCATGTAGTCCGGGCGCTGCCCCAGTTCCACCAGGGCGCGAGCGATGATGTTCACGAAGCGCCATGCGAACTCGCGGAACGCCGCGCTGTTGCCTTCGCCGGAGAGCTGCCCCGCGATGCGTGTCGCCACTTCCGAGATCCGACCGAAGCGGCCCACGGCGTTGTAGCGGGCGCTGATTTCCGGCCAGCCCAAGTGGAAGATGTAGAACTCGCCTTCGCGGCCAGCGCGCTGGGCTTCGACGTACATCCGCTTCAAGAGATCGGCATCCCCCTTGGGATCGATGACGATGACGACCTCATGCTCGCCCGCGGCGTTCTTACGCCGGATGTCCTGGGTAACGAACAACTCGGCCAGACGCGTCTTGCCCACCCGCGTGGTGCCCAGCACCAGCGAGTGCCCGACGCGCTCGCCCAGCGGCAGGCTGACGTCCACTTCGTCGGGTTCGATGCCGTGCAGCCTTGGCAGGCCTCCCACAGGCGGCAACGGGCGCACGGGGTTGAAAGGCACGTCCCAGCCGGTGAGCTTCGGCAGGCGCGAGAGCGGCAACGGCGCGAACTCCAGCCGTTCCTCCAGGCGCCTGGTCAGCCGGTAGGCCGGCGTATGCTCGACGTAGCGGCGGAACTCGGGCCGGTACGTCTGCATCAGCCGATGCGTGTGCTTCTGCTCCCAGAGAAAGCCGCGCCCCACGAATAGGCGCTGCTGGCTGACCGGCACGTCCTTGCTGGTCATCACGTACCGCGGCAGACGGCGGATGTTGCGCCGGTAGCGCAGGATGATGCGGGCATCGCGGTAGCGGATCGCGCCGTAGGCGCCGAACGCCAAGGCGCTGCCGATGCCCATGGCCGGGCTCAGCGCGAGCGACCATGGGGCCACCAGGCACAGAAACGCGGCGCCTGCACACGCCGCGACGGTGTATAGCTCCACCGCTGGGCGTAGCAGAACCTCGACCGGCTGTTTGCCTGACATGGCTTCATTGCTCGATGCCGGTGGCCGTGATCAGCGCCGGGTAGTGCCGCAGGCCCAGGCGATCGGCCAGGTCGTCGCCGGCCACGGGCGCGAGCGGTACGCCAGGCACCAGAGCGCGCAGCCGTGCCAGGCCCTGCGCGGTCTCGACGTTGACCACCAAGCCGACCGCGCTGCGTTCACGCAAAGCGGCGGCGCGGCGCTGCAACCAGACCCGGGAAGCCTCGTCGTCGCCGATGACCGCGAACGGCCGCAGGCCGGGCGCTTCGATCACGCGCCGCGCGACGGTGCCGGGCGTGAGCTTGCTGCTGCGCACCGGCAGCATCGCGGCTTCGTCCGCTGGCGTGGCGGGAACCCGGGGCGTCGGGATGGGTGGGCGGGCCGGCGCGTTGGCGCGCGGCTGGAGGTTCAGGGCTTCGTAGTACGGCAATGCCGACGTGCCGCCGCGGTCTTCGACCACGATCAGCGGCTCGCCGGCACGCGAGGCCAGCGGCAGGCCTGCCAGCAGTACGAGAAGGCTCGTCAACGTGATGTTGGTCCGATGGGTTGTCGTCATGGGGAGGTCTCCTGGCGCGCGGCGAGTACCGCGGCGGTTGAGCGCGGGCCCTGCACACGCGCGAGGTGGCGCGACACGCTGCGCCGATAGCGGGCGGCGGGCTCGCCGCCTGCGGGGCGGTGGTAGCGGCCGATCGCCAGCAGCCATTCCTCGCCGGGGGTGTGTTGCTCCTTCAGGATCTCGGCGGCAACGGCCAGGTTGCGATACGGGTCCAGCAAGTCGCACGCGCCGGTAAAGCGGTGCTTGTGGTAGCCGAGGTTGATCTGGCCCAGGCCCGCGTCAATGCGCGTGTGCGGCGTGGCGCGCATCGCCTGCTGCAGGCCAGCGCAGGCGTCGGCGCGCGTGGCGAAGCGGCGCGACTGGCCGGCGACGTTGAGGGACCACGGCCACGGCACCAGGCGCCCGTTGCGCCGGATGCCGCTCTCCTGCAAGGCCACGGCGTAGAGCACGGTCGAGGGGATGCCTGCGCGCTGGGCGGCAAGCTGGTATGCCGGTGGCGGAACCTCCTGGGCCAGGGCGGCACCGGCATACAGGCCGGCAGCGAGCACCAGTGCGCGCAGGGGCATGGCTACGGCTGGCGCTGCCATTGGCCGTTCACTTCGCGCACGGCGGCGGGCAGATCGCCGGGCAGGCCCAGCGACAGCCAGCGGCCGCCGTCGTGGTTCAGCGTGATGCTGCCGGCGCGCACGCGCGCCGGGTCAATCTGCGCGCGCTTGGCCCAGTCGCGGATGCGCGCGTCATCCTGGCGGCTGCCGACCATGTACACATCGAACGCGGTGCCTGAGGATTGCAGGCGCTGCACGAGCTGCCCGCAAGCCGCGCAACCGTCCTTGACGAACACGGCCATGCGCCCGCTGCCGCCCGTGGCGACGGCGCTTGGCTTGTCGTCGGGCAGGTTCACGCGCTGCATGCCAGGGTTCAGGCGCTGCCAGGCCTCGTCGTAGGCGCGCTGGTAGGCGAGCAGCTTCTCGACGCGGCGCGCCTCGACCTGCACCTGCAGCTCCGCGTAGCGCCGCCGTTCTTCGTCGGTGCGCGCCTCGATGCCCAGGGCGGACAGCGGGTCCAGGTTGGGCGACTGGATGCCCAGTCGCCCGTCCATCAGCTCGCGGTAGCGCGCCCATTCCTGCGGTTGCAGACCCCATTCGCTGGCCGCCCGATCGTCCAGGGAGCGGGCGACCGTTGGCCGCTCCTGGCTCTGCGCGTTGCGGGCGGGCACCGTAGCGGGCTGCTGCGCCGAGGCGGGCAAATGCGTCGCCAGCAGGAGCGCGGAAACGATGATCGATGGCTTCATGGTGCCGGCTCCTGTCAGGGAATTGCCACGCGGCGGGTCTGGTCGCCGGCCTGAAACACCGCGGTGTTGCCTTCGACCGCCTGCAAGCGCCATGGGCCGACCGAATCGCCCGGCAGCAGCACCTGAAGCTGGTCGGGCGCGAAGTCCCCGTCATTCGGTGCGACGGACACGCTGCGCTGACCGGCCCGCAGTTCAGCGCCAGCGACGTGGAACGGCAGCGGCGGTGGTTCGGGCCTGGCCGCAGTGGGTTGGTTCTGTGGACGCGGCCGGGCCGATGCAGCGGTTCGCGTCGCCGTCTGGCGCGCCTTGATCTGCTCGACGTCCGCGCGCAGCGCCTGGAGGTCGTCTGCCGCAGCATGGCCGCTCAGCCCCTGCTCGACCTGGGCGATGCGCGCCTCCAGGGCATGGCGGGTGTCCTGCAGGCCTGCGGCGGTGGCGGCCGCGGGCCGCTGCTGCAGGTCCTGAGTGGTCTCGGCCAGTCCGGTCGTCTGCGCTTCAAGGCGTTGCAGGCGGGCATCGAGTCTCTCCTGCTCCGCCGGGTTGCTCATCGTCTGGTGGCCCAGGACCACCAGCACGCTGAGGCAGATCAGCCATAGCCACACCAGGCTCTGCATCACCACTGCGGCAGTTGGACGCCGGGGAGATTGCGGCGTGTTCATGGCTGGCCTCCTGAAACCGAAGGCGCCAGCGGGACCGTCTGCACCGTTTCCGCAGTGGGCGACTCGGAAATCGGCTCGCCGCCTGCGTCGCGGCCAGGCCGCTCGAAGCAGACCTGCCGCGCCCGGTCATCCGCGTGCAGCTCCCAGGCCGGGCCGGCCAGGGTGAGCAGCGCATCGCGTAAGGTCATGGGGCCTAGATGCAGATGTGCCGCCGGCAGCGGCAACGCGTACAGCTCGATCACGGCATGGATGGTCTGGCAAAGGCCGTAGCCGCTGCGCTTGAGCACATGCCGCAGCCCGTCGCCCACCGTGGCGCGGGCGTCCTCGGGCATGGCGACATCGATGGTCTGCAGCAGCAGGTCGCGCTGCGCCGCCATCGGCGCCAGTTCTACGAGGGTGTAGCGGCCATAACGCGCGACGGGCACGAACTCGGGCATTGCCGGCCTGGGCGCGTGCGAAACCTCTTCGACGGCTTCGGGCGCTTGCGGCACCGGAGTAGTCGCGCAGCCGCTGGCCAGCACTGCGGCCAGGAGACCGGCGCCGGCCAGGTGCCGGGATACAGGAATTGCGGGCATGGCATCGGCTCTTCTGTGGTGATGCCGATACCTTGGCGGCGCGCGGTTGCGCGGTCAGCCAGGAATGCGAACTGGGGGTTGCCCGTTTTTTAGGGAGGTGGGCCGGATGCCGTCCGCGTATCGTCCAGGTAGTACAGGAAGTGCAGCCGTTGTTGCGATCGCAGATTTGCGGCGAAACCATGCCCCGACACCTCTCGGAGGTTCTGAACGGATGCGAAGGCATGGGCACGCTGAATGTGCGTGGCACAGACCTGCGCCCCGAGCTGCCCCACACGAGCCCCGAGGTGCTGCGCAAGGCGCTGTACCGCCAGCCGTAGCCGACCCTCAGCATGTCGGTGACCAAACTGGCCCGGGATGCTGATTCCAACCGATGAAGCGAAACTAAAATCCCGCAGGATCGGGCGTCACAACCGGCATGCAGCGAACTTCTCCCCTAGCATGGCCGCCAGGTTCAGGCTAGACGAAGCTCAGATGTGCATGCTGTTGGTTGAGGATAACGAACGAAGTGGCGCGGGGATCGTTGTCAGGTCGCAAGGGCACGGTGTGCTCGATATCGGCCTGCGCGATCGCGACGGCATGGGACTGTTGTACGGCGGCAGGCTGCTGCTGGCATCCCGGCAGGGAGGAGGCCTGATCGCAGAGGTCCCTATGCCGGTCGGCGAATCACCCTTCACCGGAGCATGACCATGGGGACGGCGCTGTACGTTGGCCCGATCGCGCTTCCGTGGTCCTTGCTGATGGCGGTGGCGGCCGCGGCGCTCGGCATGGTCGTTGGTGTGTCCTGGGGCCGACGCCAAGGTGTTGAGGTGGCGGCATTGGCCTGGCGGGTGTTGTTGGTCACGATCGTGGTCTCCCGGCTGGCCTTCGTTTACTCGTACCGCGATGCCTACCTGCAGGCGCCGCTGGATATCCTCGACATCCGCGACGGTGGGTGGAACGGCCAGATCGGTGTGATTGCGGGCTGGTTCTACGCCACGACGCTGGATCGCGACAGGCATTCGCAGTCGCGCAAGCCGCTGCTGGCCGGCCTGGGCGTTGCTACCGTCGCATGGGTGATCGGCTCCGTGAGCCTTCAGTGGAACATGCACAGCGACATCCGCATCCCCGCGGGGGCGGCACTTACCCTGGAGGGCACGAGCGTCGAACTGCAATCCTTCGCGGGAAAGCCAATGGTCGTCAACCTATGGGCCACCTGGTGCCCGCCATGCCGGCGCGAGATGCCGTTGCTGCAACAGGCACAGGCGGACTACCCGCACGCATACTTCGTCTTTTTGAACCAGGGCGAGGCCGCCGAGAGGGTGCAGAGCTTTCTCGTCGGGATGAAGCTTACGCTGCACCATGTGCTGCTCGACCCGAAGGGCCAGGCTACCGCCAGTGTCGGCGGGCAGGCGGCATTGCCCACGACGCTCTTCTTCGACGCTCAGGGTCGCCTGATCTCGCGGTACATCGGCGAGCTTTCCCACGAAACCCTGGCGCAAGGCCTGGCTGGAATCGGGATTGAGCGCTGAAACGCTTGCTGTGCCTGCGTGCGCGTGCGCTCGGGCGGATTTCTCCGCCGGATCGCGGCGTGAGCTGGAAGCATGAGGTCAGCCAGGAATGCGAACTGGGGGTTGCCGACGAGGTGATCGGAACTGGAGCTGCGGTGCGTGCGGCAATGCGCGAGCGCCCCCGATATCCACCATCTGAAAGGGCCTGGATAAAACGCCGCTGTGCAAAACTACCTGCTAGATGGTAGATTACGGGGCGGTATCCGTTTTCGCAGGGCTTCCGGCCTCAATTTCCCACCCAAGGAGATCCCATGACCACCTCTCTCAACGGCATCGACGTCGACGGCTTCCGGCAGTTCGCCGAAGGCATCCGCCAGAACCCCGACAACGCAATTGCCAGGTTCGAGGTCAACACGCGCTGGGACGGCCAGACCCGTTCCGCCACGACCGTCAAGTCCTACGACCTGTGCGGTAAGACCCATGCGCGCGACTTCACCATCACGGCCGACGAACCCGCCGAACTGCTGGGCACCAATACCTCGCCCAACCCGCAGGAGCTGCTCATGGCGGCCCTCAATGCGTGCATGACCGTGGGCTACGTCGCCAATGCCGCCGCCAAGGGTGTGACGGTGCGGTCGCTGGAGATCCAGACGGTCGGCGAACTGGATCTACGTGGCTTCCTGGGGCTGGATGCGAACGTCAACCCCGGCTACGACGAGGTCAAGTACATCGTGCGCATCGACGCCGATGGCACGCCCGAGCAGATGGAGGAGATCCACCGCGCCGTCATCGATACCTCGCCGAACTTCTCGAACTTCGCCAAGGCCGTGCGCATGGTGCCCGAGCTAGTCCTCGTGGAGAAACCATAAGGTCCATGGCGATCACATCGCTTGCGACGGGACTGCGAGGTTGAACCCGCCAGTCCTTTCGCTCGTGCCTGACAGTCCTCAACGAAAGAGTGCTCAATGAAAATCGTCAAAGTGGACATCTGGTCCGACTTCGTTTGCCCCTGGTGCTGGATCGCCAAGCGCCGCTTCGACCAGGCCGTGGAGCAACTGGCCGGGCAGATCCAGGTGGAAGTGAGCAGCCGCGCATACCGGATCGCGCGGGGCATGGCACCCATGGACTTCGCCTCGGCGCTCAGGATGAAGTTCGGCAGCGAAAGCGGAGCACGCCAGATGATGGCGGCGGTCACCGCCCACGGCGCCAGGGAGGGCCTGGCCTACAACTTCGGCACCATGCGCTTCGGCGATACCGCGGACGCCCACGCGCTGGTCAAGAGCCTGCCCACACAGGCGTCGCGCCAACGTCTGATCGAAGCTCTCTCCAAAGCCAGCATCACCGATGGCAAAGACATCTTCAACCGCGACGAGCTGCGGGCCATCGCGGCGCAAGCCGGTCTGTCCGACGCGGAATGGGCCGACCTGGACTTCGAGCGCGTGCGCGAGGTCGAGCACGACGAGATGCAGGCCAATGCCATCGCCAATGGCGTGCCGCTGTTTGTCTTCAACGACAAACTGTACCTGTCAGGCGCGCAACCGACCGAAACGTTCGTGGCGGCGCTGACGCAGGCGGGCGCCTCATCCCCCGAGCCGGTGGCCGCGGCGGCGGACGGCGCCGCTTGCGGTCCCGATGCCTGCCAGATCTGAAGACAAGAGGCGTTTGAAGCCAGTATGGGCGATCCCCACATGCCCCAGGAAACTGGGCAACCGGCCGGCCAGGGCCCACTCGCGGTCGCGCTGGCGGTCTGCGCCATGCTGGCGTTCGCCGCCAACTCCCTGCTGGCCAGGCTGGCGTTTCAGACCACCATCATCGACCCGGCCACGTTCACCTTTGTGCGGCTGGCCTGCGGCGCCGGCGTGTTGTGGTTGCTGGTCCTGGCAGGTCCGCATGGCCGGCGTCCGGGGTTCAAGGCGTCCTGGGCGTCCGCGGTGCTGCTGTTCGTGTATGCCGCAGCCTTCTCGTTCGCCTATCGCGGCATCGACACCGGGGCGGGCGCCCTGGTGCTGTTCGCCTGCGCACAACTGACCATGATCCTCTACGGCGTGGCGCGGGGCGAGCGCACGAACGTGCTGGGGCTGCTGCTGGCCACCGGCGGCCTGATCGCCTTTCTTGCGCCCGGCGCATCGGCTCCGCCGCTGCTGCCCGCGCTGCTGATGGCGCTCGCCGGTATCGCCTGGGGTGGGTTCTCCCTTCTGGGGCGCGGCAGCAACGCACCCGTGGGAAGCACCGCCAGCAGCTTCATCTGGGCCGTGCCGCTGGCGGGTGTCCTGCTGTTCGCCTCGCCAGGCGGCCTCCGGGCGGATGGGGCTGGACTAGGCTACGCCGCGCTCTCCGGCGCATTGGCTTCTGCGCTGGGCTACGCCATCTGGTACTGGGTGCGCGTACGTATGACGGCGATCGCCGCCGGCTCGCTGCAACTGTCCGTGCCCGTGCTCAGCGCCTTGCTGGGCATGCTGGTCCTGGGCGAACATCTCGCTCTGCGCAGCTGGCTGGCCGGTGCCGTGGTGCTGCTCGGCGTCGTGATCACCACCCGATCGAGTTCGCTTCGCCAGGCGCAGCCGCAGCGCTGAAGGCGCGGCGCGATCAGGGCCGTCTCAGCACCAGCGCCACGCCACTGAGCGTCAGCAGCATCGAGATGACTTCCCTGGCGCCGATGGGCTCGCCCAGCATGACGGCGGCGGACAGGACCCCCAGCAAGGGCACCAGCAGCATGCCGGTTGCCGCCACCGATGCCGGCAGGCGCTGCAGCGCCGCGAACCAGGTCAGATAGCAGATCGCCATGGGGATGAGGGCCATGTAGATCAGGCTGGCGAACTGCCAAGGGTTCAAAGCATCCAGCCGGGGATGCTCGAACACGATACCGAATACCAGCATGGGCAGGCAGCCCAGCCCCACCTGCCACGCCGTCGAGACGAGGGGCTGCAAGGGAAGCGGCGCGCCGTTGAGGATCGTGCCCAGGGCGAACAGCACTGCGGCAGCCAGCGCGAAGCCGATGCCCAGCGCCTGCCCGCCAGTGACGGAGAAACCCTGGGCACCCAGCAACACCATGACACCGGCCAGACCCAGCAGCAGAGCGGCAAAGCCGCTCGCCGTGGGGCGCACACCCCGCAAGGGCCAGACCAGCAAAGTGACCCAGATCGGCATCGTGTAGACCAGCAGCACGCCTTCGGCCACGTTCACCCAGTTCAACGCCAGCGTCGAGAAGCCCATCCAGGCAAAGACGTTGGTGAAGGCGGCCAGCGCCAGGCGCGGCATCACCTTGCGCGGCGGCATCAGGCGATGGCCCTGCATGGCGGCCAGCACCGCCAGCCCGATCGCGGCGGCCACCCCCGCAAGGCCGCGAGAGAACATCGGCGGCCAGGCTTGCAGGAGGAGCTTCATGGCGGGCCAATTGACGGCCCAGCCGACAGCGGTGACCAGCAGATAGGCCGTCCCCTGGAGTCGCCGCCTCGCCGCAGCGGTGGGGTCGTGGGTGCCAGGCATCGTCATCCGGCGCTCATTCGGCGGGCTGTGGGCGTTCGATCGCGCATGCGCGAACGGCCCGCCTGGGGAGGCCGGCAGAGAAGGTCAAATCAAGAAACATCGTGCTTGCGCTGCGCAGCAGCCTGTGACCGGACCACCCCGGCAATCCGGTACAGGACATCGCTGGCAAGCGATGGCGGGTTCTCGTTCAAGGCCCAATCGATGAAGCTGACGCCTTCCAGCAAGCCCAGGACCTGGCGGGCACGGGCCGCGGTGTCTGCGTCCTGTGGCAACTGCCCGGCCGCCTTGCCTTCGTCGAGCACTTTTTGCAGCCACTGGAGCTGGAGGCGGAAGAATTGCCGGGTCAACGTCTGAAGGCGCTCGGGCAACACGGTCATTTCGGCGGCCAGCGCGCCGCACAAGGGCAACTGGCGACGCCCCATGCTCTGCGTGAACCATTGCGAAAAAGCGGCCAGGCGGTCATCGACGGTGGGGCACTCGTGCTCGATGCCCTCAAGGCCCCGTGCGACGCGCTCCACATAGGCCTCCACCACAGCCACCCCCAGGTCTTCCTTGGCGGGGAAGTGGTGGTGGATGCTGGCCTTGCGGATGCCGACTGCCTCCGCCAAGTCGGCGTAGCTGAAGCCGGCATAGCCCCGGGTGCACAAAAGAGACTCGGCTGTTTGCATCAGGGATGCCCGAGTACTCGAAGGCATGGTTTGGTTCATGGCCGGTGACGCACTCCACTCGCAGTTGCTCTCTACTAGAAGGTAGATTACCACGAGCCGACGCCCAACCGGGCCGAGACGCCCTCTGGACTGCGACCTTGGCAGCCTTCCATGGGCGGGCGGCCGAGGGCCGAGGGGGTCTGATCACGACCGTGATGTCCCCGGCGCGGGGACGCCACGCCGGCGATCAATCGGCGAGCATCGAACGATTCGGTCAATAGCGGGCATCCGCGGGCTTCTTGTCCTGGGGCCAGTCCTTGACCTTGGCCGGGAAGTCCGGGCGTGGCATATGGCTGAAGTATTCGGCCACGTCGACCGCCTCCTGATCGCTCAGCCCGCCTTGGCCCAAGGGGAAGTGCGTGCCGAAAGCAATGGGCATGTTGCGTTTGACGAAGGCGGCCGCCGTGTAGGTGCGGGCCATACCGGCGCCGATATTGAAGGACTCGTCGCCCCACAGCGGCGGATACACCATCTCCCCCTTGGCGTTCTTGACGCCTTCGCCGTTGTCTCCGTGGCACAGTGCACACTGGGCCGCATAGATCCGCTTGCCGTTCTCGGTGTTGGGAATGAGCCGCTGGTCGATCTTGCCCACGCCGCGCCCTTCCACCTTGTCTTCGGGCTTGGTCTCGCGTTTCATCCAGTCGAAGTAGGCGACCATGGCTTTCATCTCGTCGCTGGTGATGGGCAACGGCTTGCCGTTCATCGAGCGCAGGAAGCAGCCGTTGATGCGGTCCTCCAGGGTGATGACACGGCCCGCGCGCGGAGCGTAGCTGGGGAAGAAGGCAGAGACACCGACATAGGGAGAACCATCGGCCACGGTACCTGCGTTCAGGTGACAACTGGCGCAGTTGAGCTTGTTGCCCACGTTGTTGGGCAGCATGCGCGCCGTGTCGATGTTCAAGCGCGCGCCCAGCACCAGTTGCTCGCCGTTCTTTTCCTTGAGCATCTCAGCCAGGCGCGGGGTCTCGAAGGGACGATGGCTGTCGGCCTTGGCATCGAGTTGCCTGCGGGCGCTGGTCACGTCACTGACCTTGATGTCGCGCGCATCGACGCGGCCCCAGGCGCGGCGCGTGAAGTTCAGGATCTCGGCGATTTCCTGATCGCTCAGTTGCGCGAATGAGGGCATTGTCAAAGGTCGAGCATGGCTTTGCGTGACGGGAGCCCGCCAGCCGGTGAGCATGATATGGATCAGCGTGGACGGGTCCTGCGACTGCAGGGTGTTGTTGCCCGCCAGAGACGGGAACGCGTTGGGCACACCGTCACCATTGGAGCGATGGCAGTCGGCACAGAACTGCAGGTAGCCCAGCCCGCCGCGCGAGGTGAAGATGTCGATGGGCATGTCACCGGGCTTGGCCGCCCCCCCGCTTTGGCGCGGGGTGATGACTGGCCCGGGGCCTTGGACGACCTGCATGGGCAGGTCATCCTTGCCGGGCGGCAGCGATTTCAGATAGGTGCCGATGGCCAGCAGGTCGGCATCGGTCATGTACTGCGTGGAGTGCTGCACCACGTCGACCATGTTGCCCGAGACGGTGCCGTGCCGATTGCGCCCGGTCTTTAGCATCTCGGCGGTTTCCTCCGGCGTCCAGAGGTTGCGCAGGCTCAGTGCGCGCCAGCCTTCCACGGTTTCTCCAGCCAGGAACAGATGGTCATTGCCGCCCTCGCTGGTCATGGTCTTTTCCTGGAAGGCGATGCCGCGCGGCGTATGACAGGCGCCGCAATGGCCCAAGCCCTGAACCAGATAGGCGCCGCGGTTCCACACCTGCCCCTTGTCTTCCAGGGGCTTGAAGGGTTCATCGTCCAGGAACATCCAGTTCCACAGCGACAGGCCCCAGCGCTGGTTGAACGGGAAACCCATGTCGGAAGGCCGGTTGGCCTGCTCGATGGGTTTGACGCCTTGCATCAGGTAGGCATAGAGCGCCTTCATGTCCTCCGCCGTCATCTTGGCGTAGGACGGATACGGCATGGCGGGGTACAGGTTGTGGCCGTCGGCCGCCACACCCTTGCGCATGGCGCGCTCGAACTGCTCGAAGCTGTAGCCGCCGATGCCCGTGGTCTTGTCCGGTGTGATGTTGGTGGAGTAGAGCTTGCCGAACGGCGTCTCCAGCGCGAGGCCGCCTGCCATGGGCTTGGACTTGTCCCCGGTGTGGCAGGCTACGCAGTCGCCCAGACGCGCGACATAGCGGCCGAGATCGACCTGCTCGCGCTGCTGCGGCGTGAGGTCGGCTGCATAGTCGGCGGGCAGATCGTCGATGATCTGGGGAATCTGTGCATGCGCCGTGGCAGGCGTGTCCTGCGCCAAAGCAGCCAGCCATACCAGGGAGACGCATGCCGCAAACGTGACCGCAAGCTGCGAACGGCGGGCTAGAAGCGCTCGAAACAGTCGCTGCGTGGCGCGGGAGGGGGGCTCGGGCTTAGGATGAAGGATCGTAGGCATTGTGAAAATCCATTGACGTTCGCACAGTAGATTTTCCGCCTTGTTGGGATTTGTCTAATTGATTGAAATCAATCACTAAGCATTTGATTTATATGAAAAAAATATTCCCACTGGATTATATTGTTCTACGATTAAGTGAAAATTAAGAAGTCCGACTTTGCTTGCGAACGGGACTGTCCAAACAGTCCCGTTCGCAATGCAAAGCCCCGAAGAGATTCCCAGTCAGGACCATCAATAGAGTTGTACGCGCCACATCATTCCCGAGTCCGCTTCAGACCAGCATCGATCCGCCAACTGAGCATGCGCCTAGCAGCGCACGAGCTGGCCGTTCCCGCTGAGCGGCCGGTCCGCCATCGCCGCCGAGTACTCGTCGGTGTCGCTGGTGTCGTAGCAGACGACCTTGATCTCGCCGGTGTCGCAGCGGATGGAGTGGATCTGGCCGTCGGTCATATCGACCACGACGGCTTGCGGGACAAGACCCAGTTCGCGGGCGGC
This sequence comes from Achromobacter sp. Marseille-Q4954, assembly GCF_943737025.1. Taxonomy (NCBI): domain Bacteria; kingdom Pseudomonadati; phylum Pseudomonadota; class Betaproteobacteria; order Burkholderiales; family Alcaligenaceae; genus Achromobacter; species Achromobacter sp. Marseille-Q4954. Next base: position 1,304,808 of record NZ_CALSFQ010000001.1, read on the forward strand.
CGACAGGATGGGGCCATATTCGGCAGCGTCGAAGCAGACGAACGGCCCTTCGTACCGGGCTTCTTCGGCCAGATCCTTGGCTTTGTAGTAGTGGGCACCCTGGTCGTATTCCTCCTGGGTGGTCCTGACCTTGAAGACCGGCATGTCGGGGGTGCCGGAGGCATCGACGCAGGCGACAGCGACTTGCATCTCGATCTCGCCGCCGTCGGCGGGTTCGATCGGAGGGGTGTTGGTGTTCATGGAAATCTCCTTGAAATGAAAATGCGTAGCCATACCCGCGAAGAACGCGGGCATGGCTACGAGGTAGGAACAACAGAAAGCCGGCGGCGCTAGGCCGGCGTTGGCGTGGGGATCAGGCGGCGACCAGTTGCCGGGCCAGGGCGACCTCGACGGAATCACCGTCCTGGTTGAGCACATCCAGCCCCGATTCGGGCACGTCGCCCGAGGTGGACTGCGAGACCATGATCTTCTTGGCCATCAGTTCCAGGCAGGTCATCTGCGAGGAACCGGCGTAGCCGAGGTAGATCACGCGCACCGGCAACTTCTGCCCGATGCGCCAGGAGCGGCGTGCCGCCTGCTGGAGCGAGTACACGTTGTAGCCCGACTGCATGAACACGATCGTCGGAAACTCCAGCAAGTCCAATCCCGTCTTGACCAGCTCGGGATTGGTGATGAGCACGTCGATGCCACGGTCCAGTTGTTCGGCGATCCAGTCCTCGCGGCGGCTGGCGTCCACGCTCGCGCGCAGCACCGCCACCTTGAAGCCTTCCTGCTCCAGCAACACCTTCAGGCGCGACGTGGTGTCGCGCGTGCCGGTATAGACCGTATAGGCCAGGACCTTGCGGCCCTGGGCCCTCTCCTCTTTGCAGATGTCGATCAGCTCACGCTCCTTGGGGCTGATCTCGAACTCGTTGAACTGAGCCGGGACAAACGCCAAGGTGTTGCGCGTGCGCGGATGCACCACGGTTTCCGATCGGAAGCAGCAATCCGGCCAGGCGAGCAGCACGTTGAGCACCACACCCAGCAGCGTCGTATCGCGTCGCGCCAGAGCCTGTTTCAGCTCCGCGGTCAGCCGACCCGCCAGGTCGCGGTAGGCCGCGGCTTGCGCCACGTCCATCTGGACTTCACGAAACTCCTCGTCATACGGCGGCAGCACATTGCCGCCGATGTCCTTGAGTTTGAGGAAGATCGTGAACGGCAGAATGCACCGCAAGACTCCTTTCGGCCCGAAGCCGGGAGCCTTGACCGTGCGCACCGATACCTTGGTGCCCCTGGCCGTCTTGTGCGCCGTGCCGGTGCTCTCGGAATAGATATCGCGCAGTACGCCGTGGTCGCGCATGAAGGCCATGGCGGCGGAGGTCATGCTGCCGCTCGTGGTCGGGCGGTAGCCGTCTTCGATCATCCGTCCAGGCAGTGCTCGGAACAGCAGGTAGAACAGATCGTCGCCGTAGCCGCCCATCAACGTGCCAGTCAGCAGCAAGGTTCTGCGAGCCTTCGCTGCCAGCACACCCATGGCCTGACCCTGTGCGGAACCGCCGTTCTTGTACTCATGCGCTTCATCAGCGATGAGCAGATCGAACGTGCCTTGCGGCAGGTACCTCTTGATGAACTCGGACGGCTGATAGCCGCCCTCGCCGAAGCCGAACTCCATATTGGCCATCGCACGCTCCATGCGCGTGGCCTGACGGTCGGAAAACACCAGCTCGCCGTTGCCGTCCATGAGGTTGATGAACTCATGGATGTTGTCGCCGAGCATCGAGGCCAGGAAGCCGTCGCCGAACTTCTGCATCAGCTTCTGCGCGGTGACTTCCCCGATGGTGGGGATGCGCTTCAAGGCTTTGAGGACGGCCGAGGACTGGTCGCTACCGGCCATGCTTCGCGGACGAATCAGCGTCCACAGGGGCGCGGCGCAGTGGCTGCACTTCCTGCGGTATTCCTCGGCTTCGAGCGCGGCAGGGTTGACCGGCTCGCCGTCGAGGTCGGTGATGACCGTGCCGCAGTCCGGGCAGGCCGCCACGTCGCCGTGACGGGTGCGCCGCTGGGTGAAGACAGGCTTCCAGTGAAAGCCCATCCGCATCCTCACGCGGCCCAGGACGAAGAACTCCTGACCCGTGGGCTGGACACCCAACTGCTCACGCAGCTTGATGAGCTTGACGAGCGTATCCGGCCCGTTGAGCACCCACACTTTGGCGCCCGCTACCGTCTCCTGGATCTCGCGCCGCCACTTGTAAACAAGGTGCGGTGGCGAAAGCACCAGGGTGCGGCGATACCCTTCGGCGTTGAGCACGGCGGCCGTGGCAATGCCGACGGTCGTCTTGCCGCAACCCATTTCGCCGTTGACGATCGCGGCGCGTTCGCCACGGTCGATCAGCAGCTCGGCGGCGGCATGGACGACTTCGGCCTGGGCCGGGAACAGCTTGCGCTTGAGGCTGGCGACGACGAGTTGCCGGTGCGCCTGCGGCTGGCCGGTATAGACCGGCGGGTTGGCGCTGTTGAGGGCGTCGAGCAGTTCGTCGCCGAACTCGCCGACGAAATCCTGAAGGCTCAGGGTCAGAGGGGAAGATTCCGCGTCGAGCAGTTCGCCCTGTACGGACGTGGCTTCGGCGGTGGTGGTTTCGAGATCGAGGGACATGGTGATGCTCCAAAGAAAATGGGGCATGCACCACCCCCAGCGGGGCGATGGCATGCCCCGTGGTGGGAAGAAGATGCGGCGCGCGGCCGCTGGATGCGATTACTCGTAAGGCAGCAGAAGAACCGTCATGCTGCGGTCGTACATGGTCCAGACTTCCAACCAGACGCCGTTCGCAATCGGGTAACGCGAGAACAGTTTTTCTCGGCCTTGCAGCCCATAGTTCTCGTTGATGTGCCGCTCGGCTTCATCGACATCGCCCCAATCTCCGCGCCTATGGCGGTTGAGACAGGTGCCAGCATCGATGTAGCGGCGACGGACCAGGGCCTTGACCCCGGGTGTTAGGACGATCTCCCCTGTAGAGAAAAGCTCGGGGGCAGACGTTGAGGCAGATGCGAGAGCGCAAGACACGCTGGATGCCATGACGTTTCCTTCTGGATGAAGGGGCCGCGGCACCCCAGCGGGGAGACGGCCCCGGTGGGTGGGTAGATGAAGATGGCGATGCAGCGTCTTCAGAGCATGTCGTGCTCTTCGGATAGCTGGACCACCGTGGTTTCATGGTCCTCGCTGGTCTTGACGATCAGTGCCAGGTCCGGCGTGATCCTGAACTGCGAGATCATCAGGTTGTCCTGTTGGATTGCGACGTTGTTGGCTTGGCGGGTGGCCTCGTCGATCTCGCCCCAGTCACCGCGCACGTGGCGCTGGACATAGGCCAAGGGGTCGATCAGGCCTTTGCGTGCCAACCAATGCACCTTCTCGCTCAACTTCAGCGTACCCGGTGCGAACAACGGTTGCTTCTGCGGCGCGGGCCGCTTGAACGGGTTTGCGAACATGGTGTTTCTCCTTCGATGTGGGAATAGCAGGACGGCAGCGCGTCCGGTGAGTCAGCGGATGGTCAACACCTCGCCCCGTGTCGCGGAGCCAGGCGTCATGTCCCACGCGCGGATGACGGGCACAAACTTGTCGGTGAGGATGCGGGTCTCGGCGATCGAGCCGTCTTCGCGTTCGGTGAATTCACGCTGGAGCGTCTTGTCCTTGTGGGTGTCACCTTTGACGACGAGCACGCGCCCGGTCTTGGAGCGCACAACCCCCGAGATCGCGCCCGCGGCCAGAGCCAGGGCGAGATGCCAGTGGGACAAAGCCCGCGCCGGTGGACGCAGCGACTGCTGCGCGGCCCCCAGGTGCGTGTCCAGCGACGGCCAGAGGCCTTGCAGCCTGCCAACCTCGTCGGCGAACTGCTCGGGCTCCATCGTCACGCGGAAGAAATGCTCCGGCTCGGCCGGACTGGCGGGGACGATGTACGGCAGGAACGGCCAATCGCTCGGTAGCTCCTCGGCTTCGACTTCGCCAAGCCCAACCTGCAGCAGCAGATTGCGCACGGCCTTGACGCCATCGGGAGCCTGTTCACGCTGTCGCACCCTTCGGCCGAAGATCACCACCTGCTTGAACTGCGTTTCCACCGCTCGGTAGATGCGCAGGTCCGTGTAGTGGCGTGTCAGCCAACCGACCAACTCCGCGTCGAGCACGTAGCCGGGGACGATGAAGACCAGCACGCCGCCGTACTGCAACAGCGACAGCGAACGCTGATAGAACAGCTTTTCGAGGCGGGCACGGCCCTGGCCTTGGTAGCCGATGTTGCCGTTGACGTCCTTGGACAGGTCGCCATACGGCGGGTTGAGCCAGAGCAACCCGAAGGATTGCTTGGAGACCATCGTGTCCATCAGGTCCGCGTGCAGGCAGTGATCGACCAGGCCACGGGCATGACGTGCCCGCTCCGGGTCGAACTCGACGGCGAACGCCTTGGCCTGCTCGCGCCCGAGGGCATGGGCGGCTTCGGCGATCGCCACGCCTTCGCCGGCGCAGGGATCGAGGATGCACATCGGCCCGTCGCTGGGCATCAGTGCATTGAGGGCTCTTTCGAGCGTGGGTTCATCCGTGGGGAAGTACCCGTTCTTTACGAAATTGCGGGCGAGCCGCGGGAACATGAGGGCCATGGAAGTCTCCTGGTTGGCGGGGATGAAAGACGGAGGTACGCCAAGGCGTGCCTCCGTGGGTGGGTCAGGCCGCTACCACTTCCGGCGTCCAGATCTTGGCCGGATACGGATAGGCGGTGAGCGCGTCACTGCGGATCAGGGAGCCCAGCGCCAGGGTCAGCGCCGGCACGTCGATGGCGAGCCGATGGCCTTCCAGCGGCCCGAGGGCGAACGGAAGGCGGGCCAGCATTTCGCGGCTTTGCAGCAGTTCCAGCACGGTCTCGCGCCAGTGGTCGAGCAGCGGCAACGGGCAGGTGTCCCGCACCAGCATCCACAGGCGGTCAAGCCGGTGGGCGCTGTCGCGCGGCAGCAGTGCCAAAGCGCTGGCGTTGGCCTTGTCGGGCTTGACGCAGCGCCGGTCGAACAGCCACACGTTGGACAGCGAACCGAACAGCGTTCGCCGGTAAGCGCGGGTCATGCGCTTTTCCAGGCGATCGACATTGCCGATGAACACCGGGACGCTGCCGCCCTGGCCGGTGATGACGTGGAACTGGTCCAGTCCCTGCTCGTCGCGCCCGAGGGTCAGGCGAGCGAGGAACTGCTGGACGGCGGTGTCGCGCGCCCAGATCGACAGGAAGATCAGGTTGCCCTGGTCGTCGCCGACGCAAGCGTCGGCCATCACGTCGGGGCATTCGTCGATGCGGTGCAGCGTGGTGGAAGAAGTGTGTGCGGGCATGGTGGTGTCCTCGGATGAACGGGAACAGCACCGCCCGCTGGGGCAAGTACTGCCCCAGGGGGTGGAAGAAAGCCGCTCAGTCCGGCTCGAACTGCCGGGTGTGCGGGTTGAAGTGAAGCGCCTCGTCCACCGCGGTGATCGGCGTGAAGCCGTCCAGGTAGATGTTGTTGAGGTACTGGTCGCGGTAGGTCAGCGCCTGCCGTGCCTGCTCCTCGGTGAGGCCGTTGTCAATGAAGTACGCCAGCATTTCCTCGTCGGAAGAAACTTCGTCGTTGGACAAACTGCCTTCAACGAGCTTCAACAGCGAGGCGGAGAGCGCAGCCAGGATCGGGTCCATGTCGGTTCCTCCTGGCTCAGACCATCAGTGTCGCGGCGGGAGCCGTGACAGCCGTGGGTGTGCGCCGTCGTGCGTGGTAAGCGCGAACGCCTGCACGCCAGTCGGCGGACTGCTCCGGTGCGAGGTCCAGATAGGACAGCGGGCACGAGTAGTAGTACGGGTGCATGGACTCTTCCAGCGGCTTGTAGCCCCACTGGCCGCCGCTGCGTTCAAGCAGATCGCAGCGGATGAAGCGCAGGGACTGGCCCGGCGCCAGATCACGATGCACACCTTCGACCTTGGCGGTCATTTCGACCACGGACCACAGCACGTTGCCGCGCATCGCATGGGCGATGACCTTTGTGCTGACGCGCTCGGTTTCCCGCGGTTCGATCAGTTCCGCGATCAATTCGGATCGCGATTGGTGAGAGAAATACCAGCCCATGAGAGGCCTCCTGAAGAAGTGGGGCCGGAGGCCTCCCCGTGGGGAAGAACCCCCAGCGGGTGATGGAATGTCGCAGGTGCGGCGAAGGAGCCTATGCCTTGTCCTCAGTCCCAGTCGTCATCGTCGCGATCACAACCGGCCGGGCAGTAGCCGAACTCGATCCCGTGCGAGCAATAGCCGTGCTCCGCATTCCAGTCCTGGGTTTCCTGCCGTTCGGCAGGCGTTGCGTAGTCCCATTCCTGGGTGGCGATTTCCAGCGCGTGAGTGCGCTGGTCATGCGGCAACCGACTGGCTTGCGCGTCGATCTCCGAACTGAAAAGCGTGACCCAGTGATCCCAGGACAGGCCGCAACCACGCTGGGCATGCTCGGCGGCCGTCTTGCACACGGCGCGCCACGCGGTTTCGTCCAGCGCGGAACGGGGTGTATCGCAAGCGATGGTGGACATGATGGAGACCTCCAGAAGAAAGCCGAGGCCTCCCCCGCATGGCGAAGGAGCCCCGGCGGGTGGATGGAGAACACCGCGGATGCGGTGTCTGCGATCACGCAGGTTGCAGCTCGGCCTCGCGGCTCCACTCCTGCGTCTTGAAGTCCAGCGCGTAGCCCAGTTCACCCAGGCGGGCGATCTGCGCACGCAAAGCGCGGCGGTCGATGGTCGAATCTAGTTTCACGGATTCGCCCAGCGGCCACAGCAGGCCGAACAGCGCGGAGTCACCGTCTTCGGTGCTGCCGGGGGCAGCGGCCGCAGCAGGTGGCGGCGCATCCACGCCGAAGGGCGTGGTATCGACCAGCGGGTCCGCGGACGATTGCATGGGCGCGGGCTTGGCAGGCCTGGACGCTTTGGCGGGTTTGGCCGGCGTTGCCGCAGGCTGCGTCCCTTGCTCTTCGTCGAGCGGATCGACGTCCTGGGTGGCGAAGCTGCGTGCTTCGTCGCGGCTCAGTTTGTCGATGCCGTTGAGCGTCATGCCGTCGAGGCTGGCCCGGATCTCGAACCGCATGCCACCGCCGACCGGGTAGGACTTCGGGAAGATGTACCTGATGATGAATTCCCCGTCGTACTTGCCTTCGGGGTACTGCTCCAGTTCCGGGTCTTTGACCTCGAACGTACCGAGGTGCGTGGCGAGGCGGCCGACGGTGAACGGGCCGTTCCTGCCGCGGATGGTGCGCAGCGTGAGCTGGCCGGGGACGACGATGGGCGCAACCGATTTCTCGGATGCCGATGTGGCTGCCATGATGGTTCTCCTTGACGAATGGGAAAAAGCAAGGCCCCGTGAGGGGCCATGCCGGATCAGAACGAAGCAGCCAATGCCGGCTCCTGCTCCTCGACTTGCGCCTCGGGCTCGCGCTCGGCGGGCTCGGCAGGCTGGTCGGCAGCGGGGTCGGTGGCCGTGTCGATGGCGTCGTCGGCTTCGGGCGCGGATGCGTCTTTGGCCGGCGGCGCCTCGGCTTGCGCCTGGCTCGTCGGATAGACCTGGGTGCCGTCGATCTTGATCAGACCGATGTGGACCAGCGTCGATTCCAGGCTTGCGGCCGGTTCCCCGGCGTGCTCGCCCTTGGTGCGGATGTACGGATCGATCTTCATGTCGTTCAGACGGAAGGCGATCAGGACCTTGCGGTCACCCTCGATGGCCTGAACGCACCGGCGAACCAGGTGCTCGGCTTCCGGGGTGGCGACGATGGTGTCGAAGTACCGATACTCCGGTTCATCGACAGGCCCGGCCAGTGCCGCGACGGTGCAAGAGAGGAACGAGTCGCCAGCCTTTGGGGTGACGTCCTTCACACGATTGAGATAGCCGATGCCGCGGGTGATCAGCTCGTGCTGCTCGATCGAAGCCAGTTCGGCCAGCTCGGTCTTGAGCAGTCGCGCCTTGAGGGACGCGGCGGCCTGACCTTTTTGCTCGCCCTTGTCGCGGATGTACGCATCGCCCCACAAGTCACCGACGCGAAAGCGCACCAGCGGGCGCTGCTTGGGATCGTCAACGCCGATGTAGCGCTGAACGAGCTTCTTGGCCTCGGCACCCGAGACCTTGACGTCGAAGTAGCGGTAGCTGGGGTCCCGTGCGGGGCCGACCAGCGCGGCGATGGTGCAAGCCAGGAAAGGCTGCGCACGGCGGCCGCCCCGGACGGGCACTTCACGGACACGCTGGATGTAGCCGATGCCCGAGGTGTGGAGGTCGAAATACGATTTCTCGTTGGACGTGGTGTTCATGGTGAATCTCCATTGGGATGAAGCGGAGACACACCGGCCCACGCATGCGGGGAAGGTGCGTAACCCCGCGGTGGGTTGATAAGGCGAAAGCATCCGCCACCAGAGGCTGGTGGCCGCTCGCGGATGGATGCGGTGCGAGCTGGCTCGGTCACGCAATGGGAACTGCGCCGCAACCTCGAAGACCGATGGTTGCCTGGCATGTCGCTGACAACGTCAGCAGGCATGGGGTCAGCATGGCCGGGCCTTGCGCGCGCGGCAGCAATCAATCGGCATCCGGGCGCTTCCCTTTGTCCGCGCCGCCGGGCGCCTGCCACAGGCACTTGGGGCCGCGCAGGTGCTCGGGGGTATCGGTGCGCGGCCGGCCGGGACGGCTCCAGGCGCCGCCGCCGCGCGCGCCGACCAGCCGCCAGCCGGCGGCGCGCAGGCTGGCGCCACCTTCGTCGGACAAGGTGTAGGTGATCAGGCGGATGTAGCCCAGCGCCCTTGCCACCTTCCAGGCCGCGCCGTAGAGCTTGCTGCAGGCGTTGGGTGCGCCGTCGGTGCACAGCCGCGTGACTTCCAGCGTCCAGCCATCGTCCAGGTGCCGCGCGACCGGGCGGCCGACGATGGCCACGCCGCGGATCAGGTCGCTGTCGCTCAGCGTGACGGCCAGGGCGAACTTCGCGCCCTGGACCGGGCGGTGGTGGCGATGGTGTGCCAGCACGAAGACGTTGGCCGTGCGCAGCGACACCGGCAGCAGGTGCAGCCTCGGCGAGGTCGATGATGTGTTCATTCGGTTGTCTCCGGTGGCATGCCGGCGCTGTGGCCGGCGGGGCGTGCCTTGGCGGCTGGAGACGAACGCGCATGCGCGGCGATGGCCGCGGTGCGAACACAAGAAAGCCCCCGGTGCGGGGGCTGCGAGGGCTGCGCGGCGGTTGCCGCTTCAGGCGGGAGGCACCACGGCCAAGGACAGGTGCGTGGCGGTGGCGGACAGCACGAGATCGTCCGCCGAGTGCAGGAGGCGCGTGAACAGGCCGTCCTTCGCGTCGAAGTATTCCGCAAAGTCATCGCCGCCCAGCTCGCGGCCGGCGAGGTGCCACCAGTCATCGAACGGGTCGGTGTCCGGATTGCAGCCGACGGCGTAGGCGAGCAGTTGCTGGCGCCCATCCGGGCGACGCTCCCCACGCTCGGCGAGGAAGTACACGCCCTGGTCCTTGACCAGGACGATGCGGCACTGATTGGCGATGGCTTCGGTCAGCACGGGCCGCAGGTCGGCGCCTTTGAATCGCAGTGACATGGATGAAATCTCCTGTGTAAAAAAAGAGAAAGGCCCTCCACCCGATGGGATGAAGGGCCTGTAGGGCACGCGGCCGGAATGGCTGGAACGCCGTGGCGGGTGCCTCGGGTCAGCCGAGGGGCGTCATGCCGGGACGGCTTGGCGCTTACGGGCCGCCTTCGCGTCGAGGATGCTCACGTCGATCTGGCGCCAGCGCCCGTCGTCGATGAGCCGCTCCAGCACTTCGCCGAGCATGTCGAAATACACCTCGTCGTGCCGATCGACCAGTTCGACCGATTCACCGTTCTGACGGTGCAGTTCCACCACGTAGGTGTCTCCGCCGCGGTCGTAGAGGATCGTCACCCGGCCCTCGAACTTCGCGGTCGAGACCGTGAAGCTGATCGCCGGCGGGGTGTCGATGATCTTGGAGGGCGTGGGATCGACCCAGGTGAAGTCGCGGGCACCGGCATCCACCAGCATGTGGGTGATGCGCCGGAAGCGATCGGGGGCCGGCATCTCTTCCAACTGCTCGATGAGCTGGCCCAACTCCATGCACTGCGGCGTGGGAATGGGCAGCTTGGCCGGCGCCGAGCCGAGGATGTGCCTCGTGATGGTGTACGGCGTGCCATCCGAAGTCTTCTCGGTGATGACCTCCGGCGTGTCCGCGCGCAGTCCGTCGAAGCGACGACGGGCATAGGGTTGGACATGCACCTTGGCGCCTTCGGCAGGAACCGTGGTCACCAGGCTGGGATCGAGCACCGCGAACTCGGAAGGCTTGAGCTTGACGACGATGGCATCGTCGGTCGCGGCGACCACCTTGCCGTCGAAGGGTTGGGGGTCGATGGCAAAGCCCAGCGTTGAGGACAGCGGCTGATCATCGAACACGCGGTACTTGAACGATCGCACGTTGCGGGGCACATGGCCTGCGACCAGCGAAGGCATCATGGATTTGATGAGGGAACGGTCCATGGGGAAACTCCTTGAGGAAAAACAAGGGATTCCCCGCCCGCAAGGGAGAGGTCCCTTGTGGGTGGCGTGGATGGACGCGGTAGGTCCGTAGGAAGAAACGACCAGCACGGTTTCCCGTGCTTGCAGCCTCGAAGGTCTCGACTGCCTGGGCATGTGCCGGCAACGCCGACGAACATGGGGCAAGCATGGTCCCGGGGCGGCCGGCGTGCCCGCAGGAAACGGCACCGCCCCACAACCGTTTTCCTGTGCTGCGGGCAAGAAAAAGCCCCTCGGAAGGGGCTGGAGGGATCAGGCTTGGTACACGAAGTAGTGTTCGCGCTGACGCGGAAAGAACACGTGCTTCCACGTGTCGCCGCTTGTGTTGCCACCGTCGAAGACGACCATTTCGTAGTCGTCCACGTCAGTGTCCACCAGGTCGGCGCTGGCGATATGGCGCATGTGCAGCGTGCCGCTCATGCGCTCGAATACCAGGATCTGGCCGATGGCGTCGTCCTGGCTCATGGCGTTGACGCAGGCGCCAAGCTGGTGCTCGAAGTCGGATGCGGGTGTGATGAGGTCGGGGAACATGGGATCGCTCCTGTGAAAGTGCGCCGGCCCGGCTCCCTGGCGGGAGACCGGGCCGGCATGCTGTGAGGAAAAGGAAGGCTGGGGATGTGTGTGGCAGCTATTCGCCGGCCAGCGGCAGGCCCGGCAACACGGGTGCGTCGGCATCGAGGATGAGGAGGCGCACGTCGGCTTGGCCGGCCAGTTCAAGGATCTGTGCCAGGTCGTCCGGCATGCCCTTGCTGCAGTGCTCCTGCCGAAGCAGTTCGGCGGAGATCCCCTCGACGTCCTGCAGGTGCTGGTCCGTCCAGGGCGTGGAGATCAGCTTGACGCCGATCGCCGGGCTGTAGGGAACCCGGAACGCAACGAACAAAAAGGCCTCCGGCGTCGCGAGGTCAGCCAGGTTGGCCAGGTACTGGCCGGTTTCCTGGCTGATGTGCGCGCTGCTGATTTCCCAGCACCGGCTGTAGTAGCCGGTCTCGAAGCTCAACCGCTGCACGACTTCCCGTGCGGCCTCGGCCGAATAAGTGTCGCCGACGTGGACGGGGCGGCCGTCGAAGTCGTCGCCGTGAATCGCGTACACCACGGCACCCACCACGCCTTCGCCGCTGACCCCATCAGCCGCGTCGCATTCGGCGATCAGTGCGGCGCCGACAGGTTCGGTGCCAGTCCTGACCACCGCGAAGTCGCTGGTGACGATGCAGGGAGAAGAAACCAGCGCCGCGTCGCAGAGGTGCTGCTGGCTCGGGTGGATGTTTCGCCAGACATGCGGGCTTCCGTCCTCGTGGCTGATGGACAGCGTGCGGACGACCTTCAGATTCCAGTAGCCGCGTAGAAAGGGATTGGGATTCTGGGACATGGGATTTCTCCAACAGAATAATGATGGAGCCAATCCCCGCCACCGGGAATTGACCCTGGTGGGTGGAAAGAAAGGAAACAGCGTCAGGTGATGCTGATCGTTGGCGTTTGGGCCAATCGCTCGGCGACGCGCCGGCGCAAATTCATGCGGAATGGCTCGTCGCTGACGCCCGCCAGCAGATTGATGGTCTCCAGCGCGATCAGGGCCGAAGCCTCTTCGATGTCGGCGGCCACAATGGCCTCGTGCAACTGGCAACCGAGTTGGAGGGCCTGGGAGGACGAGCTGATGACGCGGACCTCGCGGCTCAGGTAGCAGCCGTTGCCGCCGAACTCGAACAGCCGCGGCTTGCTGCAATACCAGCATCCCTCGAACTGGATGGCGGTCAGGTTGTGGCCGTCATCGAACCGGGTGGCGATCAGAAACAAGGCGTCGAGATCGGCGGTGTCCTCGAACGAATGACGCTCGATCAAGTTCGCCAGCTCTTCGTCCTCATCGGCACCGAAGTGCACGGCGAGCAATTCGAGCAGCGGCGGGATCGACAGCCCTTCGTCGTCCGGCATAGGAATGCCGAGTTGCGTGGCCAGGTCTTCCAGGCCATCGAGCACGTCCGGCCATTGCGGATTGGTGGTCTCGGCGATCTGGGCGATGTAGGCCTGCCCGTTGCCGGGGTGGCTCTCGTCCAGCGCGAAGGCGCCGAACAGCGCCTGGATGACGGGCGTCACTCGGTCGAGCACGAGAACGCCGGTGGCTTCGTAGTAGTTGTTGGCCATGAAGGCTCCTTTCGATGAATGAACGGAGCCAGCCCTTGCGGACGATGGCATCCGCAGGGGAACCGCCTGATGCCGGATGGCACTGGGCGGGGAGAAAACGCGAGGGACATGGCCTCGGACGAGGCGCATGTCCCTCATGGGGTCGCGTGAACGCAGTGATGAAGGTGTGCCAGGAACCGGCTCACCAACCGCTGTAGTTCAGCAGCAGGTCGGCGATCACCTGGCGACGAGGCAGATCGAGGCCGTCGAAGTCCGACAACCCGTTGAAGTGGCAGCGCTTGAGCATGGCACCGCCCTCGCGCGCGTTGTAGAAGCTGACCATCGCGGACAGGAACATGCGTTCCCCGCTGCTCAGGACGCCGAGGGCGTCGTTGAGGCGCAGCATGTCGGGGCGCAGATCCCACTTGCTCTTGGCCTGGTTCAGACCTTCACGGGTGCCATCGCCAAACCATTGCGGGCCGGCGATCTCGACACCACGCTTCCATGCCTCGAAAAAGGCTTGGGGCGCGGCGCTGAAATGCCGTTCTTCCCGAACGATCTGATCGACGACTTCCTGCGGCAGTAGCTGGTTCATGACGTGATTCCTCCAGTTGGATCAGGGAATGGCGAGCTGGGACCAGCCGCCTCTTTCGAGGGCACGTTGAGCCGCGGCATGGCTGCGGAAGTACTCACGAGATTCCCGCGAAACGGGACCTTCGGTATCGCGCGTGCCGATGTAGTGGCCGGCGGCGCTGTGCAGGACTTCGAGCGGCAGGAACTTGCCGCAGTAGGTCAAGGCCAATTGACCGAATCGGCCGAAAGAGGCTTGCTGGGACATGGATGGGCTCCTTGGAAAAGCGGGGCCCTGTCCCTCACGGGATGGCAGCTCCCGCACGCGGTTGAAAAAAAGCATCAGCGTCTTGGGGACGCGCGTCCGCGCAATGGATGCGATGCGGACTGGTGGGTTGCGCGGAGAGAACCCCGCGGCAGCCTGAAACCCTGGCTGCTGGCATGTGCTGACGAATCAGCGAACACGCGGGCAGCTTCGTGGGGGTGCCGTGCCACGTCAGTTGGAAATCGGCATCTGGTCCCGTCCCGATTGATGTGCGCAGGGACAAAGAAAAAGCCCCGCAACGAGTGCGGGGCGGTCATGACGGTGCGGTGATGCTGGATCAGCGGGGCTTGTCGCCCAGGACATGCTGCTTCCAGATGGCGAATGCCTCGTCCGCTGGCAGCTCGGCCAGGATGACGATGGGCTGGCCCTGTCGGCTGCGCAGCTTTGCGAAATACGCCGCGCAGTCGGCAATGGCCTTGAGCTTGATGCCCTTGAGGAACAGCAGCCTGCCGTCCTTGATGAACAGCACCTTGTTGCCGATGTCGCGGTTGAACGCGGTGCGCAGCTTGCGCTCCGCGTGCATGGCATCGGCCAACTGGTCCACGAGGAAGTCGAGCGTCATGTCGATGAGAAGCGGCTCGTCGTCCTCGCGTTCGACGTCGAGCGATGCCGGCGGCAGGCTCTTGGCGAATTCCTCGGCCTGGGCCAGCAGCGCGGCCTGGCCTTGCAACGCGCGCACGAACGTCGAGCCGCCGTGTCCGTCATTGCGGGCTTCGGCGATGGGCCTGCCGTCGAACATGACGGTGGCGGTGAAGCACAGCGTTTCCTCGCTCGCGAAATCCGCGACCTTGAGGTTCTTGAGCGTGATGCGGTCTTGTCGGGTGATGGTGTCCATGGAAAGTCCTGATATCGACCGGGTTGACGACACGCCCCTGACGGGACGTGCATACATCCCGTGGGTTGGAGGAAGGTGGCATCGATGCCCGGTGGGCAGCGTTCGCCGGTGAGATGCCGAGGCGAACTGGCGGGTGGCGTGGGAGGAGCCCACGGCAGCCTTGACACCCCGGCTGCTCGTTGTTGCCGATGCGTCGGCAATGCAGGAGGGAGGATCACGCGGTCCGCCGGCCGCGTCGTGCATCAATCCGAAGCGCTCGATCCCGTCTTGTGCAGGCACTGCACCAGCCGCTGGCCCAGCCACGCGACGCACGGCACGGCCATGGAGTTGCCGATCGCCTTGTAGCGCGGCGCGTCGGCGGCGGGCTTGCCGCGGTACGGGACCAGCGTGTAGTCGTCGGGCATGCCTTGCAGCCGCTCGCACTCCACAGGCATCAGCCGACGTACCCGCCACTGCGACCAGTCGCCCGGGCCGGGGTCGTTCCAGTCGTAGCGGAAATGTGCCTCGAAGTCAGGTGCCAGCACATGGGGCTTGTCGGCACCGCCGCTGCTGGTGCGCAGCGCGGTCGAGACGCCATCGCCCAGTTCAGCGGCCAGGCCTTCGGTGCGACCGCGCAGCGCCACGCCGATCACCATCGGCCGGCCCTGGCCCGGCTTGCCGCCACCCGAGGAGAGCGTCCCGGCAAGCTTGCCGTGGCCGGATTCCAGCCGCAGCTCGCGGCGCGAGTTCTGCGCGAACGCGATGGCCGGCACGACGCCGGCATTCGCGTGGCTGAGGCGATGCCCGCCGGCACGCAGCGTCGGTGCATGGTTCGTCGTCGCGTCCGCCCCGCAGCCCTGTGCGGTGAAGGCGATGATCGGCACGCCCTTGCCGGTGCCGTCCTCGCTGCAGCCCTTGCCGCCGTTGGCGGTGCTGAGCGTGTGGCTGATGCTGCCCGCGACGGACTGCGCCACGAAGGTCTCGACCTCGAAGTCGTTCTTCGGGCCGGGCGCCGCGGTCAGGCAGGCCGCGACGTCAATGGGTCCTGCGGTGTTGCCCCCGCCGAATCCGAACGTCACCGTGGCCTTGCCGTAGGGCTGCTTCAGTCCTGCATATCCCGAATACCCGCCTGCTGCCGCAGCGCCCGATCCAGCAGCGCCGGCAGCGTCTTGCCACGGCGCGAAGCCCGGCGAAGAATCCCAGCGCACGCCGTCGCACTCAAAAAGTACCTCGGCGGGATCGACGCCACCTCCACCACTTGCCACAAGAAACACGCGACGGCGCCGTTGGGCGACGCCGAAATATTGAGCGTCGAGCACGCGCCAGGCGATGCGGCGCCGGGGTCCAGACACACAACCTGCGTACGCCCATTTTTGCCCTGGCGGTTCGAGCGCACGGCTTTCGCCGACCAGTGCTCCCAGGAAGTGTCCGAAGGCGTTGCTGCGGTCGCTGAGGACGCCGGGGACGTTTTCCCAGACGAGCGTTGCCGGCGGGCGGCGGTCTTGGCGGCGGGTTTGGTCGATGGCATTTGCAAGCTCCACATAGGCAAGGGTCAGGGCGCCGCGCGGGTCATCCAGGCCACGGCGGGCGCCGGCCACGCTGAACGACTGGCACGGCGTGCCGCCGACCAGGATGTCGGGCGCGGGCACGGTGCCGGCACGGACCTGGCGGGCGATCGCAGTCATGTCGCCCAGGTTGGGCACGCGGGGGTAACGGTGGGCGAGCACGGCGCTCGGGAACGGCTCGATCTCGGCGAACCACGCGGCTTCGAGGCCGAGCGGTTGCCAGGCGAGGCTCACGGCCTCGATGCCGCTGCAGACGCTGCCGTAGAGCAGCGGCGTGTTGCGCGGCGGTGCGCAAAGTTTCGGGTGCATGTCGGTCTCCTGTTCGTATGGCGCAGGGCCATCGCCCTGGCCAGGGCGTTGAAAGGCAGGAGAAAGGCGCCGAAGGCCCCAGGGGCCTTCGGCTTGGGAGGAAAGAAGAACCACCCGTGGGCTGATTGGCAGGCCCGGTCGTCGCTAGAACCGTCTGCTCATCCAGCAATCACACCCGGCCCATGTCGTGGCTGGGGCCGGCATCGTCTGGCGCACATCCGCGCACAAAGGGAGCCCGTTTTTGCGCCGGCGGGCACCGGCACCGAATACCGCTGACCGCGAAGGGTCTCCGGATGGCTCGCACAGGCAAGCCATCGGGGGACCCTTCGCAGCGGCGGAAGGAATACAGACGAGGAGAACGCGCGGGGTGCGGTTCGCGGAGAAGCCACCTTCAGGTCCCGCGGCCGGGGACGGCCAGGCGGGACGCGCACACGGAGCAAGAAGGCGTTGCGCGCTGGGGCGTCCCGCAGGGGGTGCGGGACACGGGCCATGCCGCCGATGGCGGGCACGGCTCACGGGGAACAGGGTCGGTCAGGCGCCCTTGCGCCCGCTCTTGCGTGGACGCGAGGCACCACGCCTGGACGTGCCAGTTTCCACCGGCAGCGTGCCCTTGCAGTCGGGGTAGCGACTGCACGACCAGAACGGGCCGCTCTTGCCGGTGCGCTGGCGCGTGGGTGCGCCGCACTGCGGACAAGCCGGTCCTTGGGGAACCTTGATGGACAGGGACGTGCTGCCGTACTGCGCGATCAACTGCGAAATCCACGCGGCCTGCTTGCCGATGAACACGTCCAGGGTGAGCTGGCCGGCCTCGATCATGTCCAGCGCCTGTTCCCACACGGCGGTGGTGCCGGGGTCGGCAATCGCCGCAGGCACGGCGTCGATCAGCGTGAACGCCGCATCCGATGCACGGATGGAGCGTCCCTTCTTCACGATGTAGCCGCGGGCGATCAGCCCGCTGATGATGTTGGCCCGCGTCGCCTCGGTGCCGATGCCCGTCGTGTCCTTGAGCTTCTGCTTCAGGCGCGGGTCGGTCACGAAACGCGCAACGCCCTTCATCGTCTTGACCAGCTCGCCCTGCGTATAGGGCTTGGGCGGCATCGTCTTGAGCGCCTTGACTTCGACCTCGGCCACCTGGCACGCGAGGCCCTCTCGCAGCGCAGGGAGCACCTGGCTGCGCGCGGCACCATCGCCGTCTTCGTCCGCTTGTGGTTCGGCCAGCACCAGCCGCCAGCCCTTCACGACGACCTGCTTGCCCGTGGCCACCAGCTTCTGCTGGCCGCAGGAGAGATCCGCCACGGTGCGGTCGAACTCGTGGTGCGGGAGGAACTGGGCTAGGTAATGTGCCCGGATCAGCCGGTACACCGCCTGCTCCTTCTCGCTCATGGTGGAGAGGTTCGCGGGTTCGAGCGTCGGGATGATGCCGTGGTGCGCCGTCACCTTGCCGTCGTTCCAGGCGCGCGAGCGCTGGGTGCGGTCGAGCTGGCCCATGATCGGGGCCAGCGCGGGATCGGTCTTGAGCAGGCTATCCAGGACCGTGGGCACCTCGGCGAACATGTTATCGGGCAGGTAGCCGGAATCCGAACGCGGGTACGTGGTGGCTTTGTGCGCTTCGTACAGGGCCTGAGCGATCTCCAGAGTCTCCTGCACGTCTAGCCCAAGCTGCTTGGAACAAACCTCCTGAAGCGTGCCCAGGTCGAACAGCAGCGGCGGACCTTCGCGCACGCGCTCGGTCTCGACCGACACCACCTGGGCACTGCCTGCGGCGCGGATCTGTTGCGCGGCCTGCTGTGCGACGGGCTGCTGCAGGCAGCGGCCGGCATCGTCAGTGCAGGCGTCCGGTGCAACCCACTGCGCGGTGAAGGCCTGGCCGCCTGTGAACAGAGACACGTCGATGGCCCAGTACGGCACGGACACGAAGGCCGCGATCTCTCGGTCGCGGTCCACCACGAGTTTGAGCGTCGGGGTCTGTACACGTCCGACCGACAGCACGCCGTCGTAGCCGGCCTGCCGCCCGAGCACGGTGAACAGCCGGCTGAGGTTCATGCCCACAAGCCAGTCGGCGCGCGAGCGCGCCAGCGCCGAGTAATACATCGGCAGCGTCTCGGCCGAGGGCCGCAGCTTGGCGAGCGCGGTGCGGATGGACGCATCGTTGAGCGCCGACAGCCACAGGCGTTCGATGGGACCGCGGTAGCCGCACAGGTCGATGATCTCGCGTGCGATCAGTTCGCCTTCGCGGTCGGCGTCGGTGGCGATGACAAGCTGGGTCGCCTTCGCCAGAAGCGCTTTGACGACCTTGAATTGCGGGGCGGTCTTTGGCTTGACCTCGACCCGCCACTGCTGGGGAATGATGGGCAACTGTTCCAGCGACCAGCGCTTGAGCGCCGCGTCATAGACCTCGGGTGCTGCCGCTTCTACGAGATGGCCGATGCACCAGGTGACGGTGACGCCGGAGCCGCTGAGACAGCCTTCACCGCGCTGCGTCGCGCCGAGAATCCGGCCAATGTCCTTGCCCTGGGAGGGCTTCTCGCACAAGAACAGCCGCATGTTCGTCCATCCGATTTCCGTGGTTCATTGAGTTGCTGGAAACGAGGATGCCGAGCACCACCGGGGGCAGCAGCAAACAAGCCGCATGTGGTGGCGACCACTTTCACGGGATGGAATGGCTGGGGCGGGGATGGCGTGCAGCCGGGGATGTGCGGGCCGGGAGCCGCGATTTTCGGGAGAGCGTGGATGCCGGCGGGCGTTGATGGAGCTATCCCCTGGGGATAGTTCGCGAGCGCATGGAGGGCGGCGAAGACGTGCGACCGCCCTCCATGCCGGTTCACTTCCTGCGCTTGGCTTCTTTCGGCGCAGCCGGCTCCTGCGCGGCCTGGGGCTTGGGTTCTGCCTCCTGCGGCTTCGGGCTGAGGGCCACGGACTCGATGCGGTACGGCAGGATGCCGACGCTGCGCGCGTTGATCTGCCAGGTCTCGCGTGGCTGATCTTCGTTGTCCGTCCAGGGTTCGCGCTCCATGCGGCCCACGACCAGCACGCGCATGCCCTTCTGGTACAGGTCCTTCCAGTGACCGGCGTCGCGGTGCCAGATTTCCACCGGCGCCCAGAAGCCGCCGCGATCCTCATAGTCGCCACCCTTGGTGGGAACGGGGTTGTCGAAATACACGTTCAGCCGCAGCAAGCGCCGCGGTTCGTCGTTGCCGTTGGGGAACTCCCGGTACTCGGGGGGCGAGCCGATGTTGCCTTCGCCCGAAAAATGCGTGCTCATGGTGTGATCTCCGTGGTGGTTGAAATGCCCGCGCCTCACTGCCGCCGGGCGCGTGCTGGGGTGCGCGACGCGATCACCGATCGCGCATTGCGGCGGGAATGGACGTGAGCCGGCGCAGGTAGGCGTCTTCCGCCTCGGCCGCCTTGCTGGCGCATTCCTGCGCCTGCCTGCCCAAGGTGTGCAATAGGCTGATCTGCATGTTCAGCGTGATGCGCTGCAGCTCGATCGCGTGCAGGTCGGCCAGCAGGTTGACCGGCGTGCCGGGGCTCGCCATCAGCTCCTGCCACAGGGCCACGCCCATGGCCGAACGGTCGTGCCTGCGCCAGCGCAAGAAAGCGGTTCCTGCGCCAGTGGTCTGCTGGGCCAGTTCAACGGGCAGCAGGTGGAAGGGATGCCCACACGCCTGCGCCAGCACCTGTCGCTGCGACAAGGCAATCAGTTCGTCGCGCATGGCGAAGCACTGGCTGGCCCAGGCCTCCAAGTCCCCTTTACTCTTAAAGGGCTTTAAAAGGCCTTTTAGAGATGCCGCGTGTTCCAGGCGCATGAAGGCTCCCTGTTGCAGGCCCCGGAAGTAGCGGGTGGGCGGGTTCGGATCGCTCATGCGGGTTCGTCCTCATCAGACGCGGCGGTGGCCTCGGACGGCTCGGCGGTAGCCACTTCGTCGCCATCCGCCGACGGGGCGGCTGCTGAGGCATGAGCCTCACCGCGTTGCTGCAGACCGCGGCGCGCGACCGGCGGCGCAAACTTCGAGCGGCGCGTGCCTTCGAGCACGTCCTGCGGCAGTTCACCGAATTTCTCCAGCGCGGCCCGCGCTGCGGCATTCTTCGCCGCGAAGTCGTCGCGCGTGCAGCCCGAATAGCGGTATTGCTGGGCCAGCGAGAACAGGCTGCGCAGCGCATGCGCACCCTCATTGAGCCAGCGCTCCAAGGTGCTGCGATCGATGAGCGCGGTGTGGTGGGCGAGGATCAGCTTGCGTGCGATGTCGTCGTAGTCGGCCAGCAGATAGACCGCCGCAAAGCCCAGTTGGGCGTTGACGAACAGGGGGAGCTTGACGGGCTGCACGTTGAGGTTCTCGCCCAGGCTCAATGCCGCAGGCACGCCCGCCAGTGCCTGGTCCACCTGTTCGCGCAAGGTCTGCAGCGTGGTCCTGGTCTGGTCGAGCTTGTCTTCGATGCGCAGCATCCACCAGTCGCTGTACGGATCGTCCTGCTCCGAGCCGCGCTTCATCTTGTTCATGACGGCGATGTAGCCGTTCAGGCCGACGATGCCCGGTCGCCCCTCGGCGGCGGCGCGGCCATGCCAGATGCGCGACGCGTGGTGGGTGTGCAGCGTCAGCGACATCGCGCTGCGCAGGGAGCCGAGGTTGAGTTGCAATGGTTCGTTGCTGGTTGCCATGGTGATCGCTCGCTGGTGGACAGGGAGCCGCCAGCATCCGCATGCGGCGGAAGGCAGTCAGTCAACAAACCGAAATGAGCCGGCCCCCGGTTGTGTGCGCTGGCGGCGCAGCGCGCAACGGTCCCCTGGGGACCGCTCCGCAGATGGGCATTCACGTCGGCGCTCCGGGCCTCGGTCGTCGACGGGTTGCGTGCTGCACCGCACGTCGCGCTGCCGTTTGACGCCATCCTTCGCAGCACGGCCGTCCCCAGGGGACCGTTCCGCTGAGCACCATGGAGGTCTGCTTCATGGCCTTGCCAGGCGCTTTGCCCAGGTTTCGCGCAGCATGTCGCGCCGTCACCCGGCACTTCACCGCACAGCCGTCCCCAGGGGACCGTTTCTGCCGACCGCCATGGAGATCTACTTCACGGCTTTGACAAGCCCTGTGCTCAGGTCTTGCGCAGCAGGTCGCGCAGGCGCTCGATGTGCTGCCGGGCCACCTCGGGCGGTACGACGTTGCGCGGCGGCTCGGGTGGTGGCGCTCGCGCCGCCGATGGTGTTGGCGGTGCCGGGCCGGTCTGCTTGGCCCACGCATTGAACTCGCCGCGCATGGCGCGCTGGATGATGCCGAACAGATATCCGGCGGGGTTGCGGATGCCATGCTTGCCGCACCGTGCGGCCCATTCGTCCAGCACGGCCTGCCGCAGGGCAGCGTCCACCTGCTGCAACGCCATCCTGGCTCCGGCCTGCTGTTCCGCCTTCAGTTCCGCGAAGCGCTTGGGCCATTGCAGGTCGCCCAGCGCACGCGCCTGCGCGGTAGTACGTACTTCATTAATACGACTACTACGTACTGTACGGTCCTGCTTCGGATTCCGAAGAGCGCCGTCTGGCGCGGGTTTCGGCCCTGCTTCGGATTCCGAAGAGGGGCGTTCGCCATTCCGAAGAAGGCTCGCAGGCCCTTCTTCGGAATCGTGGACCGCACCCTCCTGTGGATAACTTTCGGTGGCGGTGATGCCCTGGACGGCCAGGCGCTCGGCGAGCACTTGCAGCCGCGACGGCAAGGTGCGTCCGGACAACATCGGGTCGTCCGCGATCTCCTGGAGGGTGTTGAGTCCCACCACCTGGACGGCCTTGGCCGAATGCCCCAGCGATTGGCTGACCAGGGCCAGGTAGTCGGCGTCGAGCTGCATGGCCTCGAACGGTGTCAGGGGTTCGTCGTGCAGGACGTAGAGGTTGCCGAGGATGCGGCCGGTCTTGGCGTCGCGCCGTCGTCGCACGAGGCTCAGCCAGCGCGTCAGGCGCAGCAGCGTCAGCGCCCGCGCGACGGTTTCGTGGGAGGCTTGTCCCGCGCAGGGCATGGACGCCAGCCAAGGGCGCAACTGCTCATAGGTCGGGAACGCCGTCACGCCGTCGTCGTTGAGCATCAATCGGAACACCTGCCAGGCATTACGCTCCAGCGGTGTCAGGCGGCGGTCGAGGAACAGCCGCCGCGGCACGCTCTCGTGCCGATTGCCACTGAACAGGAAGGCGTCGCCGGACGCGGCAGGCGTGGGCGTGGTCACTGCCGTGGGCGCTGGCGCGTTGGGATTTGGCTTGGGCGTGAGGTCCTTCAGCGCAGCGTCGAACAGGTCGGCGAGTGCGATGGGGCCTTGACGCGGTGCTCGTGGGGCGGTGTCGTCCACGGCCATGGCCTAGCCCAATCCCTGATCGACCCAGTTCCTGATCGCGGCCCAGACCACCGAGAGCGGCAGTGACATGCCCTCGGCCAGGTCCATGGCCGCATCGAGAATCGAGGTCTCGTCCTCCAGATCGACGTTCCTGCTGCTGGTCACGGCTTTCCATTGCCGCCAAAGTTCGGTGTCCTGGGTTTCGTCCAGGACGGGGTGGCGCCCCTTGCGCTTGGGCAGGCCGAGGATCTCCCGCCGCAGGGCGACTTCCTGATGGGTCAGGCCATAGAAGCGGCTCACCATTTCCGTGCTGGCCCCCAGCCGCAACATGCGGTCGACCGTGGCGATCTCCTTCTCCACGTCCTGTGCCTGGTGGAGCAGGCGCTGCAGCACTTCGCGGTTGACCGTCACCGAGCACCACGAGACGCTGGCGTTGGCCAGCACGCTGATCAGCGCGGGGTGCTTGAGCGCATCCAGCTCGGCCTCGCCGAAGCCCATGGCCTTGCAGCGGCGCAGTTGGCCGTTGCGAAGGTCATACAGCGCCTGGGCAATCACGGCCTGATTGAGCGGATGCGATGTGGACATGCGGCCTCCCTCGCTCACACCCCGGGCGCCGTTGTGCCGGCTTCCAGGTCCAGCAGACGCCGGGCTAGGCGCAGCAGCCGAAAGAGCTTGACCAACGCCGTGTCGCTCAAGCGCGTTATGCGGATGCCGTGGTCTTGGCCCCGGCCCAGGCCGTGCAGCAGGGTCGGCAGGTCGACGGCGAGCTGCGTGCCATCCACCCCCGCATCGGCGGCGGACTGACCCGTCAGGGAGGCGAGCAGCGTCAGCACCGCGCGGCCAAGCGGCGCTGGGGCGTAGGCGGGCGCGCGGCAAGCGAAGCCGATGCCATCGGTGCGGTCCTCGATGCACTCGTCCAGGTCTGCCTCGCCAGCGATCTCGCGCGCGAACTGCGCGATGTGGATGCGCAGCCGATCGGGTGTGTCCAGGCCGGCGTCGATGTACCAGACGTCGGAGATTGGATAGAGCCCGCCGGCTTGCACCGGGATGGACTGCAGCACGCTCGCCGAGAAGTCGGGCGGCAGCGCATCGCCCAACTGGTCGGCGACCATGCGCTGGATCGACTGCAGCCGTTCGGTCGTCGGTGCTGGCGAGACGATGTGCTCGCGAAGCAGATCGCCCGGTGCGGCCGCCTGGCTTACCGTGGCCGCTTTGCCAGCCGCCGTGTCGTCGTGACGCACGGTGGGCTCGGACACCGGAGGGCCGGCGGGTGATGGACTGGTCGCTGGTGCAGGCGTGGCGATGGACGATGCTGCCCCCGGGGGAGTCGGCGTGCTGGCGGTGGGCGAAGGCAACGCCGGTGGCGCCGCAGGAGGCGTCGGATCGCTGACCAGCGCCCGGTGGCGGCTTTCCGATTCGGTCAGGTCCAGCGCCAACACGTCGTAGCCGATGCCCAGCAGCTCGGACATCTGGCCGATCAGCTCGTCCTGCACGCGCTGCGGCGCGAACTCGTCGCCCTGCGTGTCGAACTGCGCCAGCACCTCCGGAAAGAAGCTGTCGAAGTCGAGCGGCAGCGTGCGGTCCTTGGCATAGTGCTCCCAGGTGCGCTTGCAGGCCGTGCGCATGACCGACAGTCGCTCGACCTGGTGGCGCCCCAGGCCGCCATAGAGCACAGTGGGAATGGCGGGCAGCAGGTAGCGCACCGCGTCGGCCATGCGGGTGATGTGTGACCGCTGGACGGGGAAGCCATCGGCCGCCAAGCGGCGGGCCAGTTCCGACTGGCTCAGGGCGCCGCCGCTCTCCTGCTCGTAGAACTCGCGTGCTTTCTCGACGCCGAGCGCGCGCTCGATGAACGTGAGGCCGCCGCGCAGTTCGTTCTCGGCAAGATGCCCGGTCAGCGCGACGATTTCACCGCGCTCCGGCCATGGCCGAAACAGGCACGATATGCGGAAGAAGCGTTCGTCCTTGGTCTCCGACCAGAGTTCGCGCAGGATCGCCAGTCGCGTGTTGCCGCCGTTGCGGATGATGTAGTGGTCCTCGCCGGGCCGCCGGGTGATGGCCGGCGCCGCGTCCAGGCCGCGCTCGCGGATGGACGCCTTGATTTCCTCGTAAGCAGGGTTGCGCTTCATGCGCGGGTCATGGTCGTAGGGCCGCAACTGGTCCAGCGTCACGACCATGGGCGTGTCCGCGATCGGGTCGCTCAAGGCCGTAGCCGCTGGGCCGCTGCGCTCGAAGCCGGCCGCAAGCAGCTTGCCGGCCATGTCCTGCGAGGTCATGTCAGCCATGCCCGCACCCCTCGCAGTCCCCGCGGCCGCCGGCCGGCGCCATGCGGGCCTCGCGCTCGGCGCGGCGGATCTGGGCACGGGCGTTCAATTCGGCCCGGTGGTCACTCGCTGTCGAACTCGTGTAGATCGCCGCGCAGCCGGCCTTGGTGAACTTGAGGTGTCCGCCCGGCGTGCGCTTGACGTGCCAGCCTTCACCGACCGCGAACTCGATCAGGGCGCGCAGCCGCTTGTGGCCACGGGCCAGCTCATGTGCGTTCGCCATGGGGCCTCCCAGGATCAAGAGGTCGCTGCGGGCGGCCGGATACTTGAGCCAGTCGGTCCTGCCATTGCGGAAACAACTCGCTGGCGAGAGCGCGCATCGTGTCGAGCGCGGCAGGGGCGACTCTGCCGGGCGGCTGGCGGCGCTCAATCCGATGCACCGGCAGGCCGCGCGTTGCGGCACGTGGATACGCTTCTATCGCCGGCACGTCGGTGGCGAGCACGCGGATGCCGACGCTGTCTTGGAACAGGTCGCGCAGGGCCTGCTGAATCAGCCGTGCGTTGGCGGACACCGGGTGGACGCGGTTGATGAGCAGGTGCAGCGGCGGCGGTTCGATGCCCAGGTGTCGGTACGGCGCGATGTCTTCGAGCAACTGCATGGTGCCGCGCCGCAGCTCGCGTGCCGCGAGGATTTCCGGCGTGACGGGCGACAGCGCGAGATCGGAGGCGAGCACCGCCATCTCCAGCAGCACGGAACGCGCGCCCTGGGTGTCGATCAGCATCAGGTCGTAGAGGGGAGCAAGCGCTGGCAGCAGATGCCGCAGCCGCAGGCGGCCATCCGGCGCATGCAGCAACAACGTGTTCAGCTCGCCGCGGTGGTCGTTGGACAGCACCAGGTCCAGGCCCGCGATGATCGTGCGGGACACGAGCTGGCCGAGGTCGCGCTCGTTAAAGGCCAGCAGCTCGTAGATGCCGCCGGGCGCGCGGTGAGCCAGTTCGTAGTAGGAAGACAGCGTGGGCTGCACGTCGAGGTCGAGCAGCAGCACACGCAGGCCCGCATCGGCGGCGAGCCCGCCCAGGTTGGCGGCCGTCGTGGTCTTGCCGACCCCGCCCTTCGTTGAAATGATGGATACGACCTGCATGGCGCTCTCCGGCTGGGAATGGGAAGTCCGCGGGAGAGCGGGTCAGGTCCGGTGGTTGAGGCGCTCGGCGATCCACTGGTCGATTTCGGTCGAGTCCCAGCCGACAGCGCGCACGCCCAGGCGCAGCGCCTGGGGGAACTCGCGCTTCTTCATCAGGTTGTAGATGTGGGCGCGTTTGAAGCCGGACTTTGCTTCGACTTCATCGAGGCGCAGGATGCGGCGCTCGTTCGGCGGGAGTACAGGGGTCTGCGACATGGCGGTCACTCCTGAACGCTCGGTGGCGTTTGTTGGCGTGACCTCTATTCAATAGACACGGCTGCGGAAAGACATTGCAAATGCAATTTCCACGGTTGCACATACAAGCTGGAAAACCTCATGCGCTTGCGCTACGGACGTACTTTCTCGCGTTGGCGAACTTGCCGTTCAAGGTTCGCTCCGTGATGCCCATGGTGCCGCCGTAATGGGCGACCAATGCCGAGACAAGTGCCTCCTGTGTTTTGAAGCTGGAATAAGGCGCACCCGAAGGGGACTGGCCCAGCATCAGCGTCAGCATCCCGCCGATGATGTTGAGATAGGTCGTCTCCGCCCGCTCGCTGATCTCGCATTGCTTGGAGGCCAGCAGCGCGGTGGACTGCTTGAGCAAGGTGTCGCGCTGCTCCTGCAATTCCTGCATCTGGTGCCGGGCATGCTCCAGGGCCGCCTGAAGTGCCAGTCGCTCGATCAGAATCGCCTGTCCTGTTTCCATGGTGATAAAAGGATGCGCCATGCGTTCGCCACGGCTGAACAGAAATCCTGGCCGGTGCTCGGGATAGTGGGTGCGCATCCAGCGCTTCAGATCGACATGGCGAACGGTCAGGTCTGGTGACTGCAGCAGCTTCGGGTCATTGAGTGTGATCCCGTTGTGGCCGTAGGGCAGTTCCCCATTGAGGATGCCGTCATAGATGCGCTCCGAGTACAGCCGGCACTCATTCCACCTTGGGCAATTCAGCGATGGAGGCAGGAAGCGCGGTGATGCGATGGTGGCCAGGATCATTGGCAGGTACCGCAGCAAGCCGGCCCACCGGATGGCCGCTTCGATGGGACGATAGAACACCTTAGCTGTTGGAATGTCCTTGTTCATGTCTTCGTCTCCTTTCGGAAGCGCTACATCACCGGCTCCTTTCTTGCCCTGCCAAGGGCTGTTGTGTCGTTATGGCCTGCGGCGGTTGCCTGGGACGATGCCCTGACAGTAGGCGGGCGAGATGATTGGCATCCGCCGCAGGTGGCCTCGTCTTGCTCGATGTGCAAGAATCGATCGGGTGCCGGCCCATCGAGCGATGAGGACGCAGGCTCGATATTGGCGCTCACGGTACCAGCGTCATGGGTGGCGCAAAGCCCATCAAGACCGATTCGGTATGGTGTGATAGCCCAGCGGTTTCACAGGGCGCGCTAGGGGCGTTCCCGGCACCCGATGCCCAGGTGGACATGGACGAGGGCCAGGTGCGTCATGCTCCGTTCGGCATCCTGATATATCGACATAGCATCCTGCAGTGAAGCACTGTGCCCAGTGGAGCCCGTTGCGTGACGCTCCTACTCAGTCATGTGCGACGGCGTGAGCGTGCAGCATGTGTTTGTCGCCGTGCTCGCGCGCGTCCACTGGTCGGCGACGCAGGAGCGCGCGAGTACGGCATCAGCGCGGGTCCGTTCCAGCCTCCGTCGCAGTCGCGATGCGGTAGGTGGAAGCGGCCGGGGCAGGATGGTTCCGGGTACAGCGACGCGGCGGTTGGAACGTCCTTGGACGTTGATGGATGCCGCTGGATGAACTTTGTTGCCGAGGGCGAAAAACAAGGCTATAATTGAGGTCTTCGCTGATCACCACAGTGGAGAAAGTGATTGGGAAACAGAGACTTAGCGCTCTAGTGCATGACTCGTTTCCCGCTCCAAATACAAAAAGGAAGCAACGGCCAACACCGCGCTTCCTTTTTTCTTGCAAGTGCTGGCGCAATGGCAGAGTGGTTATGCAGCGGATTGCAAATCCGTGTACGTCGGTTCGATTCCGGCTTGCGCCTCCAGCGATTTCCTGAAACCCGCAGATGAAACTCTGCGGGTTTTTTGTTTTTCCGGATCAGCAATGGCGGGCTGCGGACGACGAGCCGCCGCGCCGTTGCCCCGACACGGGCTAGTCAGCCTTGACTGCAGCCAAGGACTCCAGGCATCCCGTCTGCCAGGCGAACTCCGCTTCGAACGATTCAGGATCCGACACGGCGCCGTAGCCGCCCTGACCGTAGACCGCGGCGTAGGCCGCGTATTCGGCTGCGCGCAGCGCCTTGCCGGCAAGGGCGCTGGCGACCGCATAGGTCGCGGACACCGCAGCATGGCCGCAGCCGTCCAGGGATTTCGATCCCTGATGCCGGTTCGCCAGGCGCGCAGCCTCGGCGGCAGCCTGCTGCAGCGGTTCACGGCCGATCGCGCCGTCCAGATAACGGCCGAGGCTCGCCAGGCAATCCACGGCCTCCTGCTCTTCGAGCAGATGCTCGACCCGTTGCGCACAGGCGCGGCCGAAAGCCAGGCGCAGCCGTTCATTGCCCGCATCATCCAGATCGAGCTGCCTGGCCAAGCGTTCCAGCGATGCGTTCATGGTGACACCGCCTGCGGATTCACCATGTTCACGGGTTTGCCCGCCGCATAGGCAAGGATCTGGTTGAACACGTCCTTGAATTGCAGATCCCATTCCTCATAGGTCACATACCCGATATGGGGCGTGCACAAGACGTTGGGCATCTGCAGCAGCGGATTCGCCGTGTCGGTCAGGGGCTCCTGTTCGAATACGTCCAGCGCCGCCATGGCCGGACGGCCGGCGCGCAACGCCTGCACCAGGGCGCCGGGTTCCACCAGTCCGGCGCGGCTGGTGTTGACGAACAGCGATCCCTCTTTCATGGCCGCGAGATCCGCGGCGGTGACGATACCCTTGGTGGCGGGAACCAGGCGCATATGCAGCGACAGCACGTCACAGGAGGCGAAGAACTCCTGCCGGGAGCTTGCGACTTCGTAGCCTTCCTCGCGCGCGCGCTGCAGCGACTCGGGGCGGGCGCAGACCAGCACGCGCATGCCGAACGCCCGCGCGTAGCCGGCAACCACCCGGCCGATGCGGCCATAGCCGAAGATGCCCATGGTCTTGCCGCGGACAGTGTGACCCACGCCGCATTGCCAATGGCCTTGGCGCATGGACTCGACCTGTTGCGGCAGCTGCCGCATGGCGGCCAGCACCAGCGCCCAGGTCAGCTCGGCGGCGGCATAGGAAGGCGTATCGGCGTGCAGGTCGGAACAGACCAGGACGCCGTGCTCGCTGCATGCGGGGACGTCGATATGCGGATAGACGCTGCGCTGGCTGATCAGGCGCAGCTTGGGCAACTTCTCTATCAGTTCGCGCCGTATCGTGGTGCGTTCGCGGATCAGGACCAGCGCTTCCGTATCGGCCAGGCGCTGCGCGAGCACATCGGCATCTTCCGCGTGATCCGTCCAGACCGTGACCTCGTGATCGCGCAGCAGCGCGTAGCAGGGCAGGCGGCGCAGGGTATCGAACCAGTCGTCCAGGATCGCAATCTTCATGTACGGGACTCGTCGGGTGGAAATGAATGTTCAAGTTTTACGCTGCTTCTTGCCTCTCGTAAAACAAAATGATGCCGTTCATTCCTCCGTCGTCAAAGACGTACGCCACGACCGCCCCGCTTCGTCAATCGGCCGCTCAGGTACGATGGCGGCTTTCCCCAGCATCTCGTTACGCATCCCTACGCGCCGTCAATCAAATGATTGCTATGGTGACGCCGTTTGCAACTGATGATGGATACCATGCGTACCATTCCGAACTCTCGAGCCCGTCCCTCCTCCGCGCTGCTGACGCTGTCCACGGCGGCGTTGCTCACGCTGGCCCCGCTTGCCGCGCAGGCCGACTCGGACAAGCACCGCCATCGCCACGGCCGCGAGTACAAGGAACAATATTGGGACGGCGCCTGTAAGGTCGAGCGCAAATGGAAACGCAATGGCGACTACCAGGAAAAGCGCAAATGCCGGGATGACTACCGCCACGGCTATGTGCAGGTGCCGCAGCCGGTGGCCGTGATGCCGGCGCCCGCCATTGTCATCAACCCGCCTCCCATCATCATCCGCCCCTGAACATGGATCAATCGGTGAAGGACGCGCTAGCCCGCTGGCCCGACGTGCCGGCGGTATACGGCTGGCTGTCGCTGGACGCGCGCGGCCGCTGGCGCCTGCATCCGCAGGGCCTTGCGGCAAAGGGCGGCCCGGGTGAATCCATCACCAATACCCAGATCCTGGAATTCATCAACCGCAACTATGAACACGATGACGCGGGCCGCTGGTTCTTCCAGAATGGTCCGCAGCGCGTGTTCCTGCGCTTGGACGCCGCGCCCTATGTGCTGCGGCTGAGCGACGACAACCGCCGACTGCTCACGCACACGAACGTGGCGATCGATTCGGTCGATGGCTGGAAACTGGACGACGCAGGACAGTTGTATGCAATGACGCCTCTGGGCGCCGGCATCGTGCTGGACCGCGATCTGCAGCCGCTCCTGGAAAAGATGGCCACGGCGGACGGCGCGCCGCTGCTGGACGCGCTGGCAGACCTTGCGGCCGGCAGCGCAATCCACGCCGTCCTGCCCGGAATCTATGCGGCCGCGCCGCTGGCGTTGATCGCGCAAAAGGATGTGGCGCGGGAATTGGGCTTCGAAGCGAATCCCCGCGCCTGAACGGCACGCTCAGAACATGCCGTTGGGATTGGCGGACTGCTCGGGAATGGGCTGCACCGCGTCCCAGTGCTCCACGATCTTGCCCTGCTCCAGACGGAAGATGTCGATGATGGCGCTGCCGCGGTCGCCGGGCTGGCGCACCGCGTGCACGTGCAGGATCACATAGTCCCCATCGGTGAAGACACGCTTGATCTCGCTGCGCGACTGCGGAAACTTGTCGCGCAGGAAAGCGATGAATTTGCGAAAGCCTTCGGGCCCGTCCGCGGCATTCGGGTTGTGCTGCACATAGCGGTCGCCGACGTACTTCAACGCCGCATCCGCGTCCTTCTGGTTCAGGCCCTTCTCGTAGAAGGCCAGCACGGCCGCCTTGTTGGCGGTTTCTTGCTCAGCGGAAGCATGGACGGCGGGAGACAGGGCCAGGGCCAGCATGGCCGCCGCAGCGGCGCGCTTGAGGTATGACTTCGTGAAGGACATGGATACTCCGGAAATGGAAAACGGCCGGGCCATTCTATGGGCCGGCCGTCCTGTCGGCCACGTCCGCGGCGGTAGACAGACTGGTGCGCGCAGCGATCAGCCGCGCCAGCTTTTGACCAGCGCAAACTTGCCATCGCCCAGCAGCAGCAACACAGCGGCCGCCACGCTCAGGAAGATCGGGTATTCCCAGCCGCCCCCGGGGTTGCTGAAACCCCAACCGTTGCCGAAATGCACGGTCGCAGCCACGAACAATTGCACCACGGAGATGATGGCCACCCAGCGCGGCAGAACGCCCAGAATCAGCATGATGCCGGCGATGATCTCGAAGAACGTCACCGGATACGCCAGCCAGGCAGGCACGCCGATCTTGGCGAAGAACTGCGCGGTGCCGGGCAGCGTGAACACTAGCAGCTTGGTCAGGCCATGGGCCAGGAACATGACGCCGAGCGCCACGCGCAGCAGCAGCGCGGCATAGGGCGCGGTACGGGTATCAACCATTGCACTCTCCTAGAGCGGTAGGGGAATCGCCCAGGATGGGAAGATTCTTGATGAGCGTTATTCTTGCGATTCCAAAAACAAAGATAAACATGCAGAATTGCAAATTATTGTTCCCCGATAGGAAACAATCTTGGACACGCACATCGCCATGCAGACCTATGCCAAGGTCGTGGAATTGGGCTCTTTTGCGGCCGCGGCCGACAAGATGGGCCAGGCCCGCTCCGTGGTCACGCGCCAGATCGCCTATCTGGAGCAGAAGTACGGCGTGCGTCTCCTGAACCGCACCACGCGCAAGCTGAGCATGACAGACGCCGGACGCGCCTTCTACGAACGCGTGCGGCCCATCCTGGCCGAGGTGGCGGACCTGGAACTGTCGCTGCAGGCCGAGGGCCAGCGGCCCAGCGGCCGGCTGCGGGTGAGCGCGCCGGTGTCGTTCGGCATCCTGCACCTGGGACCCGCCATTGCCGAGTACCTGCAGCGCTACCCCGACGTGATCATCGACCTGGACCTGAACGACCGTCTGGTGGACCTGGTGGAGGACGGCTACGACGTGGCGGTGCGCATCGGTCCGCTGCAGGATTCCTCGCTGGTCGCGCGGCCGCTGGCGCCGCAACAGTTGCGGGTCTGCGCCGCCCCCAACTACCTGCAGCGCCACGGCACGCCGCAGACTCCGGAAGAACTGAAGCAGCATCGCTGCCTGCATTACGCCTATGCCAGCACCGGCAACGAATGGCATTTCGAGAAAGACGGCGTGACCCATCTGGTGCGCGTGAACGCTGCCCTGCGGGCCAACAACGGCGACGTGCTGCGGACCGCCGCGCTGGCCGGGCACGGCATCATCCTGCAGCCCGATTTCCTGGTGGGCGACGACATCCGTACCGGCCGTCTGGTCGCGCTGCTGGCCGATTACGCCCATACCCCGATCTCCATGTACGCCGTCTACCCGCACCGGCGCTTCCTGTCGCCCAAGGTACGATCCTTCGTGGAGCATCTGGAGGGCCGCTTCGGCGCCCCCTCCCCGGCCGTTCCGGGCCGGCGCGCCAGCCCCCGCCGCAGCCGTTAGAATCGTACCCATGACCGCAAAATCGCCCCTCGAATACTTCCCCGCGCCGCGCCGTTCGCATTTCTGCAGCCAATGCGGCTCGCCCATCAGCCGCCGGGTTCCCGAAGGCGACAACCGCGAACGCGACATCTGCGATCACTGCGGCGCGATCCACTACCAGAACCCAAGGCTGGTGGTCGGCACGGTGCCGGTCTGGAACAACCGCGTCCTGCTGTGCCGGCGCGCGATCGAGCCGCGCTACAACACCTGGACCCTGCCCGCCGGCTTCATGGAGCTGGGCGAAAGCACGGCGCAGGGCGCCGCCCGCGAAACGCTGGAGGAATCCGGCGCGCGCATCAAGCTGGGCGAGCTCTACACCATCATCGACCTGCCGCAGATCGACCAGGTGCACGTGTTCTACCTGGCGGACGCGCTGTCGGACGCGCTGGACCCCGGTCCCGAAAGCCTCGAGGCCCGTTTTTTCGACGAGTCCGAGATCCCCTGGGACGACCTGGCGTTCCGCACCGTGGCCACGACGCTGCGGCACTACTTCGAAGACCGCAAGCTGGGCGTGTATCCCCCCCACCACTACACCCTAGAATCGCACCGTTGAAACTCCCCTGGCTCGCCGTCGACACCCCTTTTCCGCCCGCGGAGTTTGCGCTTGCGGATCCCGACGGCCTGCTTGCGGCGGGCGCGGACCTGTCCACGCCCAGGCTGATCGAGGCCTATTCCAACGGCATATTCCCGTGGTACTCCGAGGGCGAGCCCATTCTGTGGTGGAGCCCCGATCCGCGCATGGTGCTGGCCGTGAAGGACTTTGCTCCCTCGCATTCGCTGCGCAAGCTGCTGCGGCAGATCGCCAGCCAGGAGCAGTCCGCGGCGCCGCGCGTGCAGGTGCGCGTGGATACCGCTTTCGCGGAGGTGATGGCGCAGTGCGCCGCGCCGCGCGACGGTCAGCCCGGCACCTGGATCACCGCCGCCATGCAGCAGGCCTATCGCGCCTGGCATGAGGCCGGCTACGTGCACAGCATCGAAACCTGGATCGACGGCGAACTGACCGGCGGCCTCTACGGCATCAGCCTGGGCCGCATGTTCTTCGGCGAATCCATGTTCACCCGCGCGCCCAACGCATCGAAGATTGCGCTGGCCTATCTGGTGCGCTACCTGACCACGCAAGGCGTGCAACGCATCGACTGCCAGCAGCAGACGCGCCACCTGGCCAGCCTGGGCGCGCGCCCTATCCCGCGCGCCGCCTTCCTGCAGCATGTGCGCACTGCCACTGCACAGCCCGCCGTCGCGTGGGCCCGGGGCACGCTGGACAGCGCCGGCCGCTTGCATCCCGACACAGCATCGGGTCCGGGGTTCGGCGTTAATATGTAGCCACTCCCCTTGCGGGCCTGCCGCCGCATTGCGGGACCTCCGATGAGCCAGCTCAAAGAACTCCCCTTCTCCACCCTGCAGTTCTACGCCACCGCTCCGTACCCTTGCAGCTATCTGCCGGGTCGCCAGGCACGGTCGCAGGTCGCCGCGCCCGGTCATCTGATCAACGCAGGCACGTATTCGCAACTGGTGGAGCAGGGCTTTCGGCGCAGCGGGCTGTTCACCTACCGGCCCCATTGCGACAACTGCCACGCCTGTATTCCGGTGCGGGTGGATACGGCGGGCTTCGCGCCCAATCGCAGCCAGCGCCGCGCCTGGCGCGACCACCAGGCTCTGCAGTCGTTCGTGGCCGAGCTGGCCTGGTCGCCCGAGCACTATCGGCTCTACACGCGCTATCAGCAGGGCCGCCATCCGGGCGGCGGCATGGATGAGGACAGCCGCACGCAATATGCGCAATTCCTGCTTACCAGCCGCGTCAACACCCGTCTGGTCGAGTTCCGCGACGAGACGGGCGAGCTGGTCATGGTGTCCATCATCGACGTGCTGGACGACGGCCTCTCGTCCGTCTACACCTTCTACGATCCCGACATTGCCGGCAGCCTGGGCACCTACAGCATCCTGTGGCAGATCGAACAATGCCGGACGCTGAACCTGCCCTGGCTGTACCTGGGCTACTGGATCGCCGACAGCCGCAAGATGTCGTACAAATCCAGCTTCCACCCGGCCCAGTTCCTGGTCGACGGCGTGTGGGGCGAGCAGCCCGCGTTGCCGCCCGCCTGATCCACCCCTCCTTTGGAGCGCCTGGGGGCGGCGCAGGGCCGGCAAAATTCGCTCTACAATTCCGCCCCATGTCTATCCTCTTCCACGCCTACCCCCTGGCCCGCCCGGCGCTGTTCGCCATGGACGCGGAAACCGCCCACGAAGTCACCTTGTCGGGCCTGCAGCGCGCCTATGAATGCGGCGCCACGCGCAAGCTCATGCACGCGCAGCCGAAGGCGCCGAGCACGCTGATGGGCTTGCAGCTGGCCAACCCGATCGGGCTGGCCGCGGGCCTGGACAAGAACGGCGCCTATATCGACGCGCTGGGCAACCTGGGATTCGGCTTCATCGAGGTGGGCACGGTCACCCCGCGCGCGCAGCCGGGCAACCCCAAGCCGCGCATGTTCCGGCTGCCGCGCGCCAATGCGCTGATCAACCGGCTGGGCTTCAACAACCAGGGCCTGGAAGCGTTCCTGGCCAATGTGCAGCGCAGCACCTGGCGCAAGCAAGGCGGCATCCTGGGGCTGAATATCGGCAAGAATGCGGACACGCCCATCGAGCGCGCCGCGGATGACTACCTGATCGGGCTGGAAGGCGTATATCCGCATGCCGACTACGTGACGGTGAATATTTCCTCGCCCAACACCAAGAACCTGCGCGCACTGCAAGGCGGCGACGAGCTGTCGGCCCTGCTGGCGCAACTGGCGGATAAGCGCCGCATGCTGGAAGACAAGCACCAGCGGCGCGTACCCATGGCGGTGAAGATCGCCCCGGACCTGACGCACGAGCAGATCGATTCCATCGCGGAGACGCTGCCGCGCCATGGCATCGACGGCGTCATCGCCACCAACACCACGCTTTCGCGCGACGCCGTCACCGGCCAGCCGCATGCCGAGGAAGCAGGCGGCCTGTCGGGCGCCCCGGTGCATGAATTGTCGTTGGCGGTCATCCGCCGCCTGAAGGAGAAGCTGGGCGGCAGCCTGGCCATCATCGGCGTGGGCGGCGTGATGTCGGGCCGCCAGGCCCGCGAAAAGATGGACGCGGGCGCCGACGCCGTGCAGCTCTACACCGGCCTGATCTACCGCGGCCCGGCGCTGGTGGGCGAGTGCGTGCGCGCCGTGGCGCGCTAGGCAAGCACGGCCGGCATCCGCCGGCCGCAGCGAAAAAAGCAGGCAAAAAAAGGGGCCACCCGGTGGGTGGCCCTAATTCCAGCTCTGCTCTGTCACTCAACAGTACTACATAACTGCGGTTTGCGCAGCCCTGCGCGCCAAAAACTTAGGCGCTGCGGCGGCTGCGGCTGGCAACCTTGGTCGCTGCGTCGGCGGCATCCGTGGCAGCCTTGAAGGTCGCGTTGGCGGCGGCATTCAGGTTCGACTCGGCGACTTCGGCGGCCTGCTTGGCGGCCTTGGTCATCGAATCGTAGGCGCTGGTCGCGGTGGCCAGCGAGGACTTGATCAGGGCAACGGCGCTTTCGGAGCCGGTCGGGGCGTTCTTGGAGAACTGGTCGACGGCTTCGCTCAGCTGCTGCTGGCCTTCGGCGATCTGGTCTTCGGTCAGCTTGACCAGGCTGGTCTGCACGCCGGCAACGATGTCGTACACATGCTTGGTGTAAGCCATGGCCTTTTCAGCGCCCGGCTGCAGCAGGCCCGAGGCGAAAGCGGCGGCTTCCTGCGGATCCTTGACTTCAGCGGCTTGCTGCGACTTCTGGGCGACTTCGTCCAGGGTGGCGCGAAC
This sequence comes from Achromobacter sp. Marseille-Q4954, assembly GCF_943737025.1. Taxonomy (NCBI): domain Bacteria; kingdom Pseudomonadati; phylum Pseudomonadota; class Betaproteobacteria; order Burkholderiales; family Alcaligenaceae; genus Achromobacter; species Achromobacter sp. Marseille-Q4954. Next base: position 1,341,416 of record NZ_CALSFQ010000001.1, read on the forward strand.
GACCTTCAGGTTCAGTTCGACCAGCTTTTCGAAGCCGGCGAACACGGCCGACTGGGCGGCCACGATGGTGTTGATGCTGGCCTTTTGACGGTCCAGGACTTGTTGCGGGATAGCGCTCATAGGATGCTCCATGGGTAGCCGGAGGCTGTCCGGCAAGTAAGGAATGGTTGTCTGCGACGAACTATAGAAACGTGCGCGGAAACTGGTACTACAAGCTACCGCCGGCCCGTTTGATGCACTGCACAATTGACATTCTAGGCCGGGAAAAATCCTTGTCAAGGAGTTTTTGTGCGACGCAACAAAGAATTGCACTTTGACGGTGCATGCTTTGTCCCGGGTTTGATCCAGCACAAAGGTTTCCCAGGATTCGGGAAATACCCGAAGTGACGTCGTATCAATTGTTTTCTAAACTGCTTTCACGCTGATGACAGACAAATAAACCCATAAGTCAGCGCGCAACAACGAAATCGCAGCAAGCAAAACCCTGCAATTGGAGACTCCATGACCCTCATCCCCCGCACGCTTTCGGCCTTGCTCGCGGCCAGCGCCATGCTCGCAGCCGGCGCCGCCCAAGCCGAATACCCGGATCGCCCCATCAACATGGTGGTGCCGTTCGCCGCCGGCGGCCCGACGGACAACGTCGCGCGTTCGCTCGCGGAAGCCATGCGGCCGAGTCTGGGCCAGACGGTCGTGGTCGAGAACAAGGGCGGCGCCGGTGGCACCATCGGCACGACCCAGGTGGCGCGCGCCCAGCCTGACGGCTACTCCGTCCTGTTGATGCACGCCGGCTTCTCGACGGCGCCCTCGCTGTACAAGAATCCGGGGTACGACCCCTACAAGAGCTTCGAACCCATCGGCCTGGTGGTCGACGTGCCGATGACCATCATCGCGCGTTCGGACTTCCCGCCCAACAACATCAAGGAACTGGCCGAGTACGTCAAACAGAACAAGGACAAGGTGTCCCTGGCTAACGCCGGCATCGGCGCCGCCAGCCATCTGTGCGGCACCATGCTGGTCGAGGCCCTGGGCGTACAGCTGCTGACCATCCCCTACAAGGGCACCGCGCCCGCCATGAACGACCTGCTGGGCAAGCAGGTGGACCTGCTCTGCGACCAGACCACCAACACCACCCAGCAGATCGACAGCGGCAAGGTGAAGGCCTACGCCGTCACCAGCCTGAAGCGCGTCCCCACGCTGCCGAACCTGCCGACCATGGACGAATCCGGCTACAAGGGCTTCGAAGTGGGCATCTGGCATGGCATGTGGGTGCCGAAGGGCACGCCCAAGCCCGTCGTGGACAAGCTGGTCAAGAGCCTGCAGGCCGGCCTGGCCGATCCCAAGTTCCAGGAACGCATGAAGCAGCTGGGCGCGACGGTGCTGACGGCCGAAGCGAACCCGCAAGCCCTGGAAGCCAAGGTCAAGCAGCAAGTCCCGCAGTGGGGCGAACTGTTCAAGAAGGCTGGCGTCGAACAGCAGTAACCCAAACCATGCGCCCTTGCGGCGCATGCAAAGGAAAAGCCCCTTTCGGGGCTTTTCTTTTTTTGCGGGCCTGCGCGGGATTACGGGCGCAGAGCTTCCGCGGCCATGCCCAGGCCGTTGAAGCCGGTCGAAACGGAGGGCTCGTAGCCCAGCGCTTCCGAGATGCTGGCGGCGGTATCGACCAGCGCCTTGATCCAGTCGTCCTGCAGGCGTTCGGCGGGGGCCGAAATGGACAGGCCGGCGACCAGCTTGCCGGTGTCGTCGAAAATGCCCGCGGCGATGCAGCGCACGCCGAGTTCCAGTTCTTCGTTGTCGCGCGCATAACCATGGCGCCGCACCAGCGCCAGTTCACGCTCCAGGCGGTCCAGGTCGGTCAGGCTGTTGCGCGTGTGGCCGGCCAGGCCGGTGCGCAGCGCGTAGGCCCGCACCTGGCGCGCATCGGCGGTGGACAGGAACAGCTTGCCGGTGGAGGTCAGGTGCAAGGGCGCGCGACCGCCGATGGCGCGGACCACCTGCATGCCGGAGCGTTCGCTCCAGGCGCGCTCGATGTAGACGATCTCGTCGCCCTGCTGGACCGACAGGTTGATGGTCTGCCCGGTCAGCTTGTGCAGCGAACGCATGGCGGAAATGGCCGCCTCGCGCACGTTCAGGCGCCCCTTGACCAGCGAACCCAGCTCCAGCAGGCGCATGCCCAGCTGATACAGGCCGTTGTCGACGCGTTCGACGTAGCGGCCCACGACCAGGTCGTTCAGGATGCGATGCGCGGTGGACGCATGCAGGCCGGTGGTCGCGGACAGTTCTTTCAGCGTTACCGGATCCGGCTGCGCAGCCAGGGCGTCGAGCAGGCGCATGGCGCGCTCGATCACCTGGATGGCGATGGGATGGGAGGCGCCTTCGGTCTCGGCGTCCAGGGCATTGCGGGTAGTGGGGAGACGGGACATGGAAAGGGGGACGAGGACAGCTGCGCCGCCTGTAGGGCCCCACCTTCGGGAACCGGACTTGCGGCATCGCAGCAAACAGTTCTTTCCCGTATTGTGAAATTTACTGGCGCGTTTGGCAACCGCTTTTTGTATCAAAAAAAAGGCCGCACCTCGGGTGCGGCCCTGTCTTCATGCTGCTGGCGGGGGCGCCAGCTTGCCGCCCAGACGCAGCACCTCGGCCCGCAAATACTCCAGTGCTTCGGCCGCTGCGGCCGGTTCGCCCTTCACGCCCAGGTCGATGTGGGGGGTGCCGCCGGCCTCGCCCACGCTGGGCAGGCTGAACGCGCGCACGCCCGGCCAGCGCGTTTCCACGGTCTGCATGGCCGGCGTGATGCGCGATTCGGGCATGCTGAATACCAGGAAGGAATGCTCCGCGTGGGCGTGCACATGCTGCAGTGCACGATAACGCGTGTCCAGCGTCCATTCCAGCATGGGCCAGGCCATGACGGGAAATCCCGGCACGAAGGTGTGGTCCTTGATGTAGAAGCCGGGAATGCGGTTATAGGGGTTCGGGACGATCTCACAGCCTTCCGGAAACACGCCCATCTGCAGCCGCTGCTGGTTTTCCGGCGCGCTCATGTCGGCCGTGCCCTGCCCTTTTGCGGCCATCTCGGCCGTGCGCAGCGCGATGGCCTCTTCGGCCTCCGGGTGCAGCGCCAGCGGCAGGCCCAGCGCGGCTGCGGCGGCCTGGCGCGTGTGGTCGTCGGGCGTGCCGCCGATGCCGCCACAGGAAAACACCACGTCGCCGGTGGCAAAGCTGCGCTTGTAGGTGGCGATGAGGGTGTCGCGGTCGTCGGGCACGATTTCGGCCCAGCCCAGCTGCATGCCGCGCGCGCCCAGAAGCTCGACGACCTTGGAAAAATGCTTGTCCTGACGGCGGCCCGAGAGGATTTCGTCCCCTACGATGATGAGGCCAATGCGGCGGGCGGCGGATTCTGCGGCCATGTCCGATTCCAGAAGTTGAGAGGGATGACGCGGTTCAGACGTCGATGACACGGTCCTCGCGCAAGCGCTTGAGCGCTTCCAGACCGTAGTGGGCGTAGACCAGGGCCGAGAACACCGGCAGGATGACCCACGCGGGCGGCAACAAGTTCAACAGCGAGCAGATCAGGCCTATGGTCCAGAAGCCGCCGTTGTTGCGTTCCAGGATGAGCTTGCGCTCGGCGGGGCTGGCGTGTTCGACGATGGCGTCCACGCGCATCATGCGCGAAAACGCGAACGCCCACCAGAAGATCGACAACGCGATGGCCATGGGCGGCACCAGCCACAGCGGCAGCGTAAGCAGCCAGCCCGCGGCAAAGGCCAGCGATACCCAGATCGCGTTCCACACGCTGACCGCGGTCGCGTGCTTGCCTTGCCGCGTGACGCTGACGTATTCACGCTTGCCGACATGGTTCAGCACCAGCGGCATCACGAACACGGCGGCAATCGCCAGGCCCAGGATGCCCGATACCGGCAACAGAATGGCCACCGCGATCACGGGGATCATGTAGACCTTGAGCGAGAACAGCCCCATCGCCAGCATCCAGTCCTCGGCCCGGTTGACGAAGTCCCAGCGCGCCGCCTCGGCCGCCAGCCATTCGTTGAGCGGCGTCCAGAACAGGTATAGCAGCAACAGGGCCCCCACCAGCGCGATCAGAAACGGCAGCAGCACCGCGAACAGCATGGAGGGATGGCATTGGGACACCAGGGCGCGCTTGAACGCCTGGCCGACGCTGACGGCGCCGGCCCCGGCAGCGGAAAATCGGCCGTTGTCGGGCGTGGCGGAATCAGTGCGCAAAGCAGTCATGGAGGAAGAATGAGGGGGTAGACATCCCGGGTATGATAGTCAAACACGCCTTCATCTGCCCACATGTCCCTACTTGTACCCGATACCGACCTGGCCACGCTGCGCGCGCGGTTGGGCTCATCGCCCGACGCCTGGCTGGTGGCCTGCTTCTGCGCGGCCTGGTGCGACACCTGCGAGCAATACAAGCCCAAGCTGCAAGCGCTGGCCCAGGCCATGCCGCGGCATGTCTTCGCCTGGATCGACATCGAGGACCACGCCGAACTGCTGGGCGACGAAGACGTGGAGAATTTCCCCACGCTGCTGGTGCAGATCGGATCGCGGGTGGTGTTCTACGGCCCCATGCTGCCGCACATCGGCCACCTCGAACGCCTGCTCGAAAGCCTGAATGAAAACAGCCCTGCGGTCGCCACCGCGTTGCCGGACCTGCCGCGCCTGCTGGCGGCCTGAGCCGCAGCAGGCGTCACGCGCTCCAGCCATAAAAAAACCCGCGAGCCCTCAGGCTTGCGGGTTTTTTCATGCCGGCGCCTTTCAGGGCTTGCGGCTGCCGCCCAGCAGGACGGCGATCTGGCGTTTCGGCCCGGAGGATGCGCCATTGTTCCTGGGCGCCGGCTCTTCGGCGGGCGCGGACGGCGCCGAGGGCTCGTAGGGCTTCAGGAAGAAATCATCCACGGGCTGGCGCGGCGCGCCGGACGAATAGCTGGAACGACGGTCGGACGAGCGGCCGCGGTCACCGCGGCTGTCACGGCCTTCACGACCCTCGCGGCCTTCACGGCCTTCACGCGACGACGAACCGCGGCGCTCGTCGCTGCGGCGGTGGCTGCGGGCGACCAGATCGGCCGGAACATCCAGCGTGCCGCGCGGCACTTCGCGCTTGATGAGTTTTTCGATGTCGAGCAGGAAACGCTCTTCGTCGGGCGTGAACAAGGCGATGGCCTCGCCCGATGCGCCGGCGCGGCCGGTGCGGCCGATACGGTGCACGTAGTCTTCGGCGTTGTACGGCAGATCGTAGTTGATGACGCAAGGCACGCCGGCCACGTCCAGACCGCGCGCGGCCACGTCGGTGGCCACCAGCACTTCCAGTTCGCCGGCCTTGAAGGCTTCCAGCGCCTTCATGCGGTCGGCCTGGGTCTTGTCGCCGTGGATGGATTCGGCCTTGACGCCGTCGCGCTCCAGGTCGCGGGCCAGCCGCGCCGTGCCGATCTTGGTGTTGGAGAACACGATGACCTGGTTCAGGCCGCGCGACTTCACCAGATGCACGACCGCGGCGCGCTTGGCGTCGCTGGGCATCTTGTAGGCGATCTGGGTGATCGTGTTGGCGGTGGCGTTGCGCGCCGCGACTTCGATTTCGACCGGTTGATTCAGGTACGAGCGGCCCAGCTTGCGGATTTCATTGCTGAACGTGGCGGAGAACAGCAGGCCCTGGCGCTGCGCGGGCAGCAGGCGGATGATGCGCTCCAGGTCCGGCAGGAAGCCCATGTCCAGCATGCGGTCGGCTTCGTCCAGCACCAGGATGCCGACCTGGCTCAGGTTCACGTTCTTTTGCTCGACGTGGTCGAGCAGGCGGCCGGGCGTGGCCACCAGCACTTCGCAACCGCGGCGCAGGGCTTCCTTCTGCGGACCGATATCCACGCCACCGAAAACAACTGCCGAACGCAGCGGCGTCTGCTTGCTGTAGCGCTTGACGCTTTCGTAGACCTGGTCGGCCAGTTCGCGCGTGGGCGTCAGGATCAGCGCGCGCACCGGATGGCGCGCGGGCGATGCGCTGGTGTTGGCCAAGGGCATCAAGCGGTGCAGGATGGGCAGCGTGAAGGCGGCCGTCTTGCCGGTGCCGGTCTGCGCGGCGCCCATGACATCGCGCCCTTCCACCACGACGGGAATGGCCTGGGCCTGGATCGGCGTGGGCGTGGTGTAGCCGGTTTCGGCGATGGACTGCAGCAGCAGAGGGTGCAGCCCGAAATCGGTGAACGTCGGCGCGGGTGCGTCAGCGGCAGGTGCTACGGATTGAGTGGATTCAGTCATCAGGGTTAGGCAGATACCGGGACCAGTGAAAAAGAACAAAACGAGAGTGCTACGCGCACTGCACTACATATGCATCGGAACAGTCTGAACACGCGCAATCCGCATCCTGCGTTGCAGGCCAGGCGGCGCATTCTGGATTCGATACTTATGAGGGCAGTACCAGGCCCGGATTGCTGTGGATAACATGATTTTAGCGCAGCCGCATTACCACACGGTCCACTCGCCTTCTGAAAGGCATTGCAAAGGCCTTCCGCCGGCTGTCAGCAAGCGCCCGCCGGGCATACCAGCAGCGTCCACTGGATGGACGTTTTGGCAACAACCTTCAGCCGGCCAGCCAGCGCAGGCCCCAGAGCGCCAGCATGCCGACGATGATGACCAGCACCGCGCTGCGGGTGCGCAGGAATACCAGGATGGCGAGCACGCCCGCGACCAGCTTGTAGTCGAACACCGGCCCCAGGCCGGCCTTCCACGGCAGCAGGTCGGGCACGATGATGGCGGTCAGGGCGGCGGCGGGCGCGTAGCGCAAGGCGCGGCGCACGCCTTCCGGCAGGGGGATGTAATCGCCGAACAGCATGAAGCCGGCGCGCGTCAGCACGCTGCACAGCGCCAACAGCAGAATGGCGGAATAGACGTAGATCTCGGCGGGCCAGAGGGTCATGCGCGGGCCTTGAAGTAGCGTTCGGCCCAAATGCCGGCGACCACGCCCGCCACCACGGCGGCGGCCAGGCCCAGGCGCAGCGGCAGGACCTGCCCGGTCCAGGCGACCACGCCGGCAGCCAGCATGGAAATCAGCATGGGCTTGGTGTTGGCCAGCGGCACCGTGATGGCCAGCAGCGCCAGCACCGCGGCAAAGTCCAGCGACCAGTCCGTGGGCACCATGGAGCCCAGGTAGATGCCGACAATGGACGAGGTCTGCCAGACGAACCAGCCGGGCGCGATGGCGCCCAGGAAGAACCAGAGCTGCTCGCGGGTGCCGCGCACGGCCGCATCGCCAAAGCGCGGCATGAACAACACGAAGCCCATGTCGGTCGTGAAATACCCCAACCCGAGGCGCTTGGGCCAGGACAGGTGGCGGAAATAGGGATGCAGCGCCGCGCCGAAAATGAGGAAACGCAGGTTCACCACGCAACCGGCGGCGAAGATCAGCCAGAGCGGCGCGCCGGTGGCGATGAGTGGCAGGGAGGTCAGCTGGGCGGAACCCGCGTAAAGCAGCAGGGTCATGGCCAGCGCCATGGTCTCGGTCAAGCCCGACTTGACCATGGCCACGCCGGTGACCAGCCCCCAAGTGGCGGTGGCGATCAGGGCGGGCACGATGGCGTGCACGCCAGCCCGGAATGCAGCGATACGCTCCTGGCGGACCGCGACGGGGTCTTCGGATTCAGGAAGCGCAGATTCAGAGGACAACGGCTGGCCCCTGGCGATTCGGACAGGACGACATGGAAACTCTAAGGAAAAGGAACGCACGACAACCCGTTCGCCCGCCGGGATCAGTACGCGCGGGCCTGGCGGCGCCGCGCCGGGGCGCGAATAGGCGCGTATTGTAACCTCGCTGCTTGATACAATATGGACCTCGGGATTCTTGGGCGCTTGGGAGTAGACCATGTCGATGGCAGACCGCGACGGCTTCATCTGGTATGACGGCAAGCTCGTACCGTGGCGAGACGCGACCACGCACGTCCTGACGCACTCCCTGCATTACGGCCTGTCGGTATTCGAAGGCGTGCGCGCCTACCGCTCCGAGATCGGCACAGCCATCTTCCGCCTGGAAGACCATACCAACCGCCTCTTCAATTCGGCGCACATCTACCAAATCCCCATGCCCTTCGATCGCGACACGATCAACGAGGCGCAGCGGACGGTCGTGCGCGAGAACCAGCTGGAAGCCGGCTACCTGCGCCCGCTGGTGTTCTACGGCCCCGAAAAAATGGGCGTCTCGCCCAAGGGCGCCCGGGTGCACGTGGCCATCGCGGCCTGGCCCTGGGGCGCCTATCTGGGCGAAGAGGCGCTGTCCGCGGGCATCCGCGTCAAGGTGTCGTCATTCGCGCGGCAGCACGTGAACGTCACGATGCCGCGCGCCAAGGTGGCAACTACCTACGCCAATTCGATCCTGGCCAATACCGAGGCCCTGCAGGACGGCTACGACGAAGCCCTGCTGCTGGACACGGAAGGCTTCGTGGCCGAGGGTTCCGGCGAAAACCTCTTCATCATCAAGGACGGCGTGCTCTGCGAGCCTGAGATCGCCTCCGCCCTGACTGGCATTACCCGCTCCACCATCCATGCGCTGGCCGCCGACCTGGGCCTGCGCGTAGTGACCAAGCGCCTGACGCGCGACGACGTCTACATCGCCGACGAGGCGTTCTTCACCGGCACGGCCGCCGAAGTGACGCCCATCCGCGAAGTGGACAACCGCCAGATCGGCTCCGGCCAGCGCGGCCCGATCACTGAGCGGCTGCAGAAAGCATTTTTTGACGTGGTGAATGGCCGCAACCCGAAGTACCATCACTGGCTGAGTAAAGTCTGATCCGCGCGGTCCGGTCCCTGACCTGGCCGCATCATTGCCCCAACCTGCCGATTACCGGTTTTTTTTCAGGAATATCCATGACCGCTGCTGCTCCGGCCGCCGTCCCCCACCCCCACGAAGTCATCGAGGTCGGCGCCGACGACCTGCCCGTGTTCTGTCCGGGCCCCAAGGCGCCGCTCTGGAGCATGCATCCCCGCGTGTTCCTGGACGTGGCCCGCACCGGCTCCGCCAGCTGCGCCTACTGTGGCGCCGAGTACCGCTTGAAGCCCGGCACCGTATTGCACGGCCACGGGCACTGAGTCACCCGCTCTACAACGTCCACCCGTTTCCGCCGCCATGTTCGCCACGCCCGAAGAAGCAGAGCACGCGTTCTACGAAGCCCTCGACCAGGCGGACGTCGTACGCCTGATGCAAGTGTGGGCAGACGACGAGGAAGTCGTCTGCATCCATCCGGGGGGCCTGCGCATCGTCGGCCACTCGGCGGTGCACGATTCCTGGCAGCAGGTGCTGGCCAACGGCCCCCTGCATGTGCGTCCGTTGCGTCCGCTGGTCATGCTCAGCATGATGTGCGCGGTGCACGTGCTGGTGGAACAGGTGGCGGTGCAAACGCGGGAAGGCACGCAATTCGCCAATTGCTACGCCACCAACATCTACCACAAGGGGCCCACCGGCTGGCGCATGGTCATGCACCATGCCTCGCCGGCGCCCACGGAAGCCGGGGTGCTCGACTTGCACGACGTACCCGACATGCTGCACTGAATCGGGTGGATTTTTAGTTGGCCGCTGCTCGTCTTGATACAACGCCCTGCCCCGTCCCCTCCTGGTTGCCCGGAGGCGACAGCCAGACGGTTTACGCCGCCCTGTTCGCGCAGTATCACCGCATCGCATTCGTGCGCGAACGGGTAGACACGCCCGACACCGATTTCGTCGACTTCGATTGGACCGGTCCGGGCCTGTTCCCGCACAAGTCCGCCGACGGCGCGCCCGTCAGCGGTCAGCGTCCGGTCGCCAATGGCAAGACCGCCGCGGCCCGGTGGATGACGGATGCGGACTGGAAGTCCCTGCCGCATACGCCCGATACGCCGGCCCTGATCCTGTTCCACGGCCTGGAAGGCGGCAGCAACAGCCGCTATGCGCAGTCCATCGCGCATCACTTCCGTGCGCGCGGCTGGATCGTGGTGATCGCGCATTTCCGCGGCTGTTCGGGCGTGCCCAACCGCCTGGCGCGCGCCTACTACTCGGGCGATTCGGCCGAGGTCGGCTTCATGCTGAATACCGTGCGCCAGCGCATTCCACATGCGCGCTGGCATGCGGTCGGCGTATCTCTGGGGGGCAACGCCCTGCTCAAGTACCTGGGCGAACACCAGGAGGACACCGGCTGGCTGACGGCCTGCGCGGGCGTGTCCGTGCCGCTGGACCTGGTGGCCTGCGGCAAGACGCTGTCCACCGGCGTGTTCAACCGCAGGGTCTACACCGCCCACTTCCTGAAGACGCTCAAGCACAAGGTGCTGGAGAAGGCGCACCGCTATCCCGGCGCCGTGGACGTCATGCGCATCGCCCATGCGCATGATCTGCGCGAGTTCGACGACACCTACACCGCGCCCATGCACGGTTTTCGCAATGCGCTGGATTACTGGACGCGGGCGTCCAGCAAGCCCTGGCTGCCGAAGATATCCGTGCCGACACTGGTGCTCAATGCCCGCAACGATCCCTTCGTGCCGGCAGCCTCGCTGCCGACGCCCGAGGAATGCTCGTCCACCGTCCTGCTGCATCAGCCCACGGATGGGGGACATGCCGGTTTTCCGACCGGCAGCTTCCCCGCCCACCTGAACTGGCTGCCGCAGCGGCTGGGACGCTTCTTCGAAACTGGCCAGTAGGTCGCAGCGGCGCCCTGCCCGGCGCTCAACCCGACTTGAAGCGTTCCAGCAACTGGCGCTCTTCGGCCAGCTTGTCCTTCACTTCCTTGATCTGCACGTCGATCTGCGACTGCTCGTAGAAGTCGGTGGACATGTTGCGCGCCTGCTGCAGCTGCGACTCCGCGGCGGCGTATGCGCCAGTCATGACGTAGTAGCGCGCCTGGTCGCGGCGCGCAGCCACCGGCTTGCCATTGCGGTCTTCGCTCTGCGCCAGCATCTGGTAGAGGCTGGGTTCGTCGCTGCCCCATTGCTTGATCTTGGCCCGCAGGTACTCCTGCGCGTCCGTGTGGCGGCCGACGCTTTGCAACGCCTGGGCATAGGCAATGCCCAGGGCCCGATGCCCGGGCCAGCGCTTGGTGCCGGCCTGGGCCAGCTCCAGCGCCCGGGGGTACTCCTTGCGGGCCAGGGCAATATCCACGCTGAGCTTGGCCAGCTGGGCCGAGCTGCGGCCGTCCGCCGACGCCAGGCTCCAGTTGCGCTCGGCATCAGCCAGGTTGTTGCGCTGGAACGCCTGCAGCGCCAGGCCGTAGTAGGCGGCCGACTTGCGCACGCCCGACAGCGCCTGGGCCTCGTCCTGCAATTGCTGGCCGGCGGTACGCAGGCTGACCGCGTCGCGGCCCTGCACCACGCGCATCTTGGCGCGTATGTACCAGAAGTCGTCGCTATCCACGTGGCGCGCCACGGGAGACTGGTTGCGCACCCGATTCTGCACGTCCGACATGCGCTCGATGGACAGCGGGTGGGTGCTGGCCCAGGAGCCGCCGCCCGCGCCTTCGTTCAGGCGCGACGCGTTCATCAGGCGCCCGAACATCTGCGCCATGCCTTCGGCGTCGTAGCCCGCCTTGGTCAGCATCTGCAGCCCTGCCCGGTCGGCTTCGCGTTCCGCGTCGCGCGAAAAGCCCAGCTGGCGGTTGATGGCCGCAGCCTGGCCGAATGCCGCCACGCCCATCGCCAGGTTGCCGCCGCCCCCGGCCAGGGCCGCCAGCAGCGCCCCCGCCAGGCTGGCCAGCATCACCATGCTGTTCTGGTTCTGCTGGGTCATGCCACGGGCGATGTGGCGCTGCACGACGTGGCCGATTTCGTGGGCCAGCACCGCCGCCAGCTCGGATTCGCTGGCGGAAGCCACGATCAGCCCGGTATTGACGCCGATGAAGCCGCCGGGCATGGCGAAGGCGTTGATTTCGGGGTCGCGCACGCCGAACATCTCGACCTCGGGGACCGCGCCGGGCGCGAAGGCCGCCAGCTTGCGCCCCATGGTGGTGAGGTACTGGCTGAGTTCGGAATCGTCCACATAGGTCGGGTCGCGCCGCCCCTGGGCCATGATGGCTTCGCCCAGGCTGCGTTCCAGCGCGGGGGACAGTTCAGCGGCGGAGGCCGCGCCCATCGAGGGCAGGCCTACGGGCTGCGCCCAGGCGGCGATGGGGATGGCGGGCACGGCCAGGGCCACGGACAGCCCGACGATTGCACCCCGTTTCGCAATCGAGCAAATGGATGGCATTTTCCTGCGGTTCATAAGCCTATGATAGCGATGCGCTTAAAATGTTTCATCGATAGCCCCAACGAGGTCTCAATGCGTCCTGTCCGTAAAGCTGTTTTCCCTGTCGCCGGCATGGGTACGCGCTTCCTGCCCGCCACCAAGGCAATGCCCAAGGAAATGCTGCCCGTGGTCGACAAGCCGCTGATCCAATACGCCGTGGAAGAAGCCGTGGCCGCCGGGATCACCGACCTCATCTTCGTGACGGGGCGCAACAAGCGCGCCATCGAAGACCACTTCGACTCCGCGCCGGAACTCGAATCGGACCTGGAAAGCAAGGGCAAGCACGAGCTTCTGGCCATGGTGCGAGGCATTCTACCCGCGCATGTGAATTGCCTCTATATCCGCCAGTCGGCCCCGCTGGGACTGGGCCATGCGGTGCTGTCGGCCGCGCCTGCCGTGGGCGACGAACCCTTTGCCGTGCTGCTCGCCGACGACCTGATCGACGCCGAACAGCCCGCGCTGAAGCAGCTGATCGACGTGGCCGTGGCGCAGAACGCCAGCGTGCTCGGCGTGCAGGACGTGCCGCGCGTGGACACCCGCAAGTACGGCATCGTGGCCACCCGCCAGGGGGATGCCAGCGCCAACGGCCGCACGGAACGCGTCACCCATATCGTCGAAAAGCCCGACCCTGAAGCCGCGCCGTCGACGCTCGCCGTGGTGGGCCGCTACGTGCTGGAAGCCGCGATCTTCGACCACCTGCGCTCGACCAAGATGGGCGCCGGCAACGAGATCCAGCTGACCGACGGCATCGCCTCGCTGATGCGCGAGCGCGCCGTGTATGCGCACCGCTATGAAGGCGTGCGCTACGACTGCGGCAGCAAGGCCGGCATGTTCCAGGCCACCGTGGCGCTGGGCAAGAAGTACCACGGCCTGCTGCCGGAATAGCCGCAAGCCTGCGGCCATTCATGCCGCGTCAAGGCTTGAGCGCCGCGGCCTCGCTCAGGCCGTTCAAGCCTTGTCCTGGAATCCTCCGCGCCGCGGGCTCCTGGGCCTTCGGCCCGCCAATGCCGAAGCGCTGCGCCGCCACGCCCATCAGGACGATTACAGCGCCCAGCGCGGAGGTGTACGCCACCTCCTGGCGATACGTTCCCTCCAGCACCATCGTCAGCAAGGCTGCGCAGATGAACAGGATGACCGCCCACGTCAGCCAGGGAAACAACCACATCTTGAACTTCAGCTCGACTCCCTGAGCCTGCAGGCGTTGCCGCATTCGCAGTTGGCAGCATGCGACGGTCAGGTAGACAAACAGCGCCACGCAGCCCGTGGTTTGCATGAGGACGTCGTACAGGTCCATCGAGGACGTCGCCATCATGTAGACGGCAACGAATGCGAACACGCTGGATATGACCACGCCCACGTACGGCGCGCCCGAGGAAGCGCCAGTGACAGCCATGATGCGATGCGCGTCGCCACGGCGGGCCAGCGAATAGAGCATGCGCGACGAGACATACAGCGCCGAGTTGAAGCAGCTGCAAACCGAGGTCAGCACGATGGCGTTGACGATCAGCTGCGCGTACGGAATGCCCATCGCGTCCAGCACCACGTTGTAGCTGCCGCGCGTCGGGTCGACCAGCGCGGGAGTGTCATAGGGCACCAGGCAAACCACCAGAAAGATGGACCCTACATAGAACAGGCAGATCCGCCAGACCACCGATCGGATGGCTTTCACGATTTGGCCGCCGGGCTCGGAGGTCTCACCCGCCGCCACCGTGACGACTTCCGCGCCCATCATGGCGAACATGATGCCCAGCAATGCGGTGACCACGGCGCCGGGCCCATTGGGCATGAATCCCCGATCGGTGAGATTGGACATGCCGCCGGCATCGCCGAAGGGCCACAGGTGCACAACCGCCAGCGTGCCGACCACCAGGAACAGGACGATGGCCACCACTTTGATCAGGCCGAACCAAAACTCGAATTCCCCGTAGTTCCTGACGTTCATGAAGTTGACGCCTATCAACCCTAGCGTCAGGAGCAGTGCGTAGACCCAATTGGGCGCCACGGGGAACCAGCCATGCAGAATCTGTCCCGCGACATAGGCTTCCCAACCCATCAGCAGCGCCCAGAAGTACCAGTACAGCCAACCGATGGTGAAACCCGCCCAGCGCCCGATAGCGCGATCCGCGTAGGTCGAAAAAGAACCGGTATCGGGCTGGGCCACGGCCATCTCGCCCAGCATGCGCATGACCAGAAACACCAGGATCCCGCCGCCCAGATAGGCCAGGATCACCGCTGGTCCGGCCAGCGCGATCTGCTTGCCCGACCCCACAAACAAGGCTGCGCCGATGACCCCCGCAATGGAAATCATCGTCATGTGGCGCGATTGCAGCCCACCCTTGAGTCCCTCACCCTTAGACATGCTTTCTCCTTTTGCCGCGCCCCCGGTATGGAACGCGCTTGTTTTGGTTATCCCGCGCAGGCCTGATGCACGGCGCGCTTGACGCTAGTCCTCAAGTCCTGCGGGCGCGAACCCAGCCAGGAGCACGTCAAGCCAGCGCGGCGCAAGATCCCGCGCTTCACGCTCTTCCTTTCTACGCACGGCGTTGCGGACCAGCGAACCGCCGAAGTACTTGATGGGTTCAGGCGGAAACCGCTTGGGCTTGCGGTCGACCAGGGCGCAGCGGCGCCACGCATCGTTGCGATCCAGGGCCAGGCTTGCCAGAATCCTGCCGCCCAACAGGCTGGGCGCGACGCCGTTGCCGCTCCAACCCACTCCGTAGTGGATGTGTCCGGTACCCGCCAGGGTGCCGAAAACGGGCAGGCTGTCGTAGGTCCGATCGATCGGACCCGACCACGCATGCGAGACGCGCACATCGGCAAGCATCGGGTAGGCGCGGCGGAAATCCTGCTCCGCCATCAGGCAGCTTTCTTCGTGGCGGCTGAAGGTGGCGTCGATGACGCCACCCCGGGAAAGCGCGCCCGTGCCCTTGCCGTATGCGATTCGCCCGTCCCGCGTGGTCCGGTAGTACCCGACCATCAACTGCGAGTCGGTGATGGCTTCGCCCCCCGTCCAACCCAGCGCGGCCAGGCGCTCGGGAATCGCCTGCGTCACGACGATGGAACTGTTGACGGGCACGATCAGCCTTGAGATTTCAGGAATGGCGACGGCCCATGCATTCGTCGCCAGCACGACGCTTTTGGCCAGTATCGTGCCCGAGGCGCTGCGGATCACCGCCGGATAGCCGTGGCTCAACTCCAGCACCGGCGTGTTTTCGTGGATCACGATGCCGCGCTCCAGGGCCACCCTGCGCATGCCTCGCACCAGCCTTGCCGGCTGCACCGTGGCGT
Organism: Achromobacter sp. Marseille-Q4954; assembly: GCF_943737025.1. Taxonomy (NCBI): domain Bacteria; kingdom Pseudomonadati; phylum Pseudomonadota; class Betaproteobacteria; order Burkholderiales; family Alcaligenaceae; genus Achromobacter; species Achromobacter sp. Marseille-Q4954. The sequence continues at coordinate 1,356,945 of NZ_CALSFQ010000001.1, forward strand.
TGCCGCGTTCGAACACGCCCGCCCTGTGCATGCGAGACCCGGTTCGACGTGCGACATCCTCCGGCAGCATGTGCTCGAAGGGACGCGCGCCGACCCGGGCGCAGGCCTGGAGCGTGCCCTCCCATGACTCCTGTTGCGCATCGGAAGTGGCCGTCCAGAGCCATCCCCCGCAGCGAAAGTGCGCATCGATGCGATGGCGGCCGCAGAACTGTGCGATTTCATCGATGGCACGTTCCGAGGCCCGGGCCAGGAACAGCGCATCGTCGACATCCGCGAAAGCAAGCAGCGAAGCGATTTTCGGCCACCAGGACATGGCCATGCCGCCGTTGCGCCCTGAAGCGCCTCCGCCGCAGACGTCCCGCTCCAGGACCACGACCTTGGACTGAGGGCTGAGTTCCTTGATGCTCAACGCCGTCCACAGGCCTACATAGCCTCCACCGATAATCACGATGTCGGCGGCCTGACTGCCGGTCAGCGGCGCACTTGCCTGCAAGGCGGGTTCCGCCTCCCGCATCCAGAAACTGCGTTGCAGGAAAGGTCCGGCCTGGCTTGAATGGTGTGAAATGATCATGAGCAAAGCGGCCCAATCTGGCCGCACCTGGAATCAAATATATCTACATAATTTCTGTAGGTTGCGATCCTATAGAAGCTGATTTTCGGAAAAAATAGGGGCTTTCCCCCATATTTCCGGTCCTATCATGAAGGATCGTGTTTATATAATTTATCTATATATATTCTGTATGTTCTGCCAGAACAGACCGTCCACCGCGCCAGCACAGGAACTTCACTTGCATGTCTGAGTATCGAATCGGCGACGTCGCGCGCCTCACAGGCACGAACATCTCGACGCTGCGGCTATGGGAGCAACACGGCCTCCTCGTTCCGGCGCGCACCGAAACAGGACAGCGCGTCTACTCAGATGCGGATCTGGCCCGGGTATCCCATATCGTTCGTCTGCGGCAGATCAACGGCCTGAACATGCCCGCGATCCGTCGCGTGCTGGAGGAGTCGCAGGCCGGATCGGCGTCCACGGCGCCACCATCGCCCGCCTCAGGCGCCACGGCATCTCAAGCCCGCGAAATAGCTGACGCGGCCGCGCTCGGACTGCGCTTTCGCACCGCGCGCCGAAGCGCGGATCTGTCGCTGAAAGAGGCGTCCGACGAAACCAGCCTGCCCGTGTCCTTCATTTCGACCTTTGAACGGACGGGCCGCGGGGCCACCGTCGCAAGCCTGAAGCTGCTCGCCACCTGTTATGGCACGTCGCTGACGGCCCTGTCGGAAGTACCGCCCAAGCCGTCGCGCAACGCGGCAGAGGTCGTGCGCAAGGGTCAGGAAATACACGCCCCGTCGTTCGGCGCGGGCATCCAGATCCTGCAGCTGGCAACGAGCCTGCCTTCGCTCGACTGCCAGAAATGGGTTCTGGCGCCGGGCGCCCGCAGCGAAGGCGCCTATACGCACCATGGAGAAGAGTGCATCCACGTCATCGCCGGCGAATTCAGCATTACGGTCGATCTGGCGGCGCCGGTGACCTTGCGCGCCGGAGACAGCATCTCGTTCCTTAGCGGGCGGCCGCATTCGTGGAAAGTCGTCGGCGAGGAAACCGTGGAACTGTTCTGGGTCAATACGCCGAAGAGCTTCTGAGCCCGGCGGCGTACGCCACCCGCCGCGGTTCTCAGGCCGAAGCGGCGCGAGCGCGGGCCTTGGAGCGGGCCAGCGCTTCGCGATCCGCCTTGCGCAAGCGCCCCTTGGCCGATAGCCGCATCAAGGTTCCCAGGGCCACCATCAGGCCGATCACCTCGACCAGCGCCGCCGGAATCCACATGGTCAGGCCGCCTATGGTCTGGTCGGTCTGGGCCGACATGGCGATGGCGCGGCCGCATAGTTCGAACAGCGGATAGATGTCGCTTTCGGTGAAGGCGATGACTGCGCCCGCCACCATCTGCGGCAGCATCGTCAGCACGGGCGAAATGACCCGGCCGCCCGGCGTCATGGCCGCCGGCGGCGCGGGCCGGCGATCCAGGATCAGGTTCCAGTACATGAAGCCGCTGATCACCACCGACCAGTTCATCAGGCGGTAGAGACGCCAGTCCAGCATGGAATAGAACTGCACCGACGGAATCAGCCAGACCAGCACCAGGAAGACGAACAGCGTCGGCACGAAGATCTTGTGGGTCAGCACCGCCACCGTCGCGCGGCCGGCGCCGGTGCGCAGGAAGTCACGCAGGCGGATGCGCCAGCGCATGGGCAGGCCCGCCCGCATCACCTGTCCCGGGAACGCCGCCATCACCAGCAACGGCCCCAGATGGTGCAGCACCAGATGCTGGATGCGGTGGATGAAGAACATGCGTTCGGCGTAGTAGTCCAGCCGGGTATGCATGGACAGGTACAGCAGCACCATGCCGGTCCAGAACAGGATGCTGCGGGCGGCGGTCACGCGATGGACCTTTTGGCCGCGCACGAACAGCACGATGGCCACCAGGAAGGAGGCCACCAGCGTGGGAGAGAACTCCCAGGGTATGAGCCATTCGAGACTATCCATGCAAACCATCCGGAAAACGTCGGGGCTGTACGAGGACGGGCGCCATGCGCCGCACCCGCCGATTGTAGTTGACCCCGGCCCGCCCTGCCCCGGCGTTCAGAAACGGTGCGAAATGCCCGTGCCCACCCGCGTGGTGTGGGAGCGGGCAGGATCGAACTGGTCGTCCAGCGTGTAGTTCGACGCATAGCCGGCGAAGGCATAGAGCGTCGTGCGCGCAGACAGGCTGTAGGTATAGCCCAGCGTCATCACCTGCGCATTGCGCGCCGTCATGCCGTTGTCCCAATGCCAGTCCGGGTGCGCCAGCGACCATTGCACCAGCACGGCGCCGGGTCCGACCGGCACGCTGGCCCCGACCAGCCAGGCATCGACCGTGCCGCCGCGCACGAAGGCAGCCGGCCCCAGGCCCAGGCCCAGCCCGTCCGGATCGCCCCCGTCCAGCCCGACATCGCCGTTGCGCTGGCGCGACCATGCCAGGGACAGCTTCAGCACCTCGAAGTCATAGGAGGCGCCCAGCTGCACCGCTTGCGGCCGTCCATTGCTGCCCGGCGGGGCGTCGGCCAGGCGCAGTTGGTCCCAGGTGGCGATCGCCAGCAAGGGTCCGTCCTCATATTTCAGGCCGAGGCTGAGCGCGCGGTTGTTGTTGGCCGTTTTGAACTGGTTGCGGTCATCGGCGTCGAAGGAGTAACCGATGCCGGCCTGGAAACCGCCCCAGACAGGTGTGTAGTAATTGACCAGGTTGCTGAACTGGTAGTTGTCGGACGCCTTGAAGGTGGCGCCCATGCCCATTTCCTTCCAGGACGCGATTTCCAGGGAATTGCCGTAGACCTGACCTATGGTGTGCTGGCGCCCCAGCCGCAGGTCGCCGAAGCTGTCATGTCCCAGGCCGACCCAGGCGGCGTAATTGAAGAAGCGGTCGTCGTCGGCCCGCTTGCCCGACGAAGGATCGAAGCCGCTTTCCAGCTGGAACCTGGCGCTCCAGCCCCCGCCCATGTCTTCCGCTCCCGTCATTCCCCATAGCGAATCGGTCAGTCCGCCATTGAGCAGACCGCTGTGGCTGCCCTGCCCCGAGACCGTGGTGACGGCCACCCCCGCGTCCACCACGCCGTACAGCGACAGCCCCTGCCCGGTCTCGGCGCTACGCGCCGCCAGGGGAAGGGCCAGGCCCACTGCCATCAGCGCGGCAAAAGTAGCGATTCTCATGCGTTTCTCCTGATTGCGCGGCGGGCTTGCGACCGCCGCGGGCCTTATCGACTTATTGCCAACCGTAGCGGCGGACCCAGATTCCCTTCAGCAACTGCGTCAGCGTGCAGTAGGCCAACAGGATGCCGACCAGCCAGGGGAAGTAGCTCCATGGCAGCGGCTGCAGCTGGAGGTACTCGGCCAAGGGCGAAAACGGCAGCAGCAGCCCCATCGTCACCACCATCAGGGTCATGCCCATCAGCGGCCACGCGGCGCGGCTTTGCAGGAACGGGATCTTGCGCGTGCGGATCATATGGACGATGAGCGTCTGCGACAACAGGCCTTCGACGAACCAGCCCGATTGGAACAGCGTCTGGTGTTCCGCGGAGTTGGCCTGGAAGATGTACCACATGAGCGCATAGGTGGCGATATCGAACACGGAGCTTATCGGACCGAAAAACACCATGAAACGGCCCAGGCCATCGGGGTCCCATTGCTGGGGTTGCTTCAAGAGTTCTTCGTCGACGTTGTCAAACGGAATTGCGGTCTGGGAAATGTCGTACATCAGGTTCTGCACCAGCAGATGAATGGGCAGCATCGGCAGGAACGGCAGGAAGGCGCTGGCCACCAGCACCGAGAAGACATTGCCGAAGTTCGAGCTGGCCGTCATCTTCAGGTACTTGAGCATGTTGCAGAAGGTTTTGCGGCCTTCGATGACGCCGTCTTCCAGCACCATCAGGCTCTTTTCCAGCAGGATGATGTCCGCGGCCTCTTTCGAGATATCGACCGCCGAATCCACGGAGATGCCCACGTCCGCCGCCCGCAGGGCTGGCGCGTCGTTGATGCCATCGCCCATGAAGCCCACGGTGTTGCCCTGGGCCCGGAGGCTGCGCACGATGCGCTCCTTGTGGGCCGGCGTGAGCCGCGCGAACACGTTGGCCTCGCGCACCGCGGCGGTCAGTTGCGCCTCGTCCATCGCTTCGATATCGGCGCCCAGATAGACCTTGCGCACCTCGAAATCCACCTCGCGGCAGACCTTCTGCGTCACCAGCTCCACGTCGCCGGTCAGCACCTTCACCTCGATGCCGGAATCCTTGAGCGCCTTGAGCGCGGGAGCGGTGGATTCCTTGGGAGGATCCAGGAAAGCCATGTACCCGACCAGCACCAGATCGGACTCGTCGGCCACGCCGTAGGTTTGCTGGGTGGGCGGCATTTCCTTGACGCCGACCGCGATGACGCGCAGGCCGTCGCGGTTCAGGTCCGCCGTCACCCGGCGGATGTCGGCCCGGCGGGCATCGGTCAGCAGATGCTCTTCGCGGCCCACACGCAGGCGGGTGCAAACCGCCAGCATCTCTTCCAGCGCGCCCTTGCAGATCAATTCGTGATGCTCGCGGCCGTTCTCGGTCTCGTTGACCACCACCGACATGCGGCGCCGGGAAAAGTCGAAGGGAATCTCGTCGACCTTGCGGTACTTCGCCGCCAGATCCAGCTTGCGCTCGACCTCGGCGTGCTGCAGCACCGCCACATCCAGCAGGTTCTTCAGGCCGGTCTGGTAGTAGCTGTTGAGATAGGCGTAGGCCAGCACGTCGTCGCTGCTGGCGCCGTACACATCGGTGTGCCGCTCCAGCACGATGCGGTCCTGGGTCAGGGTGCCGGTCTTGTCGGTGCACAGCACGTTCATCGCCCCCAGGTTCTGGATGGCGTCCAGCCGCTTGACCACGACCTTGCGGCGCGACATGCGCACGGCGCCCTTGGCCAGGGTGGCCGTGACGATCATGGGCAGCATTTCAGGCGTCAGGCCCACGGCGATGGCCAGCGCGAACAGCAGCGCTTCCATCCAGTCGCCCTTGGTGAAACCGTTGATCAGCATGACGATGGGCGCCATGACCAGCATGAAGCGGATCAGCACCCAGCTCACGCGGTTGATGCCTTGCTGGAACTGGGTCGGCGTGCGGCTGGTCTGCGTGACGCGTCCGGCCAACTGGCCGAAGTAGCTGCGCGAGCCGGTGGCCACCACCAGGGCGCTGCCCGAGCCGCTGACCACGTTGGTGCCCATGAAGGCCATGTTCTCAAGTTCCAGCGCGTTGGCGGTCTCGCTGCGCTGCGTGGCGTACTTTTCGACCGGCAGCGATTCGCCCGTCAGCGCGGCCTGCGCAACGAACAGGTCCTTGGCATTCAGGATGCGGCAGTCGGCGGGAATCATGTCGCCCGCGGACAGCAGCACCACGTCGCCCGGCACCAGCTCCGCCAGCGGCACCTCGACCTGGCGCGATCCGCTGACATGCAGCGCCACGCCGAAGAATCGGCGGGCGTCGCCCTCGGCGTCGGCTGCCGGGTCGCTGCGCAGCACCGTGGCGGTGTTCTGCACCATGGCCTTGAGCGCCTCGGCGGCGCGATTGGAGCGCTGCTCCTGCGCAAACCGCAACACAGTGGAGATGAGCACCATTGCGCCGATGATGAATACCGCCGTCCAGGACTGATCGTCGGGCTCGGCCATGCGCACGTCGGTGAGCCAGGACAGCGCCGCCAGCGCGGTCAAAAGCAGGTTGAACGGATTGCGATAGGACAGCCAGAGATGCGTGTACCAGGACAGCGGCTTTTCGTGGTCGACCTCGTTGGCGCCGTAGCGTTCGCGCGCGGTCTGGGCCTGGGCCTCCGACAGTCCGCCGCGGCTGCTGCCGAACAGGGCGAACAAGGCGCCGAAGCCCATGCGCGACAGGTCCAGCATCTGGCGGTTGGCATGGCGCGCGGTATCGGAGGACGCGGCGGCCGTCGTGGCGCCGCGCTCGGGCATGGGCGAACGGCGGAAATGTCTTGCGCTATGGCGCAGGCCCGCCGCCGACGTAAAGAAGGACTTGAGAAACTTGAACATCGGAGTGCTCCGGTTGTACGTGTAGTTCTTGGAGACACGGACGACCCTGCCCGCTGGCGGCTGCGCGCAGGCGGCAGCGGTCCGCGGCTTTCGCGCAGAAAGCCGTCAAACCGCCGCGTACAGGCGTGCGCAGGCGCCGGGGCAATGTTGCCGGTATCCGGATCGCATGAAATGCGCCGGGTGCGGAAAACGGATGGGAGCTAGCGGAGGAATCGGTACCGGCGGCAGAGGCGCACGCGACGTGGGCCAGGCCGGCGATTCTTGGCTGCGGACTCCGTACGGGCCAGGATGACTATCCTGCCTGTCGGCTCGCAGCGAGGAGACAGGTCAGACAGGCATGCCGGCGCCGCGCACTGGGCGCAATCGAGGCTCGGGGTCTAAGGCACTAGGCATGATCTCTCCTGTGGAAGAAAGGGCGGCTTCAGGCCAGCGCAGCCTGCGTGGCTGGCGTGGCTTGCGTGCCGAAGTGCACGTGGCGCACGGCGGGATTGGCGCTCAGGCGGCGCGCCTGCGACATCAGTTCGCCCCGCAATTCCGGGGGGCAATTGACGGTGATGCAGGCGGATGCCATGCCAGGATCCCGACCCTGGTCGATCTGCACCTGCGAGACGTCCAGGCCGGCGGCGCTGAAGTCCAGGCAGATCTGCTTGCGCAAGGCGCCCAGCTCGTCGCGCGGACAGATGACCGTCAGACGCGAAGTGCCGCGGCGGCGGCCCAGGGCGGTGGCGCGGTCCACGCCGGCGCGGCGTAGGAACAAGTCGAAGAAACGCATAACGACCTCCATTGCAAGAATGGGGAGCGTGATCGCGAATACGCGCGCGCCCGCGCTGCGTTCGGCGGACAGGCACGACAAACGTGCACGAACGCTGACGCTGCGGATTGCGGCGGTTCTGGCGGTTTACGTTGGGGAGTTTCCCGGCAAGCCGCTGGCTTGCGCGATTGTCCGGGCTTGCGCCTGGAGCTTGGGATACAACCGCAACCTGTTCAACAGGCTGCGGCAGACGGAGTTCTGCGTGGACCTGTTAAACAGCGACGTCGATGCAAGATCGACAACTTTCGCCGGAATCGGTATTCACGAAGACTGCTCCTGGGATGGATAACGGGCAGAAGTTTACGCGGGTTTCCACTTATGGACAAGGCTTTTGGGGCCAAATCGGGCCTGAATGTGGAAAAAACCGCGGGGGCCGAGGCCCCGCGCGCAACGCACTCTCAAGCGTAGAAGTGCCAGCCCAGATAGGCGGCGAACACGGCATACAGTCCGCCCACCGCCGACAACGCCGGCACGCTCATGACCGAACGGCGGAAACGCAGCCACAAGAGGCTGATCGACAGCATCGTGAAAAGGCCCGCCGCCAGCAAGGGAGCGTCCAGCAGCCAGGGCGTCATGAAGATGCCCAGCGCGCTGGGAATGGTCGCCTGGATCATCATGGCGCCCGAAATGTTGGCCAGCGCCAGCCGTTCCTTGCCCTGGCGCACCCAGATCAGCGCGTTCATGATTTCCGGCAGCTCGGTCGCCACCGGCGCCAGCAACAGCGCGGCCACATGAGGCGACGCGCCCATGGCCACGCCCAGCAGCTCGATCTGGTTCACGAACACATGCGATGCCCCGGCGATCACGACCAGCGCCAGTATCGTCTGCGTGACCGCCCAGAACATGCTCGGATCCTCGTCGCGCGGGCGCAGCTTCAGTGGCTCGAGGTCTTCGCTGGCCAGGCTTTCCTCGTCGTTGCTGAGTTCGCGCTTGACGTAAAGGCCGTAGGTGGCCAGAAACAGGATGCCCAACCAGGGCTTCCAGGCAAAGGCCAACAGGCCCAGGCCCACCTTGAAGATGAAGATGCCCATGAACCAGGCCTGGTCGCGGGCCAGCCGGCGCTGGTCCGCGTTGATACAGTCCGCCTGCGTGGCGCGTCCGCGGCGCGCGCGCCACAAAGCCAGGCCGACCACCGCGTACGCCAGCGTCGCGAGCACCAGCGGGCCGCCCATGGCGGCGCCGACGCCTATGTCTTTTTGCTCGGGGGTTTCGCCAAACACGACGGCCATGAAAGTCACGGCGCTTTCCGGCAAGGCCGTGCCGAACGCGGCGAGCACGGTGCCGGTGGCGGTGGCGCCCAGCTGGAAGCGATGGCCGACCCATTCGACGCCGTTCACGAAGAACTCGCAGGCGAAGTAGATCACTGCCGCTGACAGGAAAAACAGGAACAGAGTGAGAAACATATAGGCGAGCCGGACGAGCAGAAACCAATTGGCGCGACGTCGCGGCTCGCCCGGCTGGGGTGAACGCAACGCGGCCAAAGGTCTCGCCTGGCTGATCCATGCGGCGATGCCGCCGTGCATGGATACCGCTACTAGCGCCATGGAGTTCTAGCGGCTGCTGCGCAGCGCTGAACCACCAAGTCTGTTGACGCTAGCTCCTTTGTGGGGACAAAGGATGGCTACTCCCCAATGACAGAGCCGCGATTGTAGCAGCTTGCCCCGCGCGGTCCAGCGAATTCCGCGCGCCCCTTGCGGGCTGTCGCAACCCGGGGATGGCAGGTAAAGTAAACGGCATCCTCACCCTGCCGGGCTTCACGCCCAGTCCGCCATGAGCCTGCCTCCCGACGACATCGCCCCTTACGCCGCGCGGCGCCAACGCCTGATGGCGCAGATGCGCGCCGCAGGCGGCGGCATCGCCATACTGGCGACCGCCCAGGAAGCCACCCGCAACCGCGACGCGGAATATCCCTATCGGCACGACAGCGATTTCTTCTATCTGACCGGATTCACCGAACCCGGCGCCTGGCTGGTGCTGACCGCGGGCGCGACCGACCGCGCCGTGCTCTTCTGCCGCCCGCGCCACATCGAACATGAAATCTGGGAGGGCAAGCGCTTCGGCCCCGAGGCCGCCGCGGCGCATTTCGGTTTCGACGACGCCCATCCGCTCGATGCGCTGGACGAACTGATGCCCGCGCTGCTGCAGGACCATGCCACCTTGTACGCGCCCCTGGCCGGCGACAAGCGCAGCGACGGACGCCTGCACCGCTGGCTGACCGCGGCGCGCGAGGCCAGCCGCGGCGGCCATGCGCCGCCTGCGCGCCAACAGGACATCCGGCCGCTGCTGGCCGAGATGCGGCTGATCAAGGACGCCACGGAAATCGCGGCAATGCGGCGCGCGGCCAAGATCTCGGCCGGCGCCCACGTGCGCGCCATGCGCGTCGCCCGCCCCGGCATGCGCGAGTACGAGATCGAGGCCGAACTGCTGTACGAATTCCGCCGGCACGGCGCGCAGTCGGTGGCCTACAACAGCATCGTGGCCGCCGGCGCCAACGCCTGCGTGCTGCACTACCCGGCCGGCGAAGCCGTGTTGCGCGACGGCGACCTGGTGCTGATCGACGCGGGCTGCGAGGTCGACAGCTACGCCAGCGACATCACCCGCACGTTTCCGGTGAACGGCCGCTACAGCGGTCCGCAGCGCGCGCTATACGACCTGACGGTGGCCGCGCAGGATGCCGCCGCCCAGGCCACGGCGCCCGGCCGCAGCTTCAACGACGGCCATCAGGCCGCCCTGCGCGTGCTGGCGCAAGGCATGCTGGACCTGAAACTCTTGAAAGGCTCGCTGGATGGGGTGCTGGAATCCGGCGACTACAGCCGCTTCTACATGCACCGCACCGGCCACTGGCTGGGCCTGGACGTGCACGATGTGGGCGACTACCGCCAGCCTGGCCCGACCCAGGGCGCCGAACGCCCCTGGCGCCAGCTGGAACCGGGCATGATGCTGACGATCGAGCCCGGCATCTACGTGCGGCCCGCAGACGACGTGCCCGAGGCCTACTGGAACATCGGCATCCGCACCGAGGACGACGCGCTGGTCACGGACGAGGGCTGTGAACTCATCACCCGTGGCGTGCCGGTGCAGGCCGGCGAGATCGAAGCGCTGATGCGCGAGTAGGCGCGCCGGGCTGGCGCTAAAAGACGTAGCCGTCCAGCCAGCCCATGGCGATCCAGGTGTAGACCACCACCATGGCGATGGCGAACATGGACACGATGGCGCCGACCAGGCAGGCCAGGATCGCGACCAGCACCGGACCCCAGCCGGTCCGGGTCGGCCGGCCCAGGCCCTCGTTGTAGAGGCGGTCGAATTTCTCGTCCGGCATCAGCGAGAACACCGCGCTCTCGATGAACCCGTCGACCATGGGAATGAACACCAGGAAGAAGGCGGGGTTGTCGTACCAGACGGGGTAGAAGCTGATAGCGCAGAACAGGCTGATCAGCGTGTATGCGGTCACCAGCCAGGCATGGCGGCGTCCCAGATACCACCAATGCGCCCCCACCGCTCCGAACAGGCAGGCCAGCAATCCGACCGCGACCTTTCCGCGCGGGCGGCGGGTGGAAGCGGCGGAAACGGCGGACACTGGGGATGAGGCCTGGAGCTGCGTCATGTCGATCGACCGGAAAGAGGGCCACGGCGCCAAGACGCGCCGGCTGCTGCGGATTGTAGTGGACGGTTAAAATCCGGGCATGACTTCATCCGCCTTCGACATAGCGATTCTAGGCGCGGGCCCGGTGGGCCGCGTGCTGGCCCTGATGCTGGCCCGCGTGGCGCCCGACCCCGCGCGCATCGCGCTGCTTGCCGGCAGCGCGCCCGCCGCGGTCGCGCCGTCGGCGGCGGTCCCCGCCACGGATCCCCGCGTGCTGGCCATGAACCATGGCAGCCGGGTGCTGCTGGAGTCGCTGCATGCCTGGCCCGAACGCTCGGCCGACATCCGCAACATCCATGTATCGCAGCGCGGCCGGCTGGGCCGCACCCTGATCCAGAACACCGATTTCGGCGTGCCGCAGCTGGGCAGCGTGGTCGCCTATTCCGGCCTGCACGCCAAGCTGGACGAACGCGTGGCCGCTTGCGGCGTCACCGTGTTGCAAGGGCCGCCCGCGCGGATCGGCATGCAGGACGCAGATGGCGTGCGCGTCGAACAAGGCGACGCGACACTGCTGTGCCGGGTCGCAGTGCAATCCGACGGCGCGGGCGCGACCGACGTGCGCCGCGACTACGACCAACATGCGGTGCTGACCACGGCGCACGCCACCCTGCCCCGCCGCGGCTGGGCCTGGGAGCGCTTCACCGCCGAAGGCCCGCTGGCGCTGCTGCCGCACCCGCAGACGCCGGACGCCTATTCGGTGGTCTGGTGCAGCGCGCCCGAGCGCGCCGCCGAACTGGCGGCGCTGGACAACGCCGCGTTTTCGCGGGCGCTGTCCGCCGCCTTCGGCGACCGCCTGGGACGGCTTTCCAGCCAGGCGCCGCGACATGTCTTCCCGCTGGCGCTGAGCGCCCGCCGCGCCCAGGTGCACGGCCGCGTGGCGGCCATCGGCAACGCCGCGCAAACCCTGCATCCGGTCGCAGGCCAGGGCCTGAACCTGGGCCTGCGCGACGCGGCCCGCCTGGCCCAGACGCTGGGCAGCTGGCTGGCCCATCCGGACGTCAATCCCGGTTCCGCCCTGGCGGAATTCGCCGGGGCGCGCCACGTGGACCGCTTCATCACCGCCGGCCTGACCGATCTGATGCCTCGCATCTTCTCGACCGGCCTGGCGCCGGTGGAGCATGCCTGCGGCCTGGCCTTATTGGGGATGGATCTGGCCTCTCCGCTGCGCGCGCCGCTGGCGCAACATCTGCTGCAAGGTTTCCGCGCCTGAACGCTTCCCTATCCGCCCTCGATAATGGGGGCGGTTGTCTGCTTTCGCCTTCCCTTGTTACGAATTGTTCTCCAGGTGACAAAGAGGGTACGAGCGAGCCGGTTAAAATGTGAGCATGCGCATAGGTCAATGGACCCTTCCCAACAACGTGCTGGTCGCGCCCATGGCGGGCGTGACGGACCGTCCTTTCCGCCAGCTTTGCAAGAAGCTGGGGGCGGGCTATGCCGTCTCGGAAATGGCCGCGAGCAACCCCAAGCTGTGGGATAGCGTCAAAACCTCCCGCCGCTTGAACCATGATGGCGAGATCGCCCCCATTTCGGTGCAGATCGCCGGCGCCGACCCCGCCATGATGGCGGAGGCGGCGGTGTTCAACGCCAGCAAGGGCGCCCGGATCATCGACATCAACATGGGCTGCCCGGTCAAGAAGGTCTGCAACGTGGCCTCCGGGTCGGCGCTCTTGCGCCATGAAGACCAGATCGCCCGCATCCTGGACGCGGTGGTATCCGCCTGCGCACCGCTGGACGTGCCGGTGACCCTGAAGACCCGCACCGGCTGGGACCGCGAAAGCCGCAATGCCCTGCGGGTGGCGAAAATGGCCGAAAACGCCGGCATCGCCGCCCTGACCCTGCATGGCCGCACCCGCGCCGACCTCTATACGGGCGAGGCGGAATATGACACTATCCGCGCCGTCAAGGCCGAGCTGAAAATCCCCGTTGTCGCCAACGGAGATATCACTACGCCCGAAAAAGCCCGGCACGTCCTGGATTACACTGGCGCCGACGCGGTCATGATCGGCCGGGCGGCTCAAGGCCGTCCCTGGATTTTCCGCGAAATCGACCACTACCTGCGCACGGGCGAAACACTGGCCCCTCCCTCCTATGGGGAAATGCGCGAGCTGCTGCTCGAACATCTCGACGACCACTACCGGTTTTACGGCGAGCACACCGGCGTACGCACGGCGCGCAAGCACATAGGCTGGTATCTGGACGGCCTGCCGGGGGCGGATTCGTTCTGCGCCCGCATGAATCTGATCGACAACACCCGCGACCAGTGGCGGGCCGTGTCGGACTGGTTCGACCTTATCTCGCGCGACGGCGGATCCCATCCGGCGCCGGTCGCAGAAGCCCTGCTGGCGGCATAACCGCCTCAACACCAACATAAAAATATCTGTACTCAAATGAGCAAGAAAGATGTCCTGGAAGAATGCGTGCGCGCCAGCCTGGAGCGCTATTTCGAAGACTTGGGCGAATCCGAACCCCACGACATGTGGGACATGGTGATGCGCTGCGTGGAGCGCCCGGTGCTTGAAGTGGCGTTGGAAAGGTCGGGCGGCAACCAGTCGCGGGCATCCGAAATGCTGGGCATCACCCGCAACACCCTGCGCAAGAAGTTGCTGGCGCACAATATCCAGGTATAGCTTTCGTGCGCGGGCGGCAGGCGCATCGCGCCGCCCGCTCCCCCAGATTTCCCATCCGACCTGAACGAGAAAGGCGCTCCCGCCCCACTCCGTCCCTCACCATGAAAATCGAAACCGCCCTGCTTTCGGTGTCCGACAAGACCGGCATCGTTGAATTTGCCCGCGCCCTGGCCGCGCGCGGCGTGCGCCTGCTGTCCACCGGCGGCACCGCCAAGCTGCTGGCCGACTCCGGCCTGACCGTCACCGAAGTGGCGGCCCACACGGGTTCGCCCGAAATTCTCGATGGCCGCGTCAAGACGCTGCATCCGAAGATCCACGGCGGCCTGCTGGCGCGCCGCGACAGCGCCGAGCACATGGACACCATCAAGGCGGCCGGCATCGACCGCATCGACATGCTGGTGGTCAATCTGTACCCGTTCCGCGAAACCGTGGCCAAGCCGGACTGCACCTTCGCCGACGCCGTCGAAAACATCGACATCGGCGGCCCGGCCATGCTGCGCGCGGCGGCCAAGAACCACGGCACCGAAGCCGGCGGCGTGACCGTGGTGATCGACCCCGTCGACTACTCGCGCGTGCTGGCCGAAATGGACAAGGGCGGCAACACCTCCTACGGCCTGCGCCTGGCGCTGGCCTCCAAGGTCTACGCCCACACCGCCGCCTACGACGGCGCCATCGCCGCCTACCTGACCAGCCTGGCCGAAGCCGAGCCCAAGCAGGAAGCCGTGCCGGCCCGCAACGAATGGCCCGGCACCCTGACCCTGCAGGTCAAGCAGGAACAGGCCCTGCGCTACGGCGAGAACCCGCACCAGACCGCCGCCTTCTACGTGGACGCACAGCGTCCGGCCGGCCTGCTGGGCAACTACCGCCAGCTGCAGGGCAAGGAACTGTCCTACAACAACATTGCGGACGCCGACGCCGCCTGGGAATGCGCGCGCAGCTTCGAAGCGCCCGCCTGCGTCATCGTCAAGCATGCCAACCCCTGCGGCGTGGCCGTCGCGGCCGACACGCTGGGCGCCTACCAGCAGGCCTTCAAGACCGACCCGACCTCGGCCTTCGGCGGCATCATCGCCTTCAACCGCCCGGTGGACGCCGCCACGGCCGAAGCCGTGAGCTCGCAGTTCCTGGAAGTGCTGCTGGCTCCCGCCTATGACGGCGCCGCGCTGGCCATCCTGGCCGCCAAGAAGAACGTGCGCGTGCTGGAAGTGCCGATGGGCACTGGCCAGAACGCCTTCGACATCAAGCGCGTGGGCGGCGGCTGGCTGGTGCAGAGCCCGGACGCCTACAACGTGCCGCGCGACGCGCTCAAGGTCGTCACCAAGCGCCAACCCACCGAAGCCGAGATGAACGACCTGATGTTCGCCTGGAAGGTCGCCAAGTACGTCAAGTCCAACGCCATCGTGTTCGTGGGCGGCGGCATGACCCTGGGCGTGGGCGCCGGCCAGATGAGCCGTATCGACTCGGCCCGCATCGCCTCGATCAAGGCGGAAAACGCCGGCCTGACCCTGAAGGGTTCGGCCGTGGCGTCGGACGCTTTCTTCCCGTTCCGCGACGGCCTGGACGTGGTGGTGGCCGCTGGCGCGACCTGCGTGATCCAGCCGGGCGGCAGCGTGCGCGACGACGAAGTGATTGCCGCGGCCGACGAGCACGGCATCGCCATGGTGCTGACCGGCACCCGCCACTTCCGCCACTGATGCGCGTCCTCGGCATCGATCCCGGCCTGCGCCGCACCGGCTTCGGCGTGATCGATGCCGACGGCCCGCGGCTGCGCTATGTGGCCAGCGGGACCATCGTGGTCCCGCCGGCGCTGGCGCTGTCCGAACGCCTCAAGGTCATCCTGGACAATCTGCGCCAGGTGGCCCGCGACACGCAACCCGACGTGGCCGCGCTGGAAATCATCTTCCTGAACACCAACCCCGCCTCCACCCTGCTGCTGGGCCAGGCGCGCGGCGCGGCGCTGTGCGCGCTGGCCGACAGTTCGCTGCCCGTGCACGAGTACACCGCGCTGCAGATCAAGAAAGCCGTGGTCGGCACCGGCCGCGCCGCCAAGGAGCAGGTGCAGATGATGGTGCAGCATCTGCTGTCGCTGGATGGCGCGCCCGCGCCCGACTCGGCCGACGCGCTGGCCTGCGCCATCTGCCATGCCCATGCCGGCCCGCTGCAGGACAAGCTCGAACGCCTGGGCGCGTCCCTGCGCATGAGCGGCAAGACCCGCATCCGCAACGGCCGTCTGATCGGCTGAACCTCCGACACGCCGCGATTTTCCGCGAGGCGGGGCCGGTTCCCGCCGCATGCGCGCCCGCGCGTATAGAATCCCCGCATTCGCCGCGCATTCAGCGGCCTCACCATTGCCAGGCCACCATCACCATGATCGGACGCATCACCGGAACCCTGATCGAGAAACTCCCGCCCACCATCTGCGTGGACGTGGGCGGTCTGGGCTATGACATCGACGTGCCCATGAGCACGCTGTACTCGCTGCCCGACACGGGCGCGCGCGTCACGCTCTACACGCACCTGACGGTGCGCGAAGACGCCCACATCCTGTACGGCTTCGCCTCGGCCGGCGAACGCAGCGCTTTCCGCGAACTGATCAAGGTCAGCGGCATCGGCGCGCGCACCGCGCTGTCTGTACTGTCGGGGCTGTCGGTGGCGGACCTGGCGCAGGCCATTACGCTGCAGGAATCGGGCCGCCTGACGCGCGTGCCCGGCATTGGCAAGAAGACCGCCGAACGCCTGCTGCTGGAAATGCGCGGCAAGCTGGGCGCGGACATCGGCGCCTCGCCGCACGCGGCGCCGGACAACCAGTCGGACATCCTGAATGCGCTGCTGGCGCTGGGCTACTCGGAAAAGGAATCGCTGTCGGCGCTGAAGACGCTGCCCGAGGGCGTGGGCGTGTCCGACGGGATCAAGCAGGCGTTGAAGGCGCTGGTGCGCTGAAACCGGCTTACAGGTAGCGCGGAGCCACCGCTTCCAGCCCCGTCGGCACCACGTGCAGTTCGGGCGCGATCGGTCCGCTGCAGATATTGTCGCGGCGCAAGGAGTCCAGGTTGTCGCGCGACATCAGCGGCGTGCCAGGCATGCATTCGAACAGCCGGGCCTGCATGCGGCCCACGCCCATGGGCATGCTGACCACGGGCCGCGGATGGCCGCTCCAGGCGGCGCACAGGCGAGCGATCTCGCCCAGCGTGTAGACCTGGGGCCCGCCCAGTTCATAGGTCTTGCCGCAGGTGTGCGTATTGCCCAGCGCCGAAACGATGGCGGCGACCACGTCGCCCACATAGACCGGCTGCATGCGCACGTGCGCGCCCGCCAGCGGCAGCACCGGCAGCCAGCGCGCCAGGCCGGCGAACATATTGGTGAATTTGTCGTCCGGGCCGAAGACCACCGAAGGGCGGAAGATGGTCCAGCCCCCATCCCGATTGCCCTGGAATTCCTGCTTGATGGCGGCTTCGCCGTCGCCCTTGGAACGCTGGTACATGCTGTCGCCGTTGGAATCGGCGCCCAGCGCGCTGATGTGTATCAGCCTGCGCACGCCCTGGCGGCGACACGCTTGCGCGATGCGCTGCGGCAGCAGCACGTGGGCCCGCGCGAACGCCGAGCCATAGGGACGGCCGGCGTTGCCGTGCAGGATGCCCACCAGGTTGATGACCGCGTCGCAACCCTGCGCCAGGCCGTCCAGCGTGGCGTCGTCGTGCACGTCGCATTCGAGCAGGGTGACGGTGGGAAGAATCTGCAGGTCGCGCCCGCGGCTGTAAAGCCGGGTGGGCACGACGATCTGATGCTGATCCGCGGAAAGCCGCGCTACCAGATGACGGCCGATGAAACCGGTGCCGCCGATGACAAGGATACGCATGCCGCAGCCCCTGTTCGTCAGGATTCAGTTCCGATTCTGCCTTGCACACGCTACAACCGCAAGCGCGCATCGGCGGCCCCGCGCGGGGACCGCCCGAGGGGGAATCAACCCGCCAGCAGCTTGGCGTAGGCCGGAAGGTCGACGTTGCCGCCGCTGATGATGACGCCGACCCGCGCGCCGCGTACCGGCACCACGTTCTGCATGACCGCGGCCGCGCCCAGGCAGCCTGTGGGTTCCACCACCATCTTCATGCGTTCGGCGAAGAACCGCATGGTGGTGACCAGCTGTTCGTCCGTGACGGTGACGATGTCGCGCACATGCTTCTGGATGAGCGGGAAGGTCAGGTTGCCCAGGTGGGTCGTGGCGGCGCCGTCGGCCAGGGTCTTGGGCGCCGGGATTCGGACGATTTCACCTTTGCGCAAGGACTGCTGGCCGTCGTTGCCAGCCTCGGGCTCGACGCCGTAGACCAGGCAGCGCGGGCTCAGCGCGTAGGCGGACAGGGCCGACCCCGACAGCAGGCCGCCGCCGCCCAGGCAGACGAACAGGTAGTCCAGTTCGCCCACTTCCTCGAACAGTTCCTTGGCGGCGGTGCCCTGGCCGGCGATCACGTCTTCATGGTCGTAGGGCGGGATCAGGGTGGCGCCGGTTTCGGCCTGGATGCGGCGGGCGATCGCCTCGCGGTCCTCGGTGTAGCGGTCGTAGGTGACGATCTTGCCGCCATAGCCTTCCGTCGCCGCGCGCTTGGCCGCGGGGGCGTCCAGCGGCATGATGATGGTGGCCTGCACGCCTTGCAGCTTGGAGGCCAGGGCGATGGCCTGCGCGTGGTTGCCCGACGAAAACGTGACCACGCCGGCGGCGCGCTGTTCCGGGGTCAGGCGGGCGATGGCGTTGTAGCCGCCGCGGAACTTGAAAGCGCCCATGCGCTGGAAGTTCTCGCACTTGAAGAAGACCGACGCGCCGCTGATCGCATCGGCGGTGGTCGAGGTCAGTACGGGCGTGCGGTGCGCGTTGCCGGCCAGGCGCTCGCTGGCGCGCACGACGTCGTCATAGGTGGGCAATTCGGGCTGCATGGGCTTGGGTCCTTTGATCGCGGAGAATAATCAAAACCTCCGGATGATAAACCCGCGGCCGACTTCGGGCGCCGTCCGGCACCCGGGTTCGGTCCGATTTGCCGGCAGCCTACTTCCCGAAGAGATCGCCCGAACCCGCCGTGGCGCCGGCCGGCGGAGTCAGCCCCAGGTGGCGCCAGGTGGTCAGCGTGGCGGTGCGGCCGCGCGGCGTGCGCTGCAGATAGCCATGCTGGATGAGATAGGGCTCGATCACGTCCTCGATGGTGTCGCGCTCTTCGCCGATGGCGGCGGCCAGGCTGTCGACGCCGACGGGACCGCCATCGAACTTGTGGATGATGGCTTCGAGCAGCTTGCGGTCCATCAGGTCCAGGCCCTGCGGGTCCACTTCCAGCATGGCCAGCGCGCGGCCCGCAACGTCCGCATCGATGGTGCCGCCGGCCTTGACCTCGGCGTAGTCGCGCACCCGGCGCAGCAGCCGGTTGGCGATGCGGGGCGTGCCGCGGGCGCGGCGTGCGACTTCGGCCGCGCCGTCCGGCGTGATGCCGGCGTTCAGGAGGCCGGCGCTGCGCGTGACGATGTGGCCGAGATCGGCGGCGTTGTAGAACTCCAGCCGCGACACGATGCCGAAGCGATCCCGCAGGGGGTTGGTCAGCATGCCGGCGCGGGTGGTGGCGCCGACCAGGGTGAAGGGCTGCAGGTCCAGCTTCACGCTGCGCGCGGCGGGGCCTTCGCCGATCAGGATGTCGATCTGGAAATCCTCCAGCGCCGGATAGAGGATTTCCTCGACCACGGGCGACAGGCGGTGGATTTCGTCGATGAACAGGACGTCGTTCTTTTCCAGGTTGGTCAGAAGCGCCGCCAGGTCGCCCGGGCGCTCCAGCACCGGACCGGAGGTCTGGCGCAACTGCACGCCCATTTCATGCGCAATGATGTGGGCCAGCGTGGTCTTGCCCAGGCCCGGGGGGCCGAACAGCAACACGTGGTCCAGGGCCTCCCCGCGCTTCCTGGCCGCGGCGATGAAGATCTCCAGCTGCTCGCGGGCGCGTTGCTGGCCGACATACTCGTCCAGCGCCTTGGGCCGCAGGGCGCGTTCGATCGACTCCTCGTTGGGCGAGACCGGCTGCGGCGCCACGATACGGGGGGCGTCGGGACGGGAGGAAAGCGAATCGGACTGGATGGCCATGGTGCGGGAACGACAAAATGCTGAGCAGGATGCATCGTACCGTAGCGCGACCCGCCCCGGGGAGAAGCGAGCGCCCTTGCGGGCGCCCCTAGGACGTCTCGGACAGCGGCAGCTTGACCCGCACGCACAACCCGCCGGAATCCGCCTCGAGCAGCTCCAGCGAGCCGCCATGGGCCCGCGCGATGGCCTCGGCCAGCGCCAGGCCCAGGCCCACGCTGCCGGTGCGCGTGCGCGCGTCGTCCAGGCGGCTGAACGGGCGCAGGGCCTCCTGGCGCCGTTCCGGCACGATGCCGGAACCGTGGTCGGCCACGTCCAGCACCGCGTGGCGGCCCTCGTGCCGCAGGCTGACCTGGACCGGCGGCGCGCCATGGTTCAGCGCATTGCCGATCAAGTTGTCCAGCAGGCGGCCCAGCGCCACGGCGTCCGCCTGCACCACCAGGGTTGCAACGTCGTCGCCGGCCCGCAGGCTGATGTCGGTGCCGGCGCCCTGCCAGGCGCCCACGCGCTCGGTCAGCCAGTCGGACAGCAGCATCGAGGCGTAGCGGTAGGCGGCCGGATCGGTGCCGCGCACGAAGCCGATGAACTGGTCGACCATGTGCTGCATGTCCTGCAGGTCCGCGCGCAGGCCCTCCTTCAGCTTGGAGTCGTCGGCCAGTTCGATGCGCAGCCACATCCGCGACAGGGGTCCCTTCAGGTCGTGCGGCAGGCCCGACAGCAGCGTGCGGCGCACCGAATCGGATTCGGACAGCGCGTCCAGCATGGCGTTGAAACGCTCTCCCAGCACCCGCGTTTCGTGCGGGCCCGACGGCTCGACCCGTTGCGGCTGCCCCGCCGCCAGCCGGTCGGCCGCGTCGGCCAGCCGGGTGATGGGACGCGTGATGTGCCAGGAAAAACCCACCGCCAGCAACAGCAGCAGCCCCAGGCCGCCCAGCCAGGCGGCGATGAACGGCGTCGCGACCGGCGGATCCAGGCGGTCCAGCGGGATGACCAGCCATTCGCGCAGGCGCGGCGCGTCCTCGCTGGCGGGGTTGGGCGCCAGCGAGATGAAGATTTCCGGCGTCGGTCCGCGCGACAGCGCCACGCGCGTGCCGTCGTTCAGGCGTTCATTGAGCTGCTGCACCAGCACGCGCAGATCGCGGCGGATGTCGTCCGGTTCGGGCTGGTAGCGGCGGCTGTGTTCTTCGCGGTCGCGTTCGCGCGCGCGCTCGCCTTCCCTGGCGCTGGCGCGTTCATCGCCGTGCTCCTCGTCGCGCACTTCCGGGGGCGGCGGCGCCGGCGGGCCGTGCATCTGCATGTCCGCCGGCGGCGGAGGAGGCGGAGGCGGCGGCTTCGGAGCCGCCTTCGGCGGTGGCCGGCGGCCATTGAATCGCTGCAGCTTGGCCTCGGCGGGCAGCACCCGCGACCACAGCCTCCACTGGTTCTGCGAGGCCGTGCGCACGAAGTCGGCGCGTTCCTCCGCCGGCACCTGCGACACCGCGGCGCGCAAGGTGCGGATGGTGGTGACGATATAGCCGATGGCTACGTCTTCCATGAACTTGTGCCGGAAGTACGAGACCGTCACCAAGGTGGCCGCCTGCGTCAGCAGGACCGAGCCCAGGATCAGCAGGATCAGCCTTGCCCGCAGCGAGCGCGGCACCAGGAAGCCAGGAGCAAAGCGCATCAGGGCGAGAACCGGTAACCGATGCCCCAGACGGTCTGGATCCAGCGCGGTTGCTTGGGGTCGTCTTCGATGACCCGGCGTAGCCGCAGGATGGCGATGTCGATGGCGCGGTCATTGCGCTCGCCGGCATCGTCATCGCGCGCCAGCGCCAGCAGGCGTTCGCGCGACAGCGGCTTGCCCGCGTTGCGCACCAGCGCCTCCAGCAGATTGATTTCGCCGCCGGTCAGCTTGACCACCGTGCCCTCGCGCGACAGTTGGCGGGTGGAGGGATCGAACACGAAGGGCCCGAACGAGACCGGCGCGTCCTTGGTCAGCGCGGACGGGCCGCGCTTACGGCGCAGCACGGCCTCGATGCGGGCCAGCAGTTCGCGCGGATCGAAAGGCTTGCCGACGTAATCGTCGGCGCCGGCCTCCAATCCGATGATGCGGTCCACCGCCTCGTCGCGCGCGGTCAGCAGGATGACGGGAATGTCCTCGCCTTGCTCGCGCAGGCGGCGGCAGGCGTCCGCGCCGTCGCCGCCGGGCAGCATGCGGTCCAGCACCAGCAGGTCGGGCGCGTAGCGGGTGATGCGGGACGACAGGTCGGTAGCGTCCGGCGCCAGCAGGGTGTCGTAGCCGTGCCGGTTCAGGTAGTCGGCCAGCAATTGCCGTAAGGCCGGATCGTCGTCGACGACCAGCAGCTTGGTGTGGGGATTGTCCATGGATGCCATAGTGCGGCCCGCCGCCACAAGCCGCAAGAGGCGGGAAATCAACTGAAATATACCTGTTGCACGATGTTGAACGCGTTTACCAGCGCTTTCCCGCCACGGCGCAGCGCCCGATGCGAACTGGCCCTAAAATGGAACCCGGCCCGCCTTCTGTCCGCTTTGCTAAAAAACGTTTACAGGCAAGGCGGCGCTCCCTTTCTACACTGTGCCTATGGTCGCCCCTGCACTCCTCTGGCGAAAAACCCTGTTGCGCGCCGCGCTGGCCGCGGTAGTCGCCTGCCCGATCGCCCCGGCCGCGGCCGATCCGCTTGCGGCGTCCCCTTATATGCCCGCCCCGCCCTCGGCGCGCGGCATCGGCATACTGTCCCCGGTTCAGCCCATGCCCGTGCGCCCCGCGGCGTCGATGGCATCGCGCGCCGTCCCGCTGGATCCGTCCCCTTGCGACATGCAGACCATGGAACCGGCGCTGGACACCAGCGTGCACGGCACGGGCGACGCTGACCTGATCCCCGGCACCGGACTGGGGCTGTCCGGCGACGCCCAGCCCGCCCCGGTTCCACAGGATTGCACGGTGCTCGCGACGCCCGAGGAGCCCGCGCCGGACTACTCGCTCACCCTCCAGGACGGGGACCTGCCTCGCATACCCGTGGTCATGATCTCCGGCGTGTCGCGCGCCTCCCGGCCCTGGTTCGCCTCCGCCAGCAGCCAGGAGGGCCTGCGCTACGGCGGCAACCGCAACTGGGTCTACCGCAATACCTCGGGCCCCTCCGTCGCCGTCGGCAACATCGACGCCAGGGCGCCGGCCTGGGGCAGCGGCGCGCCGGTGGGCGGACTGCAGATCTCGAACTGGGCCGGATCCGGCGCCACGGTCCCGGAAGGCAGCTTCGGCTATTCCTCGTCGCTGGGCCGCCTGAACCACATGGATCCCGCCGCCAGTTCCGGAGCCGTGGATTACGGCGACCCGGTGGGCAGCGGCAGCGTGCGTTACGGCCTCACGCCGACGCTGACCCTGGAGGGCCAGATGCAAAGCGCGCCGTCGCTCACGACGCGCGGCATGGGCACCACCTACGCCGCGGGCGACTACGGAACCTTCCGCGCCGGAGCCACGCAAAGCTCGTTCGACGCGGCCAGCGCCTGGCGCTACCGCTTCGACTACAACGTGGCCGTGGCCGATGCCGTCAACCTGGGCTATTCCAACGAGCAGGTCGGCGCGGGCTACGGCGACCTGTCCAGCTACTCAGGCGGCGGAGCTTCGGCGGCGCACACCCGCAACACGCTGTCCGCGGGCGTTCCCATCACCGGCTGGGGCGTACTCAGCGGCACCTACTCGGGGCTGCGGGAAGGTTCCGAGCTGGCCGAGCAGCGCGTGGGCCTGTCGCACAGCATGTTCGTCTCACCCAAGGTCAAGCTGGCGGTGGGCGCGGACCGCGACATCATTTCCGGCAACTACGAATGGCGCGCCAACCTCAGCATGCCCGTGGATACCTTCATGCGCGGCACCTGGCTGAGCTGGTAGGCAGACCGCGGCAAGGACAGAAATCTCCCTGCCGGAAAAGGTCCGGCGGAATTGCGGCTTAAAATCCCTGCCATGATGCTCCCGGCCTACCCCCATGTCTGACGCGCGCGCCCTCGGCGTGTTGCAGCGCGTTTTCGGTTACGAATCCTTCCGCGGCGACCAGCAAGCCATTGTCGAACAGGTGATCGACGGCGGCGACGCACTGGTCCTCATGCCCACGGGCGGCGGCAAATCGCTCTGTTACCAGATTCCGTCCCTGGTCCGCGAAGGCACCGGCATCGTCGTGTCGCCCCTGATCGCGCTGATGCAGGACCAGGTCGACGCCCTGACCGAACTGGGCGTGCGCGCAGCCTTCCTCAACTCCACCCAGGAGTGGCGGGTGGCCCGCGACGTCGAGCAGGCCTTCCTGGCCGGCGAGCTGGATCTGCTGTACGTGGCGCCCGAACGCCTGCTGACCGACCGCTGCCTGCAATTGCTGGAACGCGGCCGCATCGCGCTGTTCGCCATCGACGAGGCCCACTGCGTGTCCCAGTGGGGCCACGACTTCCGCCCGGAATACCTGGGCCTGTCGATGCTGCACGAGCGCTGGCCGGACGTGCCGCGCATCGCGCTCACCGCGACCGCCACCGCCGACACCCGCAGCGAAATCGCCCAGCGCCTGTCGCTGGACGATGCGCGCCACTTCGTTTCCAGTTTCGACCGCCCCAACATCCGCTACCGCATCATCGAAAAAAACGAGGTGCGCAAGCAATTGCTGGAAATGATCCAGACCGATCATGAAGGCGAATCCGGCGTGGTCTATTGCCTGTCGCGGGCCCGCGTGGAAGAGACCGCGGAGTTCCTGTGCAACCAGGGCATCGACGCCATGCCCTATCACGCCGGCCTCAGCGCGCAGGTGCGCGCCGCCAACCAGGCGCGCTTCCTGCGCGAGGACGCCGTGGTCATGGTGGCCACCATCGCCTTCGGCATGGGCATCGACAAGCCCGACGTGCGCTTCGTGGCGCACATCGACCTGCCCAAGTCGGTGGAAGGCTATTACCAGGAAACCGGCCGCGCCGGCCGCGATGGACTGCCGGCCACGGCATGGCTGGCCTACGGCCTGCAGGACGTGGTGCAGCAGCGCCGCATGATCGACGAATCGCCGGGCGAAGAGTCCTACCGCCGCCGCCTGGGCCAGCAGCTGGACGCCATGCTGGGGCTCTGTGAAACCGTGGAATGCCGGCGCGTGCGTCTGCTGGCCTACTTCGGCCAGCAGATCACCGCCTGCGGCAATTGCGACGTCTGCCTGGAACCGCCCCAGGCCTGGGACGGCACGGTTGCGGCGCAGAAGGTGCTGTCCGCCGTCTACCGCCTGTGGAAGGAGCGCGGCCAGCGCTATGGCGCCGGCCACATCATCGACATCCTGCGCGGCAAGGTCACGGACCGCACCAAGCAGCACGGCCACGAAACGCTGAGCGTATTCGGCGTGGGCGCGGACCTGAGCGATACCGCCTGGCGCGGCGTGCTGCGCCAGTTGCTGGCGCAAGGCCTGCTGACGGTGGACCACGAAGGCTACGGCACCCTGGCCCTGACCGAAGGCAGCCGCGCCGTGCTCAAGGGCGAGCGCCAATTGATGCTGCGCCGCGAATCCGAAAAGAAACCGCGCTCGGGCAAGAGCGGCAGCGGCCGCCCCAAGGCGGCGGCGATTGACCTGCCGGCCGAACTGCAGCCCGTATTCGAGGCTCTGCGCGCCTGGCGCGGCGAAGTGGCCAAGAGCCATGGCGTGCCGGCCTATGTCATCTTCCACGACGCCACGCTGCGTGAGATCGCGCTGGCCCAGCCCGAATCCATGGACGAGCTGAGCCACATCAGCGGAGTGGGCGCCCGCAAGCTGGAAGCCTACGGCGAAGAGATCCTGCAGCGCGTCGCCAGGCCGGTCTTGTGACGGCAGCCCCGGCCGGACTTCCCGGCCGGATCAGCCCGGCGGCGGCAGCAGCGGCACCGGCGCGCGTTCCTTGCCGAACACCGAGCGGTACGCCAGGATGTTGAACACCAGCACCACCGGAATGCCCACGACCGCCCCGGCCAGCACCAGGCGCATCGAGCCCAGCGCGCCCGCGCCGTCCCACAGCGTCATGTCGTCCAGGATCAGGTAGGGAAACAGGCTGTAGGCCAGGCCGCTGAGCATCAGCAGGAACAGGGCCACGCACAGCACGAACGGCAGCCAGCTGAAACGGTCGGCCTTGCCCGGCAACCTCGCCAGCAGCATTTCGGCGGCGACGAAGCCCGCCAGCATCAGCACCCAGACCGTTGCCGCCAGGCTCAGGTGGGCAATGTTGCTCCATTTGTAGAAGATGCCCGCATTGGCCAGGCCCAGCGTGACCGCGATCGCCACCATGCCCACCGCCGTCCAGCGGATGGCGTGGCGCGCCCAGTTGGCGGCGCGGCGCTGCAGATCGCCGTCCACCCGCATGACCAGCCAGGACGCGCCCAGCAGCACATAGGCCGCCACCGCGCACAGGCCCACGAACATGGAGAACCAGCCGTAGCCGGCATCGGACTGGTAGCCGGTGGCGATGCGGCCCAGCAGCATGCCCTGGCCGAAAGCGGTGATCAGCGACCCCGCCCAGAAGCCGAAAATCCAGCGCGGCTTCATTTCGTTGCGCGCACGGATGCGGAACTCGAACGAGACGCTGCGCAGCACCACGCCCAGCACCATGCAGGTGAGCGGTCCGTAGAGCTTGCCCAGCACCGCGCCCCAGGCGAACGGGAACGCCGCCGCGAACAGGCCCATGCCCAGCAGCAGCCAGAATTCATTGGCGTCGCGCCACGGGCTCAGCAGGCTCATCATGCGGCCGCGCTCGTGTTCCGGCGCCAGTTGCAGCAGGATGCCCACGCCCAGGTCGAAGCCGTCCAGCACCATGCCCGCGGCAATCACCACGAACAGCAGGGCCATGAAGGCCAGCGGCATCCAGAAAGAGGGATCGTCGGGATTGAGGCCTTGGGAAGCGGCCAGCATGGCGATCATGGCGTGCCTCCAGCCAGTTTGCGCACGGGCACGACGCCATAGCGCGCCGCGTGGAACAGCATGCCGACGAACGCCGCAAGCAGCAGCAGGTACAGCACGCCATAACCGATCAATCCGTACAGCACGGTGCTGGAGGCCACGATGCCCAGCACCTCGGACTGCGTGACGGTGCCGTTCACCGCGAACGGCTGCAAGCCCAGGATGGATACCCACCACCCGGCCACGACGGCGATGGCGCCGGAGAACATCATGCCGCACAGCACCCGCTGCCACCAATGCGGCAGCGTGGACGGGTCCAGCCCGCGCCGGAACGTCCACAGGAAGGTCACGCAGGCCACTGCCAGCATCAGCAAGCCCAGCCCTGCCGCCACGCGCAGCGACCAGAAGGTCAGCGCCACCGGCGGCAGCATGCCCGAATACTTGTCCAGGCCGCGGTAGGTGCCGTCCTGGTTACGGTGCAGCCACATCCCGCCCATGTTGCGCAGGGTCACGTCGGCCACATTGGTATGGGCACGCGCATCGGGCCAGCCGAACAGCACCAGTTGCGGCTCTGCGCCGCTTTCCCAGTAGCCCGCGGCGGCGGCAGCCTTGGCGGGCTGCAGCTTGGCGATCATCTGCCCGGCGCCGGTCGCCACCGGCAACTGCATGAACGCCCCCACCACGGCGACCACCAGCGCGGTCTTGAACGCGTTGCGCTCGCCGTCGCCCAGCGGACGCCGCAGCGCCTGCAGCGCGGTCACGCCCATCATCAGGAACGCGGCGGCCAGGGCCGCGCCCACCATCACCACCGCCATGCGCCATCCCACGGAGGGATTCAGCACCACGGCCATCCAGTCATAGACCTGGTAGCGTCCATCGACCAGCAGCGCGCCATCCGGCGTCTGCATCCAGGATTGCAGCGCCAGCACCCAGAACACCGCCACCAGCTGCCCCACCGCCACCATCAGCACGGCCAGCGTATGGGCGCCATCCGACACGCGGCGCTGGCCGAACAGCATGACGCCCAGGAAACAGGACTTGAGAATGAAGACCGAAAGTATGGCGTAGCCCAGCAAGGGCCCGGCGACGTTGCCGATCTTGTCCATGAGGCCGGCCCACAGGCTGCCCAGCTGGATCAGCACCGGCACGCTGGCCGCCAGCGTCAGCACGAAGGCCAGGGCGAAAATCCGCACCCAGAAGCGGTAGGCGGCTGTCCAGCCGCCCTGGCCGGACCAGCGCGCCCTGATCTTGAAGAACAGCAGCACCCAGGCGAGCGCCAGGGAGAAGGCCAGGAAAAACGCCAGAAAGCTCAGGCTGGCCACGAACTGCGTGCGGGCCAGGGATAACGTGGATATGTCCATGATGGCCCGTAGTGTAGAGCCAGTTACATGACTGTGGGGACAGTTTGAAACCGGTTGCACCGGCAGCAAAAAGGCCTCGCCTGCGGAACGTGGCAAAATTGACTCTTTGTCGCTGCTTTTTCCTATTCTTTCAAGAATGACCTCCGCCACGACGCCGACCCCTGCCGCATCAAATTTCCTGCTCAACATCGTTCAAGACGACCTCGAAGCCCAGCGCTTCGCAGGCAAGCGTTGGGCGGGCAAGCCTGGCCCGGCGGCCTTGCAACAACAAGGCGGACTGGATTCGGCCCGCATCCGCACGCGCTTTCCGCCGGAGCCCAACGGCTACCTGCACCTCGGCCACGCCAAGAGCATCTGCGTGAACTTCGGGCTGGCCCGCGATTTCGGCGGCGTCTGCCACCTGCGCTTTGACGACACCAATCCGGAAAAGGAAGACCAGGAATACGTCGACGCCATCATCGAGGCCGTGCACTGGCTGGGCTTTGACTGGAAGGCCGACGGCAACGACAACCTGTACTTCGCCAGCGACTACTTCGGCTACATGTACGAGTTCGCCGAAGCGCTGGTCGAGGCCGGCCACGCCTACGTCGACGAGCAGAGCCCCGAAGAAATCCGCGCCAACCGCGGCACGCTGACCGAACCCGGCACCGACTCGCCCTGGCGCAACCGCCCGGCGGCCGAATCGCTGACGCTGCTGCGCGAAATGCGCGACGGCAAGCACCCGGACGGCAGCCTGGTGCTGCGCGCGAAGATCAACATGGCGTCGCCCAACATCAACCTGCGCGACCCGGTCATGTACCGCGTGCGCCACGCCCATCACCACCGCACCGGCGACCAGTGGTGCATCTACCCGATGTACAGCTGGGCGCACCCGGTCGAAGACGCGCTGGAAGGCATCACGCACAGCGTCTGCACGCTGGAATTCGAAGACCAGCGCCCGTTCTACGACTGGATCCTGGCGCGCCTGGCCGAACTCGGCAAGCTGGCGCAGCCGCTGCCGCACCAGTACGAATTCGCGCGCCTGAACGTGAGCTACGTCGTCACCAGCAAGCGCAAGCTGCTGCAGCTGGTGCGCGAAGGCCACGTGGACGGCTGGGACGATCCTCGCATGCCGACCATCTTCGGCCTGCGCCGGCGCGGCTACACGCCCTCCTCGATCCGCCTGTTCTGCGACCGCACCGCCGTGTCCAAGTCCGACTCGCGCATCGACTACAGCCTGCTGGAACAAGCGGTGCGCGACGACCTGGACCCGGTCGCCCCGCGCTCGGTGGCCGTGCTGGATCCGCTCAAGCTGGTCATCACCAACTACCCGGAAGGCCAGACCGAGATCTGCACCGCGCCGCGCAACCCGCATGATCCCGAAGCCGGCGTGCGCGAGTTCCCGCTGTCGCGCGAACTCTGGATCGAACGCGACGACTTCCGCGAAGAAGCGCCCAAGAAGTACTTCCGCCTGTTCCCGGGCAATACCGTGCGCCTGAAATACGGCTACGTGGTGCGCTGCACCGGCTTCACCAAGAACGAAGCCGGCGAGATCATCGAGGTCCAGGCGGAATACCTGCCGGAAACCAAGAGCGGCACGCCGGGCGCGGACAGCGTCAAGGTCAAGGGCAACATCACCTGGGTCAGCGCGGCCCATGCGGTGCCCGCCCAGATCCACCTGTACGACCGCCTGTTCGCCGACGCGCGTCCCGACGGCGGCGACAAGGACTTCCTGGCCTGCCTGAACCCGAATTCCAAGCTGACCGTCACGGCCTGGCTGGAGCCGGGCACCGTCGCCACGCCGGGCG
The DNA here is from genome assembly GCF_943737025.1 of Achromobacter sp. Marseille-Q4954. Lineage (NCBI taxonomy): Bacteria > Pseudomonadati > Pseudomonadota > Betaproteobacteria > Burkholderiales > Alcaligenaceae > Achromobacter > Achromobacter sp. Marseille-Q4954. Next base: position 1,386,739 of record NZ_CALSFQ010000001.1, read on the forward strand.
CCACCTGGCAGTTCGAACGCCTGGGCTACTTCACGGCCGACCTGAAGGAATCCAGCCCCGAGGCGCCGGTGCTCAACCGCATCGTGACCCTGCGCGACTCCTGGGCGCAAGGCTGACGCGCCGCGTCCGCATTGCAGGAAATAGGCGCTGAAAGGCGCCTTTTTCTTTGGGCTCGCCCCCTGCGCATGCCGCCCCGGGGCGGGTTATCATCCCCCGAACCCCGCAGCCGGTCGAGCGCGCCGTTTCCCGGCGCCGGAACCGCCAGCCACAATCAAGATGAACACTGAATCCCTAGCCCTGGACTTCAAAAGCGCCACCCTCTATGCCATCCGGGTGGTCCTGCACAGCGCCGACCCTGAACGCCTGAACGCCGCCCTGGCCAAGCGCATGGCCGATGCCGGCAGTTTCTTCGAAAACGAACCCGTGGTCATCGACGCCAGCCGCGTCGAGGAAAAAATCGATTGGACCGCCCTGGTGGCGGCATTGCGCGGCCATAACCTGCCTCCCATCGGCGTGGTCGCCGAAGGCGCCAACCTGGAAGCCGCGCGCGCGGCGGGCCTGACGCCGGTGGAACTGTCCACGCCCGCGGCCCGGCCCGCGCCGGTGATCGACACCGCGCCGCCCAACGATGTCTCCACTCCGGTACCCTCGGTGCCGGCCGCCGCGGTCGAAACCGCAGCCGCGCCCACAGAAGTCGCCGCCGAAGCCGCCGAGCCCGACGCGCCCGCCGGCAAGACCGCGGACGAGCCGCTGCCCGCCCGCGCGGCCAGCAACACCACCTCGGCCCCCAGCCCCACCCCGGCCGCGCCGCACTCGTCGTCGGCGCTGGTCATCACCAAGCCGCTGCGTTCCGGCCAGCGCGTCTACGCACGCCATACGGACCTGGTGGTGATCGGCATGGTGAGCCAAGGCGCGGAAGTCATCGCCGACGGCAACGTCCATGTCTACGGTCCCTTGCGCGGCAAAGCGATGGCGGGCGCGCGCGGCGACACTTCGGCGCGCATTTTCACGACCCACCTGGACGCTGAACTGCTGGCCGTGGCCGGCGTGTACCGCGTGGTCGAGGACAAGCTCGACCGCACGCTGCAGAACCAGCCCGCGCTGGTCCGCCTGGACGGCGACACGCTGCGCATCGAAGCCCTCAAGGCTTGATATCCGGAATCTGGCCGCCAGCAGCGGCCGAGGCGCACGCGCAGACACCCGCGCAAATTTCAACACATCCTGTAAGAAGCCTTACAAGGGCTTTTTGCTTTACGATAACGCGATTTATTCGAACATAAGGGTTTGATCGTCATGACACGCATTGTTGTGGTGACTTCCGGCAAAGGCGGCGTGGGCAAAACCACGACCAGCGCCAGTTTTTCTGCGGGACTCGCGATGCGGGGCCACAAGACCGCTGTCATCGACTTCGATGTCGGCCTGCGCAACCTCGACCTGATCATGGGCTGCGAACGTCGCGTCGTGTACGACTTCGTCAACGTGATCCAGGGCGAAGCCACGCTCAACCAGGCCCTCATCAAGGACAAGCAGCTCGAAAACCTGTTCATCCTGCCCGCCTCGCAGACGCGCGACAAAGACGCGCTGACGCAGGAAGGCGTGGAAAAGGTCATCAACGACCTCAAGGGCATGGGCTTTGACTACATCGTCTGCGATTCGCCCGCCGGCATCGAAACCGGCGCGCTGATGGCCGCCTACTTCGCCGACGACGCACTGGTCGTGACCAACCCGGAAGTCTCGTCGGTGCGCGACTCCGACCGCATCCTGGGCATCCTGGCCGCCAAGTCCAAGCGCGCCGTGGAAGGCGACGAGCCCGTCAAGGAATACCTGCTGCTGACGCGCTACAGCCCCAAGCGCGTGGTCGACGGCGAAATGCTGTCGCTGGGCGACATCGAGGACATCCTGCGCATCAAGCTGATCGGCGTGATCCCCGAATCCGAAGCGGTGCTGCAAGCGTCGAACCAGGGCCTGCCGGCCATCCACCTCAGAGACACCGACGTTTCCGAAGCCTACAAGGACGTCGTGGCCCGTTATCTTGGCGAAGACAAGGCCCTGCGCTTTACCGACTACGAAAAGCCCGGTTTCCTGAAACGCCTGTTCGGAGGCAAGTAAGCAATGTCCTTCCTGTCGTTTCTGCTTGGTCAAAAGAAGACCTCCGCATCCGTCGCCAAGGAACGGTTGCAGATCATCCTGGCCCACGAGCGGGGCCGCGGCGACTCGCCCGATTACCTGCCGCAGTTGCAGCAGGAGCTTATCGCCGTCATTTCGAAATACGTGAAGATCAACCCCGAGGACATCAAGGTGCACCTGGAACGCCAGGACACGCTGGAGGTCCTGGAGGTCAAGATCGAAATGCCTCAGAACGAGACCTGATGCGGCTGCGCGGCGCAGGGGCATACTTGCCGCCGCGCACAGCCCAGGTCAAAAAAATGCCCGGCATTGCCGGGCATTTGCTTTGGGGCGGTGAACGCTTAACGCTTGCCGACCTGATCGCCGATGACGCCGCCGATCGCCGCTCCGCCCACCGTTCCGAGGATGCCGCCGTTGGTGATCACGGCGCCTGCCACGCCGCCCAGGGCAGCGCCGCCGACGGTGCTCTTCTGGCGATGGCTCATGCCGTCCCAGGACGAGCAGCCAGCCATGGCGGCGGTCAGCGCCAGCGCAACACAGATTTTGGAGAGAGATGCGATTTTCATATTTGTGGTTCCTATTCTCGTACCCGGGAGCCGCGCATGAAACTGGATGCGAGCGCGCGGCGCCCATGAGGGCCTGGAACCTTCAGGATCGCAAAATATTCTTGCCCTGGCTGTGAAGTTTGCCCATGAATTGTGTCAAAGGGCGAGTTAATCTTTGCGCGCCCCAGGGACATTGTTGCAGCGGTCGGCCGCTATTTGACCAGACGTAACACCTCGCGGAAACGCGGGTGTTCACAAGTCCGCATCCATTCAAAGATCGCCATTTCGGACGTGACGATTTCAGCGCCATGCGCACGCGCGCGGCGCAGCGCCGCGTGATGATCGGCAGGCTTGCGCGAGCCCGCCGCATCCGCCACCAGCACCGCGTGGTAGCCCAGGTCGATCAAACCGATCACGGTTTGCAGCACGCAGATGTGCGCTTCGCAGCCCGCCACCAGGATGGTCTTGCGTGCAGCCGGCAACCAGGCCTCGAAGCCCGGCTCCAGCGCCGAAGAGAAGTGCATTTTCTGGAAGGCGCTCTGGACCTGCTCGCGCAACGGTTCCACGGTGGCCCCCAGCATCTTGGCGTGGTGCTCGGTGGCCACTACCGGCACGTCCAGCAGGCGCGCAGCCTGCGCCAGCTTGTGCGCGGCGTTGAGCACCGCCTCGTTGTCGTGGATGACGGGCATCAGACGCCCCTGCATGTCGACGATCAGCAGGGTGGAATCGGTAGCGGACAACAACATTGCGCGGTGCTCCAGGAAGTAGTCCCCAAGGCCGGTTCACACGGAACGAAGCCTTGAACAGCCCCTAGCATACCCCCGGCAAAAAAAATCCCGGCGCGAGGCCGGGATTCTTGCAGGCGCCGATTACTTCAGGGCCTTGTAGCGCAGGCGCTTGGGCTTGGCGCCCTCTTCGCCCAGGCGGCGCTTCTTGTCGGCTTCATATTCCTGGTAGTTGCCGTCGAAGAACACCACTTGCGAGTCGCCTTCGAAGGCCAGGATGTGCGTGGCGATCCGGTCCAGGAACCAGCGATCGTGGCTGATGACCATGACGCTGCCGGGGAACTCCAGCAACGCGTCTTCCAGCGCGCGCAGGGTTTCGACGTCGAGGTCGTTGGACGGTTCGTCCAGCAGCAGCACGTTGCCGCCGGCGATCAGCGTCTTGGCCATGTGCAGGCGGCCGCGCTCACCGCCCGACAGCTGGCCCACGACCTTGTTCTGGTCGCCACCCTTGAAGTTGAAGCGGCCCAGGTAGGCGCGCGACGACATTTCGAACTTGCCCACCGTGAGCAGGTCGGCGCCGTCGGCCACCGCGTCGAACACGGTCTTCTTGTCTTCCAGCGCATCGCGCGACTGGTCGACATAGGCCAGCTTGACGGTCTGGCCGATGTTGACCTCGCCCGAATCCGGCTGCTCGCGGCCCGCGATCATGCGGAACAGCGTGGACTTACCGGCGCCGTTGGCGCCGATGATGCCGACGATGGCGCCGGGCGGCACCTTGAAGCTGAGGTTGTCGATCAGCAGACGGTCGCCGTAGGCCTTGCTGACGTTGTTGAATTCGATGACTTCGTTGCCCAGGCGCTCGCCCACGGGAATGAAGATTTCCTGGGTTTCATTGCGCTTCTGGTATTCGTAGGACGAGAGTTCCTCGAAGCGGGCCAGACGCGCCTTGGCCTTGGCCTGGCGGCCCTTCGGGTTCTGGCGCACCCACTCCAGTTCCTTCTTGATGGTCTTCTGGCGGGCGGATTCCGACGCCTCTTCCTGCTTCAGGCGGTCTTCCTTCTGCTCCAGCCACGAGCTGTAGTTGCCCTTCCAGGGAATGCCATAGCCGCGATCCAGTTCCAGGATCCATTCGGCCGCGTTGTCCAGGAAGTAGCGATCGTGGGTCACGCCGACCACGGTGCCCGGGAACTTGTGCAGGAACTGCTCCAGCCATTCCACGCTCTCGGCATCCAGGTGGTTGGTGGGCTCGTCCAGCAGCAGCATGTCGGGCTTGGACAGCAGCAGGCGGCACAGCGCGACGCGGCGCTTTTCACCGCCGGAGAGCTTGCCGACGATGGCGTCCCAGGGCGGCAGGCGCAGCGCGTCGGCGGCGATTTCCATCTGGTGCTCGATGTCGTCGGCGCCGCTGGAGGCGGCGGCGGCGATGATGGCTTCAAGCTCGGCCTGCTCGGCGGCCAGCGCGTCGAAATCGGCGTCCGGCTCGGCGTAGGCGGCATAGACCTCGTCCAGGCGTTTCTTGGCCGTGACGACGGCGCCCAGGCCCTCTTCCACCGACTGGCGCACCGTGTGCTCGGGGTTGAGCTGCGGTTCCTGCGGCAGGTAGCCGATGTTCAGGCCCGGCATGGGAATGGCTTCGCCTTCGATTTCGCGATCGACGCCGGCCATGATCTTCAGCAGCGTCGACTTGCCCGAGCCGTTCAGGCCCAGCACGCCGATCTTGGCGCCAGGAAAAAACGAAAGCGAAATGTCGCGCAGGATCTGCCGCTTGGGCGGCACGATCTTGCCGACGCGGTTCATGGTGTAGACGTATTGGGCCATGGGCTCGTATATAGGAGATATAGCTGATGAATCGTCGATTGTAGGCCGGAACCCTGACCCGCGTATGTCCACCGCCAAATGGCCGGCCCACGCCGCGGAACCGCCCCTTCAGGCGGCCTTGGGCCGCGCCGCCCGGCCGCCGGCGCGCATCTGCGCCAGCATCACGCCGGCCAGCGCCATCGCCCCGCCGACGATGTGGAACAGATGGGGTTTTTCATCCAGGAACACGGCCGCGATCGCCACCGTGGCTACCGGCATGAGGTTGAGGAAAATACTGGCGCGGTTGGGGCCCAGGTGCTTGACGCCCTGCATCCACAGGAAGGGCGCGAACAGCGACGGGAACACCGCCGCATACAGCACCAGCGGCAAGTTGTCGCCGTTGAGCGGCGAAGGCGGCGCCATCAGGAAAGCCGGCAGCTGGAACAGCACGCCGAAAGCCACCTGCACATACAGCGACTGCCACGGCCCCACCGGCAATGCCCAGCGGCGCAGCAGCACGCCGTACAGCGCATAGGCCAACGCGCCCACACCCATCAGCAGGTCGCCGCGGTTGGCGCCCACTTCCAGCAGCCGGGCGGGATCGCCCTCGCCGATCAGCAGGGCCAGGCCCGCCAGCGACAGCAGGCCGCCCAGCATGGCCATGACCGAGGGCAGTTCGCGCAGCAGCAGCGCCACCACCGCGATGGTCATCAGCGGAATCATCGCCGTGATGATGCCCATATTGGTCGCGGTGGTGCTGGCGGCCGCCACATAGGCCAGGCCCTGGTACAGGGCCATGCCCAAGCCCCCCAGCACCGCCAGTTTGGGCAGGTGGGGCAGGATCTGGCGGCGCTGCGCCCAGACGCCCGGCAGCACGAACGGCGTCAGCACCACGCCGGCCAGGGCCCAGCGGTAGAAGCCGATGGCGGCCGGCGCGATGGCGCTGGCCGCCATCTTGGTGACGATCATGTTGACCGACCAGATCAGGGCCGCCAGCAGCGGATAAAGCAGATAACGGGCGGGAACATGGGGAGAAGAAGCACGGGTCATGAGGGGCAATGCACAGGCGTAGATGAGACAGGGCCAGTGTAGGATCTGTCCGACCTGATGTATATAATGAAAAACAGACAAAACCAGACGAAGTTCCGACATGCCCGGCATCGATACCGCGCCTGCCCTGGCCAGCCACCTGCCCTATCCGCTAGCTTGCCGCATCCTGCATTTCACGCCGAACTCGCGCATGAAGCGCCACAGCTCGCCCTGGGCGGAACTGAACTTCGCGATCTCCGGCATCATGGAAATCGGCATCCGCGGCGTCACCTACCTGTCGCCGCCGCAGTACGCCATCTGGATTCCACCGCATGTCGAGCACTGCTGCCAGAACGAAGGCGAGGTGCACTACGCCTGCATCGACATCCCGGCCGCGGCCTGCGCCGGCCTGCCCGCGGAACCGTGCACGCTCGAGATCAGCCCGGTCATGCGCGCGATCCTGGCCGACTTCGAACGGCGCGGCATCAGCTATCCGGATACGCCGGAAGACCGGCGCATGGCGCAGATCGTCATCGACCAGGCGCGCCAGGCGCGGGCTTACGCCAGCTACCTGCCGTCCACCTCCGATCCTTTGCTGGCGCCCATCCTGTCGGCGCTGCAGCACAGTCCCGGCGACAAGCGCGGCGCCGCGCACTGGGCCGCCACGGCGGGCATTACCGAACGCACGCTGCTGCGCCATTGCCAGCTGCACCTGGGCATGTCGTTCAATGAATGGCGTCTGCGGCTGCGCGTGGTCAGCGCCCTGGGCATGCTGGATGCCGGCCGGCCGGTCCAGTCCGTGGCGCGCGAGCTCGGCTACAGCACGCCCTCGGCCTTCATCGCCATGTTCCAGCGGCTCACCGGCGAGTCGCCGGACAACGCGCGCAGGCGCAGCCAGGGCGGCGCACCCGCGCCATGACCCCGGAGAACCGCGTAATCCAAGCGCCTGATGCAAGACGCGGCCGATCGCGAGACAATACGGCTGTAGCCAGGGTCTGCCAGCAGGCCCGTATCTTGCCGTGCCGTCGCGGCTTCATCGCGCCCAGGAACCCCTTCATGTCTGCCTCCGCCACTCCCCCCGCCTCCTTGACCCACTTCAGCGCCGCTGAACTGGACATGCTGGCCAAGACCGCCGACGCGCTGAGCGCGTACCTGGGCAAGCCCGTGCTGGCCGAAGTGGTGCTGGGCGATGACGGCACCGAATGGGTGACCTATGGCGTGCCCATGGATGAAAACGCCAAGCCCGACGAGGACCAGACCCACGTGCAGCTGGGCGGCGCCGGCGCCCGCCTGCTGGGCAACCGCGGCGGCCTGCCCCAGTCCGACGACGACACCTACGACTGCCTCTATCTCTGGGCCATCGAGATCTCGCTGAACGAGGGCGAGCGCTTCATCAAACTGGACCACGACGGCGAAGAATCGGCCTGGTCCGACAGTCTGGAAGACGTGCTGCCGTTCGCCCTGTCGGAAGAACCCGTGCCGGAAGATCCGGACGCGGAGGACGACGAAGACGACGAGGACGAAGCGGACGAGGACGATGAGGATGATGCGGACGGCCACGGCCACGATCATCCTCACGACCACAACCACCGCCACTGAGCCTGCGCCGGACGGCGGGTTGCGGCCGGCATGGCCGCGCAACCGCGCCGTCCGCGGGTCAGACCGAGATCCGCCCTTCCTGCACGGCGTGGCAGGCCACCACCGACACTCCCGCAGCCATCGCCACCGGCGCCTCGGACTTGCAGCGCTCGTTCGCATGCGGGCAGCGCGGATGAAAGGTGCAGCCCGACGGCGGGTTCAGCGGATTGGGCACCTCGCCCGCCACCGCGGTGCGCGGCTTGCCCGCGCCATTGATGTCGGGAATGGCCTCCAGCAGCATGCGCGTGTACGGATGCCGCGGCCGCGCGAACAGCTCGTCGCGCGGCGCCACCTCCACCATGCGGCCCAGGTACATCACCCCCACCCGGTCGGCCACGTGGTGCACCACCGCCAGGTTGTGGGAAATGAACAGATAGGTCAGCCCCAGGTTGCGCTGCAGATCCTTCATCAGGTTCAGCACCTGCGCCTGCACCGACACGTCCAGCGCCGAGGTCGGCTCATCGCACACCAGGAATTCCGGATTCACCGCCAACGCCCGCGCGATCGAGATGCGCTGGCGCTGGCCGCCTGAAAACTGGTGCGGATAACGGCCTTGGTCGGCCGGGTCCAGGCCCACCTGCTTGAGCAGCTCGCCCACGCGCGCGCTGCGCTCGTCAGGCGTCATGGCGGTATGGGTCAGCATGGGTTCGGCGATGATGCGCCCCACGCGCCAGCGCGGATTCAGGCTGGCATAGGGATCCTGGAAGATCATCTGCAGGCGCTTGCGCAAGGCGCGGCCGCCCGGCTCCGACATGCGCGACAGCGGTTGGCCGTCAAAGCGGATATCGCCGCGGGTCAGACCGTACAGCCCCACCAGCATGCGCGCCACGGTCGACTTGCCGCAGCCCGATTCGCCCACCAGCGCCAGCGTTTCGCCGCGCGCGATCTCGAACGACACCCCATCGACGGCGCGCAGCATCACGCGCGGCTTGCCCGCCAGCTTGCGTTCCAGCCACGGCGGCGACACATCGAACCAGCGCGCGGCGTCCTTTACTTCCACCAAGGGCGTCGTCATGCGGCCACCTTATCGTTGTTGTCGTGCAGCCAACAGGCCGCGCGGGACGTGCCGGCCGCCATCAGCTCCGGACGCTCCACGCCGCAGCGCGGCAGGCGCTGGCCGCAGCGCGGATTGAAGGCGCAGCCTGGCGGAATGGCGTTCAGGCGCGGCATGCTGCCATCGATCTGCACCAGCCGTTCGGAATGCCCTTCCAGCGACGGAATCGATCCCATCAGCCCCGTCGTGTAGGGATGGCGCGGCTTGTGAATCACGTCGGCCACCGGGCCGATCTCGGCCACGCGGCCCGCGTACATCACCGCGACGCGGTCGGCGGTCTCGGCGATCACGCCCATGTCGTGCGTGATCAGCATCACCGCCGTACCATTTTCGCGGCACAGGCGCTTGAGCAGTTCGATGATCTGCGCCTGGATCGACACGTCCAGCGCGGTCGTGGGCTCGTCCGCCACCACCAGCTTGGGTTCGGCCGCCAGGGCCAGCGCGATCACCACGCGCTGGCGCATGCCGCCGGAAAACTGGTGCGGGTAATGGTCGATGCGTTCCCGCGCGGCCGGAATGCCAGTCGATGCCAGCAGCTCCACCGCCCGTTCGCGCGCCTGGGACCAGCTCAAGTCCAGGTGCGTCACGATGGTTTCCGCCAATTGCCGGCCCACCGTGTACAGCGGGTTCAGCGAGGTCAGCGGATCCTGGAACACAGCCCCGATCTCGCGGCCGCGCACGCGGCGCATCTGCTCGTCGGGGAGGTTGTCGATGCGGCGGCCCGCCAGCAGGATCTCGCCCGCGGCGATGCGCCCCGGCGGCTCCAGGAGGCCGATGATGGATGCGCCGGTCAAGGATTTGCCGGCGCCGGATTCGCCCACTACGCCCAGGACTTCGCCAGCCTGGATGGAAAAGGACACGTCGTCCAGGGCGCGCAGCGTGCCGCGGCGCGTGGGGAATTCCACGCGCAGATTGCGGACTTCTAGAAGTGCGCTCATGTAAACCTCAATTCAGCCGGGGGTTGAGCGCATCGCGCAGCCAGTCGCCTAGCAAGTTGACCGACAGCACCAGCAGCACCAACGCCGCGCCGGGGAAGATGGTGATCCACCATTCCCCTGAAAACAGGAAGTCGTTGCCGATGCGGATCAGCGTGCCCAGCGACGGCGCGGTCGGCGGTACGCCTACGCCCAGGAACGACAACGTGGCTTCCGTGATGATGGCCGTGGCCAGATGCACCGTGGCCAGCACCAGCACCGGACCCAGCACATTGGGCAACACGTGGCGGAACATGATGACGGGCGAGGCTACGCCGATCACGCGCGCCGCCTGCACGTATTCGCGGTTCTTCTCCACCAGGGTGGAACCGCGTACCGTGCGCGCATACTGCGGCCAGCCCGCCAGCGCGATCGCGCCGATCAGCACCGGGAAGGCGATCAGCTCGTGCAGATCGCGCGGCACCGCCGCCCGCGCCACGCCGTCGATCAGCAGCGCGATCAGAATGGCGGGGAACGACAGCTGCACATCGGCGATACGCATGATGAAGGCGTCGATGCGCCCGCCCGCGTAGCCCGAGATCAGCCCCAGCACGATGCCGATCACCATGGACAGCAGCACCGAGGCCAGGCCGATCAGCAGCGACACGCGCGTGCCGTACAGAATGGCCGAGTACAGGTCGCGGCCCTGGCTGTCGGTGCCCAGCAGATAGGTGGGCAGGCCATTGGCCTCCCAGGCGGGCGGCAGCAAAGCGTCCAGCAGTTCCACCTTGGTCAGGTCGAACGGGTTGTGCGGCGCCACCCAACCGGCCCCGAAGGAGCCGATCAGCAGGAGCGCCAGCATCACGGTGGCGACGATGGCCACGGGCGCCCGGCGCCAGGCCCAGGCGATGTCGCTGTCCCACCAGCGTTTGAGTACGGCGCGCATCAGTGAGCCCCCCCGCCGCGGGTCAGCCCGGAACGCAGGCGCGGGTCCACGACAAAATACAAAAGATCGACGATCAGGTTGATCACCACGAACACCAGCGCAATCAGGCACAGGTAGGCCGCCATGACCGGCACGTCGGCGAATTGCACCGCCTGGATGAACAGCAGGCCCATGCCCGGCCACTGGAACACGGTTTCCGTGACGATGGCAAAGGCGATGATGCCGCCCAGCTGCAGGCCGGTGATGGTGATGACCGGCACCATGGTGTTCTTCAGCGCGTGGCCGAAGTGGATGGCGCGGCGCTTCAGGCCGCGGGCGCGGGCGAACTTGATGTAGTCCGAACGCAGCACCTCCAGCATCTCCGAACGCACCAGGCGCAGCACCAGGGTCATCTGGAACAGCGACAGGGTGATGGACGGCAGGATGAGATGCTTCCAGCCCGTGGCGGTGAACAGGCCCGAGGACCACCAGCCCACGCTCACGGTGTCGCCCCGCCCGTAGCTGGGCAGCCAGCCCAGTTGCACGGAGAACACCAGGATCAGCAGGATGCCGATCAGGAAGGTAGGCAGCGACACGCCCAGCAGCGAACCGGCCAGCAGCAGCTGGGACAGCAGGCTGTTGCGCTTGAGCGCCGTGTACACGCCCAGCGGCACGCCCACCAGCAGCGCCAGCAAGGCGGCCACCATGGACAGTTCCAGCGTGGCCGGCAGGCGGGATTTCAGCAGGGTGGAAACGGGTTCGCTCTGGCGCAGGGATATGCCGAAATTGCCCTGCAGGGCGTTGGCCACGAAATGGCCGAATTGGACGATGGCGGGCTCGTTCAGCCCCAGGCGCTCACGTAGTTCGATGCGTTCGGCATCGGTGGCGTCCTGCCCCAGCATGATGGTGACAGGGTCGCCGACGTATTGAAAAAGCACAAAGGCCAGTAGCGCGACGGTGAGCATCACCGCTACGGCCTGCAACAGGCGACGCAGTATGAAAGCAAACATAGGCGGAAAAGGCGTAACAGCGAAAACCCGTCGGCCTGTTCACCATGAACAGGCCGACGGGCTGCGCCGTTTGATTAGCCTGGATCAGTCAACCTTGACCCAATCGGCAACGAGGCGATTGTCGGCACGGTGGATGACCGTGACGTTCTTGCGCATGGCCCAGGGAATGACCTGGTCGTGCAGCGGGATGTGGCCGAAGTCCTTGGCGTGCCCTTGCAGCACGGTGATGATGTCGGCATCGCGCTTGGCCGGATCGGTTTCCGTCTTGATCCGGTCGATGATGACGTCCAGTTCCTTGTTGCTGTAGTTGCCCAGGTTGTACATGCCGTCAGCGCCCTCGCCCTTGGTGCGGATCAGGTTCTGCAGCGTGTACATGGCGTCGAACGTGGGCACGCCCCAGCCGAACAGGTAGGCGCTGGTGTCGAACGACTGCACCTTGGGGAAATAGGTGGAACGCGGCATGGCGTTCATGGTGGCCTTGACGCCGACCTTGGCCCACATGCCGACGACCGCCTGACAGATGGCTTCGTCGTTGATGTAGCGGTTGTTCGGGCAGTCCAGCGTGAAGTTCAGCGTGCCGTCGTAGCCGGCTTCCTTCAGCAGGGCGCGGGACTTTTCCGGATCATAAGGCACGCGCGCTTGCAGCTGCTGGGCCCAACCGTGCACCTGCGGCGCGATCATCGTGCCGGTGGGCGCGGACAGGCCGCGCATCACGGCGCGCTTGATGGCGTCCACGTCGATGGCGCGGTACAGCGCCTCGCGCACGCGGATGTCCTGGAACGGGTTCTTGCCCTTGATATTGGAGTACTGGAGTTCCGGACGCTTCTGGTCCAGGCCCAGGTAGATGGTGCGGTACTCGTTGCCTTCCACGACCTTGGCCGACTGGCGCAGGCGGTCCAGGTCCTGGGCGGCGGGATCCAGCACGAAGTCGATTTCGCCCGACAGCAGCGCCGCGGTACGCGTGGCGTTCTGCTTGATCGGCGTGAACACGACCTCGGTCACGTTGCCGACCTTGCCGCCCTTGTTCCACCAGTCCTTGTTTTCCTCGAACACCGTGCGCACGTCCACTTCGCGCGACTTCAGCTTGTAGGGGCCGGTGCCGTTGGTATTGCGCGCGGCGTAGGTCTCTTCCTTGTTGACGTAGTCCTGCGGCTTGGCGACGTTGTTCTTTTCCGACCAGGCCTTGTTCATGATGAACACGTTGGTCAGCTGGCGCAGCAGCACCGGATTGGGCGCCGAGGTTTCGATCTCGACCGTCAGGTCGTCGATCTTGCGCGCTTCCTTGATGCCGGTGGTGTAGGCCTTGTAGTTCGAGGTGGGCGCCATGGCGCGGTGGATCGAGAACACCACGTCGTCGGCGGTGAAGGCGGCGCCGTCGTGGAACTTCACGCCGGGGCGCAGCTTGAAGCGGTACAGCGTGGGCGAAACCTGCTCCCATTCCGTCGCCAGGCGCGGGTTGACCTTGAAGGACTTGTCGTAGTCCACCAGCGGTTCGTAGACATAGCTGTTGGCGGCGATGGTCATGCCTTCGTTCTGCGAGTGCGGATCGAAGGTGAGGATGTCGCCCTGGGCGGCCCAGCGGAAGGTCTTGGCCTGCCCGATCGTGGGCACGGCAACGGCGGCGGCGATCGCGATAGCAATCAAAGTGCGGCGCATAGGTTCAACTCCTGACTGTAGTCTGAATACCGGCGCGATATTGCCTAGCCGCAAGACCTCCGTCAATTGAGGGTTTATGCGTACCGTAGACGGTTTTCACAGAGGGAGAACCAATAGGGGACACATAAGCTTGTAACAAAATAATCGAAGTAAACAGTGTTGGGCATGCCGCCCGCCCCTGCCCCCGCCTATTCCTCGTCCGGCGCCGACAGTTCCAGCGGCACGTGCTCGGTCATCAGCACTTCCAGCATGTCGATCAGCATCGCGGCCTTTTCCTCGCCGAACGGGGCGAGCACTGCCTTCTGGTGCTGCAAGGCCTGTTCGCACAGCGCGGCGATCAGGTTGGTGCCCTTGGTCGTGATGCAGACCCGGGTCTGGCGCCGGTCCGCCCGCACGCCCGTGCGCGCCACCAGCCCTTCGGCCTCCATGCGCTGCACCACCTTGCTCAAGGTCGGCTGCTTGGTAATCGCCAGCACCGCCAGCGTGCCTATGGTTTCACCGGGACTGCCCTCCAGGCTGGCCAGCACCCGCCATTCGGTCACCGACAGGCCGGCCGCCTTTACCTGGAGATGGAATTCCGCCGAAATGCGCTGGCTGGCCTGCGCCAGCAGATAGGCCAGATAGCCATCGACGAAGCGACCTTTGTGCGCCGCCGCGTCCGTGTCCCGCTGCTTGTCCAACCGCATGTTGCTTTGCTCCCACGCACCGGAAACCAGGGCCGACGCGGCCCGACGAAATGCGCATTGCACCACGCTGGCGCAAACGCGCGCCATGATGTGCCGCAATGCTGTTGCGCAGCACAGGGTATACCCGGAATCGCAACCCGTTTTTGCACCACTACAGCGCCGGAACAGCGCTGCAAACTAGAGAACAACGAGTATATACGTCATTGTTTTAGCGTGATATTTTTTGTTTTCCATGAAATTTCATCTTTTTTATTGACAGCTAAAACGTTGACTCCTAAAGTATTTTTAAGACGAGATTTCCCTGACGTGACGATGCTGCAAAGCAGCAACCATTGAGGACCCGCAGGCCGGGCCGCGAAGGAGTGCCAGATGGCTGAAAGGTCTTTCAAGAAAGAAGTCCAGCAGTTGCGCATCGGCGCGGGCGAAGAGTTCCGCGGAGAAGGCATTCTTGCGGTCACCAAGGCCTTGCTGCAGTCCGGCGTGGGCTACGTCGCGGGCTACCAGGGTTCGCCGATCTCGCATCTGATGGACGTGCTGGCCGACGCCAACGACATCCTCCAGGAACTGGGCGTGCACTTCGAGGCCAGCGCCTCCGAAGCCACCGCGGCGGCCACGCTGGCCGCCTCGGTCATGTATCCGATCCGCGGCGCGGTCACCTGGAAGTCCACCGTGGGCACCAACGTCGCGTCCGACGCGCTGGCCAACCTGGCTTCCGGCGGCGTCACCGGCGGCTCGCTGGTCATCGTGGGCGAGGATTACGGCGAAGGTTCTTCCATCATGCAGGAACGCTCGCACGCGTTCGCCATGAAGTCGCAGATCTGGCTGCTGGATCCGCGCCCCAATCTGGAAAGCATGGTCAAGGCGGTGGAAGACGGCTTCGAACTGTCCGAAGCCAGCAAGACGCCCGTGATGCTGCAGCTGCGCATCCGCGGCTGCCACGTGCACGGCCGCTTCATCGCCAAGGAAAACAAGCGTCCCGCCTTCTCGCTGGCGCAGGCGCTGGAAAGCCCGGCGCGCGACACCAGCCGCATCGTGCTGCCGCCTGCCTCCTTCCTGCATGAGCAGGAAAAGATCAAGGAACGCTGGCCCGCCGCTATCCGCTACATCAAGGAGCACAAGCTCAACGAGCACTTCGACGGCGACCAGGACGATATCGGACTGATCCTGCAAGGCGGCCTCTACAACGGCGTCATCCGCGCCTTGCAACTGCTGGGCCTGGCCGACAATTTCGGCAACAGCCGCATCCCGCTGTACGTCATGAACGTGACGTACCCGGTGATCGAGGACGAGGTCATCGATTTCTGCCGCGGCAAGCGCGCCGTGCTGCTGCTGGAAGAAGGCCAGCCGGACTACATCGAACAGAACCTGCACACCGTGCTGCGCCGCGCCGGCATCGACACCAAGCTGTCCGGCAAGGACGTGCTGCCGATGGCGGGCGAATACACCACCCAGGTCATGCGCGACGGCCTGCGCGAATTCCTCAAGCGGCAGCGCCCGGAATCGCTGCAGACGCACCCCGCCGCCGCCGCCGACGCCCAGGCCGCGGCAAGCCAGCTCCAGATCACCGAAGTGGCGCGGCCCAAGCCCGCGCGTCCGGCCGAGCAGCCCATCACCTTCCACAAGCACGTCGAAGGCCTGGCGGCCGTGGTGCCGCCGCGGCCCGCGGGCTTCTGTACGGGCTGTCCGGAAAGGCCGATCTTCTCGGCCCTGACCCTGGCGCAGGAAACGCTGGGCCAGCACCACATCTCCTGCGACATCGGCTGCCACCTGTTCTCGATCCTGCCGCCGTTCAACCTGGGCGCCACCACCATGGGCTACGGCCTGGGCGCCTCCAGCGCGGCGGCCTTCAACGTGCCGGCCGCCAAGCGCCCCATCTCCATCATGGGTGACGGCGGCTTCTGGCATAACGGACTGTCCTCCGGCATCGGCAACGCGGTGTTCAACAAGTACGACGGCGTCATCGTCATCGTCGACAACTTCTACGCCTCGGCCACGGGCGGGCAGGACATCCTGTCCTCGCGCGCCGAAAATCCGGACCGCTCCACCAACAACCCCATCGACCAGGCCGTGCGCGGCGTGGGTGTGAAGTGGGTGCGCACGCTGGACCGCACCTATGACGTGGCCAAGGTGCGCGCCACCATCGAAGAGGCGCTGACCACCGACATCAAGGGTCCCAAGGTCATCATCGCGCAATCGGAATGCATGCTGAACAAGCAGCGCCGCATCAAGCCGCTGTTCAACAAGGCGGTGAAGGAAGGCAAGCGGGTGGTGAAGGAACGCTTCGGCGTGGACCCCGACGTCTGCACCGGCGACCACGCCTGCATCCGCCTGTCGGGCTGTCCGTCGTTGACGGTCAAGGACAGCGGCGACCCCTTGAAGGAAGATCCGGTGGCGCACGTGGAAAGCAGCTGCGTGGGCTGCGGCAACTGCGGCGAAGTCGCCCATGCCGCGGTGCTCTGCCCGTCCTTCTACCGCGCCGACATCGTCCACAACCCGACCGGCCGCGACCGTTTCCTGGCGCGCATGCGCACCGCCGTCATCGGCTTCCTGCAACGGCGCCGCGCCGCGCGCCTGGCCCACCACGCCCTCTGAGGATTCCAGTTCCATGAACCCGGCCGCTATGCAACAAGCCAATCCGATCAAGATCGCCATCCTGGCCATGGGCGGCCAGGGCGGCGGCGTGCTGGCCGACTGGATCGTCGACATGGCCGAGCACGCCGGCTGGTGGGCCCAGACCACCTCGGTGCCGGGCGTGGCCCAACGCACCGGCGCCACCATCTACTACCTGGAACTGCTGCCCGAAGCCGAAGTGCAGCGCGCCGGACGGCAACCCGCGCTGGCGCTGATGCCCACCCCGGGCGACGTCGACCTGGTGGTCGCCGCAGAACTGATGGAAGGCGGCCGCGCCATCCAGCGCGGACTGGTCACGCCGGAACGCACCGTGCTGCTGACTTCTTCGCACCGCAGCTACGCCGTCAGCGAAAAATCCGCGCCCGGCAACGGCATCGCCGATCCCAACAAGGTGCTGGAAGCGGGCCGCGCCGCGGCCAAACGCTTCCTCTGCTTCGACCTGCAGGACCTGGCCGACCGCGCCGGCAGCGTCATCAGCGCCAGCCTGTTCGGCGCGGTGGCCGGCAGCGGCGCCCTGCCCTTCTCGCGCGACGACTTCGAAGCCACGGTGCGGCGCGCCGGCCTGGGCGTGGAAGCCAGCCTGCGCGCCTTCGCGCTGGGCTACGAGTCCGCCGACCAGGCGCCCGCGCAGCCGGCTCCCATCGATCTGGCGCGGCCGGTGCCGACCGTGCCGGAACGCGCCGCCAGCCCCAAGGCGCAGGCCCTGCTGGACACGATCAAGCGCGACTTTCCCGCCTGTGCGCAGCCCATGCTGGCCGCGGGCACGCGCCGCCAGATCGAATTCCAGGACCTGGCCTATGCCGCCGAGTACCTGCGCCACATGAAGGCCATCCGCGACCTGGACGCCGCGCATGGCGGCGAGGCCCGGCAATGGGCGCTGACCTGTGCCGCCGCGCGCTACGTGGCCACGGCCATGGCCTACGACGACGTGATCCGCGTCGCCGACCTGAAGACCCGCGCCACGCGTTTCGACCGCGTGCGCCAGGAAGTCGGCGCGCGCCCGGACCAGCTGGTCTACACCACGGAATTCATGCACCCGCGCCTGGAAGAAATCTGCGGCACGTTGCCGGCGGGCCTGGGCCGCTGGCTCGAAGGCTCCAAGGCCTTCGGCGGCTTCGTCGAACGCCGCCTGGGCCACGGCCGCCGCATGCAGAGCGGCACGCTGGGCGGATTCCTGATGCTTTACACCCTGGCGGGCATGCGGCGCTTCCGCCGCAGCACGCTGCGCCATCAGACCGAGGCCGCCGGCCTCACGCAATGGCTGGACCTGATCGCCCGCCTGGCCCCGCGCGACTACGCGCTGGCCGTCGAAACCGTCAATTGCCGCCGCCTGGTCAAGGGCTATAGCGACACCCACGTGCGCGGCGGCGGCAAGTACCGCCAGCTGATCGCCGCGGCGGAACAACTGGCCGGCCGGCCCGACGCCGCCGAGACGCTGCGTTCGCTGCGCGAAACCGCGCTGGCCAACGAAAAATGCGGCCCCATGGAACGCCAGCTGGCTGAAAAGCTGGCGGCCTGAGACAAGCAAAGATAGGGACAAACGCCGTGCAGACACTGAAACTCATCGTCCGGGAAGTCCGGCAGGAATCGCCGCTGATCCGCTCGTTCCGGCTGGCGCGCGAGGACGCCGGCCCCCTGCCCGCCTTCGGACCGGGCGCGCACCTGAAGGTGACGGTGCCGGGCCTGCGCGAGCCGCGCTGCTATTCGCTGGTGCAGTTGGCGCCGGAAGCCGGCAAGTTCGCCCAGCCCGCGGAATACCGGCTCGGCGTGCGCCTGGAGGAAACCAGCCAGGGCGGCTCGCGCCACATGCATGCGCTGGCCGAGGGCGACACGCTCACGGTCGAAGGCCCGAAGAACGATTTCCCGCTGCACGAATCGCCTGCCGGCGACGAACCCGTGGTGCTGATCGCGGGCGGCATCGGCATCACGCCGGTGGCCTCCATGGCCGCCGCGCTCAAGGCCGCGGGCCGCGCCTTCCATTTGCATTACTGCGGCCGCAGCAAGGACCAGCTGGCCTTCCTGCCCGAACTGCAGGCCCTGGCCGGCGATGACCTGAGCCTGCACGCCGACGACGATCCTTCCTGCCGCTTCGACCTGCAGGCTCTGCTGGACGCGTCATCGCCGCGCCAGCACCTGTACGTCTGCGGCCCCAAGGGCCTGATCGACGCGGTCATCCAGGGCGCGCACGCGCGCCACTGGCCCGACGCCCATATCCATTTCGAACTCTTCGCCACCGCCGCGCCGCAGGCCGGCGACCAGCCCTTCGAAGTCGAGCTGCGCCAGTCCGGCCGGGTGCTGACCATCCCCGCCGACAAGACCATCATCGACGTCATGGAAGAAGAAGGCTGCGACCCGATGTACGACTGCAAGCGCGGCGAATGCGGCGTCTGCCAGGCCACCGTGCTGGAAGGCGAACCCGACCACCGCGACTACTACCTCTCGGACACCGAGAAGGCCAGCGGCAAGATCATCCAGATCTGCATCTCGCGCGCGAAATCGGCGCGCCTGGTGCTGGACCTGTAGCCCCGACGCAAGGAAGCGCCATCATGGCCAAATACCGCGACAACCCCGACGCCATCCGCGCCCTGCTGCGCGACACCGAGGTGCACAAGGACCTGTTCATCGACCAGGAGCTGTTCGAGCTGGAGATGGAGCGCCTGTACGCCAACACCTGGGTCTACGTCGGCCACGACAGCCAGGTTCCCAATCCGGGCGACTACATCACCACCACGGTGGGCAACCAGCCGGTGGTGATGGTGCGCCACAGCGACCGCACGGTGCGGGTGCTGCACAACCGCTGCCCGCACAAGGGCACCATGGTGGCGGGCGACGCCTGCGGCAACACCGGCAAGTTCTTTCGCTGCCCCTATCACGCCTGGACCTTCAAGACCGACGGCAGCCTGCTGTCCATCCCGCTGAAGAAGGGCTACGAGAACACCGGCCTGGAAAACTGCGAAGCGAGCCAGGGCATGGCCGCCGTGAAGGACGTGAAGAACCATCGCGGCTTCGTGTTCTGCCGCCTGAACCCGGAAGGCCAGTCCTTCGAGGACTTCTTCGGCGAGTCCCTGTCCACCCTGGACAACATGGTGGACCGCTCGCCCGAAGGCCGGCTGGAAGTCGCCGGCGGCGTGCTGCGCTACATGCACCGCTGCAACTGGAAGATGCTGGTCGACAACCAGACCGACACCTGCCACCCGATGGTGGCGCACGAGTCCTCGGCAGGCACCGCCGTGAAGGTCTGGGAACAGGCGCCGGAAGGCACGCCCAAGCCCATGGCCGTCGAGTTGTTCGCGCCCTTCATCTCGCCTTACGAGTTCTTCGAGAACATGGGCATCCGCGTGTGGGAGAACGGCCACGGCCATACCGGCGTGTCGGACTCCATCCATGCCTCGTATTCCGGCATTCCGGGCTACTGGGACTCCATGGTGGCGGCCTACGGCGAGGACCGCGCCAAGCAGATCCTGGGCGACGTGCGCCACAACACCGTGTATTTCCCCAACATCATGGTCAAGGGCCCGATCCAGACGCTGCGCGTGTTCAAGCCGATCGCCGCCGACCGCACGTTGGTGGAGTCCTGGACCTTCCGCCTGGTGGGCGCGCCCGACCTGCTGCTGGAGCGCACGCTCATGTACAACCGCCTCATCAACGCGCCGACCTCGGTGGTCGGGCACGACGACCTGGAAATGTACGAGCGCGCCCAGGACGGCCTGCAATCGCGGGCGCGGGACTGGGTCAACGTGGGCCGGCTGTACTCGCCCGACGAGGTCGGCCAGAAGAACGTCGCCACCAATGGCACCAATGAATGGCAGATGCGCAACCAGTACCGCGCATGGGGCCGCTACATGACCGGAGCGGAGTCGGTATGAGCGCAAGCGACCGCGAGTTGATCGATTTTGTCTACGCCGAGGCGCGCATGCTGGACGAGCTGCGCTTCGAGGACTGGCTGAACCTGTACACCGAAGACGGCTATTACTGGATGCCGCTGGCCCATGGCCAGACCGATCCCAAGCTGCACGCCTCGCTCATGTACGAAGACAAGCTGCTGCTGCGCGTGCGCGTCGAGCGCCTGGCCGGCCAGCGCACGTTCTCGCAACAGCCCAAGAGCCGCTGCCATCACCTGCTGCAGGCGCCCATGGTGGAACACGGCCATCCCGATGCCGCCCCCGCCGAAGGCCGCCACGTGGTGCGCACCGCCTTTCATTACGTCGAGACGCGGCAGGACGCGCAGACGCTGTACGCGGGCTGGGCCACCCACCATCTGGTGGAGCGGGACGGCGCGCTGCGCATCCGGCTCAAGCGCGTGGACCTCGTCAACTGCGACGCGGCCTTCGGCAATATCCAATTGTTCATGTAGGAGCGGCTTGTGAGCACCACGGTCCATCAGGCATTCCGCGACACCGCGGCCCGCTACGGCGCCCAGCCCTTCCTGTGCATCCTGCCGGAAACGGCGCAGGCCTACGGCATCGCCGCGGGCGAACTGAGCTACGCCCAGGCCGCCGAGGCCATCGAAGCCCTGCGCACGGCCTATGCCCGCGCCGGCTACGGCCATGGCCACCGCGCCGGCCTGCTGCTGGAAAACCGCCCTGCCTTCTTCCTGCACTGGTTCGCGCTGAACGCGTTGGGCGTGTCGGTGGTGCCCATCAACCCCGACCTGCGCGCAGCGGAACTGGAATACCTGACGGGCCACTCCGAGATCGCGCTGGCCGTGGCGCTGCCCGAGCGCCACGCCGACCTGCTGGCCGCCGCAACCCGCGCCGGCCGCGAACTGCGCGTGATGGGTCCCGATGATGCCCCTCCCGCCGCACCGTTCGCCGCGCCGCTGGCGGGCCGCGAGCCCGATGTCCTGACCGAATGCGCCCTGCTCTACACGTCCGGCACCACCGGGCGGCCCAAGGGTTGCATCCTGCCCAACCGCTATTTCCTGCACGCCGGAGGCTGGTACGCCCGCATCGGCGGCTTGTGCGAGCTGCGCCCGGGACAGGAACGCATGCTGACGCCGCTGCCCCTGGTCCACATGAACGCCATGGCGTATTCGGCCATGGCCATGCTGCTGACCGGCGGCTGCCTGATTCCGCTGGACCGCTTCCACCCGAAGACCTGGTGGGACAGCGTGCGCGACTCGGGCGCGACGGTGCTGCACTACCTGGGCGTCATGCCCGCCATCCTGATGAAGGCCGAACCTTCGGCCCGCGACAAGCAGCCTGCCATCCGCTTCGGCTTCGGCGCGGGCGTGGACCGCAAGCTGCACCAGCCGTTTGAAGAGCGCTTCAGCTTTCCGCTGCTGGAAGCCTGGGCCATGACAGAGACCGGCGCGGGCGCCGTCATCATCGCAAATCATGAGCCGCGCCACATCGGCAGCAGCTGCTTCGGCCGCGAGGAAGACGACGTGCTGGTGCGCATCGTCGCCGACTCCGGCTTGGAGGCCGCCGCCGGCGAACCGGGCGAACTGCTGGTGCGCCACGCCGGCGACGACCCGCGCTACGGCTTCTTCGCCGGCTACCTCAAGGACGAGGACGCGACCTCCCAGGCCTGGGAAGACGGCTGGTTCCATACCGGCGACATCGTGCGCCGCGACGCCGATGGCGCGCTGCGCTTCGTGGACCGCAAGAAGAACGTGATCCGCCGCAGCGGCGAGAACATCTCCGCCGTGGAAGTGGAAAGCGTGCTGCTGCAGCATCCGCTGGTGAAGGCCGTGGCGGTCGCCGCCGTGCCCGACGCGGTACGCGGCGACGAAGTGCTGGCCTGCGTGGTGCCCGAGAGCCTGCCGGCCGAGGGCGCCGCAATGGCCGAGGCCGCGCGCAGCATCGTGCAATGGAGCCTGGAACAACTGGCCTATTACAAGGCCCCCGGCTACGTCGCCTTCGTCGACAGCCTGCCGCTGACCACCACCAACAAGATCCAGCGCGGCGAAATGAAAGCCCTGGCGCCCACGCTGCCCGGCACGGCCCGCTGCGTGGACACCGGCCACATGAAGAAACGCCAGGAGCCCGCGCGATGAGCCGCCTGGGCTATGACGGCGTAGTGGCGGCCCTGCCCGTCACGATTCCGTACGAACGCTATTCCACCCGTGCCGCCCACTGGTGGCTGGGGCGGGCGCTGGGCGCGCTGATCCGCCAGGCCGGCATCGCCAAGACCGAGGTGGACGGACTGTGCGTGTCCAGCTTCACGCTGGCCCCCGACACTGCCGTCGGCCTGGTGCAGCACCTGGGCATGAGCCCGCGCTGGCTGGACCACATCCCCATGGGCGGCGCCAGCGGCGTGGCCGCCTTGCGCCGCGCGGCCCGCGCCGTGCAGGCGGGCGACGCCAGCATCGTCGCCTGCATCGCAGGCGACACCAACCACGTGGACTCGTTCCGCAACACGGTCAGCCAGTTCTCACGCTTCGCGCAGGACGCCGTCTATCCCTATGGCGCGGGCGGACCCAACGCCAGCTTCGCGCTGCTGACCGCCAACTACATGCGCACGACCGGCGCCACCCGCGAGGACTTCGGCAAGCTGTGCGTGGCGCAGCGCGACAACGCCCTGCGCTATCCGCACGCGTTGATGAAAAAGCCGCTGACGCTGGCCCAGTACCTGGACGCCCGCGTCATCACCGACCCGATACACCTGTTCGATTGCGTGATGCCTTGCGCCGGCGCCGACGGCTTCCTGGTCATGAGCGAAGACCGGGCGCGCGCGCTGAACCTGCCCTACGCCCGCATCCTGTCGACCATCGAACGCCACAACGCCTGGACCGAGGACCCGATCCAGACCCGCGGCGGCTGGACCGTGGACCTGGACGAGCTCTATGGCCAGGCTGGCGTTCAGCCCGGCGACATGGATTTCCTGCAGGCCTACGACGACTACCCCGTCATCAACCTGATGCAGATCGAAGACCTGGGCTTCTGCCCCAAAGGCGAGGCGCCGGACTTCGTGCGCCGCCACAGCTTCACCGTGGACGGCAGCTTTCCCTTCAACACCAATGGCGGCCAGCTGTCGGTAGGCCAGGCCGGCGCGGCCGGCGGCTATCTGGGCATGGTCGAGGCGCTGCGCCAGTTGAGCGGCACGGCCGGCGGCACGCAGGTGGCCGACGCCCGCCTCGGCATGGTGAGCGGCTTCGGCATGATCAATTACGACCGCGGGCTGTGCACCGCCGCGGCCATCCTGGGGAGCCACGCATGACCGAACCCTTGGCCAAGCCGCCCCGCAAGAATCCGATCGCCCGCACCCGCCAGCCGACGCTGCCGCCGGGCTGGCGCAGCCGCAGCGCGCTGGGGCTGACCGCCGCCGCCGCCGAGGGCCGCTTCGACCTGCAGACCTGCGCCGACTGCGGCGCGGTCCAGTACCCGCCCCGCGAGGTCTGCGGCCAATGCCTGTCCGAGCATCTGCCCTGGCGCCCGGCCGATCCCAGCGGCGTGCTGCTGGTCAGCACCACCCTGCATCACAGCAACGACCTGTATTTCCGCGAACGCCTGCCCTGGCGCGTGGGCACGGTGCGCATGACGGCCGGCCCCTCGGTGGTGGCGCACGTGCACCAGGACTGCGCCGACGGCGACCGCGTGCGCCTGGCGCTGAAGCTGGACCGCAGCGGCCAGGCCGTGATGATCGCCCTGCCTGAAAGGAATACGCCCAACATGGAAGACGACAAGACCCTGCGCGAAACCTCGTGCGATCCGAAGTTCCGCCGCGCGCTCGTCACCGACGGCAAGTCGGCGGTGGGCCAGGCGGTGGCACGCGCCTTGCTGGACGCCGGCTGCCCGACCGTGTTCCTGGGCGACCCGCAGGCCTGGAAGCGCGACGCCGCCTACGACGCGCTGGCGGCCGACCCGCGCGTGCAGGCGGTGGTGCTGGACGTGACCGATACCGATTCGGTCGAACGCGTCGCCGCCTCCATCGGCGGCAAGGTCGAGATCCTGGTGAATACCGCCGACCTGGAACGCGAAGGCGGGCTGCTGAACCGCAAGGACGTGAATACGGCGCGCGACGCCATGGATGTGAACGTGCTGGGGCTGATGCGGCTGGCGCAAAGCTTCGGCCCGGCCCTGTGCGGACGCGCCGCGGACGGCGTGAACAGCGCCACGGCCTGGGTCAACGTGCTGTCGATCTACGCCCACGTGAACCTGCCGTCGCGCGGCATGTGGTCGGCGTCCAAGGCGGCCGCGCTGTCCCTGGCGCAATGCCTGCGCGCCGAGATGCGCGGCGCGGGCGTGCGGGTGGTGAACGTGTTCCCCGGGCCGGTGGATCACGAATGGGAGCAGCGCACGCCGCCCCCGCGCGTGGCGCCCGCGGCGATCGCCACCGCCATCGTGCGCGCGTTGAAGGATGGCATCGAGGACGTCTATGTCGGCGATGTCGCGCAGGAATTCCGCGCCCGGCTGGCGGAGAACCCCAAGGGACTGGAACGGGAACTGGGAGCCTGACGGCCCGCCGCCCCGACAACGCACGAACCTAAAGGAACAGCACATGAGCCAAAACATTCTTGCCCAATTCATGGCCGAACTGGTGTCCGGCCGCATCCGCGTGGTGGACCTGACCGAGACGCTGACGCCGGAATTCCCGACCATCGTGCTGCCGCCGGAGTTCGGCCAGGCCTGGCCGTTCCGCATCGAGGAGATCTCGCGCTACGACGAGCGCGGCCCCGCCTGGTACTGGAACAACTTCTCGTGTTCCGAGCACACCGGCACCCACTTCGACGCGCCGGCCCACTGGGTCACGGGCAAGGACCTGCCCGACAACACGGTGGACACGATTCCCATCGAGGCCTTCATCGCCAGCGCCTGCGTCATCGACTGCTCGGCGGAGTCCCGCGACAACCCGGACTTCCTGCTGACCATCGACTTCGTGAAAAAGTGGGAAGAACAACACGGCCGCATCCCCGCGCGCTCCTGGGTGCTGATGCGCACCGACTGGTCCAAGCGCGCCAAGCCCGCCGACTACCTGAACCTGCAGGAAGACGGCGCGCACTCGCCCGGCCCGGACGCCGAAGTGGTGCCATGGCTGATCAAGGAGCGCGACGTGCACGGTTTCGGCACCGAGTCGATCGGCACGGATACGGGCCAGGCCCATCACCTGAATCCGCCCTATCCCTGCCACTACTACATGCACGGCAACAACCGCTACGGCCTGCAATGCATGACCAACCTGGACCAGCTGCCGCCCACCGGCGCGGTGATCTTCTCGGCGCCGCTCAAGATCCGCAGCGGCTCGGGCAGCCCGCTGCGCGTGCTGGCGCTGGCGCCCAAGGCCTAAGCCGGCCGCACCTGAGCCGGCCGCGCCTGAGCCGGTCTCACGACAACAACAGGGGGATATCCATGACGCACACCAACGTCGCCATCGTCACCGGCGGCAGCGCCGGCATCGGCGCCGAAATCTGCCGCAGCATGCTGGACGCAGGCTACGAAGTGATTTCCATGGCGCGCCGCGCCGCCGACTTCAGCCACCCGCGCCTGCACAACGTGCAGGTGGACCTGCTGGACGCCGAGGCCACCGCGCAGGCGGGCGCCGAAGCCGCCGCCCGGTTTCCCATCAGCCACGTCATCCACAACGCCGGCGTCATCTGGCCCAACCTGCTGCCGCAGGTCACGCAGGAAGAACTGCACGGCCTGACCCAGATCCACCTGGGCGCGGCCATCAGCCTGGTGCAGGCCGCCCTGCCCGGCATGCAGGAGCGCAAGTTCGGCCGCATCGTGATGATGTCCTCGCGCGGCGCGCTGGGCCTGCCGACCCGCACCGCCTATTCGGCCACCAAGGCCGGCATGGTGGGCATGGCGCGCACCTGGTCGCTGGAGCTGGCGCCCTATGGCATCACGGTCAACGTGGTGGCTCCCGGCCCGATCCAGACCGACATGTTCTACGAGGTGATCGAGCCCGGCAGCGAACGCGAGAAACAGCTGGCAGCCGGCATACCGGTCAAGCGCCTGGGCCGCTCCGACGACGTGGCGCGCGCCGTCATGTTCTTCTCGGATCCCGCCAACAGCTTCGTCACCGGCCAGACGCTGTTCGTCTGCGGCGGCGCCAGCGTCAGCTCCATCACCATCTGAACGCGCATCGCGCGCGCTGCTTCGGGTTTTGACGGATAGGTAAGCACTGCGGACCAGGTCTACAGTGCGAGCCTGCGCACAGAAAGTTTAAGCAACAAGTATTAAAGCAAACCAAGCAAGCACAGAAGTACCGTTTTCTCCGTTTTCCAGCCGCACCCCCACCCTGCTCCCTATCCGGAGGTTTTGCCATGCTGTCGAAGAAACTCCCCCTGGCCGCTGCCGCCGCGGTAGCCGCGCTGTTCGCCCTGCCCGCCCTGGCCCAAGTCAAGGTCGGCGTCGTTACCTCATCCACCGGCCCGACGGCCCTGGTGGGGATTCCCCAGAAGAACACCGTGCCGCTGCTGCCGAAGAAGATCGGCGACCTGACCGTGGAATATATCTCGCTGGATGACGCCAGCGATTCCACCAACTCGGTGACGGCCTTCAAGAAGCTGATTTCGGAGCAGAACGTGGACGCGCTGATCGGCCCGTCGGGTTCGCCCAACGCCATGGGCGTGATCCAGTTCGCGGCCGAGGCCGGCGTGCCGATGCTGGCGCCGGTGGGCACCGCCGCCGTCGTGCTGCCCATGAACGACCAGAAGAAGTGGGTCTTCAAGACCACCCAGAACGACGACATCATTGCGCGCGCGCTGGTCGACCACATGGCCAAGACCGGCATCAAGACCGTCGGCTTCATCGGCCTGAACGATCCCTACGGCGAGAACTGGTACAAGGTCTTCTCGGGCCTGGCCGCCGAAAAGGGCATCAAGATCGCCGCCAACGAACGTTATCTGCGCTTTGACAGCTCGGTCACCGGCCAGGCGCTGAAGATCCTGGCCGCCAAGCCGGACGCCGTGTTGGTGGCCGCCCCCGGCGCCGCCAGCGTGCTGCCGCAGACCACCCTGTTCGATCAGGGTTACAAGGGCAAGTTCTACCAGACCCACGGCGCGGCCCTGCCCGACTTCCTGAAGCTGGGCGGCAA
The DNA here is from genome assembly GCF_943737025.1 of Achromobacter sp. Marseille-Q4954. Classification (NCBI taxonomy): domain Bacteria; kingdom Pseudomonadati; phylum Pseudomonadota; class Betaproteobacteria; order Burkholderiales; family Alcaligenaceae; genus Achromobacter; species Achromobacter sp. Marseille-Q4954. The sequence continues at coordinate 1,414,456 of NZ_CALSFQ010000001.1, forward strand.
GAAGGTTGAAGGCACGGTGCTGGCCGCCAGCCTGATGCTGGTGCTGCCGGAAATGCCGGACAGCAACCCGTCCAAGAAGGTCGCTGCGGACTACATCGCCGCCTACGAAAAGCTCAACGGATCCAAGCCCGCCACCTTCGGCGCCAACGTCTACGACGCCGGCCTGCTGCTGGAAAAGGCCGTGCCGCTGGCTGAAAAGGCCGGCAAGCCGGGCACCAAGGAGTTCCGCAGCGCGCTGCGCGATGCCCTGGAACAGACCAAGGAGCTGGTCGGCACGCAAGGCGTCTACAACATGACGGCTGCCGACCACAGCGGCTTTGACGATCGCGGCCGCGAGCTCATCACCGTCAAGGACGGCGCCTGGAAGCTGATTAAGTAACCCCCCCGAAGCGCTGCGCGCTTCCCCCCCAAGGGGGGCATGCCTGCGGACCGGCAAAGCCGGCTCCGCGGCATCCCGATAGGGTGCGCAGAGCTTGCTTCGTGGCATCACCATGGCGTGCGCGGAGCTTGCTCATTCGCATTCCTCTGAAGTAGCGCAGCTCCGGCTCCGCAGTGTCCCGTTGGGGGGACGCGCGGTGCATAGGGGATGACGTACCTGGCGTGCTTGTCTGTCTTACCCGGAATTTCGCATGAATGCTCAGATTGCCCTGATACTCGGGCAGGACGGCATCACCAACGGCGCCATCTATGCGCTGCTGGCCTTGTCCATCCTGCTGGTCTTTACCGTCACCCGCGTGCTGTTCATCCCGCAAGGCGAGTTCGTCGCGTTCGGCGCGCTCACCATGGCCGCGCTGCAGGCCGGCAAGCCGGTGCTGCTGGTGTGGCTGCTGTTTGCCTTCGCGCTGGCCGAAGTCGGCGCCGATCTGCTGGCGCGGCGCAAGCGCCCCGGGCGCAACCGCGGCGCCTGGCGCATGGCGGTCAAGCTGGCCTATCCGCTGGTGCTGGCCGCGCTGTTCTACAACCTGCCGCTGGCCCAGCTGCCGATGGCCGCGCAGGCGCTGCTGACGCTGCTGCTGCTGGTGCCGATGGGACCGCAGCTGTACCGCTTGTTCTACCAGCCCATCGCGTCGGCCTCGACGCTGGTGCTGCTGATCGTCTCCATTGCCGTGCACCTGGCGCTGGTCGGCCTGGGGCTGCTGGCCTTCGGCGCGGAAGGCGCGCGCACGGCGCCGTTCAGCGACGCCAGCCTGGCGCTGGGACCGTTGAACGTCAACAGCCAGGCGCTTTGGGTGGTGGCGGTGTCGGCCCTGCTCATCGTCGTGCTCTACCAATTCTTTGAACGCTCGATGTACGGCAAGGCGCTGCGCGCAGCCGCCTTCAACCGGCTGGGCGCGCGGCTGATGGGCATTTCGCCGATCTTCGCCGGCAAGGCCACGTTCTTCCTGGCCGCGCTGATCGGAACGGTGTCGGGCATCCTGATCGCTCCGATCACCACCATGTACTTCGACTCCGGCTTCATGGTCAGCCTGAAGGGCTTCGTGGGCGCCATCATCGGCGGCCTGGTGAGCTATCCGCTGGCCGCGGCCGGCGCCATCCTGGTCGGCCTGATCGAAGCCTTCTCCTCGTTCTGGGCCAGCGCCTACAAAGAAATCATTGTGTTCACGCTGATCATCCCCGTGCTGCTCTGGCGTTCACTGAAAAGCCATCACGTCGAGGAAGAAGACGAATGAACCCGCGCCACATCCTCCTCGCATTCCTGGCGCTGCTGGCGCTGGGCCCGCTGGTGCTGCCGCCGTTCTATGTGACGCTGCTGAACTACATCGGCCTGTACGCCATGGTGGCGCTGGGCCTGGTGCTGCTGACCGGCGTCGGCGGCCTGACGAGCTTCGGGCAGGCCGCGTTCGTCGGCGTGGGCGCCTACACCACGGCGCTGCTGACCACCCGCGCGGACACGCTGCCGTCCTGGCTGGCATGGCTGGGCGCATCGCCCTGGCTGACCCTGCTGGCGGGGCTGCTGCTGACGCTGGTCATCGCCTATCTGCTGGGCGCGATCACGCTGAAGCTGTCGGGGCATTTCCTGCCGCTGGGCACCATCGCCTGGGGCCTGTCGCTGTATTTCGTCTTCGGCTCGGTCGAAGGCCTGGGCGGCCACACCGGCATCCCGGACATTCCCGCCATCAACCTGTTCGGCTGGACGCTGAACCAGGGCGACAACATCTACTACCTGATCTGGGCCTTCCTGCTGGTGGCGGTGTGGTCCACCCAGAATCTGCTGGATTCGCGCGAGGGCCGCGCCATCCGGGCGCTCAAGGGCGGCCGCGTGATGGCTGAATCGATGGGCGTGGACACGGCGCGCTCGCGCATGGTGATCTTCATCATCGCCGCGCTGCAGGCCTGCGCCTCGGGCTGGCTGTACGCGCACATGCAGCGCTTCGTGAACCCCAACCCCTTCGGCCTGCAGATGGGCATCGAATACCTGTTCATGACCGTCATCGGCGGCGCGGGGCAGGTGTGGGGCGCGCTGGTCGGCGCGGGCGTCTTCACCGTGCTCAAGCAATGGCTGCAGGACTGGATGCCCAGGCTGCTGGGCCAGACCGGCAACTTCGAGGTAATCGTGTTCGGCTTCGGCATGGTGCTGCTGCTGCACCGCGCCCGCAGCGGCCTGTGGCCGGTGCTGACGCGCTGCGTGCCGGTGAAGAAGCAGCAGCGCAAGCTGGACATGAATGCCGAGCCGCTGCCGCGCAAGCCCATGCCGCCGCGCGGCGAGGTGGTGTTGAAGGCCGTGGACGTGACCCGCAAGTTCGGCGGCCTGGTCGCCAACAACGCCATGAACCTGGAAATCCGCGCCGGCGAAGTCCTGGCGCTGATCGGCCCCAACGGCGCGGGCAAGAGCACCATGTTCAACCAGATCTCGGGCGTGGACACGCCGACTTCCGGCACGGTAACGCTGCTGGGCCATTCCGTGGCCGGCGCCGGCGCTCGCCGCATTGCGCGGCTGGGACTGTCGCGCACCTTCCAGCACGTGCGCCTGCTGGGCCGCATGAGCGTGCTGGAAAACGTGGCCATCGGCGCCCACCTGCGCGGCCATCGCGGCGTACTGCCGGCCGCCTGGCGGCTGGACCGCGCCGAAGAAGCGCGCCTGCTGGCCGAAGCCGCGCGCCAGGTCGAACGCGTGGGCCTGGGCAAGCATCTGCACGACGAGGCCGGCTCGCTGGCCCTGGGGCAACAGCGCATTCTGGAAATCGCCCGCGCGCTGGCGTCCGATCCCTGCATCCTGCTGCTGGACGAACCCGCCGCCGGCCTGCGCTACCAGGAAAAATGCGAACTGGCCGAATTGCTGAAGAAGCTGCGCGCCGAAGGCATGGCCATCCTGCTGGTGGAGCACGACATGGACTTCGTGATGGGGCTGGTGGACCGCGTGGTGGTCATGGACTTCGGCGAGAAGATCGCCGAAGGCCTGCCCGCCGAGATCCAGCACAACCCCGCGGTGCTTGAAGCCTATCTGGGCGGAGTGGAATGATGAGCGCGAAATTGCTGGAAGTGCGCGACCTGCGCGTGGCCTACGACAAGATCGAGGCCGTCTCGGGCGTCAGCCTGGAAGTGGGCGAAGGCCAGATCGTGACCGTGATCGGCCCCAACGGCGCCGGCAAGACCACGCTGCTGTCGGCCATCATGGGCGTGCTGCCGTCCAGCGGCCGGATCGTCTTCGGCGGCAAGGTGCAGGAACATGCCGAGATCGAGGAAATGGTGGCGGCCGGCATGAACCTGGTGCCTGAAAAGCGCGAGCTGTTCGCCGAGATGACGGTGGAAGACAACCTGATGCTGGGCGCGTTCCACCGTTTCCGCAGCGGCCTGCGCGACCAGGACCAGACACTGGCCGAGGTCTATGAACTGTTTCCGCGCTTGAAGGAGCGCCGCCTCCAGCTCTCCGGCACGCTGTCCGGCGGCGAACGCCAGATGCTGGCGGTGGGCCGCGCGCTGATGGCCAAGCCCAAGCTGCTGATGCTGGACGAACCCAGCCTGGGGCTGGCGCCGCGCATCGTGCGCGAGGTGTTCCGCATCGTCACGCGCCTGCGCGAGATGGGCGTGTCCATCCTGCTGATCGAACAGAACGCCCGCGCCGCGCTGCAAGTGGCGGACTATGCCTACGTGTTGGAAACCGGCGCCGTCACGCTGGAAGGCCCGGCCGCCCAGGTGGCGGAGGACCCGCGCGTGGTCGAGGTGTATCTGGGGCTGGGGCACGGAGCCCCTGCCTCGGCGCCCGCCGCCTGAAGCACCGGCAGGGGCCTGCCTGCGCGGCAGGCTTCAGGCCACGCCGCGGCGCCTGTCGCGGCGGTACATGGCATAGCCCAGCGGCCACAGGGCCGCGACCATGAACTTCGCCATGGGATTGGTCAGCTTGTAGGCTTGCACCGCCGTCGGCACGCCGGAGTGCTTCAGATGCAGCCGAAAGCGTGTGTAGCGCGCCGCGGCCATGATGAATTCGCGCGGGCGGTAGCGGAAGAATTCCAGGTGATGCTGCAGCATGTCCCAGGCCAGCAGGTACAGGCCTTGCGCGTTGTTGCTCACGGAAACGGCGCCCTGGCTCAGGGCGCCGGGCGTGTCGTGATAAGTCCGCACCACACGGTTGATGAAGCGGCTGAGATAACCCGCCCGCGCAATCGCCCACCACACCAGGCTTTCGGGCACAAAGCCTGCGACATCCTCGGGGAAGGGATACTTCCTGAGGATGTCGGTGCGCATACAGCCGAATTTCTCGCCTTTGATGCGATAGCGGAAATAGACGTCCACCGCCGTGCTGTCGAACACGTCCTGCGGATAGCGGTCGCCGACGATACTGCCATCGGGACGCGCGCACAGCCCGGTCACGGCCACGTAGGATTCGCGCCGCGCCGGCGGAATGCCGTCCCAGACCTCCTTGAACGTGGCCAGCGCGTCGGCCGGCATTTCGTCGTCGCTGTCCAGGGCGACGATGAGTTCGCCGCGCGCCTCGCGCACGCCGCGGTTGAAGGCGGTTTTCTTGTGGCGGTTGTTCTGCCAGAAGTAGCGGATCGGAAAATCGGCGCGCGCCTGCCAGTCCAGGATGGATTCGTGGGTGTTGTCGGTGGAACCGTCGTCCACCACGACCCATTCGAAATCCCGGAAAGTCTGCCGGGAAAGCGATTCATATACCCGGTGCAGCGTGCCCGCCCGATTGTAGGTGGGCGTCAAAACAGTGAAAAAAGTTGGTGTGTCGGTCATGCCCACTGAGCCCCTTTGCGATGCGTCGAGCAAGCGCTGCGGTCTTGGTTTTGGTGTTTTCGCCTGAAGTTTAGGGGATATGCACGCGCGTTCCGGCCCTGTAAGGCTCAAATTTGCAATCAAATCTGACAAAAACGACAGTTGACAGGCCGTCTCGGCACTTTATCTGCCGTGGACGCACTCCTTAGTGGCGTACACTCGGGCGGCCAAAACCGGAATGCCTATGGAAGCTTCGACCGTCCAGCTCAATGACATCGCCTTGTTCGTGGAGGTTGCCAAGCGCAAAAGCTTCAGCATGGCGGCGCGCGCGCTGAACATGCCGACCTCGACTTTATCGCGGCGCATCAACGAGCTGGAGCGCGCCATCGGCCTGCGCTTGATCAACCGCAACACGCGCCGCCTGGATCTCACCGAAGCCGGCGCGGCCTACATGCGGCGCTGCCAGGGCCTGATCGACGAAGCCAGGTTGGCGCATGAGCAGCTGCAGTCCCTGTCCGGCGGCCCTTCTGGCAACCTGCGGGTATCCATGCCCTACAGCCTGGCGATGTGGCTGCTGCCAGAAACCATCAACGATTTCACCGACCGCTATCCGGAAGTGGAATGCGAGTTCGACCTGAGCATGCTGACGGCCTCCGACGCGCAGGGCACGCCGTTCGACATCGTGCTGCGCTTCGGCAGCAACGCCGACTACCCGCTGGCAGCGGCCAGCGCCGCCGACATCAACGGCAACGGCGGCATGCATGGCGGCGCGGTCGTGCAGGAGCTGGTCTCCCTGGACAACTACCTGTATGCCTCCGACCGCTACCTGGAACGCCACGGCGAGCCCGAAACGCCGGCGGATCTAAGCCGGCATCAGTGCCTGCGCACCACCATCGACGAGGCGCATTCGCACTGGACGCTGCGCCGCGGCGCGGTCAGTGAACGCGTGCCGGTCAGCGGCCACCTGGCGGCCAACAATATGAGCATCGCGGGCACCCTGGCAGGCCTGGACCTGGCGATCACGCGCATGCCGCACTGCCTGGCGCTGGAGCCCATCATCAAGCGCAATTCGCTCAAGCGCGTGCTGCCAGGGTGGTCGGTGGATCCGATCTCGATCTACGTGGTGTATCCGTCCAGCATCCAGCCGGCCAAGACCCGCGCCTTCATGGATTTCATTCTGCCCAAGCTCGGTCCGCCCCAGGAGCAGGCATAGGCCGGTCCGCGCAGGACGAAAAAAAACCCGCCGGCGCGCCGAGCGGGTTTTTTTTTGATCTGGCCGAGCCTGGGCTGCGGCCGGACGCGTCAATTAGACGCGCTTGATCTTTTCCAGCATCTTGAAAACGCCCTTGGGCGACTTGACGAACAAGCGCTTGAAAGCCTTGCCCAGGCAACGGCGTTCCAGGGTGTTGCGACGCACGCGTTTGCGTTCAGCCATGTTGATTCTCCTGTTGAATTTGCGGAAATGTTGCCCGCACAACCGGATACTGGGCTGGCGGAAAATTCGGGTAACTTGGCATTTTAGCCTGAAATGCCCTGACGGCGCCAATGACGCGAAAATGCGGCGTTTCCGCCACGTTCGCGCCAGGAGCAATCAAATGCGGGACGGAACACCGCCCAGTCAGCCTGGACAGTCGTCCGCGCCGGTCCAGCCCCCCGGCGATCAGCAGGAAAGGCTCTTCAGCCGCTCCAGCACCTGTTCCTTGCGCGGCAGCGGATCGACCGCGCCGTAGCCCAGCGTGGACAAGGCCGCCGCGGCATTGGCGTAACGCACGGCATCCTCCCAGGAGTCTCCCTGGCAGCGGCGCGCCAGCAGGCTGCCGGCAAAGCAGTCGCCCGCCCCGGTCGCGTCCACCGCATCCACGCGCAAGGCGGCCACGGGTACGCGGCGCTGGCCGTCGTCGATGATGGAGCCGTCCTTGCCCAGCTTCAGCACCACCACGCCGGTGGCGCCGGCGTCGCGGATCCAGTCCAGCGTGCGTTCCGGATCGTCGTTGCCGGTCAGATGCTGCATATCGTCCATGCTGGGCAGGAACAGGTCGGCCGTGCGCATGGTTTCGCGCAGCACGGCGCGGGCGCGGTCCACCGGCCACAGGCGCAACCGCAAGTTCGAGTCCAGGCTGACCTGGACGCCGGCCGCGTGCGCGCGCTCGATGGCGGCGAACACGGTATCGCAGGCGCTGGTGCTGATGGCCAGGCTGATGCCCGACACGTGCAGGTAGCGGGCGCGTTCGATCAGGCCCGAATCCAGGCTGGCCGGCGTCATCAGGCTGGCGGCGGAGCCGCGGCGCAGATAGCTGAAGGCATGGCCGTCCGGGCCGTGCTGCACGAAGTACAAGCCGGTGTGGGCCTGCTCATCCACCTGCACGCCGGACGTATCCACGCCTTCGGCCTGCCACAAGTCCAGGAACTGCTGGCCGAAGGCGTCGTTGCCGACCCGCGTCAGATAGGCGCAGCTTGCGCCCTGCCGCGCGGCTGCGATGACGGCGTTGGAGGTGTCGCCGCCAAAGCCCTGCAGATACTGGCGCTGGTCCTGGTGCGTCTGGTTCAGTTCGACCAGAGGCTCGCCCAGCGCGACGATGTCGAAATCAGCCATGGGCGGCCTCCCGGGTGCGGATGATCTGCGCCACCAGCGCGGCGGTGTCGCGGGCAGCGAAGGCCGCCTTGTCATAGAGATTGCTGCCGATGCCGACGATGGCGGCGCCGGCGGCGAAGTACGAGCCCATGTTGTCCTGGGTAACGCCGCCCGTGGGGCAGAAAATGGTGTCCGGATACACCGACTTGAGCGCGGCCAGGTGCTTGGGGCCGCCGGTGTCCGCGGGGAAGATCTTCACCACGTCCACGCCCGCGCGGCGCGCCGCCAACACTTCCGTGGGCGTGAAGGCGCCCAGCAGGCAGAGCGCGTCGGCCGCATGCGCCAGGTCGACGATGTCGGTGGCCAGCGCCGGCGACACCAGGAAGTCCGCGCCTGCGACCAAGGCCTCGCGCGCCTGGTGCTCGTCCAGCACCGTGCCCACGCCCAGCAGCAGCGCGCTGCCGTGCTTGTCGCGCAGCGCCCGCAGCAGGTCGGTGACGCCGGGAATGGTCCAGGTCAGTTCCAGCGTGGTGCAGCCGGCGGCCACCGCGACTTCGGCCGCATAGGCGGCGGTGGCGGCGTCCGTGTAGCGCAGCACGGGGACGACCCGGGAGGCCAGCAGGGTGGAGAGCTTGGAGGCGAGAGGGGCAGCGGTTGCGGTCATGGCATTCCTTGGAGGCGGGCGGTCAGGCGCCGCCGGGCGATACCGGCAGGACGGCGAGTTTGGCCGCGGCGGCATCGCGCAGCCGCAGCAAGGGTTCGATATAGGCGGCTTGCGGGTCTTCGCGGCGCCGGAACAACAAGGTACTGACGCTGACGCCGGCGACGGGCCGTCCGGCCGCGTCGCACACGGCCACGCCATAGCAGACGATGCCGGCTTCGTTTTCCTCGTCGTCGGTGGCGTAGCCGCGGGCGGCGGCCGCATCCAGCACGGCGCGGAGTTCGGGCAGGCTGGTCACGGTGCCGGGCATGCGGGCCGTCAGCGGCAGTTCGCGCAGCAGGCGCTCGCGCGACGCCGGGTCCAGCGCCGCCAGATAGGCCTTGCCGACCGCGCTGGAATGCAGCGCCACGCTGGCCCCGACACGCGAGGCCATGCGCACCGGACCGGGGCTTTCCAGCTTGTCGATATAGGTCATCTCGTGCCCTGCAGGCACGGCCAGGTGCACGGTTTCGCCGGTTTCATCGCGCAAGGCCTGCAGGTCGGGCGCCAGCGCCGCGCGCAGGTCGAACTGCGACCAGGCCCGGCTGGCCAGCGACATCAGGCGCGGTCCCAGGCGGTAGGCGCCGCCGGTTTCGGCCACCATGCCCTGTTCGGCCAGCGCCGCGACGATGCGGTAGACGGTGGGCCGGGGATAGCCGCAGCTGCGCGCCAACGACGCGGCCGTGGGCGGCTGGGGCGCATCCGCCACCGCCTGCAGCACCGTCATGAATTTGGCGAACGCCGCGGCGCCCGGGACCTTGGTTTCCAGCAATGTTGTCTCCAGCTAATGGCTGCATGCCTTTAGCAATGAATCTACAGAATGCGCAACGCCGACAGCGCGAAATTCAGACGAATCTGCGATACTGTTTATTTGTACAGCTAGTGAGCATCCGTTCTGTCCACATAATGGACAAGTGACTCACAATATAGTCAATTATTCCATATCGCCGCGCTCGGAACCAGCGATGGGTTGTCGCTCGGGCAGGCCTCTCCCCTCAGGCTACGATACCGTCCATGAGCTCCCAAATTCGCATCGTTGGCGCCCGCCAGAACAATCTCAAGAACCTGGACCTGACCATCGCCACCGGCGAACTGGTCGTCGTGACCGGCGTGTCGGGGTCCGGCAAAAGTTCGCTGGCCTTTGACACCCTGTACGCCGAGGGGCAGCGGCGTTATGTGGAAACCTTCTCGCCCTATGCGCGCCAGTTCCTGGACCGCATGGACAAGCCGCAGGTAGACCGCATCGAAGGCATCCTGCCCGCCATCGCCATCGACCAGACCAATCCGGTGCGCAGCTCGCGCAGCACGGTCGGCACGATGACGGAACTGAACGACCACCTGAAGCTGCTGTTCGCGCGCGGCGCCAAGCTGTATTGCCGCGGCTGCGGCAAGGTGGTGCGGCGCGACACCCCTGATTCCGTCTACCACTCGCTGGCCGAACGCGCCGCCGCCGCTGGCGATCCGCGGCTGGTGGTGACCTTCCCCATTGCGGTTCCCGCCAACTTCACCGAAGAGGAAGTGCGCGGCTTCCTGGAGCAGCAGGGCTACACCCGCGTGCACGCCGAGGAAAACGCGGCGCCGCGCGCAGCCGCCCCGGCCAAGGGCGCCAAGAAAGCCAAGGCAGCAAAAGGCAGCACCGAATCGCGCCGCATCCTGCACGTGGTCCAGGACCGCTTCCGCTTTGCCGGCACCGAACGCGAACGCATCATGGAAGCGCTGGACACGGCGTTGCGCATGGGCGCCGGCCACCTGGCCGTGTACGTCATGGACGCCGAGGGCGGCAATGCCCACATCTGGAAGTACAGCGACCGCCTGCACTGCGCCGACTGCGACATCGAATACACCGATCCGCTGCCCAGCAGCTTTTCGTTCAACTCGCCGCTGGGCGCCTGCGAAGCCTGCCGCGGCTTCGGCCGCGTGATCGGCATCGACTTCGGCCTGGTCATCCCGGACGAAAACAAGACCCTGCTGGAAGGCGCCATCAAGCCCTGGACGACCCCTTCATACAAGGAATGCCAGGACGAGCTGCAGAAGTACGCGCCCAAGGCCGGCGTGCCGCTGGGCGTACCCTGGAAGAAGCTCAGCGAAGAACACAAGCGCTGGGTGCTCTACGGCACGCCCGACTGGAAGGGCGGCAACGACGCCTGGAAGCACCAGTGGTACGGCGTGCAGCGCTTCTTCGACTGGCTGGAAACCAAGGCCTACAAGATGCACGTGCGCGTGCTGCTGTCGAAATACCGCAGCTACACGCCCTGCCCCACCTGCAATGGCGCGCGCCTCAAGCCCGACGCGCTGCTCTGGCGCCTGGGCACCAAGGAAGAAGCCGACACCGTGCTGCCGCCTGACGACGGCCGCTACAAGCGCTTCATGCCGGTGAGCGCCAACTGGAGCCGCGAACAGCTCGACAACCTGGGCGGCCTGTCCATCCATGACGTGATGCTGCTGCCGATCGAACGCGTGCGGATCTTCTTCGACACGCTGTCGTTCTCCGGCGCGCTGGACGCCGCCACCGACCTGCTCATGACAGAAGTGCGCGCGCGCCTCAAGTTCCTGTGCGACGTGGGCCTGGGCTACCTGACGCTGGACCGCCAGAGCCGCACCTTGTCGGGCGGCGAAGTGCAGCGCATCAACCTGACCACGGCGCTGGGCACCTCGCTGGTGAACACGCTTTTCGTGCTGGACGAGCCTTCCATCGGCCTGCACCCGCGCGACATGCACCGCGTGGTCGAAGTCATGCACCGCCTGCGCAACGCCGGCAACACGCTGGTGGTGGTGGAGCACGACCCGCAGGTCATGGTGGCCGCGGACCGCATCATCGACATCGGTCCCGGCCCCGGCGAACGCGGCGGCCAGATCGTCTTCGACGGCACGCCGTCCCAATTGCGCGCGGCGCGCACGCTGACGGGCGACTACCTGGGCGGCCGCCAGCGCGTGGAAGCGCCGCGCCCCATGCCGGTGGCGGCGAACACGCCGCGCCTGCTGCTGGAAGGCGTCAGCGCGCACAATCTGAAGAACGTCTCCGTCGAACTGCCGCTGGGCCGCCTGGTCTGCGTGACAGGCGTATCCGGCTCCGGCAAGTCCACGCTGGTACAGGACGTGCTCTACCCCGCCCTGCTCAAGCAGAAGGGCAAGCCCTCGGAAGCGCCCGGCGCCTTCGAACGCCTGCTGGGCGCCGAACAGATCGCCGATGTGGTCATGGTGGACCAGACCCCCATCGGCAAGACGGCGCGCTCCAACCCGGCCAGCTACGTGGGCGCGTTCGACGCGATCCGCAAGCTGTTCGCGCAAGCGCCGCTGGCGCGCGAGCGCGCCTACACGGCCGGCACCTTCAGCTTCAACGGCGGCGACGGCCGCTGCCCCACTTGCGGCGGCACCGGCTTCGAACACGTGGAAATGCAGTTCCTGTCCGACGTCTACCTGCGCTGCCCGGATTGCGACGGCAAGCGCTTCCGCCCCGAAGTGCTGGAAGTGCGCGTCGAACACCTGGGCAAGAGCGCGTCCATCGACGAAGTGCTGGAGATGACGGTCAGCGAGGCGCTGGACTTCTTCAAGGGCCTGCGCGACGTGCAGACGGGCCTGGCGCCGCTGGCCGACGTAGGCCTGGAATACGTGCGGCTGGGCCAGCCCGTGCCCACTCTGTCGGGCGGCGAGGCGCAGCGCCTGAAGCTGGCCGGCCACCTGGCCGAAGCCGCGCGCAGCGGCATCTCCACCGCCAAGGTCGCCAAGAAGGGCAGCCTGTTCCTGTTCGACGAACCCACCACCGGCCTGCACTTCGACGACGTGGCGCGGCTGATGCGCGCGTTCCGCAAGCTGCTGGCCGCCGGCCACACGCTGCTGGTGATCGAGCACAACCTGGACGTGATCCGCGCGGCCGACTGGCTGATCGACCTGGGCCCCGAAGGCGGCGACGCCGGCGGCCTGGTCATCGGCACCGGCACGCCGCAGGACCTGATGGACAACCCCAAATCGCACACGGGCGCCGCCCTGCGCGACTACGAAGTCAGCATCCTGCCGGCAGACGTGGTCGTAAGCACCGACGCCGACGCGCAGGAAGTCGAGCAGGCTGGCCTGACCGCCCGCATCGCCGAGCCCGGCGAAGCCTACGGCGCAGACGTGGGCCGCCCGTTGCAGTCGCTGATGCGCGAGCGGCGCCAGGCCAATATGGCGATCGAAATCCGCAACGCGCGCGAACACAACCTGAAGAACGTCAGCGTGGAAATCCCGCGTGACAAGTTCACCGTCATCACCGGCGTGTCCGGCTCGGGCAAGTCCACGCTGGCCTTCGACATCCTGTTCAACGAAGGGCAGCGGCGCTATCTGGAATCGCTCAACGCCTACGCCCGCGCCATCGTGCAGCCAGCCGGCAAGCCGGACGTGGACGCCATCTTCGGCATCCCGCCCACGGTCGCCATCGAGCAGCGCACCAGCCGCGGCGGACGCAAGTCCACCGTGGCCACGATGACGGAAATCCACCATTTCCTGCGCCTGCTGTACGTCAAGCTGGGCACGCAATACTGCCCGGACTGCAATGTCGCGGTGGAGCCGCAGAATACGGACCAGATCGTGGCGCGCCTGCTGCGCGAGCACAAGGGCGAGCACATCGGCCTGCTGGCGCCGCTGGTCACCGCCCGCAAGGGCTATTACACGGACCTGGCCAAATGGGCCGGTTCCAAGGGCCATTCGCACCTGCGCGTGGACGGCGAGTTCATTCCCGTGGCCCCGTGGCCGCGGCTGGACCGCTACAAGGAACACACCATCGAGCTGCCGATCGCGGACGTGGTGGTGGACCCGGCCAATGAAGCCGAGCTGCGCGCCGCGGTCAAGAACGCGCTGGAAAACGGCCAGGGCGTGATGTCCGTGGTGTGGCCCGTGAACAAGCTGCACGAGGCGCTGGACAGCGACCTGCAGCAGCAGCACTTCTCGGTCAAGCGCGCCTGCCCGTCTTGCGGCACCAGCTTCCCCGAACCGGATCCGCGCCTGTTCTCGTACAACTCCAAGCACGGCTGGTGCACCGGCTGCTACGGCACCGGCCTGCAGCTGCAAGGCTTCGACGAAGAGCAGACCGGCGAGGAAACCGCCTGGAACGCCTGGTACGAAGGCGAGGCCAAGCCCTGCACGCAATGCGACGGACAGCGCCTGAACCGCGTGGCGCGCGCCGTGCGCTGGCGCGACAAGTCCATCGCCGAACTCGCCTCGCTGCCGGTGTCGGACGCGCATACCTTCTTCACCGGGCTGGTGGCGCGCGGCCGCGAAGGCGAGATCGCCCGCGACATCCTTACGGAAATCCGCGGACGCCTGAACTTCATGCAGGAAGTCGGCCTGAACTACCTGGCGCTGGACCGGGCCGCGCCCACGCTGTCCGGCGGCGAAGCGCAGCGCATCCGCCTGGCCGCGCAGCTGGGTTCCAACCTGCAGGGCGTCTGCTACGTGCTGGACGAACCGACCATCGGCCTGCACCCGCGCGACAACCGCATCCTGCTGGACGCGCTGGCGCGCCTGGAAGGCAACGGCAACACGCTGGTGGTGGTGGAACACGACGACGACACCATCCGCCGCGCCTCGCACATCATCGACATCGGACCGGGCGCGGGCATCCGCGGCGGCCGCGTGGTGGCCCAGGGCAGCGCGCAGGACCTGATCGAAGCGCCCGAATCGGTCACCGGCCGCTATCTGGCCAAACCCTTGCAGCACCCGTTGCAAGGCCGCCGCCCGGTCGAGGCCGATACGCCCATGATCGAAATCAAGGGCGCGCGCCTGCACAACCTGCGCAGCGTGGACGCGAAGATTCCGGTGGGCCGCCTGAGCGTGGTGACCGGCGTGTCGGGTTCGGGCAAATCCACCCTGGCGCGCGAAGTGCTGCTGGACAACCTGATGCAGGCCGTGTCGCAAGGCAAGGCGCCGGGCTGGGCGGGCTGCGCCAGCATCAAGGGTTGGGAAGCCATCGACCGCGTGCTGGAAGTGGACCAGACGCCCATCGGCAAGACGCCGCGCTCCTGCCCGGCCACCTACGTGGGCTTCTGGGACGACGTGCGCAAGCAGTTCGCCGACACCCGCGAATCGCGCATGCGCGGCTGGACCGCGGCGCGCTTCTCGTTCAACACCGGCGACGGCCGCTGCCCGATCTGCGAAGGCCAGGGCATGCGCACCATCGAGATGAACTTCCTGCCGGACGTGAAGGTGCCTTGCGACGCCTGCAACGGCGCCCGCTTCAACAACGACACGCTGAGCGTGCAGATGCGCGGCAAGAACGCCGGCGAACTGCTGGCCATGGAAGTGGACGACGCCATCGGCTACTTCGCCGCGCACCCCAAGATCCACCGCCCGCTGCAGCTGATGCAGGACGTGGGCCTGGGCTATCTGACGCTGGGGCAGCCTTCGCCCACGCTGTCGGGCGGCGAAGCGCAGCGCATCAAGCTGGTGACCGAGCTGTCCAAGGCCCGCCTCACCGACGGCCTGATCAAGACCGGCCGCGCCTCGCGCATTCCGCATACGCTGTACGTGCTGGACGAACCCACCGTGGGCCTGTCGATGGCCGACGTGGAAAAACTGATCCACGTGCTGCACCGCCTGGTGGAAGCCGGCAATACGGTGGTGGTGATCGAGCACAACCTGGACGTGATCGCCGAAGCCGACTGGCTGCTGGACCTGGGCCCCGAAGGCGGCACGGGCGGCGGCAAGCTGGTGGGCGAAGGCTCGCCCGAACACGTCATGACCCTGAGCGACCATTCCCATACCGGACGGGTCCTGAAGGAATTCCTGGCACATCAACAGCAGTAGGCAGCATGGAATGTCGTTTTGAAGACCGGCTGGCCGGCCGCGCGCTGCGGTTCGAGGGCTTGTGCTCGCGGATCGAGGCGCGCTCCGCCGCCGAGGTCGCCCCCGCGCTCGCCGCCATCGAAGCGCAGCGGCGGCAGGGGCGCTGGATCGCCCTGTTGCTGGACTACGAACTGGGCGAGTGGCTGTTGCCCGAAGCCGCCATGGCGCCGCCCGCCGGCCCCTGGACGCCGCCGCGCGACGACGGCAAACCGCGCCTGACCGCGCTGGCGTTCGAACGCCGGCAGGAGGAAACGCCCTGGGACGCACCGGACGCAGGCGCTGCGCCCGCCGCCATCAGCCTGCCCGCGCCGCGCATGACAGAGGCCGACTACGTGCGCCAGATCGAAGCCATCCGCGGCCTGATCGGTGACGGCGAGCTGTATCAGGTGAACTACACCCAGCCGCTGGACCTGCAATTCCAGGGCGACGCGGCCACGCTGTACCGGCGCATCGCCGCCCGCAACCCGGTGGCGCACGGCGCGTTCATCGAGGACGGCGAGCGCACGGTGTTGTCGTTTTCGCCCGAACTGTTCGTGCGCCGCGACGGCCCGCGCCTGACCACGCGCCCGATGAAGGGCACGGCCCCGCGCCACCCCGATCCGGCCGAGGACGAACGGCTGGGCCAGACGCTCCTGGCCAGCGAAAAGAACCGCGCCGAGAACCTGATGATCGTGGATCTGCTGCGCAACGATCTGGGCCGGCTGGCCGAGCCGGGCTCGGTGCGGGTCGACGCGCTGTTCTCGCTGGAGCGCTATCCCACCGTCTGGACCATGACGTCCACGGTGTCGGCGCTGGCGCCGCACGCCTCGCTGGAAGACGTGCTGCGCGCGCTGTTTCCCTGCGGCTCCATCACCGGCGCCCCCAAGGTCGCGGCCATGCGCCGCATCCGCCAGATGGAAGCGGCGCGGCGCGGCCTGTATTGCGGCAGCATCGGCTGGCTGGCGCCGGACGGCGACTTTTCGCTGAACGTCGCCATCCGCACCCTGGTGCTGGACCAGGCCGGCCACGGCGTCTATAGCGTGGGCGGCGGCATCGTGCACGATTCAGACCCGGCCGAGGAATGGCAGGAATGCCACTGGAAGGCCCGGATCCTGCGGGCCTGAGGCCGCAGTCCGGATGTCCGGCGTCCCTGCGCGCCTGCAGCCATCGGTAGTAGGATAGAGCGCGGCCGCAGCGCACCTTTTCCCCAGGAGAGTCCCATGCAACCCGAACTGATCGAGACCATCCTGGTCGATGCCGAACGACGCGTGCCGCTGCTGGCGCGCCACCTCAAGCGCCTGGAAGCGTCCTGCAAGGCCCTGGGCTACGGCTGGGGCGGCCGGGCCGTCGAGGCCGACATCATGATCACCGCGCTGGGCCTGGCCACGCCCGGGCCGCACCGGCTGCGCCTGCTGGTGGCGCGCGACGGCAGCCGCAACATCCAGACCGCGCCGCTGCCGCCCCTGCACCCCGCGCAGGAAGCCATGCTGGCGCCCGAAGCGCTGCGTTCATCCGAACCGCTGCTGCGCTACAAGACCACCTACCGCCCCTGGTACACCAAGACCATCGAATGGCTGCCCTCGCATCCGCACATCTTCGATCTGCTCTACCTGAATGAGCGCGGCGAACTCTGCGAAGGCAGCCGCAGCAACGTCTATCTGCGCCTGGATGGCGACTGGTACACGCCGCCCGTGGACAGCGGCTGCCTGCCCGGCGTGCAGCGCGCCGAACTGCTCGAAACGGGCAAGGTGGCAGAACGCGTCCTGACCCTGGCCGACCTGCACGCGGCCGAGGAAATCCGCCTGTCCAATGCGCTGCGCGGCTGGTTTCCGGTGACGCTGCGCGACGCCTAATCCGCGAACTCGTCCACCACCACCTGCCGCAGCCACTGGTTGGCCGGCTCGCGGTGGTTGCGGGCGTGCCAGAACACATTGATGACCGACTCCGGGATCTTCACCGGACAGGGCGCGGTCGCCAAGCCGAACGGACCGCAGGCGCAGTCAGCGAAGCGCTGCGGCACCACGGCGATCATGTCGGTGGCGGCAAGCACCGGCCCCACCGCAATGAAGTGCGGCACCGTCAGGCGCAGGCGCCGCTGGATGCCGGCCTGCCCGATCACCTGGTCGACCACGCCGTGGCCCGTGCCTTCCGAGGCGATGGCCACGTGCTCGGCCGCGCGGAACTGCCGCGCCGAGACCCCGGTGCGCGCCAGCGGATGGTCGCGGCGGAAGATGCACACATAGGGCTGGCGGAACAGCAGGCGCTGGAAGAAGCCGCTCTTCAGATCGGGCAGGAAGCCCATGGCCAGGTCGATGCGGCCGCGCTCCATCTCGTCCTTCACGTCGATCGAGGTGGTGCGCACGGTGCGCACCGTAACGCCGGGCGCAGCGCGGTCCAGCGCGCGCATCAGCCGCGGCAGGAAATAGGTCTCGCCCACGTCGTTCACGCCGATCACGAAGGCGCGGCCGCTATGCGCGGGGTCGAACGCGGCGCGCGCGTTCAGGGTGCTGTGCAGCGCCTCCAGCGCGGCGGCGATGGGCTGCGCCAAATCCTGCGCGTAGGGCGTGGGCACCATGCCGCGCGAGGTGCGCAGGAAAAGCTCATCGCCCAACAGCTTGCGCAGCCGGCCCAGCGCGTTGCTGACGCCGGGCTGCGAAATGCCCAGGCTCTCGGCCACGGCCGACACCCGGCCGTGCTTGCGCAGTTCATTGAAGACGACCAGCAGGTTCAGGTCCAGGTCTTGCAGGTTCATGGGCTGCCTCCACCAATATTGATTTTGGTGATTTATCTCATCAAGCAGATTCTATTTATTTATTTCACTTTCTGCCCGATGATGCGAAAAACGCCAGCGCCCATGCAGCGCCGGCTCTGCAGGATCGCGCCCGCGGTCCGCCGAACCAAGGAGACACGCCATGCGTACCTGTACGCTGTCCGCCGCCGCGCCCTGTCGCCGGAGCGGATCATGAACGCCCCCGAGCAGCCCATCCAATTCGCCCCGCGCTGGCAGGACGACGGATCCCACCGCATCCCCTTCGGCGTCTATACCGATGCCGCCCTGCATCAGCGGGAAATGGAGCGGTTCTTCTACCGCGCGCACTGGAGCTACGTGGGCCTGGAGGCGGAGATCCCCAACCCGGGCGACTTCAAGCGCACCGCGGTGGGCGAACGCTCCGTCATCCTGCTGCGCGACAACGACGGCCAGGTGCGCGTGGTGGAAAACGTGTGCGCCCACCGCGGCGTGCAGTTCTGCCGCGAACGTTCCGGCAACCGCAGCGAATTCGTCTGTCCGTACCACCAGTGGAACTATGACCTGCAGGGCAACCTGATCGGCGTGCCGTTCCGCCGCGGCGTCAAGCAGGACGGCAAGGTCAACGGCGGCATGCCGCCCGATTTCAAGCCGGAAGAACATGGCCTGACCAAGCTGGCCGTGGCCTGCCGCAACGGCGTGGTGTTCGCCTCGTTCGATCACGATGTCGAACCGCTGGAGGACTATCTGGGGCCGGACATCCTGCACTACTTCGACCGCGTCTTCGACGGCCGCGAACTGGTGATCCACGGCTACAGCCGCCAGCGCATCCCCGGCAACTGGAAGCTGATGCAGGAGAACATCAAGGATCCCTACCATCCGGGCCTGCTGCACACCTGGTTCGTCACCTTCGGCCTGTGGCGGGCCGACAACCGCTCCGAGCTGAAGATGGACCGGCACTTGCGCCACGCCGCCATGATCTCGACACGCGGCCAGGGCGGCAAGGGCAGCGTGACCAGCGGCGTGTCCAGCTTCAAGGAACAGATGTCGCTGAACGACGACCGCTTCCTCGATATCGTGCCGGAGCCCTGGTGGAACGGCCCCACCGCCGTGCTGATGACGCTGTTCCCCAGCGTCATCATCCAGCAGCAGGTGAACTCGCTGTCCACGCGCCACATCCAGCCCGTGGGCCACGACGCCTTCGATTTCGTGTGGACGCATTTCGGCTTCGCCGACGATACGCCCGAGATGACGCGCCGCCGGCTGCGCCAGGCCAATCTGTTCGGCCCGGCGGGCTTCGTGTCGGCGGACGACGGCGAGGTCATCGAGTTCTCGCAATCGGGCTTCGAGCAGAAGCCCTGGCACCGCAGCGTGGCGGAACTGGGCGGCAAGACCGCCGAAAACACCGACCACATGGTCACGGAAACGCTGATCCGCGGCATGTACGCGTACTGGCGCCGGGTCATGGAGGCCTGACGATGCTGGACTTTCACCTCTACTACCAACTGACCTGCCTGTACAACGCCTACGCCGCCGCGCTGGACGCTGAGGAATGGGAAAAGTGGCCCGATTTCTTCCTGGAAGACTGCGTGTACAAGGTGCTGCCGCGCGAGAACCACGAGCGCGGCTATCCGCTGGCGACCATGTCCTTCGAAAGCCGCGGCATGCTGAAGGACCGCATCTACGGCGCCACCGACACCATCTTCCACGATCCCTACTACCAGCGCCATGTGGTGGGCGCGCCGCGCGTGCTGTCGGTGCAGGGCGACCGCATCGAGTCCGAGGCCAACTACGCCGTGTTCCGCACCAAGCCCAGCCAGTTGACCACGGTATTCAACGTGGGCCGCTACCTGGATGTGATCCGGCTCGGTCCGGACGGGCTCAAATTCGAATCGCGGCTCTGCATCTTCGACAGCGAGCTGGTGCCGAATTCGCTTATCTATCCCATCTGAACAAGGAAACGACAGCAATGAGCACGCAATGGATCAAGGCCATCGCGCGGGACGAGGTGCCTGAAGACGACGTCATCGCGGTGCAGGCCGGCGGCCGCGAGATCGCACTGTATGGCGTGGACGGCGAGGTCTACGCCACCGCCAACCTCTGTACGCACGGCAATGCGCGGCTGTGCGACGGCTTTCTGATGGGGCATGAGATCGAATGCCCGCTGCATCAGGGGCGCTTCGACGTGCGTGACGGGCGCGCGCTCTGTTCGCCGCTGCGCGAGAACATTGCCACCTATCCGGTCAGGATCGAGGACGGCGTGGTATTCGTGGCGCTATAGCGCCTTTGTCAGACCGCGAGGCGCAGCGCCTCGTTCGCGGCCGCCATACCCATGGCGGCCGTGACGGTCACGACCGAGCCGTAGCCGGCGCAGGACAGGCCCTGCGGCGCCAGGGTTTCTCCAGAGGCGCCCATGTCGTCCTCGCCTTCGGTGGGGCGGGTCCAGGCGTCGGGCAGGATGGCGGGCTGGTCGAACCACAGGGCGTGGATACCCATTTTCGGCACGCGCTTCAAGGCCTTGCCGTTCTGGTCGGAAGCCCGCGGAAAGCCATGCTCGCGGCGCAGCTTGTTGCGCAACTTGGACAGCAGCGCGTCGTTGACCGCGGCCGACAGGTCGCCGGCGCGCAGGGCCAGCGGATCGGTCTTGCCGCCCGCGCCGCCGCACAACAGCATGGGCACGCCGATTTCGCGCGCATGCAGGATCATCGCGATCTTGGCGGCGGCCTGGTCGGTGCAGTCGATGATGACGGAGTACGGGCCGGGCAGGACCTGGGCGACGTTCTCGGGCGAAACGAAATCATCCACCCGCGTCAGCCGGCACTCCGGATTGATCGCCAGCACGCGTTCGGCCATGGCATCGACCTTGGACTGGCCCAGCGTCTCGGTCAGCGCATGGATCTGGCGGTTGACGTTGGATTCGGCAATGTGGTCCAGGTCGATGAGCGTCAACGCCCCTACCCCGCAGCGCGCCAGGGCCTCGACGGTCCAGGAACCTACGCCGCCCAGGCCGGCGACCGCCACATGGGCGTTGCGCAGGCGGGTCGGGGCTTCGGGGCCGTAGAGGCGGGAGAGGCTGCCGAAGCGGCGGTCGAGGTCGGCGGTGGGGTCGGGGGTGTTCATGAGGGCGTATTTTATTGCAGGCGGATGGTTGGGTTCTTAAGACGCCTGGCACGGCGGCGGCCGGGGTGGCGCGGGGCAACGATTGCGGTCCGGAGCCTTCGCTCCGGACTTCCCCGTCGTCATCCTCGTCACCGCCTCCGGCGGTTCCTTCGGATTCCCTCGGGCTTATCGACGCCCCGCGCCACCCCGGCCGCCGCCGCGCCAGGCTCCGCTTATTGAATCTTGCCGGCCGCTGGGACGGGTGGTGTGCTTGACGTTCTTCTCCCCGACGAGGAAGAGAGAAAGGTCTTGCAGGGACGCCAAAGACGGCCGCGCGGGCGGCCTTCTTTGGCATATGGATATCGTTAGTCGTGCGAGAGACGCTGCGCGCTGACGCAGGCCCACACTCATATGCAGCTCGTCGACCAACAACGCTTCCTGCTCGAGCACGGACGATCATCAGCGCGCAGCGCCATCACAAATCGCAAGACACCGCGTAAGCCCCAATAGGCCGCCCGGGCGGCCTATTGGGGCGAGCATCGTAAGACCTTCGCCCACCCCCACCGTCCGCGAGAACCCTACGAAGTCCGGTCACCCCAGCTGACGTCAAGTTTCCAAAGCGGAGCCTGGCGCATCGCAGGCCCCCGACGCGCCAGGCGCCTTAAGAACCCACCGCCGCACCGCCAGCAGACTCAGCATCATCCCCACCGAGCGCCTGATAAACCGTCACCTGATTCACCAAGCGATTCAACATATTCTCATCCCGCGAAACCTCAGCCACCCGCCGCTTCTCCTGCGCATCCAGCCAATCCTTCAGCGGCACGGCCCCCGCCCGGTAGCGCACTTCGTACAGCCGCTCGGCCTCGCGCGCCGCGCGCAGAGATGCGTCCAGCTGTTCCGCCTGCAAGCGCAGTTGCGTGCGATTGGACAACGCGTTCTCCACGTCCGCCATCGCCTGGTACAGCGCCTGCCGGAAATTCACCACTCGCTCTTCGTAGTCGGCCTTGGAGATCTTGATGTTGAGCTGCATCTGGTTCCATTGCAGGAACGGCAGCGTCAGCGCCGCCCCCAGCGAGCCTACCGGGTTCTTCAGAACGTCGGACAGCGAGGGACTCGAGCTTCCCAAGGCGCCGGTCAGCGTCAATGGCGGATAGAAGCTGGCGCGGGTCGCGTCGACGGTGGACAGGGACTGGCGCAGGCGCAGTTCGGCGGCGCGCAGGTCGGGACGGCGGCCCAGCAGGTCGGCCGGCACGCCGGCGCGCGCTTGCGGCAAGGGATAGCCCGGCAACCGCGCCGGGTCGGCCATCATGCGGTCCGGCGGGCCGTCGAACAGGATGGTCAGCGCGTTGGCGTACTCCACGCGCTGCTGCACCAGCAGCGTATGAGCGGCTTCCTGGCTGGCCACGGTCTGTTCGGCCTCGGCCATTTCCAGCGCCGACGCGCCGCCCGCCGCGTACTGCGCCCGCACCAGATCCTGCGTCTTGCGCGCGTAGGCGATGCTCTCGGCGCTGCTGGCGATGCGCTGGTTGATGAAGGCGGTCTGCCAGTACAGCGTGGCGGTAGTGCCCACCAGGGACAGCGCGGCGCTCTGCCGGTCCTGCTCGGTCGCCAGAGCGTCCCATTGCGCCGCGTCGCGCTGGCTGGACAGCTTGCCCCACAGATCCGCTTCGTAGCTGACGGTCAACTGCACGGCGTTGGTCCGGGTAATGGCGCGATCGCCGTACAGGTTGCGGTTGCGCGTCACATCGGCATTGCCGCCCAGTTGCGGCAGCAGCTTGTCCTCGGTGATTCCAGCCTGGTACTGCGCCCGGCGCACGCGGATCGCGGCGGCGGCCAGGTCGTTGTTGCGCGCCAGCGCGGCGTCGACCAGGCCGTTGAGCGTCGGGTCGTTGAAATTGCGCCACCACTCGCCGCCATCGGCCAGCGGCCCGGCCTGGAAATCGCCGGCAGGCGCATGGGTCCAGGCCGCGGGGGTGGACGTCAGCGGCCGTTCGTAGTCCGTATGCAGCAGGCTGCCGCAGCCGGCCAAGGCCAGCAGCAACGCCAGGGCGGCGGGTTTGCAGATCAGGGAAACCGCTTTCATCTTCCTCATTCCCGGGCCAGGGCCTCGACGGGATCCAGACGCGCCGCATTGCGCGCCGGCAAATAGCCAAAAAGCACACCGATCAAGGTCGAGCAGCTGAACGCCGCCACCATCGATGTCGTGGAATAGATCATCTGGAACGACCCGCGCGTCGCCTTGGAAACCAGCACGCCCAGCCCCAGCGACAGCACGATGCCGATGGCGCCGCCTATCAGGCACACCAGCACCGCTTCAATCAGGAACTGCTGCATGATGTCGCTGCGCCGCGCCCCCACCGCCATGCGCACGCCGATCTCGCGGGTACGCTCGGTCACGGAAACCAGCATGATGTTCATGACCCCGATGCCGCCCACCATCAGCGAGATGAGCGCAATCATGGACACCAGCAGCGTCATGGTCGCGGTGGTGCGTTCGATGGTCTTGCGGATCGCGTCCGTGTTGAACACGAAGAAATCCTTGGTCACGTGGCGCCGCGTCAGCACGCGCACGATGGCCTGTTCCGCCGCGGCGGGCGGCGAGGCGTCATTGACGCGCACCGTGATGCTCTTCAGATGCTGCTGGCCCAGCACGCGCGACAGCGCCGTGGTGTAGGGAACCCAGACGTTCAACGAGTCGTTGCTGCCGAAGACGGTTTCCTTCTTTTGCGTCACCCCGATGACGCGCGCCGGCATCGATCCCAGAAATACGACTTGCCCAATGGGCTCGGTATGCGAACCGAACAGCTTGCGCCGGGTGGCGTCATCGATCACCACTTCCTGCGCGCGCCGCAACACGCTGGTTTCGTCGAAGAACTTGCCCTGGGCCAGCTTGATGGCGCGCACGCGGAAATATTGTTCGCCCACGCCCTGGATCACGCCGGTCACCGACACGTTGCGATAGCGCAGCGTGTTGCTGGTCGAGACTTCCGGCGTGACGCTGTCCACGTAGGACTCGCGCGCCAGGGCGTCGGCGTCGGCCGGCACCAGGGTGCGGATATTCACGGCCTTCTCGTCGCCGAAGTCCTTGCCCGGAAAGATCTCCACCGTGTTGGTGCCGATTTCGCTGATGTCGTCCAGGATCTTGCGGCGCGAGCCTTCGCCCAGCGCCACCACCGACACCACGGCCGCGATGCCGATGATGATGCCCAGCATCGTCAGCGAGGTGCGCAGCCGGTGCGCGTTCATGGCCAATAGCGCCATGCGCAGCGCCTCGCGGCAACGGTCCAGGTAAGCCTGCCAGACGGGCCGCGCGGCCAGCGCCGGCGCGTCTTCCTTGATGCGCTCGGTCCGCGGCGCGTCGGGATTGCGCTTGTCGGCGACGATCTCGCCGTCGCTGATCTCGATGATGCGCTGGGCGTGGCGCGCCACGTTCATGTCGTGCGTGACGATGATGATGGTATGGCCGGCCGCGTTCAGCTCTTCCAGGATGCGCAGTACCTCCTGGCCGGTGTGCGTGTCCAGCGCGCCGGTCGGCTCGTCGGCCAGGATGATGTCACCGCCATTCATCAGCGCGCGCGCGATGCTGACGCGCTGCTGCTGGCCGCCCGACAGCTGCCCGGGCCGGTGCCCGGTCCTGTCGCCCAGGCCCAGCCGCCGCAGCAGTTCGTCGGCACGCGCCAGGCGCGCCTCGCGCCGCTTGCCGGCGTAGACGGCCGGCACCTCGACGTTGCCCTGCGCGGTCAGGTCCGACAGCAGGTGGTAACGCTGGAAGATGAAGCCGAAGTGCTCGCGGCGCAGTTCGGCCAGTTCGTCCGGGTCCAGCTCGCCCGTGCTGCGCCCGTCGACCCGGTACTCGCCGCGGGTGGGACGGTCCAGGCAGCCCAGGATGTTCATGAGCGTGGACTTGCCCGACCCGGACGCGCCCACGATCGCCACCATCTCGCCGGACTCGATGGCCAGGTTGATGTCCTTCAGGACCGCGATGGTCTGCTCGCCCGCGGGAAACTCGCGGCGCACGCCCTTAAGCGAGATCAGAGGCCCGCTCATGTCAGGCTCCCGGCGCGGCGGCCGGCGCGGCATCCGCCGACACGACGCGCTCGCCCACCTCCAGCCCTTCCAGCACCTGCGCCTGGACGTTGTTGTTCATGCCTATCCTGACCTGGCGCGTTTCGGTCTTGTTGTCCTTCAGGACCACGCGCACGGCGTAGCGGCCGTCCTGGCCGCGCTTGCCCAGCGCCGAGGCCGGCACCACCACCGTGTCCTTGGCCTCGCCCAGCACGATGAAGACCTGGGCGGTCATGGAGATGCGCAGCTTCTCGTCCGGGTTGGGCACGTCGAACAGGCCGTTGTAGTAGACGGCGGCGGTGGTGGAGCTGCCGCTGGCCGATCCGGTCAGGGAAGACGTCGCGTCGTCCTTCTGCACCGAATCCGGCGCCGGTTCCACCGCGCGCAGCTGGGCGCGGTAGCGCTCGTCGGGCTCGCCCAGGATGGTGAAGTACACCGGCAAGCCCGGCTTCACGCGGGTGACGTCGGCTTCCGAGATCTGCGCCTTGATGGGGTCGTCTCAGAAAACGGACAACAAAGCACGGTAAGCAAACCGGCATTGCCCTTAAGCTGTAGTCACATTGCGACTACAATAGAGCCTCTGAAACCTTCAAGGGAAATGACCATGAGCACCGCCGATACCTATGTCCGCGCTCGCATCGACACCAGCACCAAGGAGCGTGCCGCTGATGCGCTCGAAGCAATGGGGTTGTCCATCTCTGACGCCATCCGCTTGCTGATGCTGCGCATTGCTGATGAGCGCCGGATGCCCTTCGATGTGAAAGCCCCTAACGCCACCACGCGCAAGGCCATTGCCGAACTTGAGGCTGGGAAAGGCAAGCGTTTCGCCAGCGTTGATGACCTGATGGCAGACTTGCATGCGGACGATTGATCGCGCCTCAGCCTTCAAACGCGACTACAAGCGCGAGGCCAAGGGCCAGCATCGGGCTACGCTCGATAGCGATTTGAAGCCCGTTCTCGTGGCCCTGGCGACCGATCAGCCGCTTGACGCAAAATTCCGCGATCACGACCTGAGCGGCGACTGGGCAGGTTATCGGGAATGCCACGTCAAGCCCGACCTGCTGCTGATCTACCGCAAGTCGGATGCCGACACTCTCCGACTGGCACGGCTTGGCTCGCACAGCGAGCTTTTCGGTTGAGCCTGTCCGATTGAAGTACAGCCTAACCGGGCGTCAGACGAAGCGGCGAAAGGGCGTCAGAGTAGGGTCTTTTCAGGCATTTCCTGACGCCTTCGGCGCGGCGTCTATGGCCTCAACCTGACACGCCAGCCCTTAGCGTGCTTTGTTGTCCGTTTTCTGAGACGACCCGTAAAAGACCGGTGGGGCATCTTCCATGCGCAGCCTGTTGATTTCCATGCAAAGCTGACCCACCATTTCCATCGAATCTTGACCCACCCTGATTCGTGAACTTCACGCTCACGTTGTGGATAAGTTCTTGGTCGCCTTCTCCTTCTTGGTGGTCTGTGGTGGTTGCTGTGCGGAGCTATTCTTGAACCGGTAGCTGTCATTGCCGGTCTCAAGAATATGGCAGTGATGCGTGAGCCGGTCGAGCAATGCCGTGGTCATCTTGGCATCCCCGAACACACTGGCCCACTCGCTGAAGCTCAGGTTGGTGGTGATCACGACGCTGGTGCGCTCGTAGAGTTTGGACAGCAGGTGGAACAGCAAGGCGCCTCCTGATGCACTGAACGGCAGGTAGCCCAACTCGTCCAGAATCACCAGATCCACATATGCAAGCCGGTGGGCCATCTGCCCTGTCTTGCCTTGGGCCTTCTCTTCTTCCAGCGCATTGACCAACTCTACCGTGGAGAAGAACCGCACCCTTCGGTGATGGTGTTCAATGGCTTGCACTCCGAGGGCTGTGGCGATGTGGGTCTTGCCTGTGCCCGGCCCGCCCACCAGCACCACGTTGTTGGCATCCTCCAAGAACTCACATCGGTGCAACTGGCGCACCAGGGCTTCGTTCACCTCGCTGTGGCTGAAGTCGAAGCCTGCCAGGTCCCGGTACGCGGGGAACCTGGCCACCTTCAATTGGTAAGCCACCGAGCGCACCTCCCGCTCGGCGGTCTCAGCCTTGAGCAGTTGGGACAGGATGGGCTGTGCTGCCTCGAAGGCTGGCGCACCTTGCTCAGCCAGTTCCGCAACTGCCTGGGCCATGCCGTGCATCTTGAGCTCGCGCAGCATGATCACGATGGAAGCGATGGCGGGGTCATGACGCATAGCGCACCTCCCTCAATTGGTCATAGCGCAGCACGTTGGCCTGGGGTTCCATCGCCAGCTTGAGGGCCTGGGGGGAGGTGACCGGTGCTGGAGCGGGCTTGCCGTCCAGCAGCCGGTGCAGCACGTTCAGGATATGGGTCTTGCTGGCAGCCCCAGACTCCAGGGCCAGTTCCACTGCGGCGAGCACGGCCTGCTCGTCGTGATGCAGCACCAGTGCCAGCACCTCCACCATCTCTCTGTCGCCGCCTGGCTGCATCAAGAGGGCGGTCTGCAGCCGTTTGAAGGCCACTGGCAGTTCCTGGAAGGGAGCGCCATTGCGCAATGCCCCGGGCTTGCGCTGCAGCACCGCCAGGTAGTGGCGCCAGTCATAGACGGTCTGCCCAGCGCCATGGTGGTTGCGCTCGATCAGGCGCTGGTGTTCACAGATGATCTGGCCTTCGGCAGCGACCACCAGGCGGTCCGCGTAGACCCGCAGGCTCACAGGCCGGTTGGCATACGGCGCTGGCACGCTGTAGCGATTGCGCTCGAAGTGGACCAAGCAGGTGGGTGAGACGCGCTTGGTGTGCTCCACAAAGCCATCGAAGGGCCGGGGCACAGGCATCAAGGCTGCCCGCTCCTCGACCCAGACGTCCGCGACGGTGCCAGCCAGCTTGCCATGCTCGATCTCGTGCCACAGCGCCACGCAGCGCTCCTCAAGCCAGGCATTGAGATCGGGCAGGCTTGGGAATGGCGGCACCACCTGCCACAGGCGATGGCGGGCATCGCGCACGTTCTTCTCCACCTGGCCCTTCTCCCAGCCCGAGGCCGGGTTGCAGAACTCGGCCTCGAACAGGAAGTGACTCACCATGGCCGCAAAGCGCGCATTGACGTCGCGCTCCTTGCCACGGCGCACCCGGTCTACAGCGGTGCGCATGTTGTCGTAGATGCCTCGGCGGGGCACACCGCCCAGCACGACGAACGCATGGTTGTGGGCATCGAACAGCATCTCGTGCGTCTGCAGAAGATAGGCACGCAGGTAGAACGCCCTGCTGTGACTGAGTTTGAAGTGAGCCACCTGCAGCTTGGTGCGCACACCTGCGAGCACTGCCCAGTCCTCGCTCCAATCGAATTGGAACGCCTCGCCGGGGCCGAAGGCCAAAGGCACAAAGGTGCCGCGGCCGGTGGTCTGCTGGGCCACCAGGCGTTGTTCTTGCCAGAGGCGGACAAAGGCCGCGACCCGGTTGTAGGAGCCGGTATAGCCCAGCGCCTGCAGATCGGCGTATATCTGCTTGACGGTACGCCGCTGCTTGCGGGATCGGCCAGCTTCCGTCTTGAGCCATCCCAAGAGCTTCGATGCGAAGGGATCGAGCTTGGAAGGGCTGACCCGCTTGGCATAGTGCGGCTCGGCCTCGCCTGCGCGCAGGTACTTGCGGATGGTGTTGCGCGAGAGGCCCGTGCGGCGGGCGATCTCTCGGATGGACAGCTGCTCTCGCAGGGCCCAGCGCCTGATGACACTCAGTGTTGCCACGTCTATCACTCCTGGTCTCCTGCTGCTCAACAAAGCAGCAGGTTAGGGTTAGTACGTGGGTCAGATTTAGATGGAAATCCTGGGGGTTAGTGGGTCACTTCTGCGTGGAAATCAACACCGTTGACCTGTATAGGCTTCTGATGCGACCTGCATTCAGGCAAAACGCTTGACACAAGCCATTTTTTATCGACTGATATAAAATAACGGGAGTCCGCTGCGATCCCCGCCGCGACTGCCTTGCTCGAAGGGAGATCCAAGTGGCCGTTATTGATCTTGATCGACAACTGCAAGAATTTTTTTGTTAGCCGACGCAGAATGGTGCCTCGATCACCTGCCGCATATACGGTGCCGCCCTGGGTGGCGCATACCGCGCGCAGCCCAACCTCGCTGCCGCTTGGCTCAGTCAGCCACTGCTCGCCTTCTAATCGCAGCACGCAACCCCGTGTGCCTACCGCATAAGCCCCCGCCGCAGGCGAGCCGGAGATGGCCAACAGATCGTCACGCAACCGGGTGGCCATTTGCTGCCAGCGCTGGCCATTAAAGTGCGCCAGTGTGCCAGAAAGCCCAATGGTATAAATATTGCTCAGGCTGTCGCCCCAAACACCGTATAAAAAGCTCTCGGTGCCCACGTTGAACTCGGTCCACTCTTTGCCGTTGTAGCGCAGCATCAGGCCAAAGTCGCCTGGCGCCAGCAAGTGTTCGTTGTCCCAGGCCCATAAACCATATAACGCAGACTGGGTGCCGCTGGGCATACGCTGCCAGCGCAAACCATCAAAGTGCAGTATCAGGCCTTCATCGCCTACGGCGTAAATGGAATCCGGTCCGCTGCCCCACATCGCCATTATGGTCACATCTAAATGCAGCTCAAAATGCAGTGTCCACTCGGTGCCACCAAAGCGATAAATACGCCCCAGCTGACCGGCAGCAAACAAGCCATTGCCGCTGTCCCACAGGCAGTGCACCGCCAGCTCGCTGGGGGCCGGCAAGGCTTCCCAGCTATTTTCTCCGTCACGCAAGCGCCACACACTACCGGCTTCGCCACAGGCGTAACAGCTACCGTCAACGCCTTCGATAATACCCCACAGCTGATGTTTGCTGGGCACATCCATTAGCTCCCAGGGGCTGGCATCCGCTGCCTGGGGTGGCGGTGCCAGCGCCTGGGTAAAGTCTTCGGCGGCGGTCATAATAGTGCCAAAATCGCCCACCACCAACGCTTCGCCGGTGGACAACACAATAATATCCATTAGATCGTGGCGGCTGTTGCTTTCGAGCTTGTCCAGCCGCAAGTCGTTCAGGTAATACAAGTGGCCCTGATCGCCGACGATCAGCACGCCGTCTTTGTAGGACTTGAGCGCGCGCAAGCGCGGCATGGGCTCGTCGAAGTTCAGAGCCTGAAACATCCCATTTTGATAGCGCACCAGTTCGCCCCGAAAGCCGCCGTGATCGACAAAATAACGGCCGCCACCCAACAGCAAGCTACCGTCATCCTGCACCAACATGGTTTGAAAACCGGAGCCCAGCGGGCAATCAAGCGCCGCCCACACCCCGCTGGCGTCCCGCTTGAGCACGGTACCTTCGCCGCCGGCCGCATAAACAGTACTGTTATCGGCGCAGGCCACCGCACGCAGATTAATCTGGGTAGGGCAGGTCTCGCGCTGCCAGCTAACGCCGTCAAAATGCAGAATAACGCCATCATCACCTACCGCCCAGGCCTGGCCCAGCTCGTTACCATCGATGGCAAACAGCGGCGTGTTTTCTTCGCTGGCGGCAAAGCGTCCGCTGCGCTCATCAATACGTCCGCCGCGCAGCTTGTGCCACTGCTCACCGTCATAATGCAACAGGCAACCCATCCAGCCCACGGCATACAGGTTATCGGCCGTTAATCCCCAGATGCCGTGTAATGGCAGGCGCTCTGGTACCGCCATCGTCTGCAATAACCGACCTTCGGCATCGGCCACACCGGTATAGCGCAGCACCCGACCTTCGTCGCCCACTACAAACAGTTCGCCATCGCCACTCCAGCCGGACCACAGCACATCCCCGTCGCCGGCCCCCACTTCGGGCACTCTATGCCAGGGGGCGCGATTGGGCGCATGTTGGTCAGTGCCCAACAGTTGACGAAAGAAATGACGACGATTGGGGGTACGGGTTTCGGTCATGACAGCACTCTCACATATTTAGAAATAAATCGATGACGAGCATCGGCGACAAAGCACCCACTCTAATGAATGGGGCCCTGACTATTGCCCAGCAAAGAGGCCAGTTGTTCGCGCAGCGCCGCTCTTTGTTCCGGCGCCACCGCATTCAGCGCTTGCTCAAGCTCGGGGGCTTCCAGCCCGGCCTGGGTCAGGCTGTGCAGAGACGCGGCGGCCGCTTCGGCAAAAATGGCCTCGCCATGGGCACGCACCGCCGCCACCGCGGGCGCAAAGGCTCGGGCTTCGGCCCCATCGGGCGCGGATAAAATAACAGGCACCCCGGTATCGGAGCCGCTGGATAACGCCAGCGACAAGGGAATTTGTGCTATCGACTCCACTTCGACTTCCGCCAGGGCCGCCGCCAGATGGGCGCGCGGAAACACGTGAAAATGACCGCTGCAATGGGGGCAGGTGACGCCCGCCATGTTCTCGACCACGCCAATCAGGGGCAGCTTGCGCTCCTGGCAAAAACGCACCGCTTTCAGGCTGTCCATTAATGCCACTTCTTGCGGCGTGGTGGTCAACAGCGCCGCCACATCATGGCCTTCCAGCATGTCGGCCAGGGTGATCAGTTCGTTACCCGTGCCCGGTGGCATATCAATGACCAGAAAATCCAGTGGCCCCCAGTCGAACGAGCCAATCAAATGGTGCATAAAGTCATGCTTGTAGGCATCACGCCACACAATAGGGGTATCGTCGCGCTCCATCATGAACGCCAGCGAGCCCACTCGCACCGGATGTTCAATACCTTCATAGGCAAAGGCTTGAGGGGGCAGCCCTTGGTTAGTCAAGCGCACTCGCTGGCCGACAAAGCCGAAAAATCGACTCTGATTGGGCCCATGAATATCCGCATCGGCCACCCCCACCCGATAACCCTGAGCGGCAAGACCGGCGGCCACGTTGGCCGATACCGTGCTTTTACCCACCCCCCCCTTGTTGGCCATGACCATGATGATTTGGCCAATATCTGCCAGGCGCGATTCAATCAGCCGCTTTTCATGACGGCCTTTATCCAGCTGGCATTGTTCTTCTTGTGGGCA
The DNA here is from genome assembly GCF_943737025.1 of Achromobacter sp. Marseille-Q4954. Classification (NCBI taxonomy): domain Bacteria; kingdom Pseudomonadati; phylum Pseudomonadota; class Betaproteobacteria; order Burkholderiales; family Alcaligenaceae; genus Achromobacter; species Achromobacter sp. Marseille-Q4954. Next base: position 1,446,554 of record NZ_CALSFQ010000001.1, read on the forward strand.
AAACTGACAGGCGTGGCCACGGCCACAATCTGTGGGTGCCAGGGTCTGGGGATCAAAGTGAGAAACCGACATAGAGAGATCCTTATTTTTTAGTAGTACCGTCGTACCCGGTATCCAGCAGAATCCAGGTGTGCGTCACGCGTTTGTTGCCATTGCGCTCTTCGTCACTTCCCTGCCACACCGCAAAGCCCATGGGGACGATGGCGCGCTCAAAATCCACCTCAAACTCCCCCTTGGCGGCTAATGGCCGCGACATGACGACCTGCCAGCTGCTGTGCTGGGGGACCTGATTGGTGACGTACGCACTATCACCGGACACCGTCTGTTCCGTTAAAGTAGTCGTGCTGCCATAGCCGCCGGCAGCCAGATTTTCTACTCGATTCTGGTCGGCGCGCCAATACCAGATATTCACCGGTTGCTCTGGGCCAGAGCCCATCATATAGGAAGTGTCTGTATCGTTAAGGGCATACTGCACCGCCACCCCATCGCGAAAATCATCGACGGTCGTTGCCCTGTCTTCGGTGGCATCCTTCCAACGCAGCCGTACATAAAAGCGATCGCTAGAGCGGGCAACCTGGAAATAGATGTGTTTACCCCGGGTGGCGCCGTCATCGAAACGTAACTTAGCCGACTGATGCACCGGCGGTGCCGGCAGCAGATAGGTACTGTAGACCGGCAGTCGACTCCAAATCAGATCGTCAGGATCGTTCTGGCTACGCAAAAAAATGGTATCGGGTATTGTCGATACCTTGACCGTATCGCCGGGCTTTATTTCTAGAATATTGGGGTTTTGCTCACTGCGCTCGGCCAGGGCGCCTGCACTGGCCAACACCAGCGCCAGGGTAAGGCTGCCTTTCATAAAATGACCCAGTTTCATGGCATGATTCCTCATCGGTAATGGCTCGCTCAGTCCCACATGGACTGATTGGCAGGGGCGGCTCGTTCTTCTCCCGGCTTTGGGCTCGGGCCCACCAGGGTTTCTAACGACAGCAGCTGGGCATTGGCCCATGCGGGCAACATCTCCACCAGGTGCTCCAGATTAGGATCCAGACCGTGATGGCTCTCTTTGGCGTAGCTGGCTCGTATCGCTTGCAGCAGCGGTGCCAGGTAGCGAGCCAAAAAGTCACGCTGGGCACGGCGATAAGGGGCGGCATCTCTGTCATTCGCCAGCGCCCGTGATTCGAGGTGACACAATAGAGCACAAAACTCCAGCATGGCCACCAGATGATCTGGTTCGTCTTTATGGCCTTCGTCGCTCACGGCGGCAGTCAAGCCAAAGTGAGTGTAAAAGGCCTGCACATTCAGCAGATAGGCCCCGGGGGTGAGCCCGTCAACCAAACCTGCATAAGCACTGGCCACCAAGGGCACCCGCGGCTTGCCACGACGGCCCTGGATAAAGGTGGACATATACCCCACCTCCAGCTGCTCCAGGCTTTCGCTGATATCAAATTCCGGCCAGGGTTCACCGCCCAGCGTCTGCCAGGCTTGATCCAGCGCCATCTGCAGCCGACCTTCTTCCAGTGCCTGCTGGGTCTCTGCCAATGGGTAGCCAAGCACGACCGCAGCCAGGCGGTAAATAGCCTCGCGAGCCTCGGCCCGTTCGGCTTGCAGCTGGCGAGCCAGTGACGTATTAGCATTTGTCATAAGGTTACTCCCGCCGTTAGCTCAGCTTGAACATTTCAGCGTGTTTAAAGCCGATCAGGGTGTCCATCAGCTCACTGTCTTTACCGTCTGCCTTGGCCTGACGGGCCTCGGCCAGGGTATCCAGCACTTCTCCTACTCTGGGGCCAAACAGGCTTTCCAGATAAGACAAGGGGATCCGCGACTCCTCGAGTTGTTCACCATTGGGGCCGAACTTGGGTGGTGACGTCGGTGGTACGTAGAACACGTTGGGCTGCGTCCCCCACTCCGCATGCAGCGGCAAGGCAACCTTGTACTTTTCTACCAGCAAATGGATGGGACCTGCTTCATCATCACGATAGCCTATCCAGCGAATGCGCCCTACACACTGCTGGGCACAGGCGGTGGGCAACCCCTTTTCAATGCGCGGATAGCAGAAGATGCACTTCTCGGACTTTGAGATTTGCTCATTGAAGTAGATTTTTTTGTAGGGGCAGGCGTTGACGCAATAGCGATAACCGCGACAACGCTCCTGATCCACCAGTACGATTCCGTCTTCCTGGCGCTTGTAAATGGCGTTGCGCGAGCAGGCCGCCAAACAGGCCGGGTTGGCGCAGTGGTTACACAAGCGTGGCAGGTAGAAGTAGTAACTGTTCGGGTAGTCGCCTTCACCCTCGTCCTCATCCCAGTTGGCACCCCAGGTTGGTTTGACGTGAGGACGCAGCCAGGGGTCGGTACCTGTCATCAGTGCTTCTTCGTAGTTGTATTCCCAGGGAATACCGTAGTCTTCCTGGCTTGGTTGCTTGCCTAAACGCAAGGCACCGTCTTTGTCGAAGCCACCGCCCATGTTCTGATAATCACGGGGATAGCCTTTACCCGGCATCGTTTCCACGTTATTCCAGTACATGAATTCGCGGCCATTACGGTTGGTCCACATCAACTTGCACGCGGCAGTACAGGTCTGGCAACCAATGCATTTGTTTAAATCTAAAACCATGCTGAGCTGGCGCTTAACAGTCATAATAATTTCCTCTTAAACGGCACGTGGGTCGTTAATGTCTTCCGGCTTCGCCAGTTCAATGTCGTAGCTTGATTCATGAATGTGCTGGTTGGCGTTCCATCCGCCGTAAACGTACCTCAGGTGCCCCCAGTTACCCACCAGCTCCAGTGGTTGCAAGAATATGGCGTGGGAAATGTTCATATTTCTGCGCTTGATGTACTGATGCGGCTCCCAGCCGTGCTCCATCATGATCGAGTCGGCAGGAATGCTCGGATAGAACTTCGCCTGAGCAAAAAAGTCACCGTTGCCGTTAAACAGCCGTACCGTGTCACCGTCCTTGATACCTTTTTGTGCTGCCAGTTTCGGGTTGATGTAGATATTCGGTTCGCCACGCTGCAAACGCAGCAGGTATTTATTACTGCGCCAGTTGGAGTGGATACCCCAGCGTGCGTGTGGCGAGTAGAACTTCAATGGGTAGTTGGATGCCTTAGGCCCGGCGTGCAAACGCGCGGTGGGCACTGTGGACTTCAACTTCTCAAACCACGGGTGGTCACAATAGAAGGTGATACGACCGGTCAAGGTATCGTAGGGCTCCTTGCCATCGGTTTGTGCGGTGAACGGGTTATAACCTTCATCTGGCTTTAACGGCTGGTTCAGGCCCGCATGCTCATTCATCACAATGAAGCCTTTTTCGGCAGCTTCCTCGATGGTGACACCACCGAATTCCGGCGAATCTTCGATGATATGTTTCAGTACATCGTAATCGGTATTGAGCGCGCCATTACGGGTAAAGTCGTCGTGAATGGTATGCAGATCACGGGTAACATCACCATCCTGAATCGGGCCTATACCGCGCGCAATGGCTCTTTCCTGAATTTTTTTGGTCAGCAGCGCCATGATTTCCCAGTCTGGCTTTGACTCACCGACCGGCTCTACCGGGCGGGTGAAAATGTTGGCAAAGCGGTGATAGCCCTGGGTGCGTATATCCCAGGCTTCATAATGGCTGGCCGCCGGCAGCACGTAATCTGCCCACTCGGCGGTGGAGTCCATGCGCACGTTAATGTTCACATACAACTCTTCAGCCTGGCGTAAGTGCTCTTCGCGGTACTTTTCCGACATCTTGTTACGACGGAAAGTGTTGTCCGCGATGGAAATCATGCCTTTGATTTCGCCGTAGTACGGCATCCAGCCTTTTTCGATGGATTCGTTCATCATCTCTTCCATCTCATCGAGATCGAAGCCGACGCGCTCTTTTAGTTTTTTGTTATCGAAATGGTTACGGGCACCTTCCATCATGCCGCCACGCAAAAACTCACCCAAACCACCGGCTTCCTTGCGCGCTGACTTCTTGCCTTCAAAGCCCGCCAATTCCGACAAGCGTGGGTGATTCCACGCCACCACCCAGGAGGTATCCAAACCACCGGTACGACCACCATGTCCAGTCAGTGCCAGGGTTAATGCATAGCCCCAGCAGGTGTACAAGCAGTTGGAGTAACTTGAAGTCATAAAGCCCAGCATGATGATGGCTTTTTTAGCCGCCGCCAGATGACGGGCTTCCTGGCGCACAATATCCGGGTGAATATTGGTCTCTTCCTGGGTTTTTTCCGGAGTGTACTTGGCGGCTTCTTTTTTAACCTGTTCAAATACCGTGGTGACCGAAATGCCTTCTACCTCGAAGGTGCCCTCAATGGCCGGATCGACATTACCCAACTTAAGGGTCTTGTCTTCATCGCCCATAGTGCCTTTCGCTTTTACTGCTTGCTGGCTGTTCAGATCCCAGTGGTAGAACACCTGATCAGAACCGCCTTCCACCAGATCCGCTTCACGCAGCAGCTTACCGTTGTCGGTACGCACCAGCATCGGCAAGTCGGTTTGCTCTTTCATAAACTCAGGTTTGAACAGCTTCTCGGCAATGATCACGTTGACAAATGACATGGCCAAGAATGGATCACTCCCTTGATGGATCGGCATCCACAGATCGGTGTGAATAGCACTGGGGTTGTAATCCGGTGCGGTACTGGTGATGCGTGCGCCATTGTATTTGGCTTCCCAGATATAGTGGGCATCCGGGATACGGGTGGCGTTCGGGTTAATCATGCCGAGCATTATGTAGTCGGCATCAAACCAGGCATCGGAGGTGAAACTTTCCTGCGGGTTACCGTACGCCAGATGCGCACCGGTAATCAAATCTCCCACCGCGGTAATATGGTCCAGTTGAATACCACCGACCAGCGCAGCAAAGCGTGCAGGGCCGGCGTAACGGACCATAGACTTGTTACCCGAACCTTGGTGAGTTTTCAGCTTGCCAGGGCCGTGTTTGACAAAAATATCGATGATTTTGTCAGCCACTTCTTCAGTGGCCTGATCCCAGGAAATTCGCTGCCACTTGCCTTCACCACGTTCGCCGGCACGTTTCAATGGATAGCGTAAGCGGTCAGCTTCGTACATGGAGGTGGAGTGAATCGCACCTTTTTGGCAGCCTCGAGGGTTGGCATCCGGGATGTTTTCGTGAACCTGTGGGTATTTGGCAATCTGTTCTTCGCGGACCACGATGCCATCTTTAACGTAGACGTTCCAGGCGCAGTTACCCATGCAGTTGATACAGTGTGCCGCGTGGCCGACGGAGTCCCACGTCCACTCGTTGCGATATAAATCTTCCCAGTCACGATAGGGATATTCGCTGGCCAGGGTCTCGCCCACGGGTTCAAGGCGGTTTAGTCCCCAGACGTTACCACTCAGCATGACGCCCGCCCCCGTCACGCTCAGCCCTTTAAGAAAATCCCGGCGCTTCAGTTTCCACATTCCCATGGTTTTCTCCTCATCGACGATGATGCCGACGTGCCGGGACAATCCGGTGACGGCGTGCAGGTGACAGTGACGTCACCGTCTATTTGGTGTGTTGGTGTGTTTGGCCAAGACTCCTGGCGTGGGAGCCAGCCATACAGATGTCGATAGCTCTGCAGACAGCTCCCGGTATCAAGAGGGATTCAGTATTCATAAACAATAGCAACGGTAACGCGTTCCTGTGGAACGCACCCCCGTCGTATCATTTTTTTCTTGGTCCGCTAACAGGCCGTTGAAAAACTCGGCTTCAACTGCCCCAACCCGTCCGGTTTGGCGCTTTTTCAAGCGCTTTGGCCTAACGGAGTCCACACAAGGCCTGACTTCAGGCCTTTTTGACAGGTTTCAGCACCACGTTCACGCCTTTCGGCGTTTTTTGGGCGTAACTCGCCCTATACATGCGATCCTCGCCACCAACCCGACAGGCTACCCAGTCGGATCAGGTTGTAGACCGAGAAACCCAGCAATAACTGAGCACTCAGCTTGGCGCGACCGATCAGCTTGGTCTTGCGCAGGCCGCCAACCGTCTTCAGCCAGCCAAAACCTTCTTCGATCCGCTTGCGGATCTTCTGGCTGGCGGCATACCCCGGATGCCGCGTGGTGCGCCCATCGATGGCGCTGCCCTTGCGCTTCTGCGCCACATGCGGTGTCACTTTCAGCTCGCGCGCCCTCTGCACGAAACGCTTCTGGTCGTAATTCTTGTCTGCACCTACCGTGCTGCCCGGCTTGGCCGTGCGCTCCAGCATCTCCAGCGCCGCCTCTACCTCGGCACGTCCATTGAACTCGGTGCATTCCACATCCACGATCAGACCGTTGCGGTGCTCCATCATCGTGTGGGCCATGTGCGCCAGACGACTGGCATCGCCATTGCTCTTGCGCGCCAGCCGGGCCTCGGGATCGCTGGTCGATTGGTGGGTCGCGTTGCTGCGCTTCTCGCCCTTGAAGTCGGCATCGGGGTTGCGCGTGCCATCCTCCGGTGGGTCGCCGCCATCCTTCTTGATAAAGGACTTGTGCGAGGCCCAGGCGTCGATCAGCGTGCCATCGACGCTGAAATGCTCGTTGCTGGCGTACTCGGACCATGCGGCCAGCGACTTGATGCGCTGGAAGAACAGCCGCGCTACATCCTGGTTGAACAAGCGGTCACGGTTCTGGCTGAAGGTCGAGTGATCCCACATGCGCTCGTCCATCGACAAGCCGACGAACCAGCGAAACAGCAGGTTGAAATCAATCTGCTCGACCAACTGCCGCTCGGAGCGAATGGTGTAAATCACCTGCAGCAACGAGGCGCGCAGCAGCCGCTCCGGCGCAATCGAGGCCCGTCCCAGGGTGGAGTACAGCCCGTCGAAGTCCCGATCCATCGAAGCCAGAACGGTATCGACCAGGCCTCGCAGGGGACGCAGCGGGTGATCGTTCGGGATGCGCTGCTCCAGCGTCGTATAACTGAACAGCTCGTTTTGTTTGAGGTCGAGTCCACGCATCGGCTTGGGCTGGCTTCGGCAGAAGAGGATGGCCGCCATTTTGCCAGAGCCACGCGGGCTCTGGCTTTTTTCAACGGCCTGCTAATGGTGGCCAGCCTACATCTAAACAGAGCCGTCCTCCATCGCTTAGCCGCCGTCATCACGGCTTTTTCAACTTCATTTGACCAAGATCAACAGAGCCGTATTTAGCGCTAACCAAGGCTTGCAAAAGGGGCCTGCAACGTTCCTAATAAATTCATGGATATGGTTGTCGAAGTACTGTCACTATAGAGGGAAACAAAATGTCGAATAACTGGGTAAAAGGGTCTGTTGCCGCGGTATTGCTGGGGATGATGGCGCAATCGGGGTTGGTTATGGCCGCAGGGGATGCCGCAGCCGGAGCGCAGAAAGTAGCGGTCTGTGCCGCCTGCCATGGCGCTAACGGCAGGTCGGCGGTAAATATCTATCCCAATCTTGCCGGTCAATGGGCGCCCTATCTCGAGAGTGCACTCAAGGCCTATCGGGCAGGTGAGCGTACTGGTGGCATGACGGCCATGATGGCCCCGCAGGCCGCCAATTTAAGTGATGAGGATATTGCTGATATTGCGGCCTTTTACAGCGAGCAATAACAGCGGTTTTTAGGGTCTGTTGACCTTGCGCCAGGCAAAGAGGTAAAAGAAAGGTGGCAACCCAGTTTTTTGTTGCTTTGACAGAGCTGGCTGAACAATTTGTGACGGCCCATCTGCAACACGTGTGCTGCGGGAAATTGATTCATAGATTCAGTTAGCCAAGAGTTTTTATGTATGAAAACACCAATTTTTTAGATTCTAGAATTTCATTTATTCATTTCACACAAGGGGATATCCATGACCAACATGTCGATTCGCAGTTTCAAATTGAGTCTCGCTGCCACTGCTATCGGGGCAGCCATAGCGATGGCTTCGTCACCTGTTGTTGCTCAGCAGGCAATGCAACCCATGCAACCGATGAAAATCGAGCGGGGAACCATCCTGACCCAGCCCGGGGTCTTCGGCGTTTTTACAATGTTCAAATTGCGCCCTGATTGGAGCAAGGTGCCAGCAATGGAACGCAAGAGCGCCGCGGAAGAAGTTAAGAAACTAATTGAAAAACATAAGGATAACGTTCTGGTTGATCTCTACCTAACACGTGGCCTAGAAACCAATTCCGACTTTTTCTTCCGCATCCACGCCTACGACTTGGCAAAAGCCCAGACCTTCATGCGCGAATTCCGCTCGACAACGGTCGGGAAGAATGCCGATGTTTTTGAGACCCTTGTCGGTGTAACAAAGCCCTTAAACTACATCAGCAAAGACAAGTCTCCAGAGCTGAATGCGGGACTTAGTTCGGCTACCTATAGCGGGCCGGCACCAAGATATGTGATCGTAATCCCCGTCAAGAAAAACGCGGAATGGTGGAACATGTCGCCGGAAGAGCGTCTGAAAGAGATGGAAGTTCACACGACACCTACCTTAGCCTATCTCGTGAACGTCAAGCGTAAGTTGTACCACTCAACTGGCTTGGATGACACCGATTTCATCACCTATTTTGAGACCGATGATCTGACAGCATTCAATAATTTGATGCTGTCTCTGGCGCAGGTCAAAGAGAATAAATTCCACGTTCGTTGGGGCAGTCCGACAACGCTCGGAACCATTCACTCTCCGGAAGACGTGATAAAGGCGCTTGCCGAGTAAACGGCAAGGCTGTTCCTCCCATGCGCGCCTGGAACAGCCTTGTCTCGCGATCCTTGGGCCAGACCCAAGGATCGCCATACCCCAGTATTTGAGCATTTGAGAGTCTGAAGCTCACCTTGCTCGTTTCAGATCGCCGAGTAACCGACTCGCTATTATGCATGCCAATTAAATGACAAACATTCTCAAATCGCTGCGCCAACCAAGCACTAAATACTGCGAAAGGAGTTCGCCCGCACCGCTCCAGCCGGCCGGGTCGCGCTCTATGAGTCCAGGATCGAGGAACTGCGATCGACCTTTGCGAGGCACGCTGCGCTGAAGGAGGGAGACAGGGCCCCCGACTTTTCGTTGCCGGACGCCCAAGGCGGCACGGTGTCGCTGTCCGCTGCTCTCAAGCAAGGTCCTGTGGTGGTGACCTTCTATCGAGGTGGCTGGTGTCCGTACTGCAACCTCCAACTGCGGTCCTACCAGGCCTTGCTGCCCGAGTTGGCATCCTTTGGCGCAAGCATGCTGGCCATCTCACCTCAGCTTCCGGACGCATCACTGTCAACCGCGGAGCGCGAGGCGTTGACGTTTAACGTCCTGAGCGATCTGGGCAATGACGTGGCTCGCCAATTCGGGCTGGTCTATCCATTGCCGCAGGAACTGCGCGATGCCTTGAGTTCCAGCAACAAGGCGCTGCCGAGCATAAATGGGGACGCCAGTTGGGAGCTGCCCGTTCCCGCCACCTATGTGATCACGCCGAACCAGAGGATCTCGCTGGCTTTCATCGAGGTCGATTACCGGCAGCGATTGGCCCCGCAGCGACTTCTTGCGGCGCTGCAAGAGCAGGCGGTTACGTGACGCAGGCCGTCGACTTGGTGCAAGAAGCGGTAGTCGGACCGGCTGCCGCGTCGTGGCCTCAGAGATCATCCCGGAACGTCTTGCGCGGATTCTGCTGGGCCGGGCTCAGCGTCACGATCTTTGCGGGCTGGTTCGTCGTGACGCGCTTCAGTGTCACGCGCGAACTTCGCCTGTGGGATGTGACCGCGCTGCGGTTCGGCATCGGTGCCGTCATTCTTCTTCCAGTGCTGTTGCGGGGAAAGAGACGCCTATCAGCCAAGGAATGGCGTGAGGGGCTGGTCTATGCCTGCCTTTGGGGGTTGCCCTTCGTCCTGGCGGTCGCGCTCGGCCTGCAGCTCACGTCGGCCGGCCGCGCGGCAGCGATAGCGCCGACCCTGATGCCGGTATTCGCCGGCGCCTTCGCGTGGATTTTCCTGAAAGAGAAACAGGGCCGCGCGCGCTGGTGTGGCTACCTCGCCATCATCATCGGACTGGTGTTCATGGTTGCAGGCGGTGTTTCCGCTCACGGTGGCATGAACCCGATGGGCCTCATCGCCCTGATGACTGCCGCTGCCATGTGGGCCGTCTACACGCTGCTTTTTCGGCGCAGCGCCCTGACACCTGTGCAGGCCGCAGCCCTGATCTGCTTCTGGTCGGCCATCCTCTTCCTGCCGATCTATATTTTTGGCGGGCTCAGTCGCCTCGCCATGGCCTCACCCAGCGAGATCGGCTTGCAGGCCGTCTATCAGGGCGTCCTGATGAGCGGCGTTGCGATCGTTTCCTTCAATCGCTCTGTCGCGCTTCTGGGCCCATCTGCGGCCACAGCCATCATCGCCCTGATTCCGGTCGTTGCTTCGCTGGCCGCCATTCCCGTACTTGGAGAGCTGCCGTCTGGTGGAGAGTGCGTTGCACTTGCCGTCGTTGTTGGCGGCGTGCTCTTGGCAGCACGTCCTGCCCGTAAAGCAGCGAAGCCATCGATTTCCGCAACCACGAGGCATACACCATGATCCGGTTCTACTTTCATCCGACCCCCAACCCCGCAAAGATCGCGCTCTTTCTGGAGGAGACCGGTCTGGCCTACGAAGCCTTGCCGGTCGACACAAGCAAGGGCGAGCAGCATGCGCCCGCCTTTCGTGCGATCAATCCGAACGGCAAGGTACCGGCCATCGTCGATACCGAGGGGCCGGGCGGCAACGAAGTCAGGGTCTTCGACTCGACCGCCATCCTGATCTATCTGGCGGAAAAGACCGGCCAGCTTCTGGGCACGTCCGAGGATCGGCCGGAGTTGCTGTCCTGGCTGCTCTTCATCGCCTCGGGATTGGGGCCGTTCTCCGGGCAGGCGGTGCACTTCCAGTTCGCCGCGCCCGAGGGCTTGGACTACGCGGCCAATCGTTACCGCCGCGAGGCGGAGCGGCACTATCAGGTTCTCAACGATCACCTGTCCGGACGCGAGTTCATCGTCGGCAGCGGTTTCACGATCGCCGACATCTCCGCCTGGGGCTGGCTCGATCGCGCTTCCCGCGTGCGCAAGGGCGCCGAGGATCCTCTGGGGCCCTTTCCCGAACTGAAGCGGTGGTTCGCAGGCGTGGATGCGCGTCCGGCGGTCGCTCGCGCCCGGGCGCTCGCCAAGAGCCATGCGTTCAAGGCGATCAACGACGAGGAGACCAAGCGTGCGCTCTTCCCGTCGAACTATCCCCCTGCATCGGCGCAAGGAGTTTGAAATGGAACTGAAGAACAAGCGGGTCCTCGTCACGGGCGGATCGAGCGGGATCGGCCTCGCGCTGGCCCATGCGCTGATCGCGCGAGGCGCCAGGGTGGTCATCACCGGAAGGCGCAGAAGCGTCCTGGACGATGCACTGCGCAGCCTTGACTCGGCGACGGGCGTCTGCGCTGACGTGGGAAGTCCCGAGGGACGCGCGGCCACGCTGGACCAGGCGATACAGACGCTGGGCGGACTCGACATCCTCGTCAACAACGCCGGCGGCGTGCGGGCTGGCCGGCTGGAGAACACCACGGAAGCCGATATCGAGCAGATGGTGATCGTCGACTTGCTCGCGCCAGTCTTGTTGACCCGCGCGGCGCTCCCCGCTCTGCGGGCCAGCGGAGATGCCATGGTGGTGAATGTCGCCTCCGGCATTGCCCTGGTCGGCGCACCCTTCTATGCAACGTATGCCGCGGTGAAAGCAGGTCTGGCTCGCTTTGGCGAGGCGCTCAGGCGCGAGCTCAAGGGCGAAGGCATTCATGTGTTGACGGCCTATCCTGGAGGCACGGACACGCCGATGATGAAGTCGAATCGCGCTGGTCCCGAACTGGGGTTTTCGCGCGAGCCTGCTTCTGCGGTGGCCGATGCCATCGTCGCCGGGATCGAGGCGAACGCTTTCGAGGTCATCCGGGGCGGGGAGGCGAGAGCCCAGATGATTGCGCTCAACCGTAACGATCCGGTAGCGGTCGATGCGAGATTCCTGACGCTCAAGAGCGCGCTGGAAGAGGCGGTCAAGGACCACAGCGCATTGTGACGACGCGGCATCAAGCACCGCATCCACTCACGAAGCCAACCACGAACCGATCCAGGAACGATCATGGCGCGCCCCAGAGAGTTTGACGAAGCAGTGGCCCTCGATGCCGCGATTCAATGCTTCTGGTCGAGGGGCTACGAAGCCACCTCGGTGCGGGACCTGGCCGACGCGATGGGTATCGCCGGCCCCAGTCTGTACAACACGTTTGGCGACAAACGCACGCTGTACCGGCAGGCGCTCGAACACTATGTCGAGCGAGGCTTTTGCGATCGGGTCCGGCGCTTCGAGTCCCAGTTGGCACCTCGTGCGGCCATCGGTGCGTTCTTCGATGAGATCATCGAATTGTCGCTGGCCGACGACCAGCGCAAGGGATGCCTGATCGTGAACTCGGCACTGGAGCTGGCACCTCACGACGCGGAGTTTCAGGCTGCACTGGCCGCTGTCTTGCGCGACATGGAGGCCTTCTTCTACCGTTGCGTCAAGGCCGGCCAAGATGCCGGCGCGATCAACATCACGTTGCCGGCCGATGATCTCGCCCGGATGCTGCTCGGCTTGCTAATGGGGCTGCGCGTCCTCGCGCGATCGCGGCCAGAACCGGAATTGCTGCGTGGGCTTGTCCGGCCCGCATTGGCGCTGCTCGATGGCGCCGGCACATCTCAACGACGGAGTCGCAAATGATCGACCTCTACTATTGGCCCACGCCCAATGGCCACAAGGTCACGATGTTTCTGGAGGAGGCTGGCCTCGAATACCGCATTCATCCTGTCGACATCAGTGCGGGCGACCAGTTCAAGCCTGAGTTCCTCGCGTTCTCGCCGAACAACCGGATGCCTGCGATCATCGACATGCAGCCGGTCGACGGCGGGGAGCCCGTGACCGTCTTTGAATCGGGCGCCATCCTGGTCTATCTTGCGGAGAAAACGGGTCGCTTCATGCCGACCGACCTGCGTGAGCGCAAGGCGGTGCTGGAATGGCTCTTCTGGCAGGTCGGTGGACTCGGCCCCATGGCCGGTCAGAACCATCACTTTGGCATCTATGCGCCCGAGAAGATCCCCTATGCCATCACGCGCTACGTCAACGAGACCAATCGCCTGTACGGTGTGCTCGACCGACGCCTGGCCGTGCAGGAATATCTCGCAGGTGAAACCTATTCGATCGCGGACATGGCGACCTACCCCTGGGTGGTGCCGTGGAAGCGCCAGCAGCAGGAACTCGACGAGTTCCCCAGTCTGCGGCGGTGGTTTGATGCGATTCGCAATCGTCCCGCGACGATCAGGGCCTATGCGCGCGGCGAGCCTTTCGCATCGCGTCCTGCGGTGACGGAGGAGGGCAAGAAGCTTCTGTTCGGTCAAACTGCCGCAGGCCCGCAGGCGCGCTGATACGTTTATGGTGCACACACCAGCGATTACTCAAAGTCAAAGCAATCACGCGACGTGGGCGTGCGCCAGCTGCTGCAGGGAGCTCGGGAATTCGTGGAGATCTTTCGAGGCGCGGGCATGATATCGCTATGACCATCGAACCGTGGGCGGACGCCCAGCTATCTGAAGATATTCCTCGGCTTGCTCAGGGCGGTGAGAGCGAGACTGTGGAATTCAAGCGAGAGCTGCCAAAGCAGGTGCGGGATCTTGCCAAGGAAATCGCGGCTTTCGCTTCCAGCAGCGGGGGCCGACTCCTTCTTGGAGTGGCAGACGACGGCTCGATTCCAGGAGTCGAAAATGCACATGACCCAGCGGTTCGAGATGATCTCGGCAGAAGGATCGTGGGCGTTTGCCAGATCATCGATCCCCCCGTCCGCCCGCAGATCGGCTGGACATCGGCAAATGGGCTCGGCGTTCTCGTCATCACTGTCGAGAAGGGTTCAGAGCCTCTGTACTACGTGGATTCGCGCGCGTACATCCGGCACGGCACGGTCTACCGACCGGCGACGGCCTCAGAGGTTCGCGCTGCCTTGACAGCTTCCATGCCCGGGGAGGCCGCCGAAGGACCCAAGAATCATCCGGAGCTGTCTGCGCTGGCCGACGTGCTCGCCAACGTGCGACGCTGGAGCGATACGGACTCCGAGATGCGAAGCCTGAAACCCTGGATTGAAGATTGGTCGGCAGATGCGGAGGTCTATGCGTCAAAGCTGCGCGACCTGTCCGTCTCCGACTGGGCCATTGAGAGCCACGTCAATGAACGGTTGGAAGCCACAGCTGAGAAGCTCGATGAAGTCGCACAGTTCCGGCACTACCTCGGCGAAGGGGAAAACTTCAACGACGTGTGCAACTCCGCAGGCTTCGCTGCTGCGGAGTTGATGCGCGATCTGGTCGATCCTATCGAGGTCAGCGATGAGACACAGCGAAAAGTCCTGGAGGCGATTGCCAAACTTGCCCGCAAGTTGACCCAAATGTGGGACCGTGCCAACAAAGAGATCTTCGATGGGCGTGTCGAGAAAGCCCAGCAGGAAACCTATGGCATCGGCCAGCAAATCGCCACTTGGACCTATTTCAGGCTGTCTGTTGTGCCGGAAAGCACGCTGGCCGATCTGCGCCGAATCGGTCTTAGCCTGCTCCAACTGGTGTCCATGAGGGTCTACATGGATGGCGGCGCTTCACTACAGCGCATCGTCGATGATGCTCAGACTCTTGTGAAAGAGCTGAATGCGAACGTCGAGAGTTTCCTGCAGTTCGATCGCTGAGTACTGTGTGCGCCGCCGTTTGCCCTTGGGCGGCTGCGGGCCACGGCTGCCAGAGGCGTGCTCGCTCCAGCGGTACGGTGACCGTGCGCGCACTCAGCGTCTATGCGCTGGCGCGCGCCTCAGGTCGCCGGGAAGCACAATCCCCAGGCTCCCATGCAACTCCTGACATGGATGCGGTCCGTAGCTGGGGTCTCCTCGTTTTCAGTGCAATAAGTGACGGTACGCAAAGCTAGCACTGGCGCGGGGGTGGTCTGGGTAGACCGTTGATTTCATTGACTTTCCTGTTCGCTTTGTAAACGGGTATGGTGGCCTCCCACTTTTGAGGTTCACGATGCAGGGTTGGCACACAACGTTTTTGGGGATGCGTGGGCTCCCCCGCGATATCAGCGACTTCGAGATGAAGGCATTTTTCACCTTCGATGGTGCCGAGCGCGACGCAATCAATGCACGCCGAGGTGATTCCCACAAGCTTGGTCTGGCGCTCCATATTGGTTTCCTGCGCATGAGTGGGCGTTTGCTCGGTGCCTTTCGGGTAATTCCAGTAGCCTTGTGGCGCCACCTTGGCAACGAGCTTGGCATTGCAGCACCAGAAGTCGCCTCGCTGAGAGCCATGTATGAACGCGGGCGCACGCTATTCGATCACCAACAAGTAGCCTGCACGGTCCTTGGATTCCAGTGGATGAGCGAGCACCAGCGCCGCTCACTGGTACGTGAACTGCGCGACGAAGTGGCGCGCTGCGCCGACCGCGATCAGCTACTCGTGCGGGCGCGTCAATGGCTGTACAAGAACAAGCTGGTGATCGTGCACGGGCGGGCAATTCGGACACTGATTGCGGCGGCACTTGCCCAGCTGGAAGTTGAAACAGGCACCGCCATCGCCGCCAGCGTTGATCCAGCAACACTTGATCGCTGGCGAGCCTCAGTTTCAGAGCTGCGCCCAGATGGACAAACCCAGCAGAGTTGGCTATGGGCTGCACCGGCGAAACACTCAACCCGCCAAATCAGCGAGGTACTGGAGCGCATCGACCTGCTTTACACGCTGGACGTTCATAAGCACCTGGCAGACATCCCCGATCTCATCTTGCGCCGCTACGCGCGCCGACTTGTCTCCAGGCCGCCCTCAGCCGGAGCCAAGATCAAAGAGCCAGCGCGCACCGTGGAGGTCGCATGCTTTCTTCGGTATTGCCTGTTCACCACCACAGACCAGTTGATCCTTATGGTGCAGCGCCGGATCGCCGATCTGTGGCGTCAGGCTGCCGCCGATGTCCCCGCTACCGTCAATTGGGCCGCAATGTACAAAACGCTGCTCGGCGAACTTGTTGCCTTGAGCGCGCAAGGTGCGGTGCCAGATGCTGAGTTGCGTGCCCGTCTTGAAGCCTTGATCACCGAAACCCAGAAACGCAAACCACCGAGCAGGGCCTCCCTGGTCCGCGAGGGATTGATTGATGGAATTCGCCCCGTGCGGTCGTTGCTCGTCGCCATTGCAAAGCTGCCCTGGCAGGCCACCGGCGAGCATCCTGCCATCGAGTACCTTGCCAAGCTGCAAGCTTTATATCTCAAAGGATCCAGAAAGCTGCCAGTTGAAGTGGTGGCACCAAGTCTGGGAATGATCTGGCAGGTTTCGATCTCCAGCCCAGACCGGGAACGGGCGTTTCAGGCGTTGGAGGTGGCCACCCTGTTTGCCCTGCGCCGCGCGGTGCGCAATGGCTCGGTCTGGATTGAGCACAGCCTGAGCTTTCGGGGTCGTGCGCGCTTGTTCTTCACGGACGAGCGTTGGCAGGCAGAGTCCAAGAAACACTATGCCCGTCTATCGTTACCCAGCAAGGCTGCCACTTTCTTGAAGCCTTTGCTGGCCAGAGTAACTGCCGGTGTCGATGCGGTGGCCGCTGCAGCCCGCAGTGGCGTACTGCGCGTGGATGATGAACTCCATTTGTCGCCATTGCCCGCAGAGGACGAAGACCCAGAAGTGACCAAGCTGCGCGCGGCTTTGGATCACCGCATCGGTGAGGTTCAATTGCCGGAAGTGATTCTGGCCGTTGACGCCCAGGTGCGCTTTAGCTGGATCATGCTCGGACGTGAGCCGCGCTCTACCGACGAGCTGCTGATGGTCTATGCCGGCATCATGGCCCACGGCACCAGTCTGACTGCGGTCGAATGCGCGCGCATGATTCCGCAATTGTCTGCCACCAGCATTCGCCAGGCCATGCGCTGGGCGCGGGACGAACGGCGTCTGAGCCAGGCCTGCCAGGCTGTGCTGGAATTCATGCAGCGACACCCGATTGCCGCCACCTGGGGGCGGTCCGATTTGGCATCTTCTGACATGATGAGCATGGAGACCACCAAACGGGTGTGGCAAGCCCGGCTTGATCCTCGGCGCAACACACCTTCCATTGGAATCTACTCCCATGTAAAAGACCGGTGGGGCATCTTCCATGCGCAGCCCTTTGTGCTCAATGAGCGCCAGGCGGGCGTGGCCATTGAAGGTGTCATCCGCCAAGAAAAGCTGGAGACCAGCCAGCTTGCTGTGGATACCCATGGCTACACCGACTTTGCCATGTCACATGCCCGTTTGCTTGGTTTTGATCTTTGCCCGCGGTTGAAGGAACTCAAACAGCGCCACCTCTTTGTGCCACGCGGCACCAAAGTGCCCGCAGAAATCGCTGCGGTGTGCGAAGCCAATGTCGACGTCGCTTTGATCGAAAAGCATTGGGATAGTCTGGTGCACCTGGCAGCCTCGGTCATGAGCGGACATGCCAGTGCGGTGGCAGCTCTTGCGCGGTTCGGTTCTGCCGCCCAGGGCGATCCAATCTATGAGGCTGGCGTGCAATTGGGGCGGTTGCTGCGTACGGCGTTTTTGGCTGACTACTTTGTCAAGGACGCTTTCAGGAACGAGTTGCGCCGGGTGCTCAATCGGGGCGAGGCTGTTAACGCCCTCAAGCGCGCCATTTATACCGGCCGGATCAGCCCGGCGCAGGCCAAACGTGTCGATGAAATGCAGGCTGTGGCCGATGCGTTGAGCCTGATGGCCAACATCGTGATGGCGTGGAATACCTCACAGATGCAGGCGGTCCTGGATCGCTGGTCGAACCGCCGCCAGGTCATTCCACCGGAACTGATCGGGAAGATTGCGCCCACCAGGCTGGAGAGCATCAACTTGCGGGGTGTGTTTCGCTTCCCGGTTGACCGCTATGCTGACCAAATCCTGCCTTCGCGGCCAAATGCATCGATAACTGGCACCAATGGATGAAACCGACCACGGTTTGACGCCACGAATCGCAGATTTGAAAGTGAACAGGAAAGTCAATGAAATCAACGATCTACCAACACCACCTCCGCGCCAGTGCTAGCTTTTCGTACCGTCACTTATTGCACTGAAAACGAGGAGACCCCAACAAGTCCGGGCAGTTGGCACACCGGCTGATGTACGTCGATCTGGTGATCCTGGATGAACTGGGCTACCTGCCGTTCACGCAGTCGGGCGGTGCGATGCTGTTCCACCTGCTCTCCAAGCTCTACGAGCGAACGAGCGTGGTGATCACCACCAACCTCACCTTCTCGGAATGGAGCAGCGTCTTCGGCGACGCCAAGATGACAACCGCCTTGCTCGACCGCCTCACGCACCACTGCCACATCGTGGAGACAGGCAATGAGAGCTGGCGATTCAAGCACTCCAGTGCCGCTGGCGCGGCACCGTCCAAGCCACGTGCAAAAGCTCAGAAAGGAGATCGAAAAGCAGCAGACCCGATAGACTTATCCACAACCGAGTAGCCAGAACATCCATCAACCCAGTGGCTCAGTATTCGACGTGATCACTGGCTCAGTTGTGCTGATGAATCAACAGGCACGTATCGTTTTTCCTAACAGCGCACCCGTCCTTGATGGACGGCTCCGAAGATACATCTCAAACAGTCCACAAACCGTCTACTAAAGCCATTTGAACCAGCGAAAGACCGCTACCAACCCAACACTCATTAGTAAGCAAAGACCTACCAACACCCAGAAGCCATTGGTGGCATCTGCGAACGGCAGTCCCAGAAGATTGGCGCCAAACAGGCCAGTGACAAAGTTCAAGGGCAAGAAGATTGTGGATACCACGGCAAAAACATAAGAGCTTTGATTCAGCTGTCGCTCCTGAATGCGGTTTGCCTGGTCACTGAGGATATCGATACGGTCACGCAAATTCTCCAGCGTTTCGAGCAACCGCAACAGCTGGTTCAGGTGCTCCTCCAGTCGGCCTCGGTGATTTATATTCAGCGGCGGGACGACGAGAGTTGTCAACGTTTGAAGAACGGCTCGCTGGGGGCCAAGATGACGAAGAAAGCCAGAGATCGCGGTCTGGGTATTGGCCATGCTCGGGCATGCCGCTTCCGTCTGGTGCTGAACCAGAAGGCCGCCGATCAGATCCACCCCATCCTCCAGCATCTCGACCTGCTCGGAAACTTCCGCGAGGTGCTCTTCGATGAGATCGCAAAGGAAGTCACCTGGCGTTGCAGGGCCGCGCCCCTGAGAGATGTCTTCTGCAAGTTCGAGGATGGGATCCACATCCTCCTCGCGGGTCGTGATAACCCGACGCTCATCAATCCAGATTCGCATGGACACCATGTCCTCTGGATGCCCCACTCCATCAGCTCTCAGATGCATCGCTTTGAGCAGAACCATCACACCCTGCCCGTGGACGCGCAACCGCGACCGGGTATCTTCAGAGACCATCGCTGCGGCGATCAGCTTGTCCAGGCCGGTCGCGCTCGAGAGAAAACCTTCCGTCTCGCGGTGGTGGATGCACATGTGCAACCACGACGCACCGCCGGTCATCTGGAGAAGATGGAGGAACCCAGGCGTACGCTCTGCTTCGATCATGGCTCTCAGCCCACGGTGGATTCAACGTCAAGGTTAACGGTATCTCCAACCCGTAGCACGCCACCTACGACGATCCGTGCCGTGGCGCCCCCGTGACCACGCAGCGCGGCGTAACCGCCTTCACCGAGCTCGTCCTCCATGCGTGAACAAGGAGGACATGGCCCCGTGATTTCAATGCGGACCGAACCGCCAATTCGCCAGACAAAGCGCTCTTCCCGGAAAGGTGAATGCATCGCGGCGATGTTGATCCCCGAGATCACGAGGTTGCGCCGCAAACGCTCCGGGGCAATTGGGGCTTGCCCCGTCCAGACCCCGAGCAAGCTGAGGTGCTCAGCCTGGATCAGACTCAGCTCGCGATGGCGTTGCGCATCCGACTGACGAAGCCGCAGGGAGCGGTGATCGCCAATCAGCCCGAGACCCGGTTCGGCCCTGGCCTCCTGCACGGACACAGCGTCCTTGAGGCGATCCGGGCGCAGAACGATGGCACCAAGTCGACCTGTGCCATGAAAGCGCCGGACCAAGTCGCGCAGCGTGCCGCCCATCGTTCAGACTCGAATGAGGTGCATCACAAGACTTCCTCTATGTGCAGTTCGCGTTGCCGGAAGCTGACAACATCACCGGCTCGGGCATCTGCGATCGCTGCGTAGATGGGCGCCTGGGTGGAAATTCCCATGTAGGTGTTGCCGTCGCACTGGAAGGCATCGCTAGCAACCGCAATCACGAACCAACGCCCGTCGATGCGAACCACGGCGCCTGTCTCCACCGAATCCCGGGGACCGAAATCGATCTGACGTAAGACTTCCAGGGCCTCCTGATGATCGTGAATGGGGCATTCGAACGCCTGCGCCAGAGCGGCATTGTTGACGGCCCGCGACGCCGCATCGCTTTCACTGGGTTCATCTCCGCGGCCCGCCGCACCGACCAGGTATTGCGCATAGGTCTGTTCAGCAAACCGCAGGCGCCCTTCGGCAAGGTCCAGCATGGTCTGGCGCAGATGGGTCTTGTTGCTCATTAGGACTCCTTTTTCAGGTCGACGTTTGTTGCGTTGGGGTGAACGGTAGCCGGTGCCAGACGGTGATGGCGTACCAGCCTCGGGGGTCGGTCAGGGTGCAGGTGTTGTCAAACCCGCTTCGGCGTGCGAGGTGTTCGATTGAAGCCAGGGAGTATTTCTGGGATTGCTCTGTATAGATGGTCTCCCCGGCATGGAATACAAACCCTCGGTCAAGGGTTCTGCTGTGGACCACCTGGTCAACTTGGCTCACCAGAAAGCTTCTGGCCACGTGTTCCAGCGGACAGTAGCTGGCGTAGTGCCGAAATTTCGTCAGATCGAAGTCCATGCCCAACTCGCGATTCAACCGCGTCAGCAGATTCAAATTGAACGCAGCGGTCACGCCCTGTGAATCGTCGTATGCTGCGCGCAACATGGCCGGGTCCTTGACCAGATCCAGACCAAGCAGCACAAGGTCACCCGGGCGCAAATGCGAATGCACCCGCTGCAGCAGCTTGACGGCACCGTGTTCGTCGAGGTTGCCCAGATTGCTGCCCAGCAACATTGCAACCTGGCGTCGCCCTTCGGCAATCTGAGGCCAATGCTCGAAATAGTCTCCCAGCACCGGTTCGATGGCCATGCGGGGGAGGTACGTGTCAAAGCGGCGGCTCAGATCCGCTAGGGCGTGTGCGGACACATCCATAGGCCTGTAGATGCAATCCACTTCACGTTGCGCCAGTGCCTGGCACAGCGACAGCGTTTTGGCCCCGTCGCCGCTGCCCAGTTCAATCAGATCGATCGGGCTGCACCGAGGATCTATCCACCGGGAAAGCTCATCCGCGCGTGAGCGCAGCAGCTCGTGCTCAAGGCGTGTGAGGTAGTACTCGGGCAGCGCCATGATCTGCTGAAACAGGCGCGAGCCCTCATCGTCGTAGAACCAAGCGGATGAGAGCGCCTTCTGTGGTCGCGTCAACCCTTGCAGAACATGCTCCGTCAGTCTGTCCCGATCAGTCATGCGGACTCCCGCGAGCGAACAGGACGGATGCCCGTGAACTGCCAACGCAACGGAGCGTGAAAGAAGTTCCGGTATGTCAAACGGGCGTGGCCCGGCGATGTGGCCCAGGACGCTCCGCGCAAGACCTGCTGGTTCACCATGAACTTCCCGTTGTATTCGCCCACTGCGCCCTCGCTGCGGGCAAAACCGGGATAGGGCTGATAGGCACTGCGCGTCCATTCCCATCGACGCCCCCAGTCGAACCGGCTTGCCGCTGCTTCCCACTCGAACTCGGTGGGCAATCGCCACCCCGCCCAATCGCAGAAAGCGTGTGCCTCGTAGTAACTGACATGCGTGACTGGTGCCTGACTGGTCAGCGGCATCACCCCCTGGAGCGTGTAATGACCCCATCCGTCAGGCTGGTTAGGGTCGGGCTGCCAGTACATCGGCGCACGGAATTTAAGCGTTTGCACCCAGTCCCAGCCTTCCGCATGCCAGAGCGAATGGCGCTGATATCCTCCGTCGCGCATGAACTGAAGGTATTCATCATTGGTGACTAGCGCCACACGGATGTCTACTCCTTGAATGAGCGCCAAATGCGATGGCGACTCGTTGTCGAAGGCGAACCCTGGCCCCTGGTGGCCCATGCGAATCGTCTGCCCTTCGACGCTAAGCCAATCGTCCAGTGGTGGGCAGGTTCCATCATGTTCGGCCGTCACATCTTGGGGACCGATGCCCAGAGGGTCATACGCCGGATGCAATGGGTTGTGGCCCAGGATGTACTTGATGTCTGTGATCAGCAACTCCTGATGCTGTTGTTCATGCTGCATGCCCAGCTCTACCAAGGCCGCGACCGCGGGCTCCAGTGGTTCCTTCAGCATACGGCGCATGGACTCGTCCACATGCGCGCGATACGCCATCACCTCAGCCACCGTCGGGCGACTCAAGCTCCCTCGCTGCGGGCGTGCCAGGTGAGCGCCCTCCGATTCGTAGTAGCTGTTGAACAGGTAGCCATACAGAGGATGGAACAGTCGATAGTCCGGCTGTTGTTTCGCGAGGACAAAAGTCTCGAAGAACCACGTGGTGTGGGCCAAGTGCCACTTCGGCGGACTGACGTCGGAAACCGGTTGGGGAACATGGTCCTCGGCACTCAGAGGGGCACACAGACGTTCGCTGCGCGAACGGACAGAGACGTATCGGGTTAGGCGGATGTCTTCAGGTGTCACGGCAGATGAGAAAAAAGAGAGTCAACTTCCGAAGCGCTCGGTGCGGATGGAGACCTCGGGCACATTTAGCCCGGTGACCATATGAACGATGGACTCGACAAAGTCATTACGCCCGCAGATGAAAACCTGCGCAGATTCGGTCGCCACATCACCCAATTGCTGCAATGCCCAAGCAACATCGGCTCCATCAATGCGGCCAACGTGGTCCTGTGCGCGCGGGGCACAGGTATCCCGCGAGAGCGCCAGTCGGCTGCGAAACCGCGGCGTAAACGCTTCCCATCGCTGCAGGGTGGGCCAGAGCAACACTTCGTCAAGATGGCGTGCGGCAACCAACAGCGTTGTATGCGCTTGGCTGTATGCACCCACGCGTTGCGCTGCCATGGACAAAAGGGGAACGACGCCAGATCCTCCCCCAATCAGCAAGGCTGGTCGTGTGTTCGACTCGTCAAGCACAAAATGACCTCCAACCGGTCCGAGGACTTCAATCGTTTCGCCGTGCTGGGCCTTGTCGTGAAACCAGGTGGATACTTCGCCATCGTCCAAACGCTCAATGCCAAGCTCATAGAGCCCGGTACGTTGAGGAGGTGAGAGGAGTGAATAGCTCCGTTGTGCCTGATAGCCGTCTTCCGCTGTCAGTCGGACATCCAAATGCTGGCCCGGCCTCGGGCGAACCCATCTGTCAGGACGCAGCACCACCCGCATGACGCGTGGAGTCAGTGCCTGCAACGCATCGATGCGTGCGGTCTGCCAGCTCAGCCGGTGTTGACCAACAGCCTCATCCATAGCGCTCTTCCTTGAAAGGGTCGCCTCGCATGTGATAGCCCCGCAGTTCCCAGAACCCGGCCTCGTCGCGCTCGTTGAACTGCAGCGCATTGACCCACTTGGCCGACTTCCAGAAGTAGAGATGCGGCACCAACAGGCGTGCCGGTCCCCCGTGCTCGGGCGCGAGCGGTCGGTCGTCGTAGTGCGTTGCGATCATTGCGCGCCCTTGTGTCAGATCGGCCAACGGCACGTTGGTGGAGTAGCCGTCCTGAGAATGCGCCAACACCCAAGGCGTGGGCGCTTCCAGTCCGGCCGCCTGCAACAAGGTGTCCAACGTCACACCGCGCCAGCGGGTGTCGAATTTCGACCAGGTGGTAACGCAATGGATATCGACCACCTGCTCGGTCTGGGGCAGGGCCTGGAATTCGCTCCAGGTCCAAACGCGAACCGGCCGCACACCGACCTTCAAGGTCAAGCGCCAATCGCCAAGCGCCAAGGCTTTTGGGGTGGGGCCCGCAGTCAGCACGGGAAAACCTTCCGTCAGGGACTGTCCTGGCGGAAGTCGACCGCCGTGGTTGTGGACATCGCGATTGCGGCCGCTGAATGAGCGGTTGATGGGCATGGTGTGGGTCCTCCGGCTCACCCAGAACTTGCGGTCAAGGGCTTGCGTCGATCAATGATGGTGGGCAGGAACTCGGTGACCGTCGGGTGAACGGGCAATGCATCCCGGACCAACTTCCAGGTGCCGCCACTGGCCATCACCAGACCGATCGCCTGAATGATCTCGTCCGACTGGATCCCGAGCATGGTCGCTCCGAGGAAATGACCACTGTCCTCATCGATGAGGAGCTTGATCTTGCCCACGGTTTCGCCTTCTTCCTTCGCGCGACTGACGTCCTTCATGGCGTGAACCGCCTGGGAAATGCGTCGCCCTTCGGTCACGAGTTTTCGCGCGTCGGCCTCATAAAGACCGACGTGGGCCAGCGGAGGATCGGTAAACATGGCATAAATGCCGACGCGCGCGGCGGCGCTGCGTTGCCCTCCGGCCAGGTTCTCCGCCACGATGTCCTGATCGTGGTAGCTGGTGTGGGTAAAGGCCCCGCGCTGATTGATGTCACCCAGCGCCCAGATGCCGGGAACCGCGGTTTCGAGCCGGTCGTTGGTGACCAGGTAGCCTCGCGCACTGACCTCCAGGCCCACCGTTTCCAGGCCCAGACAGTCGGTGTTCGGTATTCGCCCGGTGGCCACCAGCAGGTGGCTGCCATCCACGCTGCGGCCACCAGCCAACTGCACCCGCACGCCAGCGTCGTTGTCCGCCTTGCCGACCCGCTCAATGCGCACGCCGGTGTTCACTTCGATGCCTTCCGCTGTCAGCATTCCGGTCACAGCGGCTGCAATGTCCTCGTCCTCGCGGGCCGTGAGGCGGGGCCCTGTTTCCAGAATGGCAACCTCACTTCCCAGCCGCCGAAAGATCTGAGCCATCTCCAGGCTGATGTATCCACCGCCGATGATCACCAGCCTGGACGGTAATTCACGCAGCGCCAACAGCCGTTCGTTGTCCAGGAACGGCAGCTCGTCCAGCCCAGGCACCGGCGGAACAAAGGGACGTGTGCCGGTGTTCAGCACCACCTTGGGCGCCACCAGCTGATGCTCGCCGGCCAGCACCACGAACTGTTCGCCTTCACGGCCCGCCAGGCGACCGCGCGCCTTGATGATGGTGAGTCCTTCCAACTGGCCCAGCCAGGCCTGCAGGCCAGAGCGAGCCTCCTCCACCCGGCGTTGCATGCGCTCCATCGCTGCCCTGAAGTTGACCTGGACCGACCCGGTTTGCACACCGAATTCGCTGGCCCGGCGCGCCATGTGAGCCACACGAGCCGACTTGCGTAGGGTCTTGGTTGGGGTGCAGCCCCGATTGACACAGGTACCACCCAGGTCACGCTCCTCGATGAGCGCCACCTTCATACCCCGGGCAACGAGTGTCGCGCCCAGAAAGGGACCGGCCTGACCGGCTCCGATCACGATCGCGTCGAACCTCTGTTCCCCGCTCATGGCCGCACCTCGACACCGCGCCAGAACGCCACCCTGCCGGTCACCGCCTCCGCACCAGCCTTGGGCGACGGGTAGTACCACGCCGCGTCAGCGTTCACGTCTTCGCCGACCACGACGTCGTAGTAGCTGGCCCGCCCCTTCCATGGACAGGTGGTGTGCGTATCGCTTGGTTTGAAATGTTCCGGGCGCAACGCGTCGTGTGGGAAATAGGCGTTGCCTTCAACTTCCACGATGTCATCGCTCTCAGCGATGGTGGTGCCTTTCCAGATGGCTCTCATGCTCCGTCTCCTTCGTTTGTGTGTGGTTGGGATCAGTCCCGAATCAGTGTGGTGGTGATCACCGGATGGTTCTCCAGCGTTCGATGCACGGGGCAACGATCGGCGATGCGCAACAGGTCCTGTCGCTGGCTTTCACTCAACGGTCCGCTCAGCAGGAGCTGCCGCGTGACGTGGTCAACCTGTCCCGAGCGATCCCCGCACTCCTGGCAATCGGTCGCGTGCGCGCGCTCATGACGCAACCTGACCTGGACATCCTTGAGCGCATAGCCTTTTCGCTTGGCGTACTGGCGCAATGTCATGGACGTGCAGGCGCCCAGCGACATCAGCAGAAGTTCATAAGGATCGGGCCCGCGTTCGCCACCACCCACTTCCTTGGGCTCATCGGCGTCGAGGTGGTGCGGACCTGCTCGCATCGATCGCCAGAAGGCGTGATCGTGCTCCCCCACCCACACCTCGCCCGCACGAAGGTCCGACGGCGCATCGTTTCGCTCGGCTCGCATCGGCAGAAACCGCGAGGCCCAGGCGCCAATCAGGTCAGCCGCATACTGCGCATCGGCCGGGCGCGTGAGCAGATGGTCCGCATCGTCCAGGCTGATGAAACTCTTAGGATGTCTGGCCGCCTTGAACAGGTCCTGTGCCTCGCCGATGTCCACCACCGCGTCACTTGGCGCGTGCATAACCAGCAAGGCCGCGCGAAGCCCCTTGACCGGGTTCTCGTGGGCTTGGGCCTGGAGCTCTTCAATGAAGGCCGGCGCGATCCTGAACGCCCGGCCGCCCAGGTCGACCTGGATCTGCCCATCCTCTTCGGACTTGGTCGGACCGAAGTGACGAAGCACATGGTCGGCCGTCGCGGGTGCGCCCAGCGTGCAAACCGCCCGTATGCCGTCGAGGCGGGCAGCCGCCGCGATGGCCGCCGTCCCCCCCAGGCTGTGTCCGACCAACAGTGCAGGCATGCCGATCGTGCTCTGCATCCAGTGCACCGCCGCCACAATGTCCGCCACGCTGGACGAAAAGCCACCGCGCCCGAAGTCGCCTTCGCTCTCGCCCAGACCGGTGAAATCAAAGCGCAGCGTGGCGATGCCCTGCTGAGCCAGCGCCCGGCTGATGCGGGTCGCGGCGAGAGAGTTCTTTCCGCAGGTAAAGCAGTGGGCAAACACCGCCAGGGCTTGTAACGGTGCATGGTCCGGGCGTTCCAAGACACCCACCAGCAGACCCTGGCTGCTGCCAGCGAAGCCTACCTTTTCGCTGCTCATGCTTTCTCCAGTGCCAGGGCGTTGATGCAGTAGCGCAGACCGCTGGGCTTGGGTCCGTCGGGAAACACGTGACCCAGGTGGGCGTCGCAGACGTTGCACGTCGTCTCCACCCGCACCATGCCGTGGCTGTTGTCTCCGTGATAGCCCACCAGACCCGGGGCAATGGCCTGCGTGAAGCTGGGCCAGCCGCTGCGGCTGTCATATTTGGTCGACGCATCGAATAGTTCAGTGCCGCAGCACACGCACCGGTAGATCCCGGGCGAAAACAGCGTACACATCGAGGAGCTGTGCGCCCGTTCGGTGCCCTTGAGCCGCGTGATTCGGAACTGCTCGGGCGTCAGCTGTTGGGCCCACTCGGCTTCGCTGCGCTCAACTCGGCGCGGTGGCGTCGGGTTGCCCGTTTCCACCAGTTGAATCACTCCTTTCCAAGTCAACATGTCGGGCCCAGGCTCCGGTGCCGCCGGTTCGTTTTCCAGCCGCTTGAGAAAGGTGACGAGCTTGTCGGCGTCGATTCGGAAATGGTTGTAGACCACTCTGCCATCGGGATCGATCAGGATGAACCAGGGTGTGCCGCCGTTGCGGTAGCGGCGCATCAGCTCCGAACCCGCGCCGTCCTGTTCGTCACCGGCGTCGTGCCCGAAGGGAATGCCCAGCGCGTAGCGGGAGTGATTGGCCAGCATGCGCTCCCAGGTGTTCGAACCGAAGTCCTCGAACACGGTCTGGACTGCGGCGAACCCGACGAAGTCGCTCCCCCGAAACGCGTCGACCACCCGGGCAAGCGCCGGAAAGCCGGTCGCATGGCACCCCGGGCAGGCGTCCTGAAAACAGAAGATGAGCTTGAACCGGCCGGGCATGCGGTCCAGGTCGAAGTGTTCCAGCGCCTGGCCCGACGCGTCCACCCACCGGGTCACACCCAGGGGAGCGGCCGCTTCGCCAAGGACACCGGGTTCCTGTTTCGTTGTGGTCATGCGAAGTCTCCTTTCAGAAATCGTTGGGTACCCCAATCAGGGGTTCTAAGCCGGAACCGCCGAAAATTCCGTCAGCCGATCAACGTGGCTTGTCCCGCGCCCGGTCGATGGGGTAGACCCAACAGTCGTGTCACTAGCCGCCATTTCGATCACGGCAATGCCAGCCGGACGTCACGTCCAGATTGTTCCGGTCTGGATGAGGCCGACTGACGTCTCGGATGACGGGTGGCATACAACTGCTGTGAGTCCTGCAGGGGGGCAGCTGCCTGACCGGACGGCGAGCATCAGCCCATCTCATGTATTAGTCATGTCAGCTTTGACACTGCGCACGCGACGGCACCCGACCCGTTGCAGACCCCCAGACATATGGAAAGCTGACGCTCAACGTGGAGTTAGCCGGCGCGGCGCGGCTTCATCGCGCAGCGTCCGTGTTGATGGATGGGTTAGAACTCTCTGGGGCACACATTTGAGAAAGACTATTTTTCAGCCAACGCAAAACCCGCGTTGCCAGATGCAACCACTGAGACAAATACAAACGGCACTGGACTAGTATTTAGAGCGCCATGCACTTGGCCAGGTTTTGCTATGGCAATATCTCCAGCCTTTAGATGAGCGACTTTGCCGCCTCCTTGGTAATACTCAGCCTCTCCAGAGATAACCGTCCAAGTATCTTGGCCGTCCGGGTGAACATGAGCGGTTATTTCTTGCCCAGGATGGGCATGCCAAACAACAACTGCTGAGTCCTTGGTTTCCAGAACCACTGAACGAATTGGTTCGCCGTCAGACGGACGAATATATTCTGTTACCGAAAATATTCTTGATTCCATTTCCATATCCACTCCAAAAATCAATTTGGCTTGAGAAGTTATTACAGAACAACTGTATCCGAGAGTTCTACGTTGCCGATAACCGGCCCGAAACGGCGGCGCAACGCGCCGCTGTTGGGGGTCCGTGTTCATCGGCGGGTTAGACCTGTGCTTGCGTAAGACGAATATCGACTTCTCGGTCGACGTATTTCCATTCCTCTGACGCACGCAGTTCGGAAAGCAGCCTGTTGAACTCAACCTCATGAATTGGCGCGTATTCGAACCAATTCAGAAAATCGAACGGTTCATTCTCTGAGAGGTCGCGGCAGTGGTGGAGCTTGCGCGCTACTGCAGGCAAATACTGAAGCCCGATTTGGACGTGCTTCGACTGTTCGAAAACGCTCCGGCGTTCGTCTTGCGTGAGCTCCCACCAAGCTGCGTTCTTCCGGATCGGTATTAGCGCACCGCACGTTGCTTCTGGGCGCGCCAGACCTTGCTGCTTCGCTACAATTTCATTCTTCTCTGCGCGCATGACATATCGTTCATTGCTGGTTATTCCACGAAGTATCCAGGGTGCATTGGTTTCAGACTGCAACTCTGAAGCGGATACGACGTTGAGCCTTTTGGCTTCAGGCAGGGGCTCGCCAACTCTCGTTTCGGCCCTGACAATCCGCCAAGGGCCAATGTCTGCGCCGACGAAAGCAAATAATCGTGTATCCATTTCAATCTTTCATGTGTGAATGTTTTAACTCTTGCAGCTTCGAAGAACCTATCTGCCGATCCCGTGCTTGTGCATCATCGCCTCCGCGCAACTGCGACGACCGCCCGCAGCAATCACATTGAACTTTCGAATCGAAACTGCTGAAGCGAACCTACGCGGACGTACGGCCGCAGTCTGTGCGCTGCCGGACGGAGCGCTGCCAATTTGCGCCTACTGGCAGGCTGTGAGTGCGCGGATGGGCCAGCGACCTCCCTTCATAGAGGGAGCGAAGCAGGTCAGAGACACTATTGAACGTCCGCTACCGGGAAGATGCTTGACCGTCCGCAACTGGCCGCCTGCCGCCGACCGCGGTCTGGCTCGAAAGCAGTCTGTCAACGCGCCGTTTCATTGTTGCCATGATCATATCTTAATCGCGCACAGGCGGCCACAGGCGGGCAGTATGAACCAGCGTCAGTATCCACACCGTTTCGCCGTCGATCTGATACACCAGGCGATAGCTTTCGTGCGGGATCAACTCGCGGGTCCCGGGAATCTTTCCCGGCTTGCCCAGCATGGGGTGCTGGATCAAGCGGGCGGCCGCGTCGCTGAAAATCTCATCCATCCGGGCCGCCGCGCGCGGATTGTCGGCTGCGATGTAGTCCCACACATCGGCACGGTCTTGCTGCGCTTCGGGCGTCCAAACAACCCTCACGCCTGGCTCGCCACACTGGCACGCCGTGCGGCGAATTCGGCCTCAACTTCATCGTTCGACCGCCCCAATCCAGCGCGCATCGAAGCCCGGCCGGCTTCGACCTTGCGGCGCAGGAACTCGTCGTACTCGCGCGACTCGCGCTGGC
This sequence comes from Achromobacter sp. Marseille-Q4954, assembly GCF_943737025.1. NCBI lineage: Bacteria > Pseudomonadati > Pseudomonadota > Betaproteobacteria > Burkholderiales > Alcaligenaceae > Achromobacter > Achromobacter sp. Marseille-Q4954. The sequence goes on from NZ_CALSFQ010000001.1 coordinate 1,476,937, forward strand.
GCTGAACGAACTCGCGCATCAGCTCGCGCAGCACTTGCGACGCCGGGCGATGGGCCGCCTCGGCTTCGGCCATAAACTCGGCGCGCAACTCAGGCTCCAGCTTCATCGTGAAAACGGCTTGTTTTGACATGATCGGGGCCTCCTGCCACTTGATACTAACAAAGTATATACGCCGTCATTACTAAGCGCTATTCACAGAACGCTGCAAGGCGGGCGTGCGCTAGGCCAAGGCCTGTCGGAAAACATTTGTTTTTCGACAGGCCTTCAACGGTCCTCTGCACCAACCTCCGAGTGGCCGCAAAATTGTGCGGAAAACTCTGTCGCCAGACGCTACCATACGGAAACCTCGTCTTAATGGTTTTCCGCTTATGTTGGTAGGTTACATGCGCGTGTCGTCGGACTCCGACCGCCAGAGCACGAACTTGCAGCGCGATGCGCTGCTCGCCGTCGGCGTCGATGCGCGGCATCTGTTCGAGGATCATGCTTCCGGCGCGAAGGACGACCGCGCGGGCCTGGCGCGGGCGCTCGAATTCGTTCGCCCTGGCGACGTGTTGGTCGTGTGGAAGCTCGACCGGCTCGGCCGTTCGTTGTCGCACTTGCTCGCCATCGTGACCTCGCTCAAGAAAAAGCAGGTGGCGTTCCGCTCGCTGACGGAGAACCTGGATACCACGACGCCCTCGGGCGAGTTTCTGTTCCAGGTGTTCGGCGCGCTCGCGCAGTACGAACGCGCCTTGATCCAGGAACGTGTCGTCGCCGGTCTGGCTGCCGCCCGCAAACGCGGCCGGATCGGCGGCCGGCCGCAGGCGATCACCGGCGAGAAGCTGGAGGCCATCGTCGCTGCGCTCGATGGCGGCATGTCCAAGGCGGCGGTGTGCCGCAACTTCGGCGTCAAGCGAACCACGCTGATCGAGACCCTGGCACGGGTTGGTTGGACGGGCTCTCGTGGAGCGTCATCGCGATGACGACCAAGAGCGAACGATTGACCGTCCTGTCGGACGCCGAGCAGGAAGCCCTGTACGGCCTGCCGGACTTCGACGACGCCCAGCGGCTGGAATACTTGGCGTTGACTGAAACCGAACTGGCGCTCGCCAGCAGCCGGCCTGGTCTCCATGCCCAGGTCTATTGCATCTTGCAGATCGGTTACTTCAAGGCCAAGCATGCCTTCTTCCGCTTCGACTGGAGTGAGGTCGAGCACGATTGCGCCTTCGTGCTGAGCCGCTACTTCCACGGCGAGTCCTTCGAGCACAAGCCAATCTCCAAGCACGAGCACTACACCCAGCGCGAGTGGATTGCCGATCTGTTCGGCTACCGGCCGTGGGCGGCCGAGTTCCTGGCGCAGCTCGCGCAGCAGGCCGCGCAGACCGTGCGGCGCGACGTGATGCCGGGGTTCATCGCCGCCGAGCTGATCGTCTGGCTAAACGAGCACAAGATCATCCGGCCCGGCTATACCACCCTGCAAGAGCTGGTGAGCGAAGCCCTGTCCGCCGAGCGTCGGCGGCTGGCTGGCCTGCTGTCGGAAGTGTTGGACGAATCGGCCAAGGCCGCGCTGGGTCGGCTTCTAGTGCGTGACGACACCCTGTCGCAATTGGCGGCGCTCAAGCAGGACGCCAAGGACTTTGGCTGGCGTCAGATGGCCCGCGAACGCGAAAAGCGCGCCACGCTGGAGCCGCTGCACCGGATCGCCAAGGCGCTGCTGCCCAAGCTCGGCGTCTCGCAGCAGAATCTGCTGTACTACGCCAGCCTGGCGAACTTCTACACCGTCCACGATCTACGCAACCTGAAGGCCGATCAGACCTACCTCTACCTGCTTTGCTATGCCTGGGTGCGCTACCGGCAGCTTTCCGACAACCTGGTCGATGCGATGGCCTACCACATGAAGCAGTTGGAGGACGAAAGCAGTGCGGGCGCAAAGCAATCCTTTGTCGCCGAGCAGGTGCGCCGTCAGCAAGACACACCGCAGGTCGGCCGCCTGCTGTCGCTTTACATCGACGACAGCGTGCCCGATCCCACGCCGTTCGGCGATGTGCGCCAGCGCGCCTACAAAATCATGCCCCGCGATACGCTGCAAACCACCGCGCAGCGCATGAGCGTGAAGCCGGTGAGCAAGCTGGCTTTGCACTGGCAGGCGGTGGACGGCCTGGCTGAGCGCATCCGCCGCCATCTTCGGCCGCTGTATGTCGCGCTCGACCTCGCTGGCACTGATCCGGGCAGCCCGTGGCTCGTGGCGCTGGCCTGGGCCAAGGACGTGTTCGCCAAACAGCAGCGCCTATCGCAACGGCCGCTCGCCGAATGTCCAGCGGCCACGCTGCCGAAACGCTTGCGACCGTACCTGCTGACCTTCGATGCCGATGGCAAGCCGACGGACCTGCATGCCGACCGCTACGAGTTCTGGCTGTACCGCCAGGTCAGGAAGCGCTTCCAGTCGGGTGAACTCTACCTCGACGACAGCTTGCAGCACCGGCATTTTTCCGACGAGCTGGTTTCGCTGGATGAGAAGGCCGCCGTGCTGGCGCAGATCGACATCCCGTTCCTGCGGCAGCCACTCGATGCCCAGCTCGATGCGCTCGCGACCGAGCTGCGCGCTCAGTGGCTGGCCTTCAACCGCGAGCTGAAGCAGGGCAAGCTGACGCACCTAGAATACGACAAGGACACGCAGAAGCTGACATGGCGCAAGCCCAAGGGCGAGAACCAGAAGGCGCGCGAGAAGGCGTTCTACGAGCAACTGCCGTTCTGCGACGTGGCCGACGTGTTCCGCTTCGTCAACGGCCAGTGCCAGTTCCTGTCGGCGCTGACGCCTTTGCAGCCGCGCTATGCGAAGAAGGTCGCCGACGCCGACAGCCTGATGGCGGTCATCATCGCGCAGGCGATGAACCACGGCAACCAGGTCATGGCACGCACCAGCGACATCCCGTACCACGTGCTGGAGAGCGCCTACCAACAGTACCTGCGCCACGCAACGCTGCACGCGGCCAACGACTGCATCAGCAACGCCATCGCCGCGCTGCCGATCTTCCCGTACTACTCGTTCGACCTCGATGCACTGTACGGTGCCGTCGATGGTCAGAAATTCGGCGTCGAGCGGCCGACCGTGAAAGCGCGCCACTCGCGCAAATACTTTGGGCGCGGCAAGGGCGTGGTCGCCTACACGCTGCTGTGCAACCACGTGCCGCTCAACGGCTACCTGATCGGCGCGCACGATTACGAGGCCCATCACGTGTTCGACATCTGGTATCGCAACACGTCGGACATCGTGCCGACCGCGATCACCGGCGACATGCACAGCGTCAACAAGGCCAACTTCGCTATCCTGCACTGGTTCGGCCTGCGTTTCGAGCCGCGCTTCACCGACCTTGGCGATCAGTTGAAGGAACTCTACAGTGCCGACGATCCGGCGCTGTACGATCAGTGCCTGATCCGGCCGGCCGGGAGAATCGACCGCGATCTCATAGTCAGCGAGAAGCCGAACCTCGACCAGATTGTCGCCACGCTCGGACTGAAGGAGATGACGCAGGGCACGCTGATCCGCAAGCTATGCACCTACACCGCGCCGAACCCCACGCGGCGCGCGGTGTTCGAGTTCGACAAGCTCATCCGCAGCATCTACACGCTGCGCTACCTGCGCGATCCGCAACTGGAGCGCAACGTTCACCGCTCACAGAACCGCATCGAGTCCTATCACCAGCTACGCTCAACCATCGCCCAGGTCGGCGGCAAGAAGGAATTGACCGGGCGCACCGACATCGAAATTGAGATCAGCAACCAGTGCGCCAGGCTGATCGCCAACGCGGTCATCTTCTACAACTCGGCCATCCTCTCGCGGCTGCTGATGAAGTACGAGGCGAGCGGCAACGCCAAGGCGCACGCTCTCCTGACCCAGATATCGCCGGCGGCCTGGCGGCACATCCTGCTGAACGGGCATTACACCTTCCAGAGCGACGGCAAGATGATCGACCTGGATGCGCTCGTGGCGGGGCTGGAGCTGGGATGACGGAAATTTCGGCGGTTCTGGCTTAGAACCCCAATCAGGTGCCGCAGAAGGTGCGGTGGGCTGCGGCCACTTCGGGCGAGGCCGGCAGCGTGAATGGCCGCGCGGACTCCACCGTCTCGTACGGCCGCCCCAGCACCGCCAGCAGGCGCTCGAACGGACCGAGGTCGGCCTCGTCCACGGCACTCGACAGCGCCGCCTCCACCTGGTGATTGCGCGGGATCACGAAGGGATTGACCGACCACGCCGTTGCGGCGCAGTCCTGCAAGGTCCTTCCCTCCCGGGCCATGCGCTGGCGCCAGCGCGCCAGCCAGTCCGAGAGCGCCGGGCGCTCCCGTCCGAACAGGTCGTGCAGTGCGGCATCCGGCCCCGTGATGGCGTCGGACAGGAGGCGGAACGCCAGCGTGAAGTCCACCTTTTCCCGCTGCAGCAGCTGCAGGAAGTCGTCCGCCAGGGCGCGGTCGTCCGGCTCTTCAGCGGCCAAGCCCAGCTTGGCGCGCAGCTGCCCGGTCCAATGCCGGTCAAAGCGCACGGCAAACCCGGCCACCACCTGTTCCACCCGTTCCACGACGTCGATATCGCGGGCGTCCAGAACCGGCAGCAACGCTTCGGCCAGACGGGCCAGGTTCCATTGCGCCATGGCCGGCTGCTGGCCGTAGGCATATCGCCCCTGACGGTCGATCGAGCTGAACACCGTGGCCGGATCGAAACCCTCCATGAACGCACACGGACCATAGTCGATGGTCTCGCCCGAAATGCTCATGTTGTCGGTGTTCATCACCCCGTGGATGAAGCCCACGCCCATCCAGCGTGCAATCAGCTGCGCCTGCCGCTCACAGACGGCCTCCAGCATCGGAATGGGCTTGTCGGAAAGCTTGGCGAGGGCGGGGTCATGCCGCGCCACGGCATAGTCGAGCAGCCGCCGAAGCATCACCTCCTCCTCCCGCGCCGCGAAGAACTCAAAAGTGCCCACCCGCAAGTGGCTGGCCGCCACGCGCACCAAGATCGCCCCGGGGGGCGAGCCCTCGCGGTTCACCCGCTCACCGGTCCGGATCACCGCCAGCGCACGCGTCGTGGGAATGCCCAACGCGTGCATGGCCTCGCCCATGAGGTACTCGCGCAGCGCCGGGCCCAGTGCCGCCTTGCCATCGCCACGGCGCGAAAACGGCGTACGGCCCGACCCCTTGAGGGCCAGGTCCCGACGCTGTCCTGCCGTGTCGATGAGTTCCCCGAGCAGCAAGGCGCGGCCATCCCCCAAGTGTGGCGAGAACTGGCCGAACTGGTGTCCCGCGTAGGCCTGCGCCAGCGGCGCCGCCTCAGCCGGCATTTCCACGCCGGACAGCCACGCCAGACCGGTCGCAGACTTCAGCGTCGCCGGCTCCAGCCCCAGCTCCAGCGCCAGGGCGTCGTTGAACTGCACCCAGGCCGGGGCCGGGGACGGCTCGGGCTTCCAAGGCACATAGAACCCCTGCATGTCCCGGAAGAAGCTGTTGTCAAACGGCAGCCGAAACGCCGGGCCCGTCCCCGGCGTCTTCGGCTCCGACACGGCCTTTGGTGTGGACGCACGCATGACTTCAGGCCGCCTTGAGACCATCGTTCGAAGCGCCGAACGCCCCGATCAGCTGCCGCTCGTCGAGCTCGAAGTCGCTGTAGAGCACCTCGTCCAGCGGATCGATCACCAAAAACCACGGCGTGCCGCGCGTCCCGTAGTCCGCCATGAGCGACGACGCGCGTCCGATCGCAGGGTCGTGTCCGAACGGAATGTTCAAGCCGTAGCGCAACTGCGTCTCGCGCAGGCGCTCGAAGGTGTTGGACTCGGCGCCCTCGAACACGGTCTGCACCGCGGCAAACGCGAAGCCGCGATCGCCCAACGCCTTGATCAGCTTCTGCAGGGTCGGAAAGCCATGGCTGTGGCAGCCCGGACACCAGTGCTGGAAGCAGAAGATCACTTTGAACCCGTCGCCCAGATCGGACAGCTTCAGCGGTGCCATGCTGCGCCCTTCGCCGTCGATCCACCACGGCACCCGCAGCTCGGGCGCCTGTTGAATGCACCGGGATTGCATCACCATCTCCTCAGGAAAAAAACAGACACACCGGGTCGGCCCGCCCACTGGCGCGCCGACCCCCACCGTTCTTGAGCGTTGGCCGTCAGCCGATCTCGCGTCGCGGCAGCTTCCAGCCCGCACGGGGGTAGTGGCAGGTGTAGCCGTTGGGGTGCTTGACCAGGTAGTCCTGATGCTCGGGCTCGGCCTCCCAGAACGGCCCCGCGGGCGCGAGCTCGGTGACCACCTTGCCCGGCCACAAACCCGAGGCATTCACATCGGCAATGGTCTGCTGCGCCGTGGCCAGCTGCTCGTCCGAGGTGTAGAAAATGGCCGACCGGTAGGAACTGCCGCGGTCATTGCCCTGGCGCCCCGGGGTGCTCGGATCGTGGATCTGGAAGAAGAACTCCAGCAGGTCGCGAAAGCTCGTCTGCGTGGGGTCGAACTCCACCTCCAACGCCTCGGCGTGGGTGCCGTGGTTGCGGTAGGTGGCGTTGGGCACATCGCCGCCGCTGTAGCCCACACGGGTGCGCAACACGCCAGGCAGCTTGCGCACCAGGTCCTGCATGCCCCAGAAACAACCGCCGGCCAGGACTGCTTTTTCGCTCGGGTTCATCGTGATCTCCTTCAAAGTTCTGCCTCAAGGCATTGAACCTGAAGTCGGGTCCGTTCGGCACAGCACAACGGCATTCGGCGTCCGCATCACGCCACCGATCGTCCAGAACCAGGGCGCGATGGACCTACGGCTGACTCAGATGCTCCATCTGCCAAGCGCTGGGCGATTGCCCCGAGGCCCGTTGAAACGCTCGCGCGAATGCGGTGGCATTACCGTAGCCCACCTGAGAGGCCACCGCCTTCACTGCCTGCCCTTGCGCGAGTAGGTTGCGGGCAACCGCCATGCGCCAGTGGGTCAAGTAGGTCAACGGCGGTATGCCCACCACCTGGACAAAGCGCAGGGCAAAGGCAGACCGGGACAGGTGCGCCAGCTCCGCCATGCTGTCAAGCGTCCAGTCGTGCTCTGGCGATTCGTGCAGCATGGACAGCACCACACCCAGACGGCTGTCGACCATGGCCTCCAGCACACCGCCGGACAGCAGTTGCCGATCAATCAGGTGACGCACAAGCACCACGAAGGTGTATTGCAGCAGGCGGTCGATCGCTGCCCGATAACCAAAAGCACGTGCCTCGGCCTCCTCGAACAGCAGCTCTACCGGTCGCTGCAGCGATGACGTGGCGGTCAAGTCAATCACCGTGACGTCCGGCAAGATCATGTCCAGCGGCGGCGCCAATTCACTGAGGGTGGCGCACATCAGGTCCACCCCCTGCGGCCCTGAGCCCTGAACCCAGTGCTCCAACGCGCGGGGAAGCAACAGCACGCTGGGCGCCCGCACGTTCAGCGGCGCAAAGCCCTTGCGCGTCAGTTGCAGCTCGCCGCGACTCAGCAGGTGCATCGTCCCCTGCTTGAGGCCGTCAGCCTCGGATCCCTGCGTCAGGGTACAGAGATTTCCCGAGAAAAACATGCGCGCCGTGGGGGTGAACCGTAACAGCTGGTTCAGCAGAGAGGCGTTCGGCAAGGGAGTGCTTTGGTTCAAGCGCGTGACACCTGTTGTGGGTTAGACCTTGATTATCTTGGAGCTTCCGCCTCTCCTTAGAATGACTGCATGCCCCCCCCGTCCCTTTCGTCCAGCATCTCTCGACACCACCAAGCTCCCGCAGAAATTGAGGGCCAGGCGCTCAGGACGTCAAACTTCCTGCGCCAGGTCATTGAAAAAGACCTCGCCACCGGCACCTACGCCCAGCGCCAATGGGGCGGCGGCCCGGGTGATGCCGCCTTCCACGACGCCGGCCAGCCCGACCCGGCCAAGATCCGCACCCGCTTCCCGCCCGAACCCAACGGCTACCTGCACGTGGGCCACGCCAAGAGCATCTGCCTGAACTTCGGCCTGGCGCGCGACTACGGCGGCGTCTGCCACATGCGCTTTGACGACACCAACCCCGAGAAGGAAGAAAAGGAGTACGTGGACTCCATCCTCGACGCGGTGCAGTGGCTGGGTTTCAACTGGGAATCCAACTTCAACGGCAAGCAGGAAAGCCACCTGTACTACGCGTCGAACTACTTCGACTTCATGTACCGCGCGGCCGAATACCTTATCACCGCCGGCCACGCCTATGTGGACGAGCAGACAGCCGAAGACATGCGCATCAACCGCGGCGACTTCGGCAAGCCCGGCGTGGACAGCCCCTTCCGCAGCCGCAGCCCGGAAGAGAACCTGGCCCGCTTCCGCGAGATGCGCGACGGCAAACTGGCCGACGGCGCCGCCGTGCTGCGCGCCAAGATCGACATGGCCTCGCCCAACATCAACCTGCGCGACCCGGCCATCTACCGCATCCGCCGCGCCACGCACCACAACACGGGCGACGCCTGGTGCATCTACCCCATGTACACCTTCGCGCACCCCATCGAGGACGCGCTGGAGCAGATCACCCACAGCATCGCCACGCTGGAATTTGAAGACCAGCGCCCGTTCTACGACTGGTTGCTGGAGCGTTTGTGCGAAGGCGGCCTGCTCAAGGCCCCACCGCCGCGGCAGTACGAATTTGCGCGCCTGAACCTGACCTACGTGATCACCAGCAAGCGCAAGCTGGCGCAGCTGGTGAACGAGAAGAAAGTCAGCGGCTGGGACGACCCGCGCATGCCCACCATCGTCGGCCTGCGCCGCCGCGGCTACACGCCCGAGGCCATCCAGCTGTTTGCCGAACGCATCGGCGTGACCAAGAGCGACTCCTGGATCGACTACAGCACGCTCGACGGCTGCCTGCGCGAAGACCTGGAAAACAAGGCCCACCGCGGCATGGCCGTGCTTGACCCCGTCAAGCTGGTGCTCACCAACTGGGCCGAAGTGTTCGGCTCTGACGGCTACACCGAAGACTGCACCCAGCCCGCCCTGCCCCACAGCACCATTGCCGAAGGCCAGACGCCGCCGCCTGACCGCGTCTTCAAGATCGGCAAGGACGTGTGGATCGAACGCGAAGACTTTGAAGAAGTGCCGCCCAAGGGCTACAAGCGCCTGTTCCCAGGCAACGTGGTGCGCCTCAAAGGCGGCTACGTCATCGAATGCACGGGTTGCGCCAAAGACGCCGAAGGCAAAGTGACCGAAGTGCACGCCAAGGTCATCCCCGGCACCAAGAGCGGCACCCCCGGCGCCGACAGCGTCAAGGCCAAAGCCGCCATCACCTGGGTGGGCAACGCCGACGGGGTGAGCGCCGAAGTGCGCCTGTACGACCGCCTGTTCACCGACCCGCAACCCGACGCGGGCGGCAAGAACTTCCTGGACGCGCTGAACCCCGACAGCCTGAAGGTGGTGACGGCGGTTGTGGAGCCTTCACTGGCTGCAGCGAAGCCAGACCAGAAATTCCAGTTTGAGCGCCACGGCTACTTCGTGGCCGACCGTGCGGACCACGGGGTGGGCGGGAAAGTGGTGTTCAACCGGGTGACGGGGTTGAAGGATCGTTGGAATTGATCGCTATTCCCACTCTGTGCTTGCTTAATGCCTCGTACAAATCGTCTTTGTTGAAGACATCGCCTTGCACCACTTCACTCTCAGAATCTGGGGGTAGCTATCTACTCCGTTTTGGCGAGTAGGTGAACAGATCCGGAACAACGCGCGGTTGACACGGCCACATAGGAGTTGCGGAGCGTTTGCCCGGTAAACCTGTCTTGAATCGTCCCGAGGAGATTCGAACGCGCTGCCTAAAGCAACCACGCAAGCAACGTGAGCCGTTTTTCGACACCGACGAATCTGTGCATGCGCTGGTTATGGTCGAAAAGTGAGGCGCTCTACCAAATCGCAAAAACGGCAGGAAGTACATGGGTGTGTGGCATACCTCCCCCGACAACAGGGCGCACGCTTTACGACAAGTTGATGCGGTGTCTGGGCGAGATTGCCCATACGCACGATACCGACTGAAGTACCCGCCACCAACTTCGGCGACTAGGATGGCCATAATGAGCCAAATCCAACGGGGTCTACGGTTCCAGCAATTGCACACTGCCGAGGCCATCTTTCTGATGCCCAACGCTTGGGACGTTGGTAGTGCGCTGATGCTCGCGTCCTGCGGCTTTCCCGCTATCGCCACTACGAGTGCAGGCGTGGCTTTCTCGCTGGGATTCCCTGATCAAGAAGCTGCTGTGAGCAGGGAGACCATGCTGGATCGCGTGGGGTCCATTGCTGCGGCAAGTCCACTTCCTGTCTCCGCCGATCTCCAGTCGGGCTACGGTGCGAGCCCTGAAGAGGTTGGAGAAACCATCGCGGCTGCGATTCGTGCTGGTGTGGTGGGCGCGAACATCGAGGACTACAGCGGCAATCCTGCGCAAGCCCTGTTCGACAGAGAGCACGCTGTCGCGCGCGTTCGGGCAGCAAGACGCGCCGCGGACGCGTCGGGAGTTCCTTTTGTTCTGACGGCCCGATCCGATGTCTACCTGACTGGTGCGAGCAATGTTTTTGCAGAGGCCGTCGAGCGATGCAATGCGTACCGAGAGGCGGGTGCGGATTGCCTCTTTGTGCCGGGGGCTTCCGACCCCAAGACCATCGAAGCGCTCGTCCGGGAGATCAATGCCCCCCTCACCGTGGTCATGGGCCTGACAGGTTCACCTCTCACCGTGCCCCAACTCGGATCTTTGGGGTCTCCTCGTTTTCAGTGCAATAAGTGACGGTACGCAAAGCTAGCACTGGCGCGGGGGTGGTCTGGGTAGACCGTTGATTTCATTGACTTTCCTGTTCGCTTTGTAAACGGGTATGGTGGCCTCCCACTTTTGAGGTTCACGATGCAGGGTTGGCACACAACGTTTTTGGGGATGCGTGGGCTCCCCCGCGATATCAGCGACTTCGAGATGAAGGCATTTTTCACCTTCGATGGTGCCGAGCGCGACGCAATCAATGCACGCCGAGGTGATTCCCACAAGCTTGGTCTGGCGCTCCATATTGGTTTCCTGCGCATGAGTGGGCGTTTGCTCGGTGCCTTTCGGGTAATTCCAGTAGCCTTGTGGCGCCACCTTGGCAACGAGCTTGGCATTGCAGCACCAGAAGTCGCCTCGCTGAGAGCCATGTATGAACGCGGGCGCACGCTATTCGATCACCAACAAGTAGCCTGCACGGTCCTTGGATTCCAGTGGATGAGCGAGCACCAGCGCCGCTCACTGGTACGTGAACTGCGCGACGAAGTGGCGCGCTGCGCCGACCGCGATCAGCTACTCGTGCGGGCGCGTCAATGGCTGTACAAGAACAAGCTGGTGATCGTGCACGAGCGGGCAATTCGGACACTGATTGCGGCGGCACTTGCCCAGCTTGAAGTTGAAACAGGCACCGCCATCGCCGCCAGCGTTGATCCAGCAACACTTGATCGCTGGCGAGCCTCAGTTTCAGAGCTGCGCCCAGATGGACAAACCCAGCAGAGTTGGCTATGGGCTGCACCGGCGAAACACGCAGCCCGCCAAATCAGCGAGGTACTGGAGCGCATCGACCTGCTTTACACGCTGGACGTTCATAAGCACCTGGCAGACATCCCCGATCTCATCTTGCGCCGCTACGCGCGCCGACTTGTCTCCAGGCCGCCCTCAGCCGGAGCCAAGATCAAAGAGCCAGCGCGCACCGTGGAGGTCGCATGCTTTCTTCGGTATTGCCTGTTCACCACCACAGACCAGTTGATCCTTATGGTGCAGCGCCGGATCGCCGATCTGTGGCGTCAGGCTGCCGCCGATGTCCCCGCTACCGTCAATTGGGCCGCAATGTACAAAACGCTGCTCGGCGAACTTGTTGCCTTGAGCGCGCAAGGTGCGGTGCCAGATGCTGAGTTGCGTGCCCGTCTTGAAGCCTTGATCACCGAAACCCAGAAACGCAAACCACCGAGCAGGGCCTCCCTGGTCCGCGAGGGATTGATTGATGGAATTCGCCCCGTGCGGTCGTTGCTCGTCGCCATTGCAAAGCTGCCCTGGCAGGCCACCGGCGAGCATCCTGCCATCGAGTACCTTGCCAAGCTGCAAGCTTTATATCTCAAAGGATCCAGAAAGCTGCCAGTTGAAGTGGTGGCACCAAGTCTGGGAATGATCTGGCAGGTTTCGATCTCCAGCCCAGACCGGGAACGGGCGTTTCAGGCGTTGGAGGTGGCCACCCTGTTTGCCCTGCGCCGCGCGGTGCGCAATGGCTCGGTCTGGATTGAGCACAGCCTGAGCTTTCGGGGTCGTGCGCGCTTGTTCTTCACGGACGAGCGTTGGCAGGCAGAGTCCAAGAAACACTATGCCCGTCTATCGTTACCCAGCAAGGCTGCCACTTTCTTGAAGCCTTTGCTGGCCAGAGTAACTGCCGGTGTCGATGCGGTGGCCGCTGCAGCCCGCAGTGGCGTACTGCGCGTGGATGATGAACTCCATTTGTCGCCATTGCCCGCAGAGGACGAAGACCCAGAAGTGACCAAGCTGCGCGCGGCTTTGGATCACCGCATCGGTGAGGTTCAATTGCCGGAAGTGATTCTGGCCGTTGACGCCCAGGTGCGCTTTAGCTGGATCATGCTCGGACGTGAGCCGCGCTCTACCGACGAGCTGCTGATGGTCTATGCCGGCATCATGGCCCACGGCACCAGTCTGACTGCGGTCGAATGCGCGCGCATGATTCCGCAATTGTCTGCCACCAGCATTCGCCAGGCCATGCGCTGGGCGCGGGACGAACGGCGTCTGAGCCAGGCCTGCCAGGCTGTGCTGGAATTCATGCAGCGACACCCGATTGCCGCCACCTGGGGGCGGTCCGATTTGGCATCTTCTGACATGATGAGCATGGAGACCACCAAACGGGTGTGGCAAGCCCGGCTTGATCCTCGGCGCAACACACCTTCCATTGGAATCTACTCCCATGTAAAAGACCGGTGGGGCATCTTCCATGCGCAGCCCTTTGTGCTCAATGAGCGCCAGGCGGGCGTGGCCATTGAAGGTGTCATCCGCCAAGAAAAGCTGGAGACCAGCCAGCTTGCTGTGGATACCCATGGCTACACCGACTTTGCCATGTCACATGCCCGTTTGCTTGGTTTTGATCTTTGCCCGCGGTTGAAGGAACTCAAACAGCGCCACCTCTTTGTGCCACGCGGCACCAAAGTGCCCGCAGAAATCGCTGCGGTGTGCGAAGCCAATGTCGACGTCGCTTTGATCGAAAAGCATTGGGATAGTCTGGTGCACCTGGCAGCCTCGGTCATGAGCGGACATGCCAGTGCGGTGGCAGCTCTTGCGCGGTTCGGTTCTGCCGCCCAGGGCGATCCAATCTATGAGGCTGGCGTGCAATTGGGGCGGTTGCTGCGTACGGCGTTTTTGGCTGACTACTTTGTCAAGGACGCTTTCAGGAACGAGTTGCGCCGGGTGCTCAATCGGGGCGAGGCTGTTAACGCCCTCAAGCGCGCCATTTATACCGGCCGGATCAGCCCGGCGCAGGCCAAACGTGTCGATGAAATGCAGGCTGTGGCCGATGCGTTGAGCCTGATGGCCAACATCGTGATGGCGTGGAATACCTCACAGATGCAGGCGGTCCTGGATCGCTGGTCGAACCGCCGCCAGGTCATTCCACCGGAACTGATCGGGAAGATTGCGCCCACCAGGCTGGAGAGCATCAACTTGCGGGGTGTGTTTCGCTTCCCGGTTGACCGCTATGCTGACCAAATCCTGCCTTCGCGGCCAAATGCATCGATAACTGGCACCAATGGATGAAACCGACCACGGTTTGACGCCACGAATCGCAGATTTGAAAGTGAACAGGAAAGTCAATGAAATCAACGATCTACCAACACCACCTCCGCGCCAGTGCTAGCTTTTCGTACCGTCACTTATTGCACTGAAAACGAGGAGACCCCTGGTTAGGACGTTGGGCTGTGAACTGGCGGTTGACGAGGTCTAGTGGGCATGGCCTTGCCACATCTGGGCGTGTTGTGCACACCTTCTTGCCACGCCGCGCACCCTCCAACCCTAGCTTGCGCATCAGGCGCTGCACCGTGCAGCGGGCAATAGGCAAGCCCTCTCGATGCATTTGCTTCCAGACTTTGATCACCCCATAAACTTGCCAGTTTGCATGCCATACACGTTGGATATGACCGCAACTCTCTTCGTCTGATTGGCTGCGCTTGCAGCGCAGCCATGGGCAGTTTCTTTGTTGAACCCTGCGTCTGTAGCCCGATGGGGCAATTTGCAGCAGTCGGCAAATTGGCTCGACCCCATAGGCATCACGGTACTTGTCTACAAAGTCAATCAGCTCTTGATGCGACGGTCCAGCTCCGCCTGCGCAAAAAAAGCGCTCGCAGCCTTGAGTATGTCATTGGCACGCCGCAACTCCTTGTTCTCCCGCTCCAGTTGCTTGAGCCGCTCACGTTCATCTGTAGTCAAACCCGGTCGTTGGCCTGCATCTATTTCTTTGCGCTGTACCCATCCATGCAGGGTACTGACAGAGCAGCCAATCTTGGGGGCAATCGATTCGCATGCACCCCACAGTGATGCGTAATCCGCTTGGCACTCCTGCACCAAACGTACGGCACGTTCACGTACCTCAGGGCTAAAACGAGCAGCTTTAGTGTTCATGACTCAATCCTCTCAGGAGTTGAGCCTCCACGGAAGCCGGTGCGATTCAGTTGGGCAATTGCAATTGCCATGGTGAAAGTGCCACGAACAGTCAAACATCTGGGTAAGTAAGGGCTTAGCGTGCTTTATTTTCCGTTTTCTGAGGCGACCCCTTGATGGTCATGGTGTCGACCTGAGCCACTTTGATGATGGTGGGCGCGCTCTGGATGGAGTTGACGGTCTGGCCTTCCTTGGTCACCACCGCGACCACCATGCCGTCGATGGGCGAGACGATGCGGGTGTAGCCCAGGTTGACGCGGGCGGTGTCGACCTGGATCTCGGCCTGCGCGATCTGCGCGTCCAGCGAGGCGATCTCGGCGCGGGTCACGCCCAGCGTCGCCTCGGCGCTCTCGTAGGCCTCGCGCGAACTGGCGTCGGCCGCCAGCATCTGCCGCTGGCGGCGGAAGGCCAGCTCGGCCTGCTTCAGCGTGGCGACCTTGGCGGCCCGCTCGGCGCGGCGGGTCTGCAGGGCGGCCTCGGCGTTGCGCAGCTCGTTCTGCTGGGTCATGTCGTCGATCTCGGCCACCAGCTGGCCCTTTTTGACGCGGTCGCCCAGCGCCACCTTCAGGGACTTCAGCTGGCCGGTGGCCTGGGCGCCGACGCTGACGCGTTCGATGGCGTCGATGGTGCCGCTGGCCAGCACGCTGTCTTCAAGATCGGCGCGCGTGACCTCGGCCACCGCGAAAGTGGGCGGCGGCGTCGCGGAGAAGAACGCGGCGCGCACGCCGAACACGGCTAACAGGAGCAAAACGGCGATCAGGGAGTAGCGCTTGAACTTGCTGCGGGACTTTTTCATTGAACCTGCCGGATGTAGCGCCGGCTATCGGGCCGGCGCCGGTATTGCGAATTGCGGACCAGGCAAGCGACCTTGCCCACGATGCTTGCTCATCCTAAACGTGTCGTCCGCCGGAACCATCGACGATCTGTGGCAAAACGGTGAAAAACAGTAAAGCGGGCCGGAACGTCAAGGTCCGCGTGATTGTTCCGTTGCATGAACGATACAACGCTTTGTCCGTGACTCGCGAAAGCCCTTGCCCGTAGATGCGGCGAACGTGCCGCCATCTTGCGCCATAAGCATGCGAGTTCGCCCCTAGATAGCCGCCATCATGCGATTGGCGCCAATATGCGTTTGCGGCGCTGCAAAACAGCCACGCCTCGACATAGGGCGACGATATGGCCAGAATGAACGCAGTTAAGCCGTATCCGTGTCCACTTCTCATAGATCCCCCTCTTCGTCACCCAGTTCCCCAGAGTTTTCCGGGGCGGTGCTTTTGTGCCTCCTGGCCATGATGAACCACGTGGCGCTCACAGGGGGACGGATCACCGTCTCACTCACCGCGCTGCAGATGGGGCTGTCGACCTTCAAGGTGGGCACGCTGGTTGCGGTGTTCGCGGTACTGCCCATGCTGTTCTCGGTGCGCGCCGGCCGCTGGGTCGACCGGGTCGGCATCGTGCGGCCGCTGGTCATCGGCACGGCCCTGGTCGCCTCCGGCACCGCGCTGCCCTTCATCTCCCAGACCCAGTTCGCCCTGCTGATTGCCTCCTGTTGCATCGGTATCGGCTTCATGTTGCATCAGGTCGCCACGCAGGATCTGCTGGGCCACGCCGAACCGGCGCAGCGGCTGCGCAATTTTTCCTTCATGTCGCTGGCGCTGGCGGGGTCCGGATTCTCGGGCCCGCTGATCGCCGGGCTGGCCATCGACCATCTGGGCACGCGCCTGGCCTTCGGCCTGCTGACCTTGGGTCCGCTGATTTCGGCGGGCGGGCTTTATGTGTTGCGTCACCAATTGAAGGCAGTGGATTCGCAGCTGTCAGGCAAAAAAGAGGCCGAAAAGCGGCGCGTTACCGAATTGCTGGAAGTGCCGGCATTGCGCCGCATATTGATGGTCAATACGATTTTGTCCGGCGCGTGGGACACCCATTTGTTCGTCGTGCCCATTTTCGGCGTCGCCATCGGCCTGTCAGCGACTACGATCGGCATCATTCTTGCGTCCTTTGCGGCGGCTACTTTCGTTATCCGCCTGATATTGCCCTTCATCCAGCGCCGCGTGCGGTCCTGGACGCTGGTGCGGGTAGCGATGGCGACAGCAGCCATCGATTTCATGCTTTACCCGCTGTTCACCGACGTTAACGTCCTGATCGTGCTGTCTTTCATCCTCGGTCTGGCCTTGGGCTGCTGCCAGCCGAGCATGCTCTCGCTGCTGCACCAGCATTCTCCGCCAGGCCGCGCCGCCGAGGCCGTGGGCCTGCGGATGGCCCTGATCAACGGCTCGCAGGTGTCCCTGCCGTTGACCTTCGGCGCACTCGGTGCGGTAATTGGCGTTGCCCCCCTCTTCTGGGCGTACTCCGTGGCCCTGATGGCCGGAGGCTGGGCCAACCGCAATCCCCCGATCGAATCTGAACGCAAAGCGTAGCCGTGAACATGCTGTCCTCTCCTCCCGCCGCCGGCAATTCCGGCGCCAGCCTGCCCTTTCGTCTTTGGACTGCGCAAGAGCGGCAGGAATCGCTGGACGAGGCCCTGCGCCACTGGCAATCGGGCGAAGACGTGTGGGTCTACGGCTACGGTTCCCTGATCTGGCGGCCCGACTTCGATTTCGTCGAGCGCCGGCTGGCGACCCTGCGCGGCCACCACCGGGCGCTATGCCTGTGGTCGCGGGTCAACCGCGGCACCCCGGAATGCCCGGGTTTGGTATTCGGCCTGGACCGGGGAGGCTCCTGCCGCGGCGTGGTCTACCGCCTGGCGGGCGACCAGGTGTCGACCTATTTCCCCGCGCTCTGGGAGCGCGAGATGTCCACCGGCGCCTATCTGCCCCGCTGGATCAACTGCGCCACCGATACCGGCACCGTGCGGGCGCTGGTCTTCATCATGAACCGGGACAATCCGGCCTACATCCGCGCCCTGCCCGAGCCCGAGCTGCTGGCCATCGTGCGCCGCGCCGCCGGCCGCTATGGCCCTTGCACCGAATATGTGGTGCAGACCGCCCAGGCGCTGCGCGCCGCCGGCATCCATGACGCCCGCCTGGACGCCATCGCGCGCCGGCTGGAGCTGGACGCGCACACGCTGCCGGAAGGCGCCTGAGGCCCGGCCTCGGGAAATCTTGCCTGCGCCCTGAGCGGGGTCAATAAGGGTACCGCCTTCCAGGCGGTATAAACTCCTTGTTATCAACGCTGAACTACTAGCCCCATGTCCGTCTCTGATCTGCGTCAAAGCTACGACAAGAACGTGCTGCTCGAAGGCCAGGCTGCCGCCTCCCCGTTCGAGCAGTTCACCCGCTGGTTCGACGAGGCCCTGGCCGCCAAGGTCCCCGAACCCAACGCCATGACCCTGGCCACGGTGGACGCCAGCGGCCAGCCCAGCGCGCGCATCGTCCTGATCAAGGGCTTCGATGAGCGCGGGTTCACGTTCTTCACCAATTACGAATCCCGCAAGGGCCTGGACCTGCAGGCCGAGCCGCGCGCCAGCCTGCTGTTCTTCTGGCAGCCGCTGGAGCGCCAGGTCCGCATCGAAGGCGTGGTCGAAAAAGTGGCCGGCGACGAGTCGGACGCCTACTACCACAGCCGGCCCGCCGGTTCGCGCATCGGCGCCTGGGCCTCGCGCCAGAGCCAGCCCATCACCCGTGAAGAGCTGGAAGCCCGCGAACAGGAATTCCGCGAGCGCTTCGGCGAACAGCCGCCGCGCCCGCCGCACTGGGGCGGCTACCGCCTGAAGCCCACCGCCTTCGAATTCTGGCAAGGCCGGCCTTCGCGCCTGCATGACCGCCTGCGCTATGTCGCCGACGGCCAGGCCTGGAAGATCGAACGCCTGTCGCCTTGATGCCGGGCGCCTCGCGCCCGCCCCCAATTAACGATTGCATGACCGCCTCCTCCCCTGATTTTGACGCCGCCTTTTTCCGCACCGCGCTGGGCCGTTACGCCACGGGCGTGACGGTCGTGACGACCGCCGACCCCGATGGCGCGCCCATCGGCCTGACGGTCAGCTCCTTCAATTCCGTGTCGCTGAACCCGCCGCTGGTGCTGTGGAGCCTGTCGCGCAGTTCGTCGTCGCTGGCGGCCTTCGAGCAGTGCGAGCGCTACGTCGTCAACGTACTGGGCGCGGAGCAGATCGCGCTGGCGCGCCGCTTCGCCACCGGCAAGACGCCGGACCGCTACGCCGGGCTGACGGTGCACCACGCGCCGGGCGGCACGCCCATGCTGGACGGCCATTGCGCCGCCTGGTTCGAATGCCACAACCGCAGCCGCTACGTCGAGGGTGACCACGTCATCATGGTGGGCGAAGTGGAGCGCTGCGGCCATAGCGGCGAGCCGCCGCTGGTCTTCCATGCCGGCGGTTTCGACCTGACCCCGGCAGGCGCCCGTTCGGAAAGGAAAGCGCCATGAGCGTGGATGTGGATTGCGTCGTCATCGGCGCGGGCGTGGTGGGCCTGGCGATCGCGCGCGCGCTGGCCCAGTCCGGACGCGAGGTGTTGGTGGCGGAAGCCACCGAGGCCATCGGCACCGGCACCAGCTCGCGCAACTCCGAAGTCATACACGCCGGCATCTACTACCCGGCAGGCAGCCTCAAGGCGCGCCTCTGCGTGCGCGGCAAGCACCTGCTTTATTCCTATTGCGCCGAGCGCGGCGTGCCCTATAAACGCCTGGGCAAGCTCATCGTCGCCACCGACACCGAGCAGGCCGCGCAACTCGAAGGCATCGCCCAGCGCGCCCGCGCCAACGGCGTCGACGATCTGCAATTCATCTCCGGCGAGGACGCCATGCGCCTGGAGCCCGCGCTGCGCTGCGCCGCGGCGCTGTCCTCGCCGTCCACCGGCATCGTCGACAGTCATGCGTTGATGCTCTCGTTCCAGGGCGACGCCGAAAACGCGGGCGCCCAGTGCGTCTTCCACACGCCGCTGGAGTCGGCCCGCGTCCGTCCCGAGGGCGGCTTCGAGCTGCAATTCGGCGGCGACGACGCCATGACCCTGAGCTGCAACGTGCTGATCAATTCCGCCGGCCTGCACGCGCCGGCGCTGGCGCGCCGCATCGAGGGTCTGCCCGCGTCCAGCATCCCCCAGGACTACCTGTGCAAGGGCAGCTATTTCACGCTGTCTGGCCGCGCGCCGTTCTCGCGCCTGATCTACCCGGTGCCGCAGCATGCCGGCCTGGGCGTGCACCTGACGCTGGATCTGGGCGGCCAGGCCAAGTTCGGCCCCGACACCGAATGGGTCGAAACCGAGGACTACACGCTGGACCCCGCCCGCGCCGAAGTCTTCTACGAGGCCGTGCGCAGCTATTGGCCGGCCCTGCCCGATGACGCGCTGGCGCCCGGCTACACCGGCATCCGCCCCAAGATCTCCGGCCCGCACGAGCCCGCGGCCGATTTCGTCATCGCCGGCCCGGCCGCGCATGGCGTGCCCGGCCTGGTGAACCTGTTCGGCATAGAATCCCCGGGGCTGACCTCCAGCCTGGCCCTGGCCGAAGAGACCCTGGCCCGTCTGAACGGATGATCTCCGCGCCGTGCATGCCGCGCGTGGCGCCATCAATAAATACTGTCACCTTTTCTCCTTTTTCTCCTCTCCCTGAACCATGCAGCACAACGACTACATCCTGACCCTGTCCTGCCCCGACCGCACGGGCATCGTGTACCGCGTCAGCGGCCTGTTGTTCGAATTGGGCTGCAACATCCTGGATTCGCAGCAGTTCGGCGACGAAGAGACCGGCCGCTTCTTCCTGCGCGTGCACTTCGACGTGCCGGCGGGCGTGTCCGTGGATGATTTGCGGGCGCGGCTGGACGGCATGTCCGCCGAGTACGGCATGGAGCTGAAGCTGCATGACGCCCGCCGCAAGGAACGCCTGCTGATCATGGTCAGCAAGCAGGGGCACTGCCTGAACGACCTGCTGTTCCGCGTGCATAGCGGCCATCTGCATGCCGAAGTAGCCGCCATCGTCTCGAATCACAACGACTACGCCAGCCTGGCCGCTTCCTACGGCATCCCGTTCCACTACCTGCCGGTCACCGCCGACACCAAGGCGGAACAGGAAAAGCAGGTGCTGGCCCTGGTCGATCAGGAAGGCATCGACCTGGTGGTGCTGGCCCGCTACATGCAGATCCTGTCGGAAGACATGTGCCGCGCGCTGAACGGCCGCGCCATCAACATCCACCACAGCTTCCTGCCCAGCTTCAAGGGCGCCCGTCCCTACCACCAGGCGCATGCGCGCGGCGTCAAGATCATCGGCGCCACCGCCCACTACGTGACCTCGGACCTGGACGAAGGCCCCATCATCGACCAGGACATCGAACGCGTGGACCACACGATGACCGCCCAGGACCTGACCCAGGTCGGCAGCGACATCGAATCCCTGGTGCTGTCGCGCGCCGTGCGCAGCCACGTCGAGCACCGCATCCTGCTCAACCGCAACAAGACCGTCGTCTTCCGCTAGGGAGATGGGGGCTCCCAGGCCCCCACCAACCGTCTAACCGCCCTCGGCCTCCAGCGCCAGGGCGGCAGCCGTGGCGCTCGCCACGTCGGGCTGCAGATGACCTTGCAGTCGCTTGTACAGGCCGACGCGGCGCACGATGTCCTGCGGCTGCCCCATCAGGCCCGAGACGATCAGCGCCACGCCTCGCGTCTCGCACGCCTTGCTCAGTGCTTCGAGCGCTTCGGCGCCGGTCGAATCCACGTAGATCACGTTCTTCAGGTCCAGCACCAGCGCGCGGGCCGGCAGGCGGTCTTCCAGCGATTCCACCAGCTTGGTCGCGCCGAAGAAGACGGTGCCGTACAGGCGCCAGACCTCGATCTTTCCATCCATGCCAGCCAGCAAGGGCTGCTCGGCGGCCGTGATGCGCTCGGCGCGCGACAGGCTGGAGATGCGGTAAATGAAGGTCAGGCAGGCGGCGAAAATGCCGAATTCGACCGCGACCGTCAGGTCGAAGACCACCGTCAGCACGAACACCGACACCAGCGTGATCCGGTACGGCAGCCGGTAGCTCTTGAGCCGCGCGAACTCGCGCCATTCGCCCATGTTCCAGGCCACGAACATCAGGATGGCCGCCAGGGTGGCCAGCGGTATCGAGGCCGCCAGGGGCGCCGCCGCCAGCATCACCACGAGCAGCACCAGCGCGTGCACCATGCCCGCGACGGGGCTGGTGGCGCCGCTTTTCACATTGGTCACGGTGCGCGCAATCGTGCCCGTGGCCGGCATGCCGCCGAAGAACGGCGTGACGAAGTTGGCGACGCCCTGGGCCATCAGCTCCTGGTTGGGGTCGTGCCGGTCGCCTATCATGCCGTCGGCCACCCGCGCGCACAGCAGCGACTCGATGGCGCCCAGCGCCGCAAGCGTGATGGTGGGCATGAGCAGGAAGCGGGCCGACTCCCAACTGAACGCAGGCAACGTGAAATCCGGCAGCGCGGCCGGAATGCCGCCGAAGCGGCTGCCAATGGTTTCCACGGGCAGGCCGAGCACTGCCACCGCCGCGGTCGCCAGCACCAGCGCGATGATCGAGCCCGGCACGCGGGCCAGCCTGGCCGCCCGCTGGCCGCCCCATTTAGGCAGCCAGCGCTGCCAGCCGACGATCACCGCCAGCGACAGCAGCGCGATGCCGGCTGCCCAGGGATTCAACGAGGACAGATGGCTGCCCAGCGCGCCCAGGATGCCGAAGAAGTCGCCCGGCATCTTGGGGATCGCCAGGCCCAGAAAATCCTTGACCTGCGACAGCGCGATCAGCACCGCAATGCCGTTGGTGAAGCCGATGATCACCGCCACCGGGATGAAACGCACCAGCGTGCCCAGCCTGAGCAGCCCCATCACGAACAGCAGCACGCCGGACAGCGCCGTGGCGATGATCAGATTGGCCACGCCGTACTGCTGCACGATGTCGTAAACGATGACGATGAAGGCGCCCGCCGGTCCGCCGATCTGCACCCGGCTGCCACCCAGCAGGGCGATCAGGAAGCCCGCGATGATGGAAGTGAACAGCCCGGCCTCGGGCTTGAGGCCCGACCCGATGGCGAAGGCCATGGCCAGGGGCAGCGCGACCACGGCCACGGTGAGGCCCGCGCCCAGGTCCTGGGCGAAGCGGACACGGTCGTAATCGCGCAACGCGTCGAAAAGACGCGGATGAAACGAAAAAGGAATTTCCACGAAAGACTCCGGAGAAGCGGAACCGAAAAACCCTGCAGTGGGGTTCAGTACTTCGCCGGAGGGCCGCAATGGCGCAGCCTGGTGATGAAACGCCTGCGGCGCGTGAGCGGCAGGACTGGACGGTAGGACATGGCTGATACCCGGAATTCGCGTTCGTATGCAAACGGTTCCCTCCCTGGCCGCCGGACTGGCGGCGCGGGGATACCGCTAACGATAAGCCTTCGGGCGGGCTCTGCCTAGCCGGCGGCGGATTTCACGGGGTTTCCGGGGACTCCCAGCCATGCCTCCCCGCCATTTCCACCGCTTTTTCCTGCAGCGGCGTACGTCCGGCCTCGGGCCAGATCATCTGGCTGACCGAGCGGGCCGCGTGCTCGAAGGCGATGAAGCGCGTCCCCGCCAGCCCGCTGCGCGACAGGCAGGCCGGCACGATGGACACGCCCAGCCCCTGCGACACCAGCGACGCCACGCTCAGCCAGTGCCGGACCTCGTGCCGGATCACGGGCATGAAGCCGGCCGACACGCACATGGACAGCACCGTCTCGTAATAACTGGGCGAAGCGGCCCGGGCGAAGAACACGAAATCGTCCGCGGCCAATTCCGCCAGCCGCAGGGATTCCCGGCTGGCCAACGGATGCGCCTGCGGCAGGCACACCACGAAAGGCTCGGCCATCAAGTCGCGCGCCAGCACGCCTGGCGGCACCGGATTGGCGTGGATGAAGCCCAGGTCCTGCTCGCCGCGGCGCACGGCCTCGATCTGGTCATGGGAATTCAATTCGGTCAGCACGTGTTCCACGTCCGGCAGCCCGGCGCGCATGGCGTTGAGCAGCGCCGGCAGGCCGCGGTACAGCATGGAACCCACGAAGCCGATGCGCAGCCGCCCGCGCAGGCCCGCGTCCACGCGCTGCACCAGCGTGCGCACCTCTTCCGCCTGGCGCAGCAGCGTCAGGGCTTCCCGGTACAGCACCTGGCCGGCGTCGGTCAGTTCGACATGGCGGCTGGTGCGGGTCAGCAGGCGCGCGCCGACGTTGTCCTCCAGTTGGCGGATGGCGTAGCTGAGCGGCGGCTGGGAAATGTGCAGCCGCGTGGCCGCGCGGCTGAAGTGGCGTTCTTCGGCCACGGCGATGAAATAGCGCAACAGGCGCGGATCCAGGTCCATTTGTCTCCCCTGGGACTGCAATCCATACTTTTTTTGGATTGTTCTACACACAAACAGTATTTGTATAGATTAATCCATGCAAGCACCATCACAGGCATCGTTCCCGTCTTCAGCAGGATGCCGCCATGGATACCCCCCTCAAGACCGCGCCCACCGCCGCCACGCCCGTTCCGGACTCGCGCGGGCAGAACCTGTTCAGCGCGGACCCTTACGCCGAGGCGCTCAGCCGGCGTTACCTGCCGCCCGCGCTGCACGCCCATCTGCTGCCCCACCTTGAACGGCTGGGCGCACTGGCCGGCGGCGTCATGGACGAACTGGCCGCCACCGCCGACAAGCATCCGCCCACGCTGTCCGTGCGCAGCCGCGCCGGCGCCGACGAATCGCGCATCGACAAGCATCCGGCCTACGTCGAACTGGAACGCCTGGCCTACAGCGAATTCGGCCTGGCTGCGCTGTCGCACCGCGGCGGCGTGCTGGGCTGGCCCGAACCCATGCCCGCGGCCGCCAAGTACGCGCTCAGCCACCTGTTCGTGCAGGCGGAGTTCGGCCTGTGCTGCCCGGTCAGCATGACCGACTCGCTGGCGCGCACCCTGCGCAAGTTCGGCTCCCCGGAACTGGTAGAGCGGGTCCTGCCCGAAGTGACCTCGCAGGATTTCGATGCGCTGCGCCAGGGCGCCATGTTCATGACCGAACAGGGCGCCGGGTCCGATGTCAGCGCCACCGAAGTGACCGCCACCGCACAGGACGACGGCACCTGGCTCATCCACGGCGACAAATGGTTCTGCTCCAACCCGGACGCGGGCTACGCCATGGTGCTGGCGCGCAGCGAAGCCCAGCCCGGCCTGAAGGGCGTATCGCTGTTCCTGCTGCCGCGCGACCTGGCCGACGGCACGCACAACCACTACCGCATCCTGCGCCTGAAGGACAAGCTGGGCACGCGCTCGATGGCCAGCGGCGAGATCCGCCTGGAAGGCGCGGTGGCCTGGCTGGTGGGCGAGCGCGGCCGCGGCTTCAAGCACATGGCCGACATGATCAACAACTCGCGCCTGTCCAATGGCATGCGCGCCGCCGGCCTGATGCGCCGCGCCGTGACCGAAGCGGTCTATGTCTCGCAGCACCGGCGCGCCTTCGGCAAGCGCCTGATCGACATGCCGCTGATGCAGCGCCAGTTGGTCAAAATGACGGTCTGGGCCGAACAGGCCCGCAGCGTGATGTTCCAGACGGCGCGCGCGCTGGCCGACGCGGACCTGGGCGCGGCCGATCCGGCACTGGCGCGCATCCTCACGCCGTTGATCAAGTTCCGCGCCTGCCGCGATGCCCGCAAGGTGACCGGCGACGCCATGGAAGTGCGCGGCGGCTGCGGCTACATCGAGGAATGGACCGAACCGCGACTGGTGCGCGACGCCCATCTGGGCTCCATCTGGGAAGGCACCAGCAACATCGTGGCGCTGGACGTGCTGCGCGCCATCACCCGCGAAAATTCACTGCCGGCGCTGCGCAGCCATATCGACGGCCTGCTGGCCGCAGGCCGCCCCTGCCCGCCCGAACTGGCCGACATGCAGGCGCGCGCGCTGGAGCAGACCTATGCGCTGGCCGAACACGCCGCGCAGGCCGACCGCCCCGAATTGGCACGCCAGGCGGCTTCACTGCTGTACCACGCGGTGTCGATGGCCGCCCTGCGCTGGGAAGCCACCGAACCCGGCCTGGAAAGCCGCGCGCTGCTGGCCGACCAGGTGCTGCAGCACCGCCTGGGTCCGCGCGATCCTTATGCCATCCCGGCCGACGAAAGCGCGGCGTGCCGGGCCATCCTGCAGTACGCGCTGTAAGCACCGACGCCGGCGGCACAGCCGGCGCGCAACCACTGGAGACAAGCATGAACCGAACCCTCGCCTCTTTGCTGCTGGCGGCCGCCGCCATCGCCCCCGCCGCCGCGC
This sequence comes from Achromobacter sp. Marseille-Q4954, assembly GCF_943737025.1. Taxonomy (NCBI): domain Bacteria; kingdom Pseudomonadati; phylum Pseudomonadota; class Betaproteobacteria; order Burkholderiales; family Alcaligenaceae; genus Achromobacter; species Achromobacter sp. Marseille-Q4954. Next base: position 1,502,813 of record NZ_CALSFQ010000001.1, read on the forward strand.
CCGCACTGGCCGCGGACGCCTATCCCTCGGCCCGGCCCGTGACGCTGATCGTGCCGTTCCCGCCGGGCGGTCCCACCGACGCCCTGGCGCGCAGGCTGGCCGACAAGCTGCGGCAGCCGCTGAACCAGAACGTCATCGTCGAAAACCGCGCGGGCGCCGGCGGCAACATCGGCTCGGAATACGTGGCGACGGCCAAGCCGGACGGCTACACCCTGCTGTTCGGCACCTCGGGGCCGCTGGCGATCAACGTCAGCCTGTACAAGAAGCAGGGCTACAACCCCGAGACCAGCTTCGCGCCCATCATCCGCATCGGCCACCTGCCCAATATCCTGGTGGTGAACCCGTCGGTGCCCGCCAACAACGCGCAGGAACTCATCGCCTACGCCAAGAAGAACCCGGAAAAGCTGAGCTACGCCTCGTCGGGCAACGGCGCCTCGTCGCACCTGGCCGGCATACTCTTCAACAACATGGCCGGCACCCAGATCATGCACATCCCCTACAAGGGCACGGGACCGGCGCTCAATGACCTGCTGGGCGGGCAGGTGTCGATGTCGTTCACCGACATCCTTACCGCGCTGCCCTACATCAAGGCGGGCAAGCTGCGCGCCATCGGCCTGGCCAGCGCCCAGCGCTCGGACGCGCTGCCCGACCTGCCCACGCTTTCGGAGCAGGGGCTCAAGGGCTACGACGTCAGCGTGTTCTTCGGCATCGTCGCGCCCAAAGGCACGCCGCCCGACGTGGTGGACACGCTGAACCGCGCCTTCAAGACCGCGCTGTCCGATCCCGAGGTCGCGCAGACGCTGCGCAGCCAGGGCATCGTTGAAGCCCAGGACCAGACGCCGCAGGGCCTGGCAACCTTCATCTCGGCCGAAGTGCCCAAATGGCGCGACCTCATCAAGAGCGCCCACGTTTCCATCGACTGAACGGACCCCACATGGCTGCAACCCTGCCCAACGCCGGCGCGCTCGCCGGCTGCAAAGTGATAGACCTGTCGCGCGTGCTGGGCGGCCCCTATTGCACGCAGATCCTGGCCGACCACGGCGCCGACGTGCTGAAGATCGAGCCGCCCGGCGGCGACGAGACGCGCGGCTGGGGGCCGCCCTTCCTGGGCGATACCGCGTCCTATTTCATCGGCGTGAACCGCAACAAGGACGGCATGACGCTGGACCTGTCGCAGCCCGCAGGGCAGGAATTGCTGCGCCATCTGCTGACCGACGCCGACGTGCTGGTGGAAAACTTCAAGCCCGGCACGCTGGAGAAATGGGGCTTGGGATACGACACGCTGAGCCGCGACTTCCCCGCGCTGATCCATTGCCGCGTCAGCGGCTTCGGCGCGGACGGTCCGCTGGGCGGCCTGCCCGGCTACGACGCCTGCGCCCAGGCCATGTGCGGCCTGATGAGCGTGAACGGCGACGCGGACGGCGAAGCCACCCGCGTCGGCCTGCCGGTGGTGGACATGGTGACCGGCCTGAACGCGGCCGTGGCGATCCTGCTGGCGCTCAATGAGCGTACCCGCAGCGGCCTGGGCCAGTTCCTGGACATCACGCTGTATGACTGCGCCCTGTCGCTGCTGCATCCGCACGCGCCCAACTACTTCTACAGTGGCAAAGTACCCGCGCGCAGCGGCAACGCACACCCGAACATCGCCCCCTACGAAACGCTGCCCACCGCCAGCGGCCCGATCTTCCTGGCGGTCGGCAACAACCGCCAGTTCGCGCAGCTGGCGCAGACGCTGGACGCGCCGGGGTTGGCGGACGATGCACGCTACGCCACCAACGCCGACCGCCTGCGCAACCGCCAGGCCCTGCGCGGCGACCTGTCCGCGCTGCTGGCGGACCACGACGCCGCCGCGCTCGCCGACCGCCTGCTGCGTTGCGGCGTGCCCGCGGCCGCCGTGCAGACCGTGGACCAGGCGCTGGCGCATCCGCACACCCGCCATCGCGGCATGGTGCTGGAACAAGGCGACTACCGGGGCGTAGGCTCGCCGATCAAGCTGTCGCGCACGCCGGCCACGCTGCGCAAGCTGCCGCCGGCGCTGCGTCCCGCCGACGCCGGCGAATAAGCCCGCGCGGCCTCAGCCGCCCTGGGCCACGCCTTCGCGGCGCGGATCGGCGCCGCCCTGCAGCCCGCCCGCCTCGATCACGATGCCGTGGATGCCGCTGGGGAATTCGGTGATGCGCACCGGATGCCCCATGCGCTCAAGCTCTGGCGCCAGCGCCTCCAGCGCGGTGCCCTTCTCCAGCTCGGTGTCCTTGTTGCGGCTGCCCATGTTGGGCAGGTCGATGGCCGCCTGGATGTCCAGGCCCCAGTCCAGCACGCCCACAATGGTCTTGGCCACGTAGTTGATGATGGCGCTGCCGCCCGGCGAACCCACCAGCAGATAGGGCTTGCCGTCGCGCAGCACGATCATCGGCGCCATCGAGCTGCGCGGGCGCTTGCCTGGTTCGATGCGGTTGGCGACGAGGCGGCCCTCGGGATCCTTGTAGGACGAGGAAAAATCCGTCATCTCGTTGTTCAGCAGGAAACCGCGCACGAAGATCTTGCTGCCGAATTCGTTCTCGATGGTGGTCGTCATGCTCAAGGCATTGCCCTGGGCGTCCACGGCCACCAGATGGCTGGTCGAGGGCAGCGCCAGGGCGTCGTCCTTGCCCAGCGACAGCAGCTTGCCTTCCGGATCGCCGGGCAGCGCCACCTTCATGCTGCGGTCTGGCTGGATCAGCGCGCCGCGCGCGCGCAGATAGGCCGGGTCCAGCATGGCGCGCACCGGCACCCGCACGAAATCCGGATCGGCCACGTAGAAATCGCGGTCGGCGAACGCCAGCCGGCCGGCTTCGGAAAAGTAATGCACCGCCTCCAGGCTGCCCGGCTTGTAGCGGCCAAGGGGAAACTGCTCCAGCTCGCCCAACATCTGCAGCACCGCGATCGGGCCGCTGCTGGGCGGCCCCATGCCGCACAGCTGGTAGCCGCGATAGGCGCCGCAGACGGGATCGCGCGTCTTGGCGCGATAGCCCGCCAGGTCGGCCAGGGTCAGGTCGCCAGGCACGGCGTGGCCGCGCACGGCGGCGACGATATCCCGGGCGATATCGCCCTGGTAGAACGCGTCCGCGCCTTGCTCCGCCACCGCGCGCAGCGTGCGCGCGAACTCGGGGTTCTTCAACACGTGGCCCACCGGCCAGGGCGCGCCGTCGGGCGCATAGAAATAGGCCGCGGCCGCGGCTTGCGTGCGCAGCTCCTTGTTGCCGGCCAGGAGCTTGTGCAGGCGCGGCGACACGGCAAAGCCTTGTTCGGCCAGGCGGATAGCGGGCTGGAACAGGTCGACCCAGGGCAGCACGCCCTGTTCCTTGTGCGCCAGCTCCAAGCCTCGCAGCAAGCCCGGCACGCCCACTGCCAGGCCACTGTTCACCGCGCGGGCGAAGGACACCGGCTTGCCGTCCGCATCCAGGAAACGCTGCGGCTGGGCCGCGGCGGGCGCGGTCTCACGGCTGTCGTACGTCTGGATGCGGCCGCTCTTGGCCGAATACACCACCATGAAGGCGCCCCCGCCGATGCCCGACGATTGCGGCTCCACCAGATTCAGCACGAGCTGAGCGGCGATGGCGGCGTCCACGGCGCTGCCGCCCCGGCGCAGCATCTCGTCGCCGGCCTGCGTCGCCAGCGGATTGGCCGATGCCATCATGAAATGCGGCGCGCGCACCAGCTGGCGCGTCTGCATGCCGCTGGCGGCCTCGGGGTTCAGATCCTCGGCGGCCTGCGGCGTGCGCGCCCAGGCCGCAGGCATGGCGGCAAGCGCGGCGGCAAGCATGAGGGCGACGGCGTGGCGGGGTGCGCGCATGGGAAGCTCCGGTGTGCGCCGGCGTTCCGGCAGGGGTTCATGATAGTCAAGGCGCAGGCGGCTGTCGCGACACGGGCCGCATCCGGCTTAGAATCGCGGTTTCCGCCCACCGTCCCCACCGTGCCATGCGTTTGCGCCACATCGAGATTTTCGAAGCGATCCGCCGTACCGGATCCCTGACCGAGGCTGCTGCCGCGCTGCATATCTCGCAGCCCGCGGCCAGCAAGCTCTTGGCGCACGCCGAGGCGCAGCTGGGCTTCAAGCTGTTCGAGCGCGTCAAGGGCCGGCTCGTCGCCACGCGCGAGGCCGAGATTCTGACGCCCGAAGTCGCGCGCCTGAATCAGGACCTCAACAGCGTGCGCAGGCTGGCCGCCAGCCTGCGCGACCATCCCAACGGCCACCTGCGGCTGGGCTGCGCGCCCGCGCTGGGCCTGGGGCTGCTGCCCGGCGTGGTGCGCGACAGCCGCGAGGCGCAGCCCGGCATCACCTTCGACATCCACACGCATCACAGCACCGAACTCGTGCAGGGGCTGCTGACGCGCGAGCTGGACCTGGCCATCACCTTCGACACCAACGACTATCCCGGCCTGACCCGCATGGGGCTGGGCCACACGGAACTGGTGCACCTGAGCCGCAAGGATGGCGCGGGGCCGCTGCCGCTGGCGGAGCTGACGTCCATGGCCGGCGACACGCTGATCGTGCTGGACGCGGCCGACGCCTCCGGCGCCCTTTTGCAGATGGCGCTGGACGCGCAGGGCCTGGACCCGCAAGTGGCGATCCAGGTACAGACGCACTACGTGGCCTGCGCGCTGGTCGACGCGGGCTGCGGCGACGCCATCGTGGACGCCATCACCGCGCAGGCGATGCTGCGTCCCGGCATGAACCTGCGCCGGCTGGACCCGGCGCTGCGCGTGCCGATCAGCATCATGGTGCGCAACCAGGATCCGCTGTCGGCGCTGCACCGCGACTTCATCGAGCGCCTGCGCGCCGCTTGCGAAGCGCTGCAGGCGGGGCTCGACGCCACGGCCTGAGCGGCCTGCGCGCAAAAAAGACGGGCGCCCGAAGGCGCCCGTCATGGCTTGCAGACCGGGGCAGGCAGCGCCCGCCCCGCGCGGCATCAGTCCAGCTTGATGTTCTGCTTCTTCACGACGTCCTTCGCCCAGTCATACTGCTCTTTGATTTCCTTGGCGAATTCTTCCGGCGTATTGCCCGACGGCGCCGAGCCCTGGTCGTCCAGCGCCTTGATGACCTTGGGGTCCTTCAGGGCCACGACGGCAGCGTCGCGCAGCTTGTTCACAACTTCCATCGGCGTGCCCTTGGGCGCCAGCAGGCCGTACCAGACCGGCTGGTTCAGCACCGGGAAGCCGGCGTCCTTGAACGTGGGCACGTCCTTGATGGAGTCGATGTTGGTCGGCCACGCGATGGCCATGGCGCGCAGCTTGCCCGCCTGGATCTGCGGCATCGACGACGGCAGGTTGTCGAACAGGATTTCGATCTGGCCGCCGACGGCGTCAGCCACGGCCGGGCCCGAACCCTTGTACGGCACGTGCACGATGTCCGTGCCGGTGGCCATCTTGAACGATTCGCCCATCAGGTGCAGCACGCCGCAGGTGCCCGAGCTGCCATAGGAGTACTTGCCCGGATTCTTCTTCAGCTCTTCCAGGAAGCCCTTGAAGTCCTTGGCGGGGAACTTCGGGTTCACGGCCACCACGTTGGCGGTGTTGGCGAAGTTGGTGACCGGCTGGAAGTCCTTGATCGGATCGTACGGCAGGTCATTGGGACGGCAAGCAGGGTTCACGGCCATCGTCGACACGGTGGCGATGGACAGCGTGTAGCCGTCGGCATCGGCGCGCGCGGCTTCGGACGCGCCGATGGCGCCGCCGGCACCGCCCTTGTTTTCCACAACCATGGGCTGGCCCAGTTCCTGGCTCATGCGCTGCGTCACCAGGCGCGCGATGATGTCGGTCGAGCCGCCAGGCGCGAAGGGCACGATCACGCGGATAGGCTTGCTCGGGTACTTGTCGGCAGCAAAGGCGGCGGAGGCGCCGAAGGTGCCGGCAACGCCGGAGGCCAGGGCGATGGCCACGGCCAGGGAGCGGACTTTATTCATAGGTGTGTTTCCTCCAATATGCGAGCCCGTGTGTATACGGACCGTTGTGTGATGCGCCTGCCTGTGGGCAGGTCCGCAATTAACGGTGGTGGGCGCATGCTCTGTGCGCAGGGTGAGCACTGCTTTTATACGTTGCTTGTGGCACACGCGCCCGCCAGAATGACGGAGAATAGCAGCAAATACTTACAGACGCATAGCGCAGCGGTCCCCCTCTGACGCGCATCAAATACGTGTTCTCACATGTCCGTTGCCCTTCTGGTTTTCCCTGATTTCATGCTGGTCGCGCTGGGTTGGGCGCTGCGTCACAAACTGAATTTCTCGCGCGAATTCTTCGCCGGCACCGAGCGCCTGGTCTACTTCGTCCTGCTGCCCGCGCTGTTGTTCCAGTCGATCCTGCGCACCCCAATCACCGCCGGCAACGCCGCCATGCTGCTGCAGGCCTGCGCAGCCGTGATCGCAGCCGGCGTCGCGCTGACGTGGCTGGCGCGCTGGGTGCTGCGGCCGTCGCCGCTCAGCCTGGCCTCGTCCGCGCAATGCGGCTACCGCTTCAACACCTATCTCGGCCTGGCCTTGTCGGCCAGCCTGGGCGGCGTCCAGGGCCAGACGGTCATGGCGCTGATCGTGGGCTTCGCCGTGCCGATGGCCAATATGGCGGCGGTCTACGGCCTGGCGCGCCACAGCGGCGGCAACCTGCTGCGCGAGCTGGCGCGCAACCCGCTGGTCATTTCCACGCTGGCCGGCCTGGCCTGCAATCTGGCCGGCGTGCATCTGCCTGGCCCGCTGGACACGGCGTTGGGGCGCCTGGGCGCGGCGGCGCTTGCGCTGGGCATCATCTGCGTGGGCGCCAGCCTCTCCTGGGAAGGCGGCAAGGGCCATGGCGCGCTGATCGCCTGGATGCTCGGGGTCAAGCTGCTGGCGCTGCCTGCGGCCGCCCTGCTGATCGCGCATCTGCTGGCGTTGCCGCCGCTGGAATCGCAGATGCTGCTGTTGTTCGCGGCCCTGCCCACCGCGTCCGCGGCCTATGTGCTGGCCATGCGCATGGGCGGCGACGGCCGCATGGTGGCCGTGCTGATTTCGCTGGGCACGCTGCTGTCGGCGTTGACGATCCCACTGTGGCTGATGCTCACCGGCGCAGGCTGAGCGGCAATGCGCCGGCAACGAAAAAAGACCGCCGCGGCGGTCTTTTTCATGCGCGCACAGCCTGCTTACGAAGACTTGTGCGCGTTGGTCATGGAAGCCGGCACCACCCATTCGGCGAACTGCGCTTCGGTCACGTAGCCCAGCGCCAACGCCGACTCCTTCAGCGACAGGCCTTCCTTGTGCGCTTTCTTGGCGATCTGCGCGGCCTTGTCGTAGCCGATATGCGGATTCAACGCCGTCACCAGCATCAGCGAACGGTCGACCAGTTCGGCGATGCGCTCACGATTGGGCTCGATGCCGGCGGCGCAATGCTCGTTGAAGCTGGCCATGCCGTCGGTCAGCAGGCGCACCGATTGCAGGAAGTTGTGGATCACCAGCGGCTTGAACACGTTGAGTTCGAAGTTGCCGCTGGCGCCGCCGATATTGATGGCCACGTCGTTGCCCAGCACCTGCGCGGCCAGCATCGTGATGGCTTCGCATTGCGTCGGGTTGACCTTGCCCGGCATGATCGAGCTGCCCGGCTCGTTCTCGGGAATGCTGATTTCGCCCAGGCCCGAACGCGGACCGCTGGACAGCCAGCGCACGTCATTCGCGATCTTCATCAGGCCGGCGGCCAGCGACTTCAGCGCGCCGTGCGCGAACAGCAGCGCTTCGTGCGAGGCCAGGCCCTGGAACTTGTTGGGCGCCGACACGAAGGCGGTGCCGGTGGCATGCGCCAGTTCGGCCGAGACCTTGGCGCTGAACTGCGGGTGCGCGTTCAGGCCCGTGCCCACGGCCGTGCCGCCGATGGCCAACTGGTGCAGACCCGGCAGGGTGGCGCGGATCTGCTGCTCGGCCAGGTCCAGCTGGGCCACGTAGCCCGACAGCTCCTGGCCCAGCGTCAACGGCGTGGCGTCCTGCAGGTGGGTGCGGCCGATCTTGACGATGTCGTAGAACTCGGCGCTCTTGGCCGCCAGCGTGGCGCGCAGGGCCTTCAGCGACGGCAGCAGATGATGCTCGACCTGCACCGCCGCCGCCACGTGCATGGCGGTCGGGAAGGTGTCGTTGGACGACTGCCCGCGGTTGACGTGGTCGTTGGGGTGCACCTTGCGCTCTTCGCCGCGCACGCCGCCCATCAGCTCCGAGGCGCGGTTGGCCAGCACCTCGTTCATGTTCATGTTGCTTTGCGTGCCCGAGCCGGTCTGCCAGACCGACAGCGGGAACTCGTTGGGCCATTTGCCGGCGATCACTTCATCGGCGGCGCGGACGATGCCATCGGCGATCTTAGGATCCAGTTCGCCCAGATCGGCATTGACCTTGGCCGCCGCGCGCTTGAGCCGCGCCATCGCCTCGACCAGGGGAACCGGCATCTTTTCGGTGGAAATCGCGAAAAAATGCAGCGAACGCTGGGTCTGGGCGCCCCAGAGATGATCCTCAGGGACTTCGATGGGACCAAACGTGTCTTTTTCAATGCGGGTCTTCATGGCGCGTGCTACTCCGTGGCGACGTCGATTGCGGCTGGCGGCGGCGCACCAACCACGATAATGTTGAGAATGACAATCAGTTATAGGTTAGCAGAAACCCGCATTCCTATAATTGCGCAAACATCCGTGCTCCCTCCACCGTTTTTACCACTCGCCCCGCGCCATGTCCGCCCCTCTTTGCAGCCTGACCTTGCACCTGCCCGACGAAGCCGCCACGGAAGCGCTGGCGCGTCGGCTCGCCCCCCTGGTTTCCGGCGGCCAGGCCGGTCCGGCGGGGGGACACATCCACCTCCAAGGGGACCTGGGCGCGGGGAAAACCGCCTTCACACGGGCCCTGTTGCGGGAATGCGGCATCACGGGACGGATCAAAAGTCCCAGCTACGCGCTGCTTGAATCCTATAAAGTTTCTAACTTATACTTCTATCACCTTGATTTTTATAGATTTAGTGATACGCGAGAATGGTTGGACGCAGGATTCCGGGATTTACTGCGTGACGACGCAGTCGTTTTGATCGAATGGCCGGAGCGGGCCGGGGGCCTTTTGCCCCCTCCCGACCTGCTGATTTCCCTAGCCTATGCAGGCGACGGACGCGACGCCACCCTGACCGCGTACACCGCTCGAGGACAAACATGGTTGAACGCGATTGTCCCCCCGCCCCAGTCGGCGCCCTCCCCTCGGCAGGCGCCACCCGGCGCCGCCTGATCAGCGTCGCCGCCACCCTGCTCGTCCTGCCGGTCCTGCCGCGCCTGGCGCAGGCGGCGACCATCCTGGCTGTGCGCACCTGGCCGGCCGACGAATACACCCGCGTCACGCTGGAGCTCGACAGCGAGCTCAAGGCTGAGCAGTTCACGCTTGAAAACCCCCACCGCCTGGTGGTGGACATTGAGGGACTGACCATCAGCGCGGCCCTGAACGACCTGGTTTCCAAGGTCCGGCCCGACGACCCCTACATCCAAAGCCTGCGCGTGGCGCAGAACCGCCCCAACGTGGTGCGCCTGGTGTTCGACCTGAAGCAGCCCGTGGCGCCCCAGGTGTTCACGCTCAAGCCCGTGGCCGACTACCAGTACCGCCTGGTGCTGGACCTGTACCCGAAGATCGCCCAGGATCCGCTGGTCGCGATCCTGAACAAGCAGACCGGCCCCGATGTGGACGACCCGCTGGCCCGCATCCTGGAAGACATCCAGCGCAACCCGGTGACCCGCGCCGATCCGCCCGAGCCGCCGCGCGTGCGCGGCCAGCAGCCGGCGCCTCCGCTGCCCACCGCGCCCAAGCCTCCGCCCGCCACCGCCGGCCGCGGCAAGCAGCGCATGGTCACCATCGCGCTGGACCCCGGCCATGGCGGCGAGGACCCGGGCGCCATCGGCAGCAGCGGCCTGCGCGAGAAAGACGTGGTGCTGCGCATAGCCCGGCGCCTGAAGGCGCTGATCGACAGCCAGCCCTACATGCGCGCCTATCTCACGCGCGACGACGACTACTTCGTGCCCCTGCACGTGCGCGTGCAGAAGGCGCGCCGTGTGCACGCGGACCTGTTCATCTCGATCCACGCGGACGCCTGGATCAAGCCTTCGGCCAACGGCTCGTCGGTGTTCGCGCTGTCGCAGCGCGGCGCCACCAGCGCCCAGGCGCGCTGGATGGCGGACAAGGAAAACGCGGCCGACCTGATCGGCGGCGTCAACCTCGGCAGCCACGACCGCCAGGTGGCCAAGGTGCTGCTGGACCTGTCCACCACTGCCCAGATCAACGATTCGCTCAAGGTCGGCAGCGCCTTCCTGGACGAAATCAAGAAGATCAACCGCCTGCACAAGAACAGCGTCGAGCAGGCCGGCTTCGCGGTCCTGAAAGCGCCGGACATTCCTTCGGTGCTGGTCGAAACCGCCTTCATCAGCAACCCGCAGGAAGAAGCCCTGCTGCGCAGCACCTCGCATCAGGACAAGCTGGCGCAGGCCATGATGACGGGCATCCAGCGCTACTTCACCGCCAATCCGCCGCTGGCGCGGCTGGGTGACGTAAGCTGACGGCGACGGCTGCCGCCGCATAAAAAAGGGCGTTGCGCTTCACGGCGCAACGCCCTTTTCACTGGTTTGACGCGAGTACCGCAGCGTACGCTGCGGCGCTTCACGCGCCGCGTTTGGCCTTGATCAGCTTGAACAGGCCCGCCCCGATCACCGGCACGATGGCGGCGGCCAGGCCCAGCAGCACGATGGTGTTCAGGTGTTCACGCACCAGCGGGATGTTGCCGAAGAAGTAGCCCGCGGCCACCAGGCTCACCACCCACAGCAGCGCGCCCAGGATGTTGAACAGCTGGAAGCGGGACTGCGGCATGTCGGCCACGCCCGCGACAAAAGGCGCGAAGGTGCGGACGACCGGAATGAAGCGCGACATCACGATGGTCTTGCCGCCGTGCTTTTCATAGAACGCGTGCGTGCGCATCAACGCGCCGCGGTCCAGAAAGCGCAGATTCATCGAAAACACGCGCGGCCCGATATAGCGTCCGATGAAGTAGTTCACCGTATTGCCGGTGATGGCGGCGACAATCAGCAGCCCTCCCATCAGGATCGGATCGATATGCCCGGTGGCGCCGAACGCGCCCGCGATGAACAGCAGCGAGTCCCCCGGCAGAAAGGGCAGCACGACCAGCCCCGTCTCCGCAAAAACGATCAGGAACAGCACCAGGTACACCCACACGCCATACTGCGCGACCCAGACGCCGAGCGTCTTGTCGATGTGGAGCACCATATTGAAAAATTCGAGCATTGAAGCAACCCTGCCAGCGGAATGGGATATCAGTCCGCGACTATAGCCCACCCGCCCATGACGCTAAAATCGTCCACATAGCCATACCTGAACGCCAGCCACATGACCGAACGCCGCTCCATTCTTGCGCTTCCCGACCTGCTGATCAGCCAGATCGCCGCCGGCGAGGTGATCGAGCGGCCGGCATCCGTGCTCAAGGAAATCCTCGAAAACGCCATCGACGCCGGCGGACGCGCCATTGAAGTGCGCCTGGAAGGCGGCGGCATACGCCGCATCGCCGTGACCGACGACGGCGGCGGCATTCCACCCGAAGAGCTGCCGCTGGCGCTGGCGCGCCACGCCACCAGCAAGATCCGCTCCTTGAACGAGCTGGAATCGGTGGCATCCATGGGGTTCCGCGGCGAAGCGCTGGCCTCCATCGCGTCCGTGGCCCAGGTCACCATCATTTCCCGCACGCGCGACGGCGAGCATGCCTGGCAGATCGATGCCGGCAGCATGCAGGTCAGCCCCGCCTCGGGTCCTCCGGGCACCACGGTGGACGTGCGCCAGCTGTTCGACGCCGTGCCGGCCCGCCGCAAATTCCTGCGCTCCGAGGCCACCGAGTTCGGCCATTGCGTCGATGCCATGGAGCGCATCGCGCTGGCGCATCCGCAGATCGCCTTCCGCCTGTTCCATCACGACCGCGCGCAGCGCCAATGGCTGCCCGCCGAACCGCCGCAGCGCATCCGCGACGTGCTGGGCGCGGAATTCGCCGAACACGGCCTGCTGCTGTCGCATTCCGTCGGCACGGTCAGCCTGGCGGGCATGATCACCCGCCCCACCGCGGCCCGCGCCCGCGCGGACCGCCAGTATCTCTACGTGAACGGCCGCTACGTGCGCGACCGCACCGTCAGCCACGCCCTGCGCGCCGCCTACGCCGACGTGCTGCATGGCGACCGCCAGCCCGCCTACGTGCTGTTCCTGGACATCGACCCGGCCGCCGTGGACGTGAACGTGCACCCAGCCAAGCACGAGGTCCGCTTCCGCGACAGCGGCGCGGTGCATCGCTTCGTCTCGCATGCGGTCGGCCAGACGCTGGCGCAGACCGGCGGCGCGTCCGCCGCGACGCCCGCCGCGCAAAACGACGACGCGGACGATGCCGGCTTCGAAACCGTGGCCCGGCCCGCCGCCGCAACGTCTGACGCCGCCGCGCAAGCGACGCCTTACACGCCAGCCGCCAGCCCCCGGCCCATGGCGGACGCGCCCCGGCCCGCCTACAACGGCGCCAGCTCACCATCGTCCTACGGCTTGCGTCCATCGCCCACGCCACAGCGCCCGCACACCCAGGTGCCGTTCCGCCTGCATGCCGAACCCGCCGGCATTCCGGCCGCGGACTGGCAATCGCTCTACCGCCCGCTGGATGACGACTCGGCCGCCAAGACCGCGCCGCTGCGCGAACCCGCGCCGGCTCCCGCCGCCGTCCTGCCCGCGGACGAAGAACATCCGCTGGGCATGGCGCTGGCGCAGCTGCACGGCATCTACATCCTGGCGCAGACCCGCCGCGGCATCGTGCTGGTGGACATGCATGCCGCGCACGAGCGGGTGGTCTACGAACAGCTCAAGCAAGCCCTGGACGCGCGCAGCCTGCCGCGCCAGGATCTACTCGTGCCCGTGGTGTTCCATGCCCAGGAAAAAGACGTGGCGCTGGTCGAGGAATACGAAGAACAGCTGAACGAACTCGGCTTCGAAATGCGTCCCTCCGGCCCCACCTCGATCGCGGTGCGTTCGGTGCCGGCCATCCTGGCCCGCGGCGACATCGAAACGCTGGCCCGCGCCGTGCTGCGCGACCTGGGCGCCGTGGGCGTTTCGCGCCTGCTGACCGAACAGCGCAACGAACTGCTGTCCACCATGGCCTGCCACGGTTCCGTGCGCGCCAACCGCAAGCTCACCATCGAAGAAATGAACGGGCTGCTGCGCCAGATGGAAGCCACCGAACGCGCCGACCAGTGCAATCACGGCCGCCCCACCTGGATCCAATGGTCGGTGTCCGACCTGGACAAGCTCTTCCTGCGTGGGCAATAAGCTTGTCGCCGTCCTCCTTCCCCACCGCGGCGCCGCTGGTCATCTGCCTGGCCGGCCCCACCGCGGCCGGCAAAAGCGCTTCCACCCTGGCGCTGGCCGAGCGCTGGCCGCTGGAAATCGTCAACGTCGATTCGGCCACGATCTATCGCGGCATGGACATCGGCACGGCCAAGCCCTCGCCCGAGGAACAGGCGCTGGTGCCGCAGCATCTGCTGGACATCCTCGACCCCATCCAGTCGTACTCCGCCGCCGACTTCGTTGCCGACGCGCTGCGCCTGATAGACGAGATCCGCGCGCGCGGCCGCATCCCGCTGCTGGCGGGCGGCACCATGATGTACTACAAGGCGCTGCGCGACGGCCTGGACGATCTGCCGCAGGCCGATCCGGCGCTGCGCGCCGAACTGGAAGCGCGCGCCGCCGTCCACGGCTGGCCCGCGCTGCATGCCGAACTGGCGCAGCTGGATCCCGTCACCGCCGCGCGCCTGGCGCCCAACGACAGCCAGCGCATCCAGCGCGCGCTGGAGATCTGCATGCTGTCCGGCCAGCCCATGTCCGCCCTGCTGCTGCGCAGCCAGCGTCCGCGCGACGCGACGGGTAACCAGTACCTCACCATCAGCCTGGAACCTTCCGACCGCGCCGCGCTGCATGCCCGCATCGAACAACGCTTCGACGCCATGCTGGAGCGCGGCCTGCTCGACGAAGTCCGCGCCCTGCGCGCCCGAGGCGAGCTGCACACTGGCCTGCCCTCGGTCCGTTGCGTGGGCTACCGGCAGATGTGGGCGCACCTGGACGGCGAGGTCGACCTGGCCACCGCGCGCGAACAAGGCATCGCCGCCACGCGCCAACTGGCCAAGCGCCAGATCACCTGGCTGCGCGCGCAGCCCGAGCGCGTCATCGTGGACTGCCTGGCGGCGGATGCCGTGGCGCAGACCATCGACGCGATGGCCGTGGCGCTGGCGGGACGCGGCTAGGCGGACGCAGGCACAAAAAAAACCGCGCCGAGGCGCGGTTTTCATTGCAGACGGCCAGGCTTACACCACGAAGGTCTGCGCCATGCCTTCCTTTTGCTCGACGATCTCGCCCAGCGTGCTGACGGTCTCGCCCTGCTCGCGCAGCGTCGCGGCGATGGCTTCGGCCTGCGCCGGGTCCACCACCAGCACCATGCCGATGCCGCAGTTGAAGACGCGGTACATCTCGGTGTCCTCGACCTGGCCCTGCTCTTGCAGCCACTGGAACAGCTTGGGCATTTCCCAGTTGGCGCGGTGCAGCTTGGCCGACAGGCCGGGCTGCAGAATGCGCGGCACATTGTCCAGCAAGCCGCCGCCCGTGATGTGGGCCAGGCCCTTGATGCTGGTGCCATGCTTGGCCAGGGCGGCCAGCACCTGCTTCACGTAGATGCGCGTCGGCGCCATGACCACGTCGACCATCGGCTGGCCGTGGAAATCGTCGTCGGGCTTGGCGTTGGCGCGTTCGAGGATCTTGCGCAGCAGCGAATAGCCGTTGGAGTGCGCGCCGCTGGAAGCCAGGCCGAGCACCACGTCGCCGGTCTTGATCGACTGGCCCGTGATGATGGCGGACTTTTCCACCGCGCCCACCGCGAAACCGGCCAGGTCGTACTCGCCGTCCGGATACATGCCCGGCATTTCGGCGGTTTCACCGCCGATCAGCGCGCAGCCCGACAATTCGCAGCCCTTGGCGATGCCGCCCACCACGGCCGCCGCCGTATCCACCGAAAGCTTGCCGCAGCCGAAATAGTCCAGGAAGAACAGCGGCTCCGCGCCCTGCACCAGGATGTCGTTGACGCTCATGGCGACCAGATCGATACCCACGGTGTCGTGGCGGTTCCAGTCGAACGCCAGGCGCAGCTTGGTGCCCACGCCGTCGGTGCCCGAGACCAGCACGGGTTCCTTGTACGACTTCGGCACTTCGAACAAGCCGCCAAAGCCGCCGATACCGGCCAGCACCCCGGGACGCATGGTGCGCGCCGCAAGCGGTTTGATACGGTCGACCAGGGCGTCGCCTGCGTCGATGTCGACACCGGCATCGCGGTAGGTCATAGGGGCGGTAGGTTGATTCGTCATGAGAAATGCCGTGGGGTATGTAACAATTGCTGGGATTTTGGTGGAACGCCCTGCATTTTACGATGTTGCGGGGACTAGCAGGGATCGGCGCCGCCAAAGCGCTCCGGACAGGGACCGCGCCGGCTCGCCCGGCCAGGGCGGGCAAGCGGGGCCGGGTCGGCGCAAACCCAAGCCAGTCCAGGCCCGTCGACGCGACACCCTGGCCCCAGGTGGTTTAAAGTGTAGGGTTGGCCGGTATTGATTTTGCCGGTTCCCGTGGTGGAAACCCCGGGGCCAGTGACGTTTTGACCTGTTGTTTTGACCTGTAGCCGTATTGACCCGTACTACCCGCCTCGTTTCGGCACCCTGTAAGCTCCCATGAACCGCCAGCTGCTGCTTGACGTTCTCCCCGCGCCAGCGCCATCGCTGAACAACTATATCGCCGGCCCCAACGGGGAAGCGCTGGCGGCAGTGCGCGCGCTGCTTCCCGGCCGCGCCCTGTATATCTGGGGCGCCGCGGGCTGCGGCCGCAGCCATTTGCTGCGCGCGCTGACCGCCCGCCCCGACGCCGTCTATATCGACGCCAACAATGGCGAAAACATGCTGCGCCGCCTGGCCGAAGCCGATTCCAAGTCGCCCATGCCCAAGTTCGTGGCGGTCGACGACGTACACCGCATGAACGACAGCCGCCAGGCCGCCCTGTTCGCGCTCTACAACCGCTGGCGCGAATCCGCCGCCACCGGCCGCGCCTTCGCGCTGGCGCTGGCCGGCGACCGCGCCCCGCTGTCGATGCCGCTGCGCGAGGACTTGCGCACGCGCCTGGGCTGGGACCTGGTTTTCCGCCTGGATCCGCTGTCCGACGCCGACAAGCTGGCCGCCCTGTCGGCCCAGGCGGCCGACCGCGGCATGCACCTGGCGCCTGAAA
This sequence comes from Achromobacter sp. Marseille-Q4954, assembly GCF_943737025.1. Taxonomy (NCBI): domain Bacteria; kingdom Pseudomonadati; phylum Pseudomonadota; class Betaproteobacteria; order Burkholderiales; family Alcaligenaceae; genus Achromobacter; species Achromobacter sp. Marseille-Q4954. The sequence goes on from NZ_CALSFQ010000001.1 coordinate 1,519,159, forward strand.
TCATCAATTGGATGCTCACGCACCATGAGCGCGACATCCGCAAGCTGGCGGCGCTGATCGACGCGCTGGACCGCTATTCCCTGGCCACCGGCCGTCCCATCACCCTGCCTCTACTGCGGGCCATGCTCGCAGATCCTGATTCACAACGCACATGACCTCCCGACGTCTCGCCCTGTTCGACCTGGATCACACCCTGTTGCCGCTGGATAGCGACTATCAATGGGCCGACTACCTGGCTCGCACGGGCCGCGCCGGGGATCCCGCCGAAGCCCGCCGCCAGAACGACGATCTGATGGATCGCTACAACCGCGGCGAGCTCACCGCCGAGCAGGCCGCCGAATTCATGCTCGGCCTGCTGGCCGCGCACACGCCTTACGACCTGGCGGCCTGGCACGAAACCTTCATGGAAGAAGTGATCCGCCCATCCATGACGCCCGCCGCGCGCGACCTGGTGCAATCGCACCTGGAAGCCGGCGACCTGTGCGCCGTGGTCACGGCCACCAACAGCTTCGTCACCGCGCCCATCGCCCGCGCCTTCGGCGTGCCCCACCTCGTGGCGACCGACGCGGAATACCTGCGCGGCCGCTACACCGGCCGCATCCTGGGCACGCCCAGCTTCAAGGAAGGCAAGGTGGTGCGCGTCAACGACTGGCTGGCCGGCATGGGATTGGGGCTTGCGGATTTTTCGGAATCGTTTTTCTATAGCGATTCGGTCAACGATGTGCCCCTGCTGGAGAAAGTGACCCGCCCGATCGCAGCCAACCCCAGCCCCACCCTGCGCGGCATCGCCCAGGAGCGCGGCTGGCAGGTGATCGACTTGTTCGACCACATGGAAGATTCGAAGTCCTAAATGATCACTGAAACCATAAAAAAATTCGTCGGCCGACTATTCGCGCCGGCAGCCCGGGGGCCGTTGCGCATCGCGCGCGACAAGCACGGCATCGACCGCCGCAACGTATCGCGCCACGCGATCAAGGTCTGCGAGGTGCTGCGCCAGCACGGCTATGACGCCTACATCGTCGGCGGCGCCGTGCGCGACCTGATCGTGGGCCTGGAGCCCAAGGACTTCGACGTGGCCACCAACGCCACGCCCGAACAGATCCGTCCGCTGTTCCGCCGCGCCCGCATCATCGGCCGCCGCTTCCAGCTGGTGCACGTGGTCTTCGGCCAGGAAATCATCGAAACCTCCACCTTCCGCGCACCCGCCTCGGAAGATCAGGAGACCGACGAGCACGGCCGCATCCTGCGCGACAACGTGTTCGGCTCGCACGAAGAAGACGCGGCGCGCCGCGACTTCACCATGAACGCGCTCTACTACGACCCGCACAACGAGGAAGTCATCGACTTCCACAACGGCGTGGCCGACCTGAAAAAGCGCCAAGTCCGCATCATCGGCGACCCGGTCAAACGCTACCGCGAAGACCCGGTGCGCATGCTGCGCGCCGTGCGCTTCGCCGCCAAGCTGAACGGCACCATCGACCCGGCCACGCGCCAGCCTATCAGCACCATGGCCGAGCTCATCGAAAACGTGCCGGCCTCGCGCCTGTTCGACGAAATGCTCAAGCTGCTGACCTGCGGCCATGCCATGGACTGCCTGCGCCAACTGCGCGCCGACGGCCTGCACAAAGGGCTCTTGCCTTTGCTGGACGTGGTGCTGGAACAGCCCGGCGGCGAGCATTTCGTGGAGCTTGCGCTGGAACGCACCGACGCGCGCGTGCGCTCGGGCAAGACCATCAGCCCCAGCTTCCTGTTCGCCGCGCTGCTGTGGCAGCAAGTGGAAGCGCGCTGGAAGCAATTGCGCGCCCAAGGCGAGCACACCATTCCCGCTCTGTCGCAAGCCGCCGATTCGGTGCTGGACGAACAGACCGAAAAGCTCGCCATCCAGCGCCGTTTCTCGTCGGACATGCGCGAGATCTGGTTCATGCAGCCGCGCTTCGAGCGCCGCATGGGCAAGACCATCTACCGCATGATCGAACAGCCGCGCTTCCGTGCCGCCTGCGACTTCCTGCAGCTGCGCGCCGCGGCCGGCGAGTTCGACAGCGTGCTGGCGCAATGGTGGATGGACCTGGCCAACGCCGACGACGTCATCCGCAGCGAGATGATCGAAGAGGTGTCTCGCCAGCCGCGCGATGCCGGGGACGCCCCCTCCGCCCCGCGCAAACGCCGCCGTCCGCGCCGTTCGCCCTCGCGCGGCACGCCGCCCGCAGCGGATTGAGTCATGACCGCTCCTGTGCGCGCCTACGTCGCGCTGGGCGCCAATCTGGGCGACGGCGCAGCCACGCTGCGCAGTGTCCTGGCTGAATTGCAGGAAACCGGCGGCATCGCGGCGGTGACGGCATCGCCGTTCTACCGCAGCGCGCCGGTCGAGGCCGCCGGCCCCGACTTCGTCAACGCCGTGGCGGCGCTGGACACGCATCTGGCCCCGCTAGAGCTGCTGGACGCGCTGCAGGCGCTGGAAAACCGGCATGGCCGCGAGCGCCCCTACAAGAATGCGCCGCGCACGCTGGACCTGGACCTGCTGCTGTATGGCGACACCGTGCTGGACCATGAGCGGCTGACGCTGCCCCACCCCCGCATGCACCTGCGCGCCTTCGTGCTGCTGCCCTTGCGCGACCTGGCCCCCGGCCTGACGCTGCAAGGCAAGCCCATCGACGACTGGATCGCCGCGATCCACGACCAGCCGATAGCGCGCATCGCCAGCTAGGCGTTCAATCCTTCGGCGCGTAGGCCATCAACGCGCGCTCCACGTCCTCGACCTGCGGCAGGCCCGCTTCATTGCCCAGATGCTGGATCTTGTGGGCCGAAGCCGCGCGCGCGAAGGTGAAGTGCTCTACCCAGGGCAGCTCCGGCCGGTTCAGATAGGACCAGACGTAGGCGCCGTGGAACACATCCCCGGCCCCCGAAGTGTCGACGATGCTGGCGGCCGGCACGTCCAGCGCGGGCAGGACATCCACCGTTCCGGTCTCGTCATACCAGAGCATGCCGCGTTCGCCCATGGTGACCGCGCCAATACGGCAGCCGCTCGCCTTCAGCAGTTCCAGCAGGCCTGACGGCGCAAGCCCCAATTGCTCGCACATGCGCTCCGCGCAGACCGCCACGTCGATGTGGCGCAGCAGCTCGTCGGTGTTCTCGCGCACGCCGCCGCCATCCAGCGAGGTCAGCACGCCCGCCTGCCGGCAGGCCTGCGCGTAATGCAAGGCGGCGTCGGGCTGATGGCCGTCCAGGTGCAGGACGCGGTAGCCGCCGATATCCAGCCGCGGAAAGTCGTTCAGGTAGTCCACGTCGCGCGCGCGCACGATGGCGCGCTTGCCGTGATTGGGCATGATGAAGGACAGGGACGAGCGGCCCACCTTGCGCGCATGCAGCGACACCCCGTGCGCCGCCGCCATGTCCGTGTACATGTGGCCCAGCCAGTCCGATGCCAACGAACAGATCAGATCTGGCGGCGTCCCCAGCCGCGCGCAGGCGAACGCGGCCGTCACCGCATTGCCGCCGAAGGACACGGCGTAATCGCGCGCCACGCTTTTTTCATCGCCCGTGGGCCATTCGTCCGCCAGCACGGTGACGTCGATATAAGTGTGTCCGATGAAGAGCGCTTCGCTCATAGACCTGCCGGAAAGGAGTGATCGGAACCGGCCTAGAAGCCGGTGGTTTCGCCCGCCTGCGCCAGCACCAGCCGCGCGCGCGCGATGACCGGGGCATCGACCATCTTGCCGTCCAGCATGAAGGTGCCGGCCGCGGTATCGCGGTGCGTGGCGATGACGCGGCGCGCCCAGGCCAGCTCCTGCGCCGCGGGCACGAAGGCGGCGTGGATCACCGGCACTTGGCTGGGGTGGATGCACAGCATCCCGCCAAAGCCCATCTGCTGGGCGCGGGCGGCGGCATGCGCCAGCCCGGCCTGATCCTGGATGCCCGGAAACACGCCGTCCAGCGCGGGCGCCAGCCCGGCCGCGCGGCTGTGCAGCAGCACCTGCACGCGCGCCTGGTCCAGCACGGTTTGCGCCCCCGGCGTATCGGGCGTCAACCCCATGTCCAGGCCGTAGTCCAGACTGCCGAATGCCAGGCGCTCCACGCCGGGCGTGGCGGCGACTTCCGCGGCGTTGAGGATGCCCTGGGCGGTCTCCAGGATGGGAATCACCCGCAGGCCCGCCTGGACCACGTGGCGCACCTGCGCCAGGCTCTCGGCCTTGGGCAGCAGCACGCCGGCGACCCCGGGCTTGCCGCGGCAGGCCTTGAGGTCGTCGTCGTGCCAGGAGGTGGAGGCATCGTTGATCCGCACCCACAGCCGCGCACGCGGATTCGTCCCCAGGAAATCGCACAGCGCTTCCCGCGCGGCCGCCTTGGCCAGATGCTCCACCGCGTCTTCCAGATCGACAATGACGGCATCGGCCCCCGCGGCCAGCGCCTTGGGGATGCGCTCGGGGCGCGACGCCGGCACGAACAGCGCGCTACGGACAACGGGATGCGTCACACGACCTCCGATGCATGGAACTGCGCCACCTGATCGGGCGCGTATCCCAATGATGCTAGCACCGCATCGGTGTTTTGGCCCACCGCGGGCACCGCGGCCATGCGCGGCGCGAAGGCGTTGCTGCTGGCCGGAGGCAGCAGCGCGGGCAGTTCGCCTGCGGGACTGTCCACCTGGCTCCAGCGGCCGCGGGCCTGCAACTGCGGATGAGCCCAGACCCCGGCCATGTCGTTGACGCGTGCATTGGCGATCTGCGCGTCCTCCAGCCGCTGCGTCACCTGTTCGATGGACAGGTCGGCAAAGGCCGCCACGATCAGCGCGCGCAGGTCGTCGCGATTGGCGGTGCGCAGCGAATTGGAGATGAAACGCGGGTCTTCCGCGAGCTCCGCCTGCCGCAGCACCTGGGCGCAGAACACGCGCCATTCGCGCTCGTTCTGCAGGCCCAGCATGATGGTGGCGCCGTCGCCCACCGGGAACGGACCGTAGGGATAGATGGAGGCGTGGGCCGCGCCCGCGCGCACGGGCGGCGCGGCGCCGTCGAAGGCGTAGTACATGGGAAAGCCCATCCACTCCACCATGCTCTCCAGCATGGAAACGTCCAGGCGGCTGCCCAGGCCCGTTTTCTGCCGCAGCAGCAGTGCGTTGAGGATCGCGGAATAGGCGTACATGCCGGCGGCGATGTCGGCGATGGAGCAGCCGGCCTTGACCGGATCGTCCTTGGTGCCGGTCACCGACAGGAAGCCGCTTTCGCTCTGGATCAGCAGGTCGTAGGCCTTCTTGTCCTGGTAGGGTCCGCCTTCGCCGTAGCCCGAGATGTCGCAGACAATGAGCCGCGGATACTTCTTGTGCAGGGCATCAAACGACAGGCCCAGACGCGCGGCGGCGCCGGGCGCCAGGTTCTGCACCAGCACGTCGGCCGTTTCCAGCAGGCGCTCCATGACGCCGCCTGCCTCCTCGCGCTTGAGGTCCAGCGTCAGGCTTTCCTTGGACCGGTTGGTCCAGACGAAATGCGAGGACAGGCCGCGCACGCGTTCGTCGTAGCCGCGGGCGAAATCCCCGCCACCGGGACGTTCGATCTTGATGACGCGCGCGCCCATGTCCGCCAGCTGGCGGGTGCAGAACGGCGCGGCGATCGCGTGCTCCAGGCTGACGACGGTGATGCCGTCCAGGGGACGGGGGGCCTCTATGCTCATTCTGTAAACCTCAGTTCAGCTTGGTGGGCCAGCGTGCCGTCCTGCTCGGCCCAGAGCTGGGCCACGCCCGGCTCGGTCAAGCGGCCGGCCACCTGGAAGGGAGCAGGCGCAATCAGCGGGCGCAGGCCGCGATACGACAGATGGGTCAGGCGCGCCTGCGGATGAGCGCGGGTGAAGGCGGCGACCATCTCGGTGGCGATGAGCGGGCCGTGCACCACCAATCCGGGATAGCCCTCGGTGCCAGTGACGTAGGGATGGTCGTAGTGGATGCGGTGGCCGTTGAAGGTCACCGCCGAATAGCGGAACAGCAGCACCGGCGACGGCTCGACGGTATCGCGCCACTGCGCCTGCGGCGCGGGCTCGCTGCCCGTGAGCTTGGGCGGGGTCGGCTGGCGGTAGACGATGTCCTGCTCTTCGTGGATGGCGACTTCGCCTTCCTGGCGGAACTCGTGGCGCACGGTCACGAACAACAGCGCGCCGGTGCGCCCCGCCTTTTCCTTGACGTCGACCACCGTGGACTCGCGCTCGGCGGGCACGCCGACCAACAGCGGCCGGCGGAACTCGACCCGGCCGCCTGCCCACATGCGGTTGCGGTCCTGGGCCGGCGGCAAAAAGCCGCCGCGCGCCGGATGGCCATCCGTCCCCAACCCGTCCATGCCCACCGTGGAAATGAAGAACGCCCATTGCCACAGCGGCGGCAAGGCATCGCCCTGGACCGGCGCCGGGCCGCCCAGGGTGGCCGCGATGCGCGCGGCGTGGCCGGGATCCATGGCGTCCGCCTTGCGCTCGCCGCTGCCGATCCAGGCGGCCGGATCTGTAGATGTCATGCCGATATCCTCTGCTGGGGTTTTTACAGACTGAAGCATGCCCGCAAGCCGTCCCGCTTGTGAATTCGTTTTTGCTCAAGGCGGGGTTTGCGCTGCCTGAATCGCACGCCCGCCTCCCGGCCCGACGCCTCGCGCCGTAATATATGGCCCATGCACTTCGACCTCGCCGACCTACGCCTGTTCATCCACATCGCCGAATCCCCCAGCCTGACCCAGGCTGCCAAGCGGGCCCACCTGTCCCTGGCGGCCGTCAGCGTGCGCATCAAGGCGCTGGAGAACCAGCTCAATACCCGCCTCCTGTACCGCGACAGCCGCGGCGTCGAAATCACGCCCGCGGGCCAGAAGCTGCTGCAGCATGCGCGGGTCATCATGCGCCAGGTGGACCACCTGAAACATGACTTCCAGGAGCAGGCTGACGGCGACGCCGGCCACATCCGCATCTTCGCCAACACCACGGCGGTCACGGAATTCATGCCGGACATCCTGGCGCAGTTCCTGTCCGGCCACCCCGGCGTCACCGTGGACCTGCAGGAACGCCTGACCCGCGACATCGTGCGCGGCGTGCTGGACGGCACCACCGACCTGGGCATCGTGGCCGGCCCGGTGGATGCGCCCGAATTGCAGACCGTCCACTTCAGCACCGACAAGCTGGTGCTGGTGGTGCCCAACGGCCATCCCTTGCAGGATCAGGAAAAGATCAAGCTGGCCGAGGCGGTGCGCTATCCCTTCATCACCATGCACGAAGGTTCCACCCTGGTCGCCTTCCTGCGCGACCAGCTGGAACAGGTGGGCCAGCGCCTGCCCCAGCGCATCCAGCTCTACAGCTTCGACTCCATCTGCCGGATGGTGCAGGCGGGCGTGGGCATCGGCGTCATCCCCGACTCCGCCGCGCGGCGCTACGGCGCCGACATGAAGCTGCGCGTGGTCGAGCTGGACGAGCCCTGGGTGGTGCGCGAACGCAAGCTGCTGGTGCGCGACATCGACGCCCTGCCGGGCTGCGCGCGCGAACTCATCGAGCAGATCCAGGCGGCGCGGACGCCCTGACAGCGAGCCGCCACTCTCAGGTACCGGTGAATGCCGGCGGACGCTTCTGCGCGAACGCCCGCATGCCTTCCAGGTAGTCGTCGGTGTAGCCCAGTTCGCGCTGCAAGCGGCATTCCAGATCGAATTGCTGCGCCAGCGTGTTGCCGCTGGAGGCGTGCAGCGCGGCCTTGGTGGCCGCATAGGCGCGCGTGGGCCCCGCCGCCAAGGTATCGGCGACTTCGGCCAGCGTATCCGTCAGCGCCTCGTCTGGCACCACGCGCCAGATCAGGCCCCAGGTTTCCGCCTGCCTGGCGCTGAGCGCTTCGCCGAACAGCGCGGCGCCCATGGCCCGCGCGGAACCCACCAGCCGCGGCAGGAACCAGGTGCCGCCGGCATCCGGCAGCAGGCCGATCTTGCTGAAGGCCTGAATGAAGCGCGCCGACTCCACCGCGAACACCACGTCGCAAGCCAGCGCCAGGCTGGCACCCGCGCCGGCCGCGACGCCGTTCATCACGCACACCACCGGCACCGGCAGGTTGCGCAGCCGGGTGATCAGCGGCCGGTAGCATTGTTCCAGGATCAGGCTCAGGTCGCGGCGCGCGCCGTCCTCCGCGGGCTTGCGTTCGCCGAGGTCCTGGCCCGCGCAAAAGCCCCGCCCCGCGCCGGTGATGATCAGTCCGCGCAGGCTGCGGTCGGCCTCCATGGCATCCAGCGCCCGCGCCAGCTCGGCATGCATGACTTCCGTGAAGCTGTTCAGCCGGTCGGGCCGGTTCAGCGTGATGAGGCCCACGCCCCGCTCCAACATAAATCGGATTTGTGTGTAGCCGCCTTCGCCCTGGGTCGTCGACGCCGCGCTCATGCCAGTTCCTCCAGCACCGCCAGTTGTTCGGCCGTATCGCCCAGCAGCTGGTCGACGACGGTCAGCCGTTTGAAGTAATCGCCCACGTCCAGTTCGTCGGTCATGCCCATGCCGCCATGCAGCTGCACCGCCAGTTGCGCCACCAGGCGTCCGGCGCGCGCGGCTTCCAGCTTGGCCGAGGCGATCATGCGGCGGCGCTGCGCGGCGTCGGTTTCGGTCAGGGCCGCCACCGCCACGTAGGCCATGGACAAAGCCAGTTCCTTGGCCACCAGCATTTCCGCGAGGCGATGCTGCAAGGCCTGGAACGAGGCCAGCGGCTGGCCGAACTGCTTGCGCGCCTTAAGGTAGTCGACGGTGATTTCCAGCAACCGCTCCATTGCGCCCGCGGCATGCGCGCAAAGCGCTGCCGTGCCCCACTGCAGGGACTGCGCCAGAGCCTGGTCGGCGGCGGCCCCTTGCGCCAGCAGGGCTGCACGCGGCAGGCTGACCGCGTTCAGGTCCAGCCGGGCGCAGCGCGCGCCGTCCAGCGTGGGCGTATCCGTGATCCGCACGCCCGCCGTATCGGCCGGCACGGCCAGCAACAGGGTCTCGCCCTCCTCGCCGCGCGCGCTGACCAGCCAGGCGGTGGCCGCCGCGCCGTGCCAGACCAGATGTTTGACGCCGTCCAGCCGCCAGCCATCGGCAGCCTTGCTGGCGCGGCAATCGCGCGGATCGGTGTCGTAGCGGCGCCCGGGCTCCTGGTACGCCACGCTGACGATGGCGTCGCCCGAGGCGATGGCCGGCAGCCACAGGCCGCGCGCTTCGCCGCCGCAGGCGTCGAGCAGCGCCGCGCCCATGACCGCGCTGGGGATGACAGGCTCGGACACCAGCCCTCGGCCCAGCTCCACATGCACCGGCAGCAGGCTGGCCGGCACTTCGCCGAAACCGCCAAAATCCTGCGGGATGGTCAGACCCAAAACGCCCAGTTCGGCCAATGCGGCCCAGGCATCCGCATCCAGCTTGCCCGCCGCCTGGCGGGCGCGGCGGCGCGCGTGCGTCCATTCCTGGTCCACCAGGCGCCGCAGGCTGTCGGCCAGCATGCGCTGTTCTTCGGTATAGATGAAATCCATGCGTCGTCTTCCTGTCGGGTTGCGCGAGGCCGGGCCTACAGGCCCAGCACCAGGCGGGCGATGATGCCCTTCTGCACTTCGGTGGTGCCGCCGTAGATCGAGGTCTTGCGCATGTCGGCATAGCCGGCGCCGGCCGCAGCCGCCAATTCCGGCCCTGGCCCGCAATATCCCTTGTCAGCCTGCAGCCAATCGGGGTCATAGGGCCAGGCGTCCGGTCCCGCCACCTCCATCTGCAGCATCGCCAGGTCCTGCTGGATCTCGGAGCCGCGGATCTTCAGCACGGAGGCTTCCGGCCCGGGCGTGCCGTCGTTGCTGGAGGCCACGCGCAGCAGCAGCATTTCCAGCGCCATGATGTCCACCTCGATGCGCGAAATACGGTCGCGGTACCGGCTGTCCTCCAACAGGGGCCTGCCCCGGGACCGCGCCTGCATCGCCATGTGCTTGAGCACGCCCAATTCGCGGTGGCAATGGCCCAGGCCGGCGATGCCGGTGCGCTCGTGGCCCAGCAGGTACTTGGCATAGGTCCAGCCCTGGTTCTCCACGCCTACCAGGTTGGCCACGGGCACGCGCACGTTTTCCAGCCAGACCTCGTTCACGTCGTGCCCGCCGTCCAGCGTGCGGATGGGACGCACGGTCACGCCTGGCGAGCGCATGTCCAGCAGCAGCATCGAAATGCCGCGCTGCGCGCGGGCCTCGGGGTCGGTGCGGACCAGGCAGAACATCCAGTCGGCGTACTGGGCCAGCGTGGTCCAGGTCTTCTGGCCATTGACGACGTACTCGTCGCCATCGCGCACCGCGCGGGTCGACAGCGAAGCCAGGTCGGACCCCGAACCCGGCTCGGAGTAGCCCTGGCACCACCAGTCCTCCACGCGGATGATGCGCGGCAGGAGGCGCGCCTGCTGCTCGGCGCTGCCGTACTTCATCAGGACCGGGCCGATCATGGACAGGCCAAAAGGCAACAGGCGCGGGGCGCCGGCCTTGAAGCATTCCACCTCGAAGATCAGCCGCTGCAATGCGTTCCAGCCGGTGCCGCCGTGCTCGACCGGCCAGTTCGGCGCGCCCCAGCCCTGGTCCGCCAGGATGTTGTGCCAGCGCACGTAGTCCTCGCGCTCCAGCCGCTGGTGGCGCAGCACCTTGTCGCGTATGTCCTGCGGCAGCTTGTCCGTGGCGAATGCGCGCACTTCTTCGCGGAATAGCCGCTCCTGCGGCGTCCAGGTCAGGTTCATGGTCGGGCTCCTTTTGCGGTATCTAGCCACGGTCCTGCACGCCGGACAATCTGCCTCTTCCGAAGACGGGCTTCGCGCAGGACATAGGGCGTCCCACTACGGGCCGGCGGAAGGCCAGCTTCAGCAATGAAGAATGGCCGAAGCCGCCGCCAGTGCGGACACTTGCAAGCGTCATCCACTGGAACCCGTAGGCATCATGACCGTTCCCGATCTGCAGGCCGGCACGCCGCAAGGCGTAGAGGCGCAGTACCGCCAGGCGCTGGACCAAGGCCGCTTCCTCATCCAGCATTGCGCCGGCTGCGACCGCGCCGTGTTCTACCCCCGCATGATCTGCCCGCATTGCGGCGCGGACAAACTCGCCTGGACCGCGCCCGACGGGCGCGGCGAGGTCTATTCCACCACCGTGGTGCGCCGCAAGCCCGAGGCGGGCGGCGACTACAACGTGGCGCTGATCGATCTGCGGGAGGGCGTCAGGCTGATGAGCCGGGTGGAGGGCGTCGCGCCCGATGCTGTGCGCATCGGCATGGCGGTGCGCGCGCAGGTGGCGCAGCAGGATGGCCGCGGCCTCCTGGTCTTCGTACCCAACAAGGAGGCGCAATGACGCTGAACGATCTGCGCGGCGCCGTGGCGGTGGCCGGCGTGGGCCACGCGGGCCTGGGCCAGGCCGCGGGCTACACCGAAATGGAAATCCTGGTGCAGGCGGCGCAGCGCGCGGTGGCGGACGCCGGCCTCACCATGCGCGACATCGACGGCATCTGCACCGCCAGCGTGGCCGCGCCGATGTGGGCCATGCCGGTGATCGAACACCTGGGCATCCGCCCCAGCTTCATCGACAGCACCATGCTGGGCGGCTCCAGCTTCGTCGCGCACCTGCTGCCCGCGCTGCACGCGCTGGCTTCCGGCCAGTGCAACGCGGTGCTGGTCTGCTATGGCAGCACGCAACGCACCTCTAGCTTGAGCCGCGCCGAGATCGGCCGGGTGCGCAAGCAGTTCGATCCGCAGCCGTACGAAACGCCCTACGAGCCGCTGAGCCCCCTGTCGTCCTACGCGCTGGCGGCTGCGCGCCACATGCATCAGTACGGCACGCGCCGCGAACACCTGGCGCAGGTGGCGCTGGCCGCCAACCAATGGGCCCAGCTCAATCCCGAAGCGCAATTGCGCGAACCCGCCACGCTGGAGCAGATCCTCTCGGCGCGCATGGTGTCCGACCCCTTGAGCGTGCGCGACTGCTGCCTGGTCACCGATGGCGCCGGCGCCTACGTGCTGGTGCGCGCCGAGCGCGCCCGCGACCTGCCGCGCCCGCCCGTCTATGTGCTGGGCAACGCCACCGCGGTCTGGAACCGGCAGATCTCATCCATGGAAGACCTGACCGTGACCGCCGCGGCCGAATCCGGCAAGCGGGCCTTCGAGATGGCGGGTGTTGCGCCCCGGGACATCGACGTGGTGGAGCTGTACGACGCCTTCACCATCAACACCCTGCTGTTCCTGGAAGACCTGGGTTTCTGCGCCAAGGGCGAAAGCAAGGACTTCATCGCCAATGGCGCCATCGCGCCGGGCGGCACTCTGCCAGTCAACACCAACGGCGGCGGGCTGTGCTGCGTACATCCCGGCATGTACGGCGTCTTCATCATGATCGAAGCCGTCCGCCAGCTGCGCGGCGAATGCGGCGTGCGCCAGATCGCCGACGCGCACCTGGCCCTGGTGCACGGCAACGGCGGCACCCTGTCCAGCCAATCCACCGCCATCCTGGGAACCCAGGCCACGCTTTGAACGACGCAACCATGTCCCCGGCAGCCCCTCTTACCCGCATCCATCAATTGCTGGCGCAGCAAGCCGGCCAGCGGCCCGACGCCACCTTTCTATACGAGGAGGGCGGCGGCAGACTGAGCTACGCGCAGTTCTGGCGGCGCGTACAGGCCGCGGCCGCATGGCTCGAAGAACAGGGCGTGCGTCCAGGGCATCGCGTGCTGATCGCGGGTGAAAACTGCGCGGCCATGATCGCAGCGCTGTTTGCCTGCAGCGCGGCCGGGGCCTGGCCCGTGGGCGTGAACGCACGCCTGTCCACGCGCGAGATCGACGCCATCCGTCTTCATGCGCAACCCGAACTGCTGCTCTACACCAGCGGCGTCTCGCACGCCGCCGCAGCCCATGCCGAGCATGCCGGCGCCACCGACGCCGATCCCGACGTCTGGGGACCCGGCGTGCAGGCTGCGCGTGCGGACAGCCCCACGCAAGCCGAGACCGGCGATTCCGCCGCCTTAGTGGCCACCGTGATCTATACGTCCGGCACCACGGGCGCCCCCAAGGGGGTCCTCGTGCCGCATCGCGGCCTGCTGCATTTTGCCCGCGTGTCAGCCGCCTCGCGCCGCCTGACGCCGCAGGACATCGGCTACGCCGCGCTGCCCATGTCGCACATCTTCGGCATCGCCACCGTGCTGATGGCCACGGTGCACGCCGGCGCCAGCCTGGTGCTGCGCAGCCGCTTCGACGCCACCGACGCCTTCAAGGCCCTGGCGCATCCGGGCGTCAGCATCCTGCAGGGCGTGCCCACCATGTTCAGCCGCATGATGGCGGTGGCGCCCCCACGCGCGGAACTGCGAGCGCCGGCCCTGCGCTACCTGTACACGGGCGGCGCGGCGCTGGACCCCACGCTCAAGCGCGATGCCGAGCGCTATTTCGGCGTCGCCATGCACCACGGCTACGGCATCACCGAATACGCGGGCTCCATGTTCGTCACCCGCATCGATGCGCCGCGCAGCGACTGCTCGGCCGGCCACGCCGTCGAAGGCGTGGAAATGCGCATCGGCAGCCCCGACGGCGGCAAGCCCGCGCCGGGAGAGCGCGGCGACATCCTGATCCGCGGTCCGGGCGTCATGCTGGGCTACTACCGCAATCCCGAACAAACCGCGCAGGCGCTGCTGCCCGGCGGCTGGCTCAACACCGGCGACATCGGCTACGTCGACGAACAGGGCGCGCTGTACATCGCGGGCCGCTCCAAGGACCTGATCATCCGCTCCGGCTTCAACGTCTATCCGCTGGAAGTCGAGTCCGTCATCAACGCGTTCCCCGGCGTGCGCCTGTCGGCCGTGGTCGGCCGCCCCACCGCCGATCAAAACGAAGAAGTCATCGCCTTCGTCGAGCCCTTGCCCGGCGCCACCGTGGACACCAACCTGCTGATGCTGCATCTGCGCGCGCAGCTGGCGCCGTACAAGCGGCCCGCCCGCATCATCCCCATCGACACCATTCCCACCACCGTCAGCGGCAAGATCCTCAAGCAGCCGCTGAAAGAAAGGCTGGCGTAGCCGCGGACCCGCTGTTCCGCTGCACGACCCGCCACTTACCCACAAGGAGACTACAGCGTGAACATCAAGACCCTGCTCGCCGCGGCCGCCGCCACGGCGACGCTCGCCACGGCTTCTAACGCCTGGGCCGACGCCTATCCCGAACGCCCCATCCGGCTGCTGGTCGGCTACGCCCCCGGCGGCCCCGTCGACACCACCGCCCGCGTCTTCGCCAAGTACTTGGGCGACAAGCTGGGCCAGTCCGTGGTGGTGGAAAACCGCGCCGGCGCCAGCGGCATGATCGCCTCTGACGCCACCGCCAAGGCTGCGCCCGACGGCTACATGCTGGGCTTCGCCGCCAGCCCCTCCCTCACCATGTCGCCGCTGGTCCAGCGCAGCACGCTGTTCGATCCGCGCAAGGACTTCTCGCTGATCGGACTGGTGGTGGACTACGCCAACGTTTTGCTGATCGGCCCGCAGATCCCCGCCAAGAACGTCGGCGAACTGGTCACCTACGCCCGCGCCCATCCCGACGCCGTGTCCTTCGGTTCCGCCGGCATCGGCGCGTCCAACCACCTGTCGGCCGAGCTGCTGAAGAAGCAGGCGGGCGTGCCCATGCTGCACGTGCCCTACCGCGGCAACTCGCCCGCCATGGTGGACGTGATCAGCGGCAAGATCACCTTCATGTTCGACATCACCAGCACCGCCATCCCCTTCGTCAAGAGCGGCAAGGCGCGCGCCCTGGCGGTCACCTCCAAGACCCGCAACCCCGAGCTGCCCGACGTGCCCACCATGGTCGAAGCCGGCATGAAGGACTACGAGGTGGTCGGCTGGTACGCGCTGGTGGGGCCGAAGAAGCTGCCCGACGCCGTCGCGGCCCGCCTGACCCGCGCGTTGAACGAAGTCTCCAGCGATCCGGCCTTCCGCCAGGCCATGACCGATGGCGGCTACACCATCAACACCGGCGACTCCAAGGCGCTGCAATCACGCATCGACCGTGAGTACGCCCTGTGGTCCGACGTCATCCAGAGCGCCAACATCCAGGCCAATTGAGTACTACCGGAGCATCCAGATGAATCCCCCGCTCGCGCTGCACGCCCAGACCCGCCTGCCCCTCATCGGCGCCCCCATGTTCCTGGTCTCCGGACCGGACCTGGTGGTGGCGCAATGCGCGGCGGGGATCATCGGCACCTTTCCATCGCTCAACGCCCGCCCGCAGGAACAGCTGCACGACTGGCTCACCCGCATCGAACTAGGCCTGGCCGCGAAACGCCAGGCTGCGCCAGACGCCACGATCGCGCCCTACGGCGTCAACCTGATCGTCCACCCCAGCAATCCGCGCTGGCAGGGCGACCTGGCCATCTGCGCCGAGCGGCGCGTGCCGCTCATCATCACCTCGCTGCATGCCCCCGAAGCCGTGGTGGCCGCCGCGCACGGCTACGGCGGGCTGGTGTTCCACGACGTCACCAACGTGCGGCATGCCAAGCGCGCGCTGGACGCCGGCGTTGACGGCCTTATCCTGGTGGCGGCGGGCGCGGGCGGCCATGCGGGACAGCTAAGTCCATTCGCGCTGGTCAACGAGATCCGCGCCTTCTACGACGGCCCGCTGGCGCTGTCCGGCTGTATCAGCCACGGCAAGGACATCCTGGCCGCGCAGGTGCTGGGCTGCGACTTCGCCTACATGGGTACGCGCTTCATCGCCACGCGGGAATCGCTGGCCGGCGACGCCTATCGCGAAATGGTGCTGCAGGCGCAGGCGGCGGACGTGACCTACACGCCTTATTTCTCGGGCGTGCCCGCGAACTACCTGTCGGCCAGCATCCAGGCGGCAGGGCTGGATCCGTTGGAACTTGCCAGGAACGGCGTGGCCCCGCCCGCGAACATGGACAAGAGCTCGCGTCCCAAGGCCTGGAAGGATGTGTGGAGCGCAGGCCAGGGCGTGGGCGCGGCGCAGGAAATCCTGCCCGCCGCGATGCTGGTGGATCAGCTGGAATCCGAATATCTCGCCGCGCGCGACGCCCTGCGCCGGTTCTAGTCCAGCTTGATGTTGGCCGTCTTGATGACGTCGCGCCATTTGGCGATTTCATCACGCACGAATTCGCCGAATTGCTCTGGAGTGCCGGGCTTGGGCTCGGCGCCCGCTGCGATCATGCTCTGCGCGGTGGCCTGATCCGACAGCACCTTCACCAAATCCGCATTCACGCGTTTGACGATGTCGGGCGGCGTTCCTTTGGGCGCCATCACGCCGCTCCACGAGTACGCCTCGTAGCCCGGCAGGCCGGACTCGGCGATCGTCGCCACGTCGGGCAGCATGCTGGAACGCGTGGGGTTTCCCACGCCCAGCGCGCGCACCTTGCCGCCCTTCAGATGCGGCACGGCGGAAGGCCCATCGGCGAACATCACCTGCACCTGTCCACCCAGCAGGTCCTGCATGGCGGGCGCGCTGCCGCGGTAGGGTACGTGCTGGATGCGCACGCCGGCCATGGCGTTGAACAATTCGCCGGCCAGGTGCGTGCCGCCGCCCGTGCCTGACGAGCTGAACGACAGCTTGCCCGGGTTGGCCTTGGCATAGGCGATCAGCTCGCTGACCGAATTCACGGGCAGCGTCGCGTTCACCACCAGCACGATGGGAAACACCGCCGCCATGCCGACCGGCACGAAGTCCCGCGTAATGTCGTAGCTCAGATTGCCGCGCAGGCTGGGCAGCACCGCATGGTGGATGGAGGCGAAAAAATAGTTGTAGCCGTCGGGCTCGGACTTGGCCGCGAACTGCGCGCCCACGATGCCGCCGGCGCCCGACTTGTTGTCCACCACCGTGGGTACCGACCACAGCTGTCCCAGCGGCTGCGTGGTGAAGCGCGCGGTCGTGTCCACGGGACCGCCCGCAGGAAACGGCACGATGAAATTCACGGCATGCGCAGGCCAGGCGGCGGCGCGGGCCAGCCTGGGGAACAGCGCGGGCACCGCGGCGGCAGCGCATGCGGCGCCCAGCCGCGCAACGGCGCGGCGGCGTAGTAGATCGGTCACGGCAGTCTCCTGGTTCTCGGTTTTATGGGCGGCCAAGCTCTAGGACTGCTGCCTGACGCCTTTTTTATTATTTGCCGAACCTGCGGAGCCGCCGCTACACATTTGCAAAAGCCCCTCTTCGGGAGGCGCTACAGGCCGCGCGCCGCGCGCTGCACGTGTTCGATGAAGCATTCCGCGAAACTGGGCAGATCGCGTCCACGCTGACGGCACAGCAGGCGGTCGCGCAACGCCCAGGGATCGTCCAGCTTGAGCACATGCAGCGCGTCCGGACGGCTGTAGCGCGCCGCGCAGGCGCGCGGCACCACCGCGATCCCCGCGCCCGCCTCCACCATGCGGCACACGGCTTCGAAGCTGCCCACGTGCACGCGCTGGCAGATGCGCTTGCCCAGGCCGCTGGCGATGTCTTCCAGGAAGGTCTGGATGGCGCTGTCCGGATGGATGCCGACGAACTGATACGCGTCCAGCAGGTCGGCGAAATGCGCGGACTCCGACGCGGCCAGCGGATGGTCCAGCGACGTCACCACGGTGAGTTCATCGCGGAACAACGGCGTGACGTCCAGGCCCGACACGTCGATATTGCCCGCCACCAGCCCCAGGTCTCCCTGACCTGCGCGTATGGCAATGACGATATCGCCGGAAATCTTTTCTTCCAGCTCCACATCCACATCCGGGTTTTCCGCAAGAAACGTGGACAGCGCGTCGGCCAGAAAGGAATTGGTGGCCGTGGTGTTGGCCAATAGGCGCAAGCGGCCCTTCAAGCCGCTGGCGTAGGGTTGCAGGTCCGCATTCAAGCATTCCAGCTGCCGGAACACGGCGTTCGCATGCTTGAGCAGCACTTCACCCGCCGGCGTCAGCGCCACGCCCGTGGCCATGCGCACCAACAGCCTGGCCTTGAAGGCCTCTTCCATGTTCTTCACCCGCGCGCTTGCCGCCGGCAGGGACAGGAAGGTGCGTTCCGCAGCCCGGGTCAGATTGAGTGTTTCCCCCACGTTCAGAAACAAACGCAGGTCCGTCAGATCGTGTCTCATGTTCCACCACGCAGAAGGGGGGCATATCTAATTTTGAATTCTTCGCATGCCTCGTCGAATCTACCATGGTGCATCCCCTCAAACCAGGGCGTTTGATGCGGAACTGTTTTCCACACGGCGCGCGCGCCGCAGCACAGGAGTCAGCTTCAATGAGCGGCATAGTTTCCGGAAAAGTGGTGATCGTGACGGGCGCGGGCGGCGGCATCGGCCGCAGCATTGCGCTGGCCATGGCGCAGGCTGGCGCCAAGGTGGTGGTGAACGACATCGGCGTCTCGCTCACCGGCGAAGGCGGCGCGGAGGGTCCCGCGCAAGCGGTCGTCAAGGAGATCGTCGCGGCCGGCGGCCAGGCCGTCGCCAACACCGACAGCGTGGCCGCGTACGACAGCGCCAGCCGCTGCGTGCAGACGGCGATAGACGCCTTTGGCTGCATCGATGCCGTGGTCAACAACGCCGGCAATCTGCGCGACCGGGTTTTCCACAAGATGAGCGAAGAGGAATGGAGCCAGGTGCTGGGCGTGCACCTCAACGGCTCCTTCTTCATGAGCCGCGCGGCTGCGCCCTACTTCCGCGAACAGGAGTCCGGCGCCTTCGTGCACATGACCTCCACGTCCGGACTGATCGGAAACTTTGGGCAGGCCAACTACGCGGCGGCCAAGCTCGGCATCGTGGCCTTGTCGAAATCCATCGCCCTGGACATGGCGCGCTACAACGTGCGCTCCAACTGCATCGCGCCGTTCGCATGGAGCCGCATGACCAGCTCCATTCCCGCAGAGACCGACGAAGAAAAGGCCCGCGTCGAAAAGCTGAAGAAAATGGAAGCCGGCAAGGTCGCGCCCATGGCCGTCTACCTGGCCAGCGACGCCGCCAGCGAGGTCACCGCGCAGATCTTCGCGGTGCGCGCCAACGAGATCATGCTGATGAGCCAACCGCGCCCGCTGCGCACCGTGCACCACGGCGAAGGCTGGACGCCCGAGCGCATCGCCGAGATCGCCGTGCCCGCCATGCGCAAGCACTTCTACGCGTTGGAGCGCTCGCCCGACGTCATCGACTGGGATCCCATCTGAGGCCGCCATGCCCCTGGACTACGCAACCGTGAAGAATTGGCGCTTCGACGAGGTGCGCCAGCGCTACGACGAAAAAGACACCATGCTGTACGCCCTGGGCATAGGCCTGGGGCAAGACCCCGAAGACACCGGACAGTTGCGCTACGTGTACGAAAAGGGCTTGCAGTCTTTTCCCACCATGAGCGTGGTGCTGGGCTATCCGGGCTTCTGGGTCCAGGACCCGCGCACCGGCATCGACTGGGTACGCGTGGTCCACGGCGAGCAGCGGCTGACCATGCATGCGCCCCTGCCCGCAGCCGGCGTGGTCACCGGCAGGAGCCGCAACACGCACGTGATCGACAAGGGCGCCGACAAGGGCGCCATCATCATCACCGAGCGCACCCTGCATGGCGAAGACGGCGCCTGCCTCGCCACCTTGCGCCAAAGCACCTTCTGCCGCGGCGACGGCGGCTTCGGCCAGGGAGACGACAGCCCTGCCGCCCTGCCCGCGGCGCCCGACGGCGAACCGGACCTGCGCTGCGAGATCCGCATTCCCGCCAGCGCCGCCCTGCTGTACCGGCTGAACGCCGACCGCAACCCGCTGCACGCAGACCCCGAAGTCGCACGCGCGGCCGGCTACCCCAAACCCATCCTGCACGGACTGTGCTCCTACGGCGTAGTCGCGCACGCCATCGTCAAAAGCTGCTGCGGCTACGACGCCTCACGCCTGGTCAGCCTGAACACGCGCTTCTCGGCGCCGGTGTATCCCGGCGAAACCCTGCAGTGCGACATCTGGCGCCTGCCCGGCGGCCAGCTCCGCTTCCAGGCCCGCGCGCAAGAACGCGGCGTGATGGTCATGAGCCACGGCACCGCGGAGCTGAAGCCATGACTCGCGCGCCCGCATTGACCGGCATCCGCGTACTGGATCTATCGCGCATCCTGGCCGGCCCCTGGTGCACGCAGAACCTGGCCGACCTGGGCGCCGACGTCATCAAGATCGAACGCCCCCGCGTGGGCGACGACACCCGCGCCTGGGGTCCGCCGTTCCTCAAGGACGGCAACGGCCAGGACACCGAGGAATCCGCCTATTACCTCAGCGCCAACCGCAACAAGCGCTCGGTGGAAGCCGATATGGCCACGCCCACAGGCGCCGCGCTGATCCGCGAACTGGCGGCCGCCAGCGACATCCTGGTCGAGAACTTCAAGGTCGGCGGGCTGGCCAAGTACGGCCTGGACTACGACAGCCTGAAGCAGATCAACCCGCGCCTGATCTATTGCTCGGTCACCGGCTTCGGCCAGGACGGCCCCTATGCGCAGCATCCTGGCTACGACTTCATGATCCAGGGCATGGGCGGCCTCATGAGCATCACCGGGGAACGCGACGACCTGCCCGGCGGCGGGCCGCAGAAGGCCGGCGTGGCGGTGACCGACATCATTACCGGCATGTATGCCACCGTCGCGATCCTGGCCGCCTTGCAGGAACGCCACAACAGCGGCCTGGGCCAACACCTGGACATCGCCCTGCTGGACAGCCACGTCGCCCTGCTGGCCAACCAGAACTCGAACTACTTCAACTCCGGCGTGGCACCCCAGCGCGCCGGCAACGCCCACCAGAACGTCGTGCCCTACCAGGTGTTCGCCGCCAGCGACGGCCACCTGATCGTGGCCACGGGCAATGAATCGCAGTACCGCGCATACTGCCGCGCCATCGGCGCACCCGAACTGGGCGACGACCCGCGCTTCGCCACCAACCGCATGCGCCTGGCCAACCGCGAACTGCTGGTCGGCCTGCTGACCGAGATCATGCGCCAGGGCAAACGCGACGACTGGATCGCCAGGCTGGAGGCCGTGGGCGTGCCTTGCGGGCCGATCAACGATATCGCGCAGGCCCAGGCGCATCCGCAAGCGCAGGCGCGGCAGCTGCGCCGCGACATGCCGCATCCGGCGGGCGGCGTGGCGGCGGTGACGGCAAGCCCGCTGCGGCTGTCGGCCTCGCCGGTCGAGTACCGCCGCGCGCCGCCGCTGCTTGGGGAGCATACGGAGGAAGTGCTGCGGGAGGTGTTGGGGAAGACGCCAGAAGCGATCGCGGCGTTTTGCGCGGGATTGAGGAAGGAGGGATGAGCAGGTTGCGCGCGGGGTGAGGCGGAGATTTGGCTGCCGTGTAGCGGAGGCTGGAGATGTGGGCGTTCGCGCAAGCGAACACCATCACAATCAAATAAATCACGTATGTCTTTATCGGCCGCCCGGGCGGCCTACGAAGCACCAGGCACTAAAGCCAAAAAAAAACGGCCGCCAGTCCCCTGGCAGCCGTTTTTCTCCCAACCTACGGAATCAAGCCACAGCGACAGGAATCTTCCCGATCTTGGCCTGCCATTCCTTGGGCCCCGTGGTATGGACAGAGGTACCCTGAGCATCAACCGCCACGGTCACCGGCATGTCCTTCACGTCGAACTCATAGATGGCTTCCATGCCCAGGTCCGCAAAACCCAGCACCTTGGCGCCACGGATAGCCTTCGACACCAGGTAGGCCGCGCCGCCCACCGCCATCAGGTAAGCCGAGTTGTGCTTCTTGATGGATTCGATCGCCACCGGACCGCGTTCCGACTTGCCGATCATCGCGATCAAGCCCGTCTGCTCCAGCATCATGTCGGTGAACTTGTCCATGCGCGTAGCGGTCGTGGGACCCGCCGGGCCGACCACTTCGTCGCGCACCGGATCCACCGGACCCACGTAGTAAATGACGCGATTCTTGAAATCCACCGGCAGCGGCTCGCCCTTGGCCAGCATGTCCTGGATGCGCTTGTGCGCCGCATCGCGGCCCGTCAACATCTTGCCCGACAGCAGCAGCGTCTGACCCGGCTTCCAGCTGGCCACTTCTTCCTTGGTCAGCGTATTCAGGTCCACCTGCTTGGACTTGTTGTAGTCCGGCGCCCAATGCACTTCCGGCCACTCCGACAGCGACGGCGGATCCAGGCGCGCCGGACCCGAGCCGTCCAGCTCGAAGTGCGCATGACGCGTCGCCGCGCAGTTCGGGATCATCGCCACCGGCTTGGAAGCCGCGTGCGTGGGGAACGTGCTGATCTTCACGTCCAGCACCGTCGTCAGGCCGCCCAGGCCCTGCGCGCCGATACCCAGCGCATTGACCTTCTCATACAGCTCGATACGCAGCTCTTCCAGCTTGTTCTGCGGACCGCGGGCCAGCAGCTCGTACATGTCGATGTCTTCCATCAACGACTGCTTGGCCATCAGCATGGCCTTCTCGGCCGTGCCGCCGACGCCAATGCCCAGCATGCCCGGCGGGCACCAGCCCGCGCCCATCGTCGGCACCGTCTTGAGCACCCAGTCCACCAGCGAATCGCTCGGATTCAGCATCGCGAACTTCGACTTGTTTTCCGAACCGCCGCCCTTCGAAGCGACTTGCACGTCGACCTTGTCGCCCGGGACAAGCTCGACGTGCAGGATACAGGGCGTGTTGTCGCGCGTGTTCTTGCGCGCGAACAGCGGATCGTCCAGCACCGAAGCGCGCAGCGGATTGTCCGGGTTCAGATAACCGCGGCGCACGCCTTCGTCACAGAGTTCCTGCAGGGTGCGCTTGGTCTCGAAGCGCACGCCCATGCCGACCTTCAGGAAGACGTTGACGATGCCCGTGTCCTGGCACAGCGGACGCTTACCCTCGGCGCACATGCGCGAGTTGGTCAGGATCTGCGCCATCGCGTCGCGCGCGGCGGGGCTTTCCTCGCGCTCATAGGCGCGGGCCAGGTGGCGGATGTAGTCGACGGGATGGTAGTAGCTGATGAACTGGATGCCATCGGCTATCGACTGGATGAAGTCTTCTTCTTTAATGATGACTGACATGGCGATATGCGGGTGTAGATGATGAAAACGTGAAAACGCGGCCGGCAGGACTAGCGCGGCGCAATGGAGAAAGAACTATTTTGCCGCCGGGCCGCCCCAAGGCAAAATGCGCCCCCCTCGGGGGGCAGCAAGCCCCGCAGGGGCGCGGCGTGGGGGCATTTCCTATTTGCCTTGCCACACGGGCTTGCGCTTCTCGGCGAAGGCGGTCGCGCCTTCCTTCGCGTCGGCCGACGAAAAGATGTGGGCGATCAGCGGACGCTGCTGGTCGAACATGCTGGCCTGGTCCCAATCGCCCGACTGCGCCACGATGCTCTTGGCGGTCTGTACCGCCAGCGGGCCGTTCTCGACGATGGCGCGGGCCAGTTCCAGCGCGCCAGCCAGGGCGGCGCCCGGCTCGGTGATGCGGTTGACCAGGCCGAAGGAGTAGGCGCGCTCGGCCGTCAACATTTCGCCCGTCAGGATCACTTCCATGGCGATGTGGTACGGCAGACGGCGCGGCAGGCGCAGCATGCCGCCGGCGCCGGCCACCAGGCCGCGCTTGACTTCAGGCAGGCCGAACTTGGCGTTGCTGGCGGCCACGATCAGGTCGGAAGCCAGCGCCATTTCGCAGCCGCCAGCCAGTGCGTAGCCTTCCACCGCCGCGATCAGCGGCTTCTTGGGCGGCCGCTCGTTCAGGCCGGCGAAGCCGCGGCCTTCCACGTAGGGACGCTGCCCCGACTTGGCGAAGGCCTTCAGGTCCATGCCCGAGGAGAACGTGCCGCCGCCGCCCGTCAGGATGCCGATGCGGATGTCGTCGCGGCTGTCCAGCTGGTCCAGCGCCGCGGCCATGGCCTGCGCGGTTTCCAGGTTGATGGCGTTCTTGGCCTCGGGACGGTTGATCGTGATGATCTGGATGCCGTCGGTGACTTCTACCTTGATCAGGTCTGACATGGGACTGCTCCTTCCGGGAATTCTCGGAATCGGGTTCCGGGTTTTATATAAGACTTGGTACGCAACCTGGAATCATACGATCATTGGTTTCCAGGCGCAGCGACAGGCCCGCGCGGCGTCCACCAGCGGCACACTGTCCCCCTTGTGAACCGCCCAGAAGTCCTAGATGTAACCGTCCGCCCGGCATTCGGGAACCGGACCGCCCCGGGCCAGTTAAAATGTCGGGTTTCCCACGCCCAGGGCAAGCCTTGCCCGGCGGCCGAATTCCAAGAATCCTATGCTCACCTTTCAGCAAATCATCCTTACGCTCCAGGAATACTGGGACAAGCAGGGTTGCGCCCTGCTGCAGCCCTACGACATGGAAGTCGGCGCCGGCACCTCGCATACCGCCACATTCCTGCGCGCGATCGGTCCGGAGCCCTGGCGCGCCGCCTACGTGCAGCCCTCGCGCCGCCCCAAGGACGGCCGCTACGGCGAAAACCCCAACCGCCTGCAGCACTACTACCAATACCAGGTGGTGCTGAAGCCCGCGCCCCCGGAAATCCTGGACCTGTACATCGGCTCGCTCAAGGCGCTGGGCATCGACCCGGCCCAGCATGACATCCGCTTCGTCGAGGACGACTGGGAAAACCCCACCCTCGGCGCCTGGGGCCTGGGCTGGGAAGTCTGGCTGAACGGCATGGAAGTCACCCAGTTCACCTACTTCCAGCAAGTGGGCGGCCTGGACTGCACGCCGACCACCGGCGAAATCACCTACGGCCTGGAGCGCCTGGCCATGTACCTGCAGGACGTGCAAAGCGTGTACGACCTGGTCTGGACCGAAGGCGCCAACGGCAACCGCGTGCTGTATCGCGACGTGTTTCACCAGAACGAGGTGGAGCAGTCGACCTACAACTTCGAGCATTCGTCGGCCGAGATGCTGTTCTCGCACTTCAACGACTATGAAGCCGAGGCCAAGCGCCTGATGGACGTGCCGCTGGCGCTGCCCGCCTACGAGGCCGCGCTGAAGGCCGCGCATACGTTCAACATGCTGGACGCGCGCGGCGCGATCAGCGTCACCGAGCGCGCCGCCTACATCGGCCGCATCCGCAACCTGTCGCGCGCCGTCGCGCAGGCCTATTACGATTCCCGCGAACGACTGGGCTTTCCCATGCTGGGCCGCGACAAGGCCGCCGGGGAGGCTGCATAAATGACGACGAACATCCGCCCGCTGCTGGTCGAACTGCTGACCGAAGAACTTCCGCCCAAGGCCCTGCAGAAGCTGGGCCAGGCCTTCGCCGAAGGCGTGCGCGCCACGCTGGAGCGCCACGGCCTGCTGGCCGCCGGCTGCGCCGCCACCGCGTATTCCACGCCGCGGCGCCTAGCCGTGCACCTGTCCGCCGTGCTGGCGCAGGCGCCCGACCAGCCCTATGCCGAAAAGCTGATGCCGGTAAAGATCGGCCTGACCGAAGACGGCAAGGCTACCCCCGCGCTGCAAAAGAAGCTGGCCGCCAAGGGCCTGGAAAACATCGATCTGGCTACCCTGGAGCGCGAATCCGACGGCAAGCAGGACTACCTGGTCGCCCGCGGCACCGCTCCCGGCGCCCAACTGGCAGCCGGCCTGCAGGAAGGCATCGACGCCGCCATCAACGGCCTGCCCATTCCCAAGGTCATGCGCTACCAATTGGCCGACGGCGTCACCACCGTCAAGTTCGTGCGCCCGGCGCACGGCCTGGTCGCGCTGTTCGGCGCCGACGTGGTGCCGGTATCCGCGCTGGGCCTGGCCGCCGGCCGCGACACGCTGGGCCACCGCTTCATGAGCGCGGGTCCCGTGTCCATCGCCGACGCCGACGCCTATGCCGCCACCCTGGCCGAAAAGGGCCGCGTGATGGCCTCGTTCGAAGGCCGCCGCGACGAGGTCCAGCGCCAGCTGCTCGACCATGCCGGCCGCCTGAACGCCGCCCTGGGCGACGATCCCGAAGTGGCCGCGCTGCTGGACGAAGTCACGGCCCTGGTCGAACACCCCACCGTCTACGTGGGCCAGTTCGAAGAGCAGTTCCTGCAAGTGCCGCAGGAATGCCTGATCCTGACCATGCGGCTGAACCAGAAGTACTTCCCGCTGTTCGATCCGGCCAGTGGCCGCCTGACGCACCGCTTCCTGATCGTCAGCAACATGCACACCGACAATCCGGTGAACATCGTCGAAGGCAACCAGCGCGTGGTGCGCCCGCGCCTGGCGGACGCGCAGTTCTTCTTTGAAACCGACCGCAAGACCCCGCTGGCGGCGCGCGTCGAACAACTGGGCTCGATCGTCTACCACAACAAGCTGGGCACCCAGCTCGAACGCGTGGAGCGCGTGCGCGCCATCGCCCGCGGCGTGGCCGAACAACTGGGCGGCGACGTATCCGCCGCCGACCGCGCAGCCATGCTGGCCAAGGCCGACCTGGGCTCGAACATGGTGGGCGAATTCCCCGAGCTGCAAGGCGTCATGGGCGCCTATTACGCGGCCGGAGACGGCGAACCCGACAGCGTGGTGCAGGCCCTGCGCACGCAGTACCGCAACCGCTACGACGCGCCCGTCACCGCTGAATCGCTGACCGCCGCCATCCTGTTCATCGCCGAGCGCGTGGAAACCATGGTCGGCATCTGGGCCATCGGCCTGGCGCCCACCGGCGAACGCGACCCCTTCGGCCTGCGCCGCGCCGCGCTGGGCCTGATCAGCGCGTTCGAGCAATTGGCCGCAGGCGGCTGGCTCAAGATCAGCTCGGCCGGCCCCCTGTCGCTGGACGGCCTGCTGCAACTGGCCGCAGGGACCTTCCCCGCCGGCAAGATTCCCGCCGACACGCTGGCCGAGGTCCGCGCCTTCATCTACGAACGCTACCGTAACCAGCTGATCAACGACTTCGACCGCAACGCCGTCGAAGCCGTGATCGCGCTGACCCCGCCGCTGCACCAGGTGGCCGAGCGCGTGCGCGCTGCCGCCGCCTTCGCGCTGCTGCCCGAGGCCGCCAGCCTGGCCGCCGCCAACAAGCGCATCGGCAACCTGCTCAAGAAGGCCGAAGGCGAGATCGGCGCGGTGAACGACGCCGCGCTGGTGGAACCGGCCGAAAAGGCGCTGGCCGCCGCCGTGTCCGCGCTGCGCCCCAAGGCCGAGGCGCAACTGGCCGCGGGCGACTTCGCCGGCAGCCTGAGCACGCTGGCCCAGGTCCGCGAACCCGTGGACGCCTTCTTTGCCGACGTCATGGTCATGGCCGAGGACCCGGCCGTGCGCGCCAACCGGCTGGCCCTGCTGGGCCAGTTGCATGGCCTGATGAACCAGGTCGCTGACATCTCCAGGCTGGCACAGTGAAGCTCATCATCCTAGACCGCGACGGCGTCATCAACCAGGACAGCGATTCGTTCGTCAAGAATCCCGACGAATGGATCGCCCTGCCCGGCAGCCTGCACGCCATCGCCCGGCTGACGCAGGCGGGCTGGAAGGTGGTGGTCGCCACCAACCAGTCGGGTCTGGCGCGCGGCCTGTTCGACATGGACACGCTGACGGCCATCCATACCAAGATGCGCCGCGAACTGGCCGCCGCAGGCGGCAGTATCGACGCGGTCTTCATGTGCCCGCACGGCCCCGATGACAACTGCGCCTGCCGCAAGCCCAAGCCCGGCATGTTCGAACAGATCGGGCACCGCTACGACGTCGACCTGGCCGGCGTGCCGGCGGTGGGCGATTCGCTGCGCGACCTGCAGGCCTCGTCGTCGGTCGGCTGCTCGCCCTGGCTGGTGCTGAGCGGCAATGGCAAGAAGACGCTGGCCAAGGGCGGCTTGCCGGACAATACCCGCGTCTGCGACGACCTGTCGGCCGTGGTCGACGCGCTGCTGCAGGACCATTGATCCGATGGCCCGCCTACGTTCGCTGCTGTACTTCCTGTTCCTGGCCGTCACGGTCATCCCCTACGCGTTCGCTTGCATCCTGTGGGCGCCGCTGCCGCTGCACTGGCGCTATAAGTTGACCGTGGGCTGGCCGCGCCTGGCCATCTGGGGCGCGCGCTTCTTCTGCGGCATCCGCTGGCAGGTCAAGGGCTGGGAAAATCTGCCCGACGGCCCGGCGGTGCTGCTGTCCAAGCATCAATCGGCCTGGGAAACGCTGTTCTTCCCCGCCCACATGCCGCGCGAAGTCTGCTTCGTCTACAAGAAGGAACTGCACATGGTGCCGTTCTTCGGCTGGGGCCTGGCGCTGCTGCGCATGATCCCGATCGACCGCGCCAAGGGTCGCGATGCCTTCGACCAGGTGGTCAAGCAAGGCCAGACCCGCCTGGACGAAGGCCGCTGGCCCCTGCTGTTTCCCGAGGGCACCCGCGTGCCGCCCGGCAAGACCGGCCGCTTCAAGATGGGCGGCGCGCTGCTGGCCTCGCGCACCGGCGCCGCCGTCATCCCGGTGGCGCACAATGCCGGCGAATGCTGGCGCCGCAACGCCTTTGTGAAGTATCCGGGCATGGTTACCGTGTCCATCGGTCCCGCGATAGAATCCAAGGGACTCTCCCCCGAGGAACTGAACAAAAAGGTTCAGGACTGGATCGAAGGGGAAATGCGGCGTCTCAATCCAGAAAGGTATGGCCAGCACTGATCAGCTCGAACTCCTGTTCGACGAACAGCAGCACGACGCGCCCACGGGCGCGCCGCCGCTGAACGCCGCGCCGAAGGCTCCGGCCGCACCTAAGCCGGCCGCGCCCAAGCCGGCCGCGCCCAAGCCCCTCTTCCCCGATCTGCCCCCGGCTGCCGCCCCTGCGGGCGAACCGCTGCTGACGCTGTCGCCCAACGCGGCCTCGCTCGTCCCCACGCCCTGCCCCGACCCGCTGCCGCCCGGCGCGCGCTGGCGCGAAGTCTCGACCGAGCAGCAGCCCATCGGCTTCGTGCTGCTGCGCTCGCGCCGCCGCAGCATCGGCTTCGTGATCACCGACGACGGCTTGCGCGTCACCGCCCCGAACTGGGTCACGCTGACGCAGGTGGACGACGCCGTGCGCGAGAAAGCCCGCTGGATCCTCACCAAGCTGCGCGAATGGCACGCCCGCAAGCAGCAGCTTGCCATGGCGCACACGCGCTGGCAGGCGGGCGGCGAACTGCCCTACCTGGGCAAGCGCATTGTGATCGGCGTAGGCGGCGACAGCCGCCAGGCCAACCTGTCGGGCGACGCCGACGCCCCGCAGGATGGCGACACCTTGTGGCTGGCGCTGCCATCCTCGGCGGACCAGGGCCGCATCCGCGATTCGGCCCAGGCCTGGCTGCAACAGCGCGCCGGCGCCTGGTTCGGCGCGCGCCTGGCCCACTTCCTGCAGGTCAGCGGCCTGAAGATCCAACGCTGGCGCCTATCCTCGGCCGCCACCCGCTGGGGCTCCTGCACCAGCGACGGCAACATCATGCTGAACTGGCGCCTGATCCATTTCGCGCCCGCCATCATCGACTACGTCATCGCGCACGAGCTTGCCCATTTGCGCGAAATGAACCACAGTCAGGACTTCTGGCGCGAAGTGGGGCAGATCCTGCCCGACTTCGAAGACGCCAAGAACATCCTGCGGCGTCACGACCCCGCATCCTTGCCTCAGTTCTGAGGCATTCTGGAGACACGAAAATGTTGCTGCTGATTCCGGGCCCGGTCACGACCGACGCGCGGGTGAAGGCCGCCATGGCGCAAGACTATGCGCCGTGGGACAACGATTTCCGCCAGACCTACCGGCAGGTCTGCGATGGCGTGCTGCGCGCGGCGCTGGCGTCGCCCGACGAGCACGCCGCGCTGGCGCTGCCGGGCTGCGGCCACTTCGCGGTGGAAGCCGCGATCCGCAGCTTCATCCCCGCCGGCGGTCGCCTGCTGGCCCCCTCCACCGGCGCCTACGCCGCCCGCCTGCAAAAGCTGGCCGGCGATGCCGGCCGCGTCGCCGTGCCGCTGCCCGTCGGCCCCACCGAGCGGATCGATCCGCTGGCGGTCGCCCACGCCCTGGAACAGGATCCCACGCTCACGCACCTGGCGCTGGTCTACAGCGAAACCGGCAGCGGCATCTGCCATGACGTGCCTGAACTCGCGCGCATCGCGCACGGACTCGGCCGCCGCGTCATCGTCGACGCCGTGTCCGCCTTCGGCGCGCTGCCCCTGGAGCTGCGCGCCCTGCCCGCCGTGGAAGCGGTGGTGCTGACCGCCAACAAGTGCCTGGAAGGCATGCCCGGCGCCGCCTTCGTGGTGGCGCGGCGCGACAGCCTGGAAGCGGCGCGCGGCGTCGCCGGCAGCTGGTCGCTGGACCTGGCCGACATCTACCAGCAAAGCCTGCAGCCCAATGCCGGCCCGCGTTTCACGCCGCCCGCCCCCACGCTGGCGGCGCTGGCCGTGGCGCTGGAACTGCACCGCGAAGAAGGCCGCGAGGCCCGCCTGGCACGCTACACCGCCAACATGCGCACGCTATATGATGGCGTCAGGGAGCTGGGCCTGGCGCCTTACCTGACGCCTGCCCTGCAGGGCCCCATCGTCGTCAACGTCCGCGCCCCTGACGCGCCGACCTGGAACCTGCAATTGTTCGTGGACGCCCTCAAGCGCCGCGGCTACGTGCTCAGCAACTTCTACAACACCGAACAACCTTCGTTCCGGGTCGGCTGCATCGGCGCCTTCGGGCCCGACCAGATGCGGCAGGCAGTCGACGCCATGGGCGGCGCGCTGCGCGACATCGGCATCACCCGGGAAGCCGCCGGCAGCGGCGGATTCTTCCCGCTCCCCCTCACCGCTTAAGGAAAACATCCCATGCGTATGCTCCACACCATGCTGCGAGTCGGCAACCTCGACAAGTCCATCGACTTCTACACCAACGTGCTCGGCATGCGCGTGCTGCGCCGCAATGACTACCCCGAGGGCAAGTTCACGCTGGCCTTCGTCGGCTACCAGGACGAATCCGAAGGCGCCGTCATCGAACTGACCCACAACTGGGACACGGACAAGTACGACCTGGGCACCGGCTACGGCCACATCGCCCTGGAAGTCGACAACGCCTACGAGGCCTGTGACAAGGTCAAGGAAAAAGGCGGCAAGGTCACGCGCGAAGCCGGCCCGATGAAGCACGGCAAGACCGTCATCGCCTTTGTCGAAGACCCCGATGGCTACAAGATCGAGTTCATCCAGAAAAAGGGCCGCCAGGACTGAGCCCCCCGCGCGGCCGACGCCAGGAAGACATTCCATGATCCACACCATCCTGAAAATGGGCGATCCGCGGCTGTTGCGCGTGGCCGCGCCCGTGGAACGCTACGACACGCCCGAGCTGCACGCGCTGATCGACGACATGTTCGAAACCATGGCCGCCGCGCAAGGGGTGGGCCTGGCCGCGCCGCAGATCGGCGTGGACCTGCAGCTGGTGATCTTCGGCTTCGACCGCAACGAGCGCTATCCGGACGCGCCCGCCGTCCCGCAGACCATTCTGTGCAATCCGGTCATCACGCCGCTGTCTGACGAAATGGAAGACGGCTGGGAAGGCTGCCTGTCGGTGCCGGGCCTGCGCGGCGTGGTGCCGCGCTACCGCCACATCCGCTACAGCGGGCGCGATCCCTACGGCCAGCTCATCGAGCGCGAGGCCGAGGGGTTTCACGCCCGGGTGGTGCAGCACGAATGCGACCACCTGATCGGCCGGCTCTACCCGTCGCGCATCCAGGACTTCAGCAAATTCGGGTTCACTGAAATCCTGTTCCCCGACATGGATCCGAACCAGGACGACTAAGGCCTTGCTCCCGCCTTGCGGGAGCTTGCGTCTCTTCCCTACGCCTCTCCCGAACCCGCCTTGGCGGCCTGCGGCGACAGCTCTTCAGGCGCGAAATCGTCCACCTGCAACACCCGCGACACCAGCGCTTCGGCCTCTTGCAGCGAGGCCGCCTGCGCGTCGGTAATGGCGCCGCGCTGGTGGGCTTCACGCCAATCGCGCACGCCGGACTGGCGCAGGCGGTCGCGCAGCGGCTGCACCGCGTCCGCCAGCGCGAAGGCGCGGGTCAGGAGACCCACCGGATCGTCGCCGGCGGCGCCGGCCTCGCGATGCAGGTCGGCCGCCAGGCGCACATGCGTGGGCGAAGGCTTGAGCAGCAGTTCCGCGCATTCCCGCGTCAAGGCGTCGCTCGGCCCCTTGGCCAGGCGCAACGGCAGGATGGCTGTGCGCAGCCCCCATGACAACACGCGGCCCGGCAGGTTGCGCAAGACCTGGTCCATGCCTTTCTCGATGCTGGCGTAGCCCTGCTCCAGGCACCAATGCACCAGCGGCAGGTCGTCGTGCTTGCGGCCCTCGTCTTCCCAGCGTTTGAGCACCGCCGACTGCAGATACAGCTCGGACAGGATGTCGCCCAGACGGGCGGAGATCATCTCGCGGCGCTTCAGCCCCCCGCCCAGTTGCGCCAGCGTGGCATCGGCCAGCAGCGCGAAGCCCGAGGCATAGCGGCCCAGCCGCCGGTAGTGGCCGGCCACGGGGCCGGATGAAGGCGCAGGCGCCAGCACTCCGCCAGTCCAGGCGCGGCCGATGGCCCGCAGCGCGTTGATGCCCGTGTGGCGCAGATGGCGCCAGAACACGTCGTGGAAGACCTCCATGCCGCGGTCTTCGTCGGGGTTGCCCAGCGCCAGGATTTCCGGCATCAGGTAAGGGTGGGCGCGGATCGCGCCCTGGCCGAAGATGATCAGGTTGCGCGTCAGGATGTTGGCGCCCTCGACCGTGATGGCGATGGGCACGGCGCGGTACAGCGCGCCCAGGTAGTTGCTGGGACCGTCGATGACGGCGCGGCCGGCATGGATGTCCATCGCGTCGTTGACCGAGCCGCGCATGCGCTCGGTGGCGTGGTACTTCATGATGCCCGAGACCACCGCCGGCTTGACGCCCTGGTTCAGCGCGGCGCAGGTCAGGCGCCGGGCGGCTTCGACCAGATAGGCATTGCCAGCCAGCCGGGCCAGCCCTTCCTGCACGCCTTCGAACTTGCCCACGGGAATGCCGAACTGTTCGCGCACTCGGGCATACATGCCCGTGGTGTGCGCGCACATCGCGGCGGCGGCGGCCGATAGCGAAGGCAGGGAAATGCCCCGCCCCGCCGCCAGCGCGCTCATCAGCATCTGCCAGCCATGGCCGGCGCGTTCTGCGCCGCCGATCAGCGCATCCAGCGGCACGAACACGTCGCGTCCGCGGTTGGGGCCGTTCTGGAAGACCTGCATGGCGGGCAGGTGGCGGCGCCCGATCTCCACGCCGGGCGCTTCGGTCGGCACCAGCGCGACCGATATGCCGATGTCCTTGGCGCCGCCCAGGATGCCGTCGGGGTCCGACAGCTTGAAAGCCAGGCCCAGCACGGTCGCCACCGGCCCCAGCGTGATGTAGCGCTTGTGCCAGTTGAGCCGGATTCCGATCAGTTCGCGCCCGTCGACCACCTGGCGGCAGACCACGCCCGTGTCCACCATGGACGCGGCGTCCGAGCCGGCCTCGGGACTGGTCAGGCCGAAGCAAGGCACCTCGCGCCCGTCCGCCAGCCGCGGCAGCCAGTAGTCGCGCTGCGCCGGGGTGCCGAACTGCATCAGCAGTTCGCCCGGCCCCAGCGAGTTGGGCACCATCACGGTAACGCCCGCGGTAATGGAATAGGCCGAGATGCGCCGCACGACCTCGGAGTGCGCGTAGGGTGAAAAGCCCAGGCCGCCGTAGCGCCGCGGAATGATCATGCCGAAGAAGCGTTCGGCCTTCAGGAAGTCCCATACCTCGGGCGGCAGGTCGCGCCGGTTCCAGGTGATGTCCCATTCGTCCAGCATGGCGCAAAGCCGTGCCAGCGGGCCATCTATGAAGCGCTGCTCGTCCGCGGTCAACGTGGCTGCCGGCACGTCCAGCAGCTTGCGCCAGTCGGGATTGCCGGTGAACAGATCCGCATCCCACCAGGTGTCTCCGGCCTCGATGGCTTCGCGCTCCGTCGCCGACATGGCGGGCAGCGCGTTGCGCGCCCAGCGGTAAGCAGGTTCCGAGATGCGGCGCCGGCGCCACGCGTTGAAGTCCATGAGTGTTCCTCACTGTTATGGCCCCAGGCTCCAGGGCGTATCAGGTCAAAGTACCAGAATTGGCGGCGCCGGGCCAAGCTGCGGCCTGCCGACTCTGCGACAATGGGCCTCGGCGCGCAGCGCGCAATCCAT
This sequence comes from Achromobacter sp. Marseille-Q4954, assembly GCF_943737025.1. NCBI lineage: Bacteria > Pseudomonadati > Pseudomonadota > Betaproteobacteria > Burkholderiales > Alcaligenaceae > Achromobacter > Achromobacter sp. Marseille-Q4954. The sequence goes on from NZ_CALSFQ010000001.1 coordinate 1,553,163, forward strand.
CGCTATCCGGGCAGTCTCCGCATGCTGAACAAACTCTGGCTGGGCTTTTTCCTTACCGCGGCCGCGGCGGCGCTGTACCGCTGGCTGGTCATCGGCGATCCCGAAGTCTTCCGCATGATGGTCGCCAGCCTGTTCGACATGGCCCGCGTGTCCGTGGAAGTGATGGTGCTGCTGTTCGGCACGCTGACGCTGTGGCTGGGCTTTCTGCGCATCGCCGAAGGCGCGGGCCTGGTGGAAAAGCTGGCGCACGTGCTGGGACCGCTGTTCGCGCGCCTGATGCCGGGCGTGCCGCGCAACCACCCGGCCATCGGCTTGATCACGCTGAACTTCGCCGCCAACGGACTGGGCCTGGACAACGCCGCCACGCCCATCGGGCTGCGCGCCATGCGCGAATTGCAGTCGCTCAATCCCACGCCCGAAACCGCCAGCAACGCGCAGATCCTGTTCCTGGTGCTGAATGCCTCATCGCTGACCCTGCTGCCGGTGACGCTGTTCATGTTCCGCGCGCAGCAAGGCGCGCCGGACCCGACGCTGGTGTTCCTGCCCATTCTGCTGGCCACCAGCGCATCGACCCTGGCCGGGTTCCTGGCCGTGGCGGCCTGCCAGCGGCTGCGCCTCATCGATCCCGTGGTCATGCTTTGGCTGGGCGGCGCGGCGCTGCTCATGGGCGGATTCATGGCCTTGCTGGCCAGCATGTCGGCGGCGGCCATCGCCTCGCTGTCGTCGCTGCTGGGCAACCTGGTCCTGTTCGGCATCCTGATCGCCTTCCTGGTGGCGGGCGCCTGGAAGAAGGTGCCGGTCTACGAGGCCTTCATCGAAGGCGCCAAGGAAGGCTTCGACATTGCCAAGAGCCTGCTGCCCTATCTGGTCGCGATGCTGTGCGCGGTGGGCGTGCTGCGCGCCTCGGGCGCGCTGGATTTCCTGCTGGACGGCATCCGCTGGCTGGCGGTGCAGGCCGGCTGGGACACGCGCTTCGTGGACGCCTTGCCGACGGCCCTGGTCAAGCCCTTCTCGGGCAGCGCGGCGCGCGCCATGATGCTGGAAACCATGACGCATTTCGGCGTGGACAGCTTCCCCGCGCTGCTGGCCGCGGTGGTGCAAGGCAGCACCGAAACCACCTTCTACGTGCTGGCGGTGTATTTCGGATCGGTGGGCATATTGCGGGCGCGCCACGCGGTGGGCTGCGCCCTGATCGCCGATCTGGCCGGCGTGCTGGCGGCCATCGGCGTGTGCTACTGGTTCTTCGGCTGAAAGCCGCCGCGCGGCGGCGGGAAGCGCCAGGGTGGCGCTCCCCGCCCCGCCGTATCAATCCACCAGCAGGATCTTCATGCCGTTGGTGCCGCCGCTGTCGCGGTAGAAGTCGCCCTTGGTCAGGATCACCCAGTCGCCGGTCTGCACCAGGTTGCGCTTGCGCAGTTCATCGATGGCGGCGTTGCTCAAATCGGCAGGCTCGTAGTCCGACGGCGCGAACGGAATCGTGTAGACGCCGCGGAACATGGCCACGCGGTTTTGCGTGATGCTGTGCGGGCTGTAGCAGTAGATCGGCACGCCCGAGCGGATGCGCGACATGATCAGCGGCGTGTGGCCGCTTTCGGTCAGCGAGATGATGGCCTTGACGCCGGGGAAATGGTTGGCCGCGTACATGGCCGCCAGCGCGATGGTCTCGTCGCAGCGCGTGAAGGTCTCGCCCAGGCGGTGATGCGACTTGGTCGAGGTCGGGTGCTTTTCCGCGCCCAGGCAGACGCGGGCCATGGCCTGCACGGTTTCCACGGGATACTGGCCCGACGCGCTTTCCGCCGACAGCATGACGGCGTCGGTGTAGTCCAGCACCGCGTTGGCCACGTCGGACACTTCGGCGCGCGTGGGCATGGGGCTGGAGATCATCGACTCCATCATCTGCGTCGCGGTGATGACGACCTTGTTCAGGGTGCGCGCGTGCTGGATGATGCGCTTCTGGATGCCGACGAGTTCGGCATCGCCCACTTCCACGCCCAGGTCGCCGCGCGCCACCATCACGCCGTCGCTGGCGCGGATCAGCGCGTCCAGCGCTTCGTCGTCGGCCACGGCTTCGGCGCGTTCGATCTTGGCGATGATCCAGGCCTGGCTGCCGGCGGCCGCCAGCAGCGTGCGCGCCTCGTCGATATCGCTGCCATAGCGCGGAAACGACACGGCCACGTAGTCAAGTTCCATCTCGGCGGCCAGCTTGATGTCGACACGGTCCTTGTCGGTCAGGCTGGGCGCGGACAGGCCGCCGCCGCGGCGGTTGATGCCCTTGTTGTTCGACAGCGGACCGCCCACCGTCACGGTGGTGTGGACCTCGTCGCCTTCGACGCTGTCCACCACCAGCACCACGCGGCCGTCATCCAGCAGCAGCTCGTCGCCGACGCGGCAGTCCTGCACCAGTTCGGGGTAATCGATGCCCACGATGCTGGCCGTGCCCTCTTCCTTGGGATGCACGCGCGACAGCGTGAACGGCTGGCCGATCTGCAGCTGGACCAGTTTGTCCTTGAAGCGCGCGATACGGATCTTGGGGCCTTGCAGGTCGCCCATGATGGCGACGAAGCGGCCCTGCTTGGCGGCGATCTCGCGCACCATGCGGGCGCGCTCGCGATGGTCGTCCGCGCTGCCGTGCGAGAAGTTCAGGCGGGCCACGTCCAGGCCCGCGCGGATCAGCGCTTCTATGCGTTCAGGCGTCGAAGTCGAAGGTCCCAGGGTGGCGACAATTTTGGTGCGGCGCAATACGGGCATGACGATCCACTCTCGCTAAAACAACAAAAACGCTATGGTACGCCGGCCGCGCCCGCGCAGGTATCATGGGCATCACCTCAACCGAAAAACGAGCTCGACTGAACCCGTGAAAATCGTCATCGCCCCCGACTCTTTCAAAGAAAGCGTGTCCGCTCCCGATGCCGCAGCAGCGATTGCCCGCGGCGTGAAGGCCGCTGTTCCCGGCGCCCACACGGTATGCATTCCGATGGCCGACGGCGGCGAAGGCACGGTCGAAGCCGTGCTCGCTGCGACCGGCGGCAAGGAATGCCAGCTGACGGTGAACGATGCCTTGGGCTACAAGGTCGACGCCGTCTGGGGCTTGCTGGAGGACGGCACGGCGGTGATCGAGATGGCTGCGGCAGCGGGTCTGGAACTGATCGCGCCTTCCAGGCGCGATCCCATGCGCGCCAGCAGCCACGGCGTGGGCGAACTGATGCTGGCCGCCCTGAACGCGGGCGCCACGCGCATCATCCTGGGCCTGGGCGGCTCTGCCACCAACGACGCGGGCGCAGGCATGCTGACGGCCCTGGGCGTGCGCCTGCTGGACGCGGATGGCCGCAGCCTGCCGCCCGGCGGCGGCGCGCTGGGCAAGCTGGCCAGCATCGACACCCGCGGCCTCGACCCGCGCCTGACCGGGATCCGCATCGACATCGCCTCCGACGTGGACAACCCTTTGTGCGGTCCGCAGGGCGCCTCGCATGTATTCGGCCCGCAAAAGGGCGCGACGCCTGAACAGGTGCTGGTCCTGGATCAGATGCTGACGAATTTCGCCGACGTGTGCGCCAGGCACCTGGGGGCCGATCACCGCGACCACCCGGGCGCGGGCGCGGCGGGCGGTCTGGGGTTCGCGGCCAAGGCTTTCCTCAATGCGCAATTCCGGCCCGGCGTGGAGATCGTGGCGGAACTGGGCGGCCTGGCCCAGGCGATCGAGGGTGCGACCCTGGTGTTCACGGGCGAAGGCCGCATGGACGCGCAGACCCTGCGCGGCAAGACCCCTGCCGGCGTGGCAAAAATCGCGCAGCGCGCCGGCGTGCCCGTGGTGGCGCTGGCCGGCTCGCTCGGCGAAGGCTACGAAGCGCTGCACGCCTGCGGCATCAGCGCCGCCTTCAGCCTGGCGCCGGGCCCCATCACGCTGCAGCAGGCGCTCACCGACGCCGAAAAATTGCTGGCCGACCGCGCCCGCGACGTCATGCAGCTATGGATGAGCGCGCAGAAACGCATGCTGTAGGCATCCACGTAAAAAAGCCCGCTTGCGCGGGCTTTTTGATTTCGGGGTCCGACGTCACTCGGCCTGCAGCACGCCGGCCGCCACCAGCGCATCTGCCAGGCGGATATACCGGTCCACCGAAATATCCTCGGCGCGCGCCGTGGGCGCGATGTCCAGCGCTTCCCAGGGCACTTGCGGCGCCCAGTCCGCCAGCACCCGGCGCAGCATCTTGCGCCGCTGCGAGAATGCCCGCGCCACCACCGTTTCGAAGGCCCGCTCGCTGACCGGACGCAAACGATCCGCCGGCAAGGGCACCATGCGCACGATCGCCGACACCACCTTGGGCGGCGGATCGAAGGCTTCCGGCGGCACGTCGAACAGCTTGTGCATGCGGTAGCGCGACTGCAGCATCACCGACAGGCGGCTGAAGTCGCCCGAACCGGGCTGCGCGACCATCCGGTCGATCACTTCCCGCTGCAGCATGAAATGCTGGTCGCGGACGTGATCGGCCCAGGTCATCAGATGGAACAGCAGCGGGCTGGAGATGTTGTAGGGCAGGTTTCCCACCACGCGCAGCGCGGGTCCGAACTGGGAAAAATCCACCGTCAGCGCGTCGGCCTCGACCACGGTCAGGCGGCTGGCGTCGAACTGCTTGCGCAGGCGCGCCGCCAGGTCGCGGTCGATCTCGACCGCCGTCAAGTGATCCAGGCGTTCGAGCAACGGCCGGGTAAGCGCGGACAAGCCCGGGCCGATCTCGACCACGGTATCGTCGCGGGCGGGCGAAACCGCCCGGACGATGGACTCGACCACGCTCTCGTCGGTCAGGAAGTTCTGGCCAAAGCGCTTGCGCGCCTGGTGCTGGGACATGTAAAGCCTGTAATGCGTTTAGCGGTTGTTCTGCTGGATCTTCTGCTGCTTTTCCAGACGATTGTCGATGTACGCCTGGGCACGCAGCTGCTCCAGCCAATCCTCGAAAGCGGGCTGGGCACGGCGTTCGAACAGAATCTGGCGTGCCTTCATGCGGGCCATGTCGTCGGTGGCGTCGTGCTGGCGGCGCTCTTCCACTTCGATCAGGTGCCAGCCGAAAGGCGATTGCACCGGCTGGCTGATTTCACCCGGCTTCAGGGCGTTCATGGCAGCCTCGAACGGCGGCACAGTTTCGCCCGGGTTCAACCAGCCCAGCTCGCCACCTTGCGGAGCGGTCGCGTCCTGCGAATACTGCCGCGCCATGTCCTCGAACTTGGCGCCGCCGCTCACCAGGCGCTGGCGCACCTGCTCCAGGCGCTGACGCGCCATTTCGTCGCTCATGACGGTGGAGGTCTTGATCAGGATGTGGCGTGCGCGGGTCTGCATCACTTCCACCGGACCTTGATGCGCAGGCGCCTGCGCCGGCGCGGCGGCAGGTTGCGGCGCCTGGGCCGGCGCCGGGGCGCGGGCCGTGCGGGCGGGCGCCGGCTGGGCGGTGCCGCGGTCCATCACCTTGATGATGTGGAAACCGTTGCCGCTCTGGATCAGGCCGCTGACCTGGCCTTTCTGCAAGTTGCCGACGGCCTGTACGAACAGGTCGGGCCAGCCGTCCAGCGGGCGCACGCCCATGACGCCGCCTTGCAGGGCTTCCGGGCCGTCCGAGGCCGCGGCAGCCAGGCTGGCGAAGTCGTCGCCGCGCTTGGCTTGCGCCAGCAGGCCTTCGGCCTTCTTGCGCAGCGCGGCCAGTTGCTCGGGCGACGAACCTTCAGGCACGCGCACCAGGATCTGGGCCAGGGCATAGAGCATCGGGCCCGAGGGCGCGGCTGCCTGCTGCGGTTCTGGCTGCGGCTGAGCCTGCGGTTGCGGGGCCGCCTGCGGTGCCGCGCCGAATGCCGGATTGCGGCGCTGATCCTTCAGGAAGGCGTCGACTTCGGCATCCGAAATCACGATGGTGGAATCCACCGCGCGTTGGCGCAGACGATCCGTGCGGATCTCATCGCGCAGCGCCTTGCGGTAGCCGTCCCAGCTGGTGCCGGATTTTTCGATTTCCTGGCGCAACTGAGCCACGGTAATCTTATTGCGGGACGCAATGGTCTGGATCGCTTGGTCGATTTGCGCGTCATCCACGCGTATGCCCAGGCGATCCGCTTCATGGCGCTGCACGCGCTCCATGATCAGACGTTGCAACACCTGGTGTTGCAGGGTCTGGTCATCGGGCACCTGGATGCCGCGGGACTTCAATTCGCCTGAAATGCGCAAGGACGCATCGCGCAGTTCGCGCAGCGTGATCACGTCCTTGTCCACGACTGCGGCAATCCCGTCGACGAACTGCTCGCGCTGCGGCGCGGGCGCGGCGTTTTTTTGCGCAGCGGAATTCGGCTTGGCGCCATTGTTCGCGGCCTTGCCGCCCTGCTCGGCCGCATGGGCCAGGGGCAAGCCGGCGCACACGGCCAATAGCAGCGCATTGCCGGAGAGGCGGCGCAAAGAGTGCAACCTACGCATCATTCATACCTTTCAAATGTGGTCCCGGTGGGCACAGGCGGCGTAATGCGCGAGTAGCCGGGGATACTTCTGTTCAGCAGATTCATCGGGTCGGTTCCCAGGGAACCCAGACCGGTCAGCTCAAGCTGGAAGAATAGTGCCGAGTTGGCGTCCGTGGCGGAGACCGCATATCGCTGGTAGACCATGCGGCCCACCCAGCAGCAATCTCCCTTGTACTCCAGGCCGGCAATGGCCTGCGTGACACGTGGCGAATCCGTTGTGCCGGCCACCGTGCTGGACGGACCGTTGCGCAGCGAGTAGTCCACCCGCCCGACGCCGTACCAGCGCTTGGAGAACGGCCACTGCATGGCCAGGCTCACCTGGTTCTGCCCCTGCGCCTGATACTGAACGCCGGGTTGAGGATCGCGTTGGTAGCGGTACGACACGGCCACCGTCGTCAAGCGCTGCGGCGACCAGCGCGCGCTGACCAGGCCGCGCGACCAGTTGCTGTCGTAGGGGTTGTATTGCGCGGCGATCTCGGTGCTTAGCGTATCGGTCAGGGCCGCGCTCGCGCCCAGGAGGAAGTCGGAACGCACATTCTCGCGCGGTACCTCGCCAGGCAACGTGACCTTCTGGTCTGCAAAGTACAGCCGCTGCGCGATGCCCAGCGACATGCGCTCGAAACCGGTGTTGGCGTCCAGCCAGCGCGTCGTCAACGCCGCGGTTAGTTGGTTGGCGTTGGCGATGCGGTCCCAGCCGCCGGTATAGATGTTCTCTTCGAACGCCTGCGAAAAGCTGAAATCAGCCAAAGAGGTGTCGTAGACAGGCAGTTTGGACTGGTCGCGGTACGGCACGTACAGGTAGTACAGACGCGGCTCCAGGGTCTGCGTGGATGCCTTGCCGAACAGCGAGGTGTCGCGTTCGAAGACCAACCCCGAATCCAGGGACAGGATCGGCACCGATCGGGATTGCGAACGCGGCGTCCCCGGGCTCAGGTCGTACCAGTCGGTGTTGTACTGGGTGTAATTGACGCCTGCCTTGGGAACGATGAACCAGCCAGGCTTGACGATGGGGTAGGAAACCGTGGGATAGGTCTGGAAGCGGTCGCCGTTGGGGCCTTTGCGCTCACCTTCGAATAAAGACCTGCGGAAACGCACAGCTGTGGAGGTCCAGTCAACGTCAAGACCGCCCCAGTCATAACGTGCGCCCCGGAAGAAAAGCTCCGGCTCCTTGTCATAAGGAGGCAGCAGTGGCGCATCGGGATCCTGCAGCGTCTGGTACTTGTAGACTTGCGCGTATGCACTCCAGTAACCGGACGCGGACGACCAGCCCACGCGTGCGCGTTGTGGCAGATATGTCGTCGAGGCCTGATTCAAACCCAGTTGGGAAATATCGCGAAAATAGTTGTCATCCGATACCTTCGCGACATCCCAGTCCGCATAGAACCCATAAGGCAGCATCTGCTGGTGGCGCCACCAGTACATCCAACGGTCGCTGTCGGTCAGCTTGTCGTTGGGCAGGTAGGCGCCATCCATGATGCCGCTGTAGCCGTAGCCGAGATAGCGGAACTCACCCCCCAACTGCAGCCCGCGCTTGGAGAAGTAGCGCGGCTGCACGGTCATGTCATAGTTCGGCGCCAGATTCAGGTAATACGGAATCGAAAAATCGAGACCGCCCTGGCTGGTCGTGCCATACGTCGGCATCAGGAAGCCCGACTTGCGCTCCTTCTTGACCGGAAAGGTCATATAAGGCGACGCCAGGATGGGCACGTCCTTGAAATACAGCACGCCGCTGCGCGCCACGCCTTCGTTTTCGTCGAAGTCGATGTCGACGGTCTTGGCCTTGATGTACCAGGACGGCGTTTCGCAGGCGCAGCCGCTGTACGTCACGGTTTGCAGCCGCATCTGCGACCGGCTGAAGATGTCCGCATGCTCGGCGACGGCAAAGCCGCCGTTGGCGCCCATCCAGAAATTGGGCTTTTCGACCTCACCCGAGGACTTGTCGACGTTGAACTTGGCGCTCGGCCCGATCACCAGGGTGCCGTCGCGCATCATGCGCGCGCTACCCTGGACGTCGACTTCGCCGGTGTCCTTGCGGTAGTTGATGCGGTCGCCCTTGATCACGCTGTCGATGCGGCGCACCTGGGCGTTGCCGGTCAGGGTCAGATCCGAATCAGGATCGCCATCGATGGTGTCCGCCTCCATGAAGGCGGGAATGCTGTCGTCCGGCAAGCGGTGGATCCGCAAGCCCGGCGAAGTGCGCAACACGGGAGTCGCCGAGGTCGACGACGCGGCGGGAGCGCTGCCCTGGCTGCCTTGGGCCTGGACGGCTCCGGCGGCGACACTGACAGCAGAGAGGATCAACCATCGAACCTTGCGCACGAGTGAAAACAGCCCTTTTTGACGATGGTGGGAACGCGACACCGGCACCCACGAAGGGCCAATGCTAACGGAAACGAGCCGGTATTATAGAGAAGCCGCGCCATAGGCCCAGACTTATGTGCCCGGGACACAATTCTCAGCAATATTGCCTTTCTGACACGGATCTTCCTTGAAAAACGATCACGACCCCCGCCTGGAGCAGATCCGCCACTGGCTGGGCGGCCTGCCCGCCAGCCTGAACCTGGCCATCGACACGCTGCGCCCGGCGTCCGCCGACGCCAGCTTCCGCCGCTATTTCAGGCTGGACGCCGGCGTACGCACCTTGATAGTCATGGACGCCCCGCCCGCGCACGAGGATTGCCGCCCCTTCCTGCACGTGGACCGTTTGCTGGCGGATGTCGGCCTGAACGTGCCCGCCGTGCTGGAACAGGATCTGGACCAGGGCCTGCTGCTGTTGTCCGACCTGGGTGAACAGACCTATTACCAGCGCATTCAGGCCGGACTGCCGGACAGCGAACTGCAGACGTTGTATCGCGAGGCCCTGGCCGCCCTGGTCCGCCTGCAGCAGGCCTCCACTGCCGGCCTGGGCGCTTATGACACCGCCCGCCTGGCCGACGAGCTCAAGCTTTTCCCCGAGTGGTACGTGCAGAAGCATCACGGCGTGACGCTGGACGACAAGACCGCAAACGCGCTGGAAAAGATCTTTGCCTTGCTGTCCGCCAGCAACGGCGGACAGGCCCAGGTGCTGGTGCACCGCGACTACCATTCGCCCAACCTGATGGTCTGCGACCGGCCGCAGTACGGCCCCAACCCGGGCATCATCGACTTCCAGGATGCGTTGGCCGGCCCCATCACTTATGACCTGGCCTCCCTGGTGACGGATGCCCGCACGACCTGGGAAGAACCCCAGCAATTGGACTGGGCCATCCGCTACTGGGAAATGGCGCGGGCGGCCGGCCTGCCGGTGGACTCGGATTTCGCCGAATTCCACCGCGCCTACGAGTGGATGGGCCTGCAGCGCAACCTGCGCATCCTGGGCGTGTTCGCCCGGCTGCATCATCGCGACGGCAAGGCGCACTACCAGGCTCACATGCCGCGCGTCAGCGGCTACGTCCGCCAGGTGGCCCAGCGCTATGGCGTCTTCACGCCCCTGCTGCGCCTGCTGGACCAGCTGGAAAACCGCCAGGTCAGTGTCGGGTACACGTTCTGATGCGGGCCATGATCCTCGCCGCGGGACGCGGCGAACGCATGCGCCCCCTCACCGACCGCTTGCCCAAGCCCCTGCTGTCCGTGGGCGGCCAGCCGCTGATCGTCTGGCACCTGCGGCGGCTGGCGGCCGCAGGCATCCGCGACATCGTCATCAACCACGCCTGGCTCGGCCACGAAATCGAACGGGCGTTGGGCGACGGCAGCGCGCATGGCGTGCGGATCCGCTATTCGGCCGAAGCCTCCGCGCTGGAAACCGCGGGCGGCATCGTCCAGGCGCTGCCGCTGCTCGGCGACGAGCCCTTCCTGGTCGTCAACGGCGACGTCTGGTGCGACTGGGATCCCGCCGCGGCCACCGGCCTGGCGCGCGCCCTGCCCGGGAGCAGCGCCTGGCTGCTGCTGGTGGATAACCCGCCCCAGCATCCGGCCGGCGATTTCCGCCTGGCTGCCGACGGCAGCGTGCATGCCCAGGGCGAACCTCGTTTGACCTTTGCGGGTATCGGCGTCTACCATCCCTCGTTGTTCGCCGACGTCCCCCGGGGCGCGGCGGCGCCTCTGGCGCCCTTGCTCCGGCAGGCCATGGCCCGCGGCCTGGCGCGCGGCGCGCGCCACGCAGGCGAATGGACGGATGTCGGCACGCCGCAGCGGCTGGCGGACCTGGACGCCGAGCTCAACCGCCGGGTCCGCTGACACCCACATATTTCACAATATCAAGGTGCGCAACCAGGCTTGTCCGCGCACCCAACGGTCCCGGCTAACGGGGTATTCTCTAGCGCTTTGACCTGCGCGCGCAGCGTGCGGGCGAGCAAACACACAGGAAGTTTTCTAGGAATGGGGATGTTTGGAAGATCGCAACGGGCTGTATTCAAGCCCTCCGTGTACCAGCCCGGCCAACGCACGCGCCGCATGCCGCGCTGGCTGGTCCTGCTGCTGGTGGGCATCGCCCTGGGCGCCGGCGGCGTGCTCTTCCTGCAGACCAACTACGGCCCGCAACGCCTGACCGTGGAACAGTCCGAGCAGCTGCACAGCGAACTGAGCACCGCCAACCTGGAACGCCAGCGCCTGCAAAGCCAGCTCGAGGAAGCCACGCAACAACGCGACGCCAACAAGTCCGGCCATGAAAAGCTGACTTCCGACCTTGCAGAAGCCCGCAGCAAGATCGAAACGCTGAACAAGGAACTGGTGCTGTTCCAGGACGCCATGCCGGCCGATCCGCGCGGCGGCAACCTGGGCATCCGCTCGGCCACCTTCAAGCGCGCGCCCGGCCTGCTGGACTACCAGGTGCTGGTCATGCGCGAGGACCGCCAGGGCGCGCCGTTCAAGGGCACGCTGACCTTCTCCATCGACGGTACCTACCCCAACGGCCGCGCCGCCACCGTCACGCCGGAAGGCCCCGCCCTGAACGTCGACCGTTACGACTACGCGCTGGGCCAGCTGAAGCTGCCCGACGGCTTCACGGCCAAGGTCGTGGTGCTGCGCGTAATGGACGGCGCCCAGAAGCAGCAGGCGATGCGCATCTACTACGTGCGCAACTGATAGATACGCCACGCAGTCACCAAGACCCGCCCTGATCCGGCGGGTTTTTTCTTGCCCAAAAAATATAGTTGCGCACGCAACCTCTTAATAATATAGTTGCGCAAACAACCAATACCTGGAGACAACATGCCGCTCCCCGCGCACGTTCCCGTCCTGATCGCCGGCGGCGGCCCCGTCGGCCTGACGCTGGCCGCCCTGCTGGCCGAATACGGCATCGCCTCGCTGACGCTGGAGGCGGACGACGACTATTGCAGCGGCAGCCGCGCCATCTGCATCTCGCGGCGGTCGCAGGAAATCATGGGCTGGGTCGGCGCCGACCGGCCCCTGACGGCCACCGGCCTTGCCTGGACCGGCGGCCGCAGCTATTTCCGCAACAGCGAGGTCCTGCATTTCGAGATGCCGCACGATCCGCTGCAGCGCTACGCGCCCATGGTCAACATCCAGCAGTACGCCGTCGAGGAGTACGCGCATCAGGCCATGCAGCGCCATCCGGCGCTGGCCGAACTGCGCTGGTCGGCACGGCTTGCCGGCCTGCGCGCCGACGCGGACGGCGTCACGGCCGAAGTGGACATCGAAGGCGGCCGTCAGACCGTGCGCGCTGACTGGCTGATCGCCTGCGACGGCGGCCGCAGCACCGTGCGCGAGGCCATGGGCCTGAAGCTGGAAGGCATGCAGTACGAAGGACGCTACGTCATCGTCGACATCGAACAGGAGTCCAGCCGCCCCGTGGAGCGCCTGGCCTGGTTCGATCCGCCCTCCAATCCCGGCTCCACCCTGCTCATGCACCGCCAGCCCGGCAATGTGTGGCGGGTGGATTACCAGATCCGCGACGACGAAGACCCCGAAGAGGCCGTCAAGCGGGAGAACGTGCTGCCGCGCGTGCAAAGCCATCTGGACATGATCGGCGAGACCGCACCCTGGAAGCCCTTGTGGATCTCGATCTATAACGCCAAGTGCCTGACGCTGGACAGCTACCGCCACGGACGCGTGCTGTTCGCCGGCGATGCCGCCCACCTGGTGCCTATCTTCGGTGTGCGGGGCCTGAACTCGGGACTGGACGACGCCGGCAACCTGGCCTGGAAGCTGGCCTGGGTGCTGCGAGGCCAGGCCTCCGACAGCCTGCTGGACAGCTACAGCGTGGAGCGCGTCCACGCCACCCGCCAGAACCTGGCCTACGGCGCGAAGAGCACCGAGTTCATGGCCCCGCCGGACTTCGGCTTTCGCCTGATGCGCGAGGCCGCCCTGCGCCTGGCGCTGTCGGATGAGCGGGTGCGTCAGCTGATCAACCCGCGGCAGTCGGCGCCCATCTCCTACGATGCCTCGCCGCTGAACCTGAATGACGGCGCGCCGCAAGCCGGCACGGCCGCTGCGCCCGGCCAGCCTGCGCCCGAAGCGCTGCTGCACGATCACGGCGCGCAGCTGCACCTCAGCGCATGCTTTGGCGCCGGCTTCGTCGCGCTGTCGCTGGCTCCCGACGCCCGGCTGGCGGCCGAACTGGACGCCCTGGCTGCCGCCACCCGCGATGCCCCCCAGCCGCTGCGCGTGCTGAAGACGGGCGATGACGCCTTGCAGGACCCGCACGGACAGCTACGCCAGCGCTACGGCGCGCAAGCCGGCACCGTCTACCTGCTGCGGCCTGACGGCTACGTGCTGGGACGCTGGACCAACCCGTCGGCCGCCACCCTGCGCGCCGCGCTCAAGCCCTACTACCCCTCGATCGCACGCGACGCGCACAAGGAAGAGCTAGCATGAACAACGATGAACTGGACCAGATCTATACCGCCATGGCGCAGACCCTGACGCGCGTCGGCGAGGAACAGGCATCGCTCTTCCTGTCGATCCTGAGCCTGTCGCTACTGGCCCGCTTGAGCGATACGCGCGACGCCGCCACGCTTTTGGCCCAGGCGGAAGCCGCCTGCCTGGCCAACGGTCCTGTGGCACACTACTCCGCCTCCGAACCTGCCCGCCCGACGTGAACCCGCCCGCCCTCGAACGATTCCTGACCTACCGCCTGCACGTGCTCAACAAGATCACGGACAGGGACACGAATCGCGCCTATCTGGAAGCTTGCGGGATTCCTCTGGGCGAGGCCCGCTGCCTGGCGGCCATCGGCCGCTACGCGCCCTTGTCGGTCAACGACCTGGCGCGGGCGGCCAATCTGAACAAAGGCCAAGCCAGTCGCTCGGCGCAGGCCCTGGTGGACCGCGGCCTGGTGGAAAAAACCATGTCCGCCTCCGACGGGCGCGGCGTGGTGCTGGCGCCCACCCCGGACGGCCTGGCGCAATATCAGCGCGTCATCGACCTGATCGCCCGCCGCAATGAAGAAATCTTCGGCTGCCTCAGCGCCGACGAGCAGCGCCTGCTGGGCGACATGCTGGACCGCGTGAACAGCCATTTGCAGCCTGACGCGGACAGCGCGGAAGACCCGCTCCCGCCCACGCCGCCGCAAAACGCGCCCTAAGCCTTGGGCGCGGTGGCGCCCAATTGCGCTGCCGCCTCGTCCATGAACTGCGCCATGCGCACATCCAGCTCGGTCACGCCGCCGGCGTCGTGCGTGGTCAAGGTCACGTCCACGCGGTTGTAGACGTTGGTCCATTCCGGATGATGGTTCAGCTTCTCCGCGAACATGGCGACGCGCGTCATGAAGCCGAATGCCGTATTGAAATTGGGGAAGCGGAAGCGCTTTTCGATGGCGTCGCGCATCGCCACGGCCTGCCAGCCAGACAAGGCGGCCACGGCGATATCGGTGCCGATGCGGGCGGGAGGGAACATGCTCATGACGGACTCCAAAAAAACAGGCGGCGGCGCATCGCGCCAGCCGCCTCGGACACTGGGCTGGCCCAGGCTTACTGCTGGACCGCGTACAGGTAGATCTCCACGCGGCGGTTCAGCGCACGGCCTTCGGCGGTCGCATTGTCGCCGATCGGATCGTTCGGCCCGCGGCCCTCGACAGTCAGGCGGCCCGCGGCCACGCCCTGCTTGCTGAGGTAGTCGGTCACGCTCTTGGCGCGATTGACCGACAGCGTCTGGTTGTGCGCCAGGGCGCCCGTGCTGTCCGTATGGCCGACCACCTTGGCCCGCAGTTCAGGATGCTGGTTGAGCGAGCGCGCGACGCTGTCCAACACCGGCAGCAACGCGGGTTTGAGCTGCGTCTTGTCGGTATCGAACGACACGCCGCTGGGAATGTTGACCTTGAGGCTGCCATCGGGCATTTCGACCACGTCGATGCCCAGCGACGAAGCGCCCGACTTCTGCACGTCTTCCTTGACGACCTTCCAGTTGTAGCCGACCAGGCCGCCCGCCACCGCGCCGATGCCGGCGCCGATGGCCGCGCCCGTGCCATGGCCCACCAGGGCTCCAATACCGGCGCCGATCGCCGCGCCGGCGCCCGTGCCCACTGCGGTATTGGTCTGCTGCTGCGTGGCGCAACCCGCCAGCAAAGCCCCCGACGCCGCGACAACGGCGATCCGGTTGAATATTGTTCTTGAGTTCATGGAAACCTCCACTATCCCGTCGGTGCGCCGGATCATTCCGGCCAGATCATGCTAGCAAGCGCGGGGCGGGAGACAGGCAACATTTTGTATTGCCCGGAGGATGGCAAAAATGGCGCGGCCGCCAGCCGTAACAGCTAGCGGCCGCGCCGCGCAACAATAGGCTACATTCCGCCCGCAGCGGAGCCGGCCTCCGGTGAGCAGGCCGGCGCCAGCCGCCTAGCGCTGCTGGAAAGTCCGGCGCGCCACGTTCAGCGACACCATGGCCATGAGTGCAATGGCCAGCAGGTAGTAGCTGGGCGACAGCTTGGAATCGGTGGTCGCAATCAGCCAGGTCAGGATGAACGGCGCAAAGCCGCCAAAGATCGTCACGGCAATGTTGTAGCCCAGGGACAGGCCGGTGGTGCGCACCTGCACCGGGAAGATGGCGGACATCAGCGCTGGCATGGGCGCAAAGTACGCCGTCGCCAGGACGCCCAGGATGACCTGCACGATCATCAGCACGCCCACGGTCGGATACGACACCAGCAAATAGAACAAGGGGTAGCACAGCAGCGCGGTCGCCAGGGCCGCGGCCGTCATGATGCGCGCGGGCCCGATCCGGTCTGCCAGGGTGCCGACGAAAGGCGCGCCGACCGTCATGATGACGCCCGTGACCAGCGTCGCCAGAAAGCCGATGGTAGGCGGCAGACCCAGCTGGCGGATCGAGTACGTGGGCATGTACAGGGCCAGGTAATTGCCCACCGAGCCCAGCGCCACGAAGCCGACGGTAACGAGCAGGCGCAGCTTCTGCCCCGCGAACATGTCGCTCAGCGGCGAGGCCGACGCCTCTGCCGCGCTGAACTCCGGTGTTTCATCCATGTGATGGCGGATGTAGTAGCCCACCGGCGCGATCAGCAGGCCGAACACGAACGGAATGCGCCAGCCCCAGCTTTCCAGCTGGGCCTGGGTCAGCGTCGCATTGAGCACCGCGCCGAACAAGGCGGCCAGCAGGATCGCCGCGCCCTGGCTGGCGACCTGCCAGCTGGCGTAGTAGGCGCGCCGGTCCGGCGCATACTCGATGAGGAAGGCCGTCGCGCTACCGAATTCCCCGCCCGCCGAAAAGCCCTGGATCAGGCGCGCGACCAGAATGATGATCGATGCTGCCACGCCGATCTGCGCATGCGTGGGCACCACCACGATGATCAGCGTGCCTATCATCATCAGGAAAATGGACGCCGTCAGCGCCGCCTTGCGGCCCGCCCGGTCGGCATAGCTGCCCAGCACGATGGCGCCCAGCGGCCGCATCAGGAACGACACGCCGAAGGTGGCCAGCGCCAGCAGCAGCGAGGAACTCTCGCTGGCGGACGGAAAGTACAGCTTGGCAATGATCAGCGCGAACGTGCCATACGCGATCATGTCGAACCACTCCAGCGCATTGCCGATGGATGCGGCAATCACCGCGCGCCGCGCCTGGGCGCGCCGGTCGCCCGCCGGCGACGCCTTGTTGCGAGCGGTGGCCGCCCCATTCCATGTCTTCTCCGAATAAGCCATTTTTCCCTCTGTTTTTTTAAAAATTAACTATCGATCAACGCATCGTCAGTCAGGCCATCGCAAGATGGCCCGCCAGCTTTTCCATGAACTGTTCGCACAGGCTGATCTGCGACAACGCGACATACTCGTCCGGCCGGTGCGCCTGCTGCAGGTTGCCGGGGCCGCAGATGACCGCCGTCATGCCGGCCCGCTGGAACAGGCCGGCCTCAGTGCAGTAGGCCACCTTCTCGGTGCCGCGCGCGCCGGTCAGCGCCTGCACCAGCCGCGCAATCTCGGCGGTCGCGGCGGTATCGAAACCGGGCACCTCGGCCAGCGCTTCCAGTTCGATATCGGCCTGCGGGTTCTCCGCCTTGATGCGGTCGCGCAGTTCGCCGGTGATGTAGCGGCGCAGGCCGCCGATCACGTCTGGCGCCAGCACGCCCGGGATGGTGCGGAATTCGAACTCGAACTGGCAGCGGTCCGGGATCGTGTTGACGGACAGGCCGCCCGAGATCGTGCCGGTGTTCGCGGTGGTGTACGGCACCTCGAAATCGTGGTCGAAGGGCCCTTTCTGGCGATGGCCGTCCGCCATGTCGCGGATATGGCAGATCGCCCGCGCCGCATACTCGATCGCGTTGACGCCGCGCGGCGTTAACGATGAATGCGCGGCATGGCCGTGCACGGTGCAGCGGTAAAGATTGCTGCTCTTGTGCGCGGAGATGACGCGCATCTCGGTGGGTTCGCCCACGATGCAGCTGTCGGGCCGGATGTCCAGCTTCGCCAGCTCGCGCAGCATGGCATCCGCGCCCAGGCAGCCGACCTCCTCGTCATAGCTCAGCGCCAGGTGCAGCGGCACGCGCAGCCGCCGCGACGTGAACGACGGCAGCATGGCCAGCGCCACGCCGATGAAGCCCTTCATGTCGCAGGTGCCACGGCCGTACAGGCGGCCGTCGCGCACTTCAGGCGCGAACGGATCGCTGCTCCAGGCCTGGCCGTCCACCGGCACCACATCGGTATGGCCGGACAGCACCACCCCGCCCTGGGTGCCGCCGTCCGCGGCAGGCACAGTCACGAAAAGATTCGCCTTCTTGCCGTCGGCGTTGTAGATCAGCCTGGGCGCCAGGCCGGCCGCGGCCAGGTGGTCGCGCACCGTTTCGATCAGACCCAGATTGGACAGGCGGCTGGTGGTGTCGAAACGCACCAGCCGTTCTATCCATTCCAGGGAACGGGGAAGCTCTGCAGTATTCATGGGTCGCACCCTAAGGTTGAGGCCCGGCGCTCAGGCAGCCTTGCCCCGCGCCGCGTCCAGAAAGCGCGCTAGTCTAGCCACGCCTTCATCCAGCCGCTCATGCGCGCTGGCATAGCACCAGCGCAGATAGCCCTCGCCCTCGGGTCCGAACGCCATGCCCGGCGCCAGGCCCAGCCCGCCGCGCACGACCAGGTCCTTGCAGAACGCCAGGCTGTCAGACACGCCGCGGATGCGGAAGAAGGTGTACATCGCTCCCGGCGCCGCGCCGGCCAGTTCAACCCCAGGCACCTGCGACAGCTTCGATGCCAGATGGTCGCGCGCCAGCCGCAGCCGCTGCACCGTGCGCGCGATGACGGGCTCGCCCTGTTCAAGCGCGCACATGGCGGCGGTCTGCACGAAACCCGGCGTGCAGGTGTTGCTGTATTCGATCAGCTTGCCGATTTCCGGCAGCAGGCCGCGCGGCACCACCACCCAGCCCACGCGCCAGCCGGTCATCAGCCAGGCCTTGGAAAACGAATTGCAGCTGACCACGCGGTCGTCCGGAGCCGCGATGTCCAGGAAGGTGGGCGCCACGGCGCCTTCGTAGTAATAGCGTTCGTAGACATCGTCGGCGATGATCCAGATGCCGTGCTTGCGGCAGTGCTCCAGCACGACACGCTGCTGCTCCGCATTCATCACCCAGCCCGTCGGATTGTTCGGCGAGTTCACCAGCAGCGCCCGCACGTCCGGCGTCAGCGCGGCGAGCAAGGCATCCAGGTCCAGGCGCCAGCCGCTCTCGGAAAACGACAGCGGCACGGTCGTCACGCTCGCCCCCAGCACCTTGGGCATTTCCACCAGGTTGGGCCACAGGGGCGTCACGGCCACCACGTGATCGCCCGCGCCCACGATGGCCTGCACCGCGGTCATCAGCGCCGAGGTGCCCGAGCTGGTCACCGCGATATTGTCGACTTCGCGCCGGCCATGCAGGCCGCTGACGTAGGCCGCCAGGCGTTCGCGCAGCGCGGGCACGCCCAGGGTCTGCACATAGAACGTCTGCCCCGACGCGATGTGGGCGATGGCCGCATCGCGAAACGCGGGCGGGGTCTGCTCGTCGGGCTCGCCGAACCAGAACGGCAGCACGTCGGCGCGGCCCATGCCTGCATTGGCGACCTCGCGGATCTGCGACGAACGCAAAGTCTGCACGCTGGCGCGCGCCGTCGAGCTGAAGCCGCCGGAAGATACTGCTGTATTCATGCCTGTTCCTGTCGTACCAGATGAAAGTGATCGCGCCGCCGGCTCAGCGGCATGCGGCGTCGAACTGCGCGCGCGCCTGGCGGGCGCCCCGGGCCAGCCAGGCCACATCGGAATGCAAGGCGATGAATTGCACGCCCAGCTTGCGGTAGCGCGCCGCTTCCTCGGGATCGTTGGCGAAGATGCCGACGGCCTTGCCCGCCGCCTTGCCGGCCGCGATCACGCGGTCGACGGCCTCGCGGACTTCGACGTGGGTCATGTCGCCCAGGCGACCGAGACTGGCCGCCAGGTCGGCCGTGCCCACGAACAAGCAGTCCGCCCCCGGCAGCGCGGCGATGGCTTCGACGTCGCGCACCGCCTGCGCCGACTCGATCTGCAGGATCGCGCAGGCCTGTTCATTGGCCAGCTTGACATAGGTGGGGTCCTGTCCGTACATGCCCGCCCGCACCAGGCCGGCCACGCCACGCACGCCGCCATTGCCTGCCGACGGGAAACGCATCGAGGCGATGGCGTTGCGAGCGTCCTCGGCCGTGTCGATGTTCGGGAAGATGACCGTCCGTGCGCCGCAATCCATGGCGCGCTTGACCAGCGCCGCATCGTTCACCGTCACCCGCACGACCGGATACGCGGTGGCGCCATGCGCGCGCGCCGAGTCGATGGCCTGTAGTTGCGCCGTCAGGCCCGCCACATCATTGGGCGCATGCTCCATGTCGACGACCAGCCAGTCGAAGCCGCAATGCGCAATCGCCTCGGCCACCGCCGGGCTCGCCAGGGTCAGCCAGCACCCCTCGGTAGGCTCCAGGGCCAGCAGCGCCTTGCGTACCGGATTCGAATCTTTCATGTCTGCTCCATATGTGATCAAACGGGGAGCATTCCTGGTGCCGACGCCCCCTCTAACAGCCAAGCAAAGATACAGGAACGGATTGGCGAAGATTTCCGATTTTTCGACGTAAATGTGTAATATTTTGGATTGAAATTAGCGAAACTCTCTATTCATTGGAAGAATCGTGCAAAGCAAGAATTTCGACCCCACCGACCTGCAAATCCTGGCCGCCCTGCAGGCCGACGGACGCCTGTCCAGCGCCGACCTGGCCGAGCGCGTATCGCTCACGCCTTCGCCCTGCTGGCGCCGGGTCAAGCGCCTGGAGGACGAAGGCGTGATCCGCGGCTATCGGGCCGAAGTCGACGTCAAGAAGCTCGGCTTCGGCGTGACGGCGTTCGTCTGGATTTCCCTGGACATGAAGGGCGCTGAACACGTCAAGGCGTTCGAGGACGCCGTCAGGCAGGTACCGGAAGTGCTCTCCTGCCACTGCGTCTCGGGCCGCTACGACCATCAGCTGACCGTCATCGCCCGCGACCTCGACGCCTTCGGCGACCTGGCGCGCTACGTACTGGGTGCGCTGCCAGGCGTGAAGGAGGTCTACACCTCGTTCGTGCTGAAGGAGGTCAAGGGGCTGGGGGATGCGATTTCCTTGCCAGCGGCTTGATGCGCGCAACTGGCGGGCAGTGCGGTGCGCAGTGGCTTGCCGTCAGGCGGCGTTGAATCGCTCCAGCCACGGCAGCGCCGCTTCCAGCCGCGCGGACTCCAGTTCCGGCCGCGCCGCGCCTTCCGGCAACGCCAGCCCCACGCGATTGTGCCAATACGTGCGCAGGCCGACCTTGCTGGTGCCGAACATGTCGTAGCCAGAACCTGCAATGAACGCGGCTTGGGCGGGCTGCACCTGCAACTGCGCCAACGCCTGTTCATAAGGACGCGGATCGGGCTTGTAGTAGCCCGCCTCCTCCGACGTCACCACCACGTCCCAGTCCACGCCCAGCAGGCTCGCGGCTCGGCGCCCGAGACGCGCTGAGCAATTGGTAACCACGGCCAGGCGGCAATGCGGCCGCAAGGCCTGCAGCAATTCGCGAGCGCCATCCCAGGCGGGCAACTCGTCCCAGCCAGCCTCCAGCGCGTCCGGCGCCGTCGCGGGTAAACCAACCGCGGACGCGGCCTCCCGCAGCAGCTGTTCGTAGGGCTGATAAGCGCCGCAGCCATACGTGCGCCGCAGATATTCCGCGCGCCACGCCCGCCCGGCGGCCTCGGAACCGGCGGCGCGATTCCATATGGTCCAGGAGTCGAGCAAGGCGGTCAGCAAGTCGAACAACACAGCCCGGGGATAGGCGGGTATGGCAGCGGGACTGGACATGCGTGGCTCTCTCGGTTGGAAACGAGTCCACTATAAAGGACATCAACTCCGCCGTGATTCAGCGGACGTTTACCCTGTGTTAAGCCGTGACTTAAGCGATCCGCCTACCTGGTTTACTGACATCCCCATTGGGAATCTGTTCATTGGCGACCGTATCGCGGGCCTGCATCCGCCCGTGGCGGGGTTCACGGAGGCCTTGTCTCTGCCCGCGATCCGGTCGACAGCGGCCATTTCCAAGCGGGCGATGGCGCAGGTCTGTAGCCGGTCTTTGCGCAGCGTCTGGGCAAGCCGGCCGAAACTGTGGAGATGGCGCTACGCGCCAACGAGTACTAGCCGCTCTGCTCGTCGCTATTGGACGACAGCCGCAGATTGGACTTCAGCATGTTGTAGACGTGGCGGGTCAAGGGGTTGATGTGATCCCGTCGTATCCAAAGGTAGTAATTGACATCGGGCAGCCGGGGCAACCCCTCTTTCTCTCCCAGCACCCGCATATCCGAGCCCAGCAGTTCCACGCTGCGCGCAGTGATGCCAAGGCGCGCACGCAAGGCGGCCTTGATGGCCACCAGATTGGGCGCAACATAATTGGTTTGCGAGCGTAGCTGTGATTGCTCCAGCGCATTGAGCGCAATGCGGCGAAAAATGCTCGGCTCATCGGCAAGCACCAGCGGCAAGGGAGCGTTGATGTCGTGCACGTAGTCTGCCGAGCACAGCCATACCGTGGGGGAAGTGCGCAAGACCACGCCTTCGAACTCCTGATCAAAGCGAGTCGACACTGCCAGATCCACCTCACCCTTACGCAAGGCCGTCATCAGATTGGGGCTGCGGTCCACCCGGATTTCCAGCTTGATGCGAGGGAAGGTGCGCACCACATGGATCAAGAGGCTGGGCAGAATGCTGTCGGCCACATCGTGCGGCGACCCCAGACGCAACTCGCCTTCGAGCAGACTGTCTTGCAACGAGCGCAGAGCTTCATCATTCATGGCCAGCATATGGCGCGCATACGTGACCAGCTTTTCGCCATGGCTGGACAACCGCTTATTGCGGCCGCGCTTTTCAAACAGCGGTAGATCGACCAGGCTCTCCAAGCGCAGCATCTGCTGCGTAACAGCAGATTGGGTCTTGTGCAGACTTTCCGCCGCAGCGGAGAATGAATCGTGTTCGGCGATAGCCACCAGAGTGCGCAGCAGCTCCAGATCCAGATTGCGCATGGACTTTCCTTGACGTGACAGCCGGAATATGGCGCGCCTGCCTCATCTGGATCAATGACGCACATCCTCCAGGAACTTGCAGGCACGCGGATGCTTGGGTGCCGTGAAGAAGGCCTCGGGTGTGCTGTCTTCCAGAATGGTCCCGGCATCCATGAACCAGATGCGATCAGCGACCTCGCGCGCAAAGTCCATTTCATGGGTGACGATCACCATGGTCATGCCCTCGGAAGCCAGAGTCTTCATGACATTGAGCACTTCGGACACCATTTCGGGGTCCAGCGCGCTAGTCGGCTCGTCAAACAGTATGACTGGCGGCCGTTGTGCCAGCGCGCGCGCAATCGCAACGCGTTGCTGCTGGCCGCCCGACAGATTGATGGGCATGGCGTCTATCTTGTGCGCCAAGCCAACCTTGGCCAGCAGCGCTTCGGCCATCTGGTCGGCCTCGCGCGTCGGCATGCCAAACACCTTGCGCGCCGACAGCGTGATGTTCTCGCGCACCGAATAGTGCGGAAAGAGATTGAACTGCTGGAACACAAAGCCAATGGAGGCACGCAGCTTGTTCAGATCCGACTCGCGGTCGTAGATGCTGGCGCCATTGATGGTGATGTCGCCTTTCTGAATCGACTCCAGACGATTGAGCGTGCGGATCATGGTGGACTTGCCCGAGCCGGACGGCCCACAAACCACCAGCACCTCGCCTTTCTCGATACGGCCGCTGACGTCATTGAGAGCGTGATAGTCGCCATACCATTTGTTGACGTTCTTCATTTCGATCATGTCTTTTCCCCTTATCGCTGCTTACGCCAGACCCAGGCGGCGGCGTTGTATGCGTGATTCGATGCGCTTGGCCAGCTTGGACAAGGCCAGGCAGATGACAAAGTAGATGCCCGCCAGGATCAGATAGGTTTGCAACGCAGACGTCAGTTCGATGCTGTTGATCTGCTGGCCGACGAACGTGACTTCCTCGACACCGATGACATAGACAATGGAGGTCGCCTTGATGGTCGATACAAACTGGCTTACCAGCGACGGAATCATGTTGACAAGCGCCTGCGGCAGGATGACAAATCGCATGCTTTGCCAGTACGACAGGCCGGCCGAACGCGCCGCTTCGGTCTGGCCGCGCGGCAGGCCCTGCAGGCCGGCGCGCACGATTTCCGCCAGAAAAGCGCTTTCGTACAGCACGATGGCCACCAGGGCGGTCTTGAACGGCGAGATCGTCATGCCCGTGACCATCGGCACGGCGAAATAGGCCCAGAAGATGATCATGATGAGCGGGACGCCGCGAAACGCCGTGACCCAGCAGGTCGCCAGAATACGCAGCACGCGGTAGGGTCCGATACGGGCAAAACCCAGCAGCACCGCAATCGGGAAGGCCAGCGCCAGGCCCAGAACGGCCAGCAGCAGCGTGGCTGCAAAACCGCCCAGGGGGCCATTGGGCCAGGATCCCACCATGAACATCGTGCCGTATTTATGCAGTAGCTCCAGCATGCTTTACCCCTTGTAAGCCGATGGATAGGCCTTCTCGACCCGGCTGCCGATGAGCATGATGGTGATCGAGCACAGCAGGTAAATCAGCGTGGTGACGGCGAAGACATCGAAGGTGCGGAAGGTCAGGTTGTCGATGTTCTTGGCCAGATAGGTCAGCTCAGCCACACCGATGACCATAGTCAGGCTGGTGTCTTTGAACAGGATCAGCGATCGGTTGACCAGCGGCGGCAGACCGATGCGCAAGGCCTGTGGCAGCACGACGTAACGCATGGCCTGCAGAAAACTCAAGCCAATGGATCGTCCGGCTTCGATCTGCGCGGCCGGGATGGCCTTGAGACCGGAACGAAGATCCTCCGACATATAGGCGCTGACATTGAGCGACAAGGCCACCACCGCAAACAGGATCTCGGTGTTGCTGGCATTGACGAAGGCGCGGATGTCGGGCGGCAGCAGTTGCGGAATGCCGAAGTACCACACCATAATCTGCACCACGGTGGGCACATTGCGGTGGTATTCGACGAACAGCGACATCAGCGCGTCGAGCGGTTTGAAGGGGATGGCGCGCAACAGCACGATGGCGATCGCCAGCGTCATGCCGAGCACCCAGGCCAGGGCAAATACCAGCAACGTGGTCATGAGCCCTGACAGCAGCAGGGCGCCATATTGCCCATGCAACAAGAAAGAGATGTTCAGATCCATATGCAGCGATGGCGGCTCTCGCGAGCCGCCGATTCATCCTCAATTGGCAAGAGCGACTGGTTCGACCTTGAACTTGCGAGTCAACTGGTAAATCGAGTCTTTGCCCAGCCACTTGGCATAGATGGCGTCGAGTTCGCCATCGCCATCCATCTTGCTGATGACTTTATTGATGGCCTCGATCAGTGCGGTATTGCCCTTGGAAGCCACTACGCCCATGCGCTCGGTGAACAGCGGTTCATCGATCAGCGTCGCGGCGCTGCCAGATTTCGCCGACTCGATTTCAAATCGCTTGAGCGTCAGTTCGCCGGCCGAGATGCCGTCCACCTTGCCGTTCTGCAGGCCCAGATAGCAGGTGGCCAGATCCTGATACGTCACGATCTGCGACTTTGCCAGCACGCGCCCGGCAATGGCGGCCGACGACGATCCCTTGCTGGCGCAGATGCGTTTTCCTTCCAGCTGCGCCAGCGTGCCGAGCTTGTCGTCCTTGCGCACCAACACTTTGATATTGCCTTGCAGATACTGGACGCTGTAGTCCACCTGCGCGGCGCGTTCTGGCAAATAGGCCATGGAGCCCGCCACCACATCGACGCGGCCCATCTTCAGCTCCGGAATTCGGGCTTCGGTAGACAGCGGCTTATGCACCAGCTCCACGCCCAGGCCTTTGGCCAGCGCCTGGCATATATCAACGTCGTAGCCTACAAACTTGCGCGTGGCCGGGTCTTGGTAGGCATAGGGTTCGCTGGCGCTTTGCGTGCCGCAGACCAACTGTTTCTTGCTCTTCACATCATTCAAGTCACCGGCGTGAGCAGCGGTGGCCAACAGTGCAAGAGCGATGGCGACGACGGGTTTCATGGGTTTTCTCCTTGGTTTATGCGTAACGGCGCGAGAATCGTGTCCCGCGCCGAGGGATGGAAACGTCAGGGTTGAAAGCGATATGCCGCACGTTCGCGCGCGTCGATCTGGTTGA
Source organism: Achromobacter sp. Marseille-Q4954 (assembly GCF_943737025.1). Lineage (NCBI taxonomy): Bacteria > Pseudomonadati > Pseudomonadota > Betaproteobacteria > Burkholderiales > Alcaligenaceae > Achromobacter > Achromobacter sp. Marseille-Q4954. The sequence continues at coordinate 1,578,743 of NZ_CALSFQ010000001.1, forward strand.
CCAGATTGGTTTCCCATTCCAGATATTTGATAGCCGCGGCCTTGTTGCCGTGATGGCGGTCATGCACGAAGAACAGGAAATCAATGCACTCTGCGTCGGACGGAAGATCCGGCGTCTCGGCCAGCGGCAGGCCTGCGGCCTGCCATTGCGCCGGCGTATCCAGCAAGAAGTAGAGCGGGCCGCTGCCGGCCAGCTCGCGGGCATACAGCTCAGCCACGCGGGCATCGTCGGCCACAAGCACGGTGACGCCATTCAGCGCGTCGGCGCGGCTGCGTATGCTCCAGCGAGCGCCGTCGATATGGCTTGCTCGATAGCTCATGCTGGGCCGCACATCGACCAATGCCGCGCCTTCATCGCGCAGACGAGCTGCTGTCTTGCTGTCCACTCGAGCAAGTCGATTTTCGACCTGCGCGTCGGCCGATACCGGCGCGCCACCGGCAACTGCGTCTAGCACATAGACTTCCCAGCCCAGTTGGCGCAACCAGCTGGCGACGGCGGGAGCGCGCACGCCTTCGCTGTCGACCAGAACCAACCGCGCATTGCGCGTGCCCACGTATTGGTCGGTGGCCTGGATCAACTGGCCGCCTGCGGCATGAGCTGCGCCGGCATAGGTACCCTGGGCATATTCTTCCGGCGTACGCACATCAAAGACGTAGGTACTGCGCTCGGGATCGGCTAGCAAGGAAGCAAGCTTTTCGGGCTTGATGTTGGGTATGCCGTGACGGGCGGCCAGTGCTTGCGCGCGCGCGCGCGCCCGGTCCAGTGTCAGCGGCGCGGCGTCGATCGCGTGGCGGCGGCTCTGACCTTGATCCAGCGGATAGTCTTTCAGATACCAGCCCTGCGTGCCGTTTTCCAGCGCGTAGATCGGGTTCTTCACGCCCAGATTGATCAGTGTCTGCGCGCCGATGATGCTGCGCGTCCGGCCGGCGCAATTGATAACGATGGTGGTGCTCTCATCCGGCACGAGCGTATCGATATGCAGGGCAAGCTCCCCGTTCGGGCAGCAGGTCGCCGTTGGAATGCTCATCTTCTGGTATTCGGTGAACGGCCGTCCGTCCAACACCACCAGGTTTTCGCCAGCGGCGATACGGCGGTTCAATTCTTCAGCGCCGATGGCCGGCGTGTGCAGCTCGTGCTCGGCGAGTTCGCCAAAGGTCTTGCTGGGCAGGTTGACGCCCGCAAAGAGGGCGTAGCCCGCCGCGTCCCAGGCCTGCACGCCGCCATCGAGGACGCCTACCTGGGTATAGCCCTGCTGACGCAACGCCTGGGCGGCGCGCTCGGCGACACCGTCATTGTTGTCATAGACGACAACACGGGTGGTCTTGCGCGGTACGAGGCGGGCCACTTCGAATTCCAGGCGGCTATAGGGAGCGTTGACAGCGTAAAAAAGATGGGCTTCGCCGTACTGACCGTGTTCGCGCACGTCCAGCAAGGCGATTTCCTGACCGTCATGCAGCCAGTCTTTGAGCGTGGCGGCGTCTTCGCGTGCGCGAATAGTGTGGTTGGTTGCCATGGGTTCTACAGAAAGGAAGGGTGCCGGCCGCAGCTGGCGACACAGCTAGGAAAGATGGGCGTCGAAGGCTTGTTGCAGGTCCGCGATGATGTCCGCCGGTTCCTCTAGGCCGATGTGAAAGCGGCACATGGCCCCGCGCGCCTTCCAGTCCGACAGACTGCGCGCCGACACCATATTCATGGGAACAACAAGGCTCTCGAATCCGCCCCAGGATGCGCCAATGCCAAAAAGGCGCAGCGCGTCGATCATGGCCTCCATCTGCCGTGCGCTGATATCCGCCTTGAATTCCACCGATACCAGGCCATTGCTGCCCTTGAAGTCTCGCTGGAAGATCCCGGCCTGCTCGCCCTCGGCCAAGCCTGCGGCGTAGACGCGGGTGACGCGTGGATCATTGCGCAACCAATCGGCCACCCGCAGCATGTTTTCCTGGTGAGTGCGCATGCGTACTGGCAGTGTGCGCAGGCCGCGCAGCATCAGCCAGGCGTCATCGGCGCCGACAGTCTGGCCATAGTTGACCTGCACCGTCTCCATCTCCTGCCAGACTTCCTTGGTAGTGACCACGGTACCCATCATGATGTCGGCATGGCCGCTAAGGTACTTGGTGGCCGCCATCAGCGAGATGTCTGCTCCCAGCGCCAGCGGTTGATGCAGAATGCCAGAGCCCCACGTGTTGTCGACAACCAGCAGGCAGCCATGCTGCCTGGCCAGCGCCGACACCTTGCGCAAATCCATCAGCTCATAGATCAACGAGCTGGGATTCTCGGCATAGATCATGCGCGTATTGGGCTGAATCTTCTCGGCCAGATCGCTGCCATCCGGACGATAGAAGCTGTGCGTGATGCCCAGGCGAGACAGGCTTTGCGCACACAGTGCGCGTGCCGGCTCGTAGACGCCGTCGGTGATCAGCACGTGGTCGCCGGACTTTAGATAGGCCAGGAATACCATGGCGATGGCCGCCAGACCGGTCGGGAAGACCTTGGCGCGATAGCCGCCTTCCAACAGGACCAGGGCATCTTCCAGCGCATAGGTGCTGTCCGTGCCGCGTGCGCCGTACGAGGCCAGGCGTTCCTGGTCGCGCCGCTGACGCGTTTCGCGCCATTCGCCCACGCTGTTAAACACATAGGTGCTGGCACGCGTGACGGGCGTGTTGACCCAGCCTTGATGGGGACGGCCCGCGCGCAGCAGACGAGTGTTGAAGCCATCTTCTTGCGCAGGCGTGGTCTGATCCTTGAGCATGGCGCGCCTCACTTGCGGGTTTGCACGCCGATAGCCATTTGCTGGCAAGTGCCATTCTCCAAATCGAAGGAGATGCGGCGATCCAGCGTTTCCAGCGCGCGGCCGTAGAAGTGCAGATGACGGATCACGTCCTGGCCTTCGATATGTACGGCATGGATGTCATCGGCCATCAGCGCAATGCCGCTTCCTGGCTCGACTACCACGGTGCCGGTCTTTTCCAGCTGCGCGCGTCCGGGCTCGCTGCCGTCATCCTTGCGATCATAGGTGTAGTTCAGCTCCACGCCTTCGACCGCGGCGATACATGCCCAGGTCGTATGGTTATGCGGCACGATTTTTTTGCCCGGGCGCATGACGTTCAGGTACAGCGCATACGACTTGTCGGCATCTTCCTGGATCAGGTAGCGGGCCTGCAGCTCACCGGCTTCAGGCGCCGGGTAGTGCGACTCGTCCCACCAGTCTTTGTTTGCGGCCAGACCGATCAGTTTGGACAGCGTTTTTTCCAACGTCGCCCGGTTTTCACCTTCTTGGCTGAACAGCGTCTTGACCTGTTCGATGGTGGTGCCGATCTGTTCCGATCCCGGGTTTTTTTGCTGCGGCATTGCGAATCTCCTTGTAGAACGGCGTATGAGTTGCAGCCGATCTTAAAGAGCCATGCCCAGCCATTCAAATTAATGTTGCAGGAAAATGTATTGAAAAAGCTAATGGATTGCCTGTCGTCATAGAGTGAGAGCGCCAGCGCCGCGAGCGCTTGATTTCTTTCGGTAAGGGTAAGTACTAGATCGTTGACAGCGAATTTGCCACCGACGACAGCCCTGTGATTGTGCAGGAACCGTAATGGATTTTGAGGTGGCGTTTTGCAGTGGACGTACAGGGAAATCGGACGATCTCCAGCGAAGGTTGAACTAGTTGAAATTCGCTCTAAATCAGTAAGCGTGCTGATTTTTGCTGAACTGGTGGAAGCAACGCTCTGTACTGGTACTGCGCCGACATCTCGATGCTGTCTGCCAGACAAGCGCTCTGTTGTTTGGCGAAGAACCGAGAGCAGTACATTTCCGGCGCGGTATCGAACGCGGCCCGTGATGTAGCCGCAGCGACGCGCTATTGCGCCTGAGATTTGAGGCCCGCCGCTGTTCTTTGAGCTGCGTGAGCCATTACGCGCCGCTGAAGCGCACGCGGGCCTGGAGGCTCTCGAAGACCTGCCGGATCACCGGATTGACTACGTGGCTGCGAATGTAAAGCCTATAGACCAGGTCCGGCAGCGGCGGCATGTTGTCGCCTGCACCCAGCACGCGCAGACCCGGATCGAGCTGCTCCACACCGCGGGCCGTGACGCCCAGTCCGGCGCGCAGCGCCGCGCGGATGCCGACCAGGCTGGTCGAGGTATGGCTGGGCGTCCAGGGAATGCCGGCGGTGTCCAGGGCTTCGCAGGCCAGCCGGCGAAAGATGCTCGGACCGTCCGCCATCACTAGCGGTATGGGCTTGAACGGATCGTGCGCATAGTTGGCGCCGCACAACCAGACGGTGGGGCTGGAGCGCAGGACAAAGCCCTCGAAGGCCTCGTCCTCGCGGTTGGAGATCACCATGTCCATCTCGCCCTGCTTGAGCGATTCCATCAGGAACGGGCTGCGCCCGACATGGAGATCGAACTGCATGCCGGGAAAATTCAATGCAATTTCCTGCAGCACGGGTGGCAGCATGGTGTCGGCCGTGTCGTGGGGCGCGCCGATGCGCACCAGGCCCTGAACCTGCCGGTGCTGCAAATTTCTAAGCGCCTCGTCATGGATCGCGAGCATATGCAGCGCATAGCCCAGCAGACGCCGGCCATGATCGGTCAGGCGCTTCTGCCGCCCTTGTTTCTCGAATAGTTCATGACCAACCTTGTCTTCCAGGCGCTGCATCTGCTGCGTGATGGTGGACTGCGTGCGCCCGAGCTGCAACGCAGCCGCGGCGAAGCTGCCTTTGTTCGCGATGGTCGCCAAAGTCCGCAGAAGTTCCAGATCAAGCATGTCCATACTTTAATTATATTGAAGTATTAACTTGAACTCCCCAGATTGTTTGACATCGGGCGCGGGACTAAATTGGCCTTCAACGACCAGAAGGAGCCCGTCTTGAACAACATTGCTAAGCGACGAGAACAAGCCGTGGCCTCGGCTGTTTCCGCCATGAGGAGTGCCATCGGCGCCGGTCCAGCCACGCGTGAAAACCTGGACGCGGTATTGCACCAGTTGCTGGATCTCGCGGCACGGCGAGATCTGTGGCAACCCGCCGATTACCCAGCTCCCGAGGCCCGCGAGCACCAGGCACGCTATCTGATCGCCGAGGATCCAGACCATAGCTACGCGCTGTATCTCAATGTGATGCGCCCCGTCAAACGCATCGCGCCACACAATCACACGACCTGGGCCTGTATCGCCGCCGTGGAGGGTAGCGAGCACAACCGCGTCTATGAACGCTCCGACGACGGTACGGTGCCCGGCGTCGGAACGCTGCGCGAGACCGAGATGGTGATGGTGACGCCGGGACAGGGCATCGCGCTGATGCCCAACGATATCCATTCGGTGGAAATCCGCGGCGCGCAAATCATTCGCCATTTACACGTGTATGGCCGAGCGCTGGAAACCCTGAACGAGCGCGTCAGCTACGACCTGGAAACTGGCACCTACCGGCCCATGCCGATCGGCGTACAGACACGCCGCTGAGCGCAGCACCGGATCTCCACCGCGTGCGTGCGCGTCAGTGCATCACTCTGCCTCCATCTACCGACTCCCTTCATGCCTATTTCCGTTTCCGCTTCCACCCTCAAATCCTGGCTGCACGATGGCAGGGAGATCGCCTTGCTCGATGTGCGCGAGCACGGCCAATACGGCGAATCGCACCTGTTCTATGCGACCTCGCTGCCCTATAGCCGGCTGGAGCTGGAGATTGCACGCCTGGTGCCGCGCAAGCAGGCTCGCGTCGTGGTGTATGACGGAGGCGAAGGCGGCAGCGCGGGCGTGGCCGAGCGCGCGCGCCTGCGCCTGGAGGCGCTGGGCTACACGCAGGTCGCCATTCTGGAAGGCGGCACCCGCGCCTGGCGCGGGGCGGGCTATCAATTGTTCGCCGGCGTGAACCTGCCATCCAAGACTTTCGGCGAGCTCGCAGAACACGTCTATCGGACACCCCGTCTCACCGCGCGGCAGTTGGCGCAAAAACAGGCCGAGGGAGCGCCGTTGGTGGTGCTGGATGGGCGTCCCGTGTCGGAGTTCGGCAAGATGAATATTCCGGGCGCCATCTGCTGCCCAAACGGCGAGCTGGCCTATCGCATCCGCAACCTGGCGCCCGACGAGTCGACGCCTATCGTCATCAATTGCGCCGGCCGGACGCGCTCGATCATCGGCGCGCAGACCTTGATCAACCTAGGTGTTCCCAACCCAATCTACGCGCTGGAAAACGGCACGCAGGGCTGGTATCTGGCAGACCTGCCGCTCGAGCATGGTGGAACCCGGCGCTATGCCGACGACTCCGGCGGACAGTCCCTGCAGACGCAGGCCCGGGCCCTGGCGGCGCGCTTCGACGTGCCCTACGTGGACGCGCCAACCGTAAGGACCTGGTTCCAGGACGTCGGACGTTCCCTCTTTCTCTGCGACGTGCGCACGCCGGAAGAGTTCAAGGCCGGGTCGCTACAGGGCGCGCAGCATACGCCGGGCGGCCAATTGATGCAGGCGAGCGACCAGTATGTCGGCGTGCGCGGCGCGCGCCTGGTGCTCTTCGACAGCGACGGTGTGCGCGCGCCCGTAGTTGCGAGCTGGCTGCGCCAGATGGGCCATGACGCCTGCGTGCTGGCCGGCGGGCTGAACAGCGGCCTGGCGCTGGATGTCGAAGCAAGCCCGCCCGCTCCGGCGCTGGCCAGCATCTCGGTTCCGGAATTGGCGCGGCGCCTGCAACGGCAGGACGTGGCGGTGGTGGACCTGCGCCCAGGCATGCGCTACCGGGCCGCGCACATACCCGGCGCGCGCTGGTCGATCCGCCCAAACCTGGCGCGCGACCTCGTAGCCGAACCCCGCCAGATCGTGCTGGTCGCGGACGAGGCCGCGCTGGCGCAATGGGCTTCGCTGGAACTTCCCCAGGCACCGCTGCTGCTCGAGGGCGGCATGGGCGCCTGGCAGCAGGCGGCCATGCCGGTCGAATCGAGCCCTGATCGCCCATCGGATGAAGCATGCCTTGATTACCTGTTCTTTGTGCACGACCGGCACGATGGCAACAAGGAGGCGGCCCGCCAATACCTGGCCTGGGAAACCGGTCTGGTACCCCTGCTCGACGAGCGGGAATTGGCGGCCTTCCGCCTGCCACCCGCCGCCAACTAACCCACGCCACGCATGGCTGCCATAACCGGCAGGTAGCAACATCATGCGCACGATCTTCTTCCCGATCCGATCTCTGTCAACCCCGTCAGTCCAGATGGTTTCACGATGAAAGACGAACACTCTCTGTCCAGGAAATGGAGTACGCAAACCCGCCTGTCCCACACAGGAAAGGCCCCGGCGTACATCGGTGGCACGGCCGTCAACCCGTCGATCGTGCGTGCCAGCACGGTCGTCTTCGAAAATACCGCTCACCAGCGCGAAATGCGCGAGCGGCGGGGCCAGGAACGCATCTTCAGCTACGGCGCCCGCGGCACGCCCACCACCTTCGCGCTGGAGGACGCAGTCAGCGAACTGGAGGGTGCCTACCGCACCCGCCTGCTCCCGACCGGACTGGCGGCCATCGGCATGACGCTGCTGAGTTACCTGCGGCCCGGCGATCACGTGCTGCTGACCGACAGCGCCTATCAACCGGTGCGGCACATGGCGCAGCAGTTCCTGCAGCCCTACGGTATCGAGTACACCTTCTTCGCAGCCGACGGCAGCGATGCCGAGGCGAAGATGCGTCCCAACACCCGCATGCTCTACGCCGAGTGCCCCGGCTCGCTGGTCTACGAAATGTGCGACTTGCCCGCACTCGCCGCCATGGCGCACGAACGCGGCGCGATCGTGGTGGCAGACAACACTTGGGGATCGGGCTACCAGTACCGGCCGTTGCTGCTGGGCGCGGACGTTTCGGTGATGGCCGCGACCAAGTACCTATCCGGCCATTCGGACGTGATGATGGGAACCGTGGCTACGACCGAAGCAGCCTGGGGCGCGCTAGCCGAGCGCTGCGATGCCTTCGGCATGACTGTCAGCCCCGACGATGCGTGGCTGGTGCTGCGCGGCATGCGTACCCTGGCAGCGCGTCTCCAAATGCATGAACAGCACGCGCTGACGGTGGCGAAGTGGTTGCTGGAGCAGCCGGCGGTGCGGACGGTATTCTGCCCAGCCCTGCCGTCGCATCCCGGACATGAATTGTGGCTGCGCGATTGCCAAGGCACCAATGGACTGGTGTCTTTCGAATTGCCCGAAGGCACACCTCAAGCCAACGTTGACCGCTTCATCGACAGCCTGCGGCTGTTCGGCTTGGGTGCATCCTGGGGAGGCTACGAGAGCCTGGTCACAGGCGCGCACCTCACCCAGGCGCGTAGCGTCACAGACTGGAGCGGCCACGGGCCGGTGGTGCGCTTGCACATCGGCCTCGAGAATCCGGCCGATCTCATCGAGGATCTCGCACAGGGCTTCGAACAGGCGGCTCTTGCGAAATAGCGCGCGTCCACGGCTGCCGAGCGTCCGTCCGGTCGCGACAAGCACTCGCATACGGCGAGCGCATACACACACACAAGGAGAAAACCATGAGAAATGCCTATTCCAGACTGCTCGCCGTGTCCGCTTGCGCTGTAGCAGCCTACTTCGGAGGCGCAGCCCAGGTCTGCGCCGCCTATCCGGAAAAGCCGATCACCATCACCGTACCGTTCCCCGCCGGAGGCGGCGTGGACGTGGTCGGCCGACTCTACGCGCAGCAGATCACCGAGAGCACAGGGGCGAGCATCGTCGTGGAGAACCGTGCCGGCTCGGGCGGCATCATCGGCGTAGGTGCGATCGCTCGTTCGAAGGCGGACGGATACCAGTTCGTGATGGGCAGTCCGGGCAATATCAGTATTGCCCCGAGCGCCTACCGCTCGCTCAGCTACGATCCCGCGAAAGACCTGCAGGCCGTGGCCATGGGCGTGCAGATGCCCATCCTGCTGGTGGCCAGGCCGGATGCGCCGTTCACCACAGTGGCCGAACTGATCAGCTACAGCAAGCAGAATCCGGGCAAGCTCACCTATGGTTCCGGGGGCACGGGGACCTCGCTGCACCTCGCGGGCGCCATGTTCGCCCAGATGGCTGGAATTAACGCCCTGCACGTGCCGTATAAAGGCTCGACCCCGGCATTAATCGACTTGATGGGCGGGCGCGTCGACTATATGTTTGTCGACACGTCTGCGATGGCGAATGTGAACGCAGGAAAGATCAAGCTGCTGGCAGTCACCAGCGGCAAGCGTTCGACTTTGCTGCCGGATACACCGACGGTCGCGGAATCGGGGCTTCCGGGCTACGAAGCCATCAATTGGTATGGTTTCTTCGCGCCCGCCGGCACACCTCCCGAAGCGGTGCAGTGGCTGCACGACAAGATACAGGCAGCCCTGGCCGAGCCAGCCCTGGCGAATAAGCTCAAGAGCCAGATGGTCGAGCTACCGCCCGCCATGGACAGCGCCGCCTTTGCTCAATTCGTTGCCGGCGATACAGCCAAGTGGTCGCAGCTGATCAAGGCAATGAACCTGAAGCTGGATTAAGGGCGGAGGCTCGCATGATTCGTCCCGTCGCGCGCATCGGCGTGCTACTGCCGGAAGGCAATATCACCTGTGAAGTCGAGTATCCCCGGTTGGGGCAGTCCGATGCCAGCTTCCATTTCCAGCGGTTGCATCGCGACGGCGCGGCGCTATCGGCCGAGTCTCTGCTGACGCTGCATCGCGGTGTCGACGCGGCGCTGGCCGCGTTGCGCGACACGAGCCCGCGGGCGTATGTGTTTGCGTGCACGTCCGGGACCTTCCTGGCAGGACATGACAGGCATGACGATGCCGCTGCGCGGATCCGCGCAGCCACCGGGTGCCCGGCCATCACGACCGCCAGCGCGCTATTACAGGCATGCAGCGCCCTGACCGTGCGTCGACTCCACATGCTGGCGCCATATCCCGACGCGATCACTCGCCAGGAGGCCGAATTCCTGGCGTTTCACGGCGTCGACGCCAGCCACTACGACACCCTGGAATGTCGCGACGGCAATGCCATACGCGGATTGGACGAGAGCACGGTGTACCAGCGTCTGATGGCACGCGCCGACGACGCGCGTCGCGCTGACGCTGTCTTCCTGAGTTGCACCAATATGCCAACGCTAGGTCTGATCGAAGCACTAGAAGCCGATCTGGGCGTGCCCGTTTTTTCGTCGAATACCGCCACGGCCTGGGCGGGCCTACGACTGGCGGGCGTCGCCGGCGATACCCCAGCGATTGGCGTGCTCGGCCGGCAGGCACTGCCCGAGCGCGCGCACTTTTCTACCACTTTCGATACAAGGAACCATGATGGGCGTCATCCGTGATTTTCTTTCTGATTTTTCGGGCCCCGCGCTCAAGCAGGGCGCGATCGACGTGGGGACCATGGCATCCGGCATGGCCGTGGAGCTGCCTTTCGTAGCCATTCGTGGTGCCCGACCAGGCAAAACGCTATGGCTCAATGGGCAGGTCCATGGCGATGAGATCAACGGCATCCTGGCGGCCCTGCGCTTCGCGCGCAGCCTGGACCCAGCCACCATGAGCGGCAATGTGGTGGTCACTCCCACGGCCAATCCCCACGCACTGGACAGCCGTCGGAAACGCAATCCATATGACGATCTCGATCTCGACCAATGCTATCCCGGCAACCCGGGCGGCCTGATCTCCGAGCGGCTGGCACATGCACTGATGCAGGAGATCCGCGGCACCGCCGACCTGCTGATCAACCTGCACACCATGAACGCGCTATTCGATTCACGGGTCTACGCAGTCTACAAGGTGCATCCGGACAGTCCATTGTCTGAAGAGGCGCTACTGGATCTGATTGCGCTGTTCGAACCCAACGTCGCCTGCCGCATGGATGTGGGTGGCAAGGGTGAACTGCCGGGCAATATCGCCGGCGCACTCGACTATCAGTGCCTGGCGTTGGGTATACCAGCATTCATGCTGGAACTGGGAGGCGGCAGCCGCTGCGAGATCGCCAACGTCGACCAGGCCGAGCGCGGTTTCGCCCGGCTGGCTGCACGCCTGGGAATCCTTGACGGTCAGGCCGACGACTTCGTCGCCAAGCGCGTGCGACGCGTGACCCGGCGCGGCTGGTTGACCTTTGCGCATGGCGGCCTGTTCATGCCGGCGGTCGAAGCCGGCGTCACGCTGCCGGCCGGCAGCCTGCTTGGCGCGACCATGGATCTGCACGGCAATCCACTCGAGAGAATCGAGCTTGCGCATGATGCCGTGGTCATCGGCTTGCGCCGTGATCCCGTCGTGCACACGGGCGAGCGCGCCGCGTTTGTCGCGCGAGAATGGGAGGAAGTCGAAACTAATATTGCACGATAAGCGCCACGCTTCATCTTGATGGCACGGATGCGTTTGCGGTCACCGGCCGCATTCCGCCAAGAGCTGCCTGTACTTCTGACCATTCTTCGCATCGGGCCGGCTCTCGCCTATTCCCATGGCATCCCGCTCCTGATGCTGAAAGAACTTGGGGCTGGGAAACCATCGATATGGTGAAGCGCCATGCACGCCTGGCGCCAAGCCACCTTGCAGCCCATGCGCCACGGTCAAGTTTTGGTCAAACTCGGCGGGGTAATGAAAAACGCCCTAGTCGCTTAGCGACTAGGGCGTTGATTTCATTATGAATTCTGGTGGGCTGTGAGTGGCTCGAACACTCGACCTACGGATTAAGAGTCCGCTGCTCTACCAACTGAGCTAACAGCCCTGCAACTTCACTCAGTTTCGTCCGCTTTGCTGCGCGTTTTTTAGTCCGCTGCCGCTGCGTTTCGTTATGTGTGTAGTGCGAAGAAGAAAGATTATATGCAGCTTTTTTGGTTTGTGCAAGTCACCTGGAAAAAAACTTTTCCCAGGCCTGCCTCAAGCCGCAAATCCGCCATCCACCGACAGGCTCGCGCCCGTGACGTAGCGCCCTTCCGGCCCGGCCAGGAACGCCACCATGCCGGCGATATCACGCGCCTCGCCGTAGTGCGGCAGGGACAGTACCGCCACCAGGTCCGCCGCATGCGCGCCGTCGGCGGGATTCATGTCGGTGTCGATCGGGCCGGGGTGCACCACATTGGCGGTAATGCCGCGTGCGCCCAGGTCGCGCGCCAGGCCCTGGGTCAGGCCGACCAGCGCGGACTTGCTGGCGGCATACAGCGCAACGCCTGCGCGGCCCGCGCGGCCTGCCAGGCAGCTGCCGATGTTGATGATGCGTCCGCCGTCCGGCATGGACGCCTGTGCCGTTTGAATGGCGACGAACGGCGCGCGAACGTTGACGTCCATGGTGCGCTCGTAGTCGTCGAGGCTGGTTTCGCCGATCGTGCCGGTCAGGAAGATGCCGGCGTTGTTGACCAGCACGTCTATCGGTCCCAGTTCGGCGACGGCCCGGTCGACCGCGCCGCGAACCGCGGACGCGTCCGCCGCATCTGCCTGGATGGCGAGCGCGCGGCGCCCGTCCACCGACAGTTCGCGTACCAGCGCCTGCGCGCCGGCGGCCGAGGAAGCGCTCACATAAGTGAAAGCCACGTCGGCACCATCGGCCGCGAGGCGGCGCACGATGGCGGCCCCGATCCCCCGGCTGCCGCCGGTGACGAAGGCAATTTTTCCAGTCAGATTCGGCATTGCGATATCCACATTTGTAGTGATCAATACAAATATATTCGCCGAGCGCAGTGACGTCCGTCAACTATTTTTTTATCGACCACCACAAAATTCTCTGACGAGTAAAATCACGCCCATGGCAGAACGTGGGCGCCCCAGGAACTTCGATCGTGCCCAGGCCTTGCGCAAGGCCATGGACGTCTTCTGGTCGAAGGGATATGACGGAGCATCGCTGACCGACCTCACGGCGGCGATGGGCATCAATTCGCCCAGCCTTTACGGCGCATTCGGCTCAAAGGAAGGACTATTCCGCGAAGCGGTGGAGCTCTACCGCGAAACCGAGGGCAGCTCGGCGCGACGCGCGCTGCAAGAAGCGCCCACGGCGCGCGAAGCCATCCAATCCATGCTGCTGGCTTCCGCAGAACGCTTCACCGCTCCGGGTACGCCGTCGGGCTGCATGATCGTGCTGAGCGCGCCGGCAGGCTGCGTGAATCAGGCCGGCGTGGGCGACTTCCTGGGCGACAACCGCCGCGACATGCAAAGCCGCATCCTGGCCCGCCTCAATGCTGGCGCATCCGATGGCGAACTGCCCGCCGGCGTCGATCTCAAGAGCCTGGCCGCCTTCTACACCACCGTGCTGCATGGCATGTCGATCCAGGCGCGCGACGGCGCCAGCCGCAAGACCTTGCAAGCCGTGGCCAGACAGGCGATGAGAGCCTGGGACGCGCTGACCGAAAGCATACCTAACGGATAACGCCATGTTCCGGATCAACCTGCGGCATCTCATCCTGTGGATCAGCTTGCTGTCGGTTCTGCTCGCGCTGATGGGCAGCCTGCATGCCAGTTACCTGGTGCAGCGTGATCTTCTGCTGCGCACCGCGCTGGAACTCAACCAGGCCTACGCCTCCAAGCTGGCTTCCGTGACCGACGTGTTCCTGACCGACCTCAGGAACTATCTGTCGTATAGCGCGGAGATGCTGGCCGACATGGAAGTGCATCCCGAACACATGGCGGCCGAGACGCAGCGCCAGGAACGGCAGCTCGGCCAGTTCAACTCCACGTTTGTCGTGTCGCCACAAGGCACGGTACTGGCGGCATCGACCTCGGACCGCGCGTTGCTGGGCCAGCAACTGAACAGCGAGGCCGTCAGCCGCGCGCAGGCGACCTTGCACCCGACGGTCAGCGCCCCGTTCATGGACCTCAAGAACCGCTGGCTGATCCTGTACACCCACCCGATTTTCTCGGCCGACCACCGCTATCTGGGGTTTCTCGGCGGCACGCTCTACCTGCATGAGCACAACATGCTGGATCACCTGCTGAGCCAGCACTTCTACCGCGGCGACTCCTCTCTTTACGTCATCGATCGCAACGGCACCCTGATCTATCACCCCGACCCCGGCCGCTTGGGACAGAGCGTCTCCAAATCCGACGCGTTCGCCCCCGCCTTGCGAGGCGAAACCGGCGAAATGCGCTTCACCGACGACGACGGCCACGCGTTGCTGACGGGCTATGCGCCAGTGCCCAGCATGGGCTGGAGCATCATCGCGCAACGCCACGTCGACGCGACCTTGCAACCTCTGGGCGATCTGCTTCTGACCACCGCTCTCCATACCTTGCCGCTGCTGCTGCTTTCAGTGGCCTCCATCTGGCTGCTGTCGCGCTGGATCGCCCGGCCGCTAGGCGAACTGGCCGGCATCGCCAAGCACATGCAGAACGCGGATTCAGCGGATCGCATCCGCAACGTGCGCTCCTGGTACTTTGAAGCCGCGCAACTCAAGCGCGCGCTGCTGGCGGGGCTGTCCTCGATCCACCACAAAATCCGCGACCTGCGCCGTGAAACCACTACCGATACCTTGACAGGCCTCTTGAACCGGCGGGGAATGGACGAGGCGCTGGCGCTGCTGCAAGCCGAGAAACAGCCGGTGGCGGCCGTAGTCATCGACATTGACCACTTCAAGCACATCAATGACCGCTACGGCCACGCGGAAGGCGATCGCGCGCTGCAATCCCTGGCCAAGCTGATGAGCGACGGTTCGCGCAGCGGCGACACCGTGGCGCGCGCCGGCGGCGAGGAGTTCGTCATGCTGCTGCCCGGCGCCCCCCTGGAAGCCGCCATCGCCCTGGTGGAGCGGCTGCGTCAGCGCATTGCCACCGAGCCGGGCGCCGTCGCCACGCCCTTCACCATTTCGGCGGGAGTAGCGGCCTACCCCGCGCATGGCGCGACGCTGGACGCCGTACTGCAACGCGCCGACCAGGCGCTCTACTACGCCAAGAACCACGGCCGCGACGCCGTCTGCGTGGCGGACGACGACGCCCAGGCCGGAGCGCGCCGGGCCTCGCCGGCCTGAGCTCTATTTGCCTTTGGACGGAGCGGGCGGCGGCGCCTTGGGCGGCACGCGCATCTGCTTCAACAAGGGACCGCAGGCATTGTCGTCGGTGGTGCTGGGCGCAACCAGCGCCAGCAACCCGGCGGCCGGCGTCAGCAGTACGCCCAGGGCCACCATGCCCGCGCCGCGCGCCGCCAGGGGCAGCACATGCACCCCCACGTCCGGCGAGCCGAAGGTGCCCCGTACATACAAGGGAGAGCGCAGCGAGAAGATGCGGAAGCCCTTGCTGTCCGGGGTGATGTCCAGGTCCATCTTCTCGTTCTTGAAGTCAGCCGTGCCGGTGATGCTGATCAGCGCGTTCTCGGTGTCGAACACGAACACGCGCGGCGTCATCACGCCGTTCTTCATTTCCAGGTCGGCCGCGCCGCAATTGATCTTCACCTCGTCGTCGCCGAACAGCTTGGAGACGACGTAGTTGCCCACGTTGAGCCCCGCGATCTCCATCAGGCTGCGGCTGATCACGCCATCGTTGACCAGCATCTTCACATCGCCCGTCGCGGTGCCCAGCAGGGCTGCGACCGAGTTCCCCGCGCCGCTCAGCGCCATGTCGCCATTCAGCTCGCCCAGCGTTTTCTGCATGGCGGCGGTGGAGGGGAAGAGTTGCTTGAGCCGCAAGCGGCGCGCGCTGATGTCCACACGCCCGGTCAGGGTCGAGCCGGAGCCATCCAGCCGTATGGTCGAATTGATATTGCCGCCAGCCATGCCGAAGCGCAACGGTTCCAGCGTGAGCTTGCCATCCTGCAGCACCAGGTGCACGGACAGGTCCGACAGCGGCAGCTTGCTGTCATGCACGATGCGGCCGGCATCCAGCGCAACGTCGGCATCCATGTCACGCCAGCGGTCGGTACGGAATGCCTGCGTGGGCAGCACCTTGCCCCCCTTCGGCTTGGCCGGCGCGTCCTTGGCCTTGTCCGTTTCGGCGCCCGCTACCTTGCCCGATGGCACGCCGATCAGCGGCCCCAGGTCCTCCATGCGCAACTGTTTGGAGGAAAGCTTGCCGGTCAGCTTGGGCCGGGGCATGCCCAATGCGAAACTGATGTCGCCATGCAGATCGCTGTTGCCCACCTTGCCGTTGAAATCCTTGTAGTCGAACACTGCCCCGCCGGGATTGCGCAGCTTGGCCACCAAGTGGCCGTCGGTGGAATACGGCGGCGTGTCCGGCAGCGTGACGCCCGTCAGCGGATATAGCTGCGCCATGGACGCGCCAGACAGCTTCAAACGCAGATCCAGCGAGCCGAGGTTGACCGGATCGGTCAAGGTTCCCGCGATTGAAGCCCGGGTACCGCCGATGGTTACGTCCGCCTGCACAGGAAAAGGCTGCCTGGCGTCCTGCAGGGCCAGCATGCCGCCGACCTTGCCTTCGCCCTTGGTGGCCAGGCCCTTGAACTTGCCGTCCAGCTTCCAGCCGAATACGTAGTCGCGCGGCGACGGTGCGGCCCCGCCCTCTTCCGCTGCAAAGGCTGCCCCGGCCACGTCGGCGAACGGCACCGGCTTGCCCAGGGGATCGACCAGCACGGTCAGGTCCGCCTTGAGGACTTCGTCCATCAGCGCCACCCGGCCCTTGTCGAAGCCAATCTCGTTGATGTCCAGCACCCAGGGCGAAGGCTCGCCGGTTTCTGGCAGCGTGAACTCCCAGTTGGCGCGGCCGTCGGCCAGGCGCTGCAGATCGGCGGCGGGTTCGGTCAGCTGGATGCGGCGGATGACCACGCGCTGGCGCAGCAGCGGCAGGAGCGCCAGGCTGAACTCGCCGCGCTTGAGGGTTGCGAACTGGGGCGCCTTGGCCCAGGGCGCATTGGCCACGGAGATATCGTTGGCAATGACATGCGGCCATGGCACCCAGGCCCGCCAGCCCCCCTCGTCGGGTTCGCGCGTCCATTTGACGCTGAGATCGCCGTTGATGGCGAAGGAGCGCCCGACCGCGGCGCTGGCCCGCTCATTGATGAAAGGCTTGGCGCGATTCCAGTCGAAGGTGGCGATCACGGCCACCAGTACCGCCACGAGGAGCGCCGCTCCCCCTACAATCCCGATCGCTATTTTTCCTGAGCGCGTCATGGTTATTATCCTTGGCATTGCGGCCGGCGTACCGCTGCCGGCCCTCGTTACCGTCAAGGGTATCGCGGCCTGCGGCGCCGGCCAGGCTTTCCGGCCCCATAATGTGTGCGGATTTTTCCTCGCCAGGCTCTCCAGGCAGCGCCACCCGGCACGCGCCAGCCGGGGTTTGCCCAGCATGGCGCGTGCCCGGCCCCGTGGCGGCCGGTTACAAAACGAAATAGCTCCGCGCGGCGAAATGTGACCCAGGCATCGGCGCCTACCGAATTTTCGACGCCGGCAACGCTCAAATGCCTGAACGACAGACCCCGGCCCCTCGGACCGGGCAGCAGAACAACCTGGAGGCCCGATGCGGCATTCGACCTTGATTTTCGTGGTGGCGGCATTTGCGCTGCTGACGCTCAGTCGCCTGGCGCTCGCCGCTTGGCAGTCCAAGCGCGTGCGCGATGCCGGGGGGCTGATCCCCCTGCTGCTGGGAGGGCTGCGCATCGATGCGCACCAGATCGCCGTGCTGGCGGCGCTGCCGGCCGTGCTGTCGCCCTTGTTCGGCCACATCCCGCTGGCCGCCACGCTGGCCGGCTACTGGTACTTGGTCGCCTTCATCCTGCTGGCCTTTCTGGAAGTCGCCACCCCGCCCTTCATCCTGGAATACGACTCCCGCCCCAACCGCCTGTTCGTCGAATACCTGAAGCATCCGCGCGAAGTCTCCGGCATGCTCTGGCGCGGCTACAAGGGCGCGCTGGTGGGCGGCCTTGCCGTGGTGGCCCTCATTGGCTGGGGCGCCTACAGCCTGTTCGGCCACGCCCAGCCCGACGCGCAACTGAGCTGGTGGCAGATGCCGCTGGCCAGCCTGGCCATTCTCGCCATCGTCATCCTGGCCATCCGCGGCACGCTGGGCCACCGCCCGATCAACCCGTCCTCGGTCGCCTACAGCTCGGACGGCATGCTCAACACGCTGGCGCTGAACTCGCTCTACAACGTGTTCTACGCCATTTACAGCATGAAGAACGAAAAGTCCGCCTCGGCCGTATATGGCGGCATGGACGACGACAAGATGCACGGGACGGTGCTGGCCCAAGCCGGCCTGCCCAACCCGCCCGCCAACCCCGACTATCCCAGCCTGCACCGCCAGGTGGCCACGCGCAAGACGGCGCGGCCGCTGAACCTTGTGATCATCCTGGAAGAAAGCCTGGGCGCGCAATATTGCGCCGGCCTGGGCGGCGCCGACCTGACGCCGGAACTGGACGCCCTCGCGCGCGAGGCCTGGACCTTCACCCGCGCCTATGCCACCGGCACCCGCTCGGTGCGCGGGCTCGAAGCGGTGGTCACTGGCTTTCTGCCCACTCCCGCCCAGGCGGTACTGAAGCTGCCGCGCTCGCAGCGCGGCTTCTTCTCGCTGGCCGATCTGCTCGGACGCCATGGCTACCATTCGCGCTTCATCTACGGCGGCGAATCGCACTTCGACAATATGAAGGGCTTCTTCCTGGGCAACGGCTTCAAGCAGATCGTGGATCGGCCCGATTTCGTGGACCCGGCCTTTGTCGGCACCTGGGGCGCGTCGGACGAAGACATGTTCAATCAGCTGGATCGGCTGCTGCGCGAAGATGGCGACCAGCCCACCTTCACGCTGGCCTTCAGCGTGTCCAACCATTCGCCCTGGGAGTACCCGGCAGGCCGCATCCAGACCGACGGCAACCCGGCCACCGTGGAAAACACCGTGCGCTACGCCGACTGGGCGCTGGGCCGCTTCTTCGAACGCGCCAAGGCCTCGCCGTACTGGGAAAACACCGTGTTCCTGATAGCGGCGGATCATGATTCCCGCGTCTTCGGCGCCAGCCTGGTGCCCGTGCGCCACTTCCATATTCCGGCCGTGATCCTGGGCGCCGGCATCGAGCCGCGCCGCGACGACCGCCTGATCAGCCAGATCGACCTGGCGCCGACCCTGCTGTCGCTGATAGGCGTGGACACCGAGCACCCCATGATCGGCCACGACCTCACCCGCAGCACGCCGGGCCGGGCGATCATGCAGTACGACAACACCTACGGCTATCTGAAGGAAGACGAGCTGCTGGTGATGGCGCCCAACAAGACGCCGCTGCAATATCGCTACACGGCACCCGAGGAATACGCGCCCGTGCCGCTGGACCCGGAGCTCGCCGCCGAGGCGCTTGCGCACGCGCTGTGGCCCAGCTGGGCCTATCGCGAAGGCCGCTACAGCCTGCCGGAACAGGCTGGCGCATCATCCGCCCCCGGCGACAGGCCTGCCGCCTGAGCCCCCTGCCCCGCGGCCGCTACGCCGGCCGCTTGAATGCCTTGCGGGCTTTCTCGCTGGCGGCGTGGCAATGGCAATCAGGGCTGTGGTCATTCACCATGCCCACCGACTGCATGAATGCATAGACGGTGGTGGGCCCGACGAACTTCCAGCCCAGTTTCTTCAGCGCCTTGGACAAGGCCTCGGATTGCGCCGAGGTCGAGGCGCCGCGGGTCGACGGTGTCCCCTTCGGGGCTTCGAAACGCCACAGGTAGGCGCCCAGCGAGCCTTCGCGCTCGATCATTTCCAGCGCGCGGGCGGCATTGTTGATCACGGCTTCGATCTTGCCGCGATGGCGCACGATGCCGGCGTCGTCCAGCAGCCTCAGCACCTCTTTTTCGCCGAAGCGCGCCACTTTCGCGGGCTCGAAGTTGGCAAAGCCGCGCCGAAACGCGTCGCGCTTGGACAGGATGGTGCGCCAGCTCAACCCCGACTGGAATCCCTCCAGGCAAAGCTGCTCGAACAGCGCCCGGTCGTCGCCCTCGGGGTAGCCCCATTCGGTGTCGTGGTAGGCCATGTACTCGGCGGAGGTGTCCACCCAGCCGCAACGGATCAGACCGTCGGGGGATTCGGTATTGGCGTTCAAGGCAGGCTCCTGGGCGCTATCGGGGCTACCGATGCTACCGCAGCAACGTCCCCGATAAAAGTCCGCCCATGCGCAAAAAAAGCATGGCGGCCGCCGATCATATCCCGCTACTATTTGCAGCCCTGATCCCGCGCCGGCCCTGTCCGCGCGCGTCCCGGCGCTGTACGGGGGGTCTGCGTCATGCGGCCCGTTTTGCGAGCCAGCCGGGGCCTGGACAGGTTTTCAGCCTTCCGCGCGCCATGTCCCTGCTAGAGTCCTCTCTCATTTCCTTCGTCTCGCCTGCCGTCCTGGCTGGCGATGACCCGGCCGCCAACCCCTGTCTGGACTGCGGGGCATGCTGTGCGCATTTCAGGGTGTCGTTCTATTGCGGCGAACTGGCCGGCGAGAACGGCGGCCATGTGCCGGTGGAACTGGTGACCCAGATGAGCCCGCTGCGCGCCTGCATGAAGGGTACGGAAACCGGCGGCGGCCGCTGCATCTCGCTGCGTGGCGAGCTCGGCCAGCCCGGCATCCATTGCGCCATCTATGAAAATCGCCCCACGCCCTGCCGGGAATTCGACATCTGGATGCCGGACGGCTCGCCCAATCCGGATTGCCAGCGCCTGCGCCTGGCGCTGGGCCTGGCCCCGGTGCCGCCCCGGCCGGACGCCGAGAACGACCCGCAAGGCCCCCTGCACCCCAACCAGCCCGCCGCGGCCTGAGGCAGCGGGTTTTCAGCCGGCGCAGGAATGGCTGGCCTGCGCCAGCATCGCCTGCCCGGAGCAAACGTCGGCGGCGGGCGCCGGAACCCGCTTGCGCATGCGGACGATGTTCGGATCCTTGCCCAGAAAGCCCAGCACATTGCGCATCACCCGTTCGCGCTCCTGGTCCACGCAGATCATGTGATAGCTGTCCTGCAGCATCACCACCGTCGACTGGGCAATACGCTGCTCCAGGAAGCGGGCTGAGCGCGGGCTGGTCAGTTCATCCTCTTCCGCGTGCATGATCAGGGTCGGGCAGCGCATGCGCTCCAGCCCGCGCCGGACCATGGCGCGCAGCCGGTCCACCTGGCGCACGCAGGCCAGCGGCACCCATTGGTAATGGAACCCGTCGCCGCGCGCAAAGCCTGCCTTGATGAAGGCGCGCACCAGTTCACTTTTGACGCCATATGGATCTTCCTCGCGCACCCGGATCCGCCGCCGCAGGCCCGGCAGACGGTACGCCAGATAGCGCACGGCCCGGTACCAGGGGGTGCTCCACCCATCCAGGAACACTGGCGCGGACAGCGATACCAGCGCGCCGCGCGCGTGCGATTCGCGCTTGCAAAGCTCCACCGCCAGCAAAGCGCCCAGGCACATGCCGATCACGTGCAGCACCTCGTATTGCGCGCAAAGTTCGCGATAGCGCTGCGTGACCACCGCCATCCAGTCCTCGACCGTCACATCAAGCAGATCTTCCGGACAACCGGCGTGGCCGGGCAAGGTCACGCCGTGGGGTTCGACCCCGGCGCGCGCCAGCACCTTGTGCATGGCGCCCATGTCGAATTCGGTGCCGCCCAAGCCGTGGATAAGCAGCGCGCCAACGCGTTGCTGGCTCACGGCGCACTCCTGGCCGGCGGCAACGCCAATAAAAACAAGTCATTCATGAAACACCCCTGAAGCATGGCGGGCAGGACGAAAAGGCCTGTCCGACCCTGGCGTCATACTAGGCAGGGGGTGTCCGGGAAGATCGGCAAAACTGTCGGAGAACAGTGAAAATCCGTAAAGCCCGCGGCCGGGGCCGCGCTACTCGCGTTCAGCCAGGTAGCGTGTGGGCGTCACGCCGAAGGCGGCGCGGAAGCTGCCGATGAAGGCGCTGGTGCTCTCGTAACCCACAGAGAGGCCGGCCTCGGTGACGGAGCCGCCGCGGCAAAGAAGCTCCAAGGCGCGCAACAAGCGCGCCTGCTGGCGCCATTGCCCCAGCGTGACGCCCGTTTCCTGGCGGAAGCGGCGCATCAATGTGCGCGAGGACATGCTCAGGCGCTGCGCCCACTCATCGATGCCGGCGGTGTCATCGGGCCGGTCCAGCAGCGTATTGGCCAGATCTTGCAAACGCGGATCGGCAGGCATGGGCAACAGCACGGGTTCATGCTCGCGCTGCTTGAGTTCTTCCAGCAGCACGTCGAACAACTGTTCCTGGTAGGCGGGAGACAACGTCGTGTTCGGCTGGACCGAGGTAAAGCGGTCCATCAGGGCTTCGATCAGCCTGGAAGCGGGCCAGGAGCGGCAGCGGTCCGGCAGGCGCTCGCAGGCATCGCGGCGCACATACAGGAAGGACCCGCGCGCTTCGCCGAACCAGCGTGCGCCGTGCTGCACGCCCGGCGGAATCCAGCCCAGGCTGCCCGGCATCACCGTCCAAACCTGGGCGCCCGCCTGCACCAGTACCAGCCCTTCGTGCACGAGCACCAGCATGCCCTCGTCATGGACATGAGAAGGTACGGCAATGCCTTTGGATTCACGCCGTCCCTGGACGCTGAACGGCGTCAGCAATACGTCCGGCAGGGGAGGCGCCACGGCCACGTGAAGCATGGTTGGCAGGTTTGAGCTACAGGTTGACGGTTTCCGGTGAGCGGGCCCAGTTGGAAATGTACATCATTCTCACCTGGATATCAGCCACGCAAGGAAAACCTCCCATGGACCACTCAAGACTGCGCCATGCCGGCATCAAGGCCACCTTCCCGCGCATGAAGATCCTGGATCTCTTCTATCAACATGCCGGCCTGCACATGAGTCCCGCCGACATCTACCGCAACCTGCTCTCGGACAGCAGCAACATCGGCCTGGCCACGGTTTATCGCGTCATCACGCAACTTGAAGGCGCCGGCCTGCTCAAACGAACTCAGCTCGACGCCCACACCACCGTGTACGAGCTCAACGACAAGGGACACCACGACCATCTGGTCTGCACCGATTGCGGACGGATCCTGGAGTCCAGCGACCCGGCCATGGGCCAGCTGGTCCGGAAGATCGCCAAGCGCAGCGGCTTCCTGCTGGACTCCTACAGCCTGGTGCTTTATGGCCACTGCGGCTGCGGCAAGAACGCCGCCGCCCTTCCTCACGGAGAATTCGAATGAACCACGAACAGTTTTTCTTCCACGACCTATCCCAGTTTCCCATCGTCACGTCCAGGCATGGCGGCGCGCCCGACGGCTATTCCGCCAGCTGGATACGCGAAATGGAGATGCTGGTGGACAACCCCCAGAGCTTCGTCATGGTCGTGCCCGACATGCGGCAGGAAGCCGGCCAGGCCGACCGCAAGGCCATGATCGAATGGCAGACCGCCAACATGCCGCGCCTGAAGGCCCGTTGCCGGGCCTTCATCGCCGTGGAGGGCAATGCCGAAGCGCTGGACAAGATCCGCAAACGCGGCGAAAAAATGACCCGCGCCTTCGGCGTGCCATTCCTGGCCGTGGCCACCGCCGGCCAGGCGGCGCAATGCGCCCGTGAACTGCTCGGCCAGTCCGGCCCGGGGGGCTTTATCGTGGACTAGAAGGCTCCGTCGATTTAAGAGTTGGCCGCCAGCGCCGTTGTCCATTGATGTCAAGGCGCTGGTACCCGCCGGGTAACGCGCCCCCTCAACCCAGGACCGGCCGCCCAGCATGAACCGCGCACTCGCCTGCATTTTTTGCCAATCGACGCTTGCGCAAGGCGCCCCGCTGCTTGAACAAAACGGCGCAGCCATCTGCAAGACCTGTGCCGACAGCTTCTCGGCCCGGTTCGCAGAACGCTCCTGGACCATGGCGGCCACCCTGCAGGAACAGCTCGACGTGTTGCTGGAGGAAAGCCGGCGCGCCCTGGCGCACAGTGAATTGATGGCGGAGCGCGCCCGCAGCTGCGGCCTCAATCTGCATGATCTGTCGGCCATGCCGGCGCGCACCCTGTCCTGAAATCCCCAACCGTCAGCGCCCGCTTCCCGCGATTTCCACACGCTGGTCGATGGCGCCGAACGGCGCCTCGCCATCTGGTCCGCGCGCCAAGATGCGGACGCGGTCGCCATGCCGCAGATAGGGCGGCAGCTGCGCTTCGGGCACACCGTCGAGCTGGGCGCGGACCCGCGCCTCGGTAATGCAGGCGCTGCCCGCGCCCGGATCCGCATTGCTGATGGTCCCTGCGCCGACGATGCTGCCCGCCGCCAGGCTGCGCGTTCTGGCAAGGTGCGCGATGATCTGGGCGAAGTTGAAGACGATTTCGCTATTGGCGTGGGGCTCGCCGAAGCGCTCGCCGTTGATTTCGATGCGCACGGGCAGGTCCAGCATGCAATCCTTCCAGGCGGCGCCCAGCGCGTCCGGCGTCACCGCAATAGGCGCGAAGCTGGTCGCCGGCTTGCTCTGGTAGAAGCCGAAGCCCTTGGAGAGCTCACCCGGAATCAGCCCGCGCAGGGACACGTCGTTGAGCAGGACCACCAGGGCGATCAGATCGGCTGCCCGGGCGGCATCGGTGCCCATGGGCACATCCTTGGTGATCACGGCGACCTCGGCTTCCAGGTCGATCTGATGGGCCTCGTCGACCGCCACGATGGCATCCTGCGGCCCGATCATCACGTCCGACCCGCCCTGGTACACCAGCGGCTCCTCTTCGTAGCGCGGCGGGATTGGCTCCCGGCGCCACTGGTAGATCAAGCGCGCATGATTGCGGTAGACGGAGGCATCCGCCCACTGATAGGCCCGTGGCAACGGGGCCATGCACTGGCTGGCGTCGAACGCGCCCGCTCCCGCCCACTCGGCGGCGTCGAGCTCCTGCGCGCGGCGGGCGAGCTGCGTCGCCAGCGCGTCCCAATCATCCAGCAGGGTTTGCAGCGTAGCGGCGCAGCTCCCCGCGGATATCCATCGCAGGCCCGACGGGCTCACCAGCATCAGCTCGCCGTCACGCGTGCCGTTCCTGCGCGTTGCCACGCGCAATGGCAAAGCAAGCTTGCTCATGCCAGCCTCCCCGGCGCCGCCGCGACGCCACGCTTGTGCTCGGTCCAGCGGTCCAGCGCCGCGCGGGCCTCCCCCACATAACCTTCGACGACTTCCGGCGCGGCCACTTCGACCGTCAGCTCCAGCCGCAAGCCGTTGGGATCGAAGAAGTAAATCGATTCGATGTAGCTGTCGTGATCCGTAACGCCGACCACCTCCACGCCGTGAGCCTCCAGCCTGGCCTTCATGGCAAGCAGATCGTCGCGCTGCGGCACCCGCAGGGCAATGTGATTGACCCATCCGGGCGTGTTCGGCGACGGCAGCGCCGCGGTCTGGTCGCCCAAGTCGAAGAACGCCATGCAGGAGCCGTCCCGCATGCGGAAAAAAATATGCACGTAGGGGCAGTATTCCCCAGTGCTGGGCACGGAGTCCTTCTTGATGACGTGCACCAGCGGCAAGCCCAACAGGTCTTCGTAGAAGCGCCGGGTCTCCTCGGCGTCCCGGCAGCGCCAGGCGAAATGATGCAGTCCCTGCACGGGACGGGCGGCAGTATGGTCCATGCGATTCCTCAATCGAGCGATATCTTGTTGGCGCGGATGACTTCGCCCCAACGGGCAGATTCGGCACGCGCCAGGGTCCTGAACTCATCGGGCGTTCCGGGCAGCGGCTCGAAACCGAACTCGGCAAAGCGCTTCACCACCGCAGGATTGGCCAGCGCCGCATTCAGTTCCTGGTTCAGACGCCCAACCGCTGGCGCCGGCATGCCCTTGGGGCCGAGCATGCCCTGGAACGCAAACACCTCGGCGTCCGGCACGCCCAGTTCGGCCAGCGTCGGCACCTCCGGCAGCAACGGCGAACGGGCCTGCGAGCCGATGGCCAGCGGCCGCACCTTGCCGGCCTTGATGATGGATGCTCCCGAAGCCAGGTCCAGGAACATCACCGGCACCTGCCCGCCCATCACGTCCTGCATGGCAGGCGCGGCGCCGCGGTAGGGCACGTGCGTCAGGCGCACGCCAGTGCGGCTCTGGAACAGTTCCATGGCCAGATGATGCGGCGAGCCGTTGCCGACCGAGGCGTAGTCCACCTTGCCCGGCTCCGCCTGCACGCGCTCCATGAACGCCCTGAAATCCGCAGCGGGAAACGCCGGGTTCACCACCAGCACCAGCGGGAACTTGCCAATGGCGCCGATATACGTGAAGTCCTTTTCCGGACTGAAGGCCAGCTTGCGGAACAGGTGTTCGTTGAAGGCCAGCACGCCGTTGTCCGCCGACATGACGGTGTAGCCGTCAGGCTTGGCATTGGCGACCTGCTCCGCGCCGATGTTGGTCGCGGCGCCCGGCCGGTTGTCGATGATGATCTGCTGGCCCAGCGCGGCGCGCATGGACTCGGCCAGCGTGCGCGCAAGGTTGTCGGTGCCACCGCCCGCGGGATACGGCACAACCCACTTGATCAGTTGGTCGGGATACTTGGCCTGGGCGCGGGCCAGCGGCGTGGCGGCGGCCAGGGCCGTGGCCCCCAGCGCCTCGAGGAAATGGCGTCGGTTCAAGTCTGTCTCCTTTGGAATGGTCGTCGCCGATCAGTCGGCTGAAAGCGAGGGATCGGGCAGGTCACGCAAAGCCTGCTCGATGGCGTCCAGGCAACGCTGCTCGTCCTGGACCTGCTCGAACAGCAGCAGGGCCAGGCGCGCCAGAAACAGGGACTCGCGTCCGCGCCCGGCGGTTGCAATGGCATTGCTGCAGCGCGCATAGATGCGGTCCTGAACCGCGGCGTCGGCAATCATTGAATGGCTCCTTGCGCCCCGCAGGCGCGTTCGATGGCGGACAGCACCGTATCCAGCGATGGCGAGCGCCACCGGCCGCAGACATGGCCGTCGGGCCGCAAGAGGTAGGCCGTGCCGGCCTGCGGCGACTCCGCGTGCGCCGCTGGCGCGGCACAGCGGCAAGGCAGAAACCGCCACTCGGGCGAAGCCGTCAGCGCTTCCAAGGCCTGTTGTTCCGGCCAGCCGTCGAACGCCAGCAAAGTGAAACTGCCGGGGGTCAGCAGATCGGTCAGGTGCCCGCCGTCCTCCGTCCCGCCATCCGCCAGCGGCGCGCCCGGCGCCCAATCGCCGCCGTCCTCGTCATCCGTCGACAAGGGCGATCCCGCGTAGGCGATGGCTCGCGTCTGCCGAGGATTGACCAGGCGCGCAATGCCCGGATGCCGGCCCGCCAGCGACAGGCTGGCCTCGCGCATCAGATCGAAGCCGCGATGCGGCGGCGACATGAACTCGGTGCTGCGCATGGCGTTCTCGGCATTGATGTGGAACGCCTGCCGCCGCTCGCTGCAATAGCTGTCCAGCAACGTATCCGTGCCCTTGCCTTGCAGCACGGCCGCCAGCTTCCAGACCAGGTTGTCGGCGTCGTCGAAACCCGAATTCAAGCCGCGCACGCCGAAAATCGGCATGGCATGCGCGGCGTTGCCTGCGAACAGAATGCGGCCATGGCGATAGGCGTCCAACGTCATCGCGCCGGCGCGGTACACCGAAGTCCACACCGGCTTCCATGGCAGATGTCCTTCGCCGATGGCGTCCAGATGCGTCTGCACGAATGCCCGCACCTGATCCGGCTGCAGGGCTTGCGCGGCATCCGCGCCGGCCGCCAGTTGATAGTCCACCCGCCAGATGTTGTCCGGCTGTCGATGCATCAGGATGGTGGTCCCGCGCGCCCAGGGCGGGTCGAACCACGCGCGTCGTTGCGCTGGGTACTCGCTGGCGAGCTCGATATCGACGATCGCATAGCGGCCTTGATAGCCCGTACCCTTCAGCTCCAACCCCAGGCTGGAGCGTATGAAACTCTGGCCGCCATCGCAGGCCAGCAGCCAGTCGGCGCGCGTCTCGTAGCTGCCCAGCGGATTCTCGATCCGCAAGCTCACGCCTTCAGCGTCGGCACGGCATTCGGCCACCTTGCTGGCCCAGCGGATATCCACCCACCCCGGAAAGCGGCCGTTGATCTCGTCGATGGCGTCCAGCAGGAACTGCTCGATGTAGTACTGCTGCAGATTGATCATCGGCGGGTACTTGTCGCCCGGCGCCGACGGCATGTCGAACACCAGCACTTCCTCGGTGCCGTAATAGCTGCGGCCCCGGGTCCAGGCCAGGCCCTTCTCCATGAAGGCCGGCGCCACGCCCAGGCGGTCCAGGATTTCCAGGCTGCGGCGCGAGATACAGGCCGCCCGGCTGCCCTCGCAGACCGAGTCGTCGGCCTCGATCACGACGCTGTCCAGGCCCAGTCGGGCCAAGCCCAGCGCGGCCGCCAGCCCCACCGGACCGCCGCCCGCAATCAGCACGCGATGAGGCCGGGCCTCACCGCCTTCCGCGTTGAGCCGGGGCAGCGACGGCGGGAAGCGCCGGTACTCGAAGGGTCCGATTCTTTCTAAGGGCATGCGCAAGTCCTGTCATCAAAAGCCCGTATTGGCTTGCGTCATATTCTGCGGGGCCGGACTGGTTAATATGTCCTAATTAATCAGGACAGACTAACCCGCTATGAAGCTGCTGCCGCTGCCGCCGCGTCCCCTTCCTTCGGGCCAGGCGCTGAGCATCGCACTGATGAATGCAATCGGCGCCGAAAACTTCGCCGCCGGGGTGCTGGACGCGCTGGGCACGACCTTGCCCGCCAGCCATTGCACGGTGTTCGCACTGCGCAGCAGCGGGCGCGTGGAAGCCGTTTCGAGCGCCAGCGCCATCGGCGAGGTCGCGACGCTGACCGCCATCGAGTACCTGCGCCTGGGCTTCGACAAGCAGGACTCCAACATGGTCTGGCTATCCCGGCGCAAACCCGCCAAGGCGCGCCAACTCTGGATCGGGCATCAATTCGCCAAAGAGGTTGCCGATGCCCACTACCGCCGAGTGTGCTACGACGACCCTGGCATACGCGAACGGATGTCGCTGCTGGCCGTGTTTCCCGACGGCTACCGGGTCGCAGTCAGCCTGCACCGGAACTTTTCGTATCCGGACTACGGTTCCAAGGACTTCGAACGCATGTCGCAACACGCGTCCCTGATTGCCGCAGCGGTCATGCGCCATGTCCAGGTAACCCGGCGCGCGCCTGCAGACCAGCCGCTGCAGGTTCAGCTCATGACCAAGCTGTCCGGACGGGAGCGGCAGTTGATCACCCATGTGCTGGACGGGCTGACCACCAAGGAGGCCGCGCGCGAAATGGGCGTGTCGGAAACCACCGCACTGACGTACCGCTACCGGGCTTTCCAGCACCTGGGGGTGCGCAACCATCGGGAGCTCATGGTGCTGTTGGGAGCGAGCGTGCCAAGACGAGGCCGGCCGACTCGCTGAATCGGGTCGACAAGAGCGTCGTCATCATGAACAAGCTAGTCGTGCTCTATCCCAGGAGCCCGAACCTTCCGCCTCGACCTCCCCGCCTTGCTGGAAGCAACCATGGCGTCGCGAGCCTCAATCAGACACTCGATGAAGCATTCGGCCGCCGGCGTAGGTGGCGACTCCTTCCGAGCAAGAATCGAGATGCGGGCGGAGGGAAGCTCATGCGTCAATTGCATCATGCGCATGTGCGATGGCAGCAGCTCGTGTTCAAACAGCGGGCGCACAAAAATGCCCAGCGCATCGCTTTTTGCCATGATGGCCAGCGCGACGGCTACCGAGTGGCACGAGATGATGTCGCGCGGCAAGGGTAAACCGTGAGCGGCGAAAGCCATTTTCACCAGGTTCGCGGGAGCTCCCGTGTTTCCCGGCACCAACCAGGGCGCGTCGTGCAATTCAGTCAGGCTGCGGGCCCGGCGCAGTGGATGGCCTAGGCGCGCGCCTATCGCAAGCGGCAGGGTGAACAGAGGCCGATGCGCGAAGCCATCGTTGATCTCCCCGTCGTATTCCGTTTGCACAAGAAAATCATAGCGGCCTGAATCCAACTGCTCATGGCTGTAGGGTGGTCCCACTTCGTTGAACGCAACGGCCACCCGCGGCATGCGCGCGCGGAAAGCCACAAGCGCGTCCGGCACGACGACCAGCGCCGCGGAACTTACGGCCAGGCTCAGAGTGCCTCCCTCGCCGTCGCGCATCTGGCCAATTTCATCGCGGGCCCGGCGGGTCTCCTGCAGGATGACGATCGCCCGCTTGTACAAGGCTTCGCCATAAGTGGTCAGCTCCACGCCTTTGACACTGCGGCGTACCAGATCTACTCCCACGCTCTGCTCAAGTTCGCGCAAGCTGCGTGTCGCAGCAGGTTGGGTCACCGCGAGCGCACGCGCAGCCGCTCGGATGCTGCCATGCTCGGCAATCAGCGCGAAGGCGCGCAATTGGCGTAGGTTCATGCATTCGGCTCCGGTAGGTCCCGCGGGGTATATAAAAAAAAAGAAAGAACGGAACAAAATTTCTGTCTTTTTTTATTCTATGGCATCCGTATAGTGCCTGCGAAGGGAAGCCCAAGGTCTGGATCCACGGACCGGCAACCCACTAAACAGACCAGGGGAAACCAATGTCTATCGCAATCGCAACGGTCGCACCCGGCGCGCTGCATACGCCGTCCATGCGCCGGCGGGTCATTGCCGGCACCACCATTGGCAACGCACTAGAGTTCTTTGATTTCACCGTTTTCACTTTTCTTATCCTCGTAATCGGCCCTCTGTTTTTTCCGGCCGCCTCCAGCTATGGCCAACTGCTGCTGACCACCGCAACTTTCGGCGTAGGCTTTCTGATGCGCCCCGTCGGCGGCATGCTGATCGGCTCCTACGCCGACCGCCACGGCCGGAAGGCAGCCATGACGCTGACGCTGTCGATGATGGGCCTGGGCTGTGGCCTGATCGTCGTGGCTCCCACCTATGCACAAATGGGCATGGTCGGGCCAATCATGATGGTGATGGCTCGCCTGATCCAAGGCTTCGCCGCCGGCGGCGAAGTCGGGGCCTCGACCACCCTGTTGGTCGAACACGCTCCGCGCGGCAAACGCGGCTTCTATTCCAGCTGGCAGTATGGCAGCCAGGCCCTAGGCGTAATGGTCGGGGCGTTGGTCGTGACGCTGCTGACCCACGCACTGAGCGCGGAACAGATGCAGGCCTGGGGCTGGCGCCTGCCATTCGTGATCGGCATCCTCACCGTACCCGTGGGCGCGTACATTCGCCGCAATCTCGACGAAACGCTGGAGCCGCCGCCCCCGGCATCGGGTCAACCGGCCCTCGTGGCCACGCCATCAACGGCCGGCCGCCAGCCCCTGCGCAACATATTCAGCAATTACAAGCTAACTATGTTGAAAGGCGTGCTGTTGGTCACAGGCGGGATGGTCTGCATTCAGGTCATCAACTTCTATATCCCCACGTACGCCCGCCGCGAACTGGGTCTCTCAGCTACCTCCGCGCTGTGGGCAAGCGTGGTCTTCAGCGGCATCAGCTTCGTCGCCGCGCCGTTCGTCGGCATGCTGGCCGACCATTACGGACGCAAGCGCGTGATCTTCTGGTCACGCCTCGTGATGCTCATCATGCTGCTGCCTTCTTTCCACTGGCTGATCGTTGCGCCCAGTGGTGAACGACTGATCGTTCTGCTTGCTGTGCTCTCGCTGCTGGTGGCCCTTCAGACCTCACCTGCGTTCACCATGGTGCCCGAGTTGTTCCCCAAACAGGTACGCACCACTGGCCTGTCCGTCGTATTTGGACTCGGGATTTCGATACTTGGCGGGTTCTCCCAGTTTTTCGTGACTTGGCTGCTCCACGTGACCGGCGACTCCATGGCCCCGGCATGGTTCCTGATGGTGACCATGACGCTTTCTACGGTGGTGCTGTTCTGGATCAAGGACCGCACCCATGACGACATCGACGCCTCGTAAATCTGAGCCAGAGCAATTCAATCGCCCTTCACTGGAGCACAAGAAATGGCAACTGCATCCGCACAATCCACGCGCACCGTGCTGGAATGTGGCTTCAAGATCATCCCCGGCAAAGAGGACAAGTTCGCCGTATTCAACGACGCTCTGTACCCTGTCGCAATAAGCCAGGACGGATTTGAATCCGTGTATGGCGGAGATATCCACAACTCGACCTGGCGTTATGTGGGGGTCCGCTACGCCAGCGCCGAACAAATGAATGCGTGGCATCACCACCCGCGGCACAAGGCCGCCCAAAAGGCGGCATACGACCGCTGGTGGACGGCGGTCTACATGCGCAAATGGCGCGAGACCGCGCCAGGCGAATCCCTGACCGGGAAAGTCATGAATGAAACTCGTCTTGCCATGCCAGCCCCTCTGCATGACACGCAGCTTCATGCCTTGCAAAAAAACCTATCCACTCTGGAAGATCTTGGCGCGTCCCCGTTCGAAACCCTGACGGGAGAATATGAAGCCCAACCCTACCAGCTGATCGGCCCCAACGAGGCCGCCCCGGAGATCGGTGGGGTCTTCTATCTGCTTATCACCCATTGGCCCTCGCCTGCGGCTGCCGACGCCTGGAAAGGTTCGTCGGCATACAAGGCGCTCCAGGAACTCGGCGCACTTACCTCGGACACATTCATGGCTCTGCCTGAGGCCTTTTCTCGCGACCACCTGCGCGAAGACAAGCTGCAACGTGAATGGCAGCTTGAGGCCCATGGCTAGACGATGACGGCGCGCTACAAATAAACACTACGAGGCACGAGCAATGCAAGTCAGAGTCCAATCAACCCGACGGACTGCGGATGACATCGTCGCAGTCGAACTCGTCTCGCTTACGGACGATGCCTTGCCAGCTTTCGAAGCCGGTGCGCACATCGACATCCAACTGCCGGGCAGCATCACTCGTCAATACTCAATCTGCAACGCTCCTCAGGACCGTTCACGCTACGTGCTGGGAGTACTGAAGGCCAGGGAATCCCGGGGAGGATCCTTGGCAGTCCACGCATTGCAGCAGGGCGACATCATCGAGATCGGCAAGCCACGAAATCAATTTTCGCTTGCACCCAAGGCCCGGCACTCCATCCTGATCGCGGGCGGAATCGGCATCACGCCGATACTCTCGATGGCGCAGGCCCTATCCGCTGAAGACGCTTCATTCGAACTGCACTATTGCGTCCGCGCCCGTGGCCAGATTGCATTCTCGGAGCAACTTGCCTCGGCTGCCTTGGCAGCCAAGGTTTTCATCCACGTGGACAGCGATCAGCCCGCAAACACGCTTGATCTGGATGGGTTGTTGGATCGCGCGGCGCCTGACATTCATCTCTATGTATGCGGGCCAGTTGGTTTCATCGAGATGGTCATCGAGCACGCGAAACGTCGAGCCTGGGCTGCTGAATGCCTGCACCGCGAGTTCTTTTCCCCGGTCGCAAGCTCTGCTGACGACTCCTCGCCGTTCGAGCTCGTTATTGCCGGCTCGGGCCTGCGCATCCCGGTTGCATCCCATGAGACCGCCTTAACCGCGCTGCGGTCGGCCGGAATCGATATTCCAACAGCATGTGAACAGGGCATCTGCGGCACTTGCCTGACACACGTTATCGAAGGAGAGCCGGATCATCGCGACGAGTTCCTCACCGAGGAAGAAAAGGCACGCAACGACCAGTTTCTCCCATGTTGCTCACGCGCACGGACGAGCCGTCTGGTCATAGATCTTTGATGACGCCTCGCCGAACAGATACGGTCAGCCATGCCATTTCATAACGCCGGCAAGACAACGCCACCAGGATTCGAGATTCAGATGTGTTCGTACCCTGAATATCCTGGCCCATTCGCCCTATAAATAAAAGTATTCATTGGAACGCAAATTCTGTCTTTTTCTTATTTCTGCGCGTCCGTATAGTGCCCTCGAAGAAGGTACCCAAGGCCGGGAATCAGCGGCCAACAACCTTCTCAACAGACACTAGGGGAAAACATGTCTATCGCAATCGCAGCGGCTGCGCCCAATGCGCTCCATACGCCGTCCATGCGCCGGCGGGTCATCGCCGGCACCACTATCGGTAATGCACTCGAGTTCTTCGACTTCACCGTCTTCACCTTCCTGATGCTGGTGCTGGGCCCACTTTTCTTTCCAGCCGCCTCCGGTTACGGTCAATTGCTATTGACCACCGCCACTTTCGGCGTGGGCTTCTTGATGCGTCCTGTCGGCGGCATGCTGATCGGCTCCTACGCCGACCGCCACGGTCGTCGCGCGGCCATGACGCTGACTCTGTGGATGATGGGCCTGGGCTGTGCCTTGATCGCCGTGGCCCCCACGTATGCCCAAATGGGCATGGCCGGCCCGGTCATGATGGTGCTGGCGCGCCTGATCCAGGGTTTCGCCGCAGGCGGCGAGGTCGGCGCCTCGACCACCCTGCTCGTCGAACACGCGCCACGCGGCAAGCGCGCCTTCTATTCCAGTTGGCAATTCGGCAGCCAGTCGCTGGGCGTAATGCTAGGCGCGCTGGTCGTGACGGCGCTGACCATGGGGCTGACAACGGAACAGATGCAGGCCTGGGGCTGGCGCGTGCCATTCGTAATCGGCATCCTGACCGTGCCCGTGGGCGCCTACATTCGCCGCAACCTCGAAGAAACCCTGACCAGCTCGTCCCCGGACATCGGCAAGCCGCAACTCGCGACTGCGCATCGCGCCGCCGATCACCAGCCTTTGCGCCGCATCTTCGCCGACTACAAGATCACCATACTCAAGGGCATCTTGCTGCTGATCGGCGGCATGGTCAGCACGCAGATCCTCAGCTTCTACATGCCAGCGTACGCCAACCGCGAACTGGGCTTGCCGGCGACGTCCACGCTGTCGGCCAGCGTCGTGTTCGGCGCGGTCGGCTTTCTGATCGCCCCCTTTGTCGGCATGCTTGCCGACCGCTACGGCCGCAAGCGCGTGATCTTCTGGTCGCGCCTGGCGACCCTGATCGTCCTGCTGCCCTGCTTCCAGTGGCTGATGGCCGCGCCCAGCACCGAACGGCTGATGCTGCTCGTCGCCCTGTTCGCGCTCCTGGTGGCGCTGCAGTCGGCGCCGGCATTCACGATGCTTCCCGAACTGTTCCCCAAGGCCGTTCGCACGACCGGCATGTCGGTCGTGTATGGACTGGGCATCTCCGTGTTCGGCGGCTTCGCGCAATTCTTCGTGACCTGGCTGCTGCACGTGACCGGAAACTCAATGGCGCCGGCATGGTTCCTGATGGTGGCCATAGCGCTTTCAACGGTGGTGCTGTTCTGGATCGACGACCGCACCCATGACGACATCGACGGACAGGAGGCCTGATGCAGCTCGGCTCCAGCTATTTCTCACGCAGCTACGAAGAGGCTCGCCACCGTTTCGTGCTGGCGGCCAAACCGCTGGCCACGCACTTTCAATCCTACGTCATCGAACCAGTCGGACGCGCAGGCGAAGCGCTGGCCACCGATGTCGCGTTGATCGGCCCGTCGGACGCGGAACGGCTGTTGATCATGACCTCCGCCACGCATGGCGTGGAAGGCTTTTGCGGCTCAGGCTGCCAACTGGCTCTGCTGGACGATGCCGCCATGCTGGAACGTGCCCGCAGGGCTGGCGTGGCCTTGCTGCTCGTGCACGCCATCAACCCGTACGGATTTTCCTGGCTGGCGCGCACGAATGAAGACAATGTCGACCTGAACCGCAACGACCAGACCTTCGACGGACGCCCTCTGCCGCAAAATCCCGGATATGCGGAGATTCATGATCTGCTGCTGCCCAAGGAATGGCCGCCCACGACGTCAAACATCACAGGAATCGATGCCTACATCGCCGAGCATGGCCAGGCGGCCTTTGCCCAGGTCGTGACCCGCGGGCAGTACACGCACGCCGACGGCCTGTTCTACGGTGGCAACCACACAACGGCGTCGCTACTGAATCTTCGCCATATGCTGCGGCAGCACGGCAGTCGCAGCAAGCATATCGGCTGGATCGATGTACATACCGGATTGGGGCCTCGCGGCCACGGCGAAAAAATCTACGCCGGCCGTCGCGACGCAGCCGCAGTCGCCCGGGCCCGCCAATGGTGGGGCAGCGACATTGCGGTCCCCTACGAAGGCAGTTCCGCGTCGGTGGACATTACCGGCCAGTTGGCAGGCCTGATCTACCAGACTTGTCCCGACGCCTTGCACACGCCGATGGCGCTGGAATTCGGCACCGTGCCTCTTGATGCCATGATCGAAGCGCTGCGCGGCCGCAACTGGCTGCTTGCTCATCCAGAGGCCGACGACGCCATGCGCGACGCAATCCTGCGCGCCACGCTGGATGCGTTCTACAGCAACGCCGCCGATTGGCACGGCATGGTCCTAGGTCAGAGTCGCGTGGCGGTTCTACAGGCCCTGTCCGGTTTACAGGAGGCCTGATGCGAACCAGCGCGAGCTACTTTTCCCGCAGCTATGCCCAGGCGCGCGAGCGCTTTTCGCAAGCGGCCAGGCCGCTCGCCGACTCGTTCCACTCCTATGGCATCGACCAGACCGGCAGCGAAGGCGAAGCACTGAGCACAGATGTCGCCTACATCGGCGACCCCGACGCCGATCGGATCCTCATCATGACCTCCGCCGTGCTGGGAGTGGAAGGGTTCTGTGGCTCCGGATGCCAGCTCGCGCTGCTCGACGATACCGTCATGCTGGCCCGCGCACGAGAGGCCGGCGTGGCCTTGCTGCTGGTGCACGCGGTCAATCCATACGGTTATTCCTGGATCGCCCGCACCGACGAATGCAACATAGACCTTAACCGCAACGGATTGCCCTTCGACGGGCGGCCGCTGCCAGCAAACCCCGAGTACGCAAGGCTGCACGACCTGCTGCTGCCCGAGGAATGGCCGCCAACGCAATCCAACCAGCAACTGATCGCCCAGTACATCGCCGAACACGGACAGTCCGCTTTTTCGCAGGCCGTCTCGCGCGGCCAGTATTCGCATGCCAACGGCCTGTTCTATGGCGGCGACCGCCCAGCGGCATCGCTGCAGAATCTGCGCCGCATCCTGCACGAGCATGCCCGCAAGCGCACCCATATCGGCTGGATCGACGTACATACAGGGTGGGGACCGCGCGGCCATGGAGAGAAGCTCTACGCCGGCCGCCATGACGACGCCGAAGTCGCGCGCGCGCGCCAGTGGTGGGGAAGCGACATCACCGTTCCCTACCAAGGCAACTCGGTGTCGGTCGACATCTCCGGCCAGCTTGCCGATCTGATTTATCAGGCTTGCCCGTTATCGCTTCCGACCTCGATGGCCATTGTTTTCGGGGCCGTCCGTTTCGACGCCATGGTGCATGCGTTATGTGGCAGGAACTGGCTGCACGCGCATCCGGAAGCGCCCGACGATTTGCGGCGAACCATCCTGCAAACCACGCTGGATGCGTTCTATTGCAACGAGGCGAACTGGCACGGCATGGTGCTGGGGCAAACCCGGGTTGCGGTGCTACAGGCCCTACGCGGCTTGCAGGCAGCTTGACGCATTGAGTCAAAGCGATTGCGCGACGGCGTATGCCGTTCTCGGTTTGAATGGAATTGGCTTCATCTCAGAATACGGAAAGGTGCTTAACATGGAGCGGTCGGGCTTTTCAGAAGAACAGATCAGGCATGCACTGAAGCAGGCGACGCTTGGCACGCCGATGTCTGACATCTGCAAGCGCATGGGTGTAAGCGAAGCGACCTTCCACGCGTGGAAGGTCCACTACGACGGTCTCGCATCCTATGAGATGAAATTGCTGAACAGGCTCGAAAACGAGTGCAACCGGCTTGAACGCTTGATCGCCATCCTGGCGCTCAACAAAGTGATACTGCAGGACACGCTGGGGGCAAAGGAGTGAGCCCCACGCATTGCGGCAAGTCTGCGGCGACGCCTCCAGCCCGCTGAAATCTCTTCGTCTGCACTGTTCTTTTGAAATCTCTGAACCGCTACACAGTGGCATATGTCATCGGCGTTCTCATCCCGGTGAGCGCGCTGATAGGCATTCAACTTACGCATAGCTGGCGCGCCCACGCGGCGGCGCGTGATGCGATGTCGAGCCTGCACGTCGTCCAGGGCACGCTGGAGGCGATGGCTGCCGTCCTGATGGAACGCGGATCGATGAATGCCGCGCTGATCGACGGTTTGCCCGTATCCGAGACCAGACAGCACGAACTGCTGCTTGCGCGCAGTGCCAGCGATAGCAGGATCGCCGAGCTGCTGGAACTGCACCAGACCAGCAGCTGCGACAGCTGCAGGGACGTTCGAGGCACCATCCAACACATTGCGCGGACCCTGGTCCAACAGCGCGCCGCCGCGGATCGGCTCATCGCCAGACAGCGCGCGCTGATCAGCGCGCAAGAACTGAACGACGTGGTGGTGATCATGGCCGGACTAATCCCGGCGCTCGAGGAAACCGCGCTCGACAACTCAGCCGTCGTGATCCGGCATGAAGTGGAAAATCCCGGCCTCATGACCATTGCCATGCTTGCGGCAGGACTGCGCGAGCAAGCCGGTCTGCTGGGATCCTCCTTCATGCCTGCACAAGTACAGCACCGCCCTCTCAGCGACGTGGAAACGCAACGCATCGAACAACAACTGGGTCGCGTTTCCCAATTACGGGCGCTGCTTGAAGTACAGCTCTCCACCCATGCGGACCTCGAGACGCGCGCATATCCTCGAGTTCAGTATGAGTACTTTGGCGCAGGCCTGGAGTACATCGCGGCGTTGCGTCATACGCCGCCGTCAACCGCCGGCTCGTCGAATCTGAAGGGAGGCATGCAGGAGCGCTATGTTCCGCTGATGCAATCCATCGTCGACTTCCGCGATGAAGTATTGAGCTTGTTGGGAAAACTCCTGGAACACCAACGCGTCAACGCGGTGACGGAGCTGGTCACGACCACCGCGGTGGCCATCGTACTGCTGCTGGCCGCCACCTGGGGGTTCACCAAGTTCCGCTGGCGTCTGATACGGCCATTCGTCGTAGCCACCGAAATCATCAACTCCATCAATGACAACGCGCCCGCGCCGATCTCCGGCGCCGGCTATCGCAAGGAAGTTCTCGGCCTGTTCGACGCCATCCAGAGATTGAAGGAAGACGCCATCGCCAAGTCCCAGACGGAGCATGAACGCGAGCGGCTCATCGCCGATCTGGCGACGTTGGCGGAGACGGACTTCCTCACGGGACTGCTCAACCGGCGTGCATTTCACGCCCGCGCCGCAGCGTTGTGCGCGAGCCTGAACCAGCCGGAACAGATGCTGACTTTAATCGTCTTTGATATCGATCATTTCAAGCGGATCAATGATTCCTACGGCCACGCCGGCGGCGACAATGTTCTGGTGGCGGTGGCGCAGGCATGCCATCAGACATGGCGGCGCACCGACATCGTGGCGCGCATCGGCGGTGAAGAATTCGCTGTGCTGTGCACGGTACCCAGCATGGCGCAAGCGAGCGCAATGGCGCAGAGCATGCGCCGCCGCATCGAACGCCTGGCGGTGCCGTCCGACGGCAAGACCATAGCGTCGATCACCAGCAGTTTTGGAGTGGTCTGCGCGCGGACAGATGAAATCATCGATGTCGACGCACTGCTGAAGCACGCCGATGAGTTGCTCTATCGCGCCAAGGCCTCTGGCCGCAACTGCGTCATTACACAGTCTGACGACGCGGCGTAATCGATCGATAGACAGCTTGCGCTTGCGCGTTGCAGCGCTTGCACGGTGATCTGCGGTCATCCGCAAAATAGGAAAAGTGCTTGGCGGAACAAAATTTCTGTCTTTTGTCGTGCGCAGCGCGTCCGTATAGTCCGGACAGCGTGAACCGAATACAGAAATTCCATTCTTGAAAGCGAAATTGAAATGAAGCCATCAAAGCTGAAAATGCGTACTCGCCTTGCCATGGGTTTTGCGATGATCATGGTGGCGCTGCTGGTGTCCGGCATTCTCGGTGCGTTTGGCATCCGCGCGCTGGAGCAGGATGTCTACCAGATCACCGCTATCAACAACGAACAACGGCGCCTGGCGATCGATATGCGCTACCAGGTCCAGGAGCAGGCCATCGCAATCCGCAACATCCTGATCCTCACGGATCCGTCAGTGCTGAAGGCCGAAGTGTCGCGGGCGAATGAAGCGGATAAGCTCTACAACGAATCTCGAGACAGGCTCGGCGGCATGTTCTCGAGCCGTTCTGGCACCACCAACGAGGAAAGGCGCCTGTTCGCCGCCGCAGGCGTTGCGCAACAAGACATGCGTTCGCAGTTCATGCGCGTCATGGAAGAAGGATTGAATGGCGACCGCCAGAACGCGCAACATCTGCTGGAAGACGAACTGCGGCCCAGGCAGCGCGTACTCCAGGAAACGCTATCGACATTGGCTGCGCTCGAAACGAAGATCAACGATGCACGCGCGGAAGACACCCGATCTCTCGCGAGCCAGTTGCAATGGGCCGTCGGAGCGACCGTCTTGACCGCGCTGCTGCTTGGGGTATTTGCGGCCTTTCTCACCGCGCGCAGCATCCTGCGCCAGTTGGGCGGCGATCCCGGCGATGCGCAACTTCTGGCAGTGAACATCGCCGATGGCGACCTGACCAGCCGACTGCAGCTCGATTCCCGCTACGACCATAGCTTGATGCATGGCCTGGAATCCATGCGCTCGCGTCTCTCCAGAATCGTCGATGCAATCAAATCATCGGCTGCGTCGATTTCGACGGCTGCAGGTCAGATTGCCCAAGGCAATGCCGATCTGTCACATCGTACCGAGGAGCAGGCCGCGTCACTGGAAGAGACCGCGGCCAGCATCGAACAGCTGACGTCCACCGTACGGCTGAATCAAGACAATGCGGCGAGCGGCGACGAAGTGGCCAGCGAAGGAGCCAAGGCCGCGGAGAAAGCGGGTGGCGTCGTATCCGAGATGCTCGCGGCCATGACGGAAATTTCCGCCAACTCGGAAAAGGTCGCACAGATCGTGTCGCTGATCGAGAGCATTGCATTTCAGACGAATATTCTTGCATTGAACGCCGCGGTGGAAGCCGCCAGGGCCGGAGATCAAGGCCGGGGCTTCGCCGTGGTGGCCGGCGAGGTCCGGGCGCTGGCGCAACGCAGCGCCACATCCGCAAGGGAAATCAAAGACCTGATCGAGACCTCCACTTCCGTGGTCCAGGCCGGACGGGATCTCGCCGCCCGAGCGGGCCGGGACATGGAAGAAGTCGTGACCTCCGTGATGCGCATGAAGACAATAACGGGAGAGATCGCCACCGCGTCTCGCGAACAAGCCATCGGTATCGAACAGGTCAACGTCGCCATCGCGCAACTGGACTCCGTAACGCAGCAAAACGCTGCGCTGGTCGAGGAATCTGCCGCAGCGGCGCATTCCATGGCGGAACAGGCGCGCGATCTGCTGCAGGCAGTCGAAGTGTTCAAGACGGCATCGTCCCTGTCCCCGCGGCATGTGCCGATGGCAGAGCCGACGCTCATCGCGTTTGCAGGCTCTACGTAAAGAGAGCAACACAAATGGACCAACCGCGACGCGCGCCGGTCCAACAGCGGCTTCAATCCGGCCACAAGCCGAGTCCATGGCCGGGTCATGAACCACGATGACCGAGAAGCAAAAAAAACGCCGCTAGAAATAGCGGCGTTTTTCTTGAGTACAGCAATGCTTGGACAGCCATTGCTTGGTACAGGAATTGGGTGGTGGGTTGTGCGAGACTCGAACTCGCGACCAACGGATTAAAAGTCCGCTGCTCTACCGACTGAGCTAACAACCCGACCGAAGCCAGAAATTATGGCCGATTTGGCGCCGTTTGTCAAAATTCGATGCAAGGCCCCAGACCAAAACGCTGTCCCTGCAACAAAAACGGCCGCTCGCGGCGACCGTTCCTGAGGCTGACGGTGCTGGGCTTACCAGGCGGCCACCACCGCACCCTTGTACTTGGTCTCGATGAACTGCTTCACGGCCGGGCTGTGGTAGATCGCGATCAGTTTGGCGAACTCGGGGCGATCCTTGTCCTTTTCACGCACGACCAGCACGTTGGCGTAAGGCGAGTCGGGCGATTCCTGGGCGATGGCGTCCTTGGCGGGGTTCAGGCCCGCTTCCAGCGCGAAATTGGTGTTCACGGCCGACGCGTCGGTGTCGTCCAGCGAGCGCGGCAGTTGGGCGGCGTCCAATTCAATGAAACGCAGCTTCTTGGGATTTTCGACCACGTCGATCGGGGTCGCCTTCAGGCCGACGTCGGGACGCAGCTTGATCAGGCCGTTGGCCTGCAGCAGCAACAGGGCGCGGCCGCCGTTGGTCGGGTCGTTCGGCAGCGCGATGCGAGCGCCTTCCTTCAGCTCGGACAACGACTTGATCTTCTTGCTGTAGATGCCGATGGGAAAAATCACCGTCTTGGCGATGCTGACCAGCTTGTAGCCGCGGTCTGCGTTGGCATTGTCCAGGTAGGGCTGGTGCTGGTAGCTGTTGGCGTCCAGGTCGCCCGCGGACAGCGCGACATTGGGCTGCACGTAGTCGGTGAATTCGATGACCTGGATGTTCAGGCCCTGCTTGGCCGCTTCCTGCTTCACCACATCAAAGATCTGGGCGTGCGGGCCCGCGGTCACGCCGATCTTCAGGGGCTTGTCCTGGGCCAGCGCGGGCTGGGCGAATACGGCGGCGCCGAGCGCGAACGCGGCCAGCGACTTCAAAACCTTGATGCTCATGTTGCAGTATCCCGAATGTCGGAAGTGAGGAGAAATAAGTGCGGCGCCGGCAGGATCAGCGATGCGAGATGCGGCGCACGTAGCGGTCGCCCAGGCTTTGGATTACCTGGACCAGGACGATCAGCACGATGACGACTGCGGCCATCACGTCGGATTGGAAGCGCTGGTAGCCGTAGCGGATGGCCAGGTCGCCCAGGCCGCCTCCGCCGATGGCGCCGGCCATGGCCGAGTAACCGATCAGGCTGACGATAGTGACGACGGTCGCGGCGATGAGACCGGGCAAGGATTCGGGCAGCAGCACCTTCATGATGATCTGCATGGGCGACGCGCCCATGGCGCGCGCCGCGGTGATCAGGCCCGGGTCGACTTCGCGCATGGCGTTTTCGGCGATGCGGGCCATGAACGGAATCGCGGCCACCGACAAGGGCACGATGGCTGCCGTGGTGCCGATGGAGGTCTGGGCCACCAGGCGCGTGAACGGAATGATCGCGACCATCAAAATGACGAACGGCACCGAACGCGTGGCGTTGATCACCGCGCCCAGCACGTGGTTGACGGATTGGTTCTCGAGCATGTTGCCGCGGGCCGTCACCGTCAGGATCACGCCCAGCGGAATGCCGACCACCACCGCGATGGCGCTGGCCACGCCCACCATCAGCAGGGTGTCAAGCAGCGACGTAATAAGCAGGTCGATCAGTTGCGGACTCATGAGCTATTTCTTCAACGGTAATGTCACGGGCGGCCAGCGCGGCAATCGCGTCCTTGACCGATGCGGGCGCGCCTTGGGCCAGCACGAACATCGTGCCCACGGCCACGCCCTGGATGTCTTCCACGCGCGCCTGGATCAG
Organism: Achromobacter sp. Marseille-Q4954; assembly: GCF_943737025.1. Classification (NCBI taxonomy): domain Bacteria; kingdom Pseudomonadati; phylum Pseudomonadota; class Betaproteobacteria; order Burkholderiales; family Alcaligenaceae; genus Achromobacter; species Achromobacter sp. Marseille-Q4954. The sequence goes on from NZ_CALSFQ010000001.1 coordinate 1,621,925, forward strand.
GCCCACATCCAGCGAATACTGCTTGTACAGGTCGGACAGGAAGGAACCCGACGCGTCGGTGCCGGTCAGCGACAGGCGCAGCAGCCGCACGGCCTGGCCCGGCTTGGCGGCGGCAAGCGCCTGGATGCGCTCCTTGACTGCCGCCAGCGTGGCGTCGGTCAGGTCGGACGCGGTGGCGGCCGACACCATGGCGCGGGTCACTTCGTGGCGCGGCTGCGCGAACACTTCGCGCGTGCTGCCCATTTCAACCACTTCGCCCTGCGACAGCACGGCGACGCGATCGCAGACCTCGCGCACGACTTCCATCTGGTGCGTGATCATGACCACGGTCACGCCGGTCTTGCGGTTGATGTCGCGCAGCAAGGCCAGGATGTTGTGGGTGGTTTCCGGATCAAGCGCGGACGTGGCTTCGTCGCTGAGCAGCACGTCCGGGTTGTTGGCCAGGGCGCGGGCAATGCCGACGCGCTGCTTCTGGCCGCCGCTGATCTGGCTGGGATAGCGGTCGCGCAGATGTTCCAGGCCCACCAGTGCCAGCAGACGCTCGACGCGGGCCGGAATCTCGGCCTTGGCCACGCCGGCGATTTCCAGCGGCAGCGCAACATTGCCGTACACGGTGCGGCGCGACAGCAGGTTGAACCCCTGGAACACCATGCCGATGCGACGGCGCTGCTCGCGCAGTTGCGCTTCGTTCAGGCCGGTCAGGGACTGACCGCCGATGGCGATCGAGCCTTCATTGGGCCGCTCCAGCAGGTTGATGCACTGGACCAGCGTGCTTTTGCCGGCCCCGCTGGGGCCGATGATGCCGAAGACCTCGCCCTGCTGGATATGCAGGTTGATGCCGCGCAGCGCCTGGAATTGTCCGTGCGGCGTGGCGTAGGTCTTGGATAGGTTCTCGATCTGAATCATGGCAAGCGATTTTGTATCTTTTCTCTTCTACAGAGAACGACTGTTTCTTTCATTTTTAATAACCACAAGTAATATGAAGGCCCGAACCCGCGCCCGGTTGCGTCCCCAAGGAGCAATGCCATAACGCGGAAAGGGCAGTCAGGAAGGAAAGCCTTCCTGACTGCCCATTTTGTGCCGGACCGGCCGCAGCCGGTTTTTTCAGCGTGCGCGCGAGATGCGGACTTCCGCGCCGCGGCGCTTGACTTCCAGGCCCTCGGACGGAGAGATGCGCAAGCCTTCCAGCCCCTTGATGTAGCTGGAGCCCTGCATCTGCATCACGCGGATCTTGTTGCGCATGACGACCGGGTTATGCACCGGCATGCCGAACATCCAGACCTCGTCCAGGATACGAGCCGAGTTGAACTCGCCCGTATGCTGCGCGGCCGGTCCAAGACAGAGCATGTGCCCTTCGCGGCCGAAAACCGGGAACTGGCCCAGTTCGCAATCGATGGTCCAGGTGGTGCCGCCTTCGTAGCGGTGCCCGGTGTTCAGGTCCCACCAGGCTTCGCCCTTGGGCAGGTACACGCGCACCTGCTTGCCGGGTTCCGTCACGGGCGCCACCAGCAGGGCCGGACCCAGCAGGTATTGCAGGTCCCAGTCGTGCGCGTGCGGATCGTTCGGGAACGACATGGCCATCGAGCGCTGCACCGGCAGGCCGGTGCGCGCCGAGTCCTCGATGGCGCCAAGCACGTAAGGCACCAGGCGGTAGCGCCACTGCATCCAGGTCTTGGCATGCGCCAGGGTCTCTTCGCCGAAGTCCCAGGGCATCAGGCCTTCCACGCCCTGGAAGGCGAAGTTCGACGAGAACACGCCGGCGGTCAGCCAACGCAGGTACAGCTCGGGCGTCATGCCGGCACGGTCGCGCGCGGCCGAGCCGATGCCATGCACCTGGACGGGCAAGCCGCTGGCGCCGATCGACAAGGCGGTACGCAACGTATGCCGCAGCCCTTCCCAGGTGTTTTCAGCCTGCGGCCCCACCTGCCACGGCAGGCGCTGGGCGGCGGGGAACAGGTCGGAGCTGGGCACCACGCCTTCGGGCGGCACCTTCAGGCCTGCGACCGCATCGAACAGCGCACGGCGCACCAGCAGCGGATACATGCTGCGCAGCGCGGGGCCGGTTTCGCCGTTGCGGGCGGTGACGCCGTCGGGGATGGCGATCTGGGCGTCGCACGCAGGCGCGTCCAGGCCGTCTTCGACCAGTTGGCGATGGCGCTCCACCCACAGGTTGTAGATGTCGCGGTAGGTCAGGTCCAGCAGGCCGTAGGGCTGTCCGGAGGTGGCGGCGTTGCCGTCGAACACCTGGGCCGAACCGTCGTCCTTGGCCAGCAGCCAGCCGCGGTCTTCAAGTTCCTCGAACAGCGGGCTGGTCTTCAGCACGCCCGGGAAGCCGGAAGCGGCGACATGCACATGGTGCTTGTGGAACAGCGCCAGCATCTGCTTGGCGTCCGGGAAGCGCTGGGCGTTCCATTCGAAAACCGTCTTGTCCGACTGGAAGCCCCAGGCCGCCGGCTGCGCCAGCGTCACGGCATCCACCGGAATCTGGTTTTCGCGCATGCGGGCGACCAAGGCCACGGTGTCCGTGGGCATTTCGCCCGGGGCCTGCTGCAGCCAGGCGCCCATTGCCCACAACGAGGGCTGACCCGCGCGGCCGGTCAAGGCGGTGTACTGGTTGAGGATCTCGCCCGGTTCGCCAGCGAACAGGAACATGTCCAGCACGACATCGTCCACGGTCAGCACGTAGGCGGAATCCGCGGGTGCCACGCCCACCGAATGCTCGACGCGGCGCATGGTGTTGACATAGACGCCCCAGCCTCGCGGGCTCCATGCCAAAGGCAGGGCGCGGTGCTCGGGGTCGTCGGACACCACGGATTCTTCGCGGCGGTTCAGGTCGCCCGGGGTTTCGCCCAGGCCGTATACGCGCTCGTCGGACTGCAGCGTGAAGCCCGCCGTCCAGACGGCGTCGTCGGCCTGGTCCAGCGCGTTGTGCCCGAATGCGGGCGTATGCGCGGATACCTCGGACTCGAACACCCGTTCATCGTTGCGGTAGATCGCGACGCGCACGGGGTTGGACAGGATTTCCAGGGAGACGTCGCCCTGGGTGATCCGCCAGCCCTCCCCGTCGTCGCGCGGAGCGATAACGGCTTCGCCCACGGCCTCCTGGCGCGCGAGCAGCATTTCCGCCACGGCGCGCGCACGCGCGCCGGGCTTGTCATCGGTAAGGTGATTAGCCTCGCCGCAGCGCAGGCGAAAGACGCCCGGCGCATGCGCCTCGACTACCAGGTGCAACCCATCGCCCGCGTCGAAATCGATGCGACTGGGGCGGGACGTCAGCAGCTCGACGGTTTCGAGCTGGGTAGTATGGGCAAAGTCGAACTTGGGCGGCACAGAGCATCCCCCGGCTTAAGCCAAAAACCATCAAAAGACGCTATTTTGACGGATTTGGGCTTTGAAATAAACTCGGTCCCTCATTTGGACTGCGATCTCATCCATAAAAGGGGTCTAAAGCCTTCGGCCAGCGCCCCCCAAAAGGAGCGGCCGTCGAGCCGCCAAAATGCCAGGTTCGCGGCCAACTCAGGCCAATTTGGCGCCAAATCCCGGCAATTCCTGCCATTCTACGCCACCTGGGACATGTCCCCGACGCCGCTTCCGGCTTTTTTTCATCGTGGCGAAATAAGTTGCGCCAGGTCCGTTTCCAAGGGGGACGGCTCCCCCGCCAGACGCGCGGCGATCAGGTCGCCCATGAGCGCCGACCACGACAAGCCCCGCGACGCATAACCGACGGCCAGCCACAGGCCCGGAGCGTGAGGCAGTTCTCCTACCGCTGGCAAGCGCCCTGGCAGCACGGCCCGCCAACCGGCCCAGCCCGGCAGGCTGCCGGGTTCCAGGGATTCGAAGTCGGGGAAACCGCCGCCCAGCAGGCCAGCCGCCTTGCCCAGGGTGACACGCTGGCCGTCGGCGCCGACCCGCGCTTCGGACGCGCCATGCACGTAGGTGCTGCCGGCCACGCAGCCCGAGCCCACATCGGGCAGCAGATAGCCCTCGCCTCCGACGATGCAGCGGGGGCCGCCGCCCAGCGCCTGCGCGGGCACCAGCGTGACCTCGCCTGCCAGCGCGTGCATCTGGCCCACGCGCGGCAAGGGATCCAGCAGCCCACTATCGGCCAGCACGGCGCGCGCGCCGAACGCATTGGCCAGAATGACGGCATCGGCGCACGCCAGTTCGGCGCCGGCAACATCACGCACGCTCCAGCCCGCGCCGATGCGCTCGACCCTGGCAGCCGTGCCGGGCAAGAGAGTCACGCCGTCCGTCGCCAGCAGGGCTTCTATCAGCAGGTCAGGCCGCAGCAGCATGCCCTGTCCGAAATACACGCCGCCGCGCGCCACCGGCAGGCCGGCCAAGGCGCTGGCTTCGTCGCGGCTGACCTGGCGTACCCAGTGTTCGGGAAAAGCCAGGGTCTCCAAGGTGCCGGCCAAGGCCGCGGACCGGCCTTCGTCGCGTTCCAACTGGACCGTGCCGCAAACCAGGGGCGCCGCGCCTGCCGGCAAACCCTGCCAGCGCGCCAGCGCCCGCAGGCTGCCGGCGCGCGACAGGCGCGCCCGCGCGTTGTCATCGCGCGCCACTACCGGCGTCAAGGCCGCGGCGACATGGCCTGCATGCGCCGCCGCGCCCTGCGCCCGGCCCGCGTCTATCACGGTCACGCGCCATCCGCGCGCGGCCAGCGCCTGGGCGATGCCCGAACCCGCCAGCCCCGCCCCCACCACCACGGCGTGGCGGGACACCCCGTCCGGGCCGCCCTGCGCTGCGCTGCCAGCCGCAACGGCGGTCGCCACCGTCATATGCCATTTGCCGCCGTAGCCTGGCGCGCGCCGCGCCTCGAAACCCGCCGTCCGCAAGGCCTGGCGCAGTTCGCCGGTGCAGGCCCAGGTGGCCAGCGTGGCGCCCGGCGCCGCCAGCCTGGCCAGGTTGTGCAGCAAAGGTAGCTCCCACATGCGCGGATTGCGTTCGGGCGCGAAACCGTCCAGGAAAAATGCGTCCACACCGACGCTCAGGCGCGACGCCAGAACCTGCGCATCGCCCAAGCCCAGGGTCAGCGTGACTGCGCCGCCCTCGAACTCCAGGCGATGCAGTCCGGGCAACAAGACCGGCCATCCCGCCGCCAATTGCCGCGCCAGGCCGGCCAAGGGCTCGGGGGCATAACGCGCCAACAGAGCAGCAAGGTCTTCGCGTTCAAAGGGATGCGCTTCCAGCGACACCACGTGCAGCGCGGCGCTGCGCTGCGGATCGTCGCGCCATGCTTTCCAGAGGGCCAGGAAATTCAGCCCCAGGCCGAAGCCCGTTTCGCAGACGGTGAACGCGCGGCGCCCGCGCCAACGCTCAGGCAGGCCGTTGCCCCCCAGGAACACGTGTTCCGCCTGCCCCAGCGCGCCCGACGGCGAATGGTAGACGTCGCCATAAGCCGGACTATAGAGCCGGCCGTCAGCATCGAATTCAGCCTTGGCGGGGATGAGGGGAGCATAGGAAAAGGACATGGAAACGGCGGCGGCAGACGAAATGGAGAATGAAAATCAGCGCGAATGGTTGTATGCAGCCGCGTTGGGCGGACGCCACGCGGCACGGCAGTTTCGGGGCTCAGCCACAGGTTTGACGCATACATAGGCTTACACTGGTTTCATGGATACCTATGATCAGCCCCGTTCGCAGACCTCGCCCATCGACCTGTGCGCCGCGATCGACGCGGCAGTCACTGCGGCCCATGCAGGCGCGGCCATACTGCAATCCTACGCGCATCACCGCGCCGATCTCGTGATCGACCGCAAGGCGCGCAACGACCTCGTATCGCAAGCGGACCGCGAGGCGGAAACCGCCATTATCCAGGAGCTGCAAACCCGCACGCCCAAGTTCGGCATCGTCGCCGAAGAAACCGGCGGCAAGCCCCAGGGCAGCGCCACCTGGTATATCGACCCGCTCGACGGCACCACCAACTTCCTGCACGACATCCCGCACTACGCGGTGTCGATCGCGCTGATCGCGCACGCTGGCACCGCCATCTCGGCTTCCGAAACGCTGGCCGAGGACACGCCCGTGGTCGGCGTGGTCTACGACCCCAGCCGCGAAGAGCTCTTTACCGCAGTCTACGGACTGGGCGCCTGGCTCAACGGCCGGCGCATCAAGTGCTCGCGCACGCCGACCATCGAAGACGCGGTGCTGGCCACCGGCTTCCCGTTCCGCGATTTTTCATTCGCCGCGCAATACATGCCCATGCTGCATGACGCCATCAACCGCGCGCGCGGCGTGCGCCGCATGGGCGCGGCCGCGCTAGACCTGGCCTGGACCGCTTGCGGCCGCTACGACGGCTATTGGGAAATGGGCCTGGCCCCTTGGGACGTGGCCGCCGGCACGCTGATCCTGCGCGAAGCGGGCGGCGCGTGTTCCGACATGCACCGCCAGGATCCCTGGCCCATCGGCGGGCGCGTCGTGGCCGGCAACAAGGCCATCGAACGCGCCTTGCACGAGATGATTGCGCCGCACCTCGACAAGAAGGACTGACGGCCCTAAGCCGCCTTGTCTGCGGGTACGCCCGCCACCGCGTCGGGACGCAGTTCCCGGCGCAATATCTTGCCCACGTTGCTCTTGGGCAGCTCGTCGCGGAACTCCACGTAGCGCGGACGCTTGTAGCCGGTCAGCTTTTCCCGGCACCAATCCTGGATCTGCGCCTCGGTCAGCGTCGGATCCCGCCGCACCACGAACACCTTGACGGCCTCGCCCGAGTGCTCGTCCGGCACGCCGATTGCCGCGCATTCCAGCACACCCGGATGCTGGGCCACGGCCGCCTCGACCTCGTTCGGGTAGACCTTGAAGCCCGAGACCGCGATCATGTCCTTCTTGCGGTCAACGATGCGAGTGTAGCCCTGCTGGTCCATGATGCCGATATCGCCCGTACGGAAGTAACCATCGGCGGTCATGGAGTGGCGGGTTTCTTCGGGCTTCTGCCAGTATCCCAGCATGACCTGCGGGCCGCGGATGGCGACTTCGCCGCGTTCGCCCAGCGGCACTTCACGGCCTTCGTCATCGAGGATGGCCACGTCGGTGGATGGCAACGGCAGGCCGATGGAACCCGAATACGCGGTCGCATTGGTGGGATTCACGGTCGCCACCGGCGAGGTCTCCGACAGGCCATAGCCTTCGATCAGCGGCCTGCCGGTGATCTTCAGCCAGCGTTCGGCCACCTGCTGCTGGACCGCCATGCCGCCGCCCAAGGTCAGCCGCAAGCCGGAGAAATCCAGGCGCGCGAAGTCTTCGTTGTGCGCCAACGCGTTAAACAGCGTATTGACGCCGGGGAACACATTGATCGGCACCTTGCGCCATGCATTGATGAGCGAAGGCTGGTCGCGCGGGTTGATGATGAGCACATTGCGCATGCCCGCATGCAGACCATACAGCCCGCACACGGTCATTGCGAACACATGGTAGAGCGGCAGCGCGCTGATGATGGTGAGCTGCCGGTCCGCGAGGTCATGCACCACCGGCTGCGCCACCGCTTCCGTCTGCAGCACATTGGCCACCAGGTTGCGATGGGACAGCATCGCGCCCTTGGGCACGCCGGTGGTGCCGCCGGTGTATTGCAGCACGGCCACATCGTCCATCGACAGCGCCGGCGGCGCAAAGCGCTGGCGCGCGCCGTCGTGCAGCACGTCGGGCAGCATGCGGGCGCCGTCGATCTGCCACGCGGGCACGATCTTCTTGACGTAGCGCGCGGCCAGGTTGACCAGCGGCGCCTTCAGGCCGCCGAGCAGATCGCCGGGACCCGTCACGACGATGTGCTTGAGCTGCCCGCGGTCCGTGACGCGCTGCAAGGTATGCGCGAAATTCTCCAGGATGACGATGGCCGACGCGCCGCTGTCCAGCAATTGGCGCTGCAGCTCTTCGGCGGTATAGAGCGGATTCACGTTCACCACGACCAGGCCCGCGCGCAGCGTGCCCAGCATGCTGACCAGATAGGCCGGCACGTTGGGCATCATCAATGCCACGCGCTCGCCCTTGGACAGGCCCACGCTTTGCAGCCAGCTGGCGAAAGCCTGCGCGTGCGCATCGAGTTGCGCATAGGTGATGTTGCTGCCCATTGCGGTACACGCAATGCGCGAGGCGTACTGCTTGCAGGCCCGGTCCAGCAAGTCAGTCAGGGAGGCATAACCGTCTGTCGATATCTCCGCCGGAACCCCCTGCGGATAATGGGCAAGCCACGGACGCGTCATGGTATTTGTCTCCATTAAATTGGTTTTTGATTGATGATACCCTTGTTGCGTTCCCTTTTTTCGCCCGAGAGCCCCATGAAACTGCTCGAACCCATCGTCGCGTGGCATCACGACATTTCCAAGATCCGACGCGACATCCACGCGCATCCCGAACTGGCGTTCGAGGAGTTCCGCACCGCCGACGTGGTGGCGGCGAAACTTGAAGAATGGGGCATCGAAATCGACCGCGGGCTTGGCGGCACCGGCGTGGTCGGCATCATCCGCGGCAATCTGCCGGGCGACCGCGCCGTGGGCCTGCGCGCCGACATGGACGCGCTGCCCATGCAGGAGGTCAATACCTTCGAGCATGCCAGCACCCACGCCGGCAAGATGCACGCCTGCGGTCACGACGGCCACACGGCCATGCTGCTGGCCGCCGCGCAATACCTGTCGCAGCACCGCGATTTCGCCGGCACGGTCTATGTGATCTTCCAGCCCGCGGAAGAAGGCGGCGGCGGCGCCAAGCGCATGATCGACGACGGCCTGTTCAAGCGCTTCCCCATGGAAGCGGTGTTCGGCATGCACAACTGGCCCGGCATGAAGGCCGGCCAGTTCGGCCTGACTGCCGGCCCCATCATGGCGTCCAGCAACGAGTTCTCCATCGTCGTGAAGGGCAAGGGCACGCACGCCGGCATGCCCAACCTGGGCATCGATCCCGTCATGGCGGCAGTGCAGCTGGCGCAATCGCTGCAGACCATCATCACGCGCAACCGCAATCCGCTTGACGCCGCGGTGCTGAGCATCACGCAGATCCATGCGGGCAGCGCCGACAACGTCGTGCCCAACCATGCTGAATTGCGCGGCACCGTGCGCACCTTCACGCTGGACGTGCTGGACCTGATCGAACGCCGTATGGAAGAGATCGCGCGCCACACCTGCGCGGCGATGGACTGCGAGGTGCAGTTCACCTTCCAGCGCAACTATCCGCCGACCATCAACCACGCTGAAGAAGCCGCGTTCTGCGCCGACGTGCTGCGCGACCTTGTGGGCGAGGCCAACGTCAACGATCACGTGCAGCCCACCATGGGCGCGGAAGACTTCGCCTTCATGCTGCAGGAATTGCCGGGCTGTTATGTGTGGATCGGCAACGGCACCGGCGAACACCGAGACAGCGGCCACGGCCTGGGCCCCTGCATGCTGCACAACGGCAGCTACGACTTCAACGACGAGCTGCTGCCGCTGGGCGGCACGTACTGGGTCCAGCTGGCGCTCAAGCGCCTGGCCAAGGCCTGACCCTCAAACGCCGTCCGCCGCCCCGACCGCCAGGCACATCGCCAGGAAGCGTTCGGCGGCGCGGGCGGCCGCGTCCGCGTGCGGCACCAGGATGCTCAAGGTCCGCGTCAGCGGCTTGGGCAACAGGCGCAAGGCCGCCAGCGCCCCATCTTCGTGGCGCATCGACATGACGGACACGAAGCCCACGCCCAGTCCGGCACGCACCGCCTGCTTCACGCCCTCCACGCCGGCCAGCTCCAACCCCACCGACGGCGCCAGGCCCGCATCCGCAAACGCACGCTCCACCAGCCGGCGCACGCCCGAACCAGGCTCGCGCATGACCAGCGCCGACGTCGCCAGGTCGCGCAGCATCACCGCCCCCTTGCCCGCCAGCGCGTGGTCCGCGCGCACCACCGCCACCACTTCGTCCTGCCGCCAGGCGTGCACGGCCGTGTCGGCGGGCAGCCCCGCAGGCACGTCGCCCTCGATGAACGCCAGGTCCAGGGCCGGCAGGCGCTCGACTATTTCACGCGTATTGCCGTCCGACAGATGCAGGCTGACCGCCGGAAAGGCATGGCGGAAATCCGCCACCAGGCTGGGCAGCAGATAGCTGGCGGGGGTGGTGCTGGCGCCCAGGCGCAGATCGCCGGTTTCCAGTCCGCGCCAGGATTCGCGCACCGCCTGGGCCTGCCGGTACACCTGGCGCAACTGGCGGGCCTGCTCCGCCAGGCGTTCGCCGGCTTCAGTCAGCGCGATGCCGTGGCCACTGCGGCGGTACAAGGGCTCGCCGAACCATTCCTGCAGCATCCGCAGCTGGCCGGAAACGGCGGGCTGGGACAGGTTCAGCAACTGCGCCGCGCGGCTGATATTGCCGGCATCGGCCACGGCGGCAAAGGTAAGCAATTGGTCGGGCGTCATGGTTGCCGGGTCGGGGCCGCCTAGATATCAGAATTACTGATATTACATATCTGAAATAAAAATTTTTCAAATAGTAGGCGGGAAATTAATATTTCGTGAAGTTATTTAGATATGCCTCCTCCAAAAGGCCAGCCATGAGTACCTCTTCCAGCACCGCCGCCCCCCTGCCCGCCACCCCGGCCTCGCCAGCCGCCGTTCCCGCCGCCACGCCGTGGCGGGACAAACTCAATGGCGTGCTGTTCGTCGGCTTGATGGCCGCCGCGGTGATGCAGCTGGCGGACCTGCCCGCGATCCGCCAGCTGGGCTTTTCGCCGCTGGTCGTGGGCATTGTCTGCGGCATGCTCTACGGCAACTTCCTGCGCGGCACCATGCCCGCCGATTGGGGCGTGGGCGTGAACTTCACCGCAAGGCGCCTGCTGCGCATCGCCGTGGCCTTCTACGGCCTGAACATCAGCATCCAGCAGATCGCCGCCGTGGGCCTGCCCGGGCTGGCGGTTTCGGTAGCGGTGGTGGTGGGCACGCTGCTGCTGGGCACCGTGGTGGGCCAGCGCCTGCTGGGCCTGGACCGCGACACCGCCATGCTCACCGCCGCCGGCAGCGCCATCTGCGGCGCCGCCGCCGTGCTGGCTTTCGAGCCCACGCTGCGGGCCGCCCCGCACAAGAGCGCGGTGGCCGTGGCGACCGTGGTGCTGTTCGGCACCTTGTCTATGTTCCTGTACCCGGTGCTCTATCACGCAGGCTGGCTGAATCTCGACACCCAAGCCCTGGGCATCTATATCGGCGGCACCATCCATGAAGTCGCCCAGGTCGTCGGCGCAGCCAGCAATGTCGACCCCGCCACCACCGAAGTCGCCACCATCGTGAAAATGACCCGCGTGGCCCTACTGGTGCCGGTCCTGTTGATCCTGGGCCTGTATCTGCGCAGCGCGGCCTCGCATGCGGCCGGCGGCCAGGGCAAGGGCGCCAAGCTGCCTATTCCCTGGTTCGCGGTGGGCTTCCTGGTGCTGGCCATCATCAATTCGCTGAACATCATCCCCGCCGACGCCGTGGCCGCCATCCGCCGCCTGGACATCTTCGCCCTGACCATGGCCATGACCGCGCTGGGCATCGAAACCCGCTTTGCCCAGATCCGCAAGGCCGGCCCCCGGGTGATGGCGCTGGGCCTGATCCTGTACCTCTGGCTGTTGGTCGGCGGCTACGCCATCGTCAAGCTGGCGTCCTGATCCCTGGCCCGCCGCGCCCAAGGCCGCGGCGGGCTTTGCGCACGCACGCCGCTGTCGCGTTTTTCCTGCATAATCGGCTGGTTCCCTAGCAGTGGAGTCGGCCGCATGACCTCCAGCACCAAAACCCCGTTTACGACTTTGCCCGCCGATCGCGACGCGGTGTTGCGCGTCATGCCGATGCCGGCGGACGCGAATATCCACGGGGACGTCTTTGGCGGCTGGATCATGTCCCAGGTCGACATCGCCGGATCCATCCCCGCCGCGCGCCGCGCCGCCGGACGCGTGGCCACCGTGGCGGTCAACGCCTTCCAGTTCAAAGAGCCGGTGTTCGTGGGCGATCTGCTCAGTTTCTACGCAGCCATCATCAAGACCGGCACGACGTCGGTCACGGTGTCCGTCGAGGTCTACGCGGAGCGCCAGCGGCTGGACGCCGAGATCGTCAAGGTCACCGAGGCCACGCTGACCTACGTCGCCACCGACGAAGCCCGCCGCCGCCGTCCCCTCCCCACTCTTTGAGCCGTAACGCATGACGCAGTCCGCCGCCGCGCAGAAACCGCCCGCGACGCCCCGCCGCCTCGACCCGGAAGACGCCCAACACGCCCTGGCGGAAGTGCAGGAACGCCTGCGCCGCCAGCAACTGGTTGCCGACCTGGTGCATCGCCAGGAGGAAGGCGACTCCAAGGCCTCGCTGGTCGAGGACCTGGTGCACCGTCAGCACGAGGCCGAACTCAAGACCCTGCTGGACGGGCTGCATCCGGCCGATATCGCTTTCATCCTGGAATCGCTGCCCAAGGACGAACGGCAAGCCATCTGGAAGCTGGTCAGCCCCGAGCACGACGCGGACGTGCTGCTGGAAGTCGAAGACTGGGTGCGGGAATCGCTGATCGAAGCGATGGACCGCCAGGACCTGGTTGCCGCCACCGGCAACATGGACGCCGACGAGCTGGCCGACCTGGCGCCCGACCTGCCGCCCGACGTGGTGGCCGAAGTCCAGAAGGGCCTGACCGAAGAAGAACGCGCGCAGCTGCTGGAAGCCATGGGCTATCCGGAAGACAGCGTGGGCGCGATCATGGACTTCGAGATGGTCCGGGTGCGCGAGGACGTCACCCTGGAAGTGGTGCTGCGCTACCTGCGCCGGCTGCACGAACTGCCCGACCACACCGACCAGATCTTCGTGGTGGACCGCCAGGACAAGCTGCAGGGCATCCTGCCGCTGTCCAAGCTGCTGGTCAGCGAGCCTGAAACCGAAGTGCGCGCCGTCATGAACTCGGATTTCCTGACGCTCAACCCGCTGGATTCCGACGCTGACGCGGCCGGCGCCTTCGAACGCTACGACCTGGTTTCCGCGCCGGTCATGGACGACCAGGGCCGCCTGATCGGCCGCGTGACCATCGCCGACGTGGTGGACGTGATGCGCGAAGACTCCCAGGAGCAGGCGCTGTCGCGCGCCGGTCTGCAGGAAGAAGACATCTTCGCGCCCGTCTCCACCGCCCTGCGCAACCGCGCCCCCTGGCTGCTGTTCAACCTCTGTACCGCCGCCACGGCATCCTTCGTGGCCTCCCAGTTCGAAGGCACGGTCAGCCAGATCGTCATCCTGGCCTTCCTCATGTCCATCGTGGCCGGCATCGGCGGCAACTCCGGCAACCAGACCATGACCCTGATCATCCGGGCCTTGGCGATGGGCCGCATCACCGGCCGCAACCTGTGGCAGCTGGTCAAGCGCGAACTCTTCGTCACTCTGATGGTGGGCCTGTGCGGCAGCCTGGTTGCGGCGCTGTTCGCCTGGGTCATCTCGCACTCGGTGTCGATCGCGCTGGTGATGATGGCCGCCATGGTCTGCAACATGCTGGTCGGCGCGTCGGTCGGCGTGCTGGTGCCGATGGTGCGCGCCCGCTTCGGCAAGGATCCTGCCATGGGTTCTTCGGTGCTCCTGACTTTCGCCACCGATTCGCTGGGCTTCTTCATCTTTCTGGGCCTGGCCACGATTTTCCTGCTGTAGTCCGGATACAACAGCAGGAAAAATCCGCTTCCCTCTGGCAGCGCCTGCTTGACAGCTAGCTGACAGGGTCGAGGACGACTGTTCCATTACAGTAATGGGATTGTCATCTTCCCCCTTTCAGCGCCCACAATGACCGCAAGATTCCGGGCGGCAATCCTTTGCCTGCTGCTCGCCACCTTCGCCGCCACTGCCCAGGCCTGTGACAGCATGCCCTCATGGGCACAGTCCGCCTGTAACCGCCTTGACCAGATCTGGACGGAAGGCGGCAACGACCTGTACTTCACCGGCTATTCCTGGCACAACCGCGCCACCTACAGCAAAGAGAAGATCGACAGCTTCAACGAGCTGGCATGGGGCGGCGGCTACGGCCGCAGCATCTACGACGAAGACGGCGACTGGCAGGGCCTGTACGCCATGGCCTTCCTGGATTCGCACAGCAAGGTCGAACCCATCGCCGGCTACGGTTTCCTGAAGATCGGGCGGGTCAGTGAAAACGTCCGCCTGGGCGCAGGCTACACCGTCTTCCTGACGGCGCGCCACGACATCATGAGCTATGTGCCGTTCCCCGGCATCCTGCCGCTGGTGAGCGCCAGCTACAAGGACACGATGCTCTACGCGACCTACATCCCGGGGTCAGCCGGCGCGGGCAACGTGCTGTTCATGTTCGGCCGCTGGCGCTTCTGACGCTTACCTTCAGGCGTCAGAACGCCTGACCCAGCCTGCGCACCAGATCACCCAGGCGCCAATCGTCGATGCCGTGCGCGCGCAGGGCGCGCTCGGTTTCCACGACATAGTCCAGGCAAGGCCCGGAATGCCCCACGGCATTGCGCACGGACGCCAGTAGACGGTCGTCGCTGAGGCCGGCCGCGTATTCCTGGCAGGCCCGGTTCAGCAGGAACACCAGCCCGCGCACCGGCGCGGCTTCCGTATGGCAGGTAAGCCAGCGCGGCGTGTAGGCGCCGGTGACCATTTCCCGGCGCCACAGCGCCTGGAACACCGCCGGCACGTCGCAGGCGGCGATCTGAAAGGCCACGCCGCGGCAGCAGCCGCCGCGGTCCAGGCCGAACACCAGGCCGGGGTTGTCGGGCGAGCCGCGATGGTCGTGCGACCACAGGCACAGGGACCGGTGGTAGCCGCGCACCGTTGCCAGCCGACGTTCGCGCCAGGTGAAACCGGGATGCCATATCAGGGAACCGTAGGCGAACACCCACAGGTCGTCGACGCCGTTCCAGCCGCCCAGCAGGTCATCCACCGAAAGCGCGCGCCGCGAATTTTCCGTACCGGCGCAGCCGGCGGGTACTGCCAACGACATAGGGTCCTCTGATATCCCGATTCATCCCATGATGGGAGTGCGGATATCCTACGCCGTAGCCTGCGCAAAAGAATTGCGTGATGGGGGCCGGCCGGCGGGCCGAATGGAATTTGCATCCCCGCCGCCCCCTGCCATGGAAAAAAAATTGCGCGCGCCCGCCTACACCGCGTCCAGCGGCAATTCCGTGGTGCTTTTGATGACTTCCATCGAGAAGCTGGCGCTGACGTCCAGCAGGTCCACGGCAGCGATCAGGCGCCGGTAGAAGCGGTCATAGGCCGCCATGTCCTCGACCACGACCTTGAGCAGATAATCGACGTCGCCCGCCATGCGGTGGAACTCCACCACGTTGGGCAAGGCCATCACGGCATTGATCAGGCTCTGCGTCCATTTCTCGTTGTGCTGGCTGGTCTTGATGGAGACGAAGACCGTCAGGTTCAGGCCCAGCGCGCAGGGATCCAGCAAGATGGCGTTGCGGGCGATGACGCCGTCATCCTTCAACTTCTGGATGCGGCGCCAGCAGGGCGTGACGGACAGGTGCACTTGCTCGGCGATCTCGGCGACCGAACAGGTGGCGTCCTTCTGCAGCAAGGCCAGTATCTTGATGTCCGTCTGGTCCATGGGTTTCCTCGGCTGGATCGGCCCCAATCTTGCCCGTTCCGCCTGCCCGCGTCCAGCCTGCGCCCCCGGGGCGCCGGACTTCAGTAGGTCCCGGGGTAGCCGCCGCCGTCGATCAGGATGTTCTGCGCGGTCATGTAGCCGGCCTGCGCGGAACAGACATAGGCGCACAGCGCCCCCAGCTCTTCGGGCTGGCCGTAGCGCCCGGCCGGATTCGCGCGTCCGCGCTCGTCCCAGAGCTGTTCGAAGCTCTTGCCGCCGGCCTGCTCCAGCATGCCCTGTATGTGCCGGACCTGCGCGTCCGTGGCGAAGGCCCCAGGCAGCAGGTTATTGATGGTGACGTTGTGGCGCACGGTCTGGCGCGCCAGGCCGCTGACGAAGCCGATCAGGCCCGAGCGCGCGCCGTTGGACAGGCCGAGTTCAGCATGCGGCGCCTTCACGCTGCGCGAGACGATGTTCACGATGCGTCCGAAGCGCCGTTCCATCATCCCGTCCACGACCCGCCGGATCATGTCGATGGGTCCCAGCATCATGCCGTCCAGCGCCGCGATCCAGTCGTCGTGGCTCCAGTTGCGGAAGTCGCCCGGCAGCGGGCCGTCCGCATTGTTGATCAGGATGTCCGGATGGGGACAGGCGGCCATGGCCGCATCCCGGCCCGACGTCTGCGTCAGGTCGGCCGACACCCAGCCCACGCCTATCCCGGTCTCATGCGATATCTCGGCCGCGGCCTGCTCCAGCGTGGCGGGGTTGCGGGCGGCGATCGTGACCGCCACGCCCTCGCGCGCCAGTTGCAGGGCGCAGGCCCGGCCCATGCCGCGGCTGCCGCCGAATACCAGTGCCGACTTGCCGCTGATCCCCAGATCCATGCCTGACTCCCCTGTCATTGCGCCGCCCGGCGCAGCGTCGCGCCAAAGCAGACCAGTATAGGAGCGCGGGGCTGCCGGGCGGAATGGAATATTTTTCCAATCTGCGGCCCTGACGCGCCGAATTTGGCAAAGGCATTCCAGCGCAAGCTCCTACCATGGAAGCTCTGCCTGGAGGCCTGCCATGTCTTCCATCCAACTCGCCGGCGGCGGCCTGCAATCGCTATGCGCATCGGTGCAGTCCGCCCAATTGAACGCCGCGCGCGCCCTGCTGCGCGACCTGGCCGCCAGCGTCGCCAGCGCCGGCGACATGCTGCAGAACCTGCCCGCGGAGCTGCGCGCCGGACGGGCCGAGTCCTACACCCGCCATATCGCCTACGCCGATCCGCACGGCGCCTTCACGATGGCCTACCTGATCTGGCGGCCCGGCCAATTCAGCCCGGTGCATGGCCACAAGACCTGGTGCACCTATCAGGTGTTGCAGGGCGAACTCACGGAAACCCACTATCGCTGGGATCAGGAGTCCGCCATCGCCCAGGCCTGCGGCACGGTGACCCGCCGCCCTGGCGACATCGTCACCGCCACGCAAGGCCTGCGCCAGATCCACCGCTTGGGCAATGCCGGCCCGGACATTGCCGTGTCGCTGCACATCTACGGCGTGGCCCGGGACGATCTCTGCACCGGCGTCAATCACCTGGTCGACAGCGTCAACCCATCCACTGGCTGACCGGCGCGGCCGCGTCCTGCAGCGGCTGCGCCACCACGTCGATCAGCGCCGGACCGTCGTGCTCCATTGCTGCCTTGATGGCGGCATCCAGCTTGGACGGGTCTTCGACGCGCCACGCCTTGACGCCATAGGCCTCGGCGATGCGGGCGTGGTCGGTGCGGTTGAAATCCACGCTGTAGTAGCGCTTGTCGTAGCCCGCTTTCTGACTGGCCTTGATCCAGCCATAGACCGAGTTCGAGAACACCACCATCAGCAGCGGCGCCTTGTGCCGCACGATGGTTTCCAGTTCGCCCACCGTGAAGCCAAAGCTGCCGTCGCCCATCACCGACACGCACTTGGACTGGGGCCGGCCCACCCAGGCGCCCAGGGCGGCCGACATGGAGAAGCCCAGCGCGCCGTGGGCGCGGTTGGTGATGAAGTGCCGGCCGGGGCGCGACACGTCGTAGTAGGCGGAAAAATACGGGCAAGGCGTGCCGGGATCGGCGCAGACCACCGCGTCGTCGGGCAGCAGGCGGTTCAAGGACTGCACCACACGTTCGGGGCGGATGGGCGCGTCCAGGCTGTGGGCCAACGGCTCCAGCTGCGCGCGGCGCGCCTCCTTGGCGCGGCCGGCCAGCACCGCGCCGTCGGCGGCGTCGGACGGACGGTGCGCCAGGCGCGCCGCCACCTCCACGCCCAGGGCTTCCAGCGCCAGCTTGGCGTCGCCCACCATGCCGACTTCAGTAAGGTAATTGGCGCCGATCACCATGGGGTCGATGTCGATGTGCAGGATGGGCACGTCGCGGTTGGGGAAGCGCCAGTGCTCGGTCGACGTGGAGCCCGCGCGGCAGCCGACGAACAGCACCACGTCGGCAGCGGCCACCACATCGCGCGTCGCCATCACGCCGCCGTTGGAGCCGACCACGCCCGCATTCAGCGGATGGGTGTCGGCCAGGCTGCCCTGCCCGCTCACGGTCACGCAGACCGCGGCCTTGAGCGATTCGGCCAACTCCTGCAGGGCGCCGCTGGCGCCGGCGATGACCACGCCGCCGCCGCAGATGATCACGGGCGCGCGAGCGCCGACCAGCCGCTGCGCGGCGCGCGCGACGTCCAGGGGATCCGGCGCGTAGCGCATGGACGGGAAGCGCCCATGTTCGGGCTGGGCCCAGACATCGGACGCGTCCACCTGCTGCTTCATCACGTCGTACGGAAAGCACAAATGGGCGGCGCCGGGCTTGCCCGTCGTCATCGCGCGGAAGGCCGCGCGCACCATGCCGGGAATCTGGTCCGCGCGGTCGATGGTGCGGTTCCACTTGGTCAGCGGACGGTACAAGGCTTCCTGGTCCAGCTCGGTCAGCGGATACTTGCCGCGCGAGCCCACTGCCACGTCCGAAGTAATGCCGAGCACCGGTATGGACGATTCGTTGGCCTCCACCAGGCCGGGCAGCAGATAGGTCGCGCCGCCGCCGCTGGGGCCTTCACACACGCCGACCTTGCCGGTCACGCGAGCATAGGCGTCCGCCATGTAGCCGGCGCTGCGCTCGTCGCGCGTCAGGATGTGCTGCATGCCGTGGTCCAGCCGGTACAGCGCGTCGTAAAACGGCAGGCTGGTGTCGCCGCACAGGCCGAATATGTGCTTGACCCCATTGTGCTGCAGCATGCGCACCATGGCTTCGGCGCCGGTCATGTTTTCCATGTCATCTCCATTTGTGTTGCACGCATCGCGGCCGCACGGCGCTCCGCCGGCCGCGCCTCGTTCAGTTGTCCAGATTGATGTTGCTGCTCTTGATGAAGGCGCTCCACCGGTCGTATTCCGACTTCACGTAGGCGTCCAGCGCCGGGCCGTCGGAGGCCACGATCTCAAAACCCGCGTCCGTCACCTTCTTGCGGATTTCCGGGTCGGCCAGCACCGCCTTGAAGTCGGCCGTCAGCTTTTTCACGGTCGCTTCCGGCGTGCCCTTGGGCGCGAACATGCCGCTCCAGGAATAGGCGACAAAGCCTGGGAAGCCGGACTCCGCCACGGTCGGCACGTTGGGCAGATCGGGCAGGCGCTTGTCGCCGGCCACCGCCAGCGGCTTGATCTTGCCGGCCTGGATCTGGCCGCGCAGCGCCGCGAAGCTCAGCCAGGTCATGCTGGCCTGGCCGCCCACCACCGCCTGGATGGCCGGTCCGCCGCCGCCGTACGGCACGTGCAGCAACTCCACCTTCGACAGGCGCTTGAGCTCTTCGGGCGCCAGATGGTTCAGCGAGCCCACGCCGGTGGACGCGTAGTTGAACTTGTTGGGCGGCTGCTTGGCGGCCGCGGCCAGGAACTCCTTCAGGTTGTCTCCCGGCACGCTGGGATTGGCGCCCAGCACCAGCGGGAAGCGCACGGTCTGCGAAATGGCGACGAAGTCCTTGAAGGTGTCGTAGGGCAGTTTGGGCTTCACGGCAGGGTTGATGCCGTGGTTGTCGAAGCTGACCAGCAGCGTGTTGCCGTCGGGTTCGGCGCGCGCCACGAAGGCGGTGGCGATCTGGCTGGCCGCCCCCGGCCGGTTTTCGACCACGACCGCACGGCCGCCCAATTGCTGCGACAGGCGCGGCTGCAGGATGCGCGCCAGGATGTCGGTGCTGCCTCCGGGCGGATACGGCACGACCAGCACCAGCGGCCGCTCTTCGGCCGCGGCCGGCGCCGCAATGAAGGCCCCCGCCGTGGCGGACAGTATGCATAGCGCAGCCAGTCCGCGCTTTATCCCGTGATTCATAGCATTTCCCCTGCTTGTATGGTGTTGGCCGGCGCTGCCGTGGCGGGTTCGGCCTGGTCCCGCATGTAGATCGTGGAAAAACCGGTGCGTATGACGTCGGTGATCTGGTCCAGGCGGCGGCCGATGTGCGCGCTCATCAGTCCCGGCAAGGCGTCGATGTCGCGCCGCTCCAGCGCCTCGACGATGCGCAGGTGCTCGCCCTGGGTATGGCTGCGGCGTCCTTGCTGCATGTCGATCCAGCGCACGAAATGAATGCGGGCATTGACGCTTTCCAGCGCGCGCACGAACTCCTCGTTGCGCGAGTAGCGCGCCAGCGTCAGGTGAAAGGCCTCATCGAGCTCCAGCAAGCGGGTGGCGTCGCTGTCCTCGGGTACGTCGCGGGAACGCTCGACGAATTCCCGCAGGCTCGCCAGCTCCTGGTCGGTGGCACGCTCGCAGGCCGCGCGTACGATGCCCGCCTCCAGCACGGCGCGGTATTCGTAAAGGCTGTGGATCTGCTTGGCGTCGAGCAGGCGGGCAATAAAGCCGCGGTTGACCGAACGGGTCAGGAAACCCTCGACCATCAACTGGTTCAGCACCTCGCGCAGCGGCGTGCGGCTGACGTTCAGCCTGCGGGCCAGCTCGACCTCGTTGATGCGTTCACCAGGCTTGAATTCGAAGCGCACGGCCATCGCCTTGACCGCGCCATACAGCTCGGCCTGCGCTTCCTTGGTGCGCGCTGCAGGCCGGATTGCGACTGAGGGTTGCGTCATGCCGGATCACCTGGGTTCGGTTGGATCGTCGGGAATGAATTGCATACTAAAGTGCATACACTTGACCCAACAACCCCGGGTTTCCCCGAAAGCGGGCTATTGTCAGCCGCACTCGCCATGGCCCTCGGGACGAAAAAAAGCCCGCGGCGCGGACGCTGCGGGCGATTCGTTCTTCAGCGGCATCTGCCGCCTGGCGCTTACAGGCCGGTATCCAGCGTGTAGTGCGCGCCGTCCTTGTTTTCCAGGGTCAACGTCGACAGCGTAGGCCCTGCCGCGGCGGCATCCTGGCTCACGTGGATGCGCAGGTTGGCCAGCGGCACGTCCCAGCCGCCGCTGGCGGCTTCGGCTGGTACGCCGGCCACCAGCGCCAGGCGTTCGGCGACCGCGCGCGCGTCGGGCGCGCGGGCATCGATGCGCAGCAAGCTGCGCGCGCCGTTGGGATGCGCCATGAGTTCAGGCGACCACACGCATTCGGGCGTCAGATGGCGGCAGAAATACATGCGGATGCCGGGCAAGGGTTGCTCGGCGAAACGCACGGTATGGAAACGGGCCTGGACTTCCTGGCCATCCAGCATGGCGGGACGGCTCAGTTCCTGGACGGGATTGACGGCAAAGCCTGCCGCCAGCAGGCGTTCGCGGGTGGCTTCGGCGTCATGGGTGCGGAACACCAGCGCCTCCAGCCCGAACGGGGAATCAGCGATTTCCTTGCGCGCGGGCGGCGCGCCGGGCGGCCAGCCCAGCAATTCGACGTACGTGCCTTCCAGCACGATCAAGCGGTTGCACGACCCCAGGTTATGCACCGCCTTGTCGCTCAGGTGAAAACCCTGGCGCTCGAAATGCGGGGCCAGCGCATCCAGCCGGTCGCGCACCATGACCACGGCATGGTCGAATTCAGTGCGGCCGACGGAATGCAGCATGATGGCTCCTGGATCAGACGAGCTTGCCGTGGCACTGCTTGTACTTCTTGCCGCTGCCGCAAGGGCACGGGTCGTTGCGGCCGACCTTGGGCAAGGCATTGCGCACGGGCTGCGCGCCGCTGTCCGATTCAGACTGGGCCAGCGCTTCGTCGTAGTCGGAATGGTGGTACTGCACGTTCTGCACGTGCGGCTGCGCCGCTTCGGCCTCGGCCTGTTCGACCTGTTCCTGCGACTGCACGCGCACCGTCATCAGCACCCGGACCACGTCGTCGCGGATGCGATCCAGCATGCCCGAGAACAGTTCGAAGGCTTCGCGCTTGTATTCCTGCTTAGGGTTCTTCTGCGCATAGCCGCGCAGATGGATGCCCTGGCGCAGATAGTCCAGCGCCGACAGGTGTTCGCGCCAGTGCGTGTCGATCGCCTGCAGCATGATCGAACGCTCGAACTGCGACCACGATTCCGTGCCCACCTGGTCGACCTTGGCCTGGTAGGCCTCGCGCGCGGCGCCCACCACGCGTTCGCGCAGGTCGTCGTCGGTCAGGTTGGCTTCCTTTTCCAGCATTTCCGTCAGCGGCAACTGCACATGCCAGTCAGCCTCCAGCGCCGTCTGCAGCGCCGGCACATCCCACTGTTCTTCCACCGATTCCGGCGGCACGTAGGTGTTGAACATCTCGGTCACGGCGGCGTCGCGCAGGTTCTGCACGGTGGCGCCCACGCTGGCGGCTTCCAGCACGTCATTGCGCTGCGAATACAGCACCTTGCGCTGGTCGTTGGCGACGTCGTCGTATTCCAGCAATTGCTTGCGGATGTCGAAGTTGCGGCCTTCCACCTTGCGCTGCGCGGTCTCGATCGAACGCGTCACCATGCCGGCCTCGATGGGCTCGCCCTCGGGCAGCTTCAGGCGTTCCATGATGGCGCGCACGCGGTCGCCCGCGAAGATGCGCATCAGCGAGTCTTCCAGCGACAGGTAGAAGCGCGACGAGCCCGGATCGCCCTGGCGGCCCGCACGGCCACGCAGCTGGTTGTCGATACGGCGCGATTCGTGGCGTTCGGTGCCGATGATGCGCAGGCCGCCGGCGGCCTTGACCTGCTCGTTCAGCGGCTTCCATTCAGCGCGCACCTTCTCGATGCGGGCGCTCTTTTCGGCATCGGACAGCGATTCGTCGGCGCGAATCAGATCGACCTGCTTGTCGACGCTGCCGCCCAGCACGATGTCGGTACCGCGGCCCGCCATGTTGGTGGCGATGGTGATGTGGCCAGGCTTGCCGGCCTCGGCAACGATCTCGGCTTCGCGGGCGTGCTGCTTGGCGTTCAGCACTTCGTGCGGCAGCTTGGCCTTCTTCAGCAGGCCCGACAGCAGCTCGGAGTTTTCGATGCTGGTGGTACCCACCAGCACCGGCTGGCCGCGTTCGTGGCAGTCGCGGATGTCTTCGAGGATGGCGTTGTACTTTTCGCCGTCGGTCTTGAAGACCTGGTCGTTCTGGTCCTTGCGGACCATGGGCTTGTTGGTCGGGATGATGACCGTTTCAAGCCCGTAGATTTCCTGGAATTCGTAGGCTTCCGTATCGGCCGTGCCGGTCATGCCGGACAGCTTTTCGTACATGCGGAAGTAGTTCTGGAACGTGATCGACGCCAGCGTCTGGTTCTCGTGCTGGATCTTCACGCCTTCCTTGGCTTCGACCGCCTGGTGCAGGCCGTCGGACCAGCGGCGGCCCACCATCAGGCGGCCGGTGAATTCGTCGACGATGACCACTTCGCCGTCCTGCACCACGTACTGCTGGTCGCGGAAGAACAGCGTGTTGGCGCGCAGCGCCACCATCAGGTGGTGCATCAGCGCGATATGGCGCGGGTCGTACAGCGATTCGCCTTCCGGCAGGATGCCCAGGCGCGACAGGATGCCTTCGGCGTTCTCGTGCCCGGCTTCGGACAGGTAGACCTGCTGGCTCTTTTCGTCAACCCAGTAGTCGCCTTCGGGTTCCGGCTCCTGCGGCTTGGGCTCGTGCGCCATGCGCTTGAGCAGCGGCGGCACCGCGTTCATGCGGACGTAGAGTTCGGTGTGGTCTTCGGCCTGACCGGAGATGATCAGCGGCGTACGGGCTTCGTCGATCAGGATCGAGTCCACTTCGTCGACGATGGCGTAGAACAGGCCGCGCTGGCGACGGTCTTCAACACGGTATTCCATGTTGTCGCGCAGATAGTCGAAGCCGAATTCGTTGTTGGTGCCGTAGGTGATGTCGGCCTGGTAGGCCGCCTTCTTTTCCTCGTTGGGCTGCTGCGGCACGACCACGCCGGTGCTCAGGCCCAGGAAGTGGTACAGGCGCCCCATCCATTCCGCGTCGCGGCGCGCCAGGTAATCGTTCACCGTGACCACGTGCACGCCCTTGCCGGCGATCGCGTTCAGGTAGACCGGCAGCGTCGCCATCAGGGTCTTGCCTTCGCCCGTGCGCATTTCGGCGATCTTGCCGCTGTGCAGGGCGATGCCGCCCAGCATCTGCACGTCGAAGTGGCGCATGCCGAACACCCGCTTGCCGGCTTCGCGCACAACCGCGAAGGCTTCGGGCAGCAGATCGTCCAGGGACGTACCCTGGGCGTGACGGGACCGGAATTCCTCGGTTTTGGCCGCCAGTTCCGCGTCGGAGAGCGCGGAGATCTTGGGTTCGAGCCCATTGATCTGGGTTACCAGCTTGCGATACTGCTTAAGCAGCCGGTCGTTGCGACTGCCTATGAGTTTTTTGAGCAGAGAAACCATGCGTATGTCGGCCGCACGAGCCACGCCGCGCCCACGAAAGGCCGGAGCAGCGTCACCCGTGACTTGATGTTATTGGTTGAGCGGGGGTCCGCTGGAAAACGAACCAGTTTAACGCACCTGGAGCGCAATAGCCTGAACCTATGGCCAGGGCAGCACTGCCGGCCGGTTTGACCGGCGCGGACCGCCCAGGTTCACTGGGCGGCGTGGGCCACCGTGGAGGGCGGCGCGGTCTGGTGCGGCCCCAGGAACAGGCGCGGGTCCAGCGGCTGCCCGGCCAGGCGCACTTCGAAGTGCAAATGCGGGCCAGTGGAACGGCCGGAGCTGCCCACGCGGGCCACTTGCTGGCCGCGTTCAACCAGTTGACCCTGCTTGACCATCAGGGAGGAAGCGTGGGCGTAGCGGGTGATCAGGCCGTCGCCATGATCGATCTCGACCATGTTGCCGTAGCCCGGCTGGAACTTGGACTCCAGCACCACGCCGCCCGAGGCGGCCAGGATGGGCGTGCCCGGAGGCGCGGCGAAATCCAGGCCTTCGTGCATGGCGCTGCGCCCGGTCACGGGGTTGCGGCGCCAGCCATAAGACGAACTGAGATAGGGGTAATCGGTGATGGGCATGGCGGTCGGCATGCGCGCCTGGTCCGCCGACCGCTTGGTCAGCGCCGCGTCCAACAGCTTCAGATTGTCGGACTGCTGGGCCAGCCTGGCCTGGATCTCGTCGAGCTGGCGGCCCAGCGCCTCGGCCGAGGCCGCGCTGGGCGGCGGGTGGTCGGTGAACAGATCGTCCATGACCTGGATGGCCTCGGGCTGGGTCAGCGCCTCGGGCTGCGCCACGGCCAGCTGCTTGGCCAATTCGGGGTCGGTATAGGCCACGCCGGCCACCTTGGCCACGCGCTGGCCCAATCCGTCAATGCTCACCAGCTTGGCCTGCAGCGCCCCGACCTTGGCGGCCAGCAAATTCATGTTGCCGCGCAGGAAATCGGCATCGCGCCCGGGCTGGCCCGCCAGGGGCCAGCCCACGGCATGTACGGCCGGGAGGATCGGAGTAAGGTATCGTTGTAATGCGGCGCCAAAGATGGCGGCCGTGATCAAGGCGCCCCCCAGAAACAGCGCGAGGCGCGCGCCGCCCAGGGTGAAATGCCCGTCCTGCCCGTCGCGGGCGTGCATAATCACGATTTTCAAGGTTTGCTTCCTAATTCTTAGAGCCGGGATGAATAGACCCACTTCATACCGTCAACGTTCCAGTTCCAGCCGGCGGAAAGAAGATACCGCCCTGGGATGGCTGGGTCATGACATGCGGGGCGCCGGAGTTCTGGCGACCGCCCGCAAGCACCTGCAAATTCAGTACGCGGTGGCGGCGGTTCTGCCCGCCCCGCTGGGCGCCGTATGCCAGGTGGGCAAGCTGGAAAACCAGTGCCTCCACCTGGTGGTGCCGAGTGCCGCGCATGCGGCCAAGATGCGTCAATTGGCACCGCGCATCGCGCGGTCCCTGGCAGACCAAGGCTGGAACCTTAACGAAATCGCCGTCAAGGTACAAGCGGGTTTGCCCAAGCCCGGCGCCCGTCAGCCGCGCCCTCCCAAAGAGGCGCAACCGCTGGGCAACACCGCCCTGGGCGCGTTCGAGACACTGCACGGCAACCTGCGGCCCGGCCCTCTGGCCGACGCGGTCGCCAAGCTCTTGAAGCACCACAAGAGTAGCTGAAGCCGGCAGGGTTGTCCTTGATCCGGCGCCCCCGGAAACGAAGCGAAACCAAGTTCTCGGACGGATCGATACTATGGTTTGCCGCCGGTTTGCGCCTTAAGCGCTAGGGGATGACGACCGCAGCCATCCGCCGGGACCCACCCAGGGAATTACCGCGAACAATCAGGAACCTAGCCGCGCACAATGATAGCGCGGGCGCAGCGGAGCCAGCTTTGCCGGTCCGCCAGCGCCGCCCCCCTTGAGGGGACCCGCGCAGCGGGTAGGGGGTGGGTCTGACGCTAGGCCAGCTGCCACTCGTGGCGGAACGCCTGCGGCGCCTCCGCCTGCGATTCGTAGGTGATCAGCTCCCAGGCGTCGCGCTGCTCCAGCAGCGCACGGGCCAGCTGATTGTTCAGGCCGTGACCCGACTTGCACGCGACGTAGCGCGCCACCAGGGGCTTGCCCAACAGATACAGGTCGCCGATGGCGTCCAGGATCTTGTGCTTCACAAATTCGTCGTCGTAGCGCAGACCGTCGCTGTTGAGCACGCGGTACTCGTCCATGACGATGGCGTTATCCAGGCTGCCGCCGCGGGCCAGGCCCATGGAGCGCAAGGCCTCGACTTCGTTGACGAAGCCGAAGGTGCGCGCGCGGGCGATTTCACGCACATACGAATGCGTGGCGAAATCGATCTCGGCGAAATTGGCCGTGGAGTCGATGGCGGGGTGGCGGAAATCGATCGAAAACGCCAGCGCATAGCCTTCGTGCGGTTCCAGCCGGGCCCATTTCTCGTTGCGGCCTTCGCCTTCGCGCACTTCCACCGGCTTCAGAACGCGAATGAATTGCTTGGGCGCGTTCTGTTCGACGATGCCTGCCGAGCGCAGCAGGTAGACAAACGTGGCCGCACTGCCGTCCATGATCGGGACTTCTTCGGCAGTGAGGTCGATATGCAGGTTGTCGATGCCCAGGCCGGCCAGCGCCGACATGAGGTGTTCCACCGTGGACACGCGGACATTGCCTTGCTGCAGCACCGATGCCATGCGCGTGTCGCCCACGCCGGTGGCCTGCGCGGGCAGGTCCACGACTTGCGGCAGGTCGACGCGGTGGAAAACGATGCCCGTATTCGGTTGTGCCGGGCGCAAGGTGAGCTCGACCCGCCGTCCGGAGTGGACGCCGACGCCTGTCGTGCGGACGAGATTCTGAATGCTGCGCTGTCGGAACATGAGACTTGGGTGTTTTGAGCCAGGAAGCCGGCAAGAAGACGAGCAGATTGCCGGCGTAACTGACGTATTGTAACTCTGTCCGATCCCTGGCGCCATTTGGCGTCCGGATCGACCGATACCTCCGTCCCTTATTGGAACCGTGCAAGGGGAACACGGACCGCTTCGCCTCCGGCCTGCCTGTGGGGACAGGCGGGCCGGAGATGAGGGAGTGCGTTTAGAGCCTGAAACAGGCTCTTAGGTTCAATCCGCCTGCTTGCGCAGGAATGCCGGGATGTCGAAATGATCCATGCCCGAGCTTTCCAGTGCACGCACCTGGGCCGACGCCTGGCTGCGCGGATTGCGCATGACAGACGGCATGTCCAGGTTGCGGTAATCGCCTTGACCGCCAGCCGGCATCGCGCCCATGGGCATGTTGTCGGTGCCGGTACGCAGCACTTCAGCGGTGTTCTGCACCAGCTGCGGACGCGCTTGCGCACGGCCCAGGCCGGTCGCAACCACGGTCACGCGCAGGTTCTCACCCATGGACTCGTCGTAGGCGGTGCCGAAGATCACGGTCGCGTCGTCCGAAGCGTAGCTGCGGATCGTTTCCATGATTTCGCGCGTTTCGCGCATCTTCAGCGAACGGCTGGCGGTGATGTTGACCAGCACGCCGCGAGCGCCGTTCAGGTCCACGCCTTCCAGCAGCGGGCAAGCGATGGCGTGCTCGGCGGCCACGCGGGCGCGGTCAGCGCCCGAAGCCGACGCCGTGCCCATCATGGCCTGGCCCTGCTCGCCCATGATCGTCTTGACGTCTTCGAAGTCGACGTTGACGTTGCCTTCGACGTTGATGATTTCGGCAATACCCGCGCAAGCGTTGTGCAGGATGTCGTCGGCGGAACGGAAGCAGTCTTCCTGCGTCGCGTCCTCGTCCATCAGTTCATAGAGGTTCTCGTTGAGCACCACGATGAGCGAATGCACATGCTTGGCCAGTTCCGAGATGCCGTCCTCGGCCATCTTCAGGCGCTTGTTGCCTTCGAAGGTGAACGGCTTGGTGACCACGCCCACGGTCAGGATGCCCAGTTCCTTGGCGACTTCGGCCACGACCGGACCTGCGCCGGTGCCGGTGCCACCGCCCATGCCGGCGGTAATGAAGACCATGTGCGCGCCATTCAGCGCGGCACGGATTTCCTCGCGCGCGGTTTCAGCCGACGCGCGTCCCTGCTCGGGCTTGGCGCCCGCGCCCAGGCCGGTGCGGCCCAGACGGATCTGCACCGGGGCGTTGGTCGCCGCCAGTGCCTGCGCATCGGTGTTGGCGCAGATGAAATCCACGCCGTGCACGCCGCTGCGAATCATGTGCGCCACGGCATTGCCGCCCGCACCGCCCACACCAACGACCTTGATAACGGTCCCTTTGGTGTTGTTCTCAAGCATCTCAAAGTTCATCATGATGACTCCCTCACAAGTCCGATTTCGCAAATCACAAAAATTCCCCAACCAACCTATGTTTTGTGAATCGCCTCAAACTCGTCGCCGGACGGGCCCGCAACGGGTTTGAAGCGCCTCCCCTCTTCTGGCCCGGCCCGCGATACCGCTGCGAACCGCACCAAGGACAGGCCCCAACCTGCCCTGTACAACTCAGTTCATGAACCATTCCTTCATGCGCGCCAGCAGGCTCTTGAAATTGCCGGTCTGGGCGGCGACCTTGCGGCCGCGCACGCGCTGCATTCTTGCTTCCTGCAACAAGCCCATCACCGTCGAGAAGCGCGGATTGCGCATCACGTCGGCCAGGCTGCCTTCGTATTCGGGCACCGCCACGCGCACCGGCTTGAGGAACACGTCCTCGGCCAGTTCGATCATGCCGGGCAGTTGCGCCGAACCGCCGGTCAGGACCACGCCGGAAGCCAGCAAGTCCTCGTAGCCGGAGTCGCGCACGACCTGCTGCACCAGCGTGAACAGCTCTTCCACCCGCGGCTCGATCACAGCGCCCAACGCCTGGCGCTTGACCTGGCGCGGGCCGCGGTCGCCCAGGCCCGGCACTTCAACGGACTCGTCCGGGCTGGCCAGGACCTGCTTGGCCACGCCATAGCGCAGCTTGATTTCCTCGGCATCGGGCGTGGGCGTGCGCAGCATCGCAGCGATGTCGTTGGTGATCTGGTCGCCGGCGATCGGCAGCACGGCGGTGTGGCGGATCGCGCCGCCGGTGAAGATGGCCACGTCGGTGGTGCCGCCGCCGATGTCGACCAGCACGACGCCGAGTTCCTTTTCATCGGCAGTCAGCACGGCCAGGCTGGAGGCCAGGGGCTGCAGGATCAGGTCCTGCACTTCCAGGCCGCAGCGGCGCACGCACTTCACGATGTTCTGGGCGGCACTGACCGCGCCCGTCACGATGTGCACGCGCACTTCCAGGCGCAGGCCGCTCATGCCGATGGGTTCGCGGATGTCTTCCTGGCCGTCGACGATGAACTCCTGCGTCAGCACGTGCAGCACCTGCTGGTCGGTCGGGATGTTCACCGCCTTGGCGGTCTCGATGACGCGGGCAACGTCGGTGGCGGTGACTTCCTTGTCCTTCACGGCGACCATGCCGCTGGAATTGAAGCTGCGGATATGGCTGCCGGCAATACCGGTGTAGACGTCGCGAATCTTGCAATCTGCCATCAGCTCGGCTTCTTCAAGCGCGCGCTGGATGGAATTCACAGTGGTCTCGATATTGACGACCACGCCCTTGCGCATGCCGCGCGATTCGTGCTGGCCGAGGCCCAGCACTTCGAATCGCCCTTCAGGCAAAATTTCAGCCACCACAGCCACCACCTTGCTGGTGCCGATATCGAGGGCGACGATAAGGTCCTTGATGTCACGGGTCATGGCGTTAGCGTTTCTTGGGAGGTTTCGGTGTGGATTTGGATTTGGTTTCCGACGGCGGCAACGGGGCCAGCGCCAGGGCGAAACCATTGGGATAGCGCAGGTCGGCCTGCGTCACGGTGCGCCCTTCCAGGCGTCCGGCAACGGCGGGCCACGCCTGCACAAAACGTTGAATGCGGGCCGCAAACGGCAAGGCGCCCGGCAGACCATGCGGATCCGGCGCATCGGCGCCCGGATCGCGGCCCAGGTCCAGCGACATGCCATTGGACAGCACCACGCGCCAGGCGTAGCGCGGACTCAGGTCCAACTGCGTGACGTGCATGTCCAGTGGAGCGAACCAGCGCGCCAACTCGGCGTAACGCTGCACGACCAGCGACTCGGTCCCCTCCGGACCGGAGAACTGCGGCAGCACCGTCTCGTCGTCCACCTCGCCCGTGTTGGCCGTGAACGCCTCGCCCCAGGTGTTGATCATCTGGTTCTCGTTCCACAGCGCCAGGGGCTGCTGTTCCTCGATCCGCACGCGCAACACATTGGGCCAGATCCGCCGCACGGTGGCGTGCCGGACCCACGGCACCGATTCGAAGATCTCGCGCGCGTCGTCCAGGTCCACCGTGAAGAAATTGCCCTTGAAGCGGCCCGCGATCGCCGATCGCACCGCCCCCGTGGACACGTAGTGCAGCTCGGTGTCCGGCATCGATTCCAGCTCGATGGCCTGCAGCGTGAAGAACGGGCGTTGCGCCACCCACACCACGCCCGCAATGAGCATGGCGCAAACCGCCAGCACGGCCAGCGTGTTGGCGATCAGGTTGGTGGTGCGAGCGTCGTTCCACACAGAGTATCCGGGTCAAGCGTTGCGGGCCGGGCTGCGCACTTTGCACGCAGCCTCGGACAAGATCGCCACGCACAGTTCGGCGTAGCTGATTCCCACCGCCTTGGCGGCCATGGGAACGAGTGAATGACTGGTCATGCCAGGCGAGGTATTCATTTCAAGCAGCCACGGCCGGTTGTCGCGGTCGAGGATGAAATCGGCGCGGCCCCAACCTTCGCAGCCCAGCGCCTGGTAAGCCTTGACCGCGATCTCGGCGACTTCCGCGGCCACTTCGGGCGGCAGCGTGGCCGGGCAGAAATACTGCGTGTCGTCGGAGAAGTACTTGTGCTCGTAGTCGTAGTTGCCGCCGGGCGCGGCGATCTCGATGACGGGCAGCGCGCGCGCGGTCTTGCCGCCGCCCAGCACCGCCACGGTCAGCTCGCGGCCGGTGATGAACTGCTCGGCCAGCACTTCGGCATCGAAACGCGCGGCTGCGGCGTAGGCTTCCTTCATGTCGGAATAGCCCACCACCTTGGTGATGCCCACCGTCGAACCTTCGTGCGGCGGCTTGACGATCAGAGGCAAGCTCAGGCGGTCCGGCACCAGGCGCAGCTCGGTGTCGGCGTCCAGCAATTCGAAGTCAGGCGTGGGCAGGCCATGCTGCAGCCAGACGCGCTTGGTCATGGTCTTGTCCATGGCGAGCGCGGAGGCCAGCGGGCCGCTTCCGGTGTAGGGGATGCCCAGCAATTCCAGAGCGCCCTGGATGGTGCCGTCTTCGCCGTAGCGGCCGTGCAAAGCGATGAACACGCGGTCAAAGCCCTGGGCGGCCAGCTCGGACAGGCTGCGCTCGCCCGTGTCGAACAGGTGCGCGTCCACGCCGGCGCTGACCAGCGCCTGGTGCACGCCCGCGCCCGACATCAAGGACACTTCGCGCTCAGCGGAGCGACCGCCGTACAACACACCCACCTTGCCGAATTGCGTGCTCATGCCAGTTCTCCAACTTGGGCGGGGACCTTGCTGATCGAACCCGCTCCCATACAAATCACCACGTCGCCGTCGCGCACGAAATCCACGATGGCCTGCGGCAGTTCCGCCACGTCCTCGACGAATACCGGCTCAACCTTGCCGGCCACGCGCAGGGCGCGCGACAAGGCCCGGCCGTCCGCCGCGACCAGCGGCGGCTCGCCCGCGGCATAGACCTCGGTCAGCAGCACCGCGTCGGCCGTGCCCAGCACGCGCACGAAATCCTCGAAGCAGTCGCGGGTACGCGTATAGCGGTGCGGCTGGAAGGCCAGCACGATGCGACGGTCGGGCCAGGCGCCGCGCGCGGCGGCCAGCGTGGCGGCCATTTCCACCGGGTGATGGCCATAATCGTCGATCACCGTGAAAGTGCCGCCGCCGTGGCTGGCCGGCACAGGGAATTCGCCCGTCTGCGTGAAGCGGCGGCCCACACCGCGGAAGGACGACAGCGCTTCGCAGATGGCTGCATCGGCCACGCCCAGCTCGGTCGCCACGGCGATCGCGGCCAGCGCGTTGCGCACGTTGTGCAGGCCCGGCAGGTTCAGTTCGACCTGCAGCGGCGGCAACAAGGTGTCGCGGTGCGTGCGCTGCACGTTGAAGCGCATGCGCGTGCCTTCCGGCTGCACTTCGTAGGCGCGCACCTGTGCCTCTTCGTTCAGGCCGTAGGTCGTGATGGGCCGCGACACAAAAGGCATGATCTCGCGCACATTGGCGTCGTCCGAACACAGCACCGCGCTGCCGTAGAACGGCAGGCGCTGCGTGAACTCGATGAAGGCGCTCTTCAGGCGCGCCACGTCATGCCCGTAGGTGTCCATGTGATCGGCATCGATATTGGTCACGATGGCCATCACCGGCAGCAGGTTCAGGAACGAGGCGTCGGATTCGTCGGCTTCCACCACGATGTAGTCGCCCTGCCCCAGGCGCGCATTGGCGCCGGCCGAGTTCAGGCGGCCGCCGATCACGAAGGTCGGGTCCAGGTCGCCAGCGGCGAGCACGCTGGCCACCAGGCTGGTCGTGGTCGTCTTGCCGTGCGTACCGGCGACGGCAATGCCGCGCTTCAGGCGCATCAGCTCGGCCAGCATGATGGCCCGCGGCACCACCGGAATGCGCGCCGCGCGGGCGGCGATCACTTCGGGGTTGTCGCCCGCCACCGCGGTGGAGGTGACGATGGCGGCGGCGCCCGTGACGTTGCTGGCCACGTGGCCGATCGCGATCTTCATGCCCAGGCCGGCCAGGCGGCGCGTCACGGCCGACTCGTTCAGGTCGGAACCGCTGATGGTGTAGCCCAGGTTGAGCAGCACCTCGGCAATGCCGCTCATGCCCGAGCCGCCGATGCCTACGAAATGGATGTGTTGAATTCTGTGTTTCATGATGCGCGCCCCGCTGCTTGTTCACAGACGTCGGCGATATGGGCCGCGGCTTCAGGGCGCGCATGCGCGCGGGCCCGTTCAGCCACGGCTTGAAGTTCTTGTCGGGAGCGTAGACCCAGCCACTGCGCCAGCCATTCGGGCGTCAGGCCGGTCTGCGGCTGCAGCCAGGCGGCCTGCGCGTCGCTCAGAAAGCGCGCGTTGGCGGTCTGGTGGTCATCGATGGCATGCGGGAACGGCACGAACAAGGCCGCGACGCCCGCCGCGGCCACTTCGGACACCGTCATGGCGCCCGCACGGCAGATCAGCAGATCGGCTTCGCCCATGGCGCCCGCCATGTCATCGATGAATGCGCGGCAGTCGGCCTCCACGCCCGCCTGGGCGTAGGCCTGCTGCAGCGCTGGCAAATGCTGTTCGCCGGCCTGGTGCACCACCACCGGCCGGCTTTCCTGCGGCAGACGCGCCAACGCCTGCGGCAAGGTCGTGTTCAGCGCCTGGGCGCCCAGGCTGCCGCCCACCACCAGCAGGCGCAGCGGGCCGCTGCGACCGGCATAGCGCTGCGCGGGATCCGGCAACGCGCACAGGTCCGCGCGCACCGGATTGCCCATGGCCTCGCCCTTGGGCAGCACGCCGGGAAAACCGCTCAGTACGCGGCGGGCCATCCTGGCCAGCCACTTGTTGGCGGTGCCGGCCACGGCATTCTGTTCATGCACGACCAGCGGCGTGCCGCGCAGCGCCGCAATGACGCCGCCCGGGAAAGCCACGTAGCCGCCCATGCCCAGCACCACGTCGGGCCGCACGTCGGACAGGCGTGACCACGCTTGCCCAAAGGCGCGCAGCAGCAGGAACGGCAGCTTCAAGAGCGCCGAGGCGCCCTTGCCGCGCACGCCCTGGAAGCGCAGCGGCACCAGTTCGATGCCGCGCGGCGGCACCAGCCGGCCTTCCATCTTTTCAGGATTGCCCAGCCACAGCACGCGCCAGCCGCGCTCACGCAGCACGTCGGCCACGGCCAGGCCCGGCATGATGTGTCCGCCGGTGCCTCCAGCCATGATCAGGATGGTGCGGGAGGTCATACTCGCCCCCCACGCATCATGACGCGGTTTTCCACGTCGACCCGGATCAGCATGGCCAACGCGCACAGGTTCATCACGATGCCGGAACCGCCATAGCTCATCAGGGGCAGGGTCAGGCCCTTGGTGGGCAGCAGGCCCAGGCAGACGCCCATGTTGATGAAGGCCTGCACGCCGAACCACATCGCCACGCCATGCGCCACCAGGCCCGCGAAAGTGCGTTCCATGGCGATGGCCTGGCGGCCGATGTCGAAGCCGCGATAAACGATGATGGCAAACAGGGTGATGACCAGCATCACGCCGGCAAAGCCCAATTCTTCGCCTACCACCGCCATCAGGAAGTCGGTATGCGCTTCCGGCAGATAATGCAGTTTCTCGACGCTGGCGCCCAGGCCCACGCCCAGCCATTCGCCGCGGCCCAGGGCGATCAGCGAATGCGATAGCTGGTAAGCGCTGCCGTAGGCGTTGTCTTCGTTCCAGGGATCCAGATACGCGAACAGGCGCGCGCGGCGCCACGGCGACAGCCAGATCAGCATCAGGAAGGTGCCGACCAGCACGGCCAGCAGGCTGCTGAAGTACTTGCCGTTGATGCCGCCCAGGAACAGGATGCCGATGGCAATCGCCACGATCACCATGAAGGCGCCCAGGTCGGGTTCCAGCAGCAGCAGCATGCCGACGCCGGCCAGCGCGAATGCCATGGGCAGGAAGCCGCGGGCAAAGGCCTGCATGTGTTCCTGCTTGCGCACGGTGTAATCGGCGGCGTAGAGCAGTGCGGCCAGCTTCATCAATTCGGAGGGTTGGAAGTTCAGCGGACCCAGCGGGATCCAGCGATGCGCGCCATTGACCTCGCGGCCGATGCCGGGGATCAGCACCGCCACCAGCAGCACCATGGCCACCACGAACAGCGGCACCGCCAGGCGTTGCCACACGCGGATCGGCACGGCCAGCACCACCGCCGCGCCCACCAGGCCGGCGCTGATGAACAAGCCATGGCGGATCACGAAGTAGTAGCGGCCATAGGACGCATAACGCGGGCCGTCGGCCAGCGCGATCGACGCCGAATACACCATCAGCAGGCCAAGCAGCAGCAAGGTCGACGCCGCGATGACCAGCGGCAGATCGAAATTGCGCATGCGGGTACGGCCGGGCCGTACGGCGTTGACGCTGGCGGTGAGATCGGCGATCAAGCTCATGCGATCTCTCCACGGTCGCGGGCCAGGTCTTCGACCTCTTCCACGAACACCTGTCCGCGGTGCGGATAGTTGCGGAACATGTCCAGGCTGGCGCAGGCGGGCGACAGCAGCACGGCATCGCCGGGCTGAGCCAACTCGGCAGCGCCGCGCACGGCGTCGCGCAGGGTTTCAACCGTCACGCACTGCACGCCGGTCGACGCCAGCACACGGCCGATCTCGGGACCGTCCTGGCCAATCAGCATCACGGCGCGCGCGTGCTGCGCCACCACCGGAATCAGCGGCGAGAAATCCTGGCCCTTGCCCTGGCCGCCGGCGATCAGCACGACGGGCTGGCCCAGACCTTCCAACGCGGCGACGGTAGCGCCCACGTTGGTACCCTTGCTGTCGTTGATGTAGTCGACGCCGCCGATCGTGCGCACGAAGGCTGCGCGATGCGGTTCGCCCGTGTATTCGCGCAACGCGCGCAACATCGGGCCCCAGCCCAGGTCCAGGCAGCGCGCCAACTGCAGCGCAGCCAACGCATTCAAGGCATTGTGGATGCCGCGGATGCGCAGGGCGTCCACCGGCATCAGGCGGCTCATGCGGCCCTTGGCGCGCACCGGCTCGGGCGCGTCCTTCTTGCGGCGCACCGGCGGCGCGGGTTCATCGAAATCATTGGGTTCGCAGGCCGCCAGCCACGCCACGCCCTGGCCCAGCTCCAGGCCCATGTCGCCGACCAGCTCCGGCACGTCGCGGCCGAAGCTGCGCACGTTCAGCGCGTTCAGCGTGGCAACCATGTCCACGGTGTACGGATCGTCGCGGTTGACGATGGCGACCCGGGCCATCTTCAGCAGGCGGGCCTTGGCCTGCGCGTAGGCTTCCATGCTGCCATGCCAGTCCAGATGATCTTGGGTGACGTTCAGCACGACGGCCGCGTCGGCCATCAGCGAGCGCGTGGTTTCCAGCTGGAAGCTGGACAGCTCCAGCACCCAGACCTGCGGCAGCGATTCGGCATCCAGCGCTTCCATCAGCGCGGCCAGCGCCGCGGGACTGATGTTGCCCGCCGCCACGGCCGAAAGACCGCTGGCTTCGATCAGTTGGCGCGTCAGCGCGGTAACGGTGGTCTTGCCGTTGGTACCTGTCACGGTCAACAGGCGCGGCCGGTACTCGCGCGTTTCAGCCAGATCGGCCAGCGCGCGCGCAAACAATTCAATCTCGCCGACGATCTCGATGCCGCGGGCCTCGGCCTCGCGCAGCAGATCGGCCGCGGGCGCCTGAGCAGGCGCCAAGCCCGGGCTCAGTACCACTTGGCTCACGCCGTCCAGCAGCGCCGTGTCGAACGACTCGTCGCAGCCCAAGCGGTATTCCACTTCGCTTTGCGCCAGCGATTCGCGCAGCGCAGCCAGCCCGCCCGGTTCGGCGCGCGTGTCGGCCACGCGCAGGCGGGCGCCCAGGCGGGCGCACCAGCGAGCGGCGGCGACACCCGTCTCGCCCAATCCGAGGATCAGGACGAGCGGCGCGTCTGCGCGGGAGGTTTCCATCGTATTCATCGCAACTTCAGGGTAGAGAGGCCAATCAGCACCAGCATCATGCTGATGATCCAGAAACGCACGACCACCTGGGTTTCCTTCCAGCCGCCCACTTCAAAGTGATGATGCAACGGGGCCATGCGGAAAATGCGTCTACCTGTTCCATAACGTCGCTTGGTGTACTTGAACCAAGTCACTTGCATCATCACGGAAAGGGTCTCGACCACGAACACGCCGCCCATGATGAAGAGCACGATTTCCTGGCGCACGATGACCGCAATGGTGCCCAGCGCGCCCCCCAAGGCAAGCGCGCCGACGTCGCCCATGAAGACCTGGGCCGGATACGCGTTGAACCACAAAAATGCCAGCCCGGCGCCCCCGATCGCGGCGCACAGCACCATCAGTTCCGACGCGCCCGGGATGTAGGGGAACAGCAAATACTTGGAATAGTCCACGCGACCGACCACATAGGCGAAGATGCCCAGCGCGCTGCCCACCATGACGGTAGGCATGATGGCCAGGCCATCGAGGCCGTCGGTCAGGTTCACGGCATTGCTGGTGCCGACGATGACCGCCCAGGTCAGCGCCACGAAGCCAAGCACGCCCAACGGATAGCTCACGCTCTTGAAGAACGGAACGATCAGGTCAGCGCGCGTCGGCAGCGGCATCGTGAAGCCGCTTCCCACCCAGGCCTTGAAAAGGGGCCACAGTTCGGTGTTGGCGGGCGCGGACACAGCGAAAGCCAGATACACCGCGGCCACAATGCCGATGGTGGCCTGCCAGAAGAACTTCTGGCGCGCGGGCATCCCTTCGGGATCGCGATAGACCACCTTGCGGTAGTCGTCCATCCAGCCGATCCAGCCGAAGCCGAAGGTCACCAGCAACACCACCCACACGAAGCGGTTGGTCCAGTCCGCCCACAGCAGCGTGCTGATGGCGATGGAAATGAGGATGAGCACGCCGCCCATAGTGGGGGTGCCGGTCTTGACCAGATGGGTTTCCGGACCGTAGGAGCGCACGGCCTGGCCGATCTTCATCTCGGTCAGTTTGCGGATCACGCGCGGACCCGCCACCAGGCCAATCAACAGCGCAGTCGCGCATGCCAGAACAGCGCGCAGGGTGATGTATTCGAACACCCCCAGTGCGCGCACATCGTCAGACAGCATGCGGGCGATTTCAAGCAGCATTCTGCTCTCCCTGCCCCTTGGCCGTCACACCTTCATTCGTAGAAAAAGCCGTCACTACCCGCTCCATGCGCATAAAGCGCGATCCCTTTACCAATACGCAGGACGCGCGCAGGCCGCGCATGGCGGCAACCACTTCGTCTACCGATGCGCAGGCGTGTGCGCCCACTCCGAATGCGGCCGCGGCCGCCCGGCTGGCTTCGCCTAGCGTGATGAGCGCGTCGAGCCCTTGCTCACGCGCGTAATTGCCCACCTCGACATGCATGGCGGGGCCGTTGTCCCCGACCTCGCCCATGTCGCCCAGCACCAGGACGCGCTTGCCGGCCATGCGGGCCAGCACGTCCACGGCTACGCGGACCGAGTCGGGGTTGGCATTGTAAGTGTCATCAATGAGCAACGTTCCGTCACTCATACTCTTGTGCTGCATGCGCCCCGCGACCGGGCTGAAACCAGCCAGTGCGCGCACCGCGCCGTCCAGCGGCGCCCCCGCGGCGATCGCGCTGGCAATGGCGGCCAGCGCATTGCGCAGGTTGTGCAGGCCCGGCACCGGCAGCGTCAGGTCGGCAACGCCCACCGGCGTCACCACACGGCAACGCGTGGCGTTCACGTCGGCGAGGATCTGCTCGGCGTACACATCCAGGCCGGGCTGCAGGCCGAAACGCAGCACGCGGCGCGGCTCGGCCAGGGCATCCCAGATCGCCGAATACGGCTCGTCGCCGGGATACACGGCAACGCCGTCCTCGGGCAGCGCCGCGATGGCGGCGCCGTTCTCGTGCGCCACCGCTTCCACGCTGTGCATGAATTCCTGGTGTTCGCGCTGGGCGTTGGTGACCAGCGCCACCGAGGGCGCCGCAAGGGCGGCCAACTGCGCGATCTCGCCGGGGTGGTTCATGCCCAGTTCGAATACGGCGGCGCGGTGCTCCGGCCGCAGGCGCAGCAGGGTCAGCGGCACGCCGATGTCATTGTTCAGGTTGCCGGCGGTCGCCAGGCGGCCCGTCTCGCCCTGCCACTCGGCCAGCATCGCCGAGATCATTTCCTTGGTGGTGGTCTTGCCATTGCTGCCGGTCACCGCCACCACGGGCAGCGTGAACCGCGCGCGCCACGCGGCGCCGATGCGCATCAACGCAACGCGGGTATCGCCCAGCACCAGTTGCGGCAGCTTGGCGTCGGGCACGGCATGCGCCACCACGGCCGCGCACGCGCCGCGCGCTTCGGCCTGATCCAGATAGTTATGGGCGTCGAAGTTCTCGCCCACCAGCGCCACGAACAGTTCGCCTTCGCCGATGCGGCGGGTGTCGGTCGACACGCCCTTGACCTGCGGCAACAGCAGCGCCAGCCGCGCCCACTCCCGGTCATCGAACGGCAGCTTCTCGCCCCCGATATCCTGGTAGGTTTCATGGCCCTTGCCGGCCAGCAGCACCACATCATCGGGCGCCGCGGCCCAGATGGTCTGCATGATGGCGCGTGCGCGGTCCACTTGCACGTCGGGCGTCACGTTGTCGGGAATACCCGTCAGGATCTGTTCGACGATGGCTTCGGGCGACTCGGTGCGCGGGTTGTCGCTGGACACGACCACATGGTCGGCCAAGTCCGCAGCGATGCGGCCCATCACCGGACGCTTGCCCGGATCGCGCTCGCCGCCGCAGCCGAACACGCAGATCAAGCGGCCCGATCGGGCGGTCGCAACGGCGCGCAAGGCCGCCAGCGCGCGTGACAACGCATCCGGGGTATGGGCATAGTCCACCACCACCAGCGGGCCACGGCCCGTGCTGGCCTGGGTGCTATGCGCCACCGGTTCGACAGTCTGCAGGCGGCCGTCGACGGGGTCAGTCGCCGCCAGTTCGCGCGCGATCTGCGCAAACGGCAGGCCCAGCTGATACAGCACGCCCGCAACCAGCAGCAGGTTCGATACGTTATGCGCGCCCAGCAGGCGCGTCACGATCTGCGCCTCGCCATGCGGCGACACCAGCGTGAAGATCTGCCCCTGCGCGGTAGCCTGGAGATCGCGCGCGCGCATGCCGGCGGGAATGTCCTGCGCTTCGCTCAGGCTGTAGCCCATCGCCATGCCGGCAGGCAGGTCGGCGATCAGGCGGCGGCCGGCTTCGTCGTCGGCGTTGATCACGGCGGCGGTCAGGCCCGGCCAGCGGAACAGGCGCGCCTTGGCGGCTTCGTACCGTTCCATGGTGCCGTGGTAATCAAGATGGTCGCGCGTCAGGTTGGTGAAGGCGGCCAGCGCAACACGCACGCCGTCCATGCGGCCCTGTTCGATGCCGATGGAAGAGGCTTCCATGGCCACGGCCTTGGCACCGGCGTCGCGCATCGCGGCCAGCGTGCGGTGCACGGTCAGCACGTCGGGCGTCGTCAGGTCGCCGCCCAGCGTCTGCCCATCGGGCAACACGGCGCCCAGGGTGCCGATGGTGCCGCAGGGCTTGTCATTGCGGCTCAGCGCATGGGCAATCCATTGCACCGATGACGTCTTGCCGTTGGTGCCCGTTACCGCCAC
This sequence comes from Achromobacter sp. Marseille-Q4954, assembly GCF_943737025.1. Taxonomy (NCBI): domain Bacteria; kingdom Pseudomonadati; phylum Pseudomonadota; class Betaproteobacteria; order Burkholderiales; family Alcaligenaceae; genus Achromobacter; species Achromobacter sp. Marseille-Q4954. The sequence goes on from NZ_CALSFQ010000001.1 coordinate 1,662,563, forward strand.
CACCGCCAGCTCGGCCGAGGGCCGGCCGTACCAGGTGTCGGCCAACTCGCCCAGCAGGCCGCGCAAGCCGGTCACCGGCAGCATTGCAGCGTGGTCCGCCACGGCCGTCACGGCCTCGTTGGCGGGAGCTTCGAACAACACTGCACTGGCGCCCAGCGCCAACGCCTTCTCTATATAGAGACGTCCGTCGCTGGACAGGCCCGGGCACGCGACGAATACATCGCCCGGCTCGATATCGCGGGAGTCCAGCTTGAGGTGCGCGGTCAACGACACGCGCGAATGCAACCACGCCACGGTTTCGGCAACCGTGGCGACAGGGTTGGAGAGGAAGCCTTTGGCGCTCATCTGCCTGGCTCCTTAAGACCAGCAACAATTGTGGATTCGAAGGGTGCGTCCGGGCGCACCCCCATCAGCCGCAAGCTCCCCCCCACGATCTGGGAGAACACGGGCGCGGCGATAGCGCCGCCGTAATAGCCGCCGACCGTCGGCTCGTCGATGGACACGGCCACGACGATCTTCGGATCGGATACCGGAGCGAAGCCCACGTAAGAGCTCCGATAGCGCTGCATGCTGTACTTGCCGTCGACGATCTTGCGCGCCGTGCCGCTCTTGCCGGCGACCCGGTAGCCCTGCACCTGGGCGGCCTTGGTGCCTTCGGGGCCGGCGGCCGCTTCCAGCATGCCGCGCACCATTTCGGTGGTCTTGGGCGTGTAGATCTTGACGCTGGTGGGGTCGCTGTCGCGCTTGACCAGGGTCAGCGACACCATGTCGCCGTTACGGGCGAAAACGGTATAGGCGCGCGCCACCTGCAGCAGCGACACCGACAGGCCGTAGCCGTAGGCCATGGTGGCCTTTTCGATCAGGCGCCAGCGGTCCCACGGACGCAGGCGGCCGGGCGCCGCGCCGGGAAATCCCACCTGGGGCGCCTGCCCCAGGCCCAGTTCGGTGAAGCGGTCCCACATTTCGCGGGATTCCAGCTTCTCGGAGATCATCGTCATGCCGATGTTGCTGGACTTGCGCAGCACGCCCGCCACGTCCAGCGTGCCGTTGCGGCTCACGTCGCTGATCGTGCTGCCCTGGTACTGGAAGCGGCCGTTGCCGGTTTCGAACAGGGTCTTGGTGCTGATGCGGCCCAGGTCCAGCGCCAGCGCGGCGGTGAACGGCTTCATGATCGAACCGGGTTCGAAGGTGTCGGTGATAGCCTGGTTGCGCAGCTTGGAACCGTGGAAGGTCTCGCGCTTGTTGGGATCGAAGGTCGGCACGTTGGCCAGGGCCAGGATCTCGCCCGTGTGCACGTCCACGACCACGGCGGTCGCGCCCTTGGCCTGGTGCTTGTCCATCGCGTCCTTCAACGCCTTGAACACCAGGTACTGCAAGCGCGTGTCGATCGACAGGCGCAGGTCGCGGCCATCCACCGGCAGGGTCACGGCCTGCACGTCTTCGATCACGCGGCCGAGCCGGTCCTTGATCACGCGGCGACTGCCGGGGCGGCCGGACAACTGCTGGTTGAACGTCAGCTCAACGCCTTCCTGCCCCTGGTCCTCGACGCTGTTAAAGCCCACCACGTGAGCCATCACGTCGCCGTCCGGGTAGTAGCGGCGGGTCTCGGGCTGTTGATGCACGCCCGGCATGCCCAATTGCTTGATCTTGTCGGCCACGTCCATGGAGACCTGGCGCTTCAGGTAGACAAAGTTCTTGTCTTCGTCGACGAGGCGGTGGCGCAGGTCGGCCGGCGGCGTTTCCAGCAGCTTCGCCAGCGTATCCATCTGCGCCGGGGTGGCCTGCTTGGCGTCTTCGGGAATCGCCCAGATGGCGCGCGCCGGCACGCTGGAGGCCAGCACGGCGCCATTGCGGTCCATGATCTTGCCGCGCGTGGCGGCCAGGGTCAGCGTGCGCTCATAGCGCCGCTCGCCCTGCTGCTGCAGAAACTCGGTGGACAACCCCTGCAGGAACAGGGCGCGGCCAGCCAGCACGGTGAATCCGCCGAACAGCAGGATCAGCACCAGGCGCGCGCGCCAGGTGGGCAATTGCCCGCGCAGCACAGGGTTGTCGAAGAAAGGGACGCGTTTCATTGCGCGCCTCCGTTGGCGGAGACGGGCGGCTGGTTCATGTACAGCGTGCGGTCCGGAACGATGGAGATCATCTTCAGGCCGTCGCGTGCGATGGCATCGACCCGCGCGTTGCGGGCCAGTTCGGCGCGGTCCAGCTGCAGGCGCCGCCAATTGGTTTCGAGGTCGCGCGCCTGCGCCTGATCACGTCCCAGCTCGATGAAGAGCTGGCGCGACTGATACCGGCTGGTGACCAGGGAAATGGCCGACAGCATCAGCAAAGCCGCAACGATCAGGTTGACGCGACCCATTAGCGGCGCCCTCCCTTGCCGCGGCGCGGCGGGGGTGCCAGGTCGCTGCCCGGCAGCGAGCCGATCTTCACGAACGCAAAACCACCCTCGGCGGGCAGCGGCGTCTCGGTACGTTCGGCAACGCGCAGGACGGCGGAACGGGCGCGGGCGTTGGCCGAGACCTCATCGTCTTCGGCCAGCACGCGGCCCAGGGAACGCAGGACAGGTTGGGGCATTTCGCTTTCCCGCAGGGGCAGGCGCGCATGCGCGGCAGCCGGACGAGCCGCCGCCGCGATGCATTGCTTGACCATGCGGTCTTCAAGCGAATGAAAGCTGATCACCGCCAACCTCCCTCCCGGGGCGAGCAGGTCTAGAGCTGCCGCGAGGGTGCGCGCGAGCTCTTCGAGTTCCCGATTGATGTAAATCCGTAGAGCTTGAAAGGTGCGTGTGGCCGGATGCTGCCCCTTTTCGCGCGTGCGGACGGCGCTGGCGACGCACTCGGCAAGTTCGAGCGTGGTGCGCAGCGGCCTTGTTGCGCGGCGAGCAGCAATCGCCTTTGCAACCTGAAAAGCAAACCGTTCTTCGCCATAATCCGCTATGACCTCCCGCATCTCATCCACACTGGCTTGCGCCAGCCAATCCGCCACCGTGGGACCACGAGTGGTGTCCATCCGCATATCGAGCGGGCCATCTCGCATGAACGAGAAACCGCGCTCGGCATCATCGATCTGAGGCGAGGAAACGCCCAGATCCAGCATCACGCCATCGACCTTGCCGATGCCGAGCTGCTCCAATTCTTCGGCCATGGTGGCAAAGCCGCCATGCACCACGGTGACCCTCGGGTCCGCTGCCGCCAGTTGCCTGGCTACGGCGATCGCCTCCGGATCCTTGTCGAACACCACCAGCCTGGCGCTCGGCCCCAAACGGCCAAGCAATTCGCGGCTGTGCCCGCCACGCCCGAAGGTGCCGTCGACGAAGACGCCGTCTTCCGCCCGCGTAGCCGCAGCCGGCCCGGCATGCTGATGCGACCGTGCCGCACCCTTGCCGCCGAAGTCGGGCAGCAATAGCGCGTCCACCGTCGGCTCCAGCAGAACGGGCCGATGTTCGAATTCCATAACTTTTTCAGAACGAAAACTGATTCAACACATCCGGCATACCCTTGGCCAGGTCCTCAGCCTCGCGGCTGGCCAGAGTAGCGGCGTCCCACAGCTCGAAGTGCGCGCCCAGACCGAGCAGCATCACATCGCGCGTCATACCGGAAGCGTTGCGCAGTTCAGGAGCGATCAAGACCCGGCCGGAGCCGTCCAGTTCCACGTCCTGAGCGTTGCCCAGCAACAGCCGCTGCAACGCGCGCGCCGTCATGGGAAAGGCGGCAATCTGCTCGCGCTTCTTTTCCCACTCCGGCCGCGGGTAGACCAGCAAGCAGCCGTCAGGGTGGCGTGTCAGGGTCAGCCGGCCATCGGCCTGCGACATGAGCGCGTCACGGTGCCGGGTCGGAATCGAGATCCGTCCCTTGGCATCCAGCGTGAGCGCGCTGCTTCCCTGAAACACCACTTTTACCCCACTTAATTGCACAATTTCCTACTATTTCCCACTCTACGGTATGGGATCGGGGCGGTCAAGCGCGTGGTTGCAATTTTTTCAATCACAACAAGGACTTAGATCAACATGTAAATCCGCAAAAAGAAAAACCTCCCAATAAATCAGGAGGTTGCGGCACTATCTAAAAGTCCTTCTTCAGAAGTGGCGGCTAACAATGGCTTTGCATTGTTTTACGGTCGGTCGTTAGCTCCGGTTGGCAAGGCTTCCAGCCGGCCCCGCCGATTGGAGCGGCCCCAAAAATGGTCCGGCCCGGCCAGCGCGACGCCTGGCTCCAGCCCGGACCCGGCTCGCGTTGAGAATGAGTTGCAAGACGGGTCTATAGGCCGGATTCTGTACACCAGGTTTCCCTGGCGGACGATCATTCCTCTGGACGGATCATTGCTGAGCCGCTCTAGCCATCTACCCGCATGCTTGGACGGGCCGCCCTACGCGGTCCGAAGACCGCACGCATGCCTATTTGATGTTGCTCCGGATAGAGGTTGCCGCGTTTCACCCTGCGATGCCGCCGCCCGTTGCCGGACGGCGCGATACGGAGATGGCCGTATCTGTGCGCGCGCTGCGCGCCCGCCCCGCAGACTCGTCTCTGTGGCCCTATTCCTCAACCGCGCCCGAAGACGCGGCCGGACGGCCGTTAGCCGTTACCCTGCCCTATGGAGTCCGGACCTTCCTCGATGGATTCGCATCCACCGCGATCGTCCGACCCGCCTTGCGGTGCGTATTCTATTACACCTGCCGGCTCCGTCCCCGAAGAGACCTCGATACCCTGCCGCGCAAACGGCGTTGCGGGGTTCCTGCGACAATACGCCTTGATCCGCTCAGACGCCGCAGACAATACCCATCACATGGCCCTTGCTACTCTCATCACCCTTACCGACATCCAGCTGGCCTATGGTCACCACCCGCTGCTGGACCATGCCGATTTCGCCATCCAGGCGGGCGAGCGCATCGGCCTCATCGGCCGCAATGGCGCCGGCAAGTCCTCGTTGCTGAGGCTGCTGGACGGCAGGACCCAGCCCGACGACGGCGACATCGCCCGCAGTTCGGGCCTGCGCGTCGCCACGGTCGAACAGGAACCCGAACTCGACGAAAACGCCACCGTCTTCGATGTGGTTTGCAATGTCGAAGGCGATCATGAAGACTGGCAGCGCCCCTCGCGGGTGCGCTCGGTGCTCGAAAAGCTCGGCCTGCCCGCTGACGTACAGATCGCGGGCCTGTCGGGCGGCACGCGCAAGCGCGTCGCGCTGGCTCGCGCCTTGGTCGACGAACCCGATCTGCTGCTGCTGGACGAACCCACCAACCACCTGGACTTCGAAGGCATCGCCTGGCTGGAAGACATGCTGCGCGCCTGGAAAGGCGCCGCGGTCATCATCACCCACGACCGCCGCTTCCTGGATGCGGTGGCCACTCGCATCGTTGAACTCGATCGCGGGCGGTTGCTGAGCTTTCCCGGCAACTTCTCGCAGTGGCAAGAGCGCAAGGCCCAGTGGCTCGAGTCCGAACGCCTGGAACAGGCCCGCTTCGACAAGCTGCTGGCGCAGGAAGAAGTCTGGATCCGCAAGGGCGTCGAGGCCCGCCGCACCCGCAACGAAGGCCGCGTGCGCCGCCTGGAACGGCTGCGGGTCGAACGCGCCGAGCGCCGCGAACGCGTCGGCGACGTTTCGCTCGCCCTGGCCGAAGGCCAGCGCTCCGGCAAGCTGGTCGCCGAACTCGACCATGTGAACAAAGCCTTCGGCGACAAGATCGTGGTGGACGACTATTCCACGACCATCCTGCGCGGCGACCGCATCGGCATCATCGGCCCCAACGGCGCGGGCAAGACCACCCTGCTCAAGCTGATCCTGGGCGAGATGCAGCCCGACAGCGGCACGACGCGGCTTGGCACCAACGTCGCGGTTGCGTATTTCGACCAGATGCGCGCGCAGCTGGACGAAAACGCCACGCTCGTCGACATCATCAGCCCGGGTAGCGAATGGGTGGAAATCGGCGGCGCCCGCAAGCACGTCATGAGCTACCTCGGCGACTTCCTGTTCTCGCCCGCCCGCGCCGGCTCGCCCGTGCGCAGCCTGTCCGGCGGCGAACGCGCCCGGCTGCTGCTGGCGCGCCTGTTCGCCCGTCCCGCCAACATCCTGGTGCTGGACGAACCCACCAACGACCTCGACATCGAAACGCTCGAGCTGCTGGAAGAATTGCTGCAGGAGTACCAGGGCACGGTGCTGCTGGTCAGCCATGACCGCGCCTTCCTGAACAACGTCGTCACCCAGACCATCTCCTACGAAGGCAATGGCCGCTGGCGCGATTACGTGGGCGGCTACGACGAATGGGTCGCGCAGCGGCCCGCGCCCGCGGCCCCGGCCGAAGACGCAGCTCCTGCCGCCAGGCCTGCCGACGATGCCGCCGCGCGCGCCAAGGCCGCCAAGCCCAAACCGGCCAAGTCCGCCAAGATGAACTCCTGGGAGCTGCGCGAGCTGGAAGGCCTTCCTGACGCCATCGCCGCCCTGGAAGCGCAACAGGCCGAGCTTGCCGGCAAGCTCGCCGATGGCAGCCTTTACCGCGACGCGCCCGCCGAAGTCGAACGCATCAACGGCGAACTCGCCAAGCTGGAAAGCGAACTCGAAGAGCGTTTCGCCCGCTGGGAACTGCTGGAAGCGCGCCGCGACGGTACGCTGTAATCAGCTTGTCTCTATATACATATAGAGGCGCATGAAAAATGCCCCCGGATCTCGGGGGCATTTTCTTGTCCGGGAGCAGCCGGGCAACCCGGTTGCCTAGCCCCGTGCGCGCCAGGTCAGCGCTTCACCCGCGGCCAGCGGAACCAGCGTCGTGTTGCCGAACGCCACTTCCTCCGGCACCTGGTAGGTCTCGCGCACCAGCGTCAGCGTGCCGGTGTTGCGCGGCAAACCGTAGAAATCCGGGCCATGGAAACTGGCGAAGCCTTCCAGCTTGTCCAACTTGCCGACAGCATCGAACGCCGTCGCGTACAGCTCCATCGCGTGCAATGCCGTGTAGCAACCAGCGCAGCCGCAGGCATGTTCCTTCAACCCGCGCGCGTGTGGCGCGCTGTCGGTGCCAAGGAAAAAGCGCGGGCTGCCGCTGGTCGCCGCCTCGACCAGCGCAAGGCGGTGCGTCTCGCGCTTGAGGACCGGCAGACAGTAGAAGTGCGGCCGCACGCCGCCCTGGAAAATCGCATTGCGGTTGTACAGCAGGTGCTGCGGCGTAATCGTGGCTGCGATAGGGCCTTCCGCGTCGCGCACGTATTCCGCGCCCTCTTTCGTCGTGATGTGTTCGAACACCACCTTCAAGGCAGGGAAGGCGCGGCGCAGCGGCTTCATCACGCGCTCGACAAAGATGGCTTCGCGGTCGAACAGGTCGATCGACGGGTCCGTCACTTCGCCGTGCACCAACAACGGCATGCCGCATTTTTCCAGTGCTTCCAGCGCCTTCGTGCACTTGCCCAGCAGATCGGTCACACCGGCATCGGAGTTGGTCGTGGCGCCCGCAGGATACAGCTTCACCGCATAAACCTGGCCCGACTCGTAGGCGCGGAAAATCTCTTCCGACGTGGTGTTGTCGGTCAGATACAGCGTCATCAACGGCGTGAAGGCATCCGGATTGCCGCCCGCCTTCTTCAAAGCCTCCAGAATGCGGCCGCGATAGGCCAGCGCCTGCTCGGTGGTCGTGACCGGCGGCTTCAGGTTGGGCATGATGATCGCGCGCGCGAACTGGCGCGCGGTATCCGCCACCACTGCCTCCAGGGCAGCGCCGTCGCGCAGATGCAGGTGCCAGTCGTCCGGCCGGGTGATGGTGAGCTGAGTCGTGTTTTGAGTAGACATGGGAAGGCTTCTTAATCTGCCAGCGGCATGCCCCGTTCGGCCAGCGCGCTGAACATCGCGCTGCCCAAGGGGATGACGGCATCGTTGAAATCAAAATGCGAGTTGTGCAGCACGCAGCCGGAATCGGCTCCGCCCTGGCCCAGGCGGAAGTATGCGCCAGGCTTGCTCTGCAACATAAAAGAGAAATCCTCGGAGCCCATCGACGGCGTCAGATCGCGCACGACGTTCTCCTTGCCTATCATCTCGGTGGCGATATCGGCCACCAGATTGGCGTGCTGCGGCGTGTTCAAGGTCGCAGGGTAGATCCGTTCGTAAGTGACCTCGGCGGTGCCGCCGAAAGCGCCCGCAATCGCGGACACCAACTCGCGCATGCGGGTCTCCACCATTTCCTGGACGGACTTGCGGAACGTGCGCACCGTGCCGACCATTCTCGCCTCGCGCGGAATCACGCTCATGGCGCCGGGATGCCCGGCCTGCAGGGATCCGATGGACACCACCGCCGAATCCAGCGGATTGACGTTGCGCGACACGATGGTCTGCAACGCGGTGATGATCTGCCCCGCGATGGTGACCGGATCGATGGTCTGGTACGGATGCGCGCCGTGGCCGCCGCGTCCGGTGATCAGAATCTCGAAGCGGTCGGCGGCGGCCATCATCGGCCCGGGATTGATGCCTATCGTGCCCGGCTTCAGGCCCGGCCAGTTATGCAGCGCGTAAATCGCGTCGCACGGAAAGGTATCGAACAGGCCGTCTTCCAGCATGGCGCGCGCGCCGCCGCGCCCCTCTTCCGCTGGCTGGAAGATCAGTACCGCGGTGCCATCGAAATTGCGTGTCTGCGACAGGTATTTGGCCGCGCCGATCAGCACCGCGGTGTGACCGTCGTGACCGCAACCGTGCATCAGGCCGGGCTTGGTCGACTTGTGGCCGAAGTCATTGTCTTCGGTCATGGGCAAGGCGTCCATGTCGGCACGCAGGCCTATCATGCGCCCGCTGTCGCAGCGCTTGCCGCGGATCACGCCCACCACACCGGTCTTGCCGATGCCGCGGTGCACCTCGATCCCCAGCGCCTCCAGCGCACCCGCCACGATCCCGGAGGTCCGGACTTCCTCGAAGCCAAGCTCGGGATGCGCATGCAAATCGCGCCGCAGCGCCGTCAATTCGTCATGAAAGAGGCGAATTGATTCCAAAGGAGATCGTGCGTACATAGGAGGTTACAGAATGACGATATAGAGGGGACAGTCTGTGCATTTTAGTTGCTACAGAGGATAAATGCCTTTGTCTTTACGAGAGAGACACGTTATGCTCCGGCCGCAGGACAATTTTTCCAACAGCCAGAGAAGGAGCGCCGCATTATGGCCACAACCTCCAAACCCGCGACCGCGCGCAAGCCGAACGCTGCATTCATGAAGCCCCTGACCCCCAGCGCCGACCTGGCCGCCGTCATCGGCTCGGAAGCCGTGCCGCGTACCGAGGTCACCAAAAAGATCTGGGAATACATCAAGAAGCACAACCTGCAAGATGCCAGCAACAAGCGCAACATCAACGCCGATGCCAAGCTGCGCCCGATCTTCGGTAAAGATCAGGTCACGATGTTCGAACTGACCAAGCTGGTCAACGCACATCTGAAGTAAGCAGGCAAAGGGCGTACCCCGTACGTCCCTGCCTTCATATCGTCGCGACGCCCCGGTTCATTCCTGGGCGAGCTCGCCTCCCCAGCGCAGCTTTCTCTCACCGCGACAGCCACGCCACAACCTCACCGGCATGGCCTGATTCCCCACACCAGCATTTCCCGAAAGCCAAGCCTGGCGCGCCTCTTCAGGCAGTTGGCATGTTCGACAAAGCAAAAGGCCGGCATATGCCGGCCTTCTGTTTGAACACCTGCCCTCAGGCGTAGGTGGTCGGCGCGGAGCCTTCCAGCAGCGACAGCCAGCCTTTGATCAAGCGATACAACACCCAGATCACAGTCGCGGCCAGGCCGATCCAGCCGATGAAGATGAGCGTCGCGATGCCGCTGATGGCCAGCCAAAGCAGGGCCCACCAGAAGGTACGCAGCAACCAGTCGAAATGAGCGGCATAGACGGTACCTGCGGCGTCGGAGCGCTTCAGGTACATCAGCACTACGGCTGCCAGCGTGGCGATGCCCAGGAAACCGCTCGTCAGGAAGCCCAGGGCGTACAAGCCGTAGGCAACGTGGGTCAACGTGCGCAGGTCTAACGTCGTTCCGGGCACGGGGGTCTGGGGATCACTCACGATAACGCTCCAACGAATTGACTCGGTCAATCTTACCGCACAAAGCTACCCCGCCCACGCCCGTTGTTATTTGTGCACATTCAATGCTGGCGCGGCTCGCAGCCTGATTGACGGTCCGCAACCGCACGCCAAAAAGGCCTGGCGGCGCGCAGCCGCGGCGACAGCCTTCTACCTCATCGCGCAACCAGACAAAAGAAAAAACCCCGCAGCGCGAGCTGCGGGGTTCTTGGAATCAAAGCCTGACAATGACCTACTTTCACGGACGTCCGTCCACTATCATCGGCGCAAAGGCGTTTCACTGTCCTGTTCGGGATGGGAAGGAGTGGGACCACCTTGCTATGGTTGTCAGGCGTAACTGCTTGAGTGTGTGCCCTATCGGGACAAACGCTCCAATTCTGCCGGGAGACCGATGCACGGGCCTGGAGCGGATCTCGACAGGCGCCCGCAATGGGCTCTCACAAAAGACAAAACCCCACAGGGGTTACCTGTGGGGTTCTGCGGAATAAAAGCTTGACGATGACCTACTTTCACAGACGTCCGTCCACTATCATCGGCGCAAAGTCGTTTCACTGTCCTGTTCGGGATGGGAAGGAGTGGGACCAACTCGCTATGGTCGTCAAGCGTAACTGGTTGAGCGGCTGCGGTTAGGCAACTGCTCCAATCTTGGAAGAAACACAACGCGTGGCGATCAGAGTCAGACTCGATGATCACGCACGATGGGGTGTAATTGGTGTTGGCTGGCTGCTGACGGCGCAGCCAGATTTTGTATTGAACGACACTTGGAACGCTACATCACCAGGTCATAACCATCAGTGTTATAGGATCAAGCCTCACGGGCAATTAGTATCGGTTAGCTTAACGCATTACTGCGCTTCCACACCCGACCTATCAACGTCCTGGTCTCGAACGACCCTTCAGGGGGATCAAGTCCCCGGGATACCTTATCTTCAGACGAGTTTCCCGCTTAGATGCCTTCAGCGGTTATCTCTTCCGTACTTAGCTACCCGGCAATGCCATTGGCATGACAACCGGTACACCAGAGGTACGTCCACTCCGGTCCTCTCGTACTAGGAGCAGGCTCCGTCAAGTATCCAACGCCCACGGCAGATAGGGACCAAACTGTCTCACGACGTTTTAAACCCAGCTCACGTACCTCTTTAAATGGCGAACAGCCATACCCTTGGGACCGGCTACAGCCCCAGGATGAGATGAGCCGACATCGAGGTGCCAAACACCGCCGTCGATATGAACTCTTGGGCGGTATCAGCCTGTTATCCCCAGAGTACCTTTTATCCGTTGAGCGATGGCCCTTCCATTCAGAACCACCGGATCACTATGTCCTGCTTTCGCACCTGTTCGACTTGTCAGTCTCACAGTCAAGCACGCTTATGCCATTGCACTATCAGCACGATTTCCGACCGTACCTAGCGTACCTTCGAACTCCTCCGTTACACTTTGGGAGGAGACCGCCCCAGTCAAACTGCCCACCATGCACTGTCCCCGATCCGGATAACGGACCAAGGTTAGAACCGCAAACAAACCAGGGTGGTATTTCAAGGATGGCTCCACGTAATCTAGCGACTACGCTTCAAAGCCTCCCACCTATCCTACACAGGCCGGTTCACAGATCAATGCAAAGCTACAGTAAAGGTTCATGGGGTCTTTCCGTCTAGCCGCGGGTAGATTGCATCATCACAAACACTTCAACTTCGCTGAGTCTCAGGAGGAGACAGTGTGGCCATCGTTACGCCATTCGTGCAGGTCGGAACTTACCCGACAAGGAATTTCGCTACCTTAGGACCGTTATAGTTACGGCCGCCGTTTACCGGGGCTTCGATCAAGAGCTTGCACCCCATCACTTAACCTTCCGGCACCGGGCAGGCGTCACACCCTATACGTCGACTTTCGTCTTTGCAGAGTGCTGTGTTTTTAATAAACAGTCGCAGCCACCGATTCTCTGCGACCCCATCATGCTAAGCGCGCAGGCGCTTCACACTACCGGGGTATACCTTCTCCCGAAGTTACGGTATCAATTTGCCGAGTTCCTTCTCCTGAGTTCTCTCAAGCGCCTTGGAATATTCATCCCGTCCACCTGTGTCGGTTTGCGGTACGGTCTCGTACAGCTGAAGCTTAGAGGCTTTTCTTGGAACCACTTCCAATCACTTCGCAAGCAATGCTCGCTCGTGCCATACCCTTGATTTACGCGCCCGGATTTGCCTAAGCGCCATCTTCGATACAGCAACAGGGACATCCAACACCCTGATGATCTTCCGCGATCCGTCCCCCCATCGCACTGTACGACGGTGCTGGAATATTAACCAGCTTCCCATCAGCTACGCATCTCTGCCTCGCCTTAGGGGCCGACTCACCCTGCGCCGATGAACGTTGCGCAGGAAACCTTGGACTTACGGCGAGGGGGCTTTTCACCCCCTTTATCGCTACTCATGTCAGCATTCGCACTTCTGATACCTCCAGCAGCCTTTACAAGCCACCTTCGCAGGCTTACAGAACGCTCTCCTACCGCGTGCACAAAGTGCACACCCGCAGCTTCGGTTTATCGCTTAGCCCCGTTACATCTTCCGCGCAGGACGACTCGATCAGTGAGCTATTACGCTTTCTTTAAAGGATGGCTGCTTCTAAGCCAACCTCCTGACTGTCTATGCCTTCCCACTTCGTTTCCCACTTAGCGATAATTTGGGACCTTAGCTGGCGGTCTGGGTTGTTTCCCTCTTGAGTCCGGACGTTAGCACCCGGTGCTCTGTCTCCCAAGCTGTACTTGCGGGTATTCGGAGTTTGCCATAGTTTGGTAAGTCGCCATGACCCCCTAGCTATAACAGTGCTCTACCCCCCGCAGTAATACTTGAGGCACTACCTAAATAGTTTTCGGAGAGAACCAGCTATTTCCAGATTTGTTTAGCCTTTCACCCCTATCCACAGCTCATCCCCTAATTTTTCAACATTAGTGGGTTCGGTCCTCCAGCACGTGTTACCGTGCCTTCAACCTGGCCATGGATAGATCATCTGGTTTCGGGTCTACACCCAGCGACTGAATCGCCCTATTCGGACTCGCTTTCGCTACGGCTTCCCTATTCGGTTAACCTTGCCACTGAATGTAAGTCGCTGACCCATTATACAAAAGGTACGCAGTCACCCCACAAGGAGGCTCCTACTGTTTGTATGCATACGGTTTCAGGATCTATTTCACTCCCCTTCCGGGGTTCTTTTCGCCTTTCCCTCACGGTACTGGTTCACTATCGGTCGATCACGAGTATTTAGCCTTGGAGGATGGTCCCCCCATCTTCAAACAGGATTTCACGTGTCCCGCCCTACTTTTCTTACGCTTAGTTCCACACACAAGATTTCGCCTACAGGGCTATCACCTGCTACGGCCGGACTTTCCATTCCGTTCGACTATCTTGCGTGCTAAAACGTAAAGGCTCTTCCGATTTCGCTCGCCACTACTTTCGGAATCTCGGTTGATTTCTTTTCCTCGAGCTACTGAGATGTTTCAGTTCACCCGGTTCGCTTCCACTGGCCTATGTATTCAGCCAGGGATACCGCATTGCTGCGGTGGGTTTCCCCATTCGGACATCTACGGATCAAAGCTTGTTTGCCAGCTCCCCGTAGCTTTTCGCAGGCTACTACGTCCTTCATCGCCTGTGATCGCCAAGGCATCCACCATATGCACTTAGTCGCTTGATCCTATAACGCTGTAGGCTATAGGACCTGAGTATTAGCGTTTGTGCCGTTCATAAGTTTCAAAGCAGTCTGAGGTTATTCACCCCAGTCTTGAGAACTTGGAACAAAATTAATGCAATCACAACCCGTACTTATCTTCATCGGCTTGCGCCGAGTACTTGATAAGTACATTTTCGTTGTGCTTCTTCCAGATTGTTAAAGAACGAATATAGCTGTCAGGTAAAACCTAACTCATAAGGCCGTTTCAACGACGCTATGAGTTAGCCTCTACATCACCAGGCATCAAGTACTTGGTGGAGGTGAACGGGATCGAACCGATGACATCCTGCTTGCAAAGCAGGCGCTCTCCCAGCTGAGCTACACCCCCATATCCCGCATGCGCAGAATACTTGGTGGGTCTGGTTGGATTCGAACCAACGACCCCCGCCTTATCAAGACGGTGCTCTAACCGACTGAGCTACAGACCCAAAAACCTTTTCGGATCAGCAGTCAGGAAAGCTGTAGACCCAGGGAAGATTCCCTCGACCCAAGCCTGCAACTGATCCCAGCTATATCAAACAACCGATAAGAGTGGACGCTTAACACGAGCGCTAAGCTCTGAAAGGAGGTGATCCAGCCGCACCTTCCGATACGGCTACCTTGTTACGACTTCACCCCAGTCATGAATCCTACCGTGGTAATCGCCCCCCTTGCGGTTAGGCTAACTACTTCTGGTAAAACCCACTCCCATGGTGTGACGGGCGGTGTGTACAAGACCCGGGAACGTATTCACCGCGACATGCTGATCCGCGATTACTAGCGATTCCGACTTCACGCAGTCGAGTTGCAGACTGCGATCCGGACTACGATCGGGTTTCTGGGATTGGCTCCCCCTCGCGGGTTGGCGACCCTCTGTCCCGACCATTGTATGACGTGTGAAGCCCTACCCATAAGGGCCATGAGGACTTGACGTCATCCCCACCTTCCTCCGGTTTGTCACCGGCAGTCTCATTAGAGTGCCCTTTCGTAGCAACTAATGACAAGGGTTGCGCTCGTTGCGGGACTTAACCCAACATCTCACGACACGAGCTGACGACAGCCATGCAGCACCTGTGTTCCGGTTCTCTTGCGAGCACTTCCAAATCTCTTCGGAATTCCAGACATGTCAAGGGTAGGTAAGGTTTTTCGCGTTGCATCGAATTAATCCACATCATCCACCGCTTGTGCGGGTCCCCGTCAATTCCTTTGAGTTTTAATCTTGCGACCGTACTCCCCAGGCGGTCAACTTCACGCGTTAGCTGCGCTACCAAGGCCCGAAGGCCCCAACAGCTAGTTGACATCGTTTAGGGCGTGGACTACCAGGGTATCTAATCCTGTTTGCTCCCCACGCTTTCGTGCATGAGCGTCAGTGTTATCCCAGGAGGCTGCCTTCGCCATCGGTGTTCCTCCGCATATCTACGCATTTCACTGCTACACGCGGAATTCCACCTCCCTCTGACACACTCTAGCCCGGTAGTTAAAACTGCAGTCCCAAAGTTAAGCTCTGGGATTTCACATCTTTCTTTCCGAACCGCCTGTGCACGCTTTACGCCCAGTAATTCCGATTAACGCTTGCACCCTACGTATTACCGCGGCTGCTGGCACGTAGTTAGCCGGTGCTTATTCTGCAGGTACCGTCAGTTTCACGGGGTATTAACCCATGACGTTTCTTTCCTGCCAAAAGTGCTTTACAACCCGAAGGCCTTCATCGCACACGCGGGATGGCTGGATCAGGGTTTCCCCCATTGTCCAAAATTCCCCACTGCTGCCTCCCGTAGGAGTCTGGGCCGTGTCTCAGTCCCAGTGTGGCTGGTCGTCCTCTCAAACCAGCTACGGATCGTCGCCTTGGTGAGCCGTTACCCCACCAACTAGCTAATCCGATATCGGCCGCTCCAATAGTGCAAGGTCTTACGATCCCCTGCTTTCCCCCGTAGGGCGTATGCGGTATTAGCTACGCTTTCGCGTAGTTATCCCCCGCTACTGGGCACGTTCCGATACATTACTCACCCGTTCGCCACTCGCCACCAGACCGAAGTCCGTGCTGCCGTTCGACTTGCATGTGTAAGGCATCCCGCTAGCGTTCAATCTGAGCCAGGATCAAACTCTTCAGTTTAATCTCTGTATTTGTTTCGTATTTCTTAACCCCCGAAAGGGTCGAGTCATACGTCGCTACTCAAAGGAAGTGAGGTATGTTCTTAAACTTGACGTCTAAGGTACTTCACTTCTAGTGAGCACTTGATTTCATTGTGCTTGTGACCGAAGTCACATTGCACTCGCATCAAGCGCCCACACTTATCGGTTGTTTAATTGTTAAAGAGCGGTACTGCTAAATTCTGTACTACTTACTGCATCTTGCCGCCAACTTCGCGCTTCGTCGCTTTCGCAACATCGCTGTGTCGACAGCAGAGAAACGAGATTATGAAGGAGTTTTTAGCGCTTGTCAAATCATTGTCGCTTTTGTTTGAGTTTTTCAACTCACCGCAGCAGCAAGATTTGGCAACCTATCGCCAAGACCCCTTCAGGTCCGCCAGGACAGCGCCCTGACTTTTCGCTTCCCTTAGCAGCTATCGAAATGTCGGGGTATACCCTGATCTTTCGGTAGCAGCCAAGCCGCAAACTATAACACCTTTTTGCAGCTCATGCAGCTGGCTTTTGCCTAATCTGCATTTATCACTGCAAAGCCACTGTTTTACTGGATCTCTCCACTTCACTGCGGCCGAGAACACAAGGCTCTCACTTATATATAAAGACAAACCCCCGCAGGGTAACCTGCGGGGGTTTGCGGAATAAAAGCTTGACGATGACCTACTTTCACAGACGTCCGTCCACTATCATCGGCGCAAAGTCGTTTCACTGTCCTGTTCGGGATGGGAAGGAGTGGGACCAACTCGCTATGGTCGTCAAGCGTAACTGGTTGAGCGGTTGCGGTTGAGGCAACGGCTCCAATCTTGGAAGAAACACAACGCGTGGCGATCAGAGTCAGACTCGATGATCACGCACGATGGGGTGTAATTGGTGTTGGCTGGCTGCTGACGGCGCAGCCAGATTTTGTATTGAACGACACTTGGAACGCTACATCACCAGGTCATAACCATCAGTGTTATAGGATCAAGCCTCACGGGCAATTAGTATCGGTTAGCTTAACGCATTACTGCGCTTCCACACCCGACCTATCAACGTCCTGGTCTCGAACGACCCTTCAGGGGGATCAAGTCCCCGGGATACCTTATCTTCAGACGAGTTTCCCGCTTAGATGCCTTCAGCGGTTATCTCTTCCGTACTTAGCTACCCGGCAATGCCATTGGCATGACAACCGGTGCACCAGAGGTACGTCCACTCCGGTCCTCTCGTACTAGGAGCAGGCTCCGTCAAGTATCCAACGCCCACGGCAGATAGGGACCAAACTGTCTCACGACGTTTTAAACCCAGCTCACGTACCTCTTTAAATGGCGAACAGCCATACCCTTGGGACCGGCTACAGCCCCAGGATGAGATGAGCCGACATCGAGGTGCCAAACACCGCCGTCGATATGAACTCTTGGGCGGTATCAGCCTGTTATCCCCAGAGTACCTTTTATCCGTTGAGCGATGGCCCTTCCATTCAGAACCACCGGATCACTATGTCCTGCTTTCGCACCTGTTCGACTTGTCAGTCTCACAGTCAAGCACGCTTATGCCATTGCACTATCAGCACGATTTCCGACCGTACCTAGCGTACCTTCGAACTCCTCCGTTACACTTTGGGAGGAGACCGCCCCAGTCAAACTGCCCACCATGCACTGTCCCCGATCCGGATAACGGACCAAGGTTAGAACCGCAAACAAACCAGGGTGGTATTTCAAGGATGGCTCCACGTGATCTAGCGACCACGCTTCAAAGCCTCCCACCTATCCTACACAGGCCGGTTCACAGATCAATGCAAAGCTACAGTAAAGGTTCATGGGGTCTTTCCGTCTAGCCGCGGGTAGATTGCATCATCACAAACACTTCAACTTCGCTGAGTCTCAGGAGGAGACAGTGTGGCCATCGTTACGCCATTCGTGCAGGTCGGAACTTACCCGACAAGGAATTTCGCTACCTTAGGACCGTTATAGTTACGGCCGCCGTTTACCGGGGCTTCGATCAAGAGCTTGCACCCCATCACTTAACCTTCCGGCACCGGGCAGGCGTCACACCCTATACGTCGACTTTCGTCTTTGCAGAGTGCTGTGTTTTTAATAAACAGTCGCAGCCACCGATTCTCTGCGACCCCATCATGCTAAGCGCGCAGGCGCTTCACACTACCGGGGTATACCTTCTCCCGAAGTTACGGTATCAATTTGCCGAGTTCCTTCTCCTGAGTTCTCTCAAGCGCCTTGGAATATTCATCCCGTCCACCTGTGTCGGTTTGCGGTACGGTCTCGTACAGCTGAAGCTTAGAGGCTTTTCTTGGAACCACTTCCAATCACTTCGCAAGCAATGCTCGCTCGTGCCATACCCTTGATTTACGCGCCCGGATTTGCCTAAGCGCCATCTTCGATACAGCAACAGGGACATCC
This sequence comes from Achromobacter sp. Marseille-Q4954, assembly GCF_943737025.1. Taxonomy (NCBI): domain Bacteria; kingdom Pseudomonadati; phylum Pseudomonadota; class Betaproteobacteria; order Burkholderiales; family Alcaligenaceae; genus Achromobacter; species Achromobacter sp. Marseille-Q4954. The sequence goes on from NZ_CALSFQ010000001.1 coordinate 1,680,838, forward strand.
AACACCCTGATGATCTTCCGCGATCCGTCCCCCCATCGCACTGTACGACGGTGCTGGAATATTAACCAGCTTCCCATCAGCTACGCATCTCTGCCTCGCCTTAGGGGCCGACTCGCCCTGCGCCGATGAACGTTGCGCAGGAAACCTTGGACTTACGGCGAGGGGGCTTTTCACCCCCTTTATCGCTACTCATGTCAGCATTCGCACTTCTGATACCTCCAGCAGCCTTTACAAGCCACCTTCGCAGGCTTACAGAACGCTCTCCTACCGCGTGCACAAAGTGCACACCCGCAGCTTCGGTTTATCGCTTAGCCCCGTTACATCTTCCGCGCAGGACGACTCGATCAGTGAGCTATTACGCTTTCTTTAAAGGATGGCTGCTTCTAAGCCAACCTCCTGACTGTCTATGCCTTCCCACTTCGTTTCCCACTTAGCGATAATTTGGGACCTTAGCTGGCGGTCTGGGTTGTTTCCCTCTTGAGTCCGGACGTTAGCACCCGGTGCTCTGTCTCCCAAGCTGTACTTGCGGGTATTCGGAGTTTGCCATAGTTTGGTAAGTCGCCATGACCCCCTAGCTATAACAGTGCTCTACCCCCCGCAGTAATACTTGAGGCACTACCTAAATAGTTTTCGGAGAGAACCAGCTATTTCCAGATTTGTTTAGCCTTTCACCCCTATCCACAGCTCATCCCCTAATTTTTCAACATTAGTGGGTTCGGTCCTCCAGCACGTGTTACCGTGCCTTCAACCTGGCCATGGATAGATCATCTGGTTTCGGGTCTACACCCAGCGACTGAATCGCCCTATTCGGACTCGCTTTCGCTACGGCTTCCCTATTCGGTTAACCTTGCCACTGAATGTAAGTCGCTGACCCATTATACAAAAGGTACGCAGTCACCCCACAAGGAGGCTCCTACTGTTTGTATGCATATGGTTTCAGGATCTATTTCACTCCCCTTCCGGGGTTCTTTTCGCCTTTCCCTCACGGTACTGGTTCACTATCGGTCGATCACGAGTATTTAGCCTTGGAGGATGGTCCCCCCATCTTCAAACAGGATTTCACGTGTCCCGCCCTACTTTTCTTACGCTTAGTTCCACACACAAGATTTCGCCTACAGGGCTATCACCTGCTACGGCCGGACTTTCCATTCCGTTCGACTATCTTGCGTGCTAAAACGTAAAGGCTCTTCCGATTTCGCTCGCCACTACTTTCGGAATCTCGGTTGATTTCTTTTCCTCGAGCTACTGAGATGTTTCAGTTCACCCGGTTCGCTTCCACTGGCCTATGTATTCAGCCAGGGATACCGCATTGCTGCGGTGGGTTTCCCCATTCGGACATCTACGGATCAAAGCTTGTTTGCCAGCTCCCCGTAGCTTTTCGCAGGCTACTACGTCCTTCATCGCCTGTGATCGCCAAGGCATCCACCATATGCACTTAGTCGCTTGATCCTATAACGCTGTAGGCTATAGGACCTGAGTATTAGCGTTTGTGCCGTTCATAAGTTTCAAAGCAGTCTGAGGTTATTCACCTCAGTCTTGAGAACTTGGAACAAAATTAATGCAATCACAACCCGTACTTATCTTCATCGGCTTGCGCCGAGTACTTGATAAGTACATTTTCGTTGTGCTTCTTCCAGATTGTTAAAGAACAAATATAGCTGTTGAGTAAAACCCAACTCATAACACTGCGAGCAGCGCTATGAGTTAGCCTCTACACGGCATCAAAACATTGACACCAGCTACATCAAACAACCGATAAGTGTGGACGCTTAACACGAGCACTAAGCTCTGAAAGGAGGTGATCCAGCCGCACCTTCCGATACGGCTACCTTGTTACGACTTCACCCCAGTCATGAATCCTACCGTGGTAATCGCCCCCCTTACGGTTAGGCTAACTACTTCTGGTAAAACCCACTCCCATGGTGTGACGGGCGGTGTGTACAAGACCCGGGAACGTATTCACCGCGACATGCTGATCCGCGATTACTAGCGATTCCGACTTCACGCAGTCGAGTTGCAGACTGCGATCCGGACTACGATCGGGTTTCTGGGATTGGCTCCCCCTCGCGGGTTGGCGACCCTCTGTCCCGACCATTGTATGACGTGTGAAGCCCTACCCATAAGGGCCATGAGGACTTGACGTCATCCCCACCTTCCTCCGGTTTGTCACCGGCAGTCTCATTAGAGTGCCCTTTCGTAGCAACTAATGACAAGGGTTGCGCTCGTTGCGGGACTTAACCCAACATCTCACGACACGAGCTGACGACAGCCATGCAGCACCTGTGTTCCGGTTCTCTTGCGAGCACTTCCAAATCTCTTCGGAATTCCAGACATGTCAAGGGTAGGTAAGGTTTTTCGCGTTGCATCGAATTAATCCACATCATCCACCGCTTGTGCGGGTCCCCGTCAATTCCTTTGAGTTTTAATCTTGCGACCGTACTCCCCAGGCGGTCAACTTCACGCGTTAGCTGCGCTACCAAGGCCCGAAGGCCCCAACAGCTAGTTGACATCGTTTAGGGCGTGGACTACCAGGGTATCTAATCCTGTTTGCTCCCCACGCTTTCGTGCATGAGCGTCAGTGTTATCCCAGGAGGCTGCCTTCGCCATCGGTGTTCCTCCGCATATCTACGCATTTCACTGCTACACGCGGAATTCCACCTCCCTCTGACACACTCTAGCCCGGTAGTTAAAAATGCAGTTCCAAAGTTAAGCTCTGGGATTTCACATCTTTCTTTCCGAACCGCCTGCGCACGCTTTACGCCCAGTAATTCCGATTAACGCTTGCACCCTACGTATTACCGCGGCTGCTGGCACGTAGTTAGCCGGTGCTTATTCTGCAGGTACCGTCAGTTTCACGGGGTATTAACCCATGACGTTTCTTTCCTGCCAAAAGTGCTTTACAACCCGAAGGCCTTCATCGCACACGCGGGATGGCTGGATCAGGGTTTCCCCCATTGTCCAAAATTCCCCACTGCTGCCTCCCGTAGGAGTCTGGGCCGTGTCTCAGTCCCAGTGTGGCTGGTCGTCCTCTCAAACCAGCTACGGATCGTCGCCTTGGTGAGCCGTTACCCCACCAACTAGCTAATCCGATATCGGCCGCTCCAATAGTGCAAGGTCTTGCGATCCCCTGCTTTCCCCCGTAGGGCGTATGCGGTATTAGCTACGCTTTCGCGTAGTTATCCCCCGCTACTGGGCACGTTCCGATACATTACTCACCCGTTCGCCACTCGCCACCAGACCGAAGTCCGTGCTGCCGTTCGACTTGCATGTGTAAGGCATCCCGCTAGCGTTCAATCTGAGCCAGGATCAAACTCTTCAGTTTAATCTCTGTATTTGTTTCGTATTTCTTAACCCCCGAAAGGGTCGAGTCATACGTCGCTACTCAAAGGAAGTGAGGTATATTCTTAAACTTGACGTCTAAGGTACTTCACTTCTAGTGAGCACTTGATTTCATTGTGCTTGTGACCGAAGTCACATTGCACCCGCATCAAGCGCCCACACTTATCGGTTGTTTAATTGTTAAAGAGCGGCACTGCTAAATTCTGTACTACTTACTGCCTGCTCGCTTCGCTACGCCGCTTTCGCTGGCGCCGCGTTGTTTGCAGCAGAGAAACGAGATTATGAAGAAGTTTTTTTCGCTTGTCAAGTCAGCGTCACATACTGCGTTTCGCTTTCTTGCTTGCGACCTCTTCAGGTCCGCCTCTCTTAGCAGCTATCGAAATATCAGGGTTAACCCTAAGTTTTCGGCAACTGCCAAGCCTAAGACTATAACACGATTTTTGCAGATTGTGCAACCGGCCTTTGCCTAACTTGCACCTCATCCTGCAACCCCATCGCCGCCGCTTTCGCTTCAGACCTGAGATCGGTTACCGCCTGGAGGCTAGCGATATAAGGGATAACCCTTAATGAACATCACCAGCCAAGCCCAAGACTATAGCACGATTTTTGCAGATTACGCAACTGGCTTCTGCCTAATTTGCTGCAATCCTTGCAATAACCGCCGGGCAACATCGCTGCTGACCTGGCGGCAGGCCGGCTTGGTTTCCCTTAGCTAACCCGCGTGCTTGCTTGGCTTCGCGCTTCAAAACTGCCCGAATCGCGAAGGAGCGAGACTATAGCACGGAATTTTGGCGGGATTGCGAAGGTGACACCCTTTTTTTAGAGGATGCTTTTTTTGGGGGACGCACTGCTCGTCCTGGACAACCTCACAGCAAACCCCAAAGAGCGTCACCTATATATAGAGAGTGGCTGAAGGCCATAGCTAAAGCCGGAGCTCTGTGGTTTCCTTGATCTGCTGAAGGGCGAAGAATGAACGCATATCTACCACTGCGGGATGGCGCATCAGCGTATCCATGGCGAAGCGGGAGAAATGCGCCAGGTCGGCAACCTGTATCCGCAGCAGGTAGTCCATGTCTCCGGACATGGCGTAGCACTCCACCACCTCCGGCCATAGCTGCACATCGCGGGCGAAGTCGCTCATGGGAGCATGACTGGATCCGCTGTGCTTGTTCAGACGGATGTTTACGTAGGCGAGCAGGCCCAAGCCGACCTTCTTCGCGTCGATCAGGGCGACGTACTTCTTGATGAAGCCTTTCTCTTCCAGCCGGCGGACCCGCCGCAAACAGGGGCTGGGCGACAGCGACACACGGTCGGCCAACTCCTGGTTGCTGAGGCGACCATCACGCTGCAGTTCGGCCAGAATCCGTATATCTGTCCTATCCAGCTCAATGTCAGACATTTTCAGCCCTTAATGTTTTCTATCCGGCAATATTATTGCTCAACTCAATGGCTTTCGCGACATGTTTGCAATTGTCTGCCCGTCGTTCCTTCCTACAATCTCCGTCTAGACTTGAAGAACAAGTCGTCCTTAAAAACGATGCAAGGGAGCAGACTTATGAGCAGCGCTTTCCAACCCTGGGACAACCCGATGGGTACCGCCGGGTTCGAATTCATTGAATATGCCGCGCCGGATCCCGCCGCGCTGCGCAAGGTGTTCGAACTGCTGGGCTTCAAGGCCATCGCCAAGCACCGCCACAAGGACGTGACCCTGTACCGCCAAGGCGGCGTGAACTTCCTGATCAACGCAGAACCGGATTCCTTCGCCCAGCGTTTCGCGCGCCTGCATGGCCCGTCGATCTGTGCGATCGGCTTCCGTGTGCAAGATGCCAACGCCGCCTACAAGCGCGCCCTGGAACTGGGCGCGTGGGGCTTCGATTCGCACAGCGGCCCGATGGAACTGAACATTCCGGCGATCAAGGGCATCGGCGATTCGCTGATCTACCTGGTGGATCGCTGGAGCGGCAAGGACGGCCACGGCGGTATCGGCGACATCAGCATCTATGACGTGGACTTCGTGCCCGTGGATCCGCAAAACGCCCAAGCCGACCTGAATCACCGCGGCGCCGGCCTGACGCTGGTGGACCACCTGACGCACAACGTGCACAAGGGCCGCATGGCCGAGTGGGCCGAGTTCTACGAACGCCTCTTCAATTTCCGCGAAGTGCGCTATTTCGACATCGAAGGCAAGGTGACGGGCGTGAAGTCCAAGGCCATGACCTCGCCTTGCGGCAATATCCGCATTCCGATCAACGAGGAAGGCACGGAAGAGAAAGGCCAGATCCAGGAATACCTGGACCTGTACCGCGGTGAAGGCATCCAGCACATCGCCATGGCCACGGAAGACATCTACGCCACCATCGAGGCGCTGCGCCAAAATGGCGTGGTGTTCCTGGACACGCCCGAAACCTACTACGAGCTGCTGGACCGCCGTCTGCCGAACCACGGCGAAGACGTGGCGCGCCTGCAGAAGAACCGCATCCTATTGGACGGCGCCCCCGGCGGCGGCCTGCTGCTGCAGATTTTCACCGAAAACCAGATCGGCCCGATCTTCTTCGAGATCATCCAGCGCAAGGGCAACGACGGCTTCGGCGAAGGCAACTTCAAGGCCCTGTTCGAGTCGATCGAACTGGATCAGATGCGGCGCGGCGTGGTGAAGACCGTCGAATAAAGACTTCCCCCGCCAGCGCCCGGTGCTCGGGCATCGGCGCTGGCTTTGAAACCTCACCTTGTGGTGAGGTTTTTTTTGCCTGCTACTTTTGCAGCCGGTCCTGAAACTGCTTGCGGAACTTGGCGACCTTGGGCGCGATCACGAATTGGCAATAGCCTTGCTCGGGATGCAGGGCGAAGTAGTTGCTGTGGTAGTCCTCGGCCTGCCAGAACTTCGCGGGCGGCAGCACGTGCGTCACGATGGGCGCATCATAGATTTGCTGGGCATTGACCTCGGCAATGACGGCTTGCGCCTGCTCGCGCTGCGCCTCGTTCTGCCAGAAGATGGCGGATTCGTATTGCGGACCGACGTCATTGCCCTGGCGGCCCGGCGTGGTGGGGTCGTGGGTCGCGAAGAATACGCGCAGCAAGTCGCTGTAGGACAGTTCAGCGGGATCGAACTCGATGCGGGCCACTTCGATGTGTCCCGTGTCCTTGCCGCAGACCTGCTCGTAGCCGGGATTGTCCACATGCCCGCCGCTGTAGCCGGGCAACACGCTCTTGACCCCGCGCAGCTCGGCGAACACCGCTTCGACGCACCAGAAGCAGCCGCCGCCAAGTACCGCGACCTCATTGCCCGGAGAGGGTTGTTCTGCCATGACGATTCCTTCCTGATAAAGGGCCGCGGAATGCGGCCCGGCGCTCCGGCTTTGTGCTTGGAGCGCGAGAGAACAAGACTACTGCTTGGGGGGAGCCAGCGACAAGATCCATTCGGCGAGCGCGCGAGCGTCGTCCGGGCTGACCTGGGTTTGCGCGGGCATGGGCACGGCGCCCCAGGCGCCGCGGCCGCCGCCGCGGATCTTGCCTGCCAGGTAATCGACCATGGCATCGCCCTGCCCCGCATAGCGCTCGGCCACGCTCTTGAGCGGCGGGCCGACGCGCTTGGCTTCGACCTGGTGGCAGGCCATACAGGCCTTGTTCTTGGCCAGATCCAACCCGGTGGTTTGCGCTTGCGCCGCCCCCGCGCCCAGGACGCAGGCGGCGGCCAACAATAGACTACTCTTCAAATGCATCGGTAACTGCCCCACGGCTCGCGGTGCTGGCGAGCTTGCCGAACTTGGCAAGCACACCGCGTGTATAACGCGGCCGGGGCTGCACCCAGGCCTGGCGACGAGCCGCCATTTCTTCGTCGCTGATATTGAGCTGCAACAGCAGCTTGTGGGCATCGATGGTAACCGAATCGCCCTCGCGGATCAGCGCAATGGGACCGCCCACGAAAGCCTCCGGCGCGACGTGGCCCACGACCATGCCCCAGGTGCCGCCGGAAAAACGGCCGTCGGTGATCAACCCCACCGTTTCGCCCAGCCCCTGGCCGACCAGCGCGGAGGTGGGCGCGAGCATCTCGCGCATACCAGGGCCGCCTTTGGGTCCTTCGTAGCGGATGACCACCACATCGCCATCGCGGATCTCACGCGCCATGATGGCCGTCATGGCGTCGTCTTCGGAATCGAAGACGCGCGCCGGGCCCGTGATGACGGGATTCTTCAGGCCGGTGATCTTGGCGACACAGCCTTCGGGGGAGAGATTGCCTTTCAGGATGGCGAGATGACCCTGCGGATACAGCGCCCGGTCCAGCGGCATGATGACGTCCTGGTCCGCCCGGGGCGCGTCGGGCACATCAGCCAGGGTCTCGGCGATGGTCTTGCCGGTGATGGTGATGCAGTCGCCGTGCAGAAGACCCGCATTGAGCAGCAGCTTCATGACCTGCGGAATGCCGCCGGCGCGATGCAGGTCGGTGGCGACATATTTGCCGGACGGTTTCAGGTCGCACAGGACAGGCACGCGCTTGCGGATGCGTTCAAAGTCGTCGATGGTCCACGGCACTTCCGCGGCATGCGCGATTGCCAGGAAATGCAGCACGGCGTTGGTGGAGCCGCCCGTGGCCATGATGACGGACACCGCGTTTTCGATGGATTCGCGCGTGATGATGTCGCGCGGGCGCAAGCCCTTCCTGACCGCCTCGACCAGCACGCGCGCAGACTCCGCGGCGGAGGCGACCTTTTCCTCGTCCTCGTTGGCCATGGTGCTGGAGTACGGCAGGCTCATGCCCATGGCTTCGAACGCGGAACTCATGGTGTTGGCGGTGTACATGCCGCCACAGGACCCGGAACCGGGAATCGCGCACTTCTCGATCTGCTTGAAATCTTCTTCGGGCATGCGGCCCATGGTGTATTCGCCCACGGCCTCGAAGACGGAGACGATGGTGAGATCGTTGCCCTTGTAGTGGCCGGGCTTGATGGTGCCGCCATAGACATAGATGCCAGGCACGTTGGTGCGGGCCAGTGCGATCATGCCGCCGGGCATGTTCTTGTCGCAGCCGCCTATCACGACCACGCCGTCCATCCACTGTCCTTGCGCCGCGGTCTCGATGCAGTCGGCGATGACCTCGCGGGAGACCAGCGAGTACTTCATGCCCTCGGTGCCCATGGACATGCCGTCGGAAATGGTGGGCGTGCCGAATACCTGGGGATTGGCCTGCGATGCGCGGATGGCGTCGATGGCCGCATCGGCCAGGCGTTGCAGGCCGCTATTGCAAGGCGTGATCGTCGAATGGCCATTGGCCACGCCGATCATGGGATTTTCGAAGTCGGCTTCCTGATAGCCCAGCGCGTAATACATGGCGCGGTTGGGCGCGCGCGCGACACCGTGGGTGATGTGGCGGGAACGATCGTTGTTCGGCATGGTCTGTCTCCTGTCGGCCGCCGGGGCTCGGACATGGCAACCGCCCCGGGGGAACTGGCTCGCTTGCGCGCGAATCTTCAATGTTCGCCGGTTATTATCATTCAACTTTATTGTGTCGGGCAGAACATGCTGCAATATCCCCAATTTGATCCCGTCGCCCTGCAGATCGGGCCGCTTGCCATCCACTGGTACGGACTGATGTACCTGGTGGGCTTCGCCCTGGTGTACCTGCTGGGACGCCGCCGCATCACCTCCGGCCACACTACGTCACTGAACGTGAAGGATCTGGAAGACCTGATCTTCTATAGCGTGCTGGGCGTGGTGCTGGGCGGACGGCTGGGTTATGTGCTGTTCTACAAGCCCTCTTACTACCTGTCCCATCCGCTGGAAGTGCTGTACCTGTGGCAGGGCGGCATGTCGTTCCATGGCGGGCTGATCGGCGTGATCGTGGTGATGCTGCTGTTCGCCCGCAAGAAGAAGCTGCCGTTCTTCGCGGTCAGCGATTTCATCGCGCCGCTGATTCCGCTGGGGCTGGGTTTTGGCCGCCTGGGCAACTTCATCAATGGCGAACTCTGGGGCCGGCCCACCGATGTGCCGTGGGCCATGGTGTTTCCGGGCAGCGGCGACGGACTGCCGCGCCACCCCTCGCAGCTCTATGAACTGGGCCTGGAAGGCATCGTGCTGTTTGCACTGCTGTGGTGGTTTTCGAGCAAACCGCGCCCGCTGGGCCAGGTGAGCGGGCTCTTCCTGATGGGTTACGGAACGTTCCGCTTCCTGGTGGAATTCACCCGCGAGCCAGACAACTTCCTGGGCCTGCTCGCGGGCGGGTTGAGCATGGGACAGTGGCTGTCCGTGCCGATGGTCGCCCTGGGCGCCATCATGTTCAGCCTTACTGCAAAACGATCGTCCCGTTGACCGCGATGCTGACCGTGACGTTGCCCGCTTCCAGCGGGACGTCCGGGCTATAGCCGCCCGAGGCGTCCTTGGCCATGGCCGCGGCGCCCATCATGCGCGGCATCGGCACGGGGCCGCCCGAGCCGCCCAGTTCCAGCTTGGACAGGCGGTAGCCCGAGAAACCGAAGGCGTTGGCTGCGGCCAGCGCGCGGTCCTTGAAGGCTTGCGCGGCTTCCTTGAGCAGCTTGCGCTCTTCGGCCTCGCGCACTTCGCGCGACAGCAGGAAGCTGATGTTGGAGATGGCGGTCTTGTCGGACAGCTTGGACGCCAGAGCGGCCGCGGCTTCGAAGTCCTTCGATTCCAGGATCACTTCGCCCTGGCCGCGCCACGAACCGATCTTGCCCTTGCTGGAAGTGTTCGGCCAGACGTTGTAGCCGCCGGTGCGCACTTCCACGCCCTTGGTGTCGCGCGCACGCTTGACCACGTCGTCCAAGGCCGCGCTCAGCTTCTTGCCTGCGGCGGGCTGGTCGGGCGCCTCGACTTCGGCGGACAAGGAAATGCGGACCGTGTCCTGCTTGACTTCAGAAGACGCATTGGCCTGCAGAGTCAGTTCCGGGGCGCGGCTGGCCGACGCTTCCGCCGCGGCGGCGGGCGCCTGGGTCTGGGCATGGGCGAGCGGCGCGGCGCTCAGAGCGGCCACGGTTGCGCACGCCGCGCCGAGTTTGGTCAGCGAGAAAACAGGGTGTTTGAACATGGACTGGTCCTAGAGGGAGGACGAAGGGGAGTGGTGAGGCGCCCGAGGCGGACCTGCTCTTATGGCAGGCCCGCTGGGATAGATGCCCCGCCTGTGCCGTCAAGGCCGGCATCTCGAACCCTGAGGTTCAAGGTGGTCGCGTTCCGAAGAGCGTCGGGTTCGTCTACAGGAGACGATCACTCCAGCTCTGCACTCCCGCAACCAATATGCCAAAAGACATAGGTTCAGAGAATGTATGGCCTAGTCACGAACACGGCAGGGACAAACTGAAAATACTTGAATACTGCTTTATGAACTGTCAGAGCAGTTTTTCCTGACCCGACAAGGCGTCATCGAGTACTGCGTTCATGTCCTCGATTCTACGCTTGAAGTCGCCGACCGCCAAACCACCCAGCGGACCATCGGGCGCTTTCATGGCGAGCAGCTCGCCCGCGACTTGCAGCGCGGCCATCACGGCGATGCGTTCATTGCTGGAGACCTTGCCCGTGCCCTGGATGCGCAGCATCAGTTGGTCCACGTGGCGCACGGCGGCCAGCAGCGTCGGCTTCTCTTCGGCGGAACACGCCAGGGAATAGTCGCGCCCCAGTATGGTGACATCTACGCGTTCCATCAGTGTTGCTCTCCAGACGGTGCGCCCGGCAGGCGGGCCAGCACGGCGTCGATGCGCTCGCGGGCCGATGCGGCGGCCACGCGCAAGCGCTGTAATTCGGTGTCGCGGGTCTGCAAGCTACCCTGCAATTCGGTTTCACGGGCGGAGAAACGCGACTCGAGCGACTGGCGCTCGGAGGTTTCGCGGGCCAGTTGCTCGCGCAGCGCGGCCTCGGCCTGCTGGGCTTGCTCGAGCATGGAGGTGACCGCGCCGTCGTGATCCTGAAGCTTGCTCTGGAGCGTGACGATTTCGGCCTCGCGCTCGGCGGCGCGCTGCTTGAGCACACGCTGCTCAGCTTCGGTTTCGTTCAAGCGTTGGCGCAACGCGTCACGCTCTGCGTGGAGTTGCCGGGTGCGTTGCACCAGTTGCCCTATGCGGGCGGCGAGTTGGTCTAGATCTTGCAGCATGGGCGCTATCGTAAACCATCCTGAGTTGAACGGGGTCTCTTCACGCAAGGTGAGAAACCCGGCAATATTCAGTAGGATTTATCCCTCCCTCATTCGAAAGCCACGCATCCGGCCGATCCTGCTTTCGTCTTTCTTTCTATAAACTTTCACTTAGCTTTCAAAAAGCCCTCAAACTTCCTGACCCGTTACAACTCGGGGTCGGGAGTTCCCGAATTCTAGGGAAAACCCCAGCCTTTCACCGACCTTACAGGGTTTGCAGCGTGGCGGGCGTCCATTACCATTCGCCCTTTCAAGAATCCCAGCCTTACCTTTCATAAGAACAAATGGCACCCCGAAGTGCCTTTTTTGTGCCTGTCACTCGCCTGTCGGCGGGATTGGCCACAGACCTTTTTATCTACATGCTGTAAACAGGAGCCAACCAATCATGCAGCTACGCAATCGACAGGACTTCTGGTCGGGGGTGATGTTCATCGCCCTTGGACTGGGATTCGCCTGGCAGGCCAGCAGCTACCAAATGGGTACTGCCGCCCGAATGGGCCCAGGGTATTTTCCTTTCTGGCTAGGCATAGTTCTGGCATTGCTGGGCGCCATCGTGCTGCTTGGCTCGATGTCCAAGAAGGCGCACGAAACCCACGTCGACAAGTTCGATTGGCGCATCGTGTTCCTGGTGGTCGGATCGGTCGTGCTCTACGGCTTCATCCTCAAACTGCTGGGCATCTACATCTCGGTATTCGTTCTGGTTGTGGTCAGCAGCCTGGCCAGCCATGAGTTCAGCCTGAAGGTCGCCGTCGCCAACGGCATCTTCCTGGTGGTGTTCTCGTATCTGGCATTCGTCAAGGGGCTGGGGCTGATTTTCCCGCTGTGGCCGTCGTTTCTGGGCATGAACTAAGGAGCCTTCGGCCATGGAATTGTTTGACAACCTCATGCTGGGCTTCTCGGTGGCGTTCACGCCCGAGAACCTGGCCTATGCCTTGCTGGGCTGCATCCTGGGCACGCTGATCGGCGTGCTGCCGGGCATCGGCCCTGTCCCGACCATCGCTATGCTGCTGCCGATCACGTACGTGCTGCCCCCGGTGGCCGGCCTGATCATGCTGGCAGGCATCTACTACGGCGCCCAATACGGCGGCTCCACAACGGCAATTCTCGTGGCATTGCCAGGGGAAACGTCCGCGGTGGTGACCGTGCTGGACGGCCACCAGATGGCCCGCAACGGCCGTGCTGGCGCCGCGCTGGCAATCGCCGCGCTGGGTTCGTTCTTCGCAGGCTGCGTGGCCACGCTGCTGCTGGCCGCCTTCGCGCCCCCGCTGGCTGAAGTCGCGTTCAAGTTCGGCCCGGCCGAGTACTTCTCGCTGATGTGCCTGGGCCTGGTCGGCGCCGTGGTGCTGGCTTCGGGCTCGCTGCCCAAGGCCATCGCGATGATCCTGCTGGGTCTGCTGCTGGGCATGGTGGGCACCGACGTGAACTCGGGCGTCGCCCGCTTCGACTTCGGCATCCCCGAACTGCAAGACGGCATCGACTTCGCCATCGTGGCCATGGGCGTGTTCGGCTTCGCCGAAATCATGACCAACCTCGAGCAGAAGGAAAACCGCGTCGACATCACCGACAAGATCGGCTCGCTGTACCCCAACAAGCAGGAATTCAAGGAAGCCGCCCCCGCTGTGCTGCGCGGCACGGCTCTGGGTTCGGCCCTGGGCATCCTGCCTGGCGGTGGCGCCGTGTTGTCGTCGTTCGCTTCCTACACGCTGGAAAAGAAGATCTCGCGCAATCCGGAACGCTTCGGCAAGGGCCACCCGGCCGGCCTGGCTGGCCCGGAATCGGCGAACAACGCCGCTGCCCAGACCTCGTTCATCCCGCTGCTGACCCTGGGGATCCCGGGTAACGCCGTGATGGCGCTGATGGTCGGCGCGATGACCATCCACAACATCCAGCCCGGCCCGCAAGTCATGACGAGCCACCCGGAGCTGTTCTGGGGCCTGATCGCCTCGATGTGGATCGGCAACCTGATGCTGGTGGTGCTGAACCTGCCGCTGATCGGCCTGTGGGTCAAGCTGCTGAAAGTGCCCTACCGCATCCTGTTCCCGGCGATTCTGGTCTTCTGCACGATCGGCGTGTACTCGTTGAACTACAACACGTTCGACATCTTCACCACCGCCATCTTCGGCATCATCGGCTACGTGTGGTCCAAGCTGAAGTGCGAAGGCGCACCGCTGCTGCTGGGCCTGGTGCTGGGCCCCATGATGGAAGAGAACTTCCGTCGCGCCCTGCTGCTGTCGCGCGGCGACTTCACGACCTTCGTGACGCGTCCGCTGTCGGCCTCGCTGCTGGCCGTCGCCGTCTTCCTGGTGATCCTGGTGGCCCTGCCGGCGATCCGCAAGAAGCGCGAAGAGACCTTCGTCGAAGAAGACTAAAGCGCAGCCTGCCGCCTCGCTGCGGCAGTCCCGCCCTGAAAACCCCCGGGTTCCGCCCCGGGGGTTTTTCTTTGCGCGCACGGTATTCGGTCTGATAGACGCTACCAATCAATACAACTCAATACGGGTTATGTTCAAACGCAGTTCGCGTACGTTAAGCTAGGGGTTTACCCCACGCGATGATTCGAGATGAATTTCAACTGGAACAACCCCTATCCCACCACCCGGCACCCAGTGTTCGCACGCAACGTGGTTGCCACCTCGCAGCCGCTGGCCGCCCAGGCGGGCTTGCGGATCCTGGCGCAAGGCGGCAACGCCGTCGACGCGGCGATCGCCGCGGCTGCCACGCTGGCCCTGACGGAGCCGGTCAGCAACGGGCTGGGATCGGATTGTTTCGCCATCGTCTGGGACGGCTCGAAGTTGCATGGCCTGAATGCCTCGGGTACGGCGCCGGCAGCCTGGAACATGGATTACTTCCGGCGCAAGCACCAGGGCGCCATCCCGACGCGCGGCTGGGACAGCGTGACGGTGCCTGGCTGCGTGGCGGGCTGGGCCGCCCTGCATGAAAGGCTGGGCCGGTTGTCCTTTGCCGATGTGCTGGCGCCCGCCATCGAATATGCCGAGCGCGGCTTTGCCGTGTCGCCCATCGTGCAGGAAAAGTGGGCGGCGCAGGCCGACCTCCTGCAGCCGCAGCCAGGCTTTGCCGAGCATTTCCTGCCACGCGGCCGCGCACCACAGGTCGGCGAGCACTTCGTGCTGCAAGGCGCGGCCGCCACGCTCAAGCGCATTGCGGCCAGCGGCGGCCGGGACTTCTACGAAGGCGAGACCGCCCACAAGCTGGTGGCGCATGCCCAGGCCCACGACGCCGCGCTGACGCTGGCGGATCTGCGCGATTACGCGCCGCAGTGGGTGGCGCCGATCAGCCAAGCCTACCGCGGCCACACGCTGCATCAGATTCCGCCCAACGGCCAGGGCATCGCCGCCCTGATCGCCCTGGGCATCCTGCAGAACTTCGACGTGGCGGCCCGCCCGGTGGATCACCCCGCAACCCAGCACCTGCTGATCGAGGCGATGAAGCTGGCGTTTGCCGATGTCTACGCGCACGTGGCCGACGCGCAGCACATGCAGGTCACGCCCGAACAGATGCTGGCCGCGGACTATCTGGCGCAGCGGGCGCGCCTGATCGACCCCAATGCGGCGCAGGCCCACGCCAGCGGCCACGCGCCGCGCGGCGGCACTGTCTACCTGACGGCCGCGGACAAGTGCGGCATGATGGTCAGCTTCATCCAGTCGAACTACATGGGCTTCGGCTCCGGCGTGGTGGTCCCAGGCACCGGCGTCAGCCTGCAGAACCGCGGCCATTGCTTCAGCACCGACCCTGGCCACCCCAATGCGGTGGCGGGCGGCAAGCGCCCCTTCCACACCATCATCCCGGGCTTCCTGATGCGCAATGGCGCACCCGTCATGAGTTTTGGGGTCATGGGGGGCAATATGCAGCCCCAGGGGCAGGTGCAGACGCTGGTGCGGATGCTGGACTACGGTCAGCAGCCGCAGGCCGCCTGCGACGCGCCTCGCTGGAAATGGAACCATGGGCTGTCGCTGGACGCGGAGGCCGGCCTGCCCGCGGCCGTCGCCGAGGGGCTGCGCGCCCGCGGCCACGTGCTCGAAAGCCTGGCGGATCCCTACATGGACTTCGGCTCGGGACAGTTCATCTGGCGCCTGGGCGACCCGGCGGTGGACGGGTATGTCAGCGCCAGCGACAGCCGGCGCGATGGACTCGCCGCGGGCTTTTGATTGCGTTAAGGTTAGGGCCTGTTTACTGGCGCCAGCGCCCCTGATGGCCCCAATCACATAAAGCGGAGTCCCCTGCATGGCAACGATCGGTACCAAGAGCTACGACGCTGTCGTACCCCAGAAAGTCACTTTCCTCGGTTTGGGCGTGATGGGCCTGCCCATGGCCGGCCATCTGGCGCGTGCCGGACATGACGTCACGGTCTACAACCGCTCGCCGGCCAAGGCCCAGGCCTGGGTCGCCGAGTTCGGCGGCAAGAGCGCAGCCACGCCGCGCGAAGCCGTGGCCGGCGCGCAGATCGTGTTCGCCTGCGTCGGCAATGACGACGACCTGCGCAGCGTGGTGCTGGGTCCCGACGGCGCGTTCGCCGGCATGACGCCAGGCGCGGTCTTCGTCGACCACACCACCGCGTCCGCCGACGTGGCGCGCGAACTCTACGCGCAGGCCAAGGACCTGGGCCTGAATTTCGTCGACGCGCCGGTGTCGGGCGGGCAGGCAGGCGCGGTCAACGGCGTGCTGACCATCATGTGCGGCGGTGAACAAGCCGTGTTCGATGCGATCAAGCCCGTGGCGCAGAGCTTCGGCCGCGCGGTCACGCTGGTGGGTCCGCCCGGAGCCGGCCAACTGGCCAAGATGGTCAACCAGATCTGCATCGCAGGCGTGGTGCAGGGTCTGTCCGAGGCGATCGCCTTCGGCCAGGCTGCCGATCTGGACATGAAGCTGGTGCTGGACGTGATCAGCAAGGGCGCGGCGCAGAGCTGGCAGATGGAGAACCGCGGCGGCACCATGGTCGACGACAAGTTCGACTTCGGCTTCGCGGTGGACTGGATGCGCAAGGATCTGGGCCTGGTGCTGGCCGAAGCCCGCCACAATGGCGCACGCCTGCCCCTGACGGCCCTGGTGGACCAGTTCTATGGCGACGTGCAGAAGCTGGGCGGCGGCCGCTGGGATACCTCCAGCCTGATCAAGCGCCTGCGCGACTGAGTCCTGCCCTTGCGGCAAGAAAAAAGGCGAGCCGCAAGGCTCGCCTTTTGCTTTGGACGCCTGCGCTTACGCGGCCAAGCTGTCCTGCTGCGCGGCGGGCAGCAGCGCGTCGATGCGCTGCTTGGCCTGCGCCATGCCTTCCAGCGCGGCCACTTCGCCCATGGCCATGCCTTCGGCGGCGATGAAGGTGACGTCGGTCATGCCCAGGAAGGCCAGCATCTGGCGCAGGTAAGGCGTCATCGTGTCCGAAGGCGTGCCTTCGGCCTTGCCGCCGCGAGCGGTCAGCACGAACACCTGCTTGCCCTTGACCAGGCCTTCGGGCACGCCTTCGGGGGTATAGCGGAAGGTGACGCCGGCGCGGGCGAGATGATCGAGATAGCTCTTGAACTGGGCGGGCATGTTGAAGTTGTAGACCGGAACGGCGAAGACCACGCGATCGGCCTCCATCAATTCGGCTACCAGAGCATCGCTCATC
Source organism: Achromobacter sp. Marseille-Q4954 (assembly GCF_943737025.1). Lineage (NCBI taxonomy): Bacteria > Pseudomonadati > Pseudomonadota > Betaproteobacteria > Burkholderiales > Alcaligenaceae > Achromobacter > Achromobacter sp. Marseille-Q4954. The sequence continues at coordinate 1,697,928 of NZ_CALSFQ010000001.1, forward strand.
TCAACCAGGCGTTGCTGGTCCACGCTGCGGGCATCGGCCGGGGTGAACAGCGCGCCAGCGGTGTTTCCGTCGAAGTACGGGATGGGCTGGGCGCCGATGTCGCGAACCTTGATGGCCGCGGCCGGATTAGACGCCTTGACGCGGTTGATCAGGTGATCGGCCAATTGCTTGCTGTTGGAACGATCGCCGAGAATAGAGGAAAGGATAACCAGGGTCTTCATTGCAAATTTCTCCAGTGAGGGCCCGCTCGCTGCGGGCGGTCAGGATCCGTAGGCTTTGATCAGATCCCGAGTGCATGGCGTCACTGTAGACGGGTTAATTGTTCACATAAATCCGGTTATGATGAACTATTCGTTCCAGGAATAGAACAATCATGCAAGATCTCAACGACCTCTACTACTTTTCCCAGGTAGTCGAACAGGGGGGCTTCAGCGCCGCGGCCAGGGTGTTGGACATCCCGAAATCCCGCTTGTCGCGCCGGATCTCGCACCTGGAGGAAAGCCTGGGCGTGCGTCTTTTGCAGCGCACGACGCGGCGCTTGCGCCTGACCTCGGCCGGCGAGCGTTATCTGCACTATTGCCGCGAAATGGCCGCATCGGCGCGCGCTGCCGACGACGCCATGCGGCAACTGCAGGCCGAGCCCACCGGCCCCGTGATCGTGAGCTGCCCCGTGTCCATCGCGCAGGACGTGCTGTCGCCGCTGTTGCCCGAATTCCTGGACGCCTGGCCCGCCGTGTCGGTGCAGTTGCTGGTGACCAACCGCCGCGTGGACCTGATCCGCGAGGGCGTGGACCTGGCCCTGCGCGTGCGCACCAAGCTGGATACCGACGCCGAACTGGTCGTGCGCCACTTCGGCACGGCGCGCGGCACGCTGGTCGCCAGCCCCAGCTATCTGCAGCGCCATGGCACGCCCGACACCCCGCAGGATCTCGCCACGCACACCACGCTGAGCTTCAGCGATCCGCAAAACGAAGTTCGCTGGCCGCTACGCAACGACAAGGGTGAAGAGGTGCACGTTGAATTGAAGCCGCAGCTGTCATGCAACGACTTCATCGTGCTGACCGAGGCCGCGGTGCGCGGCCGCGGCATCGCCCTGCTGCCCTCGATCGCCACGCATGAACAGCTGCGGCGCGGCCAGCTGGTGCAGGTTCTGCCGCAATGGCAGTCGCCCGAGGGCATCGTGCATTGCATCTATCCGTCGCGGCGGGGCATGATGCCCGCCGTGCGCGCCCTGCTCGATTTCCTGTCGGAGCGCCTGCCCGCGATGTATCAGCGGCTGGAAAAGGCTCCGCTGCCGCCGGCTCAGTAGCCGCGCGAGCGGTCCACCACGCCGGTGATGGCTTCGCCGCGCTGCAGCTGCGCGACCTTGCCCGCGATCTGGCGGATGCTCTCGTCGCGCAAGGTGCGCGCCGCGATGTGCGGCGTCACATGCACGCGCGCATCGCGCCAGAACGCGTGGTCCTTGGGCAAGGGCTCGGTGTGGAAGACGTCCAGCGTGGCGCCGTCGATCTCGCCTTCTTCGAGCATCTGCACCAGATCGTCCTCGACCAGATGCTCGCCCCGACCGACGTTGACCAGATGCGCATGCGGCAGCAGTTGCGACAGCGTTTCGCGGTTGAGGATGCCGACCGTGTCCGGCGTGAGCGGCAGCACGTTCACCAGGAAGCGCGTGCGGGCCAGGAACGCCGGCAAGGCGGCCGCTCCCGCAAAGGTTTCGACGCCGGGAATCTCGCGCGGCGTGCGCGACCAACCCGCCACGGGGTAGCCGAATTCGGCCAGGGTCTGAGCGACCCTGGCGCCTACCTGCCCCAGGCCCAGCACGCCCACCGGCCAGTCCGCCTGCCGCGAACCTTCACGGGTGTCCCAATGCTGCCGCGCCTGCGCATGGTCGAACGCTTCGAAATCGCGCGAGACGCGCAGCAACGCATACAGCGCGTATTCCGCCATCTGCACCGACATGCCCGCGTCTTCCAGGCGGACGATGCGCACCTGCGGCGGAATCTCGGGCATCTTCAGCAAGGCGTCGACGCCCGCGCCCAGATTGAACAGCGTGGTCAGGCCGGTTTCGTGCTTGAAGAGTTCGGCCGGCGGACGCCACACCAGCGCCGCCTGCGCGCCCGAGGGCGGGCCGTCCGGATTCCACACGGAAATGCGGCATCCGGGCATGGCGGCTTCCAGCAGCGGAACCCAGGCGGCGGGATCATGGTGGGGACAGGCAAAGAGTATGTGCATGGTGGCTCTGTGTGCAGGCTCGGGAAGCCTCAAGCATGAGGGATGCCGCCGCACAAATCAAACGGCCCGGCATATGGCCGGGCCGCGTGCAGACAAACGGAAAAGCGCTCAGGCCGCCTGCGGCACCTCGGGCTTGCCTTTGCCCTTGTTCTTGTTGCGGCGCAGGAAGGCCCACACCTGCAGGAACACCAGCAAGGCGCTCGCGCCGATGAACCACGCGCTGATCGGGCGCTCCACGAACACCGCCAGATCGCCGCGGGACAGCAGCAACGCGCGGCGGAAGTTCTCTTCGACCATGGGGCCAAGCACGAAGCCGAGCAGGATGGGCGCGACCGAGAATTCCAGCGTCATGAGGATGGCGCCGATCACACCGAAAGCCAGCACCTCCCAAATCTGGAAGAGACTGTTCTGGGTGCTGAACACCCCCACCGCGATGAAGAACAGCGCCGACGGGAACAGGTAGCGGTACGGCACCTGCAGCAACTTCACCCACACGCCGATCAGCGGCACGTTCAGCACCATGAGCAGCACGTTACCCACCCAGAAGCTGGCGATCAGGCCCCAGAAGATGTCCGGATGCTCGGTGATCAGCTGCGGGCCGGGCTGGATGCCCTGGATCAGCAGCGCGCCCAGGATCAGCGCCATCACGGCGTCGCCGGGGATGCCCAGACTCATCGTGGGGATGAAGTCGACCTGCGTCTTGGAGTGCGAGGACGCTTCCGGCGACGCCACGCCGGCGATCATGCCGGTGCCGAACTTCTCGGGCGTCTTGGAGATCTTGCGCTCCAGCGCATAGGCCACGAAGGTGGTGATGGTGGGGCCGGTGCCGGGCATGGCGCCGAACAGCGTGCCTACCGCCGTGCCGCGCACCATGGGCCAGAACGCGGTCTTGAGTTCCTGCTTGCTGGGCCGCATGTCGCGCAGGCGCAGCTTGGCGCCGCTGCCGATGATGGTCATGCGGTTGACGCTCATGAGGAAGTCGGCCACGCCGAACAGGCCCATGGAAATCGCCACCAGTTCCAGGCCGTCGGACAGGTCCAGCAGCCCGAACGAAAAGCGGATGGTGCCGGTATTCACGTCCGTGCCCACCACGCCGCACATCAGGCCGAACAAGGTCATCGCCACGCCCTTGAGCGGCGAGCCGCGCGACATCGTGGCGCCGGCCAAGAGGCCCAACAGCATGATCGAAAAGATCTCGGTGGGACCGAACTTGAACGCCACTTCAACCAGCAGCGGCGACGCGAAGATCATGACGATGATCCCCACCGACGCGGCGAAGAACGAACAGATCATCGTGATGCCGAGCGCGGTTCCGCCCTTGCCCTGTTTGGTCAGCGGATAGCCGTCCAGGCAGGTGACCGCGTGCGGCGGATGCGAAGGCAGGTTGAGCAGGATCGCGCCGATGGCGCCGCCGTACTGCGAACCGTAGAAGATGCCGGCCAGCATCAGGATGGCGGGCACCGGATGCATTACGTAGGTCAGCGGCAGCAGAATGGAAATGGCCGACAGCGCGCCCATGCCGGGCAGCACGCCGATGAGGTTGCCCACCAGCACGCCGAAGAACGACCACATCAGGTTGTGCCACTGGAAGGCGACGCCGAAGCCGTACCAGAGGTCCATCAAAGATTGAGAAATCATGGCGCTTCAACCCCAGCGAAACAGCGGAAGCTGCAACTGCAACGCCCACCAGAAGACGACGACCGCGATGACGGTCATGGCGATCGACAGCAGCAGAGCCTGCTTGATCGTGTTGTTGCGGTCGCCCAGCGCCGAAATGAACACGATGGCGAACGTGGCGGGCAGCAAGCCGCCGTAGTGGCCCAGCAGCAGGAAGGCCAGGATGCCCAGCAGGATGCAGGCGCCGCCGCGGAAATCGGGCAGGCCGTGGCCATGGCCGTCGCCGGGCGGCGGCGCGGACGACTCGCCCGAACGCGCCGAGATGGCGATCAGCACGCCGGTCAGCGCCAGCAGGCCGCCGAGCGCCGCCGGGAAAAATCCGGGGCCCATGTGGCTCAGGGTGCCGATGTGATAGTCGGTGCCGCCGTAAATCGCCCCCAGCCCAATGAGGACCATCAGCGCTCCGCCGTAATAGTCCTTTCTATTGATTGTCTTTTGCACTTCATCCTCCTTCGTAGTGCGGCCGCACGCCTCGCCGGGACACACGCTCGAACGAGCGCCGCCCGGTGCCTGACGACAGGTCCGGACGCAGATTACGGAAGGAAGCTGCTAATCCGCTTTCTATGCGCTGTCGTGCTCCTGAATCCGGGGGTTATCCCTGAACGGAAGCCGCACATGAATGCGGAAATGCGGAGAAGTTACTGATCGCCCTTGAGCTCGACATCGAGCGGACGAGGATATTGCGAGACGATGGCCGCTAGCGGCAGCCACAGCACGGAAGCCAGGCCGACGCCACCTTGCGCGTTCGGTTCGCCGTCGCGCAATTCGATGTCGCCATCGTTGCGGCGTGCGTAAGCGCGGGCGATCGCCAGCCCCAGGCCCGAGCCCGACGAGGCGACCGGCTTGTCCGTGCCGACCCGCTCGAAACGCGCGAAGGCGCGCTGGCGCAGTATCGGGTCCAGCCCCGGCCCGTTGTCGGAAACGGCAACCTCGGCGCGGTTGTCGCGGCAGCAGACCGACACGGTGATGCGCGCGCCAGCAGGCGCGTAGTGGATGGCGTTGTGCACCAGGTTCGACAAGGCTTCGTGCAGTTCGGCCTCGTTGCCCGACACCGGCGCGGGGGTTTCCTGACCCTCTTCGGAACCCGCCTGCACCCAGCCCAGGTCCTGCTGCTTTTCATGCGCCAGCGGCAGGTACTGCAGCACCACCTCGCGCGACACGGCGTTCATGTCCAGCAGTTGCCTTGGCAACTGGTCGGCCTGGTTGGCGTGAGCCAGCGACAGCAGCTGTTCAGTCAGGCGGCGCGTGCGGCCCAGCTGGTCGACGATGCCGCGCAGGCCCTCCTGCGCCCGGGCCGGATCGCGTTCGCGCAGCGCGTACTGCGCCTGCGTCAGCATGATGGCCAGCGGCGTGCGCAATTGATGCGAAGCATCGGCCAGGAACTGCGACTGCTCGTCGAGGACGCGGCGGTAGCGGGCGATATGGTGATTGACCGCATCGACCAGCGGCGCCACTTCGCTGGGCACGCGCGAGGCGTCCAGCGGCGTCAGGTCATCGGGGCGGCGCGCGCGGATATCGTTGCGCAGCCGGCGCAGCGGCTTCAACGCCCACGACACGCCCCACCACACCAGCAACGCGACCAGCGCCAGCATGCGCGTGTCGCGCAGGATTTCCTGGCGCCGGGCGTTGTTCTCGGCCTCGATGCGCTTGCCTGTGCTTTCGGCCACCACGACCAGCACCTGGCGGTGCTGCCCCTGGTAGTACAGGTCGCGCACCACCGCGACGACGCGCACGGGATCGTTGCGATAGACGCTGTCGTAGAAAACGGGCTGGCTGTTGGAACGCGGCCAGGCAGGCGGACGCGGCATCTCCGGCATGCCGAGCAAGGTCTTGCCTGGCTCGGTGGGCACGGCGGCTCCGTCCGGCAGCGGCGGATCGATCTCTTCGATGCGGAAATACTTGCGCAGGCCCGCGCGGGACTCGAGCATCACCTGCGCGTACAGCGGCGTAGCGACCTGCAGGTTGCCGTCAGGCGTGAATTCCAGGCTGCTTTCCAGCACCCGGGCAGGCTCGACCAGGGCGCTGTCGTAGGCTTCGTTGGTGATCTCGGCCAGCGTGCGGTAGTCGTTCACGCTGTCCACGACCAGCAGCACGATCACGCCCGGCAGCAGCAGAATGATCAGCAGCGCGCGGATGCCCACGCGCGGCAGCTCGGATAGCCGCAGCCTCACTCAGGATTCCGCGGACTCGCTGGCGACGCTTTCCAGCATGTAGCCCAGCCCGCGCACGGTGACGATGCGCACGTCGCTGCCGGCCAGCTTCTTGCGCAGCCGATGCAGCACCACCTCGATGGCGTCGGGATTGGCTTCGCTATCGTGCGTGAACACCTTGCCGAACAGCTGGGACTTGTCCACCGGATAGCCGCTGCGGGTAAGCAAGGCGGCCAGGGCGGCATGCTCGCGCGGCGTCAGGAACAGCAGCGAGCCGTCCAGGGTGAAGGCGCGGCTTTCGCTGTCGTAGGACAGCGAGCCGCATTGCAGGCGCGGATGCTGGCGGCCGCGGCTGCGGCGCACCAGCGCCGTCAGGCGCGCTTCCAGTTCCTCGAGCGCGAAGGGCTTGGTGAGGAAGTCGTCCGCGCCCAGGTTCAGGCCGCGCACGCGGTCCTGCAGAGCGCCTTGGGCAGTCAACAGCAGCACGGGGGTGCGGTCGTCGCGGTTGCGCATTTCGCGCAGCACCACCAGCCCGTGCTTGTCGGGCAGGCGCAGGTCCATGACGATGGCGTCGTATTCGGTACCGGCCATGAAGGCTTCGGCGGTGCGGGCGTCGGCCGCGTGGTCCGGCACGAACCCGCTCTGGGCGAGCGCGCGCATCAACCAGGACGCCATGTCCCGTTCGTCTTCAACCAACAATATGCGCATGACCGTCCGTTCCTTCAGGCAGATTCTCTGCTGCCCGTTGCCCGTGCACCCGCTGGCGCAAGTAGCGGGTTTCGTGATGGCGCCGGAAGAGGATAGCCGACAGCTCGTTCAGCGCCTGGGTGTAGACATCGCGCTTGAACTCGATCACGGCATCCAGGGGCACCCAATACTGGCTCCAGCGCCAGGCATCGAATTCCGGATGCTGCGTCGCGCGCAAGCACACGTCACTGTCACGTCCTACCAGGCGCAACAAGAACCAAATCTGTTTTTGTCCTTTATAGTGGCCACGCCACTCACGCCGGACGAAGTGATCGGGCACGTTATAACGTAACCAATCGCGTGTACGCCCCAAAATACGGACATGCTCGGGCTTCAAGCCCACCTCTTCATGGAGTTCGCGATACATGGCCTGCACCGGGCTTTCGCCATACTTGATGCCGCCTTGGGGGAACTGCCAGGCATGTTCCCTGATACGCTTGCCCCAAAAGACCTCGTTTCTACCGTTGACGAGAATGATGCCGACATTGGGGCGGTAGCCTTCGCGGTCAAGCATGGGCCACCCCCACCGAATTCAATACAATTACGATCGATTATACGTATCTGCAGCCACCTTTAAACATGCGCGCATCCAACTACCACATCAACACCCTCAAAGAAGCCCCTTCCGAAGCCGAAGTCGCCAGCCATCAGCTGATGACCCGGGCAGGGATGATCCGCAAGCTCGCGGGCGGCATCTACACCTACATGCCCCTGGGGCTGAAAGTCATCCGCAAGGTCGAGGCCATCGTCCGCGAAGAAATGAATGCCGCGGGTGCGATCGAGCTGCTGATGCCGGTGGTGCAGCCGGCCGAGCTCTGGCAGGAATCGGGCCGCTGGGAGCAATACGGCGCCGAGCTGCTGCGCATCAAGGACCGGCACCAGCGCGATTTCGTGCTGCAGCCCACGTCCGAGGAAGTCATCACGGACATCGCGCGCAACGAAATCCACAGCTATCGCCAGCTGCCGGTGAACTTCTATCACATCCAGACCAAGTTCCGGGACGAGCGCCGCCCGCGCTTCGGCCTGATGCGCGGCCGCGAATTCACCATGAAGGACGCCTATTCCTTCGACCGCGACGAAGCCGGCGCTCAGGCCAGCTACGACACCATGTTCAACGCCTACATGCGCATTTTCGGCCGCCTGGGTCTGGAATTCCGCGCCGTGGCCGCTGACACGGGCTCGATCGGCGGCACCCGCAGCCACGAATTCCAGGTGATCGCCGACACCGGCGAAGACCTGCTGGTCTACAACGCCGATTCGGACTACGCCGCCAACATGGAGCTGGCCGAGGCCCCCGGCCTGTACCCGACCCGCGCCGAGCCCGCCCAGGCCATGGCCGAAGTGCCCACGCCGGGCGCCGCCAAGTGCGAAGACGTGGCCAAGCTGCTGGGCCTGCCGCTGGAGCGCACGATCAAGTCCATCGTGCTGGCCACCGACGGCGAGAAAGGCGCCGACATCTGGCTGCTGCTGCTGCGCGGCGACCACGAACTCAACGAAATCAAGGCCGGCAAGCTGCCCGGCTTGGCCGGCTTCCGCTTCGCCACGGAAACCGAGATCGTCGAAACCTTCGGCTGCAAGCCCGGCTACCTGGGCCCGGTCAAGACCGTCCGTCCCGTGCACGTCATTGCCGACCGCACCGTGGCCAACATGGCCGATTTCGTCTGCGGCGCGAACAAGGAAGATTTCCACATCCAGGGCGTGAACTGGGGCCGTGACCTGCCCGAGCCCGAGTTGGTGGCGGACCTGCGCAACGTAGTCGCCGGCGACCCCTCGCCGGACGGCAAGGGCACCCTGTCGATCCAGCGCGGCATCGAAGTCGGCCACGTGTTCTACCTGGGCAAGAAGTACTCGGAAGCCCTCAAGGCCACCTTCCTGGACGAAACCGGCAAGCCTGCCGTCCTGGAAATGGGCTGCTACGGTATCGGCGTGACCCGCATCGTGGGCGCGGCCATCGAGCAGAACCACGATGCCCGCGGCATCATCTGGCCGCGCGCGATCGCCCCCTTCGAAGTGGTAATCTGCCCGGTCGGCTGGGGCAAAAGTGAAACCGTGCGTGACACCGCGCAAAAGCTCTACGAATCCCTCCTGGCGCGCGGCGTGGACGTCATCCTGGACGACCGCGATGCCCGCCCGGGCGTGATGTTTGCTGAATGGGAGCTGATCGGCGCGCCGCTGCGTGTAACAGTTGGAGAACGCGGCCTGAACGATGGTGTGGTGGAATTGCAGGCCCGTCGGGAAACCGAAGCGGCCAAGATTCCGGTAGAGTCCGCGCTTGAAGCCGTGCTGACGAAACTCGACACGCTGTAAACCTTATAGTAACTACGGACTTTCCGCGTCCCGACTGCCCTTTTCTATCCATCGTGACCGATCCGAAGTCCGCCGAATCCGTCCTGCAGGTCCGTGTCTACTACGAAGACACGGATGCAGGCGGAGTGGTTTTCTACGCCAACTACTTGAAATTCCTGGAACGCGCACGCACCGAGTGGCTGCGCAATCTGGGGGTCAACCAGTCCAACCTGGCGGCCAGCGAACAACGTCTATTCGTTGTCCGCTCCCTGGACATGTCCTACCGCAAGCCGGCCAGGCTGGACGATTTACTTACCATACGCAGCCGGATCACACGACTCGGCCGCGCTTCGATACACTTCGCGCAACGCGCGGAACGCGACGGGGAACTGCTTGCCGACGGCAACATCCAAGTCTGCTGCGTCGATGCCATTCACATGCGGCCGGCGGAGTTGCCGGCTGACGTTCGCGCCAAACTGGAATTCATTCAGGAATAACCATGCAAGTCACCAACGACATGTCGTTGCTTTCGCTGATTTCGCACGCCAGCGTGCCGGTCCAGCTGATCATGCTGATGCTGTTGGGCATTTCGATCATGTCCTGGACCTACATCTTCGCCAAGCGGCTGGCGATCAAGCGGGCCCATGCCCAGACCCGCCGCTTCGAAGACGATTTCTGGTCGGGCGGCGACCTGTCCATGCTGCAACAGGCCGTGGCCTCGCGCCGCGACGAGCAAGGCGCGCTGGCCCGCATCTTCGATGCCGGCATGACCGAATTCCTGAAGGCCCGCCGCGGCAATGCCTCCGGCGACGCCACCGCCCTGCTGGACGGCCCGCGCCGCGCCATGCGCGCCGCCTACCAGCGCGAGATGGATTCGCTGGAATCGCACCTGAACTTCCTGGCTTCGGCCGGCTCCGTGTCCCCTTACATCGGCCTGCTGGGCACGGTCTGGGGGATCATGCACGCCTTCATCGGCCTGTCGAACATGCAGCAGGCCACCCTGGCCTCGGTGGCTCCCGGCATCGCGGAAGCGCTGATCGCCACCGCCATCGGCCTGTTCGCGGCCATTCCCGCCGTGGTCGCCTACAACCGCTTCACGAACGACATCGATCGCATCTCGATCCGTTTCGACAGCTTCGTCGATGAATTCCTGAACATTCTGCAACGGCAGGTGCGCTAATGCCCTCGGTAAGCTCACGCGGCAGGTCCGGCCGCCGCATGAAGGCCGACATCAACGTGGTGCCGTACATCGACGTGATGCTGGTGCTGCTGGTCATCTTCATGGTGACCGCTCCTCTCATCACGCCCGGCCTGATCCAGCTGCCCTCCGTCGGCGCGGCTTCGGACGTGCCGGTCAAGCCGCTGGAAGTCCAGATTTCGGAAGACGGCAAGATCGCCCTGCGCATGCGCGAACCCGGCGCCACCATGCAGGACATCGCGCGCCCCGAGCTGGTGGCGCAAGTGCGTTCGCGCATTACCGCGGAAACCCCGGTGGTCATCGCCGCCGACGGCAAGGTGCCCTACGAAACGGTCGTGAAGGTCATGGATGAACTTCGCACCAGCGGCATCACCCGCCTGGGTCTGCTGGTGGACCAGTCCGCCGGCGCATCCCAGCCTGCTCCCGCGAAAAAACGCTAACGCGACGCCTTCCGCCGGCGACGCCGGCTTGCAACGCTCATGACGCCACCCATAATCCGACACCGCAGCGGCCCCCCGGCCACCCCGCCCAACCACGACAACCGGAAGGCATTGATCCTGGCCGTGGCCGTGCACGTGCTGCTGCTGATCGTCTTGATCTTTGGCGTGAACTGGCGCTCCGAGAGCCCCGGCCCCGTGCAGGTGCAGCTCTGGGCAGACGGCAATTCGCCCGTCTCGCCGCCGCCCACGCCGCAACCCGAACCCCCGAAGCCTCAGCCCAAGCCGGAACCGAAGCCGGAGCCTGAAAAGGCGCCCGAGCCTCCCCGCCGCCCCCCCTCCTCCCAAGCCTGAGCCCGAAGCCCAGCCCAAGACCGAGGAAGTCGACCCCGAGATCGCGCTGCAGGAAGCCAAGAAAAAGCGCGAACAAGAGGAAAAGGCACGCCAGGCTGCCGAAGCCGCCAAGGAAAAGGCGCGCCTCGACGAAGAACGCAAGCAGGCCGAACTGAAAGAAAAGAAGCGTCTGGAGCAGGAACGCCAGGCTGCTGAGAAGGCTGCTGCCGAAAAGGCCGCCGAGAAAGCCGCCGCCGACAAGGCTGCCGCCGAAAAGAAGGCCAAGGACGACGCTGCCAAGAAGGCCGCGGCGGACAAGGCCGCCGCCGAAAAGGCCGCTGCCGACAAGGCTGCCGAGGAAAAAGCCGCGGCCGAAAAGGCTGCCGCCGAGAAAAAAGCCGCGGCCGAGAAGAAGGCCAAGGAAGAAGCCGCCAAGAAGGCCGCCGCCGACAAGGCGCTGAAGGATGCCTTCCGCAACGACGCCCTGGGCGCCGCCGGCATCCCCGGCGGCACGGCCGACCGCAATCAGGCGGGCGGCGGACGCGACAGCGGCTATGGCGCCAAGGTCCGCGCCTGCGTGCAACCCGGGGTGGCTTATCCGCCCCCGGCCCGCAGCGGATCGGAAAATCCCACGGCACAATACCGGGTACAGTTAGGTTCCGACGGGAAGGTCAATGGCGTCACCTTGACCAGTTCTTCGGGCAATGCCGGCTTCGACCGCGCGGTCGAGACGGGCATCCGCCGTTGCAACCCCTTCCCGAAGCCCTCGACGGGCCGCTACGAACCCATTATTGACGTTGTGTACAGAATGTATGATTGACAGGAGATTGATGAATATGACTCCCGCTTATAGCCGACGAGTACCCCCCCTCGCTCTCTGGCGATCGTATGGACTCGGGCTGCTGATGCTGACCTTGGCCTGCCTGATGGCCATCAAGCCCGCCCATGCGCAGCTGCGCGTCGATATTTCCGGTACCGGCGCCACCCAATACCCCGTCGCCATCGCCGACTTCGCCGTCGACGACACCCATGGCCGCGCCCTGGCCGAAGTCATCCGCGCCGACCTGACCCGCACGGGCCAGTTCCGCCTGATCAACGCCGCCGGTTCCGGCCTGAACGTCGACTCCCCCATCGCCTATGACGACTGGCGCGGCAAGGGCGCCGATTTCATCGCCTACGGCAGCATCACGCGCGGCGCCGACGGCCGCTACGACGTGCGCTACCGCCTGGCTGACACGGTCAAGAAGGGCCAGCTGGACGGCGTGGCGTTCTCGGGCACCGAGCAGGAACTGCGCCGCGTGGCGCACCAGATCGCCGACCGCATTTACGAGAAGATCACCGGCGTTAAGGGCGTCTTCTCGACCCGTATCGCGTACGTGCTGAAGAAGGGCGCCACCTACGAACTGCAGGTGGCGGACGCCGACGGGCAGAACCCGCAAGTCGCCCTGCGTTCGCGCGAGCCCATCATTTCGCCGTCCTGGTCGCCCGATGGCACCAAGCTCGCCTATGTGAGCTTCGAATCCGGCAAACCTGTCGTCTACGTGCACAATCTGGCCACCAGCGCCCGTTCGCCTGTCGCCAACTTCAAGGGCAACAACAGTGCACCGGGCTGGTCGCCCGATGGCAGCAAGCTGGCGGTGGCTTTGACCCGCGATGGTTTGTCGCAAATTTACATCGTTGGCGCGACCGACGGCTCGAATCCGACCCGAGTTACGCGTTCTCCCGGGATTGACACCGAACCGAGCTTTACGCCAGACGGTGCTTCCATTATCTTTACGAGTGACCGCAGCGGCGGGCCGCAGATCTACCAGACCGGCTCGAGTGGTGGCGAAGCACGCCGCCTCACGTTTAATGGTGGTTACAACATATCACCCCGAATTTCCCCCGATGGATCGACGCTACTGTACGTTGCAAGACGCGACGGCGCGTTTCGAATCGCATCGTTGAACCTGTCCTCAGGCTCCGAGACCTTGTTGACTGATGGTCGTGACGATCAGTCCCCGAGTTTTGCGCCGAATGGAATGCAAGTCCTTTACGCCGCCATCCAAAATGGCCGTAGCGTGCTTGCTGGTGTCTCGAGCGATGGCCGCGTACGGCAGACGCTTTCGGTACTGAATGGGGAAATACGTGAACCGACTTGGGGCCCATTTACCCGATAACACGTGTGACTCTCTTTGCAAAGGAACTATCATGAAGTCGCGCATTGCCAAAAGCCTAACCATCGCCGCTCTGGCTGCCGCCCTGGCAGCTTGCAGCTCCGTCCCTCTCGACGATAAAGCGGGTCAGGGCGGAGGCGCTGGCCAAGGATCCTCGGCCTCTGGCCAGATCCTTGATCCCTTCAACCCCCAAAGCATCCTGGCGCAACAGCGCTCGGTGTACTTTGACTTCGACAGCTACACGGTGTCGGACCAGTACCGCAGCTTGGTCGAAACCCACGCCAAGTACCTGGCCTCGCATCAGCAGCAGACCATCAAGATCGAAGGCAACACCGACGAACGCGGCGGCGCTGAATACAACCTGGCCCTGGGCCAGCGCCGTGCCGACGCTGTGCGCCGCATGATGACCCTGCTGGGCGTCAGCGACAACCAGATCGAAACCATCAGCTTCGGTAAAGAAAAGCCGAAGGCGACTGGTACGTCGGAAGCCGACTTCGCGGAAAACCGCCGCGCCGATATCGTTTATCGCCGCTAAGCTTTTTCGTATAGTCTAGAGCCCTACCACGCGTCGGGACGGTCAACCGGCCGTCCCGACGTTTGTTTTTATACCCGGGAATTTTCATGCGCGATAACGTTCTGTCCCTGCGTCCTCTGATTGCGGCCACCGGCTTGGTGCTTGCGGCCCTTGCGGCGCCCGCCCACGCTTTTTCCGACGATGAGGCCCGCCGGGCCATCCTGGATTTGCGCCAACAGGTGCAGCAGCAGAACGAACAAAGCCAGCGCGCCAAGCTGCAATTGGCCGATCAGATCCAGGCCTTGCAGCAGGAAGTCGCCCAACTGCGCGACCAGCTCGAACTGGTGTCGCGCCAGCAGCCCTCGGCCAAGCCGGGCGGCGCGGCGGGCAGCGCCAATCCGCCGGGAGCCTCCGCCGGCGACCCCCAGGAACAGGCCGCCTATGACGGCGCGATCGACCTGTTCCGCAAGGGCCAGTACAAGGAAGCGTCCGAATCGCTGGCCGCCTTCACCGCCCTGTACCCCGCCAGCCAGCTCGCGCCCAGCGCCCAGTTTTACCTGGGCAGCAGCCGCTATGCGCTGAAGGACTTCAAGGGCGCCATCGAGCAATTGAACGCCATGGTCCAGAAGGCCCCGGACAACGCGCGCGCGCCGGATGCTCTGCTGGTCATCGCCGGCAGCCAGATCGAAATGAACAATCGCGCCGGCGCCAAGACGACGCTGCAGCGCATTGTTCGCGACTACCCGACCACGCCGGCCGCCAGCACGGCCAAGAGCCGTCTGCAGCTGCTGCAGTAATGCCGCCTGCCGCGAGCGCGGTTGCCGCATACCGGCACATCCTGCGCCGCCGGGCAGGGCTTATCGCCCTGCTGCTGGCGGCGCTTTTCATTGCGCTGCTGGCCGACTTCACCGTCGGCCCCTCGGGCCTGCCCTGGGGCGAACTGTGGCAGACGCTCACTGCACCCGGCGCGGCTGATCCGACCACCCGAGTCATCGTGTGGGACATCCGCCTGCCGTCGACGTTGATGGCCGCCCTGGTCGGCATGGCGCTGGGGATGGCGGGCGCGGAAATGCAGACCATCCTGAACAACCCCTTGGCCAGCCCATTTACGCTGGGCGTGTCGTCCGCCGCGGCCTTTGGCGCCTCGCTGGCCATCGTGCTGCAGTTGGGCCTGCCCGGCGTTCCCGCTGGCTGGCTGGTGGCCGGCAACGCTTTCCTGTTTGCGCTGCTGGCGGCCTTGATGCTGGACGCCGTGACCCGTTGGGGCGGCATGAATACCTCGGGCGTGGTGCTGTTCGGCATCGCCATGCTGTTCACCTTCAATGCGCTGGTGTCGCTGGTGCAGTTCATGGCCAGCGCCGAGGCGCTGCAGAACCTGGTGTTCTGGACCATGGGCAGCTTGTCGCGTTCCAGCTGGACCACGGTCGGCGTGCTGGCGGCGGCCTTTGCCGTGGCGCTGCCGCTGGCCATGCGCCAATCCTGGAAACTGACCGCGCTGCGCCTGGGCGAGGACCGCGCCGCGAGCTTCGGCGTGGACGTGCGCCGCGTGCGCGTTGCGGCGCTGGCCCGGGTCAGCCTGCTGTCGGCGCTGGCGGTGGCCTTTGTCGGCACGATAGGCTTCATCGGGTTGGTCGCGCCGCACATTGCGCGGCGGCTGTTCGGCGAGGACCACCGCTACTTCCTGCCGGGCAGCGCGTTGGTAGGCGCGGTGATCCTGTCACTGGCGTCGATCGCCTCCAAGAACCTCATGCCGGGCGTGGTCGTGCCGGTGGGTATCGTGACCGCCCTGGTCGGCATACCCTTTTTCGCGTCGGTGGTGCTGCGCCGGCAGATGCCATGACCGCGCCGCGCACCGCTACCGCAACGACGCTATCCGTGCGCGGCCTCACGGCCGGCTACGGACGCTCGGACGTGCTGCATGCGCTGTCGATACCCGAGTTGCCCGCCGGCCAGGTGACCGCTCTGCTCGGCCCCAACGGCAGCGGCAAATCCACCCTGCTCAAGACCCTGGCGGGCCTGGTCCGCGTGCGCGCCGGACAGGTCACGCTGGACGGCCGCGACCTGCTGCGCCAGAGCTTCGGCGAACGCGCGCGCCACGTGGTCTACCTGCCCCAGGGCTTGCCCGCGGCCGTGCACCTGCGGGTGTTCGAATCCGTGCTGGTGGCGGCCAAGGCGGGCGACGGCCTGGGTACGCCGGTGGACATGCAAGCCATAGACCGGCTGCTGGAGCGCCTGGGCATTGCCCATCTGGCCTTGCAGTACCTGGATTCGCTGTCCGGCGGACAGAAGCAGCTGGTGGGACTGGCGCAGGCCTTGATCCGCCACCCGCGCGTGCTGCTGCTGGACGAACCGCTGTCAGCGCTGGACTTGAACTACCAGTTCCACGTCATGCAGCTGCTGCGGCAGGAAACCCTGGAACACGGCCTGATCAGCGTCATCGTGCTGCATGACCTGAACGTGGCGCTACAGCACGCCGACCGGGCCGTCATGATCCATGACGGCCGGCTGCACGCGGCGGGCCTGCCGGCGGACGTGATCACGCCGGCATCGCTGGCGGCGGTCTACGGGGTGGAAGGACGGGTGGAGGCCTGCTCGCGCGGCCTGCGGCAGGTGCTGATCGACGGGCTGCAAGCGCGCCCGCACTGAACGCGGGACGGCGCGATGTCAGGCGCGCAGCGCCACGTCCACGACCGGCGCGCCGGTCATGTCCGCCAGTTGCCGCGGCGTCAGGTTGAACACCGCATGCGGATGCCCCGCGGCAGCCCACAGGCTGTCGTAGTTGAAAAGATCCGCGTCCAGCAGCATCACCGGCTTGACCGCATGGCCGATGGGACACACGCCGCCGATCGCATAGCCGGTCATGTCGCGCACGAACTTCGCGTCCGCCTTGGCCAGCGGCCCCACCTGCGAGGCCACCTTGGCCTCGTCCACTCGGTTCGCGCCGCTGGCGATGACCAGCACCGGCGCGTCATCCGAGGCGCGCCGGAAGATGATGGACTTGGCGATCTGCGCGACCTCGCAGCCTAGCCCCACCGCCGCTTCCGCCGAGGTCTTGCCGGTTTGCGGCAGGACGACCACGGGCTTGTCATGCCCCAGTTCCAGCAGCAGGCGCGCGACGCGCTGGGCGGATTCGGGCAAGGCGGCAAGGGACTCAGGCGACATCGGGACGGCTCCGTTGAGTTGGGAAATAGGCGCGGCCAGCGCGCCGGGACATCGGAAACGAGTTTATCAGCGCGGAGGCGCGGCGCCTGCGGGCTAGAATGCGCTCCTGGCTTTCCCACACGACACCCATGCGTTCCGAACCCGTCCTGCCCCTGCAAACCGCCCTGATCGGCGGCTACGCCATGTCCTACACCGAGTACGGCAGCGGTGCGCCCCTGGTGCTGGTGCACGGCTCCTTGTCCGACTGCCGCTACTGGAAGTCGCAGATGGCGCCGCTGGGCAAGTCGTTCCGCGTGCTGGCGGTCTGCCTGCGCCGCTACTGGCCCGAAACCTGGGACGGCGAAGGCGAGGGTTTTTCAGTCGAACAGCATGCCAGCGACGTGCTGGAGTTCATCGATACGGTGGCAGGCGAACCGGCCCATCTGGTGGGCCACTCCCGCGGCGGCCGCGTGGCGCTGGAGGCCGCATTGCAGCAGCCTGCCGCGCTGCGCAGCCTGACCCTGGCCGATCCGGGCCTGCCGCTGCCCGGCGACGACGACCTGCGCGGGGGCTTTCGCCAGCGCGCGCTGGCGCTCATCCGCGACGGCGAGATCGAAGATGGCCTGGCGCTGTTCGTGGATACCGTCACCGGACCCGACACCTGGCAACGCATGGTGCCGTGGTTCAAGGAAATGGTGCGCGACAACGTCGGCACGCTGTTCGGGCAGGCCGAGGAAAAGCCCGAAGCGCTGACGCCCGGGCAGATCGGCACGCTGAAGCTGCCGACCCTGCTGATTGGCGGCGCGCTCAGCCCCGCGCCCTATCCGGCCGTTTTGGATGCCCTGTCGCAATGGCTGCCGCAAGCGCAGCGCGTGACGATCACCGGATCGTCGCACGGCATGAACCTGGGCAATCCGCGCGCCTTCAACGGCGCGATCGGGGCATTCATCAACGGCTGACGCTGGCGCTGCCCGGCCGTGGCACGCCTCAGGGCTCGACCGAAGGCGTGTGCTTCAGACGCCGCAACACGAAGGTGGAACGGCTGTGCCGCACGCCGCGCAGCTTGTAGAGCCGCTTGCGCAGGAACTCCTCGTAGCCTTCGGTTCCCGCCACCGCCACCTTGATCAGATAGTCATACTCGCCCGTCACGAGAAAGGCCTCGACCACTTCCGGCAGCCGCGTGATCTCTTCGCCGAAGCGCGCCAGCGTGTCGTCATCGTGGTGTTCCAGCGTCACCTCGATCATGACGGTGTCCGGCAAGCCCAGCGCCTTCTGGTTCAAGAGGGCGGCGTAACCCTCGATCACGCCCGCCTCCTCCAGCGCCTTGACCCGGTTCCAGCAAGGCGTGGGCGACAGGCCCACCTGCTCGGCCAGTTTCAGGTTGGTGAGGCGCCCGTCCGCACGCAGCGCGCGCAGGATCTTGCGGTCGGTTTCGTCGATTTTGGGCGATGTGGACATGGGAAGGCCGATAGAAAAGATATTTTCCCTGGAAAAACCAATTTTACAAGACAGATATTTTCCTGAATCAGCAAATACGGCGTGAATCAGGAAACCTATTTTGCCCTCCTGCCCGTAGACTCTCCTGCAAGACGGTCACCTATCCCGCCCGTCCGATTTCGGCGTCCACGCTGCGGCACAACCCGGCGCAGACGCCGGCAGTATCAACGCAGCACGCCGCGCGCCGATCCGCACGGCAGGAAACCATGTCTCTCGCAGCAGCAGCACCCGCAAGAACCGGCCTGGGCCTTTCCGGCACCGCCATGCTTTTGGCCGCTCCGGCGCTCTTCGCCTCCAACATGGTGGCGGCCCGCTGGGCCCATGATGCCAACCTCCCCCCCGTGTTCCTGGCCTTCGGCCGCTGGCTGATCGCCCTGCTGATCCTGCTGCCGCTGGCCGCGCCCGCCCTGCGCGCGCATCGCAAGACCTTGTGGCGCGCCCTGCCGTCGCTGGCGCCGCTGGCGGTGCTGGGCATGGGCGTGGCCGTGGCGCCGCAATACATCGGCGCCCAAAACACCAGCTCGACCAACATCGCCCTGATCTTTTCGTGCAGCCCCATCCTGGTGGCGCTGCTGGAAGCCATCATCTGGCGCAAGCCGCTGTCCGCCCTGCGCGGCGCGGGCCTGGCGCTGGCCTTGGGCGGCGTACTGGTGGTGCTGGCGCGCGGTGACGCGCAGACGCTGGCCCGCCTGGATTTCGGCCAAGGGGATCTCTGGGTGCTGCTGGCCGCCACTGGCTGGGCCTTCTACACCGTGTTGCAGAAGCGGCTGAGTCTGCCCGCGGTGCCGGACAGCGCCCGGCTGGCCGCCATGATGCTGGGCGGCGTGCTGGCCCTGGCGCCCTTTGCCGCGATCGAGGCCGCGGCCGGCGCCACGCCGCCCTGGGGCGATCCGCGACTGGCCGCGGTGCTGCTGTTCCTGGCGGTGGTGCCCAGCCTGGGCGCGTACTACGTGTACGGCCGCCTGATCAGCCAGGCCGGGCCGGCCACCGCGGGGCTGTCGATGTTCCTGGTGCCGGTCTATGCCGCGCTGCTGGCCTGGCCGCTGCTGGGCGAAGCCCCGCAGCTGTTCCATGCCTACGGTTTCGTGATGATCCTGCTGGGCGTGAAGCTGGCCTCGTCGCGCATGCGCGCGGCGGCGGCCACGGCCGCCGCCCCGGCCTGAAGCGGACGGCTCAACGGCCGGTGCCCTGAGCCGCCATCACTTCCTGCGCCACCTGGCGCGGCGCCTCGGCATAGTGCTTGAACTCCATGCTGTAGGTCGCACGCCCCTGGGTCAGCGAGCGCAGCGAGGTGGAGTACCCGAACATCTCGGCCAGCGGCACTTCGGCGCGCACCAGCTTGCCGCCGCCACCCGCGATGTCCTCCATGCCCTGCACCATGCCGCGCCGCGAGGACAAGTCGCCCATGACGTTGCCGGTGAAGTCCTCGGGCGTTTCCACCTCGACCTGCATCATGGGTTCCAGCAGCACCGGATCGGCGCGGCGCATGCCTTCCTTGAAGGCCATCGAGCCCGCCATCTTGAAGGCGTTCTCGTTCGAGTCCACGTCGTGGTACGAGCCGAAGAACAGCGTCGCCTTCACATCCACCACCGGATAGCCCGCCAGCACTCCGGCATTGAGGGCTTCGCGTATGCCCTTGTCGACGGCCGGAATGAACTCGCGCGGCACCACGCCGCCCTTGATGGCATCGACGAATTCATAGCCCTTGCCGGGCTCCTGCGGTTCCAGCTTGAGCACCACATGGCCGTACTGGCCGCGCCCGCCCGATTGCTTGACGAACTTGCCTTCGACCTCGTTGCAGGTCTTGCGTATGGTTTCGCGGTACGCGACCTGGGGCTTGCCCACCGTGGCCTCGACGCCGAACTCGCGCTTCATGCGGTCGACCAGGATTTCCAGGTGCAGCTCGCCCATGCCGGAAATGATGGTCTGGCCGGACTCTTCATCCGTACGCACGCGGAACGACGGATCCTCTTGCGCCAGGCGGCCCAGCGCGATGCCCATTTTTTCCTGGTCGGCCTTGGTCTTGGGCTCCACGGCCTGGGAAATCACGGGCTCCGGAAACACCATGCGTTCCAGGATGATGATGTGGGCGGGATCGGTCAGCGTGTCGCCAGTGGTGACGTCCTTGATGCCCACGGCCGCCGCGATGTCGCCCGCGTAGACCTCGGTGATCTCGCGCCGCTCGTTGGCGTGCATCTGCAGGATGCGGCCCAGCCTTTCCTTCTTTTCCTTGATGGGATTGAAGACCGAGTCGCCCGATTTCACCACGCCCGAATAAACACGGAAGAACACCAGTTGGCCGACAAAGGGGTCGGTCATGATCTTGAAGGCCAAGGCCGAAAACGGCTCGTTGTCGGTGGGATGCCGTTCGATTTCATGATCGCGCACGTCGTGGCCCTTGATCGCGGGCACGTCCACGGGTGAAGGCATATAGTCGATGACCGCGTCCAGCATGGCCTGCACGCCCTTGTTCTTGAACGCGCTGCCACAGAGCATCGGCACGATCTCGTTGGCGACCGTGCGCATGCGCAGGCCCTGCTTGATTTCATCCTCGGTCAAGGGTTCGCCCGACAGGTATTTTTCCAACAGGGTTTCGTTGGCCTCGGCGGCCTTCTCCACCATCTTGTCGTGCCATTCCTGGGCCTGGGCCTGCATCGAGGCGGGAATGTCGCGGTACTCGAAGCGCACGCCCTGGCTGGCCTCATCCCAGATGATGGCCTTCATCTTGACCAGGTCGATCACGCCTTCGAAATGGTCCTCGGCGCCCACCGGCAGCTGGATGGGCACGGCGTCGCCCTTCAGGCGTTCGGCGATCTGGCGCTGCACGCGCAGGAAGTCGGCGCCGACCCGGTCCATCTTGTTGACGAAGGCCAGCCGCGGCACCTTGTACTTGTTGGCTTGGCGCCAGACGGTTTCGGATTGCGGCTGCACGCCGCCCACGGCGTCGTAGACCATGACCGCGCCATCCAGCACGCGCATGGAACGCTCGACCTCGATGGTGAAGTCGACGTGGCCCGGCGTGTCGATGATGTTGATGCGGTGTTCGGGATAGTTGCCCGCCATGCCCTTCCAGAAGGCGGTGGTGGCGGCCGACGTGATGGTGATGCCGCGTTCCTGTTCCTGCTCCATCCAGTCCATCACGGCGGCGCCGTCATGCACCTCGCCGATCTTGTGGGTGATGCCGGTGTAGAAGAGGATGCGCTCGGTGGTCGTCGTCTTGCCCGCGTCGATGTGGGCGCTGATGCCGATATTGCGGTAAAGCTCGATACGCGTCTTGCGAGTCATGGCCTCTTCCCTTGCAGTGAACTACCGGGCGAAGACGGCAAGCCCGACCGGGCCTTGCCGCGGCGGGCGCCATGCCGCGTAGGGTGCTTGAGAATCGCGGAACCGCGCCCGCACTGATGCGTAAATATTACGCGCGGCGCGACAAGAAACAAGCCTAGTCCCTGCAAGGGCCAAGGATAAAAAAAGCCCCTCCAACGGGAGGGGCTCGTTTGCCATGCACCAGCCTGGGGCGAGCCTCAGGGGCTGCCCGCAGCGGCGTACCGTGCAGGCTACTTCTTTTCTTCCTTGACGCGGTACACCAGCACGGCGGTGCTGGCCAGCGACAGAACCTTGGCGGTGACGCTGCCCAGCAGCAGGCGCGACAGGCCGCTGCGGCCGTGGCTGCCGATGAAGATCAGGTCGCAGCCGGCGTCGGCGGCGGCTTGCACGATGCCGTCGGCAACGTTGAAGTTCGACACGGCGCGCGACTCGGACTTCACGCCGGCGGTGTCGGCGCGGTCGGTGATCTGCTTGAGGTACTTGTCGGCCTGCTCGGCGGAGGCCTTTTCGTAGTCTTCGTCGGTGATGGCGTAGGCGGCAGCCATGCCGTCAAAGCCGATCGTGGCTGCGAAAGGCTGGGTCACGTAAAGCGCGACGACTTCAGCGCCCACGGAACGCGCAAAGCAAATGCCGGCATTGGCGGCTTGGGCCGAGAGCGGAGAACCGTCGGTGGGAATCAGGATCTTCTTGAACATCTTGCCTGCTCCTGTTTGTGAGGTACCTCCATGCTACCGGAAACGCGCCAGGTTCACATCAACCGAACCCGGCGCGCCTTGACGCGCGTCAAGCGCGATCAGCCCAGCTGCTGGGCGGCGGCGAACAGATTGGTGCAGCGGGTGCCGGTGCGGCAGTACGCCAGGACCGGGCCCGGCAGCGTGCGCAGCAGCTCGGCGAAACGCACCACGTCGGCGGCGGTCATGGCGCTGCCCACCACGGGCTGGTATTCGATCTGCAGGCCGGCGGCCACGGCGGCCTTGGACACGTCCGCGGCGGTGGGCTGGTCCGGGCCGCCTTCAAAATCGGGACGGTTGATGATCACGCTCTTGTAGCCGGCGGCGGCGACGTCCGCCATGTCGTCCGGGCCGAGCTGGGGCGCGACGGCGAAATTCTGGGTCAGGGGTTTGATGGGTGCGGACATGGCGGTTCCTTCAATGGCTTCAAAGAGACAGCTTTCTATTATTGATTGCTGGAGGCGTTTTGCGCGAAGATTTTTTCCAGATCGGTCCAGACGCCGCGATGATCGGCGATCGTGACCGAAAAGCGCAGCATCGTGGACGGCGCCTGGGACGGGGAAAACAGCGTGCCCGGAGCCAGCAGCATGCCGTGGTCGGCCGCCACGCGCGCCAGCGCCTCGGTATCGCGGCCGTAATCGGCCCAGACGAACATGCCGGCGTGCGGCTCGTGGTGCACCGTCAACCCCAGTTTCAGCAACCCTTTCAGGCAGCGCTGGCGGGCGTCGTCCACCCGCAGGCGCACGCGCTCGATGTGGCGGCGGTACTGCCCTTCCATCAGCACCCGGTGGATCACCCGCTCGCCGAGTTCGGGCGAGGTCAGGCCGGCCAGCATCTTCAGGTCGGCGAGCTTCTGCAGGATGTCCGGATTCGCCGCCAGATAGCCCACGCGCAGGCTGGCCGCCAGCATCTTGGAATAACCGCCCACCAGGATCACCCGTTTCAGGCGGTCCAGCGCGGCCAGCTTCATGGCGCCGCCCGGATGCAGTTCGCCGTAGGTGTCGTCCTCGACCACGAGAAAATCGTGGCGTTCGGCGATGCGCAGGATGTCGTAGGCGGCGCCGGCCGACAACGTGTGGCCGGTGGGGTTGTGCACGGAACTGTTGATGATGAAGAGCTTGGGCTTGTGTTGGGCAGCCAGCTGTTCGAGCAGCGCCGTATCGGGGCCGTCGGGGCCGCGCGGCACGCCGATCAGGCGCGCGCCGAAGGCGGCCAATCGGCCGAAGATGACGAACCAGGCCGGGTCTTCGACCAGCACGGTGTCGCCCGGTTTGACCAGGTGCCGCGCGATCAGGTCCAGGCCGTGCGTGACGCCGTTGGTCGTCAGCAGGTTGAGTTCCGGATGCGCAGGCACGCCATCGTTCTGCAGGAAGGCGGCGATCTGCTGACGCAGCGGCGCGAAGCCCTGCGGGTGGCCATAGCTGACCAGATGGCCGCGCACCGAACGGCCCACGGCGCGCACCGCGCCCGCCACCATCTCGGGGTCGAGCCAGTCCGCCGGCAGCAGCCCTGCGCCGCCCGGCATGCCTGAAGGGTTGGTGTCGCGGAACATGCTGCGCAACAGCCAGGCGACATCGATCCGGGCAGGCGGCGTGAACGCCGCGGGCGCCGCGCTGGCCACGGCGGCCAGGTGGCCGCTGCGCGCCCGCACGAAGAACCCCGCGCCCCGCCGCGACTGCACCAGGCCGCGGGCCACCAGGCGGTCGTAGGCCTCGACCACGGTGAAGCGGCTGACGCCCGACTGTTCGGCCATCTTGCGGATCGACGGCAGCCGGGTGCCGGGCCGCAGACCCTGTTCATCGATGCGGCGCGCCAGCCCATCGGCCAGCTGTGTCACCAAGGTGGCGTCGGCCTGGCGCACGGGTTGCCAGGGCATGGGGGAGGTCGCGGCGGCGGCAACTGTCATGGGGATTTCACCAGGCCAGTAAGTAAAGTGATATGCAAAAGTGTACCGGTACTGTACCGATAACTATGCGTAGAGTGACAGCAATGCCGAAAACCCGCAATAGCGGATGGGCGCGATGCCCGCGGCGTTCCCAACCTTGGTGGCTGTGATGACCCGTCCCGCTTTCTATCCGACCTCCCAGGCTGCGCCTGGCGCGCCCGCTGGGCTGTGGGAGGGGTACGGCTATGGCTTTCTGGGGGTGCTGGTCTTTTCCCTGACGCTGCCCATGACCCGCCTGGCCGTCGGCGAGCTGGCGCCGCTGCTTGTGGGACTGGGCCGGGCACTGCTGGCGGCGGTGCCGGCCATCGCCGTGCTCTGGCTGACGCGCGCGCGCCGCCCGAACCGCGAGGAATGGCCGGGCGTGATCCTGGCCGCGCTGGGCATCGTGGTGGGCTGGCCGCTGGCATCCTCGCTTGCCATGCAGACCGTGCCCGCGTCGCAGGGCGCCGTCTTCAACGGGCTGCTGCCCCTGTCGACCGCGGCCTTTGCCGCGCTGCGCAGCGGCGAGCGCCCCTCGCCCGCCTTCTGGGCCTGGGCCGTGCTGGGCGCCGCGCTGGTGACGGCCTATGCCCTGCGCCAGGGCGAAGGCGCCCTGCAGCCGGGCTATCTGTGGCTGTTGCTGGCCGTGGTCCTGGGCGGCATGGGCTACGCCGAGGGCGCGCGCGCTTCCCGCACGCTGGGCGGCGGGCGCACCATCTGCTGGGCGCTGGTGATCAGCGCGCCCGTGGTGGCCGCGCCGGTCGGCTGGATGGCGGCGCAGCAGGCCAGTTGGCCCAGCGCCCCGGTGATCTACGCCAGCGCCTATCTGGCGCTGGGTTCGATGTTCCTGGGCTTTTTTGCCTGGTATCGCGGCCTGGCCGTGGGCGGCATCGCCCGGGTCGGCCAGGTGCAGTTGCTGCAACCGTTCCTGACGGTGGTGGCGGCCGCATTGTTGTTTGGCGAATCCGTGGAGCCGGCGACGTACGTCTTCGCGGCTGCCGTGATCGCCGTTATCGCCGGCGGACGCCGCGCCATCGTCAGGACCAAAGAATGAATCTGCTCCCCTCCAACTGGGCCGACGTGCCCCTGATGTCCCTGTCCCTGCTGGGCCCGCTGGCCATGTTCGCCCTGGTCAGTTCCATTACCCCCGGACCCAACAACGTGATGCTGGCCTCGTCCGGCCTGAACTTCGGCTTCCGCCGCAGCGTGCCGCATCTGCTGGGGGTGAACCTGGGATTCACCTTCATGATTTTCCTGGTGGGAATCGGGCTGGGCTCTGTGTTCCAGCAGGTGCCGCAGCTTTACACCGTGCTGAAGTACGCGGGCGCGGCCTATCTGCTGTACCTGGCGTGGAAGATCGCGAATTCGGGCGAAATGGACGACGGCGAGGCGCGCGGAAAGCCGTTCACCTTCCTGCAGGCCGCCGCCTTTCAATGGGTCAACCCCAAGGCCTGGGTCATGGCCGTGGGCGTGATCGCCACCTACACGCCGCAGAATGGCTTCTTCGCCAATCTGGTGATCGCCACCGTCGTCTGCGGCATCGTCAACCTGCCCAGCATCGGCATCTGGGTGACCTTCGGCACGGCGCTGCGCCGCGTGCTGCACAAGCCCTGGGCGATCCGCGCCTTCAATGTGGGCATGGCGCTGCTGCTGGTGGCGTCGCTGTATCCGGTAGCGCTGGAAATGCTGCACTGACGCGGCGCTCAGGCCAGCAACCCCACAACCACGGCGGGCGTGACCAGCACATTGAACAGCCCCGCCATCACCATCACCAGGCCCGCGACGGCGCCTTCATCGGCCGCCAGTTCGCGGGCCTTGGCCGTTCCGGCGCCGTGCGCGCCCATCCCGAACAGCGCGCCGCGCGCCAGCGCCGAACGCAGCGGCAGCCAGCGCCGCATCAACTGGCCCAGGGCCGCGCCGAACACGCCCGTGACGATCACGAAGACGGCCGTCAGGTCCGGCACGCCGCCCACGTGCGACGACACGGCCACCGCGAACGGCGTGGCCACCGAACGCGGCAGCAGGCTCAGGCGCAGGTCCGGCGACAGGCCCAGCAGGCTGCCCAGCATCCAGGCGCTGGCGCCTGCGATCAGGCTGCCCACCGCCACGCCCGCCACCAGCACCGGCCAGTAACGGCGGATCAGCGCGCGCTGTTCATACAAGGGCAGCGCGAAGGCCACGATGACCGGGCCCAACATCGCCATCAGCCAGTGCGACCCCGCCATGTAGTCCCGGTAGCCGGTGTGCAGCGCAAGCGCCAGCGCCAGCAGCAGCGCGGGCGCCACCACCAGGGTCGACGTGCACCAGTAGGCATAGCGCCGGTAGAACAGGCGCGCGCAGACATAGGCCAGCACCGTCGCGGCGGGCCAGAACAGCAGATTGAAATCAGCTGGCATGGCGATTCATCCAGCGATAGCAGAGATCAATGGTCAATGCCGTGCCGGCCATCACCAGAACCGTGCCCAGGAGGATGACGGCCAGCAGCTTCAAGCCCAGCACGCCCAGGAATTCGCGGTGGTCCAGCAGCGACATGACGGCGGGCACGAAGAACAGCAGCATCTCGCCCAGCAGCCAGCTGGCGCCGCGATGCACGTTGCGCACCCGCAGGCGGCGCGTGGCCAGCAGCGCCAGCACCAGCGCCATGCCGATGACGCCGCCCGGCACGGGCAGACCCAGCAACTGGGCCAACGCCTGACCCAGCAAGGAGAAGAGGACCAGCAGACAGATTTGCAGCACGCGGCTGCGGCGCAGCGTGCTGCGTAGAAGAAGGGCGAGGCGTGGGCGAGACATGAGACGAAGTTCCTGCGGCATGCAGATGTTTTACGCCTACGGTGCTCATAGATAAAATGAATTCGATGAATTCAAGTTATTCCAGATAGGCATAAACATGGAACTGCGTCCGTTGCGCGCCCTGGTAGAAGTGGTCCGCCAGGGCGGTTTCTCTCAAGCCGCCCGGGCCGTCTTCGCCACCCAGCCCACCGTCAGCAAAGCGGTGCGCCAGCTGGAAGACGAACTGGGCATGCCGTTGCTGGACCGCCACGCCCAGCCGCCGCGGCTGACCGCGGCCGGCGAAATCGTCTACCGCCGCGCCGTGGCCATGCTGGCGCAGCGCGATGATCTGTACGCCGAACTGGACGAACTGAAGGGGCTCAAGCGCGGCGTGCTGCGCCTGGGCCTGCCGCCGCTGGGCAGCAGCACCCTGTTCGCCCCCATGTTTGCGCGCTTTCGCAGCCGCTATCCGCAGATTGAAATCAGCCTGGTGGAACACGGCAGCCGCCGCCTGGAGGAAATGGTGATGGCTGGCGAGATCGAACTGGCCGCCTCGCTCAAACCGGTGCCCGACATCTTCGAATGGCAGCCCGTGGCGCGCGAGCCGCTGGTGGCGCTGATGCCGGCCGACCACCCCAAGGCGCACGCCGCAACGGTCGGATTGAGCGATCTGCGGGACACGCCCTTCATTCTGTTCGAGACCGGCTTCGCCCTGAACCGCATCATCCACGACGCCTGCCAGCGCGCCGGCTTCTCCCCCACCGTGGCCGCGCGCAGCGGCCAGATCGATTTCATCGCGGCGCTGGTGGCGGCCGGCCTGGGCGTGGCGTTCCTGCCGCGCCTGAAGGCCCGCGAAGAGCTGCACGCCGGCGTGGCGCGCGTGCCGCTGCGCGATGCCGGCACGGACTGGGAGATGGTGCAGGTGTGGCGCCGCGGCGGCTACCTGTCGCATGCCGCCCAAGCCTGGCTGGCCTTGACCCGGGAAGTCCATCCCGAAGTATGCTGATGCCGGAACCCAGCCGCCCCGCCCGGGTCAGACTATCCATGCCAGCCCTACCCCGCCTTTCTCCCCGCCGCCTGTTCGCCGTTGCCTTGCTTGCAGGCGCCAGCGTGGTCGGCTGCACCCAGCTCGATTCCTGGCAGCGGCAGACTATTTTCTCCCCCCAGTCCGAACCGCAGACCTGGTGGCGCGAACCCGCCGCCGGCACCCAGGTTTATGACCTGACGCTGGCAGGCGGCGACAAGGTGCGCGCCTGGTACTGGCAAAGCCCTCAAGCCGGCGCGCCCACCGTGCTGTACCTGCATGGCGCACGCTGGAATCTGAACGGCAGCGCCTTCCGCATCGACGGCTGGACGCGCATGGGCTATTCCGTGCTCGCCATCGACTACCGCGGCTTCGGCGCGTCGACCCCGCGTCTGCCGTCCGAGGAAAGCGCGCTGGAAGACGCCGTGGCCGGGCTGAAGGAGCTGGCGCGCATCCAGCCCGATCCGGCGCGCCGCTTCATCTACGGCCATAGCCTGGGCGGCGCAATCGCCATCGACCTGGCCGCGCGCCCCGACCAGCCGGCATTCGCCGGCCTGATCGTGGAATCCAGCTTCACCAGCATCGGCGCGATGCTGGCCACGCTGCGCTGGGGCAAGGTGCCTGGCGCCAGCCTGCTGGTCACGCAACCGTTCGCTTCCGTGGAAAAGCTGGCGCGCATGCGCACCCCCATGCTGTTCATGCACGGCACCGCCGACCGCGTGGTGCCGCACACCATGAGCGACGAGCTCTACGCCGCCGCAGGCAACGTTGCGCCCGAGCTCAAACGCCTGGTCAAGATCGAAGGCGCCTCGCATTCCGGCGCCTTCCGCAGCGGCGCGCAATACGAGACCGCGGTGAAGACCTTCATGCAGGACGCGAGCCGCGCGTATCCGCGCAAGGCCGGCTAGCCTCC
Organism: Achromobacter sp. Marseille-Q4954; assembly: GCF_943737025.1. Lineage (NCBI taxonomy): Bacteria > Pseudomonadati > Pseudomonadota > Betaproteobacteria > Burkholderiales > Alcaligenaceae > Achromobacter > Achromobacter sp. Marseille-Q4954. The sequence goes on from NZ_CALSFQ010000001.1 coordinate 1,726,981, forward strand.
GCAGTCCGCCAGCCCGGCCTGGGCTGCCTCTCTCCCTCGCCTCCATCCGGACCTCTCTACGGCCGCCGGCAAGCACGACGCCTGCCTTGCCCGTGCGCGCAAGGCGCACGCTTCCCGCTCATCCCCAGAAATCGCGCATCGGCTTGCCTCCGCCTCCGGGTTGACCCGCCCCGGGAAATCCCCAAATCAAAATATCTTCTAAATATATTTATCAGATATTAGACTTTGCACCTGCTCGCCGCTCCGCCATTGAAGCGACGGCATCTTGAGGAGAAGCCAGTTGAGTAACGTGCATTGGCAGGGCGTCTTCCCTGCCGTAACGAGTAAGTTCCATGCCGACGAGACCCTCGACTTCGAGGCGATGCGCAAGCACTTCGGCTTCCTGATCGACAACGGCGTACACGGCCTGGTCACCTGCGGTTCGCTGGGCGAAGCCAGCACCCTGAGCCTTGAAGAAAAGCTGGAAGTGACGCGCTGCGCCGTGGAAGTCAGCGCCGGCCGCATTCCGGTCCTGGCCAACGTGTCCGAGACCAGCACCCGCGAAGCGCTGCGCTTCATCAAGGCCGCCGTGGAACTGGGCGTGGACGGCTTCATGCTGATGCCCTCGCTGATCTACGTGGCGGACTCGCGCGAAGCGATGCAGAGCATCCGCACCATGGCCGAAGCCGCGCAGAAGCCCTGCATGATCTACAACAATCCCGTCGCCTACCGCGTCGATCTCAAGCCCGAGCACATGGCCGAACTGGCCGACTGCAAATGGCTGGTCGCCATCAAGGAAAGCAGCGACGACGTGCGCCGCCTGACCGACCTGCGCAACGCGCTGGGCACGCGCTATCAGCTGTTCATCGGCGTGGACGACCTGTCGTTCGAGGCGCTGGCGCTGGGCGCGGACGGCCTGCTGGCCGGGCTGGTCACCGCCTTCCCGCGCGAAACCGTGGCCCTGTACGACCTGATGAAGGCGGGCAAGTGGCAGGAAGCGCTTGCGCTGTACCAATGGTTCACGCCGCTCCTGCATCTGGATGTGTCGACCAAGCTGGTGCAGAACATCAAGCTGGCCGAGACCCTGGCCGGCGTCGGCAATGAGCACGTGCGCCGCCCGCGCCTGCCGCTGGCCGGCGCCGAACGCGAACGCTGCGCCGCCATCATCCAGGCGTCGCTGGCCAAGCGCCCCGCGCAGTACCAGTCGAAGTAAGGCCGGGCTCCGGAAGAAGCACGAACCTCCTGGCGCGTGGCGGGACCGCGACGCGCCAGGGCCTGTCCCCAGCAAGCCCAACGGACATCATGCAAAGCGACATCATTCTTCAGACCCGGGGCCTGAGCAAGGAATTCCGCGGCTTCGTCGCCGTCAACAACGTCGACATGAGCGTGCGCCGCGGCGCCATCCACGCGCTCATCGGCCCCAACGGCGCGGGCAAGACCACCTTCTTCAATCTGCTGACCAAGTTCCACATCCCGACGCGCGGCGAGATCCTCTACGACGGCGTGGACATCACGCAGGAACGCCCCGCGCAGACCGCGCGTCGCGGCATCGTGCGCTCGTTCCAGATCTCTGCCGTCTTTCCGCAGCTGTCGGTGCGCGAGAACGTGCGCGTGGCCCTGCAGCGCAAGCTGGGCGTGGACTATTGCTTCTGGCGTTCGGAACGCACGCTGGAAAGCCTGCATCACCGCGTCGAGGAACTGCTGGACCAGGTCGGCCTGCGTACGCATCTGGACGTGGCCGCGGGCGACCTGCCCTATGGCCGCAAGCGCACATTGGAGATCGCCACCACGCTGGCGCTCGAACCCGAGCTGCTGCTGCTGGACGAACCCACGCAAGGCATGGGCCACGAGGACGTGGACCGGGTCAAGCACCTGATCAAGCAGGTCAGCGCCGGCCGCACCATCCTTATGGTCGAACACAACATGAAAGTGGTGGCGGACATCTCCGACACCATCACCGTGCTGCAGCGGGGCGAGATCCTGGCCGAAGGCCCCTACGCGACCGTATCGGAAAACCCGGCGGTGCGCGAAGCCTACATGGGAGCCGAAGATGAATGAAGCCGCCGCAGCCTCCAGCATGCTGGAAATCCGCAACCTGCACGCCTGGTACGGCGAATCGCACATCCTGCACGGCATCGACCTGGACGTGAAGCCGGGCGAATGCGTGACCCTGCTGGGCAGGAATGGCGCGGGCCGCAGCTCCACGCTGAAGTCCATCCTGGGCCTGGTGGGCCGGCGCAGCGGCTCGATCAGGATCCAGGGCCAGGAGACCGTCGGCCTGCCGCCCCACAAGATCGCGCGCCGCGGCATCGGCTATTGCCCTGAAGAGCGCGGCATCTATGCATCCTTGACCGCCGAGGAAAACCTCATGCTGCTGCCCTCGGTGGGGCCGGACGGCATGTCGGTGGCAGAGATCTACGACATGTTCCCCAACCTGAAAGAACGCGCGCACAGCCCCGGCACGCGGCTGTCGGGCGGCGAACAGCAGATGCTGGCGATGGCGCGCATCCTGCGCACCGGCGCCCGCCTGTTGTTGCTGGACGAAATCACCGAAGGCCTGGCCCCCGTCATCGTGCAGTCCCTGGGCCGCGTGATCCGGCAATTGAAAGAGCGCGGCTACACCACCGTGCTGGTCGAGCAGAACTTCCGCTTCGCCCAGCACCTGGCCGACCGCCATTACGTCATCGAGCACGGCCAGGTGGTGGCGGTGATAGACCGCGCCGAAGTCCTGCAATCGCAGGACAGGCTGAACGCCCTGCTCGGCATTTGAGTTTTCCAGACGCATTCCTTCCGACCGCAGTCCCCTTCCTACACGGAGCGTAGTCAGATGAAATTGAATCGAATCTCAGCAGCGCTGTTCGCCGTCGGCATGATCGGCGCCGCCCAGGCCCAGACCAAGATCAGCGATGACGTGGTCAAGATCGGCGTCCTGACCGACCTGTCCGGCGTCTATTCCGACCTGGCCGGCAACGGCTCCGTGATCGCGGCCCGCATGGCCGCCGAGGAAATGGGCAACAAGGTGCTGGGCAAGCCGGTGGAAGTGGTTTCCGCCGACCACCAGAACAAGCCCGACGTCGCCGCCAACCTGGCCCGCGAATGGTTCGACCAGGGCAAGGTCGACATGATCACCGACTTCCCCACCGCGTCCACCGCGCTGGCGGTGATGGAAATCGCCAAGCAGAAGAACCGCGTGACCATGCCGTCGGCCGGTCTGTCCACCGCGATCCTGGGCGAGAAGTGCTCGCCGCTGAATGCGCAGTGGACCACCAACACCTACGCCCTGGCCGCCGGCACCGCGCGCGCGCTGGTCAAGGAAGGCAAGAAGAGCTGGTACTTCATCACCGCCGACTACACCTTCGGCCACTCGCTCGAAAAGGACGGCACCGAAGTCATCCAGGAAAACGGCGGCAATGTGGTGGGCGTGTCGCGCCATCCCTTCCCCGGCAACGACTTCTCTTCGTTCTTGTTGAAGGCGCAGGCCTCCAAGGCCGACGTGATCGCGCTGGCCAACGCCGGCAACGACACGGTCAACGCAGTCAAGCAGGCCAACGAATTCGGCATCAACAAGAAGCAGATCGTGGCGCCGCTGCTCACCTACATCTCGGATGTGCACAGCATGGGCCTGGCCAAGGCGCAGGGCATGTACCTGACCGAAGCCTTCTATTGGGACTATGACGATGCCTCGCGCGCCTGGGCCAAGAAATTCTTCGAGAAAGCCAAAAAGATGCCGACCGCTTCGCAGGCCGGCGTGTATTCGGCCACGCTGTCCTATCTGAAGGCGATCGAAGCCGCCGGCACCGACGATGCGCCGGCCGTGATGGCCAAGCTGCGCGAGATGACCATCAACGACGCCGTGATCCGCAATGGCAAGCTGCGCGCCGACGGCGCGCTGGTGCACGACATGCTGCTGTTGCAGGTCAAGACGCCCAAGGAATCCAAGGCGCCCTGGGACTACTACAACGTGAAGTCGGTGCTCAAGGGCGAGGACGTGTTCCCCAAGCCCCAGGCCGCGTGCTCGTTGAACAAGACCTGATGCCGCCACGCGCCGCACGCATGGCGTGCGGCGCCGGCTGCCATGGCCGCGGCGCATCGCCGCGCGCTTCCCGGAAATCGACGCGACACCTTTCCGCCCGCCGCCTACCATGTTCGACATCTCGCTTTCCGCCTTGCTCGCCCAACTGCTGGTGGGCCTGATCAACGGCTGCTTTTACGCCATCCTCAGCATGGGGCTGGCCATCATCTTCGGCCTGCTCAACATCGTCAATTTCACACACGGCGCCCAGTTCATGATGGCGGCCTTTCTGGCCTGGATCGGCTTTACCCAGCTGCCGCAGCTGCTGGGGCCGGGCGTGCAGATCAACTTCTGGGCCGCGCTGATCCTGGCGCCCCTGCTGGTGGGACTGGTGGGCGTCGTGATCGAGAAGACGCTGCTCAAGCGCCTGTACCACCTGGACCACCTGTACGGCCTGTTGCTGACCTTCGGCATCGCGCTGATGATGGAAGGAGGCTTTCGCTACTTCTACGGCATCTCGGGCGTGGGCTATGAGCCGCCCGAGGTTCTGCAGGGCGGTTTCGACCTGGGCTTCATGTTCCTGCCCGCCTATCGCGCCTTCGTGGTGGTGGCATCGCTGGTGCTGTGCCTTGCCACCTGGTATCTGTTCGAACGCACCCGGCTGGGCGCCATGCTGCGCGCCGGCACCGAGAACCCCAAGCTGCTGCAGGCCTTCGGCGTGAACGTACCGGTGATGATCACCCTGACCTACGGTTTCGGCGTGGCGCTGGCCGGCGTGGCCGGGGTGCTGGCCGCGCCCGTCATGCAGATCAACCCGCTGATGGGCTCGAACCTGTTGAACATCGTGTTCGCCGTGGTCGTGATCGGCGGACTGGGCTCCATCATGGGCGCCATCGTCACCGGGCTGACCCTGGGCCTGCTGGAAGGGCTGACCAAAGTGTTCTATCCCGAAGCCTCGACGGTAGTCGTCTTCATCGTCATGGCCATCGTTCTGCTGACGCGCCCCGCCGGCCTGTTCGGCAAGGAGAAATAAGGTGCAGCGCATACCCTCCTCGATCCGCATCCTGGCGCTGCTGCTGGTGCCGGCCCTGCTGGTGCCGCTTTTCCCGCAGATCGTCTATCCCGTGTTCGTCATGAAGGTGCTGTGCTTTGCGCTGTTCGCGTTGGCCTTCAACCTGCTGACCGGCTTTACCGGCCTGGTGTCGTTCGGCCATGCGGCCTTCTTCGGCTGGGCCGGCTATGCGGCCGGCGAAATGATGATCCTGTTCGGCGCCCGCGGCCTGCCGCCCGAAATCGCCATCGCTTGCGGCGTAGCCATGGCCGCGGCCATCGGCTGGGCGATCGGCTGGCTGGCGATCCGGCGCACCGGCATCTACTTCGCGATGATCACGCTGGCGCTGTCGCAGGTGGCGTACTTCATGGCGGTTCAAGTGGGCTGGACGCGCGGCGAAGACGGCATGCAGGGCATTCCGCGCGGCAAGTTCCTGGGCCTGGTGGACCTGAGCGTGGACGCCAACATGTATTACTTCACGCTGGGGGTCTTCGTGCTGGGCTTTCTGTTCGTCTACCGGGTGATCCATTCGCCCTTCGGCCAGGTGCTCAAGACCATCCGGGACAACGCGCCGCGCGCCATATCGCTAGGTTACGATACAGACCGGTGCAAGCTGCTGGCGTTCGTGCTGTCGGCCTCGGTCGCCGGCCTGGCCGGTTCGCTGAAGGCGCTGGTGCTCCAGCTGGTTGCATTGAACGACGTTTCGCTCGCTACTTCCACCGAAGTGCTGCTGATGACGCTCCTGGGCGGCATCGGCACGGTATGGGGGCCGGTGGTGGGCGCGACGCTGGTCGTCAGCTTGCAGAATTACCTTGCCACCCTGGGCGACATCGTCACCATCGTCATCGGACTGATTTTCGTGTTGTGCGTGTCGTTCTTCCGGCGCGGCTTCGTCGGCGAATGGCTGGCCTACGCGCAGTGGCGCAAAACGAAGGAAAACAATAGTTGATGGCAGCAGCAGAATCCAAACGGCGCGCCGCCGATGTCGCCTACGACCAGATCGAAAGCATGATCGCCACGCTGCAATTGCAGCCGGGCAGCGCGGTCGTGGAAGCGGATCTGGTGGAAATGACCGGCCTGGGACGCACGCCGCTGCGCGAGGCGCTGCTGCGCATGGTGGCCGCCGGGCTGATACGCCAGGAGCCGCGGCGCGGCCTGCGCGTGTCCATGATCCAGCTGGCGGACCACATGGACCTGATCCAGACCCGCCGGGCGCTGGAACAGCTGATCGCCGCCAGCGCCGCGCGCCGCGCCACTGCGGCGCAGCGCAGCCAGATCGTGGACTGCGCGACGCAGATGATCCGGGCGGCGGAAGGCGGCAATCTCGACGACTACATGCATGCCGACCAGATGCTGGACCACGTCTGCCACCAGGCCTGCCGCAACGCCTCGGCCGTGAACGCGGTGGCGCCGCTGATCATCCAGTGCCGCCGCTTCTGGTACGCCTACCAGCACGAGGGCGACATCGCCGAAGGCGCGCGCCGCCACATGCTGATGGCCGAAGGCATCGCCACCGGCAACGAGTCCGCGGCCATCAAGGGCGCGGACTCGCTGATGGACTACCTGGAGATGTTCACGCGCAAGGTGATTGACGCGTGACGGCCGGCGCGGCCTGCCCCTTGCGGCGGGCCAGCCACTGCAGCACCCGCGGCCGCGAGCGGTCGTAGGCCAGGTTGTAGAGGAAGGCGTAGGGCAGATAGAACAGCACCAGCGCGATATCCAGCACAAAGGCCTGCCACAGGCTGATGTTGAGCCACCAGGCCGCCAGCGGGATCACGATCAGGATCAGGCCCAGCTCGAAGCCGAAGGCATGCACCACGCGCAGCCGCAGCGTACGGGTCCAGCCCATGCGGTTCTCGATGCGGTCAAAGCCCGCGTTGTAGATCATGTTCCAGACCAGCGCGATCCAGGCGATCACCGCGGTCAGCACGCCCATTTCGAACAGGGACTTGCCCATGGCCCAGGCAGCCGCCGGGGCGCACAGGCCGATGGCGATGATTTCGAACAGAAAGGCGTGGAGGAAACGTTCTTTAATGGATTTCTTGGCTTGCGTCATGACCCACCTGCGGTCGGTTGATACTCAGTGGCAGGGATTTTCGACGATATTTCCGTTACCATAAAGATGGTTTTCATCGGAAAAACCGATAATCACGGAGCCTCCGTCTATGCGCCACTCCCTGGAATCCCTGGCGGCGTTCGCCCAGGTCGCCTCCGAAGGCACGTTTTCGGCTGCCGCCCGCAAGCTCGGGAAAAGCCAGTCCACCATCAGCGAAACCATCGCCAACCTGGAGGTGGACCTGAACGTGGCGCTATTCGACCGCAGCCAGCGCCAGCCCGTCCTGACCGAGGCGGGCCGCGTGCTGCTGGGCCAGGCCTTGCAGGTGCTGGCCGCCAACGACAGGTTGAATCGCAGCGCCAGCCAACTGTCCGAAGGCCTGGAGCCCCGGCTGACGGTAGTGCTGTCCGACACGTTCCAGTCCGAGACCTTCGAGAACATGCTGAGCCAGATCGACCAGCGCTATCCGGCGCTGCGCTTCGAATGCCTGATCGCGGAATACGAGGATGTGGTGGCGCTGGTGCAGCAGGGCCGCGCGCACCTGGGGCTGATGGCCGCCCAGGAGAGCTATCCGCCCGACGTCGCGCACGCCGCCCTGGCGGAGCTTTCTGAAATCGTCCTGTGCGTGAGCCGCAAGCACCCGCTGGCAAAGCTGCCCCGGGTCACGGAGGACCAGCTGAAATCCGAACGCGCGCTGCGCCTGAGCACGTACGAACTGGGCGACAAGGAGACCGAACCCGCGTACGCGACCTGGTCGGCGCCCGGCTATTTGATGCTGATGGACATGGCGACCCTGGGGTTTGGCTGGACCGAACTGCCGCGCTGGATGTTCCAGCGTTTCGGCCAGGATCAGCTGGTGGAGCTGAAGGCGCCAGGCTGGCCGCGCCACATCCGCGTCGACGCGGTCTGGTCGCGGCGCCGCGCGCTGGGGCCGGCAGGCGCGTGGCTGCTGCAGAGCCTGACGGGCGGCTAGAGCCAGCCCGCGCCGCAACGGCCTTGCAGCCGATCAGCGCGCCGTGGCCGGCAAGCGCGAGATGTGCACGCCGTTGGCGTTGAGCCAGTCGCCCAGCTTCGGGCTGGCCAGCACGTCGAACTCCGCGCGGCGCTGGCGCGACATGGCGCAGTCATCCTGGCTGCCCATGGCCGGATGGCACATGACCAGGTCGCAGTCGCGCGCGTTGAACAGCCAGTTCTGCAGCAGGTCCGCGTAGCGCCGCTTGCCGCCTTCGAAGCCATAGACGCCCAGCAGCCGGCGGTTGGTGCGCATGCCATCCTTTTGCGCCTCGCGCGCCAGCGCGCTCGAACCGAGCGCGCCAATGACGCGCGCCTTGAGGGCTTCTTTCAGGGGAATGCCAACCTGCATGCCCGGCGCCGTCTGGCGCAGCCAAGGCATATGATCGCCATAGCGTTGCTTGAGCAACAGCAGCAGCCGTTCGCGGATGCCCGGCAGCTGATGCACGTGCTGGTGCCCGTCGACATAGTCCGGCGCGCGGCCGAACGCGGCCTCGAAAGCATCGAACTGGCACGCCAGCTGCGCATCGATCCAGGCGGCGTCGAGTCCGCCCGCATAGGCGCTCAGGATCAGCCGGCTCAGCGTGGGCATGGGCTCGGCGCCAGGCGTAAGCGCTTCCGTGAAGTTCACGTGCAGGCCGATATCCACGTTCATCGGAGCCAGGCGCCCGGCGTTCGACGCGAACGACGGACCCAGCGTGAGGCAGCTGACCGCGCTCAGCCGGCCCATGCCGGCCAGCGCAATCATGCCTTCATCGATATCGGCATTCATGCCAAAATCATCACCGCAGACCACGATACGTTTGCTCATTGCTATACCTTTGACTTCATTTCCGCCACGCCCTTCATGCGCGCCCTGCTGCAACAAGTAAGCACCTTCATTGCCGTCGGATGCGCCGCCGCGGCCACCCACTGGGCTGTCGCCGTGGGTTGCGTCGAACTCTTTCGCATGCCGCCCCTGGCCGCCAACCTGATCGGCTGGCTGGTTGCATTCGCGGTTTCCTTCACTGGCCACTACCGGCTTACGTTCCGACATTCCAAAACTCCGTGGACGGTAGCAGCGCGGCGTTTCTTCCTTGTGTCAGCAGCCGGCTTCATCATCAACGAAGCCGCATACGCCTGGCTACTGCATAGCACTACCATCCGTTACGACATCCTGCTTGCCTTGATCCTGCTCGGGCTCGCCGTGGCGACCTTCATCGCTAGCCGGCTTTGGGCGTTCCGCCACAAACCCGCTGCCTGAGGGCCGCGTCCACGTCGACGCGCCACATTACATACTTCACGCTACTGACCACCGGCGCCAGCCCCTGCAACGGCGCATAAACCTGGTTGTCCGCCGCGGTACCCCATACCCAGTAGCGGCTGCCTTCGGCTGCCTGACACAGGCGCGCGTTGAACTCCGCGGGGCTGAGCAGCACCTGTCCGCCGGTTTCGGGGTCGAACTGGGCGGCGTCATACAGCTCCTTGCGCCAGTTGTCCCGCACGGGCACCTCCGGATTGAGCCAGTCGTCCACCACCCAGGCGGGCCGCGGCGCCCGGGCGTACAGCGCCAGGTCGAACGGATAGGTGTGCAACGACACGAAGGTATCGTCCGGCCGCGCCTGCTCCCGCACCACCTTGGCCAGCGGGCCCGCGCTGCCGCGCGCATTGTTGGCGGCGATGCCCACCGCGATGACGCAGATCCCCACCGCCACCGCGGCGCTCAGGCGCAGCAGGCGGGTGGCCGAATCGGCGTCGGCGCGCCTGGCTCCCTGGATCACTTCGGCCAGAAGGAAAGCCAGCGGCGCCAGCGCCGGCAGGACATAGCCCACAAGCTTGGAATTCGGCAGCGAAAAGAACGCCAGCACGACGGCAAACCACAGCACCGCCAGGCGCCGCAAGCTGCGCGAGGGACCGGCTTCCCAGAACGTCTTGCGCAGGATGCCGCCGCCCCAAAGCGACCAGGGCAAGCTCAGCCCGGCCACCACCGGCAGATAGAACCAGAACGGCTGCGCATTGTTAAAACCAGTAGCGGCAAAGCGCTGGAAGTGCTGATAGACAAAGAAGTAGTCGTAGAAACCTGGATAGCGCCACTGCATCAGCACGAACCACGGCGCCGCCACGGCGATGAACACCAGCAGCGCGGGCGGCCAGAACAGCGCAGCCAGGCCGCGCCACCGGCGTTCCCACACCAGCCAGATCAGCAGGATGGCGCCCGGCAGCACCAGGCCGATCAGCCCCTTGGCCAGCACGGCAAGCGCGGCCAGCGCGCCAGCCGCCACGGCCATCGCGTGCCAGGCTTCTCCGCGCTCCTCGCGCAGCACCGTATCCGTTGCCGCCAGCACGCACAGCGTGATCATGCCGGCCACCAGCATGTCCAGATTCGCGAACTGCGCGCCACCATAGAAAAACGGCATGGTGGCGAGGATCAGCACGGTCGTCATGGCGGTCGCGGGATCGCGGTAGCGGCGCACAAAGGCGTACATCGCAGCCGCCGCGGCCCACGCGGCCAGCCAAGAGGGCACCCGCGCCGCCCAGGGATGCACGCCGAACACCGAAAAGGACAGCTCAGTCAGCCAGTAGTAAAGCGGCGGCTTGTGGAAATACGGCATGCCGTCCAACAGGGGCACCGCATGCGAACCGCTGCGCAGCATGTCCCAGGCCACACCGGCATAGCGCCCTTCATCGGGCAGGGTCAGGGGCCTGATCCAGGCCAGGAAAGCAAGCCACGCGCCTATCGCGATCAGGAAGCGTCCCGCTGGCGGGGTCCAATCGGAGCGCCGCCAGAACGTCGTGGCGAACATGTCAGTCCAAGCCTTGGCCCGGCCGGGAAGCCCTGCCCTGGCGCCGGCGCACGACGAACAGCGGCCGGCCCTTCACCTCATCGAAGATCCGCGACACGTATTCGCCCACCACGCCCAGGGAAATCAGATTCACGCCGGCAAAGAACAGCACCGCCGTGACGATGGTCGTCCAACCGGAAACCTCGTTGCCGAAGAACAGGTACTCGCCGACCAGATAGGCGGCATAGGCCAGCGCCAGCATGGCAAAGGCCACGCCGACCAGGCTGACCAGGCGCAGCGGCCAGGTCGTGAAAGCGGTCAGGCCGTCCAGCGCCAGCCGGACCAGGCGCATGCTGCTGAAACGGCTGTCGCCGTGCATGCGCTCCTCGGGGGTATAGGCCAGCGCTTCGCCCTTGAAGCCGACCCAGGCGTACAGGCCTTTCATGAATCGGGTGCGTTCGGGCAGCGCGATCAGCGCGTCCACCACGCTGCGGTCCATCAGGCGAAAATCGCCCGCGTGCGCCGGCACGTCCACGCCGCGCGCGCCGCTCAACAACTTGTAGAACCAGCGCGCGCCAGCGCGCTTGGCCCAGGATTCGTCGGCGCGGGTCTCGCGCACGGCGTAGACCATTTCGGCCCCGGCGGCCCAGCGCGCCAGCATTTGCTCGATCAAGGCGGGAGGATGCTGCAGATCCGCATCCAGGCAGATCACCGCATTGCCCGTGGCGGCTTCCAGGCCGGCGCTGATCGCGGCTTCCTTGCCGAAGTTGCGCGACAGCTGCACGTAGCGAAAACCATCGTGTTCGGTCCATTCGGCCATCAGCGCTTCCGTGCCGTCCGTGCTGCCGTCATCGGCCACGATGATTTCCCAGCTGGTGCACAGCGCCTCCAGGCGGTTGCGCAGCAGAGGCAGCAGCACCTGCAGGTTCTCGCATTCGTTCAGGCACGGAATGACGCAGGTCACGCAAGTGTCGTACGGCACGCGAGCCTCGGCCGCCGGCCAAACCGTTTCCAGCGGATACGATTTGGTCAGCACTTGCGGGACAGCGGATTCGGACCGGAACTGAATGTGCATGGCTCTAGACTCGGAATGCAGGACTATGCCGAGCAGTATGCGTAGGGATCTGTCGAATTTTCATGAAATGCGCAATTGCCTGCAGCGCCCGAGAAATCCAGATGAATTCTAGGGAGCGTCCCCCGGAAAACAATAAAGTGGCGTAAACCTGTGTCCCCAATTTGTGAAGCCCTGTAAAGCCGGACTGCGCCTGCGCATCGGTAAAATGCGCCCGAGTTTTTTGTTTTCGCAGGTTGTCATGCAATATCAAGTCCGGCTCATGCAGGCCAGCGACGTGGACGCCATCCTGGCCCTCCAGACCCTGGCCTACCCCGGTTTCCTGCTGGAAAGCGCGGGTTTCTTCCAGAACCGCCTGGCGCTCGCCCCCTCGCACTGCTGGGTAGCGCAGGCTGGGGCCAGCCCGGATGCGCTGCTGGGCTACCTGATTTCCTATCCCTGGGACGCGGGACTGCCGCCCGCCCTGGATGTGGCGCTCGCGGCGCTGCCGGCCGCGGCCGACCACTGGTTCCTGCACGACTGCGCCGTGGCGCCCTCGGCGCAGGGGTTGGGCGTGGGCCAGGCGCTGCTGCGCGCCGCCGCCGACAGCGCGCATGAAGGCGGCTTGCGCCGCGCCAGCCTGGTGTCCCTGGAATCCGCCGTGGGTTACTGGCAGCGCCACGGCTACCTGCCGGTCAGCGCAGACAGCGCCGACCTGACCGAAAAACTGGCTGGCTACGGGCCGCGCGCGCAATACATGTCGCGCGCATTTCCACTCTAGCCGCCCCGGCCGCGGCGACCTCCGCCGCGGCTTTCCGCCCGCCCGGCCCCGCGCCGCGCGCCGCCTCCCTGCCCCATGTACATCGCCCGCGCGGCGGACGTAACATAAGCCTCAGTCCGTGTGAGGCGGCAGGGTTCAAACAGCCAGAAAGTTCACCGTGCCCGGACAGGGCGCAAAGGCACCTATGATCTCGCTTACGCCCGTTCAATCACTGCTGGCATGCTGCCTCGTCCTGGTCATCGGACGCGTGCTCACCACCAAGATCGGCGTCCTCGCCCGCTACAGCATTCCGGACCCCATCGTCGGCGGCCTCCTGTTCGCCGTACTGGCCTACCTGCTGGCGACCTGGGGCGGCATCTCCGTCTCGCTGGAAACCAGCATCAAGCCGACCTTGCTGCTGCTGTTCTTCGGCAGCATCGGCCTGACCGCCAACCTCAAGCTGCTGGCCAAGGGCGGCCCCAGGCTGATTGCCTTCCTGCTGGCCCTGATCCCGTTCCTGGTGCTGCAGAACGCCGTCGGGCTGGGCATGGCCTGGCTCCTGGACATGCATCCGCTGATGGGCCTCTTGGGCGGCACCATCACGCTGGTGGGCGGTCACGGCACGGGCGCGGCCTACGCCACGCGCTTCGCCGACTTCAACAACATCCAGGACGTGATGGCGCTGGCGATGACCGCCGCCACCCTGGGGCTGGTGCTGGGCGGCGTGGTGGGCGGGCCGGTGGCCGAATGGCTGATGCGGCGCCACAAGCTGGCCGGCAGCCTCGACCACGCGCCCGGCGACGGCCACGAGCCTGCGGACCTGATGGAAAACGCGCCCGCGTCCTCCGCCGGCTCCTACATCGTGTCCCTGACCGCCGCCCTGGTCTGCCTGGTGGTCGGCGGCTACCTGGCGGCCTTGGTTGAGGACGCCCCGGTCAGCCTGCCGAACTTCCTGTGGTGCCTGGCCACGGGCGTACTGATCCGCAACGGCGGCGAAAAGCTGGGCCTGAAGCTGGACGACCGCGCCACCGAAATCATCGGCACCATCTCCCTGTCGCTGTTCCTGGGCATGACGATGATGACGCTGGACCTGTCCAGCGTGGCGCGCCTGGCCGGCCCGCTGGCCCTGATGCTGGCGGTGCAGACCCTGGTATGCGCGCTGTATGCCGCCTGGGTCGTGTTCCGCATGCTCAAGCGCGACTACGAAGCAGCCATCATGTCGGCCGCGTTCTGCGGCTTCGCGCTGGGCGCGACCGCCACCGCCATCGCCAATATGCAGGCGCTGACGCGGCGCCATGGCCCGGCGCCGGAAGCGTTCATCGTCGTGCCGGTCACCGGCGCCTTCCTGGTCGACATCCTGAACGTAATCGTGCTGACCTCGCTGATCTCCTTGCCGTTCGTGGGAGGCATGTGACCATGTTCAAACGCCTTGTCATTCTGAGCTTCTGCCTGCTGCTGGCGGCCTGCGGCCGCGCGCCCGATACCGACGCCCTGCGCGCCGACGTGGAACGCAGCCTGGCCACCGCCTACGGCGCGGACCTGTTCCGTATCGCCGGGATCAAGCGCATGGGATCGGCCTCGGACAGCAGCGCCCCGGCGGGCGAAACCCGCCGCGTGGTCTATTACGACGTCGAACTGGACCTGGCGCGCAACATCACCCTGGGCGCCTGGGACCAGCCCGGCGCCGCCGCGCTGGTCACGCTGCTGGGCGCCGGCCCGCGCAGCATCAGCGGCGTGAAATCCGGCGGCAACCAGGCGGGCGACCGCATCGTCGCGCACGCCAGCGCCATCTACCGCAAGGAAGGCGACGCCTGGAAGCTGGTGACCCCGGCCGGCTTCAAGGCGGCCGAGGCGCCCAACCTGGACACCGGCGCGCCGCCGCCCGTCACGCGCCAGCTGCTGGACACGCTGGACCAGATCACCCATTCGGTTTCCTACAGCGCCTCCAGCACCGCGCAGCACGTAGTGCAACAGGAACTGGAACGCTCCGTGGCGCGCATCAACGGCCGGCTGGCCCGCATGCAACAGGGCTACCCGCTGGCCGGCGGCCCGGACCGCGGCGAGTATGTGGCGTTTGCGCGCGCCCTGAGCGACGTCGCGCGCAAGCAGCAGATCCGGGTCTCGCCGCTGATCACGGGCGGCGGCGCCGAGAACATCGCGCTGCTGCGCAGCGGCGACGCGGTGGTGGGACTGGCCCAGGCCGACACGGCGCGGCTCGCCTATGACGGCAAGGGGCCATTCGCGGGCCAGGGTCCCTTCACCGGCCTGCGCGCCCTGGGCAGCCTGTATCCGGAACTGGTCCATATCGTGGTCCGCGACGACGCCGCCCTGCGCGGCGTACGCGATCTCAAGGGCAAGACCATCGCCCTGGGGCCGGAAGGCTCGGCGGTGCGCGCCACGCTGGAAACCGTGCTCGCCGCCCATGGCCTGCAGGCCGGCCGCGACTACACCGTGGCCGACACGCCCTTCACCGAGTCCTTGCCGGCGCTGAACTCCGGCAAGGTCGACGCCGCCGCCCAGGTCATCGGCGTGCCCGCCACGCCCTTGCGCGATGCGCTGACCCAGGCGCGACTGAAGCTGCTGCCGCTGGACCCCGCCGCCATCAAGGCGCTGACCGGGGCCGAGGACAACGCGCTGATGCCGCTGGACATCGCCGCCGGCACCTACCCCAACCAGGCGGAGCCGATCCCCACGGTGGGCATGGCGGCGCTGCTGCTCACCACCGCGGACCTGACCCGGGACGAGGCCCTGGTGATCGTGCGCGCGGTCTACGTGACCGGGCAGGACCTGCTGGCCGCCGGATCCGCCCAGGGCGCCCAGGTAGGGCTGGCGACCGCCCGCCGCGGACTGACCGTGCCGCTGCACGACGGCGCCCAGGAAGGGCTGGCCAAGCTTGAACAGGCCAAGCCGCAATGAAGCCGGTTGCGCTTATGATTGCGCTCCCTACCAGGAATCCCCATGAATAAATTCGATCTGCAGAAAAACCAGGCCCTGAAGCTGGCCGGCCAGCTCAAGCAAGCCTCCACCCCGGACCGCTTCGGCACCGCTTCGCAAGTGCCCGACCGCCGCGAACAGCGCAAGCTGGACCAGGCCGCCGGCCTGGTGCCGTTCCCCCTGAAGCTGTCGCAGGCCCACGCCGACAAGCTGCGCGCCCTGGCGGCCGAACGCGGCGTGTCGACCAACGACATCGTGGCCGAAGTGCTGCAAAACGCGCTGGACAAGTAAGCGCATGCATATCTGGGTCGATGCGGACGCCTGCCCCGCGGTCATCAAGGACATCCTGTTCCGCGCCGCCCAGCGCTGGCAACTGCCGCTGACGCTGGTGGCCAACCAGATGCTCTACACCCCGCCCTCCCCGCTGATCCGCGCGGTGCAGGTGCCGCGCGGCTTCGACGTCGCCGACGCCCACATCGCCGAACGCGCGTCCGAGGGCGACCTGGTGATCACCGGCGACATCCCGCTGGCCGCGCAAGTCCTGGAAAAAGGCGCGATGGCCCTGAACCCGCGGGGCGAACGCTATACGCCGGAAACGATCCGGGAGCGGCTGGCGTTGCGGGACATGATGGAAGAGCTGCGGGCCAGCGGCGTGGATACCGGCGGCCCGGCAGCATTCAGCCAGGCCGACCGCAAGGCCTTCGCCAATCAGCTGGACACCCTGCTGGCGCGCGCGGCGCGCAAGACGCAGCCGGGCTCGGCAAGCGGTCAATAGAAGGTGATGTAGGCCTTGTAGATGATCGTGCCCAGGGCCGTGATCAGGCCTATGCCCATCAGTCCCATGCCGATATTGCGGTCGCGCAGCCCGAAGCCGACCAACATGAGCGCCACGCCGGCGACGATGATGATCAACATGGTATTGGTGTGCTCGGACATGACCTTCTCCTGTTCGCCTATGCCTGGCCCCACGGGCCAAAGCCTTTGTTATCAATGATAGTCAGGCTCGCATGCGACGCGGCTCAATCGACGTGAGTCCGCTTGCGACAAATCAAGAGAAGGGTAATGAAAGGGACGGTTCAGCGCAATGGCTTGCATGCCATATGCAAAGCGCCCGGATTTAAAGGCGTGCCCAATGTGGCCTGAGCGCAAAACAAAAAAGCCAACCTCGCGGTTGGCTTTCTTTGCTTTGCGTCTTTTTTAACCTTGGTACGCCGACAACGATAAGCCTGAGGCTTACGTCATCTTCCAAGGGTCTTTGGTGGGTAGTACTGGGTTCGAACCAGTGACCCCTGCCGTGTGAAGGCAGTGCTCTACCACTGAGCTAACCACCCCGAAAGAGGCGAAATATTAGCACGTTTTTTTGAACGCGTGCAAGTCGCCTCGAAAAAACTTTATGCGGCCGCCACTGGCGCGTCGATCTTGCGCCAGGTGCACGCCCCGCCCACGGACTTATCCAAGGCCGCGAGATAGTTTTCGTGCTCGGCCAGTTCCGCCTCGCTGGCCTTGATCACGGGCAGGCCCGAAGCGTCGAAGCGGGCCAGTTCGATACCATTGCCGCCGCCGCTGGCGCCGTCGTCCACGTCGATCAGCAGCGCGTCCTGGCCGCGGGTCATGGCCAGCCAGACTTCCGCCAAGAGCTGCGAGTCCAGCAATGCGCCGTGCAGGGTGCGGTGGGCGTTGGAAATGCCGAAGCGGTCGCACAGAGCGTCCAGCGAATTGCGCTTGCCTGGGAACAGCGAGCGCGCATGCAGCAGCGAGTCCGTGACCGTTTCGCAGTACTCGGTGACCGGGCCGCGCCCGGTCTTGGCGAGTTCGGCGTTGAAGAACTTGACGTCGAACGCCGCGTTGTGCGCGATCAGCTCTGCGCCCTGGATGAACTTGACGAATTCGTCCGCGACATCGGCGAAGCGCGGCTTGTCGGACAGGAACTCGGTAGTCAGGCCGTGCACCGCCAGCGCCTCGGGGTCGCTGTCGCGGTCCGGGTTCAGGTAGATGTGCAGGTTGTTGCCGGTGGTCATCCGGTTGACCATCTCCACGCAGCCGATCTCGACGATGCGATGGCCCTGGGCAGGGTCCAGTCCGGTGGTTTCAGTGTCAAAGATGATCTGGCGCATAACTTATTCCGACGCTTGGGCAGGCGCGGCGGGCTGCGCGTGCGGCGCCGGAGCGGGGTCCGGATGATGCGCTGCGCTGCCGGCCTGGCCGGGTTTCTTGCGTGCGGTGGCGATCAAGGTGTAGGCCACCGGCACGACGAACAAGGTCAGTAGTGTACCCAGCATCAGCCCGCCCACCAGAACCCAGCCGATCTGCTGGCGCGATTCCGCCCCCGCGCCCGTGGACAAGGCCAGCGGCACGGTGCCCAGCACCATGGCGCCGGTCGTCATCAGGATGGGGCGCAGGCGCAGCACGCTGGCTTCGACCACCGCCTCGAACAATTCCTTGCCTTCGTCGCGCAGCTGGTTGGTGAATTCGACGATCAAAATGCCGTGCTTGGTGATCAGCCCCACCAGCGTGATCAGGCCGATCTGGCTGTAGATGGACAAGGTGCCGCCGGTCAGCCACAGCGCCAGCAGCGCGCCGGTCATGGACAGCGGTACCGACAGCATGATGATGAAGGGATTGCGCCAGCTTTCGAACTGCGCGGCCAGCACCAGGTAGATGAAGGCCAGCGCCATGGCGAAGACCAGGTAGATGCTGCCGGAGGAATCGCGGAACTCGCGCGACTGGCCGTCCAGGTCGGTGACGATGGTGTTGGGCAGCACCTCGCGCGCCACCTGATGCATGTGCGTCAGGACTTCGCCCAGCGCGTAGCCGGGCGCCACCGCGCCGTCGATCTTCACGGCGCGCAGGCGGTTGAAGTGGTTCAGCGATTGCGGCGACACGCCCTCATGCACGCCCAGCAGGTTGTCCAGCTGCACCATGCTGCCGTCGCGCGCCCGCACGTAGATGCCCGAGATATCGGTGGGGTTGGCGCGGTCGCGTGGCGTCACCTGCACGATCACGTCGTACTGTTCGCCTTCGTCCTTGTAGCGCGTGACCTGGCGGCCGCCCAGCATGGATTCCAGGGTGCGGCCCACGGTGTCCACATTGGCGCCCACGTCGGCCATCTTGTCGCGGTCCACGCGCACCCGCAGCTCGGGCGTATTCAGGCGCAGGTCGGTGTCCAGGTTGATCAGGCCGGGATACTTGCGCAACTCGGTCAGGAACACTTCGGTCAGGCGCGACAGCTCGGCGTAGGACGCCTGGCTCATGATGATGAATTCCACCGGCTTGGAACGCGCTGACTGGCCCAGCGACGGCGGGTTGGTCGGGAATGCGCGCACCCCGGGCAGCGAGGCGAATTGCGGCTGCAGCTGCTGCGTGATGGCCTGCTGCTTGCGGCTGCGCTCTTCCCAGGGTTTCAGGCGCAGGATGGCGGTGCCGTCGGTCACGGTAGGAAAGCCCACGGTCACCTGGCTGCCGCTGGCCTCCGGAATGTCGGAGTAGAACTTTTCGATGCCCAGCATGCTTTCCAGCGTGTAGTTCAGCGTCGCCCCTTCAGGCGAGCTGACGATGCCGAACACCACGCCGCGATCCTCGATGGGCGCCAGCTCGCTCTTGACCACCTTGAACAGCACGCCGCTCGCGGCCGCGACCGCCAGGCCGATGGCCACCACCACCCAGCGGTGGCGCAGGGCCAGCGCCAGCGCGCGCCGGTAGCCGTTGCTCATGCCGTTGAGCCAGCCTTCGATCAGGTTGTACCAGCGGCTGTGGCTGCTCTGGTGGCGCAGCAGCACCGAGCACATCATGGGCGTAAGCGTCAGCGCCACGAAACCGGACACCAGCACGGCGCCGGCCAGCGCCAGCGCGAACTCGATGAACAGCCGCCCGGTGCGGCCCGTGGCGAAGGCCAGCGGCGCGTACACGGTGACCAGCGTCATGGTCATGGCGACCACCGCGAAGCCGATCTCGCGCGAACCGCGCAGCGCGGCCTCCTTGCGCGGCATGCCCTCTTCGATGTGGCGGAAGATGTTCTCCAGCACCACGATCGCGTCGTCCACCACCAGGCCGATGGCCAGCACCATGGCCAGCAGCGTCAGCGTGTTGATGGAAAAGCCGAACAGGTACATCAGCGCGCAGGCGCCCACCAGCGACACCGGAATGGTGACGATGGGGATGATGCTGGCGCGCAGGTTGCGCAGGAAGAAGAAGATCACCAGCACCACCAGCACGATGGCTTCGCCGATGGTGTGGAACACGGAATCGATGGAGCGTTCGATGAACACCGACGAGTCGTACGCGATGTTCAGCTTCATGCCGGCCGGCAGGTTCTCGTTCAGGCGCGCCACTTCCTCGCGCGCCGCCTTGGACAGTTCCAGCGGGTTGGCGGTGGACTGGCGCGTCACGCCGATGTTGATGGCGGGCTTGCCGTTGAAGCGCGACAGCACGCGGTCGCTGGCGGCCGCGATCTCCACGTTGGCCACGTCGCGCATGCGAACCGGATAGCCTTTGACGTTGGCGACGATCACGTTCTCGAACTGCGCGGGCGTCTGCAGGTCGGTAGAGGACACCACCGAGAACTCGCGGGCTCGCGATTCGATGCGGCCTGCCGGAATCTCGACGTTCTGGCTGCGCAGCGCGGCCTCCACGTCCTGCACGGTCAGGCCGTAGGCGGCGAGCTTGTCGCGGTCCACGTAGATGCGCATGGACGGCAGGCGTTCGCCGAAGACGCGCACCTCGGCCGCGCCCGGCAGCACCGACAGGCGGGTCTTGATGTAGCGGTTGATGTAGTCCGAGGTCTGGATCGCGGAATACGATCCGGACTCCACCGCGATATAGATGATGGGTTGGGAGTCCGCTTCGACCTTGCCGATGATGGGCTCGTCGATCTCGTCGGGCAGGAAGCGCCGCGCGCGCGAAACCTTGTCGCGGACTTCCGCGGCCGCGGCGTCCGGGTTGCGGGACAGGTTGAACTTGATGTTGATGAGGCTGCGTTCCGAGCGGCTGCGCGAGGTCATCACGTCCACGCCTTCGATGCCGGCCAGCTGGTCTTCCAGCGGCTTGGTCACCTGCGACTCGATCACCTCGGGCGAAGCGCCCTTGTAGGTGGTGTCCACCGACACGATGGGCTCGTCGATCTTCGGATACTCGCGCACGGTCAGGCGCGAATATGAAATCAGGCCGATCAGCACGATGATCAGCGACAGGACCGATGCGAACACCGGCCGCTTGATGCAGGTTTCCGAGATACGCATTGCGCTACCGCCAAAAATGGAAAAAGGCCGGCGTCACGCGCCGTTGCCCAGAACGGTCACCGCGGCGCCGTCCGTCACCCGCTGCAAGCCCGACACCACCAGTTGGTCGCCCGCCGCCACCCCGGTCAGGATTTCGACGCGGCCCTCGCGGCGCTCGCCGATGGTGACCTCGCGCCGCTCGGCCACGCCGTTCTTGACCCGGTAGACGTACTGCGTCGCGCCCGAGGGCGACAGCGCGGCTTCCGGCGCGACCAGCGCCTTGTCCTGGCTGAACTGCAATTGCACTCGGGCGAACATGCCCGGGCGCAGCACCGCATCCTTGTTGGCGACCGTGGCGCGCAGCAGGATGGAGCGCCCGCCCGCGTCCACCAGCGGGCTCACCGCATAGACCACGCCCTGGCGCTCCTGGCCGGGCAGCGCGTCCATGCGCAGCGTCAGCGGCTGGCCCACGCCCACCTTGCTCAAATACATTTCAGGGACGCGGAAGTCGACCTTGAGCGGATCGATCGCCTCCAGCGGGGCCAGGTCCTGGCCCTGGTTGACGTAGTCGCCCACCGACACGCTGCGCAAGCCCGCAATGCCGCCAAATGGCGCCGAGATCGTCATCTTGTCCAGCCGCGCCTGCGCCAGCGCCACGGCGGCTTCCTGCACCTTGAGCGTGCTGGCGGATTCGTCGCGCGCCTGCTGGCTGACGAAGCCCTTGCCCTGTAGCTCGACCGAGCGCCGGTAGTGGCTTTGCGCCAGCGTCAGGTTGGCGCGGGCCTGGGCCAGCTCGGCGCGCGGCACGGAATCGTCCAGGCGGATCAGCACGTCGCCGCGCTTGACCGGCTGGCCTTCCTTGAAGTCGATCGACTGGATGCGGCCCGCGACCTCCGGCCGCAGCACCACGGACTCGTCGGAACGCAGGCTGCCCACGGCCGAGATGCCGCGCGCGAACGGTATTTCCTGGGCGGCGGCCACCTCGACCCGGACCGGCACGGCGCGCGTGACCAGGGGCGCTTGAACGGCGCCGGGTTGCGGACTGGCGGTTCCGTGGTCGAGCCAGCGCGGCACAAAAATGCCGAGCGCGGCCCCCGCGGCCAACCCTGCCGCTACGGCGGCGAGCAGTACTGCTTTTTTCATGCGCGAATGTGGCGGTATTGCGGCGCGGGCCTGGCATGCCCCCACGCGGACTGCGCCGCAGGAACTGGAATGAGGGTTGGCACTTTAGCACCCGGATTTACATACTGGAACAATCCTGAAGCCGGATGAAAGAACTAAATCCGCCCCAGAGGGCGGATTCGAGGGTATATCCCGATGCCCTCAGCCCCGGCGGGCCGATTCCACGCCCATGTTGGCCAGCTGGTCGGCCCGTTCGTTGCCGGGATCGCCGGCATGGCCGCGAACCCAGCGCCAGGACACGGTATGGCGCTGTACCTGTTCGTCCAGCAGTTGCCACAGCTCGGCGTTCTTGACCGGCTTCTTGTCGGCCGTCATCCAGCCGCGCCGCTTCCAGTTGGCGAGCCATTCGGTCATGCCCTTCATCACATACTGGGAGTCCGTATGGATGGTGACCGTGCACGGACGCTTGAGCGCGCGCAGGCCCTGGATGACCGCCAACAGTTCCATCCGGTTGTTGGTGGTCTGGAGTTCGCCGCCATGCAGGGTCTTTTCGTGGCTGCCGGCGCGCATCAGCACGCCCCAGCCGCCCGGACCGGGATTGCCCTTGCAGGCGCCGTCGGTCCACATTTCCACTTTCTGCTCGTTCGCTTTGTCGTCCTGCATGGTGCTGCTTGGTATTCCTTGCAAAAAAATTGGCCCCGCGGCGCGGGGCTGGGCCCATCAGGAGCCGTCGTCCGCGTGGCGGTTGACCACCACGGACGCGGCGCGGGCGCGTTTGGGCTTGGCCTTCTTCCAGGCCGGGCCAATGATACGCATGCCGGCTACCCGCTTGACGGCCGACACCAGATAGACCGCGCCGCCCACGCTCCACCAGCGGGCGCCCGCCGACTCCAGGAAGGACCAGCGCTGCAGCCACTTTTCGCTGCGGCAGGCCGGCGCGTAGCAGCCGAAGTGGCTGCTCTCGACCTCGAGCGACAGCAGCTTGAACCAGTCCTTCAGGCGCGGCAGGGACACCTGGGATGACGGCGGCTGCGGCAGCCAGGGTTCCATGCCGGGCATGCGCGTGCGCGCGCCCCACATGCTCCAGGGATTGAAGCCCGAGATCACCACCCGCCCTTCGGGCACCAGCACGCGCTCGACCTCGCGCAGCACGTTGTGAGGATCCTCCGCGCACTCGAAGGCATGCGGCAGGATCAGGAGGTCCACGCTCTGGGACTCGAACGGCAAGGCCTCGGGTTCGGCCAGCACTACCCGCGACTGCCAGGCGGCCGTGCTTTCCGCGGACGGGGTCTCGCCGCCCACGTAGCCCTTGAAGGGCATGCGGTTGGCGCGCAGCAGATTCATGTCCGCCAGGCCCACCTGCCAGGCGTAATATCCGAACACGTCCGCGACAGCCGCGTCGAACTGCGCCCGCTCCCAGGCCAGCACGTACTGTCCCGGCGGCGTCTGGAACCATTCGGCCAGTTCTACAATCGGCGGAGTATCTTCTGCCACGTTCTATTCCTTCGAATCCCATGCAAGCCTTGACCGCCCCCACAGGCGGCCGCGATCGCAACGCCGCGGTCTTGCCGCTACCCGCCTTCAATGACAACTACATCTGGGCCATCGTCCGCGGCAATGAAGCCGCCGTGGTGGATCCCGGCGACGCCGGCCCGGTGCTGCACTGGCTGGCCCAGAACGGCTTGAGACTGCGCGCCATTCTACTCACGCACCATCACGGCGACCACGTGGGCGGCGTACCGGAATTGTCCCGCATCGAGGGCATCACCGTATACGGCCCCGCGCATGAGCAACTGCCGCGCTGCGACGTGCGCCTGGCGGAGGGCGACCGCGTGGCGATCCCGGAACTGGACCTGGACCTGGCCGTGCTGGACGTTCCCGGACACACCGCCGGCCACATCGCCTACTACGGCCGCGCGGCCGGTATGGAGCCGGTTCTGTTCTGCGGCGACACCCTGTTTGCGGCGGGCTGCGGCCGTCTTTTCGAAGGCACTCCGGCGCAAATGCATGATTCTTTAGGGAAATTTGCTGTTTTACCGCCAGATACACAGGTTTTTTGCGCACACGAGTACACTCTAGCGAACTTGCGCTGGGCCTTGGCAGTCGATCCGGCCAACCGCAGCCTGCAACAGTGGCACCAGCAGGCCCAGCAATTACGAGCAGAAGGTCTTCCCACGCTTCCGTCCACCATCGGGCAGGAACGCGCGGCCAATCCGTTTTTGCGCACGCAAGAAGTTGAGGTCGTCCACGCCGCAGAGCGCTGGGCCGGCCGCAGCCACGCTACGCCGGTAGAGGTTTTTGCCTCCCTTCGTGAATGGAAGAACGATTTCAAGTGACAACCTGATGAATCTATCCCGACTCCTTCTGCCGCTCATGCTGGCAGTCCTCGCCGGTTGCGCAGGAACCAAAGCCCCCGATAGCAAGAACCTCACCACCAATTCGCAAGGGCGATACATCGCCCGCGACACGTCCCGGACGGTTGACCTGACCAACCCGCCCGCCGACGCCTGGGACCGCATCCGCCGCGGTTTCGCCATTCCCAACCTGAACACCGACCTCTCGCAGCAGTGGACCGACTACTACGCGTCCCACCCCGAGTCGGTGCAGCGCATGGCGGAACGGGCCGGCAAGTACCTGTATTTCATCGTCGACGAGATCAACCGCCGCGGCCTGCCGACCGAGCTGGCGCTGCTGCCCTTCGTCGAAAGCGCCTACAACCCGACCGCGCTGTCGCGCGCCCAGGCGTCCGGCCTGTGGCAGTTCGTGCCGGCCACGGGCCAGCACTTCAACCTGAAGCAGGACTGGTGGCG
The DNA here is from genome assembly GCF_943737025.1 of Achromobacter sp. Marseille-Q4954. Lineage (NCBI taxonomy): Bacteria > Pseudomonadati > Pseudomonadota > Betaproteobacteria > Burkholderiales > Alcaligenaceae > Achromobacter > Achromobacter sp. Marseille-Q4954. The sequence goes on from NZ_CALSFQ010000001.1 coordinate 1,751,742, forward strand.
CGACGAGCGCCGCGACCCCATCGCCTCGACCAACGCGGCGCTGGACTACCTGGAAAAGCTGTTTGAAATGCAGGGCGACTGGTACCTGGCGCTGGCCTCGTACAACTGGGGCGAAGGCTCGGTGCAACGCGCCATGGCCAAGAACGAAGCGGCCGGCCAGGGCACGGACTACCTGTCCCTGAACATGCCCGACGAAACCCGCAACTACGTGCCCAAGCTGCAGGCCATCAAGAACATCATCGCCGATCCGCAGCGCTATGCGGTGGCCCTGCCCCCGGTGGGCAATACGCCCTACTTCGTGACGGTCCAGAAGAACAGCGACATCGACCTGGAAATAGCCGCCAAGCTGGCGGAAATGCCGCTGGACGAATTCAAGGCCCTGAACCCCTCGTTCAACCGCCCCGTGATCCGCGGCGACCACGGCCCCACCCTGCTGCTACCGGCCGACCGTGTCGAAATCTTCAACGCCAACCTGACCAACTACAAGGGCGATCTCAGCGCCTGGAAGATCTACCACTCGCGCCGCGGCGAATCCTACGCCTCGATCGCCAAGCGTTTCGGCGTGAGCGAAGCCACGCTGCGCCAGACCAACGACATCGGTTCGCGCCAGAAATCCGCCTCCGGCCAATCCCTGCTGGTGCCGGGCGAGCCCGGCACGGGCGGCGTGCAACTGGCCTCGCTGGCCACGCCGGTGGGCGCGCTGGACTCGGCGCCGTCTGACAACAAGGCCGCCGCCCCGCGCGGCCGCGCCGCCCAGGCGCCGGCTGCCCGCGTGGCCAGCGCCCGCCCCAATGTCCGCACCCACAAGGTGCGCCAGGGCGACACGCTGTTCTCGCTGGCCAAGCAGTACGGCACCTCGGTCGACGCGCTGCGCGCGCTCAACAACATCAAGGGCAGCGCCCTGAAGGTGGGCTCGCAGCTGCGCGTGCCGGGTACCAACGCCCGCGGCTGATTGGCGCAGAAACAATAAAGACGCACCATGAAACGACCCCAGAAGTTGGACTAGTGTCCGACTTCTGGGGTCGGTCCATTTTCGGCCGGTGATTTCTATGGAAAATTGCTCCCAATCGGCCGAGAAACCATGCGTCGTCAAGCGCAAGCGCAACAAGCTGCATAGGGAACGGCCCGCAGTAGATTGATTGGCAGGTTCGCTTGCCGCATACCTAGCTCTCTTCTCTTAGACTTGTTGATAGCGAAATTAGTGAAATTATCGATTTAGGATAATTTCGCTAATTTCCGTACACATGAACCCTGTCCTGAACCCATACGCGCCAGGCGCAGGCAGTCCCCCTCCCGAACTCGCGGGACGTGACCACATCCGCGAGGACGTGCGCGTGTGCTTGGAACGCCTCAAGCTGGGCAAGCAAGCCAAGAGCGTCTTGTTGCTCGGCCTTCGCGGCGTCGGAAAGACAGTGCTCTTGGACAAGATGCGATCCGATGCGGAAGATAGAGGCGCGCACACCGTTCGCGTCGAGGCCCCTGAGAACAAGTCATTGCCAGCACTACTGGCGCCCCAACTGCGTTTGGCCCTCCTGCGCCTAAGCAGAGTGGAGGCCGCCAAAGATATCGCGATCAGGGGGCTAAGAGGTTTGGCCGGCTTCGCAAGAAGGCTCAAGGTCTCGTTTACGGACATCGAAGTCGGCTTCGATTACGAACCAGAACCCGGTCTTGCCGACAACGGAGACTTGGAAGAGGACCTTGCAGCGCTGCTTGAGCAAGTTGGCCGTGCAGCCCGAGCAGCGGATACCGTGGTCGCCCTCTTCATTGATGAACTCCAATACGTTGAAGAAGCGCAACTGGCGGCACTGATCTCCGCGCTGCACCGGTGTGCTCAACAGCAGTTGCCCGTTACCTTGGTCGGCGCAGGACTACCTCAGCTGCGCGGTCGCATGGGCCAGGCGAAGTCCTATGCGGAACGACTGTTCAAATTTGCCGAGATTGGGGCGTTGAACACGGCTGACGCAACGTTGGCCATCAACGTGCCGGCAAACAACGAGAACGTCGAAGTTGAGCTAGCCGCGATCGATTCGATCATTGCCGTAACGCAGGGGTATCCATACTTCCTGCAAGAGTGGGGAAAATGCGCATGGGATGTCGCAACGGCGAGCCCGATCACTGCCGAAGACGTCGAGAACGCGTCTCGCGAAGCCGTCGCAGCATTGGATGAGGGTTTTTTTCGCGTCCGATTCGATCGGCTTACTCCAGCCGAAAAAAAGTACTTGCGCGCCATGGCGGAATTGGGACCCGGCCCTCACAGATCCGGTGATATTGCGCAACAGCTAGGCCGGCCCGTTGCCTCCTTTGGACCCGTTCGTGGCTCCCTGATTGTCAAAGGCATGCTCTGGAGTCCCACTCATGGCGACACGGCATTTACCGTGCCTATTTTCGACGAATTCATGAAACGCATCATGCCCGGAGACAACTGGCAGACGAACTGAGGTCGATACATGGAGGCACTAGGAAGCGGTCCTCGAGGACGCCCCCTGAAAGCGCCAAAACCAACTCCTTAACCTCTAACACCCGCGAACCGCGCGCTCCATTGCGCCAGTTGGCCCGCCGTGACGCCCACGCCGCCGCACAGGATCACCGCCACCGAGCGGGCATTCTTCAGAAACTCCGAACCGCTGTCCAGCGCCGCCACCGAGGCGCCGCAGGCGGGTTCGACCAGGATGCGGTGCTCCAGCAACACGTCTTCGCAAGCCGCCACCGCGGCGGCGTCCGACACCACCACGCTCTCGATGGGATGTTCCTTGGCCAGGTCCAGCGCGCGGTCGCAGACCTGCCGTGCGCCCAATGAGGTCGCAATGGACCGGATCTCGGGCAACAGCACCGGCGCCCCCGCGCCCAGGGCCTGGGCATAGGAGTCGGCGCCGGCCGTCTCGGCCGCGATCACCGGCACGTCCGCCCAGCCGTTGCGCCGCAGGCCCTCGACCACGCCGCACAGCAGGCCGCCGCCGCCGACCGAGCAGATGACTGCATCCGGTCGGCCGCCTTGCCGGGCCAGCTCGTCGATCATGGTTGCGTGTCCCTCCCACAGCAAGGGGTCATCGAAGGGATGCAGGAACGCGTCCGCCTCGGTCATGAGTTCCAGCGCGCGGGCGTTGGCTTCCATCCAGGAAGCGCCATGCACGACGACCTCAGCCCCTTCGGAACGGATCAGGCTCTTGGCGCGTTCCGAGGTCGTGGCAGGCACCACCACGGTCACCGGCGTGGCCAGCATGCGGCCGGCGTAGGCCACCGCGTACCCGGCGTTGCCGCCGGACGAAGAGATGAAGCGCCGGGCGCCGCGGGATTTGTAGATCTGGCACGCATGGCCTATGCCGCGGGCCTTGAACGAGCCGCTGGGCTGCAGCGCCTCCATCTTCAGGCGCACGTCCTTGCCGCTGCGCAGGGAGAAGGCGCGGGATGCGAGCGCCGGGGTTTCGATATGGATTGCCATGTTCCGTTCTTCAAGAATGAGTAAATCAGACCGCGCTGGCCACGACGCAACAAACGTTGCCGGGCACGACGATGCCGGGATGGCGCTTGGCGAAGATGACGCCGCTGGTCCCGTAAACCAGTTCAACCGGCGCACGCCGCGGATCGAAGGTCTGGTGGATTCGGCCTGCGGGCTGGCCGGCCTCGACGGCCTCGCCATGCCGATGATAGGCCTCGAACACGCCGCGATCCGAGGCGATGACATAGGACTTCGCGCCGCTGACCTTGCACAGGGGCGCGGGCTGCGCCGCCAGCGGCTGGGCGCAAGCCTGGTCCAGCACACCCCAATGCGCCAGCACTCGCAGCGCGCCGGCGCGGCACAGCGCGAGCGCGCTGTCGGTCACGGTGCCGCGTCCCGCCATCTCGGTGCTGACGCAGGTAAGCCCCGCCGCCACCGCCGAAGCAACGCTGGTGCGCGTGTCTCCCAGCGTGTCCAGCATCACGTTGAAGGGCGCGCCGAAGGCCATCACGGCATCGATGTTGCGCTGGGTTTGCGCGGCATCCTGCGAGGGCTGGACCAGGGCGCTGGGAATGATGTCCAGCGACGAACCGCCGGAATGCAGGCTGAGAAACGCGTCGCCGCGCGAGAACAGTTCGTCGCTGACGTAGGCGGCGATCTGTTCCGTGATGCTGCCCGCATGGTCGCCGGGAAACGTGCGGTTCAGGTTCTTGCCGTCCAGCGGCGAGGTGCGCAGGCCGGCTTCAGCCGCCGGCGCGTTGAGCGCGGGCATGATGATCAGGCGGCCCCGGACGCGGTCCAGCGGCAGGTCGCGGATGAGTTCGCCCAGCACGATCTGGCCTTCGTACTCGTCTCCATGATTGCCGCCTTCCAGAATGACGGTGAGGCCGTCGCCATTGGCCAGCACCGCCATGGGTATGCGCACCGTGCCCCAGGCGTCTTCGTGCGGCGACTGCGGGATGTGCAGGAAGCCCGCCTGGCGTCCAGGCGCGTCGAGATCGATGTCGGTGAACGCCGTCGCGCAGTGCGGGTTGCGCGCCGGCAGATGCGCGACCCGCCGGTCACGCAATAGAGGCGACTCGCGGAATGTCGGTTTCGTCATAGACCTTTTGGGTATACGTTATGGGTTTCGATCGGGAAAATATAGGTATTTGACCGGTCAGCAACAAATACTTTTGATGTTTGCTACATATGCCCAGGAGGCATGGCATGGAGTTGAGACAGTTGCGCTATTTCGCGGCGGTGTGCGCAGCCGGCAGCGTGGCGGGCGCGGCGAAAGCGTTGCATATCGCCCAGCCCGCGCTGTCGCGCCAGATGATGGCGCTGGAAGAGGAGTTCGGCGCGCAACTGCTGGTGCGCTTGCCGCGCGGCGTGGCGCTCACGCGCGCCGGCGAGGCGCTGCTCGCCCAGGCGAAACTGATGCTGGCGGGTTCTGAAACCCTGCGGGCGCAGGTGGCGCTGGCGGCCCACGGCAAGGCGGGCTCGCTGAAGATCGGCATCATGCCCGGCTACAGCTGGCTGCCCGGCCTGGGACAGGCGATCGCCGCCCTGTCGCGCGCCTCGCCCGACACCGACGTGCAGCTGGAATCCGGCCTGTCGGCCTGGCAGCTCGACGCGATCAAGCGCCACGAGCTGGACGCGGGCGTCGTCGCCTGGCGCTCTCCGCTCGACGGCGAAGTGGAAGGAATGAAAATCTATGAAGACCGCATGCTGCTGGCCATGCCCGCGGCGGTGGCGCGCAGCGTCGGCAAGATCCGCACGCTCAAGGACCTGGCGGGCCAGAGATTCATCCTGTTCCCGCGAGCCGGATCGCCCTCGCACTATGACGCGCTGGTCCGCATCCTGAAGGCCGCCGGCATTCCGGTGACACGCCCGGCCGCCGTGGCGACCGATCTTCCCACCATCCTCGGCCTGGTGTCGGCCGGACTGGGCTGCGCCGTCATTCCCGCCTCGTTCCGGCAACACGGCCCGGCCGGCGTCGTCTTCAAGGAAGTCGGCGGCATAGACCTGACGTTCGACCTGGAGCTGGTCTGGCGCGCCGACCAGCGCGATCCCTTGCTCGCCAGTTTCGTACGCCTGTTCCCGCCGCCCGGAAAACCGTCCTGAGGCGCATGCCAGTCGGACGCGCCCCAGGGATTTTCATATCGCGAAACCGCGCAAACTCCTTAAAATAGGCGGATTCCAGAGGGAAAAAATCAAAGGATAGAAATATGGGCTTTCTCGCCGGCAAGCGCATCCTGGTCACCGGGGTGCTTTCCAACCGATCCATCGCCTACGGCATCGCGCGCGCCTGTCACCAACAAGGCGCCGAACTGGCGTTCACCTACGTGGGCGACCGCTTCAAGGACCGCGTAGGCGAATTTGCCGCCGAATTCGGCAGCAAGATCGTGCTGCCCTGCGATGTGGCCGAAGACAGCCAGATCGAAGGCGCCTTCGCCGAACTCGGCCAGCACTGGGACGGCCTGGACGGCCTGGTGCACTCCATCGGCTTCGCCCCGCGCGAAGCCATCGCCGGCAACTTCCTCGACGGCCTGTCGCGCGAAGGCTTCCGCATCGCGCACGACATCTCGGCCTACAGCTTCGCCGCCATGGCCAAGGCCGCCCTGCCGCTGATGGAAGGCCGCAACGGCTCGGTGCTGACGCTGACCTACCTGGGCGCCGAACGCGTGGTTCCGAACTACAACACCATGGGCCTGGCCAAGGCCTCGCTGGAAGCCAGCGTGCGCTACCTGGCGACGGCGCTGGGCCCGCGCGGCATCCGCGCCAACGGCATTTCCGCCGGCCCCATCAAGACGCTGGCCGCCAGCGGCATCAAGGACTTCTCGGCCATCCTGAAGTTCGTGGAAGCCCAGGCTCCCCTGCGCCGCAACGTCACCATCGAAGACGTGGGCAACGTCGCCGCCTTCATGCTGTCGGATCTGGCCGCCGGCGTGACGGGCGAGATCACCCACGTGGACGCCGGTTTCTCGACCATCGTCCCGGGCATGGAAGACTGAGTCCGCGCGCGGCGGGGCCGCCGGCCCCTGCCGCCGCAGCCGGCCTGGTCAGGCCGGCTGCACCACCACGGTCGACACCTGCACGTCCACCGCCGTCATCAGCTTGTGCACCGGGCACTTCTCGGCCACCGCCAGCAATTCGTCTACCTGCGCGTCGGACAACTCGCCGTTCAGCGTCAGCTTGGCCGTCAAGCGGTAGATCCCCTTGCGCTCCTCGCTCGCGTCGCGCACCACCTCCACTCCCACCGACTCCAACGGCAGGCCCTTGCGCTGCGCGTAGACCATCAAAGTCATGGCCTTGCAGCCGCCCAATGCGGTATCGAAGTAGTCGTGAGGATCGGGGCCGGCGCCGGCAGGCTGGGGCATGTCCAGCGGCAGATCGTGGCCTTCGGCCGTGGCGGTGAATTGCAGCGTGTTGGGCGCATTCTGGCGCACGCGGATGCTCATGGGTCCTGTCTCCTGGTAACGGGTCCTGACGGGCGGCCGCCGCGGCCGCCCTCAGACCACGTTGTATCACCTGGCGGGCGCGCCAGGACGACCCAGGCAGAAGCAACTGACTGTAAGCTGAACTTCTGCCGCCCACTCCGGTCGGATATCTCTATCCGCAATACCTGAGCAAACTTTAAAGGGGGCCGCATGAGCGCCAGACAACTCCTCGATCAACTGCTGCAGTCCGGGCAAGGGCTGCTGTCGGACACCACCAGCCGGGTGCAGAACGCCACGGGTGGCAAGGGCTCGTCCTTCCTGACAGGCCTGGGCGGCGGCGCGCTGGGCGCGGGCGCCCTGGGACTGCTGCTGGGGAGCAAGAAGGCCCGCAAGATCGGCGGCAAGGTCGCCATGTACGGCGGCATGGCGGCGCTGGGCGCCCTGGCCTACCGCGCCTATGGCGACTGGCAACGCAGCCAGGCCGGCGCGCCTGCCGCTCCTCCGCAGACGCTGGACCGCCTGCCCGCGCCCCAGGCCGAGCAGCACAGCACGGCGGTGCTGACGGCCATGATCGGCGCGGCCAAGGCCGACGGCCACATCGGCCCGGAAGAACGCGCGCTGCTCGAAACCGAGTTGTCCAAGCTGTCTTCGGACGCGCAAGACCGTCGCTGGCTTGAAGCCGAACTGTCGCGCCCGCTGGATCCGTCCGTGATCGCGCAAGCCGCGCAGACGCCGGAAATGGCGGCCGAGATGTACCTGGCCAGCCTGCTGGTAGTGGACGAGGAAAGCTATATGGAACGCGCCTATCTGGACGAATTGGCGCGCCAGCTCAAGCTGCAGCCGGGCCTGAAGGAACAGCTCGAGCAGCACGCCCGGGCCGCCGCGGCCTGAGGCTGGCCGGCCTGCGCCCCGCTCAGTCGGCGCGTAGGCCGATCGCCTGCGTCAAGGCGGTATAGCGGTCGATATCCGCATCGATCATGGCTTGGAATTCCCGCGGCGTGCTGCTGGCCGGCGTGAAGCCCTGTTCACGCAACGCCGCCTGCACATCGGGGCGCTGGACGATCTTCGCCACCGCCGCATTCAGCTTGGCCACCACCGCGGGCGGCGTGGCCGCCGGCGCCAGCAGGCCGTGCCACTGGTCCAGCGCGTAGCCGGGCACGCCCTGCTCGGCCACCGTCGGCACCGACGGCAACAACGGCGAACGCGCCGGTGAGGTCACGGCCAGCGCCCGCAACTTGCCGGCCGCAATCAAAGGCGCGGCGCTGGACGCGGTGACCACGCCGACCCCGACCTGGCCCGCGGTCACGTCGGTAAGCGCCGGTCCGCAACCCTTGTAAGGCACGTGCTGCAGAGGCGCGCCGGTGGCGCGCGCCAGCATCTCGCCGGCCAGGTGCTGCGGCGTGCCGTTGCCGCAGGACGCGAACGCCAGCGGCCGGTCCGGCGTGGCGGCGGCCAGCGCATCGTCCAGGCTGCGCCAGGGCGAAACCGCCGGCACCACATACACGGACGGCACGAAGGCCACGTTGATGACCGCCGCAAAGTCCCGCTTGGGCGCGAAGCCTAGATTGCTGTAAACCCCGGGATTGATCGCGAAGGAACTGTTGACCATCAGCAGCGTATGGCCGTCGGCAGGGGCTTCCGCCACGGCGCGCGCGCCGATGTTGCCGCTGGCGCCAGGACGGTTTTCCACCACGACCGCCATGCCAAACTGCTCCTGCAGGCTCGCGCCAATGCGGCGCGCCAGCAAGTCGGTGCCGCCGCCCGGCGGAAACGTCACCACGATGGTGATGGGGTGCGAGGGATACGCGGCGTCCTTGGGCGCTTCGCCCGAAGGCGAATTGCCGCAGGCGGCCAGGGGCAAAACCAGGAACGCAAGAACAGAGCTAAGCAGGCGATTCATGATGCGGGCTTGCAAGCGTCCCTGCGCGGCAAGCGCGCGGGGACATGGGCAATGCCGGCCGGCGGCCGGCGGAAAGGCTCAGGCGTCCAGACCGATGTCGAGCACCTTGGCGCTATGGGTGATCCAACCCACCGCGATCTGGTCCACTCCGGTGGCCGCCACCGCGGCGGCGGTTTCGGGCGTGATGCGGCCCGAGGCTTCAGTAATGGCGCGGCCGCGCGCCATGGCCACTGCGCGGCGCAGATCGTCCAGGCTCATGTTGTCCAGCAGCACCACATCCACGCCCAGAGACAGCGCCGTTTCCAGCTGTTCCAGCGTGTCCACTTCCAGTTCGATCTTGACCATGTGGCCGATGCCGGCGCGCGCGCGCTCGACCGCCGTCGCGACCCCGCCCGCCAGCGCGATGTGGTTGTCCTTGATCAGCACCGCGTCGTCCAGGCCGTGGCGGTGATTGCTGCCGCCGCCCACGCGCACCGCGTACTTCTGCACGGCGCGCAGGCCCGGCATGGTCTTGCGGGTGCAGGTGACGCGGGCGCCGTAGCCTTCAATGGCGCGGGCGATGGACGCGGTGGCGCTGGCCACGCCGCTCAGGTGGCACAGGAAGTTCAGCGCCACGCGCTCGGCCGTCAACATGGCGCGCGCGTTGCCGCTGATGCGGGCGATTTCCGTTCCCGGCTGCAGTTCGCTGCCATCGCGCAGCGCGACCTCGAACTTGATGGCGGGGTCCATGGCGCGAAACGCCAGGCGCGCCAGGTCCAGCCCGGCCAGCACGCCTTCCTGGCGCGCGACCAAACGGGTCTGCGCCGTGGCGTCGGCGGGCACGATGGCATCGGTGGTCAGGTCCCCGGCGCGTCCCAGATCCTCGAGCAAGGCCGCGCGCACCAGCGGCTCCAGCATGACTTCCGGCAGAGGGGGAACGGGCAGTCGGGCGGTGGTCTGAGGCGCTTCGGCTTTAATGCTCATTTTGAGTATTTACCAGTTAAAAAAAGGCGCGCGGGGATTGCGCACCACTTATGCTAGAGACGAGCATAAGGCTTGTCAAGCGTCAGCCATTTTCCGTCCAGTTTGAAATGGCTTGCGTGATCGATTAAATTTTAATCACTGTGATTATTTCGAGATCATTAGCGTGTCATCGAGTCCGACATCTGCCTCGCGCTAATCACGGCGTCGCCAGGAGCAGGCAAGATCAAGTTCTTATTAAAGGTGCAACATGACAGCAGCAACCAAAGTTCTAACCACACACGTGCCGCTTCCGCTTGCCGACAAGGTCGATCAGATGGCCACACGGCTTGAACGCTCGCGCGGCTGGATCATGAAACAGGCGCTTTCGGCCTGGATCGCCCAGGAAGAGGAACGCGATCGGCTAACCCAGGAAGCATTGGCCGACGTAGACGCGGGCCGCGTCGTCGACCATCTGGCTGTGCAGGCGTGGGCGGAAAGCCTGGGCACTGACGAGCCGCTGCCGGTGCCACGTTGATGACGCTCAAATGGACCAGCAAAGCGCTGTCCGACTTAGTGCGCTTGTATGAATTCCTGGCCCCAGTAAACAAATCCGCTGCCACCAGGGCTGTGCAGGCGTTGGCCAAAGCGCCAACCATCCTGCAGACCAACCCGCGTATTGGCGAACAACTGTTCCAATTCGAACCACGAGAGGTGAGAAGAATCCTGGTTGGAGAGTACGAGATTCGCTACGAAATCCAGGATGCGGTTGTCCACGTGCTACGGCTGTGGCACACCCGCGAGAGCCGCTAAAACTCTTGGGTGACTTGGACTCTCAAGCGTGACGCATCTCAACGTCACATTGCCCGAGACAACGGCAACTTGCTCCCCGCAATAGCGCGCTCCAGCAGCACGTCACGGCGAAAACGGAACAGCTTGGCCGGCCTGCCGGCCGTGCCCGTGGCCATTTCGCCGGTCTCTTCGACCAGCGCCTGCTGCTCGATGAGGCGGCGGAAATTCTGCTTGTGCAGGCCGCGCCCGGCCAGCGCTTCCACGGCCAGCTGCAATTGCAGCAAGGTGAACTGCGCGGGCATCAATTCGAACACCACGGGCCGGTACTTGATCTTGGCGCGCAGCCGGGCGATGCCGGTGGCCAGGATGCGGCGGTGGTCGTGGCGCATGGGTTCGCCGGGCACCACGGCGCCCTTGCCTCCGCGCCGCGCCGCTTCGGGCACCAGCCCCGCTTCGAACAGCAGCTCGTAGCGCTGCAGCACCATGTCCTCGTTCCAGGGCGAGCCGTCCAGCCCGAAGGTGATGGCGGCGCGTTGGCGGCGGCGTATGCGCACGGCCGCATCGCTACTGTCTTCGCACCAGGCGGCCAGGCGCGGCACGATCATGTCTTCCACCAGCGCGGGCGTGCCTGCGCGCCGGTCCTCCCAGGGGAAGTAGCGGTACCAATCCTGCCAGCCCACTTGCGCCACGCCGGTCTCGCCAGCCTCGCGCGTCAGGCCCAGGTAGCTGACCGACATCACGCGCGCACCCGATTCATCGGAGCGGTCGCCGTCGGCGAAGGTGTAGAGCTGCTCCACGTAACCCAAGGGGTGATGGGTCTGCTCCTCCACCCAGGCGCGCAGGCCGGCCTGCAGCGAACGGTGCGACAGTTCGAAGGGGCCAGCCGGCAAGGCGCGCGCATCGTCGGTCGTCAGCACCCGCGGCTCGCCGTTGGTGACGGCGACCAGCACGGCAACGAGTTCAGCATGGACGGAGCGTTCGACGGATTCAGTCAAGGTAGGCGTATGGAAAGTGAGAAACCGGGCGGCTTGCGGCAAGCCGCGAGGCGTCGGAAATTATAAGGTTCGAGCTCCTGCAACAGCCCCTTGCAAACGTGACAGGCATTCCTGCTCCGGGCAGGCCGCGCGGCCCTAAGATGGAAGTGGCAACCAGGCGCGTCGCCATCCCGGGACGCCCGCAAGCGGAGCAGACATCATGTTGAAAACCGCCCCCGATCCGCAGGCGGCCAAGGCCGCCGAAACGGAACACCCCGTCGCCGTCGACCCGCGCAAAGGCACCGAAATCCTGCCGATGGCGGACCACAGCAAGGAGGTCGCCGGCATGCCGCGGCGCGGACGCGCCGTTGCGGAACCCGGCGAACCCGGCATCATCACCCCGGAAGATGACGTGCTGGATACTTCTTACGAAAACCGCAAGAGCTGAGCCGGCGCGATAGCAAGATGATACGCGAGCCGGGCGCGGCCTCCGCAGCGCTCAGGCCGCGTCGGGCTGCGCCTGGAAGCCGCGCGCCAGGATCTCCACGAAAGCTTCGGTCACCGACGACGGCGCGGTCTGTGCGGGGTAAGCCATGCTGACGCGCACCGGCAGGCGCGGCGTGAACGGCCGTATCGCCAAACGGTCTGCGAACACCTCGGCAATGTAGGGATTGACCACGCCCAATCCGCTGCCGGCGGCAGCCAGCGCGCAGATGGTGGATGAATAGGTGGTCTCGATTTCCGAGGCGGGCTGCGCCCGGTGTTCCTGCATCGCGCCGCGCAGTTGCAGATAGACGTCGTCATCCGCATTGAGCACCAGCAGGCGGCGCCCGTCCAGGTCCATGATGTCGACGGACGGCTGCGCGGCCAGCGGATGGTCCGGCCTCATGACGCAAACCGCCTCGCTTTCATGCAAGACCTGCATTTCCAGCTGCGCGCCGTCCATGGGCGCGGTCGTCACCACCAGATCGTAGGTGCCGTGCAGCAGCCCTTCCCGCAGATACTGGCTGCCCACGGTCTGCATGTTGATGTGGACCTCTGGATAGCGCTGCGCAAAGGTCTCGATCGCGCCGGGCAGCACGCCCAGCCCCAGCGCGGGGGTGCAGGCCAGCCGCAACACGCCGCTGCCGCTGCGCCGCATCGCGGCGACGCGGTCCTCGATGCGCTCCAGCCCCACGAAATGGCGCTGCACGGTATCGAACAAGTCCTTGGCCTCGCGCGTGGGCCGCAAGCGTCCGCGCTCCATGTCGAACAGCTTCAGGCCGCTGGCCTGCTGCACCTGCGCCAGCAGCCGGCTGACCGAGGGCTGGGTGGTGCGCAGCATCTGCGCCGCGCCGGTAGTGGTGCCGGCCAGCATGACCGCGTGGAAGGCTTCGATCTGGCGGAAATTCAGGGGTCGGCTCATGGCGGGGCAATGTATAGCAGACTTGCATAGCCTATGTTGAAAAAAGAATTTTTTCAAATACCCGCCGACTCCTACACTGGTTTTCCCAAGGGCGCCGCCAGATGCGCCCCCCGCGCTACCCAACCTTCCAGGGGAAACCACATGAACCTCCGCCGCTCCTGGCGCCAACTCCTGCAAACGCTGTGCCTGGGCCTGACGGCAGCCGCCCTGCCGCTGGCCGCGCATGCGCAAGCCAACTATCCCGACCGCCCGGTGCGCATCATCGTGCCCTTCACCGCGGGCGGCAGCTCCGACATCCAGGGGCGCCTGCTGGCCGAACACCTGGGCAAGCTCTACGGCCAATCGGTGGTGGTGGAAAACCGCCCCGGCGCCGGCGGCCACATCGGCGGCAAGTTCGTCGCCGACTCGGGGCCGGACGGCTACACCCTGCTGCTCGGCTCCATCGGCCTGCATGCCACCTACGGGGTCTACAAGAACCTCAACTACCAGCCGGCCCGCGATCTGAAGCTGATCACCATCGTGGCCGAAATGCCGCACGTGGTGGTGGCCAACCCCGCGCTGGAAGCCAACACCCTGGCCGAACTCACCGCGCTGGCAAAGGCCAAGCCGGAAACGCTGCACTTCGGCTCGGCCGGCGTGGGTTCGTCCGTGCACATGGTGGGCGAGCTCTACAAGATGGCCGCACAGGCGCCCATCGTGCACATCCCGTACCGCGGCAGTTCCGCCGCCACCAACGACCTGCTGGGCGGCCAGATCCAGCTGCTGTTCGAGAACGTGCCCACCACCATCGGCTACATCCAGGCCAAGAAGCTGAAGGCGCTGGCCATCACCGGCGCCACGCGCTCGCCGGCCCTGCCCGACGTGCCCACCGCCGCCGAAGCCGGCCTGCCCGGCCTGACGGTGACGTCCTGGACCACGCTGGCCGCCAGCAAGGACGTGCCCGATGCGCTGATCGAAAAGATCAGCGCCGACCTGCGCCGCATCTACGCCGACCCGGCATTCCGTGAAGGCCTGGAGCGCCTGGGCATGACCCCGGTGGGCAACAGCCCCGCCGACGCGCGCGCCTTCGTCGAACGCGAACGCGCCCGCTGGAACAAGGTCATCGAGACCGAACACATCACCGCGGGCTGAACGCCCGGGGCGGCGCCTGCGCCGCCCTTTTTTCTTTCCGATTTCATCCTTGCTCCGCCATCCATGAACCGCATGCTCGCCACGCCCATCGCCTGCCGCCGCCTGGGCGCCACGCCGCACCATCATTTCTTCGGCTACTACAACAAGACCGTCTGGCATCGCGACGGCCGCTATCTGCTGGCCAACCGCACGCCGTTCAAGGACGCGCGGCTCACGCCCGAGCTGAGCGCCGAGGTGGGTTACTTCGACCTGCAGGACGGCGACCGCTACCACGCCGTCGGCAGCACCACGGCCTGGAACTGGCAGATGGGCTGCCAGCTGCAATGGCTGGACGGCGAGTCCGAGCCGCAGATGATCTACAACTGCCGCCGCGACGACGACAGCGGCTTCTATCCGGGCTTGCGCTCCGCGGTCCACAACGTCGCCACCGGCCAGACGCGCCACCTGCCGCTGCCCATCTACGTGGCCGCGCCCAACAGCCGCTATGCGCTCTGCGTGGATTACCGCCGCCTCTACATCACGCACGAGACCATCGGCTACAGCGAACACGCGCCCGGCCCGGTATCCAATGCCCCGGCCGACGACGGCATCCATAGCATGGACCTGCAAAGCGGTGCGCATCGCCTGCTGGTCAGCTACGCCGACCTGCGCAACTTCCATCCGCGCGACTCGATGGAACGCGCCATCCACTGGGTCAGCCACATCGAGATCAATCCGTCGTCCTCGCGCATCCTGTTCCTGCACCGCTGGACCGAACGCGTCAAGGACGAGACCTGCTTCCTGCACCGGCTGATCACCATGAATGCCGACGGCAGCGACATGCGCCTGCTGGAATGCTCCGACCATCCGCTGCCGCAACTGGCCAACGACTTCGATCCCAGCGCGGTTGGCACCTTCGACTACGAGAAATCCGAATACCAGATCTCGCATCCGCTGTGGCGCGACGACCAGACCATCATCGTGTGGGGCCCGCATGACGGCAGCATCCACTACCACCTCTACCGCGACGCGCCCGGCGGCGCGGTTCAGGTCGTGGGCGATGGCGTGCTGACCGAGAACGGCCACATGACCTATTCGCCCGTGAACACGCGCTGGCTGCTCAGCGACACCTATCCGGACTCGACCACGCACGAGCGCATCCTGTTCCTCTACGACATGCAGACCGGCCTGCGCCACTCGCTGGGCAGCTTCTACGCCGATCCCGATCTGTCCAAGGAAAACCGCTGCGACCTGCATCCGCGCTGGAGCCGCGATGGCACCCAGGTCTGCATCGACTCCGTGCATGAAGGCGAGCGGCAGATGTATGTGTTGGACGTCACACCCATCGTCGGCACGCGCGGTTAAGCCGTCCTCGACCGCCGCCTCGGCCTTGCGTCGAACCGCAACTCGGCCAGGCGGCGGACTACTCATCCCACCGCAAGGACTTCACACTATCGTCACCCCCTTGTAACGACCGACCTTTAACCTCGCTTTCGTTTTGCTTACAGATAACTGAGCGACTCGTTCGCGACTCTATGAGGTTGGAATGTCCCACTTGACTGATAAATTGCGCGCCCCCTATCGCGAAGCCCAAGGTGAAGTCACCGTCCCCGGGCAGATGTTCGACGAGATCGTCGCCGCGAATCCCCAGCGCCGCACTTTGCTGAAGAACAGCTTCGGCCTGTCAATGTTGTCCGTGTTCGGCGCATCGACCCTGCTGACCGCCTGTGGCGGCAGCGACGATGACGATGACAATGACGCCCCCTCCGGCAACGAACCGGGCGAAGGCGGCTCCAAGCCGACCCCCGGCCCCGACTACTCCGTCACGTTCACCCCGCTGGCCGACAAGATCGTCGCCGACACCGTCACCGTACCCGCGGGCTACGTGGCCGAAGTGCTGTATTCCGCCGGCGACAAGTGCATGATCGGCTCGGTCGGCTACGCCGGCGTGCCGCAGTCCTATCCCGCCACGGAAACCCAATCCGGCGGCCAACACGACGGCATGCACTTCTATGCCCTGCCCGGCGTCGACCCCAACCAGGGCGGCCTGCTGGTGTTGAACCACGAATCACTGGACGACGAGACCCTGGACCAGAGCGTCGAGGGCGTGAAGACCCGCCTGTCCAACGTCGGCGTATCCGTCATCGAAATCGCCCGCGGCGCCAACGGCGCTTGGGCCGTCAAGACCGATTCGCGCTACAACAAGCGCTACACCGGCAACACCGTCTACAACGTCAGCGGCCCGGCCAAGTCGCTGGTCGGCGACACCGTCGTCGGCACGCTGAACAACTGCGCCAGCGGCGACACGCCCTGGGGCACGTACCTGACCTGCGAAGAGACGCTCAACAACTACCACTACAAGACCGGCGACGCCGGCAAGCCGGCCGACCAGGGCTATGGCTGGGTGGTGGAGATCGATCCGCAGAACCCGGACTCGACCGCCGTCAAGCGCACCGCGATGGGCCGCTTCAGCCATGAGAACACGGCCTTCATGCTGGACGAGAACAACCGCGTCGCCTTCTACATGGGCGACGACACCACGCCCGGCTGCATCTACAAGTTCGTGCCCAGCAAACCCTATGACCCGGCCAACCGCGCCGCCAACATGGGCCTGCTGGACGAAGGCACGCTGTACGCCGCGCGCTTCAACGACGACGGCAGCGGCAACTGGGTCGAACTGACGGTAGGCAAGAACAACCTGACCGCCGGCGCCACCGATCCGGGCAACTTCACGCAAGTCGCCAGCGGCACCGTGATCACCGGCAAGCTCGTCAACTTCAATACGCAGGCCGACGTGCTGGTCAACACCGGGGCCGCCGCCCGCGTCGCCGGCGCCACGCTGATGGACCGCCCCGAGTGGATCACGGTGGGCGTGGACAAGACCGTGTACTGCACGCTGACCAACAACGGCAGTCGCAAGCGCACCAGCGCCGCCAACCCGCGCGTCAGCAACTCGCACGGCCACATCATCCGCTGGCACGAGCGCGGCGACTCGCCCCTGGCCACCACCTTCGAGTGGGACCTGCTGCTGCTGGCCGGCCGCGACAAGGCCGACGGCGTTG
This sequence comes from Achromobacter sp. Marseille-Q4954, assembly GCF_943737025.1. Classification (NCBI taxonomy): domain Bacteria; kingdom Pseudomonadati; phylum Pseudomonadota; class Betaproteobacteria; order Burkholderiales; family Alcaligenaceae; genus Achromobacter; species Achromobacter sp. Marseille-Q4954. The sequence continues at coordinate 1,768,782 of NZ_CALSFQ010000001.1, forward strand.
CCGCCAACCTGACCGGCAACGTCAACGGCGACACCTTCTCCAGTCCCGACGGCATCCGCGTCGACCCCAAGGGCCGCCTGTGGGTCCAGACCGACGCCGGCACCAGCGCCTCGACCACGGACTTCTTCGGCAATAACTCGATGTACTACATCGACCAGAAGACCGGCGAATCCAAGCGCTTCCTGGTCGGCCCGCTGGGCTGCGAGATTACCGGCATCGCCTACACGCCGGACCTGACCACGTTCTTCATCAACATCCAGCACCCGAACCAGGCGTGGAACACCCTGCGCGCCGGCGGCGGCGATGCGCGTTCCGCGACGGTGGTGGTGCGGCGTACTGATGGGAAGCCGGTGGGCGCGTAAGCGTTCCGGTTAAAAACGCCGCCCGGCACGTTGACGCCGGGCGGCGTTTTTTTTATGCCGCGCAAATACAAAAAACCCGCAAGGCTTGGGCGCTTGCGGGTTTTTCGGTGCACGGCATTGCTGTGCGAATCCTGGCGGACAGAGGGGGATTCGAACCCCCGATACGCTTTTGACGTATACACGCTTTCCAGGCGTGCGCCTTCAACCACTCGGCCACCTGTCCTATCTGCGATTTTCGCTGCGGGCAAGCCGCTGCAGAAAATGCGAATCCGCGATTCTAGCAGATTTCGCACAATGCCGACAAGCGCGCAAAGAAAAGGGGACGCTGTAAGCGTCCCCTGCCCCCCGCTCAGCCGTCAGGAGGCCGACGCGGGCGGGTCCTGTTCCCGATAGGAGCTGACGGTGCCGTCCGGCTCGGTTTCCTCCAGCCGCACCCTGAAGCCCCACAACCGGGCCAGGTGCTTCATCACCTGTTCGGCGTCCTCGCCCGCCAGCGGACGGCCGCGGCTCTTCAGATGACGCAGCACCAGCGATCGATCCGAGTCGCGGTTGAACCTCACCACCTGGATGTCCGGCACCATGTTGTCGCGGTTGTGTTGCGCGGCCAGCAGGCGGCGGATGTCGCGGTAGCCTTCGTCGTCGTGGATGGCGGCGACTTCGAGCTTGGGGTTGGCCTGGTGGTCGGAGATCGCGAAGAAACGGAACTCGCGGATCAGGCGCGGCGACAGGTACTGCGAGATGAAGGACTCGTCCTTGAAGTTGCGCATGGCGAAGTCCAGCGTCTTCAGCCAGTCGCCGCCGGCGATGTCGGGGAACCAGCGCCGGTCCTCGGGCGTGGGCGCCTCGCAGATGCGGCGGATGTCGGACATCATCGCGAAGCCCAGCGCGTACGGGTTGATGCCGCCGTAGCCACGCTCGTCGAAGCCGCGCTGGCTGACCACGTTGGTGTGGCTTTGCAGGAACTCCATCATGAAGCCGTCGTTGACCAGGCCCTTTTCGTGCAGCCGGTTCAGGATGGTGTAGTGCCAGAACGTGGCCCAGCCTTCGTTCATGACCTTGGTCTGGGTCTGCGGATAGAAGTACTGCGCGATCTTGCGGACGATGCGCACCAGCTCCTTCTGCCACGGCGCGAGCTTGGGCGAGTACTTCTCGATGAAATACAGCAGGTTCTCTTCGGGCTCCGGCGGGAACACCGAGGCCTCGACGTGCGTGTCCTTGTCGGCCTCCAGGCGCGGCAGGGTGCGCCAGAGGTCGTTGTACTGCAGCCGGGCGTGCTCCTGGCGTTCGGCCTGGCGCGCGGCCTCTTCCTTGTAGGAAATGGGCGTCGGGCGCTTGTAGCGGTCCACGCCGTGGTGCGAGAGCGCGTGGCAGGAGTCGAGCAAGGCTTCGACCGCATCGATGCCGTAGCGGTCCTCGCAGGACATGACGTACTTGCGCGCGAAGACCAGATAGTCCAGCACGCCGTCGGCGTCGGTCCATTGGCGGAACAGGTAATTGCCCTTGAAGAACGAGTTGTGGCCGTAACAGGCGTGGGCGATCACCAGCGCCTGCATCGTCATGGAGTTCTCTTCCATGAGATAGGAGATGCAAGGGTTGGAGTTGATGACGATCTCGTACGCCAGCCCCTGCATGCCGCGGCGGTAGAACTGCTCGTTGCGGATGAATTCCTTGCCGTACGACCAGTGCGGATAGCCGATGGGCAGACCGGCCGACGCGTAGGCGTCCAGCATCTGTTCCGAGGTGATTACCTCGATCTGGTTCGGGTAGGTGTCCAGTCCGTATTCGGCGGCGACCTTGGAGATCGCGTCGTCATAGGACTGGATCAGTTCGAAGGTCCATTCGGAACCCTGGGAGATGGGCCGGGCGCTGCCGGCGGCCTCCGGTTCCACGAGCGCTCCCACGATGGCATTCATGCGGTTTCCTTTTTGAACAGGTCATGGAACACGGGGAAGATCTCGCCGCGTTCGCAGATGCGCCGCATGACGAAATGCGGCTCCAGTTTCTGTTCATATTCCGCCCACAGGCTGCTCTTGCGCGCCTCCTGCGAGTCGGGTACTTCGATGTAGGCAAAGTAGCGCGTGGCCGGCAGCAGGTGCTCGGCCAGGAAGCGCGCGCTCTTGCCCGCGTCGGCGCCGAACGAGTCGCCGTCGCTGGCCTGCGCCGCATACACGTTCCAGGCGGTCGGCGGATAGCGCTTCTCCAGGATCTCGCGCATCAGTTCCAGCGCCGACAGCACGATGGTGCCGCCGCTCTTGGGATCGTAGAAGAAGGTATGTTCGTCGACTTCCTCGGCGTTGTCGGTGTGGCGGATGAAGACCAGGTCCACGTGTTCGTACTTGCGCGACAGGAACAGGTAAAGCAGCGAAAAGAAGCGCTTGGCCAGATCCTTCTTGTTTTCGTCCATGGAGCCCGACACGTCCATCAGGCAGAACATGACGGCGCGCGCCATGGGGATGGCCACCGACACCCGGTTGCGGTAGCGCAGGTCCAGGTCATCCAGGAACGGTACGCGGGCCAGGCGTTCGCGGCAGCCTTCGACATCCTGCTCCAGCGCCTTGATCTCGTCGGCTGGAGCGCCTGCTTCGAGCGCCTTGGCCAGGCGCTCCTCGGCATCCTCGAGATCGGCGCGCGCCTTTACACCCAGCGACACGCGCCGCGCCAGCGAGGACTTGAGCGTGCGGCTGATGCTCAGCATGCTGGGCGAACCCGTGGTCGTGTAGCCGGCGCGTTGCCATTTCTTCTGGCTGACCTCGCCCAGCTGCGTGCGCGCCATGTGCGGCAGCTCCAGGTCCTCGAAGAACAGGTTCAGGAATTCGGCCCGCGACAGGCTGAAGGTGAACTGGTCGACCGATTCGCCTTCGCCCGGCTCGGAGCCGCCTTCCCCCTGCCCGCCCTGCGGCCGGTCGAAGGTGTCGCCCTTGGCAAACTCGCGGTTGCCAGGGTGCACGATCTCACGGTCGCCGCCCTGGCCGTGGTGGAAGGACGGCTCGGAGATGTCGCGGGCGGGCAGGTTGATCTCCCCGCCCTGGTCCATGTCCTGGATGGAGCGGTCACGGATCATCCCGTGTACCGCCTTGCGGATCTGGTTCTTGTAACGCCGGAGAAAACGCTCCCGGTTGACGGCGCTTTTATTGCGCCCGTTAAGACGGCGATCGATGAGTGAATTCATGATTCACCTCGCTCAGGAAGACTTCCTCACACGGAGATACCACTCGCACAGCAGCCTGACCTGCTTTTCCGTGTAGCCCTTTTCGACCATGCGATCGACGAAGCTCTGATGCTTGGATTTGTCCTCGGCCGACGCCTTGGCGTTGAACGAGATCACCGGCAACAGGTCTTCGGTGTTCGAGAACATCTTCTTCTCGATCACTTCGCGCAGCTTTTCATAGCTGGTCCAGGTCGGGTTGCGGCCGTTGTTGTTGGCCCGCGCCCGCAGCACGAAGTTGACGATCTCGTTGCGGAAATCCTTCGGGTTGGCAATGCCAGCCGGCTTCTCGATCTTTTCCAGTTCGTCGTTGAGCGCGCTGCGGTCGAAGCTTTCGCCGGTTTCCGGGTCGCGAAATTCCTCGTCCTGGATCCAGCAGTCGGCAAAGGTCACGTAGCGGTCGAAGATGTTCTGGCCGTATTCCGAGTACGACTCGAGGTAGGCGGTCTGGATTTCCTTGCCGATGAATTCCGCGTAGCGCGGCGCCAGGTAGCCCTTGATGAATTCAAGATAGCGCCGGCGGATTTCCTCGGGATAGTCCTCGCGGCCGATCCGCTGCTCGAGCACGTACATCAGGTGCACCGGGTTGGCGGCGACTTCGGTCTGATCGTAGTTGAAGACGCTGGACAGGATCTTGTACGCAAAACGCGTCGACACCCCGGTCATGCCTTCGTCCGTGCCGGCATAGTCCTTGTATTCCTGCAAGGCCTTGGCCTTGGGATCGACGTCCTTCAGGCTTTCGCCGTCGTAGACGCGCAGCTTCGAATAGATGCTGGAATTCTCGGGTTCCTTCAGGCGCGTCAGGACCGAGAACTGCGCCATCATGTCCAGCGTTCCCGGCGCGCACGGCGCCGTCGACAGCGAACTGTGGTGCAGCAGCTTTTCGTAGATGCGGACCTCTTCCGAGACCTGCAGGCAGTAAGGCACCTTGACGATGTAGATACGGTCGAGGAACGCCTCGTTGTGCTTGTTGTTGCGGAAGGTCTGCCATTCCGATTCGTTCGAGTGGGCCAGGATGGCGCCGTTGAACGGGATCGCGGAAAAGCCCTCGGTGCCCTTGAAGTTGCCTTCCTGGGTCGCCGTCAGCAAGGGGTGCAGCATCTTGATCGGGGCCTTGAACATCTCGACGAATTCCAGCAGCCCCTGATTGGCCAGGCACAGCCCGCCGGAGTAGCTGTAGGCGTCCGGGTCGTCCTGCGAGTGGCGATCGAGCATGCGGATGTCGACCTTGCCCACCAGCGACGAAATGTCCTGGTTGTTCTCGTCGCCGGGTTCGGTCTTGGCGATGGCGATCTGGCGCAGCACCGACGGGTTCAGGCGCACGACGCGGAACTTCGAAATGTCGCCGTCGAACTCCTTCAGGCGCTTCACGGCCCAGGGCGACATGATGCCGCTCAGGTAGCGCCGGGGAATGCCGTATTCCTTTTCAAGCGTGTCGCCGAAACGTTCCGGATGGAACAGTCCGAGCGGCGATTCGTTGACCGGCGAGCCCTTCAAGGCGTAGATGGGATAGGCCTCCATCAGCGACTTGAGTCGCTCCGCGATGGACGACTTGCCGCCGCCCACCGGGCCCAGCAGATAAAGGATTTGCTTGCGCTCTTCCAGTCCCTGCGCGGCATGCTTGAAGAACGCGACGATCTGTCCGATCACGTCCTCCATGCCGTAGAACTCCTGGAACGCCGGGTAGCGTCGGATGGTCCGGTTGGAAAACAAACGGGAAAGACGTGGGTCGTTGCGCGTATCCACGATTTCGGGTTCGCCTATGGCCGCCAGCATGCGTTCTGCGGGGCTGGCGTACGCCATGGGATCGCTTTTGGCGAGGTTGAGGTACTCCTCGAGAGAGAGTTCCGATTCCTGCTCTCTTGCATACTGCGACTTGAAGCCTTCGACGATGTTTTGCACGGAAACCTCCTACAACACGCGAAAAATCCAATACGTCCCTACCTGCCCCCATTGTGCCTCAGCGCTCGCGCATTACTAGACAATCTCGCGATAAGCACTGTCGGCCGGATGGTATGTTGCTTTCGCCACACATCAACCAAAGGCATGATCAGGCCCTTTCCAATTAGGCTGCACTCTTCGGATGCAAGTTCCGTCAGGGAATGCAACTTAAGTGAATAAGTTCACTCGTTCGACTTCAGCATATCGCTGTATGCGTGCGTGCATGATGCGTCCGCACATGAAATGCTCAGCAATGATTTGAAGGGAAGAGCGATGTCCCAGGGATTTTTATGATGCGGGTATAAACCCGATGCGCCCGCTGTGCGATGGCAGCGGACGGTCTGAACGGCGCATGGCGTCTTCGTTCAGCAGCGTGCAGGTTCGGTTGTGAAAAGCACCGATGACACCGCACGAGGATCCGTGGTGACGAGGGCGCGTGGCATTGCACGGTGTAGTCCATCAGTGCGTGGCGCCAAGTCATGTGCCTATGCTAAAGCCAATTGACGTTTTTGTGGCAATTCATTTAGCGCAACGCCAAAAATAGTCATGTCACGCGCTTTCAGATTCATGCAATAGACACGCGCCGCAACTGCGCTGACGTGCGCAAACTTGATGACATATCAATGGCGCCAGCGCATCGCGATTGCCTGCCGGCCGCGGATTACCGACGCCTGCGCGATTGGCAGCCGCAAGCGCAGAGTGCTAATACCCCTTGCGGCGGCGATAGAATCACGCATTCGCAACGCGCCGCGCATCTGGCGCGCATGCTTCCACCACCCGTCGTCGTCGCCGCGTCATGCCTTTCCAATCCTGGCCAGCCGCATGAAAGCCCTCGCCAAACGCTGTTGCGCAGCGCTTTGCAGCGTCTCGCTGCTGCTTCTGGCCGCTTGCGGCAAGCAGACGGATCTGCCGGGTGACGCCTATGTCTGGCAACGCGTCTGGACGCCGCCCGTCAGCCAGGCGCTGGCCGAGAGCGCCGACGTGGTGCGGGCATGGCGCGTGCTGATGGCGGAAATGAACCCGGATGGCAGATGGTTCACTGCTGCGCCCGATCTGGCCGCACTGGCTGCGGCCAGGCGTCCCGTCGTCATGGTTTTCCGCCTGGACGGCCGCGCCGATGCGCTGCCGGCGGCGGACGTGCTTGCGCGGATCAGGGCCGCGCGTCCCGCATGGGAAAGCGCGGGCATCGTCTTGGCCGGCATCGAAATCGATTACGACTGCGCCACCTCCAAATTGCCTGCCTACGCGGCTTTTCTGGAGACCTTGAAGCATGGCCTGGGACCGGACCTGCCTTTGTCGATAACCGCGCTGCCGACCTGGCTTGGCGGGTCCGGGCTCGACGCGCTGCTACGGATTCCCGATGAAGCCGTGTTGCAAGTCCACGCCGTGCTGAGTCCCGAACAGGGGCTGTTCAATGCCAAGCGCGCAAGCGCCTGGCTGGCGGCTTTCGCGGATCGCACCCGGCGGCCGTGGCGCGTGGCGCTGGCCACCTATGGCAGCCGCGTAAGCTGGAACGACGACGGCAGCATCGCGGCGGTCGAAAGCGAGCGCCCCGCCCTGCTGCCAGGCGGCCGCGCCAGCGAACTGGTGGCCACGCCGGCGGCCATGGCGGCCTTCATCGATGAGATCCACCGCTCCCGTCCGCGCGGATTGGCGGGGATCGTCTGGTTCCGCCTGCCCACCGCGCGCGACGAACGCGCCTGGAGCCTGGCCACCTGGCGCGCCGTGATGACGCGCCAGCCCCTGGCGCCGGCGCTGTCCGTCACGGCGCGCGCGGCCGGCGGCAGCGGCGCGCAGGACCTGATACTTGCCAACAGCGGCAACGCCGACGCGGCCCTACCCTTCGTGATCCGCTGGGAAGGCGCTTGCCGCGCGGCCGACGGCATCAATGGCTACACCCTCGAACATGATTCCGGCGGCGCCTTCCTGCGCCGCTCCCAGAATGGCCTGCTGCATGCAGGCGGCCAACGCAACATAGGCTGGATACGCTGTGAAAACGGGCCCACGAGCTTCCATGTACAACCGTAAATCGCTTGCGGCGCTGCTGCTTCTGATGGGCGGCGGCATCGTCATCGCCTGCGGGCCGGAGTTTCCCGCCCAACTGCTCGACGACCGCGCGGCCACGCTGCGCGCGACGCCGGCCAACGCTTTCGGCTATGAAACCGCGCGCCTGGTGGACGCCAGCGATGCGCTGCGGGCCCGCGAAGCCTATGAATTGCCGGACGGCAGCTACCAGCAGAACGCCCTGCCGGAAGACCGCGATCCCGCGCTCACGCCGGCGCAGCGGGCCAGCGCCCGCGCCATGCGCGCGCAGGCCGACGGCGACCGGGCCTATGCGCTGGGCGCCGATTTGCCGGCAGCGGTACGTCTTTACACCGCAGCCGCGGTTGACACGCATGCCGCCCGCGAAGCGCCGGATACCCACCGCCTGCTGGAGCAGGCGCGCGCCCGCTACCGCGCCATCCTCCAACTGCCGCCGCAGCAAGCGGCGGCGCGCAGCGTCTGGGCCGCCTATATGCTGGCGGAAATCGGGGACGAGGCAGAATCGGCCTCTGAAGACGCCGAGGCGCAGCGGCAGGCCGCGGCGCAAGCCTATGGCCGCGTGCGACAGCTGGCGCGCGACGGCGCGCCGGACCCGCTGGGCTTGGCCGTGGCCAGTTACGGCCAGGAGGCGCGCCTGTTCCTCGCCGGGCCGCAAGGACAATGCAGCTATATGGAGCTGGTCAACGCCGAGCCTTGCATGGACGCCATTCCCGCGGCCTCGCTGAAGCATGCGCTGCGCCTCTATGCCGAACAGGCCGCGCGCGACTCCGCGAGCGGCAATGCGTCGCTGCGCATGCTGGCCGAATGGGCCTTGGAAGATCCGGCGCGCACGCGCCGCCTGATCGACGATCCTGTCGCGCAGCGCCTGTTGGTGGCGTACGCGCTGGCCAGGGTCGGCGACATCGTGGATGGCAGGCCGGACAGCGCCAGCGATCCCTACGCCGCCTACGACACGACGGGCCAGGTGGGGTTGGCCGACGCGGCGCAAGGGCACGACGTCACGCCGAATCCGGCGCTGCAATCGCTGGTTGCGGCATTGGAAAGCCAGGATCTGAAGCAGGTGCCGGATGCCGACCGCGTGGCCGCGCTGGCCTACCGCATCGGCCGCTACGAGCTGGCGCAAACGCTGGCAGCGCGGCTGGACACGGCCTTGGCCTGGTGGGTGCGCGCCAAGCTGGCGCTGCGGCAAGGCGACACGTTGGCGGCAGCCCGGGCCTATGCGCAGGCGGCACGCGCGTTTCCGCGCGCCGACGGCAGCCTGGAAGCTGTCGGCGCGGCGCGCCTGCTGGGCGAGCAAGGCGTGTTGACGCTGTCGCGCGGCCAATACGTCGAGGCGCTGGATCAACTGCTGCACGCCACCGTGAAGGACGATCCGGCCAACCCGGCCGAGGGCTTCTGGCTGTCCACCCCGTACTGGAATGATGCGGCCTACGTCGCCGAGCGCGTGCTGACGACCGCCGAACTCAAAGCCTATGTGGACCGGCACGCGCCCGCCACATCGACGCCGGCGGGGTCCGCGCCGCGCGACCCGCAGAATTTCTACGACTGGACAAGACAACACCCCGTCACCGCCTCCGATCGCCTGCGCCTGCTGCTGGCGCGCCGGATGGTGCGCGAAGGTTCGATCGAGCAGGCGCTGCCCTACTTCCCGGCCGATTCGGACGCCCGCTACGCCACACTGGAAAACACCCACGGCAAGTTGGAAGTGCGGCTGCAGGAAACCCGCCGGCTCGCCGCGGAGTATGGCGCGGCCTTGCGCCGTGCCGGCAGCGCCTGGGGCCGCACCGCACGGGCACAAGCCTGGTACGAGGCTTCGCGGCTGGCGCGGCGCGACGGGATGGAAATCATGGGTTTCGAGCAGGAGCCGGATTTCGCAGTCTATGGCGGCAGCACGAGCTATGGCGCGGGGCGCAGCGCGGTCCCAGGCTGGAAGGCGTATGACGGCGATCCCGGCACGCCCGAGACGCCGGCGCTGCGGGCCGCGGCCGCGCTGCCGGGTCCGTTCGTCACCGAAGAGGAACGCCGCCGCTATGCCGCCAGCGAAGCGCAGCCCTACACCCGCTTCCACTACCGCGAGATCGCGGCCAATCATGCGCTGCGCGCGTCCGACGAGCTGCCGCGCCGCTCGCAGGCCTACGCCGCCGTGCTGTGCCAGGGCGCCCGCTACGTCATCGACGATTCCCCGGAACTGGCCGCCACGATCTACCGCCGCTATATAGAACACGGCGCACGGGTCCCGTTCAGCGGCTCTTTCGGCCGCGAATGCGCCGCGCCCGATTTCCAGGCGGCTGCCTGGTTCCATTACACGCAGGCTGGAAAATCGTGGGAACGCCTGCGCCGCGACCATCCCGGCCTGCTGCTGGCGGCCGCGTTGCTGGCCCTGGCCGGCGGCGCCGCTGCGATCCTGGCCTGGCGCTACACCGCGGCGCGTACAGGGCGCCGCCGCCTCTAAGACAACTCAGGGAGCTCCACGCGCCGCGTCAGCTGATTCCAGGTGTCGGCCACCCGGGCGCGCACGCGCAGATCCGCGCCCACCGGGGCGGTCTCGATGAATTCATAGCGCCTGGCGCCGTCCAGGTGCTCCAGCATGGGCAGGCGGACCATGCCGGCGGCGTCGCCCAGCAGCACCGGCGCCAGGTACAGCAGCAACTCATCCACGCAACCCGCGGCGACCAGCGCGCCGCTCAGGCCTGCGCCGGCTTCCACGTGGACCTCGTTGAACTGTTCCTGGGCCAGCCAGCGCATCATTGCCGGCAGGTCGACCCGACCGGGCTCCTCGCCCGGCAGCAGCACCACGCGGGCGTTCCTGGCCTGCAGTCGCGCCGCCTTGGCGGCATCTACACGGGCCGTGAAGATGATGACCTCGGCGCCATCGAACAGCCGTGCGTCCTCGGGGATTTCAAAACGGCCGTCCACCACGGCCTTGCGCGGCTGGCGGGGTGTGTCCACGCCTCTGACATTGAGCTGCGGATCGTCTTTCAGCACGGTACCCATGCCGGTCAGCACCACGCAGGCGCGGGCGCGCCAGCGGTGTCCGTCGGCGCGGGCCTCGGGCCCGGTGATCCATTGCGAGACGCCGTTATGCAGCGCGCTGCGCCCGTCCAGCGAAGCGGCCATCTTCATCCACACCCACGGCAGGCCGCGGCTCATGCGCGAGATGAAACCCGCATTGATCGCCAGCGCCTCGCCACGGCAGACGCCAGTGGTCACCGCGATGCCGGCATCGCGCAGACGCGCCAGCCCCTGGCCGTTGACCAGCGGATTGGGATCGCCCAGGGCCACCACCACCCGCGCCGGCCTGGCCGCGAGCACGGCGTCCACGCAGGGCGGCGTACGGCCGAAATGGCTGCAGGGTTCCAGGGTGACGTAAAGCGTGGCGCCTTCCACCGATTCGCCGCGCGCCTGGACGTCGCGCAAGGCGCAGACTTCCGCGTGCGGACCGCCCGGCGGCTGCGTGGCGCCTTCACCCAGCACGCGGCCGTCGCGCACGATCACGCAGCCAACCCGGGGGTTGGGCGCGGTGGTGTACATGACGGTCTGCGCCAGCGCCAGGGCGCGCCGCATCCAGAAAATGTCGTCGTTGTCGCTGGGAATCATCATGACCAGGATTGTATGTCCGCCGCCGGGCGGGCAGGCGGTTTGGCAGCGGCTCCACGGGGCATCGGCAACCAATGTCCGTTTTAGGCCGATGGCGGTCTTTCGCCGCGCTCGCCGCCGCACCGGATTGCAGTAAAAATAGCTGCACACCCCTACAATTTGCCCTCCAGGAGCGCGGCTCATGAAACAAGCACTGATCGTCATCGACGTACAAGACTCTTTCCGGCAACGTCCGTTTTGGGATGAAGCCGAGTATCCGGCGTTCGTGGAGCAGATCCAGTCCCTGATCGACGCGGCCCAGGCCCGCGACATTCCGGTGCTGCAGGTATTCCACACCAGCGTATCGAACGACCCTGCCAACCCCTTCTCGATGGCCTCCGGCCACGTCAAGACGCTCAAGGAACTGCGCATCGCCCCCACCGCCGTGTTCCACAAGACCGTGCATTCCTCGCTCTATGCCAAGGACGCGGACGGCGCCAGCCTGCAGGACTGGCTGGTGAAGCACGGCATCGAAGGCATCATCGTCAGCGGCATCCGTACTGAACAGTGCTGCGAAACCACTTCGCGCCATGCCAGCGACGCCGGCTACAAGGTGGTGTTCCCCACCGACGCCACCCTGACCTTCGCCATGCAGAGCCCGTCCGGCCAGCACTACACGCCGGCCGAGATCCGCGACCGGACCGAACTGGTGCTGCAAGGGCGTTTTGCCCGCATCGCGCGCGCGGCCGACGCGCTGGCGGCCTGACACTGGCGGGGGGCCGCATGGTTCCGGTGTATTTCGTGCTGACGCGGGGCGTGGTGCTGCTGGACGTGGCAGGCCCCGCGGAGGCCTTCCGCGTGGCCAACAAGCTGGTTCCGAGCGCCTTTGAACAGCATTTCTGCGGCCCGTCCCGGGAGGTCGAAAGCGGCCTGCCCGGCCTGCACCTGGCGCATATCCAGGCCCTGCCGGCCAGTCTGCCGCCCGAGGCCCTGGTCATCATTTCAGGCGTGGTGGGCAAACCCACGCGCCTGGACGACCCCGACTCGCGCGCCATCATCGACTGGCTGGCCGTCCGCCATCCCGCGGACGGCTTCACGCTGATGACGGTATGCGCCGGCGCCCTGTTCGCCGCCGCCGCCGGCCTGACGCGGCAGCGCGACTGCACCACCCACCACACCTGCCTGGAACAGCTGGCCAGCATCGACCCGAGCGCGCGGCTGCATGACAACCGCATCTTCGTCGAGGACGGCAAGCTGGTCAGCAGCGCCGGCATCACGGCCGGCATCGACCTGGCGCTGCACATGGTGTCGCGCCATTGCGGGCCGCGCGTGGCCAGCGAAACGGCGCGCGACATGGTGGTCTACCAGCGGCGCGCCGGCACGGATTCCACGCTGTCGCCCTGGCTGGACCATCGCAGCCACATGCATCCGGGCGTGCACCGGGTGCAGGACGCGGTCATCCGCGATCCGGCAGCGCCCTGGTCGGCCCAATCGCTGGCGGACCAGGCGCACACCAGCGCGCGCCATCTGACGCGGCTGTTCCGCGAACACGCGGGCTGCACGCCGATGGACTACCTGTATCAGATACGCGTGGCGCTGGCGCGCGACCTGCTGCGCGATACCCGGCTGGACCTGGAGCGCGTGGCGGAAAAGTCGGGATTCGGCTCGGCGCAGCACATGCGCCGCGTGTGGCGCAAGTTCCAGCCGCTGACGCCCAGCCTGGCGCGTGCGGCTCCCACCATGCAATGACGGCGCCGCAGCGCCGTCATTTTCCAGCATCGGCTGAACCGCAGCCCTGCTAGTCCTTGCGCAGCTTGCCCGGCAACAGCGGCCCCTGCATCTCGCGGATGGCTTCGACGAATTCGCCGATGTCCTCGAAACTCTTGTAGACCGAAGCGAAGCGCACGTACGCGACCTTGTCGAGCTTGCGCAGTTCGTTCATGACGAGCTCACCGATGTGTTCGCTGGGCACTTCACGCAGTCCGCTGGCCAGCAACTGTTCTTCGATGCGCGCGACCGCGGCGTCCACATCTTCCGTGCTGACGGGGCGCTTGCGCAGCGCCAGGCTCAGGCTGGCGCGCAGCTTGCCGGGATCGTAGTCGCTGCGGCTGCCGTTGCGCTTGACGATGGAGGGCATGGCCAGCTCCACCCGCTCATAAGTGGTGAAGCGCTTGTCACAGGACAGGCAGCGACGGCGACGGCGTATGGCGTCGCCTTCTTCGGAGACCCGGCTGTCTACGACCTGCGTTTCGGCATTGCCGCAAAATGGACACCGCATGTGTGATCCCTAAAGGCACTGAGGGGGGGCAATATTTGAGCATATTGTAACGAGGCGTCCAGCCGCCAGCGCCAATACGGGCTAATCCGCCCCCGTATTTTTTACCAGGACGGCGCCGGCCGCCTGAAAACAAAGGGACGGCGCCTTGCGGGGCCGTCCCTGGTAGACCGCTGCGGCCGGGCCACAGCCCGCCGCAGGGATGCTCGCTTACTTCTTGCCGTAGACCGGCAGGCGCGAGGTCAGTTCGTTGACACGGGCACGCACGGCGGCGATGTTGGCTTCGTCGCGCGGGTTATCCAGCACGTCGGCGATCAGGTTGGCGGTCAGCTCGGCTTCCGCTTCGGTGAAGCCGCGCGTGGTCATGGCCGGCGTGCCCAGGCGGATGCCGCTGGTCACGAAGGGCTTTTCCGGATCGTTCGGGATGGCGTTCTTGTTGACCGTGATGTGGGCCTGGCCCAGCACGGCTTCCGCTTCCTTGCCCGTGATGCCCTTGGAGCGCAGGTCCACCAGCATGACGTGGCTTTCGGTGCGGCCGGAAACGATGCGCAGGCCGCGCTTGACCAGCGTGTCGGCCAGCACCTTGGCGTTCTTGACCACTTGCTGCGCGTAGTCCTTGAAGGCGGGCTCCAGCGCTTCCTTGAAAGCCACCGCCTTGCCGGCGATGACGTGCATCAGCGGACCGCCCTGGATGCCGGGGAAGATTGCCGAGTTGATGATCTTCTCGTGCTCGGCCTTCATCATGATGACGCCGCCGCGCGGGCCGCGCAGCGACTTGTGCGTGGTCGAGGTGACGAAGTCGGCGTGCGGCACCGGGTTGGGGTAGGCGCCGCCGGCGACCAGGCCGGCGTAGTGGGCGATGTCGACCATGAACAGCGCGCCGTTTTCACGGGCGATGCGGGCCATGCGCTCGAAGTCGATATGCAGGGCATAGGCGGAGGCGCCAGCCACGATCAGCTTGGGCTTGTGCTCCTTGGCCAGTTGCTCGACCTGGTCATAGTTCAGGACTTCGTTTTCGTCCAGGCCGTAGGAGATGAAGTTGTACAGCTTGCCCGAAGCGTTGACCGACGCGCCGTGCGTCAGGTGGCCGCCTTCGGCCAGGCTCATGCCCAGCACGGTATCGCCCGGCTTCAGGACGGCCATGTACACGCCCTGGTTGGCTTGCGAACCCGAGTTGGGCTGCACGTTGGCGGCTTCGGCGCCGAAGATCTGCTTCAGGCGGTCGATGGCCAGCTGCTCGACCACGTCCACGTATTCGCAACCGCCGTAGTAGCGCTTGCCCGGGTAGCCTTCGGCGTACTTGTTGGTGAGCTGCGTACCCTGGGCTTCCATGACGGCCGGGCTGGCGTAGTTCTCCGAGGCGATCAGCTCGATGTGCTGTTCCTGGCGGACGTCTTCCTTCTGGATGGCGGCCCAAACGTCCGGGTCAGCCTTGGACAAGGTGAGGTTGCGGTCAAACATGACGGGGGGTTCCTGAGGCGGTAAGAGAGGAGAAAACTGCGCCCGGGTGGGTAAACCCGGAGAATGACGGATAGTTTACCCCGTCGGGCAGGATCAAATGCGCCCAAAATGCAGGGAACCCGGGCAAAATTCCCGGCATGGGCGCGAAAACCACGCCATCCTCCGCGGCCGGAAAAGCCGCCTCAATCCGACTTGAGAAACTTTCATGCAAAGCGCCACACTCATAACCTACTCATTAGTAGCTGCGGTCAGCGTCGTCAGCCCCGGCCCGGCTACCATGCTGGCCATCCGCAACGGCGCGGCGGGCGGGCTGCGGGCCGTCCTTCCGTCCACCCTGGGCAACGTCACCGGACTGTTCCTGCTGTCGGCCGCCGCCATGCTGGGACTGGGCGTGGTGCTGCAATCGTCCGCCATGCTGTTCACACTGCTCAAGCTGGCTGGCGCGGCGTACCTGCTCTACCTCGGCCTGCGCCACCTGCTGGGCCGCTCGACCATCGCACCGCCCGCTGACGCCTCCGCGCCGGCGCCGCGCAGCGCCGGCCGGCTCTATTCGGAAGCCGCGCTCGTTGCCACGCTGAACCCCAAGCCCATCCTGTTCTTCACGGCGCTGTTCCCCCAGTTTCTTAACGCCGCCGAGCCGTTGCTGCCGCAGTTCTTCATCCTGACGGGCATCTTCACGGGCATGTCGCTGGTGTCGCTGCTGGCCTACGGCACCTTGGCTCACCGCGCCCGGCGCCTGCTGCGCCAGCCCCGCATCGTCACCTGGATCAACCGCCTGGTCGGCGCCATCTTCATCACTTTTGGATTGGCGCTGCTGCGGCTCAAGCGCGCAATGGGCTGAGGAAATAGAAAAAGGCCGCAGTCGCAAGACTGCGGCCTTTCGGCGGCGCGGCGGATCAGGCCGAGGTGGCGCCGATCTGCTTGGGAGCCAGTTTCGGATTGAGCGTATACGTGCCGGTCAGCGACGCCTGCGCCAGCACATGCTTCTGGATCGCGCGCAGCGCGTCCTCGCCGGTGAAGGAGCCCTGCAGGTTCAGCGTGGGCACATCCAGCGCATACAGGGTGAAGACGTAGCGGTGCGGGATGGCGTCGTTCCAGGGCGGGCACGGACCGTCATAGCCGAAGTAGTCGCCGCTCATGTCGTGGTCGTTGGCGAACCAGGACGAGTACGAGTTGATGCCCTGGCGCGCATCCATCGGCGCCAACGGGCCGCCCTTGCCGCGCGGCGTGATGCCGCTGGAGAAGGTGCCTTCCTCGATGTCGCGCAGATCGGCCGGCAGATCGACCAGCACCCAGTGGAAGAAGTCCACGCGGGGCAGGCTGGCCGGCACCTCGCGGCCTTCCTGGTTGACGTCGTCGGGCTCGGAGGGCACATCGGGGTCATGGCAGATCAAGGCAAACGACTGCGTGCCCGCCGGAACTTCGTCCCAGGAAAACTGCGGGTTGAAGTTGTCTGCCAGCGCGACGTGCGATTGCGCATCGATCCTGCCGAAGGCATAGCGTTCGGGAATCGACTCGTTATCGGAAAAGGACAAACTCGAAAGTTTCATGTCGTGCTCCTTGATGTGCCGCAAAGGCCCCACTGCCCCTGTCTGTACCCTCAGCGTATCAAAACTTCGCAATCATGGGTTCAAGTTAACACGCGCAAATTTGCGCTTGCCCACCTGAACGACGTAAGTCCCCGCCGGCAATTGCAACGATTTGTCTTCCACGCGATCGCCGTTGACGCGCACGCCGCCCTGCTCCACGTTGCGCTGCGCTTCCGAGCCGGAAGCCACCAGGCCGGCCTCGCGCAGCAGCTTGAGAATGCCCACCGGCGCGCCGCCAATGTTCACTTCGGGAATGTCGTCGGGGATGGCGCCGTCGCGGAACCGGGCTTCGAACGAAGCCAGCGCTTCGTCCGCGGCCTTGGCGGAATGGAAGCGCGCGATGATTTCCTGGGCCAGCATGACCTTGGCGTCGCGCGGATTGCGGCCGCCGTCGATCTCCTGCTTGAGCGCGGCGATGTCTTCCAGCGAGCGGAACGACAGCAGCTCGAAGTAGCGCCACATCAGCGTGTCGGAAATCGACATGAGCTTGCCGAACATCGAATCGGGCGACTCCGAAATGCCGATGTAGTTGCCCTTGGACTTGGACATCTTCTCTACGCCATCCGTCCCGACCAGCAGCGGCATCGTCAAGATGCACTGCGGCTCCTGGCCATACTCCTTCTGCAGATCGCGTCCAACCAGCAGGTTGAACTTCTGATCGGTGCCCCCCAGCTCCAGATCGGACTTCAGCGCCACCGAGTCGTAGCCCTGCATCAGCGGATACAGGAATTCATGCACCGAGATCGGGATGCCGCCGTTGAAGCGCTTGGTGAAATCCTCGCGCTCCATCATGCGCGCGACCGTGTAGCGCGACGCGAGCTGGATCATGCCGCGCGCGCCCAGCGGATCGCACCATTCGGAGTTGTAGCGGATCTCGGTGCGGGCCGGATCCAGCACCAGGCTGGCTTGCGCGTAGTAGGTCTTGGCGTTGGCCTCGATCTGCTCGCGCGTGAGCGGCGGGCGGGTGTTGTTGCGGCCGCTGGGATCGCCGATGGTGGAGGTGAAGTCGCCGATCAGGAAGATGACGTTGTGGCCCATGTCCTGCAGCTGGCGCATCTTGTTCAGCACCACCGTGTGGCCCAGGTGGATGTCCGGCGCGGTCGGATCCAGCCCCAATTTGATGCGCAGGGGCACGCCCGTGGCGCGGCTCCTGGCAAGCTTGCGGGCGAATTCGGACTCGACCAGCAACTCATCGCAGCCGCGCTTCGCTATACGCAGATCTGCTTCGACTTCGGGGGTAATCGGGGCTTCTGAGGGTGACATGGCAGGGGGACCAACTCGGCTTCAGCCGATAAAAAGGTGTAAAAAGTGACGAAAACTATCGAAAATTCTAGCCGAATCAGCTAGGATACCGCCCTAATCATACGCAATTGCCATATATACGCAGTTGTGGTCCGGTTTACACCCCGCTGTTCACAAGATGCGCCCCGCGCCAGCCCTTGCCCCGAAATGTGCGCGCGAGGGCCGTTCGTGTCACGCACCCTGCGAGCTCAAGCCACCTGAGAGGGTATCTTCACGATGAATCGTGGCCTCCACGAACTGGCGAGTAGCATCAAACGCAAAGTTGCTGCCGTGTTTGCGCCCGTCAAGCCCAAGCCTCAGCGCTCGGGACTTTTCCGCCGCACGCTTCTCGTCACCGCAATTGGTCTCTTCGCTGGCGCCGCCGCCCTGGGCATGGTGCAGCAACCCGACCGCACCGAACTCCCCCCTTCGCGCATCATCAGCAGCGTCCTGCCGCTAAGCGCCGAGCAAGTCGAAGTCAGCACCCCCAGCGCCGCCCCCTACATCAGCGAAACCCGGATCCGTGCCGGCGACACGCTGGCCGCCGTGCTGCAACGCCTGGAACTCGACGCGCCCAGCCTGCAGACCTTCCTGACGCACGAAGCCAGCGCCCGCAGCATCTACAAGCTGTACCCCGGCCGCTCCGTGCAGGCCGCGACGGACGAAGCCGGCAACCTGATCTGGCTGCGTTACATCCACACCCCTGGCAACGAGACGGATGGCCAGGTCGTGACGCGCATGCTGCACGTCGCGCCCGCGGGCGACAGCTACAAGGCCGAGGAAATCACCGAAAGCACCGAACGCCAGACCCGCGTCGCCGTGGGCACGATCCGTTCGTCGCTGTTCGGCGCCACCGACGCTGCCGGCATCCCGGACTCGGTCACCATGCAGATGGCCGACATCCTCAGCGCCAAGATCGACTTCCTGCGCGACCTGCGCCAGGGCGATAAATTCCGCGTGGTCTACGAAGTGCGTTCGCACGACGGCCGCTACGCGGGCGCCGGCCGCGTGCTGGCGCTGGAATTCATCAACGGCGACAAGACCTACAACGCCGTCTGGTTCAGCCCCGACGAAAAGAGCGGTTCGTACTACGACTTCGACGGCACCAGCCTGCGCGGCGCGTTCCTGCGCACCGCCCTGAAGTTCAGCCGCATCAGCTCCACCTTCGGCATGCGCATGCACCCCATCCACAAGACCTGGACGGGACACAAGGGCGTGGACTACGCGGCGCCTTCGGGCACGCCGATCCATTCCACCGCCGACGGCACCGTGGAATTCTCCGGCTGGCAGAACGGCTACGGCAACGTCGTCATCGTCAAGCACCACGGCAAGTATTCGACGCTGTACGCCCACCAGAGCCGCATCGCCGAAGGCATCACCAAGGGTTCGAAGATCTCGCAGGGCCAGTTGCTGGGCTATGTCGGCGCCACCGGCTGGGCCACCGGCCCGCACCTGCACTACGAATTCCGCGTGGACAACCAGCCGATCGATCCGCTGTCGGTGGACCTGCCGGTCGCCCGCAGCCTGGAACCCGCCGAAGTCCGCGCCTTCAATCAGGCCGTGGGACCGTACAAGGCGCAGATCCAGCTGCTGACCGAGTTCCAACAGACTCTGCCCGACGCGCTGACCAACGTGGCCAGCCGCTAAAGCCGGTCCAACGTCCCGTCCAAGGCGGCCCCGCACTTTCAGCTGCGCGGCCGCTTTTTTTTTTCGAGGCTCCTCGTGAATCCATCCACCACTAACGCACAGCTCTATATCGGACTGATGTCGGGTACCAGCGTGGACGGCGCGGACGGCGTGCTGGTGCGCCTGGCCGACGGCCAGGCGCCGGCCGTGCTCGCCAGCGCCAGCCTGCCCATGCCGGCGGACCTGCGGCGCGAACTGCTGGCCCTGAACCAATCCGGCGACGACGAGCTGGCCCGCGCAGCGCTGGCCGCCAACGCCCTCGCCCGCCTGTATGCCCAGACCGTGGCGGCCCTGTTGCAGCAAGCCGGCGTCGCGGCCGACGACGTGACCGCCATCGGCGCCCACGGCCAGACGGTCCGGCACCGGCCCGACCTGGGCTACACCGTGCAGCTCAACGCCCCCGCCTTGCTGGCGGAACTGACTGGCATCGACGTGGTGGCGGATTTCCGCAGCCGCGACGTGGCCGCGGGCGGCCAGGGTGCGCCGCTGGTGCCGCCCTTCCATGCCGCCATTTTCGGCTCGCCGCAAGGCCGCGCCGTCCTCAACCTGGGCGGTATCGCCAACGTGACCCTGCTGGAACCGGGGCATGCGCCCCGCGGCTTCGATACGGGGCCCGCCAATGTTCTGCTGGACGGCTGGTGTCAGCGCCACCTGGGCCGGCCTTATGACGCCGACGGCCGCTGGGCGGCGACCGGCCAGGTGCTGGCGCCGCTGCTGGAACAACTGCAGGCCAGTGAACCCTGGTTCGCCCTGCCCCCACCCAAATCCACCGGGCGCGACCTGTTCAACATGCAATGGCTGGACGATCGCCTGGCCGCATTCGACGGCCCCAAGCCTGCGCCGCAAGACGTGCAGGCCACGCTGCAGCGCCTGACGGCGCGCACGGTCGCCAATGCCGTCGATGCGGCCGCGGCGGGCACGCAGGAAGTCTTCGTCTGCGGCGGCGGCGCGCGCAATCCCGGCTTGATGCGCGAACTGGCGTACTGTCTGCAACGGCCGGTGCACGCCACCGATGCGCTGGGCGTGCCGGCGCAAGAAGTCGAGGCCCTGGCGTTCGCCTGGCTGGCGCAGGCCTTCGTGCAGCGCAGGCCTGCGGGCTTGCCGGCCGTCACCGGCGCGCGCGGCGCGCGCATCCTGGGCGCGCTCTATCCGGCCTGAAAGCCGCGCGCCCATGCAAAAAGCCCTTCGGCGCGCCGAAGGGCTTTTTCCTTTTTCCTGCCCGGCTGATTACACCGAGAACGAGGAACCGCAGCCGCAGGTAGTGCTGGCGTTGGGATTGCGGATGACGAACTGCGCGCCTTCCAGGTCTTCCTTGTAGTCGATCTCTGCGCCGACCAGGTACTGGAAGCTCATCGGGTCGACCAGCAGTTGCACGCCGGCCTTGTCCAGCACGGTGTCGTCATCGTTCACGACTTCGTCGAAGGTGAAGCCGTACTGGAAACCCGAACAGCCTCCGCCCTGCACGAAAACGCGCAGCTTCAGCTCAGGATTGCCTTCTTCGGCCAACAGATCCTTCACCTTGGCCGCAGCCGAGTCGGTAAAAACCAGGGGAGCAGGCGGGGCGGCCTGCAGGTCGACGGTTTCGGTCACTGCATTCATGGTTCACTCCTGGCCGGTTCGGCCATATTTCGGTGAGCGGCAACGGCGCTCGCATGGTGTCACTATAGCGCAGGGCTTGCGCAGACTCAAAGTTCGAGCTTGACGCTTCTTGACGCGCGGACGGTATCGCCCTCCAGGACGCTGACCGTCACGCTTTCGGGGACAAATCCCTCGGGTAGTGCCAGGATGCCCTGGCTGCGCTGGTATTGATCGAACTGCAGGGCCAGCGGCGAGGTCGGCGCGCTGTCGCCAGGAATGGCGACAGAGCCGGATTCGGCCTTGACCTGCATGGGCGCCAGATCCACCTTCACGGTTTCGCCCTTCAGGACGCCAGTGGCCTGGAAACGCAAAGCGCCCGAGAATGGAGAGCCGCCATTGCGGCCGCTGCGCATCAACAGGACCTTGTAGCGCAAGCCGCCGCCACTGCGGTCGATCTCGACGCCACGGATGTCCACCGACCCCTCGGGACCCGGCGGCAATAGCTGCTCATAGAACGCCAATTGATCGCGCACCCTGCCGACCTCGGCCTGGACCGTGCGCAGCTGCGCTTCCAGTTCCTGGCGCGCGGCGCGTTCGATGACCAGCTCGCCGTCGGCGGTGTCCAGCTGCCCTTGCGTGTAGCGCAGCTGCGTCGACTGTTGACGCATGGCCTCTTCCTGGACCTCGGCCTGCCGGGCGCTGATCACCACGGCATCCTGCGGCCGGTAGAGCTTGCGGGCGTAGAAGAAGCTGGCGGAACCGCCCAGCAGCACGCCGACCAGCAGGCCCACGAATACGCGCGTCAACCCGCCGGCGGAGCGAGACTGGGGCGTGGTGGAGGAATCGGCGGGCATAAAGAGCGGCGGCTTGCGGCCCTGCGGCCGCAAGCCTGCGTACATCAAGGCAGGATCGCGACCTGATCCAGGCCGGTCGATTCGGGGATGCCGAACATCAGGTTCATGTTCTGCACGGCCTGGCCGGCAGCGCCCTTGACCAGGTTGTCCTGAATCACCAGGACGATCAGTTGGTCGCCATTGCCGGGACGGCTGAGCGCAATCCGCAGGTTGTTGGAGGCGCGCACCGAACGGGTTTCAGGCAGGCTGCCGGCGGGCATGACGTCAACGAAGGGCTCGTCGGCGTAGCGCTGTTCAAACAGGGCCTGGAAGTCGGTATCGCGGGCTTCCGGCAGGATGCGCGCATAGATGGTGGAGAACATGCCGCGGATCATCGGCACCAGATGCGGCACGAAGGTCAGGCCGACCTTGCCGCCGGCGATCTTTTCCAGCTGCGCGACGATTTCCGGGTGGTGGCGGTGGCCAGCCACGCCGTAGGCCTTGAAGTTGTCCGAAGCTTCGGAGAAGAGCGAGCCCACTTCCGCCTTGCGGCCGGCGCCCGACACGCCCGACTTGCAGTCGGCGATCAGGGTTTGCGCATCGATCAGCTTCTTGCCGCCTTCGAGCAGCGGAGCCAGGCCCAGCAGCACGGTGGTGGGATAGCAGCCGGGGTTGCCGATGACGCGGGCCTTGGAGATGGCCTCGCGGTTCAGTTCCACCAGGCCATACTGGGACTCGGCCAGGATGTCCGGGCAGGTATGGGGAATCTTGTACCAGCGTTCGAAGGTGGGGATGTCCTGCAGGCGGAAGTCGGCGGCCAGGTCGATGACCTTGGTGCCGGCATTGATGAGTTCCTGGGCCTGGGCCATGGCCACGCCGTGGGGCGTCGCGAAGAACACGACGTCGCAATCCGTCAGCGTGGCCTTTTCCGGCGCGGAGAAAGCGATATTCACGCGGCCGCGCAGGTTCGGATACATGTCAGCCACCGGCAGCCCGTCTTCCTTGCGGGACGTGATGGCGGTCAATTCCACATTGGGATGCTGCGACAGCAAGCGCAGCAGCTCGACGCCGGTGTAACCGGTGCCGCCGACGATACCAACCTTGATGCGGGTGTTCGATGCTTGGGCCATGATGTGTGCTCTTCGTAGAACGAGGATCGATTGTATCGCTCGGGAAAGCGGGTGTTGCGGCTAAGAGCCCGAAATGGCACCGCAGTCCTTCTTTCCGACCGGAGGGAATGCGCGGAGTTCCGCGCGGGGCGCACAGCGGCCGGACGGGGTCCGGCGCTGGTACAAATAGTGCGAAAAAAAGCCCGCCGAAGCGGGCTTTTTCGTGCAGCAGCGTATTAACGCTTGCTGAACTGCTTGCGCCGACGTGCCTTGCGGAAGCCGACCTTCTTGCGTTCGACTTCGCGGGCATCGCGGGTGACAAAGCCAGCTTGCGACAGTGCGGGCTTCAGGGTCGCGTCGTAGTCGATCAGGGCACGCGTGATGCCGTGACGAACTGCGCCGGCCTGGCCGGTTTCACCGCCGCCGTGCACGTTGACCTTGATGTCGAACGATTCCAGGTGGCCGGTCAGTTCCAGCGGCTGGCGCACGATCATGCGGCCGGTTTCGCGGGCGAAAAAGTCGTCGACGGGCTTGCCGTTGACAACGATCTTACCCGTGCCCTTCTTGATGAAAACGCGAGCCACCGAGGTTTTGCGACGGCCGGTTCCGTAATTCCAGTTACCGATCATGGCGTTTCCTTAGATATCCAGCGTCTTGGGCTGCTGGGCGGTGTGCGGGTGCTCGGCACCGGCGTACACCTTCAGTTTCTTGATCATGGCGTAGCCCAGAGGACCCTTGGGCAGCATGCCCTTGACAGCCTTCTGGATGGCGCGGCCGGGAAAACGCTCTTGCATCTTCTCGAAGTTCGTTTCACGGATACCGCCCGGGTACGTCGTGTGGCGGAAGTACTTCTTGTCCTTCGCCTTGGCGCCCGTAACAACGATATCGGCAGCGTTGACGATGACGATGTAGTCACCGGTATCAACGTGCGGCGTGAATTCAGGTTTGTGCTTGCCACGCAGACGACGTGCGACTTCGCTGGCCACACGACCGAGGACTTTGCCCTTGGCGTCGATCACAAACCAGTCACGTTGGACTTCATGCGGCTTGGCCACAAAGGTCTTCATGATGGTTCCTAAGAATAAAAATTTTCCTGGCTGGACCATCCAGCCAGTTTTTTTTCCCCGAACTAGACCAAAATCGCGGAAAAAACCCAGCGGGTTTTCCAAAAATTCAGTCGATATCAGCGTCTTGCCTAAGCGTTATTACCCGCCCGTGCATTAGCCAAAATGAGGGAAAGCCTGCGATTCTAACACAGCTGCTCAAAAAGTGGGCAACTTAATCCTCGTCGGAAATACGCCAACGGCGCCCTGAGGCGCCGCCGGCACATCCAGACAATCAGGGACGCACGCCCTGGAACGCCGGCTCAGGCGCCCAGGTAGGCTTCCAGAACGCGGGGATGGCCCAGCAGTTCGCGGCCGGTGCCGGTCAGCGCCATGGCGCCGTTCTCCAGCACGTAACCGTGCTGGGCAATCTTCAGCGCCTGGCGCACGTTCTGCTCGACCAGGAACAGGGTCAGGCCATCGGCGTTGATCGCGCGCAGGGAGCGGAAGATCTCCTGCACCACGATGGGCGCCAGGCCCATGGAGGGTTCGTCCAGCAGCAGCAGGCGCGGCTTGGCCATCAGTGCCCGGCCGATGGCCAGCATCTGCTGCTCGCCGCCGGACAGGTTGCCGGCGATGCCGGTGATCCGTTCCTTCAGGCGCGGGAACAGGTTGAACACGTATTCCAGGTCCGAGTCGACGTTCTTGAGGCCGCGGCGGTAGGCGCCCAGCTCCAGGTTTTCGAGCACGGTCATGGTGGTGAGGATGGCCCGCCCTTCCGGCACCTGGACGATGCCTCGCGCCACGAGTTGATGCGGCGGCAGGTTGGTGATGTCCTCGCCTTCGAAGGTGATCTTGCCGCGCGCCTTGGGCAGCAGGCCCGACAGCGCCAGCAGCGTGGTCGACTTGCCGGCGCCGTTGGCGCCGACCAGGGCGGTGATTTCCTTGGCGTTCAGGTCCAGGTCGATGCCGCGGACGGCTTCGATGTGGCCGTAATTGACCTCGAGTCCGCGGACTTCCAGCATGGCGCTCATTGTGCAGCCTCCGCGCAATGCGCTACGGTATTCGTCTTGGGAGCGGCCCGGCGACTCATTTGGCGGCCCCCGCTTGTTCGGTGTCTTCGTCGTCTTCGCGGCCCAGATAGGCTTCGATGACCTGTTCGTTGTTGCGGATCTCGTCAGGCCCGCCGCAAGCGATGATCTTGCCGAAGTTCAGCACCGCGATGCGCTCGCACAAGCCCATGACGAAGCGCATGTCGTGCTCGATCATGAGGATGGTGTAGCCGCGGTCGCGGATGGCCAGGATCTCGCGCATGAGCTCGGCGCGCTCGCCGGTGTTCATGCCGGCGACCGGCTCGTCCAGCAGCAGCAGCTTGGGCTCGGTGGCCAGCGCGCGCGCCAGCTCCAGGCGGCGCTGCTCGCCGTAGGACAGGTTGTCCGCCAGGTCGTTGGCCTTATGGTCCAGGCGCATCCAGGTGAGCAGTTCATGCGCGCGCTCGCGGGCGCGCTTTTCGTGCTCGCGGTAGCCCGGCAGGCCCAGCAGCAGGCTGGGGAAGCCGTAGTTCATGTGGCGGTAGGCGCCCACCACCACGTTTTCCAGCAGCGTCATCTCCTTGAAGAGACGGATGTTCTGGAACGTGCGGGCGATGCCCATGCGCGTGATGCGGTGCGGCTTCTTGTCCAGGACGCTCTGGCCGTTGAACGTGATGGTGCCGCCGCTGGGCGGCAACAGGCCGGTGATGAGGTTGAACACCGTGGTCTTGCCGGCGCCGTTGGGGCCGATCAAGCCGAAGATGGCGCCTTCGGGGACCGACAGGCTGACGTCATGCAGCACATGCAGACCGCCGAAGCTCTTGGAGACGGAAGAAAGCTCAAGCATGGCGCTTGCCTCCCTGGCGTCCTTGGCGCATCCAGCGCTTGAAGCGCGCCGGATCCCAGATGCCTTGCGGCAGGAACAACACAATCACCACCAGAATCACTCCGTTCGCGACCAGGCGCAGATCGGCAAAACCGCGCAGCATTTCGGGCAACACGGTAATGATGAAGCTGCCCAGCACGGGACCGGCCAGGCCGCCGATGCCGCCCAGGATCGCCATGGTCAGGATTTCCACGCCACGGTCGAAACCGTATTCGTTGGGGCCGATGAAGAAGGTCAGGTGTGCGTTCAGGGCGCCGGCCAGACCCGCGATCATCGCGCCGGCCACGAAGGCCAGCATCTTGTTGGCGCGCACGTCGATGCCCATCAGGCCGGCGGCGGTTTCGTCACCGCGGATGGCATCGAACGAGCGTCCGATCTTAGAGGCGCGCACGCGCCACAGCACGAACAGCACGATGACGACGGCCAGCACCACATGCCACCACTGCGTCAGCTGCGGGATGCCGTTAAGGCCCAGCGCGCCGCCGGTGATGGATTCGGTGTTGAGAATGGTCACGCGGACCACTTCGCCAAAGCCCAGCGTGGCCATGGCGAGGTAGACCCCGGACAGCCGCAAGGTGGGCAAGCCGATCAACGCCGCCACCAGCGCGGGCGCGGCCATGCCGCCGGCAAGCGCAACCGAGAACGGCGCGTCGTAGTTCATGGTGAGCAGCGCGGCGGTGTACGCCCCGATGCCCATGAAGGCTGCGTTGGCCATGGCCAGCATGCCGCAAGCCAGGGTCAGCCAGATGGAGAGGGCCAGCAACGCATTGGTGCCCAGCGTGAGCACCAAGTTGCCGTAGATGGCCCAGAAGTTTTCGAATCCGCTCATTCTTTAAGCCTTGCGTTGAACCACTTTGCCGAACAGACCTTGCGGGCGCACCAGCAGGATCAGGAACAGCAGGCCGAAAGCCACCGCATCGCGCATGGTGGAGCCGATGTAGGCCACCGACAGCACCTCGGCGAAGCCCAGGAACAGGCCGCCCAGCATGGCGCCGCGGATGTCGCCCATGCCGCCCAGGATGATGACCGCGATGCCCTTGTGCAGCATCGGCTGGCCCATCAGGGGGAACAGCGCGTTGGAGTACAGCCCGATCAGCACGCCGGCCACGCCGCCCAGGGCGGCCGCGGCGAACGAAGTGGTGACGAACAGTTTTTCGACGTTGATGCCCAGCAGCCACGCGGCCTTGGGCGATTCGGCGATGGCGCGCAGGGCGCGGCCGAATTGCGTGCGGCGCATGACGTACATCAGCACGGCCATCAGCGCGAAAGACAGGAAGATGATGCCCAGTTCAATGACGGTCAGGTGCAGGCCGGCGACCTCGATCACTTCCTCGGGCACGGTGCCGTGCGGGAAGCGCAGGTTGCTCGCGCCAAAGATGCTCTGGGCGGTGTTGTTCAGGATGATGCCCACGCCGATGGTGGCGATCATGGGGATCAGGTGGGGCGCGTTGCGCTTGCGCAGCGGCTTGAGCACCAGGTAGTCGATGATGACCCCGGTGAAGCCGGCGACGAAGAACGCTGCCATCAGGCCGGCCCACAGGGGCAGGCTGAATTGCTGCACCACGAACAGTGCCGCGTAGGCGCCAACCATGAAGACGGCGCCATGCGCCAGGTTGATCACCCCGAGCACGCCGAAGATCAGCGTGAAGCCCAGCGCGAACAGTGCATACACACAGCCCAGCGACAAGGCATTGACGAATTGTTGTTCGAACATGATGGGACTTTCCAAAGCTGTGAGGGCCCCATGCAGCGCCCACTGCATGGCCTTGAGCCTCCCGGCGGGGAGGCATTTCTTTTAGGGTGACGGCCCTGCGATAAAAAGCGCCTTGCGGACGACTCAGCCGCCCGCAAGGCGCATCCCCCCGCGCGGGGATGCGCAGCGCTTACTTTTCGATGACGTACTTGCCGTCCTTCGTCACGCTGACGATGGGGGCCTGGTCGGCATCGTAGCCGGCGGGCTTGCCGGCGCGGTCGTTGGCCTGACGGAACTTGAACGGGCCAGTGGCGCCGGTCCAGGTGACCGCGGGCAGCGCGTCGCGCAGGGCTGCGCGATCCTTGGGCAGGTCGCCCGAGATCTTGACGTTCTTCAGGGCCTGGGCCGCGATGTACATGGCGTCATACGACTGGGCCGCGAACTGGTCGGGCGCGCCGTTGAACTTGGCCTTGTAGGCGTCGATGAACTTGACGTTCTCGGGGGCCTTGTTCTCGATCGACCAGGGGCTGCCGATCCACAGATTGTTCGACGCGCCGCCAGGGGCCAGGTCGAAAATCTTGACCGAGTTCATGCCGTTGCCGCCGATGACGGGCACGTTCAGGCCCAGTTGGCGGGCCTGCACCATGATCGGAGCGCCTTCGGCCAGCAGTGCGGACAGCACGATGGCATCGGGGTTGGTGCCCTTGATCTTGGTCAGCTGGGCCTTGAAGTCCACGTCGCCCTTGGCGAACGTTTCGGTCGTCGTGACCGGGATCTTCTGGTCTTCCAGGGCCTTCTTGAAGTTGTCGTAGCCGCTCTTGGTGAAGACGTCGTCGTTGCCGTAGAGCACCGCCACGTTCTTCAGGCCGGTCTTGGCCTTGACGGTGGAGATGGTGGCCGGCAGCACGTCGGCTTCGGTGACCGAGTTGCGGAACACATAGTTGCCGATGGAGGTGATGCCGTCGGCGGTATTGGAGGTGCCGAAGGCGACCGTCTTGGCGGCCTGGGCGATCGGGTCGGCGGCCTGGGCCGAGTTCGACAGCGTCGGGCCGAAGACCATCAGGACGTTGTCCTTGAAGATCAGCTTCTTGAAGACGTTGATCGCTTCTTCTTTCTTGCCTTGTTCGTCCTCGACCACGAGCACGATCTTGTTGCCGTTGATGCCGCCGGCGGCGTTGATTTCATCAGCGGCCAGCTGGAAACCATTGCGGATCGACACGCCGTACTGGGCAGCGCCGCCCGACAGGGCTTCGGCCACGCCGATCTTGATGTCGGCCGCATGGGCAGCCGGGACGATACCGGCAGCGATCAGCGCGGCCAGCAGCTTCTTGGTCTTGGATTGCATGGTTGTTACCACCTTAAAGTCTGTCTCGGAATATTGGTAATCCGGGCTGATGTAATCCTGCCGGATTGACGTCGGATGCCGCCTAAAGGCGCCATGTTTGCGCGTCAAGACCCGGGATATTACTCCTTTGTATCAGGCGGCTACTCGAACGCCATTCAACAAAAGCCTACAAACCGCCCATTTTTTTGTAAAAAACGTGTGGTTACTAGCAAAAACCCTAACGCCGGCCGAATGTTATTCGGCAGGCGTAAGTGTCCTACGTTCTGGCCGATAGCGCTACGCCCAGGTATTGGTCGTAGGCGCTTTCGGTCAGACGGAACCATGGCATTTCGCTGTCGCGAAAACCCATGTAACTATCGTGCATCGCCTTGAATCTGGGGTCTTTGGCGCCCAAGTCCTTATAGAGCTGCTGCGTGGCCTCGAACGCCAGGTCCATGATGGACCGCGGGAATGTACGGATTTGAGCGCCGTTTGCCGTCAATTGGGCCAGCGCGGCCGCGTTGCGGGCATCGTAGCGGGCGACGGCGGCGGCATGCGCGGCCTGGGCGGCCGCGTCCACCACGGCCTGGTAGTTCTTGGGCAACGCATTCCAGGCTTCGTCGTTGATATACAGCGACAGCTGTTCGCCGGGCGCCCACCAGCCGGGTGCGTAGTAATACTTAGCAACCTTATTAAGACCGAGCTTGTCGTCATCGTAGGGGCCCGCGCCCGCCACCGCCTGCAGGCCGTCTTTCTCGAAGGCCTCGGCCAGCTTGGCGGGATCGGCCTGCTGCGGCGCCACGCCCAGCTTGGCCAGCACGTCGCCGGCCAGGCCGCCCACCCGCATTTTCAGGTCTTTCAGGTCGCCGGCGCGCTTGATTTCCTTGGTGTACCAGCCGCCCATCTGGGCGCCGGTGTTGCCCAGCGGAAAGTTGATGATTTTTTCAGGCTTGAAGAGTTCGCGGGTCAGCCGCAGGCCGCCGCCTTCGCTCATCCAGGCGTTCATCTGCCTGGCGTTCAGGCCGAAGGGCACTGCGGCGTCGAAGCAGAAGACGGGGTTCTTGGCGTAGTAGGCGCGGGACGAGGCATGGCCGCATTCCACCTTCTTGGTGGAGACCGCTTCCATCAGGTCCGCGGCGGGCACGATCTCGCCCTCGGGGAAATGGCGGATGTTGAACTTTCCGCCCGTGGCTTCAGAGACGAACTTGCAGAAGCTTTCGCCAGCGCCAATGCGCAGATCCAGGGTGCTGGGGAAGCCGGAAGACAGGCGCCAGCTCAATGAGGGCATGTCCTGCGCGAACGCGGGCGCGCTGACGGCGGCTCCGGTGGCGACAGCGCCGAGACCGGCGTGCTTCAAGAACGAACGTCGTTGCATCTCTTTGCTCCTTTACAGCAACACCTGGGACATCAAGCGATACCCGGCGGATATTACACGCTGATATCGGCCTGCCTGGCCACACTATCAGGTAAGGGATTGCAAAGACCGGAACGACTGCCGGGTCTGCGTGGCGGCCGCGGCGCATCATGCCGCGGCCAATACGCAGGATCAGATTCCGGCGATCGCCATCTGCTCGATCAGGATCGAGCCGGTGGTCTTGGTGCCGCGCGAAATCGTGTCGGCGCCGACCGCCACGATCTGCTTGAACATATCGGCCAGATTGCCGGCAATGGTGATTTCCTGCACCGCGTGCTGGATCTGGCCGTTTTCCACCCAGTAGCCGAACGCGCCGCGCGAGTAGTCGCCGGTGACGTAGTTGACGCCCTGGCCGATCAGCTCCGTGACGAGAAAGCCCGTGCCCATCTTCTTGAGCATGGCTTCGAAGTCGTCGCCGCGGCGGGTCTGAGTGGAGCTGAACACCAGGTTATGCGAACCGCCGGCATTGCCGGTGGTGGTCATGCCCAATTTGCGAGCGGTGTAGGACGACAGGAAATAGCCTTCCAGCACCCCGGCCGACACCACGCTGCGGCGGCGCGTGCGCACGCCTTCGTCGTCGAAGGGCGAGCTGCCCATCGCGCCGCGGATGTGCGGATCTTCGGTCAGGTTGATATGTTCGGGGAAGATGGGCTTGCCCAGCGCGTCCAGCAGGAAGCTGGCCTTGCGGTACAGCGCGCCGCCGTTGGCGGCCTGGGTCAAGGCGCCCACCAGCCCCAACGCCAGGGGCGCTTCGAACAGGACGGGGAACTTGCCGGTGCGGATGCGGCGAGCCGACAGCCGCGACAGCGTGCGCTCGGCGGCGTAGCGGCCGATGGCTTCGGGCGAAGCCAGCTTGGCGGGATCGCGTTCGGAGCTGTACCAGTAGTCGCGCTGCATGCCGTTGCCGCGGCCGGCGATGGGCGCGACCGACAGGCTGTGGCGCGAGTACGGGTAGCCGCCCAGGAAGCCGCGCGTGTTGCCCATCACGAACTGGCCTTCGTAGGTGCCCACGGTGGCGCCATCGGTATTGGTGATGCGCGGATCGACCTCGCGCGCTGCGCGCTCGGCGCGCAGCGCCAGCTCGGCGGCCTCTTCGGTGGACACGCCCCAGGCGCGGTGCAGGTCCAGGTCGGGGAATTCGGTGGCCAGCTGGTCGGCGTCGGGCAGGCCGGCGGCCGGATCGGCGGCGGTATGGCGCGCGATGTGCCAGGCGGCTTCGACCGTCTGGCGCAGCGCCGCTTCGGAAAAGTCGGAGGTGGAAGCGGAGCCGCGGCTCTGGCCGGCGTAGACCGTCAGGTCCAGCGAACGGTCGCGGGTCTGTTCGACGGTTTCGATGTCGTTCTTGCGTACGGAGACCGACAGGCCCAGGCTTTCCGAGACTTCCGCCGCTGCGTCGGAGGCGCCGATCTGGCGCGCATAGGCGAGGGTTTGTTCGACGAGTTCAGAAAAACGCGCGTGATTCGCCGCCAGCGGCAAGGATGAGGAGGTTTTAACCATTGCTGTCCAATTTGCAGAGACGGTTATCATAGCCAAGTCTGTCATTGCGCAGTTTTCCATGAATTCCCATATTGAAGAAGAATCCGTCGACGACGGTTACGACGAGAACGGCTACGACCGTCCCAGCAAGTCCCAGGTCAAGCGCGAAATGCACGCGCTGCTGGACCTGGGCAAGCAGCTGATCGAACTGTCCCCCGAACGCCTCAAGCAATTGCCGCTGGCCGAGCGTCTCTATGAGGCGATCCGCACGGCGCAGCGCACCACCGGGCGCGAGGGCAAGCGGCGCCAGGTTCACTTCGTGGGCAAGCTGATGCGCGACGCGCCGGCCGACGAGATCCGCGCCCAGCTCGACGTCTGGGAAAACGGCTCGCGCGAGGAAACCGCCGCCATGCACCGGCTGGAGACGCTGCGCGACCGCCTGCTGGACGACGACGAGGCCCTGACCAAGCTGCTCAACAGCAATCCGCAAGCCGACGTGCAGCAGCTGCGCGCGCTGATCCGCGCCGCCCGCAAGGAAAAGCTGGCCAACGCCGCCCTGCTGCAAGGCCAGGAACCGCAGAAGAAGCACTACCGCGCGCTGTTCCAGGCCCTGAAGACCCTTACCCTTTGATTTTCATCGCCCGCCGTCCATGAACGCTCCGACCGACCTGCTCGATTGCATCGAGATCGAAACCGCCCCCAATCCCACGCACGCCGTGATCTGGCTGCATGGCCTGGGCGCCGACGGCAACGACTTCGCGCCCATCGTGCCGGAGCTGGACCTGCCGGCCGGCGCGTCGGTGCGCTTCGTGTTCCCGAACGCGCCGGTGCAGCGCGTGACGATCAATAACGGCATGTCGATGCGCTCCTGGTACGACATCCTGGTCATGGACCTGGTACGCGTCGAGGACGCCCGCGGCATCCGCGCCTCCGAAGCCGCGATCCACAAGCTGATCGCGCGCGAGAACGCCCGCGGCATCCCGACCTCGAAGATCGTGCTGGCAGGCTTTTCGCAGGGCTGCGCCATGACCCTGCACACGGGCATCCGCCTGCCGGAAAAGCTGGCGGGCATGATGGGCCTGTCGGGCTATCTGCCGCTGCTGGACACGGCCGAAGCCGAGCGCAACAGCGCCAACCAGGACACGCCCATCTTCCTGGCCCATGGCCAGTACGACCCGGTGGTGTCGCTGCCGCGCGCCCAGGCCTCGCTGGCCGAGCTGCGGCGGCTGGGCTACGACGTGCAATGGCACACCTACCCGATGCCGCACTCGGTCTGCGCCGAGGAAGTAGCGGATATCTCCAAGTTCCTGAACCAGGTTCTGGTCTGAGGACCATGCAGGGCCGCGCCCGGCGGCCCTGATCGCGGCAGATGGGCGTCCTGCGCCCTGCCCGCCCGCTCGCAGGCCCTGGCGGCCTGCGATTTCATTTTGTATACCAAGTGGTATCCCAGCCTGGAATTTTCCTGGGCTGACTTTCTCTCGTCCATAGAGAAAAACGCCAACTGCAAAAAGCTTGTCGCCTATTTGTATTGAATATAGTATTCGATCCAAGCCTTACCGGCCCGGGCGAGCAGTTCGGGCTTCCCTGTTGTTGTTGTCGATCCATCCCATTGGCCGTGTCGCGCCGGGTTTCGGCGTGGCATTCAAGACGCAGGAGAAAGTCCCGTGAAATCCTTGCCATCGCCCCGTCTGGCGGCTGCGGCGCTGCTCGCGCTGTTCGCCCCCTTGGCCGCCCAGGCCGAAGCCCTCAATCCCCCCGTGAAGGTCCGCTACGAAGAAGTGGTGCGGTCCATTCTTTACGTGCCCAAGTACGTGGCCCTGTCGCAGGGCTATTTCAAGGACGCGGGCCTGGACGTGTCCATGAAGACCTCGCAAGGCACCGACAAGGGCATGACCGCCCTGCTGTCCGGCAGCGCCGACATCGTGCTGATCGGGCCCGAGGCGTCCATCTACGTCCACAACAGCGAATCCCCGGTCAAGCCCAAGATCTTCGCCGGGCTGACCGCCACCGACGGATTCTTCCTTTTGGCGCGCAAGCCGGTGGAGAAGTTCGACTGGTCCATGCTCAAGGGCAAGGAGGTCATCGGCTTCCGGCCGGGCTCCAATCCCATCGTGTTCCTGGAAACGGCGCTGCGCAAGCATGGCGTGGATCCCCAAAAGGACGTGAAGCTGCTGAACAACATCGGCATTCCCGCGCGCGCGGGCGCCTGGATGGCCGGCCAGGGCGAATATGGCATTTTTCTTGAACCCGAGGCCGGCGAATTGGTGCGCAACGGCAAGGGCTACATCGTCGCCTCGGTGGGCCACGAAGTCGGCCAGGTGGACTACACGGTCTTCACCGCCACCGACAAGTACATCCGCGACAACCCCAAGGTCATCCAGGCCTGGACCGACGTGGTGGCGCGCGCCGAAAAATACGTGAAGGACACGCCCGCGGCCACGCTGACGCCGCAGATCATGACGTACTTCCCCGGCATGGACCAGGCTGCGGTGACAGAGGCCATCGAGCGCTACAAGAAGTACCAGATCTGGAAGACCACGCCGCTGGTGACGGCCGAAGCCATGAACCAGTTGCAGGACATGCTGATCGCCAGCGCGGTCATGAAGGACAACGCCCGCGTGAAGTACGAGGACGTGGTGGTGACCGACTTCGCGAAGAAGGCCCAATGATGGGCGCCGTCGTCCACAACCTGAAGCCGGACACCGCCACGGCGAAGATCGAACTGCGCGAGGTCTGTCTTTCCTATTTCACCCAGGAAGGCGAGACGGAGGCGCTGTCGAACGTGTCGTTCACGCTGGCGGCGGGCGAATTCGTCAGCCTGATCGGGCAAAGCGGCTGCGGCAAGAGCACGCTGCTGTCGCTGATCGCCGGCCTGATTCCGCCGACCTCGGGCGCCGTGATGATAGACGGCCAGGCCGTGACCAAGCCCAATCCGCGCATCGGCTACATGCTGCAGCAGGACTACCTGTTCGAATGGCGCACCATCCTGGACAACGTCATGCTGGGCGCGGAGATCCAGGGCCGGCGCGATGCGCGCAGCGAGGCGCGCGCCGTGCATCTGCTGGAGAAATGCGGACTGGGCGCCTTCCTGTCGCACACGCCGCGCCAGTTGTCGGGCGGCATGCGGCAGCGCGCCGCGCTGGCCCGCACCCTGGTCACCGAGCCGGACGTGATCCTGCTGGACGAGCCCTTCTCGGCGCTGGATTCGCAGACCCGGCTGGCAATCTCCGACGAAGTGGTGGACATCCTGCGGCGCGAAGGCAAGACCGTGGTGCTGGTGACGCACGACATCGGCGAAGCCATCGCCATGACGGACCGCGTGATCGTGCTGTCGCGCCGGCCCGGCCGCCTCAAGAGCCAGTACCGCATCCATTACGGCGACGGCCAGGCCCGGCCCACGCCGTTCCAGGCTCGCTCGCGGCCCGAATTCAATACCTACTTCAAACAGCTGTGGGACGAGCTCGATGTCCACGTGGAGGGTTGACCCATGAACGCGCCCGTCGCCAACACCGTTCCGCTGCGTGCCGTGCGCGCGCCCAGCGAGAAGTACCTGAACTACCTGCGGCGCGACCGCACCCGCCGCCGGCACATCCGCATCGCGCAGGCGCTGCTCTTGGCCGTGTTCCTGTGCGCCTGGGAAATCCTGCCGCGCATGCATATCCTCAACCCGCTCCTGACCAGCTACCCCAGCGCGCTGTGGCCAACCTTCATCGAGCTCTGGAACAACGGCAACCTGGGCAAGCACATCATGACCACGCTGAGCGCCACGCTGGTGGGCTTCGGCCTGAGCATGGCGATCGGCATCGTGGTGGCGGCTGCGCTGTGGTGGTCGGACTTCCTGTACAAGGTGCTGGACCCCTTCCTGGTGGTGGCCAACGCCATGCCCAAGATCGCCTTCGTGCCGATCTTCTACCTGTGGCTGGGTTCGGACTACGCGGTGTACGGCATGGCCGTGGCGATCGCGGTGTTCGTGACCATCATGGTGGTGTATGCGGGGTTTCGCGGCATAGACCTGAACAAGGTGAAGCTCGCCCACACCTTCGGCGCCAGCCGCTGGCAGGTGCTGACCAAGGTGGTGCTGCCGGGCAGCGTGCCCACGCTGATCGCGGCGGTGAAGATGAACATCGGCCTGGCGCTGGTGGGGGTGATCGTGGGCGAGTTCCAGTCGGCGGATTCCGGCCTGGGCTTTCTCATCATGAACGGCAGCCAGGTGTTCAAGCTGAACATCGTCATGACCGCCATCGCCATCCTGGCCCTGATCTCCAGCGTGATGTACCTGATCGTCTACCGCATCGAAGCCGCGATCGCGCGGCGCTACGGATAAGGAACCGCCATGGAATTCCCGCAATGGGTAAAGGATCGCGTGATCGCCCGCCAGGGCCGCCTGCACCCCTATGACGAACTGCCCGCCGCGCGCCTCGCGGTGGTAGTGGTGGACATGCAGCAGTACTTCACGCTGCCCGGCTACCAGGGCGAATGCGCGCCGGCGCGCGAGATCATCGCCCCCATCAACCGCCTGTGCGACGCGGCGCGCGCCGCCGGCGGCACCATCGTGTGGGTGCAGACCGCCTCCGATAACGCCGACTCGTTCTGGTCGCACCATCACGGCGTGATGCTGACGCCGGAGCGCAGCGCCAGGCGTCTGGAAACGCTGCGCCGCGATGCTCCGGGGTATGCGCTGCATCAGGACCTGCATGCGCACGACACCGACCTGCGCGTGACCAAACGCTTCTACAGCGCGATGGCGCCGGGCTCGTCCGAACTGGAGCCGCTGTTGCGCGGGCGCGGCGTGGACACGCTGCTGATCGCCGGCACCGTCACCAACGTGTGCTGCGAATCCACGGCGCGCGACGCGATGATGCGCGACTTCCGCACCATCATGGTGGACGACGCGCTGGCCGCCGTCACGCCTGCCGAGCATGAACACGCGCTGCACGGCTGGATGCTGTTCTTCGGCGACGTGCTGTCGGTGGACGAATCGATCGCGCGGCTCAAGCCCGCCCAGGCAGTCAGGAAGACCGCCTGAACGGGCCTGATATCAGGACAGGTTCAGCCAGACCCGGCGCATCGTCGGGTCTTCCGGATCCGCGTCGTTGGTGAAGCCCAGGCTGGTCATCAGCGACAGCATGGGCCGGTTGGTCGACAGCACCAGGCCGTCGATGTATTCCAGCCCCTGCTCGCGCGCCGCGTCGATCAGCGCCGACATCAGCTGGCGGCCCAGGCCGCGGCGTTGCCAGTCGTCGCCGATCACCAGGGCGTACTCGGCACCCCTGCCGTCGGGGTTGCGCAGGTAATGCGCGAAGCCCACCAGCACCTCGCGCGGATGGCCGCGGTTGGCGGGGTTGGGCACCTGCGTGGCGGCCACCAGGGCCAGCTCGCGGTGGTAGTCCACCTGCGTGTAGCGCGACACCATGCGCGGGGTCAGCTCGCGCATCATGGACACGAAGCGCATGTAGCGCGAACGCTCGGACAGGCCGCGGATGAATTCCTGCAGCGGTTCGGCATCCTCGGGGCGGATGGGACGCAACACCCAGGGGATGCCGTCGGCGAAGCGGCGCACCTGCACCAGCCGGGCCGGATACGGGTGGATCGCCATATGCGGGTAGCCCGCCGTCTGCGGCGTTGCGCAGCCGGGCTTCTCCGTCAGCGTCATGCGCAGCCCGCCGGCGCGCAGATGGGTTTCGCCGGCGTATAGCGGATCGATGTCCAGGGATTCGATATCCGGCAACTCCGACACCAGCTCGGACACCAGCACTACCGCCTGCTGCAAGGCCTCGGCGGCCATGTGGCCGATGCGCGGCGCCAGCACCCGGCGCCACAGCCGGCTGCGTTCGATCAGTTGGCGGGCCAGGAAGCCGTTGAGCGGCGGCAGATCGACGCCGCGGTCGGATTGCGACAGCACCGCGTCCGGGCCGCCCGCGCCGAAGCGGATGACAGGGCCGAACTGCGGGTCGCGCCGCACCCGGATCGCCATGGGGCGGGACTCCGGCTCTGCAGCCGCCACGTCCATCGGCGTGTCGCGCAGCGGCACGTAGAACAGCGCCAGCAGGCTGCGGATTTCGGAGGTATTCAGTTCGCGCCGGCATTCGGCGCGCACGCGCGCCAGGATCTCGCGCGCAGCGGCCAGGTCCGGCACGTGGCTGGCCGGCTCCGGCGGCTGCGTCTGCAACAACAGCTGCTGGTTGTAGTGATGGGTCGCCAGCACGCCGAAAGCGTCGGCGGCCGATTCGGGCGTGCGGAAAGCCGAGGTCCCCGCGTCATCCAGCATGCGCCGCAGCGGCCGCATGCCGGCGTCGCCCATGAAGCAGGTGACGACCGGCTTTTTCGCCTTCGGCGCGATCTGCGCCAGTTCGCGCGCCACCGCCTGCATGTCGGCCAGCGCGTCGGGCGCCAGCAGCACCAGCACGCCGTCCACGCCGGCATCGTCCAGCACCGCGTCCAGCATGGCGCGGATGCGCTCCGGGGTCAGCGGCGTGAAGGTGATGACGGGATTGGCGGTGGCGGCGTCGGGCTCCAGCATGGCCGCCAGCGTCCGCTGGGTCGCGGGCGCGAGCTCCGCGCGCAGCACGGCGGCATCGGGGCCGATCAGGTCCATGGCCAGTTGGGGAGGCCCGCTGCCGTTGGAGATCAGCGCCACGCGCCGGCCCTTGGGACGGCGCGTGTAGCCCAGCACCTTGACCGCCGAGAACAGCTGCACGAAGTAGCGCACGCGGACCGCGCCGGCGCGGCGCAAGGCGGCGTCGAAGATGGCGTCGGCGCTGTCGGTATCCGCGCGGCCGGCCTTCAGCACGATCACGGGCTTGATCGAGGCCGCGGCGCGCAAGGTGCTCATGAATTCGCGGGCCGGCCCCACGTCTTCCAGATAGAGCACGATGCTGTCCGTGCGCGGATCGCTGGCAAGATAGTCCAGCACCTTGGACAGGCCCACCACCGCCTCGTCGCCCAGCGACACGGCGGTGGAAAAGCCGATGTGCACATCCTCGGCCCAGTCCATGACCGCGGCCATGATGGAGCGCGACTGCGCCAGCAGCGCCACGCGGCCGGCGCGCGCCAGCACGGGGTGCTGGCTCAGGTTCAGGCCGGCGTGCGGCCGCTGTGCGCCGAAAGAGCGCGGACCGAGCAATTCGCAACGGTTTTCCTCGGCCCAGGCGCGGCACAGCGCCAGCGTGCCGCGCGGATACGGGTCGGGCAGTTCGTGCGGCAGCAGGATTACCGAGCGCGGCGCCAGCGGCGACAGCCGGCGCAGCGTTTCCGGCAGGACGGCGGGCGAAACGCAAACCAGGGCCAGATCAGGCCGTTCGCCCTGGGCCAGGCCCTGCAGCGTGTCCGGCAGGTCCGGCGCGGCGCCGACTTCGCAGGCCACCACCGTGGTCTTGCCCTTGAGCGCGGGCGGCAACGAGGCCGCCGCCGGCAGCGGCCGGTCGGCGACGATCACCAGCGAGGCGGGCTCGAACATCGGGGCGAGAGCGTGTCGCAACATGGTGTTAGCAGGCCCTAATCTAAAATACCCCTCATCGTA
Source organism: Achromobacter sp. Marseille-Q4954 (assembly GCF_943737025.1). Classification (NCBI taxonomy): domain Bacteria; kingdom Pseudomonadati; phylum Pseudomonadota; class Betaproteobacteria; order Burkholderiales; family Alcaligenaceae; genus Achromobacter; species Achromobacter sp. Marseille-Q4954. Next base: position 1,808,107 of record NZ_CALSFQ010000001.1, read on the forward strand.
ACAAGACAACCCTGCCCTACGATTGACATGGGCCCAGCCTGACGCCGATTTGTGGCGCCGCAGCCGCTATCATTGCCACCTATGACTTCCAACGCCTCTACCCCCATTCGTACCCGTTTCGCGCCTTCGCCCACGGGCTTCCTGCATCTGGGCGGCGCCCGCACCGCGCTGTTCTCCTGGGCCTTCGCGCGCCATCACAAGGGCACCTTCGTGCTGCGCATCGAAGACACGGACGTCGAACGCTCCACGCCGGAAGCGGTGCAGGCCATCCTGGACAGCATGGACTGGCTGGGCATGCAGCCCGATGAAGGCCCCTTCTATCAGATGCAGCGCATGGACCGCTACCGCGAAGTGGTCGCGCAGATGCTGGCCGCCGGCACCGCCTACCACTGCTACAGCTCGCCCGAGGAAGTGGAAGCCATGCGCGAAGCCGCCCGCGCCCGCGGCGACAAGCCGCGCTACGACGGCACCTGGCGCCCCGAGCCCGGCAAGACCCTGCCGGCCATCCCGGAAGGCCGCAAGCCCGTGGTGCGCTTCAAGAACCCGCAGGAAGGCGCGACCTCCTGGAACGACATGGTCAAGGGCACCATCAGCTTCGACAACACCGAACTCGACGACCTGATCATCGCGCGCCCGGACGGCACGCCCACCTACAACTTCTGCGTCGTGGTCGACGACTGGGACATGGGCATCACCCATGTGCTGCGCGGCGATGACCACGTCAACAACACCCCGCGCCAGATCAACATCCTGCGTGCGCTGGGCGCCACGCTGCCCGAGTACGGCCATGTACCCATGATCCTGGGTCCGGACGGCGAAAAGCTGTCCAAGCGCCACGGCGCCGTCAACGTCATGGAGTACGACAACGAAGGCTATCTGCCGGAAGCCATGGTCAACTACCTGGCGCGCCTGGGCTGGAGCCACGGCGACGACGAGCTCTTCTCGCGCGACCAGCTGGTGTCGTGGTTCGACACCAAGCACCTGTCGAAGTCGGCCTCGCAGTGGGATCCGAAGAAGCTGAACTGGGTCAACGCCCACTACATCAAGCAGATGGACAACGCCGAACTGGCCGAGCGCGTGGCGCCGCGCGTGGCGAACCGCGGCGGCCATCCGGAAAAGATCGATCTGCCGGGCGTCATGGGCCTCTTGAAGGACCGCGCTGAAACGCTGGAGCAGCTGGCCGACGGCGCCATGCTGTTCTGCGCCGAATTCAAGGGCGCGCCCGCCGAGCTGGCCGAGCAGCACCTGACCGCGCCCGCGCGCGAAGCGCTGGCCGACTTCGCGCAGCGCGCCCAGGACGCCGACTGGACCCGCGAAGCCCTGTCCGCCCTGATCAAGGCCGTGCTGGCCGACCGCGGCATGAAGATGCCGCAGCTCGCCATCCCCCTGCGCGTCGCCGTCACCGGCCAGACCCAGACCCCGGCCGTGGACGCCGTGCTGGCCCTGCTGGGCAAGCAGACCGTGCTCAAGCGCCTGGCCGCAATCTAAGCGCCTGTCCCAAAAACACCGCGGGCCTTGCTCATTCCAGGATGAGCAAGGCCCGCGGTGTTTTCAGCCGTTCCCTCAGGCTTGCTGGATGGCCGCGCGCACCTTCAATGCACGCGCGAAGAACGCCCCCAGCAAGGGCAACAACGCCGCCGAGCCGCCGAACAGCGCGCCCGGCCCGATCTCGTCGACCACCGCGCCCGCCACGGCCACGCCCACCGCCTGGCCCATGAACAGGCAGGATGCGAACCACGCCACCGCCGTGCCGCGCGCCGACGGCACCATCTGCGTCGCATTCGTCTGCAAGGTGGCATGCAGCAGGTAGTAGCCGAAACCGGCCAGCACGCTGGCCAGCAAGCTCCACATCCAAACGGGACCTAGCAAATACGACAGGAACGCCACGCCCAGTACCAGTCCGCCGGCGATCGCCAGCCCGCGTTCGCCCAGGCGTTTCAGGATGCGGCCGGCCACCACCGTATACAGCAAGCCGCCCACGGCATACACGGCCACCAGCGCGCCCGCGGCGGTCAGCGAGATATCGAAGCGTTCGTGCAGGTAGGAAGGCGCGAAGGCCAGTGCGCCGAAAACCAGCAGGCCTTCGACGAATACCGTCGCCAGCACGATGCGCGCCCAGGGCGTGCCCAGCACCAGCCGCGCCTGCGCCACGAAGCCCTGGCGCACCGCGCCCGGGTCCACCTGGCCCAGGCCCGAGGCCTGCTGGCGGCGCACTTCCAGCAACAGCAGCACGCCCACTATCAGGTAGCCGCAGACCAGCGCGGCAAATGCCCAGCGCCAGCCCACCGTGTCGGCAAACAGGCCGCCGGCCAGCTGGCCCGCCGACATGCCGAGAATGGTCCCGGTCAGGAAGCGCGCCAAGGTGGCCTGGCGGCGTTCATAAGGTACGTTGTCGCCGATCCAGGCCATCGACAACGGCACGATGCCCGCCCCCGCCGCGCCCGACAGGACGCGGCAGAACACCAGCACGTCCAGCGACCCTGCGGCCACCGCGCCCGCGCTGCCCAGCGCGCAGGCAAAGGTCGCGATGCTGACGACGCGGTACTTGCCGTAGCGGTCGCCCAGGGGACCGAAGAACATCTGCAACACGCCGTAGGCCACGGCGAACGCGGTCACGGCGCGCGCGGCCTGGCCCGTGGTGGTGCCGAATTCCGCCGCGAGCTGCGGCAACATGGGATCACAGATGCGGAAGGCGCTGGCGCTGACGAAAGCGGCCAGGGCAAGCAGCGCGATGGCGCGCGCTTCGGAGGACAGGGCAGGCATGGATGACCGGCTGCGGGCGATGGGTGAAGACCGCACCTTACCGCAGCCCGGCCATCTTGGCTTTGTCGCGGGGCGGAATGTCCGCCCCGCGCAACGCTCAATAGGGCAGGCGATAGCCCGTGGGCATGCGGCGCGCGGTCATGACCTGGCCGCCGTTTTTCAGCTCGCGCATCGTCAGACGGGTCTTCTCGACCTTTTCGACGCGGTAGCGGTTCAGGTAGATCGGATCGTTGGCGTCCACCAGTTCGCCGGCGGACTTGGTGGTCTGCATCGTGTAGATGCCGTCCGCCACGCTCCAGCAGCCGGTCTCGCGCAACGCGGGACGCGTCTTGCGGCCGATCTTCAGCAGGGATTCATAGGCCATGGTGCCATCGGCGGACAGCACGATCAGCGATTGCAGATCGCCGCTGACGTCGCGCGGGCGGCTGTTCGACAGCCAGGTGCCTATCATGGGATCGCCGGCCTTGGCGGGTACGCAGGCCACCGGCTTGGGTGGTTCCGCGGGCTGGGCTTCGGTGATGGTGGCGGGCTTTCTGGCGGCGCAGCCGGCCAGGATCAGAACGGCGCAGGCGACGCCCGCCGTACGCAAATACACACTGCTCATGACTTCCTCAACACGTCTGTCGACGCGCCGCACCGAGCACCCCGGCGCATCCCTCGCGCAGCAAACATCACGCACTCTAAAGAGGCGTTTGCGAAGAATCAACGGCGATCCGCGACCAGTGCAATTGCGCAACAGTAGGCCCCGGAATTGGCCTGTTTTATGGCCGCAAATCGCAAAAATGCGTTGGTTTCAAGCGACAGTGCGGCCGCGTTTCGCGGCCTTCGCGCGCAGCATTTCCTCCATGCGCGCCGCGGCTGGAGACAGGCTGCGGCCGGCCAGCCGGGTGATGCCCAGTTCACGCTCGATGCGCGGGGCGGACAGCGGCACAAAGGCCAGGCCGCGCGAATCCGGCGGCACGCCCAGCCGCGCCAGCACCGTGACGCCGACGCCGCGTTCCAGCATGGCCAGAAGCGACATCATGTTGGACACGAAGACCTGCCGGTCCAGCATGAAGGCCGCCTGCGGATAGCCCGCAAGCTGGCGATGGGCGATGGTGCCGACCAGAGGCAGGTCCTCGATCTCGCGCCAGCTCACCGATTTGCGCCTGGCCAGCGGATGGCCGCGATGGCAAACCAGGCCGAAGGCGTCGCGCAGCAAGGGCTCGAAGGACAGCCGCCGGTCCTGTGACACCGGGCTGCACACGCCCAGCTCCGCCTCCCCTGCCAGCACCATGCGCTCCACGCCTTCCGAGTTGTCGTCGAACAGGCGCAGCGCCACCGCCGGATAGCGCTCGCGGTATGTCGCCACCAGTTCCGGCAGCCAGTGCGTGGCCACCGTGGCAACCGACGCCATGGTCAAGGTGCCGGCCTCGTTGCTGGCCAGCCCCGACAGCGCGCCCGCCACGCGGTCGTGGTGCTGCACCAGTTCGCGCGCCAGCGGCAGGCAGTCCTGGCCGAAACGCGTGAGCGTGCCGCGGTTGCCTGGTTCGAACAGCGGCTGCCCCAGGCGCTGCTCCATCTCGCGGATGGACAGCGACAACGCCGGCTGCGAGCGGAAGGCTCGCGCCGCGGCCGCGCGGAAGCTGCGCAGCTCGGCCACCAGCAGGAAGTGGCGGTAGTGCGTGATGGAAATTTCAGGCAACGGGCGCATGACTGACTTCGATTAGTGAAACTTATCCAATCATATGAAAAATAAAGTTTTCTGATAGCACCAGCCCACCTAAGATGGCCGCACCATGAATGCCGACTCGCTGCTCCCGCCTCTTTCCACCCGCGCCGATCCGCTGGATTTCAGCCGCATCGACCAATTGCCCGCGCGCCTCGCCGGTCAGGGCCGCCTGATAGTCGGCGCCGATCCCCAGGACGACAGGCCCGGCCTGCTGTTCGTGCCCGGCGCTTATCACGGCGCCTGGTGCTACGCGCACTATCTGGATTTCTTCGCCCGCGCCGGCCTGGCCTGCGCGGCGCTGGACCTGCGCGGCCACGGCGCCCTGCCCCAGGACGCGGCGTTTACGTCGGTTGGCATCGCCGACCTGGGCCAGGATGTCATCAGCGCGCTGGACGCGCTGGCGCGCCCCACGGTCGTCATCGGCCACAGCATGGGCGCGCTGCCCGCGCTGCTGGCCGCCAGCCAGCGGACGGTGGCGGGCGTGGTCCTGCTGGCGCCGTCGCCGCCCGGCGACCTGCCCGGCGCGCAAGCGCTGCCGCCCGTCCCTGAAGGCCTGCCGCGGCGCGCGCCGAACGACGCCGAAATCCGCGCACGCTTTCTGGCGACCTCGCCAGACCGCGACGTCGCCTCGGTATCGCAGCGCCTGTGCCCCGAAAGTCCGCAAGTGCTCAACGACCGTTATCTGCTGCGCGTGCCCGTCGACGCCGCCGCCATCCGCGCTCCGGGCCTGTGCCTGGAAGCCGGCCTGGACACGCATGACCGCCACCCGCCCGGCCAGGACCTGGCGATCGCGCGCCGCTTCGGTTTTTCCCACGCCGTGCTTGCCGGCCAGCCGCATTGCATGATGTACGCGAACCAGTGGCAAGTCAGCGCCGCCGCCATCCTGGTGTGGCACCGCGGCCAGTTCGACTGATCGCCCCCCCGAATACCAACGACAACAACGACAACGACGCGCAACCGCGCCATCAGGAGACAACCATGTTCATACCCCGTTATATCCGTCCGGCCCTGATCGGCGCCGGCCTGCTGCTGGCCGCGGCCTCGCACGCCGCCGGCTGGCCCGAGAAACCCGTGACCCTGATCGTGCCGTCCGCCGCGGGCGGCGCGGCCGACCTCACCGCGCGCACCCTGGCGCAGTACCTGGGCGAAAAGACCGGCCAGACCGTGGTGGTCGAGGACCGGCCCGGCGCGGGCGGCATCGTCGGCACCAACGCGGCCAAGAACGCGGCGGCGGACGGCTACACCTTCCTGCTGTCCACCAACTCCACCCACTCGGCCAATCAGTTCCTCTACAAGAGCCTGCCCTACGACGCGCAAAAGGACTTCCGCCAGGTCGGCATGCTGGGCACCTTCGGCACGGTCGGCGTGGTGTCGCCTGACAGCCCGTACCGCACGGTGCCGGACCTGGTCGCGTACGCCAAGCAACATCCCGGACAGGTCTTCTTCGGCTACTACAGCTCGTCCTCGCAAGTGCCGTCCGAACTGCTGAAGCAGCGCGCCGGCATCGAGATCACCGGCGCGGCCTACAAGAACATCACGCAGATCATCACCGACCTGCGCGGCAAGCAGATCAACTTCGCCTTCGTCGACTACCTGACCGCCATGGGCCAGATCGACGGCAAGGGGCTGATTCCCATCGCCGTCACCGGCGCCCAGCCGCAGCCGGCCTGGCCCACCGTGCCGACCATGGCCACCTACTATCCGGACTTCATCGTCGCTGGCTGGCTGGGGCTGTCGGCCCCGGCAGGCACGCCGCAGGACATCGTGGAAAAAATGAACGCCCACATGCAGGCGGCGGTGAAGGACGAAGCCACCGCCGGCAAGCTGCGCGCCCTGGGCCTGACGCCGGAATCCATGGACGTGGCGCGCTTTGACGCCTTCGTGAAGGAAGACACCGCACGCTGGAAGGAATGGATCCGGATCTCGGGCATCCAACCCCAATAAATCCGCGGCCCTCCCTATATCTATATAGAGAGGGCCCGTTTATCTACAGCGGCAGGCGCTGCTCGTGCTTGATTTCACGCAGCGCGACAATGGTGCGCGTCTGCCGTATGCCCGGCATGTTGAACAGGAAGCGGTGCAGGAAACGATCGTAGGCCTCCGGGCTTTCGACCAGGATCTTCAGCAGGAAGTCCGAATCCCCCGTCACCGCGTAGCACTCCAGGATTTCGGGCGCGTCGCGCACCGAGCGCTCGAAGTTCTCGACCGTATTGGCGGAGTGCCGCTCCAGGCTGATCTGCGCGAACATGCAGCCCAGCCCCACCTTGCTGCGGTCCACCTGGGCGCTATACCCCTGGATCACCCCGCTGGCCTCCATCGCCTTCACCCGCCGCCACACCGGCGCGGCCGACAGCCCCACCTTCTCTGAAAGCTGCTGCGCCGAGGCCCGGCCGTCCTCCTGCAAGGCCTTGAGGATGCCGATATCGGTCTTGTCCATCGCTTAGTCTCCTGGTTTTTGTCGAACACGAAACGTTCATTGCGAATTATAGGGATAGCACGATCCAAAAACGCAATAAACCTGATGGCTCGCGAACCTATCATGGTGCCGAAACCAGGAGTATTCACCATGGACGGTACCCCCGCCGCCGAACCCCAGCTGGACCTCGAGTACCAGCTCGCCGACAACCTCACGCGCAGCTCCGGCCGCATCTTCATGACCGGCACCCAGGCGCTGGTGCGCATCATGCTCACCCAGGCCCGGATGGACCGCGAACGCGGCCTGAACACGGCCGGCTTCGTCTCGGGCTACCGCGGCTCGCCGCTGGGCGGCGTGGACATGGCCATGTGGAAGGCGCAGAAGGCGCTGGACGCCAACCAGATCACCTTCCTGCCCGCCATCAATGAAGACATGGCGGCCACCGCCGTCATGGGCACCCAGCAGGCCGGCGTGCGCGCCGACCGCAACGTCGATGGCGTCTACGCCATGTGGTACGGCAAGGGCCCCGGCGTGGACCGCGCCGGCGACGCCCTGCATCACGGCAACGCCGCGGGCGCATCGCGCAACGGTGGCGTGCTGGTGGTGGTGGGCGACGACCACACCGCCGTCTCGTCCTCCATCCCGCATTCCAGCGAGGCCTCGCTGATCGGCTGGCAGATGCCCATCGTGCACCCGGCCTCCATCGACGAATACGAAACCTTCGCGCTGTGGGGCTGGGCCCTGTCGCGCTACTCGGGCACCTGGGTCGCCTTCAAGGCCGTGTCCGAAACCATCGAATGCGGACACTCGTTCGTTCCCGCCCCTGCCCAGCGCTACGACATGCCCGCGGACCCGGACATGCCGCCCGAATCGCTGGAGTATTCCGCACGCGACTTCCTGTCGCTGGCGATCGAGACGCGCATGAACCTGCGCATGAAGGCCGTGGCCGCGTTCGCGCGCCGCCACAGCATCGACCGCCTGACCTGTCCGGCGCCCAAGGCCACTGTCGGCATCGTCACGGTGGGCAAGGCGCATCTGGACACCATGGAAGCGCTATCGCGCCTGGGCGTGGACACCGTCACCGCCAATGCGCCGGTGCGCATCTACAAGCCCGGCCTGACCTGGCCGCTGGATAGCGAACGTCTGCTGGAATTCGCGCGCGGCCTGTCGCACATCCTCGTGATCGAGGAAAAGGGCGCGGTGGTCGAAAGCCAGATCAAGGACCTGCTGTTCAACCTGCCGGACCGCCCCACCGTCATCGGCAAGAAGGGCTTCGACGGCGAAGCGCTGGTGCCCTCGGCCGGCCAGTTGCGCCCCTCGCTGCTGGCGCAGCCGCTGGCCAATTGGCTCAGCCGCGCCGCCGGCCTGCCGCTGGCGGCGGACCTGTCCGTGTTCGCGTGCCAGGCGCCGCTGTCCAACGACGCCGACGGCATGCGCCGCCGCCCCTACTTCTGTTCGGGCTGCCCGCACAGCACCTCGACCAAGGTGCCGGAAGGCAGCCAGGCGCTGTCCGGTGTGGGCTGCCACTACATGGCCGCCTGGATGGACCGCGACACCGGCGGCCTGACGCAGATGGGCGGCGAAGGCGTGGACTGGATCGGCCTGTCGCGCTACACCAAGATGCCGCACATCTTCCAGAACATGGGAGAAGGCACCTATTACCACTCGGGCTATCTCGCCATCCGCCAGGCCGTGGCCGCCAAGGCCAACATCACCTACAAGATCCTGTTCAACGACGCCACGGCCATGACCGGCGGCCAGCCCATCGACGGCCCGATCTCGGTGCCCAGCATCTGCCAGCAACTGCGCGGCGAGAACGTGGCCCGCATCGTCGTCACCACCGACGAACCCGAGAAGTATCAGGGCGTGGACCTGGGCGCCGGCATCAAGGTGCACCACCGCCGTGAACTGGACGCGCTGCAGCGCGAGCTGCGCGAGATCCCCGGCGTGACCGTGCTGATCCACGACCAGACCTGTGCCGCCGAGAAGCGCCGCCGCCGCAAGAAGAACCAGTTCCCCGACCCGGCGCGCCGCATGCTGATCAACAGCGCCGTCTGCGAAGGCTGCGGCGACTGCGGCGTGCAATCGAACTGCCTGTCGGTGGTGCCGCTGGAAACGCCTTATGGCCGCAAGCGCGCCATTGACCAGTCCAGCTGCAACAAGGACTATTCCTGCGCCGAAGGCTTCTGCCCCAGCTTCGTCTCCGTGATGGGCGGCAAGCCCAAGAAAAGCGCGGCGCCCAAGGCCGACCAGGAACGCCTGCAGAAACTGATCGCGCAGTTGCCCCTGCCGGCCATGCCTGCGCTGGACCATCCCTATCGTCTGCTGGTCGCCGGCATGGGCGGCACCGGCGTCATCACCATCGGCGCCATCGTGTCGATGGCGGCGCACCTGGAAGGCCTGTCCGCCGCGGTGCTGGACCTGACCGGCCTGGCTCAGAAAGGCGGCACGGTGGTCAGCCATATCCGCCTGGCGCCTGCCGGCGCCCCCGCCGGCCCGGTGCGCCTGGACTGGCAGCAGGCCGACGCCGCGATCCTGTGCGACCCGGTCGCCTCCGTGGCGCCGGACTCGCTGGGCGCGCTGCGCCGCGGCCACACCCAGGTCACGGTCAACAGCTACGTCGCGCCGGTCTCCGACTTCACCCGCAACCCGGACGCGGCCATGCGGCCCGAAGCGCTGCTGGCCAAGATCCGCCACGCCGCGGGCGAGTCCAACACCGTCGCGATCGACGCGCACGAAGCCGCGCTGGCGCTGTTCGGCGACAGCATCCTGTCCAATATGTTCATGCTGGGCTATGCCTGGCAGCGCGGCGGCGTGCCGCTGTCGCAGGCCGCCATCAACCGCGCCATCGAACTCAACGGCGTAGCGGTGGCCGCCAACCGTGCCGCCTTCGACAGCGGCCGTCTGGCGGCGCACCAGCCCGACGCGCTGGAAGGCGCGCTGCGCCCGCGCGCCCAGGTCGTGCAACTGCACGTGCCCGAATCGTTCGAGCGCGCCGTCGCCCGCCGCGTCGAAGACCTGACCGCCTATCAAAACGCCGACTACGCCCGCCAGTTCCAGGACGTGGTCGAGGCCGTCGCCGCGCGCGAGCGCGAATTGGCACCCGACGCCAAGACGCCGCGCCTGGCGCTGGCGGTCGCGCGCGGCCTGTTCAAGCTCATGGCCTACAAGGACGAATACGAAGTCGCGCGGCTCTACACGGGCGCCTCCTTCCAGGCGCAGTTGCAGGGCCAGTTCGAAGGCGACTACAGCCTGCGCTTCCACATGGCCCCGCCCATCTTCGCCCGCAAGGACCCGCGCACCGGCGTGCCGCGCAAGATGACGCTGGGCCCGCGCACCATGACCGCGCTGAAAATGCTGGCGCGCCTGAAGGGCTTGCGCGGCACCTGGTTCGATCCCTTCGGCCATACCGCCGAGCGCAAGATGGAACGGGAGCTGGTGCGCGAGTACCGCCAGGCCATAGACCAGTTGCTGGCAGGGTTGACCCGCGACAAGCTGGCCCAAGCGGCTACAATCGCCGGCCTTGCAGAAACCATCCGCGGCTTCGGTCACGTGAAGGCTGCAAACGTCGAGAAGTATCGGACGGAGTTGGGCCGCTTGATGCAAACCTATACGGCGCCTGCCCCGCGCGATATGCCCCTGCGGAAGACCGCATAAACATTCGCTCCGAGCGGCACCTTCCTGGGCGCGCCTTGCTGGGCGCGCCTAGTGCATTTGGTAACAACCTTTTGTGAACTTCGTCTTATTTTTTTCTTGTCCCTGTCGTACTCGATCACTAGAATTAGTGTCCAACGAGGGGTGCTACACTATATGTTGTGGTCGCCTAAGAGCTGATTCCCGTCGGCCACGCCTTTTGGACTAAGCCGTCCTAGCGTTACGACCCCCTCAAAAGATCCGATTTTGTACCTGACATGACGCCGTCATGTCGCTATCTACGCGCTTTTCGCACAGGAGCTTCCATGCAGACTACGATCGCCTCTGTGACCCGGCCCTCGGCCGTGCCGCCCTCCCAAACCGATTCCCCTGCTGACGCCAACGGCGGGCAATGGGCCAGCTACAACATCATTCGCCGCAATGGCTCGGTGGTCGGGTTCGAACCCAACAAGATCGCCATCGCCATGACCAAGGCCTTCCTGGCCGTCAACGGCGGCCAGGGCGCGGCCTCCGCGCGCGTGCGTGAGCTGGTCGAGAACCTGACCGGCCAGGCCGTCAACGCGCTGGTGCGCAACCGCCCCAACGGCGGCACCTTCCATATTGAAGACATCCAGGACCAGGTCGAACTGGCCCTGATGCGCTCGGGCGAACACGACGTCGCCCGCGCCTACGTGCTGTACCGCGAAAAGCGCACGCAGGAACGCGCGGCCGCCGCTGCCGCCGCCGACAACCAGGAAAAGGCCGCCGCCCCGCAGGAACACGTGCTGAACGTGACCGACGCCGGCGTGCGCCGCCCGCTGGACCTGGCTGAACTGCGCGCCACCATCGAAGCCGCCGGCGAAGGCCTGGCCGAATTCATCGACACGGAAGCGATCCTGAAGGAAACGGTCAAGAACCTGTACGACGGCATCCCCGTCGACGAAGTGTTCAAGTCCGCCATCCTGTCCGCGCGCGCGCTGGTCGAAAAGGACCCGGCCTACAGCCAGGTCACCGCCCGTCTGCTGCTGCACACGATCCGCAAGGAAGTGCTGGGCGAAGAAGTCTCGCAGGACGGCATGGCCGCCCGCTACGCCGAGTACTTCCCCACCTTCATCGCCCGCGGCATCGAAGGCGGCCTGCTGTCGCCCGAGCTGGCCAGCTATGACCTGACCAAGCTGGGCCACGCCCTGAACGCCAAGCGCGACCTGCAGTTCGGCTACCTCGGCCTGCAGACCCTGTACGACCGCTACTTCCTGCACATCCGCGGCACGCGCATCGAACTGCCGCAGGTGTTCTTCATGCGCGTGGCCATGGGCCTGGCGCTGCGCGAAACCGACCGCGAAACCCGCGCCATCGAGTTCTACGAGATCCTGTCCTCGTTCGACTTCATGAGCTCGACGCCGACGCTGTTCAACTCGGGCACGCTGCACTCGCAGCTGTCGTCGTGCTACCTGACCACCGTCTCCGACGACCTGGAAGGCATCTACGACGCCATCAAGGAAAACGCGCTGCTGGCCAAGTACGCCGGCGGCCTGGGCAACGACTGGACCCCGGTGCGCGCGCTGCGCAGCCACATCAAGGGCACCAACGGCGAAAGCCAGGGCGTCGTGCCGTTCCTGAAGGTCGTCAACGACACCGCCGTCGCGGTCAACCAGGGCGGCAAGCGCAAGGGCGCTGTCTGCACGTACCTGGAATCGTGGCACCTGGACATCGAAGAATTCCTGGAACTGCGCAAGAACACCGGCGACGAGCGCCGCCGCACGCACGACATGAACACGGCGAACTGGATTCCCGACCTGTTCATGAAGCGCGTCATGGAAGGCGGCGAATGGACGCTGTTCTCGCCGTCCGACTGCCCCGACCTGCACGACAAGTACGGCCGCGCCTTTGAAGAAGCCTACGTGGGCTACGAAGCGCGCGTGGCCAGCGGCGAACTGAAGCTCTTCAAGAAGATGCCGGCGCTGAATCTGTGGCGCAAGATGCTGTCGATGCTGTTCGAAACCGGCCACCCCTGGATCACGTTCAAGGATCCTTGCAACATCCGTTCGCCGCAGCAGCACGTCGGCGTCGTGCACAGCTCGAACCTGTGCACCGAGATCACGCTGAACACCAACGAATCCGAAATCGCGGTGTGCAACCTGGGTTCCGTGAACCTGGTCGCGCACATGAAGCCGGCTGCCGGCGGCGGTTTCGAACTCGACCACGACAAGATCAAGCGCACGGTCAGCATCGCCATGCGCATGCTCGACAACGTGATCGACATCAACTACTACGCCGTCGACAAGGCCCGCAATTCCAACGCGCGCCATCGTCCGGTGGGCATGGGCATCATGGGCTTCCAGGACTGCCTGCAGATGATGCGCGTGCCTTACGCATCGCAGTCCGCCGTCGAATTCGCCGACCGTTCGATGGAAGCCGTGTGCTATCACGCGTACTGGGCCTCGAGCCTGCTCGCTGAAGAGCGCGGCCGTTATCAATCGTATGAAGGCTCACTGTGGTCGCGTGGCATCTTGCCGCAAGACACGTTGAAGATGCTGCGCGATGAACGCGGTGGTCACGTTGAAGTTGATGAGTCGAGCACGCTCGATTGGGATACGTTGCGCGCGCGCATCAAACAACATGGCATGCGCAACTCCAATTGCATCGCAATCGCCCCAACCGCGACTATTTCCAATATCATTGGTGTATCTGCGTGCATCGAACCCACTTTCCAGAACTTGTACGTCAAATCGAATCTCTCCGGCGAGTTCACGGTCGTTAACGATTACCTCGTGCGTGACCTGAAGAAACTCGGTCTCTGGGACGAAGTCATGGTCGCCGACCTCAAGTACTTCGACGGCAGCCTGTCCCGCATCGATCGCGTACCTTCCGAACTCCGCGACCTCTACGCCACCGCGTTCGAAGTCGAACCGAGCTGGCTGGTTGAATGCGCGTCGCGTCGCCAGAAGTGGATCGATCAAGCACAGTCGCTGAACATCTACATGTCGGGCGCGTCGGGCAAGAAGCTGGACGACACCTACAAGCTGGCCTGGAAGCGCGGCCTGAAGACGACCTACTACCTGCGTACGCTTGGCGCCACCAGCGCCGAGAAGTCCACGGGACGCGGCGGCGAATTGAATGCCGTCTCGGCGGGCGCACCGTCCGCGGGTCCTGCTGTCGCTGCTGCACCTGTTTTGCCGGAACCCGAAGTTCTCGGGGCGGTTTGCACCATGCGGCCGGGCGACCCCGGCTTCGAAGAGTGCGAAGCCTGCCAATAACCGCCTCCGGAGAATGAATCATGATTAATTGGGAAGACGACACCATCGCCACGCAACCTGCACAATCGCCCGCACCCGCGGCGGGCGGGCAGGCTGCGCCCGCCGTCCGGGCGGCGACCGGTGTTTTCGGCGACACCGCCATGCCCACGCCTGCCGCGCCTGAACACGCGGCTGGCTTGGCCGCCAGCGGCTCCGCCACCTCGCAACGCGTGAAGGTTGCCGACAAGCGCATCATCAACGGCCAGACCGACGTCAATCAGCTCGTGCCCTTCAAGTACAAGTGGGCATGGGAGAAGTACCTGGCGACTTGCGCCAACCACTGGATGCCGCAAGAGATCAACATGTCGCGCGACATCGCCCTCTGGAAGAACCCGAACGGGCTCACCGAGGACGAGCGCCGCATCGTCAAGCGCAACCTGGGCTTCTTCGTCACCGCCGACTCGCTGGCCGCGAACAACATCGTGCTGGGCACCTACCGCCACATCACGGCGCCCGAGTGCCGCCAGTTCCTGCTGCGCCAGGCGTTTGAAGAAGCGATCCACACGCACGCCTATCAATACATCGTCGAAAGCCTGGACCTGGACGAAGCGGAGATCTTCAACGCTTACAACGAAGTGCCGTCCATCCGCGCCAAGGACGAGTTCCTGATCCCGTTCATCGACGCGATCGCGGACCCCAACTTCAAGACGGGCACGCCCGAAGCCGATCAGACGCTGCTGAAGTCGCTGATCGTTTTCGCTTGCCTGATGGAAGGCCTGTTCTTCTACGTTGGCTTCACGCAGATCCTGGCGCTGGGCCGCCAGAACAAGATGACCGGCGCCGCCGAGCAGTACATGTACATCCTGCGCGATGAATCCATGCACTGCAATTTCGGCATCGACCTGATCAACACCGTCAAACTGGAAAATCCGCATCTGTGGACGCCGGAATTCCGCGAAGAAATTCGAGAACTCTTCCGCAAAGCGGTCGAACTCGAATACGCTTACGCCGAAGACACGATGCCGCGCGGCGTGTTGGGCTTGAACGCACCTATGTTCAAATCCTACCTGCGCTTCATCGCCAACCGTCGTTGCCAGCAAATCGGTATCGAACCGCTGTACCCGCAGGAAGAAAATCCCTTCCCGTGGATGGCGGAAATGATCGATCTTAAAAAGGAACGCAACTTTTTTGAAACTCGCGTGATCGAATACCAAACCGGTGGCACGCTGAGCTGGGAGTAAAAGCAGTACGTCATCAGGCCCGGCGCGGGCACGCTCCAGATGCAAGGAGCGTCGCGTTCGCGACAGGCTTGATGATGTTCTCCCTGGTCAGGGTGTTTTGCCGCCGGGCCGCCCCAAGGCAAAACGCGCCCCCTCGGGGGCAGCAAGCCGAAGGCGCGGCGTGGGGCATTCGAACACACGTAGAACAAGCGGTCGGCGGTCTGTGATCAGGTCGCCTGCCGGCGCCATTTGAAATGGCTCGCGCCAAAGGAGCGGGGGCCATATCAAATGGCTGTGCCGAATTCATTAGCGCAAACCGTAGTAGCTGTTGCTCGCACAGAACAGCGGCTTGCGCCGATGAATAGCCCGGGCACGATGCGCCTTGTTGGCGGATCGGGGCACGGGTTTAAGTTCTGGGACCCCTGAACCTAAGGAGCATGACCATGGCAACAGCCAAGAAAGCCGTAAAGAAAGCGGTGAAGAAGCCCGCCGCCAAGAAGGCAGTAGCGAAGAAGGCCGCACCGGCCAAGAAAGCTGCCGTCAAGAAGGTAGCCGTCAAGAAAGTCGCTGCCAAGAAGCCGGCAGTGAAGAAGGTTGCCGCCAAGAAGCCGGCAGTCAAGAAGGTCGCCGCCAAGAAAGCGGTAGCCAAGAAGGCCGTCGCCAAGAAGGCCGTCGCCAAGAAAGCGGTAGCCAAGAAGGTTGTCGCCAAGAAGGCCGTGGCCAAGAAAGCTGTCGCCAAGAAGGCGGTTGCCAAGAAAGCCGTAGCCAAGAAGGCGGTTGCCAAGAAAGCCGTCGCCAAGAAGGCCGTCGCCAAGAAAGCGGTAGCCAAGAAGGCCGTCGCCAAGAAGGCTCCTGCTGCCAAGAAGGCGGTTGCCAAGAAGGCCGTAGCCAAGAAGGCGCCTGCCGCCAAGAAGGCTGTTGCCAAGAAGGCCCCCGCTGCCAAGAAGGCTCCTGCCGCAGCCAAGCCTGCTGCTGCCAAGAAGCCTGCTGCCGCCAAGAAGCCCGCTGCGAAGAAAGCCGCTCCGAAGAAGCCCGCAACGCCGCCGTCCACGGCTGCTGCTCCGGGCGCGAAGACCGCGCTGAACCCCGCCGCGTCGTGGCCGTTCCCGACGGGTGGCCGTCCTTAATCCGGACGGTTCGAAGCACTAGCTTCGCAGAGCCGCCTGGCCTAGGCCGGGCGGCTTTTTCGTGTCCGCGCGGCCCGGCATCGGCCAGCCTCGTCCAGAACGGCGAGCCAGCGCGGCCCGCAGGCGATTTTTCGCCTGGGCATGCGACAATTGACTCCTCTTTTTCAGGGTGACCGTGTCCATGCTCGATGAAATCTTGCGCTTCCTTCTCGAAATCGTGTTCACGCTGTTCGGCGCGGCGCTGATTGCGCGCGCCTGGATGCACGCGATACGGCTGCACCCGTTCAACCCGTTGTCGCGCTTCATCTACCAGGTCACCAACTGGCTGGTGATGCCCTTGCGCAAGATCATTCCCGCCGGCAACAAGATCGATTGGACCAGCCTGGTCGCCGTGTGGCTATCCGCGCTGGTCTATCTGGTGCTGATCTGGCTGGTGGTGATCGGCGCGCTGATTCCGCTGGATTACCTGCCCAGGGTCATGGGCTCGGCGTTGATCATGGCCGTCAAATGGGCGCTGAATCTGGTGGTGTGGCTGACGCTGATCCAGGCCGTGCTGTCTTGGGTGAATCCGATGGCGCCCATGATGCCGCTGCTGCAGGCGCTGACCGCGCCCATGCTGGACCCCATCCGCCGCCTGCTGCCGCGCACCGCGATCGACTTTTCGCCGCTGGTGCTGCTGATCGTCGCGCAGGTGCTGTTGATGGTGCTGTCCAACATCAGCCAGCGCATGGTGGGCCTGTAAAGCGGCGGGGCCGCGCCCCGCCAGACCTTACGCCGGAATGCCGGCGTAGATCTCGACCAGCTTCTTGCGGTCGATCTTGTGATTGTTCGACATCGGCAGCGCCGGGCAGGCCACCAGTTCGGACGGCACCATGTAAGGCGGCAGGCGCTGTGCCAGCCGCTCTTTCCAGCCCGCCAGCGCCTCAGGCGCCAAAATGCGCGGCGCCTGTTCCGCTTCCGCTCCCGCCACGAATCCGATCAAGCGCACCGCGGTGCCGTCAGGCCGGCGCAACACCGCGCAGGCGCCGCCCTCCACGCCCGGCAGACCATGCAACGCTTCGTCGATCTCCGCCAACTCGATGCGATAGCCGTTCAGCTTGATCTGGTCGTCCATGCGGCCGCGGCAGAACAGCAGGCCGTCGCCCTCCATCTGCCCCAGGTCGCCCGTGCGGAAGGCGCGGCGGCCATCGGCATAGGTGTAGAGCTTGGCTTCGTTCAGGTCCGGGCGATTCAGATAACCGCGCATGACGTGGTCGCCCACGATGCAGATCTCGCCTTCGTCCACGATCAGCACGCTATCCGGCTTGGCATGTCCCACGGGCAGCGGATCGTGCGCGGCCAGGACCGCGTCGGTGACTTCGATCCAGGTGGTCGCCACGGTGGCTTCCGTGGGGCCATAGGTATTGAGGATGACGGCATCCGGGAAACGCTGGCGCAGCTTCTTGGCCAGCGCCGAAGGCAGCGGCTCGCCGCAGAACAGGAAGGTGCGCAGCTTGGGCAAAGAGGCCGGCGAGAAGTCGCGATTGGCCAACTGCTGGTGCGCGAACGACGGCGTGGAGACCCAGACCGTCACGCCGTGTTCGGCCAAACGGGCCATCCAGGCGGCAGGCGCGGCGATCTGCTCGCGTGCGTTCAGCACGCAGCAACCGCCCGCGGCCAAGGTGGCGAAAACTTCGTACATGGACAGGTCAAAGCTGAACGGCGCCTGGTTCATGAACACGGGCGCCTCGCCCAGGCCGAAGCTGCCCAGCATCCAGTCGCCCAGCAGACCCACGCTTTCGCGGCCGATCTGCACGCCCTTCGGGTCGCCCGTGCTGCCGGACGTGAACATGACGTAGGCCAGGCCGCGCTCTTCCAGCATGGCGCCCTCGCCCGCCGTGAAGCGGCCGCTGGCCGCATCGAACACGGCGGCGGCGCGCACGATCTCGACGATGCGGCGCAAACGCTCTTGCGGATAGATGGTGTCCACCGGCACAAACGGCGCCCCGATCAGCAAGGCGCCCACCATGGCGACGAAGAACGCAGCTTCCTTGTGGCCATAAATGGCCACCGGCACGTCCGGCGCCACGCCATGCCTGCGCGCCTCGTCGGCCCAGGCGCCGGCCTCGGCGCGCAATTGCGACCAGCTCAGGCTGCGGTCTGCGGCGACGACCGCAGGCGCGTCAGGCGCATATTCGGTATCCGTGAACAGGAAAGACTTCAGATCGAAACGCATGCCGAAACTCCCGGCGTCAGATGGGACTGCGGCCGCTGAACACATATAGCGCCAGCGCAGCAAGAATCAGGGTGAGCACGCGCCCGAGAAAGCGCATGACGGGTTGCGCCAGCGCAGCCTGCAAGGCCGGACGGGTGCGCGCCGCGTTGATCAGCAGGTTGTGGCCCACCGAGTACGCGCCGAACATCAGGCCGCTGACGATGTAGTGCAGCGACAGGCCGTTCCAGACGCCCATGGCCAGCAAGGTCGCGAAGATGCCGATGTTCTGCGCCGCCATGCGGTGGCGTCCGAAGAACTTGGTCTTGCTCAGCGCCTTGTAGATGGGCATGAACACCACGTCGCGCAGCCACTCCGACAGGCTGATGTGCCAGCGGCGCCAGAAGTCCTGCGGATTGAGCGTGGCCAGCGGATTGCGGAAGTTGATCGGCAAAGTGAAGCCGAACAGCATGCCGATGCCGATCGCCATGGTGGAATAGCCGGCGAAGTCGAAGAACAGATAGGCGCTGTAGAACGAGGCGTTGAGCGCCACGCCGGTGAATGAGTAATCATGCGCGTCGAGCGTCGCCAGGCCGTAACGCCAGATGAGTTCGGCCACGCCGAACTTCTGGATCACGCCCAGCATGATGAGCTCCAGGCCGCTGAGCCAGGTGTTCAGGTTCACGCCTTCATAGCCGCGCTTCAGGTCCGCCTGGAAATTGCGCCAGCGGTACATGGGACCGGCCAGCAGCGTCAGCGGGAAAAACAGGTAGATGAAGTAGTCCAGCGGCGACACGCGCTCGTTGCGCTGCGCGAACAGCAGCACGTCGATGGCGCGGAACGTGGCAAACGACAGTCCCAGCATGGCGCCCAGGTGCGAGACGCCCGTCTTCACCAGCAGCAGCGGCGTCATGGTGATGATCACGGCCAGCCAGGTGGGGATGTAGTTGCGCCGCACCGCCCACAGCGCGCTGCCGGAAATGGCCAGCAAGGCGATGGGTTGATACGGACGCGCCCAGAACACCGCCATCCACACGCCCAGGCAGATCACGCCGATGATGTGGCGGTAGCCGATACGGAACGGCATGCCGAAGGAACGGTAGGCCAACAGTCCCAGGCCACCGCACAGGGCGCCGCCGAAAAAGCTCAAGCTTGCGAACAATTCCATGGCGGGCTCAGAACTGTTGGTATTGGAATTCGACCTTGATCGGCCCGCCGCTGCCCGTGGTGGGCTGCGCCTGCAGCACGAACACCAGGATCACGCCGATATACAGGCACAGGTGCCAGAGAAAGCGGCGGCCCCAGGCGGCAGCCGCCTTGCGGCTTTCCTGCCCTTCAACAGCGCGGCCGGCCTCTGGCGCGGCCGCGGGAAGAATCTTGCTCATCGGGAAAAGTACTCCGCAATACCTTGATCGGCCATGGCCCAGCCGAGTTCGGCCAGGTGCATGTCGTCGCGCAGCATGCCCGGCTCGAAGGGGATGCTGTAGAGATCCAGGCAGCCCATCTGGTAGCGCTCGCACATGCCCGTGATGGCGGCCACCACCGGGTCGAAGCGCTCCACGTCCAGGATGAGCTTGGG
Organism: Achromobacter sp. Marseille-Q4954; assembly: GCF_943737025.1. Taxonomy (NCBI): domain Bacteria; kingdom Pseudomonadati; phylum Pseudomonadota; class Betaproteobacteria; order Burkholderiales; family Alcaligenaceae; genus Achromobacter; species Achromobacter sp. Marseille-Q4954. The sequence continues at coordinate 1,827,983 of NZ_CALSFQ010000001.1, forward strand.
ATTGAAGGGCTGGATGACGAAGTAGGCGTGGACCTTGCGCTGCTGCAGCAAGGCCATCACGCGCGACAGATCGCCGAGTTCCGTGCGGGTGATCGGGTCAACGTCGGCAAACTCGTTGCGGGCGGGCGAGTACAGCGGCGCCAGGTACTGCTTGTAGTAGTCGTCGCGCACGTCGTAGGGGTTGTGCCCGCCCAGATCCTGCTCGACCGCGCGCGCCTGATGCGTCAAACGCCCCCACTCGCCCTGGTCAAGGCGGGCGGCCGACGGCCACGACACGTAGCGGTGCGCCGGCACGGATAGCTTGGTACGCGGGCGGTCGGGCGCGGGTTCCTTGCGCGCGTGCCACCACAGCGCCAGCTTGTCCTTCAGCTCTGCGACCTGACCGTTGGCGATGAGCCACAACAGGCCCCAGTTGGCGTTGTCGCTGATCCAGGTCTGCATCTGCTCGCGCGTATTGGGCTTGTCCCAAAGGCGATCCCAGACCGGGCCTGTGACATGCTCGGCGAATGCGCTGCGCGGCAACTGTCCGCCCGAAGCGAACCAGGCCGGCGACAGCATGATCACCAGCCGCGTGTTGGGCGTGAGCGAGTCCGCCACCGACTCCAGCACGCTGACGATGCCGTAGGACTGGAACATGGCGTGGCCATAGGCCAGCGTCGGCACCTTCAGTTCTTCGGGGAAGAAGCGGTAAGGCACGAAGCGCAGGTCGTGGCTGGACAGTTCGGACGAGCCGAGCACGACCAGCGTGCCATCGCTCAGGGCGTTGCCCAGGCGGTTCAGGTTGACGTGCTGGGTGCCCCAGTCCGGTCCCAGGTTGGGCAGGTAGTTGCTCTTGGCGGCGGCCGCGGCCGAAGGCGACGACATGGGATTCACGATGCGGCTCAGCAGATCGTCCGCGCCGCAATACGTACCCACCGCCAGAGCCACCGCCGTCGCGGCTGCCGCGACGTGAGACAACAGCCGGGTATTACGAAGTATGGGCAGCGACATAGCCGGCAAGCGTGCGGACCGACTGTAGGTGCTCCGCGATCTCGGGAGCCGGGATGCTGCAGCCGTACTCCGACTCGACCGCCAGCGTGATGTCCACGGCGGCGAGCGAATCGACCAGGCCGGTAGCAATCAACTGCGTATCGGGGGTGACTTTCTTCATGACGATCGACTCGACGATCTCGCCGATCTTGGTGTGGAGTTCTTGCTCGGTATGCATAGATAGTGCGGCGTTACAGGCCTGATCGGCCAACAATCCCCCGCCCCGGGATTCAGGACGATGAGATTACAAAGAAACTGCTGAAACCAGGCTGAACATCCAGCCCCCCGACAAACGACGTTCCGATGCACTCAGTTACATGATTTTCGCAATGCGACGTCGTTCGCAGGCGCAATCATGGCACTACGTTCGTCAAATCTCCATGACGCTTTTGGAGGAAATCGCGAGAAAACGCTGGCAAACGTAACGTTCGCGGGTAAGTCCCTGGGCGCGGCGTTGCGGCCGAGCGACAGATTTTTACGCTTGCGCGGCTTCTACCACCTTGCCCCCGTTTTCGCCCAATGTCGCCGGCAACAAAAAAGCCCCCTGACGGGGGCTTTCTTGCCTGGCCGCGCCGCAAGCGGCGCTGGACAGTAATTACATCGGCGTGACGCGGGTCGGGCCGGCGCCGCTGATCACCTGCACGCGCTGGCCCACGCTGATGGGCACATCGGCTTCCTGCGCGACCACGCGGGTTTCGCCGTTGTCCAGGCGCACGGTGATTTCGTAGCCGGAATTCTTGCCGGTCTGGTTCTCGATGGCATTGCCTGCCAGCGCGCCCAGGATCACGCCACCCACGGTGGCGATGGTGCGGCCGGTGCCGCCGCCGACGGCGTTGCCCGCCACGCCGCCCAGCGCGCCGCCGGCCACCATGCCGACGCCGCTGGACTTGTCGTTCTGGATCACGATGGGACGCACGCCAGTGACCGTGCCGGTACGGACGATCTGCTCGCGCTGCGCCTGGTCATAGCTGTAGACGCCGCTGGACGCGCTGCGGTTGGCGCAGCCACCCAGGACCGCCATCGAGGTCACGACGGCGGCGATCGCGAGCCAGCGCCCCGCGCGCGGCGTCACCAGGGAAAAAGTTTTGCTTTGATTCATTTGGACTCCTCGATCGGCCGTTGCCGACGATGTACTCATCATACCCTGACCCCGAATTGGGGCCAGCGATGCTGCAACACACTGAAACGCACCGCCAGAAGCTGAAAAACCCGGCGAAAAGCTCGGCTGGTCAAGACGCCGGAACAGCGCGTCTTCATCCCTTCCCAACGCTTCGACCTCAGCTCAACTGCCGGGTTCCCGAGGGTCTCAGAGCGGCAGATGAATGCCGTAAGTCGCGTGCAGCACGGCGTCGATCTCGGCGCGCGAGGGTGCATGATTCTGCGGTCCGCGCGAAGCGATCTTGATGGCGCCCATGACGTTGCCCAGACGGCAGCTGTCTTCCCAGCCCCAGCCGCTGGTCAGGCCGTAAAGCAGGCCGCCGCGTTGCGCGTCGCCGCAGCCGGTCGGGTCGACCACCTGCGCCGCGCGCACCGGCGGGATCAGGATGGTCTTGCCTTCGGTCAGCAACGTGGCGCCTTCCGCGCCGCGCGTCACCACCACCGCCTGCAAGCTGCGGGCGATGTCGTCCATGCTGCGACCCGTGCGCTGCTCCACCACGCCGGCTTCGTAATCGTTCACCGTCAACGCCTGCGCCAGCTTGAGCATGCGCTCCAGGTCTGCCCCGTCGAACAGCGGCATGGCCTGGCCCAGGTCGAAGATGAACGGAATGCCGCGCTTATGCAGGCGCTCGGCATGGGCGAACATGCCTTCCTTGGCGTCGGGCGCAACGATGGCCCAGGCCGCATCGGCGTCGCTCAGATCGTTTTCCGCCGCGTGCGACATGGCGCCCGGATGGAAGGCGGTGATCTGGTTGTCGTCCAGATCGGTGGTAATGAAGCACTGCGCGGTGAACGTTTCCGGAATCACCTTCACGCGGCTGACATCGATGCCCAGGCCCGCCATGCGCTCCATGTACTCGCCCGCGTCTTCGCCCACGGTCGCGACGGGCACGGGCTTGCCGCCCAGCAGGTTCATGTTGTAGGCGATGTTGCCCGAGCAGCCGCCGTATTCCTTGCGCATGCTGGGCACCAGGAACGACACGCTCAACGACTGGATGCGGTCGGCGAGAATGTGTTCCTTGAAACGCCCTTCGAACACCGCGATGGTGTCGAACGCCATCGAACCGCAAACCAGAACTGGGGTAGCCATGCGAGTCATCCCTTAAGGAAAGAATTTATTGATTTGAAAGCCATTGACCTGGACGCCAGTCACTTCGATCGGCACGGAAATCTTCAATTCGCCCTGAGGCGCGAAAGGACCGCGCAGCTGCTCGGGCGTCAGATAATCTTCGGGCTTGAGCGCGCGGCGCACCACCACCGTATCCGACAGGTCGTTCAGGTCCAGCATCAGGGCGGGCCAGTGCTGCGGCTTGTCGTGACGGTTGCGCATCACCACCGTCAGCACCAAGCGGCTGCGGCCGTCATCGATTGCTGCCGCGCCGGTCGGCGGCTGCAGCGACGAGGAGGTGATGTGAATGAGTTCCAGGCGGCGCGCGTATCCCACGGTGCAGCCCAGCGGCTGGCACGCCATCTCCAGCGCCGGCCGCAGAATGGGCACGGAATTGGCGATATCGGTGCGGTACGCGTACACCAGCTGCAGGCCCAGCGCGATCAGGCCGACCAGGCAGGCATAGCCCCAGACCTTGCGCAACAGGCCTTGCCGCTCCTCGCGGTCCTGATCCAGGAATTCGGGCGGCGCGCGGCCCACGTCGGTGGCGCTGGAATAACGCGTGCGGGTGTCGCCCAGCACGGGCTCGCCAGCGTCTTCGCGGCCGGGGCCGTGATCGTCGCGGTAGTCTTCCCGGTAATCGCCGGGGTCCTCGTCGCGATGCTCGTCGGCGTATTCGTTGTCGTATTCGTCGTCGCGCGCTTCGTCGCGCACATCGGCGCGAGCGCGGCCTATGGTGAAGGACGGCTCAGCGAGCGGGCCGCGCGCGGCCGTATCGGCATGATGCCCCGCCCTCGAAACGGCGGGCGCAGTCCAGCGCAGCGGATCCTCGTCAGCGTCGATGTCGTCGTCGGCCAGGTCGTCCGACTCATGACGCCCCGCATCTTCCTCGCCTGGTATCGGTTCGGCGCGCCGGCGGATATCGTCGCGGCCGCGCAGCACGGCAGGCGGCACCGCGGGCGCACCATAGGGCGCCGCCACGGGCGCGCGCGGCGGTTCCGGCTCGTCGTCCCAGGGCGGGATCTGTGAAAAATCCACCGCGGGCGCGGGACGCGCAGCCGGCGGCGCGGCGGGAGGCACAGGTGCAATGGGGGCTGCCGGCACCTGCGGCGCAACAGCCGCTGCCGGCGTCGCCAGGACCGGTGCGGCCTGGCTGGCGGCGGGTGTCACCGGCATCGGCGGCGCGGCGGGCGGCACGGCTTGCGGCGCCGCTCCGGCGGCCGGCAATAGGCAGGCGCGCCCGTCGAACACGGTCGAGCAGGCGCCGCAGCGCACCAGGCCATTGCGGACCCGTAGCTGGTCAGGCACCACCTTGAAGGTGGTGCCGCACTGCGGGCAACGGGTGGTCAGGGCCATGGCGCGATCCAGCAGCGGCAGCGCTCAGGCCTTCTGGCCGTGCAAGCACACCCAGCCGTCGCGCGCGCGCCAGACCGACATGGCGATCCAGGGCGCGTAGGCGGCGGCCACTTCCTCGGCCTGCCGCTCCAGCACGCCGGACAGCACCAGATGACCGCCCGCGGCGACGCGTCCGGCCAGCATGGGCGCCAGCACCTTCAGAGGGTTGGACAGGATGTTGGCCACCACCACTTCGAAAGTGCCTTCCGCCAGTCCATCGGGCAGCATGGCTTGCAGCTCGACATGGTTGACCTCGGCATTGAAGATGGTGCTCTGCACCGCCTGGGCATCGATGTCCACCGCCTGGGTCGGGCCCGCGCCCAGCTTGCGCGCTGCGATCGCCAGGATGCCCGAGCCGCAGCCGTAGTCCAGCAGCGTGGCGCCGGCCGGCAACTCGGCTTCCAGCCAGGCCAGGCACAGATGCGTCGTGGGATGGCTGCCGGTGCCGAAAGCCAGGCCCGGATCCAGCTCGATGTGGATCGCGCCTTCCTGGGTGGCGGCGTCCGGCTCGAAGGCCGGCACATCGGGGTTGTCGCGGTGCCAGCTGGGCACGATCCACAGGCGTTCGGCGATATGGATGGGGCCGAACTGCGACTGCGTCAGGCGCACCCAGTCGGCGTCGGGTACGTCGCGCAGGCTCCAGCCCTCGAACACGGCGGGATCGAGTTCGCCCGCGGCGGCGGCTTCTTCCATGATCTGCGCGGGATCGGCTCCGTCGGGCAGCAGGGCGACGACGCGATTGCGGTCCCAGGCCTGCACGTCGGGCTCGGTGCCCGGCTCGCCGAACAAGGGGCGTTCGTCATCGGTGCCCAGGTCGGCATCTTCGACGGATACCGACAGCACGCCTGCTTCCAGCAAGGCGTCCGAGAGGGCTTCGGCCTGCGCCTCCAGGCAATGGAGCACGAGTTCACGCATGATGATTCTTCCATCTGGTCAACGGGCCGCGGCTTGCGCCGCGGCCCGTTGACCGTAAAACAAAACAGGAGCGGCCCGGGAGCGGAAAGCCCCCGGATCGCGGTCAGGGACGCTGAGCCAACTTGTGTTCCAGGTAATGGATGCTGGTGCCGCCTTCGATGAAGCGGGCGTCCTGCAGCATTTCACGATGCAGCGGGATGTTGGTGGAAATGCCTTCCACCACCATTTCCGACAGCGCGGTGCGCATGCGGGCCAGCGCCTGGTCGCGCGTGTCGCCGTAGGTAATGACCTTGGCGATCATCGAGTCGTAGTTCGGCGGCACGAAATAGCCGTTGAACGCATGCGAATCGATACGCACGCCCGGGCCGCCCGGCGTATGCCAGTTGGTGATACGGCCAGGGCTGGGCACGAAGCGGAACGGATCTTCCGCGTTGATGCGGCATTCGATCGCGTGGCCCTTGAATTCGATGTCGCGCTGGCGCAGCGTGAACTTTTCGCCGGCGGCGATCAGGATCTGCTGCTGGACCAGATCGATGCCGGTGATCAGCTCGGTGACCGGGTGTTCGACCTGGATGCGGGTGTTCATTTCGATGAAATAGAACTCGCCGTTTTCATACAGGAACTCGAACGTACCCGCGCCGCGGTAGCCCATCTTGCGGCAGGCGTCGGCGCAGCGGTCGCCGATGCGCTCGATCAGGCGGCGCGCGATGCCGGGCGCCGGCGCTTCTTCGATGACCTTCTGGTGGCGGCGCTGCATGGAGCAATCGCGCTCGCCCAGCCAGACCGCGTTGCGGCCGCCGTCGGCGAGCACCTGGATTTCCACGTGGCGCGGATTCTCCAGGAACTTCTCCATATAGACTTCGGGGTTGTTGAACGCGGCGCCCGCTTCGGAACGCGTCATGGTGACGGCGTTCAGCAGCGCGGCCTCGGTGTACACCACGCGCATGCCGCGGCCACCGCCGCCGCCTGCCGCCTTGATGATGACCGGATACCCGACTTCGCGCGCAATGCGGACGATTTCCTGCGGATCGTCGGGCAACGCGCCCTCCGAACCCGGCACCACCGGCACGCCGGCTTCGATCATGGCGCGCTTGGCGCTGACCTTGTCGCCCATCAGGCGGATGGTGTCGGGACGCGGACCGATGAAGACGAAGCCGCTCTTTTCGACGCGATCGGCGAAGTCGGCATTTTCGGACAAGAACCCGTAACCCGGGTGGATTGCCTCGGAATCCGTGACTTCGGCCGCCGAAATGATGGCCGGCATGTTCAGGTAGCTTTCACGCGACGGCGCGGGCCCGATGCACACCGATTCATCGGCCAGGCGCACGTACTTGGCTTCGCGGTCGGCCTCGGAGTGCACCACCACGGTCTTGATGCCCAGCTCGCGGCAAGCGCGCTGAATGCGCAGGGCGATTTCGCCCCGATTGGCGATCAGGATTTTTTCGAACATTTTCAGCTATCAGCCAATGACGAACAGGGGTTGACCGTACTCGACGGGCTCGCCGTTTTCGACCAGGATTTCTTTGATGACGCCGGACTTGTCGGCTTCGATTTCATTGAGCAGCTTCATGGCTTCAATGATGCACAGCGGATCGCCTTCCTTGACGGTGGCGCCCACGTCGATGAACGGCGCGGCGCCCGGGTTCGGCGCGCGGTAGAACGTGCCGACCATCGGAGCCTTCACGACATGGCCCTGGATCACCGGCGCAGCTTCGGCGGCGGCGGGCGCGGCCGGAGCGACGGCCTGGGCCGCTGGCGCAACCGGCACGCCGGCTTCGGGGTGGTGGTAGGCGACCGGTTGCAAGGTCTGCGAGAACTTGACGATCCTCACCTTGCCTTCGCCTTCGGTGATTTCCAGCTCGGCGATGCCCGATTCAGCCACCAGGTCGATCAGGGTTTTGAGTTTTCGGAGGTCCATAGAAGCTGCTTCCCGAGATAGTGTCGGCGACGTCCCTGCGTCGGGTCCGCGCCGTATAAGATGTAAATGCTGTGGTTTGGTGCGAGATCAGTGCCGCACTGCGTAACGCAGAGCCGCCTCGTAGCCGTCCGCGCCCAGGCCGCTGATGAGGCCTACCGCCAAGTCGGACAGATACGAGTGATGCCTGAAGGGCTCTCGCTTATACAGATTGGACAAATGTACTTCAATAAATGGGATCGCGACCCCAGCCAGCGCATCGCGAATTGCGACGCTGGTGTGCGTATATGCCGCCGCGTTGATGATGATGAAGTCGGTGCCGTCTTGCCGGGCCGCCTGGATGCGGTCAACCAATGCGCCTTCGTGATTGCCTTGCCACGCTGTCAGCGTGGCGCCCAGTTCGCCTGCGAGCAGCTCAAGACCCTCGTTGATCTGTTGCAGCGTGAGGCTGCCGTAGATGTGAGGTTCTCGGGTGCCGAGCAGGTTCAGGTTCGGGCCATGCAATACCAGTATGTTTTGCGCCATGCGCTTGCCAATGAGTGGTTTGCCAATTGTTGGCAAAACAGCCGATAAACCAGCTTTTTACGCCAATTCCTACTATTTGTCCAACAGACTTACGCCTTTAAACCAGACAGGGTGCGATCCAGGTCATCGGGCTGAATTTCACCCAATATCTTCCGGTTAATTCCGCCATCTGCGTTGAAAACAATAGTAAAAGGCAGGCCGCCGCTGGGGTTTCCCAGCTTGCGCAATGTATCGATAGCGCCGGCGCCTATCACCCACAAGGGGTAGGAAACCTGTACTTTCTCGACAAATTTTTGCATATTCGCAGCCGAATCGACGCCAATGCCGACAAACCGTACATGCGGGTATTTTTTCTGCAAGACGTCGAGTTCGGGCATTTCTCGGACGCAAGGCGCGCACCAGGTTGCCCAGAAATTGACCACGATGGGCTGGCCTTTCCAGCCTGCCAGCGTATGGGACGCCCCGTTCAAGTCAGGCAGCGGCATCTGCATCAGTGCGGCGACGGGATCGCCGGCATCGGCAGTAGCCGAGGGCGTCGAGGTCTTACGGCCCATCAGGGTATAGCCGCCCGCAACCGTGGCGGCTATGGCCACGCCGGCGGAAAGAAGTAGGCGTCGATTCATGGCGCGATCATAACCGCTGCCGCCGTTTTGCGCCGCGCAGGTTTTGCGCCGCGCAGGTTTCGCGCCATGCGGGCCGCGGCGGGTCGCCACTCTATATATATACAATGCAGGACAGGAGAGTTTTTCAATGCACCTGCATATTCTTGGCATCTGCGGTACGTTCATGGGCGGCTTGGCGCTGATCGCGCGCGCTGCCGGCCACAAGGTCACTGGTTGCGACGCGGGCGTGTACCCGCCCATGAGCACGCAACTGTCCGAACAAGGCATCGAGCTGATCGAAGGCTTCGGCGCGGAACAGCTGGCGCTCAAGCCCGATCTCTATGTGATCGGCAACGTAGTCAGCCGCGGCAATCCGCTGATGGAGGCCATCCTGGACTCCGGCGCGCGCTACGTGTCCGGCCCGCAATGGCTGGGCGACAACATCCTGCCCGGGCAGCACGTGCTGGCGGTGGCCGGCACCCACGGCAAGACCACCACCAGCTCGATGCTGGCCTGGGTGCTGGAAGCCGCGGGCATGGCGCCCAATTTTCTGATCGGCGGGGTGGCGCAGGACCTGCACGTGTCGGCGCGCTTCGATCCGTCGCGTCGTCCCTTCGTGATCGAGGCGGACGAGTACGACACGGCCTTCTTCGACAAGCGCTCCAAATTCGTGCATTACCGTCCGCGCACGGCCATCCTGAACAATCTTGAATACGATCACGCCGACATCTTCCCCGATCTGGCGGCGATCGAGACCCAGTTCCATCACCTGGTGCGCACCATTCCCGGATCGGGCCGCATCGTGCGCCCGGCGCGCTGCGCCGCGCTGGACCGCGTGATTGCGCGCGGATGCTGGTCCGAAACCGTCACGTTCGGCGCCGATGGCGCCTGGCAGGCAACGGCGCCGGATGCCGAAGGCGCGTTCAGCGTGCTGCGCGGCGGCGTGACTGCCGGCACCGTGCGCTGGAACCTAACGGGCGAACACAACCGCATGAACGCGCTGGCGGCGCTGGCCGCCGCCGAACACGTGGGCGTGCCGGCAGCCCAGGGCATCGAGGCCTTGAGCCGCTTCGCGGGCGTGAAGCGCCGCATGGAGCTGCGCGGCACGGTAAACGGCATCAAGGTCTATGACGATTTCGCGCACCACCCCACCGCCATCGCCACCACCCTGGAAGGCCTGCGCCGCCAGGTCGGGCCGGCCCGTATCCTGGCAGTGCTGGAGCCGCGCTCCAACACAATGAAGCTGGGCACCATGGCCGCCCGCCTGCCCGCAGCCCTGGCCGACGCCGACCTGGTGTTCTGCTTCGGCGCGCACGCGGGCAAGCACGCCCTGGGCTGGAATCCGGCGGAAGTGCTGGCGCCCCTGGGCGACCGGGCTTCCAGCTACGATGACATCGGCGCGCTGGTCGTCGCCGTGGCCGGCGCCGCGCGTCCGGGCGACCAGGTGCTGGTCATGAGCAACGGCGGCTTCGGCGGTGTGCACGGCAAGCTGCTGGACGCCCTGCAGGCGCGCGGCTGATTCCGCCAAAGACACCGCAAAGGCGAGCAATGATTCTTTATCTGCACGGTTTCCGTTCCTCGCCGACCTCGCTCAAGGCCCGCATGATGGCCGACGCCATGGCCGAACGCGGCCTGTCGGCGGCCTGGGCCTGCCCGCAACTGCCCGCCAGCCCGCGCGAGGCCATCGCCTTGGCGATGGAGATCGCCCGGCGCCAGCTGGAAGGCGCGGATTCTCCCCGCGCGCTGACCGTCATCGGCTCTTCGCTGGGCGGTTTCTACGCCACCTGGCTGGCCGAACAGCTGGGCTGCAAGGCGGTGCTGCTGAATCCGGCGGTCGAGGCCGCCCGCGACCTCGCCACCCAGATCGGCGAGCACCGCATGTATCATTCCGACGCGCCGTTCGTCTTCCTGCCCGAATACGTGGACGAACTGGCCGCCATCCATGTCCCCCGCATCACCCACCCCGACCGCTACTTCCTGGTGGCGGCCACCGGCGACGAGGTGCTGGATTGGCGCGAAATGCGCGACCGTTACGCGGGCTGCCGCCAGCGCATCGTGCAAGGCAGCGACCACGGTTTGTCCGATTTTGCGGAATGGATGCCCGAAGTGCTTGAATTCGCCCTTGGCGACAAGCAGGTTCGCCCCCAATAATCAGTATCAGACTTCACCACTCTATAAGCAGCGCAAGGCGGCGCGTGCGCGCCGCCCAGGACGATCCCCACCATGTATGTGTTTTACGAAGACGACGGCAGCTTCAAGGCCGGCAATATCCTGTCCGAGACCGACGCCAGCCTGCAGGTGGAATCGGAATCGGGCAAGCGCAGCAAGATCAAGCGCGCCAATACCTTGTTCACCTTCGCCTCGCCCGAACCGGCCGCGCTGATGAGCCAGGCGGCCGCGACCGCCGAAACCCTGGACCTGCAATTCCTGTGGGAATGCGCGCCGCAGGATGAATTCGATTCCCCCGCGCTGGCCGCCGACTATTTCGGCCACGCGCCCACGCCGGTGGAACAGGCCGCGCTGCTGATGCGCCTGCACGGCGCGCCGGCGTACTTCCATCGTCGCGGCAAGGGCCGTTACCGCCCCGCCCCGCCGGACATCCTGGCCGCCGCGCTGGCCGCCCTGGAGAAAAAGCAGCGCCAGGCCGAGCAGCAGCAGGAATGGGTCGATGAAATGGCTGCCGGACGCCTGCCCGAGCCCATCGCCCAGGCCGCGGAATCGCTGCTGATCCGCCCCGACAAGAATTCGCAGCAGTGGAAGGCGCTGGATGCAGCCTGCGCCAAGCTGGGCAAGAGCCCCGACCGCCTGCTGCTGGAGCTGGGCGCCTGGCCGCACGCGCTGGCGCTGCACAAGCGCCGCTTCCTGGCGGTGAACTTCCCGCGCGGGCTGGCGTTCCCGGATCTGGAACTGCCTGCCATCGACCGCGAGCTGCCGTTATCCGACGCCGAAATCTATTCGGTGGACGACGTCACCACCACGGAAATCGACGACGCGCTGTCCGTCTCCACCTTGCCCGACGGCCGCCTGCGCGTCGGCGTGCACGTGGCGGCGCCGGGCATCACCGTGACCCGCGACAGCGATTTCGACAAGCTGGCGCGCGCGCGCCTGTCCACCGTCTACATGCCGGGCGACAAGATCCCGATGCAGCCGGACAGCATCATCCAGGCGTTCTCGCTGGACGCCGGCCGCGAAGTGCCGGCGCTGTCCCTGTACGTCGTGGCCGATCCGGAAACCGGCGAGATCATCGAATCGGAAACCCGCCTGGAACGTATCGTGGTGCGCGAGAACCTGCGCCACAACATGCTGGACGCCCAGGTCACGGAAGCCAGCCTGTCCGATCCGTCGGCCGACCTGCCCTATGGTCATTGGCTGCGCCCGCTGTGGAAGCTGGCGCAGGCCCTGTCGGCGCAACGCGAAAACGTGCGCGGCAAGCCGGAAAACAATTCGCGGGTGGAGTACAGCTTCTACCTGGACGGCAACCCCGACGATCCCGACACGCCGGTACGCCTGGTGCCGCGCCAGCGCAACGCGCCGCTGGACCGCATGGTGGCGGAATACATGATCCTGGCGAACAACCTCTGGGGCGGCCTGCTGCACCAGCACGGCGTGCCGGGCATCTACCGTTCGCAACAGGCGGGCCGCGTGCGCATGAGCACCCAGGCTTTGCCGCACGAGGCCATCGGCGTGCCGCAATACGCCTGGAGCACCTCACCGCTACGCCGCTACGTGGACCTGGTGAACCAGTGGCAGTTGATCGCTGCGGTCGAACACGGCGTGTCCGCCCGCCTGGTCGCCCCTTTCAAGCCGCGCGACGCGGACCTGTTCGCCATCATCGGCGCGTTCGATGCGCAATACGCGGCCTGGGCGGAGTTCCAGAGCGCAATGGAACGCTACTGGTGCCTGCGCTGGCTGAAACAGCACAACGTGACCCGCACCGTGGCGCACGTGCTGCGCGAGGATCTGGTGCGGTTCGCGAATGCGCCGCTGGTGACTCGGGTGGGCGGGATGCCGGAGCTGGAGCGGGGGACTGCGGTGGAGATCGATATTCTGGGGATGGATGAGTTGTCTCTGGAGCTGGATTGCCGGTATATCGGGGAGATTAGTCCGGCTGTGGGCGGGCAGGAGTAGAGCCTTCTGCTCTGGCGGCAGCCCGGGGGCAGCGAACAGGGAGAGGTCAGTTTTTTTGTGTTTAAGGCGTTGGAAGCCTGATCGTTGTTCAGATCAGGCCTGTTGATGCTATTTAAGCGATAAAAAAATTGATCCTCCAGTTCGGCTGGCATAAACGGCAGGTCTGAGCCTGTCCGTATTTTTGTGGGCGAGGCGTTTTGAAAGTTGTTATCCCCGCCGCTCCATATACCTCCGCGCCATCTGATACCCCGCGAACACATAAAACCCGTTGCTATTGAGCACCAGCCAAGCTCCCAGCCCGCCGAGCAGGGCAACCACCGGCCCCACCGCCCGAACATCCCCTTGCGTCCACGCGATCAAGCCCAGGAAGCCGACAGCTATCAAGCCCAAGGACAGCCGCTTCAGCACCACCAGCCCGAATGCGTGCCCGCCCATGAAGGCGACCACGCCGATGGCCAACGCCAGGGCCGTCGCCGCACAGACCAGCACCAGCGCGAACGCCGCCAATGCCGGCCCCGCGCCACGCAGCAACAGGCTCAGCAGGCCTATCCCTACACCCAACCCGCCTGTCATCACCAGCACCGCCAACACCAGCGGCGACCACATCCCCGGTGGCGCGCGACGCGCATCCATCTCTGCCACGAAGCGATGCATCGCCGCCGACATGGCTAGCTGGTCCCGCTGCGGCAGCGCCGCCTCCAGTTTGCGGCACTGCGCGATCAACGCGCTCAGCCCCGCTCGCGGCGCATCCATCACGCCCTCGCCGCGCCCGGCGCGTGTTCCGCCACCGTGCTGCGCAAAGCCGCCATTGCCTCCTGCACCGCGATCGGACGGAACGGGTCCTCGCGCCAGTACATCGCCACCGACCCGAAGCCGGATAGCCGCACCGGAATGATCCGCATCGCCCGCATCTGCGAAAACCGCAGCGCCGCCCGGTGCGAAGCCACGCCGATCATGTCGCTGTTGTTGATCAACGTGAGATTGATGGTCACCGAATTCGATTCGACGTGGTCCGGCGGCGGCGCCTGGCCCGCCGCCGCCAGCGCCGCGTCCACCGCATTGCGGATGGGCGTGCCCTTGGGCCACAGGATCCAGCGGTAAGACAGCAAGTCCGGCCAAGAGGGCTGCTCGATCGCGAACAGCGGATGGCGCGGCCGCGCAACCAGATGGATGGGTTCCAGGTACAGGGCCTCGAAGCGGATCGCCGGGTCGTGATGCTCCGGCGCCGAACGTCCCACCACGATGTCCAGGTCGCCCTGCGCCAACTGCGCCAGCAGTTGGTCGGTCGTGCCCTCCACCAGCTTGACGCGGGCCTGTGGCATGCGCTCGAGCAGCTTCATCACCGCCAGCGGCACCGTGTCCGACGCCGACGCGCCCGACGCGCCTATCACCACCCGGCCGCCGCCGCCCTCGCGCAAGGCCGCCATGTCCGCGCTGGCGCGATCCAGTTGCGCCTCCACCCGCTGGGCATGCGCGATCAGCACGTCGCCGTGCGGCGTGGGCCGCAGGCCGCGCGCATGCCGTTCGAACAACGGCAGCCCGATGTCGTCTTCCAGATCCTTCAGCCACTTGGACAAGCCCGGCTGCGTCGTATTGAGCATCGCGGCCGAGTGGCTGATGTTGCGGGTCTGGGCCAGGCTGAGCAGCATTTTCAGATTGCGCAGGCGTAACCGGTGGGTCCAGTCCATGCAGGCCCTCGTCTCGTCTATGTATATTCTTATTGGTATGGATAATAAGATAAATTCATTTCAAAACACATAGCTCCTTACGCATAATCGTCTCCATATCAGGACCAGCCGCGAACCACGCGGCGGCCACGCGAAGCCGGCGCCAGCCGGACATTCCGGAGACAAGCATGCCCGACGGTCACCCCCCCGGCGCGGACCGCGCCGCCTATTACGCACGCATTGCCAGAAAACACATGGCGCCCCTGTGGGAGTCGCTGCACAACCTGGTGCCGCGCGAACCCGCGCCGCGTTGCGTCCCCGCCATCTGGAAGTACGAAGACGTGCGCGACGACGTCATGGCGTCCGGTTCGCTCATCACGGCGGAAGAAGCCGTGCGGCGCGTGCTCATCCTGGAGAATCCCGGCCTGCCCGGCCAGGCCAGCATCACGCAGAGCCTGTACGCGGGCCTGCAACTGATCCTGCCCGGCGAGATCGCGCCCAGCCACCGCCACACGCAGTCGGCCCTGCGCTTCATCGTCGAAGGCCGCGGCGCCTACACCGCGGTCAACGGCGAACGCACCACCATGCACCCTGGCGACTTCATCATCACCCCGTCATGGACCTGGCACGACCATGGCAACGCCGAAACCGCCGAAGGCGGCGAGCCCGTGGTCTGGCTGGACGGTCTGGACATTCCGCTGCTGCGCTTCCTGGACGCGGGTTTCGCCGAAAACTATCCCTCGGCCACACAACCCGTGACCCGCCCCGAGGGCGACAGCATGGCGCGCTACGGCCACAACATGGCGCCGGTGCGCCACCAGACCGCCAGCGGCACCTCGCCCATCTTCAACTATCCCTATGAACGCAGCCGCGAGGCGCTGGACCAGCTCTACCGCCACGGCGAGCTGGATCCCTGGGACGGCGTGAAGCTGCGCTACCTGAATCCGGCCACCGGCGGCTACCCCATGCCGACCATGGCCACCTTCATGCAATTCCTGCCTGCCGGATTCCAGGGCAAGACCTGCCGCAGCACCGACTCCACGGTCTACAGCGTGGTCGAAGGCCGCGGCACCGCGCGCATCGGCGACCAGGAATTCCACTTCGGGCCGCGCGACGTCTTCGTCGCGCCGTCCTGGCAGCCGGTGCAGTTGGCCGCGCTGGACGACGCCACCCTGTTCAGCTATTCCGACCGCCCCGTGCAGGACGCGCTGGGCGTGTGGCGCGAAGCGCGCATCGGCTAGAAGCCGGCGCGCTCCCTCCGCTTCCGTTTCAGGCCGGGGCCGCGCCAGGCCCCGCTCCGCATTCCTTAAAGGTGACCCATGTCTTTCGTCTTCGACCCCCCAGCCCCCATCGCCGTGCCCGTTGCCGGCAGCCAGGACAGCTTCCCCGTGCGCCGCGTCTATTGCGTCGGCCGCAACTACGCCGCCCATGCCCGCGAAATGGGCTTCGACCCCGACCGCGAACCGCCGTTCTTCTTCTGCAAGCCGGCCGACGCCGTGGTGCCGGTGGCTGAAGGCAGCACCCTGTCGCTGCCCTATCCTTCCGAGACCGCCAATCTGCACTACGAGATCGAACTGGTGGCGGCCATTGGCAAGGGCGGCGCCAACATCTCCGTCGACGAGGCCCTGCAACACGTCTGGGGCTATGCCGTGGGCCTGGACATGACCCGCCGCGACCTGCAGATGAAGATGCGCGAGGCCGGCCGCCCGTGGGAACTGGGCAAGGCCTTCGACCAGAGCGCGCCCATCGGCCCCCTGCATCCTGCTGGCGCAGTCAAGAACATCGACCAGGCCGCCATCTGGCTGCAGGTCAACGGCGCCGACAAACAAAGAAGCGACATCGGCAAGCTGATCTGGTCAGTCGCCGAAACCGTCGCCTACCTGTCCAAGTACTTCCGCCTGGAAGCCGGCGACCTGATCTACACCGGCACGCCCGAAGGCGTAGGCCCGGTGGTGCGCGGCGACAAGATGGTCGGCGGCGTGGACGGCCTGGGCACGCTCAGCGTGCAGATGGCGTGAACCCTCCGGAAATCCGCATGCAACTGCACAGCTTCTTCAATAGTTCCACCTCTTATCGCGTGCGCATCGCGCTGGCGCTCAAGGGTTTGCCGTACGAGTACCTGCCCGTGAACCTGCGCAAGCAGGAGCAGCGCGCCGCGGATTACGTGGCCAAGAATCCCTCGGCGGGCGTACCCCTGTTGATCGATGGCGACACCCAGCTGTCGCAGTCGCTGGCCATCATCGACTACCTGGACGCCACCCATCCCGAGCCGCGCCTGATCCCGGCCGGCACGCTGGAACGCGCCCGCGTGCTGGAGCTTTCCGACGCCATTTCCTGCGACATCCACCCCGTCAACAACATGCGCATCCTGCGCTATCTGCAGGACGTGCTGGGCGCCAGCGAAGAACAGAAGAACGCCTGGTACCACCACTGGATCCGCGAAGGCATGACGGCCGTGGAAGCGCTGTTGGCGCGCCACGGCCACGGCGCCTATTGCTACGGCGACGCGCCCACGCTGGCGGACTGCTGCCTGGTGCCGCAGATGGCCAATGCCCAGCGCATGGGCTGCGACCTGTCGGCCTATCCGCGCGCCATGCGCGTCTATGAGTACTGCAATGCGCAGCCCGCCTTCCAGCAGGCGGCCCCCACCCAGCAACCGGACTACACCAAGTGAGCAACCAGGAACCCGACACCCAGGGCGCGCCGCTGCGCGAATACACCGATCCCGCCTACCGCCCTCTATGCGCCACCCTGGCGGACGTGCGCGCCAACATCGACCGGTTGGACGACGAGATCGTGCGCCTGATCGCCGAGCGCGCCATGTACGTGAAGGACGCCGCGCGCTTCAAGCGCGACGCCTTCCAGGTCAGCGCCCCGGCCCGCCAGGCCCAGGTCTTCGAAAAGGCGCGCCTGCTGGCCGAACGCCACAACCAGGGCTTCGCCAATCTGGACCAGGTCGTGGACGCCACCTATCGCGCCATGGTCGCGGCCTTCATCGCCAACGAACAAACCTATTTCAACACCATGAAAGATCTCGGAGACACCCATGCATAAGCCCTACGCGCGCCGTATCGCCGCCCATGCGCTGATCCTGGGATTGGCCGCGCTTGCGCCGCTGGCCGCCGCGCAAGCCCAGGCCTGGCCGGCCCAGCCGCTCAAGGCCATCGTGCCCTTCGGCCCGGGCTCCAGCCCCGACCAGGTGGCGCGCATCGTCGGCGAAAAGGCCGGCGCCATCCTGGGCCAGAGCATCGTCATCGAGAACAAGCCGGGCGCCAGCGGCAACATCGGCACCTATGCCATCGCCAACGCCAAGCCCGACGGCTACACCTTCGGCGTGTCCATTACCGGCCCGCTGGTCAACAACACGCTGCTGTTCGACAAGCTGCCCTATGCGCCGGCTACCGACCTGGCGCCGCTGACGCTGGCGGTGCACCAGCCCAATGTGCTGGTCGTGCCCGCCTCGGCCGGCATCGACAACATCGGCCAGTTGCTGGAAGCGCTGAAGAAAAATTCAGACAAGTACAACTTCCCGTCCACGGGCGCCGGCACGGTGTCGCACCTGGCCGTGGAACTGATGCTGCAGCAGACCGGCGCGCGCGCCACCCACGTGCCCTATCCCTCGTCGCCCGCGGCGCTGACCTCGCTGTTGTCCGGCGACACACAGTTCGCCGCGCTGCCGCCCATCGCCGTCATGCCCATGGTGAAGGACGGACGCCTGAAGGCGCTGGCCGTCACCTCTTCCAGGCGCTCGGCCCTGCTGCCCGACATCCCGACGCTGGCCGAAGTCGGCGTGCCGGGAATCGAAGGCTCGGCGTGGATCGGCTTTGTGATCTCGTCCAAGGTTCCCGCCGACATCCAGAAGAAGCTGTCCGACGCACTGATCCAGGCCATACGCGATCCCGAGGTCACCAAGCGCCTGCAGGCCCAGTTCATGGATCCCGCCGGCACCACGCCCGCCGAATTCCGCGCCTATATGGATGACGAACTCAAGCGCTGGGAGCCGCTCATCAAGAAACTGGGCATCAAGGGCCAGTAAGCCGGCGCCCGGCCACGCCTCGCAATCCACACAAGGAGAACTCGGGATGCTCATCACCGAACCCGCCCGCCAGGTTCCGCTCTACGGCGAATATGACGTTGTCGTGCTGGGCGGCGGCCCCGCCGGCCTGCTGGCCGCCGCCAGCGCCGCGCGCAACGGCGCCAGCGTGCTGCTGGTGGAACGTTACGGCTTCCTGGGAGGGATGGGCACGGCGGCCGGCGTATCCAACTTCTGCGGCCTGCACGCGAACGTCCGCGGCAATATCCGCCAGGTGGTCCACGGCATGACGGAGGACTTGCTGGACCGCATGCGGGCCTTGGACGGCCTCAACGAGCCGCATCTGATCCTGGGCAAGATCCACGCCCAGGCCTACGACATCTCGGCCTTCAAGTGCGCCGCCGACGGGCTGGTCCAGGCCAGCGGCGCGCAGGTGCTGTTCCATGCGCTGGCCACCGGCCTGGCGCGCGGCGCCGACGGCAGCGTGGATGCGCTGTTCCTGGAAACCAAGTCCGGCCGCCGCGCCGTGCGCGCCAAGGTCTATATCGATTGCTCGGGCGACGCCGACATCGCCCAATGGGGCGGCCTGCCCTTCGAAAAGGGCGACGAGCACGGCGGCATGCTTTACCCCACGCTGATGTTCAAGGTCGGCAATGTCGACGGCGCCCGCGCCCAGGAAGCCTGGAAGACCATTCCGCAGCTGATGGACCAGGCCGCGGCCAGCGGCGAATTCACCTTCCCGCGCCGCGGCGCCATCGTGCGCCCGCAAAAACATGACTACGAATGGCGGGTCAACGTCACCCAGCTGGCCAACGCCGACGGCAGCGCGGCCGACGGCACCGACGCCGATTCCCTGTCGGCCGGCGAACTCGAAGGCCGCCGCCAGATCGTGCAATACCTCGCCTTCCTGCGCGCCAAGGTGCCGGGTTTCGAGAACGCCTATGTGCTGGACATCGCACCGCAGTTGGGCATCCGCGAAACGCGCCGCATCGTGGGCGAGGCCGTCCTGAGCAAGGAAGACGTGCTGGGCTGCGCCGACTTTCCGGACAGCATCGGCGTCAACGGCTGGCCGCTGGAAATGCACACGGCCGGCGACGTGCAATGGCTCTGGCCGCCTATCCCCGAGTCCCGCGGCTATAACCAGCTGCCATTCCGCATGATGGTCCCCAAACGCGCCCCGGGCGTGGCGGGCAACGTGCTGGTGGCCGGACGCTGCGCCTCCATGACGCACGAAGGCCAGTCGGCCGCGCGCGTAAGCGGCAGCTGCTTCGTCATGGGCGAGGCCGCGGGCACGGCGGCCGCCATGGCGCTGCGCGCCGGCATCGCACCGGGCGACGTGCCCATTTCCGCCTTGCAGGCGCAGCTGTTGAAACAAGGCGTGTTCCTGGGCGGCCAGGACTGAACGGCGCGGAGGCCACATATGAACGCAACGCAAACCGATAAATCCGTGATCGTGGTGGGCGGCGGCATCGGCGGCCTGGCCGCCGCGCTGGCGCTGACCCGGCAAGGCATCGCCGTGCAGTTGCTGGAGCAGGCCGCGCACATCGGCGAAATCGGCGCCGGCATCCAGCTGGGCCCCAACGCCTTCGCGGCGCTGGACGCCCTGGGCGTGGGCCAGACCGCGCGCGCCCGCGCCGTCTTCACCGACCACATCATCATGATGGACGCGGTCGACGCCAAAGAGGTCGTGCGCATCGATACAGGCGAGGCCTTCCGCGAGCGCTTCGGCGGCCCCTACGCCGTGATCCACCGCGCCGACATCCACCTGTCCATCCTGGAGGCCGTGCAGCAGAATCCGCTGATCAGCTTTCGCACCTCCACCCAGATCGCCTCCATGTCGCAGGACGACAAGGGCGTGGAGGCCGTGGACACGCAGGGCAACCGCTATCGCGCCGACGCCGTAGTGGGCGCGGACGGCGTGAAGTCCGTGATCCGCGAACGCATGGTGGGCGACCCGGCGCGCGTGACCGGCCACGTGGTCTACCGCGCCGTGGTCGAACGCGAGAACATGCCCGAGGAGCTGCGCATCAACGCGCCGGTGCTGTGGGCCGGCCCGCACTGCCATCTGGTGCACTACCCCTTGCGCGGCGGCCAGCAATACAACCTGGTGGTGACTTTCCACAGCCGCGAACAAGAAGAATGGGGCGTGCGCGAGGGCAGCAAGGAAGAAGTGCTTTCCTACTTCCAGGGCATCCACCCGCGTCCGCACCAGATGCTGGACCGCCCCACTTCCTGGAAGCGCTGGGCCACCGCCGACCGCGAACCCGTGGAGCGCTGGGGCCAGGGCCGCGTGACCATTCTGGGCGATGCCGCCCATCCCATGACCCAATACATGGCCCAGGGCGCCTGCATGGCGCTGGAGGATGCGGTGACATTGGGCGAGGCCGTGAAGCAGTGCGGCCACGACCTGGAGGCCGCATTCCGCCTGTACGAATCCGTCCGCATCCCGCGCAGCGCGCGGGTGGTGTGGTCCACGCGCGAAATGGGCAGGCTCTATCACGCGCGGGGCGTCGAACGCACCGTGCGCAACATGCTGTGGACTGGCCGCAGCCAGTCCCAGTTCTACGACGCGTTGCAGTGGCTGTACGGCTGGAAGGTGGAAAACTGCCTCGCGGGGCATTCCTCTCAATAGAAAAAATGCAGGCACCCAAGGAGACAACCATGAGAAAAACCGCAATCCGCGGCAGCGCCGCCCTCGCGCTTGCGCTGACCGCGTTCGCGGCCGCCGCGCAGCAGAAGCCGGTCGACATCGGCTTCATCGGCACCCTGTCCACGCCCGCCGGCTACATCGGCGAAGACGAGCGCGACGCCTTCATGCTGGCCGTGAAGGAAGGCGGGGGCAAGCTGGGCGGCGTGCCGGTCAATGTGCGCGTGGAGGACGATGCGCTCAAACCCGCCAACGCCAAGCAGATCGCCGACAAGATGGTGCAGGGCGGCGTGCGGTTGTTCACCGGCATCAATTTCTCCAACGTCATGGCGGCCGTGGGGCCCACGGTGCTGAACGCGGGCGGCTTCTATGTCAGCCTGAACGCAGGCCCCTCCAACTACGCCGGCAAGGCCTGCAACCCGAACTACTTCTCGGTGGCGTTCCAGAACGACTCCTACGCCGACACCGCGGGCCTGGCCGCCAACGAGCTGGGCGCCAAGCGCGTGGTCATCATGGCGCCCAACTACCAGGCCGGACGCGATGCCGTCGCAGGCTTCAAGCGCACCTACAAAGGCGAAATCGCCGACGAGATCTACACCAAGCTGGAACAGGCCGACTTCTCGGTGGAACTGGCGCGCATCCGCTCGCTCAATCCCGACGCCATCTTCCAGTTCCACCCTGGCGGCGCCGGCATCAACCTGACCAAGCAATTCGCCAACTCCGGCCTGGCCGACAAGATCCGCATGATCACGCCCATCTACTCGATGGACGACCGCATGCTGGCCGCCACCGGCAACGCCGGCAAGGGCTTCTACCTGAGCTCGCTGTGGAGCGCTGATCTCGACAACCCGCAGAGCAAGCATTTCGTCGAAGCCTTCACCAAAGCCTACAACCGCGCGCCCACCGCCTACGCGGCGCAGGCCTACGACACCGCCAACCTGATCGGCTCCGCGCTCAAGGCGGTGGACGGCGACATCACCGGCCGCGCCGACGACTTCCGCAACGCGCTGCGCCGCGCCGACTTCCCCAGCGTGCGCGGCAAGTTCAAGTTCGGCTCCAACCAGCATCCGATCCAGGACTGGTACCTGTTGCATATTGAAGATGGCCCGGACGGCAAGCTGGTCTACAAGAACCTGAAGGTCATCGCCCGCGACCATACCGACGTGCACGCCGCCGACTGCAAGATGTAAGTCCGCACGACGCCCGGCGGATTGCGCGCAGTCCCCCGGGCCCACTCCACAAGGAGTCCCCATGCTGATGTTCCTGGAGCAGGTCTTGAATGGCCTGCAGTACAGCGCATTACTGTTCCTGCTGTCGGCGGGCTTGACGCTGGTGTTCGGCATCATGAACGTCATCAACCTGACGCACGGTTCGTTCTACATGGTCGGCGCGTTCTGCGCGGCCAGCGCGGCGGCGGCCACCGGATCGTTCCTGGCCGCGCTGCTGGC
Source organism: Achromobacter sp. Marseille-Q4954 (assembly GCF_943737025.1). NCBI lineage: Bacteria > Pseudomonadati > Pseudomonadota > Betaproteobacteria > Burkholderiales > Alcaligenaceae > Achromobacter > Achromobacter sp. Marseille-Q4954. Next base: position 1,850,553 of record NZ_CALSFQ010000001.1, read on the forward strand.
GGCGCTGGCGGGCGCGGCGCTCTATGGGCTGGTGGTGGAGCTGCTGGTGATCCGCCATCTGTACCGCCGCGACCACCTGGACCAGGTGCTGGCCACACTGGGCCTGACGCTGTTCACCAACGAGATGGTGACGGTTCTGTTCGGCCGCAGCCCGCCTTTCATGGACATTCCGCCCTTCCTGTCAGGTTCCGTGGAGATTCTGCCCGGCCTTAACTATCCCCTCATGCGGCTGGCTTTCATCGGCGCCGGCGTGCTGGTGGCGCTGGGGCTGTGGTTGCTGATCTCGCGCACGCGCGTCGGCATGCTGGTGCGCGCCGGCGCCGACGACGGCGAAATGGTCGACGCGCTGGGCGTGAACATCCAGCGCCTGTTCACGCTGATCTTCACGCTGGGCGCCCTGCTCTGCGGCTTTGCCGGCGTGATGGCGGCGCCGCTCCTGGCGGTGGAAATCGGCATGGGCGAGCGCATCCTCATCACCACCTTCGTCGTCATCGTGGTGGGCGGAGTGGGTTCGGTGCGCGGCGCGCTGGTCGGCTCGCTCATGATAGGCATGACCGATGCGCTGGGGCGCGCCTACATCCCGTTCTGGATGTCGCGGCTGCTGCCGCCAGAGCTGTCGGACTCGGCGAGTTCCAGCCTGGTCTCGGCCAGCATCTACATCCTGATGGCCATCGTGCTGCTGTTCAAGCCGCGCGGCCTGGTACCCGCGCAGCGATAGGAACGATATCCATGACCAGAAAAACACTCGTCAACATGATCGGGCTGCTGCTGTTCGCCCTGGTGCCGGCCATCGCGTCGGCCACCGGCGAAAGCTTCCTGGTCAACCTGATGACCCGCTTTCTCATCTACGCCATCGCCGCCGTCAGCCTGGACCTGATCCTGGGCTACGGCGCCATGGTCAGCTTCGGCCATGCCGCCTTCTTCGGACTGGGCGGCTACGTGATCGGCATCGCCGGCTTTCACCTGGCCCAGGGCGACACGCTGTTCGGCTGGAGCGGCAGCAACGCGGCGCTGGTGATGTGGCCCCTGGCCATCGCTGCCGCCGCGCTGGCCGGCCTGGTGGTGGGCTTCCTGTCGCTGCGCACCTCCGGCGTGCAGTTCATCATGATCACCCTGGCCTTTGGACAGATGCTGTACTTCATCCTGGTCGGCCTGATGGTCTATGGCGGCGATGATGGCCTGTCCATCGACGTGCGCAACACCCTGCCCGGCATGGACATGAACCGTCCCGCGACCTTCTATTACGTCTGCCTGGCGCTCATGACGGCATGGATCCTGGCCTGCCGCCGCATCGTCAACTCGCCCTTCGGCATGGCGCTGCAAAGCATCAAGCAGAATCCGCGCCGCAGCATCGGCCTGGGCTTGGCGCCCCTGCGCTACCGGCTCACCGCCTTCGTGCTGTCGGCCGCGGGCACCGGGCTGGCGGGCGCGCTATGGGCCAACTATGCGCTCTTCGTCAGCCCCGACATGACTTCCTGGCAGAAGTCCGGCGAACTCATGGCCATGGTGATCCTGGGCGGCATGGGCTCCATCTTCGGTCCCGTTCTGGGCGTGGCCGTGTACCTGGGCCTGGAACAGATCGCCACCGCCTGGACCGAGCACTGGATGCTGATCCTGGGCCCGGTGCTGGTGCTGGTGGTGCTGTTCGGCAAGCGCGGCGTCTATGGCTGGCTGGTGGGAGGCAAGCACCATGACTGATCATCCCAAACTGGAAATCCGCGACCTGCAGAAATCCTTCGGCGCCGTGCGTGCGACGCAAGGCGTCAACCTGCAGGTCCGGCCCGGCGAACTGCATGCGCTCATTGGCCCCAACGGCGCGGGCAAGACCACGCTGCTGTCGCAGATCAGCGGCGAGATCCTGCCGGACGCGGGCGGCATCCTGCTGGACGGCCGCGACATCACCCGCATGCCGGCCCACAAGCGGCCCGCGGCGGGTCTGGCGCGCTCGTTCCAGATCAGCCAGCTCTATCCCGCCTTCAGCGCCGAGGACAACGTCGCCATGGCGGTGCAGGCGCGCAGCCCGGGCGGCTTCAACCTGTGGAAGAACGCCCGCAGCCTGCCGCAACTGCGCCAACCTGCCAGAGAGGCGCTGGAACGCGTCGGCCTAGGCGGCCGCACCCACGTGCGAGTTTCAGAACTGGCCCACGGCGAGAAACGCCAGCTGGAACTGGCGATGGCCTTGTCGCTGGATGCCTCGCTGTTGCTGCTGGACGAACCCATGGCCGGCATGGGCGCCGAGGAATCCCAGCGCATGACCGCGCTGCTGCAGGAACTGAAGGGCCGCTACGCCATCCTGCTGGTCGAACACGACATGGACGCCGTCTTCGCCCTGGCCGACCGCATCACCGTGCTGGTTTATGGCAAGACCATCTTCACCGGCACGCCCGACGAGGTGCGCCATCACCCCGACGTGCGCGCCGCCTATCTGGGCGAGGAGGACTGATGCTGCAACTCAAGCAACTGCAGGCCGGCTACGGCGCAAGCAAAGTGCTGTTCGGCGTGGACTTGGACATCGCCGCGCGCCAGGTCGTATCCCTGATCGGCCGCAACGGCATGGGCAAGACCACCACCGTGAAAACCATCATGGGCATGCTGCCCGCCCAAGGCGGCAGCATCCTGCTCGACGGCCAACCCATCGCGGGCCAGGCGCCGCACCGCATCGCCCAACTGGGCATAGGCCTGGTGCCCGAAGGCCGCCGCGTCTTCGGCTCGCTGTCGGTGGAAGAAAACCTGATCGCCACCGCCCGCAACACCCGCGCCGGCTGGCACGTCGGCCGCGTCTTCGACCTGTTCCCGCGCCTGAAGGAACGCCGCGCCCAATCCGCTCGCACCCTGTCCGGCGGCGAACAGCAAATGCTCGCCGTCGGCCGCGCCCTCCTCATCAACCCGCGCCTGCTCATCCTGGACGAAGCCACCGAAGGCCTGGCGCCGCTGATCCGTCACGAAATCTGGAACTGCCTGCGCCGCCTGAAGGAAGAAGGCCAGACCATCCTGGTGATAGACAAGAACCTGAAGGAAATGGCGACGCTCGTCGACCGCCACCACGTTCTCGAAAAAGGCCGCGTCGTCTGGCAAGGCAGCCCCACGGAACTCGCCGCGCAGCCCGAACTGGCGCAGCGCTACCTGGGCGTCTAATCGGATGATTCGCAGAAGCTCAGCCGATTCCCGAACGGATCGATGACCGCCATCACCCGCCCCCACGGCATCTCTTCCACGCCGGGCCGCATATAGCCATAGCCCTTGGCGTTCACCTCGGCCTGGAACTCGTCCACGCCCCGCATCCGCACGAACACCGCGGACCCGGGCGTGGCATCGCCGTGGTGCTCGCTCAGGTGCAGCACCAGGTCGCCGCGATGCACTTGCGCATACAGCGGCATGCCCGGCTCGAAGCGATGCTCCCAGTCCCACTCGAACCCCAGGAAGTCCAGATAGAACTCGCGCGCCTTCTCCACGGAGAAAATGCGCAAAATGGGAATGGCAGCTTGCAGATGCATGACGGCCCCAGATAAAAAAGCAAGGACGCTCAGCATAGATCACAAGCCGCACCGCAAAGCGCAAAGCACAAGGCACAAGGCACACAGCATCACGACGCAAGACACCGCGTAAGCCCCAAAAGGCCGCCCGCGCGGCCGGCCTGGGGCGGGCCCCGCAAGACACGCCCCCCAACACAGATGTCGGCAAGAACCAGAAGAACGCCAATCGCCCCAGCTGACGTCAAGTTTCAACCGCCAGAGCCCGGTGCGTCGGTGGCCCGGGAGGCGCGGGGCGTCGATAAGCCCGACGGAATCCGTAGGGAAGGCCGAAGGCCTGGACGAGGATGAGGACGGGGAAGTCCGGAGCGAAGGCTCCGGACCGCAATCGTTGACCCGCGCCTCCCGGGCCACCGACGCACCGGGCGTCTTAAGAACCAACGACGCCCATCAAGACAAACCAATCAATTCAAACTAGCACCCGAGATCTTCACAATCTCCTGATACTTCGCCTTCTCGCTCTTGACGAACTCGGCAAACGCCTCAGGCGTCATCGGCGCAGCCTCAGACCCCATCGTCAGCAAGCGCTGCTTCACATCCGCCTGCTGCATCGCCTCCGAGTAAGCCTTGTTCAGCTTCGCCACCACCGGCGCCGGCGTACCGCCCGTCGTGAACACTCCGAACCAGGTCCCCAGGTCAAAACCCTTGATCCCCGACTCTTCCACCGTAGGCACATCCGCCAGCAGCGACGAACGCTTGGCGGTGGTCACGGCCAATGCCTTGACCTTGCCGTCCTTGATCAGCGGCGCCGAAGCCGCCAGGTTATCGAACATGAAATCCGACTGGCCCGACAGCAACGCCAGCTGCGCAGGCGCCGCGCCCTGGTAAGGAATGTGCTCGACATTGATCCCCGCGCGCGCCTTCAACAGCTCGCCCGACAGATGGCCCGCGCTGCCGTTGCCGCCCGAACCGTAGTTCAGCTTGCCCGGATTCTTCTTGGCGTAGTCGATCAGATCGGCCAGCTTCTCGATCTTGTTCTTCTGCGCGAACTCGACGTTCATCACCAGCACATTGGGCACCGAGGCCACGATGGTCACCGGCGCGAAATCCTTCACCGGGTCATACGGCAGATTGGCGAACAGCCAGGGATTGATGGCGTGGGTCGCGACCGCGCCCATCACCAGCGTATAGCCGTCGGCCGGCGCCTTGGCCACCAGGTCGGCGCCGATGTTGCCACCCGCGCCCGAACGGTTTTCCACGATGACAGGCTGCCCCAGCGAGCCGCGCACCTTCTCGGCCAGCATGCGGGCCATGGTGTCCAGCGGGCCGCCGGGCGGGTAAGGCACGACGAAGCGCAGCGGCTTGGTCGGGAAATCGGTGGCCTGGGCCAGCGCCGGAGCGCCGAAAGGCAGGGTGGCGGCCAGCGCCACGGCGCCTTGCAACAGGGCGCGGCGCACAGCGCTGCGGGGGGTCTGCGTCATGATGTTGTTCTCCTCGCTTCGGATCAATAGCGGTCAGTAGCATACCGCAGCGAGGAATCAGGCGTAACAAAGAGATACCAGCACAACCCCCGGCTGTTCACGCCGCTGCCCCCGCCGCGGCAACAGGCCGCCCCAAGAAAAAACCGCCCGAAGGCGGTTTTGCAGCATCAGTGCAGGATCTGGCTCAAGAAGAGCTTGGTCCGGTCGTTCTGCGGATTGTCGAAGAATTCATCCGGGCTGTTCTGCTCGATGATCTCGCCGCGGTCCATGAAGATCACGCGGTTGGCGACCTTGCGCGCGAAGCCCATTTCGTGGGTCACGCAGATCATGGTCATGCCGCTTTCCTGCGCCAGGTTGACCATCACGTCCAGCACTTCCTTGACCATTTCCGGGTCCAGCGCCGAGGTCGGCTCATCGAACAGCATGATCTTGGGGCTCATGCACAGCGAACGCGCAATCGCCACGCGCTGCTGCTGGCCGCCCGACAGCTGGCCGGGGAATTTCTTGGCCTGGTCCGGAATGCGCACGCGCTCCAGGTACTTCATGGCCGTGGCCTCGGCTTCGGCGCGCGGCTTCTTCAGCACCCACATGGGTCCCAGCGTCAGGTTCTCCAGCACCGTCAGGTGCGGGAACAGGTTGAAGTGCTGGAACACCATGCCGACGTCCTTGCGGATGGTTTCGATGTGCTTGAGGTCGTTGGTGAGTTCCGTACCGTCCACGATGATGTGGCCCTTCTGGTGCTCTTCCAGGCGGTTGATGCAGCGGATCATGGTGGACTTGCCCGAGCCCGACGGCCCGCACACCACGATGCGCTCACCCGGCGCGACGTCCAGGTTGATGTTGCGCAGCACGTGGAACTGCCCGTACCACTTGTTCACGTCCTGCAATTTGATGATGGCATCAGACATGCCTGTACTCCCGTAAGTATCGCGGTGCGCGTCCGCCCGGGGCGGACGCGCTGCAAAGTTCTAGCGTGCGTGTCCCGTGGCCAGGCGTTTTTCCAGCGCCTGGCTGTACTTGGACATGGAGAAGCAGAAGACGAAGTAGATGAGCGAAATGAACAGGTACGCCTCCACCCCGAATCCGCGCCATGCCGCATCGGACAAGGCCGCCTTGGCCGCCAGCGTCAGGTCGAAGATGCCGATGATCACCACCAGCGAGGTGTCCTTGAACAGCGCGATGAAAATGCTGACCAGCGGCGGAATCACGATCTTCAGCGCCTGCGGCAGGATGATCTTGCGCATCTGCTGCCAGTAGTTCAGGCCCAGCGAATCCGCGCCCTCGTACTGGCCCTTGGGAATCGCCTGCAGGCCGCCGCGCACCGTTTCGGCGATGTACGCCGCCGCGAACATGATGATCGCGATCTGCGCGCGCAACAGCTTGTCGATGGAGAAGCCTTCAGGCAAGAACAGCGGCAACATCACCGACGACATGAACAGCAGACTGATCAGCGGCACGCCGCGGATCAGCTCGATGTACACGACGCACAGCGCCTTGATGGCAGGCATCTTGGAGCGCCGGCCCAGGGCCAGCAGCACGCCGATGGGGAAGGCGAAGGCAATGCCGAACGTGGACAGGATCAGCGTCAGCGGCAGGCCGCCCCAACGCGCGTTTTCCACGTAGGTCAGGCCGAACACGCCGCCCCACATCAGGAGCGCCACGGCCGTCAGGCCCACGGTCCAGATGACGGCGAGCTTCCAGTTCCAGAAGCGGCGGATGCCGCTGCAGACGATCACAGCCACCAGGATGATGGTTGCGATCAGCGGACGCCATTGCTCGTCGTAGGGATAGGTGCCGAACAGGATCAGCCGGTGCTTCTCGATGATGAACGCCCAGCAGGCGCCCCCGGAAGCGCGGCATTCCTGCGCGTTGGCCGCGGAGAAGTTCGCCTTGATGAAGGCCCATTCCACCAACGCCGGCACTGCCATCAGCAGGAACCAGGCCAGCAGCACCGTGATGAGGATGTTCAGCGGCGACGAGAACAGGCGCGACTTGATCCAGACCCAGGCGCCCACGTGGGTGCTGGGCGGCGGCAGGCCTTCGGCGGGGATATGCGAAGTGCTGCTCATATCAACGCTCCACCAGCGCGATGCGCTTGTTGTACCAGTTCATGAATATCGAGATCGACAGGCTGACCGTCAGGTACGCGGCCATGATGATGAGGATGCCCTCGATGGCCTGGCCGGTCTGGTTCAGCGTGGTGTTCACCACCGACACGATGTCGGGGTAGCCGATGGCCACCGCCAGCGAGCTGTTCTTGGTCAGGTTCAGGTACTGGCTGGTCATCGGCGGGATGATCACGCGCAGCGCCTGCGGCAGCACCACCAGGCGCAGCACCTGCTTGCGGCGCAGGCCCAGCGAGCCGGCAGCTTCCCACTGGCCATTGTTGACCGCCTGGATGCCCGAACGCACCACCTCGGCGATGAAGGCCGAGGTGTAGATCACCAGGCCCGCCATCAGGGCGGCGAATTCCGGCGACAAGGTCAGGCCGCCCGAGAAGTTGAAGCCCTTGAGCTCCGGCATGTCCAGGGTCAGCGAAGCGCCGCTGACCAGCCAGCCGACGATGGGCAAGCCGATGAGCAGGCCGATCGCGGCGCGGCCCAGCGGAAACACGCGGCCGGTCGCCTCCTGGCGCTTCTTGCCCCAGTGGCCCAGCAGGATGATCGCCACGATGGCCAGGCCCAGTCCGGCCAGCATCCAGTCCAGCGAATTGCCTTCCAGCCCCGGCACCTTCAAGCCGCGGTTGGAGATGAAGACGCCGGGCAGCGGATTGTGCGCCTGGCGCGGACCCGGCATGTTTTCCGTGATCAGCGCGTACCAGAAGAACAGCTGCAGCAGCAGCGGCACATTGCGCATTATCTCGACGTAGACCGAGGTGATCTTGGCGACCAGCCAGTTCTTGGACAGGCGGCCGATGCCAATGAGCGTACCGAGGATGGTCGCCAGCACGATGCCGATGACCGCCACGCGCAGCGTGTTGAGCAGGCCCACCAGGATGGCGCGGCCATAGGTGTCCGCAGGGGTATAGGCGATGGGCGTTTCGCCGATCGCGAAGCCGGCCTCGCGGTCCAGAAAGCCGAAGCCCGTGGCGATGTTGCGCACGGACAGGTTGTGCAGCGTGTTTGAAACCAGGAACCACACGGCCCAGGCCACCGCGGCCAGCGCCAGGACTTGATAGACCACGGAGCGCACCCCGGGATCGTTCCAGTTCAGACGCCGGGGAGGTGCCGATGCAGGCGCGCTTTTATTGGGAGTATTCATGAGTAAATCTACAGAAGTCGGACACCGGGCGGCGAAGCCGGTAGGGCCGCGCCACCCACTCCTGCCACCCGCCCGAGGGCGGGAGAGGAAAAACGGAGCGCGGGGCTCCGTTTTTCCAGGCAGCCGTGTGTTAGCGCACCGGCCAGCCGTACATCAAGCCACCTTGCTTGTAGGAAGCATTAAGACCGCGCTCCAGCTTCATCGCGCTGCTCTTGCCCAGCGTGTTTTCGAAGCTCTCGCCGTAGTTGCCCACGTTCTTGATGATGTTGTAGGCCCACTTGTCATCCACGCCCAGGTTCTTGCCCATGCCCGGGGTCACGCCCAGGATGCGCTGGATGTTGGGGTTCGGGCTCTTGGCCATTTCATCGACGTTGGCCTTGGTGATGCCGTATTCCTCGGCTTCGAGCATGGCGTTGAGCGACCAGCGCACGATGTTGAACCATTGCTCGTCGCCCTGGCGGACCATGGGGCCCAGCGGCTCCTTGGAGAAGTCTTCCGGCAGGATGATGAACTTGTCCGGGTTCTCGAGCGTGGTGCGGGTGGAAGCCAGCTGCGACTTGTCGGTGGTGAAGGCGTCGCAGCGGCCGGCCGAGAAGGCACGGATGATTTCGTCGTACTTGTCGATCACGACCGGCTTGAATTCGATCTTCTGGCCGCGGAACCAGTCAGCCAGGTTCAGTTCGGTGGTGGTGCCGGGCTGCACGCAGATGGTGGCGCCGTTCAGTTCCTTGGCGCTCTTGACGTTCAGGTCCTTGGAGACCATGACGCCCTGGCTGTCGTAGTAGTTCACGCCCACGCCGATCAGGCCCAGCGTCGTGTCGCGCGTCAGCGTGACGGTGGTGTTGCGGGTGAGGACGTCGACTTCGCCGGACTGCAGCGCAGTGAAGCGTTGTTGCGTGTTCAGCGGGGTGAACTTGACCTTGGTGGCGTCGCCGAACATGGTCGAGGCGATGGCGCGGCACAGGTCCACGTCGATGCCCTTGTATTCGCCCTTGCTGTCAGCGATGGAGAACCCCGGAATGCCCGTCGAAACCCCGCACTGGACAAACCCTTTTTTCTTGACGTTATCGAAGGTTGCGCCCGCATTGGCAGCCGTGGATGCAGCAAACAAAGCGGCGCCGATCGCAGCGAGTTTCAGTACTTTCATCGTGTTCTCCGTGTGGGATAAAGCGAAGTAGCACGCAGGCCGGGTTGGGTCCACGTATGGGGCGGATGGTAGCGTCCGCGCAGCACGCGGCGCATCCGGGAATTCCCTTGAAATATAGGGACACTGGGTGAAATGAAACGCTGTTTTCTACCAAAAATGGGGGCACTGTTTGAGCGGGGACAAACGCGCCCGGACGCCTTGCGCGCAAATATTTGTCCGCCCCTCGTCCAGGCGGTTTAGGCCACCTTAGTGTCCCCGAGTTACTATTGCGGCTTCATCTGACAGCCGCCATGATCGAATTCCAGCACGTATTCAAATCATATGGTCGCGGCCGCAATATCCTGGCCGACATCAACTTCCGCGTGAGCGCGGGAGAATTCGTTTTCGTATCCGGGCCGTCCGGCGCCGGCAAGTCCACCTTGCTCAAGCTGATCGGCGGGCTGGAGCCCGCCAGCCGGGGTTCGATCCAGGTCAACGGCCAGCGGCTGGACAAGCTGCCCGCCCGCGCCCGGCCGTACCTGCGCCGCGCCGTGGGCGTGATTCTTCAGGACACGCATCTGCTGTTCGATCGAAGCGCGTTCGAAAATGTCATGCTGCCGCTGGCGGTTACCGGCCACGCCTGGGACTCGGCCGCGGCACGCGCCCGCGCCGCCCTGGACAAGGTGGGACTGTCCGGCAAGGAAGACCTGAATCCGATCGAACTGTCCGGCGGCGAACAGCAGCGCCTGGCGATCGCGCGGGCCATCGTGAACCGGCCCGCCATCCTGATTGCCGACGAACCCACCGCCAACCTCGACCACGACAACGCGCAGCGCATCATGAATGTGTTCCGCGACTTCAACCGCGTCGGCGTGACCACGCTGATCGCCTCGCACGACCAGGACCTCATGGCGCGCTACGCCACCCGCACCTTGCGCATCGACCCGGGCAAGTTCGCCGACTCCCAGGGTTCCGCAACGCCGCCGCCTGAGGCCGGCGCGGGACAACCCGGTATCGGACAGCAGCCGGGCGCCGCGCCCGGCCGCGCCTACCCGGGAGAGTCCGCATGAACGCCTGGCTGCGGCAACATCGCTACGCGCTGCTGGTCACCCTGCGCCGGCTGATCAAGCAACCGTTCTCCTCCCTGGCCAACCTGCTGGTCATGGCCTTGGCGCTGGCGCTGCCGCTATTGGGCAGCGCCATCCTGGTTTCGGTCCAGCCGGTGGCGCGCCAGATGTCGGTCACCCCCGAAGTCACCGTCTTCATGCGCGTGGACGCCCCCGCGGGCGCCGCCGCGGACGTGGCCAAACGCATCCAGGACGAATTCAAGGACGACATCCGAGCCGTGCGCGTGGTTGGCCGCGAGGACGCCTTGGCGGATCTGCGCGCCAACCCGGCCTGGCAGCAGGCGCTGGCCGTGCTGCCGGGCAATCCGCTGCCGGACGCGGTGGTGGTGACGCTGGCCGATGGCGACAACCTCGCCGGCCGGGCCGACAAGCTGGCCGCCTCCTGGAAACAATGGAACCACGTCGACCTGGTGCAGCTGGACAGCGCCTGGGTGCAGCGCCTGGAGGCGATCCTGCGCTTTGCCCGCATCGGCCTGGCCTTCCTGGCCGCCTGCGTGGCGGTGGTGGTGCTGGCGACGGTCTTCAACACCGTGCGTATGCAGGCGCTCTCGCAACGCGAGGAGATCGGCGTGGCGCGGCTGGTGGGCGCCACCGAATCCTTCGTGCGCCGCCCCTTCCTCTACCTGGGCGCGCTATCGGGCGCGGTGGCCTCGCTTCTGGCCATCGGCGTGGCGGCGGTCGCGCTGTCGCCGCTGAACGACGCCCTGGTCGGGCTGGCCCGCAGCTACGGGGCCGAATTCGCCCTGCACCTGCCAGGCCCGGCCGTGCTGATCGGCGCGGTGGTGGCTTCGGCCGCCCTGGGCGCCCTGTCGGCCCGCTGGTCGGTTACCCGCAGCACGCGCTTCTGACGCGCGGCGCCTAAAGCTCCGTATAAAGCCCCTTCTCCCCCGTGATCCGGGGAACGACTTCCGCCCGCCTGTGTAGGATGCTTGCATGCCTGCCCGCGGGCGTCTTCGGCTTTGGGCCGCGCTGCAAAAACAGGACACATTACTGCGCCCGTTACATAGCAATTCACCCGCTGGAAGCTTGAGTATGCAAGAATAAAGCGACATTTTCTTACATATTTTGATACATACCTGATTTCCGAGCTGCCAACTTCGTGTCCCAATCGTTGTTCTTGCCCTTAATCGAGTCCCATGGCCGCCCGTCTTGAAGCCCGTGCGACGCGCCACTATTTCGACAGCGCGTTCCAGTGTCAGGCGGTGAAAGTACTGCCCAACGAGTACTACGTCACCAACGAAGACCTGATGATCTCGACCGTCCTGGGATCGTGCGTCGCCGCCTGTATCCACGACCCGGTCACGGGCGTGGGCGGCATGAACCATTTCATGTTGCCGGAGGGCGACATGCAGTCGCCCGCCTCGGCCACCATGCGCTATGGCGCCTTCGCCATGGAAGTGCTGATCAACGAACTGCTGAAGGCCGGCGCGGTGCGCGACCGGCTCGAAGCCAAGGTGTTCGGCGGCGGCGCCGTGCTGTCCGCCATGCAGCAGATGAACATCGGCGAACGCAACGGCCAGTTCGTGCTGAGCTATCTCAAGACCGAAGGCATCCCCGTCAAGGCGCAAGACCTGGGCGACGTGCACGCGCGCCGCATCAACTACTTCCCGCGCGACGGCCGGGTGATGGTCCGCAAGATGGCGCCGCACCACCAGCGCGCCGAGGAAATCATCGCCAAGCGCGAACAGGCGGCCGCCCAGAGCGTGCAGGCCAAGACCGAAACCCCGCAGCGCGTCGAGCGCTTCACCCGCCCCGGCGTGGAACGTTTCGACCGCCCGGCCCGTCCGGGCGTGGAACGCTTCGATCGTCCCGCCCGCCCAGGCGTGGAACGCTTCGACACCGCCCTGACCCGCCGGCGCCGCACCGAGACCACAAGCGACTGAAGGGCCGCGCACGCGCATCGCGCCGCATGCGCCCCTACAATCAGCGCATGTCCACCGTCCGCCTGTTCTACGCCCTGTGGCCTGCCCCCTCGCTGGCCTCCCAGCTCGCGACCTGGGCGGAGCAGGCGCGTCCCGGCTGCGGCGGGCGCGCCATGCGCACGGAAACCCTGCACCTGACCCTGGCCTTCCTGGGGCCGGTGGACGCGGCGCTCGCCGACGAGCTGGCCGCGGCGACTCCTGAACGCCGCCTCGCCCCCGACGACATCCTGCTGGACCGCTACGGCGTCTTCGGCCGCCAGCGCATCCTGTGGGCCGGCCCCGGCGACACGCCCGCGGGCCTGCAGGCCGCCCACGATGAGCTCTGGCTGTGGCTGTCCGGCTTCGGCCTGGCCGCGCCGCCCCAGCCTTTCCGCCCGCATGTCACCCTGCTGCGCAACATCGAGCGCGCCAGCCCCCCTGCCGAGGCCCCCGTCCCCCTGCCCTGGCGCTACGACCGCATGGTGCTGGTCGCCTCCGAATCGCAATCGGGCGGCAGCCGCTACCGCATCGTGACGCAGTCCCGGCCGCAAGCCTCCTGACCTCCCGCTCTGGCACAATCAGCCGGTTGCCACCCCCCGGGACCGCCATGATCATCCTGCTGGACCAAGACGGCGTGCTCGCCGATTTCGAACACGCCTTCATCGATGCCTGGCGCGCGCGCCATCCTGACATCCCGCCAGTGGCGTTCGAGGACCGCAAGTCCTTCTACATCCGCCAGGATTACGCCCCTGAGCTGCGCGGCATGGCCGAAGCCATCTACACGGCGCCCGGCTTCATCCGCGACCTGCCACCGGTGCCCGGCGCGCTGGAAGCCATCAAGGAATTGCTGGCGCTGGGCATGGACGTGCGCATCTGCTCCTCGCCCCTGTCGCAGTTCGAGAACTGCGTGGCGGAAAAGTATCTGTGGGTGGAAAAGCACCTGGGCCGCGAAGCGACCAACCGCCTGATCCTGACCAAGGACAAGACCCTGGTGCACGGCCACCTGCTGATCGACGACAAGCCGCTGATCGAAGGCGCGGTCAAGCCGCGCTGGAAGCACATCCTGTTCGACGCGCCCTACAACCGCGAGGTGTCGGACCGCCCCCGCATCAGCTGGCAGAACTGGCGCAGCGTACTGGCCGGAGAGCTGTATACGGCAGATGAGTGAGTCCTGTTCAGCAGCCGCGATTTGGGACTATTCTGTGTTGCTGTAGCCCCACCCCGGAGGAGCCTGCGCCATGAATCTGTACCGTCTTCTGAAGCAGCGTGAAGCCGATCACAAGCCCTTGCGTGTTGCATTGCTGGGCGCCGGAAAGTTCGGCGCAATGTTCATGAGCCAGGCCCCGCGCACGCCCGGTATGAGGCTGGTCGCGGTCGCCGATCTGGTACCCGACCGGGCCCGCGCGGCGCTTACCCGCGTCGGCTGGCCCGCCACGGCACTCAATGCCGCCAGCACCAATGATGCGCTGAAGAACGGCAAGGTCTATTTCTGCGACGACCCCCACGCCGTGATCGCCAGCCCCGATGTCGATATCGTCATCGACGCCACCGGCCAGGCCGCCGCCGGCATCAGCCATGTGCTGGCCTGCTGCGAATACGGCAAGCACATCATCATGGTCAACGTCGAGGCCGACGCGCTGGCCGGCCCGCTGCTGGCGCGGCGCGCACGCGAAGCCGGCATTGTCTATTCGCTGGCCTACGGCGACCAGCCCGCCCTGATCTGCGAAATGGTGGACTGGGCCCGCGCCAGCGGTTTCGAGGTCATGGCCGCGGGCAAGGGCACCAAGTACCTGCCGGAATTCCATACCTCCACGCCGGACACCGTCTGGCCCTATTACGGCTTCACCGCCGAGATGGTCGCGGCCGGCGACTTCAACGCGCAGATGTTCAACAGCTTCCTCGATGGCACCAAGAGCGCCATCGAGATGGCCGCGGTTTCCAACGCCACCGGGCTGCTGCCCTCGCCGTCCGGCCTGCACTTCCCGCCCTGCGGCGTGGACGATCTGGCGCGCGTGCTGCGGCCGCGCGAAAGCGGCGGCATCCTGCACCACCGCGGTCAGGTCGAGGTGATTTCCTCGCTGGAACGCGACGGCCGCCCGGTGTTCCGCGACCTGCGTTGGGGCGTGTACGTGACACTGGCCGCCGACAGCGATTACGTGCGCCGCTGCTTCAAGGAATACGGCCTGGTCACGGATCCCAGCGGCAACTACACCGCCATGTACAAGCCCTATCACCTGATCGGGCTGGAGTTGGGCATCAGCGTGGCCAGCGTCGGTTTGCGGCGCGAACCCACCGGCGCGCCCGCCGGCTGGCATGGCGACGTCGTCGCCACCGCCAAGCGCGACCTGCCGGCCGGACAGATCCTGGACGGCGAAGGCGGCTACACGGTGTACGGCCGGCTGATGCCGGCGCGCGATTCGGTCGATGAAGGCTATCTGCCGCTGGGCCTGTCGCACCAGGTCAAGCTGAAGAACCCGGTGCGTCAGTCCCAGGCGATCCGCTGGGCCGACGTGGAGTACGACGAAAGGTCCACGGCGGTGCAGTTCCGCCGCGAAATGGAACAGACCTTCGCCTAGAGTCCGCCCGCGCGGCGGGCAGTCCCCGGCGCCCTAGACCGGCGCCGGCCGCTCCGCCTGGAACAGGCGCAGACGATCCGCGGCGTTGCGCAGGTGCTGGTCGGCGGCGCGGCCAGCGGCGTCCGGATCGCCCGCGTCGATGGCGGCGAAGATCGCCTGATGCTCGCTTTGCACTGCGGCCATGCGTTCGGTGTACATGCGCGCCGTGTTGTTGCGCGCGCTGCGGATGACCCGGCGCACATTGGCTTCCAGGTAATCGTTCAGGGCCACCAAGTGCGGATTATGGGTGGCCTGCACGATGGCGTGGTGGAACTGGTAGTCCTCTTCGTCGCCCAGCTTGTCGTTGAGCAGCGCATATTCCATGCCCACCAGCGCCTGGCGCATCTTCTTCAGGTCCGCATCGGTGCGGCGCTGCGCGGCATAGCGCGCGGCGGTGACTTCGATGGACAGCATCAGCTCCAGGATGTGTTCCAGTTCCTGGTTGTCGCCCGGCGTGGGCGCGGCAATGCGGAAGGCATTCTTCTGGAAGTTCGGGTCGACGAACACTCCGCTGCCTTGCTGCGACGTGATCAGGCCTTCGGACTTCAGGCGCGCCAGCGCTTCGCGCACGACGGCGCGGCTGACCGAATAGGTTTCCGTCAGCTGCTTTTCCGTGGGCAGGCGATCGCCGGGCGCGAGCACGCCCTGGCGGATCTGCTCCGCCAGCGCGTCGCCCAGCGCCGCCGAAAGCGAACTCTTGGGCGCGGCGCGCGGCGGATCCTGTTCTTGGTTGGGCTGCATGGTCGAATGGTGGAAACTTGCGGGCGGCGCGCAGGCGCGCCGCCTCTTGTTTATGGGAATGCCCGGAAGAGCGGCCGCGGCATGGACAGCCGCGCCATCCTGGGACTTTACGCGATATAGATGCCGCCGTTGACCTGCATGACCTCGCCCGTGACGAAACCGGCCAGCGGCGAGCACAGGAACGCGATGGAGCCGGCGATTTCCTCGGCCGTGCCGTAGCGGCGCAGCGGCGTGCTTTCCAGCAGCTGCGCGCCCTTTTGCCCGATCAGGTCCTGGGTCATGGAGGTGGCGATGATGCCCGGCGCCACCGCGTTCACGCGGATCTGCGGCGCCAGTTCCAGCGCCAGGCTGCGCGTGAAGCTCTGCACCGCGCCCTTGGACGCGGAGTAGGCCGCGTGCGCATAGCTGCCGCGCTGGGCAGCCAGCGAGGTCAGCAGCACGATGGCGCCGTCGTGGCGCAAATGGCGCTGGGCGGCACGGCATACATAGAAGGTGCCGTCCAGGTTCACGCGCATCAGCGTGCGCCAGGCCTCGTCGCTGGTGTCCTTGACCAGCTGCTCCGGGTAGATGCCGGCGCAATGCACCAGATGGTCCAGCCCGCCGAAATGCTTGGCCGCGGCCTCGAACACGCGTTCGCAGTCGGCCGATGCCGACACGTCCAGCGCGTGCGTGTAGACGCGCTGCCCGCTGGGATCCAGCTCGGCCGCCACCTCTTCCAGACGCGCGTTGTCGATATCGGTCAGCACCAGCCGGGCGCCATGCGCCGCCATCAGCCGCGCCGTCGCCAAGCCGATGCCATTGCCCGCGCCGGTGATGGCGGCAACCTTTCCTTCGAACGAAATCATTCTGTCTCCTGTAGCACGCTCGTACGCGGGCTGAGCGCCGTTCCAGCGGCCGCGGAAATTCCGATTGGACTCCCGAAACCGCCGCTTGACACGGGAAAAACGCTTGCCCTATGATTTATCGGACAACTTAATAAAGTTGCCTGACAACTTATTCCGAAAGCGTAAAGCAACTGACGCTTTCAGGCAAGAGAGTCGGGAACGACACAGCGGCAAACCGCTACCCAGGCAGGGGACAAACAGGTGGAAATCACCGGCAGCACTACCGTTTTCGCGATCGCGGCGGACCCGATCGCGCACGTCAAGACGCCCCAGCGGCTCAACAACCTGCTGCGCGAGCGTGGCGTGGACGCGGTCATGGTCCCGTTCCATGTGGCCCCCGACGCCTTGCCCGGCCTGTTCGCCGGCATCCGCGGGCTGGCCAATCTGGGCGGCATCGTCGTGACGGTGCCCCACAAGGAACATGCCGCCACCCTGTGCGACGCGCTGACGCCCTCGGCCCAATTGAGCGGCGCGGTCAACGCGGTGCGCCTGCGCGACGGCGTGCTCACCGGCGGCAACTTCGACGGACTGGGCTTCGTCGCTGGCCTGCGCAGCCAGGGCCACGATCCCGCCGGCCGCCACGTTTACCTGGCCGGCCTGGGCGGCGCCGGCAAGGCCATCGCCTGTGCCGTGGCCGACGCCGGCCCCGCCAGCCTGCGCCTGTACAACCGCAGCGCCGACAAGGCGCTGTCCTTCGCCGCCCATCTGGGCCGCCAATATCCCGGCCTGGCCATCAGCGTGGCCAGCGCCACGCCCGAGGCTTGCGACATCGCCATCAATGCGACCTCGCTGGGCCTGAACGACACCGATCCCCTGCCCTTCCAGCTGGACGCGCTTGCCGCCGGCACCGTCATCGCCGACGCCGTCATGAGCCGCGTCGATACGCCCTTGCTGCGCGCCGCCGCCGCGCGCGGCTGCCGCACGCATCCGGGCCTGTACATGCTGGAAGGACAGATTGCCGAAATTGCCCGGTTCCTGGGCATAGAAGAGCCGCGCAAGCCCGCCCGCGCGCTTGCCTGATCAACACATTCACCACACTCCCGTCCCACGGAGGAGACACGCATGAAATTGGCTTTCACCACCGGCCTGCTGTGCCTGGCCGGCATCGCCGCATCGGCCCAGGCCGCGCCCGTCAAGATCGGCCTGATCGAGACGCTGTCCGGCCCGCAGGCCTCGACCGGCCTGATGTTCCGCGCCGCGGTCAAATATGAGCTGGACCGCATCAACGCCGCCGGCGGCTGGAACGGCCAGCCGCTGGAACTGGTCGAGTTCGACAACCAGGGCGGCCCGGTGGGCGCGTCCGACCGCTTCCGCGCGGCCGCCGCCGAAGGCGTGCAGATCCTGGTGCAGGGTTCGTCGTCCGCCATTTCCGGCCAGCTGACCGAAGACGTGCGCAAGCACAACCTGCGCAACCCGGGCAAGGAAGTCGTGTTCCTGAACGTGGGCGGCGAGGCGCTGGAACTGACCGGCCAGAAATGCCACTTCTATCATTTCCGCTTCACCACCAACGCAGACCTGCGCGTGAAGGCGCTGGCCTCGGTCATGTCGGCCGACGGCACGCTGGGCAAGCGCGTGTACGCCATCAACCAGAACTACTCCTGGGGCCAGGACATGGAAGGCGCCACCGAGCGCTTCGCCAAGCAGTACGGCTATGAAGTGGTCGGCAAGACGCTGCACGAAGTCAACAAGATCCAGGACTTCGCGCCCTACGTCGCGCGCATCCGCTCGTCCAACCCCGACACCGTCATCACCGGCAACTGGTCCAACGACCTGCTGCTGCTGATGAAGGCCACGCAGGCCGCGGGTCTGAAGGTCCGCTTCGCCACCGTGTTCCTGGACCAGGTGGGCAACCTGGCCAACGCCGGTGAAGTCGCGCTGGGCCATTACATCGCCCACCCCTACAACATCGAAGCCGCGGGCGAGGAAGGCGCCAAGTTCGCCGAGGACTACAAGTCCAAGACCGGCCACTATCCCAGCTATACCGAGCCGCAGACCGTGATCGGCATCCGCTTCCTGGGCGAAGCGCTCAAGCAAGTGCAGCCGCAGGACGGCAAGCTGTCCGTGCCGCAACTGGCCGGCGCGCTGGAGAAGGTCACCTACACCTCGTCGTTGGGCACCTACACGATGCGCGCGGAAGACCACCAGGTGCAGCTGCCGATGGTGGTGTCCAAGGTCGGCAAGAACGCCAAGTACAAGGCCGACGGCACCGACATGGGCTTCGAGCCGGTCAAGGTGCTGGCCGCGGCCGACGTGTCGGCGCCGCCGCAAGCCACCTGCAAGATGCAGCGGCCGAACTGATGGGTTGCGCGGCCGGACCGTCAGCTTGCGCGTGACGGCCCGGCCGCGCACACCCCCTCATTGCCCCTGGCAACCCCAATAAGCGCACCCCCGGCGCGGGCCGGAAAAACCTGGTGCGCAATCGCTCGCAAGACGTCCGTCGTCTTAGCGCAAGAATCCTGGAGCGGACATGGAATACTTTACCGTCTCGCTGTTGAACGGCGTGATTTACGGCCTGCTGCTATTCATGGTGTCGGCAGGCCTGACACTGATTTTCGGAATGATGGGCGTGCTCAACTTCGCGCACGCCTCGTTCTACATGATAGGCGCGTACGCCGCCTACACCCTGACGCCCGTCACCGGCTTCTGGACCGCGCTGGTCCTGGCCACCATCATCGCCGGCCTGCTCGGCATGGGCGTTGAGCGCTATTTCCTGCGCCGCGTCCACAAGTTCGGCCATGCGCAGGAACTGCTGGTGACCTTCGGTCTGGCCTTCATCGTGGCGGAGCTGATCAAGCTGTTCTACGGCGACTTCCCGGTTGACTACCGCGTGCCGCAGTTCCTCAACTTCGCGGCCTTCCGCGTGTTCGACGCGGACTATCCGTTCTACCGCCTGCTGATGGGCGGCGTGTCGCTGGCGATGTTCGCCGTGATCTATCTGTTGCTGTCGCGCACCCGCGTGGGCATCGTGGTGCGTTCGGCCATCTACCGTCCGCGCATGGCCGAGGCGCTGGGCCATAACGTGCCGCTGGTGTTCATGAGCGTGTTCGGCGTGGGCGCGGCCATGGCCGGCCTGGCCGGCGCGGTCGCAGGCGCTTTCTACACCACCAACCCCAACATGGCGCTGGAACTGGGCGTGCTGGTGTTCGTGGTGGTGGTGGTGGGCGGCCTGGGCTCGCTCGAAGGCGCGATGATCGCCTCGCTGCTGATCGGCCTGATCAGCTCGTTCTCGGTCGGCATCGACGCCAGCCTGGCGACCCTGTTCGGCCTGTTCGGCGCCGGCGAATGGGCCGAAAGCGTGGGCGGCCTGATGACCGTGAAGATTTCCAGTCTGGCCGCGACCCTGCCCTTCCTGCTGATGCTGGTGGTGCTGCTGGTCAAGCCTTCGGGCCTGAAGGGAGAACAGGCATGAGCCAGACCCGCCGTACTTCCGCCCTGCTGCTCCTCGTCCTGTGCGTGGCCGCGCTCTGCGCGCTGCCCTGGCTGCTGCCCCCGGGCCAGCTGGTGGCAGCCGTGCAGATGCTGATCGCCGCGCTGTTCGCCTGCGCCTTCAACCTGCTGGCCGGCCAGGGCGGAATGCTGTCCTTCGGCCACGCCGCCTACTTCGGCGTGGGCACCTTCGCCACCATCCACGCCATGAATGCGCTGGGCGGCGCGGGCCTCTTGCCCACGCCGCTGATGCCGTTGGCGGGCGGCGTGGCCGGCCTGCTGTTCGGCCTGGTCGCGGGCTGGTTCGCCACCATGCGCGCCGGCGTCTACTTCGCCATGATCACGCTGGCGCTGGCCGAGCTGCTGCATGCGCTGGCGCCGCACCTGAAAGGCGTGTTCGGCGGCGAAGCGGGCGTATCCGCCATGCGCATGCCGGCCTGGGGCTTCACCTTCGGTTCCGACATCGAGGTCTATTTCCTGGTGCTGGCCTGGGTGCTGGTGTCGCTGGCCGCGCTTTATGGCCTGACGCGCACGCCGCTGGGCCGGCTGACGCTGGGCCTGCGCGAGAACGCCAACCGCCTGCGCTACCTGGGCTATCGGCCGCACACGCTCAAGACCCTGGTGTTCGCGCTGTCCGCCATGTTCGCCGGCATCGCCGGCGGCCTGCAGGCGCTGAACATCGAGGCCGGCAACTACGTGCTGTTCGACGTCAAGCTGTCCACCGACGCGGTGCTGTTCGCCTACATCGGCGGCGTCAACGCCTTCCTCGGCCCGGTGCTGGGCGCCTCCATCCTGACCTTCCTGTCGCAGACGCTGGCCGACATCACGCGCTCCTGGCTGCTGTACCAGGGCATCCTGTTCGTGCTGGTGATGCTGTTCGTGCCGGACGGCCTGGTCGGCCTGGTGCAGGGCGCCGCCCGCTCGCTGCGCGAGCGCGGCCTGGCCAACTGGCTGCCGCGCGCCGCGGTATCCGTGGCGGGCGGCCTGCTGCTGACCTGCGCCACGGTCTTCACGGTTGAGCTGCTGCAACGCATGTTCGCCCGCGACTACCGCTCGCTGCTGGCCATGAACCCCGAGGCCGGCTGGCCCGAGATTCCGCTGTTCGGCCACGACTGGGCGCCGCTGGCGCTGTCGACCTGGCTGATTCCGCTGGCGCTGTTCGTGGCGGGCCTGGCGGCCTGCCGCTGGGCGCTGGCCCTGTGGCGCGACGACGAACAAGCCGCTCCCGCGCTGGAGGCTGCACAATGAGCCACGAAATCCTGACCCTGACCGACGTGCGCAAGTCCTTTGGCGACGCGCAGATCATCCGCGGCGTGAACCTGAAGGTCGAGGCCGGCGAACGCCATGCCGTCATCGGCCCGAACGGCGCCGGCAAGTCCACGCTGTTCCACCTGATGTCGGGCTCGTTCGCGCCGACCTCGGGTGACATCAGCCTGCGTTCGCGCTCCATCGGCGGCCTGCCGCCGGAGCGCATCAACCGCCTGGGGCTGGCGCGCTCGTTCCAGATCACCAACGTGTTCCCGCGCCTGTCGGTGCGCGAGAACCTGCGGCTGGCGGTGCTGCGCATGCACGGCCTGGTCTACAACTTCTGGCGCCCCATCGCCCGCAACCGCGCCGTCAACGAAGACGTCGACCGCCTGCTGGAGAAAGTGCGCCTGGCCGCCAAGCAGCACACCGCCGCCGGCGACCTGAACTATTCGGAACAGCGTTCGCTGGAAATCGGCATGACGCTGGCCTCGCGCCCCAAGGTCATCCTGCTGGACGAGCCCATGGCGGGCATGTCCCAGCACGAGGTGGACTACACGGTCGAGCTCATCAAGGACGTGACCCGCGACTGCACGCTGCTGATCGTGGAGCACGACATGCAGGTGGTGTTCTCGCTGGCCGACCGCATCAGCGTGCTGGTCTATGGCGAGATCCTCGCCACCGGCACGCCGGCCGACATCCGCGGCGACGCCCGCGTGCGCGAAGCCTACCTGGGAGAGGAAACGGTATGACGACGCAATCCCCCTTGCTGAGCCTGCAAGGCGTGCATGCCCACTACGGCAAGAGCCACATCCTGCACGGCATCGACCTGACGGTCGGCCGCGGCGAAGTCGTAAGCCTGCTGGGCCGCAACGGCGCGGGCCGCTCCACCACCATGAAGAGCATCATGGGCCTGGTGGACGTGACCGGCGGCAGCATCGCCATCGAAGGCCGCGACATCACCAACAAGCGCCCCTTCGAGATCGCCCGCGCCGGCCTGGGCTTCGTGCCGGAAGAGCGCGAGGTGTTCGCCAACCTGACCGTGGACGAAAACCTGCGCATGGGCGAACAGCCCAGGCGCGACGACGCGCCCTATTGGTCGACCGAGCAGATGTTCGACTACTTCCCGCGTCTGAAGGAACGTCGCGGCACCAAGGCAGGCAACCTGTCGGGCGGCGAACAGCAGATGCTGACCATGTGCCGTTCGCTCTTGGGCAACCCCAAGGTCATGCTGATCGACGAACCCACCGAAGGGCTGGCGCCGAAGATCGTGGAAGTGATCGCCGACGTGATCCGCGACATCCACAAGCGCGGCGTGTCCGTGGTGCTGGTGGAGCAGAAGCTGACCATCGCGCTGAAGGTCTCCACCCGCGTCAGCGTGATGGGCCACGGCCGCATCGTTTTCGAAGGACCGCCCGCGCAGCTGCATGAGCGCCAGGACGTGGTCCAGGAATGGCTGGCGGTCTGAGCGCCGGCAAATACATCGCTAAGAGGCAAACATCTTGGACCAAACTCCGGAAGTCATCCACCCCGACCTGCGCGGCCAGAGCGTCGTCATCACCGGCGGCGCCAAGGGCATAGGCCTGGCCACGGCGCAGGCCTTCGCGCGCCAGGGCGCGCGCGTGGCGTTGCTGGACATGGACGCCGCTGCGCTGGACGAAGCCGTCGCCGGCCTGGCCGCGCTGGGTGGCGAAGCGCTGGCCGTGCAGGCCTCGGTCACCGACGCCGACGCGGTCGAGCAGGCTTTCGCACAGGTCGAAAAGGCCTGGGGCCGCATCGACGTGCTGGTCAACAACGCCGGCGTCTCCGCCAACAAGCCCACGCTGGAAGTCACCGTGGACGAATGGCGCCGCGCCGTGGACATCAACCTGACCGGCGTGTTCCTGTGCGCCCAGGCCGCCGGCCGCCGCATGGTGCCCGCTGGCGCGGGCGCCATCATCAACCTGGCCTCCATGTACGGCGTGGTGGCGGCGCCCGACCGCGCCGCCTATTGCGCCACCAAGGGCGCGGTGGTGCTGCTGACCGAGACCCTGGCCGTGGAATGGGGCCCGATGGGCGTGCGCGTGAACGCGCTGGCGCCGGGCTACGTGGAAACGGACCTGGTGCGCGACCTGGCCGCGCGCGGCCGCCTCGACCCCGAGCGCCTCAAGCAGCGCACGCCGCTGCGCCGGCTGGCGCAACCCGCCGAAATGGCCGACCTGGCGGTGTTCCTGGCCTCGCGCCAGGCCGCCTACGTCAACGGACACACCCTGGTGGCCGACGGCGGCTGGAGCCGCTACAGCTACCTCTAATCGCAAGAACGCATACACACATCTCTGGAGATTCACTCATGGCCACCCACCAACCGCTTGAGCCCCAAGCGCCCTGGCGGCAACTGACGGTAGACGCCAAGGACTGGCAACAGGCGGACCCGGCCCTGCTGGGCACCATGCTGACCCAGCTGCACTGGATCCGCGCCTTTGAAGAAGCCGTGCTCGACCTGGCCGCCGAAGGCCTGGTGCACGGCCCCGCGCATTCGTCCGTGGGCCAGGAAGGCGGCGCGGTCGGCTCGGTGCTGGCGCTGGGCGCCGGCGACCAGATCAACGGTTCGCACCGCGGCCACCACCAGTTCCTGGCCAAGGCGCTGCAGCACGTCGCGCCGCTGGGCCTGGACCCGCGCAATCCGCTCACGCCCGCCATCGATGAGGTCCTGCAGAAGACGCTGGCCGAGATCATGGGCCTGGCCCAGGGCTACTGCCGCGGCCGCGGCGGCAGCATGCACCTGCGCTGGCTCGAAGCCGGCGCGCTGGGCACCAACGCCATCGTCGGCGGTGGCGTGCCGCTGGCCGCCGGCGCGGGCTGGGCGCACAAGCACGCCGGCACCGACCGTGTCGCCGTGACCTATTTCGGCGACGGCGCGGTGAACATCGGCTCGGTGCTGGAAACCATGAACCTGACCGCGGCCTGGAAGACGCCGCTGTGCTTCTTCATCGAGAACAACCGCTACGCCGTGTCCACCACCGTGGAAGAGTCCACCGCCGAACCGCGCCTGTCGGCGCGCGGCCTGGCCTTCAACATCCCGTCGTGGAAGGTGGACGGCATGGATCCGCTGGCGGTTCACCTGGCCATGTCCGAAGCCGTGGCGCACATGCGCGCCGGCAACGGTCCCACCATCGTCGAAGTGGACGTGTACCGCTTTTTCCACCAGAACGGCCCGTTCCCCGGCAGCGCCTTCGGCTACCGCAGCAAGGACGAGGAAGCGCAATGGCGCCGCCGCGATCCGCTGGACAAGATCGCCGCGGAAATGATCGCCCGCCAACTGATCACGCAAGCCGAAGTCGACGCCCTGCGCCAGCGCTGCAAGGACGTGATGAAGGACGTGACCGGCCGCCTGACCGAAGCCGCCGACGGCGGCAAGCGCCGCGTGCGCGCCGACCTCTGGCCCAGCCCGGACTTCCGCGACGTGGGCCTGCGCAGCGACGGCTCGGAACTGGCCGGCCTGCGCTACCAGGAAGCCGCCGACTACGCCGGCCAATCCGCCGAGCGCAAGTTCGTCGACGCGGTGGCCGACGTGCTGGACCGCCGCATGGAAACCGACCCCGGCGTGGTGGTGCTGGGCGAAGACGTGCACCGCCTGAAGGGCGGCACCAACGGCGCCACGCGCGGCCTGAAGGACAAGTATCCGGACCGGGTGCTGGGCACCCCCATTTCCGAGAACGCCTTCGCCGGCCTGGGCGGCGGCCTGGCCATGGACGGCCGCTACCGGCCCATCGTGGAGTTCATGTACCCCGACTTCATGTGGGTCGCGGCCGACCAGATCTTCAACCAGATCGGCAAGGCCCGCCACATGTTCGGCGGCGACATCGACGTGCCCTTCGTGCTGCGCACCAAGGTCGCCATGGGCACGGGCTACGGCTCGCAGCACTCGATGGATCCGGCCGGCATCTTCGCCACCGCGCCCGGCTGGCGCGTGGTCGCGCCGTCCACGCCTTACGAGTACGTCGGCCTGATGAACACCGCGCTGGCCTCCAAGGACCCGGTGCTGGTGATCGAGCACGTGGACCTGTACGCCTCCTCGGGCGAAGTGCCCGCGGACGACCTCGACTATGCGATCCCGTTTGGCAAGGCCCGCATGCGCCGCGAGGGCGGCAAGGTCACCATCCTGACCTATCTGTCCATGGTCAGCCGCGCGCTCAAGGCGGCTGAAGCAGCCGGCGTGGACGCCGAGGTCATCGACCTGCGCACGCTGGACCGCGCCAGCCTGGACTGGGACACCATCGGCGCCAGCATCATGAAGACCAACAACGTGCTGATCGTGGAGCAAGGCGCGCGCGGCACCTCCTACGGCGCCATGCTGGCCGACGAGATCCAGCGCCGCTACTTCGATTGGCTGGACCAGCCGGTCAAGCGCGTGACCGGCGGCGAAGCCTCGCCCAGCATCTCCAAGGTGCTCGAGCGCGCGGCCTTCGCCGACACCGAGGAAGTCATGGCCGGCCTGGCCGACGTGCTGGCCGATCTGGGAGAACAGGCATGACCCTGCACATGACCGTGCCGATGGAAGTCGGCATCTGCTGCGCCGACCTGGACGCGCAGCTGGCCTTCTACACCGGCATCCTGGGCCTGAAGCTCGTCAACCGCGTGCACGTGCCGGCCGACAAGGCGCAGGCCACCGGCCTCACGCGCCATGGCTACGACGTGGCGCGCCTGCAGACCAGCTACGGCGAACGCATCAAGCTGCTGCAACCCGCCGCCGCACCCGAGGCCGCTGCGCGCGGCGCGGCCATCCTGGACCGCCAGGGCGCAACCTACCTGACCTTCATCGTGCGGGACCTGCCCGGCGTGGTCCGCGGCCTGGAAGCCCGGGGCGTGGTCTTCGACAGCAAGCCCGCGCCGATGGAAGTGCGCCCCGGCACCTGGCTGGCGTTCTTCCGCGACCCTGAAGGCAATGTGCTGGAACTGGTCGAATACGACGATCCCGCCACCTACCGGCCGGACCTGGCTGGCGCCGCTGAATAGGACGAACATCGTGGCACACCTTATCAAGCTCCCCTCCGTTGCCGCCGACACCTCGGGCGGCACGCTGCACCAGTGGCTCAAGAAAGAAGGCGACGTGGTCGCCGTGGGCGATGCGCTGGCGGAAATCGAAACCGAAAAGGCCATTGTCGAGATCAATGCCGAGCAGGCCGGCGTGCTGGGCCGCATCGTGGTCCAGGCAGGCGCGGCCTCCGTGCCGGTGAACACCGTGATCGGCGTGCTGCTGGCGCAGGGCGAAGACGCCTCGGCCATCGACCGCGCGCTGGCCGAAGCCGGCGCGGCCGTGCAGCCGGCAGCCGCTGCCGCTGCTTCGGCTCCCGCCGGCAATGCCGCCGCCGCTTGCCCCCCGGCCAACTGCGCTGCCGCCCCTGCCGGCGCCGCAGCCGCGCCCAAGGCGCCGGCCGCCGCCAGCAACGCTCCGGTCCCCGGCGGGCGCCTGTTCGCCAGCCCGCTGGCGCGCCGCCTGGCCGCGCAATGGCATGTGGATCTGCTCGGCGTGACCGGCACCGGTCCGCACGGCCGCATCGTGCGCCGCGACGTGGAAGCGGCGCGCGACCGCGCCCCGGCCGCAGCGCCCGCAGCGCTGGCCGGCCGTCCCGCCGCGCGCCGCGTGCCGCATACCGGCATGCGCCGCGCCATCGCCCGCCGTCTCACCGAGAGCAAGCAGAACGTGCCGCACTTCTACCTGACGGTGGATTGCCGGATGGACGCGCTGCTGGCGCTGCGCGCCCAGGCCAACCAGGGCGGCGCGGTGAAACTGTCGGTCAATGACTTCATCGTGCGCGCGGCCGCCCTGGCCCTGCGCGAAGTGCCGGAGGTCAATGCCAGCTGGCACGAGGACGCGGTCGAATACCATGCCGGCGCCGACATCTCGGTGGCGGTGGCGACCGACGGCGGCCTGGTCACGCCCATCGTGCGCGATGCCGACGTGAAATCCTTGTCCGCCATTGCAGGCGAAATCGTCGAGCTGGCCGGACGCGCCAAGATCAACCGGCTCAAGCCCGAGGAATTCACCGGCGGCTCGCTGACCGTCAGCAACCTGGGCATGTACGGCATCAGCCAGTTCGCCGCCATCATCAATCCGCCGCAGGCCGCCATCCTCGCGGTGGGCGCGGCAGAAAAGCGTCCGGTGGTGGACAGCGACGGCCAATTGGCCGCCGCCACCGTCATGACCGTTACCCTGTCCGCGGACCACCGCGTGGTGGACGGCGCGGTGGGCGCGCGCTGGCTGGCCGCCTTCCGCACGCTGATCGAAAACCCCGTGCGCATCCTGCTGTGAGCCCCGCCATGACCAAGACTACGTTTGATCTCGTCGTGGTGGGCGGCGGCCCCGGCGGCTATGTCGCGGCCATCCGTGCGGCCCAGCTGGGCATGTCGGTCGCGCTGGTGGAACGCGCCGAACTCGGCGGCATCTGCCTGAACTGGGGCTGCATCCCCACCAAGGCGCTGTTGCACAGCGCCACCGTGCTGCGCGCCTGCCGCGAGGCGGCGCACTACGGCGTCGCGGGCGCGGGCGAAGCGCGTCCGGACCTGGCCGCCATGGTGGCGCGTTCACGCAAGGTGGCGGGCCGCCTGGGCCAGGGCGTGGCGCACCTGATGAAGAAGAACGGCGTGACCGTGTTCGCCGCCAGCGCCAAGCTGGCGGGCGGCGGCCGCCTGGTGCTGGACAACGGCAGCACGCTGTCGGCCAAGCACATCATCCTGGCCACGGGCGCGCGCGCCCGCGAGCTGCCGGCGCTGCCCCTGGGTGAACGCGTCTGGGCCTACCGCCAGGCGCTGGTCCCAGCCGAGATTCCGAAGTCGCTGCTGGTGGTGGGCGCGGGCGCCATTGGCGCGGAGTTCGCCAGCTTCTACCGCGCCGTGGGCGCGGAAGTCACGCTGATCGACATGACTGCGGAAATCCTGCCGCAGGAAGACGCCGAGATCTCGGCGCTGGCGCGCAAGGCCTTCGAAAAGCAAGGCATCCGGGTACTGACGCAGTGCGCCGTGGCCTCGTCCTCGCTGACCGCGAGCGGCGTGAAGGTGACGCTGGACCAGCAAGGCAAGCGCAGCGAGCTGGAAGTGGACCGCGTCATCGTCGCCGCCGGCATCGTCGGCAACGTCGAGAACCTGGGCCTGGAGCAGACCCGCGTCAAGGTGGAGAAGACCCACATCGTCACCGACGGCCTGTGCCGCACGGGCGAGCCCGGCGTCTATGCCATCGGCGACGTGGCGGGCGCGCCGTGGCTTGCCCACAAGGCCAGCCACGAAGCCGTGCTGTGCGTGGAAGCCATCGCCGGCAGGCCCGCGCATCCCATCGATCCGTTGCGCATCCCGGCCTGCACCTACTCGTACCCGCAGGTCGCCAGCATCGGCATGAGCGAAGCCCGCGCCCGCGAACACGCCGCCAAGACCGGCGGCGACATCCGCGTGGGCAAATTCACCTTCGCCGGCAACGGCAAGGCGATCGCCATGGGCGAGGACCAGGGACTGGTGAAGACGGTGTTCGACGCCAAGAGCGGCGAGCTGCTGGGTGCGCACATCATCCACCCCGAAGCGTCCGAGCTGATCACGGGCTACGGCGTGGCGGCCTCGCTGGAAGCCACGGAAGAAGACCTGATGCACACCGTGTTCGCGCACCCGACCCTGTCGGAAACGCTGCACGAATCGGTGCTGTCGGCCTTTGGCCGCGCCTTGCACGCCTAGGCGCCATGCCAAGCGCGGCGCGGGTTCAGATCCGCGCCGCGAAGAAATCCAGGAAGCAGGCGATGCGCCGCGAGAGCTGCGTGTTGCGGTGATACACCGCGTGCATGGGCTGCAGATAGTCCGTGTGCGCGGCTTCCATCAGCTTCACCAGCCGGCCGGCCTTGACGTCCTCGCGCACCACGAAGTCAGACAGGCAGGCGATGCCCACGCCGCGCACCGCCAGTTGCCGCTGCGTCTCGCCGCTGGACGTCGCCAGCGTCGGCACCGCCAGATAGCTGGACCCGCCCGCGTGGCGCAAGGGCCAGACGTTCAGGCTCTCAGGCTGGGTGAAACCCAGCACTTCATGCGCCGCCAGGTCCTCCACCGTCTGCGGCGCGCCGCGCCGGGCCACGTAGTCCGGGCTGGCCATCACCCAGCGCGGCGACGGCCGCAGCGTGCGCGCATGCAGGGTGGAATCCGTCAGCGGCCCCATGCGCAGCGCCACGTCGGTGCGGTGTTCCATGAGGTCCACGATGCGGTCGTTGCTGGTGAGTTCGAGCGTGATCGCCGGATACTCGTGCCGGAACTCCGCCACCAGCGGCACCACGCAATGCAGCATGACGGGCACCGACGCATCCACCCGCAAGCGGCCCGCCGGGCGCTGATGCACCATGCGCATGCAATCCTCGGCTTCGTCCAGCGACGCGACGATGTGCCGGGCCTTGGGCAGGAAATGCTTGCCCTCCTCGGTCAGTTCCATGCGCCGGGTGGTGCGGTTGATCAGGATGACGCCGAGCTCTTCCTCAAGCCGCGACAGGCCGCGGCTGACGCCCGACGCAGTATGGCCCAGAAGCTCGGCGGCGGCGCTGAGGGATCCGGCATCCACCACGCCCAGGAACAGGCGTACCGCGTCAGAGTTCAGGGACATGAGGCAGGCTCCTTGGTTGATGGATCGATTGTATCGAGCCCCAGCGCTCAAGAAGCCTGCAAAAAAAACGCCGAAGGCCAGGCGATAGCCGGCCCTCGGCGCTCAGGAGCAACCGGCGATTACTGCGCCGGCACCACGGCAGTCACCTCAATCTCCACCTTGGCGCGGTCCTCGACCAGGTCCGCCACCTCCACGGCCGTCATCGCCGGGAAATGCCGGCCGATGTACTCACGATAGTGCTTGCCGATGGCGGGATAAGCCGCCACATACTCGTTCTTGTCCGTCACGTACCACGTCATCCGGACGATATGCTCAGGCTTGGCGCCGCCCTCGGCCAGAATCGCGACGATGTTCGCCAGCGTCTGGCGCACCTGCTCCGCCAGATCGTCGGTCTCGAACTGCTGCTGGCCATTCCACCCCACCTGCCCGCCCACAAATACGAGCTTGCTGCCCACCTGCATCTCGGTGAGCACGCCATTCGAATAGCCCCGGGGCGCCATCCAATCCGGCGGTTGCAGAATTTTCATAACGTCATCCTATATTTAAGAAAAGCAAACGATCCCCGCCGCTTACGCTGCGGGAACCAGATAAGCCTGCATGCGTTCCCGCAGATCCGCAGGCAGCGGCATGGACTTCATCGTCCGCAAATCCACCGTTACGATCGTCAGCGTCGCCGACAAGCGCAACTGGCCATCCGGCCCCTCGAAGCGCACCAGCGCCTTGAACGACGCGCCGCCGATGCGCTGTACTTCCAGCACCTGGCGCAGACGCTCGTGCCAGCGGCTGGGCGCGCTGAAATCGCACTGCACCGACGCCATCGGCGTGCCGATGTGCCGCTCCACGTGCAGCGCATGAAACGGCAACCCCATGCCCTTGTCGAACCATTCCTCGACAAAGTCATTGATCATCTCGAAGTAGCGAGGGTAGAAAACGATGCCCGCCGGATCGCAATGACGGAAGCGGACTTCGACCTGGCTGATGAAAGGGGCTGCCATGGAATTTCCTTGTTGCCGGTTCAGGCCATCTTGCGCAGCGCGAAACGCTGCAGCTTGCCGGTTTCGGTGCGCGGCAGCGCGTCGACAAACTCGATGGCACGGGGATACTTGTAGGGCGCGATATTGGCCTTCACGAACTGCTGCAGCGCCGCGACTAGCTCACTGCCGGCTTCATAGCCCGGCTTGAGCACCACGAAGGCCTTGACCACCTGGCCGCGCTCGTCGTCCGCCGCGCCCACCACGCCGCACTCCGCCACGGCCTCGTGACGCAGCAGCGCGTCCTCGACCTCGGGTCCGGCAATGTTGTAGCCCGCCGAAACAATCATGTCGTCATTGCGCGCCTGATAGAAGAAATAGCCGTCGTCATCCTGCAGGAACGTATCGCCCGGCAGGTTCCAACCGTTCTGCACGAAGCGCCGCTGGCGTTCGTCCGCCAGATAGCGGCAGCCGGTAGGCCCCTTGATCGCCAACCGGCCCACCGTGCCGTTGGGCACGGGATTCATATCGTCATCGACGATCTGCGCCACATAACCCGGCACCACGCGGCCGATGGCGCCGGCCTTGACCGACTCCGGCGGGCTGGACACGAACACGTGGATCATTTCCGTGCCGCCGATGCCGTCGATCATCTCGATGCCGCTGGCTTTTTTCCAGAGCTGGCGCGTCGCATCCGGCAGCGCCTCGCCCGCCGACACGCTCTTCTTCAGCGACGACAGATCGAACTTGCCCACCAATGCCGCCATCTGGCGGTAGAACGTGGGCGCCGTGAACACGATGGTGGCGCGGAAATCCTGGATCAGCTGCAGCAGGCTTTCCGGCGACAGCTTCTCGGCCAGCACCGTGCTCGCGCCCACGCGCAGCGGGAAGCACAGCAGGCCGCCCAGGCCGAAGGTAAATGCCAGCGGCGGCGTGCCGCAGAAAATGTCGTCCGGACCCGGCTTGATGACGTGCTTGGGGAACAGGTCGCACATCGCCAGGACGTCGCGATGGAAGTGCATGCAGCCCTTGGGCGCGCCGGTGGTGCCGCTGGTGAAGGCGATCAGGCACACGTCGTCGGCCGCGGTATCGCAGGCCTTGAAATCATCCGGCTTGGCCGCTGCCAACGCATCCAGCGCGTCGGGCGCCTTGTCGTTGAAGTACATGACCTTGGTCAGGCCAGGACAATAATGCTCATGGCTGGGCTGGGTGCAGAACTCCGCCTCGTCTTTCAGGCGGGCATCGCACAGCACGGCCTGGATCTGCGCCTTGTCGATGATCTGCTTGAGTTCCTTGGCGCGCAACAGCGGCATCGTCGGCACCGTCACCAGCCCGGCCTTGATCGCTGCCAGCCACGAGGCCGCCATCATGGGGTTGTTCGGTCCGCGCAGCAGCAGGCGGTTGCCCGGCACCAGGCCCATATCTTCCGCCAACACCCGGGCGATACGGTTGGTCAGCGCGGCCAGTTCGCGGTAGGTCATCGTGGCCTGCTTGCCGTCCTGGCTCCAGCGCAGCGCGACGCGCTCGCCGTGACCGCGCTCGACCATGGCGTCCACCAGTTCGACCGCGCAGTTCAAACGTTTCGGATAGGCCACGTCGGGGCCGTCGAGCAGGAACTCTGGCCATTGTTCGCCCGGGGGCAGATTGTCCCGGGCGAAAGTGTCGATGTGGGCGGATGCTTCCATGGAATTCCCCTTGCTATTGCGGTGTAGTTGCTGTGCCGGGACGACGGAGCTCGATGGCTGCCTTACGCCTTCAGCAGTTCACGGGCAATGATCAACTTCTGCACTTCTGTCGCGCCTTCGTAGATCCGCAGCGCGCGTATTTCCCTGTAAAGCTTCTCCACCGGCATCCCCGACACCACGCCCGCGCCGCCGAACATCTGCAGCGCGCGGTCGATCACGGTCTGCGCCGATTCCGTGGCGGTCATCTTGGCCATGGCCGCTTCGCGCGTGGTGCGCTGCTTCAGCACGTCGCGCATCCAGGCCGCGCGGTATGTCAGGAGCGCCGAGGCGTCGATGGCGGTCGCCATGTCGCCCAGCGCGGCCTGCGTCAGCTGCAGGTCCGACAGCGTCTGGCCGAACATGCGGCGCGACTTGGAACGCGCCAGCCCTTCGTCCAGCGCGCGGCGCGCGAAACCCAGCGCGGCGGCCGCTACCGAGGCGCGGAAGATGTCCAGCGTCATCATGGCCAGCTTGAAGCCCTGGCCCGCGTCGCCCAGCCGGTGCGACGCCGGAATGCGGCAGTTGTCGAACGTGATGGTCGCCAGCGGGTGCGGAGCGATCAGGTCGATGCGTTCGCTGACCTCGAAGCCCGGCGTATCGGCATCCACCACGAAGGCGCTGATGCCGCGCGCGCCGGGCGCTTCGCCCGTGCGCGCGAACACGCAATAGAAGTCCGCGATGCCGCCGTTGGAAATCCAGGTCTTGGCGCCGTTCAACACATAATGGTCACCGTCCAGCGTGGCCTCGCAGGCCAGCGCGGCCACGTCCGAGCCGGCGTCGGGCTCCGACAGCGCAAAGGCGGCGATGGCTTCGCCGCGCGCCACGCGCGGCAGATAGCGCTGACGCAGTTCGTCCGAGCCCATCAGCGAAATGGCGCCGCTGCCCAGGCCCTGCATGGCAAAGGCGAAATCGGCCAGCCCTTCATGGCGCGCCAGGGTTTCGCGCAGGATGCACACCGCGCGGGAATCCACTTCCGGCAGCGCGCCGCCCCAGGCGCCGCCGGGGCCGCCCGCGACCGCGTAGCGCAGCCAGCCGGCCTCGCCCATGGCGCGCACCAGCTTCTTGCAGGCCGCGTCGGCGTCATGGTGATCCACGTCCCCCAGGGACGCTTCGCACCAGGCGTCGACCTCGCGCGCCAGCTTGCGGTGCGCATCGTCGAAAAACGGCCAATCCAGCCAGCTTGCGTCGCGCATGCTCAGTCCCCTTGGAACACCGGTTTTTGCTTGGCCACGAAGGCCTCGTAGGCGCGACGGAAATCGCGCGTCTGCATGCAGATGGCCTGGGCCTCGGCTTCGGCCTCGATGGCCTCGTCCACCCCCATGTTCCATTCCTGGTGCAGCAGCTTCTTGGTCACGCCGTGGGCGAAGGTCGGACCCGCCGCCAGCTGCGCGGCCAGCGTCTGCGCGGCGTCGGCCAGCGCGCCGGGTTCATGCAGGGCATTGAAGAAGCCCCAGCTGGCGCCTTCTTCCGCCGTCATGGCGCGGCCCGTGTAGAGCAGTTCGGACGCGCGGCCCTGGCCGATCATGCGCGGCAGCAAGGTGCATGCGCCCATGTCGGCGCCGGCCAGGCCGACTCGCGTGAACAGGAAGGCGGTGCGCGCGGCGGGCGTGCCCAGGCGCATGTCCGAGGCCAGCGCCACCATGGCGCCGGCGCCGGCGCAGATGCCGTCGACCGCCGCCACGATGGGCTGCGGGCAAGCGCGCATGGCCTTGACCAGATCGCCCGTCATGCGGGTGAAGTCCAGCAGCTCGGGCATGCTCATCTTGGTCAGCGGACCGATGATCTCGTGCACGTCGCCGCCCGAGCAGAAGTTGCCGCCCGCGCCCGTCACCACCACGACCTTGATGTCGGTGGCGTACACCAGCGCGCGGAACAGGTCGCGCAACTCGGCGTAGGAATCGAACGTCAGCGGGTTCTTGCGCTCGGGGCGATTCAGCGTCACCGTGCCGATCTTGCCGTCGGCCGACACCTGCCACAGGAACGTCTTGGCCTGGTAGCCGGCGAACGGACGCTTGTGGTGTTTCATGGTGTGCTCTTCGGGCTGGGTGCTCATGGTGTCTCCGTTCGTGAATTGGGGTGGATGGGGCGCCGGCTTCAGCCGGTCATCACTTCGCCGCCGTCTACGGCGATGGCCTGGCCGTTGACCGAGGCCGAAGCCGGCAAGGCCAGCCAGGCGACCGTCTCGGCCACTTCCTCGGGCTGCACCAGGCGGCCCTGGGGGTTGCGCTCGGCCAGCTTGGCGCGCGCGGCGTCCGGCGTCATGCCGGTCTTGTCGACGATGTTCGACACCGCGCCGCGCACGATGTCGGTTTCCGTGTAGCCAGGGCATACGGCGTTGACCGTGACGCCCTTCTGCGCCGTTTCCAGCGCCAGCGAACGGGTCAGGCCGATCACGCCGTGCTTGGCCGCGCAATAGGCGGTGACATAGCCGTAGCCGATCAGGCCCGCCGTGCTGGCCACGTTGATTACGCGGCCCCATTTTTCCTGCAGCATGCCGGGCAAGGCCGCCTGGATGCAGTGGAAGGTCCCGGTCAGATTGACGTCCAGCATCGACTGCCACAGCGCCGCGTCGGTGCGGTCAAAGCGCTGGCTGACGGCCTGGCCGGCGTTGTTCACCAGCACCAGTACCGGACCGAACTCGGCCTCGGCCTGGGCGAAGGCCGCCCGCACCGAGGCTTCGTTGGCGATGTCGGCGCTGACGGCCTGCACCTGGCCCAGGCTGGCCAGGCTGTCGGCCGCGGCGTCCAGCGCGGCGCCGTCGCGGCCCAGCAGCGTGACGCGCGCGCCGCGCTGCAAGAGCGCCCGGGCGCAGGCCAGCCCGATGCCGCGGGCGCCGCCCGTCACCAGGGCGTGGCGTCCGGCCAGCGGGAGCGGAGTTGCGTTCATTTGATATCCAGTTGCGCCATCGCGGCGGCGCGTTCGAAGTTGGTTTCCAGTTGGCGCTTGCCGGCGAAGTACTGGCTCGGCCACGAAACATCACGGTAGCCCACTCGCGCGGCTTCGCGTAGCGTCCAGGAGGCGTCAGCCAAATGGGGACGCGCCAGCGCGCAAAGGTCGGCGCGGCCCGAGGCGATGATGCCGTTGGCGTGGTCGGCCTCGAAGATGGCGCCCACCGCGATGGTCGGGATGCCGGCCTCGTTGCGCACGCGGTCCGCGAACGGGGTCTGGAACATGCGGCCGTAGACCGGCTTTTCTTCCTTGCTGACCTGGCCGGACGAGCAATCGATCATGTCGGCGCCGGCAGCCTTGAAGTGGCGCGCGATCTCCACCGCGTCATCGGCCGTGATGCCGCCTTCGACCCAGTCGCTGGCGGAAATCCGCACCGACATGGGCTTGTTCTCGGGCCATACCGCGCGCACGGCATGGAACACCTCCAGCGGGAAGCGCAGGCGGTTCTCCAGGCTGCCGCCGTATTCGTCGGTGCGATGGTTCGTGAGCGGCGAAATGAAGCTGGACAGCAGGTAGCCGTGCGCGCAGTGCAGCTCCAGCCAGTCGAAGCCGGCCTGCTCGGCGCGGCGGGCGGCGGCCACGAAGTTGTCGCGCACGTCGTCCATGTCGGCGCGCGTCATGGCGCGCGGCGTCTGCGACACGCCTTCGATGTAAGGCAGGGCCGACGCCGACAAGAGCGGCCAGTTGCCTTCGGCCAGCGGATGATCGATCTTCTGCCAGCCCAGCTGCGTGGAACCCTTGCGACCGGCGTGGCCCAGCTGCAGGCCGATGCGGGCATCGCTGTTGCCATGCACGAAGCCGACAATGCGGGCAAACGCGTCGCGCTGCTCGTCGTTCCAGAGGCCCGGGCAGCCCGGGGTGATGCGGCCGTCCGGCGACACGCAGGTCATCTCGACCATGACGAGGCCCGCGCCGCCCATGGCGCGCGCGCCCAGGTGCACCAGGTGGAAGTCGCCCGGCACGCCATCGGTGCAGGAATACATGGCCATCGGCGACACCAGAATGCGGTTCTTCAGCCGCACGCCGCGCGCCTGATAGGGCGTCAGCATGGGGATCGCGGGCCGCTGGCCAGGCGCGGCGGCAGCGCCGGCGCGTTCCGCGATCCAGCGCTCGAAGCCTTCCAGCCAGGCCGGGTCGCGCAGGCGCAGGTTTTCGTGCGAGATCCGCTGCGAACGGGTCAACAGCGAATAGGCGAACTGTTCAGGCTCCAGGTCGGCATAGCGCTCGACGTTCTCGAACCATTCGGTGGAGTTGCGGGCGGCGTTCTGGATCTTCAGCACTTCGACGCTGCGCACTTCCTCGTAGTGCTTCAGGCCGGCTTCGACGCTGCCTTCGGCGCCGCTCAGGCAGCGCGCCAACTCGATCGCGTCTTCCAGGGCCAGCTTGGTGCCGGAGCCGATCGAGAAGTGGGCGGTGTGGGCGGCGTCGCCCATCAGCACCACGGGCACGCGGCGCTCGCCGCGGGCGGTATCCAGCTTGTTCCAGTGCACCCAGGTATTGCAGATGACGCGCGGGAAGCGGATCCAGATGGCCGAGCCGCGCAGGTGCGTGGCGTTGCTGATCAGCGGATTGCCGTCCAGCCAGGGCGCGAACAGCTTTTCGCAGTAGGCGATGCCCTCTTCCTGGCTCATCTGCTCGATACCGGCGGCCTGCCAGGTTTCCTCGGGCGTTTCCACGATGAAGGTGGACATGCCGTCTTCGTAGCGGTAGGCGTGCGCCTGGAACCAGCCGTGCTCGGTCTGGACAAAGGCGAAGGTGAAGGCGTCGAACACCTTCTTGGTGCCCAGCCACACGAAGCGGCAGCGGCGCTGGTCGATGTCCGGATGGAAAGTGTCGGCGTAGCGGGTCCGGACCTGGCTGTTGATGCCGTCCGAGGCGATGACCAGGTCGGCGTCGTATTCGCGGGCGATGGCCTGGTCGTCCTGGATGAACTGTTCGAACACCAGCTTCACGCCCACGTCCTCGCAGCGCGCCTGCAGGATGTTCAGCAGCTTCTTGCGGCCGATGCCGATGAAGCCGTGGCCGCCGCTGCGAATGCTGCGGCCCTTGAAGTTGATGTCGATGTCGTCCCAGTGGTTGAAGGCGTCGCCGATGGTCTGGGCGGAAACGGGGTCGGCTTCACGCAAGTTCTGCATGGTGGCGTCGGAGAACACCACCCCCCAGCCGAAGGTGTCGTAAGGGCGGTTGCGCTCGATCACGGTGACTTCGTTGGCGGGGTCTTGCAGCTTCATGAGCAGACCGAAATACAGGCCGGCGGGGCCCCCGCCGATGCAGACTATTTTCATTGCCGTAGCGCTCCGTGGTAAGCGACATCCGCTCTGAATTCCTGGAGCTGGCGGCCGCAGATATTTAAACCTGGATAGTTTAGGCTTGAAATATATACCTGAAGGTCCCGAGGCGCAAATGGGGAAAGTATCTAGATACTTTGAGCCCCTAAATAGGGACGCGCTTGCCGCCTCCGCTACGGCATTCGCGCCAGCGAACACAATAGAAATGAAAGAAATCACGTATGTCATTATTGGCCGCCCGCGCGGCCAATAATGACGGGCACCAAAAGCCCCGCCCCCGACGGCACCCACACCGGCACCCACACGGCGTCAACACCAACCAGCACTCACCAAACGACCAAAAAAAAGCGGCGCTAAAAAGCGCCGCCCTCTTACCAACCAGCAAGCAAAATCAACGCTTGCCCTTCTGCTTCAGCTGCGACAAATCCCGCACAGCCCCGCGATCCGCCGAAGTCGCCAACGCCGCATACGCCTGCAGCGCCTGCGACACGACACGTTCGCGGCCGACCGGCTCCCAGCCGTCAGCACGAGCATCCATGGCCGCCCGGCGGCGCGCCAGTTCCTCGTCGGACACCGCCAGATGCATCTTGCGGTTCGGGATATCGATCTCGATCACGTCACCCTCTTCCACCAGGCCGATCGTGCCGCCTTCCGCCGCTTCCGGCGAAGCATGGCCGATCACCAGACCCGACGAACCGCCCGAGAAACGGCCATCCGTGAACAGCGCGCAAGTCTTGCCCAGGCCCTTGGACTTCAGGTACGACGTCGGATACAGCATTTCCTGCATGCCCGGACCGCCCTTCGGGCCTTCATAGCGGATCACCACCACGTCGCCCGGAACGATCTGGTCGCCCAGGATGCCTTCCACCGCATCGTCCTGGCTTTCGAAGACGCGCGCGCGGCCGGTGAAGACCCATTGCGACTCGTCCACGCCCGCCGTCTTGACGATGCAGCCTTTCTCAGCCAGATTGCCGTACAGCACGGCCAGGCCGCCATCCTTGGAATAGGCGCTTTCCTTGCTGCGGATGCAGCCCGTCTTGCGGTCGGTATCCAGCGTCAGGAAGGTTGCGTCCTGGCTGAACGCCACCGTGGTCGGAATGCCGCCCGGAGCCGCACGGTAGAACTTCTGCGCCTCTTCGCCAGCGCCGCCGGCCACGTCCCATTGCTTGATTGCGTTGCCCAGCGTGCCGCTGTGCACGTTGCCGCAGGACAGGTCCAGCAGGTCCGCGCGCGCCAGTTCACCCAGGATGCCCAGGATGCCGCCAGCGCGGTGCACGTCTTCGATGTGGTACTTGTCGGTGGCGGGCGCCGCCTTGCACAGGCAGGGCACCTTGCGCGAAATGCGGTCGATGTCGGCCATGGTGAAGTCCACGCCCGCTTCCTGCGCCGCGGCCAGCAAGTGCAGCACGGTGTTGGTCGAGCCGCCCATGGCCACGTCCAACGCCATCGCGTTCTGGAACGCGCTCTTGGTGGCGATGCTGCGCGGCAGGACCGACTCGTCTTCTTCCTGGTAGTAGCGGCGGCACAGGTCCACCACCAGGCGGCCGGCCTGTTCGAACAGCCCCTTGCGCCAGGCGTGCGTGGCGACGATGGTGCCGTTGCCCGGCAACGCCAGGCCGATGGCCTCGGTCAGACAGTTCATCGAGTTGGCGGTGAACATGCCGGAACAGGAGCCGCAGGTCGGGCAGGCGCTGCGTTCGACTTCGGCCACTTCGGCATCCGACACCTTGGGGTCGGCGGCCTTGATCATGGCGTCGATCAGGTCGATCTTGGCGATGACCTTGCCATCGGTGGGCGACTTGACCTTGCCCGCTTCCATCGGACCGCCCGACACGAACACGACCGGGATGTTCAGGCGCATCGCGGCCATCAGCATCCCCGGGGTGATCTTGTCGCAATTCGAGATGCAGACCATGGCGTCGGCGCAATGCGCGTTGACCATGTATTCGACCGAGTCGGCGATCAGTTCGCGCGAGGGCAGCGAATACAGCATGCCGCCGTGGCCCATCGCGATGCCGTCGTCCACGGCGATGGTGTTGAATTCCTTGGCGACGCCGCCTGCGGCCTCGATTTCCTTGGCGACCAGTGCGCCCAGGTCGCGCAGGTGCACGTGGCCCGGCACGAACTGCGTGAACGAGTTCACTACCGCGATGATCGGCTTGCCGAAGTCGCCGTCCTTCATGCCGGTGGCGCGCCACAAGGCGCGGGCGCCGGCCATGTTGCGGCCGTGGGTCGAGGTGCGGGAGCGGTAGTGCGGCATGGTTTGTCTCTGGCTGTAGCTGTTAGCGTAGGCGGCAAAACGTTAAATAATACGCTGGTTCGGGCCGCGCCCGCCCGCTGGCCGCCCCCGGGCCGCGGCCGCGGCCATCAGGCGGACGCCATGCCACGGGCCGCAAAGGCGCTGGGCGGCTCGCCCACGGCCTTGCGGAACATGGCCGCGAAGGCGCTGGGGCTTTCGTAGCCCAGGTCCAGCGCCACCTCCAGCACGCGCTCGCCGCGCGCCAGCCGCTCCATCGCCGCCAGGAGCCGCGCCTGCTGGCGCCAGCGGCCGAAAGTCATGCCCGTATGCCGCAGGAACAGGCGGTGCACGGTCTTCGGGTCCACCCCCAGCGCGCGCGCCCAATCGGCCGCGCCGTCCTGGCGTTCCGGGTGGCGCACGATGGCCCGGCAGATGCGCGCCAGGCGGGGCTCGGCGGGCTGCGGCAGATGCAGCGGCAGCACCGGCTCCTGGCGCAATTCATCCAGCAGCAGCATCATCAGCCGGCCGTCGCGCGTGTCGGGCGCCCAGTCCAGCGGCACCTCGGCGGCCGCGACCATCAGCTCCCGCAACAGGGGGGAAATCGACAACACACAGCAGCTGGACGGCAAGTGCGCGGCCGCGCCGGGCTCGACGAACACGGTGCGCATGCGCGGCTCGCCGCTCATGCGCAAGCCGTGCGATACCCAGGCCGGCACCCAGACGCCGCGCGTGGGCGGCACCACCCAGATCCCGGCGTCGGTATCCACCACCATCACGCCGGAGATCGCATAGAGCAATTGGGCGCGGCGGTGGCGGTGCCGGCGGACGCGATGGCCGTCTTCGTAATCCACTGCCAGCCCGGCCACCGGACGCCGCGAGGACTCATAGGGAAACAGGTCCAGCTCTGCGGGCTTGTAGGGCTTGCGGGCAGCAGGCTTGTCCATTTTGCGATGATTACGATTCAAGTGGCGTGGAATGGTCTGCGCCAGTGTACCCACGTCCTCGGATTCATCCACGCAACGCCAGCAGCGACTCCTGCAGATGCCGCAACCCCCGGCTGAGCGGTTTGTCCCGCCGCAGCACGATGGCCAGGCTGCGCGCCAGGCGCGGCGCCAGCGAGCGCACCTCCAGCGCCTGGCGCCGGCCCGCGCCCGACACCGCCAGCCTGGGCAGGATCGCGCAGCCCAGGCCGGCGGCGACGATCTCCTTCATGGCTTCGGTGCTGCCCAGCTCCATCACGGGCTTGGCGGCCAGCCCGGCGTCCTCGAACCAGTCGTCCACCAGGCGGCGGGTGCGCGCGCCCGGTTCGAACAGCACCAGCGGCAGCTGCGCCAGCGCCTGCGGCGTGGCGGCCGCGGGAATGGCGGCAGCATCGCCGGCGGGAAAGATCGCCACGAACTCGTCATCCAGCACCGGCGTGACCTGGAACATGCGTCCCGGCGCGGGCAAGGTGACCAGGCCGATATCGAGCGTGTTGTTCTCCAGCCCGCGCAGCATGTCCGCCGTATTGCCGGTGCTGGCCACGATGTCCAATGCCGGAAAGCGCCGCCGCAGATCCGCCAGGATAGGCGGCAGCAGATAGGTGCAGGCGGTAGCGCCCGTGCCCAGCCGGACCCGGCCGGACACCTGCGACGCATGCGCGGTCATGGCAAGTTCGGCCTGCGCCAGCGCCGCGTCGATGACGCGCACGTGCGACAGCAGCTCCAGCCCTGCCGCTGTCGGCCCGGCGCGGCGGCCGATGCGTTCCACCAGCTTCATGCCGAAGCGCCGCTCCAACTGGCGGATTTGCAGGCTGACGGCGGGCTGCGTCACGCCGCCCCGCTCCGCGGCGGCGGAAAAACTGCCCAGTTCGATCACCTGCGCAAAGGTGCGCAGGTGGTCCAGGTTGAGACCGCGCATCGCTCAATCCAAAGTTTTACTTATACAAATCATAATGGACCAAAGCTTTATTAATAAATAAGCTTGCGCGACACTGGCGGCTTCTATTTTTCTTTCCTGCTCACGGCCCGCCCATGTCGTCCCCCGCTCCCACCGTCCTCATCCGCGACAGCGCGGAAGCCGACCTTCCCGCCATCAAGACCATCTACGCCCACCACGTGCTGCACGGCACGGCCTCGTTCGAGCTGGAGCCGCCGTCCATCCAGGAAATGCGCCAGCGCCGCGGCGCCGTACTGGAAAAGGAAATGCCCTATCTGGTGGCCGAGATCAACGGCGAGGTCGTGGGTTATGCCTACGTCACGCCTTACCGCCCGCGCCCGGCCTACCGCCACACGGTCGAAGATTCGGTGTACGTGAAGGCGGGCCGCTCCGGACTGGGCATCGGCGGCAAGTTGCTGGCCGCGCTGATCGAACGCTGCACCGCCGCCGGCTGGCGCCAGATGCTGGCCGTGGTGGGCGACAGCCGCAACGCCGCGTCGCTGGCGCTGCACGCCAGCCAGGGCTTCCATCCCGCCGGCACCCTGCGTTCGGTGGGGCATAAGCACGGCGAATGGCGCGACACGGTGCTGATGCAGCGCGGGCTGGGCGAAGGCGACAACACGCCGCCGCAACGGCCGTGATTGCGCCGCGCGCCATCGTCTGCCTGGGGCTGACGCAACTGGTCGGCTGGGGCGTGACGTACTACCTGATCGGCGCTCTGGGACCCGCCATGGCCGCCGACCTGGGCTGGAACGCCGCCACCGTCTACGGCGGCTTTTCGGCGGCCATCGTGGTGATGGCCCTGGTGTCGCCGCTGGCCGGCATGGCCGTGGACCGCTGGGGCGGACATCGCGTCATGCCGCTGGGCGCGGTACTGGGCGCGCTGGGCTGCGCGGGCCTGTCGATCGCGCACGCCATCCCTTGGTACTTCCTGTCCTGGGCCGTGCTGGGCGTCGGCATGCGGCTGAGCCTGTACGACGCGGCTTTCGCCTCGCTGGCGCGCGCGGCCGGACCGTCGGCGCGGCGGCCCATGTCGCAGATCACGTTGTTCGGCGGACTGGCGTCCACGGTGATGTGGCCGGTAGGTCATGCGCTGTCGGGCTGGCTGGGCTGGCGCGGCGCGGCGTTGGCCTATGCCGGTCTGGCGCTGGCCACGGTGCCGCTTTACCTGGCGCTGCCGCGTGAACGCTATGCCGCGGCGCCCGGCAGCAAGGACAAGGCGCCCGCCGGCCTCACCCGCAACGCCGCCGAGCGCCGCCTGGCGGGCGCGCTGTACGCGCTGGTCGCCATGCTGACCAACTTCCTGGCGGCGGGCAACGCGGCCCATCTGATTTCATTGCTGTCGGGCCTGGGCTTGGCCGCGGCCGCCGCGGTCAGCGTCGCGGCCCTGTGGGGCGTCGGCCAGTTCGCGGCCCGTCTGGCCGATGTGGCGTTGGGCTCGCGCCTGCATCCGCTGACCTTGACCCTGGCGGTCGGCGCGATGCTGCCCCTGTGTTTCCTGCTGGCGCTGCTGTCCGGCGGCAACCTCTATGCCACCGCCGCCTACGCGCTGCTTTATGGCGCCTGCAACGGCCTCTTGACCATTACCCGCGGCACCCTGCCGCTGGCGCTCTTCGACTTCCGCAGCTATGGCACGCTGGTAGGTTCATTGCTGATCCCCAGCTTTCTGCTTACCGCCGCCTCGCCGGTCGCCTATGCCTACATCGTGGACAGCTACGGCGCGCGCGGCGCGATGGCGCTGTCGCTGGGCCTGGCCGCGGCTATCGGTGCGGCGGCGTTCGCGCTAAGGTGGAAGTTCATCGCCAGGACGCGCGCGGCATTAGCCTGAAGCGCCCGCCGCGCGATGGCGGCGGCCGGCGTTTCAGCCTTCGGCGGCGGAAGCCACCACCCATTTTTCCCAACCGATCTTGCGCAGCTTGCAGGCGGGACACTCGCCGCAACCGTAGCCCCAGTCATGGCGCGCGCCGCGCTCGCCCAGGTAGCAGGTGTGGCTTTCCTCGACGATGGTTTCCACCAGCGCGTCGCCGCCCAGCTGATGCGCCAGCGCCCAGGTCTCGGACTTGTCGATCCACATCAGCGGCGTCTCGATCGTGATCCGCGAGCCCAGTCCCAGGCCCAGCGCCACCTGCTGCGCCTTGATGGTGTCGTCGCGGCAGTCGGGATAGCCAGAGAAATCGGTTTCGCACATGCCGCCCACCAGCACGTCCAGCTGGCGCCGGTAGCCCAGCGCGGCGGCCAGCGTCAGGAACAGCAGGTTGCGCCCAGGCACGAACGTGTTGGGCAGGCCGTTGGCCTGCATCTCGATGGCGCGGTCGCTGGTCATGGCGGTGTCGCCCACCTGGCCCAGCACCTTCAGGTCCAGCAGGTGGTCCTCGCCCAGGCGCGGCGCCCAGTCAGGGAAGTTGCTGCGGATCTCGCGCAGCACGTTCAGCCGCGCGGTCAGTTCGATGTGATGGCGCTGCCCGTAATCGAACGCCACGGTTTCCACATGGGCATAGCGGTCCAGCGCCCAGGCCAGGCAGGTAGTGGAATCCTGGCCGCCCGAAAACAGCACGAGCGCGCGACGTTGATGATTTTGCATAAATGGGGGCTTCTGGAAAGACGAAGGGACTGAAGGCTTGTACGCACAGGTGACGGCCTGCCTTTAGTGTAAACATGCTGCTGGCGGACTTTAAACCGACGCCGGCGGCTGGCGTAAAAAGTCTGCGTAAAATCTTCCTGGTTCTTTTTCCCGGTTTACCTGCAACGCCTCTTCTTTCCCACCCCT
Organism: Achromobacter sp. Marseille-Q4954; assembly: GCF_943737025.1. Taxonomy (NCBI): domain Bacteria; kingdom Pseudomonadati; phylum Pseudomonadota; class Betaproteobacteria; order Burkholderiales; family Alcaligenaceae; genus Achromobacter; species Achromobacter sp. Marseille-Q4954. The sequence continues at coordinate 1,895,290 of NZ_CALSFQ010000001.1, forward strand.
TCCCCCTCTCTCAGCAGCCTCGACGGATCCCCGCCAGATGAATGCCATGCGCCCGCAGTCCGATTCAGCAGAACCCTTGCGTCACGATATCCGGCTATTAGGCCGATTACTGGGCACCGTCATCGAGGAATGTGAGGGCAAACGCGTCTTCGACACCATCGAAACCCTGCGCCGCACGGCCGTGAAGTTCCGCCGCGAAGGCAACGACGCCGACGGCAAATTGCTGGAGCAACGCGTCAAGCGCCTGCAAGGCAGCGACCCCAACTCGGTGGCGCGCGCCTTCAGCTACTTCCTGCACCTTTCCAATATCGCCGAAGACCGCGACCAGAACCGCCGCCAGCGCGCCCGCGCCATCGCCAGCGGCGCGCCCGAGCGCGGCAGCCTGCGCGACGCCGTGCAGACCCTGGGCCGCCAGGGCGTGGGCGTGGCCCGCATCCGCCGCCTGTTGGCCGAGGCCTGCGTGATGCCGGTGCTGACCGCGCACCCCACCGAAGTGCAGCGCAAGAGCACGCTGGACGTGCACCGCGAGATCGCCAGCGCGCTGACGCAGCGCGAAGGCACGCTGACGCCGGAAGAGCTGGCCGACCTGGACGCCTCCCTGCTCGGCCGTGTGGCCACGCTGTGGCAGACCCGCATGCTGCGCTACACGCGCCTCACGGTGGCCGACGAAATCGAGAACGCGCTGTCGTACTACCGCAGCACCTTCCTGCAAGTCATTCCCCGCGTGTACGGCGACCTGTCCAAGCTGCTGAGCCGCGAATCCGCCAAGCCCTTCGCCGCTCCGCCCGCGCCGCTGGAGCCCTTCCTGCGCATGGGCAGCTGGATCGGCGGCGACCGCGACGGCAACCCCAACGTCGACGCCAGCACCCTGGAACGCGCGCTGCTGCGCCAGGCCACCGTACTGTTCGAACACTATCTGCAAGAGGTCCACGCGCTGGGCGCGGAGCTGTCCGTCACCACCTTGCTGATCGGCGTGGATGCCGAACTGCTGGCGCTGGCCGACGCCAGCGGCGACGATTCGCCGCACCGCCGCGATGAGCCCTACCGCCGCGCGCTGGTCGGCGTGTACGCCCGCCTGGCCGCCACCGCGCAGCGCCTGACGGGCCAGGACCTGGCCCGCCGCAGCACCGTCGCAGCAAGCGCCTACGAAGGTCCGGAAGAGCTGTCCGCCGACCTGGCCGTGATCGCCGCGTCGCTGGCCGCCCACCATGGCTCGCCCATCGCCAAGCTGCGTCTGGCCGGCCTGCAGCAGGCCGTGGAAGTGTTCGGCTTCCATCTGGCTACGGTGGACCTGCGCCAGAGTTCCGACGTGCACGAGCGCGCGCTGGCCGAGCTGTTCGCCCTCGCGGGCACGCAGCGCGACGGCAAGCCGCTGGACTACCTGGCGCTTACCGAAGAAGAACGCGTCGAACTGCTGCGCGCCGAACTGGCGCAGGCGCGTCCGCTGGCTTCGCCCTGGATCGCCTATAGCGAAGACACCACGCGCGAACTGGCCGTGCTGCGCGCCGCCGCCGCCGGCCGCGCGCGCTACGGCAAGCAAGCCGTGCGCCAGACCATCGTGTCGCACACCGAAACCCTGAGCGACCTGCTGGAAGTGATGGTGCTGCAGAAGGAAGCCGGTCTCATCGCCCCCGCCGGCCAGGAGATCCTGCCCGAAGACGGCCTGATGGTGGTGCCGCTGTTCGAGACCATTCCCGACTTGCAGCGCGGCGCCGAGATCATGGCCGCCTGGCTGGACCTGCCCGAAGTCCGCCAGCGCGTGAAGCTGGCGCAGAACGGCGCGCAGGAGGTCATGCTGGGCTATTCAGACAGCAACAAGGACGGCGGCTTCCTCACGTCCAACTGGTCGCTCTACCAGGCCGAACGCGCGCTGGTCGACGTGTTCTCGGCCCGCAACGTGCGCCTGCGCCTGTTCCACGGCCGCGGCGGCTCGGTCGGACGCGGCGGCGGCTCCAGCTTCGACGCCATCCTGGCGCAGCCCCCGGGCACCGTGGCCGGCCAGATCCGCCTGACCGAACAGGGCGAAGTCATCCAGAGCAAGTACAAGGACGCCGAGGTCGGCCGCTGGCACCTGGAACTGCTGGTCGCCGCCACGCTGGAATCCAGCCTGGCGCCGCGCGCCGAAGCCACCAGCGCCGAAGACGCGCACATGGCCCAGCACGGCCCCGCCATGTCCTTCATGTCCGAAACCGCGCAGCGCACCTACCGCGGCCTGGTCTACGACACCCCGCGCTTCGCCGACTACTTCTTCGCCGCCACGCCCATCAGCGAAATCGCCGGCCTGAATATCGGCTCGCGTCCCGCCTCGCGCAAGAAGGGCCAGCGCATCGAAGACCTGCGCGCCATTCCCTGGGGCTTCTCCTGGGCGCAATGCCGCCTGATGCTGACCGGCTGGTACGGCATGGGCTCGGCCATCGAGGCCTATCTGGAAACCGGCGCCCCCGACGCGCCCCGCTCGCGCCGCGGCCGCCTGGCCCAGTTGCGCGAAATGGCGCGCGACTGGCCCGCCTTCCGCACGCTGCTGTCCAACATGGAAATGGTGCTGGCCAAGTCCGACCTGGCGATCGCCGCGCGCTACGCGCAGCTGGTGCCGCAGCGCGGCGTGCGCGAGCGCATCTTCGGCGCCATCAGCGCCGAGCACGGCCGCACGCTGGCCATGCTCAAGCTGCTGACCCAGCGCGAACTGCTGGCCGACAATCCCACGCTGCAGGCTTCGCTGCGCGAGCGCTTCGCCTACATCGATCCGCTCAATTACCTGCAGATCGACCTGATCCGCCGCCACCGCGCGGCGCAGAAGCATCCCGAGGCCGAAGTGGACAAGCGTGTGCAGCGCGCCATCCACCTGACCATCAACGGGATTGCGGCGGGGCTGCGCAACTCGGGCTGAGCCCGATCATTCCCGGGGATGGGGCCGCGCGCCGCGACACCCATCCCTTTCGCGCCCTTCCTTTGCGGCATCCCTCTTGCCGCCCCCTGCTGCCGTAGCCACCGCGTTCACTCCCGCCGGTGGCTTCCGTCCGCCGCCGTCCACCAGACGGACACCAAAAATTCCCCATTTGTCCGCCCCCCGCGACTTTTAGTACTATCTCTTTCAGAAATTCTATATACGCACAAATGTTCGTATATAGAACAAAACGATTTTTCTGGCCAGGCGCACAGGAAGGCACCCCGGAAGAGACAGAAAGCACCCTGGTTCCGCCCGTGCCCGCCCGCAAGCCCGGCGTGTCAGCATCGAGCGAACCATCATGGATACTCCCCTCAAGAATCTCGCCATCGTCGGCGCAGGCGCCATGGGCAGCGGCATCGCCGCGCTGTTCGCCTCGAAGGGCTTGAACGTCGTCCTGATCGACCCGATGGAAGGCGCGCTGGACCGCGCGCTGCAGACCATAGACCGCCAGCTGAATGTGTACGCCCCGGGCAACGTCCAGGAAGCGATGCAGCGCATTCAAGTCGCGCCCGGGCTGGAAGCAGCCTGCAACAGCGACCTGGTGATCGAGGCCGTGCCAGAAAACCTGGAACTCAAGCGCGGCATCTTCGCCAAGCTCGATTCCCTGTGCCCCGCGCACACCCTCTTCGCCACCAACACTTCCGGCCTGTCCATCAACGCCATCGCCAGCGCGGTGGTGCGCCGCGACCGTTTCGTCGGCACCCATTTCTTCACGCCCGCGGACGTGATTCCGCTGGTGGAAGTGGTGCGCAACGACGGTACGTCTGAAGACACCGTCGCCCGGGTGATGGCCACGCTGCGCTACGCGGGCAAGCGTCCGGTGCTGGTGCGCCAGGACATCCCCGGCTTCATCGCCAACCGCATCCAGCACGCCCTGGCCCGCGAAGCCATCTCGCTGCTGGAGAAAGGCGTGGCCAGCGCCGAGGACATCGACGAAGTGGTCAAGTGGAGCCTGGGCATCCGCCTGGCCCTGTCGGGACCGCTGGAACAACGCGACATGAACGGCATCGACGTGCACTACGCGATCGCCAGCTATCTCTACAAAGACCTCGAAAACCGTACCGAACCCTCCGAACTCCTGAAGAGCAAGGTCGAAAGCGGCCAGATCGGCGCCAAGAGCGGCCAGGGCTTCTATACCTGGAGCCCCGAACGCCGCGAGCGCGTGCTGCGCGAGAAAAGCGCCGCGCTGGGCGAACTGGCTGAGTGGCTCAACGGCAAGGCCAGCGGCTCCTGACGGCCGAGCAAGCAAAGCATTCACACCATAAGGCGCGGGGCATCCCGCCACCAGCGCCAGTGGGCCACAAGCCCAACCACACAAAGAAAGCAATCGTCCCACCCGCCCCCGCCGACACCCGGCGCCGGGCGGCGCAAGACGCAAGAAAACCAGCCTGACCGGAGTTTGTAGGAAGCATCATGAATAAACTGGCTTCATTCTTTACGGAGCTGATGCGCAAGTATCTGCCCGACCCCTTCGTCTTCGCGATCGCGCTGACCCTGCTTACCGTGCTGCTGGCCATGGGCGTCGAGGGCAAGGGCATCGGCGACATCACGCGCGCCTGGGGCAACGGCTTCTGGAGCCTGCTGGCCTTCACGACCCAGATGGCCGTGATCCTGGCGATGGGCTACGTGCTGGCTACCGCGCCGCTCACCGACCGCATGCTCAACCGCATCGTCAGCCACGTGCACAAGCCGCACACCGCCATCATCGTGGCAACGCTGGTCGGCGGCATCGGCAGCTACCTGAACTGGGGCTTCGGCCTGGTCATCGGCGGCATCGTCGCCAAGAAGCTGGCCTTGAAGGTCAAGGGCGTGCACTACCCCCTGATCATCGCCGCGGCCTACAGCGGCTTCACCATGTACGGCCTGGGCCTGTCGGCCAGCATCCCCGTGCTGGTCGCCACCCCCAACCACCCCACCGCCAAGCAGATGGGCACCATCCCGCTGTCGGAGACCATTTTCTCGGTGCCGATGCTGATCACCAGCCTGGTGATCATCGTGACGCTACCGCTGCTCAATGCCTGGCTGCACCCCAAGAAGGGCGAGAAGATCGTTGAAGTGGACCCGGCCATCGACCGCGACGCCAATACGTCCAACGCCGCCGAAGACATGCTGGAAAAAGGCACCATCGCCTCCAAGCTGAACAACAGCCGCATCCTGAGCCTGCTGATCGGCGCGCTGGGCATCGCCTACGTGACCTTCCACTTCATGGACGGCGGCTCGCTGGACCTGAACCTGATCAACTTCATCATCCTGTTCCTGGGCATCATCCTGCTGGGCACGCCGGCCGCCTACGTGGCCAAGCTGACCGAAGGCATCAAGACGATCTCCGGCATCATCCTGCAATACCCCTTCTATGCCGGCATCATGGCCATCATGGCCGCCTCTGGCCTGGTCACCACGATCTCGCAAGTGTTCGTCGACGTGGCCACGCCCGAGTCGCTGCCGTTCTGGGGCCTGATCAGCTCGTTCGTCATCAACTTCTTCGCGCCGTCGGCCGGTGGCCACTGGGTCATCCAGGGTCCGTTCATGATCGACGCCGCCAAGGAAATCGGCAGCGCGCTCAACCAGACCACCATGGCCGTCATGCTGGGCAATGCCTGGAACGACCTGGTGCAGCCCTTCTGGATCCTGCCCGCGCTGGCGCTGTCCAAGCTCAAGCTGCGCGACGTGATGGGCTATACCGTCATCATGATGCTGTGGGTCGGCGTGATCCACATCACTGCGGTCCTGCTCTGGGGTTATCTCACCCACTGATCGAAGCGCTTACTTTAGGAACGGAACCGATATGAGCAAACCTACTGCGTATCTCGTGACCGGCGGCAGCGCCGGTATCGGGGCGGCGATCATCCGCATGCTGCTGGATGCGGGACACAAGGTCGTCAACATCGACTACAAGCTGCCCGAGAATCCGCCCGCGGGACTGGTGTCGTATCAGGCCGACCTGACCGACGAAGCGCGCACCAAGGAAGTCGCCCGCGAGGTGACCGAGGCCTACAACATCGTGGGCCTGGTCAACAACGCTGGCGCGACCCGCCCCGGCACGGCCGACACGGCCACGCTGGCGGATCTGGACTACGTGGTCAACCTGCATCTGCGCACCGCGCTGATCCTGGTGCAGGCGGCGCTGCCCGCCATGCGCGAAGCCGGCTTCGGCCGCATCGTGAACATGTCGTCGCGGGCCGCGCTGGGCAAGCCTGACCGCGTGGTCTATTCGGCCACCAAGGCCGGCCTGGTGGGCCTGACCCGCACGCTGGCCATGGAGCTGGGCGGCGACGGCATCACCGTCAACGCCATCGGTCCCGGCCCCATCGCCACCGACCTGTTCACCAAGAGCAACCCGGCAGGCGCGCCGCAGACCGAACGCATCATCAACAGCATCGTGGTCAAGCGCCTGGGCACGCCCGAAGACGTGGCGCGCGCCGCGATGTTCTTCCTGTCGCCGGACAACGGCTTCGTCACCGGCCAGATGCTGTACGTCTGCGGCGGCACGACGCTGGGCGTCGCGCCCATCTGAGGCCCGCCATGCGCCTGTCCGCCGCCCTCCTCCATCCCCTGCGCCGCCTAGCGGCGCAGCAGGGCGTGGTTGATCTGGTCAGCCGCGCGGCGCAAGGGCGGCAGGAACGCCGCCAGCATTTCCTCACGCGTAAAGCGGTTGGCATGGCCGCTGACGTTCATCGCGGCGATCACGCGGCCGCTGCGGTCCATGATGGGCACGGCAACCGACTGCAGCCCCGGCTCCAGCTCCTGCGCGACGCAGGCGTAGCCGTCGGCGCGCACGCCAGCCAGCACCCGCTTCAACTCCGCGATGTCGGTGATGGTGTGCGGGGTGTAGGACTGGATCTGGCTCAGCGCCAGCACCCGGTCCAGCTCCGGCTCCGTCAGGCCCGCCAGCAGCACGCGGCCCATCGACGTCACCCAGGCCGGCAGGCGGCTGCCCACGGCCAGGTTGATGGTCATGACCTTGTGCGTGGACAGGCGCAGGATGTAGACGATGTCCGCGCCTTCCAGTACCGACACGGAACACGACTCCCGCGTCTGCTCGGCCACTTCTTCCATGTACGGCAACGCCAGGTTCCACAGCGGCGTGCCGGACAGGTAGGCGTAGCCCAGCTCCAGGATGCGCGGGGTCAGCGAAAACTTGCGGTCGTCGACGGTGACATAGCCCAGGTGCTCCAGCGTCAGCAGGATGCGGCGCGCGCCGGCACGGGTCAGCCCGGTCACCGCCGCAACCTCGGACAAGGTCATCTGCGAACGGTCGGGGCCGAAGGCCCGGATCACGGACAAGCCGCGCGCGAAGGACTGCACGTAGCTGTCGCTGGGTTGCTGGGTATCTTGCTCGGCCATCCGTCTACCGCAAAAAGAGTAAATGGGGATGACGCCGCGCCGGCTCGCCTTGACGCTCGGCTCGTCCCCATGAAACGATGTTCTTCAGAAGAACGAAAGTTCTAATTAAGAACAAATTATGACACGCCACCTATGAGCAAACATCATGATTTCTAAGCTTGTTGCAAGCGCGGCGGCCGCCCTGGCGGACGTACCCGACGGCGCCACCGTCATGATCGGCGGCTTCGGCACCGCCGGCCAGCCCATGGAACTGATCGACGCCCTGCTGGAGCAGGGCGCGAAGGACCTGGTCATCATCAACAACAACGCCGGCAACGGCACCACCGGCCTGGCCGCCCTGCTGGGCGCGAACCGCGTGCGCAAGATCATCTGCTCGTTCCCGCGCCAGGTGGATTCGCAGATCTTCGACGGCCTGTACCGCAGCGGCAAGATCGAGCTGGAACTGGTGCCGCAGGGCAACCTGGCCGAGCGCATCCGCGCCGCCGGCGCCGGCATCGGCGCATTCTTCACGCCCACCGGCTACGGCACCCCGCTGGCCGACGGCAAGGAAATCCGCGAGATCAACGGCCGCCAGTATGTGCTGGAGTATCCGCTGCACGCCGACTACGCGCTCATCAAGGCCGAACGCGGCGACCGCTGGGGCAACCTGGTCTACCGCAAGACCGCCCGCAACTTCGGCCCCATCATGGCCAGCGCGGCGCGCGTGGCCGTGGCGCAGGTGCGCGAAGTGGTTGAACTGGGCGAGCTGGACCCCGAAACCGTCGTGACCCCCGGCATCTTCGTGAAACGCGTCGTGCAGATCGCAGCCACCCCGGCCGCCAAGGAGCAGCAATGAGCACCAAACTGACCCGCGACCAGATCGCCGCCCGCGTGGCGCAGGACATTCCTGAAGGCGCCTACGTGAACCTGGGCATCGGCCTGCCCACGCTCGTCGCCAACCATCTGCCGGCGGACCGCGAAGTCATCCTGCACACCGAAAACGGCATGCTGGGCATGGGCCCCGCCCCCGCCAAGGGCGAGGAAGACTACGACCTGATCAACGCCGGCAAGCAGCCCGTGACCGAACTTCCGGGCTGCTCGTTCTTCCATCACGCCGACTCGTTCGCGATGATGCGCGGCGGCCACCTGGACATCTGCGTGCTGGGCGCCTTCCAGGTGTCGCAGCACGGCGACCTGGCCAACTGGCATACGGGTGCGCCCGACGCGATTCCCGCCGTGGGCGGCGCGATGGACCTGGCGATCGGCGCCAAGGACGTCTTCGTGATGATGGAACTGCAAACCCGCGAAGGCCAGAGCAAGCTGGTCGAGGCCTGCACCTATCCGCTGACCGGCGTGCGCTGCGTGTCTCGCGTGTACACCGACGTGGCGGTATTCGACATCCGCGCCGACGGCGTGACCGTCATCGACATGTTCGGCGACACCACCGCCGACGAGCTGCTGCGCCTGACCGGCCTGCCACTGAAGTTTTCCCGCTGAGTTTTCATGATCCCGCGCTCCGGCTCCGCCGGAGCGGCATTCCTGGAGAGAGTCATCATGTTGTTCATGGTTCAAATGCAAGTCAATCTTCCCGTCGACATGCCCGCCGAGCGCGCCGACAAACTGAAGGCCGACGAAAAGGCCCTGGCGCAGCAGCTGCAACGCGACGGCAAATGGAAGAACCTGTGGCGCGTGGCCGGCCGCTACGCCAACGTCAGCATCTTCGACGTCGAAAGCAACGACGAACTGCACACGCTACTGTCCTCGCTGCCGCTGTTCCCGTACATGGACATCAACGTCACGGCGCTGGCGCGCCACCCCTCGGCAATCTGACCAGGAGCGGCTGATGCCCTACATCATCGAAACCTTCGACAAGCCCGGCCACCAGGCAGTGCGCCAGCAGCATCGCGCCGCGCACCTGGAATACCTGGACGCCAACAAGCAGCTGCTGCTGGCCTGCGGCGCCAAGCTGCAGGACGACGGCAAGGACGCCGGCGGCGGCCTATATATCGTGGCCCTGGAAACGCGCGAAGCCGCGCAGCAGTTCATCGACGCCGACCCGTTCTCCCAGGCCGACCTGTTCGAGCGCGTGACCATCACGCGCTGGCGCAAGGCCTACGTCGACGGCGTCTGCCATCTGTAATCGCAAGGAATAAACCCGCATGTCTTACGCCGATCTCAGCCAGGCACGGCTGTACTACGTCATCGATGGCCCCGCCGACGCGCCGGTGCTCGTGCTCTCCAACTCGCTGGGCACCTGCTCCGACATGTGGGCCCGCCAGATTCCCGAACTCAGCAAGCACTTCCGCGTGCTGCGCTACGACACCCGCGGCCACGGCAAGTCGTCGATCCCCGAAGGCGAATACAGCTTCGAACAACTGGGCAACGACGTCGCCGAGCTGCTGGCGCACCTGAACATCAAGCGCGCGCACTTCTGCGGCCTGTCGATGGGCGGCCCCACCGGCCTGTGGCTGGCGCTCGCGCGTCCCGAACTGCTGGACAAGCTGATCCTGTGCAACACCGCCGCGCGCATCGGCTCGGCCGAAGGCTGGAGCGCCCGCATCGCCGCGGTCGCCGAGCAGACCCTGGAAAAGATGGCGCCCACGCTGGTCGAACGCTGGCTCACCGACAGCTACCGCGCGGCCGAGCCGGGCCTGACCCAGGTGCTGATCGACATGCTGCGCCGCACGCCGGACGCCGGCTACTCGGGCAACTGCGCCGCGCTGCGCGACGCCGATTTCCGCGAACAGGTGGCCTCGATCAAGGCGCCCACGCTGGTCATCAGCAGCACGCACGACCTGGCCGCCACCCCGGCCCAGGGCCGCGAACTGGCCGCAGCCATTCCCGGCGCGCGTTACTTCGAAATGAACACCTCCCATATCTCGAACTGGGAACAACCGGAAGTCTTCACCCGCACGGTCGTCGACTTCCTGAAGGGGTAAGCGGCATGCAGCGCTGGAAAAACCGGCCGGAAGGCTCCAACTGGGGCGACTTCGGACCCGACGACCAACTCGGCCGCCTGAACCTCATCACCGAAGAACAGGTCTTGAAGGGCGCACGCGAGATCCGCGCCGGCAAGACCTTCTGCCTGTCGCTGCCGCTGGACCTGCCCGGCGGCAACGTGCTCAACCCGCGGCGCCATCCGCCGCAGTTGAGCCCCACGCGCCTGGCGGACACGCCGTACTTGAACTTCCCGCTGCGCAACGTCAACCCGGACGCGGTGGACGTGCTGAGCGATGACCAGGTGCTGCTGTCGATGCAGTATTCGACGCAATGGGACGCGCTGGCCCACGTGGGCGCCCTGTTCGACGCCGACGGCGACGGCAAGCCCGAACTGCGCTACTACAACGGCTACCAGGCTGGCGTGGACGTCATCGGTCCGGCTGATGGCGACCATACCGGCTGCGGCTGCAACAGCGGCGGCCCGTCGGCGGCGCTGAAGCTGGGCGTGGAAAACCTGGCGCAGAAGGGCATGCAGGGCCGCGGCGTGCTGGTGGACCTGTTGCGCCACTACGGCCCCGGCCGCACGCTGATCGGCCACGCCGAACTGATGCATGTGCTGGCGACGGACGGCATCAGCGTCGAAGCCGGCGACATGCTGGTGCTGCGCACCGGCTACGCCGAAGCGGTGGTCGCCATGAACGGCAAGCCCGACGCCGAAACGCTGCACACCTACGGCGCCGCGCTGGACGGCACCGACCAGGCGCTGCTGCAATGGATCACGGACAGCGGCATCGCCGCCATCTGCGCCGACAACTACGCCGTGGAAGCCTACCCCGCGCGCGAGCAGACTGGCCCGCGCGCCATGCTGCCGCTGCATCACCATTGCCTGTTCAAGCTGGGATTGCCGCTGGCGGAACTCTGGTACCTGAAGGACCTGGCGGACTGGCTGCACGCCAACGGCCGCCACCACTTCATGCTGACCGCTCCGCCCCTGCGCCTGCCGCATGCCATTGGATCGCCGGTCACGCCGATCGCAACGGTGTAGTCGTCCGCGACCAAGCGCCAGCGCGCAAATGAAAAGAGCTCCAGACTGGAGCTCTTTTCATGCAGCAACCGCTACTTCATGCCTTCCCAATGCGGTCCGGGCACGATGATATCGAACAGTTCCAGCACCCGCGCCACGGTGTGGTCCACCATCTCTTCGATGGAGGCGGGCCGGTGATAGAACGCGGGCAGCGGCGGAAACACGATGCCGCCCATTTCGGTGACGGCCGTCATGTTGCGCAGATGCGCCAGATTGAACGGCGTCTCGCGCACCATCATCACCAGGCGCCGGCGTTCCTTGAGGGTGACGTCGGCAGCGCGGGTAATCAGGTTATCCGACAGGCCATGGGCCACCGCCGCCAGCGTGCGCATGGAGCACGGCACGATCACCATGCCGGCCGTCTGGAACGCGCCGCTGGCCAGCGTGGCGCCCACGTCGCGCACGCTGTGCACGTGGTCGGCCAGGGCATAGACATCGTGGCGGCTGACGTCCAGCTCGTGCTTGATGTTCAGCACGCCCGAGGCCGACACCACCAGATGCGTTTCGACATCGTCCACGCCGCGCAATGCCTGCAGCATGCGCACGGCGTACAGGGAGCCCGTGGCGCCCGTGATGCCGATGACCAATCGCCGCATGGGCTGATCAGGCCGTTGCGCCGGACTGGTCCAGCAGCGTCTTCAGTTCGCCGGACTCGTTCATCTCGTTCATGATGTCCGAGCCGCCGATGAATTCACCGGCCACGTACAGCTGCGGAATCGTGGGCCAGTTGGAGAATTCCTTGATGCCCTGGCGGACTTCGTCGTCCTCCAGCACATTGACGGTGACCAGCTTCTTCACGCCACAGCCCTTCAGGATCTGAATGGCCTTGCCGGAAAAGCCGCATTGCGGGAACTGGGCGGTGCCCTTCATGAACAGCACGACGGGGTGCTGGGTCACGGTTTCGCGGATGAATTCTTGAACGTCGCTCATGGTGGTCTCTTGGACAGGCATAACGGAATACGCCAATTATAGGTACAGCAGGAAAATCCGCCCGGATACCCCGGGCGTCCCGCCGGGAATGCGGTCAGGCGGACTGGCGCCCCCCGGAAATACGCTCGATGCCGGCCAGGTCCTGGCGGCTGTGCACGTCCTGGAATCCAGCCGCGGCCAGCAGGTCCCGCACGGCCTGCGCCTGGTCCCAACCGTGCTCCAGCCACAGGGAGCCGCCCCGTTTCAGGTGGCGGCCGGCGCCCTGGACGATGCGGGCCAGGTCTTCCAGCCCGCCCGCGCCGTCGGTCAGCGCGCCGCGCGGCTCGAAACGCACGTCGCCCTGGTCCAGGTGCGGGTCGTCGCAGGCCACGTAGGGCGGATTGGACACGATCAGGTCGAAGCCCTCCCCGGCCGGCACGGCCTCGTACCAACTGCCTTCGACCAGGCGCACGGAGGCGGCCAGGTCCCAGGCGTTGCCGGCGGCGACCGCCAGCGCGGCCGCGCTGACGTCGGACGCCATCACCCGGGCGTCGCGGCGCGCCAGCGCAATCGAAATGGCGATCGCGCCGCTGCCGGTGCCCAGATCCAGCACCGCGGGCGCGGCCAGGCCGGCCAGGCATTCCAGCGCGGTCTCCACCAGCACCTCGGTGTCCGGGCGCGGAATCAGCACGTCCGGGGTCACGCGGAAGCGGTGGCCCATGAATTCGCGGTGGCCCAGCAGATAGGCCATGGGTTCCCCGGCCAGGCGCCGCTGGGCCAGGGCCTCGTAGGCCGCGGCCGTTTCGGGCAGCAAGGGATCGGTATCGTGCGCCAGCAGCCAGGCGCGCGGCTTGGCCAGCACGTGCTCCAGCAGCATGCGCACCTCCAGGCGGGGCAGGCGGGTGTCGAGCAGCAGGCTTTTCAGCTGGGGCGGCGTCATGGCCGGTCTCAGATGTCGTCGCCCAGGGCCGCCAGCTGCTCGGCCTGGTGTTCGGAGATCAAGGCGCCGGTCAGCTCTTCCAGGTCGCCTTCCATGATCTGCTGCAGCTTGTACAGCGTCAGGTTGATGCGGTGGTCGGTCACGCGGCCTTGCGGGAAGTTGTAGGTGCGGATGCGCTCGGAGCGGTCGCCCGAACCGATCAGGCTCTTGCGTTCGGCGGCCTCCTTGCTCTGCCGTTCGCGGGTTTCCTTGTCCTTCAGGCGAGCGGCCAGCACCTGCATGGCCTTGTCCTTGTTGCGGTGCTGCGAGCGGTCGTCCTGGCATTCCACCACCAGCCCGGTCGGCAGGTGGGTGATGCGCACGGCCGAATCGGTCTTGTTGATGTGCTGGCCGCCCGCGCCGCTGGCGCGGAAAGTGTCGATGCGCAAATCGCTGGGATTGATGACGATTTCGGACATCTCGTCCGCTTCGGCCATGATGGCCACCGTGCAGGCCGAGGTATGGATGCGGCCCTGCGCCTCGGTGGCTGGCACGCGCTGCACGCGGTGCGCGCCGGACTCGAACTTGAGGCGGCCATAGGCGCCGTCGCCGTCGATGCGCGCGATCACTTCCTTGTAGCCGCCGAGCTCAGAGGCGCTTTCAGACATCAGCTCCACGCGCCAGCCGCGCTGCTCCGCGTAGCGCGTGTACATGCGCAGCAGGTCGCCCGAGAACAGCGCGCTTTCGTCGCCGCCCGTGCCGGCGCGGATTTCCAGGAACACGCTGCGTCCATCGTTGGGATCGCGCGGCAGCAGCAGCAACTGCAATGCGCCTTCCAGCTCCTCGAGCTTGACGCGGCCGGACTTGATCTCGTCCTCGGCCATGGATTTCAGGTCCGGGTCGGACAGCATTTCTTGCGCCGCGGCCAGATCATCCTCGGTGCGGGCAAAGGCGGTGAACGCCTCGACCACGGGCTCCAGTTCCGCGCGTTCACGCGAGAGCTTGCGGAAACGGTCCATGTCGGACGCGGTTTCCGGTTCGGCGAGCAATGCGTCGACCTCAATGAGGCGGTGGCACAGGTGCTCCAGCCGGCTGCGCATGGAAGATTTCATGGGGAATGACCAAAAAGAAAAGCGGGAAAGCGGATAGCGGGCGCCCAAAAGACGAACGCCCGCCAGGAGGCGGGACGTGGGGCAGAGTCGCTAACGGCGGGAGTCGCGGCCGGGGAACAGGCGCGGCATCCAGGCAAGCAGCTGCTTGCGGTCCTCGCCTTCGCTGCGGTTCAGGGCCGCCAGCGGGCCGTGCAGGTACTTCTGCGTCAAGCCGTGGGCCAGTTGTTCCAACACGGCTTCCGGCGATTCGCCCCGCGCCAGCAGGCGGCGGGCGCGTTCCAGCTCGGCGCTGCGCACGTCTTCGGCGGCCTGGTGCAGGTCGCGGATGACGGGCACCACTTCGCGGGACTGCATCCAGTGCATGAAGCCCTGGACGCGGGTTTCGATGATGGCTTCGGCCTGCACCACGGCCGCGCGGCGCGCGTCGGTGCCGGTCTGCACCAGGCGGCCCAGGTCGTCCACCGAATACAGGTAGACGTCGTCCAGGCGGCCGACCTCGGGTTCGATGTCGCGCGGCACGGCCAGGTCGATCATGACCATGGGGCGGTGGCGGCGCAGGCGCGTGGCCCGCTCCACCATCCCCAAACCGAGGATGGGCAGGGAGCTTGCCGTACAGGAGACGATGACGTCGAACTCGGACAGGCGGTCCGTCAGGTCCGACAGCTTCATGGTGCTGGCCGCAAAGCGGTTGGCCAGGACCTCAGCGCGTTCGGCCGTGCGGTTGGCCACCACCATGCTGCGCGGACGCTGCGCGGCGAAGTGCGTGGCGCACAATTCGATCATTTCGCCCGCGCCGATGAACAGCGTGCGGGCCTGGTCCAGGTTGCCGAACACACGCTCGGCCAGACGCACCGCGGCCGCGGCCATGGATACCGACTGCGCGCCGATGGCGGTTTGCGACCGCACTTCCTTGGCCACCGAGAAGGTGCGCTGGAACATCTGGTGCAGCAAGGTGCCCAGCGACCCGGCTTCGCCGGCCGCGCGCACGGCGTCCTTCATCTGGCCCACGATCTGGGTTTCGCCCAGCACCATGGAGTCCAGGCCGCTGGCCACGCGGAAGGCGTGGCGCACGGCGTCGTCCTGATGATGGCGGTAGAGATGCGGGCGCAGCGTGCCGGCGTCCAGGCGGTTGTAGTCAGCCAGCCAGGCCGGCAGCTGATCGGCCACGTGGCCGTCGGCAGCGCAATAGATTTCGGTGCGGTTACAGGTGGACAGGATGGCGGCTTCGCGGACCGAGCCGCCGAACGCCGAACGCAGGCCTTCCAGCGCGGGCTTCACCAGATCGACGGGCATGGAAACGCGTTCGCGGACCGAAACCGGCGCGGACGTGTGATTCAGACCGAAGGCAAGGACAGCTACCGACATGTGGGAAGGATGGCCGGGCCATCCGCGCGTAAGCGTTAAGTACTGCCACTAAGAACGAGGCGCCGCACCGGGGATATACAAACCTGGATGCAGCGTCAGACCGCTAATCATTATACCCCTGCGGGTAATCCCCAGGCCATTTCACCCCCGGGCCGCGACCCTGGGTCGCACCTTTCGTGCCGTCCGCCCAACAATTCGGCCCTTGATTCAGGCGACGCCCCGGCAGGGCGGCGAAATATCCAGGGATTTTCTCCCCGACTGGCGCAAGCCTCAAAAATTGTGTATAGTTGCGGACTTCGTTGGCCTGGTAGCTCAGTCGGTAGAGCAGAGGATTGAAAATCCTTGTGTCGGTGGTTCGATTCCGCCCCAGGCCACCAGAATTATTGGAAAGGGCCCCGAATCTTCGGGTTCCTTCCCAAAAAAAGCCCAGCCCTTACCGGCTGGGCTTTTTGCTTTCCGGACGCCCCTTTCCCTCAAGCGCGCTTCCGCGATATCGTAAGACGCCATTTTTCGTAGCCCGCCGCATCCATCCACCGGAGCCGCGACATGCGCGCCCAAGCAACGGCAAGAGCAAAAGCGCTTTTCGGTCTGATTGCACTGCTGGCCAGCCTGCTCGGCCCCGCCTACGCCCAGGGCACCGCGACGGAGCCGGCCCGCCCCGTCCCGGCTTCCACGCAGGCCCACGCGATCCTGGTGGCAGAGATCCCGCTGCGCGCGGACACCGATCACCGCTATGCCGAAAGCGTCATGGAGCGCATCACGGGGGCCGACCCCACCGACTCGCTGGCGCCGCGCCTGGAATCGATTTCCCGGTCCGTGGACGAAAAGCTCCAGCAGTTCCAGCCGGCTCAATTGCGCACCCTGCCCATCATGCGGCTGGAAAGCCTGGAGCGGCACTGGATGTTCGATGCGAGGCGTTTCGCCGACTGGCAGGCGGACATGCGCCAGGCGACCGCCGCCTACGCCAGCGATGCCGCCGAGCTGGCGCGCCGCCGCGAAGCATGGCAAGTGCTCAAGGGCGCGCCCGGCGCCGCCGATCTGCCGCCTGCCCTGACCGCGCGGATGGATTCAGTCATCGCGCAACTGGCCCGGGCCGAACAAGCCTTGTCGGTGCCGCTGAGCCGCCAGATCGCGCTGGGCCAGCGCGCCAACTCCGTCGAAGAACGCATCCAGGCCGGACAGCGCTCGGTAGCGGACGCCATCAGCTACATCGACGCCCGCCTGCTCGAACTGGACGGACCGCCGCTGTGGGCCGCCACCTTCACGCCCACCGCCCGCAGCGATGCAAGGGCCTATCTGCGCAGCGGCCTGGACATGGAAATGCGCTTCGCCCGTCAATACGCGGCGGCCGATACCGGCAACCAACTTGCCCTGCACGTGCTGCAAGTGGTGCTGCTGCCCCTGCTGCTGTGGCTGGCCTGGCACAGCCGCCACGCCATCCGGGCCGGCGAAATGAGCGAGACAGCCGCGCGAGTGCTTGGGCGCCCGCTGTCAGCCTGGCTGCTGCTAGCCATGATGGGCGTGCAACTGCTGGAGTCGGACGCGCCACTGATCGTGCTGCAGATCGCCCTGCTGCTGGCGGTCGTCCCCGTGCTGCGCCTGCTGCCGCCAACCGCGCGCGAGCAACTCGACCTGTGGCCCTACGCCATCACCGGGCTGTATCTGGCGGAGCGGCTGGGCATCTTCTTCCTGGCCAGCGAAACGCTGTACCGGCTGCACAACCTCGTCATCACCCTGCTGGCCCTGGCCACGGCGCTGTGGCTGCATGCCCGGGCCAAGCGCCGCGGCAGCGCGGCCCAGGCGCCCGGCCGGCTGCACCAGGCCGTGCGCATCGGCGCCTGGGCCGCGGTGGCGCTGCTGGCCATTGCCGGCATCGCCAACCTCGTCGGCAACCTGTCGATGGCCGAGATGCTGACCAGCGCCGTCATCAGCAGCGGCTATTTCGGCCTGATGCTCTACGCCGGGGTCACCATCATCGTCACCCTGCTGCAACTGATGCTGGCGCGGCCCGGGGTGTCGCGCTTTCGCATCGCGCGCGAGCATGCTCCGCCTCTGGTGCAATTGCTGATCCGCCTGGTGATGGCCAGCGCGGTCGCGGGCTGGGCCATCTACACGATGGACCGCTTCCGCATCCTGCGCGCCACCTACGCCTTCACCACGAAGGTGCTTTCGTACACGCTGGCGCTCGGCGACATCACCATCAGCCTGGGCAACATCCTGGTGTTCGCGATCTCGGTGCTGATCGCGTTCTGGGCCGCGCGCGCGATCCGCCTGGTACTGCACGACGAAGTGCTGGCCCGCATGCCGCTGCCGCGCGGCGTGGGCAACAGCATCGCCTCGCTGACCTACTACTCGGTGCTGCTGCTGGGCCTGGCGGTGGCGCTGTCGGCCGCCGGCGTCAGGACCAGCCAATTGGCCCTGGTGCTCGGCGCCCTGGGCGTGGGCATCGGCTTCGGCCTGCAGAACGTGGTCAACAACTTCGTGTCGGGCCTCATCCTGATGTTCGAGCGCCCGATCCAGCCCGGCGACGTGGTGGAAATCGGCGAAACCTCCGGCCAGGTGCGCGAGATCGGCATGCGCGCCACCCGCATCCGGACCTTCGAGGGCGCCGACGTGGTGGTCCCGAACGGCACCCTGCTGTCGGAGAAGCTGACCAACTGGACCATGCTGGACCGCAACCGCCGCATCGAAATCAACCTTGGCCTGGCCTACGGCACGGACCCCGCGCAGGCCATCGAACTGCTGGGCTCGGTGGCACGCGGCACGCTGGGCGTCTCCACCCAGCCGGCGCCCATCGCGCTCTTCATGGGCTTTGGCGCAAGCTCCCTGGATTTCAGCGTCCGCGCCTGGACGCCGGACTTCGACCAATGGATGTCCATCCGCAGCGACATGCTGTCGCGGATGTACGAGGCGCTGACGCGGGCCGGCATCGAGATCCCCTATCCGCAGACCGATCTGCACCTGCGCAGCATTTCCCCGGAAGCCGGCGCCGTCCTAGCGCAAGCCCGCCGCGCGGCGCCGGATGGCGGGCCGCCGCCCACATGACGCGGATATTGTGTATAGTGGCGGACTTTCGCGTTGGCCTGGTAGCTCAGTCGGTAGAGCAGAGGATTGAAAATCCTTGTGTCGGTGGTTCGATTCCGCCCCAGGCCACCAATGAATTCAAGCACTTGGCCCCGCCTTTGGCGGGGCTTTTTGCTTTGGGGCGCGGCGGCGCATGTCGGATAGCATAGTCATGCCGTGCCATCCCTGACTTCCCCCCTACGCGATGAAGCCTGACTCCACCTCCCCCTCTTCCTCCATCGGCATGGGCCGCGCGGCGCTCGTGCTGTATCGCGCGCTCTGGCACTACGCCGAAGGCGCCCGGCGGCAGCTGATGGGCGCCATCGCGCTGCTGTCCGGCGCACAACTGGTCAAGCTGACCCTGCCCTGGCTGGCCTCGCACGCCATCAATGCCTTGCAGCAGAACGACATGCCCACCGCCGGCCTGTGGATCCTGTTCCTGGTCGGCAGCTACATGATGTCCTGGGTGTTCCACGGGCCGGGACGCGTCCTGGAAGGCAATGTGGGCGTGCATGTCCGCGAACGGCAGGCCGACGATCTCTATGCCCGCATCGCCGCCGCCCCGCTGACCTGGCGCGACGGCCGCCACTCCGGCGATCTGCAACACCGCGTGCTGCAATCCAGCCGCGCCTTGTCGACGTTCGCCCGCAGCATGTACGGCTACCTGCACAGCGCCTTGAATTTCATCGGCCCGCTGGTGGCGCTGACCTTGCTGTCCCACGTCAGCGGCATCATCGCCGTAAGCGGCTACCTGATCATCGCCCTGGTCACCTTGCGCTTCGACCTCGCGCTGATGCGGCTGGCCCGCGA
This sequence comes from Achromobacter sp. Marseille-Q4954, assembly GCF_943737025.1. NCBI lineage: Bacteria > Pseudomonadati > Pseudomonadota > Betaproteobacteria > Burkholderiales > Alcaligenaceae > Achromobacter > Achromobacter sp. Marseille-Q4954. Next base: position 1,914,762 of record NZ_CALSFQ010000001.1, read on the forward strand.
CGAAAACGACCAGGAACGCCGCTACGTCGCGGCGCTGCTCGATTTCGTCAGCAATGCCGGCACTGTAATCGGCCTGCGGCTGCAAGCCGCCTCGCGCAAGATCCTGGGCCGCCGCCTGCAGGCGGTCATGAAGCCCTTGCGCCGCGCCCTGTGGGTCAACGAAGTGAAATGGTGCGTGGTGGACCTGGCGGGCATGTGTCTTACCTGGATCCTCGTCGTGGAGTATGTGCTGCGGCACCGCGAACCCGGGCAGGCGCTATTGCTGGGCACCATCTTCATGATCTATCAATACGCCCAACAGGCCGCGTCCGTGGTCAGCGCCATCGCTTCCAACTTCCAGAGCTTTGCGCGCATGCACACCGACTACAGCAGCGCCGAACCCATCTGGCAGGCGCCTGGCAACCCCAATGCCGCCGTCCCCGCGGTCCAAGCCGACGCGCCATGGCAGACCCTGGAGTTGCGCGGCGCGACCTGGCGCTATTCGGATGAAGGCCGCGGCGGCCTGCATGGCGTCGACCTGGTGCTGCGGCGCGGTTCGCGCGTCGCGCTGATCGGCGCCAGCGGCGGCGGCAAGAGCACCCTGCTGCGCACCCTTGCCGGACTCTATCCGCCGCAGCAGGGCGAGCTGCTGCTCGACGGCAAGCCGGTGGACTGGGCCGAACTGCGCACGTTGGCCACGCTGATTCCGCAGGAAGCCGAAGTCTTCGAAGCCAGCGTGCAGGAAAATCTCACCTTCGGCGAACCTGCCGAAGCGGCCGCGCTGCAAGCCGCCGTGCACACCGGCGTGTTCGACGAAGTGCTGCAACGCATGCCCGACGGCCTGGCCAGTCCGATGAATGAACGGGGCAGCAACCTGTCCGGCGGGCAACGCCAACGCCTGGCCCTGTCGCGCGGGGCGCTGGCCGCGCACGGCAGTTCCCTGCTGCTGCTGGACGAGCCCACCAGCGCGCTCGACCCGCAAGCCGAAGGCCGGGTGTTCGACCGCATGTACGCCGCGTTCCCCACGGCTTGCATCGTGGCCTCGGTGCACCGGCCCAGCCTGCTCAACCGCTTCGACACCATCGTGGTGATGGACGCGGGGCGCGTGGTCGATGCGGGACCGCGCGACGAAGTGCTGGCCCGGCATCATCCTTGATGGGCGACAACGGCCGCCTGGGACCAATACACTCACCATCCATGACACAGCCGCCCACCCTCCATACCGCGCAGCGCCCTCCCCGCCGAAAGCGGACCAGCCTGCTCGTCTACGTCTGCCTGATCATCAGCCTGGTGTTTGTCTACCTGGGCACGGAAATGATCCGAGACGGCGCCGAGGCGGGCATTCCCGTCACGCTGTTCTTCGGCATCTGCGCGGCGACCGGTGTTCTACAGATATGGCCGCAACTGCTGCAGCGCGACTCGCGCTCGGCCGCAACGATGCTGGTGCGGTATCCAGGCCCCCTGGAGCTCAAGGCAGCGAAAGGCAAGCTGCTGGTGTTCTCCCTGCTGTCGGCGGGCTTCGGCGGCGTGATCCTGTGGATGCTGCTGCACGAATCGCTGCCGCCGCTGAAGCAATTGATCCTGTGGCCGGGCGCCGCGTTCTTTCTGTTTGGCGCAGTCATGCTGCTGGTTCGCGCCGCCAAGAACGGCACCAGCCTGCGCCTGGGCCGCGATGGCTTCGAAACACAACAGGTATGGAACGGCAGGACGATACGCTGGCAAGACACCAGCGAGTTCAGCGTGATCAACGTCAGCCGCGCGGTGTCCAAGCTCATTGTTTTCGACGACGCGGCGGTCGAGCGGGCGGGCACGATGGGGCTCAACCGGCATTTCGTCGGCCGCAATTCCAGCCTGGGTGAGACTTACGGGCTGACCCACGAAGCGTTGGCCGAACTGCTCAATGCGTGGCGCAAGCGCGCGCTGGAGCAGGATGCGATTTTTACGCGGTGGCCTGATAACCAATGACCGGCGCATCGTGTCGGATGTACGCCCACCTGTGCCGCAACATTACAGAAAAGTAATCCCCACGTAACCTCCCCGCCCCCGTCAGCCCCCCACACTGGGGTCCATGCACTTCCAGACCACAGAAAGGAGCTGAACATGAAGACCCTGACCACCTTTTTCAGCGCATGCGCGTTGAGCCTGGGCTTGATCGGCGCGGCCCACGCGCAGGCCGCGGGCGGCGAGCATTCCACGCATCAGGCCACTCCCGCCGCGGCGAGCGAGCCGGCCTCGAAGCCGCAAATGGCGCCGGGCGGCGGCATGATGAAGAACATGGAGGCGCACATGCAGGCCATGAATGGCATGCATCAGAAAATGGCTGCGGCCCAGACGCCGGAAGAGCGCCAGGCCTTGATGGCCGACCACATGAAGTCCATGCCCGCCAATGGCGCCCGCATGCAGGGCTGCCAAGAGATGATGGGATCGATGATGAACCCGGCGGGCGATGCGCCGTCGGCGGCGGAACCCGCAACTTCCCCGGCGGCCAAGGGCTGACCGCCATGAGTCATCGCTGCGGCCGGCCCCGCAGCGATACCACTGCGGCAAGTCTGTTGCGCCGCAGGCGTCCGGCCTGGGCATAATAGGCGCACGAAGGATCACACCGGCACTCGAAAGGGATGGGTATGAATCACTCTCGTCACGGCGACGCTGCATCGAAGGACGGCACGCTCTATGTGTGCCCCATGCACCCGGAAATCCGCCAGGACCACCCGGGACGCTGCCCCAAGTGCCAGATGCATCTGGTGCCAGAAGGACAGGTACAGGATCAGGCTGCGCATGCACACGGCGACCATGAAGCGCACCAGCATCACGGCCCCGACCACGGTAGCCGCCACGCAGGCCACGACGCCGCCGCCCAGCCTGCCGCGCCCCCCGAGATCCCCCCCGGCACCATCTACACCTGCCCCATGCACCCGGAGATCCGCCAGGATCACCCCGGAAACTGCCCCAAATGCGGCATGACGCTGGAGCCGCTCATCCCGTTGGACGAGGAAGACAACAGCGAACTCAAGGATTTCCAGCGCCGTTTCTGGTGGACGCTGCCCCTGACCCTCATCGTGGCCGTCATGGCCATGCTCGGCCATCGCCTGGGCTGGTTCGACATGGCGACCCAGAGCTGGCTGGAGTTGGCGCTGTCCCTGCCGGTGGTGTTTTGGACGGGCTGGCCGTTCTTCGTGCGCGGCTGGCAATCCCTGGTGCATCGCAGCCCGAACATGTGGACGCTGATCAGCCTGGGCACGGCGGCCGCGTTCATCTACAGCGTGGTCGCCACGCTGGCGCCTGGCGTGTTCCCGGATTCCTTTGTCTCGATGGGCCGCGTGGCTGTGTACTTCGAGGCCGCCGTGGTCATCATCTCGCTGACCATGCTGGGACAGATCCTGGAACTGAAGGCGCGTTCGCAAACGTCCGCCGCGATCAAGGCCCTGCTCGGCCTGGCGCCCAAGACGGCGCGGCGCATCAACGCCGACGGCAGCGAGGAAGACGTGCCGCTGAATCACGTGCACGTGGGCGACCTGCTGCGCGTGCGCCCCGGCGAGAAAATCCCGGTGGACGGCGTCGTCACCGAGGGCCGCAGCGCCGTGGACGAGTCCATGCTTACCGGCGAGCCCGTACCCGTCAGCAAGCGCGAAGGCGACAAGCTGATCGGCGCCACGCTCAACACCAGCGGCACCCTGGTGATGCGGTCAGAAAAGGTCGGCGCGGCCACCATGCTGGCGCAAATCGTGCAGATGGTCGCCAACGCCCAGCGTTCCAAGGCGCCCATGCAGCGCATGGCGGACGTGGTGGCGGGCAAATTCGTCATTGGCGTGGTGCTGGTGGCGATCTCCACGCTGCTGGTATGGGGCTTTTTCGGGCCGGAGCCCAGCTGGGTGTATGGCCTGATCAACGCAGTCGCGGTGCTCATCATTGCCTGCCCCTGCGCGCTGGGACTGGCGACACCCATGTCGGTCATGGTGGCCACGGGCCGCGGCGCCGCACAGGGCGTGCTGTTCCGCGACGCCGGCGCCATCGAAAAGATGCGCGAGGTGGACACGCTGATCGTGGACAAGACCGGCACCCTGACCGAAGGCAAACCCGCCTTCGACACCGCGGTCGCCGCGCCCGGATACACGCGCGACGAGGTGCTGCGCCTGGCCGCCAGCCTGGACCAGGGCAGCGAACATCCGCTGGCCGACGCCATCGTCAGCGCGGCGCGCGCGCAGGGCCTGACGCTGGCCAAGGCCGAGGACTTCGACTCCGGCAGCGGCATCGGCGTGCGCGGCATGGTGGAAGGCAAGCGCCTGGCGCTGGGCAACACCGCCCTGATGGAACAGGAAGGCGTGCAGGTCGACGCGCTGCGCGCTGACGGCGAACGCCTGCGCGGCGAAGGCGCCAGCATCATGCACCTGGCCGTGGACGGCCAGTTCGCCGGGATCCTGGCCGTGACCGACCCGATCAAGCCCAGCACGCATGAGGCCATCCAGAACCTGCACGGCAGCGGTCTGCGCATCGTGATGGCGACAGGCGACGGCCTGACCACCGCCCGCGCCGTCGGCGCCGCGCTGCGCATCGACGAGGTGCACGGCGAGGTCAAGCCGGCCGACAAGCTGGCGCTGGTGGAAAAGCTGCAACAGGACGGCCATGTGGTGGCGATGGCGGGCGATGGCATCAACGACGCGCCGGCACTGGCGCGCGCCGACGTGGGCGTGGCCATGGGCACGGGCACCGATGTGGCAATGAACAGCGGCCAGGTGACGCTGGTCAAGGGCGACCTGCGCGGCATCGCCGCCTCGCGCCAGATCTCCATCGACACCGTGCGCAACATGCGGCAGAACCTGATGTTCGCCTTCGTCTACAACGGCATCGGCGTGCCGATAGCGGCGGGTGTGCTGTATCCGTTCACGGGCTGGCTGCTGTCACCGATGATTGCGGCGCTGGCGATGAGCCTGAGTTCGGCTTCGGTGATATTCAATGCGTTGAGGTTGCGGGGCGAAAAATAAACGCCCCATACTGCATGGACGTCCATTACTTGGGGTAGTACGAACGGCCACGTCAATGCGCTCGCACTGGCCAAACTCGATTCATCGCAGAAATGAGAAACCCGCCCTGGCAGCACTGTGCCTGCGCTCGTGCACTGGCCTGAAGTGTGGCGGGTGTTGTTAAGCGCAGTATACCCAGAGGCTCGGTAATGGAAACGCCCGTTCTTGCACTATAAGACTGACACACAGACCATTGCTTCGTCGATTGCATGCGCTTCTCTCTTCGTTGCGGATTCCTGCAATTCTGGCGCTGCATCGACAATGCACACAACGGCGTATGGGACATTTCCAGCCAATAAGATGCCTCCGCTCAGATGCTTTTGTTCCTGTAAGTAGGTACATATCAACATTTACCTAGTTTTTGGAACACTCGCCCAACCGCGCCAGCGTCCCCGCCACCACCCTGTCGCAATCATCCCCATCGAACTCAAACAAACTTTTCTCCACCACCCCCACATCCCGCGCCAGCGCTTCGCGCAGCAGCGCATTGGCGCGGAAGTGGCGGCTGCGGACGGTGGCCTCGGGGATGCCCAGGCAATGCGCCGTTTCCTCGACGGAAAGCTCCTCGACCGAGCGCAGCACGAACACGGTCCGGAACGAGACCGGCAAGGCGTCCAGCCGCGCTTCGAGCAGGCCCCTGAGCTCGGCTCGAGCAGCGGCATGGTAAGGCGGGTTGAAGTCGTTGATGGTCATCGCATCAACCTCTTTCTCTATGTCGTCGGCGATGGGCAACAGCGCCTCGCGCCGGCTGTGCTTGCGCAGCCGGCCGTAGCATTCGTTGAGCAAGAGCCGCGTCAGCCAGGTGAACAGCGTCGATTCGCCGCGGAACGCGGCCATGTTCCGGTATGCCGCCAGGTAGGCTTCCTGCAAGGCATCCTCGGCGTCGGCGTCGTTGCGCAGGGTGGCTCGCGCCAGGCGGTAGAGCCGCCGGTTGTGCCGCCGCATCATCAATTCGAACGCGGTCTGCTCGCCCGCCACGATGCGATGCGCGAGCGCCAGGTCTTCATCTTCGGCCAGCGGTGCCGCCAGCGCCGCAAGTGCAGTCATGGGTCTGACCTCCGCCATGCGTCATTGCGCAATCAACGTGCCCTGCATCGTCGGATGGAACAGGCAGACATAAGCGCTGCTGCCCGCCTCCCGCACAGTGTAGGTCCATGAGGCGCCGGCTGCGATAACCCCTGAGTCGAACGCCTTGGATACCGCGGAGGCGGTATGCGGGACCAGGTCCTTGTTGATCCAAGTAACCTTTTCGCCCGGCTTCAGCGTCAGCGTCGCAGGCGTGAACTGCATCCCTTCGATGGTCACCACATGTTCGGCCTGCTGAGTGGCGGGCGGGATCTGTTGGGCGGTGGCCAAGCCGCCCGCCAGCAACAGGCCCGCAGCCAGCGCGGCCAGACTTGCGCGTCCGGACCCGCGCGCGCCGGGGATCGTTCTTTCAGCCACCGTTGAGCCTCTTTTGCAGGGATTTGGCATGCTCCAGGTGCGCGATGAACGCGGGCCGCACCTTGACCAGCAAGGCCTTCAACTCCGCGTTGGCCGCGCCCGGAATCAGGGTCGTATCCAACGCCTGGATCACGGCCTCGTGATAGGCCACCTCGTGATCCACATAAGCCTTGTCGAACGCGGCGCCGCTCATGCCCTTGAGCGCGGCGAGGTTCTTGTCGCCGCCTTGCTGCAGGTTGTCGCTGGTCGGATTGGGTTCGGGCGTGACCTTCAGCTTTTGCACCAGTTCGCCGGCCGACTGGTTGACGGCGCCATGGTCGGTCACCATCAACGCGGCGAACTCGCGCACATCCTTGTTGCCGGTCTTGTCCTGCGCCAGTTTGCCGGCGTCGATGTCGACCTGGTTGGCAACCACGACTATGGCCGCGATCTGCGGATCCGTCGGCCCGTTGCCATGGGCAAACACGCCGCAGCTCACCAGGGCCAGCGCATGGAACCATCTTGCTTGAATCGCTTTCATCTCATCCCCCAAACCATGAATGCAGGCGCGGCCGGAATGGCCAGGAACCTTGCCTGCTTATGGGGTTGGATGTCGCGAAAACGCGCCGCGTTCCGGCGCGGACTGCACGGGGGGAATCAGCCCACCGGCACCGCCATGCCGTACTTGGCGCGGTTCAGCACCACCAGCGTGGAAAAGCGCTTGACGTTGGGGTTGCCCCAGAAATTGCGCTGGGCGAAGGTCTCGTATTCGGCCATGTCGCGCATGGTGATGGTCAGGACGAAGTCCACCTCGCCCGTCACCGACAGGCACTGCATGATTTCCGGCGCGGACTGCATGGCGCGCTTGAACTGGTCGAGCTTGTCGGCGCGTTCGCTTTCCAGCGTCACCAGCACGACCATCATGATGCCGCGGCCCACGGCGCCCGGATCGACCACGGAAACGTCCCCCAGCACCACCTTGGATTCGCGCAGCCGCTTCATGCGGCGCAGGCAGGACACCGGCGACAGGTTCACGCGCTGCGCGACTTCCTGGCTGGTGCGCTGGTTGTCTTCCTGCAGGCTTTGCAGGATCTGAAGGTCAAAATCGTCTAGTTCCATAAGGGTCTCGGAACGGCTGGAAACGGGCTGGAAAGGGCTCGCCAACAGATTCTAAGCCCGGCCGCGCCGGAATCCGGCCCCATTTTGACGGGAAACTTCATTTCCGCGTCCCGCGATGCAGGAATTATTCAGCAGGCTTGCTTACACTGGGAGCCCTCTGCCCGCGCCGCGGGTACGTCCGTCCCCCCCGTATCATGCCGTCACTCCAGCTTTTCCTGCTGTTCCTCGCTGCCGACGCGGCGCTCAAACTCACGCCCGGCCCCGATATGGCGCTGACCCTTTCCCGGGGCATGACGCAGGGGTTCCGGCCCGCTTTCCATAGCGTCCTGGGCAACGTCGCCGCCGGATTCATCCAGGTGCCGGCGGTGGTGCTGGGCCTCGCCTCGGTGCTGCAGGCGTTCCCGTCGCTGTTCATGGGGATCAAGGCGGCCGGCGGCATGTACCTGGGCTACCTGGGCGTCAAGGCCATCGTCCGCTGCGCGCGCTCGGCCGACGTGTCGCTGGCCGCGCGCCCCGGGGATGCGCGCGACGCCTTCTGGCAGGGCTTCACGACCAATCTGCTGAATCCCAAGGTGCTGTTGTTCATGATCGCCTTCCTGCCGCAGTTCACCACGCCGGACAATGGGCCGGTGTGGATCCAGATGCTGGTGCTGGGCGTGACGATGAAAGTCTTGAGCCTGCCCTACGGCAGTTTCTTCGCCTACGGCGCTTCGCGCATCCGCGGCTGGGTGGGGCGCAATCCCTGGTTCCTGCGCATGCAGCAAGGCCTGCTGGGCGCCGTCATGCTCGGCCTGGCGCTGTATGTGCTTTACTCCACCGCCGCAAATCTGACGCCCTGAGCCGTCCGCCGTCCTGTACGTATCCAGCCTTTCCGCCATTGCCATGACCGCCGCAACCCTGAACACCGGACGCAACGCGTCGTCCTCCACCCTGCTCCCCATCCTGTCGTTGATCGGCGCGATGGCCTCGCTATGCGTTGGCACGTCGTTCGCCAAGTCGCTCTTCCCGATGGTGGGCGCGCAGGGCACCACCGCCTACCGCATCGCCATCGGCGCGCTGATACTGGTGGCGATCTGGCGCCCGTGGCGCTTTCCGCTGACGCGCCAGGCCGCGGCCAAGATCGCGCTGTACGGCGTGACGCTGGCCTGCATGAACCTGCTGTTCTACATGGCCTTGCGCACGCTGCCGCTGGGCGTGGCCATCGCCATCGAATTCATCGGCCCGCTGACCCTGGCGGTGGCGCTGTCGCGGCGCGCCATCGACTTCGTCTGGATCGGCTGCGCCATCGCCGGGCTGGTGCTGCTGATTCCCACTGGGCAATCGGTGCATGACCTGGATCCCGTCGGCATCGCCTTTGCGCTGGGCGCGGCGGTGTGCTGGGCGCTCTACATCATCTTCGGCAAGATGGCCGGCAACGTGCATGGCGGACAGGCCACCTCGCTGGGACTGACCGCGGCAACGCTGGTGGCGCTACCCATAGGCGCTGCGCACGCCGGCACGGCCCTGCTGGACCCGACCCTGATCCTGGCCGGCATCGCGGTGGGCGTGCTGTCCAGCGCCTTGCCCTATTCGCTGGAAATGGTGGCGCTGCGCCGCCTGCCGCAGAAGACCTTCGGCGTGCTGCTCAGCATGGAACCCGCCATGGGCGCGCTGGCTGGCGTGATCGTGTTGAACGAGCAACTGTCGCAGACGCAATGGCTGGCCATCTGCGGGATCATCGTCGCTTCCGCAGGCTGCGCGGCGACCGCCCGGCGGCAAAATACCGCCCCCACGCCCGCGCCGGACTGAGCGCGGACGCGCGCCGCCGCCGCGGCCAAGGGCCGCTTCAGCCGAATCCGATCTCGCGCTGGGGCGGCGCCAGCGGGTCGAAGTCTTCCCAGTGGTTGTTGCGCCAGCGGCCGTTGGCGTGCTCCACGTCCACACCGCCGGCATCGCGCAGGATGCGGCACGCCAGCATTTCGCGCTGCGGCCGCGTGCGTACCGCGACCATCACGCCGGCCTGCCGGATCTCGGCATGGGAATCGGGATTGAAATGGCCATGCTGGGTGCTGCCGTGGCCCGTCACCCAAAGGGCGCCAAAGAGCGATCCCAGATAGGCGCCGACGCCGGCCGCGGCCAGGATCAGCGGCGTGGAATCGCTGATCTCGGACATCACGAACCCGCCAAACACCGCAAAACCTGCGCCCACCCCGCCCGCGCCCAGAAATGCGCCGATGTCGGCGCGTCCCGAGTCCGGGTCGGAGTGGCGGTCGCCGCCCAAGGGGTAGCGGCCATGCTCGCCGGCCGGATTGACGTAAAACGTATTGATGTCCCAGTCGGGAAAACCGCTGGCGGACAGGCGCTCGGCCGCGGCGTTCGCCGCTTCGAAACCCTCGAACCGGGCTGCTACGATCAGAGACATGATGTGCTCCTTGCCCGGGCTGCCGGGCAGGATGTACGTGTCTTTATCGTACGCCCGCGCCGCCTGCGCGCGCGCGCCGGTTACACCTTGCGGCGGCTGTTACCGGCCGCCGTCAGTTGGCGGAAATGTTCTTGCTCCGGATCACCGCCCCCCAGCGCTCGTATTCCTTGCGCGCATAGTCCGCGAAGGCCTGCGGCGTGCTGCCCGTGGGTTCCATGCCCTGCAGCTTCAACTGCTCGGCCACCTCCGGCGAACGCAAGGCCTGCGCGATGGCCAGGCTGAGCTTCTCCACCACTGGCGCTGGCGTGCCAGCGGGTGCCACCACGCCCTGCCAGGCGGCCGCCTCGAACGCCGGACCACCCGCCTCGGCGAAGGTCGGCACCTGCGGCAATTGCCCGGAACGCTGCGCCGCCGGCACCGCAATGGCGCGCAGCTTGCCCGCCTGGATCAAGGGCCGGGCGGCGGCCAGGTCGGCCATCATCATCGGCACCACGCCGGAAGCCACGTCCTGCAGGGCGGGCGGCGTGCCCTTGTAGGGAATGGCCGTGGCGCGGCCCTGGACGGTATCCAGGAACAGCTCCATGGCCAGGTGATGGGGGCTGCCCACGCCCAGGGACGCATAGCTGCCCGGCTGATCGCGCTTGAGGTAAGCCTTCACGTCGGCCAGCGTATGCATCTGGGAATCGGGCGACACCACCAGCACAATGGGCAGCGACACCAGCGTGGAAACCGGGGTCAGGTCCTTCCCCGGATCGTAGGGCAGCTTCTGGTACAGCCAGGGGTTCAGCGCCAGCGTGCTCATGCCGGCCGTCAGCAGGGTGTAGCCATCAGGCGCCGCGCGGGCGGTTTCCTGCGCGGCAACGATGGTGGCCGCGCCCGGACGATTTTCCACCACCACCGGCTGTCCCAGCGCGTCACCCACATGCTTGGCGACGATGCGGGTGGCGATGTCGCTGCCCCCGCCCGCGCTGAACGGCACCAGCCAGCGGATCGGATGATCGGGAAACCCTGCCGCCGCAGCCTGGCCCGGGACGATCGCAGCCCCTGCCAGCACCGCGGCCAGCAAGGCGCGATGCAGTGTGCCTTTGAACATGACGCGCTCTCCTCGCCTGCTTATTTATTTAACATATTAATGATTTATTATCGGGCCCGGCACGCAGGTACACACCACGGGAGAAACCCGAAGTCCGTGGACGCGGCACGGGTCAGGTGCGCGCGGCGGCAAGCCAGCGCAGGCCCGCCGACGTGCCGGCGGCCGGCCGATACTCGCAGCCTATCCAGCCGCCGTATTCCAGTTCGCGCAGCACGTTGAACACCCAGCCATAGTCCAGTTCGCCGCGGTCGGGCTCCTGGCGCAGCGGCACGCCGGCAATCTGCAGATGGCCGACCCGCCCGGTAGGCAGGTATTCGCGCAGCTTCATGGTGACGTCGCCCTCGACGATCTGGCAGTGGTAGAGATCCATCTGCACTTTCAGGTTGGACGCATTGACCGTCTGCACCACGGCATGCGCCTCGTCCTGGCGATTCAGGAAATAGCCGGGTATGTCGCGGGTATTGATGGGTTCGATCAGCACGGTGACCCCGGCCGAACGCGCCTGGCGCGCGGCCCAGTCCAGGTTCTCGCGATAGCAGTCCAGCATGGCCTCGCGCGACGCGCCGGGCTGGACCAGCCCCGCCATCACATGGAGATTCGGACAGGCCAGCGCCGTGGCGTAGGACAGCGCCTGTTCAATGCCCGCCTGGAATTCCGCCTGCCGGCCCGGCTGCGCGGCCAGTCCACGATCGCCGCGAGCGGCCACGCCAGGCGGCGCGTTGAAGAGCACCTGCGTCACGCCCGCCGCGTCCATGCGCTCGCGCACGAAGGCGGCCGGGGCCTCGTAGGGAAACATGCATTCCACGCCGGCGTACCCGTCCGCCGCGGCGGCCGCGTAGCGGTCCAGGAACGCGTGTTCCGTGTACATCATCGAAAGATTGGCGGCGAACTTCAACATGGCGGAGGCTCCGGACCGGACGGCATGCATGGAAATTAGCACAACCGCCCGCCCCGCCATCGCCGCGGCGCTAGGCGCCGAAGTCCGGCGCCGGGTGCAGGGTCAGCCGCGGTCCCGCCTTGAGCAGCTGGCTGGGAATGTCGTGCCCCACCAGCGCGGGCAAGGTCGCCGATACGCCAAGTATGGCGTCCAGGTCCACGCCGGTGTCATAGCCCATCAGTTCCAGCATGTGCACCAGTTCTTCAGTGCAGACGTTGCCGCTGGCGCCAGGCGCGTAGGGGCAGCCGCCCAACCCGCCCAGCGACGCGTCGAAGCGGTCGATGCCCGCCTCGATGGCCATCAGCGTATTGGCCAGCGCCATGCCGCGCGTATTGTGGAAGTGCATGGTGGTGATCAATCCCGGGAACAGCTTGCGAACCTCGCGCCCGATCTTGCCGACCTGCGTGGGAAAGGCCATGCCGGTGGTATCGCACAGCGTCACCCCGTCCACGCCTAACGCCGCGAAGCGCCCCACCAGTTCGAACACCTCGAAGGCATTGATGTCGCCTTCCATGGGGCAACCGAACACGGTGGACAGCGACACGTTGATGGCGACGCGGCTGCCGCGCACCGCATTGACCACATCGCTCAATTGCTCGAACGACTGCTCCCGCGTCATGCGCAGGTTGGCGCGGTTATGGGTCTCGCTGACCGACATCACCAGATTGACCTCGTCCACCTTGCACTCCAGCGCCCGCTGCGCGCCGCGCACGTTAGGCACCAGCACCGTGTAGACGACGTCCGGATTGCGCTCGATCTCGTGCATCACGATCTCGGCGTCGCGCAGGGCCGGAATGGCCTTGGGCGACGTAAACGACGTAGCTTCGATCTTGGCGAATCCGCTGGCGGACAGCCGGTTGATGAAGGCGATCTTGTCCTGCGTTTCGATGAACTGCTTTTCGTTCTGGAAGCCGTCGCGCGGCGCGACTTCCTGGATGTACAGCCGCGGGCGGCTGGCAGTGGTTTCGGGGTTGGTCATATTCATGGCCGCTATCCTCAGATGATGCCGCGCGTGCGCCAGTCCTGGCGCTGCGTCTCGCCGATGCCCAGGCCAGCCAGCACCTCGTCGGTGTCCTGGCCCAGGGCGGGCGCCGGGCTGCGCACTTCGCCCGGGGTTTCCGACAGCTTGGGCACGATGCCCGGCACCTGCACGGGCGTGCCGTCGGGCAGCGCGCCGTCCAGGATCATGCCGCGCGCCTGGTAATGCGGGTCGGCCGCGATGTCGGCCACGTCATAGATCTTGCCCGCGGGAATCTGCCCGTCATTCAGGCGCTCCAGCACCAGGTCCAGCGGATGCTGTCCGGTCCATTGCGAAATCGCGTCGTCCAGCATGACCACGTGCTTCACGCGTCCGGCGTTGTTTGCCAGTTCCGGCGCTTCGGCCAGGTCGGGCCGGCCGATCACGCCCATCAGGCGCTTGAAGATGCTGTCGCCATTGCCGGCAATCAGCACGTACTTGTTGTCCTGACAGCGGTAAGCATTGCTGGGCGCGATGCCCGGCAGGCTGCTGCCGGCCGGCTGGCGGATCTCGCCGAACACCGAATACTCGGGCAGCAGGCTCTCCATCATGTTGAAGACGGATTCATACAACGCCACGTCGATCATCTGGCCCGTGCCATTCTGGTCGCGCGCGCGCAGCGCCAGCAGGATGCCGATGACGCCGTGCAACGCTGACAACGAATCGCCGATGGACACGCCCACGCGCACCGGCGTGCGGTCGGGCTCGCCGCTCAGGTGGCGCAGTCCGCCCATGGCCTCGCCGATAGCGCCGAATCCGGGCAGATCGCGGTACGGACCGGTCTGACCGTAGCCGGACACGCGCAGCATCACCAGCCGCGGGTTGATGGCGCGCAGTTCTTCCCAGCCCAGGCCCCAACCTTCCATGGTGCCGGGCTTGAAGTTCTCGACCACCACGTCGATGTCCTTGACCAAGGCTCGGATCAGGTCCTGCGCTTCGGGCTTGCGCAGGTCCAGGCTGACCGATTTCTTGTTGCGCGACTGCACCTGCCACCAGACGGAAGTGCCGTCGTGGATCAGGCGCCAGTTGCGCAGCGGATCGCCCTTGCCGGGCGGTTCGATCTTGATGACCTCGGCGCCGAATTCGCCCAGCATCTTGGCGGCGAACGGTCCGGCGATCAGCTGGCCCAACTCCAGCACTCGGATACCGCTCAATGGTTTGGATGACATGATTGCCTCGTCAGCTCTTGTGTTTGCCCAGATAGGCCTCGCGCACGCGCTCGCTGGCCAACAACTCCTGGCCCGTGCCCTCCATCACAATGGAGCCCACTTCCAGGACATATGCGCGGTCGGAGATAGCCAACGCCTGGTTGGCCATCTGCTCGACCAGCAGGATCGTCATGCCGCGCTCTTTCAACGACTTGATGATCTTGAAGATCTCGGCCACGATCAGCGGCGCCAGTCCGAGCGACGGCTCGTCCAGCATCAGGATGCGCGGCTTGCTCATCAGGGCCCGGCAGATGGCCAGCATCTGCTGTTCGCCGCCAGAAAGCGTGCCCGCGTACTGCGCGCGGCGCTCTTTCAGGCGCGGGAACATCGCAAAGCACTGCTCGATCTCCGCAGCCAGTTCAGCGGGCGATTCCTTGCGCAGGAACGCGCCCAGCATCAGGTTGTCGTGGACGGTCTGGTCGGGGAATACCTGGCGCCCTTCCGGCACGTGGGCGATACCCAGCCCCACGCGCTTGTGCGCGCTGATCCCGCCCAGGTCCTGCCCGGCGAACGCGATGTCGCCGGTGGATTTCTCGATGCCCGACAGCGCGCGCATCATGGTGCTCTTGCCCGCGCCGTTGCCGCCGATGATGGTCACGATCTCGTTCGTGTCCACATGCAGCGACACCTGCTTCAGGGCATTGACGGCGCCATAGCTGACCGCCAGGTTCTTGATGTCGAGTAAACGGCTCATTGCGGTCTCCTATGCCGGCGCGCCCAGGTAGGCTTCGATGACTTTCGGATTCTCCTGGATGTGGTTCGGCAGGCCTGAGGCGATCTTCACGCCGTAATCCAGCACCACGATATGGTCGGAAATCGCCATGACCAGATCCATGTGATGCTCGATCAACAGGATGGTCAGGCCCATGTTCTTCAGCTTCACGATCAGGTCCGTCAGCTGGTCGGTTTCCGCGGGATTCAGGCCGGCGGCAGGCTCGTCCAGCAGCAACAGGTCCGGCATGGCCGCCACCGCGCGGGCGATTTCCAGGCGGCGTTGCAGGCCGTAGGGCAGGCTGTTGGCGGCCTCGTCCGCGTAGCGGTCCAGTTCGAAGAACTTGAGGATGGCGTAGGCCTGGCGGCGGATGCGTCGCTCTTCCGCCAGGCTGCCGGGCAGGCCCAGCAGGTTGGAGAAGAAGCTGGATTGCTGCACCCGATAGAAGCCCACCATCACGTTCTGCAGGGCGCTCAGCCCGTCGAACAGCTTCAGGTTCTGGAACGTGCGGCCGATGCCCGACGCAGCAATCTCATTGGGCGACAGGCCCACCATCTGGCGGTTCTTGAAGCGGATGCTGCCGGCGTCCGGCGCCACCAGGCCCGACAGCAGGTTCAGCGTGGTGGTCTTGCCGGCGCCGTTGGGACCGATCAGCGACACGACGGAACCGCGCTCCAGCGAGAACGACACCTTGTTGGTCGGCACCACGCCGCCGAAGGCCTTGTACAGGTCCTTCACTTCCAGGAAGCCGGACGCCGCGCCGCCATGGTCGGCAGGAGGCGCCGGCGTCCAATCGGCCGCGCCCGCCTCGGCGGCCAGCGCCTCGCGCTGGCCGCGCTTGGGCAGCACCTTGGCCAACAGGCCAGCCAGTCCTTCCGGCATGGCGTACAGCGCGAACAGCAGGATCAGGCCGTAGGCGAAATGCTGCACTTCCGGCCAGCGCGCCAGCATGGCGTCGATCACCGTCAGCACCACGGCGCCCAGGAAGGAGCCCGCCGGCGTACGGCCGCCGAACAGCACCAGCACCAGGAAAAACACCGACAAGTTGAAATTGACGAAGTCCGAATTGATGTACTGGTTCTGCTGCGCCACCAGGCCGCCCGCGATGCCGCAGGTGATGGCGCTGATGGCGAAGGCCAGGATCTTGAAGCGGTAGACGCTGATGCCCACGCTCTCGGCCGCAATTTCAGAGGTGCGCACCGCAGCAAAGCCGCGGCCGAAACGGCCGTTCAACAGCAGCGAGGTCATGGCGTGCAGCGCCAGGCCCAACACCACGACCACCACCACCCACTGGCGGCTGTCCAGCGTGGCGCCGCCGAAGGTCAGGCCGGTGATGCCGTAGAAGCCTTCCTGGCCCTTGAACACGTCGGTCCATTCGGACACGATCTTCTCGATCAGCAGGCCGAAGGCGATGGTCACCATCGCCAGGCTCGGCCCCTTGACCTTCAGCGCCGGGATGGCGATCACCACGCCGAAGACCGCGGACACAACCGCGGCGCAGCCCAGCGCCAGCCAGGGATCGACCTGGTAATTCACGGTCAGGAGCGCCACCGTATAGGCGCCCACGCCGAACAGGCCGGCATGGCCCAGCGATTTCTGGCCGGTCTGGCCGACCAGGATGTTGAAACCGGTGGCAGCGATGTAATAGACCCCGATGTTGAACAGGATCAACAGATAGAAGTCATTCAGGCCCGAATAGGCGTAGCCGATGGCAAGCGCCGCGATGACCAGCGGAATGAGAATCTTGGAGAGCTTCATACTTTCTCCGCGTGCACGCGGCCGAGGATGCCGGCCGGGCGGAAATACAGCACCACGATGATCAGCGCGAACACGGCGATTTCGCGCAGGTTCGAATACCAGAGGCCGATCAGCGATTCCAGCAACCCGATCAGAAAGCCGCCAAAAATGCAGCCGCGCGGATTCTCCAGCCCACCCAGGATCGCGGCCGAAAAGGCCTTGAGCGACAACAGCGTGCCCACGAATACCGAGGCGGTCGCAATCGGCGCCACCATCACGCCGGCGATCGCGGCCAATGCCGAACTGATCGCGAACACGGCGATCGCCACCGCGTTGGCATTAATGCCCATCAAGCTCGCGGCGGTCTTGCTGAACGCCACCGCGCGCACTGCCTTGCCCATCTTGGTCTTGTGCAAGACCCAATCGAACACGATCATCAGCGCCAGCGTGGTGCCGAAAACCAGGATCTCCTGCGGCCGCACGCCGGTCCCCAGGACCGTGATGATGCCCTCGCCCAGCGGCGAAGCCACTGCTATCGGCGCCGGTCCCCAGACCAGCAGCGCCAGGTTCTGGATGATGATGCCAAAGCCGATGGTGCTCATCACCCAGGACAGGCCCGCCTCGCCCACGAAGTGGCGGATGGCGGTGATGTAGAGCACGTAGCCGAGCAAGCTCAGGACCAGCATGGCGGCCAGCAGGGCGAACAGGAACGTGCCCCAGGTCACGTCCTCCGGATTTGGAAAGCCGATCAGCTTGCCCTGGCTGACCAGCAGGATGGCGCTGATGCCGATCAGGCCGGCCAGCGCCAGGAACGCACCCTGTCCGAAGTTGAAGGTCTTGGTCGTGGTGTACGTGATGCTGAACCCGAATGCGACCAGGGCATAGACGCTGCCCATGGCCAACCCGCTCAAGATGGCTTGTAGTATTTGCATGCTGGATGCCCCCCTATTGACGACTCCCCGGCGCGCCGCGGCGCACCGGGGAGAGATCTTTCTCGTTGCCGCGCCGTCTTACAGCTTCAGGTCTTCCGGCTTGATCGCGCGGGTGTATTCGTCATCCACCGACACCACCTTGCCGTCGATCCAGCGCACCAGGCGGAAGTCCTTCACCGACAGGGCTTCGTGGTTTTCCGCGGTGAACGGCTTCTCGTAGGTCTTGATGACGCCCTTGGCCTGCGCCAGGTTCTGCAGCGCGGCCTGCACGGCTTCGCCTTCGGTCGACTTGGCCTGCTCCATGGCCGCGGCGATCAGCTTGACGGAGTCATAGGCCTGCGCGGCCATGACGTAGGTCGGCACGCGGCCGTCGCGCTTCATCAGCGTGTCGTACAGCGCCTTGGACTCGGGCGAGGAGTCTTCGGTGATCGACGCCGTGAAGATCATCTTGCTGGCCAGCTCGGGGCCGGCGATGCGCAGGAACGGCGAGCTCAGGTTGGCCCAGGAGGCCAGCGTGGTCGGGAAGTAGCTGATCTTCTCCAGGCTGCGCATGACGTGCGCGTTGGAATCCGCCAGCGCATAGACGATCAGCGTGTCGGCGCCCGAGCTCTTGATCTTGTTCAGCTGCGACGACATGTCCGTGTCCTTGGGACCGAACTTCTCGTTGGCCACGGGCGTGATCTTGTGCAGGGCCAGGATCTCGACCGCGTCCTTGGCGCCTTGCTGGCCGTAGCCGGTGGTGTCGGCAATGATGGCGACCTTGCCGTTCTTGCTGGCGCGGGCGGCGTAAGCCGCCAGCAGCGCGATCTGGTCGCGATCGCGCATGGACACGCGGAACACGTAGTTCGGCGGCGACTTGGCATAGCGGCCGGTGATGTCGGTGGCAGTGGCTACCGGCGAGATCGTCGGGATCTTCTTCTGCTGCACCAGATGCAGCCAGGCCAGCATATTGCCGGAGTTGACCCCGCCCAGCATGGCGTTGACCTTGACGTTGTCGACCAGTTCGTTGGTGTTCTGGATGGCCTTGGGCGGCGCGCCCACGTCGTCGCGCTCAACGATGACGACCTTCTTGCCCAGCACGCCGCCGGCCGCGTTCAGCTCGTCGGCCGCTTGACGCGCGCCGGCCAGGGCCGAAATGCCGAAGTCCGCCGAGCCAGTGGCCGACATGTCGCTGTTGAAGCCGATCTTGATGTCGTCGGCCAGCGCGGCGCCGCTGGCGCCCGCCAACGCCGCCGCCAGCAGCAGGGATTTCATGGTCTTGGGGAAATGTTTGAAGTACATCTTGTCTCCTTCTGGATCACTCTGGTGACCGCTGATTGGCAATTCAGGATTGTTTGATGAGGTCGGCGGCCTTGTTGCCGATCATCATGGTGGCCGCGCAGATATTGGCGGACGGCATGGCCGGCATCACCGAGGAATCGATGACGCGCAGGTTGCCCACGCCATGCACCCGCAGCTGAGGGTCGACCACCGCGTACTTGTCATCGGCCCGGCCCATGCGGGCCGTGCCGTTGACGTGATAAGACGACACGCCATAGCGGCGCGCGAAGTCCAGCAATTCGGAATCGGATTCGCACAGCGGGCCGGGCAGCACCTCGCTGTCGAAGTAAGGCGCCAGGGCCTGTGAACGCAGCAGCTGGCGCGCCAGCCGGATACCGCGCACCAACGTCATCTGGTCGCGCTCGTTCTCCAGGTAGTTGGCCAGGATCACGGGGTCCTGCAGCGGGTCCGCCGAACGGATGCGCACCTGGCCGCGGCTTTCGGGCCGGTGCTGCCAGACGCCCGCTGTCATGCCGGGGAAGTCATCCAGCATGCCCACATAGCCTTCCTTGTAGCTGGCCGGCGTGAACACGCCCTGCAGGTCGGGCAAGACGAGGTCAGGCGTGGACTTCCAGAAGTAATGCAGCAGCGACGGACTCAGGGCCATGATGCTGGGACGCTTCATCATCCAGCGGCTGATCTGGCCGGCCAGGCTCAGACCCTTGACCAGCTGGTTCATGGTCTGGCTGTTCTTCACGCGCGCCACGACCCGCACCGAATAATGGTCACTCAGGTTCTCGCCCACGCCCGGCAGGTCGCACACCACGTCGATATTGTGCTGGCGCAGCAGGTCCGCCGGCCCCAGGCCCGACAGCTGCAGCAGCTTGGGCGTGTTGATCGCGCCGCAGGACACGATCACTTCCCGACGAGCACGCACCGCGCGGACCTGCGAAGGACGCGCCGGGTGGCAATAGGCCACGCCGGCAGCTTTGCCGCCATCGAACAGGATGCGCGTCGCCTGCGCGTAGGTACGCACTTCCAGGTTCTTGCGGCCCATGGCGGGCTTGAGGAAGCACTTGGCCGTGCTCATGCGCCAACCGCGGTCGATGGTGCGCTGGAAGTAGCCCACGCCGGCCTGATCCGCGCCGTTGTAATCGGGGTTGCGCGGGATGCCCTGTTCCACCGCGCCGGCAATGAAGGCCTCGCAAAGCGGATGGATCCAGTCTATGTCCGTGACCGGCAGCTCGCCCTTGCGGCCGCGGTAGCGGTCGTCGCCGCCCACGCGCCGTTCCATGGACTTGAAGTACGGCAGCACTTCGTCGTAGGACCAGCCGCTGTTGCCCAGCGCGGCCCAGTGGTCGAAGTCGGCCGCCTGGCCGCGGTTGTAGACCAGGCCGTTGATGGAAGTCGACCCGCCCAGGGTTCGGCCCTGCGGAATCGGCACGCGCCGTCCGTTGGTCTGCGCCGTACCTTCGCTGGAGAACTGCCAGGCGTACTTCTTGTTGAATACCGCCTTGATGAAGCCTGCGGGTATGTGCAGGTAGGGACTGCGGTCCGGCGGGCCGGCCTCCAGCACGCAGACCGTCGAGCCGTCCGCGCTCAGGCGGTTGGCCAGGATGGAACCGGCCGCGCCGGATCCCACGATCACATAATCGAACTGATCCGCGTCGCGGAGGGAGGGCTGCTGTGCTTGGCTCATGTCTGGAATCCGCGGGCGTCAGGGAATCGCGTTGAACGACTTGCCGGCAAGGCAGACGTACTTGATTTCCAGGAACTCTTCGATGCCGTACTTGGAGCCCTCGCGGCCCACGCCCGACTCCTTGATGCCGCCAAAGGGCCCGACCTCGTTGGACACGGCGCCGGTGTTCACGCCGACGATGCCGTACTCCAGCCCTTCCATCATGCGCCAGACCCGTTCCAGGTTGGCGGTGTAGAAATAGGCGGCCAGGCCCGAGGCGCTATCGTTGGCCCGCGCCAGCACGGCGGCTTCGGACTCGAAGGTGCTGATACCCACCACCGGGCCGAAGATCTCTTCGTGCGCCAGTTCCATGGCGTCCGTGATGCCGGCCAGCAGGGTCGGCTCATACAGCAGCGAGCCGGGCTCGCGCAGCTTGCCGCCTGCCAAGAGGTGTGCGCCGCGCGCCGTGGCGTCGTCCACCAGGCGGGCCACCTTGTCCACGGCGCGCTGGTCGATCAGCGGCCCCTGGGTAACGCCCTCTTCCAGCCCGCCGCCCACCTTCATGCGGCGCATTTCCGCCAGCAGCTTGTCATTGAAGGCGTCGGCGACCCTGGCGTGGACATAGACGCGGTTGGCGCAGACGCAGGTCTGGCCCGCGTTACGGAACTTGGAAAGGACCAGGCCTTGCACGGCCTCGTCCAGGTCGGCATCCTCGAACACGATGAAGGGCGCGTTGCCGCCCAGTTCCAGCGACAGCTTCTTGATGTTGGAGGCGCTCTGCTGCATCAGCAGCCGACCCGTCTGGGTGGACCCGGTGAAGGTCAGCTTGCGCACCGTGGGGTTCTGCGTCAGTTCCGTGCCGATTGGCGCGGGGTCTCCAATGACCACGTTGAGCACGCCGGGCGGTATGCCGGCCAGCTCGCCCAGCCAGGCCAGCGCCAGCGCGGTGAACGGCGTCAGTTCGGATGGCTTGAGCACCACCGTGCAGCCGGCGGCCAGCGCCGGGCTGACCTTGCGCGTGACCAGGGCCGACGGAAAGTTCCAGGCGATGATGGCCGCGCATACGCCCACGGGCTGGCGGATGGCCAGCATGCGCTGGTCGCCTCGCGTATGCGGCAGCACGTCGCCGTAGACGCGCTTGGCCTCTTCCGCGAACCATTCGACGAAGGACAAGGCGTAATTCAGTTCGCCGCGGGCCTCGGCCAGCGGCTTGCCCTGCTCCAGCGTCAGCAGCAGCGCCAGGTCGTCGGCATGCGCCTCGATCAGGGCATGCCATTTGCGCAGGATGGCACCGCGCTCCTTGCCCGTCCTGGCCCGCCAGGCCGGCAGGGCGTCATCGGCGGCCGCGATGGCGCGGGCCGTCTCGGCCTGGCCCAGATTGGGCACCGTGCCCAGTACGCTGGCGTCAAAGGGATTGCGCACCGTGATGGTGGCGCCGTTGTCGGCGTCGCACCAGGCGCCGCCGATGTAGGCCTGCTGCCGCAGCAGCTGGCTATTCTGCAGATTCATTTGTCTCGCGCTCCATCCATCATGCTCCGCACCGTCCGCGCTTGGGCCGTGCGAAATTTTTTGGGGAGGATAGCCCTGGCGCCCGCCTGCGCAACAGCAGTCATTAGCGATGCCGCCATCACCATCCGCGATGACAAGCCCGCCCATGGCTACAATGGAACCTCTCGTCCGCTTTCCCGCCCGTCCCGCCATGCGTCTCGACCCCACCTCCCTCAAGCTCTTCATCAGCGTGGTCGAGCAAGGCACCATCGCCGCGGCGGCCGAACACGAGCACATCGCCGCGGCCGCCATCAGCAAGCGCATCAGCGAACTGGAAGAGAACCTCAAGATCCGGCTGCTCATCCGCACCAACAAGGGCATCCGCCCCACGCCGGCCGGCGTCGCGCTGTCCACCATGGCGCGGCGCGCGCTGCATGAACTCGATGAAATCTCGGTGCACATGCGCGACTACTCGCGCGGCCTGCGGGGCTTCATCCGGGTACACGCCAATATTTCCGCGATCACCCAGTTCCTGCCTCAGGACATCAAGCTCTTCCTGAACGACTACCCCAACGTGCAAGTCGATCTGGAAGAAAAGATCACCTCGACCATCATCAAATCGGTCGCCGAGAACGCGGCGGACGTGGGCATCTTTTCGGGCACCGCGCCGGACCACGACGTCGAGATCCACCCCTACCGCGAAGACACGCTGGCGCTGGTGGTGCCCGCTGACCACCCGCTGCAGGACAGGCCCGGCTTTCGTTTCGCCGACGCGCTGGAATACGACTTCGTGGGGCTGCACCGCGGCAGCGCCATCAACCGCATCCTCTCCAACGCCGCCAGCGATGAAAAGCGCAACATCCAGCTCAAGGTGCAGGTCACTGGCTTCGACGCGCTGTGCTTCATGGTGAACTCTGGGCTGGGCATAGGCGTGCTGCCGCTGGACATCGCGCGCCGCTACTCGGCCATGTTCGACATCCGCATCATTCCCCTGACCGAACCCTGGGCACGACGGCAGATCCAGATCTGCGTGCGCTCCTTCGACGCCCTGCCGACCGCCGCCAAGCTCTTCGTAAACCATCTGAGCAAGCGCCAGCCCTGAGCGGACGCCGTGGAACCGGTCCCTGCATCGGCGCGCGTGCAAAAAAAAACGGAGACGGGGTTGCCGTCTCCGCTGCTGCTGTGTGTTTCCGAGCCTCAGTACGTCATGCGCACGCCCAGCAGCACACTGCGCCCGGGCAGCGGCGCCACCGTCGAAATGAAGGAGGCATGGTTGTACGCCAGCTTGTTCAGCAGGTTGGTGCCGCGCAGGTAGACCTCATAGCCCGTGGCGCCATACTGGCCGCGATAGGCCACCACCGCATTGACCATGTTGTAGCCAGGCGTGCTTTCCTCGTAGGCGGCGATGTCCTTCTGCGCAAACACGCGCGCGTATTCGACGCCGCCCGACCACTGCTGCCACTTCATATCGGCGCGCACACCGGCGCGCGCTGCCGGGATGCGCGGCAGGTTGCCGTCGCCGCCCGTCAGTTTGCCGCGCACATAGTCGCCGAACACCGCGGCCGAGAACACCGGGGTGAACTGGTGGCGCAGTTCGCCTTCCACGCCCGTGAACTCCGCGTCGCGCTGGGTGTACTCGATCAGGCGGAAATCCTCGTAGCGGTCCAGCGTGTTGGCGTAGATGTAGTTCTTCACCCGGTTATGGAACACGCTGGCCGAGAACGTCGTGTCGCCGGAATGCTTGCGCAGGGTCAGGTCGATGTTGTGCGAGGTCTCGCGGCCCAGGTCCGGATTGCCCAGTTCGTAGGTGTTGGTGGCCAGGTGCACGCCGTCCGCATACAGTTCCTGCGCGGTGGGCAGGCGCTGCGAGCGCGACAACGACAGGGCCACGGAATACTGCGGCGCGAAGTCCCAGATGGCCGCGGCCGACAATGACGTACCGGACAGGCTGCTGCGTTGCGCGCCGCCCGTGGGCGAGATGCGCTGCCAGTCCTGCCGCGCGCCCAGCTCGAAGCGCCAGTCGTTCAGTTGGTACTCCTCCAGCACGAACAGGCCGTAAGAGCGCGTCTTGCTGCGCGGCAGGAAGGCCTCTTCGCCATCGGCGCGGAAATCGCTATAGGCATTCTGCACGCCCACCACCCCGCGCCAGCCTGCGATGGGCTTGTGCTGCATTTCCACGCGCAGGTCGTAGCCCTTGTTCTTGAAGCGGGTACCCACCTCGCCGCCTTCGATTTCGTCATGCTGGTAGTCGGTCAGGCCGCCACGCACGCGGATTTTCTCGAAGCCAGCGAACGGATCCTGGTACTCGGCGCGCAGATCGAGGCGGTTGCTGCGCAGCTTCACGTAAGGCACGCCGCCGTGTTCGTGCTCGTGGTCGTGATCGTGGCCGTCTTCGTCGTGGCCATGATCATGGCCGCCGCAATGCAAGTGCGTGCCATGCGGGTGGCACCCTTCGTATTCGTGGTTGTGTCCGGGCAGGCCGTACTTGCTTTCCAGATGCGTGAACGCCAGGCCGACGTAGCCGCGCGGCGTAATCCAGGACATGCCCACCGTGCCCTGCGTCGACTCGCTGTACGAGCCCTCCAGCTTGCCGCCCGGCCAGTCGGGCACGTCGTAGTCGCTGGTGCGGCGCTTCAGGCCCTCCACGCGCACGGCGAACTGCCCCTCGCCCGCGGTAATGCCGACCGCGCCCGCACGTTCCTTGGTGCCCGTGGCGCCGCGCAGTTCGGCCTCGGCCTCGATGCCCTTCTCCGGCACCGCCGTCGGGATCTTCTTGTCCACCACATTGACCACGCCGCCGATCGCGCCGCCGCCATACAGCAGCGTAGCCGGACCGCGCAGCACTTCGATGCGTTCGGCCAGCAGCGGCTCCACGGTCACGGCATGGTCGGGAGAAATGCTGGACGCGTCCATGACCTCGGAACCGTCGGACAGCACCTTCACGCGCGGCGCGGTCTGCCCGCGGATCACGGGGCGGCTGGCGCCGCCGCCGAAGGTGTCGCTGTTAACGCCGGGCAGATTCTTCAGCGTGTCGCCCAGGGTGCCGTTGCGCTGTTCGATCAGCGCGTCGCCTTCCAGCACCGAAGCCGGCAAGGTGGTGCTGTTCAGGTCCAGCCCCAGCGGGTTGGCGGAAACCGTGATCGGCGCCAGGGTTCTGGCGGCCGAACGTTCCGCGGCGGCTTCCGCAGCTTCGTCGGCCTGCGCGGCGGGCGCGGCCAGCATCAACGCGCAGACCAGAGGCTTCAGCGCGCCCCGGCGCCCCGCCCGCAGGGCAACCCTGCCGCCGCGTTCTCTCTGCCACCCCAGTTTCTTGCCATTCATCATCGCCCTCTTTCAAATGTTATAACGTACCAAATAATTGGCGAATGATATAACATTTCGAAAATGGCGCAAGCTTGGGGACGCCGTGAATCCGCCGCCGCGGCTCATGGCCGGGCCGGCGCGGGCGCGCGTATCATAGGGCGATGGTGTTCCCCCGACTCCCGACTCCTCCCACGCTGACCGACACGGTCGCCAAGCGCCTGCTCGCCGAGATTGACGAGGGTCGCGTGCCGCCCGGGGAAAAATTGCCCACGGAGACCGCGTTGGCCGAACAATTCGGCGTCAGCCGCACGGTCATCCGCGAAGCGGTTTCGCGGCTGCGGCAGGACGGTATCGTCGAAGCGCGGCAAGGCAGCGGCGTGTACGTCACCGGCCACGCCGGCAACCGCGCCCTGCGCATCGATGCGGCCGACCTGTCCTCGCTGGACGCCGTGCTGCATATCGTGGACCTGCGCCGCGCGCTGGAAACCGAGATCGCCGCGCAAGCCGCGGCAGTGCGGAAAAAGCAGGACATGGCGGAGATCGACGCCGCGCTGGCCGCCATTTCGCAGGCGGTGGAAAACGGCGGCGACGGCGTGCAGGAAGACGTGGCCTTCCATCGCAGCATCGCCCGCGCCACCGGCAATCCCTATTTCCTGACGACCCTGGCCTTCGTCAGCCAGTTCCTGGAAGCGGCCACACGCGTCACGCGCGCCAACGAGGCCCGCCACGCCAGCCTGATGCGCGACGTGCTGCAGGAACACGTCGCCATCGTCGAAGCCATACGCAGCAAGGACGTGGACGGCGCGCGCGAGGCCGCACGCATCCATATGGTGAACGCGGCCAAGCGCTTGAGCCAGGCGCACCGCTAGGCGGGAAAGCCGCGGCGCGCGCGCTGCGGCCGGCGCCTAGCCGAATGCCTTGATGAAGAAATCCCGCGTGCCGAAATTGCCTGATTTCAGCGCGATGCTGATGTCGCCTTGCGCCGCGGGCGCATGGCCGGAACACCAGGGCACGCCGGGATCGATCTGCTCGCCAATGACGATCTGCTGCAATCCCAAGGCCTGTACCACCGCCCCCGAGGTCTCGCCGCCCGCCACGATCAGTTGCCGCACGCCGCGTTCGACCAGGCCCGCCGCGATGCGCGCAATGGCGTCCTCGATCATGGCGCCCGCGCGCGCGGCGCCGAGTTCGCTCTGCGCCTGCCGCACCTGCCCGGGCTGAGCGGTGGAGTAGATCAGCACCGGGCCGTCATGCATGCGCGCATCGGCCCAGGCCAGCGCCTCTCCCACGACGTCGTGGCCCGCCGCCAGCCGCAACGGATCCAGCGCCAGCGCCGGCCGGCCGCTTTCCATGAACGCGGCCACCTGGCCATTGGTCGCCGCCGAGCAACTACCCGCGACCACTGCCTGCAAACCGGGCGCGCGCGGTTGCCGCGCGTCTGCGGACGCCGCCGTCAGACCCCAGTTTCCGGGCAGTCCGATCGCCACGCCCGAACCCGCCGTCACCAGCGGCATGCCGGCAAGCGCGGGTCCCAAAGCCAGCAGGTCGGCATTGGACACGGCATCCACGATCGCGATCTCCACCCCCTGCGCCCGCAACTCCCGGATGCGGGCGCGGATGGCCTCGCTGCCGCGCGCCACGACGCTGTAGTCGATCAGCCCGACGCGGCGCGAAGTCTGCGCGGACAACACGCGCACCAGATTGGGATCGGTCATGGGCGTCAGCGGATGGTGCTGCATCCCCGATTCGTTCAGCAGCACGTCGCCCGCGAACAGATAGCCCTTGAACACCGTGCGCTTGTTGTCCGGAAAGGCCGGCGTGGCGATGGTGAAATCCGTGTCCAGCCGCGTCATCAGCGCATCCGCGACCGGTCCGATGTTGCCCTCGGGCGTGCTGTCGAAGGTGGAGCAATACTTGAAGTAGATCTGTTCCGCACCCTGCGCCAGCAACCAGTCCAGCGCCGCCAGCGACTGCGCCACGGCCTCGGCCGCGGGCAGCGTGCGGGTCTTGAGCGCGACCACCACCGCATCCGCCTCGCCGCGCAGGGGTTCGCCAGGAACGCCTATGGTCTGCACCGTGCGCATGCCGGCGCGCACGAGGTTGTTGGCCAGATCGGTGGCGCCGGTGAAGTCATCGGCGATGCAGCCCAGTTTGATGCTCATGTGGCCTCCGGCAAGGCGATGCCCGGGAATATCTTGATGACCGCGCTGTCGTCCTCGCGGCCGTGGCCGGCGCTGGAGGCCTGCATGAACATCTGATGCGCGGTGGAAGCCAGCGGCAAGGGAAAGCGGGTATGCCGGGCGGTGTCCAGCACCAGTCCCAAGTCCTTGACGAAGATGTCGACCGCGGACAGCGGCGTATAGTCGCCCGCCAGCACATGGGCCATGCGGTTCTCGAACATCCAGCTGTTGCCCGCGCTGTGCGTGATCACTTCATACAGGGCGTCCGCGTCCACGCCCTCGCGCAGGCCCAGCGCCATGGCTTCCGCCGCAGCGGCGATGTGCACGCCCGCCAGCAGCTGGTTGATGATCTTGACCTTGCTGCCCGCGCCGGCGCGATCGCCCAGGCGGTAGACCTTGCCGGCCATGGATTCCAGCACCGCGCCGCAGGCGGCGTAAGCCGCCGCGCGGCCCGCAGTCATCATGGTCATCTCGCCGGAGGCCGCGCGCGCGGCCCCGCCCGAGATGGGCGCATCCAAGTACAGGATGCCCTGCGTTTCGAGCCGCGCCTCCAGCGCGATGGACCAGTTGGGATCCACGGTGGAACACATCACGAACACCGCCCCCGGGCGCAGCGCGGCGGCCAGGCCGCCGTCCCCGTACAGCACCTCCTCGGTCTGCTGGGCATTGACGACCACACTGATGACGATGTCGCAGGCGGCCGCCATGTCGGCCAGGGTGGCGCAGGCCACGCCGCCCTGCGCCGCGAACGCCGCGCAAGCTTCCTGGCGGACGTCGAACACGTGCACGTCGTGGCCGGCCCGGCGCAGGCTTTGCGCGATGCCCGCGCCCATGGCGCCGAGGCCGATGACGCCGACGCGGCGGGAGGGGGTTTGAGGATTGCTCATATCGTTGGCGGTCCCGGCTACGGTAGGAATGGAGAGCAGCCTGCGCTCAGCGCGGCAGGTCGTCGGCCATGTAGGCGCGGATGATGTCCGCGAAATCGGCGTCGCCGCGCAAGCCCAGGCGCTCGGCCCGAGCAGTGTCCCAGCGGCCAGGCCAGCTGCCCACGATGCGCTCGACGCGCTCGTCAGGCTGCCAGCCGACACGGCCGGCGACCTCCTCGCCCGCGACCTGGCGCAGCGCCTGCACCATCTCGCTTGCCGTGACCGAAACCCCTGGCAGATTGATGGGCGCACGGTCCGCGACGGCGGCCGCTTCCAGTTCGCAGCCGGCGATCAGGGCCTGGATCGCGCCGCGCGGCGACAGCAGCCACAGGCGCGTGTCGGCGCTCACCGGGCAGGCGGCCTCCAGGCCGTTCAAGGGTTCGCGGATGATGCCGCTGGCGAACGAGGAAGCCGCCGCATTGGGCCGCCCCGGACGTACGCTGATGGTGGGCAGGCGCAGCACGCGCCCGTCCACATAGCCGCGCCGCGTGTAGTCCGCCAGCAGCAGTTCGGCAATGGCCTTCTGCGTGCCGTAGGACGATTGGGGATTGAGCGCGGTATCGTCGCGCACGGTGTCGGGCAGCGCGCCGCCGTACACCGCGACCGAACTGGTGAAGATCACCCGCGGCTTGTGGCCCAGCGCGCGGCAGGTCTCCAGCAGCGCGCGCGATGCGTCCAGGTTAATGCGCATGCCCAGATCGAAATCGGCCTCCGCCTGCCCGCTGACGATGGCCGCCAGATGGAAGATGGCGCGAGTCTCGGCGTCGATGGCCTGCCGCAACACTGCGGGATCGGCGATATCGCCGACCTGCGCATGGATGCGCGGATCGTCCGGCCCCGGAGCCAGCGCCACGTCCAGCAGGTCGATCCGCGTGATGGCTTCAGGCTTGCCGCCATCCAATGCCAGCGTGCCGCGCTCCAGCAGCTTGCGGGCCAGGCGCTGCCCCAGGAATCCGGCGCCGCCGGTGATGAGTATCTTCATATCGCGGTATGCCCCGTGTGCGTCAGATAGGACCGGGCCCAGCCCAGCCCGGCGGAGGTGCCGGCCCGGGGCCGGTATTCGCAACCGATCCAGCCGGCATAGCCCAGCGCATCGATCTGTTCGAACAGATAGGGATAGTTCAGCTCGCCCTGGTCCGGCTCGTGGCGGTCCGGCACGCCAGCGATCTGGATGTGGCCAATGCCCGCCATGTCCCGCTTGAGCTTGACCGCGATATCGCCTTCCACGATCTGGCAGTGATAGATGTCGAACTGCACCTTCAGGTTATCGGCGCCGACCTCGGCGCATATGGCCTGGGCCTCGTCCTGACGGTTGAGGAAAAAGCCCGGAATGTCGCGCGTGTTGATCGGCTCTATCACCACTGTCACCCCGGCGGATGCTGCGGCGCGCGCGGCCCAGGCGAGGTTCTCCAGATAGACCGCGCGATGCGCTGCGCGGTCCTGCCCGTGCTGTATCAGCCCGGCCATGAGATGCAGCTTGCGGTTGCCCAGCGCAGCGGCATATTCCAAGGCCAGGTCGACCCCGCGCCGGAACTCGCTGGCGCGGCCCGGCAGCGAGGCCGTGCCGCGCTCGCCTGCGGCCCAATCGCCGGGCGGCGCGTTGAACAGCGCCTGGGTCAGCCCCTGCCCCTGCAGCCGCGCCTGGAGCTCGGCCGCCGGATACTCATAGGGAAACAGGAACTCCACACCCGCGAACCCGTCCCTCGCAGCCGCCGCAAAGCGGTCCAGGAAGGGATGCTCGGTGTACATCATGCTGAGATTGGCGGCCAGGCGCGGCATCGCGGTTCCTTGATTCAGTAGCGCGCGCCGAACACGACCCGCAGTTCATCGATGGCCGCGGCGCTCAATGGCGCCGGCCGGGGATTGCTCATCAGCCACAGGCGGGCGGTTTCTTCCAGTTCTTCCAGCGCGTAGGAGGCATGCGCCACGGAGCGTTCCCATACCACCGGCCCCAGGCGCTCGAACAGCGCCCCCCGCACCTCGCCGGCCACCGCGGCGACCTCGGCCGCGGCTTGCGGATCGCCGGGACGGCGATAGGGGATCAGCGGAATCCGGCCGACCTTCATGACCTGATAGGGCGTGATGGGCGGCAGCACTTCATCGGGCCGCCAGACGCTCGCCAACGTCAGCGCCACCAGATGCGTGGAATGCGTGTGCACGATGCCGCGGGCGCCGGGACTGGCCTGGTAGATGCCGCGATGCAGCTCCAGCGTCTTGGACGGCTTGCTGCCCGACACGTGCCTGCCCGCCGCATCGACCTTGGACAGTTCGGCGGGATCCAGCCGTCCGAGGCAGGCGTCGGTCGGCGTGATCAGCCAGCCGTCGTCCAGGCGCGCGCTGATGTTGCCGGCGGCGCCCACGGTATAGCCGCGGTTGTAGAGACTGGCGCCGACGGCGCAGATCTCTTCGCGAATGCGGGATTCTTCAGAATTCATAAGGTCATCATACAAATTCTGGCGAAAAAAGACACCCAGGGTAAGTCCCGGGCAGGAATCCGCGATCCCTGCCCGACCAGCCTCAGTTCACCGTTATCCCGGCATCCCGGATCAGTTCGGCGAAACGCGGCACGTCGCGCGCGATCAAGGCCTGGAAGGCCGCGGAGCCCTGCTCCTGCGTCCCCGGCGCCTGCGCCGCCAGCTTGTCGAGCGACTCGCGCACATTCGGGCTCTTCAGCGCCGCCGCCAGCGCCTCCTCCAGCCGCGCCACCACAGCCGGCGGCGTGCCCGCCGGCGCGGCAATGCCATTCCAGACGCTCATATTGAATTGCGGCACGCCGCCTTCCGCGAACGTAGGCACATCGGGGATCTGCGGCAGCCGGCTCGGGCTGGCCACGGCCAGCGCCGTGACGCGCTTGCCTTCATGGATGGGAATCATGGTGACCGTCTGGTCGATCACGGCTTCCACGGTGCCCGCCATCAGGTCGCTGATCGCCGGCCCCGCGCCCCGATACGGAATCTGCATGCCCTGGGTCCCGGTGACGTGCAGGAAATAGGCCGCCGCGATATGGCTGGTGGAACCCGAGCCGGCGTTGCCGAAGTTCACGTCCTTGCCTTGCTTGCGCAGGCGTTCGACGAAATCGGACAGCTTGGTGATGCCGCTGGCCTTGCTGACGGAAAGCACCATCGGCACGGTCGCCACCAGTCCGATCGCGGTCATGTCGCGGCGCGGATCGAACTTGCTTGCGGGATAGAGCGACGGCGCGATCGCCAGCGATCCCATATTGCCGAAGGTGATGGTGTAGCCGTCCGGCGCCGCGCGCGCCACGCGCTGGTTGCCGATCATCGTGCCGCCGCCGCCCTGGTTTTCCACCACGACGGGTTGCCCCAGATTCTCGCCCATGGCTTGCGCCACGATGCGGGCCAGGCCGTCCGTGGACCCGCCGGGCGCATAAGGCACCACCATCGAAATGGCGCGGGCGGGATAGCCCTGCGCCCCCGCCAGGGCGCTGAATGCAAACAGGCAGGCGCCAGCAGACGCCAGTATGGTCTTCCTCATGGTTTTGCTCCTCGGTTTTCATAGTTGCCGGCAACAGCCGGCCCTCCGCCTTGTGCCGGCGGATTCTTGCGCTACGTTGGAAGGGAAGCGGCGCGGGCGACAGCCCGGCCGCGGCTTGCTCAGCCTTTGGGCTTGGCGCCCAGCTCCACGCCTGCGAGCTGTTCGGACAGGCGCGCAACGGCGGTATGGTCCTGGCCCTTGCCCAGCGTCTTGCCGGCCGAGGCCCACAGTTCGCGGCACAGCGAGGCGAACGGCGTGGGCGTGCCGGTATCGGTCGCGATACCCAGCGCGATGCCCAGGTCCTTGACCATCAGGTCCAGGCCGAATCCCGAGTTGAACTGGCGCGACAGCACGAATTGCTTGAACTTCTTCTGGGTCGAATTGTTCATGCCGGTCGACGCGTTGAGCACGTCGACGATCACGTTCGGATCCAGGCCGAACTGCTGGCCGATCAGCATCGCCTCCACCCCGATCAGGAAGCCGCCGGCCGACACCAGGTTGTTCAAGGCCTTCATGGCGTGGGCGCTGCCGACCTCGCCCACCGGCGTAATCGTCGTGCCCATGCTGGACAGGGCCGGGCGCACCCGCTCCAGCGTCGCGGCGGGTCCGCCGTACATGATGGCCAGCTCACCCGTACGTGCGCGCGGCACGCCGCCGGACACCGGGGCGTCGACCATGACGCCGCCGGCGGCGGCAACGGCCTGCGCCAGGCGCTGCGTATGCGCCGGCACGCCGGAACTCATGTCGACCACCACGCTGCCCGGGCGCAGGCCCGCCAGCACGCCTTGTTGGCCGTTGAGCACCTGCTCGACGATCGCGCTGGTGGGCAGCATGGTGAAGACGATGTCGGACTGAGCCGCCAATTCCGCGCAGGTGGCGGCGGCCTGGCCGCCCACTTCCTGGGCGAACTTGTCCGCCTGGCCCGGCACGGCGTCGAACACCGTGACGGCAAAGCCGGCCTGTACCAGACGGGCCGCCATGGGCCAGCCCATGCTGCCGATGCCGATCAGGCCCACGCGCTCCTGCGCGGCGCTCATGCCTTGGACTCCTTGAAGGCGCCCTCTTCTTCCAGCACCTGGTTGGCGACCTTGAATGCATCCAGCCCCGCCGGAATGCCGCAGTAGACCGTGGCCTGCAGCAGGATTTCCTTGATCTCCTCGACCGTCACGCCGTTGTTCAACGCGCCCTTGACGTGCAACTTGATCTCGGCGGGACGGTTCAGTGCCGTGAGCATGGCCAGGTTAAGCATGCTGCGCGTCTTCTTCTCCAGCCCCGGGCGGCCCCAGGTGTAGCCCCAGCACCACTCGGTGGTGATGTGCTGGAAGGCCATCATGAATTCATTGGCGCGGGCCAGCGAGCCGTCCACGTATTCGGTGCCCAGCACTTCGCGGCGCAGGTTCAGGCCTTGGTCGAACAGGGCCTGGGTTTCGGATTTGGTGTCTGCCATGAGTTCCTCTTGCGTGATGGGGTGAGGGGTTGTGGAGCAGGCGTCCGCCTGATCCATTTTGTCTGATTGTCCGGCAACTTTCCCGCAATCGTCAATAGTCAGATTGTCAGACAATCTTCTTGACTGCTTAAGATTTGAGCAGAATAATGTGCCGCAGAGCGCCGGGCCGGCAGCCTTGCGCCACACCCGAAAAAAGCCAGGAGACAGACATGACAAAACCCCAACAGGCCATGCGCCGCGGGCGCAGGGAATTCGTCGCTGGATTGGGCGCGGCCGCGCTGGCCGCCAGCTTGCCCGGCCGCGCGCTGGCCGCGCCGGCGGAAATCAACGTCGGCGTGATCCTGCCGCTGTCGGGCGCCAACGCCCAGTTCGGCATCAATTCGCGCCAGGGACTGGAGCTGGCCGCCGACGAGATCAACGCAGCCGGCGGCATCAAGGCCATGGGTGGGGCCAAGCTCAAGCTCATCATTGCCGACGCCACTTCCCAGCCCACCACCGCGGCCACCGTGGCGCAGCGCCTGATCACGCAGAACCGCTGCGTGGCCATCATCGGCGCCTACGCCTCGTCGCTGACGCTGGCAATCTCGGAAGTGACCGAGCGCCGCGGCATCCCCCTGCTCACCATGTCGTTCTCCGACGTGCTCACCGAGCGCGGCTTCAAGCACATCTTCCAGGTGGTATCCAAAGGCTCGGTGCTGGGCCGCGCCCAGTATGACTATGCGGCCTCGGTGGTGGCGGGCGCTTCGGACATCAAGAAGATCGCGCTGCTGTACGAGGACACCGCCTACGGCACCTCGCAGGCGGTCGGCGTGCGCAATGCGGCCAAGGCGGCGGGCGCGCAGGTCGTGCTGGACGAGGCCTATCCGCTGGGCATCACCGACGTCACGCCGCTGATCAGCAAGCTGCGCGGATCGGACGCCCAGATCGTGTTCCCGATCTCGTACCTGAACGACAGCCTGCTGATCATCCGCGTCATGCGGCAGCAGCGCCTGACCGTGCCCATCGTGGGCGGAGCCGCGGGCTACGTCATTCCCGACTTCGCCAAGGCCCTGGGGCAGTACTCCGAGGCGGTGCTGTCGATCGCCCCCGCCAACTACGACCAGGCGCCCGAATACACCGAGCGCTACCGCAAGCGCTTCGGCACCTTCATGCCGCACGAGGCGCTGGAACATGCGGTGTGCGCGGGCGTGCTGGCCCAGGCGCTGGAAGTCGCCGCGTCCGACAAGCCGGAAGCGGTCTCCCAGGCGCTGCGCGCGCAAAAGTACGACCAGGGCTGGGCCGGCGTGATGTCGGGCGGTGGCGTGCATTTCGACGCCAACGGCCTGAACACCATGGCGCAGCCCATCATGGTCCAGTGGCAAAAGGGCGAACTGGTCTCGGTCTGGCCGCAGGCGCTGGCCAAGGGCCGCGTCATCACGGCCTCCTGAACCCCACGCGCGGAGCACGGTCATGCAATTCCTGCAGGCACTGGTGGACGGCATTCTGCTGGGCGGGGTCTACGCGGTCATCTCCATCGGACTCACGCTCGTCTTCGGCGTGGTGTCCATCGTCAACTTCGCCCAGGCCGAATTCTTGATGGTGGGCATGTTCGTGGCGTACTTCGCCTGGAAGCTGCTCGGCCTGGACCCCCTGCTGGGGTCGCTGCTGTCGTTCGCGGTGGCCTTTGCGCTGGGCGTGCTGACGCAGAAGTACCTGATCAACCGGGTACTGAAGGCGCCGGCGGTCGCGCAGATCTTCCTGACGGTGGGCCTGCTCATCGTCATGGAGAACCTGGCGCTGATCCTGTTCGGATCCGAGTTCCGCTCGGTACAGACGCCCTACCAGATGACCGCGCTGGCCGTGGGCCCCATCCTGCTCAGCGCCCCCTACCTGCTGGCCTTCGCGGTCGCGTCGGTGGCGGGCCTGGCCCTGTGGTGGGTGCTGAAGAAAACCTGGTGGGGCATGGCGGTGCGGGCCACCGCCCAGGATCCCATGGCCGCCAGGCTGTCCGGCATCTCCACGCACCGCGTGCACCAACTGGCTTTCGGGCTGGGCGTTGGCATGACGGCGCTGGGCGGCGGCATCATCCTGCCCTACTTGACCGCCTCGACCACCGTCGGCGCGCAGTTCAGCGTGCTGATGTTCACGGCGGTGGTGCTGGGCGGGCTGGGCAGCGTGATAGGCGCGGTGGTGGGCGGCGTGGCGGTCGGCGTGATCCAGTCGCTGTCGTCGCTGGTGCTGCCGATGCAGCTGCAGAACCTGGCGCTGTTCGCCATCTTCATCCTGGTGCTGGCCGTGCGCCCGGAAGGTCTTCTGAAAAGGGCGGGCTGATGACCAAGAACCGACAACTCCTGCTGTGGGCGCTGCCGCTGGCGGCCGCCCTGATCGTGCCGTGGCTGATGGAAGACCAGGGTTACGGTATCCGCGTGCTGACGCTGGTGCTGCTGTTTGCCGCCATGGGCCAGTCCTGGAACATCGTGGGCGGCCTGGCCAACCAGATCTCGCTGGGCCATGCGGCCTTCTTCGGACTAGGCGCCTACACCTCGACCCTGCTGCTCATGCGCTACGGGATCTCGCCCTGGCTGGGCATCGTCGCCGCCATGGCGGTGGCCGCGGCCGCGGGCGCGCTGCTCAGCCTGCCCACCATGCGGCTGCGCGGACATTACTTCGCGCTGGCCACGCTGGCCTTCGGCGAAGTGCTGCGCGCCATCGCCAACACCTGGGCCTCCGTAACGGGCGGGCCGGTCGGCGTGTCCATCCCGTTCTCGGAAGGACTGGCCCAGATGCAGTTCAAGTCCAGCATCCCCTACTACTACCTGATGCTGGCGGCCGCGGTGATTACCTCGATCGTGTTCGCGCTGATCAGCCATTCGCGCCTGGGCTACCGCCTGCGCGCGGTCAAGGCCAACCCGCAGGCCGCCGAAGTCATCGGCGTCGACACCGCCCGCACCCGCATCCTTGCCGCCGTCATCTCGGCCGCGCTGATGGGCGCCTGCGGCACGCTGTACGCGCAGTTCATCTACTTCTTCGACCCGGACACGGTCTTCTCGCTGGTCGGCATCTCGGTGCGCGTGGCGCTGATCTGCATCATCGGCGGCGTGGGCACGGTAGCCGGCCCGCTGATCGGCGCGCTGGTCATCATCCCGCTGGAAGAGACGTTCAACGACTGGCTGTCGGGCCACACCGCGGGCGTATCGCAGCTGGCCTTCGGGCTGATCCTGATCGCCATCATCCTGATCGAGCCGCGCGGCCTGTCGGCGCTGTGGACCCGGCTGCGCAACCTGACGCGAGGCCAGCATGCCTGACATCCTCAAGGTCTCACGCATCCAGCGCCGCTTCGGCGGCCTGAAAGCCGTGGACGACGTGTCGTTCACCGTGGCCCGCGGCGACATCCTGGGCCTCATCGGCCCCAATGGCGCCGGCAAGACCACCCTGTTCAACCTGCTGGTCGGGCTGTACCGCGGCAATGGCGGCAGCATCGAACTGGAAGGGCGCGACATCAGCGGCCTGCGGCCCCACCAGATCGCGGCGCTGGGCATGACCAAGACCTTCCAGAACGTGGCGCTGTTTCCCGAGATGACGGTGCTGGACAACGTGCTGGTCGGCGGGCTGCTGCGCCACGACGTCGGCCGGGCGCGCCGGCTTGCGCTGGAAAATCTCGACCGCGTCGGCCTGTCCGGCATCGCCGCCAAGCCCGCCGGCGAACTGTCGTTTCCCGAGCAGGCGCGGGTGGAACTGGCGCGCGCGCTGTGCACCGACCCCAAGGTATTCCTGCTGGACGAGGTCATGGCGGCGCTGAACGAATCCGAGATGGACGCCCTGCTGGACCTGATCCGCACCCTGCGCGACGAGTCCGGCATCACCTTCATCGTGGTGGAACACCATATGCGCGCCATCATGCGCCTGTGCAACCGGATCCTGGTGCTGTCCTTCGGCCAGAAGATCGCCGAGGGCAGCCCGGCGCAGATCGCGGCCGATCCCACGGTGATCGAGGTCTACCTGGGCAAGTCGCTGGAGCAGTTGGAGGTGCCGGCATGAGCCTGCTGCAGATCCAGGGGCTGACCGCCGCCTACGACCGCAGCCCGGTGCTGCGCGACATCACGCTGGACGTGCCCGCGGGCGGCTTCGTCGCGGTGGTCGGCGCCAACACGGCTGGCAAGAGCACGCTGCTGCGCTGCATCTCCGGCCTGCTCGACAAGGTCGGCGGCAGCATCAGGTTCGACGGGCAGGAGATCCTGCGCCTGGCGCCGCACCGCGTCCCCGAGCTAGGCATCGCCCACGTGCCGGAAGGCCGTCAC
This sequence comes from Achromobacter sp. Marseille-Q4954, assembly GCF_943737025.1. Lineage (NCBI taxonomy): Bacteria > Pseudomonadati > Pseudomonadota > Betaproteobacteria > Burkholderiales > Alcaligenaceae > Achromobacter > Achromobacter sp. Marseille-Q4954. The sequence continues at coordinate 1,952,395 of NZ_CALSFQ010000001.1, forward strand.
GTCTTTCCGGAAATGACGGTCGAGGAAAACCTGTACCTGGGCGGCTACACCCGCCGCCGCGACATGGCGGCGGTCAGGCGCGGCTGCGAGCGGATCTACGCGCTGTTTCCACGGTTGCGGGAACGGCGCCGCCAGCAGGCCGGCACGCTATCCGGCGGCGAGCAGCAGATGGTGGCCTTCGGCCGCGCCTTGATGCTGGAGCCGCGGCTGTTGCTGCTGGACGAGCCCAGCCACGGCCTGGCACCCAAAATCGTCGAGGAGATGCACCAGGCCATGATAGACATCCACCGCAGCGGCCTGACCATCTTGCTGGTGGAGCAGAACACGCGCCTGGCGCTATCGGTGGCCGAGTACGCGTACGTGCTGCAGTCGGGTTCCCTGGTGCTGTCCGGCCCCAGCGCCGAACTGCTGGAAGACGGCCGCGTGCGGGCGGCCTACCTCGGTTTGTAGCCATGGCCCGCCGACGGGATATATTGCGTCTTTACGTAGACACGGCGGTTCGCCGCGGCGCGGCCATGAGCCTGCGCCGGCGCGCCGGCCCGCCGCCAGCTTAAGCGAGAGACAGCCATGGCCAGCCCGACAGGCGCGGTATTCGAAAAACCCGGCACCCTGCGCACCCGCGTGGAGGAATTCCTGCGCGCGTCCATCATGGACGGACGGATCAAGGGCGGAGAACGCCTGCGCGAACAGGAACTGTGCGATCAGCTCGGCATCAGCCGCAGCACGCTGCGCGAGGCGCTGCGCACCCTGGAGGCCGAGCGCCTGATTTCCATCGAACCGCACCGCGGCCCCACCGTGGTGCGCATCACCGAAAAAGCGGCCCGCGACCTCTATGCCCTGCGCGCCCTGCTGGAAGGCTATGCCGCGCATGAATTCGCCAGGCTGGCAAGCGATGCCGACGTCGAACGCCTGCGCAAGGCGGTGGACGCCCTGCACCGCCAGGCCAAGGGCAGCAACAAGGCGGCCCTGCTGGCGGCCAAGCGCGACTTCTACGACGTGCTGCTGAGCGGCTGCGACAACGACCTGGTCAAGGACATGCTGCCGGGCCTGCTGTCGCGCATCAATCTGCTGCGCGCCACCTCGTTCGCGCGCGCCGACCGCCTGCCGGAAAGCATGGCCGAAATCGACCTGATCTTCGAGCGCATCCGGGCTCGGGATCCGCAAGGCGCGCAGAGCGCGGCGCAGAGCCATATCGTGAACGCGGAACGCACCGCGCTCGAAGTGCTCAAGCGCCAGCAACAGGAGACATCCGACAGTGAAGGCGATCGTCCAGAAACTAAAGGCCGGGGCAGCCCTGGCTCAGCAGGATAGCGAATTCATCCTGGCCGCGCGCGGCCTGCCCTGCGCCATCTGGCTGCAAGCAGGACCCGCGCCCGATGAAAGAATCGCGGCCTGGGCAGGCCAGCCCGCCGCCCCCTCGCAATGCATTGTCGTCAGCGCGCCGCCCGAAACCTGGCACAAGCTGCTCTGCGACACCCCGCCCCCGGGCTACCACTCCTTCACCGCGGCCCGCCGCCAGGCGCACGGCCTGCGCGTCAGCGGCGACGCGCTAGCCGTCGCCCAGGCCCTGCACCCGCTGGAACGGCTGTTCGAGATCCTGCGCGGCCAGCTCGCCGCCACTCCCGAATGGCTGGACCGCAGCCCGATTTCCGGCGCCTACGCCACCCTCGATATCGGCCCGGCCCGGACCTCTCTCTACTATGAAACCAGCGGCCTCGACGCCGGCCCCCCACTGCTGATGCTGCACACGGCGGGCGCGGACTCCCGCCAGTACCATGCGCTGATGGCCGATCCCGAACTGCGACGGCAATGGCGCATGATCGCCTTCGACATGCCCGGGCACGGGCGCAGCATGCCCCTGTCCGGCCAAGCCTGGACCGCTGAAGGTCTCACGCGCGACGCCTATCTGCAGACCTGCCTGGCGGTGATCCGCCAGATCGCGGGCGCGCCGGCGGCGCTGCTGGGCTGCTCGATGGGCGCGGCGATGGCGCTGGTGGTCGCGGCAAGCAGCCCCGCCGACGTGGCCGGCGTGGTCGCGCTGGAGGCTCCTTATAAGGCCGCTGGACGGCGCACCCCCATGCTGTGCCACCCCCAGGTCAACCAGGCGGCGCACAACCCCGCCTACGTGCGCGGCCTGATGGGACCGGCTTCCACCCTGCAGGCGCGGCGCGACGCGGCCTGGATCTACTCGCAGGGCGGCTTCAATGTCTATGCCAACGATCTCTGGTTCTACAGCGAAGATTTCAACGCCGCCGAGCACCTGGCCGGCCTCAACGCCGATGCCTTCGGCATATCGCTGCTGACTGGCGCCTACGATTATTCGGCCAGCCCCGAGGATTCCCGCCGGGTCGCGGCCCTGATTCCCGGCGCGCGCTTTCAGGCCATGCCGGAACTGGGACATTTCCCCATGGTCGAGAACCCGCAACGCCTCATGGACTATCTGCGGCCCGAGCTGGACCGCCTGCGCAAACACGGAGCCATCGCATGACGCTGCCCAACTACGAGGTCTACGCCCTGCGCTACGCCACGGTGGCGCGGCAGCGCAGCCAGAACTTCATCACGCCGCCCGACCCGCACGACGGCCCCATGCCGATGGACTATTTCGTCTGGGTCATCCGCGACGGCGCGCGCGCCTACCTGGTGGACACGGGATTCAATGAAGAGGCTGCGCGCGCCCGTGGCCGCGAGTTCCTGCGCTGCCCAATAGAGGCGCTGGCGAAACTTGGCATCGCGCCCGCCGACATCCGCGACGTCATCGTCACGCATCTGCACTACGACCATGCCGGCAACATCCGCAAGCTGCCGCAAGCCCGTCTGCATCTGCAGGAAAGCGAGCTGCATTACGCCTGCGGCTGCAATATGCGCTTCGACATGCTGCGCCACGCCTATTCGGTGGAAGACGTGGTGGACGTGGTGCGGGGCGTGTACGACAAGCGCGTGGCCTTCTACCACGGCCACGACGAGATCGCGCCCGGCCTGCAGTTGCTGCACATCGGCGGCCACACCCGCGGGCTGCAGGCGGTGCGCGTGCACACCGCGCGCGGCTGGATGGTGCTGGCCTCCGACGCCAGCCACTACTACGACAACATGGGCCGCGATGCGCCCTTTCCCATCGTCGACAACGTGGCCGACATGCTGGCCGGCTACGAGATCCTGCTGAAATTCGCGGAATCTCCCGACCACATCGTGCCAGGACACGATCCTCTGGTCAGGACGCGGCATCCGGGCCTGAGCGGCGCGGATACCGAAGTGGTGGCGCTGCACCTGGGCCACGGCGCGCGCCCCTGAATGCTGGCGTTTCGCGCCAGCGGCGCGGCATCACAAGCCCAGCGGCCGGATCGCCTCGTCCACGTCTTCCGCCGACATGTCCTGCACGATGAGGACCATGGCGCCCGCCCGCTGCGCGCCATCCGCTCCTTCCACAGGCTCGGGCACCGAGAAGACATGGCGCACGCCGTGGACGGCCCGCAGGGTCCCGTCCGTCCAGAGCAAGAGCCCCTTCGCGCGCAATAGCCGGTCGCCGACCTGGCGCTGCATGTGCCGGGTCCAGCGCGCATAGTCCTCCCAACCCACCGGCCGGCTCTGGGTAAAGGCGTAGGACACGATGCCGTAGCGCAACACGTGCGCCAGCGGCCCCGCGATTGGCGCCGCGTGCAGCGCCGCAACATCCAGATGCTCGGCGCGCAGTCCGTCGAACAGCGCGGGCGCGTCCTCATCCACGGTGTCCGGCGACACGGGGCGAATGGGCGCGCTGGCGTTGTAGCCGCGCAGCGCAACGCGCAGTGCGCCCACGGCGGCCTCATCGGCCAGATCGGTCTTGGTCAGCGCGATGCGGTCGGCGATGGCGATCTGGGTGCTGGCTTCGCGGTAGGCGTCCAGCGTCGGCAGGCCATGCAGCGCGTCCGCCGTCGCCACCACGCCGCCGAAGCGGTAGTGGCGGGCAATGAGCGGATCCGCCGCCAGCGTGTTGATGACCGGGCAGGGATCCGCCAGCCCCGAGGTTTCCACCACCACCCGCGTAAACGCGGGGATCTCGCCGCGCTGGCGCCGGTAATAGAGCGACTCCAGCGTATCCTGCAGCGAACTGGTCGCCGCGCAGCACAGGCAGCCGGAATCCAGCAGCACCACGTCGGTATCGTCGGCGCGGCCCACCAGCATGTGGTCCAGGCCGATCTCGCCAAACTCGTTGATGACCACCGCCGTGTCGGCAAAGCGCGGGCTGCGCACCAGGCGCGACAGCAGCGTGGTCTTGCCGCTGCCCAGGAAGCCCGTCAGCAGGTAGACCGGCAACGGTCCGGCGGTCGTGGGCATGGGAAGCTCAGGCCTGTTCCGCGGCGGGCGCGGGCAGGTTGCGCAGATAGTCCTGCACTTCGCGCGACGGAATCACGTCGGCGTACTTGCAGTTCAGGTCGAACAGGCTCATCGCGTGGCTGGCCTGGAAGCGGTCGAACGCAGCCTCTTCGGGAATGATGACCTTGAAGTTGTACGAGTAGGCATCCACCGTGGTGGCGCGCAGGCATCCCGAAGACGTGCAGCCCACCAGGATGAGGGTGTCCACGTCCAGGAAGTTCAGGTGGCTCATGAAGATGGTGCCGAAGAAGCAGGACGGCTTCTGCTTGGTGATGCGGATGTCCTGCGGCCGCGGCGCCAGCGGCTCCACGGTCTGCGTGGCGCGGGTATTGGCGAGCACGGTCTTCTCGCCGCCGCGATGGTTCTTGCCCACTTGCACGCCGCTGTCCAGCAGATCGGCGCGGCGGCCGCTTTCGGTATAGAAGACCGGTATGTTCTTGTCGCGCGCCAGCTCCAGCAGCGGCACGATGTGCGCCACCGCGTCCCAGGCCTCGCGGCCGCAATGGGTGCGGTACTGCTTCAGTCCTTCCAGGATGTCCTGGGGCGTGTCGCCGCAGAAGTTGTACTGCACGTCGATGATGAACAGGGCCGGACGTTTGCCGAAGCCGCCGCGCTTGCCATAGCCGGCCTGCGCCAGCACCTGCTTGTCGCGCTCGGTCAGAAAATCGTCCCAGATTCGCTTGGTTTCGCTCATGGTAATGCCTGCCAGAAAGAGAGTAGGTTCAGTTCAAAGACGCTTGAGATAGCGGCCGCCCGGATTGCTGCGCGCGGCGTCGGTAATGCGGCCGTCCAGTGCCACGGTGCGCCCGCGCACCAACGTGCGCACGGGCCAACCCTTCAGGGTCATGCCCTCGTAGGGCGAGTAATCGGAATTGGATTCGAGCGCAGCGGGATCGACGGTGCGCTCCAGGTCCGGATCCACCAGCACCAGGTCGGCATCCTTGCCGATCTCGATGCTGCCCTTGGCCGGCATGCGATAGATGCGGGCGGAGTTCTCCGTGCCGACCTTCATCAGCGTTTCCAGCGGCACGCCACGGCGGTGATAGCCCTCGTGCAGCAAAATCGGCAGCATCAGGCCGGTGCCGGGAAAACCGTTGCTGGCCGCCCAGATGTCGGTGTCCTTGGTGGCGCGCTTGCGCGGCACGTGGTCGGTGCCGATGGTGGTGATGGAACCGTCCAGCACGCCCTCCCACATCGCGTCCACATCGGCCTGGCCGCGCACCGGCGGATTGACCTTGGCATAAGTCCCGGCGGGCGATTCGTCATTCAGGAACAGGTAGTGCGGGCAGGTCTCGACGTAGATCGGCGGCGCGTCGGGCGTGCGGCGGTGGCGCCGCGCCTCGTCCAGCGCCTCGCGGCTGCTCAGGTGCACGATGTTGACCGCGGCGCCGGTCTTGGATGCGAAGTAGCAGACGCGGTGCACGTTCTCCGCTTCCAGGAAGTCCGGGCTCTGTTCGTTCCAGGCCTTCAGGTCGTCGCGGCCGGCGGCGCGCAGCGGGTCCCGCAGGACCGGAATCACTTCTACGTTTTCACAATGCACGCCCATGATCGCGCCCGGGATCGCCGCAGTGGCGCGCAGCGCTGAATACAGCAGACCGTCGTCGATATCGGTGAAGCCCTTGGACAGCCCTGCGGCGCCCTTGTACATCATGTAGAGCTTGTAGGAATTCACGTTGAAGCGGCGCGAGATGTCCTCCAGCGTCTCCACGTGCAGATTGCTGGTGATGCCGAAATGGAAGCCGAAATCCACGCAGCTCTGCGACAAGGCGCGATCGCGCACCTTATCGAAGGATTCGCGGATATCCGCCGAGCGATGAAACGACAGCACGGAGGTTGTGCCGCCCAGGGCGGCGAAGCGCGACTCGGTTTCGAAGTCGGTCTCTGGCGAGCCGAAGCCGAAATGCACGTGCGGATCGATCAGTCCGGGCAGTACCCACAAGCCCTGGCAATCTATGGTCTCACGGGACTCGAACTGCGCGCCCGGCTCGGCAATGATGGCAATCCGGCCGTCGATGACGCCGAGCACGCCTTCGGTCAGCCCCTGCTGAGGCAAGTACAGTCTGGCGTTGGTAAGTAGCAGATCCAGCATGATGTGGTTTTTCCCGATAGATGCGTGTTTTCAGCAATGGGCCGCGTCCGCGGCCTGCGTGTCGTTCAAGAATCCGTTGAGGACGCTGGCGGGGATGCCGCCCTCCGCCATGAGTTTGCGTTCGGCGCGAGTGAGCACCTGGGCATAGGCCTGGAAGACGATGCGGCGCTCGCCGTCTTCGGCGACGACGGTGATGGGCTCGCCCTTGCGCACACCATTAGCTACGTTGTCGAAACGCAGGGTTTCCGCCCCCGTCAGGCCCAACTGACGCCAACCCTCGCCCGGGGCGAAAGCCAGCGGCAACACCCCCATGCCCACCAGATTCGCCCGGTGGATGCGTTCGAACGATTCCGCGATCACGGCGCGCACGCCCAGCAGCGCCGAACCCTTGGCGGCCCAGTCGCGGCTGCTGCCCATGCCGTAGTCCTTGCCGCCCAGGATCACGCTGGCCACACCCTCGGCGCGGTAAGCCTCGGCCGCGTCGACCACCGCCATGCGCTGTCCGCTGGGAAAATGGCGAGTCACGCCGCCCTCCATGTCCGGTACCAGTGCGTTCTTGATGCGGATGTTGGCAAAGGTGGCGCGGGTCATCACATGGTGATTGCAGCGGCGTGCCACATAGGTATTGAAATCGCGCGGCGCCACGCCCTTGCCGATCAGGTACGCGCCAGCCGGCGTATCCGTCGGGATCTCACCGCTGGGCGAGATGTGGTCGGTCGTCAGCGAATCGCCGAACGCGGCCAGCACACGGCCGTGCGTCAGGCTGGATTCCAGGTCGGCCAGGGCATCGCGGCCGGGCTCGGTCCTGAAGAATGGCGGCTCGACCAGGTATTGCGATTCCGGGTCCCAGGGAAAGCGCAGCCCCGAGGGTGCCGGCAGGTCGCGCCAGATCGCGCTGTCCAGGCTCGCCGGGTCATAGACCTCGGCGAACAAGACCGGATCCGCGGCCAGCGGCAGCAGGGCCGCGATCTCTTCCTGGCTGGGCCAGACATCGCGCAGATAGATGGGTGCGCCATCGGCGCCCGGCCCCAGCGGTTCGCGTTCGAAGTCCAGGTCTATCCTGCCGGCCAGCGCGTACAGCACCACCATGGCGGGAGAGCCAATGTAGTTGGCGCGCAGCAGCTTGTGAATGCGGCCTTCGAAATTGCGGTTGCCGGACAGCACGGCCGCCGCCACCAGGCCGCCCTCGGTGATGGCATCGGCCGCCGTCGTCTCCAAAGGACCGGACTTGCCGCCGCAAGTGGTGCAGCCGTAGCCGATCACGTGGAAACCTTGCGCCTGCAAGGCTTGCAGCAAGCCGGCCGATTCCAGGTAGCGCGTCACCGCGCGCGAACCCGGCGCCAGCGAACGCTTCACCCAGGCGGGCGGCGTCAGGCCCAGCGCCAGCGCTTTTTTTGCGACCAGGCCGGCGGCCAGCATCACGCCTGGATTGGACGTATTGGTGCAGGAGGTGATGGCCGCCAGCGCCACCGAGCCATGGCCCAGGGAAGCGCGGCTGGGCGGGTACGCGACCAACGCGTCGGCGTCCACGCCGAATCCGCCCTCGGCCAGGGGCTGGCCCAGGCGGTGGCGGAAGTCCGCCGCGACCTCGCCCACGTCCATGCGGTCTTGCGGCCGTCGCGGACCCGCCACGCTGGGACGCGCGGCCGACAGGTCGATCTCTATCACCCGGCTATAGACGGGTACGACCTCGCCGGCATCGCGCCACAGGCTGTTGGCGCGGGCATAGGCTTCGATCAGCGCCAGCTGCTCGTCGCTGCGCCCGGTCATGCGGGCATAGTCCAGCGTGCGGGCGTCTATCGGGAAAAAGCCGCAAGTGGCGCCGTACTCGGGCGCCATGTTGGCGATGGTGGCGCGTTCCGGCACGCCGAGCGCCTGTGCCGCAGGGCCGAAGAATTCGACCATGCAGCCCACCACGCCCGCCGCGCGCAACTGCTGCGTGATCAGCAGGGCGGCGTCGGTGGTGAGCGCGGGCGCCTCGATGGCGCCGCGCAGCCGCACCCCCACGACCTCCGGGATCGGAAACGTATAGGCATGCCCCAGCAGGGCCGCCTCGGCGTCGATGCCGCCTACGCCCCAGCCCAACACGCCCAGGGCGTTGACCATCGGCGTGTGCGAGTCGCCGCCGATGACGAAATCGGGATAGGCCCAGTCGCCATCCGACCGTGACTGGCGCGCGACCACGGGCGCCAGGTACTCCAGGTTGACCTGATGGATGATGCCGATGCCCGGCGTGATGACCCGCAGTCCCTTGTAGGCCTGTTGCGCCCATTTCAGGAAGCGGTAGCGCTCGTCGTTGCGCTCGAACTCGCGGCGCAGGTTGCGCTGCACCGCGCCCTCGTCGCCCCAATGGTCGACCTGCAGGGAATGGTCCACGATCAGGTCCACGGGAATCCGGGTGTCCACCCGCGCCGCGTCCCCGCCCGCCTGGGCCACCGCGTCGCGCAACGCCGCCAGGTCCTGCAGCACCGGCAGGCCGCTGGAATCCGGCAGGATCACACGCGCCACGTGCAGCGGCAGGTCGGCGCCGGCATGCTCGCGCCAATCCCAGAGCCTGCCGATCTCTTCGTCGGACACGGCGGCGCCCCAGGCGCGATGACGCAGCAGATTCTCAAGCAGCACGCGGATGACATAGGGATATGCGTGAATGTCACGCCCCGCGGCTTGGGCCGCGGCGGACAGGTCCGCGTAGCGCAGCGTCCTGCCGCAACAGGAGAAAGACTGGATCATGGCAGCGGTAATCGGGAAAATCTCAACTGAGGCCATCTTACGGCTTACGAAAGAATAGTGTCAACACTATCGCATTATTCAAAATCAGATAGAGACCCATCAAAAACAGTTTTTGCCTTACGCAAGTGAAGTGTAAATAGATGGGGCCTCATCGGAGGCCTAGGGATAACCCCTTACCACATCGGTAAAATAGCCAAAACATCCATGGCGATGCCGCCGACCTGACATCGATTTCACCCCCAAGCCAACTCCAAAAGAGTTGACACTTTTTAAATTCCTTTGATAGGCTGTCAACACTATGAACATCGCCACGACCTCCATCGCCATCAAGGACGACGCCTCCGGCCCGCTGGCCGACGTCGTTTTCGACCAGGTGCTGGACGCGATCTACCAGGGCCGGCTGGCCCCGGGCAGCGTCATCAATGAAGTCGCGCTGGCGCAGGAATTCGGCGTCAGCCGCGGTCCGGTGCGTGAGGCCGTGCGCCGCCTGCAAGGGATCCAGCTGATCACGCGCGAGCCCTACATCAAGGCGCGCGTGGTGACGCTGTCGGCGGAATCCGCGCTGGAACTGTTCCAGATGCGCATGGCACTGGAAGGCGTGGCCTGCAATCTGGCCACCCGCCGCATGAGCGACGAAGAAATCGCGCAGCTGCTGGCCGAGCTGGAACAGGACCGTCAGCGGCGCCTGGCAGCGGTCAATGGCGGCGCCCCCGCGCCGCGGGTCTTCGACTTCCATGAGCGCATCGTGCGGGCCAGCGGCAACAACCGCATCATCAACGCCCTTTGCGGCGACCTCTATCACCTGCTGCGCGTCTACCGCCGGCACTCCGGCACCGTGCTGGAGCGCAAGGACGACGCCTATGCCGAACACTGGCAGATCCTGCGCGCGATCCGCGCACGCGACGCCGAATTGGCGGAATCGCTCATGCGCTCGCACATCGAACGCGCGGCGCAACACCTTTTTGAACATCTGGCGGAAGGGGCGTCCGGCATCGCCGGGCACCCCGTCTCCGCTGCCTGACACTCTTTGGAGCAGTACGACATGCACAACCCGCGCCACCAGTTCCGGCAATTGCTGAAGAACGAACCCTTCATCGTCTCCCCCGGCGTGTACGATGGATACAGCATCCGCCTGGTCGAGGCCGCGGGTTTCAAGACCGCCTGCACCAGCGGTGCGGCAGTGTCCAACGCACTGCTGGGCATCGCCGACATCGGCGTGATGGGCCTGTCGGAAAACGTCACCCACTGCCGTCATCTGGCACGCTCCGTTTCCATTCCCCTCACGGCTGACGCCGACACCGGCTACGGCAACCCGGTGAACGTCTACCACACGGTGCAGATGTTCGAGGAAGCCGGCGTCGCCGGCATCAACCTCGAAGACCAGGTCAGCCCCAAGCGCTGCGGCCACATGCCCGGCAAGGACGTGGTGAGCGAAGCGGAAATGGTCAAGAAGATCGAAGCCGCCTGCCTGGCGCGGCGCGACGATGACTTCGTCATCATCGCCCGCACCGACTCGCTCGCGATCGAGGGCATCGAAGGCGCGGTCAAGCGCGCCCGCGCCTACGCTCAGGCCGGCGCCGACATGCTGTTCCCAGACGCCGTGCGCACCGAGGACGACATCAAGCGCCTGGTGGACGCCGCCGGCATTCCGGTCAGCATCAACATGGGATTCGGCATCCGCAACCGTCCCACCACGCCGCTGATTCCCCTGCCGCGCCTGAAGGAAATCGGCGTCAAGCGCATCAGCCTGCCGCGCATGCTGCCGGCCGCCGCCATTTACGGCATGCGCCAGGCGCTGCAGGTGATGCAGGGCGTGATCGCCAGCGGCGAGCCGGCCGACCGTCCCGACCTGCTGGTTGGCATCGAAGACATCATGCAATTGATGGGCTACGAGCAGATGCGCGCCATGGAAAAACGCCTGACGACACTGGCCGACTGAGCGCATCGCCATGACTGAGCGGAATGCGCAGGCGCATTGCGTCCTGACGGGCGCGTCGTCGGGCATCGGCCTGGCGCTGGCTGAACTGCTGCTCGCGTCCGGCTGGCAGGTGACGGGCGTGGACATCGCGCCGGCGGCAATCAAAGGCCATGGACAGTATCGCCATCTGGTGTGCGATCTGACCGACGCCGCCGCCTTGCGCGGTCTATGCGCGCTGCTGGACGGCTGCGCCCCGACGGCGCTGGCGCATTGCGCCGGCGCCGTGCGCACCGGCGGCGCGCTGGACACGCGCCCGGAAGACGCGGACTGGCTTTGGCAACTGCACGGAGCGGCGCCGATGGCGCTGGTCCGCGCCTTGACGCCACAACTGCCGGACAGCCGCGGCCGCATCGTGCTGGTGTCCAGCCGCGCCGTGCTGGGCCGCGCGCAGCGCCTGGCCTATGCCGCGACCAAATCCGCCCAGATCGGCCTGGCGCGCAGCCTGGCCGCCGAACTCATCGTGCGCGGCATCACCGTCAACGTCGTCGCGCCCGGCGCGGTCGACACGCCCATGCTGCGCGATCCCAAGCGCGGCGCTCCGCCGCAGGTGCAGCTGCCGCTGGGCCGCCTGATCGACGCGGGCGAAGTCGCCGCGGCCATTGCCTTCTTCCTGGGCGCGCAGGCAGGCGCCATCACCGGACAGACGCTCTACGTCTGCGGCGGCGCCTCGCTGGGAGCGATGCCGCTATGACGCAGGCGAACGCACCCACGCTGCATGGCAAGGTCGTGATCCTGACCGGCGCGGCCGGCGGATTGGGCCAGGCGATCGCGGCGCAATGCCTGCTTGCCGGCGCCCGCGTGGCCTTGCTGGACCGCGACTCGGAACTGCTCGCGCAAACCCGCCAGACCCTCGCTGCACCTGACACCCAGATGCTGGCGATCGCCTGCGACGTGACGGACGCGCAAGCGACGCGCGAAGCCGTCGAAAAAACCGCCACGCATTGGGGCGCGATCCACGCCCTGGTGAACAACGCCGCCACCGTCACGCCGGGCAACAAGATCGCGGACCTGACGCTTGAACAATGGCGCCAGGCGCTGGACGTGAACCTGACGGGCGCGTGGCTGATGAGCAGATGCGCCATCCCCCACATGGCGCGGGCGGGCGGCGGCGTCGTGTTGAACATCGCCTCGCAGCTGGGCAGCGTGGCCGCGCCGGGCCGTGGCGCGTATGGCGCCAGCAAGGCCGGTCTGATCGCGCTGGCGCGCGCCATCGCCGTGGATCACGCGGCCGATGGCATCCGCGCCTTGAGCCTGTCGCCGGGCGCGGTCCTGACCAGCAGGCTGGTCGCGCGCTATGGCAGCGCACAGGCCGCCGGCGCCGCCTTGGCGGCCAAGTACCCAGCCGGACGCCTCGGCATGGCCGAGGAGATCGCACAGACCGCAGTTTTCCTGATCAGCGACGCCGCCTCGTTCATCACGGGCACGGACATACGCGCGGACGGCGGCTACACCGCGCTATAGCTCCCGCCGCCACCATCGACTTCACACAAGACTTACATCACACAGCAAGGGGTAGAACCATGAAGCACATCACCACCACCTCCGCAACGCACGAACGCCCGGCGCGTCCGGCCCTGCGCCGCAGCATGCTGGCGCTGCTTGCCGGTGCCTTCGGGCTGGCCGCCGCCCCCGTCTTTGCGCAGGGCACGGACAACTTTCCCAACCGTGCGGTCACCATCGTCGTGCCCTTCCCGGCCGGCGGCGCCACCGACATCACCGCTCGTCTGGTGGCCGAAGGCCTGTCCAAGAAGTGGGGACAACCCGTGGTGGTGGAAAACAAGCCCGGCGCAGGCGGCAACGTCGGTTCGGAATACGTGGCGCGCGCCGCGCCCGACGGCTACACCCTGGTGCTGGGCGTGACGGGTTCGCACGGCATCAATACGTCGCTCTACAAGAACATGCGCTATGACCCGGTCAAGGATTTCGAGGCCATCACGCAGGCAACGCTGTATCCCAATGCCATCATCGTCAACAACGATGTGCCGGCCAACAATCTCCAGGAACTCATCGCGCTGTTGAAAAAGCCCGATGCGCACTACTCGTACGGCTCGGACGGCAACGGCACGGCATCGCACCTGGGCATGGAGCTGATCAAGAACCAGGGCAAGTTCGAGATTTCCCACATTCCCTACCGCGGCAGCGCGCCGATGGTGACCGACCTGCTGGGCGGCCAGATCCAGGTAGGCGTCACCGGCCTGCCCGCGGTGCAGGCCTATGCCAAGAGCGGCAAGCTGAAGATCGTGGCGCTGACCACGGCGGGACGCTTCGCCAGCGCGCCCGACTATCCCACGGTGGCCGAACAAGGCTTCCCCGGCTACGCCGCTCCGCCCTGGTCGGGCTTCTTCGCCCCCAAGGGTACGCCCAAGCCGCTGGTGGAGAAGATATCGGCGGACATGCGCGAAGTCATGGCCGATCCCAAGACCAAGGAGAAGCTCGCCGCTTCCGGCAGTGAATTCACGCCTTCCACGCCCGAACAGTTCCAGGCTTTTGTGCGGCAGGAAATCGCGAAGTGGGCCGAGGCCGTCAAGATCTCCGGCGCGCGCATCGACTAAGGCGGCATGCACGACGCCAGCGCCGCGGCTGCGGCGCTGGCGTGATGCGCATCAGTTGTAGCGGAACGTGGCGGTCAGCATCGCCGAACGGCCGGGCGCCACGTAGCTGAACAGGCCCACGTGCGAAGCCTCGTAGATGGTCTCGTCGGTCAGGTTGTTCAGGTTCAGCTGCAGGCCAAAGTTCTTGTTGAACTGATAGGCCGCCATCGCGTCGTAGCGCCAGTAGGACGGCAGCTGATAAACGTTGGCATCGTCCACATAGCGCTTGCCCGTGTAGGTGGCGCCCGCGCCCACCGTCAGCTCCGGCAGGAACTTGTAGGTAGTCCACAGGCTGGCGCTCTGGCGGGCAATGAACTTCATCTGATTGCCGCTGTAGTCGGTGCCGCCGCTCTGGTAGCTGGTGACCTTGGGGTCCATGTAGCTGTAGCCGCCCCAGACCTGCCACTTGGGCGTGATGGATCCCGCCACGCCCAGCTCGATGCCGCGCACGCGGTTGCTGCCGGACAGCGTCACATCGCCCGTGATGGGATCGGAGCTGCGGGCATCGGTCTTGCGGGTTTCGAACACCGCCGCCGTCAGCGACAGGCGCTCGTCGAACACGTCCCACTTGGTGCCCAGCTCGATGCTGCGGCTCTTTTCAGGCGCCAACGCCGCGGTGCCCGCGGTCAGGCGGCCGCCTGCCGCGCCGTCCGCGCCGCCGGACTGGCCCGCCGTTTCACCGGACGGGTTGGACGAGGTGCCGTAGGACACGTAGATGCTGCCGTTGGGCGCGGGCTTGTAGACCAGACCCAGCTGGTAGTTCCACATGTTGTCGGTGCGCTCGACGTTGCCGCTGGTCACGCGGTAGTTGTCATAGCGCAGGCCGGCGTTGGCTTCCCATTGCTCGCTGAACTTGACCGTGTCGAACACGTAGGCCGCGCGCGTAATGGTCTTGGCGGCGTCGTAGCGCGGCCCCCAGCGCAGGCTGCCGGTATACGGCTGGCGGGGATTGGGGTTGTACAGGTCGTCCTGCAGGGTCTTGTCGAAGCCGCCCGAGGGCACGCCGTCGCGCTTGCTGATCGTCTCGGTGCTGAACTCCAGGCCGGCCACATAGCTGTGCCGCAGGCCGCCGGCGGTAAATTCGCCGAACATGTCGGTCTGGTTGATGAAGGAGCGGTTGGTCTGGTTCAGGCTGCGCAGCGCCTTGCTCATCTTCACGCCGTCCGCCTCGTTCGAGCACGGCGCCACGCCATAGGCGGGGTTGGGCCTGCCGCCCACGCGCGCCGCGCAATTGTCGAAGGACGGGCGCGTCATCACGTATTCGTTGGTGGACTCGCTATAGCGCGTGCCGTTGCGCAGTTTCAGCTTGTCGCTGAACTTGTGCTCGACCATCAGGGTGGTCATGTCGGCCTGGTTCTTGCGGTAGTCGCGGCCGATCAGGCCGTAGTAGTTGTTGCGGTCCACCTTGGGCGGCGTGACGCGATCCGGGCGCGACTCGTTCTTGAACGGAATGCCCAGGTCGGGCGTGTCGTCGTTCTGCAGATGGTAGTAGCTGAGCGTGACTTGCGTCGGCGTGCCCAGCCCCCACGAGAACGAGGGCGCCACGCCCCAGCGGTCGGTCTCGACGTGGTCGCGGCCCGGGATGTCGCCGCCCTGCTTCATGAAATTCAGGCGGAATGCCGAGCTTTCGCCCAGCGCCCAGTTACCGTCGCCGGTCAGGCGCCAGTTGTCGTCGGTGCCCACGCCGACGGTGCCTTCCGCGAAGTTCTCCAGCTTGGGGCTCTTGCTGACCAGGTTGATGCTGCCGCCGGTCGAACCGCGGCCGGAGTATGCGGAACTTGGCCCCTTCAGGATCTCGACCGACTCCAGGTTGAAGGTCTCGTGCGAGAAACGGCCCAGGTCGCGCATGCCGTCGACCATCATGTCGGTACTCGCTTCGTAGCCGCGCACGAAGGGCCGGTCGCCGGTGGGCGTGCCGCCCTCGCCGGCGCCGAAGGTAATGCCCGGGGCGGTGCGCAACACATCCATGAGCGAGGTCGCGGCCCGGTCGCGCATCAGCTGTTCGGTGATCACGGTGACCGAACGCGGCGTGTCCAGCAGGGGCGCCGTCATCTTGGGCGACGAGGCGATGTTGGCTTCGTAGCCATCGCTGACCGCTTGCCCCTGCACGTGCACCGGCGACAGTTCGTGCACGGCGCCTGGCGCCACGCTGCCCTGCGCCAGGGCCAGGCCCGGCGACATCAGCGCGCCGCACACCGCTGCATAGATGGAGGTCGAAGTGTTCCCACCGGCCTTGGCATGGGCCGTCGATGTATCTGCTTTGTTCATTGGACTCTGTCAGAAACCGCCCCGCGGCGGCTGCGCTATCAGCGCGGTCTTGGTTTTTTAAGAGTGCCAATGATATTCATTCTTATTTTTACATTCAACAAATAGTCAGGATTTATTCAGAAAATTGTCAATTTTGGGGAATTTGGCAGGATCAAAAGACCATAATGCGGCGCGATAGCAACAACCCGTGCGCATCAATCTGTTCACAGCACGCGCGCATTGGCGCTCATCCTCAGGCTTTGCGCATGAAAAAGGCCCCTTTCTCCAGAGATCGAATCCTCTGGGGAAAGGGGCTGGACAGACTCCCAGCCACGCGTCGCCCAACCTTACAGCGAGTACCGGTACTCGCAGTTGAGGGTGGCCTTCAGCGGCGTATCGGCCTGCACGCCCGACACGCTGCGCGGCCGCGGCGCCATCAGCTTGGCCTGAAACTTGCCGGCGGCGTCGCCATTGCTTTCCCGCTTCACCGTCAGGCTGGACGGCATGGCGTACAGCGTGAGCGGCTGGCCCTGGGCCGCGATCACCAGCGTGAATACGGACTGCGGAAAGTCCGCCACCACGAAACCCTGGGTCGCATCCGAGTCGAACGTCAGGCTGCCGTCCGCGTAGCTCAGCTTCAGCTTCATTTCCTCGGACGATGGTGATGGGATCGCGCCTTCCAGTTTGACCTTGCCGCTTTCGGATACGCAGTTCAATTCGGCGGGTGCAGATCCCGCATGGACAACGCCGCTCAACGACAAGCAGGCCGCAAACCAAATTCCTCGCACCGCCATGAGACTCTCCTTCGTGGGACCCGGTCTTGATCCGGGATCATTACGCAGCATCAGTGCGCGCTTTCGTCCGCCGGCTTCAGCACGCCAGCTTCCCGCAGCGTCTCGGCGGCGCTATGGCGGATCGCCGACAGGCAACGCGCGACGATGCCGCGCAGCAAGGCCTCCGAGGGCAGCGCGTCGGGTGCCGCCACAAAGCTCTCGATCGCAGCCGAAACGCGGTTCGTCACCGGGTCTCCGCTACCCTGCGTGATGTACAGCTTCACCGCCTTGCAGCGGTTGTTGACCGTATTGATGATCTCCAGCAGCTCGGCGCGGCCCAGGCCTATGTCGGCCGCATCCACAAAAGACGGATAGACCAGGCGCAGAAACTCCGGATCATCGGCGGTCAGGCTGAAATACAGGGTGCCCAGTTCGGGATGGCGGAACAGGACATCGCCCTCTTCGTCGACCCGGGCGACCAGGCCCAACTCTTCCTGAACCACATGTTGGTAAAGCGCGGCAAGCGGCGTCGCGCCGGCAGTGATGTTCGACATGTTTCGACTCTCTTCGTATGGATCGCACGGCGGATGCCGCGCTGAACCTTGCGCCGCGAAGCATAGCGCCCATTGCGTGCTCGCGCTGGTCAGATTTGCGCCAGAGATCAGCCCGCGATACATGCGCTAGGATGTAGGAACCCGCCCGAGCCCTCAAATGGGGCCAGGCCAGGATGTCCATCAGAAGGAGCTTGCCATGCCATCAATGAGACAACTCGCCCGCGCGGCCGCACTTGCGCTGCTGCTGCCCTGCGCGGCCTACGCGGAAACGGTCGTGCTGCAGGTGGCGCGGGCCACCGCCGGCGCCGACCCGCAAACCTCCGCCCGGACAGTGGACGTCGAGCTGAAACCCGAAAGCCGCCAGGCCCTGGCCGACTTCACCCGCGACCGCGTGGGCAAGCGCATCCAGCTGCGTTCAGGCGGCGTGTTGCTGTCGTCCGCCACGCTGCAAAGCCCCCTTGAGGGCGACAGCTTCCGCATCACAGCGGGGGAACATGGCTTTGCCGGCAAGTCCGCGGAGGAAATCGCCCAGAGCATCATGAAAAGCGGTGGCCTGACGGTGGACGACGAAAACACCGCGAAGTGACCAGCCATCAAGCCTGAGGCGCGCGCAGCCCCAGCGTGGCGGTCAGCGCGGTCCGTCCCGGCTGCGACGCAACCTCCAGCGCGCCCCCTACCCTGGCGATGCGGGTATGCATGCTGCGCATGCCCACGCTGATGCCCGCGCGCAGCACCGCGGCCACGTCAAAGCCGACGCCGTCATCCTCGATGCGCAGTTCGAGGTGGTCGGATTCGGACTGCCGCAGCTCCAGCTCCACGCGCCGGGCGCGGCTGTGCTTGAGCACATTCACCAGCGATTCCTCAACCAGCCGCGTCAACGCCATGCATTGCAGGGCGCTGGGCGGCGTGCGCCATAGTTCCGGCACCCGCCAGGTGGCGCTTATGTCCAGCTCGTCGAACAGCTGCATGAAGCGGTGGCGCAACGGCGCTATCCATTCCCGCGGCGTGGCCGGCACCGTGACGCCCGCGCTGGAACCGCTGTCTATGGTCTGCCGCAGGTCATCGCGCAACAGCTTGAGCATGGAAAGAAACTGCTGGCTGTGCAGCGGTGCGCTGGCCTGCTCCACCACGGCCATCATGCGGACCAAGGAGCCGCCCAGCCCATCGTGCAGATCGTGCGCGATCTGCAGCCGGTCCTGAAGCCGGGCGTTCGTCAGCGCCAACGCATGTTCGCGTTCCAGCGTGGTGGCGAGTTCGGTGCGCGCCTGCTCGATGCCGCTGGCCAGCTCCTGGTTGAAGCGCTCGATGCGGCGCACGCTGCGCGCATGGCGCAGCCCCAGCACCGCGGACATGCATAGCATGACCACCACGCTGGTGAAAGGCGTATAGGTTGTATCGCTGTCGATGAGCCTCAGCACCCGCAGCAGATCGTGGGCGCAGGCTGCAACGAAAACCAGCAGGCAAGCCGCCAGCATGGCGTGCTCGGGTCGGCGGGTACGCCACGCGTGCACCGGGAATTGCAGGCAATTGGCGAAGAAGATCGCGGACACGATCAGCACCACGCCCAGTTGCACCTCCGCCAGATGCCGCTGCGGCACGAAGGCCATCGCCGCCAGCAGCACGGCCGCCAGCAGCCACAGCGCCGGCTCGATGCGCGGCACGGACTGCCCGCCAAAGCGCCACGTAAAGACACAGAAGCAGGCGACGTACAGCACCAACACCATGATGTTGGCCCGGGCCGCCGTCAGGCTGTCGGAGAACGGCCAGGGACTGGTCACAAGCACGTTGGCGATGAACAGCACCCAGAACAGGGCCATCAGCGCGTACCAGCCAAAGGCGCGCTGTTCGCGCCGCATGAGCCAGATGAAGAAGCACAAGCCGCCCAGGACGGCCGAGACGATCAGGTTGAGCGTGAACAGCGTGCGGTTGCGCCACCACAGGTCTTCGTACTGCCGCAACACCGTCCACTGCCCGCCCAGATGCACCGGCCCCAGGCCGGGCGTCTGCCCCGCCACGCCGACCACGCGGATCCACAAGGTGTTCTCGCCCGGATGCAGCAAGGCATCGGGAATCACCCAGTAACGCGGCATGTTCCAGCTGCGCGACAGCGGTTCCGTCAGGTGCGGATCGCTCCAGATCCGTTCGTCGTTGATATAGGCCTCGCCCGCCATGACGACGGATTCCAGCGCCAGGGCCACCTGGCCGGGCGCCGCGCCGGCGCAACTGCGGGTCCAACCGATCCGGTACCAGGCGGTGCCGCTATATCCCGGCCAACGGGCGCTCCAATCGTCGGGCAGCTCCACCGCCTGCCATTGCGCCGACTCCGGACGCCGGCCATCGTCGCCGCCCTTGGCGACCTGCACCGACAGTACCTGCGCCGTACAGGCGTCAGCAGGCTGCTGGGCCCACGCCGGCGCCAGCCATAGCGCCAACCACAGGACGGCCAGCCACTTCAATCGAGCAAGCCGCGCGTGCGCGCCGCGTGTATGGCCCGCGTCCGCGAGGAGACCGCGAGCTTGCGGTAGATGTGCTTGACGTGGCATTCGACGGTGTAGCGCGACAGATGCAGCTCCTCGGCGATCTCGCGGTTTCCCAGTCCCTCGGAGACCAACCGCAGGATCTGGCTTTCGCGCGGACTCAGGGTTTCGACGGATTCGTCCGCAGCCTCGTCGGCACGTTCGGCCCGTCTGGGGCGCAGTTCTTCGATGATGCGCCTGGCCACGAAAGGATCGATCGGCGCCCCGCCCCGCAGCACGCTGCGGATGGACAGGGACACCTCCAGGTCGTCGCGCTCCTTGAGCACATAGCCCGTGGCGCCCGCGCGCAGCGCGGCAAGAATTGCGTCTTCCGTGCTCCATGCTGAAATCACCAGGATCGCCAGGCTGGAGTCCTCCGCGTGCATCTCGGCGATCAGATCGGTGCCATTGCCGTCGGGCAGGCCCAGGTCGACCAGCGCCAGCGCAAACGGCTGGCTGGCGAGCTGCTCGCGCGCCTGCGCCAGCGTGGCGGCAAACACCAGCGCCTCCGGCGCATAGCCAAGCTGCAGCAGCAGGCCTTCCAGCCGGCGGCAGATCAGGGGTTCGTCCTCCACCAGCAGCACCGGGGCAGGCAGGGTCGACTCGGAAGCAAGCATGTGGGCGGTCATCGGATGAGGGCGGGCGGAATTGCCCAGCCTGAACTATGTCTCAGCCGCGCGAAACCGGATATCCCTGGAAGTTGGTATTTTCACAGGAATTTCGCGCCAGGCGTGGCTACCGCTTCCGGCTTTCGATGAACTCGGACAATACGACGGGCGGCGACAGCACATAGCCCTGCCCGTGGCTGCACCCCATGGACTGGAGCAAAGCGATGTCCGGCGCGCTTTCGATGCCTTCGGCGATCACGCGCAGGCCGAGCCGTTCCCCCAGCAACACCGACAGCCGCGTGATTTCCCGCGCTTTCCGGTCGCGGCGGATGCGGCGCACGAAGCGTCCGTCGATCTTCAGCTCGGCGATGGGCAGGGCGTTCAATAGCTGCAAGGAAGCATAGCCGGTTCCGAAATCGTCCATGCTGACCTGGCAGCCGGCCTTCGCGAATTTCTTCAAGGACTTGCGCAGCAGTTCGAGGCGGGTGATGGGCTGGTCTTCGGTCAGCTCGATCCGGAAGCGCGTCATTGGGATGTTTGCCGCGGCGGCATAGCCCGTCAGGACGTCGACCGCATCATGGCTGACCAAGGTTGAGGCCGACGCGTTGATCGCCAGCGGCACGTCGATTCCCTGCTCCTGCAGCGCCTGCGCCGCGTCCACCGCCAGCCGGCAGATCTGCTCGAAGAAAAACAGATCCAGGCCCAGCCGATGGACGGCGGGCACGAAATCAGCCGGGCTGATATCGCCCATGGTCGGGTGTTTCCAACGAGCCAGACATTCCGCGGCGACCATTTCGCCATTCAGCAGGTTGAATTGCGGCTGTAGGGCGACGCTCAAGCCGTTGCCTCGCCATGCCATCAACATGACTTCGTGGTCGCCAAGTTGCTGGCATTGCGCTGCAGCGCGTTTCATACATCATTCCTGGTGGACAGGGGAGGAAATTCACATACAGCCACTCTAAGGCGCTTCGGGAACGAAAAATGTAGGAGGATTCAGAATGTGCGGCTCACGCGCTCCAGAACCGCGCTCAGATTCTTGACGACCGGGACGTAGTCCGCCAAAAGCTCCTCACGCGCCTGCCCAGGCTCCCTGACTAGCATGGTCTCAACGCGCAGACAAAGTTCAACCAGGGCGCTGCAGCCCAGCAATTGCGCGGTATTCAGAATTCGATGCGCATATCGTTTGACGTCTAACCACTGCTCCTGTCCGATCGCCAGCTGCAAGGCATCGACGTCCTTCCTGTGGTTGACGTGCAGGCTATGCGCCAGCTCCGCCGCGATGCTCCGGTCGTTACCGACCTTGGAAAGCAGTTCATCGCGCAGCGCCGCCACCGCCTGGTCCTGTGAGCTTTCCTGGTCGGGATGCATGGCCGAAGCCGCGGGGTTGTTCACTCGGAAATAAGTCCTATAAGGTTTTCACATCGATATTTTCGATTTTCTGGCGAAATCGACCAATTCAACCAAGGAACCGATCTGCAATTTGGTCATTATCCTGGTCTTGTGCGTGCTGACCGTTTTATTGCTGATGAATAGCGCGTCACCGATTTCCTTGTTGCTCAATCCTTGGGCCAGCATCTGCGTGACGACCATTTCCTTGTTGGAAAGCAGCTCGAGTTTCTTCTGATACGCGTCTGCCACATCCGCCTGGTTGGCCGTCTTGGCCGCGTTCGGAAACACGCGGTAGCCCGCCAGCACGGACTCGATGCAGCGGACCAGTTCCTTGATCTCCAGGCGCTTGCTGGCGTAACCACAGGCGCCGAGCTCGGCCACGCGCAAGGCGAAGACCGAAGGATCATGCGCCGACACCACCAATATCCGCAAGTCCGGATTGACGGCGAGGATTCTGGAAATGGCTTCCAGGCCGCCCATTTTGGGCATATCCAGATCAAGCACGATCAGATCCGGGCGTTCGCTGCGGGCCAGCGCCAGCGTATCGACCCCGTTGTCCGCTTCCAGTATCCGGCTGGCGCTGGGCAATAGGGCGATTTGCGTCCTGAGCACCAGACGAAACGCTGGATGATCATCCACAATCAAGACTGTCGACATGCTGCCCCTCCCTTCAATGTATCTTAGGTGTGCCGCCCGGCGGCCGCTTGGCATGCGCGAGGATGAAGGACTGCAGCGTCTGCAGATCCACCGGCTTGATCAGCACGGCGTTCATGCTGGCACGCGCGCCCGAAGCCAGATCGAGCTCAAGTTCGCTGGCGGTATAGCCCAGCACCGGCGTGGCCGCATTCATGCCGCCGCCGGCTCTCAAGGCGGCAGTGAAAGCGGTGCCGTCCATGACGGGCATGACGCAGTCGCAGATGATCAGATCAAACTCCAGCCGTTCCGCCAATGCCAGACCGGCCGCGCCATTCTGCGCGAATTGCGCGGAATGCTTCAACATCCGCAATTGATGCTTGAGCAGCAACCGGTTGGCTTCATGGTCGTCGATGACGAGCAAGCGCAAGCCGCCGGCATCGGCCGCAGTTGGCGCAGTAGCCGCCGCCACAGTGGCGCTTTCCGAAGGCGGCAGCGCCAAGGGCAAGCGCACCGTTACCCTGGCGCCCTGCCCGGCCGTGCTGGATACTTCCATGGAACCGCCCATCAGACGCGTCAGTTCGCTGCATATGGACAGCCCCAGTCCGATGCCTGCGCCTTGTTCCCGAACCATGGGTTCAAAGTGCGGCACTGCCAGTCTGGCCTGCACCTCCTCGGCAATCCCGGGGCCGGTGTCCGCGACGCACAGCGCAATCCACTGCACCTCCTCCGTCGCGCGCGTGGCGCTCAGCGAGACATCGATGCGGCCATGATCCGTAAAGCGGACCGAATTGGATAACAAGTTATCCAGCAGTTGCTTCAAGCGGATCGGATCCGAAAAATGACGCTCGGCAAGGTCGCTGCCGATGTCCAGTGTTAGCTGCAGGCCCTTTGCCTGCGCTGCGGCCCGAAACGGCGCCAGCGTGTCCGCCGCCAGCGCGCGCAGGTCGACATTCTGCCGCCGCAGCTGCAAGTGACCGGTTTCCAGCTTGGATATGTCGATCAGGCCACCGATCAGCGACAGCAGCGATTGGGCCGACTGGCGCGACATGGCAAGCCGCTCGCGCACCGTGCCAGAAAGTCCATCACGCGACAGGATCAGTTCAAGCATGCCGATGATCGCATTCAGAGGAGTACGGAGCTCATGGCTGATGAACCCTAGATACGTCGACTTCATCAAATTGGCCCTTTCCATGTTCAGCCGGGTTTCGGACACGTCACGCAACATGTCGGGAAAACCGCGAAAACGCGCGCTACCCCCAATCAAGCCGATGAGGGTGCCGTCCTCCCCTCGCAACGGCGCGGCCCACGCGGCCACCCCGCAAGTGGAATCATGCTGGAACGGATGTTCGCGGACCAAGGTTTCGCCGCTCGCCAGCACTTGGCGATAGTCGCGGATTATTTCGTTCAGATTGGCCGGCAGATCGCTGCCGGAAGCCGGCGCGGACAAGGAGTCCTGCGGAGCATGCAGAGGGCGGTTCCAACCCTCGCGGCGGCAGATAGCTGCGTACTCCTTGAGCGCGTCGTTGCGCGTCACCAGATTCAGGTCGAGATCCCGGATGAATATCCCGGCGGGCAGCGTATCCGCCAAGCTCGCAAGCTCGGCCAGCTCGCGGCGCGGCGACCTGGCGCCGAGAATGCGCAGCGCGATCCAGACCAGCATGACCACCAGCGCCGCGACCAACGCCATGTTCAGGAACACGGAAAGCGTGAGCATGGCGCCAGGCTCGCGATGAACCACTATGCCGCTCCGTCCCGCGCCAGTGCGCTTGCGCCGAGCGCCGCCGGCAGACAGGAATCAATGGCGTCTGCCAACGCCCGCAGACCGGCGGGCTTGACCAACACCTCGTTCATGCCGGCCCGCAGGCCCGTCTCGCGATCCTCTGGACGCGCACCGGCCGTGTATCCCAGTACGGGAATGGCCGCGCTTTCGCCCGCGCCTGCGCGCAACGTCCGCGTGAACTCGGCTCCGTCCATGTCCGGCATCTCACCAGCGCAGACGACCAGATCGAACCCGCTTCCCCTGATCAACGCCAAGCCCTGCGCGCCATCAATCGCCATCTGCACGGCATGGCCGAGGAATTCCAACTGGCTTTTCAACAGCAGGCGGTTGCCGGCCTCGCTTTCAACCACAAGCATCCGCAGCCCGGTGGCGGGCCGCTGCGTCATTCCGAGCATGATCTCTTGCGGCGGGTCGGGCTGCTCGCCGGATCCAAGCATCAGCGGCACGCGGACATAGACGTGCGTACCCTCGCCCACGACGCTGGAGATGCGGATGGTTCCTCCAACACGATCCACTATCTGCCGGCAATAGTGCAAGCCCAGTCCGGCGCCATCGGGCGAGGCGCTCAACCCCGCTTCGTAGCGGGACGCCGACAGCTTCTGCTGTATGTAAGGGTCTATGCCGCTACCGGTATCGATCACCGACAGCGTGAGCCATTGCCGGCCATCCTCCACCGGGGCGCCGTCCAGATGTATCCGGACGCCACCCCGTTCCGTGTACCGGATGGCGTTGGAAAGAAAGTTGTTGAGCAACTGATTCAGCCCCTGAACGTCCATCATGTGGCTGGCGGCAACCCCGGGAGCCACTTCGACCGTCAGGCTTATGCCCTTCTCGTAGGCGCTAGGCGCGAACAACGAAACCACGTCGGCCAAGACCCTGGGCACCGAATTGGATACGCGCGCGCTCGCCAGATCGCCGGTCTCCATCCTGCGCGTATCGACGATGGACGGAATCAACTGGAGCAGAGACTGGGTGGACAAACGCACGGTCGCCAACATTTCTTTCGACTGCCGCGGCATCGCGGCGTCAAAGGACGCCATTTCCAACAGGCCCGCCATGGCGTTCAAGGGATTGCGCACATCTCGGCTGACCGCAGCCAGGAATCGGGTCTTCATGTTGTTGATGCGCTCTGCCCTGCGGTGTGCGCCTGCCGAGTCGTCCAGCGACTGGCTATGACCCAGGAAGTAGCTGCCCACGCATAGCACGCCGATGACGTGGCCATCCAACCCACGTATAGGCGCGGCCAGCCCTTGGTATGGCGCCCTGATGCCGACAGCCTCCAGCACATTGTAAAAATCGAACGCACAAGTTTCCCCCGTGGCCACTGCGGCGCGATACACCTGCACGACCTCGGCCGTGTTGCGCGGCAACGGAATCTGGTCTTTCTCCTCGCCGGACAAGAACCCCAGATCGATGTACTCGGGTCTCGACCACCCATTCCTGATGACAATGTCTGCAAAGCGCTGCATACCCGCGCTGGATCCGACCATGCGCAGCGACTTTTCGCGGACGGACATATCCACGGGGGCCGCAGCGATCAGATGCACGGCTTGCTGCAAGCGCCGCTGCGGATCGCGGTCTTGTGCCGTGGTGCGTTTCAGTATCAGCCCGACCCACAGAAGGGCAAGAAGCAATACGCCGTTTAGCGCCCAGGACAGGGGCTCGGCCAATGCGAACCGCTGCCAGAACGCGGCAGCAGTCGGTGCGCCCAGTGCGCATAGGGAGACAAGAATGGCGGCCGCCCCAACCGCCGACCGGGCGCGGACGACGCCGCTGCGCTGCATGGCGCTCGCAAGAACTTCCGGCTTCATCTGGAGAGTGTCGGTGGTCGTGCCTGTGGCTGGATTTGGTATGCGCTGCGCACCGGCGATTTTATCGCAGAAGGCCTGCCGTCATCCTATTGCACACGTCCGCGCGTCAGTAAAACCGTTGAAACGTTGCTTTCAAATCACGATCCAGAAGAGCCCAAAAAATACCAATCAAGACGCCTTATTCGGACAATATTGGCAATTATTGGCAAGAATCGCCAATCATCTTTTTCATATGAAATTTCATACAACAAGAAGGGAGGATTCCTACACTATCAGAATCCTGATTCCATTAATTTTCAGTCACCGACGAAATGCAGGCAGCGGGATTCGGAGGAGCAGAAAAATGGATTATTTGACTGCGCCCTTTCATCGATATTCGAATTGAATTTCGATAATAGCCGGATCGCACGGAAGTTAATTCCTGAAAACCGAAAGACAGCATTTCGAAAGTCGGTCGCCCCCTGTTTTCAATAACCCCAGGCGGCGCTTTTGATTATTAATCGACTCAGGATATTTACTTCCATGAACAAGAATACGATTGCCAAGTTTGCCCTGCTCGCCACGGCGGCAGCGGTTTCCCAAGCCGCCCTGGCCGAAGACGGACGTGTCCAATTCAACGGCGAAATCGTCGATGCGCCTTGCTCGGTCTCCCCTGGCGCGACGAATCTGGTCGTCCCCCTCGGCAAGGTTTCGCGCGCCAGCATGGACGGCGCCGCGGGCAAGCATTCGACTCCCGCCCAATTCGAGATCCAGCTGACCGATTGCAGCGCATCGGCCAAGGGCGCGAGCATCACGTTCAGCGGCACGCCGGACAGCATCAGCACCGACGTGCTTGCCATCTCGAATTCGGGCGGCCTGACCGCCAGCGCCTCCGGCGTCGCCGTCGAACTGCGTGACGCTTCACGCGCCAAGATCGCGTTGGGTTCGCCCTCTCCGAAGTATGTACTCGGCGTCGGCACCAACAACCTGAAGTTCGAGGCCGCCTACGTTTCGACCGCCGCCACCGTCACCCCCGGCCCGGCCAACGCCACCGCGCAGTTCACGGTGAACTACAACTGACGCCGTTTTGCCCGACCGCCGGCCCCGCGCGGGGCCGGCGCCAAGCCTCCACACAGCAGACGGCTCCAACGGAACCGCGACCTGAATCGCCGCCAAAGCCCATGGAAGGCTTGCGAGCAAGACATCGAGATCCTCATGCTGAAAGACATCGCGCAACAGTTCGTGCTCAAGGCGCGACCCTTCATGATTTTCGCCCTGGCGGCCACGCTGGCCCACGCCAATGCAATGGCTGGCGTACTGGTCGGCGGCACCCGCGTCATTTTCAACGAGAAGGACCGCGAGTCCTCCATTCCCGTCAAGAACACCGGCACGTCCCCTTACGTCGTGCAGGCCTGGATCGATAGCGGCGAAGGCAATACCAAAACGCCGTTCGTGGCCAGCCCGCCGCTGTCGCGGCTGGACCCCGGCCAGGAAAACGTGCTGCGCATACTGCGCTTGGCCGGCAATCTGCCTCTCGACCGCGAATCGGTGTTCTGGTTGAACGTCAAGGAAATCCCGGAAAAGAGCCCGGACGAGAACGTGCTGCAGATCGCAGTGCGCACCCGCATCAAACTGTTCTACCGGCCTGCGGGCCTGTCGGGCAAACCTGGCGAACAGCGTCAGCAGCTGCAATGGGCTGTCGCCTCCGGCGGCAACGGCGCGGTGCTGAAGATCGCCAATCCTTCCGCCTATCACGTCACCTTCGCCACGCTGAACATCAACAACGGCCAACAGCAGATCAACGGCGGAATGGTGTCGCCCGGCGCCGTGCTGGAGTACCCCTTGTCCGGACTGTCCGCGCCTGGAGACCTGGACGTCGTGTTCACGACCATCAACGACTACGGCGCCGAGACTCCCGAGGAAAAAGTCCGCGTGCCCAGCGCGCAGGTCCCGGTTCACGTCAAGGCCGAACCCATCGCGCCTGCCGCAAGCCGCTAACGCCCGGAGCTCAAGCAATGAAAGGCGTATCGCAGGGTCGCATGCCCCCTTCCGCGGCATTGGCATCGCTGTTGCTGGGCCTGGCCTCCTTTTCAGGCCAGGCCGCCGAGCCGGCGGGCGCTGTCTTCAATCAGGAATTCCTCGGCACGGGTGGCGACCAGCCGCAGGCAGACCTGTCCATCTTCAGTTTCGGCAATAGCGTGCTGCCGGGCGAGTACCTGGCCGACGCAATCGTCAACGACCAGTCGCTGGGCAAGAGCAGAATCATCATCCAAGCCCAGGAAGGCCAGCAGCAGCCCTCGGTCTGTCTGACCCGAAACCAGCTGGAAACCTGGGGCGTCAATATGGCCGCACTGCCCGAATCGGCAGGCGCGGACGGCTCCTGCGTGGACCTGGCTGCGCTGATACAGGATGCGACGGTGAGCTTCGACGGAGGAAAACAGCGGCTGCTCCTGAGCATTCCGCAGGCCGCAGTCAAACGCACGGCCCGCGATTCTGTCGATCCGACCCGCTGGGATAGAGGCATCACCGCGGCCTTGCTGGACTATCAGCTCAACATGTCCCGCCAAGGCGGTGGTTCATCCCGCAGCGACGACGGCTCATCCAAGAACGGCGCCGAATCGCCCTATATGGGCTTCGCCGGCCTGCGCGGCGGCTTCAACGTCGGCGACTGGCGCCTGCGCCATAGCTCCAACTACAACCGCGGCTCCGACGGCCGCGGCAAATGGCAGACGGTGGAAACCAATCTGCAGCGCGACTTGCGCTCGATCAATGGCCAACTGTTGATCGGCGACGGCAACACGCCCGGCAACTTCTTCGACAGCGTGCCGTTCCGCGGCGTGCAGGTCTCTTCGGACGACTCCATGCTGCCGGACAGCATGCAAGGCTACGCGCCCACCATACGTGGCATCGCGCGGACCAATGCGCTGGTCACCGTCAGACAGAACGGCTACATCGTGTACAGCACCTATGTCGCGCCCGGCGCCTTCGTGCTGGACGACCTGTACCCCTCCTCCTCCGGCGGGGACCTGGAAGTCACCATTACGGAATCGGACGGCCGCCAGAACCGCTACGTGCAAGCCTATGCCTCGGTGCCCACGCTGTTGCGCGAAGGCACCTGGCGCTACAGCGTCACCGCCGGGCGCTACCGCAACGCCTACGGTTCCAGCGAACGCGAGCCCACCTTTGTGCAAGGCACCGTCGCGCGCGGCCTGGGCCAGGAGTTCTCGCTGTATGGTGGCGTCACCGCAGCCAACATCTATCAATCCGGACTGGTGGGCGTGGGCAAGAACCTGCGCAGTTTCGGCGCGGTTTCCCTGGATCTGTCACATGCCCGCACCTCCACCGAGCGCTTGAAGACTCAGGGGCAATCGGTGCGCTTCCTGTATGCCAAGTCATTCGACGAAGCAGGCACGAATTTCCGCATCGCCGGCTATCGCTATTCCACCAGCGGCTACAGGACTTTCCAGGAAGCGACCGGCGCCGACGAATTCGAACTGGGCGGCAGGATGCCCAACCGCCGCAATGAACTGCGGTTGGACGTGGCGCAGTCGCTCGGTTCCTGGGGGTCGGTCTACGCGTCGGCGCGCCAGCAGTCGTACTGGCAGACGAATCAGAAGGAACGGCTGATCCAGGTCGGATACTCCGGCTTCTACAGGCAGGTCAGCTACAACGTCTTCGTCAACATGAACACTGGCCGCGATGGTTCGAACGACCGTCAAGTCATGTTGTCCGTGTCGATTCCGCTGGGTACCTCGCGCAGCAGCGCGCAGTATTCCGTGGTCACGGGCAACAACGGCCAGACCAGCCACCAGGCCAGCGTTTTCGGCTCCGCGCTCGAAGACGACCAGCTTACCTACAACCTGACGGCCGCCACGTCCAATCAGAGCGGCGTCAGCAGCACCGGCAACGCCAGCTATCTGTCCAAGATCGGCCGCTTCGACCTGGGTGCGTCGCAGGGACGCGGCTACAACCAGATCAACCTGGGCCTGTCGGGCGGGATCGTGGCGCATGCCGACGGCGTGACGCTGGGCCAACCCCTGGGTGAAACCGTTGCCCTGGTGCGCGCGCCGTCAGCCGAGGATGTGCGCTTCGAATCGCATCCAGGCGTGAGCACCAACGCCAGCGGCTACGCCATCGTCCCGAGCCTGAGCCCCTACCGTTCCAATCGCCTGGCCATGCGCACCGCTGACCTGGGCGACACCGTTGAAGTCAGGAACGCGGCGGTGAACTTGGTTCCCACCCGCGGCGCAGTGATACAGGCGGGATTCGATACGGTCGTGGGCTATCGCCTGATGATGACGCTAACCCGCAAGGACAACAGCGTGGTGCCGTTCGGGGCGCGCATCGACGACGAAGCGGGCCAGGAAATCGGCATCGTGGGGCCGGACGGCCAAGCCTTCGTGACGGGTGCTCAGCAGTCCGGAAAGATGCGCATCGTGTGGGGCCGTGGCGCCAGCGACAGCTGTGGCGTGTCCTACAGCCTGCCGCAAGAGGAGCGTCCCGCCCCCATACGGGAAGTCAGCTACGTGTGCCAATGATGCGCGCATTGAAAATCGCAAGACACATGAACGGATATGAGATGAAAGCACCTCACGCGGTCAAGGGAAAACACATAAGCGGCATGTTGGCGGCGGCATGCCTGGCGCTGACGTTGTTCGGGTATGCGCCGCAAACTCTCGCGCAATGCGTACTGGGAGAAGGGATAGACAAGAATGTGATCACTCTGGACTTTGGTCCCGTTGTCGTACCGCCGAACACGCCGGTGAGCCTGACCACCCCGATAGCTGACAAGAGATTTCGGATCAGCCATAAGAGCATAGTCCTGATCGATTGCAGGAAAAGTAGTATCGACGGCGCCAGGTTGGGCTCCATCCTGAAAGGAGAGAAGGTAAGCGGCTCCAACTCCGTGTTTCGGACGAACATTCCCGGCATCGGCATTCGAATCGGATTTCGGATGTGGGAGCAGAACGGAACCCAGTATTTCCCCATTACGTCGCCCATGGGCAAGGGCAGCTACGGAACAAGCACCAGCCCCAACTGGGTAATACACGCCCAGCTCTTCAAGATTGGCCAGATCACCGGGAACGGAGCTCTCGAACCAGGGCAGTACGCAGCCATGTACTCGTCCCACGAGCCGCTGAAGGCCCTGCAAGTGACCGTCAGCGGGCGCTCCACGTCCATCGTTACCCCGTCATGCATCGCCGCCCCTACCGTGCCCATCCAGTTAGGCAAGGTCTGGAAGAACCTGTTCAGCTCGGTCGGCAGCACCGCCGCCGAACAACGCTTCAACATCCAGCTGAACTGCCGCGAAGCCAAACCCGAACTGAATGCCGTGTACCTGCGCATGGACGCCAAACCCGACGCCTCGGGGATACCCGGCGTGATCGCCTTGAGCCCCGACGCCAATGCGGCGACCGGCGTAGGCATCCAGATCCTGGACAAGGACCGCCAGCCGGTCACCTACGGCCAAAGCAACTTGGTCGGCATGTCCAAGGACGGTGTCTACGACGTGCCATTCCACGCTCGCTACTACCAGACTGCAAACCAGGTTACCGCCGGCGTGGCGAACGGCACGGCCACGTTCACGCTTGAATACAAATAAGCCCCATCGAACCCACGAACCACAGGCCACTGATCATGAAAAAACCCGCTTTCAACCACACCGTCCATGTTTGCGTCGAAGCCATAGAGCCGGCCGCGACGCTGGTGCAGGGACTGAGCGACCGCGTCCAGATGGTATGCCTGACCCAATCCGTCCTTCGATTGCAGGAGCAGCTGGCCGAGCCAGGATTGCACTATGTCGTCATGCACGGCAGCGTGGAGTGGCTGGCCGCCATGCTGGGCGCGCGACGCGGCCCCTACGTCGCCGGACTGGTGGTCATGATCACCGCCAATGACTCCTCCAACGCGCGGGCCGAACTGATATGCGCCGGCGCCGACGCCTGCCTGGCCTCGAACGCGGGCATCGATGAACTGCTGGCGGCGCTGAGCAGCCTGGAACGCCTGTCCTCGGCATTGCGTACGCGCCTGCAGCGTGAAGCCGCCACTGCCCCCGAAGCCCTGACGCGGCAGCGCCGCGCCCTGGCGGGGACGATCGCGACGGTCCGCGTGACGCCGGTCCGCGAATGGGCGCTGGTCGAAACGGAGAAAGCGCTGCACGCGCCTGACAGCGCGGGCAAGATCGCGTTGAGCAACAAGGAATTTGCGCTGCTGTCGTGCCTGCGCGGGCATGACTTCCAATACTGCAGTATTGCGGACCTGCACCGCGAGGTCTGGCCGGATGCCGCGGGCCGCCCCGTGCATCTGCAACGCGCCATCGTTTCCAGCGTGGTCGGCCGCCTGCGCCGGAGGGCGCGCATGGCGGGAATCGAACTGCCGCTGCGCACGAGCTATGGGCAGGGCTACACCTTCGTCCATCCGCTCAACAGCGCAAGCCAATGCGTCACCGGTTGAACAGACGCAAGATGATCAGGTGACGGCCGGGGTGGCGAATGGCACCGCCACGTTCACGCTTGAATACAAGTGAGCCGAGTCCAACCCTCGAACCGCTGGCCCCCGATCACAAAAAGCCCGCATTCGGCCATGCGCCCGACAGCGCGGACATGACCTCCAATACTGCAGTATTGCGGATCCGCAACGCGAGGTCTGGCCGGATGCCTCTGACCACCCGGCGCATCCGCAACGTCCCCGGCCAACGCAACCCTACGCAAATTCGTAATCCTCAGACGCGGAAATCGATGTCTTCCGACTAAATTTCCCGGCCCTGCCCCATAAAGTATTCGTACTCGCCGGCTCGCACAGATTCGAGCATACGGCCGACGGGTACGAACCGCCTGGATATCACCGCATTCGCGGCGTCCGGCCTTACATGAATCCCCAGAAAGATCGCTGTTTTCCGGACGCGCAAGGACCCCGGTCCGTCTCGCGCCCGGGGCAGTTTCGATCGCCGCGGGCAAGCCTAGCTTCAAAGGAAACACAACATGAAACGCAGTCTCGTCGCCTCTCTCCTGGCCTCCGGAGCCCTGATCTCCGTGCTCGCGCCGGTACCTGCCCATGCGGTCGACGGCGTCATCAACTTCATGGGCGTCATCCGCGCGCCCGGTTGCGACATCAACGGCAACACCCCGGGCCTGGGCAACACGCAGACAGTGCAGCTGGGCACGCCCACGCCGGAAGAAGTCGGTCTGGGCAATGCCGTCGAAGCCGAGTTCCAGCTGAATCTTGCAGGCGGGGCAGGCTGCACCGACGGCAGGAAGGTCCGCATCATGTTCGACCCGACCAACGGCACCTCAGCGGGCAACCTGGCGCTGCTGGACGCCGACCGCGCGCCCAACGTGGAGATCCAGATCCGCAACAACGCGGCTGGCAACACCGGCATCATTCCCATTGGCGGTTCGGAAATCACGCCGCAGGTCGCCACGATCACGGGCAATCCGGGCACGGCGGAACTCAAGTACGCCGCCAAGTATGTCGAGGTCGGCGGCGCGGCGGGCGCTGGCTCCGGCGCGTCGAGCATCAAGTATCTGCTGTCCTACAACTAAGCGCGGGCCAGTCATGGCGTCGATAGCGCGCATCGTTTCATCCCTGACGGCCGTCTGCGCCATGACCCTGTGCGCCTGGGCTACACCGGTCCGGGCCGGACTGGTGCTGCAAAGCACGCGCCTGGTCATCTCACCGGATTCCCGCGACACGACGCTGGCCATCCGCAACGCGGGCGCCGGCCCCGTGCTGGCGCAGAGCTGGCTGGACGATGGCAATGCGGACAGGTCACCGGCGGACATGCGCGTGCCTTTCGTCCTGGCGCCCGCGGTCGTGCGTGTGGACCCGGACAGCGGCGCCGTGCTGCGGATCTCATACACCCGCGAGCCGCTGCCCGCAGATCGCGAGAGCCTGTTCTATCTCAACGTGCTGGAGACGCCGCCGCGCGATCCGAACGACTCCAATGTGTTGATCTTCCAGTTCCGCTCGCGCATCAAGGTGTTCTTCAGGCCCGCCTCGCTGCGCCCCCACGTCCAGGCCGCGCCGGCCCTGTTGAGCTGGAAGCTGCGCGGACGGGCGCTGGAAGTCACGAACCCGACGCCTTACTACGTCTCCTTCGCCAGCGTCGATCTGGTCGCGGGCGACAAGCGCAGCGCGCTCGAGGGCGGCATGGTCGCCCCATTCGACACCGCGCGCTTCGCGTTGCCGCCCCGCGCGGCCAAACCCGCGGGCCCGGTCTCGGTCCGGTACGAGGTCATCACCGACTACGGCGGAGCCACCAAGGCAGAGCAGGCCGTTACCGAGTAAAGGCGCGGCGCGGCTTGCGCCCGCGAACCACAGAGCTGACACGTCCCGATGGAAAATCTACACGCAAGGGCTTGCCCCCGCTTGCCTGACCTTGCTCGCCCCGCGAACCGGCGCCGGGCGGCCGAAAGGCTCGCATCCGGTCTTGCCGCCGCGCTGGCGGCGGCCTGGGTCGCTCCCGTACACGGCAAGCAGGCGTTCTTCGACCCCCAGATGATGTTCCAAGGCGCAGGCGGCACGGCCATCGACACCAGCCGCTTCGAGCGCGGCAACTTCATGGAGCCCGGCCTGCACAAGCTGGACGTCTACGTCAACGGCCAGTGGCGCGGCGTGGAGGAGGTCCCGTTCCGCCTCCTGGCCGGCAGCGACAGCACCACGCCGTGCTATGACAGCGCATTGCTGGCGCGCCTGGGCCTGGACGTCGACAAGGCCGCGCGCGGCGAGGGCATGCTTGCGCTATCCGCTACCGCAGCCTGCGGCGAGCTGTCGCGCTACGTGCCCGGCGCGCAGGTCAAATTGGAGGTGGCCGAACAGAAGCTCTATCTCACCGTACCCAAGTACTATCTGCGCATCTCCACGCCCGGCGTCTACGTGGATCCGTCGAACTGGGACTTCGGCGTGACCGCGGCCCGGCTGAACTACAACAGCAATCTCTTCACCTCTGAAAGCCGCGGCACACGCACCACGCGCGGTTATGCGGGCCTGAATGCCGGCATCAACGTGGGCGCATTCCGGCTGCGCCACTACGGCAGCGCAACCTGGTCTCCGGGCCACGGCGCGAACTATCAGCGCGGCTACACCTATCTGAAGACCGACGTACCGGCATGGAAGGCGCAGCTGTTGATGGGAGAGAGTTCCACCGACGGCGACCTGTTCGACTCCGTATCGTTTCGGGGCGTGCAACTGGCCAGCGACGAACGCATGCTGCCCAGCGCGTTGCGTTCCTATACCCCGGTTGTCCGCGGCACGGCCAACAGCAATGCCCAGGTATCGGTGTATCAGCGTGGCTACCTCGTATACGAAACCACCGTGGCGCCCGGCCCCTTCGCGCTTGAAGACCTGCAGGCGGCGGGATATGGCGGCGACCTGGACGTGCGCATCGTGGAGGCGGACGGTAGCGCGCGCAGCTTCGTCGTGCCCTTCGCCACGACAGTCCAACTGCTGCGGCCCGGCACCAGCCGCTACAGTCTGACCGCGGGGCGGGCGATAGATCTGGGCTTGGGCAGCAGCTCACAATATTTGCTGCAGGGCACGTTCAAGCGCGGGCTGGGCGACATGTACACGGGTTACGGCGGCCTCGCTTTCACCCGGCACTATGGTTCGGCGCTGGCTGGCGCCGCCGTAAACACCGCGCTGGGCGCATTCGCGGCCGACGTCACGCTATCCCGCGCCGAGCTTCCGGACGAAGGCACGCGGACGGGCGCCAGCTACCGCCTGTCGTACAGCAAGAACCTGCCCAATAGCGGTACCAACTTTTCGCTCCTGGCCTACCGCTATTCCACCAGCGGCTTCGTGGGCTTGCGCGAGAGCATCGCGCTGCAAGGCGCGCCGCAGCGCTACCGCTGGTTCGGCGACGTGGGCCGCACGCGCGGGCGGCTCGACGCCAACATCAGCCAGCAACTGGGTGTCAACGGCGGGAACGTCTATCTGTCGGGGTCGGCCATCCAATACTGGCAAGGCCGTGGCAACACCATCAACTTCGCGCTGGGCTACAGCAACCGTTGGCGCGACATTTCCTATTCCTTCGGCGTGCAGCGCATGCAGAACCTGGCCACCCGCAATTCCTACCGGGGCGGCGGCAGCGACAATTCCACCCTGGTCACCGTGAACCTTTCGATTCCCCTGGGGCGGGCCGAGCGCGGCGCCCCTACGCTCAACAGCTACTACAGCGCCGATTCCCGCGCCGGCGCCAACTTCACCACCTCGGTCGCCGGCTCGATGGGCGAGTCCGACCGCGGCACCTATTCGGTATCCGCGTCTCATGCCAGCCGCGAGAACGCCAACTCGGCAAGCGCAAACATCGGCTACCGGCTGCCGCAGTCCTGGGTGGGAGCCGGTATTTCGCAGGGAGCAGGCTACCGCCAGGCGTCGCTGAACGCGTCGGGCGGGGTGCTTGTCCATGCTGGCGGCGTGACCTTCTCGCAGACGTTGGGGGAAACAATCGCGTTGGTAAGCGCTGACCACGCGGAAGGCGCGCAGATCGGCTACGGCGGCGACCGCCTGGACGGCCGCGGCTACGGCGTCGTCGCCAGCCTGAGCCCCTACCAGCTCAACACCGTCGACATCGATCCGCGCGACATTCCCGACGACGTAGAGCTGCAGGCCAGTTCGCGCAACGTGGCGCCCCGCGCCGGCGCAGTCGTGCTGCTGTCCTACCCGACCCGCGTGGCCCGGCCGGTGTTGATCGACGCCCGCCAGGCCGACGGCGCCGCGCTGCCCTTTGGCGCGGAAGTGCTGAACGCCGCCGACGGCAAGCCGCTGGGCGCGGTGGGCCAGGGCAGCCGAATCGTCATGCGGGTGGAGCAGGATCAGGGCCGCGTCATCGTGATGTGGGGCCCCGGGTCGCAGCAGCGCTGCGCCATCGACTACGCCCTGCCCGAGCGCGCGCGGCAACGCGCCCGGGGTTACGACGCGCTTTCCCTCACCTGCGCGCCGATGCCGGCGGACGGCGGCAGGCCTGCGGGTCCCGGCCCGGTGGCGCGCCGATGATGCGCCTTCTGCGCGCATGCGCGCTGCGCCTGGCCGCCTGCCTGCCGATGGCCGGCATGGCAGCCTGGGCGCATGCGGATCTGACCGTGACCGGCACACGCTTCATCTATCCTGCGCAAGCCAGGTCGCTAACGATACGCACCAGCAACTCGGGGGAGATACCCATCCTGGTGCAGACTTGGCTGGATCAGGAGCAAGCGCAGGCGCGCACCGATCCCAGCAAGCTGCCCGTTCCTTTCGTGCTGACACCCCCGGTCTACCGGCTGGATGCCGGCGAGCGCAAGGCGCTGGAACTGCGCTACACGGGCGAACCCCTGCCGCGCGACCGCGAATCGGCATTCTGGATCAATTTCCTTGAAATCCCCTCGCTGCGGCTATCGCGCCGCAACCAGCTGCAGCTGTCATTCCGGCTGCGGATGAAGGTCTTGTTCCGTCCGCCGGAGTTGCAAGGCGATCCTCGGGAGGCCCCGGCGCAAGTCGCTTGGAAGTATCGGCGCACGGGTGACGTCGCGGCGCCATGGCTGCTGGAAGCGCACAACCCCACCCCTTTCCATGTGTCCCTGGCGCGGCTGGAGCTTCCCGCCGCGGCGGGCGTGCAACGCCTGGACGGCTTGACCTTGCCGCCCTACGCCACCGCCCGCTTCGCGCTGCCCGCCGGCCATCAACCCCAGGCGCACGCAAGCACGCTGCGTTACGAGGCCGCCGATGACACCGGCGACCTGATCCACGGCGCGGCAGCGCTCGCAGCCGCAAACTGAGTCCGAGCCGATCCCGGCTTCCAGGAGTACACCCTGATGAGCAAGCTCTCTATTCCCGTACGCACCCGTACGATCGAAAAACCGGCACGGCCCGCCCTACTCCTGCTGGCCGCCGCGGTGGCATTGCCGTGCGCCCCGGTTCGCGGCGAACTGGTCATGAACCGCCCCGCCATCCATTGCAGCCAGTCGAACCAGGCCGGCGGCCCCTGGCGTGAAGTCTCGCCGCTGACCAGTTCCTCGCAGATCGGCGATGTGCTGTTCGAGCGGGGCGCCGGGCTATTCAACAATTTCCAGCTTGGTTCGGGCGTGGGAGCAGGCATCCTCCACGAACTGGTTGCCGCTGCGCAGTGGGGCCCCAATACAGGCGTGGCCGCCGACGGCACGGCGCAGACAAACGTACCCGGCATCGGGCTACAGGTATCCGTCATGGGCGCCGACGGCGTCGAAAGACGGATCAAACCCGGCGCGCTGCCCGTGGTCATGGACAAGCGTCCTGTGTACTACGACACCGCCGGGTCCGCGTCGCAGAAAAACTCCACCGTCACCGAGTACATTCAGCGCCTGGTACTGACCGACGCCGCGGCCAACCTGCCCAGCGGTGAACTGAAAGTGACGGGCGTGGACCCCAACATCACGCTGATGCTCTATGCCATCAACTACCAGCAGGGCGCGGTGAGCTACGGCGAGGCCATCCAGAACTTTCCCGTCTGGACACCGGGCATTATCGGCGTCTGCGGCAGCCTGCCGTTTTCCTACCAGGGCACCGGCGTCATCGGCATAGGCGGCGGCACGGGGGTAATCGTCCCCAACAAATGCGAGGTCGGCGCCTACCGAACGATCCCTGTCTCGCTGGGCGACCTGCCCCTCTCTCTGTTCGATACACCGGGAGCCACCTCGCCTGCCAAGGAATTCTCCATCGTGCTCACCCAATGCAGCGCCTCGGCCAAGCCGACCATTACTTTTGCCGACAAGTACGGCCCCAACACCGATCCCCATGTGCTGAACCTGAAGCCCGGGTCTGAAGCCGCCGAGGGCATAGGCATCGCCATGATCAACGATACCGGCAAAGTCCCGGTCCGTTTCGGCGCCGCGTATGACATGCAGCGCGTCGGCGACCAGGCCGTCCTGACGCTGCGGGCCCACTACATCCGAACGGCGCCGGCCGACGGAGCGGTCAAGGCCGGCATCGCCGACGGCAGCGCGGAGTTCACCTTCGAGTTTCCCTGAGACCAGGGCGCCTCATGCCAGCAGGGCCATGGACGCGCGCGCCCATGGCCCTGTTCATGCACTGTCCATCAACGCTCGACGATGCCGTAGTTCAAGCCCACCGGCGGCACCAGGGATGCCAGCCCCCACGTGCTGTTGGCGCGCATCACCCCGTAGTTCGCGCCAGCCAGTCCGCCATAGGTATGCTGAAGAGAGTTGGCGAAATTCACCTTGCCGCTCGCGCTGGAATAGGAAACCGCGCCCTGGTTGAGACCCGCGATGCCACCCAGGTAAGCCTGGCCGGCGCCTCCCACCTCACCGGCGGAAGACGACTGCAGGACTTCCCCCATGTCGCCGTTCTCTCCCACCACGCCGCCAACGCGGCTGTTGAAGCCACCGTAGACATTGCCGTTGGCCATCGCGGAAACGATCAAGCCCTGATTGGCCCCGACCAGCCCTCCGGCCGCGCTGTTCTTCCCGGCCGTCACGTTGCCGCTGGCGTTGACCGTTCCCAGCGTCCCGGTGTTGTAGCCGACCAACCCGCCGGCGTATCCGTAGTCTCCACCCGCAACCTTGCCGCGGGCTACAGAGGCCTCTATCGTGCCGCTGTTGTAGCCGGCCAGACCGCCGGCCCGGCCTCCATTCCGGTTGTAGCCGGCCTTGACCTCGCCACCCGCCTCCGCCGTATCGATGCGTCCATCGTTGGCGCCGACCAGGCCGCCCACATTGACGCCATAGGCGGCCGTCACATCCCCCCCGGCCTTGACATCCAGCAGCAGGCCGCCACCGCTGTTGCGTCCTGCGAAGCCGCCGGTGGAGCCGCCGCCCTCGGCACTGACGCCACCTTCCGCGGCCGAGCCCGAAATGGTCCCGCTATTCACCCCCACCAGGCCTCCAGTGTATGCGCTGCTGCCGTTCTGCACCCGCCCGGTCGCAACCGAGCGCTCGATGTCGCCGCCCAGGTTGCTGCCCACCAGCCCGCCAACATTGAGGCCTGCGCCGGTGGCCTGCGTGTTCGCGTGGCTGGACGCGTCCGCAACCAAGCCGCGATTCACGCCAACCAGGCCGCCCATGCCGCCCAGCTCATCGCGCTGCATCGCGCCCGATACGACATTGCGCGAGACGCTACGCGTAATGACGCCGCGGCTCGCCGCGGAATTCAGATTTTCACCTGCCAGCCCGCCTATGGCGATCGTGTGCGAACCTGCATATACGCTGCCTGCAACGGTGGCGCGGTCGATACTGCCGCCGGCGTTGGTGCCCACCAGACCGCCCACCACGTTACGGTGATACGAACTGCCCTTCACGTACATTCCGGCCGTGGACACATTGACGATCTGGCCAGAATTGCGGCCCACCAGCGCGCCCACCGACATGGATGCCGCGCCGGCGGCCGGCGCATTGACCGTCATCGACGCCAGGTTGACATTGCTGATGCTGCCGGACGACGCGGCGAACAAGCCCACGTTGGAACCGGCGCCGCTGACCGAATAGCCGCCGAGCGTATTGCCCAGACCGTCGAACGTGCCGGAAAAGATGCCATACGGACCGCCTATCGCCTGGATCGAACCGCGTCCGCTCAGGTTGTTGCCCAACACGTACAAGCCGCTCAGATTGCGGTCGATGTCCTGCAGCTGGGCGAGGTTCTGGATCACCGCGTAACGCTGGCCATGAGCGCTGAACGACGCGCCTGCGCCGGACAGCGTGATCGCCGCCCCCTCGCCCAGCACATGGCCTCCCGGCGCCTGCAAGGACAGGGCGCCATTGACGCCGCTAATGGCAGTCTTGCCGGCAAGCGCGATTTCCCCGCCGGCGGACATGGCGATGGCAGCGTTCTGGCCGGTTGCGGCCAGGTCCCCGTTGACCGCGATATCACCCGCCGCAACCAAGCCGAGCGCGTTGCCGCTGTGCCACGCTATCGGGCCATTGAGCGCGACGTCACCCGCAGCGCCTTCCAGCACGATGTTGGTGGCCGCGAGGTTGCTGGCGACGGTGTCCGCGTGCACCGTGACGTTTGCCGCCGTGGCGTTAGCGCCCACCGTCACCTCTGCCGACGCGATGCGCCAGGTTCCGCTATCGCCGTTCAATGCCCGCGCATCGACCTCGGCGCCTAGCCGCACGGCCACCTGCTGCCCGCGTATCTCCACCTCGCCGCCGTTGCCATGCGAGGAGAGCGCGCTGGCATTCATCTTGCCCGCAGCCACCACCAGACCGTCACCGCCGCCGTCCAACGTAATCTTGCCGCCTTGACCCTGCAGCGTCTTCGCTTCGATGATGCCCTGACTGTTGACCACCGTGCGCAAGGCCGCTCCCGCGGCGCTGGCCGTCATCAGCACCTGCCCGCCGTCGGCGCTCAGCATGCCGCCATTCTCGGCCAGGGCGGACAGCGCGGCGCCATCCATCCGCAGATCGAGCAAGCCATTGCCGTCGAAGTTCACGGTGAACTCTCCGCCGGCCGCCAGCGCGATCCGCCCCAGCCGCGCCCGGATCACCCCCTGATTGCTGACCTTGGCGCCCAGCAGCGCGACGCTGCCGCGGTCGCGCGCGGCAATCACGCCCTGGTTCAGCACGGAGGCCCCCGATGACCCGGTGAAGCGATAGTTGCCCGCGTTGAAATCGGCGTCGGAAAGCTGCTTGGTCGAGGCGACCAGTCCGCCCACGTTGACCTCCGCGCCCTTGCCGAAAACAATGCCGTTGGGGTTGACGAGGAAAACCTGACCGTTGGCGTCCATGCGCCCCAGGATGGAACTGGGCGACAGGCCATTCACACGGTTCAGCGCGATCGAGCCGCTGCCGGGCTGGTTGAAGGTGACGCGTTCGTCCGCGCCGATACTGAAGCTGTTCCAGTCGATGATCAGCTTTTGCGTATGCTGATTGATCGACACCTGTTTCTGGTCCAGCGTGGCGTGGATATCGCCTATTCCGTTGCCGGCCGCGATTGTTCCGCCCGTCGGCGCGGCATGCGCGCAAGACAGGCCCGCCAGGCCGGCGAGGGCCAGCACGGCAACGCGGCCGCGCCTGCCGCTCCCGGCTTTTCCGCGGCGGCGCGCGGACTCGCGCGCCACGTTCCAGCGTTGTCTGGCCTCGTTCCATACCAGTGCATATGTCTTGTTCATGATTGCCTCGCAAGAATGGCGGATCCGCCGCAATGGCAGGCCGCGCCGGTTAAGAAAACTGCGCGCGTGGTGCGCCCGAGTCAGAAATAGCGCGACGCCTGGAGCCAGAAGCGGGGCTCCCGGTCGGATTCCGTGGCGGGCGGCTGCCGGCCCATCGGCCAGGCGACGCTCAGGTTCACCTGATGGCTGGCGCCGTACTGCGTGACGCCGAGTCCCGCCGCAGCCAGGCCGTTGTGGTTGCGGCCGGGCGTCCAGCGGCGTTTGCTCAGGCGCACGTTGCCCCGGTCGGCGAAGGCGCTCAGTTGCCACCCGGGAGCCAGTTGGTAGCGCAGTTCGGCGCCGGCCAGCCAGCCCTCGTCGCCGCTGGCCGCGCCCAACGGATAGGCGCGCACGCCATAAGGCCCGCCCAGGCTGAATTTCTCAGAGCTGTCCAGATTCTTCGAAGCCCACTGCGCATCCACCCGCGCATACAGCTGTAAGCGGCCAGTGAGCTGCTGCAAGCGGCTGATCGAGAGATTGGTCCTGGCGAACCAGCCGGCGGCGCGCACTGTCTGGCGGTCCTCGCCCTCGGCCTGTGGATCGCCCAGGCGCAGCCGGCCTCGACCATGCGACAGTTGCAAGGCGGTCCGTCCGCCGCCGAACCATCCGTCCTCGCTGCTGCCGGCCAGGGCTAAAGTCCATAGCCCGATACGCTTGCGGCTGCTTACCTCGAAGAGATCCATGCTGTCGACCAAACGCTTGCGCTCGTGCTGCAATTGCAGGCGCAAGCTGGCGTGGCGCGAGCGCACCAAGGGCTGCTGGATGAACACGGTCGACACGTCGGCGCGGCCGTGCGCCCCCAGAGGGCCGAAACGCCTGCCGAGTTCGTACCGCATGCTGGACACGCCCATGCCGACGCGCGTGGACCGGGAGCCAAATGGAAGCTGATAGGCGGCGTTGTAGTAGCGCTGGCCGCCATCACTCCCCAACAGCCGCAGATTGAGCTGGTCGCCCAGGCGCAGGGGGTTGTTGACGCCGATGCTTCCGCTCAGCCGGTACTCGCCTGTGTAGTAGCCGCCAAAATTGTCCGCGTCCAGGCTGCCGAAGACGAGCGGTCCCGCTTCGGCGTCCACCAGCAGGCTGGTGGTCCCGGTTTCCGCACCAGGCAGCAACGTACCCTTGACCGCCACGCCGGGCAGGTCGCTCAAGAGCAGCAGCGCGCGCTCCAGCTCGCCGGCCTGCACCGCCTCACCCGGACGCAAGGCGGAGAGCGCCTGCTCCAGCACGGCATCGCGGACCCGCGCGCGGTTCCGCAGGCCAATCTCGCCATACCTGCCCTCCAACACGGCGATGCGCACGATGCCCGCATCGATGGCTTGCGGCGGCAGATAGGCGCGCGCCAGCACATATCCCTGATCGTGGTAATAGGCAGTGATGCGATCAGCGGCGGCGCGCAGGTCCGGGAACGTCAGTGCCGCGCCCGTCAGATCGGCCAGCACCGCCTGCAATATCGCTGCGTCAACGGCGTGGTTGCCTTCGACATGGAACTCGAGCACCCGGACGGCGGGGCCTGCGGCCGCAACGCCGGACACGGCTGCAGGCGGCTGCGGCTCGGGCAACTGCACCTCGGGAGCCGTGTGGCCCGAAGGCATGGCGGGCAAAACCGATTGCAGGTCACGAATGGCGCGCCCCGCATCCGGGATCTGCGCCCGCAAAGCGTCCGCACACAAGGCCATGGCCAGCCCCGCGCCCAGCGCGGCCATCCGATAGCGCGCTTTCTCCCCTTTCATCACCCATCCCCCCGCTCCTTGCCGTTCTTGCACGGGAAGCGCTCGTCCCCGACCGGCTGACGCGCCGGCCATGCCGGGCGATACTCGTCCTGCCGGCAGAATACGGAGCGGACGGGCGTGGAACTGTGGGAAGACTACGAAAGCGGAGTCGTACTTCTACGATTTGGCGACCGCCCGCCGCGCAGCGCGATTGGCTGCGGTTGCGGCAAGCGCCGTACTTTAGTACTCCTCCTATTCTTTCGCGAGGACGCCGTCGGTAATATGGCTGCAAGCGGCATAGTCACAGCCGCCGCGCACATACAGCGTTTCAAACGTCTGCTTGCGAAACTTGGCGGCAATCGCCATGGACGCACGGCAGTTCCGCAGCAGGCTCTGGATGAACGGGAAAAGAAACATGTCACACGGCCGCATCCGCGTCATCATTGCCGACGACCATCCCATCGTGTCCCTGGGCGTGAGCCATGAGCTCGCGCGAGACCCGGCCATCGAAGTGATCGGCTGCGCCAGGAACTCCACGGACCTGGTGGCCCTGCTGGAAACCCAACCCTGCGACGCGGTGGTATCGGACTACGCGATGCCGGGCGGCAAGCACGGCGACGGGCTGGGGCTCATTGGATTTCTGCGGCGACGCTACCCGGCGCTGCGAGTGGCCGTGCTCACCATGGTCGAGCATCCCACGCTGCTGCGGGCGCTGCTGGCCGAAAAGAACCTCTGCATCCTCAGCAAGGCGGATTCAACGCGCCATATCGCCGAAGCGATACACGCGATGAGCCGCGGCCGGACCTACTATTCGCCGACCGTGAAGGACATGATCATCCGCGAATCCCTCTCGGCGCAACAGCCACGGTTGACGCGGCGAGAGGCTGAGATCATCCGTCTGT
The DNA here is from genome assembly GCF_943737025.1 of Achromobacter sp. Marseille-Q4954. Taxonomy (NCBI): domain Bacteria; kingdom Pseudomonadati; phylum Pseudomonadota; class Betaproteobacteria; order Burkholderiales; family Alcaligenaceae; genus Achromobacter; species Achromobacter sp. Marseille-Q4954. Next base: position 1,997,148 of record NZ_CALSFQ010000001.1, read on the forward strand.
TTTGCGCGGGCGCCACCATTACCGAGATATCGCAGATCTCCAGCCGCAGCGTGCAGACGGTCAGTTCCCAGAAGCGCAGCGCGATGAGAAAGCTGGGCATCGAACGCGACGCGGACCTGATCCGTTACGGCTGCGCTGCCCTGCCAATGACCGACGTGACGCTACCCGAAGCGGAGGATGAGAATGCGGCTGAATCTTCGGCGGCGGCTGCGCTTGCCTCTTGTTCAATGTCGACACGCTGAACGCGACCGAGCCCGAGTGGCAGCCGCTTGATCCATGTCAAAACCGCCGGTACGCCTTTGCGCCACGCCTGTCGGAAAAATGTTCAAGTAACTGCGCCCGCCCCCCCTGAAACCTGCAGCGCCCCCATCCACGACCGCATGCCGGCGCCGCCTGACACGCATCCCCCGCGCCTTGATTCGACTACGCCACCGCCTGAGCCCCTCGCGGCTCGATACCGTGACGCGCTTTCGCCGCTATCAGCGCTGGCAAAGCCTGGGCGGCGGCGTGCTGATCACGGTCGCGGTGCTGCTGACCTTCGCCCTGGAAGCCAAGACCACCGCCGAAAAATATCTGGAGTACGTGCGCCAATCGTTCGTGGCCGAACACGCCGTGCTCATGAAGGAAATCTATACGCGCGAGAACGCCTTCCGCATCAGCCAGGCAAGCGCGGAGCTGATGTGGCGGGAAGCGGCGCCCTTTGATGCCGCTCAGATAGCAAAGTACCGCAGCCGGGGCGAAGAGCTGCTGGTGGAGTCCGACGAGGATTCCCGCTCTCAATGGATATTGGGTTCGGGCGGCGGCCGGGTGACGAACGGTGCGACAGGAAAGTTCTTCAATCTGGCCGAGCAGATCGGCCGCATTCCCTCAGGCGGGCCCGCAGCCCATGACAACTCGCTGGCCTCGTTCTTCTTTGGCGTCAATGGCAGCATCGCCGGCCTGGTTCCCGCCCCCGAAGCAGCGGTCCGCCAGCGGATCCTGGCGGACCGCGACCGCTACCTCGCCCTGCTGACCGGCGAAGTCAGCCGGCGCATGCTGATCGCCACCGATGCCGGCACCGACACATGGCGCTCCTTGCGCTGGATCCCTCCCGTCGCCAATCCGATCACGGGCAAGCAGGTATTCCGCATCGGTGGAACCATACTGGACAAGGGCGTGCCCGTCGCCGTGCTGGTGACGGAGTATTCCCCCCTGCAACCCGGCGCTTCGCAGGCAGTGAGCCGGCAGGCGGGCGACTTCGCCATCATGTCCGCCAGCGGCCAACTCATCGCTGCATCGCCGGGCGCCGGTGCCGGCGACGCTCAGGAAATGGCTCCGGCCGCCGACCTCGCCGATATTCCTGCCGGAACGCGCCAGGAAAGGACGCGCTCTGGCCAGTTTTCGATTTCGGAAGGATTGGGGCCCACGGACTGGGTGCTGGTCTTTACGCTGGACTGGAGCAGCATCGTCAATGCCATAAGCGCACAGCTGACCACGCCCGCGATCATGACTGCAACCACGCTGGCGTTGATATGGGCGCTGCTGCTCTACTTCGAGCTGCGCGTGGTCCGACCCTTGATGAACCGTTCCAGGCTGGCGCTGGAGAGCGAGCATCTCAACCGCACTCTCATCGAGACGGCTCCCGTGGGCCTGGGCCTGATCGACGCTGCCAGCGGCAGTCCGCTGCTGCACAGCCCGGCCATGGAGAAGATGACCGCGCGCGTGGGCGTGGGAAAATTCAGCCTTTCGGCAGAGCTGGCCAATCGTTATCGGCGGCGCGCCAGCGCGCCCACAGGGAAGCGCGACACGGATGTGGTCGAGGAAGACCTCTCGTTCGTGGCCCGCGATGGCACTCCCGTCACCTTGTCGGTCAGCATGGCAGGCGCGCGCTACCGCGGGTCGAACGTGGTCGTGGCGGCGTTCATCGACGTCACCGAAAAATACCAGCTAGCCCACCGCCTGCGCGAAGCCAAGGCCGCCGCGGACCGCGGCAATGCCGCCAAGTCGGCCTTCCTGGCGGCGATGAGCCATGAAATACGCACGCCGCTGCACGCCATCCTGGGACACCTGGAGCTGCTCTCGCGCTCGCGCCTGGCGCCGGTCCAGCGCAACCGTCTCGAAACCGTGCGGGCGTCCTCGGGACTGCTGCTCGCCACGATCAGCGATGTGCTGGACTTCTCCAAGATCGAGGCCGGCGAACTCAGCCTGGAGCAGGCGGAGTTCGACCTGCTCGAAGTCACCTCGCACGCTCTGTCCATGTTCGCGCCCCAGGCCCAGGCCAAAGGACTGGCCTTGCTGGGCGATCTGGGCGCTGCGCTCAGGCAGCCAATGCGAGGAGATGCCACCCGGCTGGGACAGGTCATTCACAACCTGCTCTCCAATGCCATCAAGTTCACCGACCAAGGCAAGGTGGTACTGCGTACCCGGACCGACGCGGCCGGCATCGCCGTCGAGGTCGAGGACACTGGCATGGGCATGACGGAAGAACAGGCGCAGAGTGTCTTTCGCGCTTTCAGCCAGGCCGACGCGACCATAGGCCGGCGCTATGGCGGCACGGGCCTGGGGCTGACCCTGTGTTGCCGGTTGGTGGAGGCAATGGGCGGCTCCCTGTCCGTGCGCAGCGAACCTGGAAGCGGCAGCCTGTTCGCGTTCTCCTTGCCGCTGGGCATCGAAGCCCGCGAGGCCGACAGGCCATGGTTCGCCGGCGAGCAGGTGTTGCTGCTGGCCGCGCGCGACAACTGCCGTCACCGCCTGGAAGCCATCCTGCGGACCTGGGGACTGCGCGTCAACGCCCGCCGCCATCCATCCGAACTGGACGAAGACATGCTGGACGAAGCGACGGTTCTCATCATCTGGGGCGACAAGATCGACTGGCAGGCGGAGGACGAAGACAGATTGCTGGACGAATCTTCGTGGGTGATCGATTGCGGCATGCTGGGGCCCGCCACGCCGCAGGACACGGGACGCAAGCTCAGCGTTTCCATGTACGGGCTGCATGGCCTGGCCTCGGCCCTGCGGCATGTGCTGCAGGACACGCCTCTCGCTACCGCGGCGTCCACGCCCGCACCGCGGCATTCGGTCCGTTCGTTGCGGGTGCTGGTGGCCGAAGACAACGCCGCCAACCGCGGCCTGTTCGAAGAACAGTTCAAACTGCTGGGCTGTGAAGTCGATCTGGCGGAGGGAGGCGCGCAGGCTTGCACGCTGCTGGCATCGCAGCGCTATGACGTGCTGGTCACCGATCTCGCGATGCCCGGCATGGACGGCTACGCGCTGGCCCGACAGGCCCGATCCATGCGGCCGGACATGCCCGTCATCGCTGCCACGGCCTGCGTGACGAAGCACGAGCGGCAGCGCTGCGGCAAAGCCGGCATCGCGCGGGTGCTGACCAAGCCCCTGCCGCTAGCCGAACTCGAACTCGCCTTGCTGGACGTGTGCGGACAAACCGGACCCGGCCCGCGGCAAGCCCCGGAGGCGGCCGACAACGGTCCGCAGGCCTTGACCGGCGGACGCGCCTTTCCCCCGGCGCTGCTGCGCACGCTGGAGCAATCTTGCTCGCAGTCCCTGGACACCATCAAACGCGCTGCCGTCGACGAGGACAGCGGCCGCCTGCGCGGCGAACTGCACGCCTTGCGTGGCATGCTGGCCATTTTCCGCCTGCCCGCGCTGGCCGAACAGTGCGCTCAGCTGGATACCCGCCTGAACCAGCCAGGCGTGCGCGGATCGGCAGACGCGGTGGCGCGCATCTGCGACGACGTGCTCGCCGCAGTGAAAAGCGCCGTGGCCATGCCTGATGCCCAGCCGGCCACTGAGCAGGCTTGACCCCTGTTTGCGCCGCGCGTTCAAGCGATACCCGATGCCGGCACGCGCGCCGGCAATTGGTCCGCGGGCCGGGTTGCGAGCATGGCGGCCAGTTCCCGCCGCTTCGCGGCATGACCCGGATCATCGAAGAGATTGTCCATCTCGTCCGGATCTTCCGTCAGGCAATACATCTCACCCGCGCCGCTGCCCAGTTCGACGGTCAGCTTCCAGTCGCGCGTGCGCACGGTGCGCAGCTTCAGCTCCACGCCGCAGCGCGATGCCGCCACATCCCATTCGCTCAAGGCGAACTCGCGGGAGGCATCTCCGCCTTCCAGCAACGGGCGCAAGCTGCGGCCGTGTTGCGGCCCCAAGGCCGACGCTCCGGCGTAGTCGCAGAAGGTCGCGGCGAGGTCCAGCGTGGAAACCGGGTCTTCCACCCTTCTCCCGGCCGCGATGCCAGGGCCGCTGGCCACCATGGCCACGCGCAGCAGGCCTTCATATGGCATGGGCCCCTTGAGCATCAGTCCGTGGTCGCCCAGCCATTCGCCGTGGTCTGAGGTGAAGATCACGATGGTGTCCTGATCCAGCCCGTACTCGCTCAGCGCCTTCATGATGCGCCCCACCTGATGGTCCACCAGCGAGATCATGCCGTAGTAGTTGGCGATGATCCGGCGCAGCGCCTCGTCCGATTGGGTCGGCATGCGCGAGAAATTCTGCCGCACCGCCTGCACTTCGGCATTGCCCATGGGCTTGCTCTCCATGCTGGCCCTGTGCCACCAAGGCCGGCGATCGTAGTCGGTGACGCGATGGCGCGGCAGATCGACCTCGTCGGGATGGTGCAGGCGCGACCAGGGCTCGGGGCAATCGAAGGGGTGATGGGGATCGGGGAACGAGGCCCACAGGCAGAACGGCCGGTCGCGATGCTCGCGCAGGTAGTCGATGGTGCGATCGCCGATCCAGGCGGAGTTGTGCCAGGCTGCGGGCAAGGCGGAATTGAAGGTCTGCGGCGCGCCGCTGGCCGGCCCCAGGTCGGTCTCATACAGCTGGTTGCGCAGTTCGCCCAAGCCGTCGCCGTAGTGCCAGCGCGAATGGTTCAGGCCGCCGGGCAACGGCGTGGGCAGCCAATAGTTGTGGCCCTCCACCACCAGCTCCACATGCTTGAAGCCCATGTACGGCCCCCCCCAGTCCGGTCCCATGCCAGCCTCGCTGTACTGGCATTCGGGCCGTCCGGTGGCCTGGAAGGTATGGTGCGTGGAGAAATGCGCCTTGCCTATGAAGCCCGTGTCGTAGCCGGCAGCGGCGAGGCTGCCAGCAAAGCCTGCCTCGCCGGCGCGCAGATCCAGGTCGATGCCGTTGTCGCAGACGCCATGCGTCAGCGGCAGCAGGCCGGTCAGCATGGAGGCGCGCGAAGGCTGGCAGACGACGTTGGGCGTTATGCAGGCCGCGAAATGCGTGCCCGTGCTCGCCAGCAGGTCGATGTGCGGCGTCTTGACCCGGCGTCCCGCAAAGCCCAGGCAGTCGCCGCGATGCTGGTCGGTCGTGATGAGAAGAATGTTGGGGCGTTTCATTGCTGCTTGCTGGTGGCGGTCTTGATGTCGGAAAGCACGGGCGCGAGAACACGGGTGTCATGGGCGATGCGTTCGCTCAAGCCCAACCCGTCCTGATCGCCCACGATCATGCCCTGGGCCTGCATCTTGTCCCGGACCTCTGGACTCTTCAGGACGGTGGCCACGGCGCGCTGCAAATCGGCCAGCACCGGCGCAGGCGTGCGCGCCGGCGCGAACAGGCCGAACCAGCTATAGAACGTGAAGTCCTTCACTTCGTCCTTCACCATCGGCAGGTCGGGCGCGCCCGCGATGGGCGCGGCTCCCGCATTGGCCAGCCCCTGCACCTTGCCGGCCTTGATCTGCGGCACGGCCGTGCTGGCGACGATGAACATCAGATCGACCTGGCTGCCCATCACGCCGACAAAGCCCTGGGGCGCGGCCTTGTACGGCACGTGCTTGAGCGAGATGCCGGCCGCGTGCTCGAACAGTGCCATCGCCAAATGGTGAGTCGAACCCGGGCCGCCGCTGGCATAGGTGATGGCGTCAGGCCGGGCGCGCGCCTGCTCCAGCAGTTCACGCAATGACTTGAATGGCGCTGTAGGCGCCGCCACCAACACGTATTGCAGGGTCGCCAGCGTCGCGACGGGCGCGAAGTCCTCGGTGCGATAAGGCACGTCCTGCATCAGGTAAGGCACTGCCGTGAACGAGGCGTCCGGCCCCAGCAGCAGCGTGTAGCCATCAGGCTTGGCGCGCGCCACGGCCTGGGCGCCGATGACGCCGGCGCCGCCCGCGCGGTTTTCCACGATGACGGGAACGCCCCATTGTTTGGACATTTCCGCGGCGACCAGGCGTCCGACCACGTCGGCCGCGCCGCCGGGCACCGAGGGCACCACCAGCGTGACGGGGCGGTCCGGATAGGCCGCGGCCGCCGCCAGGGGAACAGCCAGAGGTACGGCCAGACTCAGGGCGGCCAGGGCGCCGCGCGCAAGTTTCAGCATGATTGTCTCCATCCTGCGGCTCGCCTCATTCGCGGACGGCTCGCTGGCAATCATCTTCGGCCAGCCCATCATTCCAGTCCAATGATATATTTTTCACTTTCCATATCAGAGTTGATATGTAGAGATGAGCCCTCCCGACTCCGCTGCTCCCCTGCAGCCAGGCTGGTATCTGCGCGGCCGGCTGCGCCTGCGCCATCTACAGCTCATGCTGTTGCTGGACGAAGTCCACAACGTTGGCATGGCGGCGCAACGCATGGCCACCACCCAGCCCGCCGTGTCGCGCATGATCGCGGAACTGGAGGACATGCTCGGCGCGCGGCTGTTCGACCGCACGCCCAAAGGCACCTTCCCCACGCCCCACGGCGACTCCCTGATCCGCCATGCGCGCTGGGTGCTGGGCGACCTGGAACGCATGAGCGGCGAATGGTCCGCCGCGCCCGACCTCGACGTGGAAACCATCCATGTCGGCGTCAACTCGGCGGCAGCGGCTTACCTGGTGCCGCGCGCGCTGCTGCGTTTCGAGCAGCAGACGGCCAACGTCAATGTGCTGGTGCGCGAGGGTTCACTGGAAGCGTTGATGCCGGACCTGCACACCCGCAAACTGGACTTGCTGGTCGCGCGCATGGGGGCCGCCGCCCGCACGCCTGACACCCTGACGCAAGTGCTGTACGAAGAGCCGATGTGCGTGTGCGCGCGCAGCGGACATCCGCTGATGGATGTGGCCCAGGTTTCCTGGGCGCAACTGGCGGCCTATCCGTGGGTCATGCCGCCGCGCGGCAGCCCGGCGCGCATCGGCCTGGACATGCTGTTGCAGCGCCATGGCCTGTGCCCGCCTTCACGCATCGAATCAGCGTCGGCCCTGAACAACATGATGTTGATGGCCAACAGCGACCTGCTGTCGCTGCTGCCCCGCTGCGTCGCACGGCACGCCGCCGGCGGCCGCGAAATCGCCATCCTGGATATAGAACTGCCGCCCGTGTTCGGCCCGCTGGGCATCGTGCGGCACAACAGCCTGGACTTGTCGCCGCGGATGCGGGATCTGATCGAGTGCCTGCGGGCCGAGGCTGCAGACGCGGCGGCGCCGCGCTGAGCGCATGCGGGACGCGTGGCGCGCGCCCCGCATGCAAGGCTAGCCGACGCGGCGCGCGGTCAGCCACTGCGCGGGCTTGAGCGCCTTGTCCACGATGCGTATCTCGCCAATGCTGCCGAAGAAGCCGTCGGCGCGCTCGCCGTCCCACGAACCCGCGCCGATCACCCAGGGCATGTCGGCGGCCAACGTCGCCAGGCCGGGGGCATTGCTGACATTGCGCAATACCGGCGCGCCCTCGATGTACAGAATGGTCTCGTGCGTGTCGGCGTCGTTGACCACCGCGACGTGGAACCATTTGTCCGCAATGATCTCACCCGACCAATTGGTCTTGCCGCCGCGCTCGCCGGCCACGACCGGCACGATTTCCCACTGGATCTCGCGCAGACTGGACACGGCGAAGATCAGGGGCGGAGATTCCGGATCGCCGCCATTGAATCCCGCCAGGTCGCCGCGCTTGCCGTCGCGCGTCATCACGTTCATCCAGGCGTGCTTCTGCGCGCTCCAGTCCCGGTCTATCTTCAGGAACGCCTCGACCGTGTAGCCGTTGGGCACCGTGGCGCTGTTGATCGCCGCGGCGGCTTCAGTGGTGAAGTAGCTCATGCGCGCGGTGTTCTTGTCGGTGTTCAGGAAGCGCACCGAACCGGGCGCGGCGGACAGGTAGTGATGATCGTCCGACCAGACCAGGTCGCCTTCCTGCGCGCCCGCCACGCCGTCGATGTTGAGCGCCGCGCGGCGGATCGGATTCAGCCCGGTCAGATCCGCGACAGTTTCACCCACCTTGACGGGCAGGCCGGCCTTGCCGCCAAAGAAACGCCAATGCGCCAGCGTCCCCGCCACCAGCGGATAGTCATTGCTGTCGGCGGCCGGCTTCTGTTCGACGGTCGCGGGATCCGTGTAGTTGGCCAGGATCAGCGCCGTGGCCTGTTCCACCAGCGAGGTGTGCGAGGGAGCCGCGGCCTTGAACGTCTTGTTGAAGCCGGAGAAGCGGCTGGCGAAGTCCATCTTGATGGTGAACTGCTCGTTGGGCGTGGTCAGCACCGCCTGGTCGAACGCGTTGAGCGTGTCCTTGGGCTTTTGCGGCACCCAGGGCGAGAACGACAGCACCCGGATCTCGTTGTTGCCCAAATCGAATTCGTATAGCCGCATCAGGCCGTTGCCGCCCTGATAGGCCATCTGGTAATCCACCACCATTTCCTCCACCGCGTGGCCGTAGGCATTGGTCTTGGTCAGGCGAGTGGCGCCGTGGTAGTGGCCGTTGAGCGTCATGAAGATCTGATCGTTGTCGCGGATCAGCTTGTCCCACAGCATCTTGCCGTAAGGAACTTCCAGCGGGCTGACGCCATCCTTGTCGATGTTCAGCAGCTGGTGGTTGATCAGGATGGCGGGCAGAGTGGGATTGGCGCGCAGCACCTGGTTGGCCCAGGCCAGGGCGTCGTTCGACGCGCGCCAGGACAGCGACAGCACCAGGAACTTCTGCCCTTCGGCCTCGAATACGTGGTACTCGTGAAAACCGCTGGCGTCGCGGCCGCCGAAGGTGGCCTGCTGCTTGGCGCGCGTGACGCTGAAGTGCTGCAGGTAGGGTTCCTTGGCCAGGTCGCGATGCGCGTCGGTGTTGGCCGACTGGCTGCTCTCGTCCACATAGTCGCGGTCCACGATCACGTCGTGGTTGCCCGCCAGGATCGAGTACGGCACCTTGGCGTCTTCCAGCACCTTCATCGCGGCGCTGGCCACCTTCCACTGGTCGGGTTTGCCCTGCTGGTCGACCACGTCGCCCAGATGGACCAGGAACGGAATATTGAGCGCCTTGGCGTGCTCGGCCACCCAGCGCGTCTGCGCCTGGTAGGGCTCGCTGCCGTACTTGCGCATGAACTGCTGGTTTTCGGCGTCGGTGGCGTAGCGCGAATAGAACTGCGTGTCCGGCAGCACCGCGAGCGCGAAACTCGACACCAGGGCCGGTTGGGGCTTGCCGGTACCGCCGTCGCCATCATTGCCGCCATTGCCGTCATCGTCGTCGTCATCGCTGCCGCCATTGCAGCCGCTGAGCAGGAAACTGCCGCCCATGGGCAGCAGCGTCACGCCCAGGCCGGCACGCAACAGGCTGCGCCGCCGGTTGTCGGGCGCCTGCGGCAGGGCATCCGCCGTCTGCTCCACGATCTGCGTATCACCCTGGCCGTGCTTGCTGTCCTTCGTCATCTCTGCTGCCTGTTCAAAAAAGATGGCAGTCTAGAGAGGCCGAATGACGGCGGGATGACTGCGCCCTTGCTGCGAGCAAGGGCGCAGGAACTCACTTCGTCAGGAATCCCTCGCGCGCGCGCTGGCCTTCCTGGCTGTCGCGGCAGACCAGAGCCTGGTCCGCATCCATGTAGATGCCCAGTCGATTCAGCGCGCCAGCGTGCAGATTGACGGACTCCTTGGTCATGCGCAGGATCGCGGGCGGCGTCTGGTTCGCGCGCCCGGCCAGCGCCTGCGCCTGGGCGAGCGCCCCACCCTGCGGCGCGATTTCATCGATCAGGCCCCATTCCAGGGCCTGCGCCATGCCCAGGCGCTCGGCCAGCAAAATGGCGCGCTTGGTGCGCGGCGCGCCGATCAGATTGACCATGCGCGGGATTGCGCCCCAGCCCATGTTCAATCCCACCTTGGCTTCAGGCAGGTAAAAAATGGAGTTCTCTGCCGCCACGCGCCAATCGCAGGCCAGCGCCAACGCCACCGAGCCCCCGACTGCGGCTCCCTCGATGGCCGCGACGGTCAGCTGCGGCAGTTCTTCCCACAGGCGGCACAGACGCGCGCCGCGCTGCGCGATGTCGCGCCGGGCCAGCAGCTGCGTATCGTTCTCCTGCCATTTCTGCGGATCCTTCAGATCGATGCCCGCCGAAAATATGTCCGCCGCGCCGGTCAGGACCACGGCATGGATCGTCAGGGACTCCGCCAGGTCCCGTGCGACCTGAGTCAGCGCCAGCAGCGTGTCCTGGTCGAGCGCGTTGCGATTGACGCCACGGTCGAACCGCACCACGGCCTGCGTCCCGTCGATCTCGACCGTGACACTCTTGCCATACTTGTTCTGCATTGCGACTTCCTCTTGCGCGTTATGAGTGATCAACTTCGTGCCTTGTGCTTCCCTTCGCTGCGCGACAGCCGGGTGACATAGCGGAATTCGTAAGGGGGATAGAAGCTGACCGCGACCTCCAGCAGCTTGCCCGCGGGGTTGCGGAACGAGCGGATGATGAGCAAGGCGGGATCCACGGTTTCGTACTCCAGGAAGCGTGCCACGCGCGGCGGAAAACGCGAAGCCGAGATTTCCATCTCGATCACCTCCACCACCTCGCCGCAGTGCTCTTCCAGCAACGGATAGACGCCCCCCGGCTTGGAGGAAATGAAATCGGCCACTGCGGCGTATTCGTTACGCAGGTAGATGTCGGTCCAGGAAATGGCCCGCTTGGTGCCCGGCACGCAGCGATAGGTCTCCACCTTGAACCACTCCGACGGCTCGCCTTCCAGCTCTGTTTCCCGCGGCAGTTTGGTCAAATTCATGACGCGCTTGTACACGTGCAGGTCGGTGAACTCCAGATATCGCTGCAACTGGTCCGTCGTTTCCAGCTCCAGCCCGAACTGCGGCTTGGGGTGCTGGCGCACCACGGTGGTCCCGGCGCGGCGGCGGCGTTCGACCACGCCCAGATCGGTGAGCTTGCGCACCGCTTCCCGCGCCGTGTGACGACCCACGCCAAACATGTCGCACAGCTCCATCTCGGTGGGCAGCTTGGCGCCCACCGGAAACTGCCCGTCGCGGATCATCTCCAGCAGATGGTCGCTGATGCTCTGGTAGAGCGAGGGCTTGGCAGCCGGAGTCTGCGTTTTGTCGGTCATACTGAGGTCGGTCTATAGAGACAGGCGGGCCATGGCGGCGCGCGTGTCCTGATAAAAGGGTTCCGGGCACTCGCTTTGGGGAAAATGCCCGACGTCGCTCCATTCTATATATTCCACCGGGACGCTGGCAGCGCGCAGCTGCCGCGCCACTTCTCGCGCGGATTCGGGCGGCACCGACCAATCCTCCAGGCCTTCGACGATCACCACCGGGCAGCGTATGGCGTTCAATATCTGCTCCATGCGAAAGCCGCCGAACGCGCAGATGTCGGCGTAAGCGACCGCCGGATTGCAGCGGCGCGCGTCGCAGATGATGTCGTCGACGCGGCCGGGCTCGGCCGCGCTGCCCATCAGCGTGCGGAACGTCACCTCGAACCAGTCGCCCGGATTGATGCGGGCCATGCTGAGAATGTGCGGGTTGTAGCCCGACGACTTCACCACATTGACCGAGGCGCCATCCACCAGGACCAGTCCGCGCACCCGCTCGGGCGCGAACGCCGCCGCCTGTGCCACGATGCCGCCGCCCATGGAATGCCCCATCAGCACGGCCTGGGCTATCCCCAAGGCATCCAGGAACTGCAGCACGTAGCGCGCGTTGTCTGGCGTGGCGTTGTTCGGGCCGCCCGCGGGCAGGCCGCTCTTGCCATGGCCGGGCAGGTCCAATACGTAGACGCTGTAATGCTGCGCAAACATGTCGACCACGTACTTCCACGACAGACTGCACTGGCTCGCGCCATGCACCATCACGAGGGCCGGCCCTGCCCCCGCATGATCGTAGTAGGCGCGCACGCCATCGGCGGTCACAACGTAAGGCATGGTCAGAGCTCCAGGTTCGCGGTCAGTCGGGTCAAGGCGTAGAGCAACAGCCAGTTCTGCACGCAGCGGCGCAGGTCTCCGCATACCGTCAAGCGGTGCTGGCGCACCAGGCGGTTGAAGGGAAAGCCCCGGCCCAGGTCGTCAAAGGCGTCCTGGGCGCCTTCCAGATGGAAGGCCACGCCGTCCAGGCCGGGGCCGCCTCGCACGCCGGCCTCCGTGACGGCCAGCCAGAGGGTCTCGCCGCTGTCGGTATTGCGCAGGCCCAGCCGCAGGTCGGCCAGCACCGACTGGCGGGCGACGAAGGCATCGGCCGATGCCAGGCGCGTCCAGGCCGCCAGCACGGCGGGATCGAACAGATTGAGCGTATTGGATGCGGTCATGATAGGAATTGCTCCCGCAGGCGGAACTTCTGCACCTTGCCCGAAGACGACTGCGGCAAGGAGTCGACGATAAAAATGCGCTTGGGCACCTTGAAGCCCGATAGCTGATTGCGACAATGCTCGCGCAGGTCGGTCACGTCGGGCGTGCGCCCGGCTGCCGGCACCACCGCCGCCACCAGCTCCTCGCCCCAGTATTCATGCGGCAGCCCGAATGCGGCGGCCTCGCGCACGTCGGTATGGCCGTTCAGGCAATTCTCGACCTCAAGCGCCGCGACGTTCTCGCCGCCCGTCTTGATCATGTCCTTGCTGCGCCCCAGAAAATGCGCAAAGCCGTCGCCGTCGATGCGAATCAAGTCGCCCGTGTGCAGCCAGCCCTCGCCGTCCAGCATCTGCGCGGTCAGTTCCGGCTGCTTCCAGTAGCCCTTGAATACCGTGGGGCCTCTGACCTGCAGTTCGCCAGGGCCGCGCTGGTCCTCCAATACGTCGCCGTCGGCGCTCACCAGGCGGTACTGCACATGCCGCCAAAGGTAGCCGATGGACCCCGGATGATCCAGGATCTCGCGGGTGTAGCGGTTCTTGATGGTCGTGACGCAGCTTTCCGTCATGCCGAAGCCCCAGCTGAATTCGGCGTTCGGAAACACGCTGCGGATCAGCGCCTGGCGCCACTCGCCCAAGGGCGCGGCGGCCGTCTGCACGAAGGTCACCGACGGCAGGCGGTGCGCGCCGAAGCCGGGATGGTCGGTCAGCCCCACCCACATCGCCGACAGCAGGAACAGGTGCGTAGGCTGGCGTCGCAGCAAGGCCTGCATCACCGCGTCGGCATCGAAGCGCGGCACGATATGCAGGCTGCCGCCGGCATACAGGATCGGGCCGTTGACGACACCGAAGCCGCCGATGTGAAACAGCGGCGTTGCCAGCAGCGAATGCGCCTCCGAATCTATGCCCAGCTCCATGATGTAGTTGACCGCGTTGGCCGACAGGTTGCCATGCGTCAGCATGGCTCCCTTGGGGGTGGAGGTGGTGCCCGACGTGTACATAATGATGGCGACGTCGTCGTCCTGCACCGAACCGAATCGGCGCGCGACCGGATCGGCGGCGGGAGAGTCGGGCAGATCGGCAGGCAGTGCATCCAACCAGAGCGGCTGGGCCGGCAATTCCGGGTCCTGCCGCAGCGCATCCACCAGCGGCTGGTGCGCGGCATCGTACAGGCAGACCTTGGGCTCGGCGTCGCGCACCAGGTGCTTCAATTCCGCCAAGCCGTAACGGGTATTGACCGGAACCAGCGCAAAGCCGCCCACCGCGGTCGCATGCAACAACGCCAGGTAGTCGATGGAGTTGCCCGTCATCACGGCCACCCGGTCGCCGTGCGCCACGCCCAGGCCGGCCAGATGATGCGCCAGCGCCCGCGCTCGCTCGCATAGCTGCGCGAAGGTCAATTGCCGCCCGTCGTCAGACACCGCCGTCTTGCCGGGATGCCGCTCGGCATTGAACATGGCAACCTGATAGATGTTAGGCATGATGAATAGTCTCTGCTCCGTGCCCCAGGTATGCCGCCGCCACCTGGGGGTTATTCAAAATCGACATGCTGTCGCCCGACAGGACCAGACGTCCGGTTTCCAGCACGACCGCATGGTGGGATAGCTTGAGCGCAAGCCTCGCGTTCTGCTCGACCAGGATGATGGTGGTGCCGTCCTGGCTGATCTGCCGGATTGCGCGGGCCATCTCCAACGTCACCGCCGGCGCCAGGCCCAGGGAAGGCTCGTCCAACAGCAATAGCCGAGGGCGCGACATCAACGCGCGGCCGATGGCCGCCATCTGCTGCTCGCCGCCGGACAGGTGCCTGCCCTGGCTGCGCTCGCGCTCCTTCAGCCTGGGGAAATACGCGTAGACGCGGGCGATGTCCGCCTGGATGCCCGCACGGTCGTGCCGCAAGTACGCGCCCATCATCAGGTTCTCGCGCACGCTGAGTTCCGGGAACAGCCGCCGGCCCTCCGGCGACAAGGCCAGGCCCAGGGCCACGCGCTTCTCCGTGCCTAGCGCCTGGACCGCCGTACCCTGCAGGCGGATTTCGCCGCCGCGCACCGGAACCAGCCCGATGATGGCTTTCATCAGCGTGGACTTCCCCGCGCCGTTCGCGCCGATCACCGCGCATACCGTGCCGGCGTCCACGCTGAACGACACCTGGTCCAGGGCCAGAACCGCACCGTAACTGACCGACAGGCGGTCGACTTCAAGCATCGTCAAGGTCCGCTCCCAAATAGGCTTCGATCACCCTGGGGTCTCGCTGCACCTGGTCCCGTTCGCCCTCGGCCAGCAGCCTGCCGTTGACCAGCACCACCAGGCGCTGGCAGAGCCTCATGACCAGGCCCATGTCGTGTTCGACCACGACCACGTCGATGCCGGTGCCATGTATGCGTTCGATCAGGTCCGCCATCGCCACGGTCTCGACGGGATTCAGGCCCGCCGCGGGTTCGTCCATCAACAGCATGGCCGGCATCGCGGTCAACGCCATGCCCACGCCCAGGATCTTCTGCAAGCCATACGCCAATGAACCCGCCTGCGCATCGGCCAGGGCCGTCAGGCCGATCAGTTCGAGCGCCTGCCCGGTCATGCGCGCCGCCTGCTGGCGGCCGCGCCGCAAGCCCCAGGGATTGAACAGCGACGGCGGCGACGGAAACTGGCGGAACAAGGCCGCTCGGTACAGATTCTCGTAAACGCTATGCCCCGCGAATACGTTGGTGGACTGGAAGGTCCTGACCAGCCCCTTCCTGGCCACGGCGGCTGCCGGCGTACCCGTAAGGAGTTCACCATTCATGCGCACCGTGCCAGCGGACGGTCGCGCCGATCCTGCGATCAGGTTGAACAAGGTGGTCTTGCCGGCGCCATTGGGGCCGATCACGCCGGTTATCTGCCCAGGCACCGTGGCAAAGGACACGTCGTCGACGGCGCGGATGCCGCCATAGAACCGGCTCAGGCCTGCCACGCTGAGTTGCGCCGTCATGGCTGGCCTCCACGTCCGGCCTGCGCGCGCGCCATCACGGAGCGCGCCAGCGCGGTCAAGCCTTGCGGCATGAAGAGCAGCAGCAGGATCAGGGTCAGGCCGTAGATGAGCCGCTGATACTGCTGCAGCCCCCGCAGCAGTTCGGGCAGCGGCACCAGCAGCATCGCGCCGATCACGGCCCCGACCAGGGCGCCGACCCCGCCCAGCACGTTCATGATGACGGCGTTGACGGCGGTCCAGAAGCCGAAGGCGTCCGGTGAAATGTAGCCTTGATAGTGGGCATAGAGGCTCCCCGCAAGGCCTGTGATGGCGGCGCTGAGGACGAAGACGCTGACGCGGAAGCTGAGTACGTTGAGGCCGCCGGATACGACCAAGGCTTCGTTCTGCTGCAGCGATGCGGCAATCATGCCCCACTCGCGCCGGTACAGCAGGCGCAGCCCGAAGTAAACCAGCAGGGCGAAGCACACCGCCACCAGATAGGCGCCGTATCGCCCTTCAGGCAGAGGCAGGCTGGCCGACATGGGCGGGATATCGCCAAAGCCGTTATTGCCGCCGAACAGGCCATGGAACTCGATGAAGCACAGCACGACAGCCTCGCCCAAGGCGAAGGTCAGCAGGGCGAAGTGCACGCCCTTGATCCGCATGAACACTGGCCCCACCAGCCCGGCGAGCAGCGCGGTCACGATGCCAGCGCCCAGAAAGGCGACAGGAAAGGAGAAGCCGTAGTCGCGGCTCAGAATCGCGGAGACGTAGGCGCCTAGTCCGAAAAGCGCGCCATGCGCAAGGGACAGCTGGCCGATGCGCAACAGCAGGTTCATGCTCATGGCCAACGCCGCGTAGATCGCGACCATGATGGCCAGATGTAGATAGAAGCGCGGCTGCCCGGCCCACACAGGCCACCACAACAGCAACAGGACGGCCAGGCCGTGCAGCAGCCACTGCCAGCGCCCGTCCTTGCGGTACAGCGCGAAGGATCGCGATACGCTCATGATGATTTGCCCATC
Source organism: Achromobacter sp. Marseille-Q4954 (assembly GCF_943737025.1). Classification (NCBI taxonomy): domain Bacteria; kingdom Pseudomonadati; phylum Pseudomonadota; class Betaproteobacteria; order Burkholderiales; family Alcaligenaceae; genus Achromobacter; species Achromobacter sp. Marseille-Q4954. The sequence goes on from NZ_CALSFQ010000001.1 coordinate 2,013,619, forward strand.
AGGCCGCTGGGTTTGACCAGCAGCACTGCCATGACGATCAGGAACGACACCATGGCCGCGACCGTCGCGTTATAGAAAGTGGACGCGATCGCCTCGGTGAAACTGAGGATCAGCGACGCCACCACGGCCCCGGGCAGACTCCCCAGGCCGCCAAGCACCACGATGATGAAGGCCTTGACCACGACGGCCTCGCCCATATACGGATGCACGGTGTAGACCGGCGCCATCAGCGCGCCGGACAGGCCGGCCAGGCCGCAGCTCAGCGCGAAGGTGAAGGCCATGATCTTCCAGGAACTCACGCCCTGCAGCCGCGCGACCTCGCGGTCCTGCGCGACCGCGCGGATGGTGATGCCCAGCCGCGTGCGTTCGATCAGGTAGTAGAACGCGGCCAGGGCGAGCACGCTCACGCCCACGATCAGCAACTGATCCTTGGCGAAGAAGGCCGGGCCGACCTGCCACGCTCCCTCCACCGGGCGGCGCACCGATTGCTCGTCCACCGAGAACACCAGCGACATCGCCGCCTGCAGCGTGATGGCCAGGGCGAGCGACATGATCATCCCGCCCATTTCGTCGCCGGCCAGCCGGCGGAACAGGCCGCGCTCGACCAACAGTCCAAGCGCGCCCACCGCCAACGCGGCGGCCGCCAGGGAAGGCAGGTACGGCCAGGACAGCGTGCCGTAGAAAATGAACATCGCATAGGCGCCCAGCATGTAGAACTCGCCGTGCGCAAAATTGACGACACGCAGGATGCCGAACACCAGAGTGAATCCCAGTGCCACGAGCGCGTAGACGAACGTCGACATCAACGCGATGATGACTATCTGCAAGGTAATTTGCATGTTGGTATGCCGTTATGGTCGTGGCCCCGCGCCATTCCGGCGCGGGACTATGCCGTACTCAGCGGGCGTCGAACTTGCCTATGACCTCGGCCTTGCCGCCCTTGATGATTCCCAGGTAGGCAGGCGTGGCGATCTGGTGGTTGACTCCGTAGACGTCCTTGCCGCCCCACACGATGCTGCCCTGAATGCCGTCGAAACTCGGACTGGCCTCGATCTTCTTCACGACGGCGGTGGTGTCGTCCACGCTGCCTGCCTCGGCGATCGCCTTGAACAGCAGGCGCGTGGCGTCATAGAAGTAGAAAGCGAAGTCATCCATGCTGTTGCCATGGAACTTGGCATACGCCGCGCTCAGGCGCGCATAGGGCGCGCTTGTGGGATCCGCCGACAGATAGACCAGCGTACCCTCGGCATTCTCCGCGCCGGCGGACTTCACGGTCTCGGCCACATTGTTGCCGCCGAACTTGGTGAAGCGCCCCTTGAATCCCATCTCGCGCGCCTGCCGGATGACGATGCCGGCCGGACCCGGCGGGACGGTGTCGAGTTCGATGAAGTCGACGTTCTTGGCCAGGATGCTGGTCAGCAGCGTGCGGAAATCGTTCTGCGAACGCTCGAAGAACTTCGCCTCGGCCACGGTATAGCCCGCGTCCTCGTAGGCCTTCTTCTGCGTCTTCTGGGTACTCCAGCCAGTAGCGTCGTTGGGAGACAGGATCGCCAGACGCTTGAGCTCCGGCTGATTCGTCTTCAGCCAGCCGATCAATTGGCTGTTGTATTCGTAGGTCGTGGGCAGCACGCGGAACATGTAGCGCGTGTTCGCGTCCAGGATTTCCGTCGAATAGCTGTTGGACAGCAACACGACCTTGTTGCGCTCGGTGATGGGCTTCATTGCCATCACCGAGGCGGAACCGATGGGTCCGATGATGAATTTGACTTCGTCCTGATCGATCAGACGGTTGGCGGCGGTGACGGCATCGGCCGCCTTGTAATGGTCGTCGTAGGTCACGACCTCGACCTTGTACTTCTTGCCGTTGACCGCCAGGCCGCCAGCCTGGTTGACCTCTTCGGCCGCGACCTTGACGCCGCCGTCGATGGCCAGCCCCCACGGCGCGCCAGGTCCCGTCATGCCTCCCACCACGCCAAGCTTCAAGGTTTGCGCCTGCGCCGCCACTGCCATCAGCAGGCCCGCCGTGATGATTGCCCCTCGCGTACCCATCTTCATTGTCGTTCCTCAAATTTAATTGACCGGACATATCTAATTATGATCCGAACAATAAGGTATCAAGGAACGCGTGTCCAGAGAACTTTCGATTTTTTATTTTGATATGCCGCAAGCGCAGGAACGCGCTTGCGGAGCGAACCTGGATTTTTCTTGCCTGAAGGATAGGACGGCGCAATGCCGGACCGGGTCCGCAATCGCGGATCGCGTCAGGACAAGCGGCGCGCAGACGCAAAAAAGCCGGCAACGCTTGCGCGATACCGGCTTTCAGCCAAAGGCGTCGGGAAACACCTTCATGAATTCGACCACATGAGTGGTCGGGGCGAGAGGATTCGAACCTCCGACTCCTGCGTCCCGAACGCAGTACTCTACCAGGCTGAGCTACGCCCCGAGTCTTACTACTACTACTACTACTACTGACTTCGCTGCGCTCAGTGCAACCAAATCATCTTTCGCTTTCATCAACCGCCACGTTTCAGGCCACCGGGTTTCCCCAGATTTTTCGCCTAATTCGCTTAGCGATCTCTGTTCACCGCGAAAGCGCAGAATTCTAACAGAGATTTTTGAAAAGGGGAAATGGGATAAGCAGAAAGTGCTTTTCGGGCCAGATCCGCCTCGGCCACGGCGGCCTGGCGGGCATGTTCCAGGGCGTCCGTCGCCTGGATGGCGGCGGCCACGGCGGCGAAGTCGGCGTCGCCGGTCTTGATCGCGTCGCGAATCAGTTGCTGCTGTTCCGGGGTGCCCACTTCCATCACGCGGATCAGCGGCAGCGTGGGCTTGCCCTCGCGCAGGTCGTCGCCCACGTTCTTGCCCAGGGCGGCGGCGTCGCCGCTGTAGTCCAGCACGTCGTCCACCAGCTGGAAGGCGGTGCCGACGTGGCGGCCGTAGGCGGCCGCGGCGGCTTCCTGCTCGGGGGTGGCGCCCGCCAGCACGGCGCCCACCTGGGCGGCGGCCTCGAACAGCTTGGCGGTCTTGTAGCGCACCACTTGCAGATAGCGTTCCTGCGAGACGTCCGGGTCGTGCACGTTCAGCAGCTGCAGCACCTCGCCCTCGGCGATCACCGTGGTGGCTTCGGACAGGATGCTCATGACGCGCATCGAGTTCGCTTCCACCATCATCTCGAAGGAGCGCGAATACAGGTAGTCGCCCACCAGCACGCTGGCGGCGTTGCCGAACACCGCGTTGGCGGTTTCGCGGCCGCGGCGCAGGTCGGATTCATCGACCACGTCGTCGTGCAGCAGGGTCGCGGTGTGGATGAACTCGACCACGGCGGCCAGCAGTTGGTGGTGCGTGCCCTCGTAGCCCAGCGCGCGCGCCACCATCAGCACCATGGCCGGGCGCATGCGCTTGCCGCCCGCGCCTATGATGTAGTCGCCGATCGTGCGGATCAGGACCACTTCGGAATTCAGCCGCTCGCGGATGACCGCGTCGACGGCTTTCATATCGTCTGCAATGGGGGCAACAAGCTCGGGGAGATTCAAGACGTATCCGGGAGAGTGAAACGAGCCGCGGCGCGAACGCGCGCCGGCTCTTACCGCTGGGCCCGCCGCAGACGGCGGGAGGATTCGACCAAGGATTATACGGGGAGTGACGGACCGCGAGCCGTCATCCTGGCGGAATCGCCGACAGGAACGGCGCCCGGCGCGCCCTCCCTGCCCAGCGCCGTCTGGCGACGGCTCAGGTCCCTTGCCGCAACAGGCCGCGCCCGGCCAGATTGGCATAGAGCGCGCGCACCCCGAAGGTCCAGGGTTCGATCTCGGTGGCCAGCCGCACTTCGTTGACCAGCGCGCCCAGGCGCTCGGACGCGATCACGACGCGGTCGCCCAGCTTGTGGGTGAAGCCGGTGCCCGGGCCCATGCGGTCCTGGGTGGGCGAGAACATGGTGCCCAGGAACAGCATGAAGCCGTCTGGATACTGGTGATGCTTGCCGCAAGCCTGGCGCACCAGGTCCGGCGGATCGCGGCTGATCTCGCGCATGTGGCTCACGCCGTCCAGCACGAAGCCATCCAGGCCCTCGATGCGCAGGGACACATCCGCTTGACGCACGCTGTCCAGGCTGAAGCCGCCGTCGAACAGGCGAATGAAGGGACCGATGGCGCAGGAGCCGTTGTTGTCCTTGGCCTTGGTCAGCAGCAAGGCGCTGCGGCCTTCGATGTCGCGCAGGTTGACGTCGTTGCCCAGCGTGGCGCCGACGATTTCGCCGCGGCTGTCCACCGCCAGCACGATCTCGGGTTCGGGATTGTTCCAGCGGGATTCGGGCAATACGCCGATTTGCGCGCCCGTCCCCACCGACGCCATGGGCGGCGCCTTGGAGAAAACCTCGGCGTCCGGGCCGATCCCCACCTCCAGGTATTGCGACCACTGGCCGCGCTCGGCCAGTTCAGCCTTCAGTTTGGCCGCTTCGGGCGAGCCCGGCCGCAGGCGGGACAGGTCCGAGCCGATCAGCGCCTGCATGCGGACACGGATTTCCTCGGCGCGGCTGGCATCGCCGCCGGCCTCTTCCTCGATCATGCGTTCCAGCAGGCTGATGGCGAAGGTGACGCCTGCCGCCTTGACGGGCTGCAGGTCGCAAGGCGCCAGCAGGCGCAAGCCCTCCTGGCCTGCCAGGCTGGCTGCCATCAGGGCATGCACGTCGCCCAGCGACTCGCCGGCGGCGCTGGCCGCGAGCGCCACGCGGTCGGGACGGTCCAGCAGGTCCGCCATGGTGGACGCGGCCGCCGTGATGTCGATCACTTCGCCGCGGCGCACCGCCACGACGCAGGGGCCATGCCCCGGCCGCCACACCCGCCCCACCAGCAACGCCTGTTCCAGATCGACGGGCAGCGCCTTTGCTTGGTCCATGAGTCTCCTCGCCTTGTTCGAATGATGTGTGGGGCAGTCTAGGAGACTTCCATTATCATGTCCAACATCATGAATTTATGTCCAATATATTGGACAAATAGAGCATGGCTACCGTACACGACGTCCCCGCCATCCGCCGCACGCACGACATCCTGCAAGTGCTGGCCGGCCGCAACACGCCGGTCAAGGCATCGGAACTGGCCGAATCCTGCCAGCTCGCCCGCAGCACGCTCTATCTGCTGCTGGATTGCCTGGAACAGCGCCGCTGGATCGAGCGCCGGGATGGCGGCTATGTCATCGGCATCGAACTGATGGCGCTGGGCCATGCCTATCTGCGCCAGGACGGGCTGCAAGCGGCATTCCAGGCGGCCGCGGGCGCTTTCGTGGCGCGGCACAACGAAGTGGTGCAACTGGCGACGCTGGATGGCTTCGACGTGGTCTACCTGGCCCGCGAGGACGCGCGCCGCCCCGTGCGGCTGGTGTCGGACCTGGGCCTGCGCCTGCCGGCGCACGCCTGCGCGCTGGGCAAGGCGTTGCTGGCCAGCCTGCCGCCCGAAGACCTGGCCGCCCGCGTACCGGATACGCTGCCGCGCGTCACCGAACGCAGTCTCGCCACCCGCGCCGCGCTCGACCAGGAACTGGAACAGGTGCGCAGCACGGGCCTCGCGCAGGATCTGGAGGAAGTGGCGACCGGCCTGGTCTGCTATGCCGCCTACGTGGGCATGACGCCGCTGGGCAAGCGGGTAGCCGTCAGCACCTCCATCCCCACCGACCGGCTGGACGAAGCCCACCGCCGCGACGTGATCGACGGGATTCAGCGGGTGGCGCGGGACATCGCTCTGCGGGTGATCCTCGGCGCTTGAAGCGCGCATGCGACACCTAAGCCCTTAGCCTGCAACAGCTTTTTGACTTTCTGAAAGTCCCGGGCTAATATTCCGGATTCGGTCAGCAATGCCCGAATTACGTCGGTTGCATTTGCGTCACCCCTCTGGGTGCCGGGGAGGTTCCACTTTCCCAGGCATCAAGGCCTTTTTTCTTCCGCCAGGCTCTGGCGCCAGGAGAAGAAAGCGCCCCGCCAGAGCGGCAATCCCGCCCAGCAGGGCAGGCAGCGCAGATGGACCCATTTACCTATTTAAGGAATCCCCCATGTACGCGGTCGTAAAAACCGGTGGCAAGCAGTATCGCGTTGCCGCTGGCGAAAAACTCAAGATAGAACAGATACCGGCAGACATTGGGCAAGAAATCACCCTGGACCAAGTGCTGTCCGTGGGCGAAGGCGACCAACTGAAAGTTGGCACGCCCCTCGTCTCCGGCGCCGTGGTCAAGGCAACGGTTCTTGCGCAAGGCCGCCACGACAAGGTCAAGATCTTCAAGATGCGCCGTCGCAAGCACTACCAGAAGCGTCAGGGCCACCGTCAGAACTACACCGAAATCCGCATCGAAGCCATCACGGCTTAAGAAGCGACTCGGTACCACTTAGCAGGAGCTAAACATGGCACAGAAAAAGGGCGGCGGCTCTACGCGGAACGGACGCGACTCAGAATCGAAGCGTCTGGGCGTCAAGGCATTCGGCGGCGAATTGATTCCCGCTGGTTCGATCATCGTGCGTCAGCGCGGCACGCGCTTCCACGCTGGCGTGAACGTCGGCATGGGCAAGGATCACACCCTGTTCGCGCTGATCGACGGCAAGGTTCAATTCGGCTTCAAGGGCGCGTTGAACAAGCAGACCGTTTCGATCGTCGCTGCCGAGTAATCGGACCAGCACGGTCAGCAACGCGGTTCGCCGCGTTCCAGAACGGCAAAAGCCCTGTCGCATGCGGCAGGGCTTTTTTGTTTTAAGCTTTTCCAGATTTCGGGCAGCAGCCGGACGGTTCCGGCCCCTGCCTCCCGGCGGCGCCGAATGACGGCCCCGCCCTACTCCTTACCACTACACGCGCGGACATCATGAAATTCGTAGACGAAGCCACCATCGAAGTCGTCGCCGGCAAAGGCGGCAATGGCGTGGCGAGCTTTCGCCGCGAAAAGTTCATTCCCAGAGGCGGCCCGGACGGCGGCGACGGCGGACGCGGCGGCACCATCTTCGCGGTGGCCGACCGCAACATCAACACGCTGATCGACTACCGCTACGCCCGCCTGCACCGCGCCAAGAACGGCGAAAACGGCCGCGGCTCGGACCAGTACGGCGCGGCCGCGCCGGACATCACGCTGCGCGTGCCGGTGGGTACCATCATCCATGACGCCGACACCGGCGAAGTCCTGTTCGACCTGAACCAGCACGAACAAAAAGTCGTGCTGGCCGCCGGCGGCCAGGGCGGCATGGGCAATATCCACTTCAAGTCCAGCGTCAACCGCGCGCCCCGCCAATGGACGCCCGGCAAGGAAGGCGAGCACCGCTACCTGCGCATGGAACTGAAGGTGCTGGCGGACGTGGGCCTGCTGGGCCTGCCCAACGCCGGCAAGTCCACGCTGATCACGCGCATTTCCAATGCCAAGCCGAAGATCGCGGACTACCCCTTCACCACGCTGCACCCCAACCTGGGCGTGGTGCGCACCTCGCCGTCGCGCAGCTTCGTCGTGGCCGACATTCCCGGCCTGATCGAAGGCGCCTCCGAAGGCGCCGGCCTGGGCCACCTGTTCCTGCGCCACCTGGCGCGCACCCGCGTGCTGCTGCACCTGGTGGACGTGTCCACGCCCGACCCGGACGCGGATCCCGTCGAGCAGGCCGTGGTCGACGCGCGCGCCATCGTCGAGGAACTGCGCCGCTACGATCCGGAACTGGCCGCCAAGCCGCGCTGGCTGGTCCTGAACAAGCTGGACATGGTGCCCGACCCCGAGGACACCAAGCGCCGCTTCCTTGAACTCTACGACTGGAAGGGTCCGGTGTTCGGTATTTCCGGCCTGTCGGGCGAAGGCACGCAAGACCTGATCTACGCGCTGCAGGACTACCTGGACGCCGAGCGCGAAAAGGAACACCTGTCGCAAGACCAGGCCGAAGAGAACTATGTCGCGCCGGACCCGCGCTTCGACGACAAGCGCTCGACCGCCGACCAGCGCCCCGCGCCGCGCGGCGATGACGAATAAGCCATAATCGCAGTCCTTACGATTACGCCTTTTTCTCGCCGCAGCCGGCCGCCATCATGTCTGCTGAAACACCTGTCGTTTCCGTCGTCACCAACGCCCAGCGTCTCGTCGCCAAAGTCGGCTCGTCGCTGGTCACCAACGAAGGCCGAGGCCTGGACCGCGCCGCCGTGGCGCACTGGGCCGCGCAGATCGCCGCCCTGCACAAGCAGGGCAAGCAGATCGTGCTGGTCTCCAGCGGCGCCATCGCCGAAGGCATGGCGCGCCTGGGCTGGCGCAAGCGCCCATCGGTGATGCACGAACTGCAGGCGGCCGCGGCCGTGGGCCAGATGGGCCTGTGCCAGGCCTACGAGGCGGCCTTCGCCGAATACGGCCTGCGCACCGCCCAGATCCTGCTGACGCACGAAGACCTGGCCGACCGCCACCGCTACCTGAACGCCCGCAGCACGCTGTTCGCGCTGCTGCGCCTGGGCGTGGTGCCGATCGTGAACGAGAACGACACGGTCGTCACCGACGAAATCCGGCTGGGCGACAACGACACCCTGGGCGCGCTGGTCACCAATCTGATCGAAGCCGACACGCTGATCATCCTGACCGATCAACGCGGCCTGTACGACTCCGATCCGCGCAAGAACCCTGACGCCAAGTTCATGTCGCACGCCCAGGCTGGCGACCCCGCGCTGGAAGCCATGGCTGGCGGCGCGGGCAGCGGCATCGGCACGGGCGGCATGCTGACCAAGGTGTTGGCGGCCAAGCGCGCGGCGCATAGCGGCGCGCATACCGTCATCGCGTCGGGCCGCGAGCGCAACGTGCTCACGCGCCTGGCCCAGGGCGAGTGCATCGGCAGCGAACTGCGCGCCGTGCTGCCCGTGTGGTCCGCGCGCAAGCAGTGGCTGGCCGATCACCTGCGCCTGCGCGGACGCGTGGTGCTGGATGACGGCGCCGTGCAGGCGCTGCTGCGCGAGGGCAAGAGCCTCCTGCCCATCGGCGTGACCGAGGTGGAAGGCGAGTTCGGCCGCGGCGACGTGGTCGCCTGCGTGGATGGCCAGGGCCGCGAATGCGCCCGCGGCCTGATCAACTACTCATCGGCCGACACTCGCCGCATCCTGCGCCAGCCTTCGTCGCAGATCGCGCGCATTCTGGGCAGCATGACCGAACCCGAGCTCATGCATCGGGATAACCTGGTAGTGCTCTAAGACCCTGCATGCTTGCTGCGCCTTGGGGCAGCAGGATGTAGCCCCACCCCCGCACCGCGAGCACGGGCAAGTCGATATTGAGGCGGCGCGCCTTGCTGCGCAGCCGCGACAAGAGCACGTCAACCCGCCGCGCCCCATCCAGGGCTTTGCGCTTACCGGCAGGGAAAAAGCATTCGCGGCGCAGGCAATAGCCCGGCGCGCTCAACAAGCGGACAAAAAAAGCGCGCTCGGTGACCGTCAACGGCAGAAACTCGCCAGCCGGCCCCGCCAGCGCGCCGGCGTGCGGGTCTAGCCTCCAAGGCAAGGCGGTGGACGGCGCGCGCCGGTACAGATTGCGCAGCAGGGCATCCCATTCCAACGCGTCCATACCCGCAGCGGTACAGACGTCCGCGCCCGCATCCAGCGCGGCGATGCGATCGGACGCGTCGACATCTGCGGCCTGCCACAGCACCGCCATAGCGGGCGCCGCCCGGCGCAGCATGGCAATGAGGCTTGGCACTCCCTGAGTACCTCCCAAAAGTACCAGGGCATCAGCGCCCTGCGCCTGCAAGTGTTCCAATACGGCAGCGGACGAATCGAACACGCGGACCTGCCAACGCAACAGACGCAAAGCCTCGGCGAAATTCTCGTCCGCCCTTGCGTCGAGCCGTACGACGAAGACGCTGCCTCGTTGCTCCATGCGCTCACCTTTGATAAATATCACTTAAGTAATATTTATAACCACCAAAGCGCGTGACCAGCAAGCTTCAATCGCCGGTGTGAAAACATTCTCAGACCGACTGAAGCATGCGCGCCTGCTGCGTGGCCACACGCAGAAAGACCTCGCTCGTCTGGCGCGCATTTCGCAAAGCGCCATCGGCAGCTACGAAAGCGGCCTGCGGCACTCAAGCCGCTCGGCCCGCAAGCTGGCACAGGTCCTGAAGGTCGAGGTCGAATGGCTGGAAACCGGCAAGGGCCCGCTGGAACTTCCCGTGGAAGGCTACGACCTCAGCAACACGCTGCCCGCGCCCGGCGTGGCCGAACCCGTACCGCGCCCCGGCGGTCGGCCGCGTCCGATGGCGCCCTGGCCCTTCCCGAATATTTCGCCTTCGCTGTTCGAATCGCTCACGGCCGACGACCGCGTGATCCTTGAATCGATCACACAGGCCTACATCGAAAAAACCATCCTCATCCGCCGCGGCGCCAAAACGCGCGGCCGCAAGCTGGGCTGATCGCGGGCAGCCTTTGCGGGCCTCGCGCAAGCTCACGTCCGCCAAGCGCATCCCAGTGACAGAAATCGCGCAGTAGCTCCCCTGCCTCTCGATAAAGCACGTACAGTGGTCGGCGATTTTTCGCGCCGCCGCTTGCGGTATTACGTGCAACTTCGACTACGCCATTGGCGTACAAACCAATCATGGTTTTCATAGAAACCAGCGTCTTTACCCGGCAAATCACCTCCCTGCTGCCGGATGATGGCTATCGAGAATTGCAGCGATGTTGCTGGAGGATCCCGCATGCGGCCGGGAACCGGCAAGAGCGGTGGGATACGGGTGATCTACTACTGGCTCACCGATGAAGACCAGATTCTGATGCTGTTGGCCTACCCAAAGAGCGTGCGGGACAACCTGAGCGCAGCGGAACTTTCTGAACTGCGGGCGCTGGTAAAGGACTTGTGAAATGGACAAGCAGTTACTTGCCGATTTGAAGACAAGCCTCAAAGAAGCGGCAGCGATACGCAAGGGTGAGACGCGTCCTTCGAGGATATCCACGCTCGATCCTCTGGACGTGAAGCAGGTGCGCGAACAGACCAAGCTGTCTCAAGCTGAGTTTGCGGCGGCGTTGCAGGTCAGCGTTCGCACCTTGCAAAACTGGGAGCAAAAGCGCCGGGTCCCTACCGGACCGGCTGCCGCTCTGCTGAAAGTCGTGGCCAACGAGCCTGAGATCGCGCTACGCGCCTTGCACCGTTAGGCACACGGGGCCGCGCAAAAGACGCCAAGCCCTCATCAATCCTCCTCCCGCGCATCGTGCGCGGACGTAAAAAAGCCCGGCATTGCCGGGCTTTTCGCCGCTAGCCTCGCTCAGGGCTTGGCAGCGGGACCCGGAGCAGCACCGCCAGCCGGCGGCACGGCGGCGTCGCCGCGGATCTTGGCGGCGATTTCCGAGGCGGCCTGGGCCGAGGCCACACCGAAGGCCAGCACGCCGCGGTTCAGCGGTTCGCCGATGAGCGGGGCGGCGACCAGTTCCTGGTCGATCACGAGCGCCAGCATGTTGCCGACGTTCTTCGTGCTGACGTCATTGAGCTTGCGCGCGCCGGCTTCCGAGAAGCGCAGGCCGACGAAGTTCTGGCCCTGGCGGTCGACCAGCGCGGCGGCGTCGGTGAGATCTGCGCGCGTCAGGACGGGCACCGTCTGCATGTAGAGCTTGCCGTCGGGCAGGTTGATTTCGCGCATGCCGGCGCCGGGCTGCTTCTGCGCCAGGTAGAAGTCCACTGAGGCCGCGGCGGCGGCGGGCTTGGCGGCCTCTTGGCCTGCTTGCGGCGTGGCGGTATCGCCAGACGTCTTAGTCGGGGCGGTCTTGCAACCCGCTAGCGCCAACGTCACGACTACCAGGGCGGGCGCCAATTTGCGTAGGGTCAGTTGCATGCTCGTTTCCTTCTTAATGTGGACTAAGACCAGGCGATGCACTCCATCCCCGGCACTGGAAAAGTGTACCGAACCTGAATGACAGTGTCGCCCCAGTCTGAATCCAATTGTAAAGCGGTAATACCAGCTGCCGCCTGCTCCGGCTGACACGGCGCAGCAGCCACGCGATTCGTCGGAACGCGCGGCAGCCTCTATACTTCGCTTTCGCGCAGGGGTACTCGTCCCGCCTACATGGCGGGACGTGTTGAGAGAGTCCCTTCGTACCAGTACGGATAATGCCGATGCTGGGAGCCGTATTCCCGCCATGCGTCTTTGCGCGCGCGGCGGGAATTCCTTCCCGATCGGCTCCAACCACTCGCTTGGAGCTTTCCATGAACGCCAATCCCAAATTCCTGGCCGCTACCGCCGAAGTCGACGCGGCGGCCGTCGCACCGCTGCCCAAATCCCGCCGCGTGTATGAAGTGGGCTCGCGCCCCGACATCCGCGTGCCATTCCGCGAGATCGAGCAGGACGATACGCCGACGATGTTCGGCGGCGAGAAGAATCCGCCGCTCACCGTCTACGACTGCAGCGGCCCCTACACCGACCCCGAAGCCAAGATCGACATCCGCCGCGGCCTGCCCGAACTGCGCCGCGCCTGGATCGAAGAGCGCGGCGACACGGAAGTGCTGTCGGGTCCGACCAGCGACTATGGCAAGGAACGCCTGACCGACCCCAAGCTGACGGCCATGCGCTTTGACCTGCAGCGTCCGCCGCGCCGCGCCAAGTCAGGCGCCAACGTTTCGCAGATGCATTACGCGCGCCGCGGCATCATCACGCCGGAAATGGAATACGTGGCGATCCGCGAGAGCCTGCGCCGCGAACACTACCTGCAGACGCTGCGCGACAGCGGCCCCGACGGCGAGAAGATGGTCAAGCGCCTGCTGCGCCAGCACCCGGGCCAGTCCTTTGGCGCCTCCATTCCCGCGGCCATCACGCCCGAGTTCGTGCGCGACGAGATCGCGCGCGGCCGCGCCATCATCCCCGCCAACATCAACCACCCTGAAGTGGAGCCGATGGCCATCGGCCGCAACTTCCTGGTGAAGATCAACGCCAACATCGGCAACTCCGCCGTCAGCTCCGGCATCGGCGAGGAAGTGGAAAAGATGACCTGGGCGATCCGCTGGGGCGGCGACACGGTCATGGATCTGTCCACCGGCAAGCACATCCACGAAACGCGCGAATGGATCATCCGCAACTCGCCCGTGCCGATCGGCACCGTGCCGATCTACCAGGCGCTGGAGAAGGTCGACGGCAAGGCCGAGGACCTGACCTGGGAGATCTTCCGCGACACGCTGATCGAACAGGCCGAACAGGGCGTGGACTATTTCACGATCCACGCGGGCGTGCGCCTGCCGTTCATTCCGATGACGGCCGACCGCATGACCGGCATCGTCTCGCGCGGCGGCTCGATCATGGCCAAGTGGTGCCTGGCACACCACAAGGAGAGCTTCCTGTACGAGCGCTTCGAGGAAATCTGCGAAATCATGAAGGCCTACGACGTCAGCTTCTCGCTGGGCGACGGCCTGCGTCCGGGCTCGGGCTACGACGCCAACGACGAAGCGCAATTCGCCGAGTTGAAGACCCTGGGCGAGCTGACGCAGGTGGCCTGGAAGCATGACGTACAGGTCATGATCGAAGGCCCGGGCCACGTGCCGATGCAGATGATCAAGGAAAACATGGAGCTGCAACTGGAACATTGCCACGAGGCGCCGTTCTACACGCTGGGCCCCCTGACCACCGACATCGCTCCCGGCTACGACCACATCACTTCCGGCATCGGCGCGGCGCTGATCGGCTGGTACGGCACGGCGATGCTCTGTTATGTGACGCCGAAGGAACACCTGGGCCTGCCGAACAAGAAGGACGTGAAGGACGGCATCATCACGTACAAGATCGCGGCCCACGCGGCAGACCTGGCCAAGGGCCATCCGGGCGCGGCGATCCGCGACAACGCGCTGTCCAAGGCGCGCTTCGAATTCCGCTGGGACGACCAGTTCAACCTGGGGCTGGATCCGGACACGGCGAAGGAATTCCACGACGAGACGCTGCCGAAGGATTCGATGAAGGTGGCGCACTTCTGCTCCATGTGCGGACCGCATTTCTGCTCGATGAAGATCACCCAGGACGTGCGGGATTATGCGGCGGCTCAGGGGGTTAGCGAGAAGGACGCGTTGCAGAAGGGGATGGAGGAGAAGTCCATCGAGTTCGTTAAGAAGGGGGCCGAGGTTTATCATCGGCAGTGATGTTGTTGCTACGTCTGTTTTGAGTTCTTGAGACGCACGACGCGGCAGTGGCCTGCCGGGCGCGGGGCAACGATTGCGGTCCGGAGCCTTCGCTCCGGACTACCCCGTCGTCATCGTCGTCCAGGCCTACGGCCTTCCCTTCCGATTCCCTCGGGCTTATCGACGCCCCGCGCCCGGCAGGCCACTGCCGCGCCGTGCTCTGTCTGTCGAATCTTCACGGACGCTGGGGCGAGCGGTTTGCTTGGCGTTCTCGCCACCGGTGGGGGATGGGCGAGGATCTTGCGGGGCCCGCCCCCGGCCGGCCGCGCGGGCGGCCTTTGGGGGCTTACGCGGTGTCTGGCGTCCAGTGATGACGCTGCGCGCAGGTGGTGAGTGCGTGGAGGTGGGCAGGACGGGAGAGTGCGTGAGGGTCCGGCCGTGGGCTACTTGTGCTGGACGCTGGGGTTCTCGCTTGGTGCTTCACCCATCCCACGGAAGCGTCATGAGGCGCCAAACGTTCGTCATTTCAACTCCGCCGCCGGATGGGCGGCGCGCGCGAGAGGATCTGCGTGCGCAAGCTTCTGTCCAACGCGCGCCGCCCATCACCGCCCCTCCCCCAAAACGGCGACGACCACTAGCAAGCCGCCCGCCGCATTCGCGCTAGCGCACCCGTCACGACGCACGCAAGCGCGTATGCTCATTGCGGCCGCCCGGGCGGCCGCAATGAGCGGGCCTCGCAAGACTCGACACTGAACACGGCTCTAGCGATGCGACAGGCCAAGACGCAGGTAGCACGGCGGCGCTGGCGGTGTGGCGGCGAGCAACCTCGATGCGCCCGAGGGAATCCGAAGGGAAGGCCGAAGGCCTGGACGAGGATGACAACGGGGCAGTCCGGAGCGAAGGCTCCGGACCGCAATCGTGGGCGCTCGCCGCCACACCGCCAGCGCCGCCGTGCGGCCTACGAAGCTTCGCTCATGCACACCGACGAACCACCCACGAAGCTCCGCTCAAAAACGCCCCAAAAAAACTACAGCAACTTCCCAGGATTCATAATCCCCGCAGGATCCAACACAGCCTTGATTTCCCGCATCAACCGCAACTCCAGCGCATCCTTGCTATGCAGGAAATGATCCCGCTTCAGCTGCCCGATCCCGTGCTCAGCCGAAATGCTCCCGCCATAGCGATTGACCTCGTCCAGCACCGCGTCCGTTATCGCCGCCCCATGCACCGCCACCCAGTCGCGGTCGGCGCCCGCCGGACGCGACAGGTTGTAGTGCAGGTTGCCGTCGCCGAAGTGGCCGAAGATGAAGGGGCGGATGTCCGGGTACAGCGCGCGCACGCGCGCTTCGGCGGATTCCATGAAAGCGGGGATGTGTTCGATCGGCAGCGACACGTCGTGCTTCAGGTGCGGGCCGTCGGCACGCTGGGCTTCGGAGATTTCCTCGCGCAGCTTCCATAGCGCCTGCAATTGCGCCAGCGATGCGGAAACGGCCGCGTCCAGGCACAGGCCACGCTCCAGCGCCGTGCCGATCACGTTTTCAACAAGGCCGTTGAGCGCGGCCTCGTCGGCCGTGTCCGCCAGCTCCACCAGCACATAGGCCGGATAGCGCTGAGCAAAAGGTTCCTGTACGCCTGCGGCATGCGTCAGCACCAGGTCCAGGCAATCGCCCGAGAAGTATTCGAATGCCTGCAGCCGCGCGCCGCATTGCTCGAACAGGATCTCGAACAGTTGCAGCGCCTGCATCGGCGATTCGACGGCGGCCAGCACCACCGAGCGCACGTCGGTGCGCGGGAACAGGCGCAAGGCAACGGCGGTGATGACGCCCAGCGTGCCTTCGGAACCGATCAGCAATTGCTTGAGGTCATAGCCGGTATTGTCCTTGCGCAGCGTGCGCAGGCCGTGAAAGATCTCGCCCGTGGGCAGCACGGCTTCCAGGCCCAGCACCAGTTCGCGCGCCATGCCGTAGCGCACCACGTTCACGCCGCCCGCGTTGGTGGCGACGTTGCCGCCGATCTGGCTGGAGTCTTCCGCCGCCAGGCTCAGCGGCAGCAGACGGCCAGCGTCCTGCGCGGCGCGGCGCAAGTTGCCCAGGATGGCGCCGGCCTCGGCCACCATTGTGTTGGCGATGGTGTCGATGGAGCGCACGGCGTTCATGCGGTCCAGGCTCAGCACCACGTTGCCCGCGGCGGCATCCGGCGTGGCGCCGCCGCACAGGCCGGTGTTGCCGCCGCGCGGCACCACCGGCACGCCTGCCTCCTGGCACAGCGCCAGGCAGGTGGCGACCTCGGCGGTCGTGCGCGGGCGCACCACCGCCTGCGCGTTGCCCTTGTACAGGCCGCGCCAGTCGGACAACCAGGGCGCGATGTCGGCCTCGGCGGTGATGACGGTGTCAGGGCCCAGGGCCTGGACCAGGCGTTGCGTAAAGTCGGATGCGCTCATGATGTCTGCCTTGCGGCGGGAGAGAGGAGATCGAGTTGCAGGCGGCTGGCCGCCTGTTGCAGATGGCGGGCGGCGGCGTGCCGCGCCCGTTCGGGATCGCGGGCGCGGATGGCCTCGAACACGGCCACGTGTTCCTGGTGCACGGCGGCCGTCAGGCCGGCTTGCAGCCGGCTATTGCTGCGCGCGGTGCTGACCGCCAGCCTGAGCTGCAGGTTCAAATACTGCAGCAGGTCCTGGTAGCAGCTGTTGTGCGTGGCGGCGGCGATGGCGCGGTGAAAGGCGATGTCGTGTTCCACGCCCTGCTCCGGGTCGTCCAGATGCGATTCCAGGTCGGCCAGGGCGCTCGCCATGGCAGCCAGGTCCGCATCGTCGCGCCGCAGCGCGGCAAGCGCGGCCGCGCCGCCTTCCAGCTCCATGCGCAGTTCGTAGACCCCGGCCAGCTGCTTGCGGTCCACGGCGATGCCGGCGGATAGCTGGAAGCCCTGTGCGCCGGTGCGCGACAGCACGGTGCTGCCGGACCCCTGCCGGCTCTGGATCAGGCCCTGGGCGCGCAGCCGTTCGGTGGCTTCGCGGATGACTGCGGCGCTGACGCCGTATTGCTCAGCCAGCACGCGGCCCGCCGGCAGCTTGGCGCCAATGGGATAGGCGCCCCCGGCGATGTCGGCGGCGATCTGGCGGGCGACCTGTTCGGTCAAGGTGAGGCTCTTGGTCAGCATCCGGGCATTATAGGCACACTTCTCAGGTTATCTGATAACTTTCAAGAAAGAAGCCGCGTCCAGATCGGCTTCAAGCTTGATGGGCTGCCGCGGGCGCGGTGGATCAGGCGACGGCGGGTTCGCCGTCCGGCACGGTATTCTCGACTTCGTCCGCTCCCGCCACGGCGCAGCAGCGGCCGCCCTGCGCCTTGGCGCGGTAGAGGGCGGCGTCGGCGGAATGCATGGCAGCTTCCGGGCTGCGGTTGGCGCCGGACACGATGGAAATGCCTATCGACAGGCCGACGCTGACCCGCGTGCCATCCGCCAGGGTGATCGGCTGGGAGGCGTCGTGCAGCAGGTGCTCGCCCAGCCGCAGGGCGGCCGTGGCGTCGATGCCGGTCACCAGCACGATGAACTCGTCGCCGCCGATCCGCGCCGCCACGTCGTCCACCCGCAACATGGAGCGCATGCGCTGGGCGATGGTCATCAACACCTGGTCGCCGGCGGCATGGCCGTAGGTGTCGTTAATGAGCTTGAAGTCGTCCATGTCCATGTACAGCAGCGCCGCGGAGCTGTCCTGGCCGCGCGCGCTGGTGCAGACGCGTTCCAGCGCGGCCTGCAGGCCGGCGCGATTGGCCAGGCCGGTCAGCGCGTCTTCGCTGGCGCGGCGTTCGCTGGCGCGCTCGGCCAGCATGGTGGATACCAGGATGCGATTGAGCCGGTGCGAGGCGACGCTCATGCTGACCAGATAGAACGGGATCTGGATGAAGACGATGGCCGTGACGTATTCGCCGGTAAAGGCCGCGCCCAGGCACATCGGCCCCAGGCTCAGGAAGATCATGGCGCCGACCAGCCGCGGCGCGCCGTAGTTCCGGAAGCAGATGCCGCCGGCCATGGCCCCGCAGGACACCCCGGCCAAGGTGGCAGCCAGCCAGTCGCCGTTGATGAAAGTGACGAAGACGCCATAGCCCACGCTGAACGCCCACAACAGGGCCAGCAGGATGTAGATGTCGGTATGGGTATTGCCGCCCTTGGCCGCGGCACGCAAGGCGGACCGCAGGATCAGCACGCGGACCAGCGCCAGCGCCACCTCCAGCGCCAGCCAGGACAGATACAACGGCTCTGGGCGGCGCCAGGCGACCACGCCGGAGATCATCAGGGTGTTGATGACGCCGCCGGCGAAAATGGGCAGCGTGCCGAACAGGCTGGCGATCAGGGCCGAACGGATGTCCGCAGGGGTATCGTGCCCGGAATGCGTCAGCCAACGCGTCAGGCGCCATTTGGGCAAACTGAACTTCAGTGCTGTATCCACGCGATAACCCCAGGCCATCTACCCGCTTTCGGGTAGGCTGGCTGGCGTTATAGCAGGTATTACAAGCGTTTTATATTGTCCGCGGGGCCAATCCCGGGCAGGAAATCAGTGCCCGCGATGGCCGCAGACGGCACATTCCGGGTCGCGCTGGACGTTGACGCTGCGCCATTGCATGGTGCGCACGTCCAGCCACAACAGCCGACCCGACAGGCTTTCGCCCACCCCGGACAGCAGTTTCAGGGCCTCTGCGGCCTGCATGCTGCCGATGATGCCCACGACCGGGGCGAACACGCCCATCGTGGCGCAATTGGCTTGCTCGACGTCGTCCGCTTCCGGGAACAGGCAGTGGTAACAGGGCGCGTTGTCGTCGCGCAGGTCATAGACGCTGACCTGGCCGTCGAAGCGGATCGCGGCGCCCGACACCAGCGGCTTGCGATGCTGCACGCAGGCGCGGTTGATGGCGTGGCGGGTGGCGAAGTTGTCGGTGCAGTCCAGCACCAGGTCTGCCTGGGCGACGGCGTCGGACAGGGCCTGGCCTTCCAGCCGCTCGACGCGGGCATGAACACGGGTCTGCGGATTGAAGGCCGCCAGCATGTCGCGCCCCGACTCGGCCTTGTGACGGCCGACGCTCGCGGTGGTATGCAGGATCTGGCGTTGCAGGTTGCTCAGCTCGACGACGTCGTCGTCGGCCAGGGTGATGTCGCCCACGCCGGCAGTGGCCAGGTAGAGCGCGGCGGGGGAACCCAGTCCGCCCGCCCCCACGATGAGCACACGCGCCGCCAGCAGTTTTTCCTGCCCTTCGATTCCCAACTCGTCGAGCAGGATATGGCGGGCGTAGCGCAGCAGTTGCTCGTCGTTCATTTGTCCTTGCTGGGCTCGACTCCGGTCGGCGTGATCTTCATGCGCTGGGGCGTGCCGCCGCCGGCCTTGGCGTCAGCCTTGGCCTGGGCGCGGGCCGAACCCTTCTGCACCGGCTTGCCGGCCAGTACGTTCAAGGCCTGCTGCAGCTGGAAGTCGTCCTTGCCGCCGAATTCGAACACCTTGGCAGGCAGGTCGGCGTTATCTTCGCCGGCGCTGGACTTCACTTCGTTGGCGGTCTGCTGGTTGGACAGGTGGCGCTGCAGGTCGGCTTCGCGCGGCAGGCGGAACAGGTCGCCTTCGGCCGTGTCGGCGACGACGTAGTCAGGTTCGATGCCGGTGGCCTGGATGGAGCGGCCGCTGGGCGTGAAGTAGCGCGAGGTGGTCAGCTTGACCGCGGTGGTTTCGGACAGCGGCAGGATCACCTGCACCGAGCCCTTGCCGAAGGTGCGGTTGCCCAGGACCTTGGCGCGCTTGTGGTCCTGCAGCGCGCCGGCCACGATCTCGGAGGCCGAGGCGGAGCCCACGTTCACCAGCACCACCATCGGCACGGTCTTGGTCCAGGCCGGCAGGCCGGCCAGGTAGTTGCTTTCGCCGCGGGCGTACTCCGAAGGCGTGGCCAGGTACTTATGGCGGGCGTCGGGAGTGCGGCCGTCGGTGGTCACCACCACCGAGTCAGGCGGCAGGAACGCGCCGGACACGCCGATGGCGCTGGTCAGCAGGCCGCCCGGATCGTTGCGCAGGTCCAGCACCAGGCCCTTGGGGGCTTCCTTGGCGCCGAGGTCCTTCAATTGCTTGGCCAGGTCGGAGCCGGTCTTTTCCTGGAACTGGGCGACGCGGACGTAGCCGATGCCGTTGTCCAGCATCTTGCTGCGCACGCTGCGCACCTTGATGATGTCGCGCACGATCTTCAGCACGATGGGCTGCGGACGGTCGGCGCGCATGATGGTCAGCGTGATCGGCGACTTGGGCGCGCCGCGCATCAGCTTGACGGCGTCGTTGAGCGTCATGCCCTTGGTGGGCGTGTCGTCGATCTTGATGATGAGGTCGCCGGCCATCACGCCAGCGCGGGCCGCGGGCGTATCTTCGATGGGGGAGATGACCTTCACGAAGCCGTCTTCGGCGCCGACCTCGATGCCCAGGCCGCCGAACTCGCCTTGCGTGGCCGTCTGCATTTCGCGGAAGGCGTCGGCGTCCAGGTAGGCCGAGTGCGGATCCAGGTTCGACACCATGCCGGAGATGGCATTGTCGATCAGGGTCTTGTCGTCGACGGCCTCGACGTAGTTGTTCTTGATGGCGGCGAACACATTGCTCAGCTGCCTGAGTTCGTCCAGTGGCAGAGGGCTGCCGCGCTGGGCGACCGCAGTCACGCCTACGCTGAGCAACACACCAGCCACCGCACCGATGGCAATCAGACCGAAACCGCGAAACTTACGAGTGCCCATGCACACTTCCCGAATTTTGTTTTCGCCGATGGGGTTTGGTAATTACCAACGACATCAATCTACTGCGCCAGCCATTGTGCCGGATCCACAGGAGCGCCACGATGGCGAATTTCAAAGTATAGGCCGGATTCCACTTGGCCGCCGGTCGCCCCGACCGTGGCGATGGTATCGCCACCCGTCACCGAATCTCCCACCCGTTTGAGCAGACTTTGGTTGTAAGCATAGACGGTCAGGTATTGCTGCCCATGATCCACAATGATGAGGTTGCCAAAACCCCGCAGCCAATCGGCGTAGACCACCGTGCCGGGGGCCACCACCTTGACCGGCGTGCCTTCAGCCGCGCGCAACACCACTCCGCGCCATACGCCGCCGTCCGGGCGGTCGACCCCGAAACGTCCCTGCACCTGGCCGCGCACCGGCATGGACAGCCCGTGGCGCAAGCCGTTGCCGCCGCCCACCGGCGCGGCGCGCGCGGTCTGGGTCTGCTGAGCGGGCTCACTACGGGTTGGAGCGGGTTTTTCCTCTATAGGTTCCGCCTTTTTGGGCGGTTCCGCGGGTTTGGCCTGAGGCGGCGGTTCGGGCGTGGTCAGCCGCGACTGCTTCTGCTCGGCCGGGCGCAGTCCGGCAGCATCCGGGTCGGCCACCGCCACGGGACCGCGGTTCTGGCGCGAGGCGGCTTCGACCTGTTCGCGCGCCTGGGCGGCATCGCGGGCATCGCGGGCGTCACGCTCGCGCTTGGCATTGTCGGCGGCCTGCTTGGCGTTGTCGGCGGCGAGCTTGCGGTCAGCCTCGGCCTTCTTGCGAGCGTCTTCGGCGGCGCGGCGCTCGGCGTCGGCGCGCTTCTTGGCTTCTTCAGCGGCGCGGCGCGCTTCTTCCGCGCGGCGCACTTCCTCGGCCCGCTTGCGCGCTTCCTCGGCGCGGCGGGCGTCCTCGATCTGCTTGGCGATGGCCGCGTCCAGATCGGTGATGAGCCGCGACAGGCGCTGGTCGTCGCGTCCCAGTTTGTTGGCTTCGGCGCGCTGGGCGGCGATCTGCCCTTCCAGCTGGGCCAGCAGCGTGGCGCGCTCCTTCTGCTGACCGACCAGCGCGGTCTTCTGCTCGGAGGTCTCGGCCACGACTTTTTCGATTTCGGCGCGGCGGGCGTCGGCGCGCCCCTGAAGGGCGGCCAGGCGCTCGATGTCCTCGCGCAGGGCCTGCACGGCCTTGGCGCGAGCCTGCGACACGTAATCCAGATAGCCCAGGTTGCGCCCCAGCACCTGGGGATCGTCGCCGGACAACAGGGCGGTCCAGGGTGACAGGCCGCTGGTGTACTGGGTGCGCAGCTGTTCGGCCAGTTCGGTGCGGCGCTTGGCCAGCACCACCTGCTGGGCGCCGATCTGCTTTTCCAGGCCGGTCAGGTCGGCCTGCGCCTGACGGTTGGCCTCGGCCAGCTCCCGCAGGCGCAGGTTGATCTTGGAAATCGCCGACTCGGACTGCTTGAGCGCGTCGGCGGCTTCCTTGCGGGCAGCCTCGCGGTCATCGATATCCTTTTGCAGGTTCTCGATGCGGTCGCGCAAGGCGGCCTGCTGCTTTTCCGCGTCGGACTGGCGGCCGGCGAGGTCATTGGGCGCGGCGCGAGCCGACAGCGCTCCACCGGTCAACATGACCGCCAACAACAACCCTGCCGCGCGACGCATAGGAATATCAGTCCTTCTTAGCCTTGCCCTGGGCTGCCACCGCAGCCATGGCCGCCTCGATCTCGGCGGCATCGCCCAGATAATAGTGGCGGATCGGGCGCAGGTCATCATCCAATTCGTACACCAGCGGCTGGCCGGTGGGAATATTCAGGTTGACGATGTCTTCGTCCGACACGTTGTCCAGGTGCTTGATCAGGGCGCGCAGGCTGTTGCCGTGGGCGGCGATCAGGACATTGCGGCCGGCGCGGATGGCCGGGGCGATGGATTCGTTCCAGAACGGCAGCACGCGAGCCACGGTGTCCTTCAGGCATTCGGTGGCGGGCAGCTGGTCGGCCGGCACCTTGGCGTAGCGCTTGTCGAAACGCGGATGGCGCTCGTCGTCCAGGGCCAGCGGCTCCGGGGCGATGGCGTAGGCGCGGCGCCAGACCAGCACTTGCTCGTCGCCGTACTTGGCGGCGGTTTCAGCCTTGTTCAGGCCTTGCAGCGCACCGTAGTGGCGTTCGTTCAGGCGCCAGGTCACGCCGACCGGGGTGTACATGGCGTCCATGGCGTCCAGGGCGATCCACAGGGTGCGGATGGCGCGCTTGAGCAGCGACGAGTAGGCCAGGTCGAAGGTGTAGCCTTCTTTCTTGAGCAGTTCGCCGGCCTTGCGGGCCTGTTCGCGGCCGGTCTCGGTGAGGTCGACGTCGGTCCAACCGGTGAAGCGGTTTTCCAGATTCCACTGGCTTTCGCCGTGGCGCATCAGAACGAGTTTGTGCATGATTTGGGACGCTTGTAACGCGGGTTAAAGTGAAGGAATGCGCTCATTTTATAATTGAGCGATTTTGCCCTTGATTTTGCCCCGGCGCACCCGCCCATTTCCGCGGCGCGGCGCATCAGGGTTTGCCTATACCAGGCTAGTCGCCGCACTTCAGGATGCCCCGTGGACCTTTTGCAATTCTTGATCGATAAAAACAACGTCTTCATCGTCGCCGTTGCCGTGATCTCCGGCATCATGCTGGCCATCCCCGCCCTGCGCAAAGGCCGCACCGGTTCGGCCGTGAGCACGACCGAGGCCATCCAGATGGTCAACCAGCGCCAGGCCGTATGGGTCGACGTCCGTCCCGCCGAACAGTTCCAGGCCGGCCACATCGCCCAGGCCCGCAACGTGCCGGCGGCCGATCTGGAGCAGAAAGCCGCCTCGCTGCCCAAGAACAAGCCGCTGGTCGTGGTTTGCGACAATGGCCGCGATTCGGCCCGCGCCGCCGCCAAGCTGCGCGCCCAGGGTTTCGCCGACGTCGTGCCGCTGGAAGGCGGCATGCGCGCCTGGTCGGCGGCCAGCCTGCCCGTGACCCAGAAGGGTTGAAGCCTGGGGCCTCGCCCCCATCTACCTATTCTTGTACTCACAGGAGCGCCCATGAATAAAGTCGTCATGTACAGCAAGGACTATTGTCCCTATTGCGCCCGCGCCAAGGCCTTGCTCGAGCAGCGCGGCGTGACCGACCTGGAAATCATCCAGATCGACCGGGACCCGTCCCAACGCGACGTCATGATAGAACGCACCGGCCGGCGCACCGTCCCGCAGATCTTCATCGGCGATACCCATGTCGGCGGTTGCGACGACCTGATGGCCCTGGACCGCTCGGGTGGCCTTGCCCCCATGCTGGCCAGCTAATCGCCCCTTTTTGCCCCTCCCACCAACGGAAACACTCATGGCTGATCAAGACCAAAACTCCCAGCAAGAAGGCGGCAACGCGCCCTCGTTCAATCTGCAGCGCGTCTACCTGAAAGACCTTTCGCTGGAAATGCCGAACGCGCCCCACGTCTTCCTGGAGCAGGAAGCGCCCCAGGTCGAGGTGAGCATCACCGTGGGCGGCCAACGCCTGGCTGAAACCGTGTTCGAAACCACGGTCACCGTCACCGTCACCACCCGTATCAACGAGAAGGTCGTGTACCTGGTCGAAGGCACGCAAGCCGGTATCTTCGAGGCCGCCAACATCCCCGAAGAACAGCTCGACCCGCTGCTGGGCATCGTCTGCCCGACCATGCTGTACCCCTACCTGCGCGCCAACATCGCCGACGCGATCACCCGCACCTCGATGCCGCCGCTGCACCTGACCGAAGTGAACTTCCAGGCCCTGTACGAGCAACGCCTGGCCGAGCTGCAACAGCAGCAAAGCGCCGCCAATGGCAACGGCAGCGACTCGGGCATCATCCTGCCCCCCGGCGCGACCCGCCAGTAAAGCAGCCGCGGCGCCCCATGAAAAGAGCCCCCACGCCGCGCCTTCGGCTTGCTGCCCCCCGTGGGGGCGCTTTTCATCTTGAGGCGGCTCGGCGATGAAAAATCCCATCCAGCCACGCCTGCGCGTCGCCGTCCTGGGTGCGGGAAGTTGGGGCACCGCGCTGGCGGCGGCCGCCAGCCGCCGCCACGCCACCGTACTCTGGGCGCGCGATGCCGCGCAGGCCGCCGACATGGCGGCCTCGCACGAAAACGCGCGCTACCTGCCAGGCATCGCCCTGCCGCAGGCACTGAATATCTCCTCCGATCTCGACGCCACGCTGCGCAGCCTGCAAGAAGACGGCGCGCGCCGCCTGATCGTGCTGGGCGTGCCCGTGGCCGGCCTGACCGCCATCTGCGGCGAGCTGTCCCGCCGGCTGCCCGCGCTGGGATTACAGGACACGCCCATCGTCTGGACGTGCAAGGGCTTTGAAGCCGACACGGCCAGGCTGCCCCATGAAATCATGCGCGAGGCCTTGCCCGGCGCCACTGGCGGCGCATTGTCGGGCCCCTCGTTCGCGCGCGAAGTCGCGCAGGGCCTGCCAGTCGCGCTGACCGTGGCCAGCGACAGCCCCGCCTTGCGCGAAGCCACCACCGCCGCCTTCCATGGCGCGGCGCTGCGCGTGTATGCCAGCACCGACCTGGTCGGCGTGGAAGTGGGCGGCGCGCTGAAGAACGTGATCGCGGTCGCCTGCGGCATCGGCGACGGCCTGGCCCTGGGCACCAATGCCCGCGCCGCGCTGATCACCCGCGGCCTGGCCGAGATGACCCGCTTCGGCGTGGCGCTGGGCGCGCAGGCCGAGACCTTTGCCGGGCTGACCGGCCTGGGCGACCTGGTCCTGACCGCGACCGGCGAGCTGTCGCGCAACCGCCGCGTGGGCCTGGAGATCGGCGCCGGCCGCAAGCTGGCCGACATCCTGGCCAGCGGCATCACGGCCGAAGGCGTGCGCTGCGCGCGCGCTGCGCTGGACCGCGCCCGCGCCATCGGCGTCGAACTGCCCATCACCGAAGCCGTCTGCGCCGTGCTGTTCGACGGCGTGGCCCCCATGACGGCCGTGTCCGCCCTGCTGGCGCGCGACGCCCGCTACGAAAGCGGGGTAGCCAGCCAGCCGGAAGCGGCGCCGGACGACCGGCCCCACTGAGTCGCCCCAAAAACAAATACCCCGCACAACCCGAGGAGACATCCTTCATGACGCAAGCCCGCAAATTCCGGGTCGGCCCGCTGCTACGCGGCCTGTGCCTGAGCCTGGCCGCGATTCTGCCGGCCGCCGCCCACGCCGACTGGCCCGACCGTCCGATCCACATGGTCGTGCCCTTCCCGCCCGGCTCGTCGCCCGACATCCTGGCGCGCACCATCTCGGAACCGCTGTCGCAGGCGCTGGGCCAGCCCATCGTGATCGACAACAAGCCGGGCGCGGGCGGCAACATCGGCACCCGCATCGTGTCGCAGGCCAAGCCGGACGGCTACACGCTGCTCTACACGATCAACGGCCCGCTGGTCACCGCCCCCACGCTGTACAAGAAGACGCTGGGCTACGACCCGCTGCGCGATCTGCAGCCGGTATCGCTGGTGGGCACCAGCCCCAACGTGCTGGTCGTGCCCAGCAGCCTGAAGGTCGATAACGTCAAAGACTTCGTCGCGCTGGTGAAGGGCCGCGGCAATTCGCTGAACTACGGTTCCGTCGGCCCGGGCAGCTCGGCCCACCTGGCGATGGAGATGTTCAAGGAAAGCGCGGGCGTGGACCTGGCGCACATCCCCTATTCCGGCTTCCCGCAGGTCATCTCGGCCATCATCGGCGGCGACGTCCAGGCCGGCTTCATGGTGCCGGCCATCGCCGTGCCCCAGGCGCGCGACGGCAAGGTGAAGCTGCTGGCCGTGACCAGCCTGCAGCCCAGCGAGGCACTGCCGGGCGTGCCGACGATGGCGTCCCAGGGCTATCCGGACTTTGAAGCCATTTCCTGGAACGCCGTGCTGGTTCCGGCCGGCACGCCCACGCCCATCGTCGAACGGCTCAACAGCGAGCTGGCGCGCATCATCGGCAGCGACGCGGTGCGCAAGCAGCTGGCGCTGCAGTACTTCACGCCCGCGCCGTCCACGCCCGAAGCCCTGACCGCCCGCATCAAGAATGAAAAGGCGCGCTGGGATCAGGTGATCGAGAAGTTGAATCTGTCGCTGGACTGATTGCAGCCCAGCCGTGACGGGCCGGGCGCGCCGGATTCAGCGCGCCCCGTCACACTCCCCCTTCATACCCCTGCTGGCGCCAGGCCTCGAACACCGTCACCGCGACGGCATTGGACAGGTTCAGGCTGCGTTGGCCGGCGCGCATCGGCAGGCGCAGGCGCTGCTGGGGCGGGAACATCGCCTGATGTTCCTCCGACAGGCCCGCGGTTTCGCGGCCGAACACGAACACGTCGCCCGGCTTGAAGCCGATGTCCGCCACGCTGCGCTGCGCGTGCGTGGTCAGCGCGTAGATGCTGGACGGCGCGGCGCCGGTATCGGCCAGGGCCTCTTGCAGCGTGTCATGCACGCGGACCGGCTGCCATTCGTGGTAATCCAAGCCGGCGCGGCGCATGCGGGCGTCGTCGAGCTCGAAGCCCAAGGGACGCACCAAGTGCAATTGCGCGCCCGTATTGGCGCACAGGCGGATGGCGTTGCCGGTATTGGGCGGGATTTCGGGACAAACGAGGATGACGTGGAACATGGTGCTCGGGACTCGGGACGGCTTGCGGCGGAAACGTCGCCGCACATCGGGAATTGTCGCCGATTTGCCTGCGGGCCGGCTCAGGGCGTGCGCGCGGCCACCAGCACCATGACGTCCGCCGCGCCCGCCGCCCGCAGCGCGGCGGCGGCCGCGTTGGCGGTGCTGCCGGTGGTCATGACGTCGTCCACCAATAGCAGCTGCCGGCCGCGCACGTCGCCCACGCAATAGAACAGGTTTTGCGCCCCGAGCCGGCGGGCCTGGCGGCCCTGTGCGGTCTGCCGGGGCGTCTCGCGCCGGCGCCGCAACAGCCCGCGCGCCAGCGGCAGCCCCAGCTCCGCCGCCAGGCTGCGCGCAATTTCACCGGCCGGATTCATGCCACGCTGGCGCAGCGATGCGCGGCTGGCGGGAACGGCCGCCAGCAAGGCGCCGTCCGGTACCGGACCGTCGCGGGCGACGGCAGCCGCGATCAACCGGGCCAGCACCGGCGCCATGCTGAGCCGCAGGCGGGTCTTCAGCATCAGGATCAGGGTGTCGGCGGGCGGCGCGTAGTCGAAGGCGGCGATCGTGCGCGAAAACGCCCGGGGCGCGCCCAGGCAGGCGGCGCAGTGCGGCGCGTCCGGACGCAACCGCAGGGCGCAAAAAGGGCAACGGCGCGGAGCATGGCCGCGCGCGACGGCCGCGGCCCCGGCCCCGGCCCGGTGGAGAGCATCCCCGCAGATATCCGCCTCGCAGCCCGCGCAAAGCCGCGCACCCGCCACCCGGGCGCCGCACAAGGGGCAATCGCAACCGACCCGCGACAGCAGCCACCGCCCCATGGCCCGTAGGGGCAATCGGAAGCCGCGGCCGGGATGCGCAATAATGGATGCCATCCCTCATGAAACCATGATCCGCCCGCGTTGCAGACGCGGGCGCGACCGAAATGTCCCTGCCAGAATCCGCAACGCTCCCCTCCCTGCCCATCGTCAGCGCTGACGTACCCCGGCAATTCGCCCGCCGCGGCGACCTGGCCGAGGCCCAGTTCCTGTACGGGGAAGTCGCCCGCCGCATGCTGGGCCGCCTGCAATACATTCGGGTCCAGCCGCAAGCCATGCTGGACGCAGGCTGCGGCGCAGGCGACAACCTGCCGCTGCTGCGCGAACGCTATCCCGACGCCGCCTATACCGGCCTGGACAACTGCGAACCGCTGCTGGAACAGGCGCGCAAGCGCTACGCCCCCGCCGGCCTGTCGGCCTGGATCGGCAAGCTGGCGCGCCGCGGCCCGGCCGCCCCTGCCTTCGTCAATGCCGACCTGGCGGCGACGGGCCTGGCGCCCGAATCACTCGAACTGGTGTGGTCCAACCTGGCCATGCACTGGCACCGCGCCCCGCACGCCGTGCTGGCGGAATGGCGGCGCGTCCTGAAAGTCGGCGGGCTGGCGATGTTCTCCTGTCTGGGGCCGGCCACGCTGCGCGAGCTGCGCCAGGCCCTGGACGATGCCGGACTGCGCACGGCCACGCCGTCCTTCGTGGACATGCATGATTTCGGCGACCTGTTGGTGGAAAACGGCTTCGCGGATCCGGTCATGGACCAGGAGATCCTGACCCTGACCTACCGCAGCCCGGAAAAGCTGCTGCAGGACGTGCGCGCGCTGGGCGGCAACCCGGCCGAAGGCCGGCGCGGCGGGCTGGTGGGCCGCGACTGGCGCGACCGCCTCTGCGCCGCGCTGGAAGCGCAGCGCCGGCCCGACGGCCTGATTGTCCTGAGCATTGAAGTCGCCTACGGCCACGCCTGGCGCGCCGCCGCGCATCGCACCGTGGCCGGAGAAACCCGGCTGTCGGTCAGCGCGATTGGCGGCCGGCACCGCACGCCCTGAGCGGGGCGGCAGAGGCTGACCGGCGGAGCCGGCGCCTTGCGAGCGCCGGCCTTCCCGCCTAGTGCAGCCGTTCCGGCATCGGCACGCTGACCCCGGGCTCGGAAGCCGGCAGCGCCGACATAGGCTCTGAGGTTGCGCGAATACGGCGCCTCAAGACTGCCGTCGGTTCCGCGGGCCCTACGCCTGGCGAGGCCGCGCCGCGCCAGGCGTTCGACATGGCCTCCACCACCAGCGGCAGGTCGCGCAAGCGGTGGAACTGGCTGCGCAGCCAGCGGGAATCGTTGCCGCTGCGCATGGATTCGTCGCGCAGGGCAGCGATCATGTCGCCCGTGCCCAGCTCTTCCGCCACCGGCATCAGGCGCTGGAACAGGTTGCGCAGGTGGTCCATCAGCCGCAGACGCTGGCCGTCCGGCGTCACGTAGCTGCCCTGCAGACCGAAGCGGCAGGCCTGGAAGTGGTTGCTGCGGTAGGACAGCCAGGCGCCGTCGCCCGGGTCGCCCTCGCGCATCAGCAGCACCGCCAGGGCCTGGGCGAAGGCTGCCAGCTGGCAAGCCCGCTCGACCGTCAGCGGCGTGTCGCATACGCGGATTTCGACGGTGCCGAATTCCGGCTTGGGACGAATGTCCCAGTACAGGTCTTTGATGCTTTCCGCCAGGCCATAGGCGCGCAGCTGCGCCAGATGGGCCTCGAACTGGTACCAGTCCTTCACTTCGGGCGGCATGTGACCGGCCAGCGGGAAGCTGTTGACCGCGTTCAGGCGCGAGCACGAAAACAAGGTGTCCACCCCCTCGCAATAGGGCGACGAGGCCGACAAGGCGATAAAGTGCGGCACATAGGGCGACAGGCGGCGCAACAGTTTGATGGAATCGTCGCCGCTCTTGACGCCCAGGTGGATGTGCTGGCCGAAGACCGTAAATTGACGCGCCAGGTAACCGTACATTTCGGCCAGGTACTGGAAGCGCGGGGTGTCCGAAATGGACCGTTCCTGCCACCGCATGAAGGGGTGGGCGCCGCCGCCGGCGACCGACACGCCCACGGCGTCCGCCGCTTCGATCAGCGCGTCGCGCATTTCGCGCATCTCGGCCAGGAGGCCCATGGGGTGCTCATGCACCGAGGAATTCAGTTCAATCATGGACCGCGTGATTTCCGGTTTAACGCGGTCGGCGATGGGGTGGTTGGCCATTTGGGCCAGCAGCTCGTCCGAGGCTGCGGTCAGGTCAAAACTGCGCGGGTCTATCAGTTGCAGCTCGAGCTCGATGCCCAGGGTGTTGGGGGCCGACGAAATGAACGGGATCTGTTCCATCTCGGACTCCTTTCTGAATGTTTGATGAGGGTGTGCGCCGTTCGACCTTGAAGCCCGGAAACAGCCCGGGGGGCACTAGACGGCAGCTTGTGCACGCATGATAGCCGCTGTTTTGTGGCAAGAAGATGGAAAATCGTGACATTTATGTGCAACATCACGAAGCAATCGGTTTTTCCCTGTGAAGGAAAGTGAGCGAGCGCTCACGGCATAGAAACGGCGCGGCCTCCCGGCCTGCGGCAGCCGGACAGCAAGCGCTCAAGGGGCTTCCGAGAGGGGGTGGGACAACCCTTATAAGGGTTATCCCTGAACTATTTCCGCCAAAAAATAGGGGTGAACAGCACCAGCACCGTCAGCAGTTCCAGGCGCCCGATCAGCATCGCGAAGGTGCAGACCCAGATCTGGAAATCGGACAGGACGGCGAAGTTGCCCATGGGGCCGACCGGGCCCAGGCCGGGGCCGGTGTTGTTGACGCTGGCGAAAACGGCCGAGAAGGCGGTGATCGGATCCAAGCCGGACAGGAGCAGCAGACTGGTGAAAACGGCGATGGAAAGGCCGTAGAACAGCATGAAGGCCAGCACCGACGACATGGTGCGGGTCTCGACCGCGCGGCCATTGATGCGCACCGGGCTGACCGCGTGCGGGTGCAACATTGTTACCAGCTCGTTGCGCGCCTGCTTGACCAGCAGGATCGCCCGGATCATCTTGATGCCGCCCCCGGTCGACCCGGCCGACGTGGCAAAGCCCGACAGCAGCAGCATGGTCAGCGGCGCGAACAGCGGCCACTGCGCGAAGTCGGTATTGGCGTAGCCCGTGGTGGTCGCCATGGAAATCGTGTTGAACATGCCGTAGCGCAGCGCCTGCAGCGGGTCTTCATAGACCCCTTTCAGGAACAGGAACACCGAGATGACCAGCCCCACTCCCAAGACCACCACCAGGTAGGGAATCGCCTCCGGACAGCGCACGTAGGCGCGCGCGCTGCGCTGGCGGAAGGCGTTGAAGTGGGTAGCGAAGTTGATGCCCGCGATCAGCATGAACACCATCGCCACCATTTCCACCGCCACCGAATCGAAATGGGCGAAGCCATCGTCCCAGGTCGAAAAGCCGCCCAGGCCCATGGTGGTGGCCATATGGCACCAGGCCTCGAACCACGACAGCCCGACCGCCCGATAGGCCAGGAAGCACAGGATGGAGAACACGAAATAGACCGCGTACAGCGCCTTGGCGGTGCTGGCGATGCGGGGCGTGAGCCGTTCGTCCTTCATCGGCCCGGGCGTTTCCGCCCGCACCACCTGGTGTCCGCCCACCCCGAGCAGGGGCAGAATGGCCACGGCCAGCACCAGGATGCCCATGCCGCCGATCCAGATCAGCGTGGCCCGCCACAGGTTGATCGACGGGGGCAAGGTGTCCAGATTGGTCAGGACGGTGGCGCCGGTGGTGGTCAGGCCCGACATGGCCTCGAAATAGGCGCCGGTAAACGACAGCGGCAAGCCGGCGCCGTGGAAGTAGAGCAGCAGCGGAATGGCCGCCAGCAGGGGCAGGCCCGCCCACACGGCCGACACCAGCACGAAGCCATCGCGCGCCCGCAGCTCGCAGCGGGCGCGGCGCGTTATCGCGGCCAGGCCGCCGCCTATGCCCACCGAGATCAGGAACCCGTCCAGGAAGGCCTCGCGCGCGCCGTCGCCGCCCACGTAGGCGACGGTCAGCGGGATCAGCATGGTGAGCGCGAACATCACCATCGTCAGGCCCAGGATGTAGAGGGTGCCCAGAACGCGCTTCATGGAGCTATCCGGCCGCGCGCGGCCCGCGCAGTAGGAAGGAGGCGGCGCGCATCAGAAGAACGACGCCGAGACTTGGAACAGCTTTTCCACGCGCGGCATCTGCCGGCGCGAGGGCACGAAAACGATGACGTGGTCGTCGGACTCGATCACGGTGTCGGCGTCCGGCAGGATGATTTCGTCTTCCCGCACCAGGGCGCCGATGCTGGCGCCCTTGGGCAGGCTGATCTGCCCGACCGCGCGCCCCACCACCTTGGAGGTGGAGCGGTCGCCGTGGGCGATGGCCTCCAGCGCTTCCGCCACGCCTTGGCGCAGCCGGTGCACGGCGGCCACGTCGCCGCGGCGCACGTGCCGCAGGAGTTCGCTCATGGTGGCCTGGGACGGCGACACCGCGATGTCGATATGGCTGCCCTGCATCAGTTCGCCGTAGGCCTGGCGGTTGATCAGCGCAATCACCTTGCGCGCGCCCAGGCGCTTGGCCAGCAGCGAGGACATGATGTTGTCCTCGTCGTCGCTGGTCAGCGCCAGCCAGGTGTCCATGTCCTCGATGTTCTCGCGTTCCAGCAGCGCTTCGTCGGTGCCGCTGCCGTGCAGCACCAGCACGCTGTCGGGCAGCTGGGTCGCCAGGTATTCGCAGCGCTTCTGGTCGCGCTCGATGATGCGGACGCTGTATTTTTCCTCGGCCAGCTGGCGCGCCAGGCGCAGGCCGATATTGCCGCCGCCCGCGATCATCACGCGGCGCACGGCGCGCTCGGCCTCGCGCAGCTGCCGCACGGCGCGGCGCGCATCGCGCGAGTCGACCACCAGCACCACCTCGTCGCCCGGGGCGATGACGGTGCCGCTGCCAGCCCGCAGCGGCCGGCCGCCGCGCAGCACGTCGATCACGCGCGCTTTCACGTCGGGCCAGACGTCGCGCAGCTTGTCGACCGGCGAATGGGCCATCGGGCTGCCCGCCCCGACCCGCACGGTCACGACGCTGACCCGGCCTTCGGCGAACTCCACCACCTGCAAAGCCTCGGGGAACTCGATCAGGCTGTGCAGATAGGTGGTGACGCTGCGCTCGGGGCTGATCAGGGCGTCGATGCAGAAGCCCTCTTCGCTCATGAGTTCCGGGTGCTCGGCGAACTCGACCGAGCGGATGCGGGCGATGCGGCGGGGAATGTTGAACAGCTGGCGCGCGATCTTGCAGGCCACCATATTGGCCGAATCCGAGGCCGCACAGGCGATCAGCAGGTCGGTGTCGGCGGCGCCGGCGGCCTCCAGCACCGATACCTGCGAGCCGTCGCCATGGACGACACGCAGGTCGAAGTGTTCTTGCAGGTATTGGAGCTGGACAGGATCCGAGTCGATCACCGTGATGTCGTTCTCTTCGGACACCAGGTTCTCGGCCACGCTGGTGCCTACGCGACCAGCGCCCATGATCAGGATCTTCATGAGCTCCGCTTGCGGGCGGACTCGATGCCCAATTGCTTGAGCTTGCGGTACAGGTGGGTGCGTTCCAGCCCCGTGCGTTCCGACACGCGGGTCATGCTGTGGCTTTCGCGGACCAGGTGGTATTCAAAATAGATGCGCTCGAATTCGTCGCGCGCCTCGCGCAGCGGCTGGTCCAGCGAAATGCTGCCGAGTTGGCCGTTGGACGTGACCGGAACTTCGTTGGCCGGCGCGGCGGCGGCGACTGGGGGATCGAGCTCGTCTTCCAGCGCCACCGCGGCGCTGGCGACGGCCGGATGCGCGGCGGCAGGCGCCGGATGCGGCGCGCGGCCGCGCGCCAGACCGGCGGCGACGGTCTTCAGCAGACGCTGCAGCGTGATCGGTTTTTCAAGGAAGTCCATGGCGCCGATGCGCGTGGCCTCGACTGCCGTGTCGATGGTGGCATGGCCGCTCATCATGATCACGGGCATGTCCAGCAGACCTTGCGAGCCCCATTCCTTGAGCAGGCTGACGCCGTCCGTGTCCGGCATCCAGATGTCCAGCAACACCAGGTCAGGACGCATGCGCAAGCGTGCGGCGCGCGCTTGCGCCGCGTTTTCAGCCAGCTCGACCGTGTGTCCTTCGTCGTATAGGATTTCCGACAAAAGCTCGCGTATACCGACTTCGTCGTCAACCACCAGAATTCTGGCCATAAAGCATCCACCTATTGCGTAGCCGCATTATCCTTTTCTTGCGCGGTCGCGTCCATAGTATCGGCCTCGGAAGCCAGCCGGGTCAACAATATGGAGA
This sequence comes from Achromobacter sp. Marseille-Q4954, assembly GCF_943737025.1. NCBI lineage: Bacteria > Pseudomonadati > Pseudomonadota > Betaproteobacteria > Burkholderiales > Alcaligenaceae > Achromobacter > Achromobacter sp. Marseille-Q4954. The sequence goes on from NZ_CALSFQ010000001.1 coordinate 2,048,206, forward strand.
TCCGTGCGCCCCCTTCCTTGCGGTTCGCAAGGTCGATACGCCCGCCGTGTTCTTCCACGATCTTGCGTACGATTGCCAATCCTAACCCAGTCCCGTGGGACTTGGTGGTGACGTAGGGCTCGAACGCGCGCTGCATGACCTGGGGAGGAAAGCCCGGGCCCGTATCGGCGACCGTGAATCTGAGCGCCTGATGGGCCGCCCGGTCGGGCTGCTCGCTGCGCATGAGCTGCGTGGTCACGCTGACCCGCCCTTGCCCGCCCTGCTCGGCGATCGCGTCGCGGGCATTGGACATCAGGTTGTGGATCACCTGGCGCAACTGGGTGGGATCGCCCTCGATGAGCGGCAGGTCCGGCGCCAGCGTCACGTCCAGATTCAGGGCCTTTTCGGCCAGGCGTGACGCACCGCCTTCGGGCTCCCAGCCGTACAGCGACAGCACGTCCGCCACCAGGGCGTTGAAGTCGATGCGCTGCATCACGGCCGGCGGCGTGCGGGCATACTCGCGGAAATCGTCCACCATCTGCTTGAGCGATGCCACCTGGTTGACGATGGTATTGGTGGACCTTTCCACGATCTGGGCCTCGGCGGGCGGCAGCTTGCCCTCCAGCTTCATCGCCAGGCGCTCGGCCGACAGCTGGATCGGCGTCAGCGGGTTCTTGATCTCGTGCGCCAGCCGGCGGGCGACCTCGCCCCAGGCCACGGTCCGGTTGGCCGAGATCACTTCGGTGATGTCGTCAAACACCACCAGATAGCCGTTGCCGCGCCCATCCACGCGCAGATGCGTGCCGCGCGCCAGCAGGGTCAGGGGCTGCGCCCCGGCGGGCGCGTCATCCTGGCCCGGAGCGATCTCGAATTGCTGCTGCCAGTGCTGGCGCTCGGAACCCACCGCGGCATGGGCGGAAAAGGCCTGCCGCACGATGTTGGCGAACTCCAGCATGCCGGCCACCGTCTCCAGCGGCCGGCCGATCACCGAGCGCAGGTCCGCGCCCAGGATGGTCTGGGCGCCCTGGTTGACGGTGGTGACGCGGAACGATTCGTCGAACACCAGCACCCCGGAGGACAGGTTCGACAGCACGCTTTCCAGATAGACATTGGAGCGTTCCAGCTGTTGCCGGTTGCTCTCGACCATGCGGCGGGCCTCGTCGAGCTGGCGCGTCATGGCATTGAAGGAACGCGTGAGCTGGCCGACTTCGTCGCGCTCGGGCGGCTCGGGCAAAGGCCGGTAGTCGCCCACGCCCACGGCCTGCGTGCCGCCCGCCAGGCTGAGCAGCGGGCGCACCAGCCGTTTGGACAGCGATAGCGCCACCGCGATGGCGCCGAAGGCCGCCAGCAGCAAGGCCAGGGTCAGGGTGATGCCATACAGCTTGCGCAGGCCCAGCCGCGACAGCGCCAGCTCCTGGTAGTCGCGAAAACCCTGCTGCACCAGATTGGCGTTATGGGCGATCTGCTCGGGCACCGGCTGCAGCAGCTGCAGCCAGCGCGGTTCGGACGCCGCCCCCAACAGGTTGTCGTAGCGGTCGGGGCCCGTCAGCGGGATCACCACCCGCAGATGCAGCCCGCCTTCGGCGCCGGGAGTCACGGGGTCATCGGCCTCGGCGGCGGAATAGCCGCGCGCCAGCCGCAATTGGTTCATGACGGTGGACGGCGGCGTCGCCGGCAGCAGTTGCCCGTATTGGCTGGTGGAGAACGCGATCATGCGCCCGCTGCCGGTGAAGACCATGGCTTCCTGCACGCCGTTGGCCTCGCGCAGCCGCGTCAAGGCAAGCGTCACGCCGCTGTCGGAGCTGCGGTTCAGTTCCATGGCCATGGAGCGCGCGCGCGCGTCCAGGTCGGCCAGCAGCGAGTCCAGCGCGGCTCGGCCCAGGTTCAGGCCCGCCTCCAGCGCCGTGTCCACGCGCACGTTGAACCAGGATTCGATCGAGCGCGACATGAACTGCACCGACACGGTGTAGATCAGGGCGCCGGGCACCACGCCGATCAGCGCGAACGCCAGGGAAAAGCGGGCCGTCAGCCGCGCGCCGAACTGGCGCCGGCGGATCTGCCGCGCCAGCCTTACGGTCAGCGCCACCACCCAGATGAAGAGCGCCAGCGCAAAAATGCCGTTCAGCACCAGCAGCGTGTCGTAGTAGCGCGCAAAGCGCGAGGCATTGCCGGTGGACCACGCCAGCAGCCCCAGCAATGCCAGGCCGCTTGCGGCGCCAACCATCAGGGCCAGCCGAAGCACAAGCCTCATGACGGGTCTTTCTCCTTGTCGCTGAGCACGAACGTGAAATCCATCCACGGCGTCGACTGTACCCAGGAGCTGCTATTCAGGGCGTTGACCTGGAAGGGCCGCGGCAAAAGCGACGTATCCAGGCGCAGGCGCAACTGGCCGCCGTACAGCACGCCCGCGTCAAAGTCGCCAGCGTCCGCCACCGGCCAGTTGCGGATGTGCCGGATGACCCCCATGGCGTCATCCAGCGAGGCGACCGGGAAGGTCAGTTCGCCCACGCCGACCCGCCATTGCCGGGTCAGGGCGTTGTAGATGATGCGCCAGGTGCGGGATGTATCGACCAGGGACTTGTCGAACCACCACCAGCGTTCGCGGTTGATGTTGAGATCAGCAGTTAGGTAGAGAGGAACGCCGCGCTGGGCCGCGTCCCGCAGTTGCTGGTTCAATTCGAATTCGATGTCCGCGTCGATTTCCAGCTTGCCCTCGCGCACCGCCGGGCGAACTTCGGTGACTTTGGGTTCGGCCCCATGCGCCTGCCCGCCCGGCACAAGAGAAAGCAAGGCAGATGCGAGCAACAACCCGAGAATTAAGCGCGGAATAATGGACATACGGCACCGGAACTACGTCATGCCCCCTATTCTTGGCGATTCAGGACTGCTTGGCAAACAAGGCGTAGAAAAACCCGTCGCGCTGCGCCGCAGGTGTTGCATCGACCGCAACTGGCAGCAATTGGCCGGGCGCGTCCAGCCGCTGCGCCTCCGGATGGCGCTGCATGAACTCCAGCGCCTGGCGCGTGCCCTCGATCGGGAAGATCGAGCAGGTCACGTAGAGCAGCCGCCCGCCGGGCGCCACCGTGCGCCAGAGCGCGTCCAGGATGCTGGCCTGCAGGGTGGCCGTGCGGCGCACGTCGTTCTCGCGCCGCAGCCAGCGGATATCAGGATGGCGGCGCACGATGCCCGAGGCCGTGCAGGGCACGTCGGCCAGCACCGCGTCGAACGGCTTGCCGTCCCACCAGGCGTCCAGGTCCGCCGCATCCGCCGCTTTCAATTGGACACGGTCGCTTGCCAGGCCCAGCCGGTCCAGGTTCTGCCCGACGCGGGCCAACCGGTCGGCATCGGCATCCAGCGCCAGCAGGTCGATATCGGCCAGCTCCAGCAGGTGGGCGGTCTTGCCGCCGGGTGCCGAGCAGGCGTCCAGCACCCGCATGCCATCGGCGGGCGCCAGCAGCTCGGCCGCCAGCTGCGCGCCGGCGTCCTGCACCGACCACCAGCCCTCGGCAAAACCGGGCAATTGCGCCACCGGCTTGGGCGTGGCCAGCACCAGGCCGGACTGGCCCACGGGCTCGGCCGCCAGGCCCACGGCCTGGAAGGCGGCCAACACCTGTTCGCGGCTGGCGCGGCGGCGGTTGACGCGCAGCGTCAGCGGCGCTGGCAGGTTGGCCGCGGCCAGGATCTCGCGCCACTCGCGCGGGTAAGCCACGCTCAGCTGCTTGACCCACCAGCCGGGGTGGTTCCATTGGGCCTCGGGGCTATCCGCCACGGCAGCCTCGAGCGCCGCGCGCTCGCGCAGGAAACGGCGCAGGCAGGCGTTGAGCATGCCCTTATAGGAAGCCAGGGCGCGGCTGCGGGAGGCCGCCGTCACGGCCTGATCCACCACCGTGTGCGCCGCGTAGACCGGCATGCCCGGCAGGGCTGCCGCGGCGTCGCCCTCTTCCTTCAGCAGGGTCAGCGACACCAGCAGCAGCGATTCGAACAGCACGCTGGGATAGCGCTGCACCATCTCGCGGCCCACGGCGTCGGCCCAGCCCAGATAGCGCATCGCATGGAACGACACGGCCTGCGTGGCGGGCCGCAAGGACGATTCCACGCCGGCCAGCGCGTCCGTCAGGGAGCGGCCGTCCAGCACGCCCTCGACCACCTCCGCGCTGGAAAGCAGGACGGAGGACAGCGGAGGGGCCAGATTGGGGGAGTCGGAACGCGTGGACATGATGCAAATTCAGGAGATAAGACCGCTATGGTAGCCGGACCTGGACGAATGGCGGCCGTCACGGCACACTGGCCCCAGCCACGGAGCCCCTCATGACCCTCGCCACCCTGCTGCTCTTCATCCTGGCCTCGGCCGTCACCATCATCACGCCAGGCCCCACCGTCCTGCTCGCCATGAGCAACGGTTCGCGCCACGGCGTGCGCGCGGCCTGCTGCGGCATGGCCGGCGCGGTACTGGCCGACCTGGTCCTGATCGGCGCGGTGGCGTCGGGCCTGGGCGTGGTGCTGGCGGCGTCCGAAATCGCCTTCCAGCTCATCAAATGGGTGGGCGCGGCCTATCTGGCCTATCTGGGCTGGAAGATGCTGCGCTCGGACGCGGCGCTGGTCATGCCTGCCGCCCAGGCGGACGCCCGGCGTCCGGCCGGCCTGGCGCTAGGCCTGCGCAGCTTCGCGGTGGCGCTGACCAACCCCAAGGCGCTGCTGTTCATGTCCGCCTTCCTGCCCCAGTTCATCAATCCGGCCGCCCCTCTGCTGGCGCAATACGCCGTGCTGGCCAGCATCATGGCGCTGATGAACATCGCCGTGATGCTGGCCTACGCCGCGCTAGGCGCCCAGATGGTGCGCGCCTTCCAGGGCGCCGGCCTGCGCTGGCTGAACCGCGTCTGCGGGGGGCTGCTGATTGGGCTGGCGGGGACCCTGGCCTTGTACCGGCGCAGCGCGCCTTGAGCGGTTTTCCCCGCGGCGAGGCCGCCCGCTAGGCCCGCCCCAGCTGTCGCGACAAAAAGCTGCAGGTCGCCACCAGCAGCTTGGCACACTCGGCCACGTTGCCCTCCATGCGGTGCTTGGGTCCGGCAACCGCCACGGCCAGCGTCTCGTTGTTGATGGTAAGCGTCGTCGCGACTGCCCACACGTCGTAGACGTTCTCGCCCCGGGTCACGAAATAGCCGTTCTTGCGGCTTTCCAGAATGTCCTGGATCAGCGCCGCATGCTCCGTCTTGGTCTCCGGCGTGATCGCGGCGAGTTGCTGGTCTTCCAGCCATGCGCGCAGCTCGCGCTCCTTCAGGGTGCCCAGGAAGGCCTTGCCGATGGAACTCGAATGCAGCGGCTTGAACTCCCCGGGCTTGGCCGAATAGCGGATGGAGTGCAGCCCCTCGATGACCTGCAGGTAGATCGCCGATTCGCCCAGGCGCTTGCCCAGGATCACGGTTTCGCGCGTGGAATCGCGCAGCCGCTCCAGGACCTGGGTGACGTGCTCGATGAACGGGTCTTTGGCCAGGATGTCGCTCGTCACGTCATACATGCGTTTGGTGGGATACAGCGTGCGCGGACGGTTCAGCGTGTACAGGTAGCCGCGCGCCGTCAGCGTCGAAACGATGGCATGGCAGGTGCTCTTGGGAATGCCGGCCGCCTCGGCCAGGTCGGTCAGCGATAAAGGCCGTTCGTTGGCCTGAAACGCTTCAAAGACGTCAAGCACACGCTCGACGCCGGTCACCGTGACTCCAGACATGGCGCTTCCTTCATGGAAAGTGGGATAGCCGAAATTCAGCCCGCTGAATAAATCCGATAAATCCGTTCCGTTCCCGATTTGCCGCAGGATTTTGTTCGTAATACCGAACAACTGTCCTTGTTCCCGAATATTTTGCTTCATACCATCCTCAGCACGCAATACACCTCGACGGAGATCAGAAAGCGTGCAGACGAACAAGGACATCGCGGTAGAGGAGCGCGCAGGCGGCGAAGTGTGGGTCACCATCGAGCGGCCGCACAAGCACAACGCGCTTGCCCGCACGGTGCTCACCGAACTCGGCCAGGCAGTGCTGGCGGCGGGCGCGCGCAAGGATACGCGCTTCGTCGTGCTGACCGGCGCCGGCGACCGGTTCTTCGCGGCGGGCGGCGATCTGGTGGAACTGGCCGACGTGCGCGAAGAAGCCGCAGCCATCGACATGGCCGAACAATCCCGCGCCGCGCTGGACGCAGTGCGCAACTGCCCTGTACCGGTGCTGGCCTACCTGAACGGCGACGCGATCGGCGGCGGCGCCGAGCTGGCCCTGGCCTGCGACATGCGCATGCTGGCCAGCCACGCGCACATCGGCTTCATCCAGGCGCGTCTGGCCATCTCGTCCGTGTGGGGCGGCGGCGTCGATCTGTGCCAATTGGCCGGCGGCGCCCGCGCCATGCGCATGATGAGCCGCGGCGAACTGATAGACGCGCCGCTGGCGTTGGACTGGGGCCTGGCCGACGTCATCGTCTCCGACGGGCCAGCGGGCGCGGACATGCAGGCCTTCCTCAAGCCGCTGCGACTCTGCGCGCCGCAGGTACTGCGGGCCATCAAGGCGCAAACCGCGGCCTGGCGCCAAGGCGCATCGTACGAGGCGCGCCGCACCGTCGAACGGCAGCACGCGATCGGCACCTGGCTGCATGAGGATCACTGGCGCGCGTCCGACGCGTTTCTTGCGAGGAGTGCCAAATGAGCGCCGACCAGAATCGCGAACCGCGCGACATGGAACCGCAACTGAGTTCCACCAGCCCCAGCGGCATCGAAGTCCCCACCAGCGTCGGCGCGGACGCGGTCGATCCCGCCCGCATCGGCGCGCCCGGCGAGTATCCCTACACGCGGGGGATCTTTCCCGACGGCTATCAAGGCCGCCTCTGGACCATACGCCAGTACTCCGGCTTCGGCACCGCGGAAGAATCCAACGAACGCTACAAGTTCTTGCTGGAAAAAGGGCAGACCGGCCTGTCCGTGGCGCTGGACCTGCCCACGCAGTGCGGCCTGGATCCGGTACACCCGATGGCGCGTCCGGAGATCGGCAAGGTGGGGGTATCGCTCTCCAACCTGAGCGAGGCCGAGATCCTGTTCAAGGACCTGGACCTGTCGAAGATCTCGACCTCGTTCACGATCAACGGCACGGCCGCCATCATCTACGCCATGTATCTGGCCGTGGCGGACAAGCAGAACGTTCCGCGCGAAAAGCTCACCGGCACCATCCAGAACGACATCCTCAAAGAGTACGTGGCGCGTGGCACCTGGATCTTCCCGGTGCGCCCTTCGATGCGGCTGATCGCGGATTCGATCCTGTATTCCAACGAGGTCTCCCCGCGCTTCAACCCCATCAGCATCGCAGGCGCGCACGTGCGCGACGCCGGTTCCACGGCAGCCGAGGAAATGGCCTACACCTTGGCCAATGGCCTGGCCTACGTGGAGGAGCTGCGCGCGCGCGGCGGAGACGTCGAGAAGTTCGCCAAGCGCCTGTCGTTCTTCTTTTACGTCCACATGGACTTCTTCGACGAGATCGCCAAGTTCCGCGCCGGCCGCAGGCTCTGGGCCCGCCTGATGAAGGAACGCTACGGCGTGAAGGACCCGAAAGCGCAGCACTTCCGCTTCGGCGTGGTGTGCGGCGGTTCCTCACTGGTGGCGCCCCAGCCCTACAACAACGTCGTGCGCGTGGCGGTGGAAACCATGGCTGCCGTGCTGGGCGGCGCGCAATCCATCTTCACCTGCGCCTTCGACGAGGCGTTCCAGATCCCCACCGAATTCTCGGCCGAGCTGGCCGTGCGCACGCAACAGATCATTGCTTTCGAGAGCGGCATAGGCCGCACGGTCGACCCCTTGGGCGGCAGCTATTTCCTGGAGCAGCACACCGACCGGATGGAAGCGCAAATCACCAAGGTGATGGACGAAATCGACGCCTACGGCGGCGTGATTCCAGCCATCGAGGATGGCTGGATCCAGCTGCGCCTGGCCGAGCGCGGCCTGGAGCGCAAACTCAACACCGATTCCGGCCACAACGCGATCATCGGCCAGAACTACTTCAGGAAGGCGGACGAAGAGATCAAGGTCGGCGAGGTCTTCAAGCTGGATCCGACCGTGGCCGAGCGCGCGCTCGAAAAGTACCAACGGGTACTGGACACGCGCCGCCAATCCGAGGTCGACCGCGCGCTGTCCCGGCTTTCCGCCGTGGCCGCCAAGGACAACGAGAACATCATGCCCTACCTCGTGGAGTGCTGCCACGCCTACGCCACCGTGGGCGAAATGGTGGAGCGCCTGAAGGAAAAGTGGGGCGAATTCAAGGAGCCGGTGAATCTATGAGCGCCCAACAGACCTCTGCCGCCCTGGCGGCCAAGCGTATCCTGATCGGCAAGCCCGGCCTGGACGGCCACGATATCGGCGCCAAGATCGTCGCGCTGACACTGCGCAACGCAGGCGCGGAAGTCATCTACACCGGCCTGCGCCGCAGCCCGCTGCAGATCGCGCAGGTCGCGGTGGACGAAGGCGTGGACGCGGTCGGCCTGAGCATCCTGTCCGGCAGCCACCGAGAGCTGGTCGCCGAGGTCATGGCGCAGCTGCGTGAACTGCGGGCGCACGGCGTGAAGGTCTTCGTGGGCGGCACCATTCCCGCCGAAGACTGGCCCTACCTGAAAGAACTGGGCGTGGCGGCGATCTTCACCGCAGACATGCCGCTGGACGACATGGTCCGGGCCCTGGCGCAGAGCCTGTCATGAACGCGCCGCTCGCGGGGATCCGGATCGTCGAAGTCGGCCACATGCTGGCCGGCCCCTATTGCGGCCTGATGCTGGCCGACATGGGCGCCGAGGTCATCAAGATCGAAACGCCCGAAGGCGATATCGGTCGCAGCGTCAGCCCCCATTTCGTGGGCCCGCACAACGCCTACTTCGCCAGCCTGAACCGCAACAAGAAGAGCGTGGTGCTCGACCTGGCCGGCGACGAGGGTCGCGCGGCGCTGGGGCGCATCGTCGAAACCTCGCACGCGCTGGTGACCAACCTGCGGCCTTCGGCCATCCGCAAGCTCGGCCTCACCTACGACGCGCTGCGGCGCTGGAACGAACGGCTGGTCTGCGTGGCGTTGACCGGTTATGGACTGGACGGCCCCTACGCGGACAATCCCGCCTACGACTATGTCATCCAGGCGATGACGGGCGTCATGGCGTTGACCGGCGACCCCGACGCGCCGCCCACCAAGGCCGGCTATTCGGCGGTCGACAACTCCGCCGGCCTGGTGGCCGCGGTAGGACTGCTGGCCAAGATCGTGCAGGGCCAGGGCGGCCAGGTCGACGTGGCGATGTACGACGTCATGCTCTCGCAGCTCAACTACCTGGCAGGCGCGGCGCTGAACGCGGGCGAAACCATAGAGCGCCTGGCGGACTCCTCGCACCCCTATGTAGTGCCGGCGCAGATTTTCGCGACGGCGAACGGCTGGCTCACGCTGTTCATCACCCACGACAAATTCTGGCAGACCTTCTGCGGCGAAATCGGTCGCCCCGAATGGATCGCGGACCCGAAGTTCGCCACCATGGCGGGACGTCGCAAGCACAGGGCCGAGGTCATCGCCGCCATCGCGCAAGTGCTCCGCCAGGCGCCCGCCAGCGCGTGGGTGCGCCGCCTGAGCCCGCTAGGCGTGGTGGTGGCCGAGGTCGGCACCTTGAATGCGGCGCTTTCCAGCGACATCACCGCTGCCCGCGAACTGGTCGTGGCACTGGGCGATGGCCGCCTGCCGCTGCAGGCCGTGGCCAGCCCGATCCGCTTCCATGGGTATGCCCCTGCCTATGGCTTGCCCCCGCTGCTGGACGAGCACGGCGACGAAGTGCTGGGCAGGGTCAGGACATGAGCGCCCCGCCCCTGGACCGCTGGGCGCTGAGCCGCGCGCTCACGCGCATGGCCAACGCCGACGCTGCTGAAGTTGCGCGCTTCGCGCTGCGCGACGCGACGTCGCACGCCGCCCGGCGGATCGGCATCACAGGAGCTCCCGGCGCCGGCAAGAGCACCCTGGTCGGACACCTGGCGCTGGAACGCGCGCCGCAGGGACGGCTGGGCGTGCTGGCCGTCGATCCGAGCAGCCCGAAGAGCGGCGGCGCCATCCTGGGCGACCGCGTGCGCATGGACGACCTGGCCGGCATCGGCGACTTGTACATCCGCTCGTTGGGTTCGCGCCGCACTTGCGACGGGCTGGCCGACAACCTGCCCGAGATGCTCGACATCATGGACGAGTTCGGTTTCGACGAAGTGCTTCTGGAGACGGTCGGCATCGGCCAGGCCGAGTATGCAGCCCGTGCGCAAGTCGACACGCTGGTGCTGGTCCTGCTGCCCGAAAGCGGCGACATGGTCCAGGCCATGAAGGCCGGCATCATGGAAATGGCCGACATCTACGTCGTGAACAAGGCGGACCTGCCGGGCGCGAAAAGAATGGCCACCGACATACAGCGCATCGCCGCTGTGAACCGGCAACCGGAGGGAGCGTGGCGCGCGCCGGTGCTGCTGGCCTCGTCCACGCAACCGGACTCGATCCAGGCGCTATCGGAAGCCATAGACCGGCATCAAGCCTGGCGCGCCACCGACCCGGCACGGCGCCAGCGCCTGCGCGCCGAGCGGCTGCGCTACCGGCTGCGGCGCATGCTCGAAATGCGCATCGCACATGCCATCTCGCACGCGGACGATGGCTTGTTCGACGCCCCACTACGCCAGCAGATGAGCCGGATACTCGCCGCAGCCGGCGCCACGCTCGATTCTTGACCCCCGGGGACCCGTCATGCTCACACGCCTGTTCGCATCGCTGTTGACCGCCGTCTGCATCGCCGCGCCGGCTGCAGGCGCGGACGCCGCATTTCCAGACAAGCCTGTCAGGATCATCGTCCCGCAGACGCCGGGCGGCGCCTCCGATGTGCTGGCCCGCATCATCGGCCAGAAGCTCACGGCCAAATGGGGCCAACCAGTAGTGGTGGAAAACCACGCCGGCGCGGGCGGCAATGTGGGTATGGAACTGGTCGTGCGCGCCGCGCCCGACGGCTACACCCTGCTGATGAGCTACGTCGGCACCCAAGCCATCAACGGCGCGCTGTACCGCAAGCTTTCCTTTGATCCTGTCCGGGATTTCGCGCCGGTCGCCACGCTGGCCACCCTGCCCTTCGTGATGGTGACCCGGGCGGACTCGCCGTTCAAGACCGTTGCCGCGGTCGTGGCTGCCGCGCGCACGTCGCACATCACCTACGGCTCGGCCGGCAATGGCTCCGTCAATCACCTGCTGGGGGAGATGTTCAACGCCGCCACCGGTGTCAAGCTCACGCACATTCCCTACCGGGGCGCGGCGCCGGCGCTGCAGGACTTGATGGGAGGACGGATCCAGGTGGTGTTCACCAGCCTGCCCTCCGTCATCGGCGCCCTCAAGAGTGCCACCCTTTATCCGATTGCCGTCACCAGCGCGCGCCCCGCCGCCGCATTCGACAGCATTCCAACCATCGCGCAGGCCGGGTTCAAGGACTTCGACGTCAATCCGTGGTTCGGCCTCATGGCCCCCGGACGCACGCCCCCCGCGTTGATCCAAAAGATCAATAGCGACGTGAACGACATCCTGCGCACGCCGGAAGTCGCGGCCAGCTTCGCAGCGCAGGGCGCCGAACCCTACATCACGCAGCCGGATGAGTTCGCGGAGATCCTGCGGGTCGATGCCCTGAAGTGGGGCGAAGTGGTGCGCGCCTCCGGCGCGCAAGTGGATTGATCCATGTCGCGCGCGCTGATCCGGTCGTTGAAGAAGACGCAGCGCCTGGGAGCGCATGCCCAGGCATCGACCGCGCAGCGGCAGGACGCGCGTTCGGCCGCGCTATCGCTGTTGCAACGCAGTGTGAGATTCAAGCATGACCGCCTGGCCGTCCTGCGGCTGGCGAACGCGGTACAGCTGGGCGCCAACGTCGACGAGACGCTGTGGGATTACTGCCTTGCGGTAGCAAGCAATTTGGCGGACCCGACGCAGTTGCAGAAGGTCCTGGCGCTGCGCCGCGGCGCGACGGACCAGCCGACCGGCGGCACAACGCCGGCGGAACCGAACCCCAGGAGACAGGCATGAGAACTTCTTCCTATCGCTGTTCGTTGCGCAAGCTTCCGTCGCCAGGCCGCCGCGTCATGGCGTCCCTGTTCTGCCTCGCGTCCTGTGCCCCCGCCTGGGCCCTGGCAAGCGGCGACGTCATCAAGATCGGCGTGCTGGCCGACATGTCGGGCATCTATTCGGACATGGGCGGCGCCGGCATCACCGAGGCGGTCAGGATGGCCATTGCCGATTTCGGCGGCCAGGTCCACGGCAAGAAGATCGAGGTCGTCACGTCCAATCATTCGGCCAAGCCCGACGTCGCGGCGACCGCGGCGCGCGGCTGGTTCGACACCCAAGGGGTGGACATGATCATCAGCGGCCCCAGCTCGGGCACCAGCCTGGCCATCGCCACGGTCGCGGCGGAAAAAAAGAAGATCGTCATCGTCACGGGCGGCGTCGCCGCCCAGCTGACCAACGAGGAATGCTCGCCGTACACGGTCCACTACCTCTATGACACGGTGGCCCTGGCCCGCGGCACCGGCACCGCCATGACGCGGCAAGGCGGCAAGACCTGGTACTTCCTGACCGTCGACTACGCCTTCGGCAAGTCGCTGGAGAAAGAGACCACGGAGGTCGTCAAGGCCAATGGCGGCAGCGTGCTGGGCAGCGTGCGCCATCCCCTGTCCACCCCCGATTTCTCGTCCTTCCTGTTGCAGGCCAAAGCCTCGGGCGCGCAAGTCCTGGGACTGGCCAACGGCGGCGCCGACACCATCAACTCCGTCAAGGCCGCGAGCGAGTTCGGCCTGTCTTCGTCGATGAAACTGGCGGGTTTGATGCTGTTCATCACCGACGTGCATGCGCTGGGGCTGGAGCAGACCCGCGGCATCAACCTGACCGAAGCCTGGTACTGGGACTCGGACGATAAATCGCGCGCCTGGGCCGCCCGCTTCCAGCAGAAGATGAACAAGATGCCCACCAGCATGCAGGCAGCCAGCTACTCGGCCACGCTGCACTATCTGCAGGCTGTCCAGCACGCGGCCACCAGCCAGGCCGAGGACGTGATGGCGCAGATGCGGAAAGAGAAAATCAACGACATGTACACGCAAAACGGCTACATCCGGGAGGACGGCCGCATGGTCCACGATCTGCGGCTCATGGAGATCAAGAGCCCGGCCGAATCCAAGGGGCCTTGGGACTATTACAAGCAGGTGCAGATGATTCCCGGAGAGCAGGCGTTTGCCTCCAAGGCGGAATCCAAGTGCAAGTTCTGGAACTGATGAAAACGCCGTCCGAGTGTTTGAAGACCAGAGTGGTTTGGTAACTACCAATACATCAAGGAGACATGGATCATGACTACTTCAGTGAATCAGGTAAGCGCTTCGGAAAACGTCAGGCAAGCCATCGAAAGCGGTAAGGGCCTGCCAATTCTCGACGTCGGCCCCTATCTGGCCGGCGAACCCGGCGCGCTCGAACAGTTGGCGGCCGACGTGCGTTGGATCCAGGAAAACCTGGGCTTCTTCGCCATCGTCAACCATGGCATTCCGCAGGAACTCATCGACGAATCATTCCGCCAGACCGCCCAGCTCTTCGAGATCCCGATGGAAGAAAAGCTCAGGCACCGGGTCGGCTTCCACCACCAGGGCTATCTGCCGCCCAAGGCATCGATCCTGCAATCGACCGCCATCAAAGAGAAGATCGCGCTCAATACCAAGAAGGACACCAATGCCGCGTGGCTCTTCATGCGCAACCGCACGGCCGACGATCCCAAGGTCGTCGCCAATGTGCGGCACCGCGGCCTGAACCAATGGCCCGAAAGCCTGCCAGAATTCCGCAAGACGCTGTTCACCTACCAGACCTCCATGGAGGCGCTCGCGACCAAGCTGCTGCCGATCTATGCGCGGGCGCTGGATCTCCCGGCCGAGTATTTCAACGACATGTTCAAGGCACCCGAGTACTACCAGCGCTGCGCTTACTACCATCCGGAAGAACGCATGGAGGAAGGCCAGTACGCCCTGGCCCCGCACTCCGACGGCAGCTTCCTGACGCTGCTGCCGATGACGCCGGTGCCGGGCCTGCAGGTCATGACGCCTTCCAAGGAATGGCTCAACGTGACCTACGTCAAGGACGCGCTGATCGTGAACACCGGCCAGGTCCTCAACCGCCTGTCCAATGACCGCTTCATCGCCACCCCGCACCGCGTGGTCAATCCGCCGATGAAGCGCTACGCGCTCACGTTCTTCTTCTACCCCGACGACGACGCCAACGTCGGCCCCATCCCGGCCTGTGTCAAACCGGGCGAAAAGGCCAAGTACGACTCCCGCTCCTTCTACGACTTCTTCGTGCCCTACCTGGACGATCTGTACCACTACAACGATCCCAAGTTCATGAGCGAAGTCGAGCCCGAAGGCATCCGTTCGCAAGCCTGACGGCGTGCGGCTGCGGGCGGCAGCGCCTTCGAGGCCGCTGCCGCCGTCTCAACATCAAGGAGCGGCGCGTGAACAAATTGTTGATCGACGGCCGGTGGGTCGATGCGCTCGACGGCGAAACAATAGATGTCATCGATCCCTGCAGCGGGGAGGCCTTCACGCGGATCGCGCGCGGCCGGGCGGCGGACGTGGACCTGGCGGTCGCGGCGGCGCGGCGGGCGGTGGAAGGCGCCTGGGGCAGCATGACGGCGACCGAACGCGGCCGGATCCTGCAACGCCTGGGCCAACTCATCCTGGACCATGGCGAAGAACTGGCCGACCTGGAAGCGCGCGACACCGGCAAGCCCATGTCCGTGGCGCGCGCGGACGCCGGGGCCGTGGCCCGCTACTTCGAGTTCTACGGCGGCGCGGCCGACAAGGTACACGGGCAGACCATTCCTTACCTGTCCGGCTACAACGTCAGCGTGGTCCGCATTCCGCATGGCGTCACGGCCCACATCATTCCCTGGAACTATCCCGCGCAAATGATGGGACGCACGCTGGCGCCGGCCTTGGCCATGGGCAACGCGGCGGTGGTCAAACCCTCCGAGGATGCCTGCCTGACCGTCCTGAAGCTGGGCGAGCTGGCGCTGCAAGCCGGCCTTCCGCCTGGCGCGCTCAACATCGTGACGGGCTATGGCGCGGAAGCCGGCGCGGCGCTGACCGCGCACCCCGGCATCAACTTCGCGACCTTCACCGGGTCCCCGGAAGTCGGCATCCAGGTCCAGCAAGCCACCGCGCGCAACCATGTGCCCTGCGTGTTGGAACTGGGCGGAAAATCGCCGCAAATCGTATTCGACGACGCGGACCTGGCCAAGGCCGCGCCCATCATCGTCCGGGCCATCGTCCAGAACGCGGGCCAGACCTGCTCCGCCGGCAGCCGCCTGTTGGTGCAACAGAGCATTCATGACCGCTTCGTCGATATCATCGCGACCCGCTACGCCGAGCTGAAGGCCGGCACGCCGCAGATGGATCTGGACTGCGGTCCGCTGATCAACGCGCGGCAACGCGACAAGGTGCAGGCCTTCATCGCCGAGGCTACCGCCATGGGCGTGCCGATGCTTGCGCAAGGCAACCTGGCGCCAGGCCTGCCTGCCGGCGGGTACTTCGTCAAGCCGGCCTTGTTCGGCCCGGTCCCCCGTGAACACCGCCTGGCCTGCCAGGAAGTCTTTGGCCCGGTGCTTTCAGTCATGCCGTTCAGTGACGAGGACGACGCCGTCCGGCTGGCCAATGCGACGGACTACGGCCTGGTCGCGGGCGTCTGGACGGAGAACGGCAGCCGCCAGTCCCGCTTGGCGCAGCGTATCGCCAGCGGCCAGGTATTCATCAATTGCTACGGCGCGGGCGGCGGCGTGGAACTGCCCTTCGGCGGCGTCAAGAAAAGCGGCTACGGCCGCGAGAAGGGGTTTGTCGCCCTGGAAGAAATGAGTACGACCAAGACCATTGTTCAACACTACGCATAAGGAATGCCATCATGTCCGGATTGAGCAACAAGATCGCGATCGTCACGGGAGCGGGCAGCGGCTTCGGTGCCGCCATCGCCCGCGCCTATGCAAAGGCAAACGCCAAGGTCGTCCTCGCCGACCTCAATCTCGAAGCCGCCCAGCGGGTCGCCAAGGAGCTTGGCGAAAACGGCAGCGCCGTCGCCTGCGACGTCAGCAACGGCGACCAGGTGCAGGCTATGGTGCGCCATTGCGTGGCACGTTTCGGCGCGCCCGACGTGGTGATCAACAACGCCGGCACCACGCACCGCAACCAGCCCATGCTGGATGTGGACGAAGCGACCTTCGACCGCGTTTTCGCGGTCAACGTGAAGTCGATCTATCTCATGGCACAGGCGGTCATTCCCCTGATGCGGGAGAAGAAGGACGGCGTGATCATCAATGTAGGCTCGGTGGGCGCCATCCGGCCGCGTCCCGGCCTGACTTGGTACAACAGTTCGAAGGGCGCGGTCAGGGTCATGACCAAGTCGATGGCCGCCGAACTCGCCTCGGACGGCATCCGCGTCAATCTCATTTCGCCGGTCATGGCGCCCACTGGGCTGCTCAACGACTTCATGGGCGTGGCCGACAATGCCGAAAACCGGGCCCGCTTCGTGTCGACGATACCGCTGGGCCGGATGTGCGATCCCGACGACGTGGCGAACGTGGCCGTATTCCTGGCCAGCGCCGAAGCGCGCTTCCTGACCGGCGTCGAAGTCCCGGTCGACGGCGGACGTTCCATCTAAGACAAAGGGCGCGGCCCCGTCAGACGCTTGCGCGCGCCGCGCGCGGCCCGACCCAGGAAGGAAACCATGGCCAACCGCTTATCCGTCATCGCCACCCGCACCGGCGATGACGGCACCACCGGACTGGGCGACGGCTCGCGCACGCCCAAGGACGCCCCTCGCATCGCCGCCTTGGGCGATGTGGACGAACTGAATAGCGTCATCGGCGTATTGCTTGCCGAAAATCTGCCCGACGACGTAGCGGCGGATCTGCACGCCATCCAGAACGACCTGTTCGACATGGGCGCCGAGCTCTGCATCCCCGGGCATCGCGCGCTGGACGAGGCACAGATCGCCCATCTGGACCGCCGCCTGGCGCACTATAACGCCGCCCTGCCGCCCCTGAAGGAATTCATTCTGCCCGGCGGCTCGCGCGCATCGGCGCAATTCCACATGGCCCGCACCGTCTGCCGCCGCGCCGAACGCGCGGTAGTGGCGCTGGCGCGCACCGGCAGTCTCAACCCGACGGTGCGCCAGTACCTCAACCGGCTTTCGGATCTGATGTTCGTGCTGGCTCGCGACGCGAACCGGCGGCTGGGCTTGTCAGATGTGTATTGGAGCAGTCAGCATTCGCGATCGACTTGACCTTCTCGCAGAGTGAAGGTGTCCACCGCCGGGGAAGGAGGTGCGCCATGGTCCATCAAGTCTCGGCCCTGCCGCACCTGGCCTACGGCAATGCCGTATAATTAAAAATTCGCCTTCGCCCCCATCATGGTGCGACGGCATGACCCCCTGGGACGCCGCACAGGCGCCACCCGACTTTTGAAGAGCCATGAAGAATGCTGCCCCGACGGCGCGCAGCGCACCGTGGCAGGCGTCGCATATCAGCGAAGCACGCAATCGCGTGGGCCTGCCGCAAACGGATTTCGCTGAGCTGCTGGGCGTGAGCGTGCGCACGCTGCAAGATTGGGAGCAAGGACGGCGCACCCCCTCGGGTGCGGCAAAGACCCTGCTACAGGTAGCAATGCTGCACCCCGAGACCCTGCGAGAGCTGCCCCCGTGGCCCGCCAACGAACACGCTGAATCTTGAGGCCAGCCGCCCCGGCCTCGCCCGACATGAAAAACACATCCGCCGCGCGACACGCTTGCCGCGCGTTTTTTTGGTGAACGACATTGGAAATCCTCGAAACCTCCCGGCCTGGCAAGGGCCCCGGCAAGGCCAACAGCGCTGACGCGAACGCGTCCGCCACCTCCGCCCTGGCCGACACTATCGCCGCGGCCAACGCCGACGGCCGAACCCCGCGCGTGGGCTTCGTATCCCTGGGCTGCCCCAAAGCCCTGGTCGACTCCGAACGCATCCTGACCCAGCTGCGGACCGAAGGGTACGTCGTCACGCCCGAGTACAACGATGCCGACGTGGTCGTGGTCAATACCTGCGGCTTCATCGACAGCGCCAAGGCGGAATCGCTGGAGGCCATCGGCGAAGCCCTGGCCGAGAACGGCAAGGTCATCGTGACCGGCTGCATGGGCGTCGAGGAATCGGTGATCCGCGACGTGCACCCCAGCGTGCTGGCCGTGACCGGCCCGCAGCAATACGAAGAGGTGGTGCGCGCGGTGCACCAGGCCGCGCCGCCCAAGAAGGACCACAACCCCTATCTGGACCTGGTGCCGCCGCAAGGCATCAAGCTCACGCCGCGCCACTACGCCTATCTGAAGATCTCGGAAGGCTGTAATCACCGCTGCAGCTTCTGCATCATCCCGTCGATGCGCGGCGACCTGGTCAGCCGGCCGGTGGGTGACGTGCTGAGCGAAGCCGAGCGCCTGGTCAAGGCGGGCGTGAAGGAATTGCTGGTGATCTCGCAAGACACCAGCGCCTATGGCGTGGACATGAAGTACCGCAGCGGTTTCTGGAACGGCCGTCCGGTAAAGACCCGCATGACCGAACTCTGTATGGCCTTGTCCGAGATGGGCGTGTGGACGCGCCTGCACTACGTGTATCCGTACCCGCACGTGGACGAAGTCATTCCGCTGATGGCCGAGGGCAAGATCCTGCCCTACCTGGACATTCCGTTCCAGCACGCCAGCCCGCGCATCCTGAAGGCCATGAAGCGCCCGGCCTTCGAGGACAAGACCCTGGCCCGCATCAAGCGCTGGCGCGAGATCTGCCCGGATCTGACGATACGCTCGACCTTCATTGTCGGCTTCCCCGGGGAAACCGAGGAAGACTTCCAGTACCTGCTGGACTGGATGCAGGAAGCGCAGCTGGACCGCGTGGGCTGTTTCCAGTATTCGCCGGTGGAAGGCGCACCCGCGAACTTGCTGGACAATCCGGTGCCGGACGAGGTCAAGCAGGAACGTTGGGAACGCTTCATGGAGCTGCAGCAATCGATCTCCAGCGCCCGCCTGGCCAGGAAGGTGGGCCGCGAGATCGACGTGCTGATCGACGAAGTGGACGAAGACGGCGCCGTGGGCCGCAGCAGCGCCGACGCGCCGGAGATCGACGGCTGCGTCTACGTCAGCTCGGACAAGCCCCTGAAGGCGGGCGATCTGGTGCGCGTGCGCGTCACCGATTCCGACGAATACGACCTCTGGGCCGACGCGATCTGAGCCCGGTCCCGCGCGCGGCGCCCGCCGCGTGCTGGGCTCAAGCTTCCAGCAGCTTGAGCCCAGCCACCCCGCCCACGATCATCGCAATGCACAGCAGGCGGGCGGCGGACGGCGAATCCCCGAAGAGCATGATCCCCAGCACGGTGATGCCCACGGACCCGATGCCGGTCCAGATGGCATAGGCAGTGCCTGCGGGCAGCTGCTTCATGGCCAAGGTCAGCAAGAACACGCTGCCCAGCGCGGCCGCGATACCGATCACGCTGGGCCACAAACGCGTCCAGCCATCGGCATACTTCAAGGCCAGGGCCATCACGATTTCCACCGCGCTCGCGGCGACCAGAATCAACCAGGCCATTGCGGCCTCCTGCCAGGACTAGGGAACGGCTAGCTTAGAGACTATAGTTACCGTACGACAAGTACGCACCTTTTGGTAACTATGAAAAAGCCTTCCGCCTCCACGCCCGCGGGCGACGTGTTCGACGCCGCCTGTCCGTCGCGCCGCGCCCTGGAACTGATCGCCGGCAAATGGGTGCCGCTGATCCTGCCTGCGCTGGAGCATGGCCCCATGCGCAACAACGAGCTGCTGCGCAGGCTGGACGGGATTTCGCAAAAGGTCATGACGCAGACGCTCAAGGAACTGGAGCGCCACGGCCTGGTGCTGCGCGAGGACCTGGGCACCGTGCCGCCTCACGTGAACTACCGGCTGAGCGAACTGGGCCAGTCCCTGAACGTGGCCCTGATCGCGCTGGACCGGTGGGCCGAGACCCATCATGCGGCGCTGGACGCGGCCGCGCGCCGCCACGATGCCCGGGCGGCGCGCCGCGCCCGCTAGCGCTTGGCCAGGAAGTCCGACATGTCGTCGGCGTGCTCTTCCTCCACCGCCAGGATTTCCTCCAGCAGGCGGCGCGTGGTGGTGTCCTGTTCGCCGATGTACTCGATCATCTGGCGGTAGCTGTCGATGGCGATGCGCTCGGCGATCAGGTTCTCCTTGATCATGTCCTCCAGCGAGGTGCCTTCGACGTACTCAGAATGGCTGCGCTCCAACAGACCCTTGGGCGACAGGTCGGGCTCGCCGCCCAGCTGCACGATGCGTTCCGAGAGCCGGTCGGCATGGTCCTGTTCCTGCGTGGCGTGCTCGGCGAATTCCGCGGCCACGGGCTCGGCGTTCAGTCCCCGGGCCATGAAGTAATGGCGCTTGTAGCGCAGCACACAGACGATCTCGGTAGCCAGCGCTTCATTCAGCAGCTTCAACACGGTCTGGCGGTCGGCGCGATAAGTGTCGGTCACGGCGCCGGACTCGATGTCCTTGCGCGCCTTGGCGCGTATGGCCTTCACGTCCATGTCGAACGGGCGGCTCGCCTGCGCGTGGGTACGGGTTGCTTGTTCCATATCGTGGCTCCTCTTGGTTAAGTGAAAGCACTGCGACACTGGGCTTCCAGTCTCTCCGTACAACCCAGTCTACCGATCGTGGCCGAACATGCTGTGTCCAAACATTGCCTGCGCCCCTCCAAATTGCCCGGCGAAACCGGTTTTCGAACCTTGCGTAAACTATGGGCTTCCCGAAAACCCGTGACGCAATCTGTAACGGGATAGGCATCACCCGAAGATCTATGACTCTGAAGAACATTTGCGTGTATTGCGGCTCGAACCCGGGCGCCCGGCCGGATTACATCGAGCAGGCCCGCGTGCTGGCCCGCGAACTGGTGCGGCGCGATCTGGGACTGGTGTACGGCGGCTCGGTCGTGGGCATCATGGGCGTGGTGGCCAATGAGGTGTTGGCCGCCGGCGGCCGCGTGATCGGCGTGATCCCGGAACTGCTGATGAAGAAGGAACAGGCGCACCGCGGGCTGACCGAACTGCACCTGGTGCAGAGCATGCACGAGCGCAAGGCCATGATGATGGAAAAGGCCGACGGCTTCATCGCGCTGCCAGGCGGCGCGGGCACGCTGGAAGAGTTCTTTGAAGTCTGGACCTGGGCCCAGCTGAACATGCACCAGAAGCCCTGCGGCCTGTTGAACATTGCCGGCTACTACGACGCGCTGGTCCAGTTCGTGGACCATGCGGTCGAGGAAGAATTCATCCGCCCCCAGCATCGCGACATGCTGGTGGTGGAAGAGGACCCTGCTTTGCTGCTGGACCGCTACGCCATGTACGAACCACCCAATGTCTCGAAGTGGTTCGAACAGATCAAGGCCTGAGGCCATCCATTCACCAGACCACAACGGAAGCCCCGCAATGCCCACCCATGCGTTGACTCCCGCCAGTACCGAATCCGTCCTGCGCGACTACTTTCACGCCAAGGACGAGAACCGCCCGCACTACATGGCGCGCGCGTTCGCGCCGGACGCCGTGCTGAAGATGGCCTTGCGCACGCAGGCCATCGCCTTTCCGCCCGAGTCGCACGGCCTGGCCGCCATCACCGATACGCTGGTGCGCAAGTTCGGCCAGACCTACGACAACGTCTACACGTTCTACCTGGCGCGGCCCGAGGCTGGCGCGCGCCTGCCCGACTACCAGTGCGACTGGATCGTGGGCATGACGGAAAAGGCCACGGGTAACGTCCGCGTGGGCTGTGGCCGCTATGACTGGGAATTCCAGCCCGAGCCCTATCGCGCCAGCAACCTCGTCATCACCATCGAAACCATGGTGACGCTGCCCGCGCACGACACCGAAGCGGTGTTCGGATGGCTGCTGGGCCTGGACTATCCCTGGGCCAGCGCCGCCCGCGTCGTGGCCGGCGCGCCGCCGCTCGAAGGTCTGGCTCCCGTCGTGCACTATCTGCTGCATCCGAACGGCGCCTAGGGTCGGTACACGGCCATTTCAGCATCAACAGGCTCTAGAGATCCGCGACTTGAAATACGACATCGCTGCTTTTGATTTTGATGGAACCCTGGCGGACACCATGCCATGGTTCAACTCCATCCTGAATACGGTGGCCGACAAATATGGCTTCCGCAAGATCGACGCCTCCGAACGCGACCAGCTGCGCCATCGCGATGCCGCCGAGATCCTCAAGTTTCTCGGCATCCCGCTGTGGAAGCTGCCCGCCATCATGGCCCATGTGCGCACGCTGATGCAGGAAATCGACCCCAGCGTGCACCTGTTCGACGGCATTCCCGACGCGCTGGCGCGCCTGAAGGCGGGCGGGCTGCGGCTGGCGGTGGTCAGCTCGAACTCCATCGAGAACGTGCAGCGCGTGCTGGGCGCGGAAACCGCCGCCCTGTTCGACAACTACGAATGCGGCACCGACCTGTTCGGCAAGTCCGCCAAGATCGACCGCCTGCTCAAGCAGCACGGCACCGCCCCCGAGCGCTTTCTGCTGGTGGGCGACGAAATGCGCGACATCGACGCCGCCCGCAAGGCGGGTGTGCGCGTGGGCTCCGTCGCCTGGGGCTATAACCATGTCGAGGCGCTGCGCGAACGCGGCCCCGACGAGCTGTTCTTGACCGTTGCCGACCTGCCAGCCGCGCTGGCCTGAACCTGGGACCTCACTGCCATGCATATCGACCCCGCCCACCTGGTTATTGACGCGGACGCCCTGCAAGCGCTGTACGGCTCGCCTGGCGAAGCCTCGATCAAAAAGGAAGTGGACCATGTGCATCCGCACTACCGCGCCTTCATCGAAGCCGCGCCGTTCGCGATGCTGGCGACCGCGGGTCCCGATGGCCTGGACGCCTCGCCGCGCGGCGATCCCGCGGGCTTTGTAGTGGTGGAGGACGAAAAGACGCTGCTGCTGCCGGACCGCCGCGGCAACAATCGCATCGACAGCTTGCGCAACATCCTGGCCGACCCGCGGGTCGCGTTGCTGTTCCTCGTGCCTGGCGTGGGCGAAACCCTGCGCGTCAACGGCGCGGCGCGCATCAGCGTGGACCCCGCCCTGCTCGCCCGCTTCGAGATGGACGGCAAGCTGCCGCGCTCGGTGCTCGTCGTCGACGTGCACACCGTGTATTTCCAGTGTTCGCGCGCCCTGCTGCGCTCCAAGCTGTGGGATCCCGCTACCCAGGTGCCGCGCAGCGCCTTGCCCAGCGCCGGCCGCATCCTGTCGGACCTGACGGCAGGCACGTTCGACGGCGTCACCTACGACCGCGATCTACCCGCCCGCGTGGCCAGCACCTTGTATTGAAAGCGAGTTCCGGGGCGGCTCGGCCCCGGTGTTGTCAGGCCGGCTGCCAGCCGCGCGCGAACACGTCCACAGGCTGGCGCTTGCCGCCCGCCTTCTGCAATTCCAGCAGGCGCAGCACACCGTTGCCGGTGGCGATGTCGATGCCTGAGACATCGGCCCGCAGCACGCTGCCGGGCGCAGCCGTCGTGGCCTGATCCAGCGCCTGCGCGCGCCACACCTTCACCGGGTCTGCCAGGCCGGGCAGGCGGATGCTGGCGCCCGGCACGGGATTGAAGGCGCGCACGCGGCGCGCCAGCAGTTCCGCTGGCTGCGTGCAATCCAGCGCGCCCTCGGCCTTGTCGAGCTTGGCGGCGTAGGTCACACCGGCCTCGGGCTGCTTGCGCGGCGTCAGTCCACCTTGAGCCAGCGCATCCAGCGCCGCGACGATCGCCTCGCCGCCCGCCAGCGCCAACGCATCGTGCAGTTCGGCCGCCGTGGTGTCGCCGCCGATGGGCACGACGCGTTCAAGCAGCATGTCACCCGTATCCAGGCCCTGATCCATTTGCATGATGGTCACGCCAGTCTGCGCGTCGCCGGCCTCGATGGCGCGCTGGATGGGCGCGGCGCCGCGCCAGCGCGGCAGCAGGCTGGCATGGATGTTCAGGCAGCCCAGGCGCGGCAGGTCCAGCACCCATTGCGGCAGGATCAGGCCATAGGCGGCCACCACCATCACGTCGGGGGCCACACGCTCAAGCAGCGCCCGGGCCTCGCCGGCCTCTTCGGGATAGCGGCCGTCCAGGCGCAGGCTGCGCGGCTGGGCGACCTCGATGCCGGCCTCCAGCGCCGCCTGCTTGACGGGGCTGGGCGTCAGCTTCAGCCCGCGCCCTGCCGGGCGGTCGGGCTGGGTCATGACCAGCGGGATCTCATGGCCTGCGGCGCGCAGGGCGTCAAAAGCGATACGGGCGAATTCCGGCGTGCCGGCAAAGACTAGGCGCATGGGACGTGAAAAGAAGAATGGAACGGACGTTCAAAGAATCGCGTTGCCCGCAGCCAGGAGGCCTGGCCGATCCGGGGCGCCGCGGATCCGGCTTTGCCGGTCCGCCTGCGCCGCCCCCTGGAGAGGGGCCCGCCTAGGGGGCCCGCGCAGCGGGTAGGGGGTGGGCCCCTCTACGCTCGCAACGCTTCGCGCTCGGCCTTTTTCAGCCTGGTCTTGATGCGGTTCTGCTTCAGGCTGGACAGATATTCCACGAACACCTTGCCTTCCAGATGATCGAGCTCGTGCTGCACGCACACGGCCAGCAGACCGTCGGCCTCGAACTCGAAGGGCTTGCCATCCACGTCCAGCGCCTTGCAGCGGATGCGGGAGGCGCGCTCGACGTCGTCATAGACGCCGGGCACGGACAGGCACCCCTCTTCGTAGATCTTGTAGTCGTCGCTGCGCCACGTGATCTCGGGATTGATCAGGACCAGCAGCTGGTTGCTTTCCTCGGACACATCGATCACGACGACGCGCTCATGCACGTCGACCTGGGTCGCGGCCAAGCCTACGCCCGGCGCGTCGTACATGGTTTCGGCCATGTCGCGCACCAGTTGGCGGATGCGGTCGTCGACCTCGGCGACCGGCTTGGCCTTTTTGTGCAGGCGCGGGTCCGGGTAGCGAAGAATAGGAAGTAAAGCCATTGCGGGGGAAATGCCAGTAGTCAGGTTTACATAAGAGTTTAATTCATTAGACTCTTGATTTCTAATAGTTTTCGGCTAATCCCGGGATTGGCAGGATTGCCATGTGCCCGGGAGTTTCCTGGCCGCGCCACGCCGCAAATCAATCCGCCCCGGCCCGCGGCCCAACGCCCCGCATGCGACACTCTCGCACCACCGACGCCCTTACGCGCCCCGCACGATGCCGCTTACGCAATCCCCTTCCGAACTGGCCGCCTGGTTGCGCCTGTCCCTGGAACCGAACATCGGCTCCGCCACCGCCTGCACCCTGCTCGGCGCGCTCGGCCTGCCGGAACAGATCTACGCCCAGCGCGCCGCGGCTCTGTCGCGCCATCTGCCCGAAGCGCTGGCGCGGCAGCTGGCCGCCCCGATGCCGCCAGAGATGGCGGCGCAGGTCGAAAGCGCGCTGGAATGGGTGGCCGCGCCCGGCCGGCACATCCTGACGCTGGCCGATCCCACCTATCCGCAAAGCCTGCTGACCATCGCCGACCCGCCCATCCTGCTCTATGTGGCGGGCGACCCCGCTTTCCTGCAGGGGCCGTCGCTGGCCGTGGTGGGCGCGCGCAACGCCACGCCCGGCGGCCAGGAAAACGCCCGCGCCTTTGCGCGGCATCTGGCCGGGCATGGCTGGCGCGTCGTCAGCGGGCTGGCGCTAGGTATCGACGGCGCCGCCCATGAAGGCGCGCTGGACGCCGGCCCCGATGGCGCCGGCACGGTGGCCGTCATGGGCACCGGCATAGACCGCATCTACCCCGCCAAGCATCGCGACCTGGCGCACCGCATCGCGGCGCACGGCGCGCTGGTGTCGGAACTGCCGCTGGGCACGGGCGCGCTGCCGCAGCACTTCCCCAAGCGCAACCGCATCGTGGCCGGGTTGGCGCGCGGCGTGCTGGTGGTGGAAGCCGCCCGCCAGAGCGGATCGCTGATCACGGCCAGGCTTGCCGCGGAAGGCGGGCGCGAGGTCTTCGCCATTCCCGGATCCATCCATTCGCCGCTTTCGCGCGGCTGCCATGCGCTGATCCGCCAGGGCGCCAAGCTCGTGGAAACCGCCCGCGACATCACCGACGAATTGGGCGGCGACCCCACGCCGGCCGCGCGCGCCCAGCCCGCCGCCGCGGAGGCCTTGCCTGACCACCCGGTGCTGGACGCGCTGGGCTACGATCCGCTGCACCTGGATGCGATCCAGGCCCGCAGTGGAATGGACACCGCCGACCTGCAGACGCAGTTGGTCGAACTGGAGCTGCAAGGCCGCATCGTCCGGCTCGACGATGGCCGTTACCAGCGCATGAAATAGGGTTGTTCCCCCCGGACCTCCCTGCAAAACAGGGTCGGCGCTATGGCGCTAATATTGGGCAGATAGCGCCGCCCTGCCGCGCCGCTTACCCCATCCCGAGACAGGAACAAACATGGCTTTGCCCTCCCGCGTGAAGATCGTCGAGGTGTCGCCCCGCGATGGCCTGCAGAACGAAAAGGAATTCGTCCCCACCGACATCAAGGTGGAATTGGTCAACCGCTTATCCGCCGCCGGTTTCCCCAATGTGGAAGCCGCCTCGTTCGTGTCGCCCAAATGGGTGCCGCAAATGGCCGACGGCGCCGAAGTGATGGCCCGCATCGAGC
Organism: Achromobacter sp. Marseille-Q4954; assembly: GCF_943737025.1. Lineage (NCBI taxonomy): Bacteria > Pseudomonadati > Pseudomonadota > Betaproteobacteria > Burkholderiales > Alcaligenaceae > Achromobacter > Achromobacter sp. Marseille-Q4954. Next base: position 2,074,930 of record NZ_CALSFQ010000001.1, read on the forward strand.
GCCGTCCCGGCACCATCTATTCCGTGCTGACGCCCAACATGAAGGGCTTCGAGGGCGCGCTGGCCGCCGGCGCCGATGAAATCGTGATCTTCGGCGCGGCCAGCGAAGCCTTCTCGCAAAAGAACATCAACTGTTCCATCGCCGAATCGATCGCGCGCTTCGAACCCGTGGTGCAGGCCGCACGCGCCGCCGGTATCCGCGTGCGCGGCAGCATCAGCTGCGCGCTGGGCTGTCCCTACCAGGGCGAAGTGCCGGTGGAAGCGGTCGTGGATGTGGCGCAGCGCTATCTGGCGATGCAGGTCGACGAGATCGACGTGGCAGACACCATCGGCGTGGGCACGCCCAAGCGCGTGCGCGAAGTGATGAGCGCAGTGACGCGCGTGGCCGACCCGGCCCGCATCTCCGGCCACTTCCATGACACCTACGGGCAGGCCTTGGCCAACATCCTGGCGGCGCTGGAAACCGGCATCTCGATTTTCCACACTTCAGTGGCCGGCCTGGGCGGCTGCCCCTACGCCAAGGGCGCCACCGGCAACGTCGCCACCGAAGACGTGCTGTACATGCTGCGCGGCCTGGACATCGACACCGGCGTGGACTTCGACGCCGTGGTCGACATCGGCCAATGGATGTCGGCCCATCTGAACCGCAAGGGCGCAAGCCGCGCGGGCAACGCCATTGCCGCCAAACGGGCGGCATGACGGACCGCATGAACGCTTCGGCCAGCACGCCCTCCGCCGAGGAACACGCGGCGCTGCTGCGTACCATCGGTCCCCTGCCCTTGTCCGGCCAAGCCTGGCCCGACTGGGTCCGCATCCTGACCTGGGTCATCCTGGCGGTGCTGGGCGTGCAGGTGGTCACCACCGCCATCCGCGCGCCCTCGCAGCCCTTCGACACCTTGCTGGCCGTCGTGGTGGGGCTGTGCTTTCTGGGGCTGCTGTTCGTTTCCTGGCACATGCAGACGTCCATCACCACCATCGACGAACGCGGCCTGCGCCAGACCTGGTTCACACGCCGCGAAGTCGCCTGGGAAGACGTGCGCTACGCGCGCTTCGTGCCGATGCTGTTTTCCAAGCGGCTGGTGGTGTTCACGCACCGCGGCCGGCCGATGATCTTCCAGGGCGGCACGCGGGAATTGCGGGCGGCGTTCGTGAAGATCGCGGAGTTGTACCGGCGCGGATAAAGCCATTGGGCTTCGCGCACGGGGCAATCGATTGCCCAACGCGCGAAACCCGTCGTCGTCACCGTATCGGCAACGCGTACATCAAGCCGCCCTGCGTCCACTGCGCATTCAGCCCGCGCTTGATCTTCAGGGGGCTGCCCTGGCCAACGTTGCGCTCGAAGCTCTCGCCGTAGTTGCCCACCTGCTTGACGATGTTGTAGGCCCATTTCTCGTCCAGCCCCAGGTTGGCGCCGCTGCCGGGCGTGACGCCCAGGATGCGCTTGATGTTGGGGTTGGCGCTCTTGGCCTGCTCGTCCACATTCGCGGACGACACGCCGTACTCCTCGGCTTCGATCATGGCCGACAGCGACCAGCGCACGATGTTCAGCCAGGCATCATCGCCCTGGCGCACGAAGGGCCCCAGCGGTTCCTTGGAGATGATCTCGGGCAGCACCACGTAGTCGTCGGGGTTCTGCAGCTTGGAAATGCGGATCGAGGCCAGGCCCGAGGCATCGGTGCTGAAGACGTCGCAGCGGCCGGCGGCGAACGCGTTGACCACTTCGTTGAAGGTCTCGATCACGACCGGCTTGTAGCTCACGTTGTTGGCGCGCGCCCAGTCGGCCAGCGTGTTTTCGTTGGACGTGCCGGTCTGCAGGCAAATGGTGGCGCCGTTGATTTCCTTGGCGCTCTTCACGCCCAGGGACTTCGGCACCAGGAAGCCCTGGCCGTCATAGAAGTTGATGCCGGCGTGGATGATGCCCAGTGCGGTGTCGCGCTGCTGCGTCACGGTGGTATTGCGCGTCAGCACGTCCACCTCGCCAGATTGCAGGGCGGTGAAGCGCTGCTGCGAATTCAACGGCACCACCTTGATCTTGTTGGCGTCGCCGAAGACCGCCGCGGCAATTGCGCGGCACAGGTCCACGTCCAGGCCTTGCCACTTGCCTTGCGCGTCGGGCGCGGAGAAGCCCGCGAAGCCCGTGGTCGTGCCGCAAGCCACGGCGCCGCGCTGGCGCACTACGTCCAGCGTGGCCGCTTGCGCGCCCTGTGCCGCTGCCGCCAGCAACGCCGCGCCGATCAACCCTTTTGCAATGTTCATGACCTCGTTTCCTGTTCTGCTTTGCGGGCGCGGGAACGCGCCGAGGCAAGAAGCTTATAGACATGAAGCGCCCAAACCAAATAACGAGCGCTTATTTAGGTATGCGCACCCCGCACGCAAGCGCCGGGGCGGACAGTCTGAAGAGCTTAGCAACAGGCCAGCCAGAGGCGCATGCGCGCCGTCAAGCCGGCATCAGAGCATCAGGCGGCCAGCGAGATCGACACCGGTTGGTTGGCCTCGCACGCGTCCAGCGCGCGGCCCAGCCGCACCATGCCCTGGGCGATCTGGCTTTCATTCATGGTGGCGAAAGACATGCGCATGGCGTGCAGGTCGGCCTGCGCCGCGTCCGCGTAGAACGCCTTGCCCGGCACGTAGACGACCTCGTGCTCGATGGCGTAGGGCAACAGCCGCGTGGCGTCGATCTCACCGGTCAGCCGGGCCCAGAAGAACATGCCGCCCTCGGGCTTGCTGAAGGTGACGCGGCCGTTGAGTTCGCGGGCCAGGGATTCCGCCATCGCGTCGCAGCGCTGGCCGTAGGCCGCGCGGATGCGCGGCACGTGCTCGCCGTAGCGGCCGTTGGCCAGGTACTGGGCCACGACTTCCTGGATCCAGGCGGACGAGGCCATATCGTCGGCCGCCTTGGCGCTGACGCAGCGGCGGCGGACTTCCGGCGGCGCCACCAGCCAACCGATGCGCAGCGCCGGCGCCATGGTCTTGGACATGCTGGCCAGGTACACGGCCCAGTGGCGCGCTTCGCCCTCGGCCAGCGCGGCGATGGGCGGCACCGCCTCGCCGGCAAAGCGCAGTTCGCTGTAAGGATCGTCCTCGACGATCAGGAAGCGGTGCTTGACCGCCAGTTCCAGCAGCCGCAGGCGGCGCTCGCGCGTCAGGGTCGCGCCGCAAGGGTTGGAGAAGGAGGCGACCACGCAGACCATCTTGGGCTTGATGCGGCCGGCCAGTTCGTCCAGCGCGTCCACGTCGATGCCTTCGGGACCCGACTGCACCGTATGCACCGTTGCGCCGGTGTAGCGCAGCGCCTGTACGGAATTGGGAAACGCGGGCGATTCGATGATGGCGTGGTCGCCGGGCTGCAGCATGACGCGGGTCAGCAGCGCCAGTGCCTGTTGCGAGCCGCCGGTCACGACCAGCTCGGTATCGGCGTTGCAATGGAGGCCGCGTTCGGCCGACAGGCGCGCCAATTCGTGGCGCAGGCTGGCCTGGCCGTCGATGTTGGAATACTGCAGGCAGGCGCCCAGGCGGGCCAGGACCTGGGTCGAGGCGATCGACAGGCCTTCCACGTCGAACAGTTCCTGCGCGGGATAGCCGCCCGCCAGCGAAATGGTGCCCGGCCGCATGGCATACGGCATGAGCGATCGGATGGGGGAAGCGGGAGGATTCAGGAAAGGCGTGGCGAAAGCGTATTCAGGCGCTGCGGTGGACATGGCGGGAGACTGTGTAGGTTGGATACCGTGTCGCCCGCTGGGGCGGCGCCGGAAGGCATAGAACATTGAAATATAAACAAATATCTTCAAATTCTAAGCCTGCCAATCAGACAGGGTCAACGACGCCGGCGGGCGTTGTGGCGAAACGATCCGGCGCAGTCCTACACTATGGGACATCCCGTTCCTACCAGAGAGCTGAATGACCGCCGTAGACACCATGGCCGGGCGCCTTGCCCAGATCCAGCAACGCATCGCCGACGCCTGCACGCGCGCCGGCCGTAGCCCGGACAGCGTGACGCTGCTGCCCGTCAGCAAGACCTTCGGCGTGGACGCCATCCGCGAGGGCATGGCGCTGGGGCTGACCCGCTACGGCGAAAACAAGACGCAGGAAATCCGCCAGAAAGCCGCGGCCCTGGACGGCCTGGGCCTGCAATGGGTGCTGATCGGCCACCTGCAGACCAACAAGGCCCGCGACGCCGCGCGCGACGCGGCCGAAGTCCAGTCGCTGGACCGGGTGGAGCTGGCCGAAGCCCTGCACCGCCGCCTGGCCAACGAAGGCCGGACCCTGGACGTGCTGGTGCAGGTCAAGACTTCGTCCGAGCCCACCAAGTACGGCATGGATCCCGCCGACGTGGCCGCCTTCCTGCGCCGCATCGCCGCTGACTTTCCGACGCTGCGCGTGCAAGGCCTGATGACGCTGGCCGTCAATTCGCCGGATCCCGCCGAAGTGCGCGCCTGCTTCCGTACCCTGCGCGAATTGCGCGACCGCCTGCGCCAGGAAAACCTGCCCGGCGTATCGCTGGACCGGCTCTCGATGGGCATGAGCGGAGACTTCGAACTGGCGATCGAGGAAGGCTCGACCGAGGTGCGTATCGGCTCCGCGATCTTCGGCGCCCGCAGCTACCCCGATCCGCAATAAGCCGCTGAAAACAGGGCACAAAACATCTGCCGATTGCCGGGGACGCAAGGCATAATAACGGCGCATAACAGGCCCCCCGCGCACCCTGCGGCGGCGGCCCATACTTAATTCCGCACTTGGAGACACCCCATGCATAAGCACGCGAAGCGCCTGTTGGCGCTGGCCGCCCTGTCCCTGGCCGCCGGCGCGGCCTCCGCCCAATCCTGGCCCACCCAGCCGGTCCGCTGGATCGTGCCCTACCCGGCCGGCGGCGGCACCGACGTCGTGGCGCGCACGGTGGCGAGCGGCCTGGAAAAACCGTTGGGCCAGACCATCGTGGTCGAGAACCGCCCCGGCGCCGCCACCATCATCGGCGCTACCGCCATCACCCAGGCCGAGGCCAATGGCTACATGGTCGGCACGGCCGACTCGGGCACGCTGGCGTTCAACCCGTCGCTGTACGCCAAGCTGTCCTACGATCCGTCCAAGTTCACCTACATCGGCGGCATCGCCAAGTTCCCGCTGCTGCTGGCCGTAAATGTCAATTCGCCGTTCAAGACCGTGGACGACGTGATCCAGGCCGCCAAGAAAGAACCGGGCAAGCTGTCGGCGGCATCCGCCGGCGCGGGCTCGCCGCATCACCTGGCGCTGGAACTCTTCAAGCAGCGCACCAACGCCAACGTGCTGCACGTGCCCTACAAGGGCGCGGCGCCCGCCGTCCAGGATCTGCTGGGCGGACAGGTGGACCTGATGTTCATCGATCTGGCCTCGGGCCTGCCCAACGTCAAGGCCGGCAAGCTGCGCGTGTTGGCCGCGGCCACTCCGGAACGCGTCGCCGCGCTGCCGGACGTGCCCACCATGGCCGAGCAAGGCGTGCCCAACTTCACCGCCTATGCCTGGCAAGGCCTGGTCGGCCCGGCCGGCCTGCCGGAGCCCGTCGTCAAGAAGCTGGCCGCCGACCTGGAAGCCACGCTGAAGTCGCCCGCCGTATCGCAGAAGATCCTGGACATGGGCGTCATCCCGATGCCAATGTCCTCGCAAGACTTCAAGGCCTACGCCGAACAAGAACGCAGCGCCTGGGCGGACGTGATCAAGAAGGCCGGCATCAAGCTGGAGTAATCCTCACAGCTCACTGCCACAGTTGAAAAAAAACCGCGACCAGCAATGGTCGCGGTTTTTTCTTGTGCGCTTCTTGCGTGGACTGCCGGCCTAAACCAGCACCCGCTCGATGCCGCCCGCATTGGCGCGGCGCACGTACTCTTCCATCCAGCCTTCGCCCAGGATGTGACGCGCCATCTCGACCACGATGTAGTCCGCGTCCATGCCGGTGTCGCCTTCATAGCGCGACAGGCCCTGCAGGCACGACGGGCAGGAAGTCAGCACCTTCACGTCGCCGGTGAAGCCGTCGCTGCGCAAGGCGACATCGCCCTTGAGCAGCTCTTCCTGCTTGCGGAAGCGCACCTGCGTGGAGATGTCGGGGCGGCTGACGGCCAGCGTGCCCGATTCGCCGCAGCAGCGGTCGCTCTTGACGGCGTCGTCGCCGACCAGGGCGCGCACGGTCTTCATGGGTTCCTGCAGCTTCATGGGCGTGTGGCAGGGGTCGTGGTACATGTAGCGCACGCCCTTGGCCCCTTCCAGCTTGATGCCCTTTTCCAGCAGGTATTCGTGGATGTCGATCAGGCGGCAACCCGGGAAGATCTTGTCGAACTCGTAGCCCGCCAACTGGTCGTAGCAGGTGCCGCAGCTGACCACCACCGTCTTGATATCCAGGTAGTTCAGCGTGTTGGCGACGCGATGGAACAGCACCCGGTTGTCGGTGATGATCTGCTCGGCCTTGTCCGTCATGCCGTTGCCGCGCTGGGGATAGCCGCAACACAGGTAGCCCGGCGGCAGCACGGTCTGCACGCCCGCGTGCCACAGCATGGCTTGCGTGGCCAGGCCCACCTGGGAGAACAGTCGCTCCGAGCCGCAGCCCGGGAAATAGAACACCGCTTCCGTGTCGGCCGTGGTGGCCTTGGGATCGCGGATGATCGGCACGTAGTTCGCGTCTTCGATGTCCAGCAGCTTGCGCGCCGCCTGCTTGGGCAGCCCGCCAGGCATCTTCTTGTTCACGAAATGCACCACCTGCTCGCGCAGCGGCGGCTTGCCCACCGTCGCCGGAGGCGCGGCGGTCTGTTTCTTCACCAGGCCCGACAGCAGGTCGTGCGCGGCGCGCTGGACCTTGTAGCCCACGCCCACCATTGCCTTGCGGGTGGCGTTGATAGTGGCCGGATCCTTGGCGTTCAGGAAGAACATGGCGCTGGCCGTGCCCGGATTGAACGACTTGCGGCCCATGCGGCGCAGCACGGCGCGCATGTTCATGGACACGTCGCCGAAATCGATGTCGACCGGACAGGGGTTGTAGCACTTGTGGCAGACCGTGCAATGGTCGGCCACGTCCTCGAACTCTTCCCAGTGCTTGAGGCTGACGCCGCGGCGGGTCTGCTCTTCGTACAGGAAGGCTTCCACCAGCAGCGAGGTGGCCAGGATCTTGTTGCGCGGCGAATACAGCAGGTTGGCGCGCGGCACGTGGGTCGCGCACACCGGTTTGCACTTGCCGCAGCGCAGACAGTCCTTGATGGATTCGGAGATGGCGCCGATGTCGCTTTGCTGCATGATCAGCGACTCGTGGCCCATCAGGTTGAAGCTGGGCGTCCAGGCGTGGCGCAGGTCCGCACCCGGCATCAGCTTGCCGGCGTTGAAGTGACCGTTGGGATCGACGCGGCGCTTGTAGTCCTGGAACGGCGCCAGCTCGGCCTCGGTCAGGAATTCATACTTGGTCAGGCCGATGCCGTGCTCGCCGGAAATCACGCCGTCCAGGTCGCGGGCGATCTGCATGATGCGTTCGACGGCCTGGTGGGCCTCCTGCAGCATGCCGTAGTCGTCCGAGTTGACCGGGATGTTGGTATGCACGTTGCCGTCGCCGGCGTGCATGTGCAGCGCCACGAAGACGCGGCTCTTCAACACGCGGCCATGGATGGCGATCATCTCGTCGACGATCTTCTTGTAGGCCGCGCCCGAAAAAGTGCGCTGCAGGCCCGCCAGCACTTCCGTCTTCCAGGACAGGCGGATGGTGCGATCCTGCACCACGTCGAAGACGCGCGCGCCGGGCTGCGCCGCGAGGCGGTCCGACAGCACGGGCTGCAGCTCGCCCAGGCCCAGGCCATGCAGCTCGGGCAGCGCCTGCAGGAGCGGCAGGTCGAGGTTGTCCAGCAACCACTGCCAGCGCTGCCTGACGGCGGCCAGCAGTTCCAGCGCCTGGCGCGTGCGCTCGGCCAGCATTTCGGCGCGGGTGGTCTCGACGTCCGTGTCGTCGATCTTGCCGACCGGCAACGGCGTGCACAGATAGGCGTCCAGCTCGCCCAGCAGCTTGAGCTTGTTGCTGGTCGAGAGTTCGATGTTGATGCGCTCGATGTGATCCGTGTACTCGCCCATGCGGGGCAGCGGGATCACCACGTCTTCGTTGATCTTGAAGGCGTTGGTGTGGCGAGCGATGGCGGCGGTGCGCGAACGGTCCAGCCAGAACTTCTTGCGCGCCTCGGGGCTGACGGCCACGAAGCCTTCGCCATGGCGCGTGTTGGCCAGGCGCACGACTTCGCTGGAAGCCGCGGCCACGGCGTCTTCGTCGTCGCCGACGATGTCGCCGATCAGGACCATCTTGGGCAGCACGCCGCGCTTGCTCTTGGTGGCGTAGCCCACCGCGCGCAGATAGCGTTCGTCCAGATGCTCGAGACCGGCCAGGATGGCGCCGCGGGCGCGGCCTTCGCCGTCCAGGTAGCCCTTGACCTCGACGATCGACGGGATCGCGTCGCGCGCCTGGCCGAAGAACTCCATACAGACGGTGCGCGTGTAGCGCGGCATGCGGTGCAGCACCCAGCGCGCCGATGTGATCAGGCCGTCGCAGCCTTCCTTCTGGATGCCGGGCAGGCCGGCCAGGAACTTGTCGGTAACGTCCTTGCCCAGGCCTTCCTTGCGGAACACGCGGCCCTGGATTTCCAGGGTTTCGGTCTTCAGCAGGCGTTCGCCCGGCTTGCCGCGGCCGTCGAACCACTTGAGCTCGAAGCGCGCCACGTCCACGTCATGGATCTTGCCCATGTTGTGGTCCAGGCGGCTGACTTCCAGCCAGTTGCCGTTCGGGTCAACCATGCGCCACCAGGCCAGGTTGTCCAGCGCGGTGCCCCACAGCACGGCCTTCTTGCCGCCCGCGTTCATGGCGATGTTGCCGCCGACACAGGAGGCCTCGGCCGAGGTCGGGTCGACGGCGAACACGAAGCCGGCCGCCTCGGCAGCCTCGGAAACGCGCTTGGTCACGACGCCGGCGCCGGCATGGATGACCGCCACGGGTTCGGTCAGCCCGGGCAGCAGACAGGACTCGACCTTGCCGAGCTTGTCGAATTTCTCAGTGTTGATCACCGCCGACTTCCAGGTCAGCGGAATGGCGCCGCCGGTATAGCCGGTGCCGCCGCCTCGCGGGATGATGGTCAGCCCGAGTTCAATACAGGCGGTGACCAGGGCGGCGATCTCGTCTTCCGTGTCCGGCGTCAGCACCACGAAGGGGTATTCCACGCGCCAGTCGGTGGCGTCGGTCACGTGCGAGACGCGCGACAGGCCGTCGAACTTGATGTTGTCGCGCGCGGTGATGCGGCCCAGCACCTTCTGCGCCTGTTTGCGCATCATGGCGGTCTGATCGAACTCGCCCTCGAACGCGGCGATGGCGGAGCGCGCCCGCGCCAGCAGTCCGACGACCTTCTCGTCGCGGTGCGGATCGTGGCCGGCCTCGGCGGGCACGTCCGGTTCGCGGCGGCGGTCGATTTCACCCAGGCGGTGATGCAGGGCTTCGATGAGCTGCTTGCGGCGCTTGGGATTGTCGAGCAGGTCGTCCTGCAGATAGGGGTTGCGGCGCACCACCCAGATGTCGCCCAGGACCTCGTACAGCATGCGCGCGGAACGGCCGGTGCGGCGTTCGCCGCGCAGGTCGCTCAGCAGGCTCCAGGCGTCGTCGCCCAGCAAGCGGCCGACGATCTCGCGGTCGGAAAACGACGTGTAGTTGTACGGGATTTCGCGCAAGCGCGCGGGTGCTGCGGGCGGCATCGCCCCGTTCAAGATGTGGCTAGCGAGTGGGGCGTTCATGGCTGCAAGAAGGGGGCCCTTAAAAAATTATTTTATGCCATAGGCCGAGTCTGGCCCCTAATACCCCTAGGGAAGCGCTCGAAACTCGGAAATGATAGGGATGGTGCGTCCCCAATTAAGTGCAATCCTGGCGCTAGACCTGCCCGGGAAAAAACCACAGCAGTCCGGCCGTCATGACCAGATAGCGCAGGAATTTGCCGATGGCCATGTAGAGCACGCAGGGCCAGAACGACAGCCGCAGCCACCCCGCCACGGCGCATAGCGGATCGCCCACGGCGGGCAGCCAGGACAGCAGCAGCGCCGGCGGTCCCATGCGATGGATCCAGTCGTGGGCACGCTCGTTCCAGCGTCCGCGCATGCGTCCGCCTTCGGTCGCATCGGGATGCGGATGGGGGTGGTGTTCCTTCCAGCGCTGCACGGCGCGCTCGGCGCCCAGGCCCATGGCGTAGCTGATGGCGCCGCCCACCGTATTGCCCAGGGTCGCCACCAGGATGGCCGGCCAGAACATGTCCGGCGCCAGCTTGATGTAGCCGAATACAGCGGGTTCCGAACCCAAGGGCAGCAGGGTCGCGGACACCAGCGAAACCGTGAAGATGGCGGACAGGCCGACCGAGGGCAGCGACAGCACCCCCAGCATCCAATGCACAGCGGATAGCAGACTTTCTTCCATAGTGCGCCGAGTGTAGCCGCGCGCGGGTGCATAATCTGCCCCACCTCCCTACTTCTTGCCCCGCCTGCTGTCCATGTCCACTGACTATCTGAAACGCATCCTGACCTCCAAGGTTTACGACGTTGCGGTCGAATCGCCGCTGGAGACGGCGCCGCTGCTGTCGCAGCGGATCTCGAACACGGTGCTGCTCAAGCGCGAAGATACCCAAGCGGTGTTCAGCTTCAAGCTGCGCGGGGCCTACAACAAGATGGCCAACCTGAGCCCGGCCGCGCGCAACCGCGGCGTCATCGCGGCCTCGGCAGGCAACCACGCCCAGGGCGTGGCGCTGGCGGCCAGCCGGCTGGGCTGCCGCGCCGTCATCGTCATGCCCACCACCAGCCCGCAGGTCAAGATCGACGCGGTGCGCCGCCTGGGCGGCGAAGTCGTGCTGGCGGGCGAGAGCTTTTCCGACGCCTACGCGCACGCGCAGATCCTGGAAAAGAAAGAGAAGCTGACCTTCGTCCACCCCTTCGACGATCCCGACGTGATCGCCGGCCAGGGCACCGTGGGCATGGAGATCCTGCGCCAGCACCCCGGCCCGATCGACGCCATCTTCGTGGCCATCGGTGGCGGCGGGCTGATCGCGGGCGTGGCCGCCTACATCAAGCAGCTGCGCCCGGAAATCAAGATCATCGGCGTGCAGACGGAAGACTCGGACGCCATGCTGCGCAGCGTGCGCGCGGGCCGCCGGGTGCAGTTGAACGACGTGGGGCTGTTCTCCGACGGCACGGCGGTCAAGATGGTCGGCGCGGAGACCTTCAAGCTCACGCGCCAGTATGTGGACGATTTCGTGGTGGTCAACACCGATGCGATCTGCGCAGCCATCAAGGACGTGTTCCAGGACACCCGCAGCGTGCTGGAGCCGGCCGGCGCGATGGCCGTCGCCGGCGCCAAGCAATACGCGGCCGAACACAACCTGAAGGGAAAGACGCTGGTGGCGATCGCCTGCGGCGCCAACATGAATTTCGACCGCCTGCGCTTCGTGTCCGAACGCGCCGAAGTCGGCGAAATGCGCGAAGCCGTGTTCGCCGTCACCATGCCGGAGCAGCGCGGCAGCTTCCGCCGCTTCTGTGAATTGGTGGGCGAGCGCAGCGTGACCGAGTTCAACTACCGCATCTCCGACGCGGACCGCGCCCACGTCTTCGTCGGCATCCAGGTGTCCTCGGCATCCGAGCCCGACAAGATCGCCGCGAACTTCCGCCGCCACGGCTTTGACACGCTGGACCTGACCCACGACGAAATGGCCAAGACCCACCTGCGCCACATGGTGGGCGGGCGCTCGGCGCTGGCGCGCAACGAACTGCTGTACCGCTTTGAATTCCCGGAACGTCCGGGCGCGCTGATGCGCTTTTTGAACGCCATGAATCCGGACTGGAACATCAGCCTGTTCCATTACCGCAACCAGGGCGCGGATTATGGCCGCATCCTGATCGGCATCCAGGTGCCGCCTGCCGACAAGAAGCAGTTCCGCAGCTTCGTCGCCGAACTGGGCTATCCCCACTGGAACGAGACCGACAATCCGGCCTACAAGCTATTCCTGTAGGGCCGCGACCTTCACACCGGCGCACAAAAACGAGAGGGCCTCCATACGGAGGCCCTTCCCTTCCCTGCTCTAGAAACGTCCGGCGGCAACCACTAGGGGGGGGTTCGCTGTCACTCGGCGGCCCACGGAGATGAGCCGCGCATTCAGCAAGGTTTTGCCGGACGTCCTAGCGCTTAGAAACGGTGACGCACGCCCACGGCGACTGCCGTGTCGGTCGCATCGCGCTGGAACGCGTAGTTGTCGCCGTAGGAGGCGTACGCGTACAGGTTGGTGCGCTTGGTGAAGTCGTAGGTGTAGCCCAGGCTGTAGACGTTGAACGTTGCATCGTCGCCCGTCAGCTTGTCGTTGCTGGCGGTGGCGCGCTGCCACGAACCGAAGACAGCGTGGCGGCCCAGCGGCACGGTGGCGCCGATCATGTACGAATTGGCGCGGAAGCCGTCAGCCAGCTTGAACGAGCCCAGGTTCTGCATGCCGTCGGGTGTGGTGCCCATGTTCTGGCCGACGAACCAGCCGTCGCGGGTCTGGCCGAACGCAGCCGCGACCTTCACGACTTCGAAGTCATACGAACCGCCCAGGATGTATTCCTGGATGCGCGCTTCGGACTTGCCGCCGGTCTGGCCGTTGGACGGGTTGAAGCGGTCGTACGCCGCAGCCAGGTTCAGCGGGCCGTTGACGTACTGCACGCCCGCCGTCAGCACGCGGTTGTTGTTGCCGGTTGCGAAACCGGTCTGCGAGGTGTCGCTGACCGTGTCATCGGCGCTGAACGAGTAGCCCACGCCCAGCTTGAAGCCGCCCATGCTGGGGGTCTGGTACAGGACCATGTTGTCCAGGCGCATCGTGTTGGCGCTGCCGAACGTGGTACCCATGTTGGCGGTGTTGTAGCTGATCGAGAACGGGTCGATCGAGCCGAAGTACTTGGAGGCCAGGTTGGTCTGGCGGCCGAATTCGAGGCGGCCCCAGGAATCGCTGTCCAGGCCCACGGTGGCCTGACGGCCGAACAGGCGGCCGTTCTGCAGCGACTTGCCGTTCATGGGGCCGAAGCCGCCTTCCAGGGTAAACACGGCGCGCAGGCCGTCGCCGAGATCTTCGGTGCCGCGCAGGCCGAAGCGCGAGCCGCTGCTCACGCCCTGAACTCCGCCGAAACGGCTTTGCGAATTACCGCCGAACTTGACCTTCTCGTAGCCGACACCGGCATCGATCAAGCCGTACAGCGTCACGGAGTCTGCGGCTTGCGCAGCGCTGGCGAAACCAGCCAGCAGCGCGACAGCCAATAGCGTCTTCTTCATATAAGTCCCCAAAATGGCGAGATGAAAGGCAAACCGCAAACCCACCGCGCACAGAGCTGGGAGTCTGCGTGCCGCTGCGAACAAGTTAGCGGCGCATGCACTGGAGTCAGTGTCCAGCCTGCGCCCATTCGAAGTAACCCGGATTTCGAAGAACTACTTTCCATGGTTGGGATAATGACGGCCTTCTTACTAACCACCCTCTTTGGAAACCTGCGTTAACGCATTGATATCAAATGCGAATTAAGGCTCGCAAAACACCAGACGGGCCTCGGATATTCTCCTGCCGGGCCCGACAGACCAACAAGAGTTGTTGATTGGCCCGGACAATTCTGATGTGCAAACGCCACACTATCGGCGGATGGCGGACCATCCGCTGCACATAAAAAAAGCCCCTCGACACTTCGAAGGGGCTCTTTTCTTGCCAGCTGGACGGCTTACCGGCCTTGGGGCGGGTAGTCCAGTTCACCGAACGTGTACTCGCCGCGGGCCTTGGCTTCAGCCAATTCCTGACGCACTTGTTCGCGGCTCTTGCCGGCGGTTTGCGACACCGCGGCCTTGGGCGGGTAGTCCAGTTCAGCAGAGGTCACCTGGCCAGCAGCCTTGGCGCTTTGCAGTTCCTGCTGGACTTGCTCGCGCGACAGGCTGGTGCGCTCGACGGCGGCAGGCGGATAGTCCAGTTCACCAAACGTGACCTGGCCGGCGGCCTTGGCGGCTTGCAGTTCCTGCTGGACCTGTTCACGCGTCTTGCCATCGGCGTGAGCGGCGGACATACCCACCAACGTTGCGGTAACCATGAGTGCGGTAGCTAGGGCTTTCATTGAGACGACTCCATCCTAAACCTTGCACATCGTCTTCTGCCAGGCTGGCAGGTGCGATATGACAATTTGATTGCTGGGACGAAGTATCTGGCGATTGCGGCCTAGTAAAAACCCTTATTTTGGGGAACATATTTGCACAGATGGGACAATTACGGGAAGTGATCGCCAGAATCTGCGCATTTTCTGCACACTTCCGAGTGCCATCCAGCACCGGCAGGCCTTGCCGGCATTCAGCCGCAAGCAAGCTAGGTAAGGGAAGATGTGCAGCTGATCGGGTGGATACGCCGTTCAGCGTGGGGAAATAGACATTTCTACTGGCGGGACAATGATTCCATTTATCATACGAATCCACCAGCAATGGAATTGAATCTCGAGGGCCCCCATGGATATCCAGCTTAACGACATCGCTCTGTTTGTCGAAGTCGCCAAGCGCAAGAACTTCAGCCACGCGGCCGAAGCCTTGAATATTCCGACCTCCACGCTCTCGCGCCGCGTCAGTGAACTGGAGCGCAGCATCGGCATGCGGCTGCTCAACCGCAGTACGCGCAAGATCGACCTGACCGAGGCCGGCGCCATCTATTTCGAACGCTGCCGCCATATCGTGGAAGAAGCGCGCATTGCTCACGATCAGTTGCTGGACATGGCGGTGCAGCCCAAGGGACGCCTGCGCATCTCGCTGCCTACCAGCCTGGCGCAACTGTTCCTGCCCGCCGTCATCAGCGAATTCCGTGAGCAGCATCCGGATATCGAATGCGACTTCGATCTGAGCATGCGTCCGATCGATCCCATCAGCAATCCGTTCGACCTGATCCTGCGCTTTGGCCAGCAGCCGGACTCCAGCCTGATCTCGCGCAAGATCGTGCTGATGGCCCATCAGCTATATGCCTCGCCCGAGTACCTGGCCCGCCACGGCGAGCCGCGGGTGCCCGCGGATCTCAGCCATCACGAATGCCTGCGCCCCACCATGCGCGAGGAGTCATCCTTCTGGATGCTGCATTCGGGCGACAAGGTGGAACGCGTGCAGGTGTCGGGCCGCCTGTCGGCCAACAACGTCGGCATGCTCGGACGGCTGGCGGGACAAGGCCTGGGCATCACGCCGCTGCTGGTCTTTGACGCGATGGAACGCGCCATCAAGCAAGCGGGCCTGGTGCGGGTGCTGCCGGAATGGAGCCTGACGCCTCTGCCGCTCTTCGCGCTGCTGCCTTCGCGCATGCTGCCGGCAAAGACCAAGGCCTTCCTGGACTTCATCCAACCGAGGTTGTCGGACGTTTGAGCGGCGACTGTTGATGGGTTACGCAGGCGTATCGGCGCTGTACTGACAGACGGTGTAGAGCGGCGTGCCGGTGGCGGCGACCTTGGCGGAGCCGCCCAGGTCGGGCAGGTCGATGATGGCGGCCGCCTCGACCACATTGGCGCCAAGGCGCTGCAGCAGCTTGATGGCGGCCAGCATGGTGCCGCCGGTGGCAATCAGGTCGTCCACCAGCAGGACGCGCTGGCCGGTGCGCACGGAGTCCGTGTGCATTTCGACCGACGCGTTGCCATACTCCAGCGAGTACTCCTCGGCCACGGTGCGGAACGGCAGCTTGCCCTTCTTGCGCACCGGCACGAAGCCCAGATTGAGTTCGTAGGCCAGCACGCTGCCCACGATGAAGCCGCGCGCATCCACGCCAGCCACCAGGTCCAGGCGCTGGCGCATGTAGCGATAGACGAAGAGATCAATAAGCACCCGGAACGCGCGCGGGTCCTGCAGCACGGGCGTGATGTCGCGAAAAATGACACCGGGTTGGGGCCAGTCTGGAACGCTGCGGATGGTGCGCCGGATGTACTCGGCGTTGTCGGTCTGCATGGAAGACGGCCCTGAAGAATTGAAGCAAGGCGAACTATAACCTCGCAACCGCGCTTAAGCCAGGGTTGCCGTCCGCGATGACAATTCACATTGCTGTAGCCGGCCGCCCTGCAGTGCGTAGCGGCGATCGACCGCCCCTGCGGGCAAGGCCGCGTGGGTCGCCAGCACCACGGCGCGTCCCTGCACGGCGCCCGCCAGATCGCTGAAGAATGCCGCTTCGGCCTCGGCGTCCAGACCAGCCGTCGGCTCGTCCAGCACGATGACCGCAGCCGGCGACAACAGCGCACGCGCCAGGCACAAGCGGCGCGCCTGCCCCGCCGACAGCTGCGACCCCGTCTCCCCCGCCCAGGTGTCCAGGCCATCGGGCAGGCCGCGCACGAAGTCGCCCAGCCTCGCGGCGTCCAGCGCGCGCCACAGGGCGGCGTCGTCCGCCTCGGGATCGCCGATCAGCAGGTTGGTGCGCAGGGTTCCCAGGAACACCGGAGCGTCCTGCGACAGCAGCGCGATGCGCCGGTGCCAATCCGCCTGCGTACAGGCGCGCGCATCGCAGCCGCCGAAACGCACCTGCCCCGCCTGCGGATCCTCCAGTCGCAGGAGCAGGTGCAGCAGGGTCGACTTGCCCGCGCCGCTGGGCCCCACGATGGCGATCCTCTCGCCGGGCGCCACACGCAGGCTGACGCCGTCGAGCACGGGCGGACTCGCGGACGTTCCTCGGGCGGAATAGGCAAAGCGCACGCGGTCCAGCTCCAGCACGCCGCTGTCGGGCAAGACGCTGGGCGCTGCCGGATCCTGCATGTCCGGCTCGCTTTGCGTGACTTCCCGGATGCGTCCCGCCGCCGAAATGGCCGAGCCCATGCGCGATGCGCCCCGCATGATCGGGCCAGCCACTTCGAAAATTCCGATGACCGCCAGCAACAACCCGGCCAGCGTGGGGCCTTCGATGCGCCCTCCCTCCAGCGTGTCCAGGCCGAACCAGAGCAAAGCCAACACCGATGCGCCGGCGGCGGCCTGCAGGAAGAACTGTCCCCGCGCCGCCACCCGCGCCTGGCTACGGCGGGCGAGCGCGCTGGCTTCGCATAGACGCTCGAAATGCGCGGCTGTCTGCGCCTGCGCGTGCAGGGCCACCATGTCGGCATGCCCTTCCACCGCGTCCAGCGTCGCCGCGCGCAGTCCCGCCGCGCTCTCCTGGGCCGCCGCGCCGGGCTTGCGCGCGGCGCGCAGCAGCCACAAGGGCACCAGCACGCATGCGACCAGCAAGGCCAGGGCCAGCGCCAGCGCGGCCGCGGGCACCCACGATCCCAACACCGCGGTCAACACCGCACCCGCCAGGATGGCGGTAACCAAGGGCGCCACCACAAACAGGAAAACCGTATCAAGCGCATCTACGTCGCCCGTCATGCGTGCAACCAGATCGCCGTCGCGATAGCGCGCCAATTGCCGCGGCGTTAGGCGGATCAACGCCGAGAACACTTTCGCGCGCAGGTCAGCCAGCAGGCGCAGCGTGGCGGAATGGCCCACCACGCGGTCGGCGTAACGCGCCACGATGCGCAGGAACGACAGGCCGCGCACCAGCGCCGATGGCGCAAACAGATTGAACGCGCCGCCCGCCCCCGCCAGCGCCGCGCCGGTCAGGAACCAGCCCGACACGCCCAGCAGGCCCACGCCGGCGGCCACGGTCGCCAGCGCGCAGAACAATGCGAGCAAAAGCCCGCTTTTACGGCGCGCATACAGCGGCAGGAGCAACAACAGGTTCTTCATGTGTCTTCCACTTTTCCGCCAACCACTCGCAACGTCCGACCCAGCCGGGCCGCCACCGCGGGCGCGTGCGTCGCCAGCAGCAAGGTGCGGCCGGCGGAGAAAGCCAGGATCTCGTCCAGCA
Organism: Achromobacter sp. Marseille-Q4954; assembly: GCF_943737025.1. Taxonomy (NCBI): domain Bacteria; kingdom Pseudomonadati; phylum Pseudomonadota; class Betaproteobacteria; order Burkholderiales; family Alcaligenaceae; genus Achromobacter; species Achromobacter sp. Marseille-Q4954. Next base: position 2,092,775 of record NZ_CALSFQ010000001.1, read on the forward strand.
CGCGCGCCTGCGTGGCTTCGTCCAGATGCGCCGTGGGTTCGTCCAGCAGGATCAAGCCCGGATCGCGCAGGAACAGACGCGCCAGCGCGACGCGCTGCGCCTGGCCCCCGGACAGGCCGTGCCCGCGGCCGCCCAGTTGCGTCGCCAGCCCTTGCGGCAAGGCCTCGGCGAACTCCAGCACGCAGGCGCGGCGCGCGGCGGCCTGCACCTCGGCATCGGAAGCGTCGGGACGGCCCAGGCGGATGTTGTCGGCGATGGAGCCTGTCAGCAACTGCGGCTTTTGCCCGATCAACGCCACGCGCTGGCGCAGCGCCGCCTCGCCCCAATCGGGCAAGGGCACGCCGTCGACGCTGATGTCGCCCCGGAACGGACGCAGGCGTGCGACCGCCTCGATCAGGGAGGACTTGCCGATGCCGCTGGGGCCCATCAGCGCGGCATGCTCGCCCGGCGCCAGCGCCAGACTGGCATCCGTCAGCACCGCCTGGCTGCGGCCGGGCGCGTCCAGATTCAAGCCCGCAATGACAAGGGCCGCGCCCGCAGCACGGCGTTCGCGAACGTGTCCGGGATCTGCGGCGGCCTTGCCTGCGCCAGGCACGCCACCGGTTGCAGCATCGCCGGCCTGCGGCAAGCCATCGAACAGCAGGGAGATCTGCGAAACTGCCGCGAGCGCCGCCGCACGGTCGTGATAGTGCGCCGCGAACTGGCGCAACGGCGCATAGACCTCTGGCGCCATCAGCAAACAGAACAGCCCTGCCTGCAGGGTCAGCGGCGACCAGCGCAGGTCCAGGAATCCCAGGTAGGTCAATCCGATATAGACCGCCACCCCGGCCACGCCCAGCGCCGCAAAGAACTCCAGCACCGCCGATGAAAGAAAGGCGATGCGCAGCACCGACATCGTGCGTTGGCGCAACGCGTCGCTGGCCGCCACGACGGACTCGGCTTCGGCCTCCGCGCGGCCATAGAGTTTCAGGGTGGACAGACCGCGCAGCCGATCGGCAAAGAAGCCCGACAAGCGCGCAAAGGCGCGCAGGTGGCGGCGGCTTGCGCCTTGGGCGCCCCAGCCCACCAGGGCCATGAACAAGGGAATCAGCGGCGCCGTGATCAGCAGGACCAGCCCGGCAATCACGTCCATCGGCAGCACCACCACCGAGAAAGCAACCGGCAGCATGGCGGCGGCCGCCATGGCGGGCAGGTACTTGGCGAAAAACCCGTCCAGGGCCTCGACCTGGTCCACCACCGCACTCGCCAGTTCTCCCGACGCCTGCCCTCGGCTCCAGTACGGCCCCTTCTGCACCAAACGCCGGAAAAGCGACAGTCGCACATGGCGCTTGATACGCTCGGCCGCGTCCGCGCCTGCGCGCTCGCCCGCCCAGGTGATGCAGGCGCGCACCAGCATGAGTCCCGCGATGGCCAGGATGTCGCCCAGCAGCTCCTGCCGGGGCGCCTGCCTGACGATGGCCGCATCGAGCACGCTGGCCAGCAGCCAGGCCTGCACCACCAGCAGGGCGCCGCTGACCAGGGGCGCGGCGCCCGCCAGCATCAGCGGCAGCCTGGCCGTCTTGGCGAGCGCCATCAACCACCGCGACTGTTCGCGCGGCGGTTTGTTCAGGGTTGCCGAGGGATCGTGCTCGAGGCTGCTAGCGCCGCCGCTCACTCGTCGTCGCGGCTGGCGCGCGGATCATGGGTATGACCCTCGCGCAGCTCGAACCACATTGCATTGAGGATGGCGAAGGCGCACGCCAGGCCCAGACCGAGTATCCACGAGAAATACCACATGGTGGAGGCTCCTTTATCAGTATGAGTTGGGCGTGTCGCCGACCGATTCATGGGTGACCTTGCCGCGCATGACGCGGTAGACCCAGGCGGTGTAGACGGTCACGATGGGCAGGAAGATGGCGACCGCGATCACCATGATCCACAGCGTCAAGTGGCTGGACGAGCCGTCCCAAATGGTCAGGCCGGCCTGCGGCTTGGTCGACGAGGGCATGATGAACGGGAAGAGCGAAAAGCCCACCGTCAGAATCACGCCGGCGATCGACACCGACGAGGCCAGAAACGCCAGCACGTTGGCGCGCACGCTCAGCAGCAGCGCCACCAGGACGGCGCCACCCACGCCCAGCGCAGGCGCGATCCACATCAGCGGCCATTTCGCGTAGTTGGCCATCCAGGCGCCGTTCTGCACCGCCACGGTCTTGAGCATCGGATCCGACGGGCCGGCCATGTCCACCGCGCTGGTGATCACATGGCCAGGCAAGCCGCCCGCCACCCAGAACCCGCCCGCCGCGAACAACGCCGCGGTCAGCAAGGCGCACAGCCTGCCCCAGTTGCGGGCACGCGACGAAATCGGATCTTCGGTGCGCCAGGCCAGCAGTACGGCGCCATGCATGGCCAGCATCACCACGCTGAGCACGCCGGCCAACAGCGCGAACGGCATGAACAACTGGTAGAAGTGGCCTTCGTAGATCGGACGCAGGGTCACCGGATCGAACGTGAACGGCACGCCCAGGATGATGTTGCCCATGGCCACGCCGAACACCAGCGAGGCCACCACGCCCGAGAAACAGAGCACGCCGTCCCAGCGGTTGCGCCAGCTGGTGCCTTCCATCTTGCTGCGGTACTTGAAGCCGACCGGCCGCAGGATCAGCGCGATCAGCACCAGCATCATCGCCAGGTAGAACCCGGAGAACGACGCGGCGTACAGCAAGGGCCATGCCGCGAAAATGGCGCCGCCCGCGGTGATGAGCCAGACCTGGTTGCCTTCCCAGACCGGTCCCACCACGTTGATCACCACCCGGCGCTCGGCGTCGGTCTTGGCAACCACCGGCAGCAGCGCAGCCACGCCCAGGTCAAAGCCGTCCATGACGGCAAAGCCGATGAGCAATGCGCCCAGCAGCACCCACCAGACCACGCGCAGCGTGCCGTAGTCGAAAGGAATAAGAGTATCCATCGCTGTCTCTCCTTCAGGCCCGCACGGCGGCATGCACAGGATCGGCGGCGGCAGCTCCGGGCGCCGGCCCATCGGATTTCGGTCCCTTCCTCACGGCGTGCAGCATCACCTTCACGCCGATGATCAGCAACACCGTGTACAGCACCAGGAATATCGTCAGGCTGATGGCCAGGTCGACGATGGTCAGGCCGGAAGCCGCGTAGTAGGTCGGCAGCACGCCTTCGATCACCCAGGGCTGGCGGCCGTATTCGGCCACGAACCAGCCGCTTTCGATGGCCACCCAGGGCAACGGCAAGCTCCACAACGCCACCTTGAGCAGGCCGCGCCGGCTGTCCAGCCGCCCGCGCGAGGCCAGCCAGAAGGCCACGCCGAAGAACAGGATCAGATACATGCCCACCGCGACCATGATGCGGAATGCCCAGAACAGCGGCGCCACGTTGGGCACGGTATCGACGGCGGCCTTCTTGATGTCGTCTTCGGTGACCTTGCTCATGTCGGGCTGATAGCGCTTGACCAGCAGCGCATAGCCCAGGTCGGGCCAGGTCTTGTCAAAGACCATGCGCGCATCCACGTCCTTGGGATTGGCGCGGATCTTCTGCAAGGCTTCATACGCCACCATGCCGTCGCGAATGCGATTCTCGGCGCGACGTATCAGGTCGTCGATGCCCAGCAGCGGCGTGGTGAGCGAACGCGTGCCGATGATGCCCATGACGTAGGGGATCTCGATGGCGAAGTCGTTCTTGCGCTCGGCCTGGTTGGGGATGGCGATCAGGTTGAAGGACGCAGGGGCCGGCTCGGTGTGCCACATGGACTCGATGGCCGCGATCTTCATCTTCTGATGTTCGGTGGTGAGATAGCCGCTTTCGTCCCCCAGCACCACGACCGACAACGCCGAGGCCAGGCCGAAGCTGGCGGCGACCGCCATCGAGCGCTTGGCCAGGTCGATGTGGCGGCCCTTCAGCAGGTACCAGGCGCTGATCGACATGACGAACATGGCGCCCGCGACGTAGCCTGCGCTGACCGTGTGCACGAACTTGGCCTGCGCCACCGGGTTGAAGATCACCGCAGCGAAGTCGGTCATCTCCATGCGCATGGTGTCGGGATTGAAGATCGAACCGACCGGATTCTGCATCCAGCCGTTGGCGATCAGGATCCACAGCGCCGAGAAGTTGGTGCCGAACGCCACCAGCCAGGTCACGATCAAGTGGCTGACCTTGGACATGCGGTTCCAGCCGAAGAAGAACAGGCCGACGAAGGTCGCTTCCAGGAAGAAGGCCATCAGCCCTTCGAGCGCCAGCGGCGCGCCGAAGATGTCGCCTACGTAATGGCTGTAATAGGACCAGTTCATGCCGAACTGGAACTCCATCACGACACCCGTGGCAACGCCCAATGCGAAGTTGATGCCGAAGAGGGTGCCCCAGAACATCGTCATCCGCTTCCAGATGGCGCGGCCAGTCATGACGTACACGCTTTCCATGATGGCCAGAATGAACGACAGGCCTAGCGTGAGCGGGACGAAGAGGAAGTGGTAGAGCGCGGTCGCGGCGAACTGGAATCGCGACAGATTTACGACGTCGAGATCAATCATTGGGTCGCTCCCAAGCAGTTGAGGTGCCGCGGCAACCGGCATGGTTCCCAGGCCGTCTCTCGCGCCATGTTACGAGCGTTGCATACAACTTCATAGAGGTTTCCTGAAAAATCGGGGCGGATCAGGCTCAGCCCTTGCCCCGCAATTTGCCGGCGAAACCCAGCACCTTCTGCACTTTCGAACCGAGCTTCATCAGGTTCTGCAGGGTTTCTGGCGGCAGTCGTTGAACCTCATCGAACCATCCGGTAGACAGTTCGATGAGCTCCAGCATGTCGTTCATGCGCTGTTGCGCGTACGCCTCATCCGGACCCGACGGGGGTTCCAACAGGGTGTCCCGCAGCAGGGTCAGCGTGGGATCGATTTCGCGCTTGCGCTTTTCTTCCATCAGGATGCGGAAGATCTCCCAGACGTCCTTGGGAGTTTCGAAGTAGTCGCGGCGGTCGCCGACTTGATGCATGAGCTTGACCAGCCGCCAGGACTGCAGCTCCTTCAGCCCCAGGCTGACGTTGGAGCGCGAGAAGCCGAGGGTTTCGGCGATGTCATCGGCGTTCAGCGGCTTGGGCGACAGGAACAGGAGGGCGTAGATCTGGCCGACCGTGCGGTTCACGCCCCACCGGCTGCCCATTTCGCCGAAATGCAGGACGAATCGTTCGTTTTGAGGGGACAGGGCCATGGATCGCGCTACGCCGGCAAGACCAGGACGCGTGGTCCTGGCCGATAAGAATAGTTACACCGATTTCAGAAAATTCTGGAATTTCCGAAATTATCAAACAATCCATGCGAAAGCGCAAACCACACTGGCGGCAGGGGGATGATCTCAAGACATGATGTCGCGGCAGTGACAGACGGCCTTCCCCGGCCTTTGCCTAAAGCCGCCGACAAACGCAAGCGGCCACCAGCCGGTGAGCTGGTGGCCGCTAGGAAAAACGGAAAAAAGGCTTTAGCCGGCCTTGACGGACACCGCCGCCGACACCCGCTTGGCCTTGGCGCGAGCAGCCGCCACGTCCTCGGCCACGGCCAGGCCCACGCCCATGCGGCGCTTGACGAAGGATTCGGGCTTGCCGAAGAGGCGGATGTCGGTGCCGGGTTCGGCCAGCGCTTCGGCCACGTTGTGGAACGAGACCGCGGCGGCCTCGACGCCGCCGTAGATGACGCTGCTGGCGCCGGGCTGGCGCAGACTGGTGTCCACCGGCAGCCCCAGCAGCGCCCGGGCGTGGAGTTCGAACTCGTTCTGGACCTGGGTGATCATGGTGACCATGCCGGTGTCGTGCGGACGCGGGCTGACTTCCGAGAACCAGACCTGGTCGCCGGCCACGAACAGCTCCACGCCGAAGATGCCCAGGCCGCCCAGGTTGGAAGTGACCGCCAGCGCGATGTCGCGCGAACGCTGCAGCGCGGCGGGAGACATCGGGTGCGGCTGCCAGCTTTCCACGTAGTCGCCGTCGACCTGCTTGTGGCCGATGGGTTCGCAGTAGCGGGTTTCTACCTGGCCGTCCGCGCCGCGGGCGCGCACGGTCAGCAGGGTGATTTCGTAGTCGAAGCGGATGAAGCCCTCGACGATGGCGCGCCCGCCGCCCACCCGGCCGCCCTCCTGGGCATAGCGCCAGGCGGACTCGACGTCGTCGGCGCTCTTGATCACGGACTGGCCCTTGCCCGAGGAGGACATGACGGGCTTGATGACGCAGGGATAGCCGATGCCGCCGTCGATGGCCGCGCGCAATTCTTCTTCGGTGTCGACAAAACGGTAGGGCGAGGTCGGCAGTCCCAGGGTCTCGGCCGCAAGCCGGCGGATGCCCTCGCGGTTCATGGTCAACTGGGCCGCGCGGGCGGTCGGCGTCACCCGGGCCACGCCCGCCGCTTCCAGTTCCACCAGCAAATTGGTGGCAATGGCTTCGATTTCGGGGACAATAACGTGGGGCCGTTCCTGTTCGATGACCTTGCGCAGGGCCTGCGGGTCCGTCATCGAGACCACATGCGCCCGGTGCGCCACCTGGTGGCCCGGAGCGTCGGCGTACCGATCCACGGCAATGACTTCCACGCCCAGCCGCTGCAGGGCAATGATGACCTCTTTGCCCAATTCGCCGGACCCGAGCAGCATGACGCGGGTGGCCAAGGGGGACAGGGGCGTGCCAAGAACGGGGCTGGAAATGCTGGACATGGAGCGGGCCTGGAAAAAAGTTGGAAAGCCGTTGAAATGACCCGCCAGCATGCCATACGCCCTTTCCGGGGGCAAACCCGCATACTGATATTAAAATCCACGTATGACTGACCATCCCACAACATCGTCCGAGACCGCGCTGGCATCTGCGCGCAGAACGCTGCAGATCGAATGCCAGGGCCTGATGGACCTGTCGGCCCGGCTGGACGACAGCTTCACGCAGACCGTCGCGATGCTGCTGGCCTGCCGCGGCCGGGTGGTCGTCAGCGGCATCGGCAAGACCGGCCACGTGGCCCGCAAGATCGCGGCGACCCTGGCCTCCACCGGCACGCCGGCCTTTTTCGTGCACGCCGCCGAGGCCGTCCACGGCGATCTGGGCATGATCACCCAGGACGACGTCCTCATCGCGATTTCCTATTCCGGCTCCGGCCAGGAACTGCTGACGATCCTGCCCGTCGCCCGCCGCATGGGCGCCAAGCTGATCGCCATTACCGGCAACCCGCAGTCCGAACTGGCCCGGCTGGCCGACGTCCACCTGGACGCCAGCGTGGCCCAGGAAGCCTGCCCGCTGAATCTGGCGCCCACCGCCAGCACCACCGCCGCGCTGGCCCTGGGCGATGCCCTGGCCGTCGCCTGCCTGGAGGCCCGCGGCTTCGGCCCGCAGGATTTCGCGCGCTCGCACCCGGGCGGCGCGCTCGGCCGCCGCCTGCTGACCCACGTGCGCGACGTCATGCGCCAGGGCGACGCCCTGCCCATCGTCATGGCCGGCACCCCGGTATCGCAGGCGCTCGAGGTCATGTCCGCCAAAGGCATGGGCATGACCGTCGTGACCGACGCGCAGCGCCGCCCCCTAGGCATCTTCACCGACGGCGACCTGCGCCGACTGATTGCCCGCCAGGGCGACATCCGCAGCCTGACCGTCGAATCCGGCATGACGCGCTCGCCGCGCAGCATCACTCCCGACGCGCTGGCCGTCGAGGCGGCCCAGCAAATGGACAAACAACGGCTCAACCACATGCTCGTGCTGGACAGCGACGGCGTTCTGCTCGGCGCCCTGCACATGCATGATCTGATGGCCGCCAAAGTGGTATGACTATGACTCTTTCTGTACCCGTGACGCATCCGGCCGAAGCGCTGGTCCTGGCCCGCATCCCCGCCGGCGTGCGCGAACGCGCCGCCGCGGTGCGCCTGATGGTGTTCGACGTGGACGGCGTGCTGACCGACGGCAGCCTCTATTACGGCGACAACGGCGAACTGCAAAAGCGCTTCAACGTGCTGGACGGCCACGGACTGCGCCTGCTGATGGAAGGCGGCCTGAAAGTTGCGCTGATGACCGGACGCTCCGGCCCCATCGTGGCGCGCCGCGCGGCCGAGCTGGGTATCGCCGAGGTCATCCAGGGCGTGCGGGACAAGGGCGGCGCCCTGGCCGAACTTGCGCAGCGCTCCGGTGTCCAACTGAACCAGACCGGCTACATGGGCGATGATGTCATCGACCTGCCGGCCCTGCAGCGCGCCGGCTTCGCCGCCAGCGTGCCGAACGCGCCGGGCTACGTCAGCCAGGCCGCCCACTGGGTCTCCACGCACGCCGGCGGCAACGGCGCCGTGCGCGAATGCTGCGACCTGCTGCTGGCGGCCCAGGGACGCCTTGGCGCCTTCCTGGCGGCGCCAGGCCTGCTCGGCCCGGGCGCCATCCAATGATCGCCAGGACAACCCATACGCCCTTGCGGCAGACCCGATGAAAGAACGTTTTCCATCCCTGATCGCGCTGTTCCTGCTGCTGGTGCTGGTCGCCAGTTCGTGGTGGGCGGCGGATTACGCGCAGCGGGCCATCCAGACGGATCCGCCACGCCGCGTCACCCACGAAATGGACGCCTGGTCGCGCGATTTCATCATGCTGCGCACCGACCCGAACGGCAAGCCCATCAACCGGCTGGAAGGCGACTACGCTGAACATTTTCCGGATGACGATTCCTATCACGTGACCTCGCCGCGCGCCGTGGGCCAGCGCGAGGACAACCCCATCACCGTGGCTGTCTCCAAGACCGCGGTGATGGAGCAAGGCGGCAAGCGCATCGTCATGAACGGCGACGCCCACGTGCGCCGCCAGCCGGACGCCAATAACGACCTGCTGGACGTGCGCAGCCAGCAGCTGATCATCTTGCCCGACGACGACGTGGTCTACACCGACCTGCCGGCGGAAGTCATCAAGGGCCGTTCGCGCATGAACGGCACGGGCATGCACTACAACAACAAAACGCGCCAACTGCAGGTTTCGGCATCGACCGATGTGGAAATTGCCGGTTCCGAAGGCAGGCAGCAACGCCGGACCGAAATTCCCGCCAACAACACTGACCAGAAAAAACCATGACCGACCTCCGGATTCTCCTTGCCCCGACGACCCGCTTGCTCGGCGCCATCCTGCTGACGGCCTCGGCGCTGGCCCCGGCCCATGCCGCGGATCCGGCGCCCAAGGCAGCGACGCCGGCGGAAGAGCCCAGCACGCTGATCCTGTCGGACACCCTGCACTACGACGACGTGAAGAAGAAGAGCGTCTTCACGGGCAACGTCAACATGACGCGCGGCCTCATGACCCTGACGTCCGACGTGCTGGAAATGAACGAAGACGCGCAAGGCAACCAGTTCGGCACGGCCACCGCCAACAAGGGCAAGATCGTGACCATCCGCCAGGAACGCCCGGAAACCTTCGAACTCATCGAAGGCACGGGCCTGCGCGCCGAATACGACGGCTCCAAGAGCACCTTCGACCTGATCGGCCAGGCGGTCGTGATCCGCTACGTCTGTGGGAAACCGTTCGATACCATTCGCGGCGAGCGGGTACGCTACAACGAGAAGACCGGCACCTACGAAGCCCATGGCGGCCCCAACTCCGCCGCGGCCGGCGGCCGGGTCCGTTCGGTGGCTGAACCGCGCGCCAAGTCGGATGCGGCCATCGCCGAATGCCGCAAGCAGCAGGCAGCCAAGAAGGGGCGTTGAACGCCTCCCATGCAACACCACTCGCAGCCACGATGAACCAACCTTCAGTGCCGACTCCGGTAACCTCCGCGCCTTCGGGCGTCAAGCAGGGCAGCCTGCGCGCAACCGGCTTGCGCAAGACCTATAACGGCCGGACCGTGGTGCAGGACGTGTCCCTGTCCGTGGTCAGCGGCGAAGTGGTCGGCCTGCTCGGCCCCAACGGCGCCGGCAAGACCACCAGCTTCTACATGATCGTGGGCCTGGTGCCCGCGGATGCGGGCCGCATCGAGATCGACGGCTCCGTCATCACCTCGATGCCGATCCACAAGCGCGCGCACATGGGCCTGTCGTACCTGCCCCAGGATGCCTCCGTGTTCCGCCGCCTGACGGTGGAACAGAACATCCGCGCCGTGCTGGAACTGCAATTGGGGCCGGATGGACGTCCGCTGTCCACGCCCAAGATCAACGAGCAGATGGAATCGCTGCTGGAAGAACTGCAGATCGGCCACATCCGCAGCAACGCCGCCATCTCCCTGTCGGGCGGCGAACGCCGCCGCGTGGAAATCGCGCGCGCGCTGGCGACCAGCCCGCGCTTCATCCTGCTGGACGAACCCTTCGCCGGCGTGGATCCCATCGCGGTGATCGAGATCCAGCGCATCGTGCGTTTCCTGAAGGGCCGCGGCATCGGCGTGCTGATCACCGACCACAACGTGCGCGAAACCCTGGGCATCTGCGACCGCGCCTACATCATCAGCGAAGGCAAGGTCCTGACCGACGGCCACCCCGACGAAATCGTGGGCGATCCCGCCGTGCGCCGGGTGTATCTGGGAGAGCATTTCCGCATGTAATGCGGCCCTGGGGAAGACCCCTAGGCGCCGCCTGCGCAAAGGCGCACGCACCCTGGGGCCTCAGCCATAAAAATGCCATGAACTTGCGCTAGGTCAGCTTGTTTTATCGGCCCGAGTCTATACACTAGTACTAAACGAACCCGCTCAATCAAGGAGAACGCCTAACGAATCAGCCGCGCTTTTTGCGCACCCTTTTTTCCTCTTTTAGAAGGAGAGCACACTATGAACCTGAGCATCTGCGGTCGTCACCTCGACGTCACCCCGGCCATCCGGGAATATGTCATGAACAAACTGGCGCGAGTGCTGCGGCATTTCGATCACGTCATCGATACCCAGGTCATGCTCTCGGTAGAGCCCCTGCGGCATAGAGCCGAAATCACCATGCGTCTAAGCGGTAAGGACATTCATTGTGAAGCAACCGATGAAAATCTCTATGCAGCCATAGACCTTCTTGCTGACAAAGTCGACCGTCAGGTCATCAAGCACAAGGACAAGGTACGAAGTCACACGGCGGAGTCCGTGAAGCGGCAAGCGGCGAATCTAACGCCACCCCAGCAGTAACGCGCTTCATGAGCACTCGCACTGCGAGACTAGCTAAACAGCGATTCTAGTAATCCTGCCTGAGTCCCGGTGTCCCGCTAGACGCAACGTCCGGCTGGGGCATCGGCAAACTTCCCTCCTTGTAGTGCCTCCCGCAGTACCCCCCTTCCTCGTCCCCCAATTCCCGGCCCCGCCGGCGATTCCGTTTTTCCACGTTTCCGACGCTTTCCCCAGGGCCACCCTCGCCGCCGGGCGCAAGAATGCCCACAATCCGCCGCTATCGGTCTATGCTGTCGCTCTTGCCGCCCCATGATGCGACCGAGCCGAGTACGCATCTCAGAGGCCGATTATTGCAGTGCGTCATATAACCATATAATGATCCGATGAATCATTTGTCGCGCATCCTACCCGCCGGCAACGTCGTGCTCGATATGCTCGCAACGAGCAAGAAACGTGCGTTCGAACAGGCCGGCCTTCTCTTTGAAAACAACCATGGCCTGGCGCGCGCGCTCGTCTTCGACAGCCTGTTCGCCCGGGAGCGCCTGGGCTCCACCGCGCTCGGACAGGGCGTGGCGGTGCCGCATGGCCGTGTGAAGGGCCTGGAACAGGCCCTGGCAGCCTTCATCCGCCTGGCCCAGCCCATCACTTTCGATGCACCCGACGGGCAGCCCGTGTCGATGCTGCTTTGCCTGCTGGTGCCGGAAACGGCCACGCAGCAGCACTTGGACATCCTGGCCGAACTGGCGCAGCTCATGTCGAACAAGGCCTTGCGCGAGGCCCTGGCCACAGAGCCCGATCCCGCTGTCGTCCATAAGATGCTCACGACCGGCCAACTCTGAACTCCACGCGGAAGCGCAGCCATGCTCACGGTGCAGGAACTCGTCGACGACAACGCCGACAAAATCCCCTTTAACTGGATTTCCGGCCAGGGCGCCGCGGACCGCGCGATTCCCGACGACGGCATGTCGGCCGCGGACCTCGTCGGCCACTTGAACCTGATCCACCCGTCCCGCATCCAGGTGTTCGGACAGGAAGAGCTGGCGTACTACACCCGCTTCGACCTGCGCCGCCGCATGCACCACATGGACGAGCTGCTGATCGGCGGCGTACCCGCGATCCTGCTGGCCGACGGCCTGACCCCGCCGCAAGACCTCATCGACCAGTGCGACCAGCATCAGGTGCCGCTCTTGTCCACGCCGGTGGCGGCGGCGCAACTGATCGACCTGCTGCGCATCTACCTGGGCAAGAAACTGGCGCCCACTACCACCGTGCATGGCGTGTTCCTGGACGTGCTGGGACTGGGCGTGCTGATCACCGGTGAATCCGGCCTGGGCAAGAGCGAACTGGCGCTGGAACTGATTTCGCGCGGACACGGCCTGGTGGCCGACGACGCCGTGGAATTCTCGCGCACCGCCCCCAACATGATCGAAGGCCACTGTCCGCAGCTGCTGCAGAACCTGCTGGAAGTGCGCGGCCTGGGCCTGCTCGATATCCGCACCATCTTCGGCGAGACCTCCGTACGCCGCAAGATGCGCCTCAAGCTCATCGTGCACCTGGTGCGCGCCACCGCGCAAGACAAGTTCGAGCGCCTGCCGCTGCAAGACATCACGCAAGACATGCTGGGCCTGCCGGTGCGCAAGGTCATGCTGCAAGTGGCTGCCGGCCGCAATCTGGCGGTGCTGGTCGAGGCCGCCGTGCGCAATACCATCCTGAAGCTGCGCGGCATCGATACGCTGGGCGAATTCATGGAACGCCAGGCCATGGCGATCCTGCAAAGCAGCAAGTAGGCGCGCGTCGTCCGGCGGCAGCTTGAACCTGTATGAAAACCTGGCCGCCGAGATCGCCAAGTCGATCCGCGACGGCGTGCTGCGCGCGGGCGACAAGCTGCCCTCCGTGCGGGACGCGTGCGCGGCGCGCGGCCTCAGCCCGTCGACGGTGTTCCAGGCCTACTACCTGCTGGAAGCGCAAGGCCTGATCCGGGCGCAGCCGCGCTCCGGTTACTACGTCAACGCCCCTGCCGCATCCCTGCCACCGGAACCCGGCGCGTCCACTCCGGATGGCGACTCAACGGAGCTCGCGATCAGCGAGCGCATCTTCGACATTCTCGGCTCAGTGCGCAACCGCGAGGTGACGCCGCTGGGCTCCGCCTTCCCTTCCCCGTTGCTGTTCCCGCTGCCGCGGCTGGCCCAGGCCATGGCCGCGCACCTCAAGCGCCAGGATCCGCTGGACACGGTGGAAGACCTGGCGCCTGGCAATCCGGGCCTGCGCCGCCAGATCGCGCTGCGTTACCTGATCGGCGGCATCAACGTGCCAGCCGGCGACATCGTCGTCACCAACGGCGCGCTGGAAGCGCTGAACCTCTGCCTGCAAGCAGTCACGCAGCCTGGCGACACGGTCATGGTCGAGGCTCCCACGTTCTATGGCGCCTTGCAGGCGCTCGAGCGCCACGGGCTGAAGGCGCTGGAAATACCGACGCATCCGCGCACCGGCATCGACCTGGACGCAATGCAGGCCGCCATCGAGCGCCACGCGCCCCGCGCCTGCTGGCTGATGACGCAGTTCCAGAACCCGCTGGGCAGCCTGATGCCCGATGAAAAAAAGCGCCAGCTGGTCCAGCTGCTTGCGCGCCACGATATTCCGCTGATCGAAGACGATGTGTACGGCGAGCTGTATTTCGGATCGGTGCGGCCGGTACCCGCCAAGGCCTATGACACCCAGGGGCTGGTGCTGCATTGCTCGTCTTTTTCCAAGTGCCTGGCGCCGGGTTACCGCATCGGCTGGACCTCGGCCGGACGCTACGCGCAACGCGTACAGCGCCTGAAACTGTCGTCGACGCTATCGGCTTCCGGCCCCGCCCAGGGCGCCATCGCCGAATATCTGGAGCAAGGCGGCTACGACCGCCACCTGCGCCGCCTGCGCGAAACGCTGCAGACACAGCAGCAGCGCATGGCCGAGGCAATCGCCCAGGAATTCCCGGCCGGCACGCGCGTGACGCGTCCGCAAGGCGGGTTCTTCCTGTGGCTGGAACTGCCGGCCGCCGTGGATGCGCTGACGCTGCATCGCCAGGCGCTCGCGCGCGGCATCAGCGTGGCGCCGGGGCCGATCTTTTCGGCCAGCGGCCAATTCGGCAGCGCGCTGCGCCTGAATTACGGGCACCCTTGGGACGCGGCCTCGCAGGCTGCCATCCGCGTACTCGGCGAGTTGGCTCGCGCGGCCTGCGCGCAGGCCGCGCGAGCGCGCTGATTCCGCGTCAGTTCAACGTCGATGCGGCGCGCGCGCGCTTGACTTCCAGCGGGGTCACGCCGCCCGCCTCGTTGCCCCAGCTATTGCGGATATACGTCACCAGCATCGCGATGTCGCCGTCGTTGAGCAGCTGCCCGAAGGGCGGCATGCCGTGAGGCCGCGGGTTCGCCGCCGTGGCCGGGGCATAGCCGCCGTCCAGCACCATGCGGATCGCGTTGACAGGCGACGGCGCCGTCACGGTCGGATTGCCCGCCAGCGCGGGCCATGCCGTGCCGCTGCCCTCGCCCGCTGACTGGTGGCATTGCACGCATTGCTGGCGGTAGATCTTGCCGCCCAGTTCCATGGCGGCTGGCGCGACAGCGGTCCGCGTACGCTCCGTTGAAGCCGCCGTGGCGGGCAGGGATTTGATATAGACGCCGATGGCCAGTGCGTCCGCATCGGTCAGATGCTGCGTACTGCCCAGCACCACCTCGGCCATGGGCCCGCTGGCGCTGGAATGCTTCGAAATGCCAGTCTTGAGCAAGGCTGCAATGTCTTCGGCGGACCATCTGCCCATGCCGGTTTCCATATCGTTGGTGAGCGGCGGCGCGTACCAATCCAGCACCGGGATCACGCCGCCGGCCAATGGGTCGGCCGAACGCAGCCCCCCCAGGTTGTTGCGCGGCGTATGGCAGGCGGCGCAATGCCCCAGGCCTTCGACCAGATATCGGCCGCGATTCCACTGCACCGATTGCCCTGCGTCCGCCTCCTGCACGCCCGGTTTGAAGTACAGCGCGCGCCAGGCGGCCAGCAGCGCCCGCTGGTCGTAGGGGAATTCCATCTCGGGCGGCCGGTTGGGCTGGTCCACGGGCGCCACGGTGCGCAGATAGGCGTACAACGCGTCGGAATCGGCGCGGGTCACGCGCGTGTATTCCGTATAAGGGAAAGCGGGATACAGCAGCGTGCCGTCGCGCGACTTGCCGTTGTGCAGCGCCTGCCAGAAATCGTCCGCGGTCCAGGCGCCTATGCCGGTTCTGTCGTCGGGCGTGAGGTTCGGGCCGTACACCGTGCCGAACGGCGTAGGGATCGGCGTGCCGCCCGCCAGCGCCTTGCCGCCCCGGCTGGTGTGGCAGGCCATGCAATTGCCAGCGAGCGCAAGGTAGCGGCCGCGCTCCACCAGCGTCGCGGCATCCGCCGCGGCCGCGGCGGGACCGGTGCTGGCATCGTCGCGCGTACCGAACCAGTAGAGGCCGCCCACGGCTACGATCGCGAGCAGCAACAGGGCGGACAGGACTTTCTTCATGATCGACATCCGGCCTCTCCCTTACCGTTGCGCCTGGCTGCCGCATTCCGCGGGCAGGCGTATCGAACCCGCGGCTTCTGGCGCGTAGGGTTCCACGACGGGTTGCGAGGACAGCCATGCGGCCAGCGCGCCGATGTCCTGGGGAGTGAGTTTGTTGGAAATGTCGGCCATGCAGTCCGGCTCGGCAGCGCGGCGCAAGCCGTTCTTCCAGCTGCCGATCTGCGAACCGATGTAGTCGCGCGGCAGGCCAAGCAAGCCGGGAATGGCGGGCAACACGCCGCCCAGAGCGGCACCGTGACAGGCGGCACAGGCGGGCAGACCGCGCGCGGCGTCACCGTTCAGGGCCAGCTTGCGCCCGGCTTCCAGCGTGGCGGCGGAGACGTCGGCGCGCGTCGGCGCCGGATACGGCACATGCTGCGAGGAAAAATACGCGGCGATCTCGCGCAGGTAGTCGTCGGGCAGGCCGGTCAACAAATGCGTCATGGGCCGGTACTGACGCCGGTCGTCGCGGAAGTTGAGCAGCTGGTGGTACAGGTACTCCTGAGGCTTGCCCGCCAGGCGCGGATAGTAGCCGTCGTTGCCGGCCCGGCCCTGCGCACCATGACAGGCCGTACAGGCGGCGACGCGGGCGTCCATGGTGTCCGGGCGCAGGATTTCCTGGGGCGCGGGCTGGGCCGGCGCGGGCGCTGCCAGGAAGGCGGCAGCCACCCCAAATAGGGAAATTGCCCAAAAACGCGGCAGTGAAACACTACGAAAGGAAATGAAGGCTAACATCTAGGTCGAATTCCATTCCCCCGAAACGCATGACGGCGGGGCGCGTATGTGAATCTGTCGAGTATCCGGCCCCCAGCTTACGCCAGGGGGACCAAAGCGGTACAGGCGCAGATTGGCAGTTTACGGCCATATCAGATGTCATCCCGCCGGCATCGTCCTCGAAAAGCGTGCCACAATCATGTCCATGTTGAAAGTCGTCCTCGTCACCGGCATCTCAGGCTCAGGCAAGTCCGTCGCCCTGCGCATGCTTGAGGACGCAAGCTATACCTGCGTCGACAACCTGCCCGTGCGGTTCCTGACCGAGTTCATCGCCAACGCCCGCGATGACGGCATGGAGCGCGTCGCGGTCGCCATCGACGTCCGCTCCCCCGGCGAACTGGCCGAACTGCCCGACGTGGTCACCGCGCTGCGCGCCATGGGCACCAGCCTGCGCGTGGTCTTCCTGGACGCCAGCACGGAAACGCTGGTGCAGCGCTATTCCGAATCGCGCCGCCGCCACCCGCTGACCGACCGCCTGCAGCACGGCGGCAAGACCCCGACGCTGTCCGAGTGCATCGCTGTGGAGCGCGAACTGCTCGCGCCGCTGCGCGAACAGGAACACGTCATCGACACCTCGGACCTGACGCCGGGCCAACTGCGCGTCTGGATCCGCGACCTGATCAAGGCCGACCGCGCACCGCTGGTGCTGACTTTCGAGTCCTTCGCCTACAAGCGCGGCGTGCCGCGCGACGCGGACCTGGTGTTCGACGTGCGCTGCCTGCCCAACCCCTACTACGACCGCGACCTGCGGCCGCTGACCGGCCGTGACGAACCCGTGGCCGCCTGGCTGGCGGGCTTCGACCTGGTGGGGCAGATGATCGACGACATCGCCGGTTTCCTGAACCGCTGGCTGCCGCAATACACGCAAGACACCCGCAATTACCTTACGGTCGCCATCGGCTGCACCGGCGGCCAGCACCGTTCGGTGTACGTGGTCGAACAGCTGGCGCTGCGTTTTGCCGACCACGACCCGCTGCTGGTGCGCCATCGCACCCAACTGCCTGACGAATCCGCATGACCCTGTCCCGCCCGACCCGCCTGTTCATGATGCTGCTGCTGGCCATTGCCGTGGCTGGCTGCTCTTCCACCGGCGGACGCAAGAAGGGCGGCGGGTATTACAAGGACGACGGGCCAGACGCGAATCCGCCCTCGAACCTGGACCAGGTGCCCGACGCGGTGCCCAGGATCGAACCCTATGCCAGCGGCGCGAACCGGCCGTATGTGGTGTTCGGCCAGCGCTATGTGCCGGACACCAGCGGCCAGCCCTATAAAAAGCGCGGCACCGCCTCGTGGTACGGCAAGAAGTTCCACGGCAATTCCACGTCCATCGGCGAGTCCTACGACATGTACGCCATGACGGCCGCCCACACCACGCTGCCACTGCCCAGCTACGCCCGCGTCACCAGCATGGTCAACGGCAAGACCATCATCGTGCGGGTGAACGACCGCGGCCCGTTCCACAGCGACCGCATCATGGACCTGTCCTATGTCGCCGCGTACAAGCTGGGCATCATCGGCCCCGGCAGCGGCCAGGTGATCGTGGAAGCCATCCCGCAGGACGAGATCCGGCGGCTGGCCTCGCAGGGCGCGCCTGCCACGGCCATACCCGAACCCGCATCGGCCACGGGTTCGTCGCCCGTGGCCGCGCCCATCGCCGCCGTGCCGGTGGCGCTGGCGGCCGACCCCCTGTCGGGGCCCGCTCCGGGTTCCGCGCCGGTGCGCCAGCCGGCAGCGGGCGGCATCGGCAGCGTCTATCTGCAGGTGGGCGCGTTCAGCCAGCCTGCCAACGCGCAATCGCTGGTCAGCCGCATCAACACGCAGCTGGGCGCCGAAGGCGCACCGCCCGCATCGGTCGAACAGTCGAACAATCTGTATCGGGTCAAGATCGGCCCCTACCCCGACCGGCAGAGCGCCTTGGACGCCGTGCCGATGGTGTCGGACCGCATCGGCATCCTGCCCAGCATCGCCTCGCAGTAAACGCCCCGCTGTCCGCCTACCAGGGCAGTTCGGCCTGACCGTCGCACACCCGGCGCGCGCTTGCGCTACGGCTGCGGTAGCGATTGCCTTCGTGCGCCAGCAAGGCCTGCTTGCGCGGCAGCCCGCCGCCGAAGCCGGTCAGCGAGGTGTCGGCCCCGATCACGCGATGACAGGGAATGATGATGCTGATCGGATTGCGTCCGACGGCGCCGCCGACCGCCTGCGCACCCTTGGGCCGCCCCACGGTGCGCGCCAGGTCGCCGTAGCTGGCCAGCACGCCGAATTCCAGGTCGCACAACGCATGCCAGACCTGGTGTTGGAAAGTGGTGCCGACGGGATCCAGCACCACGTCGAAGACGCGGCGCTTGCCGGCGAACCATTCTTCCAGTTCGCGGCGCGCCTGCTCCAGGATGGGATCGGAGTCCGTGAGGATCCAGCCATCCGCCGCGGGCAGCAGTTCCTGATCTGTGAACCAGGCGCCACGCAGGCCCTTGGCGCTGGCGACCAGACGCATGTCGCCCAGCGGCGTGGAAATGTCGCGGTAGACCAGGCGTTCGTCGGGATCCGCGGGCTTGTTGGACACGATAGTCGAATACACCATGTCTTACTCCGCCGATTTCTTGCGGGCCAGGGCCCGGTTGTACAGCACGTCGCGCGGCAGGCCGGAAACCTTGGCGGCCACGCGCGCGGCGTCGCGCAAGGACAGCGACTCCAGCAAGGCGTCCAGCAGCGCATCGGTGCGCGGATCGGCTTCTTCATCCGCTTCCTGTTCCGCGGGCGCGTGCGCGATCAGCACGAATTCGCCCTGTTCGCGGTGCGAGTCCGCAGCCAGCCAGGCCGCGCCTTCGCCCATCGGGAACGTTGCGATCTCCTCGAAACGCTTGGTGAGTTCGCGCGCCACGGTCAGAAGACGGTCGGGGCCGCACACTTCCAGCAGGTCGGCCAGCGTGGCCGCGAGCCGGTGCGGCGATTCGAACATGACGACCGGCGCGGGCAAGGCGCACCAGGTGCGCAGCCAGCGCTGGCGCGCAGCCGCCTTGGGCGGAGGAAATCCGGCAAAGGCATAGCCCGGGTTTTCGTCGGTGGTAACGCCGCTACCCATCAGCGCGGCGATGACCGCGCTGGGACCGGGCACCGGCACCACGCCGAAGCCGGCTTCGCGCACGGCGCGCACGATGCGCGCGCCCGGATCGCTGACGGCGGGCGCGCCGGCGTCGGACACCAGCGCCACGCGCTGGCCCTGGGCCAGACGCTCGCAAATGGCCTGGGCCGCGGCAGCTTCATTGTGGCGGTGGGCGGCCATGAGCGGCGTACCCACGCCCCAGGCGTCCAGCAAGGCGCGGCTGGCGCGCGTGTCTTCCGCGGCGATTACATCGGCCCGCTGCAAAGCGTGCCAGGCGCGCAGCCCCAGGTCGCCCAGGTTGCCGATCGGCGTGGCCACGACATACAGCGTCGCAGCGGGCCAATGCTGCCCCGCCACGCGTTCAGAAACGCGAGACCAGGCATCTCCGGCAGGGGGAGGTGAGACATTTTGATTCATTGCAGCCTACAGACACGGGAAACCATGTCAGTGTAGCCGCCTATGCCCGCGACTTCCGGAGCGCCCATGACGGATGACACCTTGCGACTGGCCTGCGAACTGGCCCTGGCCGCCCGCGGCCGCGCCGCCAAACGCCGGCGCCGTGCCGCGCGCGCGGCGCCAGCGGATCGCCCGCCCCCGCGACGCTCGCCCGCCCAACGCAAGGGCGACCACCACGAGGACGCCGCCTTGCGCCTGCTGCAGTCGCGCGGCCTGGCCCTGCTGGCGCGCAATCTGCAGACCCGCGCCGGCGAGATCGACCTGGCCATGCGCGAAGGCGACACGCTGGTGTTCGTCGAGGTCCGATCGCGCGGCCCTAGCCGCTACGGCGGCGCCGCAGCCAGCATCGGCGCGGACAAGCAGGCACGGCTGGCCAGCGCCGCGGCCTGCTGGCTGCCGGAGCTGGCCCGGCGCCACTGGCGCGGCAGGCTGCCGGCGGCGCGCTTTGACGCGGTCGTCTTCGACGCCGGCGATCCCCAGTGGCTGCGCGGCGCGTTCTGGCAGGCCTGAAGTCCGCGCCGCCCCGGTAACGACCTGCCTAACAGTCGTTACGCCTGGACAGAACCGCGCCTCGGCCCCGTGAGATAATCGCGCCCATGGATATGACCTCTCGAATGACGTCGCACTTTCGCGACGCCATGGCTGCGTGCGAACAAAGCATGAACGTCCTGGCCGAGCCGCTGGCAGTGGCGGTGGACGTGCTGTTCGGCGCCCTGGCAAACAACGGCAAGATTCTGGCTTGCGGCAATGGCGGCTCGGCCGCCGATGCGCAGCATTTCATCGCCGAACTGGTGGGCCGCTTCGAACGCGAACGCCTGCCCCTGGCCGGCATCGCCCTCAACACCGACACCTCGATCCTCACCGCGGTGGGCAACGACTACGGCTTCGACGAAATCTTCGAACGCCAGGTCAACGCCTTCGGCCAGGCTGGCGACGTGCTGGTAGCCATATCCACCAGCGGCAACTCCCCCAACGTGGTGCGCGCCATGGAAGCCGCCAGCGCCCGCGAGATGCACGTGCTTGCCCTGACCGGCAAGGGCGGCGGCGTCATGGGGGAACTCATTACGCCGATGGACGTCCATCTATGTGTTCCCAGCGATCGCACGATGCGCATCCAGGAAGTCCATATTCTGCTGCTGCACGCGCTGTGCGACGGCATTGACGCTCTTCTGCTTGGAGACACCGAATGATTTCTGACGTCCGTACCGCAGTCCGCCCGTTGATGCTCGCCGCGGCGCTCTCCACCGCCGCGCTCTCGCTGTCGGCCTGCGCGCCCCTGATCGTGGGCGGCGCGGCCGCCACCACCGCGGTCGTCGTGACCGACCGCCGCACCTCCGGCATCCAGCTCGAAGACCAGAACATGGCGTTCAAGGCGCAGAGCCAGATCTCGCAGAAGCTGGGCGACACCGCCCGCGTGAATGCCATGGCCTACGGCGGCCATCTGCTGCTGACCGGCGACGTCCCCACCGAAGAGGCCAAGAACCAGGCCACCGCCATCGCCCAAGGCGTGGAAAACGTCAAACAGGTCATCAACCAGCTGAACGTCGGCCCCATCGCCTCATTCAGCACGCGCTCCAACGACACCTGGCTGACCTCCAAGGTCAAAACCGCCCTGCTCAACACCAAGTACGTGCCGTCCGGCACCATCGCGGTCACGACCGACCACAGCGTGGTCTACCTGATGGGCAAGGTGACGCAGGCCGAAGGCGAATATGCCGCCAACGCCACCGCCGACGTCGGCGGCGTGGCCAAGGTGGTTAAACTGTTCGAGACGATCAGCCGCGAGGAAGCCATCCGGCTGTCGAATACCGGTTCCAAGTCCAACACTTCCACGGAAACCAAAGCGCCCATCGAGAGCGGCGCCGGCGCAGCGAGCGACAACGCGGCCGGCACCAGCAGCGGCGTAGAGGCCATGCCCATCAAATGAAGAAAGCCATCATCGCGTTGGCCGTCCTGGTGGCGGTCGGCATCGGCGCCTGGTTCGTCATGCGCCCCGCCCAGACCGCGCCCGACGTCACCTTCACCACGCTGGAAGGCAAGACCTTCTCGATGCAGGATCTGCGCGGCAAGGTCGTGCTGGTCAAGTTCTGGGCCACCAGCTGCGTGACCTGCGTGAAGCAAATGCCGGAAACCATCTCGGCCTACAACGAGTACGCCTCCAAGGGCTACCAGGCGGTCGCGGTCGCCATGAACTACGACCCGCCCAACTTCGTGCTGAACTTCGCCGAAACGCGCAAGCTGCCGTTCCCGGTGGCCCTGGACACCAAGGGCGACATCGCCCGCGCCTTCGGCGACATCCGCCTGACGCCCACGGCCTTCCTGATCGACAAGCAAGGCCGCATCATCAAGCGCTACCTGGGCGAATACGACGTGGCGGAGTTCCACGCCACCGTGGAAAAGGCCCTGGCGGCAGGCTGAGCCCCGCAGCCCCGCAAATGACCGCCCCGACAGGGCGGTTTTTTTTTCGTCCGGCGACCGGCGCCGCCGCGGCGGCGCCCAAAAGAAAAACCGCCCACGGCGGGCGGTTTCCAGATCAGGCCGCGGCGGGCCGGAATCAGAACGCCGGAACCACGGCGCCCTTGTACTTGTCCTGGATGAACTTCTTCACCTCGGGCGTGTGCAGGGCCTGCACCAGCTTCTTGATGCCCGGCGCGTCCTTGTTGTCCTCGCGGGTCACCAGGATGTTGGCGTAGGGCGAATCCGAGCCTTCGATGAACAAGGCGTCCTTCGTCGGGACCAGGCCGGCTTCCAGCGCGTAGTTGGTGTTGATCAGCGCCAGGTCCACGTCATCCAGCGAGCGCGGCAGCATGGCGGCTTCCAGTTCGCGGAACTTCAGCTTCTTGGGGTTCTCGACCACGTCCGCGGCCGTCGCCAGAATGTTGGACGGATCCTTCAGCTTGATCACGCCCTGCTTCTGCAGCAGCACCAGCGCGCGGCCGCCGTTGGAGGGATCGTTCGGGATCGCGACGGTTGCGCCGTCCTTGAGTTCGGACAGGCTCTTGATCTTCTTGGAATAGCCGCCGAAGGGCTCGACGTGCACCAGGGCCACCGGCACCAGCGTGGCCTTGCGGTCCCTGTTGAAGGAATCCAGATAGGGCTTGTGCTGGAAGAAGTTGGCGTCGAGCTGCTTGTCGGCCAGTTGCAGGTTGGGCTGCACGTAGTCGCTGAACACCTTGATGTCGAGTTCCACGCCTTCCTTGGCCAGCTGCGGCTTCACCACTTCCAGGATCTCGGCATGGGGAACCTGGGTCGCGCCCACCACGATTTTTTCGGCATGGGCGGCGTTCGCCGCCACCAGGAACACCGACGCCGCCAGAGCGGACCGGACAAAGTTCAAACGCATGTGTTGCCTCTTTTATGGGTAAAAATTAGGGGCTGATGCCCTGCCGGTGCGGCCTCGCCCCCTTTTGCGGGGGTCGCCGTTGCGAAAACGCCCCCAATTTACCTGAATGCCGGTTATTTGTCGGGCATATGAACATGGGTTTAAAGCATAAGAAACCTGTGGGTACTACAATCCGTCGTATGCTTGCGCTACCGCGTCCCGAACGCGTTTTTGTGCAGGCATTTTTTCTAACCACTCATACGTATATTTGCCGACTTAGCTGCCATGACCGACACCCCCGACCCTGCTGCCGTTTCGTCTCCTGCTGTCAAAGCCGCTGTGCTGTCTGAAGCACTGCCGTATATCCGACGATTTCACGGCAAGACCATCGTGGTCAAGTACGGCGGCAACGCCATGACGGAAGAGCGTCTGCAGCGCAGCTTCGCGCACGATGTCGTGCTGCTGAAGCTGGTGGGTCTGAATCCGGTGGTGGTGCACGGCGGCGGTCCGCAGATCGACGACGCGCTGCGCCGCATCGGCAAGCAAGGCACCTTCATCCAGGGCATGCGCGTCACCGACGCCGAGACCATGGAAGTGGTCGAATGGGTGCTGGGCGGCCAGGTCCAGCAGGACATCGTCATGATGATCAACGAGGTCGGCGGCAAGGCCGTGGGCTTGACCGGCAAGGACGGCGGACTGATCCAGGCCCAGAAGAAGCTGATGGCCAACAAGGACAATCCGTCCGAACCCATCGACATCGGTTTCGTCGGCGACATCACCATGGTCGAACCGGCCGTGGTCAAGGCGCTGCAGGACGACCAGTTCATCCCCGTCATCTCGCCCATCGGCTATGGCGAGGACGGCACGGCCTACAACATCAACGCCGACGTCGTCGCCGGCAAGATGGCGGAAGTGCTGGGCGCCGAAAAGCTGCTGATGCTGACCAACACCCCGGGCGTGCTGGACAAGGGCGGCAAGCTGTTGCGCAGCCTGTCGGCCCAAACCATCGACGAGCTGTTCGCCGACGGCACGATCTCCGGCGGCATGCTGCCCAAGATCTCGTCCGCGCTGGACGCCGCCAAGAACGGCGTGAACTCCGTGCACATCGTCGACGGCCGCGTGCCGCACTGCCTGCTGCTGGAAATCCTGACCGACCAGGGCGTGGGCACGATGATCAGCTCGCACTGATGCGGGCACAGCGTTACCTGCTGCGGCCGGCGGTGCGCATGCGCCGCTCGCGCCGCGCGGCCGCGGGCGACTCCGAGCGCCTGTGGCTGTTCGACCTGGACAACACGCTCCACGACACCTCGCACGCCATCTTCCCGAAGATCGACCACGGCATGACCATGGCCGTGGTCGAGGCGCTGAACGTCGACATCGACACCGCCAACCGCCTGCGCTCGCAGTACTGGAAACGCTACGGCGCCACCATGATAGGCATGGTCCGGCATCATGGCGTGGACCCCCATGAGTTCCTGCACCGCAGCCACGACTTCGATGTCGGTCCGCTGGTGCGCGCGGAAAAGGCGCTGGCCTACAAGCTGAGCCGGCTGCCGGGCCGCAAGGTGCTGCTGACCAACGCGCCGCTGCACTACGCCCGCGCCGTGCTCGCGCGCCTGGGGATCCTGCGGCAGTTCGACAGCCTCTGGGCCATCGAGCACATGCGCCTGCATGGCGAGTTCCGGCCCAAGCCTTCGCCCGCCTTGTTGCGCCATGTGCTGGCCCGCGAAGGCGTGCAGGCACGCAACGCGGTGCTGGTGGAAGACACCCTGGCCAATCTGCGCGGCGCGCGCCAGGCCGGCCTGCGCACCGTTCACGTGTATCACCCGGGCACGCCGTTCGCCCGCGGCCGCTCGCAGCGGCCGGCCTACGTCGACTTGCGGGTAAACTCCGTCAGTGATTTGCTGTTACGCCGACGCCCCCTGCGGGGATAGCGGCGCGCTCCTCCCCTCCCCTCCACCGTCAAGCCTGCGCGAGAGCAGACCCCTCCATGGCGAGCAAACCCGGCGAGCGCAAGACCCAGATTCTGCAAACCCTGGCCGAGATGCTGGAGCAGCCGCACGCCTCCCGCATCACCACGGCGGCCCTCGCCGCGCGCCTGGAAGTCTCTGAAGCCGCGTTGTACCGGCACTTCGCCAGCAAGGCGCAGATGTTCGAAGGGCTGATCGAATTCATCGAAACCAGCATCTTCACGCTGGTGAACCAGATCGCCATCGCCGAGCCCCATGGCCTGACCCAGGCCCACCAGACCGTTTCCATGCTGCTGACCTTCTCGGAACGCAACAAGGGCATGACGCGCGTGCTGACCGGCGATGCGCTGGTCACGGAAGACAACCGCCTGCAGGAACGCATCAATCACATCAACGACCGCATCGAGGCGTCGTTGAAGCAATCGCTGCGCATCGCCGTCACCGATGGCGGCCTGCCGCCGCAGGCCAATGTCGCGGCGCATGCCAGCCTGCTGACGCATCTGGTGCTGGGCCGGTGGCTGCGTTACGCGCAGAGTGGGTGGCGCATTGCGCCCACGCTGCATCTGGACGAACAGCTGCGCCTGGCGCTGGGCTGAGCGACCCGCGCCGCCTCCCGGCTTCGGCGCCGATTAGCATCGTGGCACGATCTAATTAACTTCCTTTTCGTCTCTATTCCCGCCTATTAGCATTGTTCCATGCAACAATCTCCGCTTGCCGGCGGCGCGGGGCGACGAGCATAATGCCCGTCAAAGGTTTTCCACAAGCCCAAATCTCCACAGGCTTGATCAGTATCAATACGGGTTTTCCGCAATGCCGTCACGATCATGCTGTAGCGTCGACACACCGATTTGACCTATCCCGTTGCTCGCGGGGCGGTGTGTCGGCAGTTTGACCTCAACCGGAGATGGATATGACCGCGCAAGCCGCCGTCCCTGCCTCGCAAGCCCCAAAGAAAACCAAAATTCCAATCGGACTCGTCGCCGGCGTCCTAGTGATGATCGGCGTGCTGATGATGCCTTTGCCCGCCGACCTGCCCGTCGCGGGCCACCGGATGCTCGCCATCCTGGCATTCGCAGTGGTGGTCTGGATTACCGAAGCCGTGTCCTACGAAGCCAGCGCGATCATGATCACGACGCTGATGGCCTTCCTGCTGGGCACGGCTCCGACAATCAAAGACCCGCAAGTCATCTACGGCACCTCGGCCGCGATCAGCATGGCGCTGGCGGGCTTCTCGAACTCGGCGCTGGCGCTGGTCACCGGCGCCTTGTTCATTGCCGCGGCCATGACATTCACCGGGCTGGACCGGCGCATCGCGCTGGTGACCCTGTCCAAGGTAGGCACCAGCACGCGCCGCATCCTGATCGGATGTATCGCGGTGACCATCGTGCTGAGCCTGGTCGTGCCCAGCGCCACCGCGCGCAGCGCGGCCGTGGTGCCCATCATGATGGGCGTCATCGCGGCCTTCGGCGTGGACAAGCGCTCCAACATCGCCGCCGGCATCATGATCATCGTGGCGCAGGCCACCAGCATCTGGAACGTCGGCATCCAGACCGCCGCGGCGCAGAACCTGCTGACCGTGGGCTTCATGGAGAAGATGCTGGGCCAGCGCGTGGCGTGGTCGGACTGGCTGATCGCCGGCGCCCCCTGGTCGCTGATCATGTCGGCCGTGCTGATCATCATCGTGCTCAAGCTGCTGCCGCCGGAAAGCGACAGCATCGCGGGAGGCAAGGAAGCCGTCGAGAAGTCGCTGCTTGAACTGGGCCCCATGACCGGCGCGCAAAAGCGCCTGATGGCCGTGTCGCTCATGCTGCTGCTGTTCTGGTCGACCGAAGGCAAGCTGCACAAGTTCGACACCACTTCGACCACCTACTTCGGCCTGGTCCTGCTGCTGCTGCCGCGCTTTGGCGTGATGACCTGGAAAGACGTGCAATCGCGCATCCCATGGGGCACCGTGATCGTGTTCGGCGTCGGCATCAGCCTGGGCACCGCCCTGCTGACGACCCAGGCCGGCCAATGGCTGGGCAACCAGGTCGTGGCGCACACCGGACTGGACCACCTCGGACCGCTGGCGATCTTCGCGATCCTGGCCGCCTTCCTCATCGTCATCCACCTGGGTTTCGCCAGCGCCACCGCGCTGACCTCGGCCATGCTGCCGATCCTGATCTCGGTGCTGGCCACGCTGCCGGGCGAATTCAGCCGCCTGGGCATGACCATGCTGCTGGGCTTCGTCGTCAGCTACGGCTTCATCCTGCCCATCAACGCACCGCAGAACATGGTGTGCCTGGGTACCGAGACCTTCAACGCCAAGCAGTTCGCCAAGGTCGGCATCATCGTCACCATCGTCGGCTACCTGCTGATGCTGCTGATGGGCATGACCTACTGGCGCTGGCTGGGCTGGCTGTAAGGAGGTCGCATCATGAAGATTTCGATCGCCCAAGCCAATGAATACGGTCGCCGCGTGCTGATGGCGCAGGGCGTGCCCGAGGACATCGCCCGCGACGTGGCCGAGCACCTGGTCGAGTCCGACCGGGTCGGCTACACCAGTCACGGGCTGTCCATCCTGACCAACTACCGGCGCGTGCTGTCCGAGGGCCTGGCCCAGGCCGACGGCCGGCCCGAACTGGTCAACGACCGCGGCGCGATGCTGGCCTATGACGGCCACCACGGGCTGGGCCAATATGTCGGCAAGGTCGTCATCGAGAAGGCCATTGAGCGCACCCAAGAGCACGGCCAGTGCATCCTGACCCTGCGCCACAGCCATCACCTGGGCCGCATGGGCCACTACGGGGAAATGGTGGCGGCCAAGGGTCTGATCCTGTTGGCCTTCACCAACGTGATCAACCGCTCGCCCACCGTGGCGCCTTTCGGCGGCGCGCAGGCCTGCCTGACCACCAACCCGCTGTGTTTCGCCGGCCCGCTGCCCGGCGGCCGTCCGCCGTTCATCGTGGACATGGCCACCAGCTCCATCGCCGTCAACAAGGCGCGCGTGTTGGCCGCCAAGGGCGAGCAGGCGCCCCCGGGCTCGCTGATCGACGCCCAGGGCAATCCGACCACCGATCCCAACGCGCTGTTCACCGACCCGCCCGGCGCCCTGCTGCCGTTCGGCGGCCACAAGGGCTACGCGCTGGGCCTGGTAGCCGAACTGCTGGCCGGCGTGCTGTCCGGCGGCGGCACGATCCAGCCGCAGCATCCGCGCACCGGCGTGGCGACGAACAACATGTTCGCGCTGCTGCTGGATCCGCAGGTGGACTTCAACACGGACTGGCGGTCGATGGAGGTGGGCGCGTTCATCGACTACCTCCACGCCTGCAAGCCGCAACCCGGCGTCGAAGGCGTGCAGTATCCGGGCGAGTACGAAGCTCGCAACCGGGCGCTGAACGAGGACACGCTGACGTTTGATAGCCGGATCTGGGATGGGCTTACCAAGCTGGCCGTCGACCTTGGGGTGCCTGAGGCGTTGCCTGCTTGAGGTTGTGTTTGCTTGCGGGCGTCCTATGAGTTCTTAAGACGCCCGTCACGTCGGCTGGGGCGAGCGGTGTGCTTGGCGTTCTGGCAACGAGTGGGGGTATGGCGAGGGATTTTGCGGGGATTGCCTCGGGCCGGCCGCGCGGGCGGCCTTCCGAGGCTTCCGCGGTGTCTTGCGGTTGAGGATGGCGCTGCGCGTGCATGAGACGGCCGTCAGCATTGACGCTTTGAAGGCGACGGCGCATCACCGAACGTCACCAGGCCGTTGATCATCACCGACCGCTAAGCCGCGGTGCCGGATGGGTGGCGCGCGCGAGAGAATCTTCAAGCGCAAACCGCTGCCTGCCGCGCGCCACCCATCACCGCCCCACCCACTGAACGGTGATGTCATCAGAAAACGACCGCCCGCATTCGCGACAGCGAACACCATCAAAATTTCGGAAATCACGTATGTAATTTTCGGCCGCCCGCGCGGCCGAAAATGACGGGCAGTAAAAGACTCGCCACTAACCACGGCTCTAGCAGCGCACCAGGCCAAAACGGCGGCAGCCCGTCGGCGCGGGCGACCTACGAAGAAGACCTAGCCCGCTCCAAGAATGCCCAGCAAACGGTCAAGATCATGTCTTAGCCGATCGATGCCGACTAATACTCATCATGATCCCAAACGCAATCCCCATGGTGAACAAAGCCGTCCCCCCATAGCTCATGAACGGCAACGGCACCCCCACCACAGGCAGAATCCCCGTCACCATCCCCACGTTCACGAACACATAGATGAACAGCATCATCGTCAGCGCCCCAACCAGCAACCTGCCGAACTGCGACGATGCCCGTGACGCGATCGTCAGCCCTCGCGCCATCATCAGGCCATACAGCACCAGCATGGCGATGCCGCCGTAGAGTCCGAATTCTTCCGCGTACACCGCGAAGATGAAGTCGGTGGTGCGTTCAGGGATGAAGTCCAGGTGCGTCTGCGTGCCCTTCATGTAACCCTTGCCGTACACCCCGCCCGAGCCCACCGCGATCATCGACTGGATCGTATGGAAGCCCTTGCCCAGCGGATCGGAGCTGGGATTGAGCAGCGTGCACACCCGGTGCTTCTGGTAGTCGTGCAGCACCACCCAGTCCACATCGGGCTCGCATAACTGGTCTTCGTAGTAGATCAGCGTGCCTATGCCGATGATGCCCGCCAGCATGACCGGCACCAGCAGCTTGAACGACAGGCCCGCGAAATAGATCACGAAGAAGCCGGCGCCGAACACCAGCAGGGCCGTGCCCAGGTCGGGCTGCAGCACGATCAGGCCAAAGGGCGCGGCCAGCATGGCGGCGGCCGCCAGGAAGTCGCGGATGCGCACCGCGCCTTCGTGACGCTGGAAATACCAGGCCAGCATCATGGGCACGGCGATCTTCATCATCTCGGAGGGCTGGATGCGGGTCACGCCCAGGTTCAGCCAGCGGGTCGCGCCCTTGCTGGTCTCGCCGAAGAACTCCACGCCCAGCAGCAGCACCACACCCACCACGTAGAAAGGCAAGGCCAGCTTCATCAGCCACTTCGGCGGAATCAGGGCCATGGTCCACATGGCGAAAAAAGCGATGATGAAATTGCGCGACTGTTCGGCGAAGCGCCAGTCGGTGCCGCCCACCGCGGAATGCATGACCGTCATGCCCAGCGCGGCGAACATCAGCAGGATCGCCAGCAGCGGCCAATCGAAGGCCGTGAACACACGTAGCAGGATAAGGCCCAGGCGTTTCATTATCGGCGCACCACGTCGGAAGCGATTTCCTCGACCGAGGCCAGGGGGTCGGCGCGGTCGGGCCGCACGATCTTGTCCTGGCGGTCCTTGGCCAGCCAATAGTCGAACACCTTGCGCGCGACCGGGGCGGCGACGCTCGCGCCCCAGCCAGCGTTCTCGACGATCAGCGCCACCGCAATGCGCGGATGCTCAAGCGGCGCGAAGCCCATGAACAAGGCGTGGTCGCGCAGACGTTCGTCAATGGCGCTGGCGCGGTAATGGCCGCCGCGCAGGCTGAACACCTGCGCGGTGCCGGTCTTGCCGGCTGCCTGGTAGGGGGTGTTGGCGAACGCGCGCCGCGCCGTGCCGGCCCGCACCACGTCCGCCATGGCGTTCTTGATCACGTCCACGTTGGCCTGCTTGAGGGGAATGCGATAGTCGGGCGCGGACTCGGTGGGCTTGGCCTCGCCGGTGCGCGGATCGCGCACCGCGTGCACCAGGTGCGGGCGGCGGTACAGGCCGTTGTTGGCCAGCGTGGACGTGCCTTGCGCCAGTTGCAGCAGCGTAAAGGCGTTGTAACCCTGCCCCACCGCCACGGAAATCGTCTCGCCCGCGTACCAACGCTGGCGGTCCTTGTCCTTGTAGGCCGAGCGCTTCCAGTCGGTCGAGGGCAGCACGCCGCGCTTTTCGCCTTCCAGGTCGATGCCGGTGATCTGACCGAAACCGAATTGCTTGGTGAAATCGTGCAGTGCGTTCACGCCGATCTCGGGGCCCAGCGAATAGAAGTAGGTGTCGGACGACACGACGATGGCCTTGTGCATGTCCGTCATGCCATAGGCCGCGCCGCCGGCGTTGCGGAATTTCTGGCCGCCAAACTCGTAGTAACCGGGGTCGGAGATGCGGTCGGTGGCGCGGCGCTTGCCCAGTTCGAGCGCCGCCAGGGCCACGAAAGGCTTGTAGGTCGAACCGATGGGATAGGTGCCGTACAGCGGCCGGTTGATCAGCGGATGATCCGGCGACTCGTTCAGCATGCGCCAGTTGTCCACGTCGATGCCGTCCACGAACAGGTTCGGATCGAACGAAGGCTGAGAGACGAAGGCCAGCACCTCGCCGGTGTCGGGATCGATGGCGACCAGCGCGCCGCGCTGTCCCTCGAAAGCCGCTTCGGCCACCTTCTGCAGGCCCAGGTCGATCGAGAGCATGATGTCGGAGCCCGGCACCGGATCGATGCGGCGCAGCGTGCGCATCGGCCGTCCGCCCGCGGTCACTTCGACCTCTTCCAGGCCGGTGCGGCCGTGCAGCTGCTCTTCCCAGGTTTTCTCGATACCCTTCTTGCCGATGACCTCGGTGCCGCGATAGTTGCCCAACTGGCCGGCGCGCTCCAGCTCTTCGTTGTCGCCTTCGGCGATGCGGCCGATATAGCCGACCACATGGCCCGCCGACGCGCCCTGCGGATACTCGCGCACCCAGCGCGCGCGCAGCTCCACCCCGGGGAACTGGAAGGAATGCGCCGCGAACCAGGCGGCTTCGGTCTCGTTGAGGTTGTTGCGCAGCTGCAGGCTGGCGTAGCGGCTGGACTCGGCGGCGCGGCGCTTGAAGCGGCGCTGGTCGGCCGGACTGATGTACACGACCTCGGTCAGGCGTTCGAACAGCTGGCTCAGATTGCCGGCATGGGCCGGCACGACCTCCAGCGTATAGGTGCGGTAGTTGCGCGCCAGCACCTCGCCGTTGCGGTCCAGGATCTCGCCGCGCCGCGGCGGGATGGGCACGACCGCGATGCGGTTGCGGTCGGCGCGTTCCGACAGGCCTTCGTAGCGGTCGACCTGCAGGTACCAGAACCGGCCGATCAGCACGCCGAAGCAGGCCAGCGCGAATAGCCCGCCCACCCAGGCGCGCAGGCGGAAACGCTGCTTCTGCTGCTGGCCAGTTTTCTTGAATTCGAACATGACGCGGCGCCGCCGTCAGGCGGAGGAGGATTCAGCGTCGTCGACACCGCGCTGCGGCAAGTGCAGAACCCAGCCCGCCAGCGGCCACAAGGCGGTGGTCAGGAGCACGCTGATGCCCCAGTCCCAGCCCGGCCATTTGCCGGCCAGCCATGCATGGATGATCTGGGTCACGAAGCGGGCGATGAAGAACACAGGCAGCATGTGCATGGCCTGGCTCCAGAGGTCGAAGCGCTGCAGCCGGCGGTGCAGCACCACTGCGCCGTAGGCGACCAGCGTGTACGACAGCGCGTGCTCGCCCAGCAGGCCGGCGTCGTGCACGTCCATCAGCAGACCGAAGAAGAAGGCGGTGAACAGGCCGACGCGGCGCGGCTCGTGCACGCACCAGAAGGCGATGATCAGCAGCAGGATGTCGGGCGCGCCCTGCCACAGGCGCCAGGGCAGCAGCGACACCAGCCACGCCACCAGCACCGTGGCCCAGACGAACACGCCGTGCGCCGGGCCGGAAAGCCGGTCGGGCTGCACGTTGCTGGGGGTGCCGAGGCGGCGCGCGGCCTGCCCCGAGGATTGATTAGTCCGATCCACCGGAATCGACCTCCTGACGGTTGGACTCGGCGCGCTCCACATCGACCTGCAGGACCAGGAAGTGGCGGTAGCGTTCGGGATGGGCCAGCGGTTCGCATACGGCGCGCGCGAAGCCGGAAGCGGTATCGCGTTCGACCGAGGTCACCTTGGCCACCGGCAGGCCGGCCGGGAACAGCCCGCCGACGCCGCTGGTGACGATGGTATCGCCTTCCTTGATGTCGGCGTTGGCGGCAAGGTAACGAACTTCCATCTTGCCCGGCGAGTTGCCGCCGAACGCAATCAGGCGCAGGCCGTTGCGCAGCAACTGCACGGGGATGGAGACCTGCTCGTCGGTGACCAGGGCCGCCTCGGCCGTCATGGGTGTGACGCGCACGATCTGCCCGACCACGCCGCCTTCGTCGATGACCGGCATGCCCGGGGCCAGGCCCGCCTTGCTGCCCTTGTTGAACACCAGGCGCTGCGTGAACGCGTTGGTGGGTTCGTACATGACCTCGACCACCACGGCGGATTGTGCCACGGTATCGGTCACGCCCAGCAGCCGGCGCAACTGCGAGTTCTCGGCAGCCAGCTGGGCGCCATGCGTGGTCACCTGGGCCAGCTCGATGCGCTGGCGCTGCAAGGCTTCGTTTTCGCTACGGATGAGATTGGCCGCGTTGACCCATTCGTTCACTTGCTGGACGAGGTCGCGCGGCGCCATGACGGCGCGCTGGAAGGGGTACAGCGCCACGGACATCGCCCGGCGCGCCGGTTCCAGCATGCGCCATTGCGAATCCATGACAATCAGGGCCAACGCAAGGACGACCAGAACGACCAGCCGCACCTCCGCAGGTGGGCCGCGCCTGAATAGGGGAGGAGTCCCTTGTCGTTGCATGAATCTCAGCCCGGACGCCCGCGTCCGTCGCTCCGGCAGCGGCCGGAGCCGTGAAAAAGCGGGGCTCCGGGCTGGCGGGCAAAATTAGTCGTTGATGAAGATGGCGCCCAGTTTCTCAAGGTGTTCCAGCGCCTCGCCGCAACCGCGCACGACGCAGGTCAGCGGATCGTCCGCGACCACGACGGGCAGGCCGGTTTCTTCCTGCAGCAGGCGGTCCAGGTCGCGCAGCAACGCGCCGCCGCCGGTCAGGGCGATGCCCTTGTCGGTGATGTCGGCGCCCAGTTCGGGCGGGGTCTGTTCCAGCGCGATCTTCACGGCCGAAACGATCTGGTTCAGCGGGTCGGTCAGCGACTCGAGGATCTCGTTGGACGAGACCGTGAAGCTGCGCGGCACGCCTTCGGCCAGGTTGCGGCCCTTGACCTCGATCTCGCGGACTTCGGATCCCGGGAACGCCGAGCCGATTTCCTTCTTGATCAGTTCGGCGGTGGGCTCGCCGATCAGCATGCCGTAGTTGCGGCGGATATAGTTGACGATGGCTTCGTCGAACTTGTCGCCGCCGACGCGCACCGAACCCTTGTAGACCATGCCGCCCAGCGAGATGACCGCCACTTCCGTGGTGCCGCCGCCGATGTCGACCACCATGGAGCCGCTGGCGTCGGACACGGCCAGGCCGGCGCCGATGGCCGCGGCCATGGGTTCTTCGATCAGGAAGACGTGGGACGCGCCCGCGCCCAAGGCCGATTCACGGATGGCGCGGCGTTCGACCTGGGTGGAGCCGCAGGGTACGCAAACAATGATGCGCGGGCTGGGCGCCAGCATGTTGCGGGGGTGCACCATGCGGATGAACTGCTTGAGCATCTGCTCGGTGACCGTGAAGTCGGCGATCACGCCGTCCTTCATGGGCCGGATGGCCTCTATATTGCCGGGAACGCGGCCAAGCATCTGCTTGGCTTCATGGCCGACGGCTTGAATGATCTTCTTGCCGTGGGGACCGCCTTCATGACGGATTGCGACCACGGACGGTTCATCGAGCACGATGCCCTTGCCGCGGACGTAGATCAGCGTGTTGGCGGTACCGAGGTCGATCGCCATATCGCTGGAAAAATAACTGCGCAGGAATCCGAACATGGGAGCTCAGCTAAATTCTGGGGGGAATGAGGTACATGCCGCGGGGCGTAGGGCCCGTAAAACAACGGGTCCGCCTGTCATCACGGCGATTAAACCGTGAATCATAACTTATAATTTCCCCGGAAATAGCGCATAAATGCAGGCTATTCAAGCTTTGTAACGGGTTCGGCATATGCATACTGCCCTGTCCCGCCCCTCGGCCTTCGCTTATCGATTTGCAATCCCCCATGGCGCTCAATGACACAGATGTGGCCCGCATTGCCCGGCTGGCCAGAATCGAACTGACCCCCGACCAGCGCACCGTCGCGCAGGCCGAACTCAACGGCATCCTCCACCTGATCGAACGGCTCCAGTCCGTCGATACCCAGGGGGTCGAACCCCTGGCCCACCCGCTGTCCGCCCATGAAGATATCGTGCTGCGCCTGCGTGAAGATGTCGTGACCGAACCCAGCTCGGAGGCCCGCCGCGAGGAGCTGCTGGCCAACGCCCCCGACGCCCAGGAAGGCCTGTTCCTGGTTCCCAAGGTCCTGGATTAAGTCATGACGAAACCCGCTCTGCACACCCAATTCAAGGGGATCGCCGCCCTGCGCGCGGCCCTTGCGCAACGCCAGATCAGCGCCGTCGAGCTCGCCCAAAGCGGCCTGGCGGCCGCCGAAGCGGCCAGCGGCCTGAATTGCTTTTTACATATTGACGCCGAATTGACGCTGGCCCAGGCCCGCGCCGCCGACGCCGCGCTGGCGTCCGGTTCGGCCGGCCCCCTGGCCGGCATCCCGATCGCCCACAAGGACGCCTTCGTCACCCGCGGCTGGCGCACCACCGCCGGCAGCAAGATGCTCGACGGCTATGTCAGCCCGTTCGACGCTACCGTGGTCGAACGCCTGGGCGAGGCCGGCGCCGTGTCGCTGGGCAAGCTGAACTGCGACGAATTCGCCATGGGTTCCGGCAACGAGAACTCCGCCTACGGCGCCGTGAAGAACCCCTGGGACCATGCCGCCGTGCCCGGCGGCTCCTCGGGCGGCTCAGCCGCTGCCGTGGCTGCCCGCCTGGTGGCCGCCGCCACCGGCACCGACACCGGCGGCTCGGTGCGCCAGCCCGCCGCCCTGTGCGGCGTCAGCGGCATCAAGCCCACCTACGGCACCGTGTCCCGCTACGGCATGGTGGCCTTCGGCTCCAGCCTGGACCAGGCCGGCCCGCTGGCCGAAAGCGCCCGCGACCTGCTCGAATTGCTGGACGTCATCAGCGGCTTCGACCCGCGCGACGCCACCAGCCTGGAAAAATGCGACGCCGCCGCCAACGCGCCCGGCCGCGTCCGGCGTGACTTCGAGGCGGCCCAGGGTCGTTTCGACGCCGCCGGCAGCCAGCCCCTGAAGGGCCTGCGCATCGGCGTGCCCGCCGAGTACTTCGGCGCCGGCCTGGCCCCCGACGTGGCCGCCGCGGTCGAAGCCGCGCTGGTCCAGTTCGAGGCGCTGGGCGCCGTGCGCGTGCCGGTGTCGCTGCCGCGCACCGAACTCGCCATTCCCGCCTACTACGTCATCGCCCCCGCCGAAGCGTCCAGCAACCTGGCGCGCTACGACGGCGTGCGCTACGGCCATCGCGCCGCCCAGTACGGCGACCTGAACGAAATGATCAGCCGCTCGCGCGCCGAAGGCTTCGGCGACGAGGTCAAGCGCCGCATCCTGATCGGCACCTACGTGCTGTCCCACGGCTACTACGACGCCTACTACCTGCAGGCGCAGCGCCTGCGCCGCATGATCGCGCAAGACTTCCAGCGCGCCTATGCGGACCAGTGCGACGTGATCATGGGCCCGGTGACGCCCACGGTGGCCAAGAACATCGGCGACAACCGCGACGATCCCACGGCCGACTGGCTGGCCGACGTCTACACGCTGGGCGTGAGCCTGGCCGGCCTGCCTGCGATGTCGATCCCTTGCGGCTTCGGCGGCGCTGGCAACCAACGCCCCGTCGGTCTCCAGATCATCGGCAACTACTTCGACGAAGGCCGCCTGCTGGCCGTCGCCGACCGCTACCAACAAGTGACGGACTGGCACACGCGTGCCCCGGTCCAGCAAGGCTGAGAACATGAACTGGGAAATCGTCATCGGCCTGGAAACGCACACCCAGCTTTCCACCGACTCCAAGATTTTTTCGGGTAGCAGCACCGAATTCGGCGCCGCGCCCAACACCCACGCCAACGTGGTCGACCTGGCGCTGCCGGGCAGCCTGCCGGTCATGAACCGCGGCGCCGCCGAACGCGCCATCCGCTTCGGCCTGGCCGTGGGCGCCACCATCGCGCCGCGTTCGGTGTTCGCGCGCAAGAACTACTTCTACCCCGACCTGCCCAAGGGCTACCAGATCAGCCAATACGAGCTGCCGGTGGTCGTGGGCGGTTCGCTGTCGTTCTTCGTGGGCGAGGAAGAAAAAACCGTCAACCTGACGCGCGCTCACCTGGAAGAAGACGCGGGCAAGTCCCTGCACGACGACTTCAGCCTGGCCAACGGCGCCCCCGGCAGCGGCATCGACCTGAACCGCGCCGGCACGCCGCTCCTGGAAATCGTGACGGAACCCGAAATGCGCTCGGCCGCCGAGGCCGTGGCCTACGCCCGCGCCCTGCACAGCCTGGTCGTGTGGCTGGGCATCTGCGACGGCAACATGCAGGAAGGCTCGTTCCGCTGCGACGCCAACGTGTCGGTCCGCCCTGTGGGCCAGAAGGAATTCGGCACCCGCACCGAGATCAAGAACGTCAACTCGTTCCGCTTCCTGGAGCGCGCCATCGTCTATGAGGCGCGGCGCCAGATCGAGCTGATCGAGGACGGCGGCACGGTGGTCCAGGAAACCCGCCTGTACGACGCCGACCGCGACGAAACGCGCAGCATGCGCAGCAAGGAAGACGCGCACGACTACCGCTACTTCCCCGACCCCGACCTGCCCACGCTGGTGATCTCCAGCGCCTGGGTCGACGAGGTCCGCGCCGCCATGCCCGAACTGCCGGCCGCCCAGCGCGCCCGCTTCGAATCCGAATACGGCCTGCCCGCCTACGATGCCGCCCAGCTGACCGTCAGCCGCGACCTCGCCGCCTACTTCCAGGCGGTGGCGAACGCGCTGCCGGCCGGCCAGGCCAAGCTGGCCGCCAACTGGGTCATGGGTGAAGTCTCCGCCGCCCTGAACAAGGACGAGAAGAGCATCGCCGAGTCCCCGGTTCAGGCGCCGGCGCTGGCCGCCCTGATCGGCCGCATCATCGACGGCACCATCTCCAACAAGATCGCCCGCGAAGTCTTCGGCGCCATGTGGGCCGGCGAGAACGGCGGTCAGCCGGACGCCATCATCGAGGCGCGCGGTCTCAAGCAGATCAGCGACACCGGCGCCATCGGCGCCATGATCGACGAGGTACTGGCCGCCAACCCGGCCATCGTGGAAGAGTACCGGGCCGGCAAGCAGAAGGCGTTCAATTCGCTGGTGGGCCAGATCATGAAGGCCGCCCGCGGCAAGGCGAATCCGCAGCAGGTGAATGATCTGTTGAAGCAGAAGCTGGATAGCTGATCCTGGGCAGGGTGCGGCGCAATGGCCGCCCCCGAGCAGTATCAGACAAAACGAAGGGCCGCGGCGTATTGCCGCGGCCCTTCGTTTATCCAAGAATGATCTGGTCGATCTTGACCGGAGACTTGGACATGAACTACCTCGAAATCAGCAGCAGCGACCTGCTGCATCGGTTTTCGGACTACCTGCAAGCGGTCCGCGAAGGCCAGCATTTCATCATTTCACTGGACGGCGTGTTCTGCGCCAGGCTGACCCCCGCCCTGCCCACGACCTCGCTGGACGCGCATGATGCGCTCGAAGCGATGAAAGGCTTTACGCCCGCGCCGGCCGTCCCGCACGAAGTCATCCGCTCCTGGATCGAGGAAGGCCGGGAATGAATCCGACCCGCTTGATTCCCGACGCATCACTCGCGCTGGCCTGGCTGATCAGCCGCACCGATGCCCTCGAATCACGGCTTGCGCAGCATCTGCTGGAAGTCGCCCACGGATCCAAAAACACGGTACCGCCCATTTGGCGAGTCGAGGTCGCAAACGGCATATTGCGCGCTGAACGCAGTCAACGCGTGTCGGAGCACCAGTTGTTCTCATTCAACCGGCTGCTCGAACGCCTGCCGATATTTCCGGATCCGGCCGCCTCGTCTTCCAGCGTAACCCGCAGTTATCTGCTGGCGCGGACGCACGGTTTGACCGTCTATGACGCCAGTTATCTCGAATTGGCCCAAAGAACCAACGCATATCTGGCCACCTTTGACCGCAAGCTGGCGGATGCCGCCCGAGCGAGCGGCGTTGCCGTCTTTGGCCAACCCCACGGCGTCGCCGAACCTGCGGCGAGCTACGGATGAAAGGGCGGCACCTGACCGCTCCTCTACCTGCGCTCGCTGAGTCCGAGGTTTACTTCACCCCATACTTCGTCCGATAAGCCAACACCGCCTCGCGGTGTTCGGCGAACGACGCATCATCCTGCAGCAACGCCAGAATGTCCGACAGCGAGGCAATCGACACCACCGGAATGCCGTAGGTCTTGGCCACGTCCTGCACGGCGGAATGCGCCGACAGCGCGTCGTCGGGACCCGCGCGTTCCATGCGGTCCATGGCGATCAGCACGGCGGCCGGCTCGGCACCGGCGGCGCGGATGATCTCGACCGACTCGCGCACCGAGGTGCCCGCGGTGATCACGTCGTCAATGATGACGACCTTGCCCTTGAGCGGCGCGCCGACCAGGGTGCCGCCCTCGCCGTGGTCCTTGGCTTCCTTGCGGTTGTACGCGAATGGCACGTCGCCGCCCTTCATGTCCGGGTGGCCGGCCAGCGCCACGGCGGTAGCCGTGGACAGGGGGATGCCCTTGTAGGCCGGACCGAACAGCATGTCGAATTCCACGCCCGAATCCAGCAGCGCCTGGGCGTAGAACTGCGCCAGCTTGCCGACCGAGCGTCCGCTGTTGAACAGGCCCGCATTGAAGAAATAGGGACTGATTCGACCCGATTTGACCTTGAAGCTGCCGAAGCGCAGCACGCCCTCGTTCAAGGCGAAGCGGACGAAATCCAGGGCGGTGGCGGAAGATTGGGCGGCGGGCATGCGTAAAGGTCCGGTAGATGGCAAACGCCAGCATTTTATCCGCTGTCGGGGCTATTCCCGGGCGGCGGCGCGGAGTCGGTTAAATTGCTGCCATTGCCCCGGCCCTGGCGGCCGCTCAACAGGAGTTTCGCTTTGCTGCGCATCACGTCGATCAATCTCAACGGTATCCGGTCCGCCTTCCGCAAGGGCCTGCAACCCTGGATGGAAAAGCACGCCGCCGACGTGCTGTGCCTTCAGGAAATCAAGATATCCGACGAAGACCTGACCGACGACCTGCGCCACCCGCCCGGCTATACCGGGCACTTCCACCATGCCGTGAAGAAGGGCTATAGCGGCGTGGGCATCTATTTGCGCGACGCGGCCGAGCGTGTGAACGCCGGCCTGGAATGCGAGGAATTCGATCCCGAAGGCCGCATCATCCGCGCCGACTGGAAGAACCTGTCGGTCATCAGCGCCTACCTGCCCTCGGGCTCCAGCGGCGACGAGCGCCAGCAGGCCAAGTACCGCTTCCTGGACCGCTTCGGCCCCTGGATCGACGCCCTGATGCACGAGCACAAGACCACCGGCCGCGAGTTCATCATCTGCGGCGACTGGAACATCGCGCACAAGGAAATCGACCTGAAGAACTGGAAGGGCAACATGAAGAACTCGGGCTTCCTGCCCGAAGAGCGCGCCTGGCTGACCGACGTGTTCGACAAGCGCGGCTTCGTCGACGTGTTTCGCACCATCGACGACCGCCCCGACCAATACACCTGGTGGAGCAACCGCGGCCAGGCCTGGGCCAAGAACGTGGGGTGGCGCATCGACTACCAGATCGCGACGCCGGGCATCGCCGCCCGCGCCCGCAACGTGGCCATCTACAAGGACGAGCGCTTCTCGGACCACGCGCCCCTGACGATCGACTACGACGCCACGCTCTGAGCAGCATCCACCGGATCGCCCGCCGCCTCCCTTAGCGTTGCGGCGGCTTCCCGGCGCAACCATTCCAGAAAGGCTGCCGCCCGCGGATCTTCTGAACAAGGCCGCGGCGACAGCAGCACGTAGGCCGAGCCGTCGCGGGCAAAGCCGCAAGGCGCCTGCAGCCGGCGGTCGCGCAAGGCGTCGCACGCCATCAAGGCGGAACCTATGGCCACCCCCAGGCCTGCGGCGGCGGCCTGCAAACTCAAATAGAAATGCTCGTAGGCCGGCCCGGCCCGGCGCGGGGGCTTCACGCCCGCCGCCCGCGCCCAGTGCCGCCAGGCTTGCGGACGCGTCGCGCTGCTGAGCGCAGACGCCCCGCCCCAATCCGCTGCGGCCGGGTCCGCGCCCGCGGCGCCGAGCAGTCCCGGCCGGCACACCGGTCCCGTCCATTCCTCGCAAACGCGCTCGGCATGCAGGGCCGCGTCCCAATCGAAGTCATTGCGGCGCAGCGCCACGTCCACGCCCTGGGCGGCGAAATCCACCGGTCCGCCCGCCGCGTACAGATGCACCTGCACGCCGGGATGGGCGCGCTGGAAGTCCGGCAGCCGCGGGATCAACCACATCATGGCGATGGTGGGTTCGCAGGACAGCACCAGCGGCGCATCTGCCGCCGGCTGGCGCAGCTTGGCCAGGCCCGTTGCCAGCTGCTCGAACAGGGCGCTAGTCACCTCGAACAGCTGCCTGCCGGCATCGGTCAGAAAAACAGCCCGGTTGCGGCGTTCGAACAGCGCCACGCCCAACGCATCCTCGAGCAGCCGGATCTGCCGGCTGACGGCGCCATGCGTCACGTGCAGCGTTTCGGCCGCCTTGCCGAAGGCCTGATGGCGGGCGGCGGCATCGAACACCCGCAGCGTATTGAGCGGTGGCAGTTTCATGGTGAAAGGTGAGTTTTTTTCACGAATATCCGGCATTAGAAATCGTTTTTCAGGCGCGCGCCAGCATCCCAAAATGCCGGCTCCGTTTCAAAACCCGCCGTCCTGTCGCCATGACCGAACTGATCGCCGTCGCCCTCATCACCATTCTTGCCGTCATCAGCCCCGGACCGGACTTCGCCATGGTCACGCGCAACAGCTATCTGTTCGGCCGGCGCACCGGCCTGATCTGCGCGCTGGGCATCGCGCTGGGCGTGCAGGTGCACGTGTTCTATACGATGTTCGGCGTCAGTCTGCTGGCGCATTACGCGCAGCCGGTGCTGCAGGGCATCAAGCTCGCGGGCGCCTGCTATCTGGTCTACATGGGCTGGAAGACTTTCTTCAACCGCACCCAGGTCAGCCGCGACCTGTCGGCCCGCCCGCCGATCACCGGCTGGCAGGCCTTATACAACGGCTTTCTGACCAATGCGCTCAATCCCAAGACCACGCTATTCGTGGTCAGCACCTATACGCAGGTCGTGTCGCCCGGCACGCCGCTGTCGCGGCAGTTCGGGTATGGCCTGTTCATGTCGCTGGCGCATTGGGTCTGGTTCGGCGCGGTCGCGTGGTCGGTGTCCTCGCCATTCTTGCGGCGGATGCTGCTGGATCATCAGCTTGCGGCCGATCGGGTGGTGGGAGCGGTCCTGATGACCTTGGGCGCGGCGCTGGCCGCCGTGCAGTTGTAATCCTGCCGCAGGGTCTGATTTCGCTCAAATAAATAATGGGGACATATAATGGCGGCAATGGCCTTCATACCTCCCTGAATATGCCTGAAATCGACCTTTCTTCCCTCGCCGGAAATCGGAAGAGCGCAACCCCTCTTTGGAGAAATAAATGGGGACACATATATTTCCCTAGAGAATTCAAGCATTTCTGCCCAAAACCCTTAGAGAAAGGGCTCATTCCCTTGATTCCAAGTATTAATGCGTCCCTATTAAATTAAAAGAAAAAGTGCTTTGATATCAAGGTGATGGCACTATTTTTCGGCTTTGCGCAGGGCAACATTTTGCCCCTACAATCCCCGCACCATACCGGTGCAGCCGTGCACCAAAGAAGAAATTTCGCGCCCCAATCCGGCGCAGTCCGCACCTATTCGAAGCACCCCCAAGGAGATCATGTTGAAAGTGCAGAGTCTGGACGACTTCCTGCGTGGCGTCGCCGCGCGCGACCCGCAGCAGCCTGAGTTCATGCAAGCCGTCCAGGAGGTGATGCTGAGTCTCTGGCCTTTCATCGAAAAGCACCCCCACTACGCCGAGCATGCCGTGCTCGAGCGCCTGGTGGAGCCGGAACGCGTGATCCAGTTCCGCGTGTGCTGGACCGATGACCGCGGCCAGGCCCAGGTCAACCGCGCTTTCCGCATCCAGCACAGCTCGGCCATCGGCCCCTTCAAGGGCGGCATGCGCTTCCACCCCTCGGTGAACCTGTCCATCCTCAAGTTCCTGGCCTTCGAACAGACCCTGAAGAACTCGCTCACCACGCTGCCCATGGGCGGCGGCAAGGGCGGCTCCGACTTCGATCCCAAGGGCAAGTCCGACGCAGAAGTCATGCGCTTCTGCCAGGCCCTGATGATCGAGCTGTACCGCCACCTGGGTCCGGACACCGACGTGCCGGCCGGCGACATCGGCGTGGGCGCGCGCGAAGTCGGCTTCATGGCCGGCATGATGAAAAAGCTGTCCAACTCGACCGCCAGCGTGTTCACCGGCAAGGGCCTGACCTTCGGCGGCAGCCTGATCCGCCCCGAAGCCACCGGCTACGGCACCGTGTACTTCGCTGAAGAAATGCTCAAGCGCGTGGGCAAGTCCTTCGACGGCCTGCGCGTGTCCGTGTCGGGCTCGGGCAACGTCGCCCAGTACGCGATCGAAAAAGCCATGGCGCTGGGCGCCAAGGTCGTGACCGTTTCCGACTCCAACGGCACCGTGGTGGACGAAGCCGGCTTCACGCACGAGAAGCTGGTTGCGCTGATGCACATCAAGAACGACCTGCGCGGCCGCCTGGACACCTACGCCCGCCAATTCGGCCTGACCTATGAGTCCGGCAAGCGTCCCTGGCACGTGCCGGTGGACGTGGCCCTGCCCTGCGCCACCCAGAACGAACTGGAACTGGCCGATGCGCAAACGCTGATCAAGAACGGTGTGCTGTGCGTCGCCGAAGGCGCCAACATGCCCGCCACGCTGGAAGCCGCCAAGGCCTTCATCGCGGCGCGCGTGCTGTACGCCCCGGGCAAGGCCAGCAACGCCGGCGGCGTGGCCGTGTCCGGCCTGGAAATGGCCCAGAATTCGGCCCGCCTGTCCTGGACGCGCGAGGAAGTCGACGCGCGCCTGCACGCCATCATGCGCGACATCCATGAAAATTGCGTGCGCCACGGCCACAGCGAGCGCGAGTACGTGAACTACCTGGACGGCGCCAACATCGCTGG
This sequence comes from Achromobacter sp. Marseille-Q4954, assembly GCF_943737025.1. Classification (NCBI taxonomy): domain Bacteria; kingdom Pseudomonadati; phylum Pseudomonadota; class Betaproteobacteria; order Burkholderiales; family Alcaligenaceae; genus Achromobacter; species Achromobacter sp. Marseille-Q4954. The sequence goes on from NZ_CALSFQ010000001.1 coordinate 2,137,135, forward strand.
CTTCGTGAAGGTGGCTGACGCGATGCGTCAGCAAGGCTTGTATTAATCCCCCCCCCGAAGCGCTGCGCGCTTCCCCCCCAGGGGGGCGCCGCTGCGGACCGGCAGAGCCCGGCTCCGCGCGGCCCCGATTGGGGGGAGACCTGTTGTGTCGGGGCGGACCTGCCTCGTTGACAGGAATCCACCTAAGCCGGCCCATGGGCCGGCTTAGTTTTCAGGCGCGGGCAGCGCCTGCCGCTCAATGCTTCATCGTGCCGTGGTTCATGCTGCCGTGGTTCATGCCGGGGTTGTGCGAGGCCGGCTTGACCGTGAATTGCACGGCGACTTCGCCGGCCTTTTCGAACTTCAGCGTGGCCGGGACCGTGCCGCCTTCGGCGAACGGAGCCTTCAGCTTGATGAACATGACGTGGTAGCCGCCCGGGCTGAGCTTGACCTCGGTGTCGGCCGGCAACGCAATGCCGCCTTCCACCTGACGCATCTTCGAGACGCCGTTCTCGGTCTGGACAGTGTGCAGTTCGACGCGCTCGGCCGCGTCGGACGAGACCGACAGCAGGCGGTCCGCGGTCTTGGCGTCGTTGTCGATATCCATATACCCCGCGCCATTGGACTGGCCGGGCGCCGATGCGCGCACCCAGAGGTCGTCGACCTCGATCTGGCCAACCTTGTAGTCCTTCGCCCAGGCCGACCCGGCCGTACACAGGCCCAGGGCGGCGATGACAGCGAACTTGCGGATGTTCATGGGTTGTTCTCCTAGTGGGTTAACGCCGCCTGACCAGGCTGCGGGCAGCTGACAGGACCGAATCCGTCAGGGCTTCCATCGCTTCGGAGTTTACCCGCCAATGCTGCCAATACAGCGGCACATCCTCCCAGGCGCGGCCTCGAAGCAGCATCAGCTGACCTGCATCAAGGTGCTCCTGCACCAAGGGCAGCGGATTCATGGTCCAGCCGAGGCCGCCCAGCGTGGCCTGCACGAACGCGCGGGTGGAGGGCACCCACCAGACCGGCGGCTGCCACGGCGCGGGATCGGCGATCTTGTGCGCGAAGCGCGCCTGCAGCGCGTCCTTGCGGTTGAACACCAGCACCGGCGCCTGCGCCAGCGTCTGGGCGTTGACGCCCTGCGAGAAGTAGCGCTTGTGGAATTCCGGCGTGCAGGTGGCCACGTAGCGCATGCTGCCCAGCGCATGGATGCGGCAGCCCTGGACCGGCTCGGCCAGCGCGGTCACCGCGCCCAGCACCGATCCATTGCGCAGCAGCGTCGCGGTGTGGTCCTGGTCTTCGGACTGCATGTCCAGCGTGGCGCGGGTGCGCGCCGAAAACTGTACGGCCGCGTCGACGAACCAGGTCTCCAGGCTGTCGTGATTGACCGCGACCGGGATGCTGGCATACGGCACATCGTCGTCCGCCACGCCCAGGCGGTCGAGCGCGTCATGCTCCAGCAGCGCCGTCTGCTCGGCCAGCCGCACCAGCACCTGGCCGTCCGCCGTCGCCACCGCCGGCACGGTGCGCTGGACCAGCAAGCGGCCCATGCGGTCCTCCAGCGCCTTGATCCGTTGCGACACCGCGGATGGCGTGACGCTGAGCGATAGCGCCGCCCGCTCGAAACTGCCTTCCCGCACCACCGCGGCCAGGGCCCGCAGGTTGCCGTGATCGATTTTCATAAGATTAGTTTTGCTTAAGATAGTGAAGGAAAATTAGCTTTATTTCATATTCACCGCAAGCGAAAATGCCTTATTACCGGAGCGCCGATAGCGCCCGGCGTTGTCATCCAAGCGCCGCCACAGGCGTAGCAGCACAGGTGCAGGTCATGTTCGCCACGTTGTCATCCCCCCTCTTTTTCACTGCCTGGGCCAGCGGCACGGCCACCGGGCTGGGCCTGTTCGCGGTCGTGGGCGCGCAAAGCGCGTTCATCCTGCGACAGGGGCTGATGCGCGCCCACCTCCTGAGCGTGGTCGCCATCTGCGCGCTGATCGACGCCGTCTTCATCTTCGCCAGCGTCTCCGGCCTGCAGGCGCTCACCGCCTGGTTCCCCTGGCTGACGACCGCCGTGCTGTGGTTCGGCGTGGCCTTCCTTTCGTGGTACGCGCTGCAGTCGGCGCGCCGCGCCTGGACCGCCACCGGCGGCCTGGCCGCCGCCCGCGACGTGGTGCCTTCGCGCCGCGCCGCCATGCTGGGCGCGCTGGGCTTTTCGCTGCTGAATCCGCATTTCTGGCTGGACATGGTGGTGGTCGGCTCGCTGGCGCACGGCTTCGAGGAAGCACGCATGGCATTCGCCGCCGGCGCCTTCACCGCCAGCCTGCTGTGGCTCGCCGTGCTCGGCATCGGCTCGCGCCTGTTCGCCCCGTTCTTCGCCAGCGCATCGGCCTGGCGCGTGCTGGACGGCATCATCGCGGTGGTCATGGCCGCGCTGGCGGTCAGCCTGGCCCTCAAGGGCGTGTAGGCGCATTCAAGCCACCTCTCCAGCAGTTCCCCGAACGGCCGCCCGGATCCTCCAGCGGCCGGTTTTCTTGCTTGCTGCACCCGCCGCGTCCGGAGTCCCTCATGTACAGCTCCACCTTCATCTTCGCCACCAGGCAGTTCGACGATGATTTCCACCGCCTGGATCAAGCCATCGCCGCCGCCGCCCGCGCCATTCCAGGCTACGCGGGCGAAGAGAGCTGGGCTGACGCCACGCGCGGCCTGATCTCCAACGTCTACTACTGGGAATCGCTGGAGGCGCTGGAACAACTGATCCGCCACCCCGCGCACTTGCAGGCCAAGGCCGCGCAAGCGCGCTGGCTGGACGGCTATCGCGTGGAAATCTGCCAGGTGCTCAGGCGCTACGGCGAGGGGCTGGCCCCGCCGTCCTTATAATCAGCCGGTTGCCATTCTTTCGTCGGGCGCAACACCGGCCCGCCAGACGATCATGCGCGGTCCCTCCCCTTCCAAAGATGTGCGCCTGCCCCCCCTTGCCGCCATCCAGGCCTTCGAAGCCGCTGCCCGCCTGGGTTCCTTCGAACGCGCCAGCGAGGAGCTGTTTGTCACCGCCAGCGCCATCGGCAAGCGCATCGCCGCGCTGGAGACCTTGCTGGACGTCACCCTCTTCATCCGCAGCAGCCGCGGCGCCACGCTGAGCTCCGCCGGGCGCGAATACCTGGACCAGGTCCGTACCGCGCTGGACCTGCTGTCGGACGCCTCCCTGCACAAGCGCGGCGAACCCAAGCTCGAACCCCTGCGTGTCGTCTCTACCCCCACGTTCGCCCGCCAGGTGCTGATCCCCGCGCTGCCCGGCTTCACCGCCGCGCATCCGGAGGTGGAGCTGGAAATCATGCTGTCCATTCCCTACCTGGACATCATGCCGCCCAATGCCGACGTCTGGGTGCGCTTCGGCAGCGGCAAATATCCAGGCTTGAACGCACGCCAACTGACGGCCGATCCCGTGTTCGCGGTCTGCGCTCCCGGCTACCGCGACCAGCATGGCCCCTTCGAGCGGCCCGCCGATCTGGCGCGGGCGCAACTGCTGCGCTGCCCCATGGAGCCGTGGCGGCCCTGGCTGGCCGCCGCCGGGCTGGACTGGCCCGAGCCCGCGCGCGGCGTGTGGCTGGTGGACCTGGGCATCATGCTGGCGGCTGCGCGCGCCGGCCAGGGCCTGGCGCTCACGCGACGCGCGCTGGCAGCCGAATGGCTGGACGAGGGCAAGCTGGTGCGCGTCCTGGACATCGAAATCCCCGGCGAATGCCAGTATTACCTGTGCACCGAAACCTCGCGCCCGCCGGGCAGGGCAGTCCAAGCGTTTTCCCTATGGTTGGAAGGCGTGTGCAAACAGGTTTCCCAATGGCCGCAAGGCCCGCAGGCCGGTAAGGAATAAATTTCCAGACCGGGGCGGAATGAAATTCCGCGCAATCCGCCGCCGCGCTGGCTAGGATGCGGCCAATGCAACGTCCCGCCCATGTCCTCAACGGCACGCAGCCGCCCCCTTCCCAATCCCAGGCCGCGCCATCGCGCATGGCAGGACACCCTATACGTTTGTACTAGGTATTTACGCGGAAAAACCCTGCCGGGTCAGTTTCGCGTAAGTGATTAGGCAGACAGTCACGACACGCCACACAGGAGAGCGCCGCAGCAACGATTTCCGCCGCCTGGCGCCGGCACACGGTTTTCCACGCAGTTCTACCAATTACAACGGAGACATCCATGGATTTTCGTTTGAAGCTGCTTGCAGGAACCCTTGCACTTGCCGCAACGGCCGCGTCCCACGCCGCCGACCCCATCAAGATCGGCGTGGCCGGCCCCTATACAGGCGGCTCGTCCTCCATGGGCGTCAGCATGCGCGACGGCGTGCGCCTGGCCATTGAAGAAATCAACAAGAACGGCGGCGTCATGGGACGCCAATTGATCGCCGTCGAACGCGACGACGAAGCCAAGAACGAGCGCGGCGTGCAGATCGCGCAAGAGCTGATCAACAAGGAACAGGTGGCGGCCACCGTCGGCTACATCAATACCGGCGTGGCGCTGGCCTCGCAGCGCTTCTACCAGGACGCCAAGATTCCCGTGTTCAACAACGTGGCCACGGGCAGCGTGATCACGCACCAGTTCAAGGCGCCGGAATACCCGAACAACTACGTGTTCCGCAACGCCGCGCACGACAGCATCCAGGCCCCGATGATCGTGGAAGAAGCGGTGACCCGCCGCGGCTTCAAGAAGGTCGCGATCCTGGCCGACTCCACCAACTACGGCCAGCTCGGCCGCGAAGACCTGGAAAAGGCCCTGGACGCCAAGGGCATCAAGCCCGTGGCCGTGGAGAAGTTCAACATCAAGGACGTCGACATGACGGCCCAGCTGCTGAAAGCCAAGGCCGCCGGCGCCGAAGCCGTGCTGACCTACGGCATCGGCCCCGAACTGGCCCAGGTTGCCAACGGCATGACCAAGCTGGGCTGGAAGGTGCCGATCATCGGCAGCTGGACCCTGTCCATGGCCAACTACATCGACAACTCCGGCGCCAACGGCGAAGGCGCGCGCATGCCGCAGACCTTCATCCAGGACCCGGACACGCCCAAGCGCAAGGCCTTCATCGACGCCTACCTGGCCAAGTTCAAGCCCAAGAACAACCGCATCGACTCGCCGGTGTCGGCCGCCCAGGGCTATGACTCGATCTATCTGCTGGCCGCGGCCTTCAAGCAGGCCAACTCCACCGACGGCCCGAAGGTCCGCGAGGCCCTCGAAAACCTGCAGACGCCCGTCGAGGGCGTGGTGATGACCTACAACAAGCCCTTCAGCGCAGACAACCACGACGCGATCACCGCGAAGGAAGTGGTCATCGGCGAGGTCAAGGGCGGCCGCGTCATCAAGGCCAACTAAGGTCCCGCAGCGCATCCCGGCGGCGGCTGCCCGGCCGCCGCCAGCCGCGCCCTATCGCCCAGGGCGCGGGCTTGCCGCCGCCAGAAAACCGCGTTCTGCCCAAGGGGGTTGGGACGGAACCACAGCGCCACACGACACACACCATGATTCTTCTACAGCTCATCTATAGCGGTATCGCGCTGGGCATGATCTATGCCGTCATCGCGTTCGGATACCAGCTCACGTTCGCCACGTCGGGCACCCTGAACTTCGGCCAGGGCGAAGCCCTGATGCTGGGCGCGCTGGTCGGCCTGACGCTGGTCGGCCTGGGCGTGAATTACTGGGTGATGATACCCATCGTCTGCATCTTCGGATTCGCGCAAGGCGCGCTGGTCGAACGCGTGGGCGTCAGGCCCGCCATCAAGACCCGCTCGGAGTTCGGCTGGATCATGGCCACCATCGCGCTGGGCATCATCTTCAAGAACGTCGCCGAGAACATCTGGGGCCGCGACGACCTGCGCTTCCCTTCGCCGCTGCCGGAAGCGCCCATCCAGGTGCTGGGCGCCAACGTGCTGCCCATGGAGCTGCTGGTGGTGTTCGGCGCGCTGGCGATGATGCTGCTGGTGGAAATCTTCAATCGCAAGTCCATCTACGGCAAGGCCTTCGTCGCAACGTCCAACGACCGCGACGCCGCCGGCCTGATGGGCATCAACACCGGCATGGTGATCACGTTTTCCTACGCGCTGTCCTCGCTGACGGCCGCGTTCGCCGGCGTGCTGGTCGCGCCGCTGACCCTGACCGGCGCCACCATGGGCGCGGTGCTGGGGCTCAAGGCCTTCGCGGTCGCCATCATCGGCGGCCTGTCCAGCGGCATGGGCGTGGTGGTGGGCGGACTGATCCTGGGGATCGCCGAAACGACCACCGGTTTCTATCTTTCAACGGGGTACAAAGACGTGCCGGGATTGGTGTTGCTGCTGCTCGTACTGACCTTCAAGCCCGCCGGCCTGTTCGGCAAGACCGCGATCAAGAAGGTGTAAGCGATGAAACCCTTGCACCTTTTGCTATCCATCGTGGCCGTGGCCTGCCTGGCCGCCGTGCCGCTGGGCGTGACCAACACGTACTACCTGCACCTGATCGAAACCATCATGATCTATTCGATCCTGCTGTTCGGGCTCGATATCGTGGTGGGCTATACCGGCCAGGTGTCGCTGGGCCACGCCGGCCTGTTCGGCATCGGCTCGTACGTCGCCGGCGTGCTGTTCTTCCATCTGCAGATGCCCATCTGGGTGATCCTGCCCGCCGCCATCCTGATCGCGGCGGCCTTCGGCGCGGTGCTGGCGCTGCCGGCGCTGCGGGTCACAGGGCCGTACCTGGCGATGGTGACGCTGGCGTTCGGCACCATCATCCAGATCCTGATCAACGAGATGACCTTCATGACCGAAGGGCCCTTGGGCATCAAGATCTCCAAGCCCGCCATCGCCGGACACGTGCTGACCAAGAGCGAATACTTCTGGCTGGTCGCGGCGCTGCTGGTGCTGTCGCTGATCGTGGTGCACCGCATCCTGAAGTCGCACCTGGGCCGCTCGTTCGAGGCCCTGCGCGACAGCCCCATCGCTTCCGACTGCATGGGCGTGTCGGTCTACCGGCACAAGGTGTTCGCCTTCGTCATCAGCGCCGGCTTCGCCGGCCTGGCCGGCGCGCTGTACTCGTATTCGGAACAGTACATCTCGCCCAACACCTACAACTTCGAACTGACCATCCTGTTCCTGCTGGCCATCATCATGGGCGGACGCAAGAGCCGCACGGGCGCGCTGCTGGGCGCGTCCATCATCGTGCTTCTTCCCAAGATGCTGGATGACATCGCAACCTTCCGGCTGATCGCGCTGGCCGTGGCCATCCTGGTCACTGTCGGCAGCGCCATCGCGATCTCCAAGGGCCGCACCGAACCCCGCCGCGTCGCCGTGCCGGTGATCGGCACCATCCTGCTGGCGGTGTTCTCATACTGGCTGGAAGCGGTCACCGACTGGCGCCTGACGATCTTCGGCGCCATGATCCTGTTCGTCGTGTACTACCTGCCCGACGGCATCGTGGGCTTCGTGCGCAACCTGTTCTTCTCCAACCGCCGCGCCGCGCTCTCGGTCAAATCGGATCTGGTGAAGGCGCAGGAAGCCGTGCCCGATGCGGCCAAGGGCAAGGGCGACACGCTGCTCGCGGCCAAGGGCGTGCTGATGCAGTTCGGCGGCCTGAAGGCGCTGAACCAGGTTGACCTGACCGTCAAGCGCGGCACCATCCATGGCCTGATCGGCCCCAACGGCTCCGGCAAGAGCACCATGATGAACGTGCTGACGGGTATCTACGTGCCGACCGCCGGCGCGGTGGAGTTCTCGGGCAAGTCGCTGGTCGGCATGACACCGGCCGACATTGCCGAAACCGGCATCGCGCGCACCTTCCAGAACGTGCAGCTGTTCGGCGAAATGACGGCGCTGGAAAACGTACTGGTCGGCCTGCACCACACCTTCACCACGGGCCTGGCCGGCATCGCGCTGCGCACGTCCAAGTGGAAAGGCGAGGAACAGGGCGCCCGCGCCCGCGCCATGGCGCTGCTGGAATTCGTGGGCCTGGAATCCCTGGCCAGCGAAGAGGCGCGCAACCTGCCCTACGGCAAACAGCGCCTCCTGGAAATCGCCCGCGCGCTGGCGCTGGACCCGCAACTGCTGTTGCTGGACGAACCCGCGGCCGGCCTGACCGCGCCCGACATCGTCGAACTGCTGGCCATCATCCGCAAGGTGCGCGACCACGGCATCACGCTGATTCTCATCGAACACCACATGGACGTGGTGATGGGAGTCTGCGACACCGTGTCGGTGCTGGACTTCGGCCAGAAGATCGCCGAGGGCCTGCCCAACGAAGTGCAAAGCAACGCCAAGGTCATCGAGGCGTATCTGGGCGGCGCGCCCGCCTGACGCCAAGGGGACAACAAGATGCTATCGATCAAGAATCTGGAAGCGGGCTACGGCAAGGTGAAGGTGCTGCACGGCATCAGCATGGAAGTGCCGAAGGCCAAGGTGGTGACGCTGATCGGCTCCAACGGCGCCGGCAAGACCACCACGATGCGGGCGCTGTCCGGCATGATCCGCCCCACCGCGGGCGAGGTCACGCTGAGCGGCAAGCGCATCGACGGCCTGGAGTCCCACCGCATCGCGCGGCTGGGCCTGGCGCACTCACCCGAGGGCCGGCGCGTGTTCCCGACGCTGTCGGTCACCGACAACCTGCTGCTGGGCGCTTTCCCGCGCCTGACGGGCAGCCGTCCCAAGGGCGACGTGCAGTCCGACCTGGGCCGGGCCATGGATCTGTTTCCGCGCCTGAAGGAGCGACGCGATCAGTTGGCCGGCACGCTGTCTGGAGGCGAGCAGCAGATGCTGGCCATGGCGCGCGCGGTGATGCTGAATCCGGAACTGGTGCTACTGGACGAGCCTTCAATGGGGCTGGCGCCGATCCTGGTGGAAGAAGTGTTCCGGATCATTGCGCGGCTCAAGGATGAAGGGGTGACGATGCTGCTGGTGGAGCAGTTTGCTGCTGCTGCATTGAATGTGGCGGATTATGGGTATGTGTTGGAGAACGGGCGGATTTCGGTGCATGGGAGTGCGGATAAGTTGAAGCATGATCCGGCTGTTGTGGCGGCTTATCTTGGTGGGTCGCATTGAGGGCTTCAGTGTTGAGTTCTTGAGACGCCTGCCACGTCGGGGACTCGCGTAGCGCGGGGCAACGATTGCGGTCCGGAGCCTTCGCTCCGGACTTCCCCTTCGTCATCCTCGTTGTCGCCTCCGGCGACTGCCTTCGGATTCCCTCGGGCTTATCGACGCCCCGCGCTACGCGAGTCCCCGACGCGGCAGGCTGCATTGTCTGAATCTTCACGGACGCTGGAGCGAGCTGTGTGCTTGGCGTTTTTTTCCGCATCGGGGTGTGGTGGCGGGTCTTGCGGGGCCCGCCCCAGGCCGGCCGCGCGGGCGGCCTCTTGGGGCTTACGCGGTTTCTTGCGTCGCGTGATGGCGCTGCGCGCAGTGGCTGCGGCATCACGTCTATTCAGCCCAGCCCAGCATCTGCATTTCAACTCCGATGCCGGATGGGCGGCGCGCGCGAGACACTCCTCATGCGCAAGTTACTGCTCAACGCGCGCCGCCCATCACCGCCCCACCCCCAGGACGGCGATGCCATCAGAAAACAGCTGTCCACATTCGCGACAGCGAGCACTATCGAAATTTCAAAAATCACGTATGTCATTTATGGCCGCCCGCGCGGCCATAAATGACGGGCAGCAAAGACTCGACACTGGCCACGGATCTAACAGCGCAGCGACCCAAGACGACAGTAGCCCGTCGGCGCGGGCGGCGTGGCGGCTCGCAACCTCGATGCGCCCGAGGGAATCCGAAGGGAAGGCCGAAGGCCTGGACGAGGATGACGAAGGGGAAGTCCGGAGCGAACGCTCCGGACCGCAATCGTGGGCGCGAGCCGCCACGCCGCACGCGACGACGGGCGGCCTACGAACAAGACCGCCCGCCACCAGAACATCAACAACCCATCAACGATCAAACAATCGTCAACGTCACATCAATATTCCCCCGCGTAGCATTCGAATAAGGGCAAACGATATGCGCCGCAGCGACCAGCTTCTCGGCCTCGGCCCGCTCCATCCCCGGCAACGAAATCTTCAATTCGACTTCGATCCCGAACCCCGTAGGAATAGGACCGATGCCAACAGCGCCGTCGATCGTCGCATTCGACGGCATGGCGATCTTGTCGCGGCCGGCGACGAATTTCATGGCGCCCATGAAGCAGGCCGAATAGCCCACGGCGAACAGCTGTTCCGGATTGGTGCCGGCCGCGCCCGCGCCGCCCAGTTCCTTCGGCGTGGTCAGCTTGACGTTCAGGTTGCCGTCGTCCGTCGCGCCCGTTCCTTCACGGCCGCCGGTAACGTGCGCATGGGCGCGGTACAGCACTTTTTCGATAGACATGATGCGTTTCCTTGTAGGGAAGTGGGGGTTGAACTGCCAGGCCTGGCGGGAACATCCCGCTGCGACCCTTACTATTTAAATAGCGCAATATTAAATAGTGCACTATTTATTTAACCTAACAGTAGCGGGCCTGGCCCGCTACTTCAAAGACTTGCGCTCAGCTTCTCCCGCAGCGCATGCAGCGTTTTCATCATACCTTGCGCCTCTTCCAGCGAACACTGCGCGGCGCCCGCGATCGAGTGCGGCACGGCCTCGGCCTGCGCGCGCAGTTCGCGGCCCTGGCGGGTCAGCCCGACGATCACCTGGCGCTCGTCTTCCACGGCGCGCTTGCGCGTCACCAGGCCCGCCGCTTCCAGGCGCTTGAGCAGCGGCGTCAGCGTGGCCGAATCCAGGAACAGGCGCTCGCCGATATCCGTCACCGTAATCTCGTCGCCTTCCCACAGCACGAGCATCACCAGGTACTGCGGATAGGTCAGATCCAGCCCGCGCAGCAGCTTGCGGTACACCTTGTTCATCGCCAGCGAAGTCGAGTACAGGGCGAAGCACAGCTGGCTGTCCAGCAGCAGCGGATTGAATGCAGCCTTGGCTTTGGATCGAGATTTCATTGCGCAATATTAAATAGCGCGCGATTTATCGTCAACAACTATTTTGAGCAAAACCGCCGGCGCCTATGCCGGCTCGCCCTCGGCCGCGGCACGGTCCGACCCGTATTGTTTCAGACCGTCCAGGTCCAGCACCCGGACAGCGCCGTATTCCACGTTCAGCAGGCCCGCCTCTTCCAGCTTGCGCAGCGCCTGGTTGGCGCGCTGGCGCGACACTCGGGCCAGATAGCCGACTTCTTCCTGCGTAATCGCCAGGCGCATGCCCATGCCGGGATACAGCAAAGGGTTGAAGAGTTCGGCCAGGCAGCGGGCCACGCGCGCATCCGGGTCCAGCAAACGGTCGTACTCCGCCTTGCCGATGAACTGCGCCACGCGCTCGTTCAATTGGTGGAGCAGATAGCGGTTGAATGGGATGCTGCTGTCCAGCAGCCAGTCGAACGTGGTGGCCGGCAAACGCGCCACCACCGAATCCCGCAGGGCAACGATGTCGTACTTGCGGATTTCGCGCTTGAGCAGCGAACCCTCGCCGATCCAGCCGCCCGCAGGCACGCCGGTCAGCGAAGCCACCTTGCCTTCCGCATTGCCCACCGAAACCTTGACCAGCCCTGCCAGCACTCCTATCCAAGCCTGGGCGAGTTCACCTTTGCGCTCTATGATCGACCCGGCAACCACCTGCTGCACGGTAAGGTCCCGCTCGACGCGCTCTTGCTGATCGCGGCTGAGCACGCGAAACCAGGCGGCGGCGAGTTGCAGGGAGTCGGATAGCTGCATCGGGAATACCCTAAAAGGTCCTTGAATGTCGCGATGGTGACAGTTGGTAGCAACCCAACCTTATACCTTAACTCCTGCCGTAAATCTAAAACCAACTGGTCAAGCGCCTCATCGCCGCCGCCGCTCTCGCGGACTCCCGGCCCGATGCGCCCAAACCGGAGGAGACATCGTGGCACATACACCGCCCGCATCTGCACAGATGCCGGCGGCGCTGGATACTTTTCCGGCGCTGCTGTTCACGCATGCCAGCGTTCGCGGGTCGCGGCCCGCCATACGCGAAAAAGATCTGGGGATCTGGCAAACCCTCACGTGGTCCGAAGTGGCGGAGCATGTCCGGCACGTCGCGCATGGCTTGGCCGCATTGGGCATCAAACCCGGCATGCACGTGGCCGTGATCGGCGAAAACCGCCCGCGCCTGTACATGGCCATGATGGCTGCGCAGTCGCTCGGTGCGATACCGGTTCCGCTCTACCAGGATGCCGTGGCGCAGGAAATGGTCTACGTGCTGCAGGACGCCGATATCAGCGTGGCCATCGTCGAAGACCAGGAACAGGTCGACAAGATGCTCGAAGTCCACGAGCAATGTCCCGCGCTCAAGCACGTCGTGTATGACGATCCGCGCGGCCTGCGCCATTACACCGACCCGATGCTGCGCTCGTATGAACAGCTGGAAGAGCTGGGCCGCGAGTACGCCAAGCAGCATCCCGGCTTCTTCGACCAGGCCGTCGCAGCCGTGCAGCCGCATGATCCGGCCGCCATGTTCTACACCTCCGGCACCACCGGCAAGCCCAAGGGCGTGGTGCTCACGCACCATGCGCTGATCGACCGCGCGCGCGCCGTGTCCGATATGGAAAAGCTGACCGACCAGGAAGACGTGCTGGCCTATCTGCCGCCCGCCTGGATCGGCCAGAACATGTTCTCGTACACGCAGCTGCTGGTAACGGGCTTTACCGTGAACCATCCTGAATCGCCCGACACCGTGTCGATCGACATGCGCGACATCGGCCCCACCTATTACTTCGCGCCGCCGCGCGTGCTGGAAGGCCTGCTGACACACGTGATGATCCGCATGGAAGACGCGGGACTGATCAAGCGCAAGCTGTTCGCGGCCTGCATGAAGCTCGCGCGCCGCGTAGGCGCCAAGATCCTGGACGGCGAGCAGGTCGGCGCCTGGGACCGTCTGCGCTACGCGCTGGGCAACATGATGATCTACGGTCCGCTGCGCAACGCGCTGGGCATGAGCCGGGTGCGCGTGGCCTATACCGCGGGCGAGGCCATCGGCCCCGACCTGTTCGTGTTCTACCGCTCCATCGGCATCAACCTCAAGCAGCTCTACGGCTCCACCGAAACCTCGGTCTTCGTCTGCGTGCAGCCCGACGGCCAGGTACGCGACGACACCGTGGGCCCGCCCGTCGAAGGCGTGGAGATCCGCGTGGCCGACAACGGCGAGATCCTGGTCAAGAGCCCCGGGCTCTTCAAGGAGTACTACCGCAACCCCGAGGCCACCGCCGAAGCGCGCAGCGCCGACGGCTGGTTCCATACGGGCGACGCGGGCTATCTGGACACCGACGGCCAGTTGAAGATCATCGACCGCGCCAAGGACGTGGGCAAGCTCGCCAACGGCGCCCTGTTCGCGCCCAAGTACATCGAGAACAAGCTCAAGTTCTTCCAGCACATCAAGGAAGCGGTCGCCTTCGGCGCCAACCGCGACGACGTGTGCGCCTTCATCAACATCGACCTGGAAGCCGTGGGCAACTGGGCCGAACGCCGCGGCATGCCCTATGCCGGCTACACCGACCTGGCGTCCAAGGACGAGGTCTACCAGCTGATCGCCGAATGCGTGGAACAGGTCAACGCCGACCTGGCCACCGATCCCAAGCTGTCGGCCTCGCAGATCAGCCGCTTCCTGATCCTGCACAAGGAACTGGATCCGGACGACGACGAACTGACCCGCACGCGCAAGGTGCGCCGCGCCTTCATCGCGCAGAAGTACGGCGTGCTGATCGACGCGCTCTTTGGCGGCAAGCAGTCGCAGTTCATCGAGACCGAAGTGAAATTCGAAGACGGACGCACCGGCAAGATCTCGGCGGATCTGAAGATCCGCCCGGTCAAGACGTTTCCCGCCATTACTGCCAAGGCCGCGTAGAGATCATGAGCAACAACGACCGCGACCAGCGTATCGGCGACGTCATGCTGGACATGCAGAACATCTCGCTGTCCTTCGGCGGCGTGAAGGCGCTGACGGACATATCCTTCAACGTGCGCGAACACGAGATCCGCGCCATCATCGGCCCCAACGGCGCCGGCAAGAGCTCGATGCTCAACGTCATCAACGGCGTCTACACGCCGCAGCAGGGCGGCATCGAATTCCGCGGCGAACGCTTCTCGCGCATGAATCCGCGCCGCGCCGCTGAAATGGGCATCGCGCGCACGTTCCAGAACCTGGCCCTGTTCAAGGGCATGAGCGTGCTGGACAACATCATGACCGGCCGCAACCTGCGCATGAAGTGCGGGCTGCTGGCCCAGGCCTTCCGCCTGGGGCCGGCCGAGCGCGAAGAGATCAAGCACCGCGAATTCGTCGAGAACATCGTCGACTTCCTGGAAATCCAGGCCTACCGCAAGACGCCCGTGGGCCGGCTGCCCTACGGCCTGCAAAAGCGCGTGGACCTGGGCCGCGCGCTGGCGATGGAGCCGCGCCTGCTGTTGCTGGACGAGCCCATGGCCGGCATGAACATCGAAGAGAAGCAGGACATGAGCCGCTTCATCCTGGATGTGAACGACGAGTTCGGCACCACCATCGTGCTGATCGAGCACGACATGGGCGTGGTCATGGACATCTCGGACCGCGTCGTGGTGCTGGACTACGGCAAGAAGATCGGCGACGGCAAGCCGGACGAGGTCCGCGCAAACGAAGACGTCATCCGAGCTTACCTCGGCGTATCGCACTAAGGCGGACAGACATGGGATTTTTTCTAGAGACCTTACTCGGCGGCCTGATGAGCGGCATGCTGTACGCGCTGATCGGCCTGGGCTTTGTGCTGATCTTCAAGGCTTCGGGCGTCTTCAACTTCGCGCAGGGCGCGATGGTGCTGGTCGCCGCGCTGTCCATGGCCCGCTTCTCGGAGTGGCTGCCGCGCTGGTTCGGCTTTGACAACATGATCCTGGCCAACGTGCTGGCATTCATCGTCAGCGCCATCGTGATGTTCCTGCTGGCGGTCGCCATCGAACGCTTCGTGCTGCGCCACCTGGTCAACCAGGAAGCCACCACCCTGCTGATGGCCACGCTGGGCATCAGCTACTTCCTGGATGGCCTGGGCCAGATCACTTTCGGCAGCTCGGTGTATTCCATCAACGTCGGCATGCCCAAGGATCCGCTGATGATCCTGGACTCGGTCTTCGAGGGCGGATTGCTGATCAACCTGGAAGACCTTACCGCAGCGGTGATTGCCGCCCTGCTGGTGGCCGCGCTGGCGCTGTTCTTCCAGTACACCTCGACCGGCCGCGCCCTGCGCGCGGTCGCCGACGATCACCAGGCCGCGCAGTCCATCGGCATTCCGTTGAACCGCATCTGGGTGATCGTCTGGAGCGTGGCCGGGCTGGTCGCGCTGGTGGCCGGGATCATCTGGGGCTCGAAGTTCGGCGTGCAGTTCACGCTGTCCACCGCGGCGCTGCGGGCCCTGCCGGTGGTGATCCTGGGCGGCCTGACCTCGGTGCCGGGCGCCATCCTGGGCGGCCTGATCATCGGCGTGGGCGAAAAGCTGTCCGAGGTCTATTTGGGGTCGCTGGTGGGCGGCGGTATCGAAATCTGGTTCGCCTATGTGCTGGCGCTGGTGTTCCTGCTGTTCCGTCCGCAAGGGCTGTTCGGCGAGAAGATCATCGACCGTGTCTGAGCCCAAAGGCCCTCTAGGATAAAAACATGTTCTATCGCGAAAACGGCCAGTTCAAGACCAGCTATCGCGCTGACCAGCAGATCTTCCCGATCCGCCAGGACCGCATCTTCATCTGGCTGCTGCTGGCGGTGGCGTTCGTCGCCATCCCGGCCATGGCCAGCGACTACCTGCTGCGCGCCATCCTGATCCCGTTCCTGATCCTGGCGCTCGCCGCCGTGGGCCTGAACATCCTGGTGGGCTATTGCGGCCAGATCTCGCTAGGCACCGGCGCCTTCATGGCGGTGGGCGCCTATGCGGCCTGGAACTTCGGCGTTCGCTTTCCCGGCATGCCGCTGGTCGTCCAGATCCTGCTGGGCGGCTTCTTCGCCACCATTGTGGGCGTGATCTTCGGCATACCCAGCCTGCGCATCCGCGGCCTGTACCTGGCGGTGGCGACGCTGGCCGCGCAGTTCTTCGTGGACTGGGCGTTCCTGCGCATTCCCTTCTTCACCAACTACTCGTCGTCCGGCAACGTCTCGGTGCCGCCGCTGACGGCCTTCGGCCTGCCGGTGCAGAGCGCGCTGGAAAAGTACCTGTTCGTGCTGATCCTGGTCGTCATCTTCAGCCTGTTGGCCAAGAACCTGGTGCGCGGCGCCATCGGCCGCCAATGGATGGCGATCCGCGACATGGACGTGGCGGCCTCCGTCATCGGCATCCGCCCCATGTACGCCAAGCTCACGGCCTTCGCGGTCAGCTCGTTCATCGTCGGCGTGGCCGGGGCCTTGTGGGGCTACATCCACCTGGGTTCATGGGAACCGCTGGCGTTCGACCTGACGCGTTCGTTCCAGCTGCTGTTCATGGTCATCATCGGCGGGCTGGGTTCGATCATCGGCAGCTTCTTCGGCGCGGCGTTCATCGTGCTGGTGCCGGTGGCGCTGTCCAACATCCCGCACGCGCTGGGCATCCCGCTGTCGGTGGACACGGCGGCGCACATCGAACACATGGTGTTCGGCGCGCTGATCGTGTTCTTCCTGATCGCCGAACCGCACGGACTCGCCAGACTATGGAGCATCGGCAAGGAGAAGCTGCGCATCTGGCCGTTCCCGCATTGATTTCGCATTGATTTCCGCGGTCCGCGGCGGCACAAGCGCGGCGGACCCGCCCTGAATACCCGGCTCAAGACCGGGCCAATCCCGGTGTCCCAGGGTTTACTGACCCAAACACCACGCAGGAGGTAAATGGAGATGAAGCGTCTTAACCTGAAGTTGGCGGCAGCTTTGATGGCCGCAGCCGGCGCCGCAGGCGCCGTGGCCACGCCGGCAATGGCGGCGGAAGAGCAGTTCGTTCCGTTGCTGGTGTATCGCACCGGGTCCTTCGCGCCCCTGGGCATTCCCTGGGCCGACGGCAAGCTGGACTACCTGAAGCTGGTCAACGAACGCGATGGCGGCGTCAACGGCGTCAAGATCACGTACGAAGAGTGCGAAACCGCCTACGCCACCGACCGCGGCGTGGAATGCTACGAGCGCCTGAAGGGCAAGGGCACCGGCGCATCGGGCTTCGACACCCAGTCCACCGGCATCACCTTCGCCGTCAGCGACAAGGCCATGGTCGACAAGGTGCCGGTCGAAACGATGGGCTACGGCCTGTCGCAGTCGGTCGACGGCAGCGTGTTCGAGTGGAACTTCCCGCTGCTGGGCACCTACTGGACCGCGGCCGACGTGATGATCCAGGACATCGCCAAGAAAGAAGGCGGCATGGACAAGCTCAAGGGCAAGAAGATCGCCCTGGTCTACCACGACTCGCCGTACGGCAAGGAGCCGATCCCCCTGTTGCAGAAGCGCGCGGCCAAGGAAGGCTTCGAGCTGGTGCTCTATCCCGTGACCGCCCCCGGCGTGGAACAGAAGTCCACCTGGCTGCAGATCCGCCAGGCGCGCCCCAACTACGTGCTGCTGTGGAGCGCCGGCATCATGACGCCGACCGCCATCCGCGAAGCCCAGGCCAGCGGCTATCCGCGCGACAAGATGTACGCCATCTGGTGGGCCGGTTCTGAAGGCGACGTGAAGGACCTGGGCGATGTCGCCAAGGGCTACAACGCCATCACCATCCACAACAGCGGCGCCGAACACGACAAGGTCTACGACGACCTGAAGAAGTTCGTCTACGACAAGGGCCAGGGTTCGGACAAGACCGGCAAGACCACGCTGGGCACCATCGCCCATACCCGCGGCATGATGATCTCGATGCTGCAGGTGGAAGCGATCCGCACCGCGCAGGAAAAGTTCGGCAAGGGCAAGGCGCTGACGCCGGACCAGGTGCGCTGGGGCTTCGAGAACCTGGACCTGACGCAGGAGAAGCTGGACAAGCTGGGCTTCGGCCAGATCATGCGTCCGGTCAAGACCTCTTGCAGCAACCACAAGGGCGACGACTGGGCCCGCATCGTGCAGTGGGACGGCGCGAAGTTCAAGGTCGCCTCCGACTGGTACCAGGCCGACAAGACCATCCTGGACCCGATGGTCAAGGAAAGCGCAGCGAAGTACGCGAAAGAAAAGAACATCACGCCCCGCACTTGCGAGAACTGATGTGAACCGGCCGCCGGTCCTGCATAAGGGGCCGGCGGCCACCAAGCCGCAGGAACAGCCATGACCGCTGCAACGACTTCCGCAGTACCCGCAGACACCCCCAAGGTGCTGCTCGACGTGAACGGCATCGAGGTGATCTACAACCACGTGATCCTGGTGCTCAAGGGCGTTTCCCTGCAAGTGCCGGAAGGCAAGATCGTGGCCTTGCTGGGCGCCAACGGCGCGGGCAAGACCACCACGTTGCGCGCCATCTCAAACTTGCTCAAGGGCGAGCGCGGCGACGTCACCAAGGGCCACATCCAATACCGCGACCAGCGCATCGAGAAGCTGTCGCCGGCGGAATTGGTCAAGCGCGGTGTGGTGCAGGTGATGGAGGGCCGGCATTGTTTTGCCCACCTGACCATCGAGGAAAATCTGCTGACCGGCGCCTACACGCGCAGCATGAGCCGCGCCGACACCGCGGCGGCGCTGGACCGCGTCTACCAGTATTTTCCGCGCCTGAAGCAGCGCCGAGCCAGCCAATCCGGCTACACCTCGGGCGGCGAACAGCAGATGACCGCGATCGGCCGCGCACTGATGGCCAACCCGAACATGATCTTGCTGGACGAGCCCTCCATGGGCCTGGCGCCGCAGATCGTCGAGGAAATCTTCGAGATCGTGCGCGACCTGAACCAGCGCGAGCGTGTCAGCTTCCTCTTGGCCGAGCAGAACACCAACATTGCGCTGCGCTACGCCGACTACGGCTACATCCTGGAAAACGGCCGCGTGATGATGGACGGCGCGGCGGCCGACCTGGCCCAGAACGAGGACGTGAAGGAGTTCTATCTGGGCATCTCCAGCGGCGAACGCAAGAGTTTCCGCGACAACAAGTTCTACCGCCGGCGCAAGCGCTGGCTGGCGTGATCCCTGGCATACGAGAGGGTGTGATCCCATGTCCCAGTTTTTTGATGTTCTCGAAACCAGAGCGCCCGAGCAACGCGAGCGCGAGCTGATGGCCGCCCTGCCCGGCGCGATCGCGCGGGCCATTGCGCGCGCGCCCGCCATCGCCGAGCAGCTGCGCGGCATCGACCCCGCCGCCATCACGTCGCGCGCGGCCCTCGCGGGCCTGCCGGTGCTGCGCAAGCACGAACTGCTGGAACGCCAGCAGCACAGCCGCGCCGACGCGGCCGCGCCTGCCGGACCGCAGAAAGCCTTCGGCGGCTTCTCCGCCATCGGCTGGGGCGAGGCGATGCGGGTGTTCGCGTCCCCCGGTCCCATCTACGAGCCGGAAAGCGCGCGCAGCGATTACTGGCGCTTCGCCCGGGCCCTGCACGCCGCGGGATTCCGCGCCGGCGAGCTGGCCTACAACTGCTTTTCGTATCACTTCACCCCCGCCGGCTCCATGATGGAAACCGCGGCGCATGCCGTGGGCTGCACCGTGTTTCCCGGCGGCACTGGCCAGACAGAACAGCAAGTGCGCGCGATCCAGGACCTGGCGCCCACCGGCTATACCGGCACGCCCAGCTTCCTCAAGATCATCCTTGAAAAAGCCGACGAGCTGGGCGTGAAGCTGGATTCGCTGCGCCGCGCGCTGGTGTCCGGCGAAGCCTTTCCGCCGTCGCTGCGCGACTGGCTGGCCGCGCGTGGCATCGACGGCTACCAGGCCTACGGCAGTGCCGACCTGGGCATGGTCGCGTTTGAAACCCCGGCCCGTGAAGGCCTGGTTCTGGGCGAGGACATCATTGTCGAAATCGTGCGCCCCGGCACCGGCGAACCCGTGCCGGACGGCGAAGTCGGCGAGGTCGTGGTCACCACCTTGAATCCGGACTATCCGCTGGTGCGCTTCGGCACCGGCGACCTGTCCGCCGTCATGCCCGGTGTTTCGCCCTGCGGGCGCACCAACACCCGCATCAAGGGCTGGATGGGGCGCGCGGACCAGACCACCAAGGTGCGCGGCATGTTCGTGCATCCGTCGCAGGTGGCCGACGTGGCGCGCCGCCATCCCGAGATCCTGCGCGCGCGGCTGGTGATCAGCGGCAGCACGGGGTCCGACCGCATGGTGCTCAAAGTGGAATCGCGGGTACGCAGCGAAGAGCTGGGCAAGCGCATCGCCGAATCGGTGCGCGACGTGACCAAGCTGCGCAGCGACGTGGAATGGGTGGATGCGGATGGCCTGCCGAACGACGGCAAGGTCATCGACGATATCCGCACCTACGAGTAAGCGACGCGGGCTCGCGGCCTCATGCGGCCGCGAGCAGCGCCAGCACGCCCTTCACCAGCATCGCCACGGCCACCAGGCCCGCGAACAGCGCAAAGCTCTGCTGCAGGCGGCGCGGGGGAAACCGGTCGGCCACCTTGCGCCCGCCCAGCATGCCCAGCACCGCCGCCGCCGTGAAAGGCGCGGCGATACGCCAGTCCAGATGCCCGCCCGCCGCCGCGGCCACGACGCCGCTGGCGGACACCAGCGCGATCACGGCCAGCGACGTGCCGACGATGGCCTGCATGGTCAGGTCGGTAGCGCGCCGCAGCGCGGGCACGATGACAAAGCCGCCCCCCACGCCCAAGAGGCCGGACAGGAATCCCGCGATCAGCCCCGCACCCGTCAAGGCGCGCGCGCAGGGCGCGGTCCAGCGCAGCCGGCCGGTGCTGGCGTTGAGCTGGCAGGGCGGCGTGCGCGGCGCGGCCTGCGCCGCCGGCTTGTTGCCTTGGTTCCACATGCGCCAAGCCACCATGCCCAGCACGCCGGCGAAGATGATGGCCAGCGGCGCATTGGGCAAACGCCGCGCCGCCCACAGACCCAGCGGCGACACCAGGATGCCGGTAACGGCCATGAAGCCCGCCGCGCGATAGCGCACCTGCCCTTTGCGCAGGCCAAGCACCGCGCCCAGGGCGGCCGACAGCCCCACCGCCAACAGGGCGATGGGCGCTGCCTGCGACACCTGCAAGTGCAGGCCGAAGACCAGCAGAGGCACCGCCATGATGGCGCCGCCCGCGCCAGTCAGCCCGAGTATCAGGCCCACGCACGCCCCCAGCGCCGCGCTGGCGGCCAACACCGTATCGATCATGGAGACGCTCAGTTACCCAGCGGGCGGGCCAGCCATTCGCGGCCCTTGAGCATGCCGTTCCAGTAGATCCAGGGCAGCATCGTGGCCTTGAGGAACCAGGCGCTCTTGCGCGGCACGGTCGGGTCCAGCGGGAAGGTGGGCAGCAGCTTGCCGCCGTAGCCGAACTCGGCCAGCACGATGCGGCCGCGCTCCACCGTCAGCGGGCAGGAGCCGTAGCCGTCGTACTTGACCGGCATGGCGTAGCCCTCGCGCAGCGCCAGCAAGTTTTCGGCCACCGTGACGATCTGCTTGCGCGCGGCCGCGGCGGTCTTGGCATTGCTGGTGCAAATGCCGTCACCCAGTCCGAATACGTTGCCGTGGCGCACGTGCAGCAGCGTGGACGGATCCACTTCGCACCAGCCGGCGGCGTCAGCCAGGGGGCTGTTCTTCAGGAAGTCATGCGGCACCTGCGGCGGCACCGCGTGCAGCATGTCGAAGGACTTTTCCACGCGCGTCACCGCGCCGTCGGCGTCCTTGAGATCGAACCAGGCCTTGCGTGCCGCGCCGTCCACCGCCACCAGCGCCGAGTTGAAGGCCAGCGCGATACCGTAGCTTTCGACATAGCGCATCAGCGGCGGCACAAACGTGGGCACGCCGAACAGCGCCGCGCCCGCCAGGTCGAACTCCACGTCGATGCGGTCCAGCACGCCGGTGCGCTTCCAGTGGTCGCAGGCCAGGTACATGGCCTTTTGCGGCGCGCCGGCGCATTTGATGGGCATGGCCGGCTGCGTGAACAGCGCCTGCCCGCCCTTCAACCCGCGCACCAGTTCCCAGGTATAGGGCGCCAGGTCGTAGCGGTAGTTGGAACTGACGCCATTCTTGCCCAGCGTGCCGGCCAGGCCCTCGATCTTGTCCCAGGCCAGGCGCAGGCCGGGGCAGACGATCAGCTGCTGGTAGCTCACCGCCCGGCCGTCGGACAGCAGCACGCGGTTGGCCTCGGGTTCGAAGCCGGCCGCGGCCGCCTGCAGCCAGGTGGCGCGCCTGGGCATGACTTCGCGGGTCGGGCGCACGGTCTTGGCGACGTCGAAGGCGCCTCCGCCCACCAGCGTCCAGGCCGGCTGGTAGTAGTGCTTGTCGCTGGGTTCGATCACGCCGATGCGCAGGTCCGGGCGGCGGCGCAGCAGGCTGGCGGTGACGCCTATGCCCGCCGATCCGCCGCCCACCACCACCACATCGAAATCGCGCTGCGCCTCTGCTATCGGCATGCTTGTCTCCTTGCCGGTCTACCGGCTTTTGAATTTTTCCAGGACTGAAAATATTGCCATGCCGGCAACCATGGCGGCCACGAAGATCAGGGCCTCGGACACGCCGGCGGATGCCGCCACCAGCGCCGGCCCCGGGCAGAAGCCGGCCAGCCCCCAGCCCGCGCCAAACGCCAGGCTGCCCGCGGCCAGGCGCAGGTCCACGCGCGTGGCCGTGGGCCAGCGCAGGGGTTCGCCCGACAGGCTGGCGCGGCGGCGGCGCAGGAAAGCGAAGCCCACCGCCGTGACCAGCACGCCGCCGCCCATGACGAAGGCCAGCGACGGGTCCCAGGCGCCGCCGATATCCAGAAAGCCCAGCACCTTGGCCGGGTTGGCCATGCCGGAAATGATCAGGCCCAGCCCGAATACCAGGCCTGACGCGAAAGCGATCAGCGCAACCATGTCAGAGTCCTCCCAGATGGCGCGTGGCATAGACCACGACAAAGCCGGCAGCCATGAACAGGGCGGTGGCGGTCAGCGAGCGGCGCGATCCGCGCGACACGCCGCAGACCCCATGGCCGCTGGTGCAGCCCGAGGCGTAACGGGTGCCGATGCCCACCAGCAGGCCCGCCACGATTAGGCGCGTCGTGCTGGCTTCGACCACGACGGGCGGCAAGGCGCTGCCCAGGCGGTACAGCCATGGCGCGGCGAACAGGCCGATCAGGAAGGCCACGCGCCACATGCCGCCGCGCTCGGGAGGCAGCAGCCCGCCCAGGATGCCGCTGATGCCGGCGATGCGGCCCGCACCCGCCATCAGCAGCACGGCCGCGGCGCCGATGAGCAAGCCGCCCGCGCCGGCGGATACAGGAGTGAAGGAGGTCCAGGCAATGCTCATTTCAGTGACTCCAGTGACTCCATGGTCCGGCCGCAGTACAAACTGGATAAGGTCTTCATCACCTGGCTGACCTCGAAGCTGGCCATCTGGTAATAGACGTACTTGCCCTCGCGCCGGGTCGCGACCAGCCCTTCGTCGCGCAGTACGCCCAGCTGCTGGGACAACGTGGGCTGGCGGATGCCGGTCAGCGATTCGAGCTCGCTCACATTGCGCTCGTTCTGGACCAGTTGGCACAGCAGCAGCAGGCGGTCTTCATTGGCCAGCGCCTTGAGCAAGGCGCAAGCTTGGGAGGCGGATTCGCGCAGGGCGGCGGCTTCGCACTCGGTCAGGACATGATTCATTTGATGCGCATCAATCTGCTGGGTAGGATTTGATCATTATATTGACTAATATAATATTCAACAATATTATTGAAATACATATATTGTTTCCTGATGCAGCCACTCGCTGCGACGCGAGCGTCCATGTCTCCCCAGATCCAGGCCTTCTTCGACACCGTCACCGCCACCGTCACCTATGTGGTGCATGAGCCCGCGCCAGGCGGCGCCTGCGCCATCATCGACTCGGTGCTCGACTACGATCCCAAGTCCGGCCGCAGCAGCACCGCCAGCGCCGACCGCGTGGCCGACTACGTGCGCCAGCACGGCCTGAAGACGGAATGGCTGCTGGAAACCCATGCCCATGCCGACCACCTGTCGGCCGCGCCCTACCTGCAGCGCCAGCTTGGCGGAGTCATCGCTATCGGCCAAAGCATCCAGACCGTGCAGGGCGTCTTCAAGAAGATCTTCAACCTGGAGCCGGAGTTCCAGCTGGACGGCTCGCAGTTCGGCCATCTGTTCAAGGACGGCGAGACCTTCCGCATCGGCGCGCTGACGGCGCAGGCCATCCACGTGCCCGGCCACACGCCGGCCGACATGGCCTATCTGATCGGCGATGCCGCCTTCGTCGGCGACACGCTGTTCATGCCGGACGTGGGCACGGCGCGCTGCGACTTCCCCGGCGGCGACGCCCATCAGCTCTACCGTTCCATCCAGCGCCTTCTGAGCCTGCCCGCCGAAACCCGGCTGTACATGTGCCACGACTACCCGCCCGCCGGGCGCGAAGCCTCCTGGCAGACCACGGTGGCCGAACAGCGCCGCGCCAACATCCACGTGCGCGACGGCATAGGCGAAGACGCATTCGTGGACATGCGCACCCGGCGCGACGCCACGCTCTCCATGCCCACCCTCATCCTGCCCGCCATCCAGGTCAACATCCGCGCCGGCCACTTCCCGCCGGCCGAGGACAACGGCGTGCGCTACCTGAAGATCCCCGTCGACGCGCTCTGACCGCGCCGCGATCCGGGCTTGCGCGCCTGGGGCTTATCCCGCAAGATCGGCTGATCGCAGAATTGCCGATCAGACGGATCCCCCCATGTTTGCAGAAGCCGAAGCCGACCCCAGCCTGTCCAAGGAAGAATTCAAGCCGCTGGAAGCGAAGCTGCGCGTCGCCTTGCTGAACGCGCAATACCAGCGCCTGCAGAACGCGGACAAGACGCTGCTGGTGGTCATCGCCGGCATCGACGGCGCCGGCAAGGGCGCCACCGTCAACCTGCTGAACGAATGGATGGATCCGCGCCATATCAAGACGCTGGCCTACGGACCGCGCGAAGGCCCCGCGCTGGAGCGTCCGCCCTTCTGGCGCTACTGGCACGATCTGCCGCCCAAGGGCAGCACCGGCATCGTCTTCGGTTCCTGGTATACGCCGCTGGTGCTCGAAGCCACGCGCAAGAAGCCTGACCAGAACAGCATAGAAGCCCAGGCCGCCGCGATCCGCCGCTTCGAGGCCATGCTTGCGGCCGAGGGCGTCCAGATCGTCAAGCTCTGGTTCCATCTGTCGGCCCAGGCCCAGAAAGCGCGTGCCGAGCGATTATTGGCCAGCCCTGAAACCTCCTGGCAGGTCAGCCCGGTCGATCTCAAGGTCTACAAGAAATACGACCGCATCCGCAACGCCGGCCAGGTGGTGCTGAACCATACGGACAGCGGCCACGCCCCCTGGGTCGTGATCCCCAGCGCCGACGAGGACATGCGCGCGGCGCGTACGGCCGAAGCGGTGCTGGCTGCCATGCGCCAGCGCGGCGTGCCGCGCATCCCGCCCGCCTTCGTGGCGCATGCCAGCCCCACGCGCATCGTCGACCGCCTGGGCGACCTGGACTACAACGCCAAGACCGAAAAGGACGACTACGAATCCGAACTGGGCCTGCTGCAAGGGCGGCTGGCGCGCGCGGCCCGTTCCAGGAAATTCCAGGAACGCTCGCTGGTGCTGGTGTTCGAGGGCCAGGACGCGGCCGGCAAGGGAGGCGCGATCCGGCGGGTGACGCATGCGCTGGATGCGCGCCAGTTCGACATCACGCCGATCGCCGCGCCCACCACCGAGGAACTGGCCCGGCCCTATCTGTGGCGCTTCTGGCGCCACGTGCCGCGCCATGGACGCATCGCCATCTTCGACCGCTCCTGGTACGGCCGCGTGCTGGTCGAGCGCGTCGAGAAGCTGACCGCGCCGGCCAACTGGCGCCGCGCCTATGCCGAGATCAACGACTTCGAGGGCCAACTGGCCGCCAGCGGCGCGCTGGTGCTGAAGTTCTGGCTGGCGGTCACGCCCGACGTGCAGCTGGAGCGCTTCAAGGAGCGCGAGAATTCGCCCTTCAAGAACTTCAAGATCACGCCCGACGACTGGCGCAACCGCGACAAATGGAAGGACTACGCGGCCGCCACCAACGAAATGCTGACGCGCACCGACGTCGCGCACGCGCCGTGGCATCTGGTTTCGGCCAACGACAAGCGCTACGCTCGATTGCAAGTGCTGCGACACATCGTCGAAGCCATGGAAGATCAACTCTGAATCCCGCCTGGAGGCCGCAAGCCATGAGTACCGCAGAAATCCGTCCCATCGTCGCCGCCGACTTCGAAGCCTGGCTGCCGCTATGGAAGGGCTACCAGGAGTTCTATCGCGTCAACATCGACGACGCGGTCACGCGCAACACCTGGGCGCGCTTCCTGGACCCCGCCGAACCCATGCACGCGGCGCTGGCGTACGAAAGCGGCCGGGCCGTCGGCATGGTGCACTGGATCTTCCACCGCTCCACCTGGACCGCGGGCGACTATTGCTATCTGCAGGACCTGTACGTGGACCCGGACGTGCGCGGCACCGGCGCCGGCCGCAAGCTGATCGAGCACGTGTACGCGCAGGCGGCCGCCGCCAATTGCGCGCGCGTTTACTGGCTGACCCATGAAACCAACGCCACCGCGATTCAGCTCTACGACCGCATCGCCGACCGCTCGGGCTTCATCCAGTACCGCAAGGTGATGCCGTGAGCGCACGCGACCCCAACTGTCCGCTGTGCCAGGAAGACGGCGGCACGCTGCTGTGGCGCGGTCCGCACCTGCGCATCATCGAGGTCGCCGACGCCGATTATCCGGGCTTCACGCGGGTAATCTGGAACGGCCATCTGGCCGAAATGACCAGCCTGTCCACCCACGGCCGCGACCTGCTGATGCGGGCCGTGTACGTGGTGGAAGAAGCCCAGCAATCGGTCCTGGGACCGGACAAGATCAACCTGGCCTCGCTGGGCAACATGGTGCCGCACCTGCACTGGCACGTGATCCCGCGCTGGCGCGGCGACCGCCATTTTCCCGACCCGATCTGGGCGCCGCCGCGCATCGCCGCCGGCGCCGAATCGTCGGAATGGAAAGAGCGCCAGGCGCGCGTGCAGGCGCTGCTGCCGCGCTACCGGGACCGGCTGGTCGAGGCCATGAACGCCCTGCTCTGGCACTGAGCCGCCGCCCGCCTCAGGCGGCGCGCGCGACCCCCCGCAGTTCCGCCAGCCAGCCGGCGTAAGCCTGTTCCACCAGCGCAGCCGCGCGTTCGGCGGAAAACCGGCCCTGGCCCCGGATCAGCTCACGGCCCGCATCGCCCATGCGGCGGCGCAGCGCCGGATCGGCCAGCAAACTTTCCAGCGCGCTGGCCAATGCCGCCGGATCGCTGGGCGGCACCAGCAATCCGGTCACACCGGCCTCCATGGTTTCCGGCACCCCGCCCACGTTGGCGCCCACCACCGGTACCCCCATGGCCGCGGCCTCGATGAAAACGGTGCCCAAGGCCTCGCGCCGCGTCGGCAACGCGAACACATCGAAGGCCGTCAGCACATTGCCGATATCGTCGCGACGGCCGGTGAAATGCACCCGCGGCGCCAGGCCCAGTTGCGCCGCCTGCGCCTGCAGCTGCCCAGCCATGGGCTGGCCTTCGCCCACCAGCACCAGATGGGCATTCGGAAACGTGGCGGCGATGCGATGGAAGGCGTCGATCAGGTCGCAATGGCCCTTGTCCGGTCGCATGACGGCCACGCAACCGACCACCAGCGCGTCCTCCGGCAAGCCGAGTTCGCGCCTGACGCAGACGCCAGGGTGCACCTGCGGCAGCACCACCGGCGAATGGATGGTGGCGACAGCGCCCGGGCGCGCGCCGCCGTCCAGCAATTGCCCGCGCACGTAGCGGCTGACGGCGATGACGCGGTGCGCCAGCCAGGTGTAGGCGTAGAGGGAATTGATGGGCTTGGCCAGATGGCGGGTACGCACGATGAGCGGCGTGCCGGCCAGCCGCGCCGCGATGGCGCCCAGGACGGTGTCGCGCCGGCTGTGCGTATTGACCACGTCGAAACGGCCGCTGCGCAATAACCGGCGCACGAAGGCGACGCAGCGCACGAAATTGAGCGGACCGTCCATGGGGACGAGATGCACCGTGAAACCGGCCTCGCGCAGACGCCTGCCCAGCTCCGCATCCGGCTGGCAAACCGCTTCCAGATGATGGCCGCGCTCGCGCATGGCGATCATTTCCTTGTAGATGCAGAACTCCTGGCCGCCGAACGAGGTGGCGGCTTCGGTATGCAGGATGCGCAGGCGCGTATCCGTGGCGGCCACGCGCTGGAACGATTCGATGGGATCGCGCATGATCAGGGATGACCGCTATGGGTGGTGTGCGCGTCGCTCCAGCGGCGGCCCTGCGACAACAGGTAGGCCTCCAGGTAGGCGATGTCTTCCTGGTTCAACTCGGCCGCGCCCGCGCTGGCGCGATCGCGCGGGCACTCCGAAGCCTGCATCCGGCCTTCGGACCAGACGCGGGCCGCGCCCGTGCGGGACAGTTCAAAGCGCGCACCCGAGCGGGCCCAGCCCAACAGACGCGCGCTGGGAATCAGTTGACGGGTTTGATAGACACCGTGCGGCGTCGGCGCCGCAGGCACGACCAGTGCGTCGCCGACATCCACCAGACGGCTCGCGGCGCCGGGTTTGCCAGGCGTGTAGGTCAATACCGTAAGAGGGCGTAATGGCATTTGGCTAGCATGAGTCGCCAGGCGGCGTTGCGAGCCACGGACTGGTCGGGATTCGAGGGAAAGGGGTTTGGCCGCCGGACAAGCAACGCCAAATATTCGACGCTGATGAGCTATTTTTTCGAATAATTGAAAGATGTTCGACGAAGTAGAGGAATTCCGAAAGCTGAATTCAGGTAAAATTCAGGAATGAAACGCGCATCTTATCAAAACGTAAGCAAGGGCGGTACTGCATGAGCGCCCCTACCGTCCCTCCCCACAAGCCGGTCTCGTTCCTGCAATCGTTTCTCCGCTCCGAAGCGCTGGGCGGTTATGTCCTGATGCTGGCCGCGCTGGTCGCCCTGGTGGTGGCCAACAGCCCGGCCGCGCCGGCCTATTTCAGCGTGCTGGAGACCAAGCTTGGCTTCCAGGCAGGTCCGGTCGTGCTCAAGGAAACCGTGCTGCACTGGATCAACGACGGCCTGATGGCGGTGTTCTTCCTGTTGGTCGGGCTTGAGATCAAGCGCGAAGTCCTGGACGGCCAGTTGCGCGGCGCCGCCCGCATCGTGCTGCCCGGCATCGCCGCCCTGGGCGGCATGGCGCTGCCCGCGCTGATCTACGTGCTGATCAACTTTGGCAGCCCCGGCACTTTGCGCGGCTGGGCCATTCCGGCCGCGACCGACATCGCCTTTGCGCTGGGCATCCTGGCGCTATTGGGCAGCCGCGTGCCGACCTCGCTGAAGATCTTCCTGACGGCGCTGGCCATCCTGGACGACCTGGGCGCCATCGTCATCATCGCCTTGTTCTATACCGCCGAACTCAACGTGTTCGCGCTGAGCATGGCGGGCGCCCTGCTGGTCTGCCTGTTCTGCCTGAACCGCTCCGGCGTGCTGCGCCTGACGCCGTACCTGCTGATCGGCGCCGTGCTCTGGTACTTCGTCCTGAAGTCCGGCGTGCATGCCACGCTGGCCGGCGTGGCGCTGGCGCTGACCATTCCGCTGCGCCCGCAGAACCAGGGCCATCCGGGCGCGCATTCGCCCCTGCATGCGCTGGAACATGCGCTGCATAAGCCGGTCGCCCTGCTGATCGTGCCGATTTTCGGCTTCGCCAATGCCGGCGTGTCGTTCGCCGGCATGGGCCTGGGCAGCCTGGCGGCGCCCGTGCCCCTGGGCGTGGCGCTGGGCCTGTTCCTGGGCAAGCAGCTGGGCGTGTTCGGCTTTGCCTGGCTGGCCATCAAGAGCGGCATTGCCACCCTGCCGCGCCACGCCAGCTACATGCAGCTGTACGGTGTGTCGCTGCTGTGCGGCATCGGCTTCACCATGAGCCTGTTCATCGGCGCCCTGGCGTTCAGCGACCCGGCCGCCATCGACGCCACCAAGATCGGCGTGCTGACGGGCTCGCTGGCGTCCGCCGTGGTCGGCTTCCTGGTGCTGCGCACCTGCGGCACGCGCGCCGGTGCCGCGGAAAATCCTTGAACGCCGGTTGAGCAGGGACGGCGGGCGCTAAAGTAGCGAGGTCCGCCACCCTTCCCTGGAGCCGCCATGAAACCATCCGCCATCGCTGTGCAACGCGTCTACGAGGGCTTGGGCCCGGAAGGCAGCTACCGGGCGCTGGTGGACCGCATGTGGCCGCGCGGACTGCGCAAGGCGGACCTGCACCTGGACGAATGGGCCCGCGACATCGCGCCCACCCTGGAACTATGCAAATGGTTCAGCCACATCGAAGACCGCTGGGAAGAATTCCGCCAGCGCTACCAGGCCGAACTGGCGGAACCCGAACAGCAGGCCCGCATGGCTGCCCTGCTGGACGCGGCCGGCGACCGTCCGCTGACCCTGCTCTACGGCGCCCGCAATACTGAACACAACCAGGCCGTGGTGCTGCGCGAGGTCCTGCAGGACTATGTCCGGCATCACCGCAAGCGCAAGGCCTGACGCCCCCCACGTTTTGCTACCCTAGCCCGCTTTTATCGACCGGCGCGCAGCCGCACGCCGACAGTCTGTCTTGAGGAACCCCATGTCTTTCAGCTCCGACGCCTGGGCGCGCAACGCCGCACTCTACGAAACCACGCGCGACATGCCGTTCAACCGCGAACTGGCCAGCGGCCAGCTCGACGAGAACGCATTCAAGCACTACATGATCCAGGACGCGCACTACCTGGTGGCCTTCGGACGCGCGCTGGCCATCGCCTCTGCCAAGGCCGACGACGCCGACGGCGTGGTGCAGTTCGCCGACGCCGCCAAGGGCGCGGTGGTGGCCGAACGCACGCTGCACGCGGGCTTCCTGAAGCAGTTCGGCATCGATGACGCCACCTTCGAAGCGACGCCACTGACCCCGGCCTGCCACCACTACACCAGCTACCTGATCGCCACCGCCTGGAGCGCGCCGTACCCGGTAGCGCTGGCGGCCCTGCTGCCGTGCTTCTGGATCTACGCCGAGATCGGCCGCGAAATCCATGCGCGCGCGGCCCAACCCAATCCCTATTCGGCCTGGATCGAGGCCTATGCCTGCGAGGACTTCCACGCCCTGGTGCGCCGGGTCATCACCACGGTCGACCGCGTCGCCGAAAAGGCGTCCGCCGAAACGCTGGCGCAGATGCACGCCGCGTATACGCGTGCCGCGCAGCTGGAATGGATGTTCTGGGATTCGGCTTATCGGCAGGATGGGTGGCCGGTTTGAAGCAAGACGGGCCGACTCACCCCGGCCCGCGGTCCGCGCTATGCCAAAATCCCGCCCATGCCGACCGACAACCGACTGACTCCCCTAGCCCTCTCCGCCCAGACGGCGCAACTGCCAGCCGCCTGGCAGGAGGCTTTTGCCGCCAAGCCTGTGGCCGATGCCCTGGCCGCCGTGACCGCACATGTGGAAAGGCGCCTGAGCGAAGGTGCGACCATTTACCCCGCGACGCCTTTCCGCGCCTTGCACGGCCTGGAGCCGTCGGACGTGCGCGTGGTGATCCTGGGGCAGGATCCCTATCACGGCCCGGGCCAGGCCCAAGGCCTGGCGTTCTCGGTGCCGGACGACTGCAAGCGGCCGCCCAGCCTGCGCAACATCTTCAATGAGATCGTCCAGGAGTTTCCGGGCACCCGCGTGCCGGCGGGCAACGATCTGAGCGATTGGGCGGATCAGGGCGTGTTGCTGCTGAACACCGCGCTGACCGTGGAAGACGGCCAGCCCGCTTCGCATGCCAAGCGCGGTTGGGAAACGGTGACGGACGCGTTGATCGCCCTGGTCGCGCGCGACCCGTCGCCCAAGGTTTTCATGCTGTGGGGCGCCCATGCCCAGGCCAAGCGGGCGTTGCTGCCGGACAACAGCGGCCACCTGGTCCTGATGTCCAACCACCCCTCCCCTCTGTCTGCCAGAAGGCCCCCGGTGCCCTTCCTGGGCTGTGGCCATTTCCTGGCCACCAATCAGTGGCTGACCAACCAAGGGAAAAACCCTATTGATTGGGCGCTGGACAAAAAAATAATTCCCATGCAGGGCGAATTCGGGTTATGATCGCCGCACTGCACAAAACGAGTTCGGCATTTACCGCCTTGATTTAGCGGAAGTTTTCGCAGTCTGCCGGGTGACACAGTCCCGGCCCCATGCCGAACTATCATCGATTCCTGACCTCCTTTCCTTTCGCCCTGCGTTCCACTCAGCACACGAGAACGCGCCACGCGCACGGTTGATTCGGTCGGCACGATGCTCCATCAACCGTCGCCTGGATCCGGCCGCCTAATCCCCTGGCCCGACCAAGCACTGCGTCGCATTGATTGCGGCAAGGGAAAGTAATGTCTTTCGAAAACCTGGGTCTTGCGCCCGCTCTGTTGTCGGCCATTCAAGACGCTGGCTTCACCTCCCCCACTCCTGTCCAAGCTTCGGCCATTCCGCAAGCGCTGGCTGGCCACGACCTGATGGTGTCCTCGCAGACGGGTAGCGGCAAGACCGCGGCCTTCATGCTGCCGGCCCTGCACCGCATCGCCCAGATGCCCGCCAACAAGGGCGTCGGCGTGCAAGTGCTGGTGCTGACCCCGACCCGCGAACTGGCCCTGCAAGTCACGGACGCCACCGCCACCTACGGCCGCAAGCTGGCCGACCTGCGCACCGCCACCGTCGTGGGCGGCATGCCTTACGGCGCGCAGCTGAAGGCGCTGTCGCGCCGCGTGGACGTGCTGGTCGCCACCCCGGGCCGCCTGATCGACCACCTGAACTCGGGCCGCGTCAAGCTGAACACCGTGCACACGCTGGTGCTGGACGAAGCCGACCGCATGCTGGACATGGGCTTCATCGAAGATATCGAGACCATCGTCAGCCGCCTGCCGGAAGGCCGCCAGACGCTGCTGTTCTCGGCCACGCTGGACGGCACCGTCGCCAAGCTGGCCTCGCGCATGATGCGCGAGCCGCAGCGCATCGAGATCGCCGGCGCCAAGGAAAAGCACACCAACATCACGCAAAGCCTGCTGTACGCGGACGACGCCAGCCACAAGATGCAGTTGCTGGACCACGTGCTGCGCGACGCCTCGCTGGACCAGGCCATCGTCTTCACGTCGACCAAGCGCGGCGCCGACGATCTGGCCGACCGCCTGGCCGACCAGGGCTTTGCCGCCGCCGCCCTGCACGGCGACATGAACCAGCGCCAACGCACCCGCACGCTGTCGCAACTGCAGCGCGGCCAACTGCGCATCCTGGTCGCCACCGACGTGGCTGCCCGCGGCATCGACGTGCAAGGCATCAGCCACGCCGTCAACTTCGACCTGCCGATGCAAGCCGAAGACTACGTGCACCGTATCGGCCGTACCGGCCGCGCCGGCCGCAGCGGCCTGGCCTTCACGCTGGCCACGCATTCCGAGCGCCACAAGGTCCGCCGCATCGAGCACTACATCGGCCAATCGATCACCCCTGAAGTGATCGCCGGCCTGGAACCCAAGCGCACCCCGCGTCCCTCGGCTGGCGGCGCCGGCCCGCGCGGCGGCAAGCCGTTCGGCAAGCGTCCCGGCGGCGGCTACCAGGGCAACCGCGAGGGTCGTTCCTTCGGCGGCCCGCGTGGCGAGTTCAAGCCGCGTGAAGGCGGCTATCAAGGCAACCGCGAGGGCGGTCCGCGCGAAGGCGGCTACCAAGGCAATCGCCCGTTCGGCGACCGCCCGGCCCGTTCCTTCAGCGATCGCCCCAGCTTCGGCGACCGTCCGCAGCGTGAAGGCGGCTACCAGGGCAACCGCCCGTTCGGTGACCGTCCCCAGCGCGAAGGCGGCTTCCGCGGCGGCGACCGCGATTCGCGCCCCAGCTTCGGCGACCGTCCCAGCTATGGCGACCGCCCCCAGCGCGATGCCCGCCCGTTCAGCGAGCGCGGCCCGCGTGAAGGCGGTTTCCGTGGCGGCGACCGCGATTCGCGCCCCAGCTACAACGACCGCGCCAGCTTCGGCGACCGCCCGAGCTTTAGCGACCGTCCCAGCTTTGGCGACCGTCCGCAACGTGAAGGCGGCTTCCGCGGCGGCGACCGTCCGGAAGGCGGTTTCCGTGGCAAGCCCTCGTTCGACAAGCGCCCCGGCGGCCCCGCCAAGCGCTTCGGCAAGTCGGCTGACCGCCGCGGCTAATCCGCCCGCTTGAGCCCAACACAAACCCCGCGCCTGTCGCGGGGTTTGTTTTTTGGGAAAATGTCCGCTTGTCCACGCACCGCCCGACCATGCAACGATCCGCCCCCGCCAACCTGCCCGCCCTCTCTCCCGCCGCCCAGGAACACAGCGCTGCCGCAGCGGCGCACCTGCGCGCCACCATCGCCGCCCACGGCGGCTGGCTGTCGTTCGACCACTGGATGGCGCAAACGCTGTACGCGCCCGGGCTGGGCTATTACGCGGCCGGCAACGTCAAGCTGGCCGACACCGACGGTGACGTCCGCGCGCCGGCCGGCGACTTCGTCACCGCGCCCCAGCTGACGCCGCTGTTCGCCCGCACACTGGCCCGCCAGGCGGCCCAGGTGCTGCGCCAGACGCAGACCGACGCCGTGCTGGAATTCGGCGCCGGAACCGGCGCCCTGGCCGAAGGCGTGCTACGCGAATTGGACGCGATGGGCCTGGATCAGACCCGCTACCTGATCCTGGAAGTGTCGGCCGACCTGCGCGCCCGCCAGGCTGAACGGCTGGCGGCATTCGGCGAGCGCGTGCAATGGCTGGACGCGCTGCCCCAGCGCTTTGCCGGCTGCGTGCTGGCCAACGAAGTGCTGGACGCGATGCCGGTGTCGATCTTCCGCTGGAGCGAGACCGGCGAAGTGCTGGAACGCGGCGTGGCGGTGGACGCCGCGCAAGGCTTCGTCTGGGAAGACCGGCCCGCGCCGCCGGCGCTGGCCGCCGCCGTCGCCGCCCGCATGCCAGCCCTGCCCGGCTACGTGTCCGAGATCAACCTGCAAGGCGAAGCCTGGATCGCCGCCATGGGCGGCTGGCTGGAGCGCGGCGCGGCGCTGTTGGTGGACTATGGCTTTCCGCGCAGCGAGTACTACCATCCGCAGCGCGCCGGCGGCACGCTCATGTGCCACCTGCGCCACCACGCCCACGGGGATCCATTCACCGCGCCGGGTTTGCAGGACATCACCGCCCATGTCGATTTCACCGCCATGGCGGATGCCGCGCTCGAGGCCGGCCTGCAGGTCCTGGGCTATACCTCGCAGGCCCGCTTCTTGATGAACGCGGGGCTGATGGATCTGTTGGCGCAGCTGGACCCGAGCGACGTGCAGCAATACGCGCAGGCCGTGGCGCCCGTGCAGAAACTCCTGTCCGAATCGGAGATGGGCGAACTGTTCAAGGTATTGGCGGTGGGACGCGGCATTACTGAACCGCTGGCAGGGTTCTCGCGCGGCGACCGGCTAGGCAAGCTGTAAGAACGCGTGGCGGCCCTCATGCATGGCCGCCACGTTTCAAATCGATAGCGGAATCACTGCGCCCGCAGGCGCTCCAGGCGCGCGGCGCGCACCTGCTCCTTGATGCGCGCCGGCTCTCCGGCGCAAGCTTTGGCGATGGCCCCGGCATCCACGCCGCGTACGATCGCCACGCGCGACTGCCAGGCCGCGCGGTCCACGGAACGCAGCACGGCAGCCGTGTCCAGCAAATCCAGAAAACGTTCCGGCTTGCGCAGCGCATCGGCGCGCTCCATCAGCGCCAGTTGCGCATCGGCAGCATCGCCACCCTGTTCCACGGCATCGAGGCCCGCCAGCACCTCCGGCAACAGCCGTGCGTAATCGTTGCATTCGGTAGGCACGCGCAGACGACGGCCCATGGCATCGCGTTCGGGCGTCAGCCGGCACAGCAAGGCATAGCGCCCCGGCAGCGACAGGCCCTGCGAGGCCGCGCGATCCACATCGACCGCAGTCTGTTCCACGCCTTGCAGCTCGGGCATCACGCGGGCCAGCGCGCCGCATTGCTGCAATATGCCCAGCATGCGCGACGGCGCCGCCGCCATCAGGCCGCGCGACAATTCCTTCCAGACCCGTTCGGCCACCAGCGCGTCAGCCTCGCCGGCCTCGACCATGCTGCGGCACAGCGCCAGGGTCTCGGGCGCCACGGAAAAATCGGCAAAGCGCGCCGCGAAGCGGGCCAGCCGCAGGATGCGTACCGGATCCTCTTCGAAGGCCTCGCCAACATGACGGAAGATGCGGTCGCGCACGTCGGCGGCGCCGCCCAGGGGATCGACCAGCTCGCCATCCTGCCTCTGCGCGATGGCGTTGACGGTGAGGTCGCGGCGGCGCAGATCCTCTTCCAGCGTGACGTCGGCGCCGGTATAGAACGTGAAGCCCTTGTAGCCACGCCCCGACTTGCGTTCGGTGCGCGCCAGCGCGTATTCCTCTTTGCTGCGCGGATGCAGAAACACGGGGAAGTCGCCGCCGACCGGCACGAAGCCGCGGCGCGCCATGTCCTCGGGCGTGGCGCCGACCACGACCCAGTCGTGGTCGCCGGGCGGCAGGCCGAGCAGTGCATCGCGCACCGCTCCGCCCACGATATAGACCTGCAGGCCGTCCGTGGCCGGATCCCGCGTCATGGGATCGAGGTGCTTTCCGCGCCCAGCGGCACGATGTTGCCCAGGCGTTCCTTCAGGGACTGGGACTGGCCGGTGAACATGGCTGCGTAATACACCGAGTTGGACATCACGTTCTTCACGTAGGTACGCGTCTCGTTGAACGGGATGGTTTCGGCGAAGATCGCGCCTTCCACCGGATGCGTAAAGGTCGAGCGCCAGTTATGCGGACGGCGCGGGCCGGCGTTATAGCCTGCGCTGGCCAGCATCTGCGAACCATTCAGGTCGCGCAGCACCATGTTGAGGTAGTTGGTGCCGAGTTCGGTGTTGGTGTCGAAGTCGTTGACACTGTCGGGCGTGAAATTGCTCATGCCGATCTTGCCCGCGACCCACTTGGCCGTGGCCGGCATCAGCTGCATCAGGCCGGAGGCGCCGACGTGCGAGCGCGCATCCATGATGAAACGCGATTCCTGGCGGATCAGGCCATAGACCCAGGCCGGATCCAGCGCGATGGCGTTGGCCTTGGCGGTGACGCGGCCCTCGAAGGGCGCGATGAAGCGCTGGCTGAAGTCGAACTCTTTTTCCGTGCGGTCGGAGGTGTTGACCACGCGGTCGTAGATGTTTTCGGCACGCGCCAGTTCGGCGGCGGCCATCAGTTGGCGGTCGCTCATGCCGCGCAGCGTGAAGTTCCATTCCGGCACGGCTTCGGCGCGCCAGCCCAGGCGGAACAGCTGGATCGCACGGCGCAGGCCGGGATTGGCGCGGGCCTCGGTGATTTCCTGGTCGCTGAGGGGCGCGGGGCGCGGCGGCACGGTGATGCGGCGGCCCAGTTCCTCGGCGGCCAGTTGGCCGTAGAAGTCGAAGCGGTCGGCAATGCTGGCGTACGCGGTGGCGGCCTGTTCCTTGTTGCCGCGCGCGGCCTGGCCACGGGCCTTCCAGTAGATCCAGGACGAGTCGGCCTGCTGCGAGGCGGGCATCTGGTCGATGGATTCGATGACCCATTTCCAGTCGATCTTGGGCTGGCGCAAGGCGGCCCGCACCTTCCAGGCGGCGTTGTACTCCGTCATGCGGATGTGGCCGGCCTCGTGGTACCAGTCGTCCGCACGGCTGTCGAGATTCAGCGCGGCGACCAGCGCGTACTGGCCGCGCACCCAGGCCAGGTTCGACTTGGCCATGGACTTGGACCAGTCCCCGGACTTGCCCCATTCGCGGCGCAAGTAGGAGTCGGCCACGCTGACGTCCGAACGCGCCAGGCGCGCCAAGGCGATGGTCACCAGTTCCTTCTCGTTGCGGCCCACTGGCTGACGGCTCTGGCGCGTCAGCCACTTCATGGGATCCTTCATGAGCAGGTCATAGGTTTTCAGGTCGCCCGGCTCGAACATGTACTGCGCGAACTTGCGCGCATCGGCCGTCTTGTTGGCTTCGATGGCGTCGCGCAACTGGGGCTCCAATTGCTCCCAGCCCATGATGCCGTCGGCAACCAATTGGTCGTACAGCGCCCAGCAGGCGCCGCCGGGCGCGAACACGGCCGCGGCCTGCGCCGCCGTGGCGCGCTGCCCGGTCATGTGCTTGGCATCGAGGATGGCGCACTCGATCTGCGCATTGCTGTTCTTCACGGGCGCCAGCTTGCGCACGGTTTCGAAGTCCCCGCTGCGGGCCGCGGCCAGCAGCCAGTCGCCGCGCAGGCGGTCGGCCAGGTAGGCGTCGGAATTGCCGCTGATGAACTTCTGCAGGTCGGCGGTGGGCCGGCCGGTGGCGGGCGGGGTCCACAACTGGTAGCGCAGCAGCCAGTATTCGGGATACATGCCCAGCGGATCCGGCTTGGCCTGCGGCACCAGCGCGCCCAGCACGGACCACTGCTTGCGGTTCATGGCTTCGCGCGCGGCGACCACGGCGGCCAGCGCGGGGGTCTGGGACGTCGGCGGCAGGCCGGCCAGCACCGCGGGCGGAACGGAAATGGCGGGTTGCGCAGCCTGGACGGCTGGCTGAGGCTGGGGCTGGGTGTTGACCGATGCGCTGCGCTGCTGCGCATCCACGGGCGCACAGGCCGCGGTAAACAGCGCCAGCAGCGGCAACCAGCGGCGCAGGCCAGGAGCGGCTTCGGCGGCGGCGGCGGACCCGGATTTCCGCGCGGTTTTCTGATACCGTCCGGGTTGCAGAGTCTGTGTCATGCCCTGTCCCTCATACACTGGCCTTGCCGTACGCCAGCATGCCGGAAATCCACATGTTCGTCCGCATGCGTCCGCACATTCGCCATCATTTGTCCATCCCTCTTACAGCCACCGCATGACTACGCAAAATACTCCAGAGGATACCGCAGTACCGCTACGCGCGCGATTGCGGAAACTGCGCGCCGAACTGCCGGAAGACCAGCGTAGCCGCGGCGGCCTGCTCATGCGCGCGCGCCTGTTCACCTGGCTGAATGTGGCGCGCGACGAAGCCGTGCGCGCGGGCCGTCCCGCGCCCGCCACCGTGGCCGCTTTCTGGCCCATGGCCGACGAGCCCGACCTGCGCCCGCTGCTCGAGCAATGGGTCGAAAACGGCGTAGCCGTGGCGCTGCCCGTGGTGCGCGAACGCAACGCCCCGCTGGCCTTCCTGCCCTGGACGCCGGACGCCGAATTGCGCGCCGGCCCCTATGGCATCCAGGAACCCGTCGCCGGCGCTGAACTGCTGCCCGACGTGGTGCTGGTGCCCACCCTGGGCTATACCGAACAGGGCGATCGCCTGGGCTACGGCGGCGGCTACTACGACCGCACCCTGGCCGCGCTGCGCGACCGCGGCCATCCGTTCATCGCCATCGGCATCGCCTGGAGCTGCGGCGAACTGGACGCCGGCTATGAACCCGCCAGCCACGACTTCCCGCTGGACGCGGTGCTGACCCAGGACGGCTGGGTGCCCCAGGCGCCGCTGGAACAAGGCGGCACCGGCGGCACCACGCTGCACAGCTTCCGCATGAACTGACGCACCAGCTTTGCCCCACCGGTTTGCACCAAAACGGTGCACGGCCTATCATAGAGACTGCCGCCGGGCCTAGCCCAGACCCCGGCCGCAGCACGCGGCGCCCGCGCACTTCCGCGCGCTTTCTTCGGCAGCGCCGCCCCGCCCGTTCCCCTGGCCAGGCATTTCCGCGCCAGCCCCGCTGACCCCGTTCCACCCGCCAGGCCCGGCCAATCCGCGCCCGGCGCCCACGCCATCCCCTGGCCTCAGCCGCCGCGGCGATGGCGCAGCAACGCCCTTCGGAGGATATTGGTCCTCAGGGGCGCCCCCGCGCGTGCCGGCCAGGCTGGCATGCGGGTTGCTTAATCCCTAGCAACCGGCCGGATATCGGCCGGACGGCGGCCGCGCGCAGACCGGCCGCCGGCACTGTACCGGAGGAGCCATGAAGGACAGATCACCCCGTCCCGCCGCCTATGACGAAATGCGCGACAGCGCCGGCGGCATACGCTCCCACTACCAGGCTTTCGAGCGCTGGCATGACGAGCAGTCCGCGCAGGCCATGGCCGCGCGCCGCCTGGAAGCGGACCTGAGTTTCCGCCGGGTCGGCATCACGTTCTCGGTGGCGGGCGACGCGGCCGGCACCGAACGCCTGATCCCCTTCGACCTGATCCCGCGCGTCATTCCCGCCGCC
This sequence comes from Achromobacter sp. Marseille-Q4954, assembly GCF_943737025.1. Classification (NCBI taxonomy): domain Bacteria; kingdom Pseudomonadati; phylum Pseudomonadota; class Betaproteobacteria; order Burkholderiales; family Alcaligenaceae; genus Achromobacter; species Achromobacter sp. Marseille-Q4954. Next base: position 2,177,386 of record NZ_CALSFQ010000001.1, read on the forward strand.
GAATGGCGTCTGCTGGAAGCCGGCCTGAAGCAGCGGGTACGCGCGCTCAACATGTTCATCCACGACATCTATCACGGGCACGACATCGTGCGCGCGGACGTGGTGCCCGCCGAGCAGGTGTTCCTGAACGCCCAGTACCGCCCCGAGATGCAGGACGTGGACGTGGCGGAGGACATCTACTGCCACATCGCCGGTGTGGACATCGTGCGCGCCGGCGCGGGCGAGTTCTACGTGCTGGAAGACAATCTGCGGGTGCCATCCGGCGTGTCCTACATGCTGGAGAACCGCAAGATGTCGATGCGGCTGATGCCCGACGCCTTCAGCCGCATCAAGGTGGAGCCGGTGGCGCACTACCCTGACCTGCTGCTGGACAACCTGCGCGAAGTCGCGCCGCACGGCGGCGACGATCCCACCGTGGTGGTGCTGACGCCCGGCATGTACAACTCGGCCTACTTCGAACACGCCTTCCTGGCGCAGCAGATGGGCGTGGAGCTGGTGGAGGGCCAGGACCTGTTCGTCGAACAGAACACCGTCTACATGCGCACCACGCAGGGACCCCGCAAGGTGGACGTGATCTACCGCCGCCTGGACGACGACTTCCTCGATCCGCTGTCGTTTCGCGCCGATTCCGCACTGGGCGTACCGGGCCTGCTGTCGGTGTACCGCGCCGGCCGCGTCACGCTGGCCAACGCCATCGGCACCGGCATCGCCGACGACAAGTCCACCTATCTGTACGTGCCGGACATGATCCGCTTCTATCTGGGCGAGGAGCCGATACTGTCCAACGTCCCCACCTGGCGCTGCAACCGGCCGGACGAGCTGTCACATGTGCTGGCCCACATGCACGAACTGGTGGTGAAGGAAGTCCACGGCTCCGGCGGCTACGGCATGCTGGTGGGGCCGTCGGCCTCGCGCGCCGAGGTCGAGGCCTTCAAGGACCGCGTGCGCGCCAACCCCGCCAACTACATCGCGCAGCCCACGCTGGCGCTGTCCACCGTGCCGACCTACGTGGAATCGGGCGTGGCGCCGCGCCACGTGGACCTGCGGCCCTACGTGCTGTGCGGCAAGGACATCCGCACCGTGCCGGGCGGCCTGTGCCGGGTGGCGCTGACCGAGGGCTCGCTGGTGGTCAACAGCAGCCAGGGCGGCGGCACCAAGGACACCTGGGTGCTGGAGGAGGACTGAACATGCTGAGCCGAACCGCAGACAATCTGTTCTGGATGTGCCGCTACACCGAACGCGCCGAGAACACCGCCCGCATGCTGGACGTGAACCTGCAGATGTCGCTGTTGCCGCAGGACGCGCAGCGGCGCGAAGGCTCGTGGCTGGCCGTGCTGCGCATCTCCGAGCTGCAAGGCCTGTACCAGAGCAAGTACGCCGCCATCTCGCCGCACGACGTGCTGCAGTACATGGTGCGCGATCCCGAGAACCCCTCGTCCATCTATTCCTGCATGCGCGCCGCCCGCGAGAACGCGCGCGCGGTGCGCGGCAGCCTCACCACCGAGGTCTGGGAAACCTACAACACCACCTGGCTGGAACTGCTCAAGCACCTGCATACGGGTTTGCTGGAGCGCAATCCGGGCGAGTTCTTCGAATGGGTCAAGTTCCGTTCGCACCTGGCGCGCGGCGTCACCATCGGCACCATGCTGGAGGACGAGGCCCTGTACTTCCTGCGTATCGGCATGCACCTGGAACGCGCCGACAACACCGCCCGCATGCTGGACGTGAAGTTCCATGAACGCGGCGCCAACGGCCATGACGGCCGAACTGAGCCCGCCGGCGCGGCCGCGCTGCAGAGCGAGTTCTACCGCTGGTCGGCGTTGCTCAGCTCGGTGTCGGGCCTGGAGATCTACCGCAAGGTGTACCGCGACGTCATCACCCCCGACCGCGTGGCCGAGCTGCTGATCCTGCACGGCGACATGCCGCGCTCGCTGCTGGCCTCGATGCGCGCGGTGGCCGACGACCTGGCGCGCGTTTCCAACCAGCGCTCGACCGAAACCGAAAGGCGCGCCGGCATGCTGTGCGCGGAACTGCAATACGGCCGCGTCGAGGACATCCTGGCCAGCGGCCTGCACCAGTACCTGGAGCACTTCCTCGACCGCATCAACGATCTGGGCAACCGGATCAGCCAGGACTTCCTGGTGCCGCTGTCGGCCTAGGCAGGAGAGCAGAATGAAACAGATCATCACCCACGTCACTCACTATCGCTATACCGCCCCGGTCACCTACAGCATCCAGACCTTGCGCCTGACCCCGCGCGACGACGAACACCAGCGCGTGCTGCGCTGGCACATCGAAGCGCCCGGCGACCTGGACAAGCAGGTGGACGCCTACGGCAACATCACGCACACGCTGACGCTCAACCAGCCCCATACCGACATCGAGCTGCGCGTGGTCGGACAGGTGCTGGTGGCGCCGCTGGAACGCGGCCTGCTGGGCAGCGAGGACAGCCGCCTGCCGGTGCACGCCTATTGCGTGCAAACGCCGCTGACCCAGGCCGACGACACCGTCATGGCCTTCGTGCGCGAGGCGCTGCCTGGCGGCCTGCATACGCCGGACGACATCCTGGCCCTGGCCACGGCGGTCAGCGATCGCGTCGCCTACGAGCCCGGCACCACCGACGTCACCACCGCGGCCAACCAGGTGCTGGCCATGGGCCACGGCGTCTGCCAGGACCACGCCCACCTCTTTCTGGCCTGCGTGCGCGGCCTGGGCGTGCCCGCGCGCTACGTCAGCGGCTACCTGTACACCACCGCCGAACACGCGGCCAGCCACGCCTGGGCCGACGTCTGGCTGCCCGACGTGGGCTGGACCAGCGTCGACATCACCAACCGCCAGTTCGCCTCGGACTGCCACTGCCGGCTGGCGGTGGCGCGGGACTATGACTCGGCCTCGCCGGTGCGCGGCGTGCGCAACGGCGGCGGCCAGGAATCCATGGAGGTCAGCGTGCAGGTCCAGTCCAGCGCCCAGCAGTAACATCCCGCCGGCCTCGCCGCAATACAATGCGGCGTGGTTTTCCCTATTTCTGATCATGACCTACTGCGTCGCAGCCCGCCTTGATTCCGGCCTGGTGTTCCTGGCCGACTCCCGCACCAATGCCGGAGTCGACCAGATCAGCGTCTTCCGCAAAATGACCGTGTTCGAACGCCCGGGCGACCGCGTCATGGTGCTGATGAGTTCCGGCAACCTGGCGGTCAGCCAGGCGGTGCTGAACGCCCTGGCGCGCCAACACGACGAAGACGGCGAAACCGTCTGGAACGCCCCCGACATGTTCGAGGCGACCCGCCGCGTCGGCGCGGCGGTGCGCAGCGTCTACCACCACGAAGCCCCGGCCCTGCGCGAGCAGGGCGTGGACTTCAACGTCAACCTGATCTTCGGCGGCCAGATCGGCACCGAGCGCTGCCGCCTGTTCCAGGTGTATTCGGCGGGCAACTTCATCGAAGCCGGCCAGGAATGCCCGTACTTCCAGATCGGCGAGGCCAAGTACGGCAAGCCCATCCTGGACCGCGTGCTGCGCCCCGACACCTCGCTGGACGAAGCCGCCAAGTGCGCCCTGATCTCCATGGATTCCACGCTGCGGTCGAACATCTCGGTGGGCCTGCCGCTGGACCTGCTGGTCTACGACACGCACTCGCTGCGCGTCACGCACTTCGCCAGCATCGACGAGCACAACGAATACTTCCGCATGATCCGCGGCACCTGGGGCGAACGCCTGCGCCAGGTCTTCGCCGAGATCCCGGACCCGCTCTGGACCAATCCCGACTCGCCCGATTCGCTGGTCCCTCCCAGCCGCGTGCACCAGCCGCTGCGTGCGGAGCCGGTGGATGCGCCCGTGTCGAACTATTCGGCGCCGCAGGTGCTGGCGGAAGATCCGGGGAAGGATCAGGCGAACTAGGGACCGTTGCCGACAGGAACACGCCGAGTCTCCCAGGCTGAAACCCGGGATTCCGTCTGATACCGCAAGTTCCCGCGCACATTTGCGTGTTCCGGACGCCTTGATCCCTTGTGGCACGACCGGAATCGGCATAGAGTTTCTTCAACGTATATGCACGCCATATGCCCACCTTCCGAGGCCCGCGCAATTCACTGCTGCGGGCTTTCGTGTTCTTGTGCGGCATGATCGTTGCCACGATGAATTTGAGTGCGATCTTTCCATTCACTGAAGGAAAATCGACCGTCTCCCGCGCCCTACACTGCTTCGATTCGCATACAAGCCATGTATCGGGCAAAGGGTTACGTCATGCATTACGTCATGTACCTGGACGAGTTCGGCCACATCGGACCCTTCGTCTCCCGTGATCATGGCAAACACCGGACGAGCCCGGTATTCGGATTCGGCGGGTTGGTTTTGCCTGTGGAAACCGTGCGCGAATTCGCCATCTACTTCTACAAACTGAAATGCCATCTATTGAAGTTCGAACTGGAACGGCAAGACCAACCTGCGTACCGCTGGGAAAAGAAAGGCGCACCACTCTATACCGTCCGGAATGTTGAAAAGTACCAGCAGTTGCGGACCGCAACGGGGCGTTTGCTGAACCGGATCAGACAAATCGGCGGACACGTGATCTACAGCGGTGAGCAAAAGACAACAGACGCGACATCGCATCAACCCGCAGAGATCTTCAAGCAGCAATTGCTACGCATAGTCCGACGCGCGGATCGGTTTTTCTCGGCAAGACAGGCCACCTTCATGCTTTTGATCGACGAACAACAGGCGGGCAGCCGGTGGCGCGAAATGAATGTCGAAGCCTGCACGCTGGCGATGTTCGAAGATGCCACCGACCGATGCAGAACGCTGGTCGAGCCGCTGATTCAAGGTGAAAGCCACCTGTTCCAGACCCTTCAATGCGCTGACTGGATCTGCAGCCTGGTGGGCCGGCTGTGCGCCTTCCAGGTGGCGTCCGCGCAGTACCGAGACTGGGAGATTTTTCACCGTTACTTTCATGACCGCCTGCAACCCGCAGCCCTCCCGTGCAGCGGACTCGGTTCGCAGGACGAGCAGGAAAATCCCCCGCTCATATCGCCTTCCGCGTAAACCCTCCTTTCCAGCAGCCGAAACCCGGCTTGCGGAACCGCGAATTCTCATCCGGGCGCTGTCGCGCCACACTGGTGTCCGGCCGTCATGCTTTGCCTTGGGGGCCCCGACAACACCACAAGGAGCGAGACATGCCCCCTATCTACGCGCGCGCGCTCAAGCGCGCAGCCTGGCCCGTGCTGGCCCTGTCCTGCCTGGTCTCTGGCACCGCCGGCGCGCAAGGCGCCTATCCCAACCATCCCATTTCGCTGGTCGTGCCGTTCGCAGCGGGCGGGCCGACCGATGTGGTGGCGCGCAGCCTGGGCGCGTCCATGTCCAAGACGCTGGGCCAAAGCATCATCATCGAGAACCGCACGGGCGCCGGCGGCACGCTGGCGTCGCAGCACGTGGCGCGCGCCGCGCCCGATGGCTACACCTTCCTGATACACCATAACGGCATGGCCACCGCGCCAGCGCTGTACCGCAAGCTGTCGTTCAACCCGCTGACGGACTTCGCCTATGTCGGCCAGGTGGCCGACGTTCCCATGACGCTGCTGGGCCGCAAGGACCTGCCCGCGGACGGCATGAAGGACTTCATCAAGTACGCCAAGGAGAACGGCAACAAGATCAACCTGGCCAACGCCGGACTGGGCGCGGTGTCGCAGCTCTGCGGCATGCTGCTGCAGGAATCGCTGGGCGTGCAGTTCACCACCGTGCCCTATGCCGGCACGGCGCCGGCGATGACCGCCCTGCTGGGCGGGCAGGTGGACGTGCTGTGCGATCAGACCACCCAGACCATTCCGCAGATCAAGGCCGACCGCGTGAAGCTGTACGGCGTCACCACGCTGGACCGCATCAAGACGCTGCCCGATGCGCCGACCCTGCAGGAGAATGGCCTGAAGGGCTTCGAGGTCAAGGTGTGGCATGGCGTCTACGCGCCCAAGGGCACGCCGCCGGAAGCCGTCGCCAAGTTCAACGAAGCGTTGCGCGCCGCGCTGAAGGACCCCGCCTTCACGCAGAAGATGGCGGAACTGGGCGCCGAGATCGTGCCGGAATCCAAGCAGACCCCGCAGGGCCTGCAGACCTGGCTGCAATCCGAGGTCGACAAATGGGGCGGCATCATCCGCAAGGCGGGGGTGTACGCCGACTGACGGCGCACACCGGGCGCGCGGCCAAAGAAAAGCCCACCCTCTCGGGTGGGCTTGGCCTTTATGGCGGGGCAGCCTGTTACGCCTGCACCGCTAGTTCCTTCCACACCGCCAGCGGCGCTTCCGCGTGGTTCAAGGTGTAGAAATGCAGGCCCGGCGCGCCGTTGTCCAGCAGCGTCTGGCACAGCTCGGTGACCACGTCCACGCCGAAGGCGCGGATGGAGGCCTTGTCGTCGCCGAACTCGGCCAGGCGCAGACGGATCCAGCGCGGCACTTCCGCGCCGCACATTTCCGAGAAGCGCAGCAGCTGCGTGTGGTTCGTGATGGGCATGATGCCCGGCACGATAGGCACGTTCACGCCCTTGGCCTGGGCCCGGTCGACGAAGTCGAAGTAAGCGTCGGCGTTGAAGAAGTATTGCGTGATGGCTGCGTCGGCGCCAGCTTTGACCTTGTTCACGAAATGGTCCAGGTCGGCCGAGGGATTGGCTGCCTGGGGGTGCATTTCGGGATAGGCCGCGACTTCGATGTGGAACCAGTCGCCCGTTTCCTCGCGGATGAACGACACCAGCTCGTTGGCGTAACGCAGTTCGCCCGCATCGCCGCCCATGCCCGAGGGCAGGTCGCCGCGCAGGGCCACCACGCGCCGCACACCGTCGTTCTTGTAGGCCTGGAGGATGTCCCGCAGATCCTGGCGGGTGGCGCCGACGCACGAAAGGTGCGGCGCCGCCTCGCAACCCAGGTTGCGCAGCGTGCGCACGGCGTCCGCCGTGCCGGCGCGGGTGGAACCGCCCGCGCCGAAGGTCACGCTGACGTACTTGGGCTGGATGGCCAGCATCTGCTTGGCCGCGCGCACCATCCGTTCCTGGCCGGCCAGGTCGCGCGGCGGGAAGAATTCCAGACTGAAAGCGGGAGTAGTCGAATCAGACATTAGGGGATCAGCTTCGTGAGCAGGCCAGAGATGATGCTGTACAGGATCGCACCGCCCACGGCCCACCAGAACCCGTTGACCTGGAAGCCCTTCAGCACGGAGCCGACGAACCAGAACAACAAGGCGTTGATGACGATGAGGAAGAGACCGAGAGTGACGATCGTGATCGGCAGCGTCAGCAGCACCAGCACCGGCTTGACCAGCATGTTCACCAGACCCAGCACCAGCGCGGCGATGAGCGCCGATCCGAAGCTGGCCACGGTGATGCCGGGCAGCAGGTAGGCCACGGCCAGCAAGGCCACCGCGTTCAGGATCCAGACGAGTATCAATGCCATGTTCGATCTCCTGTTGTGAGCCCGCCGGCCCTGCCGCGGCGATACGTTCGCGACAGGGGTCCCGCAGACCGGAAAGCCCGCGCCGACATGGCGCGGCACTTGCCTATTTTGCTACAACCATCAATAGCGGTAGTGCTCGGGCTTGTACGGGCCTTGCACCGGCACGTTGATGTAGTCGGCCTGATCCTGGCGCAGGGTCGTGAGCTTCACGCCCAGCTTCTTCAGGTGCAGGCGGGCGACCTTCTCGTCCAGGTGCTTGGGCAGCACGTAGACCTGGCCCGACGTGTAGGCTTCGTTGCGCGTGAACAGCTCGATCTGGGCGATGGTCTGGTTGGCGAACGAGGACGACATCACGAACGAGGGGTGGCCGGTGGCGCAACCCAGGTTCACCAGGCGGCCCTGGGCCAGCAGGATGATGCGCTTGCCGTCCGGGAAGATGACGTGGTCGACTTGCGGCTTGATCTCTTCCCACTTGCAGTCGGCCAGGCTGGCGACGTCGATTTCGTTGTCGAAGTGGCCGATGTTGCACACGATGGCCTGGTCCTTCATGGCGTTCATGTGCTCACGCGTGATGACGTGGTAGTTGCCGGTGGCGGTGACGAAGATGTCGCCGTGGGCGGCGGCTTCTTCCATGGTCACGACCTTGAAGCCTTCCATGGCGGCCTGCAGGGCGCAGATCGGATCGACTTCGGTGACCCAGACCTGGGCGCGCAGCGCGACCAGCGCCTGGGCGCAGCCCTTGCCGACGTCGCCGTAGCCGGCCACGACGGCAACCTTGCCAGCGACCATCACGTCGGTGGCGCGCTTGATGCCGTCGACCAGCGATTCACGGCAGCCATACAGGTTGTCGAACTTGGACTTGGTGACCGAGTCGTTGACGTTGATGGCGGCAAAGGCCAGCTCGCCCTTTTGCGACATCTGGTACAGGCGATGCACGCCGGTGGTGGTTTCTTCCGTCACGCCCTTGATCAGGGCCAGGCGGGTCGAATACCACTTGGGATCGCGCTTGAGGGTTTCCTTGATGGCGGCGAACAGGATGCGCTCTTCGTCGCTGCCCGGGTTGGCCAGCACCGAGATGTCCTTCTCGGCCTTGGTGCCCAGGTGCAGCATCAAGGTGGCGTCGCCGCCATCGTCGAGGATCATGTTGGCGTTTTCGCCATTGGGCCATTCGAAGATCTTGTGGGTGTACTGCCAGTACTCTTCCAGCGTTTCGCCCTTGACGGCGAAGACCGGGGTGCCCGACGCGGCGATGGCGGCGGCGGCGTGGTCCTGCGTCGAGAAGATGTTGCACGAGGCCCAGCGCACTTCGGCGCCCAGCGCCACCAGCGTTTCGATCAGCACGCCGGTCTGGATGGTCATGTGCAGGCTGCCGGCGATGCGCGCGCCCTTGAGCGGCTGCTTGGCGGCGAATTCCTCGCGGATGGCCATCAGGCCGGGCATTTCGGTTTCGGCGATGGCGAGTTCGCGGCGGCCCCAGCCGGCCAGCGACATGTCGGCGACGAGGTAGTCGGAAAAGGATTTATCGGTCACAGCGTTCATGGTGTGTAGGCTCCACGTGAAATACGAACGGCGCAGGATATGGCCGGACAACGCGAAGGCACCACGAAGGTCGAGTGCTCGCCTTTCCCGCCATATGCGACAAAGGTGAGCGCCGTTGCTGTAGCGCCGCGCAAGGCGCGCCGCTTGAACAAGGATTCCTGAGCCTGGCGAGCCTGGTCCCGCTTGCCGTGCCGGCTGGCGGGAACCGCAGGGTCGTCGCAACGCTCCTCAGGATTGCCGGGCATTGTACCCGGGAACCGTCCGCCAAGGATCAAACCCCTGGCTCCCTGGCGGGCATTTCGCCGCCAGGCCGCCGCGCAAGCACGGCCCCTTCGGGCACGCACGACGCCTGCGCATGCTCCGCGCCGCGGGCGCTCCCGTCCAGCGGCACCAGTGCAGCCAGCAGGGTCGCGGCCACCGAGTCCCAGCTGCGCGTCAGGGCGTGTTCGCGCACCGCATGGCGGTCCAGCGACAGGGCCGAGCGGCAGGCATGGGCCAGGTCTTCGTCCAGGAAACCGGTGACGCCCTGGGTCACCACCGCCAGCGGCGCTTCGCTGCGGAAAGCGGCGACCGGCGTGCCGCAGGCCATGGCCTCCAGCATGACCAGGCCAAAGGTGTCAGTCAGGCTGGGGAAAACGAAGGCGTCGGCCGACCCGTAGAGCGCCGGCAGCGCTTCGTCGTGCCGCATGCCCAGGAAAATCGCGCCGGGAAAGCGCTTCTTCAGCCGCGCCTCATCCGGCCCCGCCCCCACCACCACCTTGCTGCCCGGCAGGTCCAGCGACAGGAAGGCGTCCAGATTCTTCTCGCGCGCCACACGGCCCACGCTCAGGAATACGGGACGGGGCAGGTCCGGGAAGGCCTGGCCTGCCCCCGGCTGGAACTTGCGCGGGTCCACCCCGCGCGACCAGATTTGCAGGTTCCCCAGGCCGCGCCGCGCCAGCACGTCTCGCACCGTGGGCGTAGGCACCAGCACCCGTTGCGAGGGCCGGTGGAACCAGCGCAGATAACGCCAGGGCAAGGCCGCCGGGATGCCCATGCGCGCCTGCAGGTAGTCCGGGAACATGGTGTGGAACGACGTCGTGAAGCGCCAGCCCCGCGCCAGCGCCATACGGCGCGCGGCCAGGCCCAGCGGGCCTTCGGTGGCGATGTGCAGGGCGTCGGGCACGATGTCGCCCAGGATGCGGCGCAATTGCCGGCCGGGCTGCAGACACAGCCGCAGGTCGGGCTCGGAGGGCGCCGGCACGGTGCGGCTGCCCTGCGGGTTCACCACGATCAGCTCGTGGCCCCATTCTCCAAGGATCTGCTGCATGGTCGTCCAGGTGCGGACGACGCCATTGACTTGCGGATGCCAGGCATCCGTGACCAGGACGATGCGCATGATGGAGCCGGAAGTGGGCAATAGCGCGATTTAGCCCGCGCCATGTGACATGCCCAAGACGGCCTGCGCGGCCGCCGGCTAGTTGTTGCGGCGCGGATACCCTTGCGCCGTGATGCGCACCCAGACTTCGCGCTTTTCCTCTTCCGTCATGAACACCCAGTTGGCGACTTCCATGGCGGTGCGGCCGCAGCCGCGGCAAATGTCGTCAAACAACGTGGAGCAGACGGCCACGCAGGGCGAATCCGAAGCCTTGAAGGCGCGTTGCGCGTCTTCGGCGTCGGGGAGTTTGGAGAGGTCGACGTGGTGCTGATTCATCGGGCGTAGGTTAACACCCGGAGTGCGTCCCCTTTTGGATGGCCCTATGCCCCGCCCGGACTTGAATACCTGCCCGCGCGCACGGTGCTACACGCGGGCAGCCCTCTATTCGCGCCAGCCGAAAAACTCCCTGGCCTGCGCCAGCAGCGCGTCCGGACATTCTTCCGCCAGATAGTGCGCGCCCGGCAACGGACCGCCGGATACCTCGTCCGCGATCGCGCGCCATAGCGCCAGCACGTCGAAGTTGCGGCCCACGGCGCCGCGCTCGCCCCACAGCGCACGCAATGGCAGGCGCAGGCGTTCGCCGGCCTCCCGGCCGGCGCGGTCGTGCTCCAGGTCCAGCGTGGCGGAAGCGCGGTAGTCCTCGCAGATGCCCGTGGCCCAGCCGGGCAGTTGCGCCGCGCGTTCGTACTCGGCCATGGCCTCGGCGGAAAAGTGCGCCAGTCCGCCGGGCCGTCCGCCCATCACGGAACGCAGGTAGAACACCGGGTCGCGCTCGATCATGGTTTCGGGCAGCGGCGCCGGCTGGATCAGCCAGAACCAGTGGTAATAGGCCTGGGCGAAGGCGCGCGTGGTGCCTTCATACATGTCCAGCGTGGGCGCGATGTCCAGCAGCATCATGCGGCTGACGGCGGCGGGATGGTCCAGCGCCAGCCGGTGCGCCACGCGCGCGCCGCGGTCGTGCGCCAGCACCTCGAAGCGCTGGTGGCCCAAGGCGCGCATCAAATCGATCATGTCGGCCGCCATCGCCCGCTTGGAATAGGCCGCGTGGTCCGGCGACGCGGCCGGCTTGTCGCTATCGCCGTAGCCGCGCAGGTCCGCCGCCACGCACGTGCGGTGGCGCGTCAGTTCCGGCCAGACGCGGTGCCAGATGGCGTGCGTCTGGGGATGGCCATGCAGCAGCAGCAGCGGCGGGCCGGCGCCGTCGACGCGGGCTGCGATGTCGATGCCGTTGGCCGCGATGCGGCGCACGGGCAGGTCGAAGAATGCGGTCATATGGCCTCTTGGTTCAGGCGGTCGCGCACACGGCGCGCCAGATCTTTCATCCAGGGATGCCGCGCCCAATGGCCGGCCTCGAAACGCTCCACCTCGTCCAGCCGCTGCAATGATGCACCCACCATGTCCTGCCCCTGCGCGTACATGCGGCGGTGCCGTTCAGGCAGCGTGAACGCCGCCGTCCAGCCGTCCATGGCGGTGACGCGCCCGGCCGCCACATCGATGCCGACGCGGTTGGTGGCCGTATTGGACACCCTGGCAAGCAAGGCGTCGATCTCGGCCGGCGCCAGGCTGATCAGCAGCAGGCCGTTGTTCACCGCATTGAAGTAGAAGATCTCGCCGAAGCTGGGCGCGATCACCGCGCGGATGCCGAACTGCTGCAAGCCCCACACCGCATGCTCGCGGCTGGAGCCGCAGCCGAAGTTCGGCCCCGCCACCACGATGGACGCGCCGGCGTAGGCGGGCTGGTTCAACACGAAATCGGGCCTGGGCGCGCCGCCCGCGTCAAAGCGCAGGTCATGCAGCAGGCCACGGTCCAGCCCTGCCTTGTCGATGATGCGCAGGAACTGCTTGGGCATGATCTGGTCGGTGTCCAGATTGGAAAAAGGCAGCGGCGCGGCGATGCCCTCGATGATTGCGGTCATACGTGTTGCTCCCAGACGCGGACGTCGACGATGCGGCCGGCCAGCGCGGCGGCGGCGGCCATGGCCGGAGACATCAGGTGCGTGCGGCCCGCGCGCCCCTGCCGGCCTTCGAAATTGCGGTTGGTGGTGGAGGCGCAGCGCTCGCCCGGGCTGAGCACGTCGTCATTCATGGCCAGGCACATGGAACAGCCGGGCTGGCGCCATTCGAAGCCGGCCTCGATCAGTTGCGCCGCGATGCCCTCGGCCTCGGCCTGCGCGCGCACCGCGCCCGATCCGGGCACCACCATGGCCCGCACGCCGGCCGCCACCTTGCGGCCGCGCAACACGGCTGCCGCCGCGCGCAGATCCTCGATGCGTCCGTTGGTGCAGGAGCCGATGAACACGCGGTCTATCGGCACGCCGGCTATCGGCGTGCCCGGCGCGAGGCCGATGTAGTCCATGGCCTTCTCCAGCGCCAGGCGGGCCAGCGCGTCGGGCTCGGCCTGCGGGTCCGGCACCACGCCGTCCACCGGCATGGCCTGGTCCGGGCTGGTGCCCCAGGTGACGAAGGGCGCGATCGCGGCGGCATCCAGCACGTGCTCGGCGTCGAACGCGGCGTCCTCGTCCGAGCGCAGCGTGGCCCAATGGGCGCGCGCCTGCGCCAGCGCCTCGCCTTGCAGTTCGGGCGCATGCGCGGCGATGTAGGCCTCGGTGGTGGCGTCCGGCGCGATCAGCGCGGCGCGGGCGCCGGCTTCCACCGTCATGTTGCACAAGGTCATGCGGGCCTCGGCGGACAGCGCGGCGATGGCCTCGCCGCAGAACTCCACCGCATGCCCGCGCGCGCCTTGCGCGCCGATGCGGTGCACGACGCAGATCACCAGGTCCTTGGCGGTGACACCGGCCGGCAGCGCGCCGTCGACGCGGATGCGCATGTTGCGCGCCACCCGGTACGCCAGCGTCTGCGTGGCCAATATGTGTTCGACCTCGGACGTGCCGATGCCGAAGCCCAGCGCGCCCAGCGCGCCGTAGGTGGTGGTGTGGCTGTCGCCGCACAGCACCACCATGCCCGGCAGCACCATGCCATGCTCAGGCGCGATCACGTGCTCGATCCCTTGCAGCGGATCGGTGGTGTCGAACAACGCGATGCCCTGCGCGTCGCAGTTGCGCTTGAGGTTGAGCGCCTGGCGCGACGAAGCGTCGTCGGCGATCACGCGCAGCGCCGCCGGCACCGGATGCGTGGGGATGATGTGGTCCACCACCGCCATCTGCTGCCCGGGACGCAGCACGCCGCGCCCGCGCGCCGCCAGGCCGCTGAAGGCCTGCGGGCTGGTGTATTCGTTCATGATGTGCAGGTCGACGTAAAGCAGGATGTGCTCGTCGTCGATCCGGGCCACCTCATGGCTGGCCACCAGTTTGTCGTACAGCGTCTTGCCGGGCATGTCTTGCGTCCTTCGTAGTTGGGTCTTGCGGCCCGATCAGTTGGCCTGGATGCCGGCGTCCTTGACGATGCCGGCCCAGCGCGTCATCTCGGCGGCCACCATCGCGTCGGTCTTGGCGGGCGTGGAAATCAGCGGATCGAAGCCTTCGCGGCCCATGCGCTGCGCCAGCTCGGGCGAACGCAAGGCCTGTTCGAGCTTGGCGTTCAGCGTGTCGATCACGGCTTGCGGCGTGCCCGCGGGCGCGCTGATGACGAACCAGGTGTTGAACTCGTAGCCGGGCAGCCCGGACTCGGCAATGGTGGGCACGTCAGGCAAGAGCGGCGAACGCGTGGTGCCGGTCACGCCCAGCGCCTTGAGCTTCTTGCCGTCGACCTGCGGCTTGGCTGCGGACAGCACCGGAAAGCTCATCTGCACCTGGCCGCTGATGGTGTCCACCATGGCTGGGCCGCCGCCCTTGTAGGGCACGTGCAGGATCTGGGTCTTGGACACCGACTTGAACAGTTCCGCGGCCATGTGGAAGGTACTGCCCGTGCCTGCCGAACCGAAACTCAGGTCGTTGGCGGGCCGCGCGCGCACATAGGCCAGCAGCTCGCTCACATTGGCCACGGGCAACTGGTTGGTCACCGTCAGCACGTGCTGCGACGTCCCTATCGTGCCGACCGAACGCAGGTCCTTGGCCGTGTCGAACGGCATGTTCTGGAACAGCGCCGGGTTGATTGCCAGCGACATGGTATTGACGGCCAGCGTGTAGCCGTTGGGCTCGGCGCGCGCCACCGCGGCCATGCCGATGTTGCCGGAAGCGCCGGCGCGGTTCTCCACCACCACGCTCTGCCCCAGGGCGCGGCCCCAGGCATCCGAAATCAGGCGTGCGGCGATGTCCACGCTGCCGCCGGGCGCGAACGGCACGATGAGCGTCACGGCGCGCTGGGGAAAGGCGTCGGCGGCGGCCGGCTGGGTCCAACAGGATGCGGCAATGGCCGCGCATAGAACGCCGGCAGCTTTGTTGATCTTCATTCCTGGTCTCCTCGGTTGGCCGCGCCAGGCGGCTCTTTAGTGGTGAGGCCAGTGTATAAGCCGGTCCGGTTCTTATAATTACTTCTCCAGATAAAGCTTTATTAAATTAAGTTTATAAATAAGCGCATGGACGCCCTTTCCGATCTCGCCTTCTTCTCGCTGGTGGTCAAGCACGGCAACCTGTCCGCCGCCGCCCGCGAACTGGGCCTGACCCCGCCCGCGGTCAGTACGCGCCTGGCCAAGCTGGAGCAGCGCCTGGGTGTGCGGCTGCTGAACCGCACCACCCGCCGGGTCAGCGTCACGCAGGAAGGCGAGCTTTATCTGGCAGAAGGCGCACGCATCCTGACGGACCTGGAAGCGCTGGAACGTTCCGTATCGAGCGCCCGCGCCCGTCCCCAGGGGCTGCTGCGGCTGAATGCCACATTCGGCTTTGGCCGCGCCCACATCGTGCCCGCGGTGTCGGACTTCGCCCGCCAGTACCCGGAAGTGGAAGTCCAGATGCGCCTGACCGACAGGCCGCTGAACCTGATCGAAGAAGGCTTCGACGTGGCGGTGCGCTTTGGCGACCTGCCCGATGCGCGCCTGACCGCGCGCAAGATCGCGTCCAATCGGCGGCTGCTGTGCGCGTCGCCGCGCTACCTGGAAATCCATGGCGAGCCGCGCGCGCCGGGCGACCTGCAACGCCACCGCTGCATCGTGGTGCGCGAGAACGACGTGGCCTATGGCACCTGGCGGCTGGAATCGGGCCAGCGCGCGGAGACCGTGAAAGTGCGCGGCCCGCTCAGCTCCAACGATGGGCAAAGCGCCCTGGAATGGGCGCTGGACGGCCACGGCATCGTCATGCGTTCAGAATGGGAAACGGCCGAACACCTGCGCGCCGGCCGTCTGCGCGCGGTGCTGGCCGACTGGCGCACCCCGCCCGCGGACATCCATGCGCTGTATCCCGAACGCCTGAACCTGCCGGCCAAGACAATCGCCTTCGTGGAGTTCCTGTCGCAGCGCTTTGCCCGGCATCTGCGCGCACCAGGTTCGGACGACGCGGTCTGGTGAACCGGTCGCGTCCCGCTCCGGCGCGGCCGCGACGCTACGCGTCCGCCCCCAGCCGCCCGCCGGCGCGCACGATGCCGCAACGCTTGTGCGCCCGCATCACCACGCCGACTTCGCTGTTCAACACGCCGTCCAGCTCGCCCAGGCGGCGCGTCACGACATCCCACAGATGCAGGCTGTCGCGGCACAGCACGTGCCAGAACAGCTGCGACGCGCCGCTGGTGCCGAACAGGCAGCGGGTGTTGGGGTCCAGCGCCAGATGCGCGGCCAGCGCGTCCACGGCTTGCGGGCGCACCTGCACCGAAATCACCGCCTCCACCGGAAAGCCGACCAGCGCCGGCTCCACTTCAACGCGGAAACTCAGCGCACGGCGCTCCACCATGTTGTGCAAGAGACGCTGCGCGGTGGGCTCGCTGACGCCGGCATGCTCGGCCAGTTCCGCCAGGCTGGCGCGGCCGTCGCGCATCAGGTAGGCCACCATGCGCTGTTCAGCGTCCGTCAATGCCGCGGGCGGCTGCGCCGCGGCGGGCTCGGCCGCCGCCCCATCGGGCTGGGCCTGGATACGCCACTGGCCGGCGCGGCGGAACGGCCGCAGCACCAGCCGCGCCTCCACGTGCTCCACCCCGTCGATGGACGGCAGCACGCGCGTCACCACGTCCGGCATGTCGGCGGCGTCCGCCAGCGTCAGCTCGGCCATCAGATCGGCCGAACCGGCCAGCGTGACCACCAGCTGGCTCAGGTCCAGCCGCGCCAGCTGATCCGCCACCTCCGGCACGCGGCCCGACCGGCAGCGCACCCAGGCGTGCAGCACCACGCCGCGTCCGGTAGCCAAGGGATCGGGTTCCGCGATGACACGCAGGGCGTCGGCATCCATCAGGCGCTTGATGCGGCGCGCGACGGTGCGCTCGGGGATGCCGGTGGCGGCGCCCAGCTCGCGCCAGGATGCGCGGGGGTCCGCCTGCAGCGCGATGAGACAGGCGAGATCGGTGTCGTCCAGCCCCGGAGCTAGGGGCTTACCCTTACTTGACGTGTCCATATTCATTAAATTAACGTTCGCGCATTGATAAAAACACAAAATTAAACGGTCTTTTTGACCAAAAATAAATTCTTATTTGAGGTTTTCATGAGCAGCACTTCAGCGCCCCTGCGCAAGCCGCAGGGGGCAGCCGCCTCGGCCGGCACCGCGCCCGTCTCCCGCTCGCGCACCATTCTGGCCGGTAGTGTAGGCAATGCCGTCGAATGGTTCGACTGGACCATCTACGCGTCCTTCGCCATCTTCTTCTCCAGCCAGTTCTTCCCCGAAGGCAACGAAACCACGGCCCTGCTGGCGACCTTCGGCATTTTCGCCGTGGGCTTCTTCATGCGCCCGGTGGGCGGCTGGCTGCTGGGCATCTTCTCCGACCGCTACGGCCGCAAGGCCGCGCTGGGCCTGACCATCCTGATGATGGCCGGCGGCTCGCTGATCATCGCCGTCACCCCCACCTACGCCTCCATCGGCCTGGCCGCTCCGCTGCTGCTGACCGCCGCGCGCCTCTTGCAAGGCCTGTCGCTGGGCGGAGAGTATGCCTCGGCCACGACCTTCCTGGCGGAAATGGCGCCGCCCAACAAGCGCGGCTTTTACTCCAGCTTCGTGTTCTTCAGCGCCGCCGTGGGCATCCTGGCCGCCTCGGCCATCGGCTGGGTGCTGACCTCGACCTTGACCAAGGCCGAGATGGCCGCATGGGGTTGGCGCATCCCGTTCTTCCTGGGCGCCTTGGGCGGCCTGGCCGGTATGTGGATCCGCCGCTCCATCCCGGAAACCGAAGCGTTCTCGCACGCCAAGAAGGCCGGCGTCGAAAAGCAGCCGCTGCGCACCCTGCTGCGCGACCACCCGCGTGAAGTGCTGCGCATCGTGGGCTTTTCCATCCTGACCACGTTCGCGTTCTACATCTTCGTGGCCTACGTACCCACCTACGCCATCCGCCAGGTGCATGCCGACCCGAAGACCGCGTTCGCCGCAAACACCGTCGCGCTGATCGTATTCATGCTGGTGCAGCCGCTGTTCGGCATCCTGTCCGACCGCATCGGCCGCAAGCCGCAGCTGATCTTCTTCGCCGCCGGCTACCTGGTGTTCTTCTACCCGCTGATGACCACGCTGGGCCCGTCGTTCGGTTCGATCCTGGCGGTGGAGCTGTTCGGCCTGGTGCTGTATGCCATGTACACCTCGATCGCGCCGGCCATCATGTCCGAACAGTTCCCCACCAGCGTGCGCGCCGTCGGCATCGGTACGCCGTACAACCTGGTCGTCGCCTTGCTGGGCGGCACCACGCCCTACCTGCTGACCTGGCTGCAGAGCAAGGGCATGGAGCGCTGGTTCTTCTACTACGTGCTGGCGGGCGCCGTGATCACCCTGATCACCTTCATCCGCATGCCGGAAACCAAGGGCCAGAGCCTGAAGTAAGCAGAGAGAACGAACGTCACGCACCAGCGCTTTCCGGTTCCCGCGGGACCGGAAAGCTTTTTCTTTTCCGATGAGACCCATGCCAGCACTAGACACCGCCCTGCACTTCCAAGACGCCCAGGCCCTGGCCGGCGCCATCCGCCGGCGCGAACTGAGTTCGCGCCAGGTCACCACCCACTTCCTGGACCGTATCGAGCGCGCCCCCGCGCTGGCCGCCTACAGCGAAGTCACGGCCGAGCGCGCGCTGGCCCAGGCCGACGCCGCCGACCGCCTGCTGGCCGCGGGCATTCTGCTGGGTCCGCTGCACGGCGTGCCCGTGGCGGTGAAGGACAGCGTGCAATGGGAGGGCGTCAGCGTCTGTCTGGGTTCGCTCGCCCTGCAGGGCCGGATCAGCGACGTCACGGCGGTCCCGCTGCAACAGCTGGCCGCGCAAGGCATGGTGGTGCTGGGCAAGACCCGCATGACCGAATTCGCCTTCGGCCTGTCGGGCCAGAACCCCACCCAAGGCACGGCGCGCAATCCCTGGGACGCGCAGACCGCGCGCGCGCCGGGCGGCTCGTCCAGCGGCGCGGGCGTGGCCGTGGCCGCCGGCCTGGCGCCGCTGACGCTGGGCGGCGACACCGGCGGCTCGGTGCGCGCGCCCGCGGCGCTCAACGGCCTGGTGGGCTACAAGCCGTCCACCGGCGTCATCAGCCGCACCGGCTGTCTGCCCTTGTCGGACACGCTGGACGTGCTGGGTCCGATCACGCGCACCGTGGCCGACGCCCGCCTGCTGACCCAACTACTGGCCGGCCCCGACATCGGCGACGCGGCCACGCTGGACTTTCCCGCAAGCGCCATCGCCGCCTTGCGCCAGCCCGCCGCGCGCGGCCCGGGTCCGGTGGCCGTGCTGGCGCCCGAGGCCTGGCCCGCCCCCTTGGCCGAGGCCGGCCTGCGCGCCTGGCGCGAGGCCGAGGAAAACCTGGCGCGCGCCGGCTACACGCCCACGCCCTGGCATCCGCCCGCGGCGCTGTCCTTTGCCCGCATGGCCGACGACAACTCCGTGGTGCTGGCCTACGAGGCCTACCGCTACTACGGCGCGTTGGCCGAAGACCCGGCCACGCCGCTGTGGGACGTGGTGCGCAAGCGCATCGCGGCCGGCGGCCGCATCGCGCAGGCCGACTATGAAGCCGCGCTGCAACGCCGCGCCGCCGACATGGCCGCATTCGCGCAAGCCATGCAAGGCCTGGACGCCCTGCTGATGCCCGCCTGCGACCAGGCCGCGCAAGCGCTGGACGCCGACGATACGCGCCACGCGGGGTTGGGCAAGCTGCTGCGCCCCGCCAACTTCCTGGGCGCGGCCGCCATCTCGCTGCCTGTGGGCTTCGATGCCGAAGGCATGCCCATGGCGGTGCAGTTGCTGGCGCCGGCAGGCGGCGACGCCGCAATGCTGGATTGCGCCGCGGCGCTGGAACCGGTGCTGGCGCCGGCGCTGCGCCGGCCGGATTTGTCAGGCTGGGGGCTGTAAGGTCGCTGCCGCAATGAAAAAGCCCCCGCACTGCGGGGGCTTTCTTGTTCAAGCGCCGGGAAGGCTTACGCGCCCTTCTTCAGCGCCTGGACCTTGTCCGTGGCTTCCCACGAGAATTCCGGCTCGGAACGGCCGAAGTGGCCATAGGCGGCGGTCTTGGCGTAGATCGGACGCAGCAGGTCCAGCATGTTGACGATGCCCTTCGGACGCAGGTCGAAGTGCTCGCGCACCAGCTTGGCGATCTGGTCGTCGGGGATGACGCCCGTGCCTTCCGTGTAGACGGTGATGTTGATGGGCTCGGCCACGCCAATGGCGTAGCTGACCTGCACCTGGCACTGGCGCGCCAGGCCGGCGGCCACGATGTTCTTGGCCACGTAGCGGGCCGCGTAGGCGGCCGAACGGTCGACCTTGGACGGATCTTTGCCCGAGAACGCGCCGCCGCCGTGCGGGCAAGCGCCGCCGTAGGTATCGACGATGATCTTGCGGCCGGTCAGGCCGCAATCGCCTTGCGGGCCGCCGATGACGAAGCGGCCGGTCGGGTTGACCAGGAACTTCGTTTGCGGCGTGATCAGGCCTTCGGGGAAGCTGGGCTTGATGATGTCTTCGATCACCGCTTCGCGGATGGTTTCTTGCGAAACCTCGGGTGCGTGCTGGGTCGACAGCACCACCGTGTCGACTTCCGCCGGGCGGCCGTCGATATAGCGGAACGTCACTTGCGACTTGGCGTCGGGACGCAGCCACGGCAGGCGGCCGTCCTTGCGCAGCTCGCTCTGGCGCTGCACCAGGCGGTGCGCGTACCAGATCGGAGCAGGCATCAGATCGGGAGTTTCGTCGCAGGCATAGCCGAACATCAGGCCTTGGTCGCCCGCGCCCTGGTTCAGATAGTCTTCAGAGCTGCGGTCCACGCCCTGGGCAATGTCCGGCGACTGCTTGTCGTAGGCGACCAGCACCGCGCAGCCTTTGTAGTCGATGCCGTATTCGGTGTTGTCGTAACCGATGCGGCGGATCGTGTCGCGCGCGACCTGGATGTAGTCGACGTTGGCGGTGGTGGTGATTTCGCCAGCCAGCACTACCAGACCGGTGTTGCAGAGGGTCTCGGCTGCGACGCGCGCATTCGGGTCCTGCGTGAAGATCGCGTCCAGGATCGAGTCGGAGATCTGGTCGGCAACCTTGTCGGGGTGCCCTTCGGAGACGGATTCGGAAGTAAAGAGAAAGTCGTTGTTGGCCACAGATGCGTCCTTGGTGACCGGCATTGCCGGCGCATAGGTTCACGAGGCGCGTTGCACCCCTGACCGCATGACATACGCAAATCTGGGCGCGACGCTTTAGCGGATTTGGCAAGAGGCGCGCAAAGCGCTGTACCCTTGCCGTCGCCCCGCAAGTTGTCGGTTAACTCGGCGACTGCGCTATTTTAAGCGAAAATGCGGTTCTGCCGCCAAAGCTGGGGGACGTATGCATATATCCCGGCCCCAGGCGCACTTTCTGTCCGTCCCATTTTTCTGCCGCATGCTGCTCTTCCTGTTCAGATCATTCGCCGCCCTGCCCCTTTCCGTCGCGCACGCCGTGGGGCGGCTGGCCGGGCGCGCGATCTACGCCTGGCCGGGCAAGTACCGCCGGCGGCTGCAGGCCAACGCGGCCCAGGCCGGTTACCCCGATCCGGCTTTCGCGCGGCGCGCGGCGGGCGAAATCGGCGCCATGATCCTGGAGAGCCCGCGCGTCTGGTTCCGCAATGAACAAAGCCTGGCTCAGGTGATCTCGGACGACAACGACGTGGTCAGCGCGGCCCGCGCCGAGAACCGCGGCATCCTGTTCCTGACGCCGCACCTGGGCTGCTTCGAGATCACCGCGCGCTACCTGGCCCGCCAGATGCCCATGACCGTCATGTTCCGGCCGCCGCGCAAGGACATCCTGGCCCCGCTGCTGGAAACCGCGCGCAATACCTCGGCCGTCAATGCCGTGCCGGCCACCATGCAGGGGGTGCGCGAATTCGTGCGCGCCCTGCGCCGCGGCGAATCCGTCGGCATGCTGCCCGACCAGGCGCCCAGCGTGGGCGACGGCGTCTGGGCGCCGTTCTTCGGGCGCATGGCCTACACCATGACGCTGCCCGGCAAGCTGGCCACGCAAACGGGCGTGCCCATTATCCTGACCGCTGGCGAACGGCTGCCGGGAGGCCGGGGCTGGCGCATCCACTATGTCCGCGTGCCCGAACCGCTGCCCGCCGATGCCGCCGAGCAGGCCGCGTTGCTCAACGCCGCCATGGAAACGCTGATCCGCCGCTGTCCGGAGCAATACCTCTGGAGCTACAACCGCTACAAGACGCCGCGTGGCGCCCCGCCGGCCCCCGCCGCCGACACTCCTGCTTCGGCCAGCTGAACCGCCGCGCCCCGTCCGCTCCCTATTTCCCACCATGACTGATTTCAAAACGCGCGCGCTGGTATCCCTGATGAAATGGTTCGGCCGCATCAAGCCGTCGACCCGGCAGCGCATCGGCGCAACCCTGGGCTGGCTGGCGCCGCGGCTGGCCAAGTCGCGCACGCGCATCGTGCGCCGCAATCTGGAACTGTGCTTTCCCGACCAGCCCGAACACGTGCGCGAACAGTGGGTCGCGGACCACTTCCGCGCACTGGCGCAGTCCATCGTCGACCGCGGCGTGCTCTGGTACGGCACGCCCGAGGCCATCAAGGAGATGGTCACGCAAACTGGCGCTGACCGCATCAACGAACTGACTGCCCAGGGCCGCCCGGTGATCCTGCTGGCGCCCCATTTCATCGGGCTGGACGCTGCCGCGACGCGGCTCACCATGGAGGTGCCCAGCGGCGCCACCATGTACACGCCGCAAAGCGATCCTCAGGTCGACGCCATTGTCGCCGCCGGCCGCAAGCGCTTCAACGAAGTGTTCCTGGTCAGCCGCAAGGACGGCGTGCGCGACCTGATCCGCCACCTGCGCGAGCGCCGTCCCGTCTACTACCTGCCGGACATGGACTTCGGCCGCCAGGGCGCCACCTTCGCGCCGTTCTTCGGCGTGCCGGCGGCGACATTGCTCGCCACCGCCCAACTGGCCAAGAAATGGGATGCCGCCGTGCTGCCCATCCTGGACTTCTGGAACCCGGATACCGGCCGCTACCACGTCGAAGTGCTGCCGCCGCTGGCCGACTTCCCCGGAACCGACTCGCTGGAAGACGCCACCGCGCGTCTGAACCGCGAGCTGGAATCCTGGGTGCGCCGCTGCCCCAGCCAGTACTACTGGGTCCATCGCCGCTTCAAGACCCGTCCGCCGGGCGAACCCAAACTCTACTGAGTCCGCGGCCCGCGCCGCTCGCGCCCCAATATGGGCGATAATCCAGTGATGAACTGGAACTTCACCAAAATGCATGGCGCGGGCAACGATTTCGTCGTGCTCGACGGGGTCCGCCAGACCATCGAAATGACGCCCGAACGCGCCCGCGCCTTGGGCGACCGCCATTTCGGCATAGGCGCCGACCAGATCCTGCTGGTCGAGCCCGCGACCCGGCCCGACGCCGATTTCCGCTACCGCATTTTCAATTCCGACGGCAGCGAGGTCGAGCACTGCGGCAACGGCGCGCGCTGCTTCGTGCGCTTCGTGCATGAGCAGGGCCTGTCCGACCGCAATCCGCTGCGCGCCGAAATCGCCACCGGCATCCTGGTGCTGGACCAAGGCGACGACGAACAAGTCACCGTCGACATGGGCAGCACGCGTTTCGAGCCCGCCGCGCTTCCGTTCGACACCGCCGGCCTCTCCTCGCGCATCGAAGGCCAGGACACGCTGTGGGAACTGGAACTGGACGCGCCCGCCGGCCTGCCGCGCACGGTCGCGCTATCCGCCGTGGCGATTTCCAATCCGCACGCCGTGCAGGTGGTGGACGACGTCGACACCGCGCCGGTTTGCGTTCTCGGACCGTTGATCGAAACCCATCCGCGCTTCCCGCGCCGCGTCAACGCCGGCTTCATGCAGATCGTCGACCGCAACAACATCCGCCTGCGCGTGTTCGAACGCGGCGCCGGCGAAACCCTGGCTTGCGGCACGGGCGCCTGCGCCGCCGTCGCGGCAGGCATTCGCCGCGGCCTGCTGGACTCGCCGGTGCGCGTGCAAGCGCGCGGCGGCGTTCTGACCGTCGCCTGGAACGGCGAGCAATTACGCATGACCGGCCCAGCCGAGTCCGTCTTCACGGGGCAGGTCGATATCGACAAGCTCGTCTTCTCCATGGGGCTGAACCGATAAGCCATGACTGATACCGCTATTACCGCTCAGGACGTCGCTGATTTCCTGCAAGAGAACCCTGGCTTCTTCGACGATCACGCAGACGTCTTCGCCACGTTGCAGGTGCCGCATCCGCACGGTTCGCGCGCCATTTCGCTGGGCGAACGCCAGATCCTGACGCTGCGCGAGCGCAACCGCGAACTCGAATGGCGCCTGAACGAACTCGTGCGCAACGCCACCGCCAATGAAAGCATCGGCACGCATGTGGCCAAATGGTGCTGCCGTCTGCTGTCCGAATGCGATCCGCAGCATGTGCCGGGCGAGATCGCCCTGGGACTGGCCGAACAGTTCGAGCTGAACCACGTGGCGCTGCGCCTGTGGGATCTGTCGGAACTGCCGGCGACCGGCTACGGCGAACCCGTCACGCAAGACGTACGCACCTTTACCGACAGCCTGAAGACGCCGTACTGCGGCGCCGACACCGAATTCGAAGCGGCCGGCTGGCTGGATGCCAAGCCCAAGTCCCTGGCGCTGGTGCCGCTGCGCCTGGAAGCCGACGGTCCCGCCGTCGGCCTGCTGGTGCTGGGTTCGGACGACGCCGAGCGCTTCACGCCTGAAATGGGCACGACCTTCCTGGAATCCATCGGCCAGCTGGCTTCGGCGGCGCTGCATCGCCTGAATCCGGCCTCGCCCAAGGCCTAGCACCGACACGGGCGGACGCCATGGCGAAAACCACGCAAGCGCAAGACGCGGCCCCGCCCGAAACTCCCCTGCCGGACGCCATGAGCGCCTGGCTGCGCCATCTGGAAACCAACCGGCGCTACTCGCCCCACACGCTGGACGGTTATCGCCGCGAACTGCATTTCCTGCGCGAGCTTGCCGACCAGGCCAAGCTGCCGCTGGACAAGATCGGCAACGGCCACATCCGCCAGTTCGTGGCGCGCCTGCACGCCCAGGGCCGCGGGCCACGCAGCCTGGCGCGCACCCTGGCGGCGTGGCGCGGCTTCTATCAATGGTGGGCGCCGGCCATCGAACTGGCTGGCAATCCCGTGGCCGGCGTGCGCGCCCCCAAGGCGCCGCGCGGCCTGCCCAAGGCCCTGTCCGTGGAACAGACCCAGGCCCTGCTGGACCGCGCGCCCGCACAAGTGGCGAACGAACCGGCCGCGTTGCGCGACCAGGCCATGTTCGAACTGCTCTATTCCAGCGGCCTGCGGCTGTCGGAACTGGTCGGGCTGGACCTGCGCTATGAACGTTCCGGCAATTACGAATCGCGCGGCTGGCTGAGCCTGGAAGAGGCCGAAGTCATCGTCCTGGGCAAGGGCGGCAAGCGCCGCTCGGTGCCCGTGGGCCAGGCCGCGCTGGCGGCCCTGCGCAAATGGATCGCGGCGCGCCCGCAGCTCGCGCCCTTCACGGCGCAGCCCGAGGACGCGGCCGCACTGTTCCTGGGCGCGCGCGGCCGCCGGATTTCGCCGCGCGTGGTGCAGCTGCAACTGGCGCGCATCGCGCAGCAGGCCGGCGTGCCCACGCATGTGCACCCGCACGTGCTGCGCCACAGCTTCGCCAGCCACGTGCTGCAATCCGCGCAGGACCTGCGCGCCGTGCAGGAAATGCTAGGCCACGCCAACATCTCGACCACGCAGATCTACACCCGGCTGGATTTCCAGCATCTGGCCCGCGCCTACGATCAGGCGCATCCTCGGGCCGGACGCAAATCCTGAACGCCGCGGGCCCCGCGCGTTCCGCGGGAACGGCTGCGCGAATTCGCACGGCCGCTTCCTAGCCGCCACCCGCGATCACGCCGCCCAGCAGCATCACGCCCAGCAACAGCACCGCCAGTGCCGCCAGCGCTTCCACGCCGTAGCGCAGGCGCGCCGCGCCGGCGCTGGACAGGCGGCTGCCGATGCGCGTGGCCGCGCCGCCCGCCGCGACCGCGAGGCACGCCAGCGCCGCCACCGTCAGCCCGGTACCCAGACCCATCGCCAAGGCCGAGGCCACGCCGGCCAGGAAGAAACCCTGCGCCAGGGCGAATACCAGCACGATCAACGCGCCGCTGCACGGGCGCAAGCCCACGGCCAGGATGGCCGTAGCCGCACGGCGCCAATTCAGCGGACCCGACACCTGCGCGGGCGCAGGCACATGTGCGTGGCCACAGCCGCAATCGTGATCGTGGTGCTGATGGTGAGAGTGCTCATGCCCATGGCCGTGATCAAGCATCGATTCCGCGGGCGCTGGCCCTGCGCGGGTCCGCAACAGCGGACGGATCGCCTTGACCCACACCAGCCACATGCCCAACAAGGTCACCAGCGCATACGAGCCAAGTTCCAGCCAGCGCGTCGCGTTGTTCATCGTGGCCGCGGTGGCGTTGAAGATCAGCGCCAGCACCGCCACCAGCGCGATCGCCACCAACGCCTGGATCAGCGCGGACGCCAGCGCCAGCAGCGCGCCGTTGCGTGCGGTCTGGCGGTTGGCCAGCACATAGGAAGAGATCACCGCCTTGCCATGCCCCGGCCCCAGCGCATGGAATACGCCGTAGGCGAAAGACAGCCCGATCAAGGCCCAGGCCGCGCCGCCCTCGGCCTGCCAGGCGCGAACGGCGCCCGTCAGCTGCCGGTAGAAATGGCTTTGCCAGACCGACACCTGGCCAAAGAAGCCGGCCAGCCAGCCCGGCCCGCCCACGCTCGCTCCGCCCTCCGGCACGCCGAAGGGATGCGCGCCCTGGGCCGCGGCCGCAGCCGCGCCGCCCAGCAGCAGCACGGCCAGCAGCGCGAGCACTACTCGCATCGCACCTCGATGCGGTGCGTCAACCCCTTGGTGATCGCGAATAACTCGTCCGGCAAGGCGTCCGGGTCGGCCGGGATCGCGGCCAATTGCTGCATGGTTTTCCAATCCAGTTCCTTGGGCTTGCGGTAGGCGGACGTGCAGGTCTTGGCGCCTTGCCCGCCCAGCGATACCGCGCCGCTTTGATCGAAGGCGTAGGCCACGAAATAGGTGGGATCGTAGATGTCCACCTGCGCGCCGCCTGCACCCGGTGCCACGGGCGTGGCCAGCGGCAAGGTGAAGGACAGCGTCAGCCGCGTGGTCTTCGGATTCCAGTCGACGCGCGCATCTTGCGGGGCTGCGAAAGCCGAGGTCTTGCCGTCCACGGTGACGCGGGTGAAGTAGTGCGAGATCGGCTCGCCCAGCGCCTGCATCCAATCGCGCGCCATGCCCTGCAGGATCTCGGGCGACAGCGAACCGTCCTTGCCCTTCTTCAATCCCTGCGTGGCGTAGGCGCCGAACATCTCGTCAAACAGCCAGACCTGCCGCAGCGCCGTGATGCGCTGCTGTCCATCGATATCGATCGCCGCGCGGGCATCGATCCACATATGCGGGTGTGCGCTGGCGGCGCCCGCCGCCAGCAGCATCGCCGCCGCGGTCAGGGCTGCATGGCCGCGGCGAGCTGACGTGCGTTCCATTCAAACATTTCCAGGTAGGTAGCGCCGGGCTGTCCGGGCTTGGACAGGGCGTCGGAATACAGCGTACCACCCACCTTGGCGCCGGTTTCGCGCGAGATCTGCTGGACCAGCTTGGGGCTGCTGATGTTCTCCACGAATACCGCCGGCACGCGCTCGCGCTTGACCTGTTCGATGATGCGCGCCACCTGGCCCGCGGCGGGTTCCGCATCCGTGGACACGCCCATCGCGGGAATGAACGCCACGCCGTAGGCATCGCCGAAATAGCCGAAGGCATCGTGAGAGGTCACGATCTTGCGGCGCTCGGCCGGAATCGCGGCGAAGGTCTTGCGGACCTGCGCGTCCAGCGCCTGCAGGCGCGCGATATAGGCTTGCGCGCGCTGGCGATAGGCGTCGGCATGCGCGGGATCGGCAGCGGCCAGGCCTTCGGCCACATTGCGGGCGTAGATGACGCCATTGGCCAGGTTCTGCCATGCGTGCGGATCGGCGCCGCTGTGATGATGGCCATGACCATGGTCGTGGTCGTGGTCGTGGTCGTGGTCGTGGTCGTGGCCATCATCATGCCCGCCGCCCGCGAACGTGCGCGTCTTCACGCCCTGGGACGCGACCACGGTGGCGCCGGCAAAGCCCGACGCCTTCGCCAGGCGCGGCATCCAGGTCTCGAAATCCAGGCCGTTGACGAACAGCACGCGCGCCGCTGCGAGCTTCTTCGCGTCGCCCGGCGTCGGCTCATATTCGTGCGCGTCCCCATCGGGCCCCACCAGCGTGGCCACGCTGACGTCGGCGCCGCCCACTTCCCGCACGATATCGCCCAGGATCGAAAAGCTGGCCACGGCCGTCAACGGCTCGGCGGCCTGCGCGGTTCCGAACAGCGCCGACAGGCACAGGCCGGCCGTGGCGAGCAGCGCGCGGCGGCGCGCCAGGGAATGGAAACGCATGGCGTATCTCCTTTGGATGAGTCAGGCGCGGCGCATGCGGCGCCGCGCCGGCAGCAGCCCGCCTTGCGGGCCGCCTACGATGGAAAACAGATAGCAGGCGCCGGCCGCCAGGATGATGGCGGGCGAGGCCGGCACGTTGAAGTGGTACGAAATGAGCAGACCGGCCGTGGACGCCGCCACGCCCAGGCCCGCGGCCAGCGGAACCTGGCGGGCGGCGGAGCGGACCCAGAAGCGCGCGGCGGCGGCCGGCAACATCATGATGCCGACCACCATCAACGTGCCCAGCACCTGAAAGCCCGCCACCAGGTTCACCACCACCAGCACCAGGAAAGCCATGTGGACCCAGCCCCCACCGCCGCCGCTGGCGCGCAGGAAACCCGGATCCAGGCATTCGGCCACCAGCAGCCGGTAGATCGCCGCCAGCGCCAAGAGAGTCACGCTGGCCGTCGCCGTCACCAGCAGCAATGCCGCGTCGTCCAGCCCCAGCACCGTGCCGAACAGCACATGCAGCAGATCCATATTGGAGCCGCGCAGTGACACCAGCAGCACGCCCAGCCCCAGCGATATCAGATAGAAGGCGGCAAAACTGGCGTCCTCGCGCAGCGGCGTCATGCGTGCCACCAGTCCTGCCAGCAGCGCCACGGCCAGCCCGGTGACGATGCCGCCCAGCATCATCGCGCCCAGCGACAGACCGGCCAGCAGAAAGCCCGCCGCCACGCCGGGCAGGATGGCGTGCGACATGGCATCGCCCATCAGGCTCATGCGCCGCAGCACCAGGAACACACCCAGCGGCGCGGCGCCCAACGACAGGGCGCAGGCGCCGGCCAGCGCGCGCCGCATGAAGCCATAGTCCAGGAAGGGCGACACGACCCATTGCGCCAGGCTCATGCGCGGGCCTCCGCCAACCACTGCCGCGCCCGCTTCAGATGCGCGTCGTTCAGCGTGTGTTCGGTGTCCCCCCACGCCACCACCGAACCGGACAGGAGCAGGCATTCGGGGAAATGGTCGCGCACCAGATCCAGGTCATGCAGCACCGCGATCACGGTGCGGCCCTGGCCGTGCAGGCCGCAAAGCAGGGCCATCAGGTCGTCGGCCGTGTGGCTGTCCACGGCGGCAAAGGGTTCGTCCAGCAACAGTACGGGCGCATCCTGCACCAGCATCCGCGCGAACAGCGCGCGCTGCATCTGCCCGCCCGACAGCGCGTCCACGCCGCGTCCGGCCGCGTCGGCCATGCCCACGGTCTCCAGCGCGTCCATGCAGCGCTCGAGCTCCTGGTTCGCATACCGGCGCCATCCCCCCACTCGGCGCCAGGCGCCCATGGCCACCAGATCCAGCACCGACACCGGGAACGAACGGTCGAGTTCGGCGGCCTGGGGCAGCCAGGCCAACTCCGAACGGCCCGCGCCGCCGATGCGCACGCTGCCGGCCATGGGACGCAGCACGCCCATGATGCCCTTGATCAGGGTGGACTTGCCCGCGCCGTTGGGACCGACCACGGCGGTCATGCCGCCCGCGGCGAAACACCCCGATACCGACTTGAGCGCGGCGTGCCCATGCCAGCCAAAGGACGCGTCGGCCAGTTCGATGGTGACCGGCGCGTTCATCGCGCCCACCAATCCAGCGCCCACCCGGTCAAGGCCCACAAGGCGGCCGCGGCAGCTAGGGCGGCGGCCATGCGGCGCCAGGCGGAGACCAGGAAGGCGGAACGCGGCGGGGGAGCTTGCCGCGGCGCGGCTTCGGGCCGCCGGGGCAAAAGCGTGAAATGGGACATGGAAAGAATGCGGAGGCGAATAGCGGCTACAGTCAGTTTTATTATGTTATATCATAACCAAACGGCTTGATTCCACGGCGTTCGCCCGCATCTGGATGTTTTCTGCTACCTTCCAGGCATCTCGCGCGCATCGCGCGCGTTTTCCATAGAGATAAAGCCAGCCATGTCCGCACCGTCCCGCCCCCCTCGCAGCGATACCGTCGGCGCCCAGCTCAGCGTCGCCGAAGCGCTGTGCGAGCAGCGCGGGCGCCGCCTTACCCCCATCCGCCGCAAGGTGCTGGAACTGCTGCTGCGCCACGGCCGCAGCCTGAAGGCCTATGAATTGCTTGATGCGATGCGCGCCGTGCATCCGGGCGCCGCGCCCCCCACCGTGTACCGCGCCCTGGACTTCCTGATGGACGAGGGCCTGATCCACCGCCTGGACGCCGTCAATGCCTGGAGCGCCTGCCACGACGCGGGCGGCGCGCCCCACGACCTGCTGGTCGTCTGTACGGGCTGCGGCGCGGTCGCGGAAGTGTCCGACCCCGCCATGAGCCGCCAACTGGCCGAACGAGTCGCCCAGACCGGCTATGCCCTGGCCACGCACGAAACCGAAATCCGCGCGCTGTGCCCTCAGTGCCAGCAGAAGCAGCCCGCCGCGGACGCCGGCCACGGCCACCACCATCATTAAGAACTAGTGCCGGCAGGCAGCCCGCCCGCCGCTCTCCGCCATCGGATGCAAGCCCGCGCAGAACGTTTCATCCGGATGCGCGCATCGTGCTCTTGAAATCGGGCAAACCGCCCCCAAATAGTGGTATCGCCCGATACTTGACGGCGTACGGACGCCATCTGGATGGCTACGGCCCCAGGGTTGACCCTGGGTTTGCCCCCTGCCCCCGACTGTGCTGTAATCCTGCGTCCGGCCGCTGCAGGCGGCCCACGCAGCCTGCGGCAAACATCCTCCGGCAAAGACTGGGAAACCCCGTCCAAACGTCGCAAGACGGCGTTGCAAGACAGGGTTGCGATCCCCGCCGAGAGTTCCTGTTTAACGCCTTGACTTCACGCTAGCAGCTTCGCCATGAACACCCCGCGCAGTTTGGACAAAATGGTTCCCGTCACCATCCTCACCGGCTTTCTCGGTGCGGGCAAGACCACCCTGCTCAAACGCATCCTGACCGAATACCATGGCCGCCGCGTGGCGGTCATCGAAAACGAGTTCGGGCCGGAAAGCATCGACAACGACCTGCTGGTGCAGGACCGCGACGAAGAAATCATCGAGCTGTCCAACGGTTGCGTCTGCTGCACGGTGCGCGGCGACCTGATGCGCACGCTGGGCGAACTGCGCGCCAAGCGCGAAGCCGGCGAACTGTCTTTCGAACGCGTCATCATCGAAACGACCGGCATGGCCAACCCCGGCCCCGTGTGCCAGACGTTCTTCATGGATGACGACATTGCCGAGTACTACCGCCTGGACGCGGTGGTTACGGTGGTCGACGCCAAGCACGGCATGGCCACCCTCGACGCCCAACCCGAAGCCCAGAAGCAGGTCGGTTTCGCCGACCGCATCCTGATCTCCAAGCGCGACCTGGTCAACGAAGTCGACTACGAAGCGCTGCGCCACCGCCTGGTTCACATGAACCCGCGCGCGCCGATCACCCCGGTCAACTTCGGCGAAGTCGACCTGAAGTCCATCATCGACATCAGCGGCTTCAACCTGAATTCCATTCTGGACATCGACCCGGATTTCCTGGCCGATGAGCACCCCGACGCCGCCCATGACCACGGCCACGATCACGACCATGGACATGACCATGGCCACGATCATGACCATGATCACGAAGGCGACTGCGGGGCGCATTGCAATCATGCCCACCATCATCACCACCACCAGCACGACGACGAAATCGGCGCGTTCGTGTTCCGTTCCAACAAGCCGTTCGATCCCGCGCGCCTTGAGGAATTCCTGGGCGGCGTGGTGCAGGTCTATGGCCCCGACCTGATGCGCTACAAGGGCATCCTGTACATGAAGGGCATCAACCGCCGCATGTTGTTCCAGGGTGTGCACATGATGATGGGCGCCGAACCCGGCAAGCCGTGGACCGCAGCCGAAAAACCGTCCACCAAGATGGTTTTCATCGGCCGTAAGCTGCCCCAGGAGATTTTCACCCGGGGCTTGGAGCAGTGCCTGGCGGGGTAATCCCCCTTCCTGACGTGACGTGATGCGACGAAGGCAGTACTGTGAGGTACGAATAGCGTAGGCAACAAGTAATACGGACCGGGAATGAACGCCCGCGCCAGGATCGATTCATAGTGGAGTGTTTTCATGGCTACCAAGGCAGCAACCAAGAAATCAAGCAAGTCGACGAGCGATACGGCGATTGATCTGCCCAGCGAGAAGGAATTGCTGGCCATGCCCGAGTCCGACTATATGAACGAACGCCAGCTGGCGTTCTTCAAGGAACGGCTCAAACAACTCGAGCAGGACATCCTGGCCAACGCCGGCGAAACCACCGAGCACCTGCGCGAAACGCAGTTCGTGCCCGATCCCGCCGACCGCGCCACGATCGAGGAAGAACACGCCCTGGAGCTGCGCACCCGCGACCGCGAGCGCAAGCTGCTGAAGAAGGTGCAACAGTCCATCGCCCGCATCGACAGCGGCGAATACGGCTGGTGTGAGGAAACCGGCGAACCCATCGGCATCCCGCGCCTCTTGGCCCGCCCCACGGCCACCCTGTCGCTCGAAGCGCAGGAACGCCGCGAGATGCGCCAGAAGCTCTACGGCGACTGATCCGTCCCGTATTCAGGCCCTACGCTGAAAGGCTATGCTGGTTTCCAGCATGGCCTTTTTCTTTGGCCGGCACGCAAAGGGGACGCAAGCGTCCTGCCTTGATTTCCCCGCAACCGCCCCCAGCTAATCCCTTCATAGGAAGGAACGCATGGAACAATTTCACGCCACCACCATCGTGTGCGTGCGCCGCGGCAACCGCGTCGCACTGGGCGGCGATGGCCAGGTCACCCTGGGCAACATCGTCATCAAGGGCACCGCCCGCAAGATCCGCCGCCTGTACCACGACAAGATTCTGGCCGGCTTTGCCGGCGCCACCGCCGACGCGTTCACCCTGCAGGAACGCTTCGAGGCCAAGCTGGAAAAACACCAGGGCAACCTGATGCGCGCCGCGGTCGAACTGACCCGCGACTGGCGCACCGACCGCGTCCTGCGCCGCCTGGAAGCCATGCTGATCGTGGCCGACGCCGAGCACACGCTGGTGCTGACCGGCAACGGCGACGTGCTCGAACCGGAACACGGCCTGGCCGCCATCGGCTCCGGCGGCGCCTACGCCCAGTCGGCCGCCCTGGCGCTGCTGCGCAACACCGAGCTTTCGCCAGAAGCCGTCGTCAAGCAATCGCTGGAAATCGCCGGCGACCTCTGCATCTACACCAACCAGAACCACGTCATCGAAACGCTGGGCGACTGACGCCCGCCACGCGGCGCGCCCGTCGCGCCGCGGCCGCCACCCCAGCCTGCCCTAGCTTCAAGGATCCGCCCTCATGTCCGCATCCAACATGACGCCCGGAGAGATCGTCTCCGAACTCGACAAGTACATCGTCGGCCAGAACCGCGCCAAGCGCGCCGTGGCCGTGGCGCTGCGTAACCGCTGGCGCCGCCAGCAGGTCGCCGAACCCCTGCGCCACGAGATCCACCCCAAGAACATCCTCATGATCGGCCCCACCGGCGTGGGCAAGACCGAAATCGCGCGCCGCCTGGCCAAGCTGGCCAACGCGCCCTTCATCAAGATCGAAGCCACCAAGTTCACCGAAGTGGGCTACGTGGGCCGCGACGTCGACACCATCATCCGCGACCTGACCGAATACTCCATCAAGCAGACCCGCGAACTGGAAATGCGCCGCGTGCGCACGCAAGCGGAAGACGCCGCCGAAGACCGCATCCTGGACGCCCTGGTGCCGCCCCCGCGCGGCGCCTCCGGCGAACCGGAACGCGGCGAGGACAACAGTGCCCGCCAGACCTTCCGCAAGCGCCTGCGCGAAGGCAAGATCGACGACCTCGAAATCGAGATCGAAGTTGCCCAGGCCGTGCCGCAGATGGACGTCATGACGCCTCCCGGCATGGAAGAAATGGCCGAACAGCTGCGCGGCATGTTCGCCGGCATGGCGCGCGACAAGAAGAAGCCCAAGAAGATGAAGGTGCGCGAAGCCTTCAAGCTGATCGTCGACGAAGAAGCCGCCAAGCGCGTCAACGAAGAAGACCTGCGCACCGTGGCGATCAACAACGTCGAGCAGAACGGCATCGTCTTCCTGGACGAAATCGACAAGATCGCGGCCCGCCAGGAATCTGGCGGCGCGGACGTCTCGCGCCAGGGCGTGCAGCGCGACCTGCTGCCGCTGGTCGAAGGCACCACCGTCAACACGCGCTACGGCATGGTCCGCACCGACCACATCCTGTTCATCGCGTCCGGCGCCTTCCACCTGTCGCGCCCCTCGGACCTGATCCCTGAACTGCAGGGCCGTTTCCCGATCCGCGTCGAACTGGAATCGCTGACCGCCGAGGACTTCGTGCGCATCCTGTCCGACACGGATGCCTCGCTGACCAAGCAGTACACGGCGCTGATGGCGACCGAGGACCTGCAGCTGGAGTTCACCGAAGAAGGCGTGCGCCGCCTGGCGGAGCTGGCCTTCGAAGTCAACGAAACCACCGAGAACATCGGCGCGCGCCGCCTGTACACGGTGATGGAGAAACTGCTGGACGAGCTGTCCTTCGACGCCACCGCCAGCAGCGACAAGAACGTCAAGATCGACGCCGCCTACGTCAACGCGCAACTGGCAGAAGCCGCCAGCAGCCAGGACCTGGCGCGCTACGTGCTGTAGTCCCCGCGGCCGCGCCTTGCGCGCCGCCAGCAAAACGCCGTCCGCAGCCTGGCGCTGCGGACGGCGTTTTCTTTTGCCGGGCGGCAGGCCCGGCCTGGACGCGGCGCCTACCCGGAACGCTAGTTGCTGATCGCGGTCACGATGTACTTGCCGTCCTTGCGGACCGCCGTGAAGCGCACCTTGTCACCCGCCTTGATCTTGGCCAGCAGCGCCGGATCGGCTTCATAGACCAGCGTCATCGCGGGCAGGTCCAGCGCCTTGATGGCGTCATGCTTGATCGTGACCTTGCCGCCGGCCGGATCCACC
The DNA here is from genome assembly GCF_943737025.1 of Achromobacter sp. Marseille-Q4954. Classification (NCBI taxonomy): domain Bacteria; kingdom Pseudomonadati; phylum Pseudomonadota; class Betaproteobacteria; order Burkholderiales; family Alcaligenaceae; genus Achromobacter; species Achromobacter sp. Marseille-Q4954. The sequence continues at coordinate 2,212,658 of NZ_CALSFQ010000001.1, forward strand.
CGCCGCACTTCCCCGCTGGCCTCGGCCTGCTGCGCGAACGCCAGCGGCGCGGCCAGCGTGACGACGGCCACCGCCGCCGCGGCGGCCATGGGCATTGCATACTTGCGGTCAAAAATCATGCAGATATCCTCCGATTGCAGGGAAAGCGCGGAACCGGCGTCCCCGCTTTCCATAGTGCTAGGATACCGCCCTCGTGCAACAGTTCCCCCGCCCTGACGCAACAATTCTGACAGTTGATTGCGGAATACGCGGGCCGCGCCACCCCGATACATGGCTGGACGCAAAACCCCTACCTTTCGTCACTCATTTCAGGAGCTCCCATGGCCAACCGCTTATCCGTCATCGCCACCCGCACGGGAGACGACGGCACCACGGGTCTGGGGGACGGATCCCGCACGCCCAAGGACGCCCCGCGCATCGCGGCCATCGGCGACGTCGACGAACTGAACAGCGTAATCGGCGTATTGCTGACCGAGGATCTGCCCGCCGAGATATCCGCGGATCTGCTGGCCATCCAGCATGACCTTTTCGACATGGGCGCGGAACTTTGCATCCCCGGTCACACCGCCCTGACGGACGAGCACATCGCCCGCCTGGACGCGCGCCTGGCCCACTACAACGCGGCCTTGCCGCCTCTGCGCGAATTCATCCTGCCCGGCGGTTCGCGCGGTTCGGCGCAGGCGCATGTGGCGCGCACGGTCTGCCGCCGGGCCGAAAGGGCCGTGGTGGCACTGGCGCGGGTCGACCAGGTGAACCCGCCCGTACGGCAATACCTGAACCGGCTGTCAGACCTGATGTTTGTGCTGGCGCGTTGTATAAACCAGCATGCGGGACAGAAAGACACGTTCTGGGCAGGCGCCCAGGCGCGCAAGTAGTCTCGCGGCCCTGTTGCGCTGCAGGGGCCTGAGGATTTGAAGAGATGAGTATCGTGGTCACCGGAGGAGCCGGTTTCATCGGCTCCAATTTCGTATTGGATTGGCTCGCCCGCAGCGACGAACCCGTCGTTACGCTGGACAAGCTCACCTACGCCGGCAACCCCGACAATCTGGCGCCGCTGCGCGGCGATCCCAGGCATACCTTGGTACAGGGTGATATCGGCAATCAGGAGGCAGTTGCGCGCCTGTTGCGCGCCCATAAACCGCGGGCCGTGATCAATTTCGCCGCCGAAACCCACGTCGACCGCTCCATCGCCGATCCCGAGCCCTTCATCCAGGCCAACATCGTGGGCACGTCGCGCCTGCTGACGGCGGTGCGCGACTACTGGACCGGCCTGCCGGCAGGCGAGCAGGCGCGCTTGCGCTTCGTGCACGTGTCCACCGACGAGGTCTACGGCACACTGGGAAAAACGGATCCCGCGTTCACGGAAACGACTCCCTACGCACCCAACAGCCCCTATTCCGCCAGCAAGGCGGCAAGCGACCACCTGGTGCGGGCCTTCCACACCACCTACGGCCTGCCCGTACTGACCTCGAACTGCGCCAACAACTACGGCCCCTACCAGTTCCCGGAAAAGCTGATTCCACTGGTCATCCACAACGCGCTGGCCGGCAAGTCCCTGCCGATCTATGGCGACGGCTTGCAGATCCGCGACTGGCTGTATGTGGCGGACCATTGCGATGCGATCCGCAAGATCCTGGAGGCCGGGCAACCGGGCGCAACCTACAACGTGGGCGGTTGGAACGAAAAGACCAACCTCGACGTGGTGCGCCACGTCTGCGCGCTGCTCGATGAGCTCAGCCCCAGGGCCGACGGGCTACCCTATTCCGCCCAGATCACGCATGTCACCGACCGGCCCGGCCATGACCGCCGCTATGCGGTCGATGCCGGCCGCCTGCGGCGCGAGCTGGGTTGGACGCCTGCCGAAACATTCGAAACCGGCATTCGAAAAACGGTACTCTGGTACCTGAACCACCCCCAATGGGTGGCGAACGTCGCCAGTGGCGCCTATCGCGACTGGGCCAAAAAACGCTACGAAACTTAGCAAGGGCCGCGTGAAGATCTTATTGCTGGGCAAGGACGGCCAGGTCGGCCGGGAACTGTGCCGCGCCCTGCTCCCCTTGGGAGAGGTCGTGGCGCTGGGACGCGGCCACGTCGACCTGCGCGACCAGGACGCGCTACTCGCGGCCCTGGCGCTCCACCGGCCTGACGTGATCGTGAATGCGGCAGCCTTCACCGCGGTGGACCAGGCTGAGAGCGATCCCGACACCGCTCGCCAGGTCAATGCGCTCGCGGTGGCCGCCCTGGCCCGCCATGCGCGCGCGGCCGGCGCGTTGCTGGTGCACTATTCGACCGACTACGTATTCGACGGCACGCAGGAGCGGCCCTATACGGAAACCGACGCTCCCAACCCCCTAAACGTGTACGGCCGCAGCAAGCTCGAAGGCGAACGCGCCATCCTGGCCAGCGGCTGCGATGCATTGATATTCCGGACCAGTTGGATCTACTCGGCGCATGGGGGCAATTTCCTGAAGACGGTGCTGCGCCTGGCGCGGGAACGGGACAGCCTGGACGTGGTTGCGGACCAGCATGGCGCGCCGACGTCGGCCGCACTGATCGCCGACCTGACGGCGCTGGCGATCCAGCGCCGCCGCGCGGACCAGCTGCCCGCGGGCACCTACCATCTGGCCGCCGCCGGCTCCACCAGCTGGCACGGCTACGCACAGTACATCGTCGCTGGCGCCGCCGCGCGCGGCGCTGCCCTGACGCTGACTCCCGAGCGGATTCGCGCCGTCGCCACGCGCGACTATCCCGCCGCCGCCCAGCGGCCGCTCAACGCCGTGCTGGACACTGCCGCGCTGTCGCGCGCGCTGCAATGGCAAATGCCGCCCTGGACCGAACAGGTCGACCGCGCCCTGGAGCAACTCGTCAACCCTGGAGACCCCGCATGGCGCGCAAAGGCATAGTTCTGGCGGGCGGCTCGGGCGCCCGGCTGCACCCGGCAACGCTGGCCATCAGCAAGCAGCTGCTGCCGGTCTTCGACAAGCCGATGATCTACTACCCGCTGACCACACTGATGCTGGCGGGCATCCGCGACATCCTGGTCATTTCCACGCCGCAGGACACGCCGCGCTTCCAGCAACTCCTGGGCGACGGCTCGCAGTGGGGGCTGAATCTCGAGTACGCGGTGCAGCCTGCGCCCGACGGTCTGGCCCAGGCTTTTCTCATCGGCGCGCCCTTCATCGGCCGCCATGCCTGCGCCTTGGTGCTGGGCGACAACATCTTCTACGGCCATGAACTGCCCCGACTGCTGCAACGGGCCGATGCGCGCACGGAAGGCACTACCGTGTTCGCCTACCATGTGCAGGACGCGGAACGCTACGGCGTGGCGGAATTCGACCAGCGCGGCAAGGTCCTGTCCATCGAGGAAAAGCCTGCGCGGCCGCGCTCCAGCTATGCCGTGACCGGGCTGTACTTCTACGACAACGACGTCATCGATATCGCCCGCGAAATCCGGCCGTCCGCGCGCGGCGAACTCGAGATCACCGACGTCAACCAGCGCTACCTGGAACAGGGCCGGCTGGCCGTGGAGATCATGGGGCGCGGCTATGCCTGGCTGGATACCGGCACCCATGAATCGTTGCTGGAAGCCAGCCAGTTCATCGCCACGCTGGAACATCGCCAGGGGCTGAAGGTAGCCTGCCCTGAGGAAATCGCCTTCCGCCAGGGCTGGATCAACGCCGACGCGCTGGCGAAGCTGGCCGCGCCCCTGGCCAAAAGCGGCTACGGCGAATACCTGATGCGCATCCTGGTGGACAAGGTGTTCTGATGAAAGTCATTCCTCAAGCCATCCCCGATGTGCTGATCCTGGAGCCCAGGGTGGTGGGCGACGAACGCGGCTTTTTCTTCGAGAGCTACAACCAGGCCGCGTTCGAAGCGGCGACGGGGCTGCGCCCCTGCTTCGTGCAGGACAATCATTCGCGCTCGGTTCAGGGCGTCTTGCGCGGGCTGCACTATCAGGTCGAACAGGCGCAGGGCAAGCTGGTGCGCGTGTGCGCGGGCGAGATTTTCGACGTGGCGGTGGATATGCGGCGCGGCTCGCCGACATACGGGAAATGGGTGGGCACCCTGCTCAGCGCGGAGAACAGGCGCCAGGCGTGGATTCCCGAAGGCTTTGCCCACGGCTTCCTGACGCTGTCCGAGTATGCCGAGGTGCTGTACAAGACCACGGATTATTACGCGCCGCAGCACGAGCGCTGCATACGCTGGGACGATCCGCAGCTGGCGATCGCCTGGCGATGCCTGCAGCCGCCCCTGCTGTCCGAGAAGGACCGCAACGGCGCGCCGTTCGCCGACGCGCCGGCCTGCTGAATCAGTTCACGCCGGCAGCGTGGGCCTGTTCGTCGGCGTGGTACGAAGACCGCACCATCGCCCCCACCGCCGCATGCGAGAAGCCCATCGCATAAGCCTCGCGCTCGAACATCGCGAAGGTATCCGGATGCACATAGCGCAGCACCGGCAGATGGTGCTCAGACGGCTGCAGATACTGGCCAATGGTCAGCATATCCACGTTGTGCTCGCGCATGTCGCGCATGACCTGCAGGATTTCCTCGTCGGTCTCGCCCAGGCCCAGCATCAGGCCGGACTTGGTGGGGACTTCGGGGTGCAGCTTCTTGAACTCGGCCAGCAGCTTCAGAGAATGCATGTAGTCCGAGCCCGGACGCGCCTGCTTGTACAAGCGCGGCACGGTTTCCAGGTTGTGGTTCATGACGTCCGGAGGACCGGCGTTCAGGATGGTCAGCGCGCGGTCCAGGCGGCCGCGGAAGTCGGGCACCAGCACCTCGATGCGGGTGGTGGGCGACAGTTCGCGGATGTGCGTGATGCAATCGACGAAGTGGCCGGCGCCGCCGTCGCGCAGGTCGTCGCGGTCCACCGAGGTGATCACGACATAGGACAGTTTCATTGCGGCGATGGTGCGCGCCAGGTTCAGGGGCTCGTTGGTGTCCAGCGGATCCGGACGGCCATGGCCCACATCACAGAAGGGGCAGCGGCGGGTGCACTTGTCGCCCATGATCATGAACGTCGCCGTGCCCTTGCCGAAGCATTCGCCGATGTTCGGGCAGGACGCTTCCTCGCACACCGTGTGCAGGTTGTGCTCGCGCAGGATGCGCTTGATGTCGTAGAAGCGCGAGCCGGGCGCGGCGGCCTTCACGCGGATCCATTCAGGCTTCTTCAGGCGCTCGGCCGGAACGATCTTGATGGGGATGCGCGCGGTCTTGGCCTGCGATTTCTGCTTTTGCGTCGGATCGTAGACCGCTTCCGCGGGCGCGGCGGCGGATTCGTTCGAGGGGACAGGAGACTCGGCGAGCGTGGACATGGAGCACCTTCACGACCGGCGCGTGGGCGCGCCGGGTCTGAGACAAAAACGGCATTTTACCCTTCGCCGACCAGATCCGCCGGGCGGGGTCCCGCCCCCCAGGCGGCGGGCCTCCTCGGCCGGAGCCAGGCTGGGTTATCGTCACGCCTGATGAATCCGCCGGTTTTACCCATGTCTTCCCTGCCCCCGCCCCGCCCCATCGCCCTGATCGCGCCCCGACTGGACTGGGCGCCCGCGGCCCGCGCCATCCAGGCCTGCGCCGAATTGCTGCTGTCCGCCGGCTACTACCTGGCAGCGGGCCCCTGGCGCGAGGCCCAGGCCCGGCTTGGCGAACTGCGCCCCGTCGCAGCGCTGGTCATCGGTCCGCTGGACGACCCGGCCCTGCGCGCCGCCGTGGCGGCGCTGGAGGTTCCCACGGTGGAAACCTGGATCGCATCCGCCCAGCCACTGGACAGCGCCGTGGTGGTCGACAACGCGGAAGCCGGCCGTATGGCGGCGCGGCACCTGGCCGCCAAGCGCCATGCGCGCGTCGCCTGCGTCAGCGCCGACACCCCCTGGGAACGCGCCCGGCGTGAAGGCTTCATCAGCAGCGCGGCCGCACTTGGGCTGGAGCTGGTGGCGGACATCGTGCAGCCCGAGGTGCAGCACATGAACGACGGCCGCATGGCCTTCCTGCGCCTGCTGACCACCAACACGATCTTCGACGCGGTGTTCTGCACGACCGACCTGCTGGCCGCAGCCTCGGTCTCGGAAGCCCACAACCGCGACCTGCAAGTGCCGCAGGACCTGGCGGTGCTGGGCTACTCGGACGACGGCAGCGCCGCGCAGTGGGCGCAGGGCTTGACCACCCTGGGCGCCGACGCCGCCATTCTGGGCCGGCGCGCCGGCCAGTTGCTGCTGGACCGCCTGGACGGCGAACGCGGCACGGGCGAAAGGATTACGGTGGAAGTGGCTTTTGAGGAAAGATTGAGTACGTAGGACGAGTTGCACGCGGTGGGAGCCAAGCGCGCTTGCCCTGCCCCTGCCGCGCTACACGAATCTACTCATATAGCGCCGGAAAACCGCTTTCCTGCAGCATGATGTTGGCTTCCCGCAGAAACGCAGGCGTGGCGGTTTCAGGCACGCGCACCAGCCATTGCGCGGCATCCTGCTTCCGTCCGCGCAGCAACAGCAGCCGGCCCAGGTGGAACATGCCGCGGAAGTCGCCGCCTTCGGCGCAGCGCTGGTAGCAGTCGAAGGCGCGCTCCATGTCCTGCTCGACCACCTCGCCGGCTTCGTAAAAGCGGCCGACGACGCCGATGGACTTCACGTGGCCGGCGTCTGCCGCCTTTTGATAGAGCGCCAGCGCCGCCGCGGGATTCTGCGCCACGCTGCCGCGGCCGCTGCGCAGCATGTGGGCGTAGTTGTACATGCCCCAGTCCAGCCCCTTGTCCGCGGCCAGGCGGAACCAGTAGGCGGCGACCGTGTCGTCCTGCGGCACGCCCCAGCCATTCTCGTAGCAACGGCCCACCATGTTGATGGCCATGGGGTGATCGGCATGGGCGGCGCGCTTGAACCACGTCAGCCCCTGTTCCGGATCGCGCTCCACGCCCGTGCCGTCGAGCAGCATCTGGCCGTAGATGGTCTGGGCTTCGATCAGCCCCAGTTCGGCCGCCGCGCGGATCCATGCCGCGTAGTCCTCGGCCGGCCCCTGTTCGCGCAGCCGGGCCAGTTCTTCTGGCGTGGTTGCGGCTACATCGGCCGCGGTATAGGTCTTCATGTCTTGTTCCTTGCGCGATCCCAGGCCTGCGCCAGGTTGCGCGCCAACGCCTCGCCGGTCTCGGTGGGCTCGCGGCGCACGCCACAGGCCGCCATGTCCACGGTGCGCAGGCCCGCATAGCCGCAGGGATTGATGCCCAGGAACGGCGCCAGGTCCATCTGCACGTTCAGCGACACGCCGTGATAGGCCCGGCCATTGCGGATCTTGATGCCCAGCGCGGCGATCTTGGCCAGTTCGCCCCCGTCCGGATCGGGCACGTAAACGCCCGGCGCGCCGGGCTTGCGGCAGGCGTCGGCCACGCCCATCTGGGCCAGCGTGTCGATGACCGCGCCTTCCAGCAAATTGACGTATTCCTTGACGTAGATGTCGGCGCGGCGCAGATCGAACAGCGCATAGGCCATGACTTGGCCAGGCCCGTGATACGTCACCTGCCCGCCGCGGTCGCAATGGACGATGGGGATGTTGCCGGGGTTGAGCACATGCTGGGGCAGGCCGGCCTGCCCCAAGGTGTAGACCGGCGCGTGTTCGCAGAGCCAGATCTCGTCAGGCGTATCGGCGCCGCGCAGATTGGTGTACGCCTGCATGTCGTGCCAGACCGACAGGTAGTCGGCCGGCCGCGCGAGCCACTTGATCACAGCTGTCCCGCTCTTGCGCTAGAGGACGATGGACACCATCGGATGGCCATGCAGGGCGCGGTAGAGCGCGTCCAGCTGCTCGCGCGAGGTCGCGCGCACCGTGAAGGTCAGGCCCATGTAGTTACCGCCCTTGCTGGGCCGCATTTCCACCGTGGCGGCGTCGAACTCGGGATCGAACTGCAACACGACTTCGGTCAGCGTCTGCGCGAATTCGGGATGCTGCTTGCCCATGACCTTGATGGGAAAGTCGCTGGGATATTCGATGAGGGAGTCTTCGGGCGGGATATGTTGCATGATGTGCCTATAAGGTATTGCCCCACAGGGCGCGGCCACGGCTCGATACTGCACCCGAGGATGCCTGCCACGAGGCGGCCAGATCCTGTCTATATGGGGGCAAACCGCCAGCCGGCAAGGCCGCCGGGGCGGCCCCGCAGGAGCCGCCCGGTGACGCCGGACTCAGAGCGCGGCGATGCGGGCATCATAACCCGCCCGCAATTGCGCAAAAACGGGGCCGGGCTTGCCCGAGCCCACCGGCTTGCCGTCCAGCGAGACGATGGCCAGCACTTCCTTGGTGGCCGAGGACAGCATCAGCTCGTCGGCCTCTTCCACCTCTTGGCGCGAGATCGGGCGCGACTCGAACGGGATGCCGGCCTCGGCGGCCAGCTCGCCCATCAGGCCGTAGCGGATGCCTTCCAGGATCAGGTTGTTCTTCGGCGGCGCCAGCAGCTTGCCGCCGGAAACCACCCAGATGTTGGTGGACGAGCCTTCGGTCAGGTAGCCGTCGCGGAACTGCACCACTTCGTCGACCTGCGCATCGACCGCCTGCTGCTTGGCCAGCACGTTGCCCAGCAACGACACCGATTTGATCTCGCAATGCAGCCAGCGTTCGTCGGGGATGCTGATGGCGGCGAGGCCGCGTTCGCGCTGCGCGGCAGGCGGCGGCGCCCAGGCCGAGATCATGCCGAAGACCGTCGGCGCGACGGGCGTCGAGGGGAACTGGTGGTCGCGCTTGGCCACGCCACGCGTCACCTGCAGATAGACGATGCAGGTTTCAAGGTTGGTGCGCGCCAGCAGCTGCTGGATCAGGTCGATCCAGCCTGCGCGGTCGAAGGGCTGCGCGATCCGCAAGGCAGCCAGGCTGCGGTCCAGGCGGTCGAGGTGTTCGGCCATGCGGAATGCATTGCCTTGGTACACGGGGACGACTTCGTAGATGCCGTCGCCGAAAATGAAGCCGCGGTCCAGGACGGAGACCTTGGCCTCGTCCACACGCAGAAACTCACCGTTGAGATACACCTGGCTTTCGCCCGGCACGCCCGGAATCATGAGGCACTCCTGAATATGAAATGGAGAGGGACGAACCGTCCGGTCCGTCCCGTGAATAGAGCACGGGCGTTTCATGCGAAACGCCCGTTGCTAGCTTACACCCGCGATAGCGCCCGCGGCGCGGCAGGATTACTCGAACCAGCGCTTGACGGTATCGACCATGCGGCCGAAGAAGCCGGCGCGTTCGACCGCGTCCTGCACCACCAGCGGTTCGGTGCGCAGCACCTTGCCGTCCAGCGTGAACTGCAGGGTGCCGACCTGCTGGCCCTTGGCCAGCGGGGCGATCAGCGGATCCGTGCGCTGCGCCACCGGCTTCAGATCGCCAGCCTTGCCGCGCGGCACTGCGATCGACACGGGGTTGGGCGGGCCCAGCTTGACGTTTTCAACCGTGCCTTCCCAGACGCGCGCATCGATGCCGGGCTGGCTCTTGTCGAACAGTTTCACGGTGTCGAAGTTCTGGAAGCTCCAGTTCAGGAGCTTCAAGCTTTCCTCGGCGCGCGTGGCTTCGCTGTCCGTGCCCACCACGACCACCAGGATGCGGCGGTCGCCGCGCACCGCGGTCGACACCAGGCAGTAACCGGCCGAATCGGTGTGGCCGGTCTTCATGCCGTCCACCGACGGGTCGGCCCACAGCAGGCGGTTGCGGTTAGGCTGGGTGATCTTGTTGTAGGTGTAGCTCTTCTGCTTGTAGTAGTGGAAGTGATCCGGGTGGTCGGTGATCAGGTGCGAAGACAGGATCGCCAGATCGCGCGTGGACGTCATGTGCTGCGGATCCGGCAGGCCCGTGGCGTTCATGAAGTGCGTGTTGCGCATGCCCAGGCGTTCGGCTTCCTGATTCATCAGCGAAGCGAACGAGGCCTCGCTGCCGCCCACGGCCTCGGCCAGGGCCACGGAGGCATCGTTGCCGGACTGCACGATCATGCCCTGATTCAGCTCGTCGACAGTGACCGGCTTGCGCGGTTCGATGAACATGCGCGAACCGCCCGTGCGCCAGGCGCGCTCGGACACCGGCACGGTCTGCTCCAGCGTCAGGCGCTTTTCGTCCAGCGCGTTGAACACGACGTAGGCCGTCATGATCTTGGTGAGCGAGGCCGGTTCCACCTTCATGTCCGGGTTGGAAGCGGCCAGGGTCTGGCCGCTGTTCACGTCCATCACGATCCAGGCCTTGGCTGCGATCGTGGGGGCCGGCACGGCCGAGACGTCGCCCACGGGCACCACCGCCGAAGCATTCGGCGCCGGGGCCGCGGCGCCGGCAGCTGCAGCGGGTGCCGCGGCGGGAGCCTGCTGCGCCCAGACCGGCATCGAAGCCGCCAGCATGGCTGACAGCACCGCGCCTGACAGCAGGCGGCGGGTAAAGACAACGGGGGAGTGAGCGGAGTAAGGCAAATTCTTCATCGGCAACGTGGGTCCAGTAATGACGCCCGCCGGCGCGGGGCAAGTGGCTGACAATTATAGGCAGTCGATCAGACCCGTCCGGCCCGCCCGGGGTTCCCGTGGGGCGAAAACATGCAACCTGATGCAACCTGCGGCCGCATTCAGGCGCGTTGCCTCAAATCGGATCAGTCCAGCGCGACCTTCAGCCGCGCCTGCACCAGCTGGCGCAGCACCAGCAGCTTGCCGTGGAAGAAGTGCGATGCGCCCGGCACCACCACCACGGGAATGGAACGCGGGCGCGCCCAGTCCATGGCTTCGGACAGCGGCACGACTTCGTCTTCCTCGCCGTGCACCAGCAGCGTGTCGTCCGGCACCTGCACTTCGTGCGACTGGAAGCGGTTCACGGCGGGTCCCATCAGCATCAGGGCGGAGGGCAGTACCGTATCGCCCTGTTCGGCGAGTGCGGCAAAGGTCTGCGCCGCGACGGCAGTGCCGAACGAAAAGCCGGCCAGCACCCACGGCGCCTGGGCCAATTCCGGATGCAGTTCGCGCATCTGCGCCACGACCGCCAGCATGTCCTGGGTTTCGCCGACGGATTTGTCGAAGGTGCCCTCGGACTGCCCGACGCCGCGGAAATTGGGCCGCACCGCCACCAGGCCATGCTGCACGCAGGCGCGCGACAGGGTCGTGACCACCTTGTTCTCGCGCGCGCCGCCCTGCAGCGGGTGCGGATGCAGGACCAGCGCCCAGCCTCGCGGCGTACCCGCGGGCCAGTCCACGGCGCAATCGATGCGGCCGGCGGCTCCGTTGAAGGCATGGGTTTCAGTACGTGCGGACATGGCGTGACTCAGGATGCGGGAAAAACAGCGATCTTAACCGCCCGGCCTGGAGGCGGGCTTCAGCGTCGTGGCAAGCCACTGCGCCAATTGATCCGCTGCATCGTCCGTCGCCTGGCGCAATGCCGCGACCCCGCCCTGCGCGTCCTGCGTGGGTGCGGGCGCGCGCGCCTCGATGCGCGTCTGGCCCACCACGCTGCGGCCGCTGAGCAAGACCGCCTGCAGCAGCACGCGGCCTTCGCTGGACTGGCCGTCGGCGGCGAATACCTGCTCGAACTGGGACAACGACACCTGCAGTTGCGGCGTCTGCAGGGTGACGCGCTCGTCCAGCACCGGCCCCTGGCGCGACAGGCGCTCCGTGAGGCGCTGACGCACCAGGTCCGCCGGCGGCGAGGCCCAGCGGTAGCTGGCATAGGCCTTGGGCGCGGCGCTGTCGCCCACGCGCCAGATCACCCCCGTGTCGGACAGGCTGGGCACGGCCTGGAAGACCAGCGCAAGCGGCGCCCGCGCGGGCAAGACCGGCGTGGGCCGGGAGTCCAGGCCCAGGTCGAACACCGAAGGCGGGGCAGCCACGCGGCCGATGCCGCAACCGGCCAGGGCCAGCGTCAGGATTAGAACGGCGCTACGCATCTTCATCATTTGGGCGATCTCCCGAAGCCTGCAAAGCCGGCCTCGCCGGGCCCGGGCTCGCGGGGCGCCGGGCCGAACAGGAACGATTGCGGCGTGTTGTCCACACGGCGCAGGGTAACGGTGGCGCCGCGCGCGGCCGCGCTGACGTTGGTGGCCATGCTGGTGATGGCGGGCAAGGTCTCGCCATCCAGCCGCGCGGCGGCCAGGGCGATGTCATTGAGGCTGCTGGTGGCGGCGGACAGGGGGCCGTCGGGCGCGTTCAGGCGCGCCAGCGACTGGCGGGCCTGCGCAGCCAGGTCGCCGACTTCCCGCGCGGCGCGGTCGGCCTGGCGCGAGGTCTTGTCCAGCGAATCAATGAGGGGACCGAGCTTGGCCAGCGTGGGCGCCAGATCCTGGCTGGCGCCCCTGAGCGACTGGGTGATGTCGGTGGCGTTCTGCAGCGTGGCGGTGAGCGCCTGCACGTTCTGCTCGCTGAGCACGCGCCGCAACTGCTCGGTGACCTCCTCCACGTTGGAGATCAGCTTGCCGCCACGCTGCTCGATGCGGTCCAGAAAGCCCGGACGCAGCGGAATCGCGGCCGGATTCGCCGCCGACGAGGCCAGCCGCTTCATCGAGGAACCGTCGTCGCGCAACTCCACATTGGAAATGCCGGTCACGCCCTGCACGCCCAGTTCGGCCCAGGTGGACTCGGTAATCGGCGTGTTCGGCGCCACGCCGATGCGGATGCGCACCTGCCCGGGCTTGTCCGGGTTCAGGGCCAGCGACTGCACCTTGCCCACCGGTACGCCCTGGTAGCGCACCGTGGACTGCGGATTCAGGCCGCTGACGGCGGTCGCGGAGATAATTTCGTATGGCTGAAGCTGAGTCCGGTCGCGTCCGATCCAGATGGCCACCAAGGCGGCTGCGGCCAGCAAGGCCAGCGTGAAGATGCCGGCCATGAGCGCATGACTACGGTTTTCCATGATGCAATCCCTTCGGCGCCAGATCCCCCAGCGCCCGCAAACCGCGCTCGCCCAGGAAGAATGTGTGAATGAACGGGTGATCGACCTTCAGTACTTCCGGCACCGTGTCGCACACGATCACCCGTTTGTCCGCCAGCACGGCGACGCGCGTGGCCAACGCCAGCAGCGTGTCCAGGTCGTGCGTCACCATGACGACGGTGAATCCCAATTGCCGGTGCAGGCTGCGCACCAGGTCCACGAACTCGTCGGAGCGCAGCGGGTCCAGGCCGGCCGTGGGTTCGTCCAGGAACAGCAGTTCCGGATCCAGCGACAACGCGCGCGCCAGCGCCACGCGCTTGACCATGCCGCCCGACAGGTCCGACGGCCGCTTGTCGGCGTCGCGCGCCGACAGGCCCACCATCGCCAGCCGGCACATGACCACGTCGCGCACCAGGTCTTCCGGCACCGTGCGCAATTCGCGCAGCGGCAGAGCCACATTGTCGAACACCGACAGCGCGGAGAACAACGCCCCCGCCTGGAACAGCATGCCCCAGCGATAGGACAGCCGCCGACGTTCAGCCGCCGTCAGTTCAAACAACGAATGGCCCAGCACCCGCACCGTGCCCGCGGCTGGCCGGTCCAGCCCGATGATCTGCCGCAGCAGCACCGTCTTGCCCGTGCCCGAACCTCCCACCAGTACCAGGATCTCGCCCGGGAAGACGGTCAGGTCCAGATTGTCGTGCACCACGTGATCGCCAAACGCCGTGCGCAGCCCGCGCACCGTGATGACGGGTTCTACCGTAACGCCGTCCTCGGCGAAGAGCTTGTGCTGGGCGGCGCTATTCATCAGATGCCCACCGAGCTGAAGATCACGGCATACAGCGCATCCAGCAGGATCACGCCGGTAATCGAGGTGACCACCGAGGTGGTCGTGCCGCGCCCCAGGCTTTCCGTGTTGGGCTGGATGCGCAGGCCGAAATGGCAGGCGATCAGCGCGATCAGCATGCCGAACGTCACGCCCTTGAGGATGCCGATCCAGTAGTTCGTCAGCGAAATCGCGTCCGGCAGCGACTGCAGGAACCATTGCGCCGACACGCCCAACTGCATTTGCGCGGCGAGCATGCCGCCCAACAGCGCCATGGCGTCCGTCCACAGCACCAGCAGCGGCATGGTGATGGCCAGCGCCACCACCCGCGGCAGGATAAGCCGCTGCCCGTGCGAAATGCCCATGACCAGCATCGCGTCCAACTCCTGCGTCACCCGCATCACGCCGATCTGCGCCGTGATGGCCGAGCCCGAACGGCCCGCCACCAGGATGGCGGCCAGCACCGGACCCAGCTCGCGCACGATGGACACGCCCAGCAGGCGCACGATGAAACGATCGGCGCCAAACATCTGCAGCTGCTGCGCCGACAGGTAGGACAGCACCACGCCGATCAGGAAGCCGACCAGCGCCGTGATACCCAGCGCCTGCGCGCCGGTACGGTACACCTGCGCCGAAATCTCGCGCCATGGCCCCAGCCGCGGCCGCAGCAGCATGCCGCCCAGGTCCAGGACCAGCTGCCCCAGCATGATGAGCAAGGCGCGGCCATTGTCGATAGCCTGGAATATCGCCTCGCCCACCGCTCTCAGCCAGCCCCACGGATCGCGCTTGGGCGCGGCGGCCGGGGTCTCGCCCTTGTTCATGGCCAGCGCGTTGAACACGTCCTGCTGGCCGGCGGACCAGCGCACGCGCTCGGGCAGCTTGTGGCCCCAGGCTTCCCAGATCAGCAGCGCGCCGATGGTGTCCAGCCGGCCGATGCCGTGCAGGTCCCAGCGCGCGCCGCCATCCGTGGCGCAGGCCAGCGCCTCGCGGCGACGTTGGACCTCGCCCGGCTCGGCCAGCGCCAGCACGCTCCAGTCGCCGGCCACATGGCACACGCCTCCTTCGAAACGGAAGGGCGCGGCGGCGGCAGGTGTGGACGAAGCGGAATGCGGCATGAAGACAGAATACCGATGCAAAATGTATCGCCAATCATAAACGCTGGCGCCGTCCGGCCGCGAGCGCAGGCCGCGTGCCCTACAATCGCCGCCATGTCCGCTCAAGCCAGCCCCATCGACCTGCCCGCGCCGGAAACCCTGGCCCGCATGCTCAGCACGCGCCTGCCCGCCTTCCAGGACATCTCCTGGACCGGCAGCACCGGATCGACCAATGCCGACCTCCTGGCCCGCGCTCGCGCAGGCGGCGGCGGCAAACCCTGGCTGCTGGGCACGCACCTGCAGGAAACCGGCCGCGGCCGCGCCGGCCGTCCGTGGCAGAACCGCACGGGCTCCACGCTGATGTTCTCCTGTGCCTTCGACGTGCACCTGCCGCCCGCGCAACTGCCCGCCCTGTCGCCGCTGGCCGGCATCGCCGCCTGCGAAGCTCTGCGCACCGTCGCCGGCCCGCAAGCCGCCGGGTTGTGCATGAAATGGCCCAACGACGTGCAGTGGCACGACGCCAAGCTGGCAGGCGTACTGGTCGAGACCACCCGCAACCCCGGCGGCAGCGAGGCCGGCCATACGGTCGTCATCGGCATGGGCGTGAACCTGACCGACGCCGCCCGGCTGTCGCTCGCGCTGGAACGCGAAGTCGCCGACTGGAGCCAGGTGCAGGCAGCCGCCGCCCGCCAGGCCTCCGCCGCCGACCTGGTCTGCGCCAGCGCCATGGCCTGGCTGGAAGCGGTGCGGACGCTGGAGCGCGAGGGCTTTGGCGCCTTCAAGCCACGTTTCGACCAAGTGGACGCTTTGGCCGGCCGCAAGGTCAACGTGCTGGACAAGGGCGCTATTCTTCTAGGCGGAACCGCCTGCGGCGTGGACGAACAAGGCCGCCTGCTGGTGCAAACCCCCGAGGGCACTCAGCCGATCCTGGTCGGTGAAATCTCGATTCGACGCCAAGCATGATTATTCTCATCGACTCCGGCAACAGCCGTCTCAAGGTGGGTTGGCTGGACGCCGGCAACTCCGACGCGCCGCGCGAACCCGCGGCGGTCGCCTTCGACGGCCTGGACCTGGACGCCCTGGACCGCTGGCTGGCCGCCCTGCCGCGCCGTCCCCTGCGCGCGCTGGGTGTGAACGTTGCCGGCGAGGCGCGCGGCGCGGCCATCGCCGCCATCCTGCAAAAACATGGCTGCGCGGTGACCTGGTCGCCGTCACAGGCAACCACGCTGGGGCTGATCAACAGCTACAAGACGCCCACGCAGCTGGGCGCCGACCGCTGGGCCTCGCTGCTGGGCGTGCTGTCGCGCCTGCCGGGGGCACACCCGCCCTTCGTGCTGGCCAGCTTTGGCACCGCCACCACCATCGACACCGTCGGCCCCGACAACGTCTTTGCCGGCGGCCTGATCCTGCCGGGTCCGGCCATGATGCGCAGCGCGCTGGCCCACGGCACCGCCAACCTACCCATCGCCAATGGCCAGGTCGTGGCCTATCCCACGGACACGCACGAGGCCATCGCCTCCGGCATCGCCGCCGCGCAGGCCGGCGCCGTCGTGCGCCAATGGCTGGCCGGACGCCAGCGTTACGGCCAGACGCCGCAGATCTACGCGGCGGGCGGCGGCTGGCCCGAAGTGCACCAGGAAATCGAACGCCTGCTGGCGGACGCGGGCGGCACCGAAGGTGCGGCCCCCGTACCCATCTATCTGGATCACCCCGTCCTGGACGGCCTGGCCGCGGTCGCCCGCGCCACCCTGGACGACCAAGCCTGAACGGGAGACCCCGGCCATGCGCGTGCTCTTCATCCTCATCCTGCTGGCGAATCTGGGGGTTTATGCGTTGGGCCAGGGCTGGCTGGGCGTGCGCCCCGAGGACGAAGGCCGCGATCCGCGCCGCTTCAACCAGGAACTGAATCCGGGCGCGGTGACCCTGGTTCCCAAGACCGCGCCTGCCGCCCCCTGAGCCCCATCCGGCGCACGCGCCGGTGAGCGCGGGCGCTAGCCCGCCTTTCCTGCCTCCAGCCAGGGTGCCAGCGCGTCCAGCGTGCGCCCCGTGGCTCCCGAATGCATGCGGAACCATGCCAGCGCCGCCTCAGCCGTGCGCTGGCGGCGCGGTTCGTCCGCCAGCAGCGCCATCGCCGCCTCCACCGCCTGGCCGGCGTCGGCCGCGCGCAGCACGGCGCCCGCCGCGATGGCGTCTTCCGCCGCCTGCTTGAAATTGAAGGTGTGCGGGCCGACGATGACCGGCACGCCCGCCGCGCAGGCCTCGATCAGATTTTGCCCGCCCAGCGGCGCAAAGCTGCCCGCCACGATCGCGACATCCGACGCGGCGTAGTGGAACGCCATCTCGCCCAACGTGTCGCCGAGCAGCACGGCCGTGCCCGGCCCCGGCGCCACGCCTTCGGAGCGCCGGACGTACGGCAACCCTGCATCCGACAATAGGCGCGCGGCCTCGTCAAAGCGCTGCGGATGGCGCGGAATCAACAAAAACAGGGGCGCACCAGGCGCAGCCGCATGGCGTTTGATGGCCTCGATGAAGCCGCTGTCCTCGCCCTCGCGCGTGCTGGCCACCGCCACCACATGCCGGCCCAGCTGTTCGCGCCAAGCCTGCCCCGCGGCAACCTGCGCCGCCGGCAGGACCAGATCGAATTTCAGATTGCCCGTCACGACGGGCTGCGGCGCCCCGGCCTGCACCAGCCGGCCCGCGTCCTCGGCGGTCTGCGCCAGCACCGAGTCCAGTCCGCCCAGCGCTTCGCGCATCACGCCGCCCATCCTGCCCGCCTGGCGCAGCGACGACGCCGAAAAGCGGGCGCTGACCAGCGCCATGGGCACGCCCGCAGCGCGCGCGGCCGCCAGCAGGTTCGGCCAGATCTCCCGTTCGATGAGCAGGCCGCAGCGCGGCCGATACGCCGCCATGAAACGGCGGGTCGCGCCGGGAAAATCATAAGGCAGCCAGGCCTGGCGCAACTGGCCACGGGCAATCGCTTCCGCGTACTGGCGCGCGCCCTCGGCGCGGCCGGTGGCTGTCATGTGCGTAAGCAGCACCGGCAAGCCGCGGTCCAGCAAGGCTTGCAGCAGAGGCTGCGCGGCGCGCGTCTCGCCCAGGCTGACGGCGTGCACCCAGACCGGAGCGGTCCAGGACGTGGCAGCGGCGGGCCCGACATGGCCGAAGCGTTCAGAAGAGAAGATTTCCCATTGCCCGCCCGCGCGCCGGGCGCGGTGGCCCATCCAGAGCCAGACCAGCGGTGACAGAGCCCTGAGCGCCAGCGAGTAGACGCCGCGGTTCATGTCACTGTGCGGCCAAAGCCTGCTCCACCGCCGCCATCACGGCTTCGCGCGACGGCGACGCCCCGCGGTCGCCCAGGCTGGCGGTGTAGCTGGAACCGACCAGCGGCGTGCGCACCGGGGTGGAAGCACGGTAAATGCCGATGGTGGGCCGGCCCAAGGCGGCCGACAGGTGGGTCAGGCCGCTGTCCAGCCCCACCATCAGGCGGGACCCAGCCAGCAAACGCGCCACCGCGGTCAGGTCCATGCGGGGCATCACCTCGGCGCCATCCATGCCGGCAATCAGCAACCGGGCCCGCTCGGCCTCCTGCTCATTTCCCGCCAGCAGTTTCAGGGTGCAGCCTGCGTCCCGCAGACGGCGGAACACGACGCGCCAGTCTTCTTCCGGCCAGAGCTTGTCGTCACGGCTGGCCGACGGCATGATCACGGCATAGCCGCGGTCCGTATCCAGGTGGTGCAAGCGCGGCAGTTCGCCGACGTTCAGACCCTCGCTGCCGACTTCCAGCACCGGGTCCGCCGCAGGCTGCGTCGCCTGGCGCGCAAAAGCCTGCAAGCCGAAATCGGGCGCGCCGGCGTATTGGTAGCCGAACGTCAAGGCGGCCAGCTTGCGCTGGCGGATCACCGCCGGCTGCCAGAACTCCACCCGATGCCGCACGTTGTAGAACAGCGAAGCCAGCGGCTCGCGCGCCGAACGCCAGTCCAGCCCATGCCGCACGCCGCGGGTCTGGCGCACCAGCCAGGCGGATTTCAGGAGCGCCTGCATGTCCAGGACAATGTCGTACTGCACCGAGCGCAGCCGCTCCTTCAGCGCCTTGCGCTCCGCCCGCACTTCCGCCGACCACCAGGCTTTGCGCCAACGGCGATGAGCAACCTTGATGACCTGATTGACCGCCGGATGCCAGGCAGGAATGTCGGCAAAGGCTTCTTCCGCGATCCAGTCGATCTGGGCATCGGGCACATGGCGGGCAATGTCGGATATTGCCGGCAACATGTGCACGAGATCACCTAGCGATGAGGTGCGGACGATGAGAATTCTTGTAGGCATCAAGTGTGGGGCAATACGGGTGAAGCTGCGAATTTACAACAAAGCTTAGCCCTCGTAGCCCTTGGGATTCTGCGATTGCCAGCGCCAGCCGTCCACGCACATCTGCTCGATCGTGCGCTCAGCACGCCACCCCAACAGCCGATGGGCAAGTTCGGGATTGGCCCAGGCCGAAGCGATGTCACCGGCTCGGCGCGGCATGACCTCGTAAGGAATGCTGCGTCCGCTGGCCTGTTCAAAGGCCGCGACGAGTTGTAACACACTAGTACCGCGGCCCGTACCTAGATTTACGGCAGTAAAGCCGGCGTGGCCCTTCAAGGCCACGTCGACCGCCTTGACGTGGCCTTCGGCCAAGTCATCGACGTGGAGATAATCGCGCACCCCCGTCCCGTCCACAGTTTCATAGTCATCGCCAAACACCGCGAGGCGCTCGCGCTTGCCCACCGCCACCTGGGTTATGTAGGGGAACAGGTTATTCGGTATGCCGCTGGGCGCCTCTCCTATCGTCCCACTCTCGTGCGCGCCAATGGGATTGAAATAGCGCAACGCAATGCCGCAGCGACCGCCGCCGATGTGGGCCCAATCCTTGAGGATCTGCTCGACGACCGCTTTGGACCAACCATATGGGTTGGTAGGCGCAATGCGGTGATCTTCCGTATACGGCAGACAGATTGGCTCGCCGTACACCGTGGCGGAAGAGCTGAAAACCATATTTCGGACCTCAGCCCTATCCATGGCAGCCAGCAGCGTGATCGTACCTCCAACGTTGTTGGCGTAGTAGTGCAAAGGCTGCTCCACAGACTCGCCAACCGCCTTTAGGGCTGCAAAATGGACCACCGTGGAAACAGGCGTGCCAAGATCGCGCTGCGTGGCGAAAATCCGGTCCAACAGCGCAGCATCGCAGATATCTCCAGACACGACTTCCAGCGCCACGCCTGCAAGCGCCTCTACACGCCGAAGCACCTCGGGCGAACTATTGGAGAAGTTGTCCAGCACGATCGGAGTAAAACCGCTCCGCAACAAGGCCAACAGCGTGTGCGACCCGATATAGCCGGCCCCGCCGGTGACTAGCAGTTTTTGATTCATTCTCGACTCGGCGCCATCAGCGGCGCAAAAAAAGCTCGTATACCAATTTGCGCATTCCATTGGGTGCCAATCGTACGGGCAGACGGAGCGCCAGATTGGCCAAAAAACGAAACGGACTGATAAAACGGCTGCGCAAGAAAGTCCGTTGCATGCCCCATTCGCTGGCCACGTACTTCAAGCCACCCCGCCGTTCGAACATGCCATGCCCTGTCCTGGCCAATACCAGAACTTCCGGGAGGTTAGCGGTACGCGCTCCCCGCTGCAACATACGCACCCATAGCGCGTAGTCCTCGTACATCGGCTCGTTGCCATACCCACCCGCAGCCAACGCGGCTTCGCGACGGAACATCACGGTCATGTGATTGAAAGGGTTGCGGCCGCGGGCATAGGCGGCAATCGCCTCATGCGTTTCGGGAACCCGTCGGATGCGGCCAGCCTCGGTCTGCGGATCCACATCGAATTCCCGTATCCATCCGCCACAGAGATCCAGGTCCGGATGCGCGCGAAGCCAGCCGATTTGGCGCTCGAATCTGTCCGGCACGAGCAGGTCGTCCGTGTCAAAGCGGGCTATCCAAGACGTCGAGCAGATCCGCAAACCGGCGGTCAACGCAGGTCCCAGACCCTGATTTTGGGGCAAGGCAAGCGACTTCAGCGGCAGCCTCGCGCGAAAGCTAGCTATCACGTCGTGCAAAGCGCTGGTCAACGGACCATCCTCCACCAGGACCACTTCCTGGATGGGAGTATGGCAATTGCACAGGCTTTCCAGCGCCTGTGCCAGATAAGCGGGCTGCTCCTTGGCATACACCGCCATCAACACGGAGAAGGCCCAAGGCTGGCGCGCAACCACCGTCGAAGACGTCGACAGCGGCATCAGATTAGTCTCCGCACCCTGCTGTAGAACCGGTACATGGCGATCATCATGCGCCGCAGCCGCGGACGCTGCACCATGCGTCGCACAAAATTGACCAGCTCGACCTCCTTCTCCGACAGACTGGGACCTGCCAGTTGCGTGCCACCCACGTCGGAGGAATTAACCAGGCTGTACAACACATTCGCATCCAGACGGGTCAGGCCCGAGGTATTGCGCACCAACCGACGGCGGCCGAAGTAGCGGTTGTAAGTCTTCGACATGCTGGAAGGCGTGTTGCGATAAAGATAGCCAGCACTCGGAATCAGCGAGAAGCGTTTTCCGCTCCAGGCAAGGCGCGAGTAGAAAGCCCAATCTTCCCAGACCGACCGATCCGACTCATCCCATCCGCCAAAGTCCCTCAACGGCTGCGTGCGCACCATCACATTGGAGGTGATGTACTGGTTTTCCAGCAACGCGAGCGCGCGCGCTTCAGGCACGCCCAGCGCCTTCCAAAACCAGCCTTCGCGCAAGGCTTGAGCGCCGTTCCGCAGGTCATCGATATCGGTGAAATGGATCGCAAAGCCGGTCGCAGCCAGCAGCGACGGATCCGCACGCATGGCCATAACAGCCCTTTCCAGCGTATTACGCAACAAGACGTCGTCACTGTCGATAAAGAAGGTGAGCTCGCTTCCCGACAGCGCGAGCCCCGCATTGCGCGCCCCTGCCAAGCCGCGATTCTGCTGACGATGCACACGCAGCGGCACGCGGTCTCCGAGAGCCCGCACCGCATGTGCCTGCAATTGCGCAGCGTAATCCTCGCGTGAACCGTCATCCACGATGATCACTTCTTTCGGCAACAGGCGAGACGCGCAGATGGACTGCAGCAGTTCTCCGAGCAACGCGAAATCCGTGTTGTAGACAGGCACGACGATACTCAGATCGCACGCGGCTTCCGTATCCAGTACTGGCCACGCGGGGACGGACGTCGGCCGGTCCTTGCGAGACCACCAAGCGTTGATGTCGCGCTGTCGCTGACGGATGCGCTGGCGCGAGTGGTTCAGAGCCGCTTCGTAGCCGGCAGGCTCGACAGTCAACACTTCGTCCATCTTGCGCTGCAGCGCAATCGCGTCGGGCGCGGAAAAAAAACGCGCGACGTGCTCCGGATCGTCGACGACCTCAATGGCCCCGCCGGTGTTGTACGCCACCAGCAAAGTACCCATCAACAACTGTTCAAGAATCACGAAGGGATAATTTTCGCCGCGCGACGGCACCACGAAGAGGCTGTCAGCCGCGTGCTCCTGCGTAAACTCGATGAGCTGCGCATGAGTCAGGTGCATGTCCTTGTAGCTTGCGTACTTCGCAAGACGGACCCTGTCTTCTTTCGACGGAGCCAGCGGCCCGAGCGATACAATCTCCTCGATATCTTTCAGCCGCCCGGTTTCGCCCAACGCTTCAATCGCCTTGACGAAATCCGGCCAACCCTTGAGCTGGTTATATTTGCCGACGAAAACAATACGTTTGACCTTTTTGTACGAAATCGTACCGGTGTCCCGCACCAGATCGAGGTCAAAGGGTAGCCGCGTAATGCTCAGATTGGCCGGTTCGTAGCCGAACTCCTGCTGCAACAACTGCTTTCCAAGATACGACGACGGTGCATAGCATTCGTCGGCGTGCTTGAACAGGTAGGCGTCTCGGATTGCCTGCGCCGCTTCATACGGCGTGTAATTCATGGCGCCCTCGTCCTGGGCGCCGTACTTCACATAGTCGATCGAACCGTGCATGAAAATGCGCACGTTCAACCACGCGGGTAGGCAGCCGGTCCGTTTGGCCTGCACAATGCGGAACCCGATGGACTTGTAGTCCTGGATCTCCACGACAACCAAATCCGGCAGCAGAAACAAAACGCAATATAGCGATTCGAGCAAGCCGAGCCCGTCAAAGAAGCACTCTTTGCTGCCTTGCTCGCCGAACATCCGCGGCAAAAATGTACGCCCGTCCTTGGCTGTCGCAACCGGCAGATCGATGTCGCAGAACAGCACGGAAACCTTAGGGTCGATCGCCTTGATGTTGCTCGTGTAGGTGCCGATTCCTCCCGTCGGACGGATCGACGCGTCCTCTGTCGTGACCAGCAGAAGATCCGAACAGGCAAGGCCCGCTGAAAAACCCAAACCAGTCAAATGATCCCGGTAGCCGGTCTCGGACAGCACGGCGACGCGCGCCGTTGTCGTCCCCTGCCTGTTTTCACTGCTGGCTGCAAAACCGCCAGCATCCAGAAACGCACCGAACTGAGCCGAAGTCCATTTGCGGAATCTGCCCTCGTCTGCGCCATGCAGGAACAACACCGGCCTACCTGTTTCGAGGCAGAACCGCTTAATCGCCAACAGGAACGGTCGAGGGTCGGCCAGATCGGCCAGAAAACCCGCGCTGATCGCCCAGGATCCTTGACCGGCATTAGCGCGCACGAAAGCCTCTGCCTGACCTTGCCATGAGTCGAGACCACCGGTAACCGACCATAGACCCGGCCCCGTCGCCTCGGCGTGGCAAAACACCCGCATGCGGGCATCCTCGGGCATTGCCGCAAATGCTCCGCACAACTGGATGCTCGCAAGCTTGTGCTCCTCCGCGAACTTCAGGACCGCATCCGGCCGTTCGCGAACGACAACGGGGCCTGCCCTGTCAACCAACAGGGAGGCCTCTCCCGCGCCGAAACCGGCAAACATCGATATGACCTTCAGGTCCATGCCCCTCCCGGACCGCACTCCAAATACGACACTGAAATCCTTTACGTTGAATACCTAGACGCGATGCCTCTGAAATCCGTCCAACGTATTCTGGAAGAACCGCGCAAATGCTTCGGCTCGAATTTTCCAGCTCCAAGGCTTGATGGATTCCAGATTCTCTGCAGCCAGCTTGGCGAACAATGAACGGTCTTCATGGAACTTGCGAATGGCGGCAGCGATGGCTTCGGGCGTCCGCTCCGAGACAATGAACGCCTTCTGTTCCGGCCCCATCACTTCCGGCACGATGCCGACGTCCGTCGAGACGACAGCTACGCCGCAAGCCATGGCCTCGAGCACAGGGTTGGGCGTTCCTTCTATTGCCGACGGACACACGTAAAGATCGATGGAATGGTAATACCCAGGCATGTCGGCATGGGCAATGAAACCCGTTTGCCGATCCGCGAACCGTGTTTCGATCGGCACACCCTGTTCGCGCAGCAACTCGATCGCCGGCAACAGGATAGAGTGAAACCCCTTCACATCGGGCAGCTCCGAAGCCCACTTGCTATTCCCCGCCCAACCTACAACGATCGGCCGGTCACCCATATTCTGGTAGTACGCGGGACTGCGCGGCTCAAAAAGCTCCAAATCGACGCCATCCTGCGCCACGCACGCCGGCGCCGGCATACCCGGTATCGTGCCGTATATGCCGGCGAGCCGCTCCGACGCCACCGTATAGCCCGTCGCTCGATCCCGGAAAAAGGGAATGCGTTCGACGATTTCACCGCTATCCAGATGCAAATGATCGTAGACCGAGGTGGTCACCGGCTTGTTCTTGATGAACCGCCGCTCGAAGTCTGCAAAACTGATGCCAGTCCGTTGAATGCAGCCATGCGTCCATTCATGATCGACGAGGCGCAGATACTCGCGCCAGAAGAAATGCACCAGATGACACTCCGCGGCGGCCATGAATATGTGCCCCACCTCCGGCAGATCCTGCGAGGAGATCACTTTGAAGTCGAATCGATCTCCCAGATGGCGCTGCAGTTGGCGCGCGATATTGGAAAACGCCCATCCCTCGACATCGATGACCAATGCAATCTTTGGCCGGACCGCCGACGATGGCGGCTCGGTCGCAACAACCGATTCCTGGGATGGCTCGCTTAGACCCAGAGTTTCGTGACGCAACGCCAGCCAATGCTCCAGCCCGTCGCCCCAGATATCGAAACCGTGCTTGCGTTCCATATAGCGCGCCGATTGGTAGATGACGTTGCGCGAGAAACGCTCCCGCTCATAGTCTCGGTCGCTGTCGGAAACTGGTGGGGGATGATCGTGAATCAGGCCCAGCACGGAAGTCGTACCGACCTTGTAGCCTTCCTGGAACAAGCGAATGGAGAAATCGATATCCTCGAATCCCACGAACATGTTCTCGTCGTAACCGCCCAAGCGTCCAAACGTCGACTTCTTGAGCACACAAGCGCCGCCCAACAGGAACGTCGACAGAAACGGTTCGAGTGCGTTCGCGTCCAGCACCGCCTGCCTGCAGGCGCTGCCTGCGCCCAGGTGCAAGCCCGCCGGCTCAGTGCATACATACAGGTGTCCGCCCGCGGCAAAAACCGTCTGACCGTCGGGATTAAGCAAGGGCACATTCAGGAAATGGCAACCCAGCGTGGCAATATCTTCCTGGATCCTGGGCAGGATATCCATCGTGAGAAAAATGTCATTATCCAGACACAATACCCATTCCGTGCACACCTCGGGCATGGTCCGATTGCGCCCCCCCGCCACGCCGTAGTTCTTGTCCAACCGCACGATGCGGGTACGGAACGGCATTTCCTCGCGGATCGCGTGTAATTGATCCACGGTTTCCTGGCCGGAACCGTTATCAATGATCAGGAATTCGCCAGCGAATTTCGGAATGTGCTGCGCGACTGAACGAAGAAGCTTCTCGGTCAGTGCGGCTCGGTTAAGCGAAAGGCAGCTGATGGTGAGGTTAACGCCATTTGGACCAATGTTTGCCAAGCTACCCGGCTGTTGATGCAGTACTCGATGTCTGTCGTCAGAAACATACGAATAGGACCTCAACCCGGGCACCAGCAGGTTCTCAATTGCCACGACCACTCTTCCAGAGATGACGGTATAAGAAAATCATTATTTTACGTAACCATGACGGAATTGCAGAACTGATTCTTGCGTATCGCGCAGCAGCCCATTCCAATTCACTGTTGCGTTGAGTCAGTATGGCATGTGATTGTTGAAGTATTTCGTGACTATGTTGAATTGTTGCGCTCGTCTGCTCAAGCGCAGAATAATTCTGTTCCGCCACTGTCAATCGGTGAACGCGATCGCCAAGTTGTTCGCGGGTTAGTTGCAGCTCCAAGCCCAACGCTTCCACACGCAGTGAAGCGGCACGCAATTTGTGCTCCCAGTCGATGCGTTCGCCATTGTGCTGTTCGAGTGCCGCGTGCTTCTGTACCAACTCAGAGTGGACCCGCTCAAGTTCGGAGTGGTTCTGCTCCAGCAATGTCAGGTGGTGGACACGCTCCCCGAGCTGCTCGCGCATGAACTGGAACTCGACGCCCATGGCTTCCACGCGCAGTTCCGCTGCCCGCAATCCACTGTCCAAATCGGCCTTTTCGATTCGATGCTTGGCCTCCTGCGCAGCCAGCGCCTCTTTCACTGAAGGCATATGGCCCTGGAAGATGCCGGTACGAAACGAATCCATGGATAGCGGCAGAATAGCCGCGCCAGCGCTGACGCCTCCTTCGGCAAGCTCCCCCTCCCCCCAAAGCCCCAGGAAATAACTGGCGTTGGCGGGTTGCGGACCCGCATTGCGGTCAGCCGGCACCATAAAGCCCGCCGTCATGGGAACCGTTTTGAGCATTTGCAGCTGCCCACCTTTCTCCTCGTCCGACGGATAACGCTCGTAGCCTATATTCAGGAAACCTGTCGCCGGCCCTCCCAGAAACCACCCCCGGGCCTCACCGAGCACGCCTTCGGTCTGCGACTTGAACTCGTCAAAATGATATTTCCGCAGGTGGTATGGATTTTTCTCTTCGTCAGTCGGAAAATACCACCAGTCATTGGGACAACTGATAGCAATGAATCCCTCGGGTTTCACCAGGCGTTTAAGGTTGCTCAGGAACTTAATGGGATCGCTAACATGCTCAATCGTCTCGAACGACACGATAAGATCGAAGCTCTCCGGTTCGAACTTATCCAGCAGGGTCTCGCCCTCGCTCTGCACGAAGCGGACATGCTCACCGCTGAAATGAGCATTTGCCGCTTGCAACGCTTCAGCCGAAACGTCTACCCCCACCACCTCGGCCGCGCCCCAACGCGCCAGCAAATGGGATCCGTACCCCTCGCCGCATGCAATGTCCAGCACGCGTTTGCTCAAGCAATAAGGGCGGGCAAAGGAGTACCTAGCGATATGAATGGCGGCTTCCAGCCCGTCATATCGTGAACTCTGATCAAAGCTCAATCGTTCCATTCTATTCTCTCAATATCGATGGCTAATTCGTTCATCGCGCTGCTTCGAGCTTGAATTCCCACTCGCGCGGCAACGACACTATGCCCACCGCCTCAAAATTGTCCACAACCTGAAACGCGCACACATTGGTCGCATCGGCGTGCACCACGAATCCGCCCTCGTCATTGATTGCCACCCGCCACTTGTAGCTTCCACCCAAAAGCGGAAAAGCGGGAAATTTCACAGAATAGGTTCCGCTTGCACACCCATCATGCGGGAGCATGCCTTCCATCAACGTCGTGGTGCCGCAGATATAAAGTCCATCGTGACGATAAAGATTGAACACAAAACTGATTTTTTTTGGCACATGGCTGCTCAGCGCATGAAATGCTACGTTCAGCCGTAAATCCTGCCCTGTTGCAATTTCCGCGATGCGCTCGTCGCTGCCTTCGCGCGTGAGCCAGACATCGTCGATCACGAAGAGCTTTTCGGGTTCGCGCGTCGGTGCAGGGTTGGGCGCAGCTTGCACGGCGGGCTCCTGCATCACGGCTTCTTGAACCTCAGCCGCGACAACCGCCTCGTCGTCCGCCCCCACGCCTGCGTCGGGCGCGTCCTCGGGAGAAGACGTATCCAGCACATCCAGCTCCTTCGGCATCGCGGCGGTGTGGCCATGACCTGCCGCAGTCTCGCGCTCTTCGAACTCGCGCAAAGCGGCCTGCATGTCGATGGTATAGCGGTCGATGACGCGGCCAGCTTGCCCAAATTCGATCTGGCGGCCCTGGTTCAGATAGAGGGCACGGTTGCAGATCGACTTCACCTGATATTGGTCATGCGATACGAATAGGATCGTGCAGCCGGCATCCCGGATGTCGTAGAACTTCTTCAGGCATCGGCGCTGAAATGCCGCATCTCCCACAGCCAGGATCTCATCGACGATCAGGATTTCCGGCTCCGTATGCACGGCCACCGAAAATGCCAGGCGCGCGAACATGCCGCTGGAATACTTCTTGACCGGGCTCTCTATGAACTCGCCGATATCCGCGAATGCAGCGATCTGATCGAAGCGGTCATTGATCTGCTCATGCGTCAGTCCAAGCAGGGAGGCATTGAGATAGACATTCTCCCGCCCGGTGAACTCCGGATTGAACCCGGCGCCCAGCTCCAGCAGCGCCGCCACTCGCCCATGGGTTCTTACGGATCCCGTGGTAGGCGTGACCGTGCCGCAGATCATCTGCAGCAAGGTCGACTTCCCCGATCCGTTACGACCGACAATACCTACGGTTTCGCCCTTCTTCACATCAAAGGACACGCCCGAAAGAGCCCAGAAGTCTTCGGAATAGCTCTTGGGTTCACGCCCGAACAGATTTGCGCCGCGCGCGAACAGCGCCTGCTTCAACCTGTCCTGAGGCTTCGCGTAGATTGAATAGCATTTGCCCAGGTTCTCTACATGAATCGAGGTGTTATCAGAGGACATCAGCAAACCCCCTACGGACCTTCTGGAACCAAGCCAGGCCTAGAAAAAATATGACGGTCCCCACCAGCGTGTAAATCCCCCAGGAGAGCCAATCCATCGTCTTGCCGAAGATCAGCACATTGCGGGTCTCTTCCACAACGAAGGTCATCGGATTGAGCTTGACGTACCCCTGCATCCGCTCGGGAATAGCGGACAAGGGATAGAAAATAGGCGAGACGAACGTCAGCACGATCGTCAGCAGCGACACCGCTTGCGCCGTATCGCGGATGTATACGCCGAGCCCTGCCAGGAACCACGAAATCCCGAGAGTGAACAAGGCCAGAGGGACGAGGACCATCGGGAAATACACTGCGGTCCAGGGAATGTGCCCTAGAAAAATGAGTTGGGCGATGACCAACACGACGAAACTCACCAAAAGGTGAAACACCGCGGAGCCGAAGCCGATGACAACCAAAGTCTCCAGCGGAAATACGACCTTTTTCACATAAGTGACGTTGGACAACACCATGGAAGGGGCTCGGTTCAGGCATTCGGCGAACAGGTTGTTCACGATCAGCCCGGCGAATAGAATCACCGCGAAGTCACCATGGGATTGTGTCATGGACGCTCCCGCCCCAGCCCACTTGGCCTTGAACACCACCGAAAAAACGAAGGTGTAGACCAGCAGCAACAGCAACGGGTTGAAGAAAGACCAGGCCAAGCCAAGCACTGACCCACGATAACGGCCCAGCACTTCGCGCTTTATCATCTGCAATATCAATTGCCGATGGCGGGTCAGCATGCCTCGCAGCAGCTGGAGCACTTCCATAATCAAGACAGACCTCTCATAATCGATAATTCTTCAGTTTGCTCGACTGCTCGACTGCGGCCGCAACGCTTTCAGCCGCCGCGCCGCTCGTCCCCGTATGGACCTGGCACGCCGATAGTTTCTGGTTACGAAACTCCCCAGGCGGGCCAGGGCGGTAATGACCGAGGCTGGCAAGCCGCCGATCTCATCAAGTGATTTTCTTACTTGCGCGTCCTGGCCGGTCGACGCATTCCACTTGGCCACCGCGTACTGCGCGATGCGCTCCTTGCGCACGAAATCGCGATTGCCATTCAGCAAATAGGAAAACTGTTTTGGACCTGGATAAGAGGGCGTTTCATCCTCCATGCGGATCCACGGCCGTGGGATTACCAAGCCCGGCGCCCCGTCGCTCGTCAAATCCCACAGGTACTTCAATTCTGCATACTCGCCGACGCCTGCATCAAATAGATCGAGTAGCAGCCGTCCAGCTTCCGTTCGCATCACACTACGCGTAAAGGGGCTGCGCCCCGAGGTGGGAGCAACATCAAGGAACAGGGGCAATGCATAAGCGTGAAGGCTGGCTCCTTGGTAACGCCAACAGCTTACATAGGGGAGGTCCAGCCGAGCCGCCAATACGCGCGCCGCGACCGTCAAAAACCGCGGATCCACGCGATCCGTTGCGCGCAATACGAGCAACGCATCCAAGGCCCTCACGGATTGCAGGTCCAGCGCACGTCCCGACGCATCGACACAATGCACATTGCTGCCAAAAAGCAGCGCCGACGCCTCATCCGAACTTGCGGCGACGCGCAGCAGCACAGCGACTTCACAACCCGCCTGCGACAGAGTTTCACGTGCATGCCGGGATGCCTCGAAACTGTCTGCCACGACCAGCGCCAGGGTCCGGACGGTCGTAGTCGATGCGGATACGTCTTCGATCGCGGCGGGCATGTCGTGGTAAACGCTAGCCACTTCGTCCGTTACGACGGGATAGGGATAGGCCAGCGTAGCCCTTAGCGCCTCGTCGTCCCACATCCGATCCATGCAAGACAACAACGCATCCGAAGAGCCGGCGTCGAACGAAAGGCAGTTGCGCTCATTCTTAAAAAAGTCCGCAAAGCCTGGAATATCGGAAACAACCAGCGGCACGCCAGCCGCATAAAGCTCATGCGCCGCGTAGCAGAATGACTCGTAGCGATTGGGAAAAACGGCGAACCGGACCTTCTTCAACAACTGCTCCACCTCCGCATGTTGCATATGGCCCAGAAAGTGAAATCGCGCGCGCAGGTCCGTCGGAATCCGACGGGTCAGATAATCGACATACGGATACGCACCATCCGGCGGTTGATTCGAGTCGCCGCCCAGAAAATAAAATTCTGCCGGTAGCTCCGGCCGTTTGCGCAGCCACGAGATGGCGGCATCCACCAACAGGTCCACACCCTTTATCGCGAACAAGCGCCCGTAAAACAGCACTCCTTCGGCCTGTGGCTCGACCTGCACAGGTGCAAGCGTCTTGCGCAACGGCGGCACTGCGACAGCTTGGCGACCCTGCGTACGCGGGTACAGAGGCTTGAGCGACCGCTCGTAAAAAGAGTTGGACGGCACGATAACCGTATCGGCCAAGGCCAGCGAAGCCCGCTCCAACGAATAAAGCGCGTACAAATCGGGATGCAGCGAATTCGTCAAATCGACGGTATCCATTGCCTCAATCGTGGCATGGAATCGCACCGCCATCCGCGTCCCTTTGTAAGCCTCTAAAGCAATTTTCTCGTTCAGAGCATAGAATGCGGTGCCGTAATAGTCGAAGAACTCAATCAGCTCGGGTGTTTCCAGCGCATGCACGCGCAGAGCTGCCTGATGCAACACATACGCCCGCCAGTCGTACCAGGAAGTAAATCCCACCGGGTCCATGGCCTCGCCGCCCACCAGCGACTGAGCACGATACGCCACGCAATTGTGCGGATTCGGGAGCTTGAGGCGTTCAACCTTTTCGAACCGTTCAAATATGTCTTCGGCAACATCAAGCAGGAACACCACACGGTCGCCCGCCGCGAGTAATTGCGTCGCCAGATTGTGCAATAGCGCACCGCAACCGCCGCGGGTCACGGGGTAAAGCTCGTAGGTAACGAAACAAATGGTATGCATCAGGCCAGGAACCGCGCGATCGTCTCAGCCGCCGCGGCGTTGTGCCGCAGCGCGTAGACGCGGTAAGCCTCCATGATCGCGTCCCGTTCTAGCAGCACTCCCTTGATCCGCTCGGCAATCTCCTTGGCATCGTCCGGCACCCGCACAACGAGCTTTTCATGCAAGTAGGGATCATCCTCGAAGTAGGGCGTATTCGGTCCGACGATGCAAGGCACCCCCGCAGCGAAACTCTCCAGCGGTAGCATCGGCGCGCACTCGTTCAAGGTGACATACAGATTCACATGGCAGGTCGCCAAGTGCTGCGGCATTTGGGCTTGCGGTACCATGCTGCCGACGAAGTCATAGGCAACGCCAAATTCCTGGCAGAACTCCCGCATGCGAGGCGACGCTACCGAGCCCACAACCATTGCGCCATCGATCATCGAAGCCGCAGCAAGCATCTCATAGGGGGGCTTGTGCTTGAGTTCGGATATGCTCCAGATACCCAGCCTGGCAGGTCCGGCAGCGAGCTGCGAAGCGCCCGACGGCACTTGGCGGTATCCATTCAGCAAATATCCCGCTTCCACGCCGTTATGGCGCAGCACTTCATCCTGTCCGCGCTTGACGCAACCGATGCGCCGGATCTTGCCCTGCCGCTGTAGCGCACAGACCAGACGGAAGCTGCGCCAGGCGTAGTCTTCGCTAGCCTGCATGAACGTGCCGTGCCACACCGCGTAGAGCGGCAGATGGTTGGCCTCGCGGCGCAGCGCCTCCACCAGATACTGGTATGTGTAGGGAAAACCCTGAAACACGATGGCCGAAGGCCCTCGTTCGGCCAGGCGCAACGCCAGAAGCTGTGCATAAGCCGGCGTCAGATCATCGCCCACGCACAGCAGCTGCTCGAACATTTGGGTTGCCGAACTGCGTATGCCCAGCCAGTCCGGGTGGGCCACGGCCACCGGCTCGCCTACTTGAATCGCTTCCAACGCCGCCAGCATGTCCGGCGGCAGCTGCACAGGGGGAACTCGCTGCGTTTGCATGGGGGACACTGTCGGTACGGCCGCAGGCGACTCGGCTGCTGTACCGGCAACCTCGGTCTTACTGCGGGCCAACATGCGATAGAGCGTTCCCAAAGGGCTGCGTGAGAGCATTGACCCAACGCGATACGCGGTGGACTGGCTGATCTCGTCATGCCGCTGGGCCAACTCGGCAAGCTGCAGTTGCGATTGAGCCAGTTGCGCCTCCAATCGCTCTATCGCCGCAACATCGGGAGAGGGGAGCGAACTAGAAGGCGCTGACGACTCAGCTCCTCCCGAAGAACGGGCGGCAGGCATCGGACGAATAGTCATGTAGTTGTACGTCAAGGATCGGAACGACCGGACCGACAGCGACGAAGCGGTATCACCTGAACAACGGCTTCCATCGAGCCACGGAGTGTCGGCGAGGTTCCGCACGCGATATGCCGCAGAAGAACGACTCACACAAGCGCCAGGATTTTAGTTCAAAAAGCTCAGTTAGCGATGATAAAACCAGCCCGTTGTCATTCTGCTGTCATTTTGTATAGATATTGCCAGATTTTTCTTTGCGTGACTTCCTGCCCCCAAAGCTCTGGGAGAGAGTCATACAGATGAACGAGGTACGACCACACCCGCCAGCCAGCGCATAAATAAGTAATTCGCCACAAAGGTAAATGGAGTGGCGATTATTTTCGCTATAACAGGGTGAACTTCTAGACTGGATATCAAATTTACTGCCAACGACGCCGCGGCAACAGCGACGACCTGATACGTCCAATAAGATAGTAGTTTTCGAAAAACATAACTTCCGCGGTATTTAAATATCGGACGCAGCGAAGAAAAATAAACAAATGTGACCGCAACTGTCGCAGCGATTCCATTCGCGTAGCCTGGAGTCATCCCAACATTGCACAAGAAGGTAAAAATAGAAAAATCGATCAACCAACCTATTCCGGATATCATGCCAAATTTAATGAGCACGATGCCCCCTCCGCAAGACGCAAACGCCATTCCGTCCATGCCAGCAAGGGCAGTAACGTTCCCAAAATCTGCAATTCCGCCAAGTACAGAAAAACCGATGCCGGTTGCATTAACCAGAAAACTGCCACACGCAGAAGCAACGCGGCCGCGAGTAGTGAGGATGCAGGAAAACGGCGGAATCCAAAAAGCAACACCAAAGCGAACAATACCTGCAGTGCTCCCAGCGCGATGCGCTCATACCAGCTAAGAACTTTTGTCGTCATCTCGGGAAACAGATGAATTGGAGGCCGATACCCAGCAAGAATCACCATACTTTGCCAATAAGCATCTTTTCCGACCATGTAATCAGAATAAGGTGGCAGCACAAACGGACGATCAATGTACTTTTGAGCCAGCCATGCAGATGCAGCATCCATGCCCAGAGCCTTAAGGGAAGTGATCGTACGGAGCGTGGCAAACTCAACGGGATGTTTTGCGGCATTCATGACAAAGGCCTTCTGCAACTCTGCCAGGATCTCCGGAGTTCCCTGTCCTTTCTCCGTTTCGTGCCAGTAGACCACGTCCGATGGCGTCCAATGTTCAATCGAGTGACCCACCTTGAGCACCTTGCTCAAGGTCTCCGACAACTCTGCACGCTCGGCGGACTTCAGCGCGTCTCCACGCAGCATTCCCACCAGTGGATTGACAAACGCCGATTGCTTGTACAGCCTCATCTCCCCTTGCCCCCGGTCGCCGCTGTCCATCACATATCGCACAACTGCAGGCGTCACCCCCAGCCAGAGCACCGCCATTGCCAGGCATGCCGGCAATGTTCGCCTCCACCCTCGTCCCAACGCGAAGCCCGCCAATAGCGCCCCTACGAAGACGACATTGTCCGTGCGCAGTAAGACCGCCATCGCTCCAAAAATGGCCAGGAGACAATAATGTAATGCAGGTAATGATGAGCCTATCGAGCGATACCGGATCAACAATGCGAATGCATATATCCCAAAAGCGCTGAGCGCCACCCCGTTGACCGCATCGCGCAATTCGGTTGCGGCGACCATCGTGGTTCCCGTAAGCAAGAGCATGCCGGCCAGATAGGCACATACAAGCCAACCTTTCGCACCTGCATGCAACGCACGCAGCGCCACCCACGACGTAGCCAAACCGACCAGCAGCACTTTCAACAGTAGAGATAACTCCGGCCCACCGAGATTGAGCATAGCAGAGATGTACAGGGGATATCCGACGCCATACCACAAGGCCATCCTACCAGTACCATGCTGAATAAATGGACTAATCGCATCCGAACGGATAATACTAGGCCAGGTTACGCCGATGGTAAACAATGCCCAGCCGCCGATAATTAACAAACAATAAACTGCGGCCGAACCTTGGACACGGTCTCTCAGCATGCGCAGCAGCTTGTATACCTCGCCCAGCGGAAGCAATAGCAACACACACAACCCGGCGATCAACGATGTGGCGAACCGTCGAGCCTGATCGGCATGAGACAAGGGCGATGAAATTCTCGGATAGGCAAATTCATCCGCCCCAAGGGAATGCAAGGACGCGAAAGTCAATAAGCTGGAGGACAATCGCAAAACCGCCGCAGGCGCACCAGGAACGTTTATCCGCACCCGTTCTATGGCCCCCACGGGCCCGGTCCAGGCACCGTACTTCAGGTATGCGCTCGACCAGGCTACCAACATGCCATCTTCATACGGCCAGCACACTAGGAAACGCCGACCAGCCGCAGAAGCGCCATCCTTTTCGGCGGGCAAATCAGGGGCCGCAACTACAAACTCCGTTCCTACACTCATGACGCCTTGGACGCTAGCTTGCCTATGTGCGGCAAACTCCGCGACCAGAGGCCGGTCCGGACTGCATGTAAGCGAGGTTGCCACCGCCCCGCCCCCACCTTCTTGCTTCCAAATTGCTAGCGGAGCGATGTTCGTTCTTAGAGTCAACGCAGCGGCATCGCGCGAAACCACAAATGCTTGGTTTGCATAGTTTGCAATCGGCAAGGGCAGTCGCTCCGCATAGCCGGCGCCCGTACCGAGGAATGCCGTCGCGTCACCGGTCCTCTCCGTTGCCCCGCCCACATCGACGAGCAGCAACTCTACATCGCCCGCAGCCGACATGTGTGCTGTACTTAGCCAGGCGAGAATACCAGTCAATATTGCGGCGTAAGCCACGCAATACCGGAAACTCAAGGGTTTCTTAGCCGTGCGGGCACATAGCAAGAAAAGAGCCCATGCAAACAGAAAAGTAGACAACGCCCTGAACGGCACAGAAATAGGGGCCGCAACGGGCTTCGGCAGCGCCACGTCCACGCTATCAGGCGTTGGAGAATAGAGGTCGATTCTGGAACGTTGACCGTCAGTTGCAACTTCAACCACGCCGGAATATGGACCTTTTCCGAACCGGATGACAGCCCCCTCAGACCAGCGGCCCGGAACTCGAATAGTCTTCTCCGTACTTTCGAAGCCAACCACGGCGTTGCCGCGAGACGCCCAGCCGTCAAAGCCCTTGACGCTCAACTCCTGCCAAGGCTGACCCAATCCAGCCATCCAAACCTCTGCTGCCAACGCTGCAGGATGCTTCTCCCCGGTGACTGTCAGCGTGACAGTCGGGTATGTAGAAACAGAAGGAGCTGCCTGCCAAAAGGCCAGCGCGGACAGAACGGCGACTATTGCGGGGAACGCCAGCATCCCCAAGGGCGGCCACTCGCGGTTCGGCAGGAAAATGGCTCCAAGGACGACCGATGCTAGCAGCACAAGCGGCCCCCGAGCGGACAGCGTGTCGCCCGATGCCAGCACATAAGCTCCGGCCAATACGACCAAGAGCCCCCCTGCAAACAGAATTTTCCGCATCATATGTCCGCGCATTTCCAGACCGTCACAGGACCGGAGGCTGTGCCTCCAAGAACTGCTTCAGTTCAGCAGGAGTCCCCAAAGGGATCACTGCCGACAGCGGCAAGGGCTGCACATATACCTGCTTATCCTGTTCCAGCATCCGGTTATACATAGGAGCGATGTAACGTTCGCCCTTGGCCAGACCTTGCCCATCACTAAAGAAATCGCCGTACAGCTCACGGTAAAGCGCGATTGAACTAAAGCCGTAAAGTCCAACCGTGGCCCAATTCGAAATGCGTTCCTTTTCGCGCATTTCCGTTACGCGCATGTTCTCGTCGACACGCGCGAAACTCCAACCATTTCCCGCGCCCTCGAAACACGGAATCCAACCGTCGCCTCGAACATTCTCAGGAGCAAGGCTGTCGGGATGTACGAATGTGTCAATGTTGTAGACAAATACCGGCACGTTATCGTTGTGAGCCGCATTCATCCCTAACATGGCGGTCGTTGCTTGTCCGTCCGTAAGGCCGTCGATCTCCACAATCTGCGGCTCGACAATGGTTAGCCGTGCGCACTCTGCCTTGATGAACTCGGACGCTTGATCCTGCCTTTGCACAATAAAAATGGGCTGCGCCTTCACTTTCCAAAACTGGCGCAGACTCAACATCGACCACGCGAACAAAGTGCGGCCATGCGCCTCGATCTGGTACTTTGGGACATCCCAGCCAGCGTCTCGAAACCTCTTTCCCAGACCGGCCATCGTGATGATTACGATCATTCCTTTCCCTTCTCGACGCCCAGCAAAGCGAGTATTTCTTCGTAGTTCAGACGGCAAAACTCGTCAGGCCTGATAGTGCGATCATCTACGTAGAATCCGTCAGTTCCAGGCCAAGGCTTTCCGAGATGCACTTCGTTGAAGGGAATATCGTGTTTCTTCAGCCAATCCACGAGTACTGGTAGGGTATTGGCATTGAGAAGGCCGGCATTTCCTTGATACGTCCTCATATTCCGTGACGAATTCAAAACAATATAGAAACCAGCACGGCTATATTCCTTGAGCTTATCGACTACGGACCAAATTGGTTCAACGTCCGCATATGACTGCTCGGGGCGTCTTATCTCGCAGAGTGTTCCATCGACATCAAAAACCAATACCTTCTCGCTGCGGATCATAAAATCAACTCCAATACGCCTTATCTTCAACCTGATCAAGTATGCGCTGCGCGTTCAGCAAAAACGCCAATACCTTCAAGGGCGATTCGCTATGCAACGGAGTCATACTAATGAATAGCGAGGCTTCGAACAGCCGCACGAAGCGAGGCACGAACCCGGCTTCCTCACAGTGCTTCCGAAACGTGCGGATATACGAAGTGTGGTCGCCGTCCTTGATAACCAGCTGCGGCCGGTTAACGTCGTCCAACTCGATTCTGAACAAACCTGCATTGATAAAGTCGTATGCCCCCTCAACGGAATGCGAAAGCTTCGCAATATCATAGTAGGCAGGCATGTACAGGTCTTCGAGACGTGAGCCACCACGCGCGTCGATGAATTTCATCGTACCTTCCGCGCGCCCGTACAGAATATTTGAAAAGCACAGGTCACCATGGCTCAGAACCGGGCGCGGAAACCTCACATCCTTTGTCAAGAGGGCATATAGGCGTTGGTATCGTTCGAACAGTGCGCGCACCCCGCCAAATGCGACCTTACATTGCGCCTCGAGCCCAGGGAAAATATCCGTACGCTCAAGCGGGCCCACCCTCTCGGCGACCTTCGACAGAAAAAGGCCTTCGTGTTCAGGACTGGCGCCAGAATCAGCACGCTCTACCCGAGCGCTCACAAAATGAAAAATCCGGCGTAGCATCTGCTCAAATTGCTGCACCGTAAACGCACGATGAGTCCATTGCACCGCCACATCCGGAACAAAGAGGCGCTCCATTTTGTAGCTGGCGGTCTCCAACTCTTCCTTGAAACCATAGGGCTGCACGAAGTACCGCTGCATCTCCGCCGGCAGCAGGGCAAAAAAATCGAACTCGCGCCGCAACTTCGCCTTGTCGCTAGAACGCTTGAGTACTGTGAACCGGTCGGTGGCCGCCACGGAATTGAAGTGTCGAACGTCGAACGTGGAAGTGGCTACCGACAGGAACTGCGCCGGGTCCCTCAGATCTGCCATCCCAATATCGTCAGGGACAGGCTCGAGATTCGCCACTAAATCTACCAAGATCGCGCGATGATCTCCTCGGCGCATCGCGTCCAAAAAATCGGCCGCATCCGTTCCCACCAGCACGACGACGGGTAATCCCTCGAAAACATCACCGGCCCCTGCAGCGACCACGACCCGAACCGAACACTCAGCCAAGCAAAGCTTCTCGAGATAGACGGCGAGCGTCGCCTCATCGTTCAGCATGGCAAGGTAGGATGGCACATACACAACCCTGGCTCCATCATGCAGGGCCTTGCGCACTTTATGGTCATCCAGAGAAGTGCCTCGATCCTCCACCAGCAACTGCACATTGGGGCGCAGCCGCTCCACTGCGGCACGGATACGATGACGAAGCGTGCGTCGTCTTACTCGCAAATCTGCGAATCTGGAGAGACTTAGGTGGTGGCTTACATCGCCAGGGACATCGAAAGTATTATCGTAAACAACCAGCGTTGTCATCGCGATTTCCAGTAAAGCCGCGACCATTCAGACGCTGGCGAATATAGGGAAATAGGGCAACCAAGCCAAACACCAGTACCAACAGCGTCTGGGACAATGCAGTCATCGTCCACAACTTCATACCCGCGCTAGATTCTACCTGCGACAAGCCAGGTACCAGCTTAGTGAGAAGCTCAGTAAAGCCCGTAATAGCGGGAAAATCTGGAGCCATGACACTGGCAATGGCAAACAGTTCAAAGGTCCATATCAGCAACGTGAGTATTGCGAAAGTCGCCATGCGTCCCCTGAGAATTCTTCGTGCATCCTCTGCGAATGTCTTCATGTAGGCGATACTCCGCATCAGGCGGACAGCGCGCCGCCCAGAATACAATCGCATGATATGCAGATTTATGCGAGGTAAATTCTCAGGCACGACCCATAAGAAAATTAGCGACAAGGCCACAAACAGCAGTAATACGCCGATGAGCGGCAACAGCAAAGGCCGGGCGTCCTGACTCGAGTACGCCAAGCCGATCGCCGCCAGCGATAGCAATGCGGCATCGAATGCTCGCTCCACCCAGACGACCACCAAGCCAAATCGCGGCCCTTTGGTACTCCACCCGATTTCCAGTATGCGAATGAGCTCCCCCGTCTTAAACGGCATGGCGAGCGAAACAGCGGTTGTATACCAATACAGTCGCAACAATTCCCTCAACCTGCCGCCGCCGATAAGAAGCCACAATCGAGCCATGCGCACCACGTGCGAGGCCAAATACAGAACCAAGCTGACTACCAGCATCTGCATGCCGGCCGGCCCATGCTCGAAGGCTCGCATCACCTGCGGTACAGTGACATAAAACGCCCAAACTACACTACCGACCCCGAGTACGAGTGTTGCAAACCTAAGCAACCTAGAGCATTGACGCATCTTGGGAACCCTGGTCCGCGCGATTCGAATAAACAATCGTGGAAGTGTACTTCCCGCTTTCCCTGCCTGAATGATTCTTCGCAAGGAATGATTTTTTCGCAAAAGCGAATTCAAGCAGCAGCGAGATAGTTCGCTTGGCTTGCCGGAAGAGCTTCACATTGGATAGCTGGTCGTCCTCACGCCATGATATGGGGAAGAACCGCAACGACCAACCCCAGGCAGCTGACGCAAGAATCATGTAATAATTGAAGGTGAGATCGTTGCCAAAATACCGCCACTGGGATTTTTTCAGGGAGTTTACCTTATACAAATTGAGGCCCGCGCCCAAATCGTAAAGCCGCTGCCCGGCGACCGCCGAAAAAAGGCGATTGAAAACACGATTGCCAAAAGTCCTGAAGGCCGAATAGCCCTGCAAACGCGAGCCTTTCATAAAACGCGCCCCTAGCAGGCAATCCACATCCCGATGCTTCCCCGCAGCAATCAACGGCAGCAAGTCGGCGACATTGCCCTGATCATCGCCATGCAATACGATCAAATAATCGAAATCGTGCTCGATCGCAAAATCGAACGCGGCCTTGTGCGAGCCGCCAAGTCCATAATTTTC
Source organism: Achromobacter sp. Marseille-Q4954 (assembly GCF_943737025.1). Taxonomy (NCBI): domain Bacteria; kingdom Pseudomonadati; phylum Pseudomonadota; class Betaproteobacteria; order Burkholderiales; family Alcaligenaceae; genus Achromobacter; species Achromobacter sp. Marseille-Q4954. The sequence continues at coordinate 2,253,269 of NZ_CALSFQ010000001.1, forward strand.
ATCATTCCGAGCAACCTTTACAGGCATCGCCAACTTGTCCGCCGTCTGAATGGCAACTTCCACCGTACCATCTGGACTACGATTATCCAGAACAAGAATTTCGCAATCCAGGCCTTCCACTCCGGATAACTGGGTCAAGGTGCGGGAAATCTGCTTTTCGCACCGGTAGCACGGGATAAAAATCAAGAAGCGCTCGTTCTGAGCCATTCAACCAACCTCAATAGTAAGCACCAAAACCTGGGGAGAGCCGACGTCGGCCGCTACAAACTCAGCGTCGCACTTTTCTCATCGATTTCTTTGCAGCAGCCCGTGCAGCGCGCTGTTTTTGGCTGATCACCATCCACTTCGGCATCCTGAACAGCACTAGCCTACGATAGAGACCAATATACAGAGCCGAAAAGAGCACCACAAATAGCATCAATAGAAGCTCATTCTGCCAAAATAGTACTGCGGGTAGAACCGCGAAGGACGAGAGCAGCCACAGGTATGGCGACGTCATGGCATTGCGTTGCGTCTTGCGCCGGATATCGCTCGAGCCGACCGCCCAGCGCACCAGTCTCTTGTAAATGAGCATGTGCAAATGCACGCCGTCTGGCAGACCAGGAGACTGTCCGCGGAGCAACTTCTTCCGATACATCGAAAACAGCGTCTCGAACACCGGATAGATGCACAACAGCAGGGGAAACCATGCCGACACATTGGGATGCCGCGCGATCATCAAGACGGAAACCACCCCAATCATGAAGCCTATGAAATAGGCCCCGCCGTCCCCAAGAAAAATTAGACCTCGTGGGTAATTCCAGACCAGAAAACCGACGATCGCACCCATCATCCCGACTGAAACAGTAAGAAGCAATCGATCGCCGATATAATAAGATACGTATGCAAAGCCCGCAAAAATCATTACAGAAACAACGGCCGCCAAGCCATTATATCCATCGATAATATTGATAGCATTGGCCGCACCTGCGATAGCTATTGCAGTAACAACAAATGAAATCGGACCAAACTGCAACAACCAGTCGACACCAACAATATTAAGCCGATCGAGCGTGGCGCCCAGAAAATAGTATGCCGCCATCCCCGAAATCATGGCAAACATCAATCTCGACAAAACCCTAACTTTCTTTGTGAAGTCTTCGGCCAAGCCACCCAAAAATGCGGGCATTGAAACCGCCAGCAATATTAGCGGCTCATAATCAAGGGTCGGCTCGCGCAAGGTTGCTAACACCATGACGAGAGCCATCGCACACACAAGGGAGATCCCCCCGACTCTGGGGACGGGTCGGTCGTGATATTTCTGTACGCCTTTCGTTTCATGATCGAGAAAAAAATGACCATGGAGCGCGTTAAAACGCACCAACAACATGGTAACGATCAATGAAACCAGAAAAGCGACAAGCAAGTAAAGCATATTTTATTGACATCCGCTGAACCAGGCATTTTATTAATTAGATTGCCTTGCACTTTCTATTCGATCAACAGATTAGCCAATTTACCCACTTGACCTGTTGCCCTTCACCTGACTGCTTACTACTATCGCAGCCCAAGCGTGGAGGTTATCGTGCCATACGCGTTATATAAATACCTTTTCTGCAACGTAAATAACGCGAAATTGCTTTTCTTTCGTTGCAAGAAGAAGCGGCGGGCGCGAATTTGAACCTGCCATGCGTATCGCATGACGGTCACACTACGATCCACGCGGCCCGTCACGACTTCCTAAGCACTACAAGAAAAGGCTCCGTACCAACGCGGCCAGATCGTAATGCGCAACGACTGCCGCGCGAAAGGGGTAACGACGACCGCTGTGTGGTGAACACCACACATCGTCACAATCCTATTGATGCGTCCCCCCAACACTGCAGTGTCGCCGCAGCGTGCTCGAACGCTGAAATTGTACCCGCCCGCGCGAGCCCGCGTCCAACCACGACGAAACCCCAAATGCATGATTTTGTACCTAGACCTGCCTGAATTGTGACCCCTAATAAACGATAGCTCAGGACGGCCAGTTTCCTTTTCCGCAGCGCCTCACTTGGAACAGAAGTAGTTTTCCGCCGCATTTCAGCGGATTGCGTGGCCTTTTCCGTATTGGTGCATGCGTGTCAGGCAGCGACGTGCGCTTTCGCAGTATCATCACCCGCTCACAGCCACCGGCTCAGCGCCCCGAGTCCTCTGCCTATCTGCACAAATGTGCGCCCAGCGCTGGGACGCAATGCTCATGTTCCGCGCCCTAGACCGGAACGCTGCCCCACCCGCGCGCTACGCGCCGGTAAATTTTCTCTTCTATTTGTTCCGCCGCATGACCCTTGCTCTGGTTCTACTGACAGCCCTGTTGCCCATCGTCAATCTGACGACCGGCGGCGGCAGCGGCCTTTTTTATGCCCTGCTGCTGGCCTGTATGCTGCGCTGCTTCACGCGCGAAGGAGGCATTCAAGCAACCATCAACTCACTCGGCAACAACAAAGCTGTCATCGCTGCGATGTCCCTGCCGTTGATTGCCATCGTGGTCAGCCAACTGGCACACGGAACGGTCCACGCACCGTCATTGGAGCGGGGCGCACGGTTTTCCATCGCCTTTCCCATCATGCTGGGCGCATTTCTCTCTGTCGACCGTCAAGCACTACGGCAGGCAATCTGGGGGTTCCTGGTCGCCGGCTGGGCTGCTACAGCTACCATACTTTGGCTGAGCCTGCCGAATTTCAATCGCCCCGACACCCCCGAGTACAACGCCGTTGGCTATGGCAATTTGCTGCTGCTGACGCTCGTTCTCGTCGCCTATAGCGTGCGTTGGAGCCTCACGCGTCATGCCCGCGCCGAGAAGACATTCAAGACGATCACGGCGATTGTCCTGTTCGGCGCGTTCGTCCTCACACAGACTCGCACCGGCTGGATGGCCGTTCCGTTTTTTTTCGCCATAGGCCTGCTGCTTTTCGGCAATTTCCGCCATCCGCTCAAATTGGTCGGCGTCATTGCGGTCGGCCTTGCCCTGCTCGTCGCTCTGGGCGCCAGCAGTCAGGCTCTGCGGGAGCGGGTTTCGCAAGGCTTCCATGAGGTCCAAGAATGTCAGTCCGCCAACACCATTGCTGACACGTCCGTCTGCATACGCTTCCAGTTGTGGCGCGCCTCGGTACAGATGGTGGAAGCTTCTCCATGGACAGGCCTCGGGTCTACCGACAAATTCCAGAACGAATTGCAGGCCCGCGTGGCCACCGGCGTCGTGTCCCCGTTCGTGGCGTCAGATTTCGGAGAACCCCACAACGACATGCTGCACATGCTGACGAGTTTCGGCCTGCTTGGCGGCATTGCACTGCTGATGGTCTATGGTGTTCCCGCTATCGTTTTTCTTCGCGGATTTGGCGCACGCCATCCGCAAGCATTGCGTACCGCCGCAGCGATGGGGTTGGCGCTGACGGTCGGTTTCGCGATCTTCGGATTGACTGAATTGATGTTCCGAGGCATGCGCACGATCAGCCTGTACGTCGCGCTGGTGGCATGGCTCATTGCGCTGAACACTCCAGACGAAAAGGCGTCGCATCTCGCCAGGCAGTAGCCAAACGCGACAAGCAGTATCACAATGGGCATGTAAGGCTCTTCCAAGGAGACAATCATGCGCATTGCAGATGCCCAGTGGATTCCTTCAACCCAGCACCAGACTTGGGACGCTCTGACGGATCCGGCCGTTTTACAGCGATGTATCCCCGGATGCATCGCTGTCGACAAGCGCAGCGACACGGAATATGCGGTCACGCTCCGGGCCAAGATTGCCGGCCTGGACACGGACTATGACGGCGAGATCCTGCTCTCGGACGTCAATGCGCCTGACAGTTGCACCCTGGTGTTCGAAGGCAAGGGCCGCGCGGCCTGTCTGGCCATCGGCACCGCCCAGATCAACCTCAGCACCAAGGACCAGGGCACACGGGTGGCCTACACGGTCGCCGGGATGACGGGGGGCAAGCTGGCCGAATACGGCGAAGGGGTGGTGCTGAAGGCTGGCGAGAAGATCATCGAAAAGTTCTTCGCCGCCTTCATCGACTACATGGCCGTCCAGCCTCGCCTGGCACCGCCGCCCCCTCCCCCCGAACCGGAGCCGCGCGGGCTGTCCAATTCGCGTTGGTCGTGGATCATGGTGGTGCTGGTCATCGCGGTCTTCTGGGGTTATCACGCCTTCTATAAGTGAAATCCCTGACGCGCGGGTGATATGCTCTGCGGCATGACGCCGCCGCCCGAATCACCGCCCCCCACCACCCCCGCCCATACACGACGCGACCTGCTGATGGGCATGGCGGGGGTTTCGGCGACGGTAGTGCTGGCCGCGCTGGATTCCACCATCATCAGCACCACGCTGCCGCGCGTGGCCGAGGCGCTGAACGGCATGGCGCTGTACGCCTGGGTGGGAACGGGCTATTTGCTGGCCACCGCGGCGTCCATCCTGATTTTCGGGCGGCTGGGCGACATGTTCGGCCGCAAGCCCCTGATGTTGCTTTCGGTGCTGATCGTGGCGCTGGGTTCCATCGCCTGTGGCCTGTCGCAAACCATGACCCAACTGATCATTTTCCGGTCGCTGCAGGGCATAGGCGGCGGGATGATGATCGCGACCGCGTTCGCCGCGCCGGCTGACCTGTTCCCCGATGCCAAGCAGCGGGTGCGCTGGATGGCGCTGGTGTCAGCGGCGTTCGCCATGGCCAGCGGCATCGGCCCGGTCCTGGGAGGGGCGGCGACGCAGGCGCTGGGCTGGCGCGCGGCCTTCTTCATCGCGCCGATCGCGGCCGCGGGCGCGTTCTTCCTGCTGGCCCGCTATTTCCCCCGCATCCGACCGATCCACGACGGCAGCCGCAAGATCGACTGGCTGGGCGCCATCCTGCTGGTGCTGGCGGTGGGCGCGCCGCTGGCCGCACTGGAATTGGCGTTTGCCAGCGGCGACCACGCCCACCCCATGCTGGGACTGGCCCTGGCCGTGGTGGGCGTGGCGGCCATTGCCATCCTGATCCCGACGGAACGGCGCGTGAGTTCCCCCATTTTCCCGCTGCGCGTGCTGGGCGGAGCCGAATCACGCCTGCTGAACCTGGCGGCGATGATGGTGGGCGCGGTCATGTTCGTGCTGATCTTCTACAGCCCGTTGCTGTTGCAGCAGGTGCTGAACTACACGCCCAGCGAAGCCGGGCTGCTGCTGACGCCGCTGGTTGCCGCGATTTCGGTGGGCAGCATCATCAACGGCCGCCTGTTTCCCAAGCAGACCGAACCGCAGCGCCTGATGGTGTTCGGCGGCTGTCTGTTGGCGGCGGGTTCGCTGATGGTGCTGTTGATCTCGCCCGGAACCTCGGCCTGGTGGATCCTGGCCGCCTTCTTCGTCAACGGCTGCGCGCTGGGCTTTCTGCTGCCGAATCTGACCCTGTTCATGCAGATGCTGAGCGAACGGCGCGACGTGGGCGTGGCATCGGCCCTGGTGCAGACCACGCGCGCGATAGGCAGCGCGCTGGGGACGGCTGTCGTCGGCATCATCATTTCCCACAGCACGGTACTAAACGGAGTGCGCGCGGGCCTGGTGCTGTGTATTGTCCTGTCGCTGACCTGCGCCTTGCTGGCCTACCGGGTCAAGATGAAGAACCTGGCTACAAACCGCAAATGAGCCCCTCGCGGGACTGAAAATGCGTCAACGCAACTTGCTGGATCTGCTGCTCCTGGCCGCAGTCTGGGGCGGCTCCTTTCTGTTCATGCGCCTGGCGGTCCCGGAATTCGGGCCGATCGCGCTGATCGAGCTGCGCGTGGGCCTGGCCGCGCTAGTCCTGCTGCCCGCCGCGCTGTGGCGCGGCAAGCTGCCCGTCATCGCCCGGCACTGGAAAGCCTTGCTGATGGTGGGCGTGCTGAACGCGGCCGTGCCTTTCCTGTTGTTTGCCTATGCCGCCCAATCGCTGGGCGCCGGCTTCCTGTCGGTGGCCAATGCCGTGACGCCAGTGTGGGGCGCGGTCATCGGCTGGCTGTGGCTCAAGGACAAGCTGCCCTGGACCCGCTGCCTGGGGCTGATGATAGGCGTGGTCGGCATCGTGGTGCTGGTGTGGGACAAGCTGAATTTCAGCGACGGCGGCACGGGGCCGGCGGTCCTGGCGGCAGTGTCCGCGCCGGTGTTCTACGGCATCGCCGCCAACTGGACCAAGCGCTTCCTGACCGGCGTGGATGCCCTGGCCAACGCCACCGGCAGCATGATAGGCGCGACGCTGGTGCTGCTGCCCCTGGCGCTTACCCACTGGCCCGAATCGCCCGCGTCCATGCAGGCCTGGATCGCCACCATCCTGCTGGCGGTGGTGTGCACGGGCGCGGCGTACATCATCTTCTTCCGCCTGATCGCCAATGTCGGCCCCACCGGCGCCGTGAGCGTCACGTTCCTGGTGCCGATCTTCGGCGTGCTGTGGGGGTCGTGGCTCCTGGACGAGAGCATCACGCCGTCGATCGCCGCAGGCGCGGCCATCATCCTGGTCGGCACCGCGCTGGCGCTGGGACTGCTGAAGCGGCGCGCCTGAGCGCCCGCGCTCAGTACTTGTCCGAGGTTCCCGTCAGCGCCACCCCGATACGCAGCAACGTATAGGACACCGCGTCGACCCAGCGCCGCAACCATCCGCGGCGCTGGTACTCGAGCGGCCGGATGAAGCGCCCGCCTTCCCGGATGGCCGTCTCTAGCCGTTCCTGCAGGTCCCAGGAGAAGGGCTGGTCGTCCACCACCACGTTGGCTTCGCGCGCCAGCAACAGGCTGAAGGGATCCAGGTTGGACGAGCCCACCGTCGCCACGTTGTCGATGACCGCTACCTTGGCGTGCAGGTAGCTCGGCATGTATTCGTAGATCTCGATGCCATCGCGCAGCAGCTGGTCGTACAGCGAGCGCGTGGCGTGGTACTGCATGCGGTACTCGACCTTGCCCTGCAGCAAGAGGCGCACGCGCACCCCGCGCGCGGCGGCCTTGGCCAGCGCGCGCCGGAACTGGCGGCCGGGAAAGAAATAGGCGTTGGCGATCAGGATGTCGCGGCGCGCATGCGCGATGCCGTACAGGTAGGCGCGCTCGAAGGTCTGGCGAAAGCGCAGGTTGTCGCGCAGCACCAGCGCCGCGCGCAGGTTGCCACAGGGTGCGACGGAGGCGTGGCGCGGCTTGAGCAGCCGCATGCGGTTCCAGTCGCGCGGATGGCGGCGCAGGCGCGCCCAGTTCAGCCGCACCCATAGCAGTTCCTGGGCATAGGCGGCTTCGGTTACCAGCGGCCCCTGCACCTGCACCGCAAAATCGAAGCGGGGGCCGGTGAGCCCGTCTGTCGGATCCCGGTCGTCGTAGTCATCCAGGATGTTGATACCGCCGATGAAGGCGACACGTCCATCCACCACAGTGACCTTGCGATGCAGGCGCCGCAGGCGGCTGCGCGACGGGATATAGCGCGCGAACCAGCGCGGCTCGGGGCGGAAGATGCGGCATTGCGCGCCGGCATTGGTCAGCCGCGTGCGCACGGGGTCGACGAACTCGGCGCTGCCGAAGCCGTCGAGCACGACGCGCACCTTGACCCCGCGCCGGACAGCCGCCTCCAGGCAGTCCAGCACCTGGGAGCCGGTGCGGTCCGGCGTGAAGATGTAGGTTTCCAGGTGCACGCTGACCTGGGCGGCGTCGATGGCCGCGCACAGCGCGGGAAAGAAGTCGGAACCGTTCTGGAGCAACTGGATGTCGTTGCCCAGCGTCCAGTCCAGCTTGGACTGCTCTGCCCTCACGGCAGTTCCAGCTCGGCCAGCAAGGGAGAATGATCGGAAAGCCTGGCCCATTCGCGGCCGCGCAGCACGCGGGCGCTGCGCACGGCAAAGCCGCGCTGGTAGATGCGATCCAGGCGGAACCAGGGAAACACCGCGGGGAAGGTGCGCGGCGGCGGCAGCAGCAGGCGTGAATTGCCATCCATGCCGAGCTGATTGGTGCGTTCCATGACGGATACGCCGCTATTGGGCAGCCCGCGCAGCGCATTGCTCAGGCGCTTCACGGAGTCGCGCAGGCGCGGCAATTCGCCGCCATGGCTGCGCGGGGCATGCGAGAACACTTCGTACAGGCCCAGCTGCTGCACGAACAGGGGCGCCAGGCGATCGCCCCAGTCATTGAAATCGCCCGCGATCAGGATGGGTTCGCCATCCGGCACCATGCGGCGGATGCGCTCGGTCAGCGCCAGGATCTGGCGGCTGCGGCTGCCTGCGAACAGGCCGAGATGCACCACGAAACAATGCACCGCGCGCCCGTCGAGCTCGATGCGCGCATGCAACAGCCCGCGCTGCTCCAGCCGATGGTCGGAGATGTCCTGGTTTTCGTGCTCGAGGATGGGGAAACGCGACAACAGCGCGTTGCCATGGTCCGTCTCGCTGCGGATGGCATTGCGGCCGTAGGCCACATCCAGCCGCAAGGCGGCGGCAAGCGATTCGTGCTGGGCGTCGAGCAGGGATTTCTGCTCATTGCGGCCCTGGACTTCCTGCAGGAAGACCAGATCCGGACGCAGGCCATAAAGGCCCAGACGCAATTCATTCAGGGAGTCGCGACGGCCCAATGCCGAGCGGCCCTTGTGTATGTTGTAGCTGACGACGCGGATGAGCGACATGGAGAATGGCGCCTTTCAAAACTGGGAAACCGCCGGCCGCAAAAAAAGCCCGGCCAGCACCGCCAGATCAGGCGGCGTTTGCCAGATTACTCCAATTCAGAAGACCGTTCCCACCGTCGCGGCGAGCACCCGGTCCATGCAAGCAACGGCTCCTGCTCATTCGAGGCAGGAGCGCCGCTAGCAAACAGCGCCCCACAATCGGGGCCGCACGGATCCGGGCTCCGCCGGTCCGTAGCGGCGCCCCCCTGGGGGGGAAGCGCCTACGGCGCTTCGGGGGGGGTCACTTCCCTTCTACGTTGCGCAGACGGATGTGCAGTTCGCGCAGCTGCTTCTCGTCGACCTCGGACGGCGCTTGCGTCAGCAGACACTGGGCGCGCTGGGTCTTCGGGAAAGCGATCACGTCGCGGATCGATTCGGCGCCGGTCATCATCGTGACGATGCGGTCCAGGCCGAAGGCGATGCCGCCGTGCGGAGGCGCGCCGTATTGCAGCGCGTCCAGCAGGAAGCCGAACTTCTCGCGGGCTTCCTCGGCGCCGATCTTGAGTGCGCGGAACACCTTGCTCTGCACTTCCTCGCGGTGGATACGGACCGAGCCGCCGCCGATTTCCCAACCGTTCAGCACCATGTCGTAGGCCTTGGCGAAAGCCTTGCTGGGATCGGATTCCAGGAAGTCCTCGTGGCCATCCTTCGGGCTGGTGAAGGGGTGATGGGCGGCGGTGTAGCGGCCGTCTTCCTCGTCGTATTCGAACATCGGGAAGTCGACGACCCACAGCGGCTTCCAGCCGGCGGTGGACAGGCCGGTCTTCTTGCCGAATTCGCTGTGGCCAATCTTCACGCGCAGCGCGCCGATGGCGTCGTTGACGACCTTTTCACGGTCAGCGCCGAAGAAAATGATGTCGCCATCCTGCGCGCCGGTGCGCTTGACCAGTTCGGCCAGGGCAGCGTCATGCAGGTTCTTGACGATGGGCGATTGCAGGCCGTCGCGGCCCTTGGCCACTTCGTTGACCTTGATGTAGGCCAGGCCCTTGGCGCCGTAGATGCCGACGAACTGGGTGTAGCCGTCGATCTCGCTGCGCGACATCTCGGCGCCGCCGGGCACGCGCAAGGCGACCACGCGGCTGCCGGGCGCCGTGGCGGCGGCGGCGAACACCTTGAAGTCCACGTCGCGCATGACGTCGGTCATGTCGGTGAATTCGAGGTTCACGCGCAGGTCCGGCTTGTCCGAGCCGTAGCGGCGCATGGCTTCGGTCCAGGTCATGATCGGGAACGGCGTCGGCAGATCGACGTCCTGCACCACCTTGAACACGTGGCGGATCATGTTTTCGAAGATTTCACGGATCTCGAACTCGTTCAGGAACGAGGTTTCGCAGTCGATCTGGGTGAATTCGGGCTGGCGGTCGGCGCGCAGGTCTTCGTCGCGGAAGCACTTGGTGATCTGGTAGTAGCGGTCGAAACCGGACACCATCAGCATCTGCTTGAACAGCTGCGGCGATTGCGGCAGCGCGAAGAAGTGGCCGGCGTTGACGCGCGAAGGCACCAGGTAGTCGCGCGCGCCTTCGGGCGTGCTCTTGGTCAGCATCGGGGTTTCGATGTCGATGAAGCCCAGCTGGTCCAGGAACTTGCGCACTTCGATGGAGACGCGGTAGCGCAGCATCAGGTTGCGCTGCATCTGCGGACGGCGCAGGTCCAGCACGCGGTGCGTGAGGCGCGTCGTTTCCGAGAGGTTGTCGTCGTCCAGCTGGAACGGCGGCGTGACCGACGCGTTCAGGATCTCGACTTCCTTGCAGAGCACTTCGATTTCACCCGAAGCCAGCTCGGCGTTGGCGGTACCCGCCGGACGCTCGCGCACCAGGCCGGTGACGCGGATGCAGAATTCGTTGCGCAGGCGCTCCGCGGTGGCGAAGGCGGCGTTGTCCGGATCGAACACGATCTGCGCCAGGCCCGCGCGGTCGCGCAGGTCGATGAAGATGACCCCGCCGTGGTCGCGGCGGCGGTTCACCCAGCCGTACAGGGTGACGGTCTGGCCGAGATGGTCACGGCAAACCTGGCCGGTGTAGCAGGTACGCATGCGGGGGACTCCGTTTATGTGCTTGGTTATAGCGTAAGGGTTACGAATCGGCGCGAGGCGTGTCTTGCACGCCGGGAGCCGGGACGGGCGCGGCCGGCCGGTCCGCGGGCGTCGCCGCCTGGACCGGGGCGACCACGCCCATGGAAACGATGTACTTCAGGGCCGCGTCCACGCTCATCTGAAGATCCATGGCGTCAGCGCGCGGAACCATCAGGAAGAAGCCGGACGTGGGATTCGGCGTGGTCGGCACGTACACGCTGATGTGATCGCCGGGAAGCCGGTCGGCCACTTCGCCGCTGGGCGTGCCGGTAACGAAAGCAATGGTCCAGCTGCCGGCGCGCGGATACTGCACCAGCACCGCGCGGCGGAACGCCTGACCGTTGGGGGCAAGCACGGTATCGCTGACCTGCTTGACCGAGTTGTAGATCGAACGCACCAGCGGTATGCGGCCCAGCAGGTTTTCCCACTGGTCCACCATGGTACGGCCGATCAGGTTGGCCGCGAATATGCCCGTCAGCAGCACCACCACCACGACCAGGACGAAGCGGAAGCCGGGAATGTCGACGCCGAACAGCGATTCGGACGACAGGAAGCCAGGCACGAACCCTTCCAGGGTCGCGACCAGCAAGCCCAGCACCCACACCGTGATGACCAGGGGAACCCAGATCAGCAGGCCGGTGATGAAGTACTTCTTGATGACGCGCATACGCATCGCGTGTGCTCTAGGAGGCGGTGCTACCGGCAGCGGGCGCCGCAGGAGCGGCCGGGGCTGCGGGCGCGGCGGCAGGTGCGGCTGCGGGCGCGGCGCTTTCGGCCGGGGCCGTCGTGCCGGCCGAGGCCGAACCGCCGCTGCCGTTGCCGCGGAAGTCCGTGACATACCAGCCGGAGCCCTTGAGCTGGAACCCAGCCGCGGTCACCTGCTTGGAGAACGTGCTTTCGCCGCATTCGGGGCAAACCGAAAGCGGCGCATCGGAAATCTTCTGCAAGACGTCTTTGGCATGGCCGCAGGCGCTGCACTTGTAAGCGTAAATGGGCATCTAGGGCTCCCAGGCGCGGGCCCGGCGTATCAAGAGCCGCTGTCGCCGGACGCAATGTCCGGGGCCGGATCGGGTCGCAAGACCTGGTCCGAACGGAAGCGGCGGGTGGGCGAGGCCGGAAAAAGTACGGGAAAGTCTTGAATTTTAGCGGTTTTTCGTGAACGGCCGGTGTCCGGCCCCGGCGGCCCGCCTTGGACGGCGCCTCAGGGGCCTCCCGGGGCCCGTCTCCCTATACGGGAAGCAGGAACATGACCGCCGCCACCAGGGTTGGCGCCAGGGCCGACAGGAACAGCCGCCCCGATGAAATGCTGCCGTCCGGGAAGTGGTTCTTCAGGATGGCGAAACCGGCCGGGTTGGGCGCATTGGCGATCACGGTCAGCCCGCCGCCCGTGACGGCGCCGGCCACCAGCATGTAGCGCCAGGCCTCGCTGGTGCCTTCGACCAGCGAACCCAGGTAGGTCAGCGCGGCGTTGTCGGTGATGGCGGTGAGCGCGGTCGCGCCCCAGAACAGCACGAAAGGTTCAAGCCCGCCCAGCAGGTCCTGCAGCCACCACTTCTGCAGGCCGCCCAGCACCACCAGCCCGGCCAGGAAGAAGCCGACCATCAGGCCTTCCTTGATCATCAGGCGGCTCTGGTGGCGCTTGTAGGCTTCGGCAAAGCCAATGAACATCATCAACAGACCCAGGAAGATGGCCGGATGATGCGCGCTGAGCACCACGGCGACCAGGAAGACCAGGTGCACCAGCATGACCAGCAGCGGCACCGGCCCGCGCGCATCGCCGCCTTCGGGCGCGTCCACGCCGCCGCCCGTGCCCACCGAGCGCTCCAGCAGCGCCTTGCGGCAGATGAAGGTCAACAGCGCCGCATTCAGGCAGACGGCGATCGCGGCGCGCCAGCCGAAATGCTGCGCCATGAAGCTCGAGTCCCAGCCGAAGGTGGAAGCCACCATCAGCACGGGCGGCGCGGCATACGAAGTCAGCACGCCGCCGATGGAGACGTTGACGAACAGCACGCCCAGCGTAAGGTACTTGAAGCCCGCGCGCCCGCTGCTGCGGAAATAGGCGTCGCGCAACAGGATGGCGGCCAGCGTCATCGCGGCGGGTTCGGTGATGAAGGAGCCGCCCAGCGGCACCAGCGACATCACGACAAAAAACGTGGCGAGTTCGCGCGGCAGCGGCAGCACGCGCGCCACCAGCCGCACCAGCATGCCCACCAGCTCCAGAATTGGCCGGCTGGCCGCCACCACCATGATCACGAAGACGAACAGCGGCTCGGTGAAGTTGCGCGTGTCCATGTACTCGATGGCATGCGAGGGACCCGCCAGCGCCGCCATCGCCACGATCAGCACGAAGGCCCAGACGCCGAACACAGCCTCGACTTCGGAGAACAGATGCCAGATGCCCGCATGCGGTCCGCCACGATGCGCGAGCCGCGCGAAGAACGGAACCGAGAAGGTATGAAGAACCGCCACGGCGAACAGGAGGGTGGCGATGACTTCAAGTGTCTGGGGCATGTAAACGACTTCCGGAAGAGGGATACGACAGCGCGGACACCGCCCGGCGGGCCTGCGGGACAAGGGTCGCAATATAGCGCAAGGCCCTTGCCGTGTAACGCAGGGTCAACACCAAGATGCGCGGGTCCGCGCCGCTAGTTCCCCAAGTCTCGCGGGCGGGTCACTGCGCCCTGCGCGCATGCCGGAACGGCAGCAGCCGCAGGTCCAGCGCCGCGGGGCCGGGCGCGTCGACGTCGATGATCGCGGCGCACAGCGGCAGGAAAGCCGCGCGGAAGTGGTTCTTGGCCTTCACGCACAGCAAGCGCACCTGACCGAGGTCGATGCCATGCAAGGTGAAGAAGCCCGGATCGTTGGCTGGCGCCACCAGCTCGGTGATGATGACCTGCACGTTGGGCCTGTCGCGCAGCGACAGCAGCGCGGTGCGTCCGCAGCTCGTGCGCACGCCCGTTTCCATCGGGCCGGCATTGCGGAATTCGCCATCGGTATAGCGTTCGACCCGGAACGCCGCACGCACCGGCGCGCCGAAATCGCGGCTCACGCGGCCGCCCAGGTCCAGTTCGCAAGCGCCGCCCAAACCCGCTTCGTACGCGCGCCGCACCGCCTGCGGATCCGCGAAGCTGGCGAACACGCAAGGCAGGTCGATCGACGCATCCAGCAAGGCGCGGAACAGCGCGGGCGTGTCGCATGCGCCGCCCGACAAGGGGTTGTCCCCCGGGTCTGTGACTGCCACCAAGCCGCCCGCGCGCGCCGCTTCCATGGCCAACGCCAGCCCCTCTTGCGGTGTCGGCAAGCTGACCGCAAACGCGGGCGCCAGACGCCGCATCGCCGCCGTCATGGTCTCGGTCACGGCCTGCGACCGCGCGCCTGCGGCATCGCGCGCCATGTCGGCCACCACCAGCACCGATGCGCCGGTATCGACGGTATCGGCATACGGAAAGCCGCCGAACACCGAGACTTCCACCACGCCCTCGCCCACCTGGGCTGCGGCCAGATCCTGCAATTCGCGCATGGGTCCGGCATCGGTGCGCATATTGAAGCTGGACAACAGCAAATCCGGCTTGGCCACCAGCACGCGCGGCGACAGCATGCCGGCCTGCGTGCGCAACAGCATGCCGAGCACCCGCCCAGCCGCTTCGCGCATGTCTATGTGGGGGTAGGTCTTGTAGCCGCTGGCGCAATCCAGCAGGCCGCCCAGCTCTGGGGCCAGGTTGGCGTGCAAGTCGAAGCTCGCGCCCAGAGGCACTTCGGGCAGCAAGGCCCGCACGGCCCGCACGAAATCCAGATCGGGCGTCTGGCGCAGGTCGGTGATGGCGGCGCCATGCAGCGACAGGTAGACGGCATCCCAGCCATCCTCGTCCGCGGCCAGTCCGGCCAGCACCTCTTCGGTAAAGGCGCGGTGCACGGCGTCGTCTATCGGCCCGCCAGGCAGGGCGGACGCGCAGCGCAAGGCCACCACCTCCCAGTCCGGATGCGCGCGGACGAACTCGGCCACTTCGCCCAGTTCGGTGGCCGTGCCAGCGGCGGCCGCCAGGGCGTCGCCGCCCTTGCGCCACTCGCGCCGCTCGAAATCCGCCATGGTGCAAGGCGCCGGGCAGAAGGCGTTGCCTTCGTACCAGAAGCGCGCCACCGCCAGCCGTTTCTTCGTGCCCTTGCCCATGCGTTTCCCCGTTTATTCCGGACGGATATCGGTACCTTCGATCAGGACGCGGTACTTCTCGCGCTCCGTCTGCAGATGCTGCCCCAGCGCTTGCGGCGTGCCGCCCACGGGCTGCGCGGCCAGCGCCTCGAGCCGTTCGCGCGTGGCGGGCGATTGCAGCACCCGCTGGGCGGCGGCGTTGAGCTTGTCGACGACCGGCTGCGGCGTGCCGGCGGGCGCCATCAGCACGAACCACGAAGTCAGCTCGAAGCCCGGCACGGACTGCGCGATGGCGGCCACGCCCGGCGCTGCGGCAACCGGCTGGGCCGAGGTCACGCCCAGGGCCACCAGCTTGCCTGCCTTGATCAGCGGCAAGGCGGTGGGCAGGTTGTCGGCCGACAGATCGATCTGCCCACCCAGCAGGTCATTGTTGGCCTGGCTCGCGCCCTTGTACGGCACGTGGCGGATGTCCACCTTGCCCATGCGCTTGATCATCTCCAGCGCCAGATGGCCAGAACTGCCCACGCCGGGCGACCCCCAGTTCAAGCGGCCGGGCTCGGCGCGCGCGGTGCGCAGCAGATCGTCCATGTTCTTCAGGCCGGAGCCGGGATGCGTCAACACCACGTTGGGCACCTGCGCCACGTAGGCGACCGGCGCGAAATCCTTGACCGGGTCATAGCCGATCTTCTTGTAGACGTAGGCGTTGATGATCTGCGTACCAGGCGTGCCCAGCAGCAAGGTGTAGCCGTCCGGCTGTGCGTGCGCCACCTCGGATGCGCCCAGGCTGCCGCCCGCGCCGGCCTTGTTGACCACCACCACGGACTGGCCGAGTTCGGCGCCCAGGCCCTCGGCCATCAGGCGGCCCAGCAAGTCGGTCGTGCCGCCGGCGGCGAACGGCACCACCAGACGCACCGGCTGCTCCGGCCACGCGGCGCTGGCCTGCCCGGCCGCGCCCAACGCGGCAGCCGCCGCAATCCCGAAAGTCCAACGACGCAACAGATGGGAAAACTTCATGACGCCCCCTTGAGCGAATGATGACGATGCAACGGCCTACGCGACAATAAAACCGTTTGGTTTATTTTCACAACAAATATACCATGTGTTTTATTTTGCCAACCACACCACGCACGACGCCATGAGCCGCATCATCCATCGCAACTCCAGCCCCCTGCCCGTCGCCATCAAGGGCGAAGGCAGCTTCATCGTCGACCAGGAAGGTCGGCGCTACTTCGACGCCTCCGGCGGCGCGGCGGTCTCGTGCCTGGGACACGCGCACCCCGAAGTGCGCGCCGCGGCTGCCGCGCAGCTGGATGCGCTGGAGTACGCGCACACCAGCTTCTTCACCACCCCGGCCGCCGAAGAACTGGCCGAACTGCTGGCGGCCAACAGCCCGGCGGGCCTGGGCAATGCCTACTTCGTTTCGGGCGGTTCGGAAGCCGTCGAGACCGCCTTGAAGATGGCGCGCCAGTACCACGTCGAGCGCGGCGAGCCCGGGCGCTATCGCTACATCGCCCGGCGTCAGAGCTATCACGGCAACACGCTGGCGGCCTTGTCGGTAGGCGGCAACGCTGGACGCCGCGCGCTGTATCAGCCCATACTGATCGAAAGCCACCACGTCTCGCCCTGCTTTGCCCTGCACTACCGCGAAGCCGGAGAAAGCGACGAGCAATACACCGACCGCCTGGCGGCGGAACTGGACGCAGAGATCTTGCGATTGGGTCCGGATACCGTGTCCGCATTCATCGCGGAAACCGTGGTCGGCGCCACTGCGGGGACCGTCGCGCCGGTACCGGGCTACTTCCGCAAGATCCGCCAGGTATGCGACCGCCATGGCGTGCTGCTGATCCTGGACGAGGTCATGTGCGGGCTGGGCCGCACCGGCAGCTATCACGCCTTCGAACAGGAAGGCGTAACGCCTGACCTGCTGACGCTGGCCAAGGGTTTGGGCGGCGGTTATGTGCCCATCGGCGCCGTGCTGGCGCACGACCGCGTCATCGGCGCCATCAACGCGGGCTCGGGCGCGTTCCAGCACGGCTACACCTATGTCGGCCATCCGGTGGCCTGCGCCGCGGCGCTGGCGGTGCAGCGCATCGTGCTGCGCGACAAGCTGGTGGCGCGCGTGGCGGATATGGGCGCGCAGTTCGGCGCCGTGCTGGCGGCGCGCCTGGAAAGGCATCCGCACGTCGCCGACATCCGCGGCCGGGGCATGTTCTGGAGCGTGGAGCTGGCCGAGGATCCCGGCAGCCTGCGCGCATTCGCGCCGCAGCGCCGCCTGCATGCGCGCATCAAGACTCAGGCGCGCGAACTGGGCCTGCTGTGCTATCCGGGCGGAGGAACCATAGACGGCAAGCTTGGCGACCACGTGCTGCTGGCGCCGCCTTACCTCAGCACGGCCGATGAGCTGGCCTTTGCGGCGGACGCGCTGGCCCGCGCCATCGACCTGGCGCTGGCGGACGATACGCCATAATACGCGGCACCTTACCCGGAGCGCAGATGGATAAAGCCGCCATCGACAAACTGATCGAAACCCAGTTCTCCTCCCTGCCGCCCAAGCTGCGGCAGGCGGCCCGCTATGCAATCGATCATCCCAAGGACATCGCCCTGGAGTCGATGCGCGCCGCGGCCGGCCACGCCGGCGTGCAGGCCGGCGTCATGCTGCGCCTGGCCCGGCAACTGGGGTTCGATACCTACGAAGCGTTCCGCCAGCCCTACCGCGACTGGCTGGCCGCCGGCGGATCCAGCTTCTCGGGCCGCGCCACCGCGTTGCGCAAGCGTCCGCAGCACGACGCCGACGCCGGGCTGGTCGCCGACATCCTCGACGCCGAAGTGCGCAACCTGGGCAGCAGCCTCGGTCCCTCCGCACTGCCGGCGCTGAAGGCCGCCCACGGCCTGCTGGCGGGCGCACGCCGCGTCTATGTCATCGGCCTGCGCAGCCTGTATCCGGCGGCCTATCACTTCAGCTATGCCTGCGGCATGTTCCTGGACAAGGTCACCCTGCTCAGCGGCGTCGGCGGCACCTTGGCCGACGAGTTGCGCCGCATCGGACCGGACGACGCGCTGGTCGCCTTCAGCCAGGCGCCTTATGCGCAGGCGGCAGTCACGGCCGTAGAGTTCGCGCGTGAGCGCGGCGCCGGCGTGGTGGCGGTCACCGACAGCGCGGTGTCGCCCATCGCCCCGGGCACCAAGGCGCTGCTGCTGGTGGCCAACGACACGCCCTCGCTGTTTCCCTCGGTGGTGCCTGCGCTGTCCATCGCCCAGACGCTGGCCGCGATGCTGGTCGCGCACAGCGGCGAGGAAAGCCTGCGCGAAATCGCCAACAGCGAAGCCCAGCTGCAGCGCTTCGGCGTGTACGCCGAAAAGCGCTGAGGACTCAGGCGATCGGCGCGGGCGGCTCGCCGCCTTGCTGCGCCTCTTTCATTTCCATCAGCAGGCTGTGCAGCATTTCGGTGGACAGCCCGTGCAGCACCAGCCGGTAGCCCGCGCGCAGGGTCGACATCGGCACCAGCGGATGGTTGTTGTTGACCAGGATCAGGTGCTGCGGCGCGCCCAGCAGCTTGGCCGCGTAAATGCCTATGGTCTCGTCCAGCTGCAGCGAATTGGCCGCGCGCCAGAAGTCGTTGTCAGTCAGCATCAGTTGATACAGCGGCGTGAAGAGCTCGATGGCGCTTTGCAGGTCCAGGAAATTCAGCTTGCCTTGCGGCATGTCTTCTAGCAACAGGTCCGGGTCGCGGATCATCGAGAAATCGACCTGTTGCGGCGCGTGCATCTCCACCCCCGCATCGCGCAGAGCCTGGTTCAGGCGGATGACGAAGTTGAACAGGTTCAGGTCGTGCTTGACGAACAGTTCGTCCTTCAGATCATCGATGTTGCGCGGTTCCAGCGGCGTGGTGGTGACGCGCACCGGCGAGTTGGCGGCAATGAACGACAGGATCTGCGCGCCTAGATGGAAGTGGCGCAGGATCAGCCAGTTGGCCTCGGGCGACACGAAGCGCTTCAGGCCCCAGGCCAGGATGCGGTGCAACAGCTTCGAATGCGACCAGCGGCGCGGCAGGAAGGTCTTGATGACCTGGATCAGGATGATGAAGGCGCGCGCGAACGGCCGCAGGAACGGCAGCAGGTACTGGCGCGAGGCGCAGCTGGAATCGGTCAGCCAGGCCTTCTTCACCTTGTCCGGCAAGGGCGTGCTGCGGTCCAGGTAGAGCGCAAGCCAGGGGCTGGGGTCGGCGGGATCGTGCGGTTTGGCAAGGAATTCGGGTTCTTTGCTCATTACGCTTCGCCTTCCATCACATGGTGGAACTGCATCAGGTACAGCGCGGCCGTGCGGCGCGCCGTGTCGACGATGCGCTGCTCGGCGCGGCCGTCCTCGTCGCAGTCCAGCGCCAGCTCCACCGCCGACAGCCAGCGCGCCAGGTGATGCTCGTCGTTGTGGCCGTGGTACTCCAGGAAGCGGAAGGCGTCCGGCGGCAGCTTCAGGCTGGCCTTCAGCAGCGGCAGCAGCGCAGGCACGATGCGCTGGCCCGTGCCTTCGATGATGTAGATGGCGCCCAGCAGGCCAATGGGGTCGCGCGTGGCGGCCAAACCGTGGAGATAGGCGTTGAGCGCCTCGCCGCCGGGGTTGCGGCGCAGGGCGTCGATGTCCGCGACCGCGCCGCCCGCGGTGCGATAGTCCTGGAACAGGATCTGGAAGTCGTTCTGCTCCTCGCCCGCATGCGTGTCGATCAAGGCCGCGAGCGGCGCGTACTGCTCCGTCAGCGAGGCCGCGCCTTCGCGCATCCACTTGCTGCCTTCGCGCACCTGCGGAATCCAGTTCTCCATCCAGTTCAGGTAGTCGGCCGTCTGGAATTGGCGGTTGCGCAGGCGCCGCACCACCGGCGTGCGCCACACGCGCGAGCGGTAGTCGTGCCAGATCGCGGCCAGTTCGGTCAGCAGCTGGCCCAGGCCTTGGGGCGCCATGTCCGGGTCATGCGGCGGCGCGATGGCGGCGGCGTCATCGCTGTTCGCGTCCTCGCGCGGCGCAGCCGCCGCCGGCACGCCCGCGGTGATCTGCGGGGCATGGACCGCCTCGGCCTCCAGCAGCATGTAGGCGGCCATGAAACGGCCCGATTCCGGGATGTAGCAGAAGATCTGTTCGCCCGGCTTCACTTCGCGCGTTTCCAGGAACTCCGCCAGCATGATCAGGATGGACGCCGCGCCGGTGTTGCCGCGCCACGCCAGATTGCTGAACCAGCGTTCGCGCGGGATCACCAGGCCGGCCTTCTCCATCAGGTCTTCCACCACAGGAATGAATTTCTCCGACGAGTAGTGGCACAGGAAGTGATCGACCTGGTCCGGATCCACCCAGCCGTCGCGCACCAGCTTGGCGTATTCATGGATGCCGATGTCGAACAGGTGCGGCAGCAGGCGGATGTCCTGGCGCAGCGACAACGCGCCGTCGGCCTCGGCCTCGTTCCAGGACGGATAGTCCAGATGGCCGCGGGCGCGGTCGGCCGACAGGCCCAGCTGCATGCACACCGGATAGTCGCCCGAGAACGAGCGCTGGTGCACCCACTTCAGGCGCAGGCGCACGCCTTGCGACGCGCCCGGCAGGGGCCGGCCGCTATTGCCCAACAGCACCGCCCCCGCGCCGTCCGAAAGCATCCAGCGCAGGAAATGCGCGTCGAAGTCCGCGTCATAGCCGCGCGCCGCAAAACGCGAACGCTTGAACAGCCGCGACGGCAGTTCGCTGGCCACGGCCAGGGCGCTGGCATGTCCGCCCAGTTCCACGCCCTGCGCGGCCGTCTGGATGGCCGATACGCCCGCCGCGCAGATGCCGTGCACCGACAGGGTTTCCATCGGATGCGCGGCCAACTCGCCCTGGATCATGTTGGAGAAGCCCGGCATCAACGCATCCCCGCCCGAGGAGCCGCTGGCCAGCAGCGACACGGCGGACAGGTCGCTGTCGTTGCGCCGCAGGCAATCGCGGATGGCGTTGGCCGCCAGTTGCGCGTTGCTGAACACCGTGGCGCCTTCGGGGTCGATCGCGTAGTAGCGCTGCTTGATGCCGTTCTCGGCCAGGATGCGGCTCTTGATGCGGCTGGACATGCGATTCAGCGGCGCGATGTAGCTGTCCATGGCATCGTTGGACACGGGTTCGCCCGGCATGAAATAACCGGCGCTTTCCAGATAGACACGATGAAACGCGATGGGCATGAGAGGCCTCTGGTGGATATAGGGGGTGCGGCGCTAGCGGATGTGCTCGGGCGCCATGCATGAACGGCTGCGAAAGCGCGGCAGGAAAGCGCCCAGCACGAACACGCGGAACATGTAGGGCGTGAGGCCGGGCTCGTTCAAGGCCGGATTCACGCGGCTGCGGTATTGCTCGCGGTGCAGGCGCACCAGTTCGGACCAGTGCGCCCGCGGATGCTCATGGTGCGCGGTGTGCAGGCCGATGTTGAAGAGCAGCGGATTGACCAGCCCTTCGAAATTGCGCGCATAGTTCAGGCCTGCGACGGACCGGGGTCCGCCATCGGCATGGGCATGCTGCAGATAGTTGGTGGCCAGCAGCCAGTGCAGGCCGTGCAGCTGCGGCACGATGACAAACACCAGCGCCTTCATGGGGTTCACCGCCAACAGCCCGCCCCACAGGCCCAGCCACACGCCGTACTGCGCCATGCAATAGCGCCACGCGCCCGGCCAGTGGCGGCGCAGGCGGCCCAGCCACGCGAAGAACAGCGGGTACAGCACCCAGCCGGCCTGCAAGGGATGGATCAGGTAGCCCCACAGGTGATTGGTGTCGCCGCCGAACCGATAGGTGCGCGCCACGTCGCGCGCGCCGTGCTTGTAGCGATGGTGATTGGCCACGTGCGCCGGATAGAACACGAAGGTCGGATGCCCTTGGAGCAGCGTGATCCAGAAGTCGGTGGCGCGGTTGGTCCAGCGCCCCCGCCACATGCGGATGTGCGTGTGATTGTGGTGGATGACGCCCACGCCCAGGGTCAGGAACAGCATCAGGCCGTACAGCGGCCACCAGAACCCGTGCACCCACTGCCAGGCCGCCAGGGCGGGCAGCGCGGCCAGATAGGCCAGGCTTTGCCAGTCGCGCCAGTTGCGCAGCGACGGCAGCCTGCGTTGCCGCTTAAGCGCGCCCGCCAAGCGATTCTCGCTGCCGGAAAGCATTCAGCTGGGACTGCGCCGCCTCGGCCTTAAGGCGGGTGCGGAACAGGCGGTCCATGAACGTGAACTGGAAACCGTAATTGCCGTTGTAGCAGGCGTGGTGCAGGTGGTGCCGGCGGCTGGCGGCGAACCAATGCGCGTAGGACACATTGGGGAAGAAGTCGTAGTTGGCGTGGCCGATGCAGTTGAAGAACAGGCTGAACAGCGGCACCGAGGCCAGCGCCCAGAAGCTGAAATCATGCAGCACCATGGGCAGCATGATCACGTTGCCCAGCATCAGCGCCTCGATGGGATGGAAGCTGTAGGTCGAGAATGGCGTGGTCACCACCGAGCGGTGATGCGGCAGGTGGAAGCGGCGCAAAAGCTTGGTGTGCAGCAGGCGGTGGTTGATCCAGAAATGCACGTCGTTCCAGGCCACCAGCACCAGGATTTCAAGCGTGATCTTTTGCCAGCTGGCGTCAGGGTCCAGGTGCGCCCAGCCCAGCTGCAGCAGGCCCCACGGAAAAATCATGCCCGTGCCGAACAGCAGGATGGACAAGCCGGATTGCGCGAACTCGCGCCGCAGCTGGCCCGGCGCCAGCGGACGCGGATCCAGCGGACGTCCGATGCCCAGCGCGGGCAGGATATGGTGCGTCAGCAGCCAGGTGGCCGCGCCGAAGACCAGATAGATGCCGCCGAAGAAAAGCAGGCCCGCCAGCATGACTTGCCAGGCGGACAAGGCTACAAAAGCTTGGGCCATGAACGTTCTGTTTCACCCGAAGAATGGGCGCATGATAAGCAATCCGTCAGCTTCCCGGTAGGACATTTATTACAAAATGAATCCGAAGACCACAAAGCTGGCGGACTGCTCACCAAGTTCGGGCTACTGGCAGGGATATTGCCGGTTCAGCCCCGCCACGGCGGCGTCCATGCGCGCGGCCAGACCCGTGCTTGCGGCCGGCATCGGCAGCCGCAGTTCGTCGCTCAGCAGGCCCTGGCGGCCCAGTTGCGCCTTCAAGGGGCCGGGGTTCGGCTCGGCGAAGGTCAGCTGGATGATGGGGACCAGCGCGTGGAACAGCTTCCTGGCCAGGTCCAGTTGCTGCGCCTTCACCGCCTGGTGCATGGCCACGAACAGGTCGGGGCGGATGTGCGCGGCGGCCGCGATCATGCCCGCGCCCCCCAGGCTCATCACGGACAGCGCCTGCAGATCCTCGCCCGCCAGCACGTTCATGTTGCCGTCGGCGATCAACGCGATGGTCTTTTCCAGCGAACCGCCGCAGTCCTTGATCGCCGCGATGTTGGGATGCGCGGCCAGCGCCAGCAGGGTCGCTGTATCCAGCGTAGTGCCGGTGCGGTAGGGAATGTCGTAGAGCACCAGGGGGAAACGCGAGGCATCGGCCAGGCAGCGGAAATACAGGGCGGCGCCTTCCTGGCCGGGGCGCACGTAGTACGGCGCGGGCGCCAGGATGCCGGCCAGCGGACGCGTGCCGAAGGCGGCCAGGCGCTGCATCACGTGTCCATGATGATTGCCCGCCAGGCCCATGATGACGGGCAGCCTGCCCGCCTCGGTCAGCACGGCGTCCAGCACCGCCAGTTGCTCGGCGTCATCCAGCGACGCGGCTTCGCCGGTGCTGCCGCACACGACCAGCCCGTCCACGCCCGCGGCGGCATAGTGGCGCACCAGGCGGCGCAAGGCCCCGCCGTCGACGGCGCCGCCGGAAAACGGCGTGACCAGAGGCACCCAGACGCCCTGGATCGGAGATTGATGATGAGATTGCATGAGAACACTCCTTCGGTGTAAGCGGACCGTGGTTGGACCGTACAGAAGTGCTCGGGATGTCAGGGGATGCGCGGACGGCGCCAAGCGCCGCCAGGAGGCCGCTGTTCCGTCGCCCATCTGACGGAACAGCATGCTCCGGTCAGATGAGCGGCTGTTTTTTGGATTTCAGGCCGGCGCAAACCAGCACCACGCCCTGGGCGCGGAACGGGAAAACGGATTGGTTGGCCTGATGAATCATTTATGGATTGAATGCAGTGATCTGCAAGCGCAGATGCGGGAATCTACCGGTAGCCCGCAACGCTGTCAACGCCGCGCCTCAGCCCAGGCTGGCCAGAAACACCGCGCACAGGGCTTCCATGCCCTGGCGGTCGTCTTGGTCGAAGCGGTCGGGCACGGGGCTGTCCACATCCCACACGCCGATCAATTGGCCCTGGTGCACCAGCGGCACCACGATTTCGGAACGCGAGGCCGCATCGCAGGCGATGTGGCCGGGGAACGCGTGCACGTCAGGCACCAGCTGCGTCTGGCGCTGGCTGGCGGCCGCGCCGCACACGCCGCGGTTCAGCGGAATGCGCACGCAGGCCGGCTTGCCCTGGAACGGGCCCAACACCAGTTCGGTGCCGTCGAAGAAATAGAAACCCGCCCAGTTCAGTTCGGGCAGGGCCTGATAGGCCAGCGCGCTCAGGTTGGCGGCATTGGCGATGCGGTCATGCTCGCCTTCGAGCAGGGCACGGGCCTGGGCGACCAGTCCGGCATACAGGGCGGCCTTGGAATCGGCGACGATGGGAGCGGCTTCGAACATGGGAAATGTAACTGTACAGGCGGTTATCGATGCAGGTGATTTTAGGGGCTGCGGCCATTAAGAGGGCCGGGTGACGGTCGTGTGGGACAATAATTTCTAGATTGCCCTAGCCCACCCCCAACGGACAAACTGCCCGCATTTCCTTACCCTTCCAAAGAGCACTCATGGATAAACCTCTCGAACCCGCATTTTCCTTTTCGGAACGCGCCCAGCAACTCACCAGTTCCGCCATTCGTGAAATCCTCAAGGTAACGGAACGCCCCGAGGTCATCTCGTTCGCTGGCGGCCTGCCGGCGCCCGGCGGTTTCCCGGTAGAAGTGGTGCGTGCGGCATTCGACAAGGTATTGGCCACCAACGGCCGCGCGGCACTCCAGTATGGCCCCACGGAAGGCTACGCACCGCTGCGCCAATGGGTCGCGGACGACATGAAGAAGGCGGGCGTCAACGTCAACCCGGACCAGGTCCTGATCGTGTCGGGCTCGCAGCAGGCGTTGGACCTGCTGGGCAAGGTGCTGATCGACAAGAACAGCAAGGTCCTGGTCGAAGACCCCAGCTATCTGGGCGCGCTGCAATCGTTCGGTCTGTACCAGCCCAAGTTCGTGCCAGTACCCAGCGACGACGGCGGCCTGATCCCCGAAGCCATCACGCCCGAACTGGCCGACGGCGCCCGCTTCCTGTACGCCCTGCCCAACTTCCAGAACCCCACCGGCCGCACGCTCAACCTGGAGCGCCGCATCGCACTGCTCAAGCGCGCCGCCGAACTGAACCTCACCATCGTTGAGGACGATCCCTACGGCGAACTCCGCTACGCGGGCGAGCCTCAGCCCGGCCTGATCGCCCTGGCCGCCGAGTACGGCGCCAACGTCGTACGCCTGGGTACGTTCTCCAAGGTGCTGGCCCCCGGCCTGCGCCTGGGCTACATCGTCGGCGCACAGGCGCTCATCAACAAGCTGCAGCAAGCCAAGCAGGCCACCGACCTGCACACGCCCACCCTAACCCAGATGGCCGTGTACGAGATCGTCAAGGACGGCTTCCTGGAAGAACACCTGCCCAACGTGCGCGAGATCTACCGCGCCCAGGGCAGCTGCATGCTCGAAGCCATCAAGCAGGACTTCCCTGACACCGTCAGCTGGACCAAGCCGGAGGGCGGCATGTTCATCTGGCTCACGCTGCCCAAGCATATCGACGCCACCAAGCTGCTGGAAAAGGCCGTCGCCCAAAACGTCGCCTTCGTGCCCGGCGCGCCGTTCTACAGCGGCGGCGGCGGTGCCAACACGCTGCGCCTGAGCTTTGCCACCGTGCCGGAAGACAAGATCCGCCGCGGCATCGCCATCCTGGGCAAGCTGTTGAAAGAAGAGGTTTGATCCTCCCGAAGCGCCTGCGGCGCTGCGGAACATGAGCGGCGGCCGGGCGCGATGTCCGGCCGCCGTTGTTTTATGCTCTTGGTTTTCCCATTCCGTTTCGCCGTGACAGTGAGCGCTCCCCAACAATCTCCCGTCGACCTCAGCGACATCGTTTTCACCGACTGGGTCGAACGCTGGCTACCCAAGTCCTGGCGGCCCTATGCCCGCCTGTGCCGCCTGGACCGCCCCATCGGCACCTGGCTGACCCTGCTGCCGGCCATTGCCGCGCTGATCCAGGCCGCGGGCGGCCTGCCCGACCTGCAGCGGCTGATCGTGTTCTCGCTGGGCGCGCTGCTGATGCGCGGCATCGGCTGCACCGTCAACGACATGTGCGACCGCAATTTCGACAAGCACGTCGAGCGCACGCGCTTCCGGCCGCTGACCAGCGGCCAGCTGACGATGAAGAACGCGGTCTGGTTCCTGCTCGGGCAGTTGCTGGTCTGCGGGTCGCTGCTGTTCTTCCTGAACGACATGAGCCGCTGGCTGGCCGTGGCCGTGCTGCCCTTCGTCTTCATCTACCCGCTGTGCAAGCGCGTCACCTACTGGCCGCAAGTGGTGCTGGGCATCTGCTTCAACTGGGGCATGCTGATGGCCTGGTCGGATACGCAGAACCACGTGCCGCTGGCCGCCGTCGCCATGTGGGCCGGCGCGGTGCTGTGGCAGGTGGGCTACGACAGCATCTACGCCTACGTGGACGTGCGCGACGACCGCAGCCTGGGCCTGCATTCCACCGCCATGCGATTTGGCGACCAGGGCAAGCTCTGGATCGGCGGCTTCTACGTGGCCACCGTGGCGCTGTGGGCCTGGGGCGGTTACGCCATCGGTCTGTCGTGGGCTTACCAGGTCGGCATGGTGGCCGTGGCGGCGCACCTGGCGTGGCAGCTGAAGGTCTTCGACATCCAGCGCCCCGACCGCAACTTCATGCTGTTCCGCGCCAACCTCTGGCTGGGCGCGCTGCTGGTTGCCGCCGCGCTGGCGGGTACGCTGATCCGCTAAAAGCAGCATCGGCGCCGCACTGGCGACCGCGCCGATGCCCCGTTGACGCCGCGCATTGCCCGTGGCGCCGACTGGGGCCATGATGGAGTCTCCGCAACGCACTACGGAGACCACGCATGCCCTCATTGCTCAAATCCCTGGCCTTGACGGCCGCCGCAGCCGCCGCGTTCGTGGCCATTCCAGCACAGGCCGCCGCCAGCGATTGCTCTGCCCAGCGCGGCTGCGCAGCCAAGTTCTGCGCAATCGAAAACGACATCGCCGCCGCCAAGGCGCAAAACAATACCCGCCGCGAGGCCGGGCTGCGCAAGGCCCTGGCCGAAGCCCGGGCAAATTGCACCGACAGCCGCCTGCAATCCCAGCGCGAAGCGGACGTGCGCGAGAAGCAGAACAAGGTCGCCGAGCGCGAAAGCGAGCTCAAGCAGGCCCGCACCAAGGGCAAGCAGGACAAGATCGACAAAGCCCAGCGCAAGCTGGACGAAGCCCAGGCGGAATACAACGCCGCGCTGGTCGAACTGAACCGCTGATTCCTTCCAGCCGGCCCCGGGGCCTTCCCGGGGCTGCGCGCCCCATTTCCCCCGCCGCCAGATCTCTCCCCTCCCGGGGGGACTACTTCCTATGGTGTCATCAAATGGAAATTCCACCACCCATGGTGCCATTTGGTGAAATGGAAACCTATTAGTCTTCTTTTTGGAAAGATGTTTTCAGAGAATCAGGGTTTATCCGGAGATGATTTGCGCCCAGAATGCATCTCATCGGGACACAGCAAGCGAACCCCAGGCAATCAGGCCAGCGGTTCGGCTCCCAAGCTCAAGACATTGGAGGTCTGCTATGAAAACCCTTGCTACCGCTTTGATGCTGTCCATGTCCGTTCTGGCTGCCGGCGCCCAAGCCGCCGAGGCCGATCAGGGCCCGACCCGCGCTCAGGTCCAAGCCGAACTGCAACAAGCCAAGGCCTCGGGCCAATACACCTTCGGCGAAGAAGGCTACCCCGCCGCCATCGCCCCGAAGTCGACCCTGACCTCGCAGCAAGTGCAAGCTGAACTGCAACAAGCCAAGAACGCCGGTGAAGTGACCTTCGGCAACCTGGACTACCCGCCCGTCGCCGCGGCTGAACAAGCCACCTCGCTGACCCGCGCCCAAGTCCGCACCGAACTGGCTCAAGCCAAGTCGGAAGGCCTGGTCACCTTCGGCAACCTGGACTACCCGCCCCTGGGCAGCTGATCCCCCCCTGGCCTCCCCGGCCAGGCAGCGCCCCAAAGCCCTCCGGCCCCAAACCGGAGGGCTTTGTTTTTGACGTTTCGATATTTGATTAAGTCGAATTGACGTTACCTATGGCCGATTCGACTATTTAGTCTCTACACATCGACAGCGCCCGCGCATAGGATGAGCTCACCTACTCCCCCATCCATGCAGGAGCCGCACCATGACCACCGCCTCTCCCCGGCCCGTCCTACTTCTGGGCGCCGGAAAAATCGGTTTCGCCATTGCCCTGATGCTGGAACGCAGCGGCGGCTATTCGGTGCTGGTCGCCGACCAGGATCCCGAGCGGCTGCGCATCGTGGCCGAACTGGGCTGCGAAACCCGCCAGATTTCCGGCGACGACTCCGTGGCGCAATGCATCGAGGGGCGTTACGCGGTCATCAACGCGCTGCCTTTTCACCGCGCCGCCGCGGTGGCGGGGCTGTGCGCAAAGGCGGGCGTGCACTACTTCGACCTGACCGAAGACGTGGCCAGCACGCACGCCATCCAGGCGCTGGCGGAAAGCGCCCGCAGCGTGCTGATGCCGCAATGCGGCCTGGCCCCGGGTTTCATCGGCGTGGTCGGCAACGCGCTGGCGCGCCGCTTCGATACCCTGCTGGATCTGCGCATGCGCGTGGGCGCCCTGCCGCGCTATCCCTCCAACAGCCTGCGCTACAACCTGACCTGGAGCACGGAGGGACTGATCAACGAGTACTGCAACCCTTGCGAAGCCATCGTCGACGGCCAGCTGACCAGCGTGCCCGCGCTCGAAGGCTACGAGACCTTCGCGCTGGACGGCGTGGAGTACGAAGCCTTCAACACCTCCGGCGGACTGGGCACCCTGCCCGCCACCTTGCGCGGCCGCGCCCGCAACGTGGACTACAAGTCCGTGCGCTACCCGGGCCACTGCAGCATCATGAAGCTGCTGCTCAATGACCTGCGCCTGCGCGACCGCCGCGACCTGCTCAAGGAAATCTTCGAAGCCGCCATTCCCACGACCGAACAGGACGTGATCGTGATCCAGGCTTCGGCTTCAGGCCGCCGGCATGGACGCCTGGAAGAAGAGTCTTACCCCATCCGCATCTTCGGCGCGGACGTCGACGGCCATCGTCTCAGCGCCATCCAACTGTCCACGGCTGCGGGCATCTGCGCCGCGCTGGACCTCGTGGCGCAAGGCGCACTGCCGCAACGCGGGTTCGTCGGGCAGGAAGCCATCGATCTGGATGCGTTCGTCAACAACCGCTTTGGCCGGGTCTACGCGGGCAAGCCGCTGGCCTTGGCGGGCAGCGGCGCCATGGCCGACCGCTGAACCAGGACGCGCAGCCTCTGGCGTCCCGCCCTGCCATAGCGCGGGACGCTAGCTCCAGCCTTCCAGCCGCAGCGTCGCGCGCACCAGACGCTGCTCTTCCTGCTCGATATCGGCCAGGCTCTGGCGCACGCTGTCCACGTGATCCGCGGCCGCCTTGCGCGCCTGTTCCGGCTGGCGCGCGGTCACGGCGTTGAACAGCCGCGTGTGCTGCCGGTCGATCTGGCGTTTCTCCGGCTGGCGATGGTACAGGTTGTTGACACAGGCGAAGACCGAGCCCAGCAGCAGATCCGTCAAGGACTGCAGCGTATGCACCAGCACCGGATTGTGCGAAGCCTCGCAAATCGCCAGGTGAAAGGCGTGGTCCAGATGCGCATGCGTCGCCGTGTCGGTGGCCGTGCCCTGCGCCGCCACCATTTCGTCATAGCGGCGGCGGATCATGATGAAGTCCGCCTCGGTGCCGCGTATGGCCGCCAGCCGGGCGGACTCGGCTTCCAGCAGCGAACGCACTTCCAGCAGGTCATAGAGCGTGCGCGGCTGCGAATTGAACAGATGCATCAAGGGGCCCGCGTCCACCTTGGAGATGTGCGCCACATACGAGCCCTTGCCTTGCGCGGTATGGATGATTTCGCGCGCGCGCAGCAGCTTGAGCCCTTCGCGCAAGGCCGTGCGCGACACGCCCAGCTTCTCGGTCAGGCGCCGTTCGGAAGGCAGCGCCTGGCCGGCCTTCAGCACGCCGTCCAGGATCAGGCGTTCGATCCGTTCGGCGACCTCGTCCGCCACCTGGCGAGGCTTTTCTTCAGTTTCCGCGTACATGCACTCTCCGCACCAGTGGTATGACCAAGGGCATCCCCGATCGGATCTCTTGCATCACACCCCTGTAAGTAGCTGATATAAAACCATAAAAATTACAGGTTTGCCCATACGGCAGCGCACAAACTGGTATGACCAGTGGGTTTTGATATGGACATTGCGACAGGCGCGAACGATGATGTCGAGACCAGATACGCCCGGCGCGCGGCGTCGGCCAGTCCCTTACCGCTAGAGAACCGCATGACTCAACGCATCCAGCACCACGGCCTGCAAGTGGCGGCCAATCTCAATCAATTCATCGAACAGGAAGCCCTGCCCGGCACCGGCCTGGATGCCGAAGGCTTCTGGCAAGGCTTCGCGGCCCTGGTGGACGACCTGGCCCCGAAGAACCGCGCGCTGCTGGCCGAGCGTGACCGCCTTCAGGCCGAGCTCGACGCCTGGCACCGCGCCCACCCCGGCCCCATCGCCGACCCGGCCGCCTACCGCAAATTCCTGGAAGGCATCGGCTACCTGCTGCCGCAGCCGGCCAGCGTGCGCGCCACCACCGACAACGTCGACACCGAGATCTCGCAGCAGGCCGGCCCGCAGCTGGTCGTGCCCATGTCCAACTCGCGCTACGCGCTGAACGCCGCCAACGCGCGCTGGGGCAGCCTGTACGACGCGCTCTACGGCACCGACGCCATTCCCGCCACGCCCGGCGACACCGGCCGCGGCTACAACCCGGAACGCGGCGCCGCCGTCATCGCCCGCGCCCGCGCCTTCCTGGACACCGCCGCCCCGCTGGCCCAGGGCTCGCACGCCGACGCCCGCGCCTATACCGTTGAAAACGGCCGATTGCGCGTGGCGCTGGCCAACGGCTCCACGGGCCTGAAGAACCCCGCGCAGTTCACCGGCTACCAAGGCGGGGCCTCAGCGCCCACGGCCATCCTGCTCAAGAACAACGGCTTGCACTTCGAAATCCAGATCGACCGCAGCCACAGCATCGGCGCCACCGATGCCGCCGGCGTCAAGGACGTGCTGGTGGAAGCCGCGCTCACCACCATCATGGACTGCGAGGACTCCATCGCCGCCGTGGATGCCGAGGACAAGGTCCACGTCTACCGCAACTGGCTGGGCCTGATGAAGGGCGACCTGACCGAAGAAGTCACCAAGGGCGGCAAGACCTTCACCCGCAAGCTCAACGCCGACCGTGACTACACGCGTCCCGACGGCTCGCCGCTGACCCTGCACGGCCGTTCGCTCATGTTCGTGCGCAACGTCGGCCACCTGATGACCAACCCGGCCATCCTGGACCGCGAGGGCCGCGAAATCCCCGAGGGCATCCTGGACGCCGTGGTCACCAGCCTGGCCGCGTTGCAGGACCGCAAGTACAAGCTGAATTCGCGCACCGGCTCCGTCTACATCGTGAAGCCCAAGATGCACGGCCCCGTCGAAGCCGCTTTCGCCAGCGAACTTTTCGATCGCGTCGAAGACCTGCTCAAGCTGCCGCGCAATACCCTGAAAATGGGCATCATGGACGAAGAGCGCCGCACCAGCATCAACCTCAAGGCGTGCATCGAGGCCGCCGCCGCGCGCGTGGCCTTCATCAACACGGGCTTCCTGGACCGCACCGGCGACGAAATGCATTCCAGCATGGAAGCCGGCCCGATGCTGCGCAAGGGCGACATGAAATCCACCGCCTGGATCACCGCCTACGAACGCAACAACGTGCTGGTCGGGCTGGACGCGGGCCTGCGTGGCCGCGCCCAGATCGGCAAGGGCATGTGGGCCATGCCGGACCTGATGGCCGCGATGCTGGAACAGAAGATCGCCCATCCCAAGGCCGGCGCCAACACCGCCTGGGTGCCCTCGCCCACCGCCGCCACGCTGCACGCGCTGCACTACCACCAGGTCGACGTGCAGGCCGTGCAGCAGGAACTGGAACGCACCAAGCTGGACAGCGTGCGCGACGATTTGCTGGGCGGCCTGCTGACCGTGCCGGTCGGCGATCCGTCCAAGTGGTCCGCGCAGGACATCCAGCAGGAACTCGACAACAACGTGCAGGGCATCCTGGGCTACGTAGTGCGCTGGATCGACCAGGGCGTGGGCTGCTCCAAGGTGCCGGACATCCACAACGTCGGCCTGATGGAAGACCGCGCCACGCTGCGCATCTCCAGCCAGCACATCGCCAACTGGCTGCGCCACGGCGTGACCAACCGCGAGCAGGTCATGGAAACCTTCAAGCGCATGGCCAAGGTAGTCGACGGCCAGAACGCGGGCGACGCGCTCTACCGTCCGATGGCCGGCAACTTCGACACCTCGCTGGCGTTCAAGGCCGCCTGCGCGCTGGTGTTCGAAGGCCTGACCCAGCCCAACGGCTACACCGAGCCGCTGCTGCACAAGTACCGCCTGGAGTTCAAGGCCGCCCAGGCCTGATCCCCGCGCGCTTTGCCGCAACAAGACCGGACAGCCTGGCTGTCCGGTTTTTTTTCGGGACGCGACCCCGGAAAATAATCCGTTCAATTTCGCACGGTCGTGCTAAATTTGCCGCATGACTGCCAAAACCGAGAAAAGCGAGCTGACCTTCGCGGCCATTGTCGACGCGGCCCTCGACATGGCTGCCGCGCAAGGCATGGAGAGCCTGTCGCTCGGCCAGGTGGCCAAGCGCCTGGGCATCAGTAAAAGCGGCGTGTTCTCACGCGTGGGGTCGCTGGAAGCCCTGCAGCAGGCGGTGCTGGACGAATACGACCGGCGCTTCCTCGAGGCGGTGTTCACCCCGGCCCTGGCCTATCCGCGCGGCCTGCCGCGCTTGAACGCCCTGGTCTCGCTCTGGATCGAGCGCGCCAGCAATGTCGAAACGCTGACGGGCTGCATCTATGTGGCCGGCGCCTTCGAGTACGACGACGTGGAATCCCCGCTGCGCTCGGTGCTGGAGGGCAATCTGCGGCGCTGGCGCGGCGCCATGCTGCGCACGGTCAACCAGGCATTGGAAGCTGGCCACGTCAGGCCGGACACGGATCCCGAACAGCTCGTGTTCGAGGTCTACAGCCTGATGATCGGGCTGATGCACGATGCCCGCTTCCTGCGGGATCCGAAGGCCCCCCAGCGCGTGCGGGCGGCCTATGAGCGATTGATTTCGACCTACCGCAGTTTCAAGTACCTCGAGTAGCCGTATTTCCAGCGCCGGCCCGTGCCGGCAATTCTTCACTTTAATTTCGCACGGTCGTGCGAAATTATCCAGGAGCCTGACATGTGGATCGTTATCGCAGTGATCGCCGTTTCAGCGGGGGGCAGCGTCTGGCTGCAGTGGCGCGAGCTGCTCAAGCAGCTACCGGACCACGCCGAGCATCTGGTACTTTTCTAGAAAGACATGGCCATCCCGTTCTATATTTCGGGTTCGCCTGTCCCGAACGTCGTCATGCCGCGCTCCAATCATCTCCTGATCATCGATCCGCAGAATGACTTCTGCGATCTGCCCGAGTCCTACCTGCCCACGGATCCCGTGACGGGCGCCGCGCACGCGCCCGCATTGCCCGTGGCCGGCGCGCACGCCGACATGCAGCGGCTTGCGCGCTTTATCGACACCGCCGCGCCTGCGCTTACCTCGATCACGGTGACGCTGGATTCGCACCATCGCCTGGACATCGCCCATCCGACCTTCTGGTCCACCGGCGACGGCCAGCCCGTGGGGCCGTACACGCAGATCACGGCGGCACAGCTGCGCGCGGGCGAGTTCCGTCCGCGCCACGACGACGACCTGCCGCGCACCCTGTCGTATCTGGACGAACTCGAAGCGCGCGGCCGCTACACGCTGATGGTGTGGCCGCTGCATTGCGAAATCGGCACCTGGGGCCATAACGTGCATGCCGACGTGCGCGCCGCCTACAGCCGGTGGGAAGACGAGCGCCAGTTCATCGTGCGCAAGGTGCCCAAGGGCATGAACCCCTGGACCGAGCACTACAGCGCGCTGATGGCCGAAGTTCCAGACGCCGACGATCCGCGCAGCCAGCTCAACCGCAGCCTGCTGGATTCGCTGGACCGCGCCGAACTCATCCTGATCGCCGGCCAAGCCGGCAGCCATTGCGTCAAGGCTACCGTCGAGCACCTGGCCGAGCACCTGCCCGGCCGCGACCTGTCGCGCCTGGTGCTGCTGACGGACTGCATGAGTCCCGTCGCCGGTTTCGAAGACGCGCAGGCAACATTCCAGCAACGCATGCGCGACCTGGGTATCCAGGCGCGCACCAGCGTCGACATGGCGCGGGCGCTGCTCGCGGCCTGAACCCGCCGCGCAAAAGACCACGGCCGCCTGCTTGCGCATGGCGGCCGTGACTGATGGGCTGTTTGGAGCGGGAACGGTCAGGCTGCGCCGCTGCGCTTGCCGTCGCACTCCACGTACAGGGCGCCGATGGCCTCGCACAGCGCCGCGGGCTGTTGGAACAGGCGCGCAACCAGTATGCAGCCCTGCACCGTCGCGAACACCGCGCGGCCGGCCGCCTCGGGCGTGCCGGAGAACTTCATCGTGCCCTGCGCCGCGCCTTCGGCCAGCACGCGGGCCAGCCAGGCCTCGTGCGCGCGGAAGAATCCCTGCAATGCGCCGCGCACGCGTTCGGGCAGCGAATTGACCTCGGCCGCCAGCATGCCAGCCAGGCAGAGTTCGCCGGACCCGCAGGCGCGCGATTCCATCATCGACAGGTATTGGTCGAGCTGCGCTTGCGCCGGCAGCGACGTGTCGATGCCGCGCATGGCTGCCAACGCGCGCGCGCTGTAGGCTTCGACAGCCTCGTAGAGCAAGTCGTCCTTGCCCGGAAAGTAGTAGTGGATGCTGGACGTCTTCACGCCCACATGTTCAGCCAGGTCGCGGTAGCTGAAACCGTTGCATCCGCGCGTGCGGATCAGCTTCTCGGCGTGGGCCAGAAGCTGTTCGCGAGTGGTGTTGGAAGTAGGAGTGTCCATGGCTGAATATTACCTACTAATAGGTTGATTCGTCATCGGTTCCGGCAGCGTTGCCACTGCTCCAAAACCCTTGCGGACCCCGGCCGGGAATCATCCCTCCCCCCGGGATCCGCATGTGCCAGCATGAAACTCAGCCTTGCACGGGCGGGTAGTCCAGCTCGCCGCTGTCGGTCAGGCCATGCGCGCGGGCGGCGGCCAATTCCTGCTGCACCTGCTTGCGGCTCTTGTCGCCAGCCGACGCAAACATCGTGGCGGCGTAGCCTTCTTCGCCCGACACCAGCTCGCCATTGGCGCGGGCCTGGGCCAACTCTTGCTGCACCTGGGCGCGGGTCACCGTGCTTTCGGTGTTCAGGGGAGGCGGATAGTCCAGCTCGCCGGCTTGGGCGGCGCCGATGAAGGAAGCGGACAGGATCAGGGCGGATACGAGGGTCTTCATGGTTGATCTCCAGTAAGGATCAGGTGCTGCATCAGGGTTTCGATGGAGCTATCTACTTATAGATAGATATCAAGGAAAAAAAACTCAGCCTTGCACGGGCGGATAAGCCAGTTCGGCGCTGTCGGTCAGGCCTTGGGCGCGGGCGGCGGCCAGTTCTTTCTGCACCTGAGCGCGGGTCTTGTTGCCGGAGTCGGCAAAGATCGTGGCGGCGTAGCCTTCTTCGCCAGACACCAGTTCGCCATTGGCGCGGGCCTGGGCCAGCTCTTGTTGCACCTGAGCGCGGGTCACCGTGCTTTCGGTATTCAGGGCGGGCGGATAGTCCAGTTCGCCGGCTTGGGCGGCGCCAATGAAGGAAGCGGACAGGATCAGGGCGGATACGAGGGTCTTCATGGTTGATCTCCAGATAACGATTGCGTAGCGGTTCAAAAAACTATCTACTTATAGGTAGATGACTGAGGAAATAAAAAAGCGGTCCTACTGTATTTCTGGTTTCGACGTCGGCGGGTGTTTGGTTTGCTGCGTCGATGGATGAATCTTATCTACTACTAGGTAGATGACACAAGGGGGATTTGTGAAACAAAATGCTTCTGCCAGCAGCATCCGCCTTTCTGGCGCTGTTGCTACTAGCCCCTGCTTCGCCTCGCGAATAGCCGATACGTGCCTGGAACGCCGGCCTGCTCGCACAGCCGGCTCTCACGCCGCGAGGTTCCGTCACCCCAGCACTTGCCGCCGCGGCCGCGTCGGAGCAATGGCCGCGCCTATGGGCTGGCCGGAAGCCGGCACGGCGCGCTCGCGGCCCCACGCACGGATGTTCTCGATCTGCTCCGGGGCGGTCTTGGACAACGGCACCACGTTGCGGAAGCTGTCACGGAACAACTCGGGCGTGGCGGCGGCATCGCCATTGAGATAAGCCTCCTTGACGACCTCGCGCACCGCAGCTTCCAGGTCCGACCCGGCGAAGCCATCGGATAGCTCCACCAACTCGTCCATCAAGGCCTGCGGCTGGACGGCTTTCAGGCCGCGCTTGATGTAGATGTCGATGATCTCGTGACGCTCGTGCGCAGTGGGCAGGTCCACGAAGAACAACTCGTCGAACCGGCCGCGGCGCAGCAGCTCGGGCGGCAGTTTGGACACGTCATTGGCCGTGGCGACCACGAACACCCGCGACCGGGCTTCCTGCAACCAATAGAGGAACTGTCCCACCAATCGGGTTGACGTGCCGCCGTCGCCCGAACCCTGTGCGCCAGCCAGGCCTTTCTCGATCTCGTCGATCCACAATATGCAAGGCGCCACATGGTCCGCCGTGGCAAGCGCGTCCTTGAGACGCGACTCGCTCTGGCCCAGATACTGTCCATGGATGGTGGACAGGTCCAGGCGATACAACGGCAGGCTCCAGCTCGCTGCGATGGCCTTGGCGGACAGGGACTTGCCGCAACCCGGCACGCCCACCAGCAGCACACCGCGCGGCGGCCGGATGCCGCGTTCGCGCAGGTCGGCGGTCAGCAGTGGGCGCTCCTTGTCCAGCCAGGCCTTCAGGCCGCCCAAGCCGCCCACGCTCAATTCATTGCCGCGCACCGACACGCGTTCGATGCCGCTGATGTCGGCGAAGATGCGATCCTTCGCGTGCATGAGCTCCACCATGTCGCTCTTCGCGATCCGGCCGTTGGCCAGCAGCGTCGCGATGATATTCTCGGCTTCTATGCGCGAGATTCCCGCGAGGATCGCGGCGGCGCGACGCTCGTCATCAGTGTCCCATTCGATCTCAAAGTGGCCGCGATACGCCTCCAGCGTCTCGTGGATGATGGCGTACATCTCGTCCTCGCTTGGCGCGGAAAGCGTCAGCGCCATGCCGGCCCGCTGCAACTGCCCCCATACCGGCTTGGTCGTGATCACGATGACCACCCCGCTGTGCTCGGCGGCCAGCATGACGACATCGAGCAAGTGGCGGGCGGAGGCGGTGTCGTCCTCGATATCCGAGATCTCGGTCAGCACGCAAGACAGATTCTGGCGCTGTGCGAACTGCTGGCTCGCGAAGTCGACCGCGCCCGTCACCGAACGGTCTTCGTTCACGCCGCGGCCGGTCGCGAGTTCGCGCGTGCCCTGCGACAGGGTGTGCACGAATACGGGTGCGTTGAGCGGCGCCACCACTTCGCGCAACAGCTCCAGCACCCTGCTGCGCTCGGCGCTGCGGATCGAAATGAAAGGTATGCGGGCTTTGAGGTAGCGCGTCAGCGTGGCCTTGAACTCGATCGTGTCGCTCATGGATCTATATCAGAGAATGATGTTGCGCCGGCGTACGCCGGTTTGCGAAATTGGGGGTTGCGCCGTCGCGCCAGCAGCAGGAACGCCAGCCACAGCCGACTCGTAGCGCACCAGCGGGTTGTTGCGCAACAAGACCAGCAGGCGGCCGCTGCGGTCGGTCTTGGCGCTGTCCTCCAACGACTGTTGCGCGCGCTGCGCGAACTTGCGCAGTTCATCGATCAGGTGCGTGCGCAGCGTCGCGGGAAATATCTCGACCTGCGCCAGGCGATGCAGGAAGGCCAGGTGCTTGCGCGCATTGAGAATGGCGCGCACGATCAGGCTTTCCTCGCCACCGACGCGCAGATCGCGGGTCAGATGCTCCGAGCAACGCGTCAGGCGTGCATTGAACTCGTCCGCCAGTCGCCGTGAAAACAGCGTGACTACGCCGCCGCTGGCATTGAGATCGCCCGCGCGCATCGCATCCAGGCAGGCCTCGTCGTGCAGCCCTTCAGACAAGCGGTCCAGGCAGGCAGACCACTGCGCATAACTGCGCGGAGCTTCGATGGACGCAGGCGCTGCGTTCACTTGACGCGGCGAATGAAGGGCGAGGCTGGCAGGAGATCCCACGCCGGCAAGGCCCCCGCCAACGCGTCGCGCGTATCGGCGGGTGCGGGCGCGGCGGCGGGCGCCGGCGCTGCAACTGGGACTGCCGCAAGTGCCGGCTGCGATTCGGGCGTGGAGTCCGGGGAAATCTGGCGGATCATCGTTGGCTCCTTAAGCCTTGACCATGACGCGGCGCACCGAGTCATGCGAAGAGAGCACGTGCTGTTCAGGGGAAATGCCTTCCAGCAGTTCAACCACACGGGCCGACGTTCCATCGCGGGCCGCAATATCGCGGCGCAGCTCCACCACTTCCGCCAGACACGCGCGCAGGGCGTCGCCGGCCTGCTGACGCAGCTTGGCATAGTTCGCCTTGACCGTCTTGCGCTTGGTCTCCATCTGGCGATGCGTGAGGTAAACCCACAACAGGCCTGCCGCGCCCAGCAGCAAGGGCAGCAAACCCGCACTGACAGCACTCAGGACGAGCGCCACGCTGAGCGCGACGCCCAGCCAATGCTTGGCCGTGAACTTGATGGCCGCCAGATCGCCAGCCTCGCGCGCCGCGATGGCGTCCTCCAGGCTGCGCAGCAGTTCGGCCTCGTTGTCGCCGTTTTGCGTAACGCCCTGCCAGTCTTCAATGTCGAGATGCACGTCGGCCGGCACGGCCATGCGCGCCTTGGCGGTCACGTCGGCATGACCGTCCAGGATCCAGTCTCGCGAATGCGCCACCGCGAACCGTTGCGTGGCCCGAGTCACATGCGAGACCTCGGGGTGCATGGCCGCGTTGGTGAGCAGCTGGGTGAAATCGACTTCCTCGTCCAGCGCCGCGCTCTGCAGGTCGAAACGCTTCTGGGCGGCGCGGCGGTCGCCGCCTTCCTCGATGATGAGGCGGCACAACTCTTCCTGGCGGCGTAGCGGCAGCTCTTCATCATCGAAACGCGTGACCAGCTTGCTCAACAGGTCGTCGACCGCCACCAGCACGCTGGCGGCGGGACGGATCTCGCCCTGGAACACACCTTCGAAGTGCGCCAGCACGGCGGCGTGCACAGCTGTCCCATTGATGGCCTGGTTAAGCTCGGGCCAGGTCGGGCTCATGCGCTTGAGGTGTGGATAGCGATTGCCGTGGTCCTCGTTGGGCGCCTTGGACAGCAGCGCGCGCCCCCATTGGTTGCGTTGCGCCTCGACGAACCCGGCCTGGGCCGACAGCTCGTCGATCCAGTCGGTAATACGCTTGCTGCAATGCAGGGCGACGTCCGCGCCGAATACGCCATTGGCCAGCGCATCGACCATGACCACCGTCTGGCGGTCAAGTTTGAACGGATTCTGCAAACCGAAATAGCGATCCAGCCAGATGCGATTGAGTTCGTTGCGACCCGCGCGGCGGGCGATCAGGGCGAAGAACAACGAGGTTTTCTCGTCATCGCGGCGTATGGCTTCGCTGAGCGCGCGTTCGGCCAGCCCGCGGTTGTCGCCCAACCAGGAGGACAGCGCCACCAACGCCGGTGCGAGCCAATAGCGCGGCGCCGAGATCATGAGTTCCTCGGTCGCGCTACGCAGCGTCTCGTTGCGCACGAGCTGGATATCCGAGGCCTGCAGGATGCCGGTAGCCTGGCGCCGTACGGTACCGTAATACTCGTAGGTCGTGTCCAGTTCCTGGCGCACCTTCACCTGCCGGGTTTCGGCGAGCGATAGTTCCTTGGCTTTCAGGTCGGACGCCACGAAGTCGGCGAACGCCTGCTCGAGCCGGGACAACTCGGCGCGCGTCTGGTTCAACTCACGCCCCACCGAACCTACCTGATCCGATACCGTGCCGATGTCGCCCTGCAACCCGCGCAGTGAACCCAGGATGTTGCTCAGGTCCGCGGTCTGGATGATGCGATCTGCCATGTCTGCCTATTCAGTTTTCGATGATGGCGGTCTGACCGTTGACGCCCACGGCGATCATTTTGTCGGTATAGACCTCGATAAATGCGTAATAGCCGTTGCGCGCCAGCGACCGGGCCTGCTCCATGCCCTGGGGCAAAGCCTCGCCACCCTTGAAATGCTGGATGATGGTGCCCGAACAACTCAGGGTATGAACCTCGTAAGGCGCACCCAGAAAGCATTTGGCGATGATGCCCAAGGGCCAGGCCTCGACATGCACGTCCGGGAATTCCTGGCGGATCGCTTCCGTGAGCGCCTCGGTGGCGGCCTTGCCGTGGACATGGCCGCCGGCATCGAGACGCGTCATGGCTTCGACATAGCCGGTTGATCGACGCTGGCGCAGCCGGGCCTGCAATTCAGCGGGGTTCAAGCGGGCACGAGAGGCCGTGCTGAGGCTCAAATCGGTCTTGAGCTCGACTTTGGGACCTGCAGCCCCAAGGATGGAACGCACCATTTCATCTGGCGGGACGCGAAGGTCCACGGCGCAAAAAACTGTGACGGAGCGAAGCTTAACCTATTCTTACAAAAAATTTCGTAATGAACGGGACGTGCATACGGCGATTGGGCGCGAAGAAAACAGCCGCCGCCGCGCGGACGCCCCAGATCAAAGCAGGACAAAAATAAAAACCCCCTGCCTAGGGCAGGGGGTTTTTTATCAGCCGGCCAGTAGCGGTTAGAACGGAATATCGTCGTCCATATCCGCCAGATTGGCGCCGCTGCTGGCCGGAGCCGCCGCGGGGGCCGGGCGCTGCTGCGGGGCCGGGCGTTGGGCCGGGGCGCGCTGCTGTGCCGGACGCGAAGGCGCGTCGTCGTAGCCGCCACCGCCGCCAAAGCTTGCGCCACCGCCGCCGCCGTCTTCGCGGCCGCCCAGCATCTGCATCTGGTCGGCAACGATTTCGGTGCTGTAGCGGTCAGCGCCGGTATCCTTGTCTTGCCACTTGCGCGTCTTCAGGCGGCCTTCGATGTAGACCGAGCGGCCCTTCTTCAGGTACTCGCCGGCGATTTCAGCCAGGCGGTTGTACATGACGACGCGGTGCCATTCCGTTTCTTCGCGGCGTTCGCCCGAAGCCTTGTCTTTCCAGGTGGAGGTGGTGGCAATGGACATATTGCAGATTGCCGCCCCTTCGGGGCTGTAGCGGACTTCCGGGTCGCGTCCCAGATTGCCCACGAGTATGACTTTGTTAACCGATGCCATGCCGTTGTCCCTCTGTTGTTGACAGCCTGCGTGTGCGTTGCCGCGGACGCGCCGGCAACAACATAAAAGCGATGATGTTGAAGACCGGCTTCATGAAACACGCCGGTCACCGCAACGATGACCGGCGACGCCGGGTTGAACCCTGAGTGAAGCCCTGATTTGATGCGTATTATCGACGAAAAGAGCCCGCCGCGCCAAACCAGGATGTGACAAAGCCGTCCACCCTGGCGAGCCGATTTTCGTGGCTATTGACCGCTTTTGGGGGTGCGATCCGAGATGTTTCAGCCGGCCCGCGCCGACGCGGGGCGGTCCGCCTCGGGCAGCGGCCGCAGCGCCCAGGTCACCGCCAGCCAGATCGCCGACAGGCCGGCGGCGGCGATGAAAACGGCGTTGGAACCGGAATGCGAGGCCAGCCAGCCGCCCAGCGCGCCGCCCGCGAACAGGCCAGCGGCCTGAGCGGTGTTGTAGAAGCCCAGCGCCAGGCCCTTGTAGGCCTGCGGCGCAACCCGCGACACCAGCGAGGGCTGCAGGGCTTCCAGCACGTTGAAAGCCACGAAGAAGCCTGTCAGGGCGGCGGCCAAGGTGTAGAAACCATGGCTGGCCGCGGGCAGCAAGGCGCACACCAGCACCAATCCGGCCACGGCGGCGCGCAGGGCGCCGCGATGGGCGCGGCGCTTTTCGGCGACGAACACCACCGGCACCATCAGCACGAAGGACACCAGGATGACGGGCAGGTAGACCTTCCAGAGCTCGCGCGCGTCCAGGCCGCCCACCTTCGCCAGCAGGGCCGGCACCACGACAAACAGCGCCACCTGGATCAGATGCAGGACAAAAACGCCGAAATTCAGGCGCAGCAGATCGCTGTGGGTCAAGACTTCGCGCGGCCGGGCCGCCTGCATGGTGCGGGCCTGGGTCAGCGGCACCACGGGCACGACCCAGCCGGCCACAGCCAGGCAGATCACGCCCAGGCAGGCGATGGTCCAGAACAGGCCGGACAGGCCCCACCAGCCCACCAGCACGGGCGACAGCACCAGCGAGACGGCAAAGGACAGGCCTATCGAGCCGCCCACCATGGCCATGGCGCGGGTGCGGACCTCGTCGCGGGTCGAGTCCGCCAACCAGGCGGTGACCGCCGCGGAAATCGCGCCCGCGCCCTGAATGGCGCGGCCGATGGTGATCCAGTACACGTCGGAGGCCTGCGCACAGACGATGCTGCCCGCCACGAACAGCAGCAGGCCGAACAGCACCACGGGGCGGCGGCCCCAGCGGTCGGACGCCAGGCCGAAAGGAATCTGCATGAAGGCCTGCGTCAGGCCGTACATGCCCAGCGCCAGGCCGACGCGGGCGGGATCGTCGCCGCCCGGCATGCCGGCGGCGGCCACGGCAAAGACGGGCAGCAACAGGAACAGCCCCAGCATCCGCGCGGCGAACAGGCCGGCCAGCGCCACGCTGGCGCGGCGCTCGGACGGGGTCAATTTCAGTTTTTTATCTGCCTGCATGCGAAAAATTCAACGATGACTAGGGCTCGCCTGCGCGCGTGGATGTCACACGCTCACGGTCTGATCTGGCGGTGCGGCGCCGCCCCCCGGGTCTATCCAGGCTGGAGTACTGCCCCGAACGCAGGGGGATTCGGCGCGCTATAGTACCAAGTTGGCCTTTGAAACCGCTTAAAAGAGCCCGATGGACGTGACAATACGCATTCGGGGTGCGCGCACCCACAATCTCAAGAACGTCTCGCTCGACCTGCCACGCCACAAGCTGGTGGTCGTCACCGGCTTGTCCGGCTCGGGCAAATCGTCGCTGGCCTTCGACACGCTGTACGCGGAGGGCCAACGCCGCTACGTGGAAAGCCTGTCCGCCTACGCCCGCCAGTTCCTGCAGCTGATGGACAAGCCGGACGTGGACCTGATCGAGGGCCTGTCCCCGGCCATCTCCATCGAACAGAAGGCCGCGGGCCACAACCCCCGCTCCACCGTCGGCACCATTACCGAGATCCACGACTACCTGCGGCTCCTGTACGCGCGGGTCGGCACGCCCTACTGCCCTGACCATGGCCTGCCGCTGCAGGCGCAAAGCGTCAGCCAGATGGTGGACGCGGTGCTGTCCTGGACGCCCGAAACCCGGCTGGCGGTGCTGGCGCCGATCGCGCGCGGCAAGAAAGGCAGCTTCGAGGACGAATGCGCCAGCCTGCAGGCGCAGGGCTACGTGCGCCTGCGCGTGGACGGCCAGCTGACCGAAATCGACGGCATGGCGCCGTTGAAAAAGACCGAGAAGCACGACATCGACGTCGTCATCGACCGGCTGCGCATCAAGCCCGAAAGCAAGCAGCGCCTGGCGGAGAGCTTTGAGACCGCGTTGCAGCTGGCCGAAGGCCGCGCCCTGGCATTGGACATGGACAACGGCCGCGAACAGGTCTTCTCCAGCCGCTACGCCTGCCCGGTATGCAGCCACAGCCTGCCCGAGCTGGAACCGCGCCTGTTCAGCTTCAACAACCCCATGGGCGCCTGCCCCAGTTGCGACGGCATCGGCCAGGTCGGTTTCTTCGACCCCAAGCGCGTGGTCGCCTTCCCCGAACTCAGCCTGGCGGCCGGCGCCATCCGCGGCTGGGACCGCCGCAACGCCTTCACCCATTCGCTCTTGACCAGCCTGGCGGCGCACTATGAATTCGACATCGAGGCGCCCTTCGAGGAACTGCCCGAGGCGCTGCGCGACAAGGTGCTGTACGGCTCCGGCGACGAAGAGATCTCGTTCCTCTACCTGAACGAGAAAGGCCGCAGCACGGTCAAGCGCCATACTTTCGAGGGCGTGATCCCGAACCTGGAACGCCGCTGGCGCGAAACCGATTCGGCCACCGTGCGCGAAGAGCTCGGCAAGTACCGCAACATCAAGACCTGCCCGGACTGCGGCGGATCGCGCTTGCGGCCCGAGGCCCGCAACGTGCTGATCGGCCAGGATCCGCGGGGCGGCGAACGCCACGGCCAGGCCATTTACGAAGTCGAGGCCATGCCGCTGTCGACCTGCCTGGCCTGGT
This sequence comes from Achromobacter sp. Marseille-Q4954, assembly GCF_943737025.1. Classification (NCBI taxonomy): domain Bacteria; kingdom Pseudomonadati; phylum Pseudomonadota; class Betaproteobacteria; order Burkholderiales; family Alcaligenaceae; genus Achromobacter; species Achromobacter sp. Marseille-Q4954. The sequence goes on from NZ_CALSFQ010000001.1 coordinate 2,297,951, forward strand.
TCCGCGACCTGAGCCTGACGGGCGCCAAGCAGGAAATCGCGCAGCGCATCGTGCGCGAGATCGAGGCGCGCCTGAGCTTCCTGAACAACGTGGGCCTGAACTACCTGTCGCTGGACCGCAGCGCCGACACCATCTCGGGCGGCGAGGCGCAGCGCATCCGCCTGGCCAGCCAGATCGGATCGGGCCTGACCGGCGTGATGTACGTGCTGGACGAGCCCTCCATCGGCCTGCACCAGCGCGACAACGATCGCCTGATCGGCACCTTGCAGCACCTGCGCAACCTCGGCAACAGCGTCATCGTCGTGGAGCACGACGAAGACATGATCCGCATGGCCGACTGGGTCGTGGACATGGGACCGGGCGCGGGCGAACACGGCGGCCAGGTGGTGGCGCAGGGCGACCCGGAAACCGTGCAGCGCGACCCCCAGTCGCTGACCGGCCAGTACCTGAGCGGCGCGCGCGCCATCGCCATCCCCAAGCGGCGCCCCGTCAACGACGAACTGTCCTGGCTCACCCTGACGGGCGCCAGCGGCAACAACCTGAAGAACGTGGACCTGCGCATCCCGGCGGGCCGGCTGGTGTGCGTGACCGGCGTGTCCGGTTCCGGCAAGTCCACGCTGGTCAACGACACGCTGGCGGTCGCCGTGTCGCGCCAGTTGCACCATGCGCAGAGCGAACCCGCACCCTACGTGTCGATGCAGGGGCTGGAGAACTTCGACAAGATCATCAGCGTGGACCAGAGCCCCATCGGCCGCACGCCGCGCAGCAACCCCGCTACCTACACGGGCCTGTTCACGCCCATCCGCGAACTCTTCGCGGGCGTGCCGGAAGCGCGCACCCGCGGCTATGACCCCGGGCGCTTCAGCTTCAACGTCAAGGGCGGCCGCTGCGAGGCCTGCCAGGGCGACGGCGTGGTCAAGGTAGAGATGCACTTCCTGCCCGACATGTACGTGCCTTGCGACGTCTGCCACGGCAAGCGCTACAACCGCGAAACGCTGGAAATCCGCTATCGCGGCCGCAACATCAGCGAAGTGCTGGACCTGACGGTCGAGCAGGCGCTGGAATACTTCGAGTCCGTGCCGGCCATCGCCCGCAAGCTGCACACGCTGATCGACGTGGGCCTGTCCTATATCCGGCTGGGCCAGAGCGCGACCACCCTGTCGGGCGGCGAAGCGCAGCGCGTGAAGCTGTCGCAGGAGCTGTCGCGACGCAGCACCGGCCGCACGCTCTACATCCTGGACGAGCCCACCACGGGCCTGCACTTCCGCGACATCGAACTGCTGCTGCAGGTGCTGAACCAGTTGGTCGACAGCGGCAATACGGTGCTGATCATCGAGCACAACCTGGACGTCATCAAGACTGCGGACTGGGTGGTCGACATGGGTCCCGAAGGCGGCGACGGCGGTGGGCGCGTAGTGGCGCAGGGTACGCCCGAAGACGTGGCCGGCACGTCCGCCAGCCACACCGGGCAATACCTGGGCAAGCTGCTGCGCCGCTGAACCGGCGCCTGAATCATCACATCAACGGCTAGGAAGGATCGCGGCATGTACACCTTGATCATCGGCAACAAGAACTACTCGTCCTGGTCCCTGCGGCCATGGATCGCCTTGCGCGTCGCGGGCATCCCGTTTACCGAGCAAAAGCTCGGTTTCTTCACCGAGGAATTCTCGCGCCGCGTGGGCGCGGTATCGCCCGCGGGCCTGGTGCCGGTGCTGCTGGATGGCGAATTCGCGATCTGGGACACGCTGGCGATCTGCGAGTATCTGGCCGAACGCCATCCCGAAGCCCGCCTGTGGCCCCAGGACGCGCGGGCCCGGGCCCGCGCGCGGTCGCTCGCCGCGCAGATGCACAGCGGCTTCGGCGCAATGCGCCAGGCGCTACCCATGAACGTCGAGGCGCACCTGCCCGGCATCGACTTTCCCGCGGCTGCGCTACAGGACATCGCGCGCCTGCAAGCGATCTGGCACGACACGCGCGCGGCATTCGGCCAGGGCGGGCCGTTTCTGTTCGGCGAGTTCTCGATTGCCGACGCCTTCTTCGCGCCGGTGGTCTCGCGCTTCACGACCTATGGCATCGCGGCGTCCGGCCCGGTGCGCGACTATATGGACGCCGTGCTGGCGCTGCCCGCCATGCAGGAATGGACCCGCGACGCGCTCGCGGAAGCCACCTTCGTGCCCGAAGACGAGCCCTACCGCAAGCAGCGCTGAAGCACGTTCAATCGACGCGTTCAATCGCGCAGGCGCTGGGCCACGAATTCACGCACCAGCGCCATCGCCGGCGCTTCGGTGCGGCCCGTCAGCGTCACCATCGCGAACAGCGCGTGACTGCGCAGCGGCGGATCGGTGGGCAACTCCGTCAATTCGCCCGCGGCGATGCCGACCCGCGCCGCGCCCACGATGCCCAGGAACACCGCGTCCGACACGCGCACCGCTTCCAGCACGCTGCCGATTTCATCGCAGCGCAGGCGCATCGCGCTCTGCGGGTCGGCCTCAACACCGAAATGGTCGACCACGATGCGTACGGTATCGGCCGCGAGAAACGTGGACGCCAGCGGATAGGCCGCGACCTCCGCGAAGCGCGCCGGCCGACCCGTCTGCGCCAGCGGATGGCCGCGGCGGCAGATGAACCCGGCGCGCATTTCCGAAATGGGTTCGATGCGCAGATCGGCCGCCGGCACGATGCCGCGCGTATCGACCACCAGCGCATCCAGGCGCCGCTGGCGCAACAGCGCCAGATGCGCCTCCGGCGAACCGCGCATCACGTCCAGCCGCAATTGCGGATAGTGCTGCGCCACGTGCGCCAGCAGCGGCGTCATGAGCATGACGCCCGGCCCCGAACCCAGCCCGATGCTGATGCTGCCCCGGTCGCCTTGGGTCAGCAGTTCCGCGCTGCGGCGCAGCTCGCCCGATTCGAACAGGATGCGCCGCGCGCGGCTGGCGACGGTCAGGCCGAGCGGAGTCAGCTCGGTGCGCTTGCCCATGCGGTCCAGCAGGCGCGCCCCCAGGTCTTCTTCCAGCAGGCGGATGCTGCGGCTGAGCGCCGACTGGGTCAGGTACAGGCGTTCGGCCGCGCGGCTGAAGGAACCCGCCTCGGCCACGGCCAACAGATGTTCGAGCTGCTTGAGATTCATGCTCGAGTCCCCGTTTATCTATGAGTTTTTTTTCTAGCTTCCAGAATAACAATTCGTTAGACAACTAGCGAGGCCTGTCCCTAGCATGCGAATCACGACTAGATCATTCCAAGGGGAATTTCGTGAGCATGCTTTTCAATGGCCTGCGCCTGGCCGGCTGCGCGCTGGCGTTGGGCGCGACGCTGCTGGGCCAGGGCGCCCGCGCCGCAGACTATCCCGACCGTGCCGTCATGATGATGGTGCCCTACCCGGCCGGCGGCGCATCCGATTCCATCGCCCGGGTCGTGGCCTCGCCCGTGTCCAAGCAACTCGGCCAGCCCGTGCTGGTGGAGAACCTGGGCGGCGTCAGCGGCGCGCTGGGAGCGCAAAAGGTGCTGGGAGCCAAGGCCGACGGCTACTACCTGTTCCAGGGCTCGCCCAACGAACTGATTCTGTCCCCCATAGCCAACCCCGCAATCAAGCTCAAGAGCGAGGATTTCCGCCTGGTACAAATGATAGGTATGGCGCCCATGGTGATCGTGGCGCGCGCCGACCTGCCCGCCAACAACGCCGACGAACTGGTCACGCTGGCGCGTTCGCGCTCGGCCACCCAGCCGCTGAGCTTCGGCAGCGTGGGCGTGGGTTCGCTGTACCACGTGCTGGGCGAACACATGGCCCGCACCATCGGCGTCAACATGATGCACGTGCCTTACAAGGGCGGCGCGCCGCTGATGCAGGACATCGGCGGCGGTCAGGTGGACCTGGCCATTCTGCCGCTGTCGCAGCAGCAGGTAGCGCTGGCCGAGCAAGGCCGCATCAAGCTGCTGGCCACCCTGGAGCCGCAGCGCAGCCAGCTGCCCGCGCTCAAGACCGTGCCGTCGGTCAACGAAGGCCAATTGCTCAAGGGGTTCAACTTCACCACCTGGACCGGCTACTTCGTCAAGCGCGACACGCCGCAGGACGTGGTCTTGCGGCTGAATACCGCGCTCAACGCCGCCATGCAGGATCCCTCGGTGAAGGACAGCCTGGCGCATCAGAACATCGAAGTCTCCGCCCCCATGAGCGCGGAACAGGCCGACGCCATGTACCGCGCCGAGACCGAGCGCTTCCGCGAAATCTCCAGCCACATGAAACTGGCAGGCAATCCGTGACCCGATTCCAGGACTTCTCCGCCATGCATCCCGTTCTGCAGGCCATGACCGCCCAGGCCGATGAGTTCGTCTCGATCCGCCGCGACATCCACCGCCACCCCGAACTCGGCTTCCAGGAGTTCCGCACCAGCGATCTGGTGGCGCAATGCCTGACGCAATGGGGCTATGAAGTGGAACGCGGACTGGGCGGCACCGGCGTGGTGGGGCAGTTGCGCCGCGGCAGCGGCGGCAAGCGCCTGGGACTGCGCGCCGACATGGACGCCCTGCCCATCCAGGAAGCGACCGGCCTGGAGCACGCCAGCTGCAACGAAGGCGTGATGCATGCCTGCGGGCACGACGGCCACACCGCCATGCTGCTGGCGGCGGCGCACCATCTGGCCAAGCATGGCGGCTTCGACGGCACGCTCAACCTGATCTTCCAGCCCGCAGAGGAAGGCCTGGGCGGCGCCAAGCGCATGATGGAGGACGGACTGTTCCGCAAGTATCCCTGCGACGCCATCTTCGCGATGCACAACATGCCGGGCCATCCGCAAGGCCGCCTGCTGCTGCGCGACGGCGCCGCGATGGCCTCATCCGACAACGTCACCATCGTGCTGGAAGGCGTGGGCGGACACGGCGCGATGCCGCATTGCGCCGCCGATCCGGTGGTGGCCGGCGCGGCCATCGTGCTGGGCCTGCAAAGCATCGTCGCGCGCAACATCGATCCCCTGCACATGGCGGTGATCACGGTCGGCGCATTCAATGCGGGTAAAGCCAACAACGTCATCCCCCAGACCGCCACGCTGAAACTCAGCGTGCGTGCGCTGGACCGTGGCGTGCGCGACACGCTGCAAGCCCGCATCACGGAACTGGTCCACAGCCAGGCGGCCAGCTATCAGGTGCGCGCCACCATCGACTACGGTCGCGGTTATCCCGTGCTGGTCAACACTCGCGAAGAAACCGATTTCGCGCGCCAGGTCGCGGTGGAACTGGTGGGCGCCGGGCAAGTGGACCTCCAGACCCGGGCGCTGACCGGCAGCGAGGACTTCGCCTTCATGCTGGAGGAAGTGCCCGGCTCCTACCTGCTGGTGGGCAATGGCGATGGCTCGGCGGAAGGCTTCAACAGCGGGCATGGGGCCTGCATGGTGCACAACCCGGGCTATGACTTCAACGACCATAGCCTGCCCGTAGGCGCAGCCTACTGGGTGCTGCTGACGCAGCGCTATCTGGCGGGCTGAAGCCGCGGCGCAAGCCTGAGGCCCGCGGGCCTCAGGCCATCTCGAACAGGCGCTTGTGTTCGCGGATGGCGTAGCGGTCCGTCATGCCCGCAATGTAGTCGGCGATGGCGCGGGCCTGCTCGTTGAAAGCCGGACGGCGATAGTCGGGCGGCAATAGGCGCGGATCGTCCAGGAAAGCCGCAAACAGCTCGCGCACGATGCGGCGCGCCTTGGCCGTCATGCGCAGCACGCGGTAGTGACGGTACAGGTTGTCGAACAGGAATTTCTTCAGCTCGTCGGCCTCGCTACGGATCTCGGGTGAGAAGGTCGCCAGCGGCGGCGCGCGGCGCACGTCGTCGGCGGTGGCGGGCGCGAACTCGCGGATGCGCGCCAGCGAGGTCCGCGTCAGGTCGACGATCAGCGTATTGATCATGCGGCGTATGGTCTCGGCCACGGCGCGGCGCGCAGCCAGCCCCGGATAGCTTTCCAGCACATGGGCGTGATGGCGCTCGAAGATCGATACTTCCTTCAGCTGTTCCAGCGTGATCAGGCCCGACCGCAGGCCGTCGTCGATGTCGTGGTTGTTGTAAGCGACCTCGTCCGCCAGGTTGGCCAACTGCGCCTCCAGCGAGGGCTGGGTGCGGTCCAGAAAGCGCTGGCCGACCTCGCCCAACTGGCGCGCGTGCGCGGCCGAGCAGTGCTTGAGAATGCCTTCCCGCGTTTCGAAACACAGGTTCAGGCCGTTGAAGTCCGCGTAGCGTTCTTCGAGTTCGTCCACCACCCGCAGGCTTTGCAGGTTGTGCTCGAAGCCGCCCGCCTCGGGCGCCAATTCGCGCATGCAGGCGTTGAGCTCGTCCTGGCCGGCATGGCCGAACGGCGTGTGGCCCAGGTCATGCGCCAGCGAAATGGCTTCGGTCAGGTCTTCGGACAGGCCCAGGCTGCGCGCCAGCGTGCGCGCAATCTGGGCCACTTCCAGGCTGTGGGTCAGGCGGGTGCGGAACAGGTCGCCCTCGTGGTTCACGAAGACCTGGGTCTTGTATTCCAGGCGCCGGAAGGCGCCGGAATGGACGATGCGATCACGATCGCGTTGAAACTCCGTCCGGTTTTCCGGCGGCGGCTCGGCATAGGTCCGCCCGCGCGATTGAGACGGGTGGGATGCATAGGAAGCCAGCTCTTTCATCTGCAACACCGTCTCCAGCATGTCTATTGAGTAGTGCGAGCCAGGACGGCGCGCACGGCGTCGTCGGGAGCAGCCCGGGTCATGGCTTCGCCGATGCGCGGCATGAGCACGTAGCGGATCGAGCCGCCTTCCGTCTTCTTGTCCACCTGCATCAGGTCCAGCCAGCGGTCGGCGCCCAGGTCAGGAGCCACGACGGGGCAACCGATGGCGGCCACCAGGGCGCGCACCCGCGCCACGTCGGCGCGGTCGAAACCGGCGACATCGGCCGACAGCTCGGCAGCCTGCACCATGCCGCAACCGACCGCCTCGCCATGCAGCCAGGCGCCATAACCCAGGCCGGACTCGATGGCGTGGCCGAAGGTGTGGCCCAGGTTGAGTATGGCGCGCAGGCCGGACTCGCGCTCGTCCTTGCCTACCACTTGGGCCTTGAGCTCGCAGGAGCGGCGGATGGCGTAGGCCACCGCCTCGGCATCCAGCTCGCGCAGTTTCTGCGCATTTTCCTCGCACCAGGACCAGAAGGCCGGATCCAGGATCAGGCCATACTTGATCACTTCCGCCAGGCCCGCGGACACCTCGCGCGCCGGCAGCGTGTTCAGCACGTCGGTATCGATCTCGACGGCCACCGGCTGGTAGAACGCGCCGATCATGTTCTTGCCCAGCGGATGGTTGACGGCGGTCTTGCCGCCCACGGACGAATCGACCTGCGACAGCAGGGTCGTGGGCACCTGCAGGAAGCGCACGCCGCGCATGTAGACCGCGGCCGCGAAACCGGTCATGTCGCCGATGACGCCGCCGCCCAGCGCCACCAGCACGCAGCGGCGGTCCAGGCGGTTGCCCAGCAAGGCATCGAAGATCAGGTTCAGCGATTGCCAGTCCTTGTAGGCTTCGCCATCGGGCAATTCGATGCGCAGCACCCGCTTGCCGGTACGGGCCAGCGCGGCTTCGGCGCGTTCGCCATACAGGGCCGCGACGGTCGGATTGGTGACCACGGCGATCGCGGTGGCGTCCGCCGGAATGCTCTGGTCCAGGACGTCCAGGCGGCCGGCGCCGATATGGATCGGGTAGGCCCCGCCCGGGGTGTCCACGTGTACAACGTTCATATGCGCTTCTCGAAGGCTTGCAGTTGCGGCAGCAGCGCCTTGACCAGGGTGTGGATGGGCATGGCGCCCGTCTCCACCACCAGGTCGGCCACTTCCTTATAGAGGGGTTCCCGCAGGGTCATGAGGTCACGCAGCGTGCCGCGCGGGTCGGCCGTGGCCAACAGGGGACGGTTGCGGTCGCGGCAGGTGCGGCGGAACAGTTCGTCCACGCTGGCGCGCAGGTAGACCACGATGCCGCGTTCGCGCAGGCGCTGGCGGTTTTCCGGCGCCAGGATCGCGCCGCCGCCGGTGGCAAGAATTATGTTGCGCCGTTGGGTACACTCTTCCAAGGCGGCGGATTCCCGGCGACGAAAACCGGCCTCGCCCTCGATTTCGAAGATTACCGGCACCCGCACGCCGCAACGCGCCTCGAGCTCATGATCCAAGTCCATAAACTCGCGCCCCAGGGCACGCGCCAAGCCACGCCCTATGGTGGTCTTGCCCGCGCCCATCATCCCGACCAGGAAAACCGGCAGGTCATGCGGCAGCGTGGCGGCCTTGCCTGTGCACTCGATCGCGCAAGGCTGGTTTTCGGGCGTCTCGCAGGAGGACGCCGGGTCCGGGTCAGCCTCCGGACATGAGTTAGCGGAAAAGTTCATGACGGCATTATCACATCAGCCGCCAGTTGCCCGCCTACCACACTGAACGACTTTGTTACAGAAACCGGTGCCCCGTGCCAAGACGGACCCGGAGATACCCGTAAAATCGCCGCGATGAGCAAGCCCCAGAATTCCTCCAAGAAAGACAAGCCCGCCAAGAGCGGTTCCCCGATACTGCGATTCTTCGTAAAAACCGGCATTTTCTTTGCCGGCCTGTTCCTGTGCGGCGTGTTGCTGGCCGGGATGGCGTTGGCGCTGGCCTGGCCCAACCTGCCCGACCTGAACGCCATGACGGACTACCGCCCCCGGGTGCCGCTGCGCGTCTTTACGGCGGATCGCGTCCTGATCGGCGAATTCGGCGAAGAGCGCCGCAACGTGCTGCGCTTCAACGAAATCCCGGACGTCATGAAGTCCGCGGTGCTGGCGGCCGAGGACGACCGCTTCTATCAGCACGGCGGGATCGACTGGATGGGCGTGGTGCGGGCGGGCCTGACCAACCTGGTCAACATGTCGAAGTCGCAGGGCGCCAGCACCATCACGATGCAGGTGGCGCGCAACTTCTACCTGTCGTCGGAAAAGACCTATTCGCGCAAGTTCTATGAACTGCTGCTGACCTTCAAGATCGAGTCGGAGCTCACCAAGGACCAGATCCTCGAGCTCTACATGAACCAGATCTACCTGGGCCACCGCGCCTATGGTTTCGCGGCCGCCTCGCGCACCTATTTCGGCAAACCCCTGTCGGAAGTCACGCCCGCGGAAGCCGCCATGCTGGCCGGCATTCCCAAGGCGCCGTCGCGTTTCAACCCCATCGCCAACCGTCCGCGCGCCGAGCTGCGCCAGCGCTACGTGCTGGGCCGCATGCACTCGCTGGGCTACCTGACCGAACCGGAATACCAACAGGCGCTGGCCCAGCCCATCGTCATGAAGTCCGCGGAAGGCACGCCGGCCGGCGGCTATTCCGTCCATGGCGAATACGTGGCGGAACTGGCGCGCCAGCTGTTGTTCAACGTGTACCAGGACAACGTCTATTCGCGCGGCATCAACATCTACACCACGGTGCAGTCCAAGGACCAGGAAGCGGCCTATCGCGCCGTGCGCGAAGGCGTGCTGGAATACACGCGCCGCGCGCCCTACCCCGGCCCCGAGGAACAGCTCGACCTGCCGCCGGGCACCGAGAACAATCCGCAGGCGCTCGACGAATTCCTGGACGGCGTGTTCGACAAGTTCAGCGACAGCGGCGACCTGCTGACCGCGCTGGTGCTGTCGGCCAGCCCCACCGAAGTAAAGCTGGCGCGCAGCTCGCGCGAGATCATCACGGTCACCGACAAGAAGGTGCTGGGCGTCGTGGCGCGCGCACTGAACGACAAGGCCAAACCCGAGCAGCGCATCAAGCGCGGCTCCGTGGTCTACATCCGCAAGTTCGGCGACAACTGGGAAATCATCAACCTGCCTTCGGTGCAGGCGGCCTTCGTGGCGCTGTCGCCGCAAGATGGCGCCATCCGCGCCATGGTCGGCGGCTTTGACTTCTACCGCGGCAACTTCAACCGCGTGACGCAAGCCTGGCGCCAGCCCGGTTCGAACATCAAGCCCTTCATCTATGCCGCTTCGCTGGAGCGCGGCCTGACCCCGGGCACGCAGATCTCGGACCAGCCCTTCGAACTGACGGCCGCGCAGACCGGCTCCAAGGCCTGGAACCCGAAGAACTACGGCAACCAGTACGAACCCATGCTGACCCTGCGCCAGGGCCTGTACAAGTCCAAGAACATGGTGTCGATCCGTATCCTGCAGGCCATCGGCCCGCAGTACGCGCAGGACTACCTGACCCGCTTCGGCTTCGACAAGGCCCGCCAGCCCGCCGTGTTGCCGCTGGCGCTGGGCGCGGGCTCGGTCACGCCCTTGCAGCTGGCCGGCGCCTTCTCGGTGTTCGCCAACGGCGGCTACCGCGTCACGCCCTACCTGATCGACCGCGTCACCGACAGCAGCGGCAAGGTCATCATGCAGTCCAAGCCGGTCGTGGCCGGCGACGCCGCCGCCCGCGCCATCGATCCGCGCACCGCCTGGGTCATGGACGACATCCTGCGCGGCGTGGCCACCTACGGCACCGCGGCGCGCGCCCGCGTCCTGCTCAAGCGCAACGACATCGCCGGCAAGACCGGCACCACCAACGAATCGGTGGACGCCTGGTTCTCCGGCTACACCCCGTCGCTGGTCGCCACCGCGTGGCTGGGCTTTGACCAGCCCAAGTCCCTGGGTTCGCGCGAAACCGGCGGCGGCGTCGCCATGCCGATTTGGGTCGATTACATGCAGACGGTCCTCAAGGGCGTGCCCGAAGAGAAGCCGCGCCCCCGTCCCGATGGCCTGTTGGTCGAAAACGGCGAGTTCTACTTCTCCGAATTCCCGCCCGGGCAGGCGGTGGCGCGCCTGGGCTTGCCCGAGGCCGACACGCTGGGTGAATTCCTCAACGGCCTGAACGGCAGCACCAGCGAGGAAACCAAGATCAAGGTGGCGCCGGGCGTGGGCACGCAAGGCAACACGCCCTGGTCCCAGAAGATTCCGTTCTGACGCGCAAATGACAAGGCCGGCCCCATGGGGCCGGCCTTTTTTTTCGCCTGAACCTGGTGTTTTACAGGCGTATCGTCACGGGCACGCCCGCGGCCGCGGAACAGATCTGCGACAGGGCGTCCGGCAACTGCGGGCCGCCTCGGGTATCGTTCCAGTGCTGGCCATCGTAGCGGTAGTGGAAGCCGCCGCTGCGCGCCGCGACCCACAGTTCCTGCATGGCAGCCTGGCTATTCACCACCACGTGGGTGTTGTCTTCGAAAACCATCGTCAGCACATTGCCGCTGCGGCTGGTTTCGACATCGACATCGAGCGAAGCCGCCCAGTCATCGGCCTGGCTTTCGATGCTGTTCAGCACCTGGTCGATCAACGCAAGAAATTCGGTTTCGGTCATAATCGAGCCTGCAAGATTTAGGAGTTCCCAGTGTTCCACTTGGCATTTCGCCGCATGGTCCTTCGCATTGTAGCCACGCTGCTGGCGACCGGCATGGTTGCCGCCTGCGGGTATAAAGGTCCCTTGTACATGCCGACGCCGGACGGCAAGCCGCCCTCGCGTACGGAGCAACCGCCGCAGACGGTCATTCCGCCGGCGCCATCGCTGCCATGACACCCCGATTCCCCGCGCAGCCTGAACTGGCCGGTCATCCGTACTTCCAGTTCCGCAACAATGTCCTGTACGCCGAGGACGTGCCGCTGGATCACCTGGCCGAAAAGCTGGGCACGCCGCTGTACGTGTACTCGCGCGCCGCGCTCAAGGCTGCCTGGGAATCCTACCGCAACGCCGTCGGCCAGCATCCGGTGCTGGTCTGCTACGGCATGAAGGCCAATTCCAACCTGGCCGTCCTGAAGGAATTCGCGCGCCTGGGCGCGGGCTTCGACATCGTTTCCGGCGGCGAACTCAAGCGCGCCCTGGCGGTGGGTGCGGACCCGTCCAGGATCGTGTTTTCCGGCGTGGGCAAGCAGGCCTGGGAAATGCGCGCCGCGCTCGCGGCCAAGGTCAAGTGCTTCAACGTCGAGTCCGAAGCCGAGCTACGCCTGCTATCGACAATTGCGCATGGCATGGGCCTGCGCGCACCCGTCTCGCTGCGGGTGAACCCGGACGTGGACGCGCAGACGCATCCCTACATCTCCACCGGCCTGAAGGAGAACAAGTTCGGCATCGCCATCGAGTCGGCGCTGGACGTCTACCGCCTGGCCCAGTCGCTGCCGGCCTTGGAAATCGTGGGAGTGGACTGCCATATCGGTTCGCAGCTCACGGATATCAGTCCCTATTTCGACGCGCTGGAAAAACTGCTGGACCTGATCGAAAAGCTGGATCAGGCCGGCATCCGGATCGCCCATCTGGACCTGGGCGGCGGCCTGGGCATCCGCTATACGGATGAAATTCCGCCCTCGCCCCAGGCCCTGCTGGACCGTGTCTTCGAACGCCTGAACGCGCGCGGCTTCGGCCATCTGCACCTGGTGCTGGAGCCCGGCCGCTCGCTGGTGGGCAACGCCGGCGTGCTGCTCACGCGGGTCCAGTACCTGAAGCATTCGGAAGCGCGCAACTTCGCCATCGTCGACGCCGCCATGAACGACCTGCTGCGTCCCGCGCTGTACGAAGCCTTCCACGGCGTGCGCCCCGTGCATCCGCGCGCGGGCGACGAAACCCTATACGACATCGTCGGCCCGGTCTGCGAAAGCGCCGACTGGCTGGCCCGGCAGCGCAAGCTGGCCATCCAACAGGGCGACCTGCTGGCGGTGGAGTCCGCGGGCGCCTACAGCATGGCCATGGCCAGCAATTACAACGCCCGCCCCCGCGCGGCCGAAGCCATGGTCGATGGCGACAAGTACTACGTCGTGCGCCAGCGCGAAACGCTGGAAGACCTGCTCAAGGGCGAGTCCACGCTGCCCTGAGGGGCTGCCGCCACTCGCGGCACGGACCGCGCGCCGCAGGCGGACCCGATACCGAATCGTTCATTCGAACTCATGCGTAATGGAAGCCGGACGGCCGGCCGCCACCGTCAGGGTCATGCGGTAGTCGCCCGCTGATGCGTTGCGCACCGTCACCTGGTAACGGCCGGGCGGCAGGGACAGTTCGCGCAGCGGCGGGCTGACGCCGCGCGAGCGGCCATTGACCAGCACCTCTCCCCATGGACGCACGGCCACGCGCACCGTGACGGGCGCCGCCTGAGGCGGCGGGGTCACGGGCGCGGCGGGGGCTGCCGCGGCTTCAGGCTCAGAGGCGCTTTCTGGTTTTGGGCCGGCGGACGGCATGGCGGAGCCAATGGCCGCGGCCTGCGGCGGCGAGGCTGGTACGGCCGCGGCGGGGGAATCTGGCAAGGTCGGTGGAGCCGGCGCGGGCGCGGGTTGCGGCTGTGGTTCCGACTGCGGCTGGGGTTGCGGCGGCGGTTGGGACGGTGGCTCCGATTGCGGCTGGGGTTGCGGTTGGGGTTGGGGCGGCGCCACGCCAGCCAGTTCGACCGGCGGCTGTGCCGGCCGCAGCCATGCATATCCCCCCGCCGCCAGCAGCAGAAGGCCCGCCACGGCCAGCGGCAGCATGCGCCGCGCCGGCCCCGGGTGTTCAGGCCGCATCGCCGTCAGGCGCGCCGCAGCCGGCGGTGGATCGTCAAACTCGTCGGCGGGCGTCTCCGCCATCAATGAAGGCGCGGCCGTGTCCGGCTCCGGATCCTCCATCGGACCGGGTACGGAAGCCGCCGCAGGCGCCGGCACCGCCGGCGGGATCACCCCCATCGCCGCAGCAAGCGCCGCGGCTGTGCGCGGCCTCGCCTGCTCGTCCATCGCCAGGCCCTCGTCCACGGCGGCGCAGAACGCCGCGCGATAGGCGCCCGGCTGCCATGCATCCAGAGGCAGGCAATCGTCGCGCACGCGGCGCGCCAGCGCGCCTGGCGGGGCCGCGCCCGTCGCCAGGAAGTACGCCAGCGCCGCCAGCCCGTACACGTCCGTCCAGGGGCCGCAAGAATGGCCCGGATCGTCCGTGTACTGTTCGAACGCGGCGTAACCGGCATGGCGTGCGGCGTCTTCATCATCGGGCGCCGCATCGCAAGGCGGCGCCAGGACGGCAAAATCCTGTCCGTCACGGACCACGGCATCAGGGCTGATGCCGCCATGCGCCCGGCCGGCTTCGTGCATGGCGGCCAGGGACGCGGACAAGCCGGCGACGACTCGCAGGATCTCCTGTTCACGCAGCCTCCCGGGCGGCAGGCGCAGGATATCGTCCAGGCGTGCCGCATCTGAAGCGGCCGGGAAGCCTGCCGCGCCCGGCTCAGGCGGCACAGCTGAAGTTCGTAGCATGCGCGGTCCTCCGGCAGTTTCAGGGATGCCAGGTCGGCAGGGATGAGAACAGCCTGGCGAACAGCGTCGCGTTCAACGCGCCGCCATGGATGTAGGTCTGCAATGCCGCGCCGTCCGCCTGGTTGGTCCACCAATAGCTGGTGTGGGAACTGGGGTTGAAGCAGAACGGCAGATCGGGCCAGGCGCCCAGCGCGCGGCGCGCCAGCGGCGCGGAGTCCTGCTCCCGGCCGGCGCTCAGGATGTCCATGATGTCGCTGCCGCCGCGCGGCGCGGCGGCGCCCGGCGCCGCGGCAGGCGTACGCACCTGCTGCAGGCTGCGGTCGAACTGTTCCGCCGGGCAGCCATGACGCACCGCCGCCAGCATGCTGGCGCCGATCTGCCGGTAGTAGTCGCTGGCGCCATCCAGGATGCTGCTGTGGTATTGCGCGGGCGGCACGGCCATGACCACGCACAGCGGATAGCCCCGGCCCACCCGGTCGCGGCTGGGCGTGATGCAGCCCAGCTGTGCGACACCCGCGCCCGGCCCCGCCGGAATCGCGAAATTCCAGATGGGCGCCGACGCGAAGCCGCGCGCGGCATTGATGTCTGGCGCCTGCTTCAGCGCCGCCAGCCCGAACTGCAGCCAGCGGTCCCACCAGGTGATCAGCTCACGCGGCAGGCGCCGGTGCACGAAGTCGCCCGCCGCCGGAATCTTGCCGTACCAGCCCACACGCCCACGCTCCACTGCTAGCTCCATGTCCTTGTCCTGTTCACGACGCGCCCGGGCAGGCAAATGCCTGCATCTCGCCCAGATGGAAAGGGCTCTTGACGCTGCTGGCGGTGATCTCCAGCACCACCTTGCGTCCGCCCAGGTCGAATGTGGCCAGCGTGACCTCCGGCGTGGCCCCGCGCCGCAGCTGGGCGCGGTCCAGCATGCGGTTCAGCGCCCAGGGACCGGACGTGGTCATGCCCGCCGCCCCGACCTGTGGCGTAAGCTCGATGCGCACCTGGTTGCTGCCGCGGGGGCCGGGCCACTGCACCGTGGTCGCCACCTGCGGGCCATGCGCGTAGCGCACCGCCTGGCCGTCCACGTCCATCACGAACTGGGTAATGCCCGCGTCCATTTCCACGGGCTTGATGGCCACCCGATACGAGGGCATGGGGTTGCCTGCCATGAAGTACACGTCGCGGATCACGCCCGCGCGCTGGAACGCGTCCAGCGTGGCGGAGTTCTCCCCCGACTTGCCGTCGATGCCCGGTTTGAAGCGCCACCGCTGTCCGGAAACGTCGATCTGGTTCGCCAAATTCTTCTGGAAGAAGTCGTCCATCAGGCCGTTGGGCCCGAACAGCCGCGCCATGTCGTTGGGCGCCACGTCGCGCGCCGAACGGCTCGAAAACGGATAGCGTCCGGCCACCGACTGGCCGCAGAACATGCCGATGGTGGCGGACACGGTCTCGCCCATGCGCGCGCGGGCCACGTCGGACACTTCGCCGGACGCGTTCACCGATAGCGCATTGAGCACGTCGCGCAGCGGCCCCGGCAAGCGGCCCGCCTCGGCCCGCAGCTTGGTCACGGAATCCGAGCTGGGCGCGGGGCTGCCGCTGCGCAAGGCCGCATCCGCCGCCGTCAGGTAGGTATAGAGCTCGTTGATGAGGCCGGTGGTGGCGGCGATCGGCGAGGTGGCGCCGGCCGCCGCGCCCTCGCCTTCGGCCAGCCGGCGGTACGGCTCGAAATGCTGGTCCACGATGCGCTCGAGCTTCTCGTCCGTGGCGTCGGCCCGCATGGCCGCGCCGGGTCCGGTTGGCCCGAACATCTGCTCCAACGCCTCGCGCGTGCTGCTGACGCGATCGCGCGCCTGGTCCACCAGCGAGCGGTCATCCTTGCCGGTATCGCGCAGCAAGGAGGTCTCTCGTGCAACGCCGCGCACCAGCTGCACCAGCGGCGACTCTGGCGCGGACAAGGTGCGCGCCATCTGGATGTTCTGCAGCAGCGACTTGCTGGGCGCCAGCTGCATATCGTTCAGATAGCCGTCCCACTGCGCCACGTAATCGTTCATGTACAAGCGCTTGATGTCCACCACCAGCTGGCGTTGCGCCGTCTGGTCCAGCTGGCTGCGCAATGGGATGTTCAGGATCCACGCATCATCCGAACGCAACACCTCGGCCACGCCGGTCACGCGCTTGTTGAAGACGTCCCAATAGCCGCGATAGCTGTAGAGCGCGGGAATGCCCTGGCTCAACGGCTTGCCGCTCTTGCGCACGAAGACGGCGCTGGCCTGCGCGCCGCCCAGCGTCACCACCGTGATCTCGGGCGCCGCATCGGCGTTGGCCAGGGTACGGCGCAGCCGGCTGTACGCGCGTTGCGCCAGCGTGTAGCGTGCCAGCTTCTCGCGCGCCTGGGCCACCAGCGCGTCGTCCTTGGGAAACGGCGAGGCCAGCACGTGGCTCTGCGTCAGGTTGCGCAGGTGCAGCGACAGCTGTTCGTACTGGCGCCGCGTGTAGCCTTCAGGCAGGGTGGCCTGCATGTCCGAGAGCAGCCACGCATGCATGAACTCCGCATCGTAGCGCTCGGCCTCGTACAGCATCAGGTAGGCCCGCAGCGCCTCGTAGGAATACTCCAGGTCGCTGGCCGAGGCGTCGCGCAGGGCCGTCTCGACGCGCCGCGCCACCTGCGGCAGCAGCACCTGGTCCAGCGTATTGCCGTACACGCCCTGCGCCGCCGCCCGCAGCTTCTGGCCCTGGTAGAGGCCATAGCGATAGCTCAGCGGCGGATTGTCGATCTCGAAGCCCTCGTGCTGGGGCAGGTACCAGAGGCTGTCCAGGAACGGCATCAGCCCCAACAGGTCGCCGGTGCGCGTGATCTTGATGTCGCGGCTCAGCTTCTCCACCGCTGGCACCCGCCGCGCCACTTCTTCCACGTAATCCGCGTTGTTGCGATAGCTCATGGCCCAGCCCGCGACCAGGGTCAGGAAGGCCGCCGTCACCAGGCCGTACCCCGCCCAGTGCAGCTGCCGATAGCGACGTTCCCAGCGCAGGTTGCGGCTGGCCAGGCCCGCCTCGCGGAAGATGACGTCCTGCAGCAGGTTCTTCAGGAAGTAGCTGCGTCCTTCCGCCTCGCCCGGCACGCTGGCCGCGGGCGCGGCGCCGCCGTCGATGCGCAGGTAGCGCTTCAGATGGCCAGTCACCTGGTCGAAGGTCTCTCCGCCCTGCGTGCCGCTGGTGAAGTAGACGCCTCGCGGGATCACGCGCGCTTCGAACTTCGAGGTCGCGAACACGTCACTCAGGAAATGGCCCAGGATGGCCTGCAGGCCCGCGAACTGCTGCGGCAGCATGTAGGCCAGCGCGCGCCGCGCCGGATCGCTCTCTGCCGCCACCACTTCAGGCAAGGCGTCATCCAAGCGCCGCTGCAACAGCGCATATTCTTCGTGAAAGGCTTCATACAGGTCGAAACCCGGCTCCTGCGCACGCGCATACGGCAAGGTAAAGCCCCAGATCTGCGCCAGCTCGTCGCGGGTAAAGGAAGCGAAGTACTCTTCGAAGCCCGACAACAGATCCGTCTTGGTCACCAGCACGTACACCGGAAACGCGATGCCCAGCTGCTCGCGCAATTCCTGCAGGCGGCGCCGCAGCACTGCCGCATGCTGCGCGCGCTCTGCGTCGGACGCCGACAGCAGGTCTTCGACACTGACGGTGAGCATGGCGCCGTTGATGGGCTGGCGGCCGCGGTACTTGGACAGCAGGCCGAGAAAGCCGCGCCACTCTTCTTCGTCTCCGGTCGGATCGCTTTCGTGCGTGGTGTAGCGCCCCGCCGTGTCCAGCAGCACCGCATCGTCCGTGAACCACCAGTCGCAATTGCGGGTGCCGCCCACGCCGCGCAAGGCCACCTTGCCGTAGCGTTCGGCCAAGGGAAAGTTCAGCCCCGAATTCACCAACGCGGTGGTCTTGCCCGCGCCCGGCGCGCCGATGATCACGTACCAGGGCAGCTGATACAGGTACTGCTTGGAGAACCGGTCGAGCGCGCCGCGCCTGCCGCGGCTCTCGAAGCGGGTCTTGCGCAATAGTTCCACGGCTTCGTGAAAGCGCGCTTCCAGCTGGCGTATCTCATCGTTGCCGGCGGCTTCCTCCAGCGGCTTTTCCGCCTTGGGTCTGGGCCGCCGCAACTGGCTCAGCAGCTGCGCGTTCAAGCGCCCTTCGCGCCATTTGCGCCACAACAGCCGCAGCAGCCAGATCGCGAACATCGCCACGATGACAGCGATGCGCACCGTTTCGCTTTCCAGCGGGCGCACCGTGCCGATGGCGATGAGAGGCCCCGCGATCCAGATCAGCACCGCCAGGGCCACCAGCCCCAGGAAGTTCCACACGCGGCGGCTGAAGAACCATCCGAACAGCCTGTAGATCATTCCTGTCCTCCCTGCTCGTGCGCCACCGGCGGCACCAGCACCGTGATCTCCACCCGCCGGTTCAGCGCGCGGCCCGCGGCCGTATCGTTGGGCGCCACCGGATCGGCATCGCCGCGGCCTTCGGCGCGCACCCTGGCCGTCTGGCCCAGGCGCTGCTCCAGCATGTCCTTGACCGCATCGGCGCGCGCCTGCGAAAGATGCCAGTTGGACGGGAAGCGCGCGCTGCGCATCGGTGTGTTGTCGGAGTAGCCGCGCACCAGGATGCTGCCCTGCGTCTCGCGCAAAGCGTCGGCCACGCGCGACAGCACCGGCAGGTACTGGTCGCGCACGGAACTGGCGCCGGATTCAAATACGCCGTCGCCCCGCAGCACCACCACGCTGCGGTCCACCTCGTCGCGCACGGTGACCAACTGGTCGCGGATCTCGGGCGCCAGGAACACCGCCAGCCGCGGCGCGGGCGCGGGCCGCTTCACGGTGGTCGGGGCGATCTGTACGGTCGGCGGACGCAGCTTGGCGATGGACGCGAACACGGCGTCGGATTCGCTGCCCAGGCGCCAACCCAGGCCCCAATACAAGGCCAGCGCCAGGACGGCAGCCAACGCGCCGAACACCCATAGCGGCACCGGCAGGCGGCGCAATGGCGTCTGCGCCGGCTCGTCGCGCCAATGCGGAGACAGCGCCAGCGGATAGTCGCCGCGCGCGCCGCGCAGGATGCGCAACAGGCGCTGGCGCAGCGTTTCCAGCTGCGAACGGCCGTTGTCGATGACGCGATAGCGTCCCTCGAAACCCAGCAGCAGGCAGTAATACAGCAATTCCAGCAGATCCAGGTGCTGCCCCGGATTCTGCGACAGCTTGGCCAGCAGCTGGAAGAACTTCTCTCCGCCCCAGGTCTCGTTGTGGAACGTGACCAGCAGGCTGTGCGCGGACCATACGCCGCCCCCGCCCCATGGCGTAAGCGCCGCGGCCTCGTCCAGCGCCGTGCACAGGCAATAGCGCGCACCCAGTATGGTTTCGTTGGGGATGCCCGCCTGCTGCGCGCGCAGCTCGAATTGACGCACCTCGTCCAGCAAGTGCTCGCGCAGCATCGCGGGCGAGGGATGCGTCGCCGTGGCGCGGATCTGCGGAATCAGGTCCAGCAGCGGGTTCGCCGCCGCCACCAGCGGATTGGCGCCGCTGATGACGTAGTCGTGAGGCCGCAGCCTGCCCGCCGTATTGGCGGCGCCTTCGCCGATGCCGCCCGGGGGGCCGGCCAGCGTGTGATCCGAAGCATGCATAGTTGTCTCCGCCTGGTCTGGCCGCGCTCAGTCGCGCAGCGCCCAGAACTCCATCGTCAGCCCGGGAAAATCGCCCGCCAGATGCAACGCGAGCGCGCCGGTGCGCTCCAGCTGCTTCCAGAACTCGCCACTCTTATCCAGTTCGAAATAGACATGTCCGGCGCTGTACGGAATCTGCCGCGGCGCCACGGGCAGCGCGCGCACGCCGACGCCCGGCAATTGCAGGTGCACCAGGTCGCGGATGCGCTCCACCGGACCGATCTTGACCTGCGCCGGAAAGCGCGCCCGCACGGTCTCCACGCCCATGTCCGCATGCACCGCCAGCACGAAGCCGGCCGACTGCAACAGTTCCGCGTCCTGGATCTGCGCCACGCGCACGCCCTGGCCGCGGTCCTGCAGCGGTATCTGCAAGGCGCGCTGCTCCAGCACGGCCGACAGCGATCGGCGCAGCTCATTCATCAACGGCGTGAAGCTGCCCTGCAGATCGTCGTGCACGTAGTCCGGCAGCACGCCGGGCCGCCGCGTGGCGGACGTGAAGGTGGCCAGGTCGCAGGCCAGCATCAGCCAGTCGTGGAACAGGCGTTCGGGATGCTGCGCCGGAAGCTGCCGCGCATGCCAGATCGAACCCATGTAGCGGTTGACGGTCTCCAGCAGCATGAAGTCCGACACCTCGGAAACGCCGCCGCGGCCGGGCTGCGACAGGCGCGAGGCCAGCGCCTCGCTGCGCGCGTCGAGCAGCCCCTGCAGTTCATCGACGAAGCCGCGCAGGACCGGATGCTCGCCCGCCGCCAGCCACGGCGCCACATAGCCTTCGTCCAGCACCACCCGGTTGTCCGAACGCCGCTCCAGCACGCGCGCCACCCCCAGGCCCAGCCAGTCGTCGGTAAGTTCGTCTTCCAGCATCAACCGCAGCCGCAAGCGTCCAAGCTGCATCAGGACGGGTTCCAGAGCCACGGAGCCGCTGTCTTCCACTTCGGCTTCGTGCACCAGATAGCGCGCCAGCGTGTCTTCCTCGCCTTCGTAGATGACGTCGCTGGCGCCGGCGCGCACGCGCGGCAGGGCAAGCACGACGCGCGCGCCGCGCGTCTGCGCCGGCACTTCGAACGCCGCGGGCGCCGCGTCCGGATGCGAGAAATCAAAAGGCGTGCCGTCGGGCATGACGCCTTGCGCCCTGGTCACCGCCACCTTGCCGATCGCCAGCGCGTCGCGGTCCAGCGACAGTTGGCCAAAGCCCCAGAAGCATCCCTGGAGCATGGCTGCGCGTTGCTGCGCGGTGTGCAGCATATGGCGTTCAAACTGCTGGAAATGCTGCGGCCGCAGGAACATGCCCTCCGACCAGATCACTTTGTCTCTGCTCACCATGTGCGGTTCTCTTCGCTTCTAAAAGGGCCACCACGAACGGCTGCGATCCACTTCTTCCAGCCCGTCGCGCTTGACCGCGACCTTCACCGTCTCCTCGTTCGGCGAAAACTGCCAGACCTTGTAGATGTTGGTGTTCTGCGCCTCGGGCAACGACACCAGCAGCCGCCATTTGCTTTGCTCCAGTTCGCGATAGGCCGCCACCACGCCCACCACGCGCGCCTCGGCGTTGCCGGGGTACTGCACCACCTTGGTTTCGCCCGGCTTCAGGATGACCTGGTCGACATTGAGCAGCTCCGCGCCCAGCGCCGCGTGCGCATCGCCCTGCAGCGTGAAGAAGTCGCGCGATTCGAAGATGCTGGCCGATTTCAGTTCATAGATGGTCACCTGCACCGGCGACGGCCTGCCGCTGGCGTTCTGGTTCACTTTCGGATCCGCGCGCAGTTCGATCGCGTACGGCACGGGCACGCGCTTGGCCGTCGACGAACATGCCGCGAGCATCGCCGCCGTCAACGCAGCCGCGAGTATCGCCGCGATGCGCCGCCGTTTCGTCGGAATCACTCGTAGGCATGGACTGCTCATAAGACCTCGGAAATAAAAGTACACACGTCTGTTACGCCGCGACGCATACCTTGCACGGCGGGCCGCTATCATCGGCGGAATGACCAGGCCTACACACTCCGAACGACACGCCCGCGCCATGAAACAGCCCGCACGCATCTGCTTGATATCCACGCTCGCGCTGCTTGCGGCCTGTGCTTCCACCCCATCGCCGCAGGCTGTGGAAGCCTTGCAGCAGGTGCGCGACGAATACGCCGCCAGCCGCTTCGGCGCCGTCGTGCGCACGGTGGCCACTTCCGACGCGCTTGCCACCGCGCCCACGGCCATGCGGGTCGAAGCGCTCAAGCTGCAGGCCTTCAGCTACTGCGTGACCAACTATCGCCAGCTGTGCGAAGACAGCTTCGCGCGCATCCTGCAGTTGCAGCCCTCGTTCCAGCTCGCGCCGAATGAGGCCGGACACCCCCAGTGGGGGCCGGCGTTCCAGGCGGCGCAAGCGTCCCAGACCCGTTAACGCGCCGACGGCGCCCAGGAGACAGGCGTGAAGCTCACCGTGTTCCAGCGTGCCGGCGATCCGGCCTTCGAACCCATCCACGCCGTATTCACGGCGCCCGGCGGCACGGTAGGCCGCAGTCTCGACAACCAACTGGCCCTGCCCGACCCGACGCGCGGCATCTGCCGCGTGCAGGCGGCGATCCGCGTCAATGACGAGGACGCTGGCTTTCTGCTCAACCTGAGCGACATGAGCACGGTCAGCGTCAATGGCCAGGCGCTCGCGCGCGACCAGGAAGTGCCGCTGCATCCAGGCGACGAGCTGCAGATCGGCGACTACCGGCTGCGTGCCGCAGCGGCCACGCCCGAGGCGCCGGCAACCAGCGTGGCCGCCGCGGCCGACGACGACATCTTCAGCGACCTGATCGGCCCGGGCACCCTGCCCGTGGGCAGCGCGCCGGACGTCTCCACGCACCCCTTCGATCTGGACTCCGCGCAAGCGCGCAACCCGGAGGATCCCCTGCGCCACCTGCCGCCCGGCGACGGCGCGGTGTCGCGCCCGCCCACCGATCCCCTGGCGCTGTTCGATGCGCCCGGCGACGGCACGCCCAGCATCTTCTCGGACGGCACCCCGTCCGCCCTGCCCGCCCACGACGCGCTGGCCGAGCACCGCACTCATCCCGTCGACGACACGCTGGGCCACCCGCGCGACGCGGCAGACGCCCGCAGCGCGTCCAACCATCTGCGCGAGATCGGCGGCTACCTGCGGCCCGCGCCCGTCAAGCCCGAGTCCGGCGACAAGAACCGCTGAGGTCTCAGGCGTAGTCATAGCGGAACTCCCCGTCGGCGGCCGACAGGCTCACCTTGCTCAGCCTGCGGTCCTGCATGGAGGCGCCCAGCAGTTCCCGGCTGATCCGCGGCAGCACCGTATTGGTCAGCACGGCATCCACCATGCGCGCCCCCGACTCCACTTCGGCGCAGCGCGCCACCACCAGCGCAGTAGCCTCGGGCGTCACCTCCAGCACGATGCCGTGCTGCTCGAACAGGCGGCGGCGCACGCGTTCGAACTGCAGGTCCACGATGCGCGCCAGCATGGCGTCCGGCAGCGGCAGGTAGGGCACCGCGACCAGCCGCCCCAGCAGCGCGGCCGGAAAGGCTTGCAGCAGCGGCTCGCGCAATGCCGCGGCCAACGCGGCGGCGTCGGGCAGCAGCTCCGGATCACGGCATAGAGCCGCAATCCGTTCCGCGCCCACGTTGGAGGTCAGGATGATCACCGCATTGCGGAAATCGATGTAGCGCCCCTCGCCGTCCTCCATCCAGCCCTTGTCAAAGACCTGGAAGAAGATCTCGTGCACGTCGGCATGCGCCTTCTCCACCTCGTCCAGCAACACCACGCTGTAGGGCCGCCGGCGCACGGCCTCGGTCAGCACGCCGCCCTCGCCATACCCGACATATCCCGGCGGCGCGCCCTTGAGCGTGGACACCGTGTGCGACTCCTGGAACTCGCTCATGTTGATGGTGATCAGGTTCTGTTCGCCGCCGTAAAGCGCCTCGGCCAACGCCAGCGCGGTCTCCGTCTTGCCGACGCCGCTGGGACCGCAGAGCAGGAACACGCCTACCGGCTTGTCCGGGTCGGTCAGGCCGGCGCGCGAAGTCTGGACGCGGCGCGCCACCGCATCCAGCGCTTCACGCTGGCCGATCACCCGCGCCGAAAGCGTATCCGCCAGGTCCAGCACGGCGCGCGCCTCGTCCCGCAGCATGCGGCCCACGGGTATGCCGGTCCAGTCGGCCACCACCGCGGCCACGGCGGCGGCATCGACCGCGCAATGCACCATCGCCGTCTCGCCCTGGCTGGCCGTCAGCGCTGCACGCGCCTGCGCCAAGGCGTGGCGCTGATCTTCCTGGGCGTCGGAGGACGCGAGTTCCAGCGTCTGGCGGAGTGTCAGCACGCGCTCGGCCAGCCCGCGCTCGGAATCCCAGCGCTCCGCCAGCGCCCGCTCCTCTTCCGTCGCGACGGCCTGCTCGGCCGCCAGCCGTTCGATCCGCTGCGCGTCGCCTTCTCCCAGACACAGCTCGCGTTCGGCGATGCGTAGCGCCAGCTCCAGCGCC
The DNA here is from genome assembly GCF_943737025.1 of Achromobacter sp. Marseille-Q4954. Lineage (NCBI taxonomy): Bacteria > Pseudomonadati > Pseudomonadota > Betaproteobacteria > Burkholderiales > Alcaligenaceae > Achromobacter > Achromobacter sp. Marseille-Q4954. Next base: position 2,322,349 of record NZ_CALSFQ010000001.1, read on the forward strand.
TGCACCCGCCTGCGCGCGTCCTCCAGGCTGGGCGGTGCCGCATGCTGGCTGACCGCGACGCGCGCGCAGGCCGTGTCCAGCAATGCGACGGCCTTGTCGGGCAGCTGGCGCGCCGGAATGTAGCGGTGCGACAGCGTCACCGCCGCTTCGATCGCCTCGTCCAGCAGCAGCACGCCATGGTGCGCCTGCAGCGTTTCAGCCAGCCCGCGCAGCATGCCGAATGCGCGCGCCTCGTCGGGCTCGTGCACTTGTATGACCTGAAAGCGGCGGCTCAATGCGGGGTCTTTCTCGATGTACTTCTTGTATTCCGACCAGGTGGTGGCGCCTATGGTGCGCAGTTGGCCTCGCGCCAGCGCCGGCTTCAACAGATTGGCCGCGTCTCCGGTGCCTGCCGCGCCGCCCGCGCCCACCAGCGTGTGGATCTCGTCGATGAACAGCACCACCGGCTTCTCGCTGGCCTGCACCTCGTCGATGACGCCGCGCAGCCGCTGCTCGAATTCGCCCTTCACGCCCGCGCCCGCCTGCAGCAGGCCGATATCCAGCAGATACAGCGTCACGTCGCGCAGTTGCGGCGGCACCTCGCCTGCCGCCAGGCGCAGCGCCAGCCCTTCCACCACGGCTGTCTTGCCGACGCCGGCCTCGCCGGCCAGCAACGGATTGTTCTGCCGCCGCCGCATCAGCACGTCAATGAGCTGGCGGATTTCCTCGTCGCGCCCGGACACCGGGTCGATCTCGCCCGCGCGCGCCCGCGCAGTCAGGTCGACGGCGAACCGCGCCAGCGCGGAACCGCCCGCGTCCGGCGCCCCGGCAGCGGCGACGGATGCAGTCTCGGCCGCGTCTTCCGGCGAGCCCTGCACGATCTCCGGAAGCTGTTCCAACAGCGTGTCTGGCGCGATGCGCGAGAACTGGGCCGACATGCCCAGCAGCACATGGCGCAGCGCGTAGGTCCGCGCCAGTCCCGCCAGCAGATGGCCGCTGCGGATGCGCGCCGCGCCATAGCGCAGCGAGCCCAGCACCCAGGCTCTTTCGACCGCATGGTCGATGTGTTCGGACAGGTCGGAAACCGAGCCCGCGCCGGCCGGCAGGCGGTCGAGCTCCGCGGTAAGGTCGGCCTGCAGGATGGCCAGGTCCAGCCCGAAGCGGCGCGCGATGCGATGCAGGTCGCTGTCTTGCGCGTGCAGGATCTGATGCACCCAATGCACCAGCTCCACATAGGGATTGCCGCGCAGCTTGCAGAACGCGGTGGCGCCCTCCAGCGTCTGGTAGAGCAGCGGATTGAGCTTTCCGAAGAGGTCGATGCGGCCGATATCGGACATGGCATGGTGGCGCGTCATACGCGCGTCGTCGTTGAGGTTGAGGCCGGCGCACGGCCACGTGGCGGCCGAGCGCCGCGGCTTTCGTAGTCCAGCAGGAGATCGCCCGCCTCGCCTTGTTCGGGCCGGCGCCTGCCCAGCCACGACGACAGGCCCAGCGGACGACTTGCGCCCAGGCTCAGTCCGCGCGCGTCCTCAGCACGCAGCACCGGTCTCAGGTCCCAGGCCAGCTCCATGCCGATGTAATGCCTGACCCAATGCGTCAGTTGGCGGGCGCGTGCGCCTCCCGGCAGAAAGCTCTGGTAGTCCTCCAGCGCCAGCGGGCCGATCTCGATGCGGAACTTGTGCTGGGCATCGCGCACCGCCACGCCCAGCACCGTGTCGCGTCCCAGTCCCGCAAAGCCGCCCAGGCCCAGACGCTGCCCGGGCTCCAGGCGGATCCATTGCGGCACGAACTCGCGGATACGCACGGGCAGGCCGAAGAACGATTGCAGGATGTGCTTGAGTCCTTCGGGGTTGCGGGTCTGCCGCGTCAGGTGGCCCGCCATGTGGTACTTGGCGTGATCCAGCACCGCATCGCGGCGCCGCATCGACGGTTCGCCCATGTGCAACAGGCTGGCTACGTAGCGCGTAAAGCGCTCGTCCTTGCGGTCCAGGCTGACCGTGCTCTGCGCGTCCGCCCAGGCGCGGTAGAACAGCAGGATGAGCCGGTGATGGAACACGTCGGCAAATGCGGACAGCGTGCGGTCGCCGTGATGCGCCAGGCGCTCGCGGGCATGCTCCGTCAGGTGCAGGGGCAAGGGTCCGTTGGGACCGAACAGGCCGAAGCTGTAGATCGACAGTTCCGCGGGCCGCCCGCCCGTCGCGGCGCGCGCGGCGGCCACGGTGGACGGCGCGAACGCCATCGACGGCTCCTGCCGCAGCCGCACGGGTTCGTGGCGCGCAACCGTGTCGCGTCCCAAGGGTTTGCGCGCGCCCGAGAGCGCATCGATCCAGCGCAAGGCATGGAACAGGTCATGGGCGTACGGTTCGCGCTCGACTGCGCGCCACCATTGCGCCAGCGCGCCGACAGGCGCGGCGGACGAGTGGACGGGATCGGCGACGGGCTGGGCGATATCCACCGTCCTACCCCATGTGTATCTGCTTGGCGTCCACCTTGACCAGGTCGCCGCCCGTCACCACCGTGTAGGCCGCGTGCAGCCGCGCGCTCTGCTCGGCCTGGAAATCGATGGCGCCGGCGCGCACCTGGTCCATCTCGCTGACGCTGCGCTGCGACAGCCGCGCCATCAGCGTCATGCGATCCATCACCGCCTCGTAACTGCGGCCCACCAGCCGCACTTCACCCACGGTGGCATGCAGCTGCTTCGCCACCATGCGCATGCTGCCGCAGGTATGGCGTTCCTCTCCGGCCTCTACCGCGTACTCGGGCGCCCGCACGCGCACGGCGCTCTCGCCCTCCAGCAGCACGCCGCCGCTGCGCGAGCGCAATACCAGATCGCCCTCGGCTTGCAGCGTGGCGCGCGCGGGATCGGCCTGCACGGTCACGGCGATCAGGTAAATGCGGGCGGGGTCCGGGCCGCTGATCAGCACCTCGTCGCCCGGCTGCGGCTCCAGCAGGCAGCTGGCGGCGCGCTGCACGGTCCAGACGCGGCCATCGCAGGCCACGGCATAGCTGCCGTCGTCTTCGCGGCGCAGCAGTTCGCCCAGCAAATGGACGGGGTCGTAAGCCATGCGGCTCAGATGTGCGGCGGACTTCATCACGCGCTCCTTTTAGTGTGCACAGCCCCTAGACCACGGGCCGGCGTCCCATGCGGGGCTTGTAGCGGGCGATCTCGCCGCGCTGCAGGGTCGACAGGACCAGCTCCGACATCAGGTTGATCGATACATGGCGTGCGAAGAACTGCTCCAGCACGGCGCCAAACAGATAGGGGCTGATGCCCGAAAACGCGGTCTCGTCCACCTGCAGCGCGATGCGCACGCCGCGCCCGTGGACGATGGGGCCGGGCACGGGCAGGCGGTGATGCACTGGTGTCGCGCTGACGTGCCGCAGGCCCGCGATGTGCCGGCGCATGCCCGGCTCGGCCAGGTTGCCGTACACGTGCAGCATCTCGCGCAGGGTCTGCGCGCCCTGCTCGGCGTCCAGGTCGGTCAGGCTGAGGTAGTTCAGGCCCAGGTGGCTGATCAGGTGCCAGGTAGCGGCGTTCTCGGCCAGCGCCGCGCGCGGCCGTGAGGGCCCGTGCAGCACCTTGACCGCGCGCACCGGCGCCGACACGCGCAAGGTCATGTCGGTGTCGCCGCCCAGCGGCAACAGCAGCGCCAGATCGCGATTGGTGCACAGGGTTTCCAGGGTCAGGTGGCGCAGGTCGCCCGAGAACGGCGCCTCACGCCGGTCCACCAGCGACAGGAACACTTCGCTGCCGATGTAGCCGCTGCGCGTGCCGTTGCGTTGCGCGCTATCGGACACCAGCCGCGGCTCGCGGCGCATGGAGAAGTACGCGCCATGCTCGTCGGGGTCGCTGCCCAGCGAACCGTAGAACGGCCGGAACTCCTGCTCCTGCCGTTGCGCGGCGGCATGGCCGGCGACGCGCGTCACGCCGTAGACCTCGTAGTCCAGCGGCCGGCTGCGGTCGATGACCACGTGGTACTCGGAAGTCCTGGGCGTTACCGCCACGCGGTCCGCCCGCTTGGCGAACAGGTTGATCACCGGCACGCAATGCAGCGCCAGGTTGGCGGCCGATATCGCCCCTTCCAGTTCCGGCGCCGCCATCGAGAACAGCAGGGTCAGGTCGAAAGCACGGGTTTCGCGCTGCGCGCCCTGGGGCAGCGCGGGCGTGCGCAGACCCTGCTTCAATCCGTTGACGCTGAAGAACAGATAGCGTTGCGCAAATGCGAAATACTCCTGCAAGAGGCGATAGCCCTGGAACACGCGGGCGTCGCCCGGCAGCAACGCCTGTTCGTCGGCAAAACCTTCGTGGCGCACCGCGTCCGGCGGCAACCTGTTGATCCATGCCACCGGCCTGGCGGTGTCGTGCCCCAGCACCGCCACGGTATGCCCCATGACGACTTCAAGCAGACGCTGCATCTGCAGGTCCTGGCCGTTCAGGTGGAACACCAGCTGATCGAGATCCAGGTCCTCCAGGCGTTGCCCGCCGCAAACCTCTATCCGGATGCGCAGCGCGCTCAGCACGCGCGCAGTGCGCCCGGCCAGGCCCAGCCGCGCCAGCGGCAGATCCTGCGGCGCGGCGGTGAATTCCGCCTGCGTGACCTGCAGCGGCCACAGGCGCAGGGCGTGGCCGGTGGTGAAATCGCACGGCGTCTGCTCGCCGCGCGCCACACGGCCGCGCAACAGCGTGCCGCGCGGCAATTCGAAGCCTCCCGCCAACGTGCCCTCGTTCATGCTGGGCGCGAACTGCACGATGGCCATCGCCGGGGTGGGCGCCAGGTAGTTGGGATACACCACCTCCAGCAGCCGCTGCGAGAAGCGCGGAAACTCGGCATCCATCTTCATATGGATGCGGGCGGTCAGAAAGCTGAAGCCCTCCAGCAGGCGTTCGACATAAGGATCGGCGACCTCCGTGGCATTCATGCCCAGCCGCGCCGCCACCTTGGGATGGGCCTGCGCAAACTCCGCGCCCAGCTCCCGCAGATAGACCAGTTCCCGGTTGTAGTAATCCAGCAGCCGATCGTCCATCAGGCACCGCCCAGATCGCGCAGATCCATGTGGCCGCTTTCCAGGTCGATGTCCGTGCGGAACAGGAACTCGAGCGGCTGCGGCACGCACCACAGCATGCCGCGTATCTCCAGGCTCAGCACATTGTGGTGCTCCAGCGTGCCGGCATCGGACACGCAGCGCACTTCCACCGACGAATCCAGGATGCGTGGCTCGAACGCGGCGATCGCTTCGCGGATCGACTCTTCGACGTCGATCCAGTCGATCTCCGACATGCGCTTCCCGGCCATGGCGCGCACGCCGAAGTTCAGCGCCGAGGCGGCCACCGGGCGGTGCGCCGACAGATCCTGGGATGCCTGAAGATTGACGGTATTGAGCAGCCAGCGCAGGTCCCGCAGCACCGCCGCGCGCAGCGCCTCATGCGTCAGCATGGCGTTTTCGCGCGGTTCTTCGCGCTTGGCGGGTTCGTTGTCCATCAGGCGGTCCAGCAGCGACGGCTGCAGCCGGTCGCGCGCCGCGCGCTGGCCGCGCGAGAGCGGCTCCCAATCGCCCGGACGGTCGGCGTGGCCCATCACGCCAGCTCCAGGCTGCGTACCTCGAGCAGCGCAATATCCGCCGCATCCGTCAGCCACATCTTCTGCCCCACGCCCGCGTAGGTATCACCCTGCAACGCGCGCCAGTCGGTCGTCCTGCCCAGCTTGGCCGAGTCGGAGAGTTCCACCATGCGCGCGCCGGGCGCCGCGGGGTAGCGCGCCGGCACCAGGCCCTGCCGCACCCGGCCGTCTTCCAGTTCGATCTCGGCCTGCGCCCAGACCAGATCGCACAGGCCTTCCGGCGCAAGCAGACGCACGCGCTTGAGCGCGGCGAAGGGCAGCCACACGTAGCGCCCGCCTGCCAGGAACTCGAACACCGGCCCAAGGCGGCTGTCGCCGTCGCAGATCCACTGGAACGGCTGCGCAGTCTCTTGCGCCGCCAGTTCCAGCAGACCGGCGCGCGCGCTGGCATCCTCGAAAGCCTTGCCGCGCAGCTCGGCCGCCTGGGCTGGCGCGGTACCGTCCAGGCGCAGCGCCGATATCATGGCTCGCAGCCAATCGGCGGGCTCGCCCAGCAGCGCGGGTTCGCCTTGCCCGGCAAGCACGGCCTCGCGCTCGCGCTCCGCCGCGATGGCGCTGGCGTAGAGCACCTGCGTCGGCCGCGCCTGCGCGTTCAGATGCCCGCAGACATTGAGCTGCTCGGCCGCGCGCGCCCAATCGCCCTGCACCGCCAGCAGCTGGAACAGCTGGGCGCGCAGGTCCGCGTCGGCGGGCTGCCGGCGCACCTGCGCCTGCAGCTCGTCCAATTGGCCGGCCAGGCTGAGCGCGCCGAAAGGAACCGCGGCGATGGACATGGGTGCCTCCGCCCTAGCCCACTTCCTTGTTCTGCTTGATATCCCAGGCCACCAGGCTTTCCGCGCCCTTGCCGCCCTTGTCGGTCTGCTCCCAGTACTGCTGCTTGACCTTGGCCGCCTGGAACGCGAAGTTCACCACCACGCCTTCGGCGCTGCGGTCCCCGGATATCTGCACCGACGACACCAGCACGTCTTCCAGCGTGATCTTGGAGTATTCGATCTGCTCGCCGCCCGCCTTGCACATGGACAGCTCGATCTTGCTGAGGTGCTTGCCGCTGGCGCAGTGCTTCATCACGGCCGGCGCGGCCTTGTCGATGCGGGCCACTACGTGCAGGTCGTTGAAGCTGGCCTTGCCCGCGCCCAGGCCGCCGCCGCTGGCCAGGTTGCCTGGCTGGGTGGCGCCCCATGAGAAGGACACGATATCGGTCCAGTCCTTGTGGTTGGCGTCCTTGGACTCACCGTTGGCGCCATCGATCTTCATGAACATATCCACTGCCACATCTGTCTCCTGGAGTTATGGGGCACGGTTGCGCCCCGACTTGTCAGCGCCACTCAGCCTTCGTTCTGTTTGAGCGAAGGCAGCTTGGAAACCAATCGCAGCGACACCGTCAGCCCTTCCAGCTGATAGTGCGGCCGCAGGAAAAACTTGGCGGAGTAATAGCCCGGGTTGTCCTCGATCTCCTGCACCTGCACCTCGGCGGCGGCCAGCGGCTTGCGCGCCTTGGTTTCCTGCGAGGAGTTCACGGGATCGCCATCCACGTAATTCATGATCCAGTCGTTCAGCCAGCGCTCCATGTCGTCGCGTTCGCGGAACGAGCCGATCTTGTCGCGCACGATGCACTTCAGGTAATGCGCAAAGCGGCAGCACGCGAAGAGATACGGCAGGCGCGCGGCCAGCTTGGCATTGGCTGAGGCGTCGGCCTCGTAGTAGTCGTGCGGCTTTTGCAGCGACTGCGCGCCGATGAAGGCGGCGAAGTCGGAGTTCTTCCGATGCACCAGCGGCATGAAGCCGTTCTTGGCCAGTTCGGCCTCGCGCCGGTCGCTGATGGCGATCTCGGTCGGGCACTTCAGGTCCACGCCGCCGTCATCGGTGGGAAAGCTGTGGCACGGCAGGTTTTCCACCGCGCCGCCCGACTCCACGCCGCGGATGGAGGTGCACCAGCCGTACAGCTTGAACGAGCGGTTCACGTTGGCCGCCATCGCATAGGCGGAATTGGTCCAGGTGTAGCGGTCGTGATTCGCGCCGTCGGTGTCTTCCTCGAAGTCGAATTCGTCGACGGGGTTGGTGCGCGCGCCGTACGGCAGCCGCGCCAGGAAGCGCGGCATCGCCAGCCCGATGTAGCGCGAGTCCTCGGATTCGCGCAGGCTGCGCCATGCGGCGTATTCCGTGTTGGTGAAGATCTTGGTCAGGTCGCGCGGGTTGGCCAGTTCCTGCCACGAATCCATCTGCATTACGTTGGGCGAAGCGCCCGCAATGAAAGGGCAATGCGCGGCGGACGAGATCTTGGCGATCTCGCCCAGCAGTTCCACGTCGGGCGGGCTGTGGTCGAAGTAGTAGTCGCCGACCAGGCAGCCGATGGGTTCGCCGCCGAACTGGCCGTACTCTTCCTCGTACACGCGCTTGAAGATGGGGCTCTGGTCCCAGCCCACGCCCTTGTGCCGCTTGAGCGTGCGGCCCAGCTCCGACTTGGACAGGCACATCACGCGGATCTTCAGAAGTTCATCGGTCTCGGTGTTGGTGACCAGGTAATGCAGGCCGCGCCACGCGCCCTCCAGCTGCTGGAAGTCGGGGTGGTGCATCACGCGGTTGATCTGTTCCGACATCTTGCGGTCGATCTCGGCGATGATGGCCTGGATGGTGCGGTAGGCGTCCGACGACAGGCCGACGCCGCTGTTCTCCAGCGCCTGGTGCGCCAGCGTGCGCACGGCATGCTCCACCGCCTCCTGCGCCTGCTCGGTCTTGGGCTTGAATTCCTTCTTCAGCAGGGCGGAAAGATCGTCCGCCTGCAGGGTCTCGACAGCGCGCGCGTCGGCGCGTTTGGCCACTGCGGTCATGGCATTCTCCGAAAAGCGATTCAAGCGGAAATCAGGCGGCCGGATCCTGCGCGGGGGCATCGGATGCGCGCGGATCCTCCTGCGGCTTAGGCGCGGCCGCCAGCGCGTTCATCAGCGCCGGATTCTTGAGCACGCTGCCGATCAGTTCCTCGGCGCCGGTCTTGCCGTCCATGTACGTCAACAGGTTCGCCAGCTGGGTGCGCGCGCTCAGCAGTTCATTCAGCGCGCCAACCTTGCGGGCTACGGTGGCCGGCGAAAAGTCGTCGATGCTCTCGAACGTGACGTCCACGTTCAGGTTGCCTTCGCCCGTCAGCGTGTTGGGTACCTGGAACGCCACGCGCGGCTGGATGGAGCGCATGCGTTCATCGAAGTTGTCGATGTCGATGTCGAGGAACTTGCGCTCGCCCACTTCCGGCTGCGGCGTTTCGGACTTGCCGGCCAGGTCCGCCAGCACGCCCATCACGAACGGCAACTGGATCTTGCGTTCCGCGCCGTAGATCTCCACGTCGTACTCGATCTGCACCCGCGGCGCGCGGTTTCTTGCAATGAACTTCTGGCCGCTTCCCTTCAGGCTGGTCGCCATGATGTCGTCTCCTCTTGTTGGTGCGGTGGCTGGCCCGCCTTACGGTTCCTGCCGGTTTGCTTCGGACCGCGGCAGCCATGCCTCGAACTGCTCCAGCCCCTGGGGCGCCAGATTCCTGATGATGTCGTGAAAGCTCATCGGGATGAGCTGCTGGGCCCGGCGGATGAGGTAGGGCGCGGGATGGCCGGGCTCGTTGGCCTCGAAGTAGGCGCAGACCTTGGACAGCATCGCCACGGCCTCGTCGCGCGATTGGATGGGCATGTCCCGCCAGCGCGGCGCGCCCTCGGCGGCGGCGGCAAGCGGCATGGCGGCGATGTCGCCGGCGGCCGGCGCATCGTCCGCGGGCATCGCGGCCGGCGGCGCGGGTTGAACGTCCCGCATTGCGTCCAGCACCAGGTCCAGGGTGCGGAGAATGGCGGCGTAATCGGGCGCCCAGGCGGCGCCCAGCTTGTCCGCCACGAGCTTCTGCATGCGCCGCAGCGCCTGGGCGGCCGACTGCAGCGCGTGCGCCTCGGCATTGCCCTGCGCCCAGGCCTGGCGCAAGCGCTCAACCAGGCGCGGCCGTCCGCCAGGATAGGCGTCCGCGTCCTGGCGGCTGCCATCGAGCAGCGCCTCGGTATCACGCAAGCTCAGTTGCCCGTGCACGCCGCTGACCAGGCTGGCCGAGCGCACGCTGCGCGCACAGCCTTGCATGTCACCAAAGGCCGCCAGCGCATTCATGCGGGGCATGGGATCGTTTTCGCCGACGCTGTCGAGCCGCGGATGCACCGGCTCCCAATAGCGTTCCAGCGTATCGACGGCCAGCGCCAGGCCGTCGCTATAGCCGGGCAGGCCGCGGATCTCGGTCCAGGCAGAGGTCAACAGGCCGATGATGCGCAGGTCGCGGGTGCGCTCCAGCAGTGCGCGCGCCAGGCGTTCGACCTCGCGCCAGTCGGGCGGCTGCGCAGCAATGATGGTCGAGCCGAACTGCTGTTCGTCGCGACCCGCCGCAGCTTGCTGCAGTTGCAGGAAGTCGGCGTCGTATTCGAGGTCTTCCCCGCAGGGCAGACGTGAATCGAGTGTATTGAGGATGTCGGCGAATTCCATAGTCATCAGTTAAATGCCTGCTGGGATGCTGCCTGGATACAACCACTACGCTCCGCGCTGCTTCACGGAAGGGTGAATTCTAGGCATCTCTTTCCGCATGCAACGGCAACCTAACAACTACAGATTTTTCTTACAGATAACTAACACTCGAGTAAATAATTGAACACTTCTCTCCCTGCTGCATTGATTTTTAGACACAGACCTTACGGAATCCAGCCCGGCGCGGAAGGACTGTTACCGAAGCGTAAAAAACACAAAAGCATGTGAGAGCGCTTCTCGGGCGCTTTCGCCCCTGCCTACAATCGGCGCTCACGCTGGCGGCAAGACCGGCGCGCATCAGATCCAGAGACAGATTTCCCCGGCGCAGACCCGTTCGTGACGAGCCCTGCCCGCCCTTTGCAAGCGGCCCCATCGCGTGGCCGGACATCCCATTGCAGTCATCGCGACGCGCTTCACGCGCGGCCGCGAAGAAATCGAAAGCAGCACACGCAGCAACAGGCGAAGCATTCTCATAAGGAGACGGTGAGATGGACCGCAACGTGCCCAGCGAACGTGTCGTCAAGGCGCATACGCCCCTGCCGCCGGAACAACTGAAGTTCCGCGCCATGCACGGCGCCGAGAGCCTTTCGCAGCTGTACGAGCTGGAGATCGAACTGGTCTCGGAATCCTATTCGCTGGACATGAAGTCGCTGCTGGGCAAGCCGCTGACGCTGGAGATCGAAACCGGGTCCGCCGCGCCGCGCTATCTCAGCGGACACATCACGCGTTGCGCGTTGGTAGGCCGCGAGAACAACACCTCGCGCTACACCATCTACCGCGCCACGGTGCGGCCGTGGCTCTGGTACCTGACCCAGACCTCGGACAACAAGATATTCCAGAACAAGAGCGTGCCCGACGTCATCCGGGAAGTGCTGAAGGACTACGACTATCCCATCGAGTTCAAGCTGGTGGACAGCTACCGCAATTGGGAATACTGCGTCCAGTATCAGGAAACCGACTACGCCTTCATCAGCCGCCTGATGGAGCACGAGGGCATCTACTTCTGGTTCAAGCACGACAAGGGCAAGCACACCCTGGTCCTCACCGACGACATCACGCAGCACGAGCCCGTCTCCGGCTACGAGCAGATTCCCTATTACGGGCCGGACCGCATCACCATCCCGCGCGAAGACCATGTCTACAAATGGGAAGTGGCCGAACAGATCACGCCCGGCGCCTTTGCCACCACGGACTATTACCCGCTCACGCCCGCCGCCAGCCTGGAAGCGCGCCGCAACAACCCCGGCGCCCACGATCACGGCGATCTGGAAATGTACGAATGGCAAGGCGGCTACACCAACCCCGATGACGCGGAGCACTACACCCGCGTGCGGCTTGAAGACCTGCAATGCCGAAAGGAGCAGAGCGCAGGCGGCTCCAACGCCCGCGGGCTGGCCACGGGCCATCTCTTCACGCTGCGCAATCATCCGCGCCAGGCCGTGAACCGCGAGTACCTCGTCGTCAGCACCTACTACCGGATCCGTGAAACAGGCTATGCCAGCGGCCAGCCCGATCCCGGCGACTTCGACCTGGAATTCGTCGTGCTGCCGTCCAGCACCCAGTTCCGCGCGCCGCGCGTGACTCCCGTCCCTCGCACCCATGGCCCACAGACCGCCACGGTAGTGGGCAAGGAAGGAGAGGAAATCTGGACGGACAAGATGGGCCGCATCAAGGTGCAGTTCCATTGGGACCGCTACGGCAAGAAGGACGAGAACAGCTCGTGCTGGGTGCGCGTGTCCAGCCCCTGGGCCGGCGGCGGCTTTGGCGGGATCCAGCTTCCGCGCGTGCGCGATGAAGTGATCGTCGACTTCATCGGCGGCCAGCCCGACCGCCCCATCGTGATCGGCCGCGTCTTCAACGCCAACAATCTGCCGCCCTGGGACCTGCCGGACAATGCCACGCAAAGCGGCTTTCTCAGCCGCTCCAAGAGCGGCACGCCCGCGACTGCGAACGCGCTCATGTTCGAGGACAAGAGCGGCAGCGAACGCATCTGGCTGCACGCGGAACGCGAACTGTGCACCGAAGTGGAGGCCAACGAGTTCCACTCGACCGACGAGAACCGCACCACCACCATCGGCGACAACGACACCACCAAGATCGGCGGCAACCGCGACATCAAGGTCACCGGCACCGACAAGCTGCACGTCGAAAAGACGCGCGATGTGTTCGTGAAGGGACACGAGGAATACACCGTCAAGGCATCGCGCACGGTCAACGTGAAAGACGGCCTGATGGACGAGAAATTCGACAACGGCCTGAAGACGACGGTCGCGGCCAAGGGCGAGGAACGCGAGATCACGGGACTCTTCAAGGAAACCTTGAAGAATGGCGAGCAGGTCTACGTGAACGAAGGCGACTCGCTCCATCACGTCAAGACCGGCGCGCTCACCGAGAAGGCCAAGGGCAAGGTCGAGGTGCTTTCCACTGACGCGAACATGGACGTCAAGGCCAAGACCGCGATGCACGTGGAGTCCGAAACGTCCACCATGGATCTCAAAGCCAAGGGCAAGATAGACATGGAGTCGACAGGATCCACCGTGCTGGTCAAGGCCGATGGCAACATCACTTTAAAAACGCCCGCCGACGTCGTCATGGACGCCGCCAACGTCAAGGATCTTTCCAAGAAGAGCTGGCTGCAGGCCACGCCCTTCTCCATCGGCCTGGCGGTGGCCAAGGCGGAATTCGGCATGCATCGCATGGCGCTGTTCCGCACGACGGTCATGCTGAATACGTCGTTCACCAACTACGCCATCGTCAGCAGTATCGGACAGGTAGTGTCCTACCGCACCACCGGCTCGAGTTACGCCTACGATGGTGTCAAGGCTGAACAGGTCCCGCTGCGCGCGTCGATGGCCGGCCTCTGGAGCATCATCTAAGGCCGCCATGTCCGACTTCATCGATGCATGGCCCGGCTGGGCCAAGTGGGTGTGGCTGGGCCTCTTGCTGTCCCTGGCGCAAGCGGCATACATGCTGTGGCGCGAGCGCCAACGCCGCGCGGCGGGACGCAAGCAAGTGCGGCGGCAGGACGGCTTGCGCGCCAGCGGACTGCCTGGCACCGCGCGGGTGACTGCGGCGCGCGACACGCGCCGCCGCATCGGCGACACCTTGTATTTCATCATCGAACTGGACCTGGAGGTCGCCGCCACCAGCGCCACGCCCGCCCTGTCGCGCACGCTCAGCGTGCCGCTGTCGCCCCTGCACCTGGCCGATTTCAGCGCTGGCAAGACCATACAGGTGCGGGTCGATCCCGCGACCCGGGAGGTTGTCGTGGACCAGGCCACCGGATAGCCATGAAGACCATCAAGCCGTTCCGCCTGGGCCTGCTTACCCGCCCCTACCGCTGGCAGCGCCGCGACGTGCTGGGCGTGGCGGTTTTCGCGCTGGTCGATATCGCGCAGGCGCCCACGTTGCTCATGGACCAGGAACTGTGGAAGCTGGCCGGCGCCGAAGCCGGCGGCCTGCTGGACCTGGCCACGCCCAAGCTATGTCCGGAGGTGCTGGTCGCGGGCCACGCCTACCCGCATGATCCCGCGAGTCCCGGCGCCTGCGCCGTGCGCCTGAAGGTGGGCGCGATCGACAAATCATTGCTGGTCTTCGGCGACCGCTACTGGCTCGATGGCAAGGCCACCGCCCCCCAACCCTTCGAGCGCATGCGTCTGGACTGGAGCCGCGCCTACGGCGGCCCCGGCTGCGCGGAGAACCCGCTGGGCATCGGCGCGCAGGAAGAAGACGTCAACGGCGTGCGCGTGCGCCGGCTGCCCAACATCGAGCACCCGCAGGAGCGCGTCGCGTCGCCCTCCCAGCGCGTCGCCCCCGCCGGTTTTACGGCCATGCCCATGGACTGGCCGCAACGGGCCGCGCTGCTGGGCCGCCAGTATGGCCAGCAGTGGCTGGAGCATGACTTCCCGGGTTTCGCGTCCGACATGGATTGGCGCTTCTTCAATGCCGCGCCGCCCGACCAATGGGGCCCCGCCAATTCGGCGCTTGCTGGCGGCGCCGACTTTGAGCTGTGGAACATGCACCCTGAACACGAGGTGCTGCGCGGCCGCCTGCCCGACTGGCGCGCCCGCTGCTTCGTCAGCCGCCAGACCGACGGCAGCGCGCTTGAAGAAGTCGCGCTGCGCCTGACCACGGCCTGGTTCTTCCCCGACCGCGCGCAGCTGGCGCTGATCTGGCACGGCGCGCTGCCGGTGCGCGAAGATGACGCCGCCGATATCCTGCACATCATGCCCGCGCTGGAACACGCCGGCCAGGCGCGCGACATGGCGCATTACCAGACGGTGATGGGACAGCGCCTCGAGACCGAGCTCGGCGCGGTCCATGCCCTGCTGGATGCCCAGCTCGTGCCGGAAGACATCTGCGGCGACCTGCCGCAGGCGGCCATGGAAGCCACGGTCCAGCGGCCGTCGAACCGCAACCTCCATGCCGGCGCGGCACGGCGGCATGCCCGCGAGCGCGAATCGCTGCTCGCCCAGGGCCTGGATCCCGACCTGTACATGGTTCCCCTGGAGCCGCCGTCAAAGGCGCCGGACCTGGCCGATCTGCCTCAGACCATCCTGCGCATGCAGCAGGAGCTGGAAGAGGCCAAACGCCTGTCCGGCGGACCCGCCGCGCGCGCGCTGGCCGATCCCAACCTGCCGTCCATGGCCGCGGTCTCGGGCGTCGACGTGGACGCGCTGCGCAAGCTGGAGGATGACGGCAAGCTTCCCGCCGGCTTCGACCCGCGCGTGGTGAAGCGGCACATCGCCGACTTCGATGCCAACCCTCACGCGCAGGCCGAGCGCGGCGTACAGCAAGCCGCAGATTCGCCGCCATCGCTCAGCCAAACCCTGGGCCCGCAGGTGCATCAGGCCTATCAGCAATCGGCGCATCAGTTCGCGCCGCCCCCGTCCATGCCGCCGTTGCGCGCACGGCGCACGCGCATGAAGCTGGAAGCGCGCCTGAAAGGCGATCGCGATTGCCGGGACATGAACCTGACCGGCGCGGACCTGAGCGGCATGGATCTTTCCGGGGTCGACTTCCAGCGCGCCATCCTGGCCGGCGCCCGGCTCGCCGGCGCGCGGCTGGACGGCTGCAACCTCGCCGACGCCGTGCTGGCCGGCGCCGACCTGACGCGCGCCAGCGTGCGCGGCGCCGACATGTCGCGCGCGAACCTGGGCCGCACGCAATGCGTGCAGACGGACTTCACCGAAAGTCGCATCACGGAGACCATCTGGGACCATGCCAGCTGCGAGGATTGCAGCTTTGCCGGCAGCGTCTGGCTGCTGGGACGCCTGCATCAGGCGCGCTTGCGCGGTTGCGACCTGAGCGGCGCGTCATTCGAGCAATGGGCCGCAATGATGGCCGCCTTCGAGGATTGCCGCTTTCACGAAGCGCGCTTGAATCAGTGCGTGTTCATGCAGGGAACGATGGCGAACGCCGATTTCTCCCGCGCGGACCTGCTGCGCGTCAGCTTCATGGACGTGGAGTTTTCGGGCCGCCATAGCCTGGAGAACGCCACGCTCGATGGCTGCGCCTACGCGGGACGCGTAGCGCTTGCCGGCGCATGCCTGCGCGGCATGCGGTTCAAGGTGGGCAGCATGCGCGGCGCGATGCTCGATCGCGCCGACTTGCGTGACGCGCAACTTGCCGCCAGTGACTTTTCGAACTGCAGCCTGCGGGAAGCAGACCTCAGCGGCGTGGCCGTCCCCGACACCCACTTCGTGCGCGCCGATTTCACCGGCGCGCGGCTGCGCAACGCCAACCTGATCAACAGCCTGCTCGGCAAGGCCATCCTGCTGCGCGCCGACCTGACCGGCGCCAACCTCTTTCGCGCCGATGTCGCGCAGGCGCAGATGGACGGCAGCACCGGGCTGGACGACGCCCATACCCAGGGCGCCAAGCTCTGGCCGGCCCGGCAGCCGGAGAACGCCGCATGAATCTGGACCAGTTGCTGGACCAGGTGCGCCACGGCGAGCCGATAGCGCACCTCAGCCTGGCGGGCCAGGACCTGCGCGGCCTGGACCTGGCGGGCGCGTTCTTCGATCAGGTGGATTTGAGCGGCGCCAGGATGAGCGGTTGCCAGTTGCAGGACAGCCAATTCCTCAACTGCGTGCTGGCTGGCGTGGACGCCGCGGACGCCAATCTGGATATGGCCCGGCTGTTTCGCTGCCAGGCCCGCGGCGCGGTGCTGGACCGCAGCCACGCCCATGGCGTCAGCTTCACCGAATGCGATCTGGGACAGGCCAGCCTGGAAGGGGCCGAGCTGCGGGAAGCGGCTTTCAACTCCACCTCGCTCGAAGCGGCCTCCTTCCGTTCCGCCCGCGTGGAGCGCTCGGTGTTCTCGCGCGGCGCGCTTGCGCGTGCCGACCTGTCGCAGGCCCGGATGAGCTACACCCTGCTCCACCAGCTGGACCTGCGCAGCATCGTGCTGGCGGGCGCCAGCGCGGAAAGCACCATGTTCATCGAATGCGATCTGACGGCGCAGGACTTCTCCTCGCAAGCCTACCCGCTCTGCCATTTCACCGACAGCCGGCTGGACGGCGCGGACTTCCGCAATGCCGACCTGCGCCAGGCCGGCTTCAAGGGCGCAACGCTGCGCGGCGCACGCTTCGCTGGCGCGTCGGCCCCACAGTGCTTGTTCCCTCAGGCCGACCTGAGCGGCGCCGACCTGCAGGGCGGCCGTTTCGACGGCGCCATCTGGGCCGAGGCGACGCTGGACGGCGCGTCCTTGCGCGGCGCCAGCCTGTCGCTGTGCGTCTTCCAGCGCGCGCGCTGCGCCGACACCGATTTCCGCGGCGCCAACCTGACCGACGCCGATTTCTCGCTGGCCGACCTGGGCGGGGCCGACCTGCGCGACGCCACGTTCCTGCGCACGCGCATGCATCGCGCGTTGACGCACGGCGCGCGTTGGACGCAGCGCCGCGGCATCATCGAAAACGACGCGCCCCTGCTTGAAGCCGAACTCTGGTCAGCCGGACGCGCCCCCCTTTGACCCCACGCGGCATCGCCGCCCCCTCGCCGCACAAGGAGATCAATATGCTCGCAGTCTGCCAATTGCCCAGCCTGGCCGTGGGCGTACCCGACGTCTGCAAAACCCCGGTGCCGCCGGTGCCGCACATCGACACGGCGACGTCGTCCATGGGTATCCCCGTGGTCTGGAATGTATGGTTGATGGCCGCGCCCGTGCACAACATGGCCACGCTGATACCCGTCACGCTGGGCGATACCGCCGGCGTGGGCGGCGGCCTGATCTCGCAGACCTTCATGGGACAGTCGCGCTACATGACGGGCGCGTTCACTATGCTGGTGCGCGGCGCGCCCATCGTCCGCATGACCAGCCTGACCCTGCAGAACACCATCAATGCGCCCGGCGTCAAGGTGTACTCGCCCCAGCCCGTGATGGTCGTGCTGAAGGCCTGAACAGGCCGTCAGCGACTACAGCTCGCCGTAGGAGTGCAGCCCGGACAGGAACATGTTCACGCCCAGGAAGGCGAAGCCGGTGATCAGCAGGCCCATCAGCGCCCAATAGGCCGCCATGGTGCCGCGCAGGCCCTTGATCAGGCGCATGTGCAGCCAGGCCGCGTAGTTGAGCCAGACGATCAGCGCCCAGGTTTCCTTGGGGTCCCACTGCCAGTACGCGCCCCAGGCGTCGGCCGCCCACAACGCGCCCAGGATGGTGGCGACCGTGAAGAACGCGAAGCCGATCGCGATGGCGCGATACATGATGTCGTCCAGCACTTCCAGCGAGGGCAGCGCCGCTGCGATGCGGCGGCGTCCCAGCAGGATGGCGCCCACGATCACCGCGCCCACGCCGAAATACAGCATCCAGGTGGCCGACAGGCCGTCGGTGCGGAACACCATGGGCTCGGCGCACAACAGCACGCCCAGCACGAACAGCGGGGCCAGCTTGGCCCAGGACGTGGTCTGGCCGTGCTGCTTGACCAGGTAGGCAAAGCCCACCATGGCGGCCAGCGAGAAGGTGCCGTAGCCGATGAAGTTGGCGGGCACGTGCAGTTTCATCCACCAGCTCTTGAGCGCCGGCACCAGCGGCTGGATCTGCCCGGCATCGCGCGTGAACGAATACCACAGCAGGAACACCACGGCCGACGTCACCACCAGCATCACGAAGCCGCCCAGCGCGCGCGTGGCGTACTTGCGTTCGTAGTAGAGGTAGAACAGCGCCGTGATCAGCGCAAACAGCACGAATACTTCATACAGGTTGCTGACCGGGATGTGGCCCAGGTCCGGGCCCATCAGGTGTCCTTCGCGCCAGCGCACCAAAAGGCCCGTGACGCCGGCGAACACCGCGCCCCAGCTCAACGCCGTGCCCAGCCAGGCGGCCGTGGGGCTGAAGAAGCCGATCCAGTAGCAGACCATGGCCAGCGCGAACAGCGCGCACATCCACAGGATGGCGGATTGCGAGGAGAACAGGTACTTCAGGAAGAACACCTGCTCGGCGCGGGCCAGGTCGTTGCCGTACAGCATCAGCGCCAGTCCGGCCGCGATGGCACAGGCGACCATCAGGTGGCGCAGCGGACGCCACAACCAGCCCATCCAGGCCAGCACCGGCACGGTGCCGCACAGGATGATCTTCTCGTAATAGTCCATCGCGTTGCTGTAGCGGGTCAGCGCGAAGCCCGCACCCACTGCCAGCAACAAAAAGAAGACGACGTCGGTCCAGTCAGGCCTGCCGCGCTGGGCGCGGCCATCGCCGGTTTCGGACAAGGCGTCCTGCCAGAGCTGGTCCGGCGAGGCTGCCAGCGACTGCGGCGAGGAGGGATGCGTGGTGGTCGTAGTGGACATAGGAAACCTTAAGACCTCTTCTGGCGCAGCAGCGCCTGCTTGAAGCGTTCAAACTCCTGGTTGAAGTCGAGTGTACGCTTCTGGGACGTCATGGCCGCCAGGACGCTGCTGCCGCCGCCTTGCGGCTTGATCCAGATCCAGATGCGGCGGTCTCGAATATAGAACATCGAGAACACGCCCAGGACCAGCAGCAGGCTGCCCAGATAGACGGTGTTCTTGCCGGGCGTACGGCTGACCTGGAACACGCTGGCCTGCACGTGCTTGAAGTCCGCCAGCGACAGGAACACCGGCGCCGGATAGACGGTCAGGTCCGACAGCGCGGCCACGGACAGGCGCGACCAGACGGCGGCGCGTTCGGCCTCCGGGCCCTCGGTGGCCACGGGCGGCAGGCCGGCGCGCTCGCGCTCGATGGCGCGCAGTTCGTTCATGCTGGCGCCGATCAGGCGGATCACCACGTCGGCTGCCCGTTCCAGGTCCTGCGGCGGCGTATTGGCCTGCAGGAACGCCGCCACGGCTTGCAAGCCGCCGGAGGAGAAGGTTTCCAGGGCGCGCTCGGCGGCCGTCTGTAGCGGCTGGCGATCCGTCCCCGCAGGGCTGTTGCGTTCCGCGAAGCGGCGCGCGGCTTCCTGGCGCGCCGCGGGGTCGGCCAGCGTCGCGCGCAGGCGCATGAATTCGGCGATCGAGCTGTCGTCGTCGGCCGGAATGCGCAGGTAGCGGAACGGCTCGGAGGCGTTGTTGCGCACCCCGGCCAGGAACACGGCGGCGCCGTCCAGCTCGACGGGCAGCATGTAATTCTGGAATTCGTGGGCCTGGCCGGCGTCATCGATCAGCTTGTACTCAACGCTGGGGCCGACGTTGCGCAGGTTTTCGTTCTTTTTGCCCGCGGCGCTGCCGGATACCGACGCGACATGGTCGGCGAAGCTCTGGTTGCCGCCCTTGGGCGCGCCCCCGGTCAGATCCTCGACGTTGATGGGCCGCAGGGCCGTAATCTCGATGCCCATGCTGCGCGCGCCGCGGGCAGTGTGAGCGGTTACTTCGCTGGTCTTGCCCACCGTGCCGTCAACCGCGAAGGTAGCGGCGTCAGATCCTACTAGCGGGTAGCCTTTCAGCGTCACCGCGCTGCCGCCATCGTCAAAACTGGACTGGTAGACCGTCATGCCCTTGAAGCGCAGCGGCTCGTTGACCTCGATGGTGGAGTCGAAACTCTTGCCGGTGTCCGGGTCGGTGACCTCGACCTCGCTGGCGAAGCGGCTAGGCATGCCGGTGGAGTAATAGTCGACCACGAACTTCTTGAGCTTCAGCGTGAAGGGCATGGGCTGCACCAGGGCGCCGTCGCCCACCATCACGACCGCCGTGCTGGCCTGACCGCCCTCCGGGACCAGCACGCTGGCGCGGAAACTCGGGTTGTCGACCGACAGGCGGCCGCTTTCCGGCACTTCCGAGATCAGCATGTTCTCGACGATGGGCTTCTTGCCGCCGAACATGACCTGCAGGCGCACCGGCAACTCGCTGTCCAGCAAGCCGCCGATACAGATGATGACCATGGCCGCGTGGGCGAACACATAGCCCAGGCGGTTGGCGCTGCCTTTCTTGGCCGCCAGCAGCACGCCGTCCGCGTCCTGGCGTTCGCGTACGGCATAGCCCAGCCGGCCCAGCAGGGATTTGAGGCCCGCGGCCGTCTGCGGCACGTCGGTGGGTTCTTCGGTTTCCACCCGGTGCGGGAAGGCGCGCAGGCTGCTGGCGCGCACGTGCTCGCGGAACGAACGGGCATCGCGCAGCATCTTGGGCGCGTTGCGGATCAGGCAGACCGAGGTCGACACGACCAGGAACCCCATGATCAGCAGGAACCACCAGCTGTTGTAGACGTGCCAGATGGAGAATTTGTCGAACACTTCGAACCAGAACGGCCCGAACTGGTCGATGTAATTGTTGGACGAGCGGTTCTGCTGCAAGACCGTTCCCACCAGGCTCGCCACGCAGATGAACATCAGCAGGCTGACGGCGAAACGCATCGAGCCCAGCAATTCGAAGAAATCGCCGGGCAGGCTGCGCAGGGAAGGACGGGAGTGTGTACGGGTCGAATTCATGAAAAAAGGGGGGCCGCGCTATCGGCTACCCCCCTCATAGACAACGCGCGGCGGAACCAGGTTCCGCTGCGCTGAGTTTGCAGAACGCGGACCAGCCGCGCGCGTGGCTGGCTGGCGCCTACCGCAGACCGGCGGCGTAGTCCGACACGGCCTTGATGTCGGCGTCCGACATGCGGTCCGCGATCGCGAACATGACGTCGTTCTTGCGGTCGCCGCTGCGGAACAGCTTCAGCTGCTCTTCAATGTACATGGGGAACTGGCCCGACAACCGGGGGTACTGGCTGGGAATGCCCGCGCCATTGGCAGAATGGCACGAGGCGCAGGCCGGAACCTTGCGATCCGGCAAACCGCCGCGCCAGATCTTTTGACCCAGATCAACCAGCTTCTCCTGGCCGGCCGTGGCGGGTTCCTTCAGCGGCTGCTGCGCCAGGTACAGCGCGATGTTCTGCATGTCGGCGGGCGTCAGGTTCTGCGCCATGGCCGTCATCGGGGTGGGATTGCCGCCCGCGCCATTGCGCACCGGCAGCTTGGCGCCAGGCTTGATCTGGAAGTCCGCCAATTGCTTGGCCAGGTACTCGTGGGACTGCGCGGCCAGATTGGGGTTCACCGGGATGGTGCTATTGCCCGCCGCGCCATGACAGGACGCACAGGCGATGATGCCCCTGGCCGCATCACCCTGGTCAAACAGCTGTCCGCCCTTGGCGGCATCTGGTTTTACCGGGCCCGCGGCGCCTTCGGCGGCGAAACTCGTAGTAGATAAGGCGGAGGCGCCGAGCAACAGCCCGCTCGCAACCAACATCCGGGACAGCACACGCTTCATGAAGACCTCGACGATCGCATCGATCAAGGCGCAAAAAGGCGCCCACGCCTGCCCGCACACCCTGGAATACCGTATCGAACCTGTTTTGCCTTCCTGCCTGCGATGTTGCTGCGAGCTTGCCGGATAAAGCGATCAGCAAGCCAAACAGTAAGCAAAAAAGACGGCTCCGCGCACGGGGACCACTGTTGCAAACGCCGGATTATACAATAGGGCTCGAAACCAACCGTATCCAAAGCCACCCGTGTCCCTCCTACATCGCGCCTCTTTCCTCACTTCCGCGGCTCGCCTCGACCAGTTGCCGGCCGCCGGCGCTCCCGAGGTCTGCTTTGTCGGCCGCTCCAACGCCGGCAAATCCACGGCCATCAACGTGCTGTGCAACCAGCGTCGTCTTGCCTTCTCCAGCAAGACGCCGGGCCGCACGCGCTTGATCAACATGTTCGGCTTGCCCGACCCCCTGGATCCGGAAGGCCACATCGGTTATCTCGTCGACCTGCCCGGCTACGGCTACGCCTCCGTGGCCCGCAACGAAAAGGAAAAGTGGGCCGACATCCTGGGCGGCTACCTGCGTGACCGCGAATCGCTGGTCGGCATCGTGCTGCTCATCGACATCCGCCGCGGCGTCACCGAACTGGACCGCCGCCTCGCCAACTTCATCGCCCCCACCGGACGCCCGGTGCTGGCGCTGCTGACCAAGGCCGACAAGCTGCCCTACGGCCAGCGCATGCGCACCGTGTTCTCCGTGCGCAAGGACCTGGCCGACATCGGCGCCTTGCACACCATCCCCTTCTCGGCGCCCGAACGCATCGGCCTGGAAGAGGCCGGCGCGCATATAGAAAACTGGATTTCACCCAAGGTCGTACCATGAACCCGCAGATCATCTCCCCTGAATTCCCGGTATCCCGCCCGCGCCGCCTGCGCCGCGACGACTTCACCCGCCGCCTGGTGCGCGAGAACGCCCTGACGGTCAACGATCTGATCTACCCCGTGTTCGTGGCCGAAGGCACCGGCCTGCAACAGGCCGTGCCGTCGCTGCCGGGCGTGGTCCGCTATTCGCTGGACACGCTGCTGCCGGTGGCCCGCGAATGCGTGGAACTCGGCATTCCCGTGCTGGCGCTGTTCCCCGCCATCGACCCCTCGCTCAAGACGCCCGACGGCATCGAAGCCACCAACCCGAACGGCCTGATCCCGCGCGTGGTGCGTGAACTGAAGAAGCAGGTCCCCGAACTCGGCATTCTGTGCGACGTGGCGCTGGACCCCTACACCAGCCACGGCCAGGACGGCGTCATCGACGACAACGGCTACGTCATCAACGAAGCCACCGTCGAAATCCTGGTCAAGCAGGCGCTCACGCAAGCCGAGGCCGGCGTCGACATGGTCGCCCCCAGCGACATGATGGACGGCCGCATCGGCGCCGTGCGCCGCGCGCTGGAAGCCAACGGCCACATCCACACGCAGATCATGGCCTACTCCGCCAAGTACGCCAGCGCCTTCTACGGCCCGTTCCGCGACGCCGTGGGCTCGGCCACCAACCTGGGCAAGTCCAACAAGATGGCTTACCAGATGGATCCGGGCAACCTCGACGAAGCCCTGCGCGAAGTCGCGGCCGACCTGCAGGAAGGCGCCGACATGGTCATGGTCAAGCCCGGCATGCCCTACCTGGACGTGCTGCGCCGGGTCAAGGACACGTTCCGCGTGCCTACCTTCGCCTACCAGGTCAGCGGCGAGTACGCCATGATCAAGGCCGCCGCCGCCAACGGCTGGCTGGACCACGACAAGGTCATGATGGAAGCGCTCCTGGCGTTCAAACGCGCCGGCGCCGACGGCATCCTGACGTACTTCGCGGTCGAAGCCGCGAAGCTGCTGAAGAGCCAGCGTTAAGCGCTTGCGGCATCGCCGGCCGGGCCTGTACCGGCCGGCCGCGACGCTTGCCGCGGATCAGGTCTTGGCGGCCGCATTGCGGCCCGCCGCCGGCGCCCCGCGCCGCAATCCCAGCCAGGTTCCCCCCAGCACGCAGGCCAGCCCCGCGACGTGCGTGGGCGTGACGTGCTCATCCAGGAACAGGGCCGCGAACAGCAGGCCGAAGATCGGCAGCCAGTTCACGAACAAGGCGGCGCGGCTGATGCCCAGCCGCGCAATGCCGGCATTCCAGACGATGTTGCTGACGCCTGAGGCGATCACCGCCGAAAACAGCAGCACCAGCCACGGCCACCACGTCATCTGCCAGGTATCGCCCTGGTAGGACGCGGGCGTCAGCGCCGCGTGCACCACCAGCATCAGGCCACCGGCCAGGTACATGTACCAGAGCATGCCCAGCGGATCCATGCTGCGCGACATGCGCTGGATCACCAGCCCACCGCAGACGAACACCAGCACCGCCACGAACACGATGGCATCGCCCCAGCCCGTCAGGCCGATCCGCGCGCCGCTGCCGACCACCACCATGCCCACGCCCAAGAGGCCCAGCAAGGCGCCGGAAATACGCACCAGCGTCAGCCTCTCGCGATAGAAGATGGCTGCCAGCAGCGCCGACAGCAAAGGGCTGGTCGCCATGATCAGCGTGCCGTTCGCGGCCGAGGACACCCGCAGTCCCGTCACCAGCGCCATCTGGTGCGCATACACCACCAGGAAGCCCGCCAGCGCGACCCAGCCCAGCTCGGCGCGGCCCAGCCGCGGAATGCGGCCCCGGCGGGCCTTGATGATGAGGGTGACGGTGATGAACGCGATGACGATGCGCACGGCCGCCAGGGCCTGCACATCCATGTGCAGCGTCAGGTACTTGACCGAGACGATGTTCAGGCCCCAAGTGGCCATGACGAACATCAATTGAAGATAGATAAGACCGGTGCGGTCCTGGCTTGCATCAACTGTCGGGGACGTCACGGGCGCCGGCCTGGAAGGAAAATGGGACGCGCCGCCCACGCGGCGCCGCGGACATGGTATCGCGCCTGGGGCCTGGACTCAATGCGCGCCGAGATACGCCGCCCGTACGTTGGGGTCGCGCAGCAGTTCCGCGCCCGAGCCGCTCAACGTGATGCGTCCGGTCTCCAGCACATAGGCCCGGTCCGCCACGCCCAACGCCTGGTTGGCCATCTGCTCCACCAGCACGATGGTCAGCCCGTCGTCGCGCAGCTTGCAGATCGCCGCGAAGATGTCCTGCACGATCAAAGGCGCCAGCCCCAGCGAGGGTTCGTCCAGGCACAGCAGGCGCGGCTCGCTCATCAGGGCGCGCGCCATCGCCAGCATCTGCTGCTCGCCGCCCGACAAGGTGCCGGCCAGCTGCTCGCGCCGTTCGCGCAGCCGCGGGAACAGCCGGTAGCCACGCTCCACGCCTTCGGCCACTGCCGCGGGGTCCCTGCGCCGGATGTAGGCGCCCAGCACCAGGTTGTCGTAGACGGTCTGGTCCGCGAACACGCCGCGCCCCTCCGGCGACAGCGCCAGGCCCAGGCCCACGCGCTGATGCGCCGCGACCTGCGTGATGTCGCGCCCATCGAAGGTCACGCGTCCGCCCTGCAAGGGCTCCAGGCCCGCCACGCCCTTCAGCAAGGTGCTCTTGCCCGCGCCGTTGGCGCCGATGATGGTCACGATCTCGCCCGCGCGGATCTCCAGCGACACATCGCGCACCGCCTGGATGGCGCCATACGAAATCTGCACGGATTCTAGTTTCAGCATCGTCTTGCGGCCTGTTCCTATGCCTATGGCCTGGCCTCAGGCCATGCCGGTTCCCAGATACGCCTCGATCACGCGCTTGTCCGCCTGCACCTGGGCGGGCTTGCCCTCGGCGATCTTGATGCCGTAGTCCAGCACAATCACGTGATCGGAAATCGCCATCACCAGATCCATGTGGTGCTCGACCATCAGCAGCGTGATGCCGCAGGATGCGCCGATGCGCACCAGCAGCTCGCCCAGCTCCGCGGTCTCCTGCGGGTTCAGCCCAGCCGCCGGTTCGTCCAGCAGCAGCAGGGTCGGCTCCGTCGCCAATGCGCGCGCCAGTTCCACGCGCCGCTGCAGGCCATACGGCAGGCTGCCCGCCGGCGTGTCGGCCAGATGCTCCAGGCCCACCATGCGCACCAGCCGATAGGCGTGCTCGCGCGCGCGGCGCTCCTCGGCGCGTGCGCCCGGCAGACCCAGCAGCGATGCCCAGAAACCGTTCTTCATGCGGCTGTGGCGGCCCAGCAGCACGTTGTCCAGCACCGACAGCTCGCCGAACAAGCGCAGGTTCTGGAAGCTGCGGCCTATGCCCAGCTTGCAGATGACGTGCGGCCGCTCGCCCGCAATGTCCGTGCCCTGGAAGCGGACCACGCCCGCGTCCGGCAGCACCACGCCGCTGAGCATGTTGATAAGCGTGCTCTTGCCGGCGCCGTTCGGTCCGATCAGGGCGTGCACGTGGCCGCGCCGCAAGCAGAAGGAAATGTCCTGCGCCGGCTTCACCCCGCCATAGGCCTTGGACAGGCTCTCGACCACGAGCAGCAGCTCTTCCTGCGCCGCAACCGCCGGCTTGGCCATGGCCGGCGCCGCCGCCTCGCTGCCGCCGCCTTGCGGCCGCGCATCCGCGACCCGGCGCGCGCGGCGCGAGAACAGACCCATCACGCCGCCCGGCATGAAGTACAGCGCGAACAGCAGCAACGCGCCGTAGAAGAAATGCTGCACCGACGGCCAGCGCGCCAGCATCGCATCGATGATGGTCAGCGCTATCGCTCCCACGGCCGGCCCCGCCTTCGAGCCCGCCCCGCCGAACAGCACCAGCAGCAGAATGAAGATAGACAGATTGAAGCCGATGAAATCCGAGTTGATGTACTGGTTCTGCTGCGCCACCAGCGCGCCCGCGATGCCGCAGGTCACGGCCGCCACCACGAAGGCGATGACCTTGGCGCGATACACGCGCACCCCGACGGAAGACGAGGCGATCTCATCGGCCTGCACCGACAGCAATGCGCGTCCGAAGCGTCCGTCCAGCACGTTGCGCAGCAGCAGCTGCGTCGCCACGCACAGCACCAGCGCGAACCACACCCACTGTTGGTTGGTGAACGGGTTGCCGCCCCAGGTCAACGGCATGATGCCGAACAGGCCCGAAGGGCCGCCGAACACGTCCACCCATTCTGTGACGATCTTCTCCATGACGATGCCGAAAGCCAGCGTCACCATGGCCAGGTACGGCCCCTTAACGCGCAGCGACGGCAGGGCGATCAGCACGCCGAACACGCCGGCCACCACCGGCGCCGCGGCCAGGGCCAGCCACGGATCGACTTGCCAACGCGAGGTCAGCAAGGCCGCCGTATAGGCGCCGGCCGCAAACAAGCCTGCCTGGCCCAGCGACTTCTGTCCCGCATACCCCACCAGCACGTTCACGCCCGCCGCGCACAGGTAGTACACGCAAGCCATGAATACGATGCGCAGGTAGTAATCGTTGTCCACCAGGGCGGCGAATACGGCGAGCGCCGCCGCCAGCGCCACGGCGATCAGGGTCTGGCCGTGCCGCTTCATACCTTCTCCACCAGACGCTTGCCGAACAGGCCGGTGGGCTTGACTGCCAGCACCAGGATCACCAACCCGAAAATCGCCACTTCACGCCATTGCGACTGCCAGAGGTTCACATAGGACTCCAGCAGCCCCAGCACGAAGCCGCCCAGCACGCAGCCGCGCGGATTCGACAGGCCGCCTATCATCGCGCCGGAAAAGCCCTTCAGGCCGATGGCCAGGCCCATGAATATCGAAGCCGACGTGATCGGCGCGACCAGAAAACCCGCCAGGCCGGCCAGCGCCGAACTGGCGAAGAAGGCCCCGGTCATCACTGCGTTCACATTGATGCCCATCAGGTTGGCGACCGCGGGGTTGGCGGCCACGGCCCGCATCGCCTTGCCCAGCACCGTGCGGTTCATGACGCGGTCGAACAGCACCATCACCACCACCGCCACGGCGAGCAGCAGCAGTTCCTGGCTGCGCACCCCCGCGCCGAACACGCGGATCACCTCGTCGCCGAAGGGCGCCGGCACCGTGACCGGCGCGGGTCCCCAGACCGCGAACGCGGCGCTCTGCAGCAGGATGCCGAAGCCTAGCGTGCTCATGACCCAGGCCATGCCCGGGCGCGAGGCGAACGGCCGCACGCCGAACACGTACAGCAGCACGCCCAGCAAGCCCATCACCAGCACCGCCGCCAGCCCGGCCAGCAAGTACTCCCAACCACTCAGTTCCAGGCCTGTGAAGGCCGCGGTAGTGATCGGCTTGCCGGCAAACAGGAACAAGGCGCCTACCCCGATGAACGCACCCACGGACACGAATTCCCCGTGTCCGAAGTTGAGCGTGCGCGTGGTCGTGAACGTGATGCTGAAGCCCAGCGCCACCAACGCATACGCGCCCCCTACGGCTAGCCCGCTGACGAGCGCCTGCAACAATGTCGCCAACATGATGGCCCCTTATGCCTGTCGCTGTCCTGCTGCTACTTGGCGACGGCGACGGTCACGTCATCCGCGTAAGGCACCAGCTTGCCGTCCTGCCAGTGCGCCCACTTGTAGTCGCTTACCAGCAGCGCGTCATGCACCGTGGCCGAGAACGGCTTGGTGTAGGTCTTCATCGCGCCTTCGTAGGTGCCATCCAGGTTCTCCAGCGCCAGGCGCACCTTGTCGCCATCGGTGGAGTTCGCCTGCTTGATCGCCATGCCCAGCAGATTCATGCCGTCATAGGCATGCGCCAGAAAGCCGAACGCGGTGGGCGAGGTCATCTTGGCCGATACGCGGTCATACAGCTTCTGCTGCGCGGCCGTGCGGTTGTCGGTGATGGTGCGCAGGAAAAAAGGCTTTTCCGACAGCGTCTTGCCCGCCGTGTCGTAGAACGCGATGTTGTCCGCCGCCCACGAGGTCAGCGTCAGCGGGAACCAGTTGATCTTCTCCATGCTGCGGAACACGTGCGCGATCGGCGTGCTCTGCGCCCAGATCACCACCGTGTCCACGCCCGCCGCCTTCAGCTTGTTCAGCTGCGAGGTCATGTCGGTATCGGCCACGCCGAACTTCTCGACCGCGACGGCCTTGACGCCCTGCGCCGCGCCCACTTCCTCCAGGTCCTTGAGCGCGCTCTGGCCGTAGCCGGTCGTCTCGATCATGAAGCCCACGTTCTTGACCTTGGGATTCTTCTTCAGGTAGCCGATCACGCCATCGACCTGTTCGCGGTCCACCATGCCGACGCGGAACATGTAGTTGTCGGCGCCTGCGCGCATGGGCTTGGTGATGTCGGTGCCGGAACCGATGGCGCCCATGACGGGGATCTTCTTCTGGTTCGGGATGTGCTTCCAGGCGAGCGCGTTGCCCGAGTTGGTGGGGCCGACGATGGCCACGACCTTTTCGTTGTCGATCAGGTCCGTCATGTTCTGGATCGACTTCGGCGGCTGCGACAGGTCATCGCGCACCACCAGCACCAGCTTGCGTCCGAGCAGGCCGCCGTTGGCGTTGATGTCGTCGATGGCCGTGCGCAGGCCCAGCACCGCGGCCTGCCCGCTTTGCGCGGACGGCGAAGCCGACAGGTCGCCGTTAAAGCCGATCTTGATGTCCTGGGCGTAGGCCTGCGCGCCCACCGCCAGCGCGCACAAGGCAGCCGCCTTGGACAAGGTGGAAAAAATCCCCGTTGCTTTCATCGTTGTCTCCAGTGTTTTTCAGATGTGCTGCACGTCGATGATTCTTTTTTCTGTCCCTCGCCCGTGGAGCCTGGCGCTATACCGCGAGGTAGCCGCCATCCACCGGCAGGGACACGCCTGTCACGTACTGCGCCATCGGCGAAGCCAGGAACACGGCGGGGCCCACCAGGTCTTCGGGCTGTCCCACCCGTCCCAGCGGAATGCGCTGCATGAAGTTCGCCAGCCGGGCGGGATCGTCCCGCGTGTACTGCGTCATCGGCGTTTCGATGACACCTGGCGCAATGGCATTGACCCGTATGCCGTCGGGCGCGAGGTCGCGCGCCATGGCCTGCGTCATCATCTTTACACCGCCCTTGGACGGTGAATAGCCCAGGGTCGCGCCCACCCCGGCAAACGACGCGATCGAGCCGACGTTGATGATGACGCCGCGCGTGGCGCGCAACGCGCCCAGGAAGGCGTGGATCATGTTGAAGCTGCCGTTCAGGTTCACGTCCAGCACGCGACGCCAGTTCTCGGCGGCGCGCGGACTGTCTATGCCTTCGCGGATCAGGATGCCGGCGTTGTTGACCAGCGCGTCGATCGGCCCCACTTCCAGCTGCACCTGCGCCGCGATCGCCGTGCATGCCTCGGGGTCCGTCACGTCGAGCGCGTGGCTCCAGGCCTCTCCGCCCGCGGCGATGATGGCGCTTGCCGTCTGCATGGCGTTATCGGCCTGCACGTCGGTCGCCACCACGCGCGCGCCCGCAGCCGCCAGGCCCAGCGCCAATGCCCGTCCGTTGCCCTGCCCCGCTCCCGTCACCAGGGCAAGCTTGCCCTGCAGCAGCCCCGCCGTCGCGGCGCTCATGCGGCCGCCTGCGCGGAAGCGTCCGCGGCTTGCTCGCGCGCAGCGGCCTTGCCGGCGGCTGCAATGCTCTGGCCCGCGACGTAACCGAAGGTCAGCGCCGGACCCAAGGTGATGCCCGCGCCAGGGTAGTTGCCTCCCATGATGCTGCAGGCGTCGTTGCCCACGGCGTACAGGCCGGGTATGACCGCGCCCAGCTCGTTCAATGCGCGGCCCTGGCCATCGACCTTCAGGCCGGCGAAGGTGCCGATATCGCCGATCATGACCTTGATCGCGTAATACGGCCCTTTCACGATGGGCGCCACGCAGGGATTCGGGCCATGCAGCGCATCGCCTTGATAGCGGTTGTAGGCCTTGCTGCCCTTGCCGAATTGCGGATCACGGCCCAGCGCGGCCTCGCGGTTGTACGCTTCGACCGTCTGGCGCAGGCTGCCGGCATCGATGCCGGTCTTCTGCGCCAGCTCCGCCACCGACGCACCGCGAGTCAGATAGCCTGTGTCCAGGTAGCGCTTGATGGGCAACGGGAACGGCGCCACGCTGCCCAGGCCATATTTGCGCAGGGTCTTGTGATCGCAGATCAGCCAGGCGCAGGTCTCGCCCTGTCCCTCGCATGCGCGCACCATCTCCTGCACGAAGTCATGGTACGAACTGCCTTCGTTGGTGAAGCGGCGGCCATTGCGCGTGACGGCGATGACGCCCGGCTTGGCGCGGTCGATGAAGTGCGGCATGTAGCCCGGGCTGCCGTCCTTGCGTGTCACCACGGACACCGGCACCCATGCCGCGGCATTGGGCAGGGCGGTATTGACCTGCCCGCCCGCGCTCTCGGCCAGGCGCAGCCCGTCGCCGCTGTTGCCCGTGGGCGATGGCGAATAGTGTTCCGTGCCGTTGGGTGCGTGCGCATACAGCTGCTTGCGGCGTTCGATGTCATAGGGAAAGCCGCCGGAAGCCAGCACCACGGCGCGCGCGGCGCGCACGCGCACGGTCGCGCCATCGCGCTGCACCACCGCGCCGCGCACGGCGCCATCTTCGATGATGAGCGACCTGGCCGGCGCGTTCAGCCACAGAGGCACGCCCAGCTTGAACGCGGAGGCGGCCAGCCGGCCGGCCAACGCATTGCCGTTGGTCAGCGTCATGCCGCGGCCATGCTTGGCCACATCCAGGAAATGCCGGCTCAGGCGCTTGGCCACGTACCAGGCCGAGGCCAGCGAGCGCGTGACCCGCATGAAATGCACGATCTCCTTGCCCGAGCCCAGCATCATGCCGAACACGGTCAACTCGGGCAGCGCGGGCGCCAGGTCCCTGACGTGGGCGCCGAGCTTGCGGCCATCGTAGGGCCGCGCCACCATTGAACGTCCGCCCTGCTTTCCGCCGGGGGCTTCCGCGTGATAGTCGGGGAACACCAGCGGCATGTCGAACTGCACTTCGGTGTTCGACGTGAAGAAGTCGACAGCGCGCGGCCCCTGCTCCAGAAAGGCATCCACGCGTTCGGCGTTGTAGCTGTCGCCGGCTTCGTGACTCAGATAGGCGCGGCCTTCGTCCGGTGTTTCATGGATGCCCTGCACCTTGGCCAGCGAGGTGCCCGGTATCCACAGCCAGCCGCCGGAACGCGCGGTGGAGCCGCCAAAGCGCGGCTCTTTTTCAACGATAAGGACCTTCAGGCCTGACGTTGCCGCGGTGATTGCAGCTGCCATGCCCGAC
The DNA here is from genome assembly GCF_943737025.1 of Achromobacter sp. Marseille-Q4954. Classification (NCBI taxonomy): domain Bacteria; kingdom Pseudomonadati; phylum Pseudomonadota; class Betaproteobacteria; order Burkholderiales; family Alcaligenaceae; genus Achromobacter; species Achromobacter sp. Marseille-Q4954. The sequence goes on from NZ_CALSFQ010000001.1 coordinate 2,354,333, forward strand.
GCGCCCGACCCGACCACCAACACGTCGCAGTCGTATTGACGAGAATCTTCCACGTTGTCTCCATACCCTTGGGGCGGCTTGCTCCCGATCGCGAAACCAGGGCAGCCTTCTTATTCTTTGGACTGTAGAGAACGCATTTGATAATGTCAATATGGTTCACGATTAGCGAAAGTACTAACATAGGCAATCTCATTCGATAAAAGAAAATGGCCACCAGACCCAGCTCCGGCAAGCGCAATGCCGATCACGCTCCCGCCTCGCCGCCGCGCAGACGCGGCATCCAGTCCATCGAAGTCGGCGGCAAGATCCTGCTGGCGCTGCTGGAACACTCGTCTTCGCGACCGCTGGGCGCGCTGGCGAAGGCCGCCGGCATGTCGGGCGCCAACGCCCACGCCTATCTCGTCAGCTACGGCAATCTGGGCCTGGTCAGGCAGGACCCAAATACCGGCGAATACGAGTTGGGACCGCTCGCGCTGCAGCTGGGGCTGGCGGCGTTGCACCGGCTCGATCCCATCAAGATCGCCATCCCGATGACGCGCGAGTTCGCCGAAAGAACCGGACAGACCATCGCCATCGCAGTGCTGGGCAACCTGGGGCCAGTCATCGTGCATCTGCACGAATCCAACTACCCCATTCACGTCAACATGCGCACCGGCACGGTCATGTCGCTGACCAACACGGCAACGGGCAAGGTGTTCGCGGCGCTGCTGCCGCCCAAGAAGATAGAAAGCCTGCTGCACGAAGACCATCTGCGCCTGGGCGCAGTGCCTTCATTGGGCAAGACGGAGAAGTTCGAACGGACCCTGCGCGAAGTCCGCCAGCGCGGCGTCGCGCGCGCCATGGGCGATCCCATCCCCGGCATCAACGGCCTGAGCGCGCCGGTGTTCGACTCGAACGGCAACGTGGTGCTGGTGATCACCGCCATCGGCGCCGCCGGCGTGTTCGACGTACGCTGGACCAGTCCGCTGATCGATGACATCAAACGCTGTGCCGACGCCATCTCGGCTGAACTGGGCTGGCAGAACCGCGACGTGCGCGCGACGCGCCAGAGCTAGGACCGGCAACGCAATATCGCCACGCGGCAAAAGGCCGCTGCATGGATGCATCCGCGCAGCGGCCTTTGTGTATTTCGAGTCAGCCTTGCGGCAAGGCTGCGATGCTCAACGCAGCAACACCTTGTCCAGCGATTCGGTGAAGCGCTTGGCATCCTGGAAGCCCACCACGCGCGCCTCGGGCAGCTCCTTGCCGCCCGGCTCGAAGAACATGATGCCGGGTGGACCGAACAGGCGGAAGCGCTTGAGCAGCGCACGGTCATCGGCGTTGTTCGCGGTCACGTCGGCCTGCACCAGCAGCATGCCCGACATGCGCTGCGCGACGCCCGGATCGGTAAAGGTGAAGCGCTCCATCTCGCGGCACGACACGCACCAGTCGGCGTAGAAATCCAGCATCACCGGCTGACGACTTTGCGCCAGCAAGGCATCCAGTTCGGCGTTGTTGCGCACGCGCTGGAAATGCACTTCGCCGCTGCTGGCCGCCACGCCTGCGGGCGCATCGGCGCGCGCCGCAAGGTGCGACAGCGGCTGCAGCACGTCGCGTCCGCCGCTGGCCGCGCCGATCAGCCAGGCCGCAGCCGCCAGCGCCAGCAACAGGCCTACGCCCTTGCCGAACATGCGCGCGGCGCCCGCGCCATCGGGCAAGGCATCGAACGCCCGCAGCATCACCGCAGCAACCACAGCCAGGAAAGCCCAGCCCGTCATCTGCACCCAGGTCGGCACCACAGGGATCAGCATCCACCAGGCGGTCCCCAGCAAGAGCATGCCGAACAATCGCTTCACGCCGTCCATCCAGGGACCCGCCTTGGGCAGCAAGGCGCCCGAGGACGCGCCCACGATCAAGAGCGGCACGCCCATGCCCCAGGCCATTGCGAAGAGCGCCGACCCGCCCAGCACCACGTCCCCGGTCTGCGAGATGTACAGCAGTGCGCCCGCCAACGGCGCGGCCACGCAAGGGCCGACGATCAGCGCCGACAGCGCGCCCATCACCAGCGCGCCGGTGTAGCGCCCGCCCGGAATGCGCGCAGAGCGTTGCGACAGCCAGCCCTGGATGCCTGCAGGCATCTGGAACGTAAAGGCATCGAACATGGCCAGCGCCAACACGGCCAACAGGATGGCAAACAGCGTCAGGATCCAAGGCGTCTGCAGCCAGGCCGCGAGTCCCGCTCCGCTCAGTCCGGCCGCCACGCCCAACGCGGTATAGACCACGGACATGCCCAGCACGTAGGTCGCGGCCAGGGCCAGACCGCGACCGCGCGACGGCCTGGCCTGCGCGGCGCCGCCCAACACGATGGAGGACAGGATGGGGATCATGGGCAACACGCAGGGCGTGAAAGCCAGCAGCAACCCCAGCACCAGGAACACGCCGGCGGTCTTCACCCAACCCAGGCCGCCCAAGGCGTCGGCCAGGCCGGTGTCGCCGGCATTGACCAGCGCGCCAAGGCCGCCGGATGCGCCGGATGCGGCTGCGGAAATACCTCCCGGTCCGGCCAGCGCATAACCGCCAGCCACTGGCGTGAGCTTCACGCTGCTATCCATGGGCGGATAGCACAGCCCCGCATCGGCGCAGCCTTGCGCGGTCAGGGTCAGGGTGAAGGGCTGTCCGCCCGCGGCCACCGGCACGCGGATCGCCACGTCCTGGTGGAAGACCTCCATGTCCTTCTCGAAGGTCGGGTCGTACTTGACCTCGCCCTTGGGATAGACGGCCTCGCCCAGCTTGGCCGCGCCGATGGGACTGATGGTGATGCCAAAGCGCTCGCGGTACATGTAGTAGCCGGGTGCGACGCGGTAGCGCAGTTCCAGCATTTCAGGCGCCACCATCTCGGCGCTGAATACGAAGGCCTTCTCGGGCTCCAGGAACTCGGCCTCGGCGCGCGCGGCAGCCTGCCAGCCCAACAACAGCAGCATCATGGCCAACAGGGCCAACCACTGCCTGAAGAAGGCGCGCGACGCGCGGGACTCGCGCCGGAGCGCGCCGATACCGACTAGTTGCAACATCAGTCTCTCTTGTTCTGCGTGACGGCCGTCTGTTCACGCACCCAATCCAGATAGGGCGCCGCGCCGCCGATGACGGGCAGCACGATGATCTCGGGCACATCGTAGGGATGCATCTGCGCCAGGGCCTGCACTACAGCCTCGTGGCGCGCGTATGTGGTCTTGATGTGGATGGGGATTTCTTCCGCCCCTTCGACCTCTCCTTTCCACATGTAGATGGACAGGCCCGGCGCGCCAAGGTTCACGCAGGCGGCCAATCCGTCTTCGACCAGGACATGCGCAATCCGCTTGGCCAGCAGCAGGTCGGGCGCATTGCTGATGACCAGCACAACGTCGTCATCTCGCAACATGGAGGCTCCTCGGAATACCCGTATGGGATGTAACTCGGGGTATTTTATCGGTATTGCGGCCATCGTCCGGATCCGCCGGGCCAGAACGCGCCGCCATGCCACCCGCACCCACCGAGGCACGCATGTCCGATAACTGCCTGTTCTGCCGCATTGCCCGTCACGAAATCCCCGCGCACGTGATCCACGAAGACGAACGCCTGCTGGCCTTTCTCGATATCCACCCGGTGCGCCCCGGGCACGTGCTCATCATCCCCAAGCAGCACTATCCCTATTACGAGGACATGCCGGCCGACCTGGCGGGCAGCATCCTCAACCTGGGCCAGAAGCTCGGACGCCACATGAAGCGCCTGTATGACGTCGAGCGCGTGGGCTTCGCCTTCACCGGCATCCACGTGGCGCATGCGCACGCCCACGTCATCCCCATGCATCATCCGCAGGACGTCACGTCCACCCAGTACATCGAGCAGCAGGACCTGACCTTCAAGATGCCGCCCCAGCCCGCAGCCGAGGCGCTGGCCGCGACAGCCGCGCAACTGCGCGGCGAGCTGCACGCCTCGTAACGCGCGGCGGCCGCACAAAAAAACAAGGGCGGGTCCGAAGACCCGCCCTTGTCGCTTATCGAGCTACCGAAATTATTCGGCGCTGTCCTCAGCGGCTTCATCGACTTCCGGACGGTCAACCAGTTCCATGAAAGCCATGGGAGCGTTGTCGCCTTGACGGAAGCCCATCTTCAGCACGCGGGTGTAGCCGCCGTTACGAGCCGCGTAGCGCGGGCCGATTTCGGCGAACAGCTTCACCACCGCATCGCGATCGCGCAGACGGGCAAAAGCCAGACGCTTGTTCGCGAGCGTGGGCTCCTTGCCCAGCGTGATCAGGGGTTCGATGACGCGGCGCAATTCTTTCGCCTTCGGCAGCGTGGTCTTGATGGCTTCGTGGGTGATCAACGAAACGGCCATGTTGCGGAACATGGCAAGACGGTGACTGCTGGTGCGGTTGAGCTTACGCAAGCCATTACCGTGACGCATGATAAGTTTCCTTTGAATCTAAAGATGGCGTCAGCCATCGGGTTGCCGGCTCTTCTATCAACCTGCAATCAGGCCGCGGTCCGGTAGAAAACGGTGCATTTTACGACGGTTTCGCAAACTGGCCGGCGCAAGGCCGGCTGCCTGCGGGAACCGCCTCTTTTCAGAGGCGGCACCCTTTCAAGACTTAGGGACGCTCCAGGCCCAGGGGGGGCCAGTTTTCGAGCTTCATGCCCAGCGTCAGGCCGCGTGCGGCCAGGACTTCCTTGATCTCGTTGAGCGACTTGCGACCCAGGTTCGGGGTCTTGAGCAGCTCGTTTTCGGTACGCTGGATCAGGTCGCCGATGTAGTAGATGTTTTCGGCCTTCAGGCAGTTGGCCGAACGCACGGTCAGTTCCAGGTCGTCGACCGGGCGCAGCAGCACCGGATCGATCTGCGGCGTGCCGCGGACCGGGGCTTCGTACGAATCGCCAGCGCCTTCCAGGGCGGCGAAGACCGAGATCTGGTCCATCAGGATGCGGGCCGACTGGCGCACCGCTTCCTCGGGCGAGATCACGCCGTTGGTTTCGATGTCCAGGACCAGCTTGTCCAGGTCGGTACGCTGTTCCACACGGGCGCTTTCAACCGCGTAGCTCACGCGGCGGACCGGGCTGAACGAAGCGTCCAGAACGATGCGGCCGATGGTGTGGGTGCGGTCTTCCGACAGCGCGCGCACGTTGCCCGGCACGTAGCCACGGCCCTTTTCAACCTTGATCTGCATTTCCAGCTTGCCTGCGTCCGTCAGGTTGCAGATGGCATGGCCGGGGTTGATGATCTCGACGTCGTGCGGCAGCTCGATGTCGCTGGCCAGCACGGTGCCCGCGCCGGTCTTGCGCAGAACCAGGGTCACTTCGTCGCGATTGTGCAGCTTGAAGACCACGCCCTTCAGGTTCAGCAGGATGTCGACGACATCTTCGCGAACGCCCGGGATGGTCGAGTATTCGTGCACCACGCCCGTCATCTGGACTTCGGTCGGCGCGTAGCCGGTCATCGAAGACAGCAGGATGCGGCGCAGGGCGTTGCCCAGCGTGTGACCGTAGCCACGCTCGAACGGCTCCATCACGATCTTGGCATGGTGCGTGCCGACCGGCTCGACTTCAATGGAGCGCGGCTTCAGGAAACCTTGAGTGGACATTTACTGTGTTCCTTTTCAATACCCTCGGCTCGTTACACCGATAAGGCTGATGGACAGGGTGAAACTTGAAACGCGGACGATGCGAAAAACACCGGCCGATACTTACCGCAAAGCCCGCTCCGCCTGAAGGCGAAAAGCGGGCTGCTGCGGGACGTGCAAACGGGTCGCGAGACCAGCTCGCCGGCGCCTTGCGAAGGTAGCGCCGGCAGGCCTGATTAACGCGAGTACAGTTCGACGACCATCGATTCGTTGATGTCGCGAGCGACGTCAGCGCGATCGGGGGCCGACTTGAACGTACCGGTCAACTTGGTCGTATCGACTTCCACCCACTGGGGGATGCCGATGCTGGTGGCCAGGTCGAGCGATTCCTTGATGCGGCCTTGCTTCTTGGCCTTTTCGCGGACCGACACGACGTCGCCAGCCTTGACCAGCATCGAAGCGATGTCAGCCGTGTGGCCGTTCAGTTCGATGGCGCGGTGGCTCACCAGCTGGCGAGCTTCGGCGCGGGTCGAGCCGAAGCCCATGCGGTAGACGACGTTGTCCAGGCGCGATTCCAGCAGCTGGATCAGCGTTTCGCCGGTGTTGCCACGGCGACGCTCAGCTTCAGCGAAGTACTTGCGGAATTGCTTTTCCAGCACGCCGTACATGCGCTTGAGCTTTTGCTTTTCGCGCAGTTGCAGACCGTAGTCGGAAGTGCGGGCACCCGAAGTGCGGCCGTGTTGGCCAGGCTTGGAATCCAGCTTGCACTTGGAATCCAGCGAGCGGCGGGCGCTCTTCAGGAACAGATCAGTACCCTCGCGACGCGAGAGCTTGCATTTGGGTCCAGTATAACGAGCCATGTGGATTCCCTTTAGATACGACGACGCTTCGGCGGACGGCAGCCGTTGTGCGGAACGGGCGTGATGTCGGCGATGGACGAAATCTTGATGCCCAGCGCGTTCAGAGCGCGGACCGACGATTCGCGACCAGGACCGGGGCCCTTGATACGCACTTCCAGCGTCTTGATGCCGTACTCCAGCGCGACGCGGCCAGCCGTTTCAGCAGCGACCTGCGCGGCGAACGGGGTCGACTTGCGCGAGCCCTTGAAACCAGCACCGCCCGACGTGGCCCACGACAGCGCGTTGCCCTGACGATCGGTGATGGTGATGATGGTGTTGTTGAACGAAGCGTGAACGTGCGCGATGCCGTCCGAGACGTTCTTCTTGACCTTTTTGCGCACGCGCGAAGCGCCGCTGGTGGAAGCTTTCGCCATAATCCAGTTCCTCGATTATTTCTTCAGGGACGCAGCAGCACGACGCGGGCCCTTGCGGGTCCGGGCGTTGGTGCGAGTGCGCTGGCCGCGCACGGGCAAACCGCGCTTGTGACGCATACCGCGGTAGGTTCCCAGGTCGATCAAACGCTTGATCGAGAGCTGTACTTCACGACGCAGGTCGCCTTCAACCGTGAACAGACCAACATGTTCGCGGACGCGTTCCAATTCAGCGTCGTTCAGATCCTTGACCTTCTTGTCAAAGGGTACGTTTGCCGCTTCGCAAATCTTGCGAGCGCGCGTACGACCGATGCCAAAAATGGCGGTCAGTCCGATCTCGGCGTGCTGTTGCGGCGGGATGTTAATGCCAGCAATACGGGCCATGACTATTCCTTGAATAAATCTGTTGCGTAGTCGCTAACCCGGGTTAGCCTTGACGCTGCTTATGACGCGGGTCGGTGCAGATAACGCGCACCACGCCGTGACGTTTGATAACTTTGCAGTTGCGGCAGATCCGCTTAACCGATGCCATTACTTTCATGGTTGACTCCTAATTTTCCGTAATCCGGTTCCGCTCATTTGGAGCGGAAAACTATCCTGGCTCGCGTCAGATCATAGGGCGTGAGCTCCACTGTGACCTTGTCACCCGGCAGGATCCGGATGTAATGCATACGCATCTTGCCGGAAATATGGCCCAACACCACGTGGCCGTTTTCGAGCTTGACGCGAAATGTCGCGTTCGGGAGGTTCTCAAGAACCTCGCCTTGCATCTGAATGACGTCGTCCTTGGACATTCTTTTGCTTACCGCATCGGCAAACCCGCGCCCTTGAAGTTAGCCTTCTTGAGCAACGAGTCGTACTGGTGAGACATCATGTAGGCCTGAACCTGCGCCATGAAATCCATCGTCACCACCACAATAATCAACAGGGACGTACCACCGAAGTAGAAGGGAACGTTCCAGCGCATCACCAAGAATTCCGGCAACAGGCACACCAACGTGATGTAGATGGCACCTGCGAGCGTCAGACGCATCAGGATCTTGTCGATGTAGCGCGCTGTTTGTTCGCCCGGACGGATGCCCGGAACAAACGCACCACTCTTCTTCAGGTTGTCCGCCGTTTCGCGGCTGTTGAACACCAGAGCCGTGTAGAAAAAGCAGAAGAAAATAATCGCGACCGAGTACAGCGTGATGTAGAGCGGTTGACGAGGCGACAGGGCCGCAGCCAGGTCGCTAAGCCAGCGCATGTTCTCACTGCTGGAGAACCAGCTCGTGATCGTGGCCGGGAACAGAATGATCGACGATGCGAAGATCGGCGGAATCACCCCTGCCATGTTCAGCTTCAGCGGCAAATGCGAGCTTTGACCACCGTAGACCTTGTTGCCGACCTGACGCTTGGCGTAGTTCACCGTGATCTTGCGCTGTCCGCGTTCCACGAACACCACAAAAGCGGTAACCAGCACCACCAGAGCCACGATGAACAGTGCCGAAAGCACGGACATCGAGTTGGTGCGGACCAGGTCCAACAGTGCAGCCAGCGCCGCGGGCAGACCCGCAACGATACCTGCGAAGATCAGGATGGAAATCCCGTTGCCCAGACCACGTTCCGTGATTTGCTCACCCAGCCACATGACGAACATGGTGCCGGTGACCAAGGTCACGACGGTCGTAAAGCGGAACAGCATGCCCGGATCGATCACCAGTCCCTGCTGGGACTCCAACGCTACCGAAATGCCCACAGCCTGCACCAGCGCCAGCACGACCGTGCCGTAGCGGGTGTATTGGGTGATCTTCCGACGGCCGGCTTCGCCCTCTTTCTTGAGCGATTCCAGCGACGGCACCACCACAGACATCAGCTGCATGATGATGGATGCCGAAATGTACGGCATGATCCCCAGGGCAAAAATCGAGAAGCGCGAGAGCGCCCCGCCCGAGAACATGTTGAACAGGCCCAGGATCCCGCCCTGGTTCTGACGGAACAAGTCCGCCAGCGCATCCGGGTTGATGCCCGGCACGGGGATGTGTGTACCCAAACGGTAAACCACCAGGGCGAGCACCAGGAACACGAGGCGGCGCTTCAGATCGCCGTACCGTGCTCCGGTTTTGCCCAATGCCTGCGCGTTAGCCACTCGTCACCTCGTGATCAAGCAAGCGAGCCGCCCGCGGCTTCGATGGCGGCGCGAGCGCCGGCCGTCGCGGTAATGCCCTTGAGCACGACCTTGCGCGAGAGTTCACCCGACTTGATGACCTTGGCGAAACGAACCGCCTGGCCAATCACGCCAGCGGCCTTCAGCACTTGCACGTCGACTTCGTCGATGGGCAGGGCTTGCAGGTCCGACAGACGGACTTCGGCGTACAGGTGCTGGCCGAGCGGGGTGAAACCGCGCTTGGGCAGACGACGCTGCAGCGGCATTTGACCGCCTTCGAAGCCAACCTTATGGAAACCGCCCGAACGCGACTTCTGACCCTTGTGACCACGGCCGGCGGTCTTACCCAGACCCGAACCGATGCCACGGCCGACGCGGCGCTTGGCGTGCTTGCTGCCCTCGGCGGGCTTCAGCGAATTAAGTTGCATATCCGACATGGTGATTCCTTAGGCTTCCGAGACGGAAACGAGATAATCCACCTTACGGATCATCCCACGCACCTCGGGCGTATCGACCAGCACGCGGCTGCTGTTGATACGGCCCAAGCCCAAACCGCGAACCGTGTCACGGTGCGATTGCTTGGTACCGATCACCGAGCGCACGAGGGTCACTTTGATCTGCTTCTGAGCCATGATTTACCCCAGGATTTCTTCGACCGACTTGCCGCGCTTGGCAGCAACATCAGCCGGGGTCATGGAGGCGCGCAGGCCGTTCAACGTGGCGCGAACCATGTTGTAGGGGTTGCTCGAGCCCAGGCTCTTGGCAACCACGTTACGCACACCCATCACATCAAAAATAGCGCGCATCGGGCCGCCGGCGATAACGCCGGTACCTTCAGCAGCGGGCGAGATCAGCACGGTAGCGGCGCCATGCTTGCCAACCACGGTGTGGTGCAGCGTGCCGTTCTTCAGAGCGACCTTGAACATGCCGCGACGGGCCTGTTCCATAGCCTTCTGAACGGACACCGGCACTTCACGCGCCTTGCCCTTACCCATGCCGATGCGGCCATCGCCATCGCCAACCACGGTCAGCGCGGCAAAGCTCATGGTGCGACCACCCTTGACCACTTTGCTCACGCGGTTGACCGCGATCATCTTTTCGCGGAGGCCGTCATCGTTCTCTTTTTCCGCGGCGTTCTTGCCTTGTACTTTAGCCATTTGACAGATCCTCGCTTAGAACTTCAGGCCGGCTTCACGCGCGGCATCGGCCAGCGCTTTCACGCGGCCATGGTAACGAAAGCCCGAGCGATCGAAAGCGACCAGTTCGATACCGGCAGCCTTGGCCTTTTCGGCCACGCGCTTGCCAACCAGCGACGCAGCGGCTTTGTTGCCGCCCTGGCCGGTTTGGCCGGCCAGTTGCGCGCGCACTTCGGCTTCGACCGTCGAGGCGCTGACCAGAACGCGATCGCCTTCCGGCGAAATGATGTTGGCGTAGATGTGCTGGTTCGAGCGGAAAATCGAGAGGCGATGAACGCGCAGCTCGTTGATCTTCCGGCGGGTCGGAACCGCACGACGCAAACGGGAAACTTTTTTGTCCATGATTCGTCCTTGCGTGCGCCGTTATTTCTTCTTGGTTTCTTTGATGACGACGCGTTCGTCCGAGTAACGCACGCCCTTGCCCTTGTAGGGTTCGGGTTCGCGGTACGCGCGGATTTCAGCGGCCATCTGACCGACGACTTGCTTGTTGGCGCCCTTGATGACGATTTCCGTCTGGGTCGGGCACTCGGCCTTGATACCGGCCGGCAACTGGTGCAAAACGTCGTGCGAGAAACCGAGCTGCAGCTTAACGGCGTCGCCTTGGATCGATGCGCGGTAACCCACGCCGACCAGGGTCAGCTTGCGCTCGAAGCCCTTGCTCACGCCCGTGACCATGTTGGCCACCAGAGCGCGCACGGTACCCGACATGGCGTTGGCGTGACGGCTGTCGTTGGCGGCGGCAAACGTGAGCTTGCCATTGTCCAACGCAATCGTGACGTCGCCGGTCAGGGCTTGGGTCAGGGAGCCCAGCGGGCCCTTGACGGTGATCTGATCCTGCTGGATGTTGGCTTCAACACCCTTGGGCAGTTCGACCGGATACTTAGCGATACGTGACATTCGAATTTCTCCTTAGGCCACGTAGCACAGCACTTCGCCGCCGACGCCGTTGGCGCGAGCCTTACGGTCGGTCATGACGCCGCGCGAGGTCGAAACGATAGCCACGCCCAGGCCGTTCATGACCTGAGGAATGCTGGTACGGCCCTTGTAGATACGCAGACCGGGGCGCGAAACGCGTTCGATGCGCTCGATGACCGGACGGCCAGCGTAGTACTTCAGGGTGATCTCGAGCTCAGGCTTGGCCTGGGTGCCCTTGATTTCAAAGCTGTCGATGTAGCCTTCGTCCTTCAGCACAGCGGCAATGGCCGCCTTCAGCTTCGAGGAGGGCATGCTCACCGTAACTTTGTCCACTTGCTGCGCATTGCGAATGCGGGTCAGCATATCGGCGATGGGATCGCTCATGCTCATATTGTTTCTCCTACCAGCTGGCCTTGGTGATGCCGGGGATTTCACCCTTCATCGCCATTTCACGCAGTTTGTGGCGCGTCAGGCCGAACTTGCGGAACACGCCGCGCGGACGACCGGTGACCACGCAACGGTTACGTTGACGCGTCGGGTTGGCATTGCGCGGCAGCTGTTGCAGCTTGAGCCGAGCTTGGTAACGTTCTTCGTCGGTCTTCGACTGGTCGTCGATGATCGCCTTCAACTCAGCGCGCTTGGCGGCGAACTTGTCAGCCAGCTTGGCGCGCTTGATGTCGCGATTGATGAGGGAAAGTTTAGCCACGTCATCAGCCCCTTAGTTACGGAACGGGAAGCTGAAGGCCGTCAACAGCGCCTTGGCTTCTTCGTCGGTCTTCGCGGTGGTGGTGATGCTGATGTTCAGCCCACGCAGCGCGTCGATCTTGTCGTACTCGATTTCGGGGAAAATGATCTGCTCTTTCACCCCGATGTTGTAGTTGCCACGGCCGTCGAACGCACGACCCGAGATGCCGCGGAAGTCGCGCACGCGAGGCAGCGCAACCGCCACCAGGCGATCCAGGAATTCGTACATGCGTTGACCGCGCAGCGTGACCATGCAACCGATCGGGTAGTTTTCGCGGATCTTGAACCCGGCGATAGCCTTCTTGGTCTTCGTCACGACGGGCTTCTGGCCGGCGATCTTGGTCAGGTCGCCAACAGCGTGCTCAATGACTTTCTTGTCCGACACCGCTTCCGACACACCCATGTTCAGGGTGATCTTGGTGATGCGCGGCACTTCCATCGTGCTCTTGTAGCCAAACTTGGCTTGCAGGTCGGCAGCGACCTTGCTCTTGTAGAGATCTTGCAAACGAGACATGTCTATCGCCCCTTACGCCTTGGCGCCGACAACGGCACCATTGGAACGGAACACGCGAACCTTGCGGCCTTCGACTTCTTGCACGCCCACGCGGTCGCCGCGGCCGGTGGCCGGGTTGAACAGCGCGACGTTCGAGATGTGAATCGGCATGGTCTTTTCGACAATCCCGCCCGGGTTGTTAGCCATCGGGTTGGCTTTCACGTGCTTCTTGACGACGTTGACGCCTTCGACCAGAACGTGGTCGGCATCGACGCGCGCCAGCACGGTACCGCGACGCTTCTTGTCGCGGCCGGTCAGGACGATGACTTCGTCGCCTTTACGAATGTTGTTCATCGTAGGGCTCCTTACAGCACTTCCGGGGCCAACGACACGATCTTCATGAACTTCTCGGTACGCAGTTCACGCGTAACGGGTCCGAAGATGCGGGTGCCGATGGGCTCCAGCTTGGCGTTGAGCAACACGGCGGCATTGCCACCGAAACGAATCAGCGAACCGTCTTTACGGCGCACGCCCTTGGCGGTACGAACCACCACGGCATTGTAAATTTCGCCTTTCTTGACGCGTCCGCGCGGAGCCGCATCTTTGACGCTCACCTTGATGATGTCGCCGATACCGGCATAACGGCGCTTGGAGCCACCGAGCACCTTAATGCACATGACATGACGCGCACCAGTGTTATCGGCCACATCCAGCGTGGTCTGCATTTGGATCATGATTTTTCCTGTTCCAACTTAACTGGAAATACGGTTTTCCCAACAAGGGAACACTGCAATTCCTGCCAGTTTTGGTCCCGTCAGGTCTGCCGCCCTGCTTTAGTGTTGGCATGTCTGGAGCTTTCGCCCTACTCACGCAACTGGTTGGCAACGCAACGACCCTGGGTTGAAATCCTGCGGGTATTCCCCCAACACGTCGGGCTAACCTGCATAGGCGCGGGCCAACTCGATCGACAATCTGGGAAAGCTGATAATTCTAACGTGGTTAATTTTTGAGCGCAAGCACTTTGTGTGGATAACCCACAAAAGCCACGCTTTCCCCGTGACCGGGGTGGACCGAGGCTATCTGCCCCCTATTTCTGGCGGTAGTAGCCCTTTTCCCAGGCATCGTGGTTGGCCTTGCCGCGACGGATCTCGTCCGTGAACGGGGCGGCCATGAGCACCAGGCGGTTGAGCCATTTTACCGGAACGCGGCAGGGGCGCTCGAAGTCCACGAAGAGCACTGCGCGCAGTCCGGCGGTGTCGTTGTGGACCTGATGCGGGTAGAGGTCGTCGAACACCACCGCCCGCCCTTCCCGCCAACTGTAACGCTCACCTCCGACCTCGATCCAGCATTGCTCGGCCGGTTCCGGCACCACCAGTCCCAGGTGCAGGCGCAGGACGCCGTTGTACGGACCCGTGTGCAGGGGGATGCGCTTGCCGGCCTCCAGGATGGAGAAGAACGCCGTACGGATACCAGGGATTCCCTGCAGCGCCCGGGCGGTCGCCGGGCAGCGCGCCAGATTGCGCTCGGAGCGCAAGCCGTAGCCCATGAAGACGAAGGTCTTCCATTGATCGTCCGAGGTGATCTGGCCCACGTCGGGGGAGATCTCATGGAAGGCGGGCAGATACTGGCGCTCGGAGAGCAGGCCGGCCAGCTCGGCGCGGATGGCGGGCGCCTCTGCCTCGAGCGCGGCGACCCAGGGGAACTGGCTGTTGTCGAAAATGGGACGGTCGCCGACCAGCGAGGCCTGGGCGATGCGGTTGCGCAACCAGTCTATGAAGCGGAAAAAGACGCGCGAGTAGAAACTGGGCTTGCTGGGCGGACGCGCATCGACGGGTTGCACAATAATTAGCCCGATAGACAGCCAAAGATGCACCATTTTGTCCATGCCGGCGCGCGCATGCAAGACTTGCGCCGACATATTGGCTCCAATGCGCGGCCGGGCATTGGCCCTCCCCGCCGCCGACAAGCTGGTTTAGACTGGAGTGGGCGACAGTGATCGCTATCCACTCCTATTTCGCAAGGGAAGACAGGCATGTATGAACAGTTGGCGCTGTATATCGACGGCGAATTCGTCGCCGGAGAGGGCAGGCGCACCCAGGACGTCATCAACCCGGCCACGCTGGAAGTTCTCGGCCAGCTGCCCCACGCCACCGAAGCGGATCTGGATCGGGCGCTAGCCGCCGCCCAGCGCGCGTTCGAGTCGTGGAAGAAATCCTCTCCCATGGACCGCTCGGCCATCCTGCGCAAGGTCGCGACGCTGTCGCGCGAACGCGCCCAGGAAATCGGCCGCAACATGACGCTGGACCAGGGCAAGCCGCTGGCGGAAGCCGTGGGCGAAGTCACCTCCTGCGCCGAACACGCCGACTGGCACGCCGAGGAATGCCGCCGCATCTACGGCCGCGTGGTCCCGCCGCGCAATCCTGACGTGCGCCAGATCGTGGTGCGCGAACCGATAGGCGTCTGCGCTGCCTTCACGCCCTGGAACTTCCCGTACAACCAGGCCATCCGCAAGATCGCCGCCGCCATCGGCGCCGGCTGCACGGTGGTGCTGAAGGGCCCCGAGGACTCGCCCAGCGCCGTCATGGCCATTGCCCGCATGTTCCACGACGCCGGCCTGCCCAAGGGCTGCCTGAACATCGTCTGGGGCGAACCCGCCAAGATCTCCGACTACCTGATCCGCTCGCCCATCGTGCGCAAGGTGTCGTTCACCGGCTCCGTGCCGGTGGGCAAGCAGCTGGCCGCGCTGGCCGGCGCCCACATGAAGCGCGTCACCATGGAACTGGGCGGCCACTCGCCCGTGCTGGTGTTCGACGACGCCGACATCGACCGCGCCGCCACCATGCTGGCCAAGTTCAAGATCCGCAACGCCGGCCAGGTGTGCGTGTCGCCGACCCGCTTCTATGTCCAGAACGGCGCCTACGAGCAGTTCCTCGCGCGCTTCTCGGAAGTGCTGAAGAACATCAAGGTCGGCGACGGCCTGGAAGCCGGTACCGACATGGGTCCGCTGGCACACGAGCGCCGCGTCCCCGCCATGAGCGCCTTCATCGACGACGCCAAGAAGCACGGCGGCAAGGTGGTGGTCGGCGGCGGCCCGCTGGACCGCAAGGGCTTCTTCTTCGCCCCCACGGTCGTGACCGAAGTGCCCGACAACTCCATGCTGATGACCGAGGAGCCCTTCGGCCCGGTCGCGCCGGTGGTCCGCTTCACGGATACCGATGAAGTGCTGCGCCGCGCCAACAGCCTGCCCTTCGGCCTGTCGTCCTACGTGTTCACGAACTCGCTGCAGACGGCCACCAAGGTCTCCAACGGCCTGGAAGCCGGCATGGTCAACATCAACCACTTCGGCAGCGCCCTGGCCGAGACGCCCTTCGGCGGCATCAAGGACAGCGGCATCGGCAGCGAAGGCGGCCTGGAAACGTTCGACGGCTACCTGGTCACGAAATTCATTACGCACATCTGACCTGGCAGTGACAAAAAAGCCCCGCAGGATTTTGCGGGGCTTTTTTTATGCCTCACGCCGGGGGAACCGGGCCGGGCAGTTCGCGGCAGAAGGCCGCTCAGGAACTTGCCCGCAGGTCGCGCGGCGTCATGCCGAAGCGGCGCTTGAACAGGCGGCTGAAATGCGAGGGGTGCGAGAAGCCCACCTGATAGGCCAGTTCGGCAATGCTGCGGTGGCTGTGCTGCGGGTTCAACAACAGTTCGCGGCACTTGTCGAGCCGCTGGTCGAAGATGAAGGATTCCACCGACAGGCCGCCCGCACGCGCGATGCGGTGCAGATAGGCCACCGACAAGCCGCAGCCCTGCGCCACCTGCTGCGGCGACAGGGCCGGATCCGCCAGATGCTGGCGGATGTAGGCCAGCGCGCGCTGCCGATGCGCCAGCGTGACGCTGCTGTCCGACTCCGACACCTGCCCCTGGCCTGACTGCACCAGGAACAGCACGATCAGGTCGATCAGGCGTTCGCCCAGTTCCGCCGCTTCGACATCCGACCAGCCGTCCACCCCTTTGAACAAGTGGTCCATGTAGCTGGCCAGCAAGGCGCCTCGCGGCGAACCGTCATCGACGCGCAGCTTGTAGAAAGCGCCGACGCGGGAATCGCGCTGCAACAGCGCACTGCGCGGAAAGGACACGCTCAGGCTGCGGTAGCCCGCCGCGCCCTGCGCCGTGGCCTGGTAGGGCAGGCTCTGGTTCATCAGATAGACGCAGCCGGGTTCGACCTGGAACTCTCGCCCCTGCTGCTGCACGGCCAGGGGTCCCGCCAGCGGCAGACCAAAGGTATAGAACTCCTGATCCAGGCGCGACACGTTGCCGGCGGTGCGCTCCAGCTTCTGCCCCTGGTAATGGAGATCGTTGAACTGCAGGCTGCCCCGCCGCGCATAGCGCACATGCCCGGCGAAGCTGTCGGGCCCGCCGCCATGCACCTCGAAGGGACCGAACGCGTGCGACAACGCCGCGCGCCATTCGTCGCGCCGGTCAGCGCCAGCGCTGGCCGAAATGGCGAATTCCGTATCGGACATGGTTCAGTCTCCTTGGACGCCTGCGCCGCGGCCGGGCGCTCGTGATCCTGCGTCTACATATTCTTGACTCACCCTGCTGCGGGGCGTCTGGCGCCTTGAAGGCGCGCTTGGCGCAAGTCTATATTCAGCCCGATAAGCACACAACCTGGACAACCCGGGAGGAGACTCATGGCACCAGCGCCCGCACCAGCCGGCCGCCACGCGCCGGCTTCGCGCTATTTGCGCTGCGCAGGCCGCGAGCTGCATTACACCGAATGGGGCGCGGCGGACGCGCCCCCCATCATCATGTGGCATGGGCTGGCACGCACCGGCCGCGACTTCGACGATCTGGCGCAAGCGCTCGCCGGCGACTACCGCATCATCTGTCCGGACGCGATCGGCCGGGGCCTGTCGCAATGGAGCCCCGACCCGGTCGCCGAGTACCAGCTGGACTTCTATGCAACGCTGGCCCGCGCCCTGGCGGACGGGCTGTCGCTGGACCGCGTGCGCTGGGTGGGGACGTCCATGGGCGGCGCCACCGGCATGCACGCTGCCGCCACCACCTTGCGCGACCGGATCTCGCACCTGGTCGTCAACGACATCGGGCCCGAACTGCCGCAGGCCGCGATCGACCGCATCGTGGCCTATGTCGGCGCGCCGCCGGCCTTCGATACGGTCACGGAGCTGGAAGCCTGGCTGCGCGTCGCCTACAAGCCCTACGGCTGGCAAAGCGACGAACAATGGCGCCGGATGGCCGAAACATCCGTACGCCGGCTGCCGGACGGCCGGATCACACTGCACTATGACCCGGCCATCGTCGGCCAGTTCAACGACCATCCCGCCGACTACGACCGCTGGAGCGGCTACGACTCGCTGCGCATGCCGCTGCTGCTGCTGCGCGGCGCCGATTCGGACCTGCTGCTGCCCGAAGTCGCCGACGCCATGACCCGCCGCGGGCCGCGCGCGCAACGCATCGACTTCCCCGATTGCGGCCACGCCCCCGCCCTGAACGTCGCTCCCCAGATCGACGCCATCCGCCTATTCCTTGCCACGCCGGATCACACGGCGGCTGACCGCCCCCAATAACAGGAGACTCCCATGAAACGCGTCCTGCTCGCCGCGCTCGCCGGCCTCTGCATGAATTCCGCCATCGCGGCGAAAGACTTCGTCGTGGCCCACGTCTACGACAAGACCGGTCCGCTGGAGGCCTACGCCAAGCAAACTCAGAACGGCCTGATGCTGGGGCTGGAATATGCGACGCAAGGCACCATGACGGTCGCCGGGCGCAAGATCCGCGTGATCGAAAAGGACAACCAGGGCAAGCCCGACGTGGCGCGCGCCCAGCTGGCCTCGGCCTATGCGGACGACAACGCCGACATCGCCGTCGGCCCCACCTCGTCCGGCGTCGCGCTGGCCATGCTGCCCATCGCCGAGGAATACGAAAAGATCCTGCTGGTCGAGCCTGCCGTGGCGGATTCGATCACCGGCGACAAGTGGAACAAGTACATCTTCCGCACCGGCCGCAACTCGTCGCAGGACGCCATCGCCAATGCGGTCGCCTTCGACCAGGCCGGCACGTCGATCGCCATGCTGGCGCAGGACTATGCCTTCGGCCGCGACGGCGTGAAGGCGTTCAAGGGCGCCTTGAAGAACGCCAAGATCGTGCACGAGGAATACCTGCCGGCCAACGCCACCGACTTCACGGCTGGCGCGCAGCGCCTGTTCGATGCGCTCAAGGACAAGCCGGGCCGCAAGATCATCTTCATCCTGTGGGCGGGCGCGGGCAATCCGTTCAAGATCGCCGATCTGGATCCCAAGCGCTTCGGCATCGAGATCGCCACCGGCGGCAACACGCTGGCCGCGATGACGCCGCTGAAATCGCTGGCCGGCATGGAAGGCGCCACCTATTACTACTACGGCATTCCCAAGAATCCGATCAACGACTGGCTGGTGGCCGAACACCAGAAGCGTTACGGCCAGCCGCCGGACTTCTTCACCGCGGGCGGCATGGCCTCGGGCATCGCGATCGCCACCGCGCTGGCCAAGACCAACGGCAATTCCGATACCGACACGATGATCAAGGCCATGGAAGGCATGAGCTTCGAGACGCCCAAGGGCAAGATGACCTTCCGTCCCGAAGACCACCAGGCCATGCAGTCCATGTACCACTTCCGCATCAAGAATGATCCGTCGGTGCCGTGGGCCGTGCAGGACCTGGTCAAGGAAATCACGCCGGACCAGATGTCGGTGCCGATTCAGAACAAACGCTGAGCGCGCTGCCCATCCATGCTGGAAACCCAATCGCTCACGATCCGTTTCGGCGGACACGTGGCGGTCAACGAAGTCAGCTGCAGCTTTGCGCCTGGCACCTTGACCGCCATCGTCGGCCCGAACGGCGCGGGCAAGACCACCTACTTCAACCTGATCTCCGGCCAGCTGCGCGCCAGTGCCGGCACGGTGCGCCTGAACGGGCGCGACCTGACGCCGCTGGCCGCGCCCGCGCGCATGCATGCGGGGCTGGGCCGAGCCTTCCAGCTGACCCAGCTGTTTCCGCGCCTGAGCGTGCATGAGAACGTACGCCTGGCCCTGCAATCGCGCCAGCAAGGCATGGGCTGGCGCCAGATCCGGTTCTGGCGCACCTGGAGCGACGACCGCGGCCTGATCGAACGCGCCGACGCGCTGCTGGAACGCACCCGCCTGTCTGCGCGCCGTGACCAGTCTGCCGCCGACTTGCCGCACGGCGACCAGCGCAAGCTGGAGATCGCCATGCTGATCGCGCTGGAACCGCAGGTCTTCATGTTCGACGAACCCACGGCAGGCATGAGCGTGGACGACGTGCCCGTCGTGCTGGAACTGATCCGCGAACTCAAGAATGATCCGTCGAAGACGATCTTGCTCGTGGAGCACAAGATGGACGTGGTGCGGGAACTGGCGGACCGCATCGTGGTGCTGCACAACGGCCAGCTGATGGCCGACGGCGACCCGGCGACGGTGATCGCCTCGCCCATCGTGCAGCAGGCCTATCTGGGCGTGAGTCCAGTGGAGAAGGCGGCATGACGCAAGCGCTGCTGGAATTGAAGAACGTGCATACGCATATCGGCGCGTACCACATCCTGCACGGCGTGGATCTGGCCGTCGCGCCGGCGGCCGTGACCATGCTGCTGGGCCGCAACGGCGCCGGCAAGACCACCACGCTGCGCACCATCATGGGGTTGTGGCGGGCGTCGCAAGGCCAGGTGAGCTTTGACGGCGCGCCCGTCGGCGGCCCCGGCACGCGCACCTCGCCGCCCGACATGGCGCGCCTGGGCATGGCCTACGTGCCGGAGAACATGGGCATCTTCGCCGACCTGTCCGTGAAGGAGAACATCCTGCTGGCGGCGCGCCAGGCCAGGAATGCCAGCCAGTTGGATACGGCGCGGCTGGAATGGATCTTCGGTTTCTTTCCTGCATTGAAGAAGTTCTGGCTGCATCCCGCCGGCAAGTTGTCGGGCGGGCAGAAGCAGATGCTGGCCGTGGCGCGCGCCATCATCGAGCCGCGCCGGCTGCTGCTGGTGGATGAGCCGAGCAAAGGCCTGGCGCCCGCCATCATCCAGAACATGATCGACGCCTTCATCGAACTGAAGCAGGCGTCCACCACCATCCTGCTGGTCGAGCAGAACTTCAACTTCGCGCGCCTGGTCGGCGATCACGTCGCCGTGATGGACAACGGCCGCGTCGTCCACGCGGGCGGCATGGCCGAACTGGCCGCGGACGACGAACTACAGACGCGCCTCTTGGGCCTGTCGCTGGGAAGCCACCAATGAGCACGCTCGAACTCGATACCCCGCTGCCGCGCGTACGCGCGGACCTGCGTCCTGTCCTCCTGGTGCTGGCCCTGGCCGCGCTGGCCCTGCCCCTGGTCGGATCCTTCTCCACCTGGGTCACCCTGACCCTGGCGGGGCTGGCCATGGGCATGATCATCTTCATCGTGGCCTCGGGCATGACGCTGGTGTTCGGCCTGATGGACGTGCTGAACTTCGGCCACGGCCTCTTCATCGCCATCGGCGCATACATGGCCGCGACCGTGCTGGGCTCCATGGCCGACTGGACGCAGTCGGGCAGCCTGTGGATCAACCTGGGCGCGGTGCTGCCCGCCATGATCGTAGGCATGCTGGTCGCGGGCGCCGTGGGCCTGGCGTTCGAACGCGTCATCGTGCGCCCCGTCTACGGCCAGCATCTGAAGCAGATCCTCATCACCATGGGCGGCATGATCATCGGCGAAGAGATCATCAAGATGCTGTGGGGTCCGCAGACGATTTCCCTGCCGCTGCCCGAGGCGCTGCGCGGCGCGTTCCTGCTGGGCGATGCCGCCATCGAGAAGTTCCGCATCGTCGCCCTGCTGACCGGCCTGCTGGTGCTGGGCGGCATGCTGTGGTTGCTCAACCGCACCAAGCTGGGCCTTCTGATCCGCGCTGGCGTCGAGGACCGCGAGATGGTGGAAAGCCTGGGCTACCGCATCCGTCATCTGTTCGTCGGCGTGTTCGTGGCCGGCTCGATGCTGGCGGGACTGGGCGGTGTGCTGTGGGGCATGTACCAGCAATCCGTCGTGCCGCAGCTGGGCGCGCAGGTGAACGTGCTGATCTTCATCGTCATCATGATCGGCGGCCTGGGGTCGACCGTGGGCTGCCTGATCGGCGCCTTGCTGGTTGGGCTGATGGCCAACTACACCGGCTTCCTCTTGCCCAAGGCCGCCCTGTTCTCGAACATTGCGCTGATGGTCGCCATCCTGTTGTGGCGGCCGCAGGGCGTGTATCCGGTCACGAATCGCTAGGAACTGCCGACATGTCCGTACGCCTGCTTTCCGGCGACCCTCCGCGCAGCACGCTGCTGGCCATGGCGCTAATCGCCATCGTGGCCCTGCTGGCCGCCGCACCCTTTCTGTTTCCCGGCCCCAAATCGCTGGCGGTGGCCGCGAAGATCCTGGTGTTCGTGATCCTGGTCGCCAGCTATGACCTGCTGCTGGGATACACCGGCATCGTCAGCTTCGCGCACACCATGTTCTTCGGCATCGGCGCGTATGGCGTGGCGATCGCCAGCATCCGCATGGAACCGGGTTGGACCGCGGTGTTCGCGGGCCTGGGCGGCGGCCTGGTGGTTTCACTGGCCTTCGCCCTGCTGATCGGCCTGGCCAGCCTGCGCGTGCGCGCGATCTTCTACGCCATGATCACGCTGGCCGTCGCCGCGGCGTTCCAGACGCTGGTGTCGCAATTGTCCGATCTGACGGGTGGCGAGGATGGCCTGAACTTCAAGGTGCCGCAGATGCTGCGGCCGGCCTTCCGGCCTTTCTCGGAGCAGATCTTCGGCGTGACGGTGGACGGCCGCGTCATCACCTATTACCTGATCGCCGCGGTCTGCGTGGTGCTGTTCCTGCTGTTGCTGCGCATCGTGAATTCGCCCTTCGGCCGGGTGTTGCAAGCCATACGCGAGAACCCGTTCCGCGCCGAAGCCATCGGCTACCGCACGGTGCTTTACCGCAGCCTGTCCAATCTGCTGGCGGCCGCCTTCGCCACGCTAGCGGGCGCCATGTACGCGCTCTGGCTGCGCTACAACGGGCCGGATACCTCGCTGTCGTTCGAGATCATGCTCAACATCCTGCTGATGCTAGTGATCGGCGGGATGGGCACCATGTACGGCGCCGTGGTGGGCGCGAGCCTGTTCGTGTTCGCGCAGAGCTATCTGCAAGATGGCCTGCACGTGATCCACGACGCGGTGTCGGGCGTGGCGCCGTTGGCGCTGCTGTTCGAGCCGGACCGGTGGCTGCTATGGCTGGGGATCCTGTTCGTGGTGTCGGTGTACTACTTCCCCACGGGCATCGCGGGACGGTTGCGCGAGCTCGCGGCGCGCCGCTAAGGCGGGGTCCGCTCAGCGACCGCGCTGACTCAGCGTATCGGCCTCGCGCCGCAGGGCGTCGACACGGCGCTGCATGTCGTCCAGACTTCGGCGCGTGTCCAGGGTTCCCCGGTTCAGTTGCGAACCGGATGGCGCCGGCGCCAGGCTGGGCATGGTCATGTCGACGCCAGGCTTCAAAGGAATCATCGCCGGCGGATGCGGGTCGGCCGCCGGCTTCTCGCTGAGCAGCTTTTCCAGCACCCGCATCTGCTCCCTGCGTTGCGCGATGGCGCGTTCCTGGTCCAGCAACGCCTGCTCGTTTGCGTCCTCGGTCCCGAACATGGTCGCGTGATCGAGCGACTGGCCATCCAGGCGCACCCGCGCGTCGGGACCGGCATCGAGCAAGGCCCGGCCCAGGACAGCCGGATCCTGCGACGGCGCCGGATCCGGCCTCGTCTGCGCCGCAGCCGATAACGTCCAGGCGCAAGCCATCAACAAGCCAAGCCGGGCCGCGTTCATGAAACCGCGCATGGTGTCCTGATCCCTGAATTCAAAAGCCGAAAGTTCGGACGAAAAAAAACGGCAAGGGTTTGATCCCTTGCCGTCTTATATCAGAACGGCGCGCCGTTCCGATGTACTGCTTTACTTAGATGATACGTGCGGCTTCAACCAGACGCACCACGCGCCACGACTTCGAGCGCGAGATGGGACGGCCTTCAGCGATTTCAACCGTATCGCCTTCGTTGTACTGGTTCGATTCATCGTGCGCCTTGTACTTCGCGGAACGCATGATGATCTTGCCGAAGATGGGGTGCTTGACGCGGCGCTCAACGAGCACGACGACAGTCTTGTCCATCTTGTTGCTGACGACCTTGCCAACCAGCGTGCGCTGGCGCTTGGCCACTTGGGTGTTTTGAGTTTCGCTCATCTTTATTTCCCTGCCTTCTCGGTCAGCAAGGTACGAACGCGCGCGATGTCGCGACGCACGTTGCGCAGCTGGCTGGTGTTGGCCAGTTGCTGCGTGGCCTTCTGCATACGCAGACCGAATTGTGCCTTCAGCAGGCTTTCGAGCTCTTTGCCGAGCTCGGCGGCATCTTTCGAACGGAGTTCGCTAGCTTTCATGTTAGTACTCCTTAAGCACCGATATGACGCGCGACGAACGTGGTCGAAATCGGCAGCTTGGCAGCGGCCAGGCGGAAAGCTTCACGCGCGAGCTCTTCGCTAACCCCTTCCATTTCGTAGAGCACCTTGCCGGGCTGAATTTCAGCGACCCAGTACTCCGGGTTGCCCTTACCGTTACCCATACGGACTTCGGCAGGCTTCTGCGAGATGGGCTTATCCGGGAAAATGCGAATCCAGATGCGGCCGCCACGCTTGATGTGACGATTGATGGCACGACGAGCAGCTTCGATCTGGCGAGCGGTCAGACGGCCACGGCCGGTGGCCTTCAGACCGAATTCGCCGAACGACACGTGGGTACCACGGGTCGCCAGACCGGTGTTGCGGCCCTTCTGCTCTTTGCGATACTTTCTGCGAGAGGGTTGCAGCATGGTTATTCTCCTTCAGGCGCCGGAGCAGCGTCCGCCTTGCGGGGACCACCACGACCACGACCACCCGGACGACCGGTGCGAGCACCGTCCGGACGATCACCACGCGGAGCGCGGCGCGGACGACGTTCTTCTTCGCGCGGGGCAGCGGTTTCCGGCGGCAATTCGCCGTTGGCCAGCATGTCGCCCTTGTAGACCCAGACCTTGATGCCGATCACGCCATAGGTCGTGTGGGCTTCGGAGGTGCCGTAGTCGATGTTGGCCTTCAGGGTGTGCAGCGGCACACGGCCTTCGCGATACCACTCGGTGCGAGCAATTTCGATACCGTTCAGACGGCCCGAGCTCATGATCTTGATGCCTTGGGCACCCAGACGCATGGCGTTCTGCATCGCGCGCTTCATGGCGCGACGGAACATGATGCGCTTCTCGAGCTGTTGCGAGATCGAGTCGGCGATCAGTTGAGCATCGGTTTCCGGCTTGCGGATTTCTTCGATGTTGACGTGCACGGGCACGCCCATCAGACGCTGCAGATCAGCCTTCAGGCTTTCGATGTCTTCGCCGCGCTTGCCGATCACCACGCCCGGACGAGCCGAGTAGACGGTGATGCGGGCATTCTTGGCGGGACGCTCGATGATCACGCGACCGACGGAGGCGCTCTTGAGCTTCTTCTTCAGGTACTCGCGAACGCGAATGTCTTCGGCCAGCATCGAGCCGAAGGCCTTGTCGTCGGCGAACCAACGCGAGGACCAATTACGGGTGACCGCGAGACGGAACCCAGTGGGGTGAATTTTCTGACCCATCGTGACTCCTTAAGCTCCGACCTTGACCGTGATGTGGCAGGTCTGCTTCTCGATACGGTTGCCGCGGCCCTTGGCGCGAGCGGAGAAGCGCTTCATCGACTGAGCCTTGTCCACGAAGATCGTGGTGACTTTCAGTTCGTCGATGTCGGCGCCGTCATTGTGCTCGGCGTTGGCGATGGCGGATTCGACAGCCTTCTTCAGGATGGCGGCCGCCTTCTTCGGCGAGAAGGTGAGGATGTTCAGCGCTTGCGAGACGGACTTGCCGCGGATCAGGTCCGCAACCAGTCGGGTCTTTTGAGCGGAGATGTGAACCCCACGGATAATGGCAGTAGTTTCCATCGCTTACCTCTTCGCCTTCTTGTCCGCGGCGTGACCCTTGAACGTACGGGTCAGCGCGAACTCGCCCAGCTTGTGACCGACCATGTTCTCGTTGATGTAAACGGGAACGTGCTGCTTGCCGTTGTGCACAGCGATCGTCAGACCGATGAACTCGGGCAGGATCGTGGAGCGACGCGACCAGGTCTTGATCGGCTTCTTGTCTTTGCCCGCGACGGCCGTGTCCACCTTTTTGATCAGGTGAGCATCGACAAACGGGCCTTTCTTGATCGAACGTGACATAGTGTTCGCCTCTTACTTGCGCTTGCGCCGTTGGACGATCATATTGTTCGTCCGCTTGTTGCGACGGGTCTTGAAACCCTTCGCCGGAGTGCCCCACGGGCTGACCGGTTCGCGTGCTTCGCCGGTACGGCCTTCGCCGCCACCGTGCGGGTGATCCACCGGGTTCATGGCAACGCCACGAACCGTCGGGCGGACACCGCGCCAACGCATTGCACCGGCCTTGCCGATTTGGCGCAGGCTGTGTTCTTCGTTACCGACTTCACCGATGGTGGCGCGGCATTCGATGTGCACACGGCGGACTTCACCCGAGCGCAGACGCACTTGAGCGTAGATGCCTTCGCGAGCCAGCAGGACGGCGGAAGCGCCGGCCGAACGGACCATCTGAGCACCCTTGCCAGGCAGCATTTCGACGCAGTGAATCGTCGTACCCACCGGGATGTTGCGGATCGGCAGCGTGTTGCCAGCGCGGATCGGGGCTTCGACGCCCGACAGCAGCGTGGCGCCAACTTCCAGACCGCGCGGAGCGATGATGTAACGACGTTCGCCGTCGGCGTAGCACAGCAGAGCGATGTGCGCCGTACGGTTGGGGTCATATTCCAGACGCTCGACCTTTGCCGGGATGCCATCCTTGTCGCGACGGAAGTCGACGACGCGGTAGTGCTGCTTGTGGCCACCGCCACGATGACGGATCGTGATGTGACCGTTGTTGTTACGGCCAGAACCACGGGTCTTCTTTTCCAGCAGCGGCGCGTAGGGCTCACCCTTGTGCAGGTTCGGGCTGACAACCTTCACCATGCCACGGCGGCCAGCCGAAGTCGGCTTAACTTTTACGAGGGCCATTTACTTCACCTCCGCAAAGTCGATTTCCTGGCCGTCCTTGAGCGACACGTAAGCCTTGCGCTCATTGCGACGACGGCCAACGAATCGGCCAAAGCGCTTGACTTTGCCCTTACGGTTGAGGACCTGCACGGACTCGACCTGCACCTTGAAGAGCAGTTCGACGGCAGCCTTGATTTCCGGCTTGGTAGCGTCAGCCACGACACGGAAAGCGACTTGCTGATTCTTCTCGGCAACGAAGGTGGCCTTTTCGGTCACGATCGGGGCCAGAATGACTTGCATCAAGCGTTCAGCGTTCATCCCAGCATCTCCTCGAGTTGAGCGATGGCCGGCTTGGTGATCAGCACTTTCTTGTAGTGGACCAGCGACAACGGATCGGCATAACGGGGCTCGACAACAGCAACGTGCGGCAGGTTGCGGGTGGCGAGGTAAACATTTTCATCAACGCTGTCGGTGATGATCAGGACCGAGTCCAGGCCCAGGCTCTTCAGCTTGGCAGCTGCGTCCTTGGTCTTGGGCGATGCCAGATCAAACGATTCGACGACGGCGATGCGGTCTTCGCGAGCGAGCTGCGACAGGATCGAACGGATCCCGGCGCGGTACATCTTCTTGTTGACCTTCTGGCTGAAGTTCTCTTCGGGCGAGTTCGGGAAAATCCGACCACCGCCACGCCACAGCGGCGACGAAGTCATACCAGCGCGTGCGCGGCCGGTACCCTTCTGGCGCCAGGGCTTCTTGGTCGAGTGCTTGACTTCAGTGCGATCCTTCTGAGCGCGGTTACCCGAACGGGCGTTGGCTTGGAAAGCCACCACGATCTGATGAATCAGCGCTTCGTTGAAGTCACGGCCGAAGATGGTGTCGGGTGCGCTGAACGTAGCAGCGGCCTGACCTTGGTCGTTCAGGAGCTTGAGATCCATTTACTTACGCTCCCTTCTTGGCCGGGGCCTTGATGGCCGGGCGCACGACGATGTCGGCGCCAGCGTGGCCGGGGACAGCGCCCTTGACCAGCAGCAGGCCGCGCTCAACGTCAACGCGAACGACGTCGAGGTTTTGAACGGTGCGGGTGACATCACCCAGGTGACCGGCCATGCGCTTACCCGGGAAAATACGGCCCGGGTCTTGAGCTTGACCAATCGAGCCCGGGACGCGGTGCGAACGGGAGTTACCGTGCGACGCGCGTTGCGAACCGAAGTTGTGACGCTTGATGGTACCGGCGAAGCCTTTACCAATGGTGGTGCCCGTGACGTCGACCTGTTGGCCGGCTTCGAACACCGATTCCACGGCGATCACGGAACCCGCCGCAAATTCAGCGGCGCGAGCGGGATCAAGGCGGAATTCTTTGAGGATGCTACCGGCTTCAGCGCCGGCTTTGGCGTAGTGGCCCGTTTGCGGCTGAGCCACACGCGAGGCACGACGAGTGCCATAAGCCACCTGGATCGCGGCGTAGCCGTCGGTTTCCAGCGACTTAACTTGGGTCACGCGGTTGTTCGACACGTCCAGCACGGTCACCGGGATGGATTCACCTTCCTCGGTAAAAATGCGGGTCATGCCGACCTTGCGACCCACCAGCCCCAGCCGGTGAGCGGCGGGCGTGGGTGTCGAATTCGACATCGTTTTCTCCATTCCCGACTGCGATTGGTCGGGGCTAATCAGGCAAAAGGTAACGGCCTTTGCCCTACGACTATGTTCAACCTGGTACGAATTCCGGCGGGGGCCGCCTTTCTTTTTCCCATAGTTGCTCTTGCCACAAAATGGCAAGCTTCGCATATTAGCACGTTTTTTCCAGTGGACACAAGCACTTAGCGCGCTTCGGCGCCACCGCAGAGGGTAAATCCACCACAGCTTGCATAGCTTGGTGATATTGGCGGCACTGGCCGGGGCTGAATGCGGTAGTGAGCGCCTGCTAACTAAATCTGGAAAAGGGTTTGGCTACCCTGCCCGCTCAGGGAGCAGGTGTCGGGCCAGAAACGCGACCAAAACAAAATGGCCGCACTCCCAAGGAATGCGGCCATCTTTATTTCGTGCCTGCCGGCGAAGGTAGCAGGCTCGAAGCGCTTTACTGCAGCGCGATTTCGACGTCGACGCCGGCCGGCAGGTCCAGACGCATCAGGGCGTCAACGGTCTTGTCGGTGGGATCAACGATGTCCATCAGACGCTGGTGCGTACGGATTTCGAACTGGTCGCGCGAGGTCTTGTTGACGTGCGGCGAACGCAGGACGTCGTAGCGACGGATACGCGTGGGCAGCGGCACCGGACCGCGGACAACAGCGCCGGTACGCTTGGCGGTATCGACGATTTCAGCGGCCGATTGATCGATCAGCTTGTAATCGAAGGCTTTCAAGCGGATACGGATCTTTTGGTTTTTCATGGCGTTTCCTAAAGAACGAGAGGCGAAGGCGACGAGGCCGCCCTCGCTGGTTGTGTGCTGCTTAAGTGATCCGAATTACTTCAGGATCTTGGCGACGACGCCGGCGCCGACGGTACGACCGCCTTCACGGATGGCGAAACGCAGACCTTCTTCCATGGCGATCGGAGCCAACAGCTTGACCGTCATGGCCACGTTGTCGCCCGGCAGAACCATTTCCTTGTCGGCCGGCAGTTCGATCGTGCCCGTCACGTCCGTCGTGCGGAAGTAGAACTGGGGACGATAGCCTTGGAAGAACGGGGTGTGACGGCCGCCTTCTTCCTTGGACAGGATGTACACCTCGGACGTGAAGTCCGTGTGCGGGGTGATCGAGCCCGGCTTGGCCAGAACTTGGCCGCGCTGGACGTCTTCACGCTTGGTGCCGCGCAGCAGGATGCCCACGTTGTCGCCGGCTTGACCTTGGTCCAGCAGCTTGCGGAACATTTCCACGCCCGTGCAGGTCGTCTTGACCGTCGGAACGATACCGACGATTTCGAGTTCTTCGCCGACCTTGATCACGCCGCGTTCGATACGGCCGGTCACCACGGTGCCGCGACCCGAGATCGAGAACACGTCTTCAACCGGCATCAGGAACGTGCCGTCCACGGCGCGCTCGGGCGTCGGGATGTACGAATCCAGCGCAGCGGCCAGAGCCATGATGGCCTGTTCGCCCAGTTCGCCCTTGTCGCCTTCCAGCGCCAGCTTGGCCGAACCCTTCACGATCGGGGTGTCGTCGCCCGGGAAGTCGTACTTCGACAGCAGTTCGCGAACTTCCATTTCCACCAGCTCGAGCAGCTCGGCGTCGTCAACCATGTCAGCCTTGTTCAGGAAGACGATGATGTACGGCACGCCAACCTGGCGCGACAGCAGGATGTGTTCGCGGGTTTGCGGCATCGGGCCGTCAGCGGCCGACACGACCAGGATCGCGCCGTCCATTTGCGCGGCGCCCGTGATCATGTTCTTCACATAGTCAGCGTGGCCCGGGCAGTCAACGTGCGCGTAGTGACGCGCTTCCGTTTCGTACTCGACGTGAGCCGTGTTGATCGTGATGCCGCGAGCCTTTTCTTCAGGAGTCGCGTCGATCTGGTCGTAGCCCTTGGCTTCGCCGCCGAACTTGTTCGACAGAACGGTCGTGATGGCCGCCGTCAGGGTGGTCTTGCCGTGGTCAACGTGGCCGATGGTGCCGACGTTCACGTGCGGCTTGGTGCGTTCAAACTTGCCTTTTGCCATGATCTCTATCCTTTGACTTTCAAGGAAATTTCGATATTTGCCGCGCCGCCTTTTGGGCGGACGCGGCGAGGGTTATTTACTTGGCCCGAGCGGCGATGACTTCGTCAGCGACGTTCTTGGGAGCTTCGGAGTAATGCTTGAATTCCATCGTGTACGTGGCACGACCTTGCGTCAGCGAACGCAGGTTCGTGGCGTAACCGAACATCTCGGCCAGCGGAACTTCGGCCTTGATGGTCTTGCCGCCGCCAACCATGTCGTCCATGCCCTGAACCATGCCGCGACGCGAGGACAGATCGCCCATCACGGTGCCAGCGTAGTCTTCAGGCGTTTCGACTTCAACGGCCATCATCGGTTCCAGCAGCACGGGGCTGGCCTTGCGCAGACCTTCCTTGAATGCCATGGAGCCGGCCATCTTGAACGCGTTTTCGTTCGAGTCCACGTCGTGGTACGAACCGAAGAACAGCGTGACCTTGACGTCGACGATCGGGTAGCCAGCCAACACGCCCGAAGGCAGCGTTTCCTGGATGCCCTTGTCCACCGCGGGGATGTACTCGCGAGGAACCACGCCGCCCTTGATGGCGTCCACGAATTCGTAGCCACCGCCAGGAGCCAACGGCTCGACCTTCAGAACCACGTGACCGTACTGGCCGCGACCGCCCGACTGCTTGACGAACTTGCCTTCAACTTCGTCGCAGGTCTTGCGGATGGTTTCGCGGTAAGCCACTTGCGGCTTGCCGACGTTCGCTTCCACGCCGAATTCGCGCTTCATGCGGTCAACCAGAATTTCCAGGTGCAGTTCGCCCATGCCGGAAATGATGGTCTGGCCGGATTCTTCGTCGCTGCGCACGCGGAACGACGGATCTTCCTGCGCCAGGCGCGACAGCGCCAGGCCCATCTTTTCCTGGTCAGCCTTGGACTTGGGTTCCACGGCCTGCGAAATCACGGGCTCGGGGAACTCCATGCGCTCCAGCGTCACGTGCGAATCGACATCGCACAGCGTTTCGCCGGTGGTCACGTCCTTCAGGCCCACGACGGCGGCGATGTCGCCAGCCAGAACTTCCTTGATTTCCTCGCGGTTGTTCGCGTGCATCTGCAGAATGCGGCCGATACGCTCCTTCTTGCCCTTGATCGGGTTGAACACGGTGTCGCCCGACTTCAGGACGCCCGAGTACACGCGGACAAAGGTCAATTGGCCGACGAACGGGTCGGTCATCAGCTTGAACGCCAGCGACGAGAACTTCTCGCCGTCGTCGGCTTGACGCAGGACTTCGTTGCCGTTGTCATCGGTGCCTTCGACCGGCGGAATATCCACAGGCGACGGCAGGTAGTCGATGACGGCGTCGAGCATGCGCTGCACGCCCTTGTTCTTGAAGGCGGTGCCGCACAGCATCGGCTGGATTTCGCCGGCGATGGTGCGCTGACGGATGGCCAGGTTGATCTCGGCTTCTTCCAGCGAACCGGTCTCGAGGTACTTGTTCATCAGTTCCTCGGACGACTCGGCGGCAGCTTCGACCAGCTTTTCGCGCCATTCTTCAGCCGCGCCTTGCAGTTCGGCCGGAATGTCTTCGTAGTCGAACTTGATGCCTTGGCTGGCTTCGTCCCAGATGATCGCCTTCATCTTGACCAGGTCGATCACGCCCTTGAACGTGTCTTCGGCGCCGATGGGGATCACGACGGGGACGGGGTTCGCGCGCAGGCGGTTCTTCAGCTGGTCATAGACCTTGAAGAAGTTGGCGCCGGTGCGGTCCATCTTGTTGACGAAGGCCAGACGCGGCACGCCGTACTTGTTGGCTTGGCGCCACACGGTTTCGGACTGGGGCTGAACACCGCCCACCGCGCAGTAGACCATGCAAGCACCGTCCAGGACGCGCATGGAACGTTCCACCTCAATGGTGAAGTCCACGTGTCCCGGGGTGTCGATGATGTTGATGCGGTGTTCGGGATAGTTCTTGGCCATGCCACGCCAAAACGCCGTCGTAGCAGCCGACGTAATGGTGATGCCACGCTCTTGCTCTTGTTCCATCCAGTCCATGGTGGCTGCGCCATCATGCACTTCGCCAATCTTGTGATTGACGCCGGTGTAGAACAGGATACGTTCGGTCGTGGTGGTTTTCCCTGCATCGATGTGCGCAGAGATACCAATGTTGCGATAGCGCTCGATCGGGGTTTTGCGGGCCATGGTGGGTTAGTCCTTAAATTACCAGCGGAAATGGCTGAAGGCCTTGTTGGCCTCTGCCATCTTGTGCGTGTCTTCGCGCTTCTTCATCGCGGCGCCACGACCTTCGGAGGCGTCGATCAGTTCGCCAGCAAGACGCAGATCCATCGACTTCTCGCCACGCTTCTTGGCGGCTTCACGGAGCCAACGCATAGCCAGGGCCAGGCGGCGCACGGGGCGCACTTCAACCGGCACTTGGTAGTTGGCACCGCCAACGCGGCGGCTCTTCACTTCGACGATCGGCTTGATGTTGTTGATCGCCAGGCTGAAAACTTCGATCGGCTCCTTGCCGGTCTTGGTTTGCACTTGCTCGAGGGCACCGTAGACGATGCGCTCGGCGACGGCCTTCTTGCCGTCCAGCATGACGACGTTCATGAACTTGGCGAGTTCGACGCTGCCGAACTTGGGATCGGGCAGAATCTCGCGCTTGGGTACTTCGCGACGACGGGGCATTGTTGCTTCCTTGTGTCTGTTCAGTTGAACCGTGTTTCATTACACGGCCATGGCCGTCCATGGAGACGACCCCTTACGTGCCGCGCACATTCCCATCATCTGGATGGCGCGGTCGCACTTCCCTAGTGACGGACTTCCGCCACACGGGGGTACTGCTGACTCGTTATTAAGCCTTCTTCGGGCGCTTGGCGCCGTACTTCGAGCGGGCTTGCTTACGATCCTTGACGCCTTGCAGGTCGAGGGAACCGCGCACGATGTGATAACGCACACCGGGCAAGTCCTTCACACGACCGCCACGCACCAGAACCACCGAGTGCTCTTGCAGGTTGTGGCCTTCACCGCCGATGTACGAAATGACTTCGTAACCGTTGGTCAGACGCACTTTGGCAACCTTACGCAGAGCGGAGTTCGGCTTCTTGGGGGTGGTGGTGTACACGCGAGTGCACACGCCGCGGCGTTGCGGGCAGTTTTCGAGCGCGGGGCTCTTGCTTTTGATGATGCTGACTTCGCGCGGCTTGCGCACGAGTTGGCTAATGGTAGGCATGACCTTTGAAATCCCTTTTACGTACCACTGGGTAAGTACTTACGTACTCGTCTCCTCAAGCAGTGAACTTTCGGAGAAGGCAGTTCGCGCAAAACCGCCTCAAACGTTCGTATACGTAAAAGAGCGGGCTTGCCAACAAACTATGACAAAACGCACAAAGCTGGATGCCGTGGAGCGACGACGCCGGAAAGACCCGATGCCGCGAAGCCGTGTGGTTTGGAAGACGAAAGGCTCGTGACGCACCCCGTGTCCCAGACACCGTACTTCTGAGCCCTACCGCGGCCAGTTTTTGCGCGCGAAATAAAGCAGTAAGCCCTTTAGCATAACTGAGATAAAGGCTTGCTGTCAAAGAAAATTGTAAGTCAGGCGACGTGGCATATTGCCGGCAGAAGAACGCCAGTTCGGCGGCGCTCGCGGAAATTAGGGCCACATACGCCAACAAGCGGAACCGAAAACCGGGGCCACTGAGCGCGGCCGACTGCGGGAAAACGATAGCAGACTTTCCGGCGGCGGCCGGCGCCTGGCGCGGCGGCCAGTGTACCCGCCCGCGCTACTGGTCGGCGAACAGGTAGCCGCTACCGTAGACCGTGCGTATCGGCAACATCACCCCGGCCAGCTCGGCCTTGCGGCGCAAGCGGCTGACGATCACGTCGATGCTGCGCGAACCGCTGGCGCGCACCGAACCGCCCTCGACCTGCAGCTCATCACCCAGCTCGGTGCGGCCCACGGCCTTGCCCGCGACTTCCAGCAGAGAGCGCACGATCAGGCGTTCATTGGCGGACAGGGAGATGGTCGCCCCCGAGGGCGCCGCCAGAGTCCAGCCCTGGTCGCGCAGTTCCCACTGTCCGTTCTGGGCGGCCTCGCCCACGGACGCCGCTTCCTGCCCCGCGGGCAGGCGACGGGCCAGGGACAGCAGGATGCAGGCCAGCTCGCGCGGATCCTGCGGATCTGGCAGACAGGCGTCCGCGCCGCTTTGCAGGCAGCGCAGGCGGCTATCCACCGACATGCCGCGCCCCGTGACCACGATGCCCATCGACGACGAGCCGTGCAAACGCGCCACCAGGGCGTAGCCGATTTCGCCCAAGGTCCCGACATCCAGGACCACGACGTCATAGCCGCCGCCGTTGAGCAATCCAAACAATTCGAGAGACGTCGAGCAACCGCGTGCAGAAATACCAGCTTGCAACAATGCGGACACGGCAATGCCGCGAGCGGCCTCGTCCGGTGACATCATAAGTATGCGCAATTGATTCATATCTGTTCCATCCGACCAACAACCTCGACCGGCTCCGCCCTCGCCATACTGAGGGAGGGGGAGAACGATTGAGACAGTGTGGCGCGTTGTTACGCAACAACTCCAGTCAAGATTCGTCAACTTTGCAATGTTTGACAGTTCTTGCCATAACGTAGCCAGCCGGGGCCTCTCCCGAGTTATCATTCGTTTACACCTATATATTCCTTTCTCATCTTGCAGTAGGGCGCCATAGCGCGCGCTTGCGTAGCAAACCTTCGCGAGAACACGTCTGATGAAAATCGCGTCGCTGGAAGACGACCTGGATCAAGCACGCCGCATCCAGCAAGTTCTGACCACTGCCGGATACGACTGCACCAGTTATCAGCAAAGCCGCGATCTGCTGGCCGCGCTGCGCACTGAGCATTTCGACCTGGTGCTGCTGGACTGGCATCTGCCCGACATCGATGGTGATGATGTGGTGCGGTGGCTGCGTGCCAATATCGGTCCGCGCATCCCAGTCATCTTCCTGACCAATCGGTCCAGCGAGGACGATCTGGTGGAAGGCCTGCGCGCCGGCGCGGACGACTACATCGTCAAACCGTTGCGCCCCCTGGAGCTGCTGGCGCGGGTGGCGGCCTTGCTGCGCCGCAGCCAGATCGCCGAACCTGCGGACGATGCCTTCGACGTCGCGCGTTATCGCATCGAGCCCGCCGCCCGCAGCATCACCCTGGATTCCGCGGTTGTGCCGCTCGCCCCCAAGGAATTCGAACTGGCGCTGCTGTTTTTCCGCAATGTCGGCCGCCTCATGTCCCGCGACGTGCTGGCCGAATGCGTATGGAACCGGGAAATTCCGGCCACCTCGCGCACCCTGGACACCCATTTGTCGAACATCCGGCAAAAGCTCCAGCTGCGTCCGGAACATGGCGTGCGCCTCACGTCTTCCTATGCGCTGGGCTACCGGCTCGAGCTGATCAGCTCGCCGGAAGACATCGCAGTCAATCCGCAGTAAGCGCCTGCGCGCATCCCTGGAGAAACGAGAGTCATGAGCCGCTGCCGCGCGCTTTCTTTGCTTGGCCTGATTTCCTGCCTCACGCTGATGGCGCCGGCGCACAGCCAGCCCGCCGGCGCGCTGGGGGATGATTTCATCTACCGCATCCGCCAAGGCGATACGCTGATCGACCTGGCGACCCGCTATACGCACAAGCCGGCCAACTGGAACCAGTTGCAGACCCTGAACAAGGTCGTCACGCCCGAAGCCCTGCCCATCGGGCTGGAGTTGCGCATTCCCCTGTCCATGATTCCCGTGCGGCCCGCCGATGCCCGTGTCGTGCACGTCAGCGGCCAGGCGAACGTCGACGGCAAGGCCCTGCGGGCTGGCGACACCGTGGCCGAAGGCAGTACGGTCGGCACCGCCGCCAACGGCTTCGTGACGCTGGAGCTGGCCGATGGTTCCAAGCTGACGCTGCCGGCTGGCGGTTCGGTCGAGCTGACGCGCCTGCGCCAGTTCGAAGGCACCGCGCTGACGGATTCCGTCGTCCAGGTGCAAAAGGGCGGCGTGGAATCGTCCGTGGCACCCGCGGGACAAGGCGTGGGCCGTTTCGAAATCCGCACGCCGGTCGCAGTCACCGGCGTACGCGGCACGCGCTTCCGCGTGCAAAGCGGCGCACAAGGCGTGCACAGCGAAGTGCTGGAAGGCAGCGTGCGGCTGCAGCCCCACGCCCCCGGATCGGCTCCGGCCAAGCCCGTGGCGGTGGCCACGGGCTACGGCGCGGCGGTCGGCTCGGACGGCGTGGTCTCGGGCATGCGTGCGCTGCTGGATGCGCCGCAGTTGGGCACGCCCACGCGGGCGGGCGGCGGCGCCTGGACCGCCGACGTCTCGCCCGTGTCCGGCGCACAGAGCTATCTGGTGCGCGTTTCGCGCGATGCCGAAGGCGCGTTGCCGGTATCGTCGACGAGCTTCCCCAGCAACGACATCCGCTTTACGGCGCCCGGTCCCGGCACCTACTACGTGTCGGTGCGCGCAGTGGATGACCTGGGCCTGAACGGGCGCGACGCGATCGCCACCTTCGAGGGCGCGAACATGCTCCTGACCTCCGACGGCTCTGGCGTGGCCAGCGGCACGGGCGGCCTGATCACGCTGACCGATTACTAGAGCCCGCCCCATGGCCGATGCCGATCCGCAGGACCGGACCTCGCGCTCAGGGCTGTGGCTAACTGTGGCTTTGGCGGCGCTTGCCGCCATCCTGGGCGCTTTCAACGGCCTGGGCCGTTTCGACCAGATTCTTTATGACCGCGCCTTGTCGATGACCGGACGCGGTGCCGATCCCGATATCCTGATCGTCGCGATAGACGATGACAGCGTCAAGGCGCTGGGCCACTGGCCCTGGCGGCGCGCGGTCCACGCGGCGCTGCTGGACCGGCTCCAGGGCGCTCGCGCCGTCGCGCTGGACCTGATCTTCGCCGAGCCGGACATGGCCAATCCGAACGACGACCGCATCCTGGCCGACAGCATCCGGCGCCACGGCCGTACCGTCCTGCCGGTCGTGCTGGACCGGCTCGACCGCCCTGCCGCCGTCAACGAACCCATCCCCGGCGTGTCGCAGGCCGCCGCCGCGAAAGGCTTCATCAACGCGCGCATCGACCCCGATGGCGTGGTGCGCGAAGCCACCCTGACCGCGCGGCTTGGAGACCGCCGCTGGAACCATCTGGCCTTGGCCATGCTCGACGTCGGCGGCGAACCGGATTCCGCGCAAGAGCTGTTGCAACGTGCCGCGCCTGACGGCAGCATCCTGATTCCCTACGCCGGCCCCACCGCGCATACGCGGACCGTGTCCTACCTGTCCGTGTTGCGTGGCGATCTGTCGCCGGAGGAACTGCGCGACAAGTACGTGCTGGTCGGCGCCTGGGCCACCGGCCTGGGCGACGCCTACCCGACACCGGTTTCACATGACGTCAGCGGCATGTCGGGGGTGGAGATCATCGCCAACCTGCTGCACGCCGCACGCGACGACATCGCCTATAGGCTGCCGCCCGCCTGGTGCAACGCGCTGTTTGCGGCGCTGCCCGTGCTGCTGGCCTGCCTGGCCCTGTGGCGGCTGTCGCCCAAGCGGGCCCTGCTGGTCAGCCTGGCGCTGTTCGCCCTCATCCTGCTGACCGCGCTGCTGCTGCTGGCCTACGCCTATGTGTGGTTCGCGCCCGCTGCGGCGCTGCTGGGCGTGACGCTGTGCTATCCGCTCTGGAGCTGGCGCAGCCAGGAGGCCGCGCTGCGCTACATGGACAACGAACTGCGCCGCCTGCAGCGCGAGTACCCGCCGGTGCTGAACGAGGCCGGCGCCCAGGGCGCGGGACCCAGCGTGTCGCTGGAGAGCCGCGTCGGGGAGCTGCGCCGGGCGCTGGCCCGCGTGCGCAACCTGCGCCGCTTCCTCGCTGACGGCCTGGACGGCATGCCGGACGCCACGCTGGTTTTCGATCAGGACGGCCGCATGCAATTCCGCAACCAGGCTGCTGTCATGTATTTCCAGCGGCTGGGCATGCGCCCTCCCCGCGTCGGCCGTCCAGCCGCGCACCTGCTCGAGAAAACCATCTCCGATCCCGCCACCCGCCAACGCGTCGCCGAAGCGCTCAGCGGCCAAGGCCCGGTCGCCGCGTCATCGCCCTGGAGCGCCGACCTGGAAATACGCGACCACGCCGGGCGCGACCTGATCCTGAAATGCGCCCCCATCCATACCGCCGAAGGCAACTTCGCCGGCACCGTCACCACGCTGACGGACATCTCGCGCATCCGCCAGGCGGAACGCCAACGCGAGGAAACCCTGCGCTTCATCTCGCACGACATGCGCGCGCCCCAAAGCTCGATCCTCGCGCTGGTCGAAATGAAACAGGAAAGCGGTTCGACCGAAGGCCAGGGTGAAACCCTGGGCCGCATCGCCGCGCTGGCCAACCGCACGCTGCGCCTGGTCGACGATTTCGTGCACCTCACGCGCGCCGAGTCGATGACGATCAGCGCGGTGGAGCTGGATCTGGGTAGCCTGCTGCAGGACGCCGTGGACGAATTCTGGGCCTCGGCACAGAAACGCGGCATCGAACTCACCCTCGCGCTACCGCTGCCCGGCGCCTACGTCCGCGGCGATCAGACCCTGCTCATGCGCACGCTGTGCAATCTGATCGACAACGCCATCAAATACAGCCCGGCGGACACGCGGATCGAATGCGGCATCGACGAGGAACCTGGCTTCTGGCGCGTCAACATCCGCGATCAGGGACAGGGTATCGCAGCGCAGGACCTGGCCCGCTTGTTCGAGCCCTTCTCGCGTGTGGGTGTGGAAACCCGCGGCGATGTCGGCGGCGCGGGCCTGGGCCTGGCATTCGTGCGCACGGTGGCCGAACGCCACGGCGGATCGGTCGAGGTCAGCAGCGAGCTGGGCGTGGGTTCGGTCTTCACGCTGCGCCTGCCGATGGCGCCGGAGGAAATGCCCGCGGCGTAGCCGCGGCGCTCCCTATTGGAAGACGTGCGAGATCACGGCGGGCTTGCCCGCCTTGACCTCCAGCGTCATGCGGTAGGGCGGCAGATCGGCGTTACGCAGCACCACCTGGTACTTGCCGGGAATCAGCCGCAGTTCCTTGACCGGCGGACTGATGCCACGCGCCACGCCATTGATCCAGACCTCGCCCCATGGGCGGATGTCCAATCGCACCTGCACGGGAACCGGTTTGGGTTTGGGAGCCTCTTCGGCCACGGCGGGAGTCTCCGCCGGCGCGGTCGCGGGTAAAGTTGGCGCAGTCCCAGACGCCTCGGCAGGCAGCGCCGGCTGAGCCGGAGTGTCGCCCTGAGCTGGCGCGCTTCCCGCGACTGGGGGTTGAGGCGCGGATTCCTGCGGGGTTCGAACCTCGGGCAGCGATGGCGGCGCCACAGACGTGGCGCCCGGCGCCGATGGCGGCGGCAGGGGATGCACCGCCGGCGGGTTCGGCTGGACCACTTCGGACCGGGTGATCAGCGCATTGGGCGCGCCCATGCCAGACTCGAACCAGGCATATACGCCCGCGCCGATCAACGCCACGATGAGCAGCAGCACCAGCAGCGGATGGCGCCCGCGGGCGGGTTGATGCACTGCGGCAGCAGCAGCCGGCGCCGCGCGCGAAGCCGGCGCCGGAATCACCGGATCCGGCGCCGTTTCGACCTGCGCGGCGATGCCCAGCATGCCGGCCAGGTCGGCCAGCGTCTGCGGACGGTCGGCGGGCGCCATGGCCAGGCCGGCGTCGATCACTGACAGGAAGTGCGGGCTGTATTTCGGCAAACCCAGGGACGCGAGCGGTTCGTAGGTATCTTCAGCCCGGCGTTCGGGCGCCGGGACGGGCTTGCTGCCAATGATCAGGGCGTGCATCACCGCGCACAAGGCGTAGATATCGCTCCAAGGGCCGCGCGGCCATTCCATCGAATCCGTGTAGAGCTCGAACGGCGCAAACCCCGGGGTCGGCGTGCGGGTAGCGCGGCGCGACCGCGCCACGACCAGTTCGGGTACCAGATGGGCACGGGCGTTTTCGTCCATGCCCACCGTGTCCAGCGAAATATCGCCGCAGATTTCACCTTGGGCATGCAGCGCCATCAAGGACGGCAGCAGATCGGACAAAAGCCGCTTGATGCGGGTTTCCGGCACGCCCCCCGCCGTGCTGGCGGCGATGGCGCTCAGCGGACGCAGTGCAAGCGGCGCGGCGCCGGAAAAAGGGCCACGCGGCGTCAGGAGGCCGGCGGAAGAAGACATGATCGGGACTGCGCTGTCGCGCGACAGCTGAATTAACTATGGAATAAGGCGAATATTATCCAATCCGCACCGCAAGGACATTGCCGAAAATGTCCGAGCGCATCAGGCTGTGGCACGATAGCGTACCGCTAAACCTCTCTACACCTTTGGAAGCCATGAAAATTCGCGTTCTGAGTAGTCTGCTCGGCTTATCGGCCCTGCTGGCGGGCTGCGCCGGCGTCTCATCCCAAAAGCCGGAAGCGCCTCCCACCGCGGAAGCCCTGGACCAGCTGCAGCAGGTACGCGACAAATATAGCGCCGGCCGCTACGGAGAAGTCATCCGCGGCGTCGCCACCTCCGACGCCCTGGCCACTTCCACCAAGGCCGTACGCATCGAGGCCTACAAGCTGCAGGCGTTCAGCTACTGCGTGAGCAAGTATCCGCGGCTGTGCGAAGACAGTTTCGCCCGCATTCTGGCCCTGGACCCCGCCTTTGAACTGGCGCCCAACGAAGCCGGCCATCCGGTCTGGGGACCCGTCTTCCGGCACGCGCAGGCACAGGTTCCAAAGTAACTTCCCTGCGCCAGACAAAAAAAGGCCGCTGATTTGCATCAGCGGCCTTTTTGATTCCGGGCATGCCGCGCCGGACTGCGCGCGGCATCCCTGCCGGGTGTTTCCGCTTATTCGGCGGAATCCTCGGCGCCCAGGTCGGAAGCCGGCGTTTCCGCATCCGAGCCCACCGTGACCGGCGAGTCTTCGAACGGGTTGGCCAGCTGGCGGGCGGCTTCGCGTTCCGCAGCCTCCAGCGCTTCCTTGTCCCTGCGGGCATGGTGGTAAGCCAGGCCGGTACCGGCCGGGATCAGGCGGCCGACGATGACGTTTTCCTTCAAGCCGCGCAGGTCGTCGCGCTTGCCCATGATGGCGGCTTCGGTCAGGACCCGGGTGGTTTCCTGGAACGAAGCGGCCGAGATGAACGAGTCGGTCGACAGCGAGGCCTTGGTGATACCCAGCAGCACGTTGTCGTAGCTGGCCGGACGGCGGTCTTCAGCCGTGACGCGGTCGTTCTCGTTCAACAACTCGGAGCGCTCGACCTGCTCGCCCGGGATGAACTCGGTATCGCCGGCGTCGACGATGTTCACGCGGCGCAGCATCTGGCGGACGATCACTTCAATAT
The DNA here is from genome assembly GCF_943737025.1 of Achromobacter sp. Marseille-Q4954. Lineage (NCBI taxonomy): Bacteria > Pseudomonadati > Pseudomonadota > Betaproteobacteria > Burkholderiales > Alcaligenaceae > Achromobacter > Achromobacter sp. Marseille-Q4954. The sequence continues at coordinate 2,395,826 of NZ_CALSFQ010000001.1, forward strand.
GCTTGTCGTTGATCTTCACGCCCTGCAGACGGTACACGTCCTGCACTTCGTCGACGATGTACGTCGCCAGCTTCTCGATGCCTTGCAGGCGCAGGATGTCGTGGGGATCGGCCGGGCCGTCCACGATCATTTCGCCCTTGTTCACCACTTGGCCGTCGTGCACCAGAACCTGCTTTTCCTTCGGAATCAGGAACTCGTGGCTCACGCCTTCCAGGTCGGTGATGACCAGACGCTGCTTGCCCTTGGTGTCCTTGCCGAACGAGACCGTGCCGGTGACGTCGGCGAGCATGCCGGCATCCTTCGGCGAACGGGCTTCGAACAGCTCGGCCACGCGCGGCAGACCGCCGGTAATGTCGCGGGTCTTTTGCGATTCTTGCGGAATACGCGCCAGAACTTCACCCACGGCAACCTGCTGGCCGTCACGCACCGTGATCAGCGCGCCCACCGGGAACGAGATGTTCACCGAGTGATCGGTGCCGGCGATCTTGACGTCTTCGCCGTTCTCGTTGACCAGCTTGATCTGCGGACGCATGACGATCTTGCCGCCACGGGTCTTCGGCGTGATGACGACGAGCGTCGACAGGCCGGTGACTTCGTCCACCTGCTTGGCAACGGTCACGCCTTCTTCGATGTTCTCGAAGCGGACGGCGCCGCCGTATTCCGACACGATCGGACGGGTCAGCGGATCCCACGTCGCCAGACGCGCGCCAGCCTTCACGGCTTCGCCATCGCCAACCAGCACGGTCGCGCCGTACGGGATCTTGTGGCGTTCGCGTTCGCGGCCGTTGTCGTCGAAGATCGCCAGTTCGCCGGAGCGCGAGATCGCCACGCGTTCGCCCTTGGCGTTGGTGACGTAGCGCATCGTGCTGGCAAAGCCGACGGTACCGCTGGACTTGGTTTCCACCGCGCTGGCCAGGGCCGAACGCGACGCCGCGCCACCGATGTGGAACGTACGCATCGTCAGCTGCGTGCCCGGTTCACCGATGGACTGAGCGGCGATGACGCCAACCGCTTCGCCCTGGTTGACCGGCGAGCCGCGGCCGAGGTCGCGGCCGTAGCAGTGCGCGCACAGACCGTGGCGCGTTTCGCAAGTCAGCGGCGTGCGGACCTTGACTTCGTCCACGCCGATGCGGTCGATGGTGTCGACCATATCTTCGTCCAGCAGGGTGCCGGCGACGATGGCCGTTTCCTGCGTGTCCGGGTTGACGATATCAACGGCAGCCACACGACCCAGGATGCGATCGCGCAACGGTTCAATGACTTCACCGCCTTCGACCAGGGCCTTCATGTTGTAGCCCTGCGAGGTGCCGCAATCGTCCTCGGTAATCACCAAGTCTTGCGTCACGTCGACCAGACGACGGGTCAGGTAACCCGAGTTGGCGGTCTTCAGTGCCGTATCGGCCAGACCCTTACGCGCGCCGTGAGTCGAGATGAAGTACTGGAGTACGTTCAGGCCTTCACGGAAGTTCGCGGTAATCGGCGTTTCGATAATCGAGCCGTCCGGCTTGGCCATCAGGCCGCGCATACCGGCCAGCTGGCGGATCTGGGCGGCCGAACCGCGGGCGCCCGAGTCAGCCATCATGTAGATGGAGTTGAACGATTCCTGGCGCACTTCTTCGCCGTGACGGTTGATCACGGGCTCGGTGGCCAGTTGTTCCATCATCGCCTTGCCGACCTTGTCGCCGGCCTTGCCCCAGATGTCCACCACGTTGTTGTAGCGTTCCTGGGACGTGACCAGACCCGACGAGTACTGCTTGTCGATTTCCTTCACTTCGCGGCTGGCTTCGGCCAGGATGCCTTCCTTGGCGGTCGGGATCAGCATGTCGCCCATGGCGATGGAGATACCGCCGCGCGTGGCCAGGCGGAAGCCCGACTGCATCAGCTTGTCAGCGAAGATCACCGTGTCGCGCAGGCCGCAACGGCGGAACGACTGGTTGATCAGGCGCGAGATTTCCTTCTTCTTCAGCGCCTTGTTCAGCACCGTGAAGGGCAAGCCCTTGGGCAGGATTTCGGACAGCAGCGCGCGGCCGACCGTCGTCTCGTGACGGCGGATCACCGGCTGCCATTCGCCGTTCTCGTCGCGCTCGTGTTCCTTCAGGCGCACGGTGATGCGCGACTGCAGTTCGACTTCGCCGTTGTCGTAGGCGCGCTGCACTTCAGCGACGTCGGTGAAGAAGATGCCTTCGCCGCGGCCGTTGATGCGCTCGCGCGTCGTGTAGTACAGACCCAGCACGATGTCCTGGGACGGCACGATCGACGGTTCGCCGTTGGCGGGGAACAGCACGTTGTTCGAAGCCAGCATCAGCGTGCGCGCTTCCAGCTGGGCTTCCAGCGACAGCGGCACGTGCACGGCCATCTGGTCACCGTCGAAGTCGGCGTTGAACGCCGCGCAAACCAGCGGGTGCAGCTGGATGGCCTTGCCTTCGATCAGGACCGGCTCGAACGCCTGGATGCCCAAACGGTGCAGCGTGGGCGCACGGTTCAGCATGACCGGGTGTTCGCGGATGACTTCTTCCAGGATGTCCCAGACCACCGGTTCCTGGCTTTCCACCAGCTTCTTGGCAGCCTTGATGGTCGTGGCCAGGCCCATCATCTCCAGACGATTGAAGATGAACGGCTTGAACAGTTCCAGGGCCATCAGCTTGGGCAGGCCGCACTGATGCAGCTTGAGCTGCGGACCCACCACGATGACCGAACGGCCCGAGTAGTCGACGCGCTTGCCCAGCAGGTTCTGACGGAAACGACCGCTCTTGCCCTTGATCATGTCGGCCAGGGACTTGAGCTGGCGCTTGTTGGCGCCCGTCATGGCCTTGCCGCGGCGACCGTTGTCCAGCAGCGAGTCGACGGCTTCCTGCAGCATCCGCTTTTCGTTGCGCAGGATGATTTCCGGAGCCTTCAGCTCCAGCAGGCGCTTCAAGCGGTTGTTGCGGTTGATGACGCGGCGGTACAGGTCGTTCAGGTCGGAGGTCGCGAAGCGGCCGCCGTCCAGCGGCACCAGCGGACGCAGGTCCGGCGGCAGCACGGGCAGCACTTCCATGACCATCCACTCGGCCTTGATGCCGGACTTCTGGAAGCCTTCCAGCACCTTCAGGCGCTTGGAGATCTTCTTGATCTTGGCTTCCGAGCTGGTGGCCTTCAGTTCGCCGCGCAGCGTTTCCACTTCGCGGTCGATGTCGATGGTGCGCAGCAGTTCGCGCACGGCTTCCGCGCCCATCAGGGCACGGAAGTCGTCGCCGTACTCTTCGGTCTTGGCGAGGAAATCGTCATCCGACATGATCTGGCCGCGCTTGAGCGGCGTCATGCCGGGTTCGATCACGCACCAGGCTTCGAAGTACAGCACGCGTTCGATGTCGCGCAGGGTCATGTCGAGCACCATGCCCAGACGCGACGGCAGGCTCTTCAGGAACCAGATGTGCGCGACGGGGCTGGCCAGCTCGATGTGGCCCATGCGTTCACGGCGAACCTTGGCGACGGTGACTTCCACGCCGCACTTTTCGCAGATCACGCCACGATGCTTCAGGCGCTTGTACTTGCCGCACAAGCACTCGTAGTCTTTGATCGGGCCAAAGATCTTGGAGCAGAACAGGCCGTCGCGCTCGGGCTTGAACGTACGGTAGTTGATGGTCTCGGGCTTGCGAACTTCGCCGTAGGACCACGAACGGATCTTCTCGGGCGAGGCGATGCCGATCTTGATGGCATCGAACTGCTCGTCTTGCGAGACTTGCTTAAAGAGGTCGAGTAGCGCTTTCATTAGTTACGCTCCAAATCCATGTCCAGGGCCAACGAGCGGATTTCCTTGACCAGCACGTTGAACGATTCCGGCATGCCGGCGTCGATGACGTGATCGCCCTTGACGATGTTTTCGTATACCTTGGTACGGCCGGTGATGTCGTCGGACTTCACCGTCAGCATTTCCTGCAGGGTGTAGGCGGCGCCGTATGCTTCCAGCGCCCACACTTCCATTTCCCCGAAACGCTGACCGCCGAACTGCGCCTTGCCGCCCAGAGGCTGCTGGGTAACCAGCGAGTACGGGCCGGTCGAACGCGCGTGCATCTTGTCGTCGACCAAGTGGTGCAGCTTCAGGTAGTGCATGTAGCCGACCGTGACGGGGCGCTCGAACTGCTCGCCGGTGCGGCCGTCGTACAGCCACGCCTGCGTACGCGAAGGCGTCAGCGCCATGCGCTTGGCGACGTCGTCCGGATAGGCCAGTTCCAGCATCGTGGTGATTTCCTCTTCGGTCGCGCCGTCGAAGACGGGCGTCGCGAACGGCACGCCGTTCTTGAGGTTCTGGGCCATTTCCATGACTTCTTCGTCGGTCAGCTCGTCGATGCGCGCGCCGGTGCCGGTCGTGTTGTAGACCTTGTCCAGATAGGCGCGGACGTTCTTGACCTGCGCAGTGCGCTCGTCGCGCAGCATGTCGGCGATGCGGTGGCCCACGCCCTTGGCAGCCCAGCCCAAGTGCACTTCCAGCACCTGGCCGACGTTCATCCGCGAGGGCACGCCCAGCGGGTTCAGAACGATGTCGGCCGGCGTGCCGTCAGCCATGTGCGGCATGTCTTCCACCGGGGTGATGCGCGAGACCACGCCCTTGTTGCCGTGACGGCCTGCCATCTTGTCGCCAGGCTGCAGACGACGCTTCACGGCCAGGTAGACCTTGATCATCTTCAGCACGCCCGGGGGCAGCTCGTCGCCTTGCGTCAGCTTCTTGCGCTTTTCTTCGAAAGCCAGGTCGAACTGGTGGCGCTTCTGCTCCAGCGATTCCTTGGCCTGCTCCAGCACGACGGCGTGCGGCTCGTCGGCCAGGCGGATGTCGAACCACTGCCAGCGGTCCAGATCAGCCAGGTAAGCCTTGGTGATCGTGGCGCCCTTGGCCAGCTTGCGCGGGCCGCCGTTGACGGTCTTGTTGACCAGCATCTTTTCGATACGGTCGAACTGGTCGTTTTCAACGATGCGCAGCTGGTCGTTCAGGTCCTGGCGATAGCGGCGCAGTTCATCGTCGATGATGGACTGGGCGCGCTTGTCGCGCACGATGCCTTCACGCGTGAACACTTGCACGTCGATCACGGTGCCGGTCATGCCCGAGGGCACGCGCAGCGAGGTGTCCTTAACGTCGGACGCCTTTTCACCGAAGATGGCGCGCAGCAGCTTTTCTTCCGGCGTCAGCTGGGTTTCGCCCTTGGGCGTGACCTTGCCGACCAGCACGTCGTCGGCGCTGACTTCGGCGCCGATGTACGTGATGCCCGAATCGTCCAGACGGTTCAGTTGCGTCTCGGCCAGGTTGCTGATGTCGCGCGTGATTTCTTCCGGACCCAGCTTGGTGTCGCGGGCGACAACCGTCAGTTCCTCGATGTGCACCGAGGTGTAGCGGTCATCGGCAACAACCTTTTCGGAGATCAGGATCGAGTCTTCGAAGTTGTAGCCGTTCCAGGGCATGAACGCGATCAGCATGTTCTGACCCAGGGCGAGTTCGCCCAGGTCGGTCGATGCGCCGTCAGCCAGCACGTCACCCTTGGCGACCTTGTCGCCACGCTTGACGATGGGACGCTGGTTGATGTTCGTGTTCTGGTTGGAACGGGTGTACTTGATCAGGTTGTAGATGTCGACGCCGACTTCGCCAGCGACGTTTTCTTCATCGTTCACGCGGATCACGACGCGCTCGGCGTCGACGTGGTCGACCAGGCCGCCACGCAGGGCTTGCACGGTCGTACCCGAGTCAACGGCCACGGTGCGCTCGATGCCCGTACCCACGACCGGCTTTTCCGGACGCAGGCAAGGCACGGCCTGGCGTTGCATGTTGGCGCCCATCAGCGCGCGGTTCGCGTCGTCGTGCTCCAGGAACGGAATCAGCGAGGCAGCGACCGACACGATCTGCGACGGGGCAACGTCCATGTAATGCACGTTGGCCGGGGCGGTCAGCATGGTTTCGCCAGCTTCGCGGCAAGCCACCAGGTCGTCCACGAAACGGCCTTCCTCGTCCAGCGCGGCGTTGGCCTGCGCGATGACGTAGTGGCTTTCTTCGATGGCCGACAGGTAGTCGATCTGCTCGCTGACCTTGCCGTCAATGATCTTGCGGTAAGGCGTTTCCAGGAAGCCGTACTCGTTCAGGCGAGCGTACAGCGCCATGGAGTTGATCAGGCCGATGTTCGGGCCTTCCGGCGTTTCGATCGGGCACACGCGGCCGTAGTGGGTCGGGTGCACGTCGCGGACTTCGAAGCCGGCGCGCTCGCGTGTCAGACCGCCCGGGCCCAGTGCGGAAACGCGACGCTTGTGCGTGATTTCCGACAGCGGGTTGGTTTGGTCCATGAACTGCGACAGCTGGCTCGAACCGAAGAACTCCTTGATGGCAGCCGAGATCGGCTTGGAGTTGATCAGGTCGTGCGGCATCAGGTTTTCCGTCTCGGCCTGGCCCAGACGTTCCTTGACGGCGCGCTCGACGCGCACCAGGCCGGCGCGGAACTGGTTCTCGGCCAGTTCGCCGACGCAACGCACGCGGCGGTTGCCCAGGTGATCGATGTCGTCGATCTGGCCACGGCCGTTACGCAGCTCGACCAGCACCTTGATGGTTTCAAGGATGTCTTCGTTGGTCAGCGTCATCGGACCCGTGATGTCTTCACCACGGCCCAGACGGCTGTTGACCTTCATGCGGCCGACGCGCGACAGATCGTACGTTTCTTCGCTGTAGAACAGACGCTGGAACAGCGCTTCCACCGCTTCTTCGGTGGGCGGTTCGCCAGGACGCATCATGCGGTAGATGGCAACTCGCGCGGCCATCTGGTCGGCGGTTTCATCGGTGCGCAGCGTTTGCGAGATGTACGGGCCGCGGTCCAGGTCGTTCGTGTAGAGGGCTTGGATGTCGTGCACGTTGGCGGCGCGCAGGGCGCCCAGCACGCTTTCCGTGATCTCGTCGTTGGCGTTGGCGATGACTTCGCCGGTGTCCGGGTCGACGATGTTCTTGGCCAGCACGCGGCCGTACAGGAAGTCTTCCGGCACGGAGATGCGCTGGATGCCGCCGGCAGCCAGGTCGCGCAGATGCTTGGCGTTGATGCGCTTGTCTTTTTCGACAATGACCTTGCCGCTGCGGTCGCTGATGTCGAAACGGGCCATTTCGCCCTTCCAACGCTCAGGCACGAATTCCATCATCGCGCCTTCGCTCTTCAATTCGAAGTTGTCGAAGTCGAAGAAGTTGGCCAGGATCGATTCCGGCGTCATGCCGATGGCCTTGCACAGAATCGTGACGGGCATCTTGCGGCGACGGTCGACGCGGAAGAACAGGACGTCCTTCGGATCGAATTCGAAGTCCAGCCACGAGCCGCGGTAAGGAATCACGCGGGCCGAGAACAGGAGCTTGCCGGAGCTGTGGGTCTTGCCGCGGTCGTGCTCGAAGAACACGCCAGGCGAGCGGTGCAGCTGCGAAACGATGACACGCTCGGTGCCGTTGATGACGAAGGAACCCGTGCCCGTCATGAGCGGAATTTCGCCCATGTAGACTTCCTGTTCCTTCACTTCCTTCACGGTGGGCTTGCTGACTTCGCGGTCAAGCAGCACCAGGCGGACCTTGGCTCGCAGGGGCGAGGCATAGGTCAGGCCACGTTGCTGACATTCCTTGACATCGAACACCGGTTCGCCGAGCACATAGCTCACGAACTCCAAGCGCGCCATACCGTTGTGACTAACGATCGGGAAAATCGACGAGAACGCCGCCTGCAAACCGTCGGCTACGCGATCGGACGGGGCGGTATCCGCCTGCAGGAAAGTTAGGTAGGATTGAAGCTGTGTCGCCAACAGGAAGGGAACGTTTTGAACGTCTTCACGCTTGGCGAAGCTTTTGCGGATGCGCTTTTTTTCGGTGTACGAGTAAGGCATGAGCACTCCGACTCGAGGTTGCATGGGCCGTCAACCACGGCCCCAGGTGATACGACTCCAGGAAACCCCCCTGTAAAGGGCATACCCCCAGTAGGGGTTTCCTGGAAACGCAAAAGCCCGGGGACTGCAAACTGCGCTGTCCCCGGGCAAATTGACGCAGGTCTTACTTGACTTCGACCTTGGCGCCAGCTTCTTCCAGCTTCTTCTTGGCGGCTTCGGCGTCAGCCTTGGCCACAGCTTCCTTGACGGGCTTCGGAGCGCCGTCGACCAGGTCCTTGGCTTCCTTCAGACCCAGACCGGTCAGCTCGCGCACGGCCTTGATGACGCTGACCTTGTTGGCGCCGGCGTCGGTCAGGACGACGGTGAACTCGGTTTGCTCTTCAGCGGCGGCGGCAGCGCCACCAGCGGCGGGAGCAGCGACAGCGACAGCGGCGGCAGCAGCCGACACGCCGAACTTCTCTTCCATTTCCTTGATCAGCTCGGACAGCTCGAGCACGGTCATGCCAGCGATGGCGTCAAGGATTTCAGCTTTGTTAAGTGCCATTTTTCAGAACTCCAAATAATTTGGTAATGCCAGGGTTTGGGTGTCGCTCGGTCGTTCAGCGAATTCCGTGAAGGCAGGCGATTAAGCCGCAGCCTTCTGGTCGCGCACGGCGGCGAGGCCACGGGCGAACTTGGTCGGAACTTCGTTGAGCGTACGCACGAATTGCGCGATGGGGGCTTGCATGGTGCCCAGCAGCTTCGACAGCAACTCTTCGCGCGAGGGCATGGTGGCCAGGGCCTTCACGCCGTCTTGGTTCAGCAGGCTGTTGGGCAGAGCGCCCGCCTTGATGACCAGCTTGTCGTTGCTTTTCGCGAAACCTGCGAGGACCTTGGCCGCCGAAACCGGATCAGCGCTGATGCCATAGATCAGCGGACCGGTCAGTTGCTCAGCCAACGGCTCGAAAGCCGTGCCGGCAACAGCACGACGGGCCAGCGAGTTCTTCAGAACACGCAGATACACGCCCGATTCACGCGCAGTTTTGCGCAGTACGGTGACAGAGGCGACGTCCAGACCACGGTACTCAGCGATAACAATCGATTGGGCCTTGGCGACTTCCGCCGAGACTTCCTCGATTACCACCGCTTTCTCTTGACGATTGAGACTCACGGTTTGAACACTCCATCAAAAGACGCCTGGGGCCTGAGCCTTGCGCGTCAACCGAATGCGGCGCCTGGTCGAGTTCTTCGTGTAAAGAAATCTTCCTGGGGACGCCGTCTACGCTGGATCCGAACCTTACGGGCTTCGGTATTAAGCGGAGGGGTCCGGTACTGCTTGAACCACCCTGCTCCAGCGGTCTTTGACAGCAACATCCGGAGGAATCCGGATGCAGCCCAAAGTACGTTTACAGCTATCGGCTTAGTTGGCCGACAGCGAGGCAATTTCCACGCGCGCACCGCCGCCCATCGTGGACGAAACGGCCAGCTTGCGCAGGTAAATGCCCTTGGCAGCTGCGGGACGAGCCTTTTGCAGGGCGTCGACCAGAGCGGCCAGGTTGGTTTGCAGCTGTTCCACGCCGAACGACGCGCGGCCGATCGTTGCGTGGATGATGCCAGCCTTGTCGGTGCGGTACTGAACCTGACCGGCCTTGGCGTTCTTGACAGCGGTAGCGACGTCCGGGGTCACGGTGCCGACCTTCGGGTTCGGCATCAGGCCACGGGGACCCAGGATCTGACCCAGGGCACCCACGACACGCATCGTGTCGGGCGAGGCGATGACCACGTCGAAGTCCATTTGACCGGCCTTGATCTGGTCAGCCAGGTCGTCCAGACCGACGATGTCGGCGCCAGCGGCCTTGGCGGCTTCAGCCTTGTCGCCTTGGGCGAACACGGCCACGCGGACCGACTTGCCGGTGCCGGCGGGCAGAACGACCGAGCCGCGAACCAGTTGGTCCGACTTCTTCGGGTCGATGCCGAGTTGCACGGCCACGTCAATGGATTCATTGAACTTGGCGACGGCGGTTTCCTTGACCAGGGTCAGGGCTTCAGCGACCGGGTACAGCTTGGTGCGGTCGATCTTCTGCGCAATGGCGGCGGCGCGCTTGGACAGTTTTGCCATGATTAGATCCCCTCAACCGTGATGCCCATGCTGCGGGCGCTGCCAGCGATCGTACGCACGGCGGCGTCCAGATCAGCGGCGGTCAGATCGGGGCCCTTGGCCTTGGCGATCTCTTCAGCTTGAGCGCGGGTCAGCGTGCCGACCTTGTCGGTATGCGGCTTGGACGAACCCTTTTGCACGCCGGCGGCCTTCTTGATGAGGACCGTCGCGGGCGGGGTCTTCATGATGAAGGTGAAGCTCTTGTCGGCGAAGGCGGTGATCACCACCGGAATCGGCAGACCAGGCTCCATGCCTTGGGTCTTGGCGTTGAACGCCTTGCAGAATTCCATGATGTTCAGGCCACGCTGACCCAGGGCCGGGCCAATCGGGGGGGAGGGGTTAGCCTTACCAGCCGGCACTTGCAGCTTGATAAAGCCGACGATCTTCTTCGCCATGCTTTGCTCCTTGCGGGTTATATCGCTCCTGGGCGTTCAGGCCTGGGGGCTCCCCGGGGGTTGAAATTAGGTCTTTTCGACCTGACTGAAATCGAGTTCGACGGGCGTGGCGCGACCAAAAATGGTGACAGACACGCGAACCTTGCTCTTTTCGTAATTGACTTCTTCGACGTTGCCGTTGAAGTCTGCAAACGGACCTTCCTTGACCCGAACCATCTCGCCCACTTCGAACAGGATCTTGGGGCGGGGTTTCTCGACGCCCTCTTCCATCTGGGAGAGGATCTTCTCGACTTCCTTTTCGGAAATCGGGGTCGGACGGTTGCCCGAGCCACCCAAAAAGCCGGTGACGCGGTTGGTGTTCTTGACCAGGTGCCACGTTTCGTCGGTCAAGTCCATTTCAACCAGGACATAACCGGGGAAAATGCGGCGCTCGGTGATCGACTTCTGGCCACCCTTGACCTCGACGACTTCCTCGGAGGGCACAAGAATGCGGCCAAAAGACGTTTGCAGGCCCGCGCGCTCGATGCGCTCGTTCAGGGCCTTGTGTACGCTTTTTTCCATGCCGGAGTACACATGGACGACATACCAACGCTTACTCATTCGCCGTCCTTATTTCCAGCCCAACAACAGGCCGTAAAGAATCCATTCGATGCCCTTGTCGAGCACCCACATGAAAAGGCCCATGACCGCCACAAACGCGAAAACGATACCCGTCATCTGGGTCGTTTCCTTGCGCGTGGGCCACGAGACACGCTTGACTTCGTTGTAGGACTCGCTGGCGAAGCTCAGGGTGCGGCGGCCGGGTTCGCTGAACCAGGCGATCACGGCTGCGATCACAAGGCCGCCGACGAATACGCCGATACGTGCAGGCATCGGTTGCGCGCTGAGCACGGAAAACCCGACGATGCCAGCAATAACGACAAGAACCGCCAGCCCGAGCTTCACCCGGTCGGCGGTACTGGTTACGGTTTCTACGCTGGTATTAGACATATTGCGACGCGAGCCGCCGTGAATGCGTAACTCGCGATGATCTCCCGCGGGTTTATCCTGGCGGTGGCAGGGGCAGTAGGAATCGAACCTACAACCTTCGGTTTTGGAGACCGACGCTCTGCCAATTGAGCTATGCCCCTAAAACACTACACTTGCACTACACAGCTGCTTCCGCCTTACATGCAACAACTTGCGGAACCATACATCATACTACTTTTACAGCAAAGATGGATAGAGGGACTTGAGAGTCCACTCTACCCATCCGGGTATTGCTTACTTCAGGATCTTGGCGACGACGCCGGCGCCGACGGTACGACCGCCTTCACGGATGGCGAAACGCAGACCTTCTTCCATGGCGATCGGAGCCAACAGCTTGACCGTCATGGCCACGTTGTCGCCCGGCAGAACCATTTCCTTGTCGGCCGGCAGTTCGATCGTGCCCGTCACGTCCGTCGTGCGGAAGTAGAACTGGGGACGATAGCCTTGGAAGAACGGGGTGTGACGGCCGCCTTCTTCCTTGGACAGGATGTACACCTCGGACGTGAAGTCCGTGTGCGGGGTGATCGAGCCCGGCTTGGCCAGAACTTGGCCGCGCTGGACGTCTTCACGCTTGGTGCCGCGCAGCAGGATGCCCACGTTGTCGCCGGCTTGACCTTGGTCCAGCAGCTTGCGGAACATTTCCACGCCCGTGCAGGTCGTCTTGACCGTCGGAACGATACCGACGATTTCGAGTTCTTCGCCGACCTTGATCACGCCGCGTTCGATACGGCCGGTCACCACGGTGCCGCGACCCGAGATCGAGAACACGTCTTCAACCGGCATCAGGAACGTGCCGTCCACGGCGCGCTCGGGCGTCGGGATGTACGAATCCAGCGCAGCGGCCAGAGCCATGATGGCCTGTTCGCCCAGTTCGCCCTTGTCGCCTTCCAGCGCCAGCTTGGCCGAACCCTTCACGATCGGGGTGTCGTCGCCCGGGAAGTCGTACTTCGACAGCAGTTCGCGGACTTCCATTTCCACCAGCTCGAGCAGCTCGGCGTCGTCAACCATGTCAGCCTTGTTCAGGAAGACGATGATGTACGGCACGCCAACCTGGCGCGACAGCAGGATGTGTTCGCGGGTTTGCGGCATCGGGCCGTCAGCGGCCGACACGACCAGGATCGCGCCGTCCATCTGCGCGGCGCCCGTGATCATGTTCTTCACATAGTCAGCGTGGCCCGGGCAGTCAACGTGCGCGTAGTGACGCGCTTCCGTTTCGTACTCGACGTGAGCCGTGTTGATCGTGATGCCGCGAGCCTTTTCTTCAGGAGTCGCGTCGATCTGGTCGTAGCCCTTGGCTTCGCCGCCGAACTTGTTCGACAGAACGGTCGTGATGGCCGCCGTCAACGTCGTTTTGCCGTGGTCAACGTGACCAATCGTACCCACGTTCACGTGCGGCTTGGTACGTTCAAACTTGCCTTTTGCCATGGCTGACTCCTGACCTGGATTGCGCTTCTGACTGAAGAAGAGAGAAATTAGTGGTGCCCATGGCGCGGATCGAACGCGCGACCTCTCCCTTACCAAGGGAGTGCTCTACCACTGAGCCACATGGGCAAATAAATCTTGGAGCGGGTGAAGGGAATCGAACCCTCGTCGTAAGCTTGGAAGGCTTCTGCTCTACCATTGAGCTACACCCGCGGCATACCCTTTCACCTTCTCTTTCCCAAACCTTTTTCAATCCGAAGCCCGGGAGAGCCTTACAACCTTCTTTGCGAAGGCTGCTCAGCTTTCTGAGCTTCACATTGTAAATCCAGGCAAACCGCGCCTGGATTTAGGTGTGGGTCTCTGGTGGAGGAGGTTGGATTCGAACCAACGTAGGCGCAAGGCCAACAGATTTACAGTCTGCCCCCTTTAACCACTCGGGCACTCCTCCACAGGAGAATTCGAGATTATGAACACTTTCAAACCCGCTGTCAAACGCTTGGGACGAAATATTCAAAATTCTTCTTCAACCACCGCAGCGTTTCCGCGCAGAGGGGGCGAAGCTTACAGGTTTCCGCGAATTGCTGCACGAAAAAGATCGGAATACTGCTCAGGGGTGTAGTTGACGGGGTTGGTGCCGGCCGATGGATCCTCGGCCGCCATGCGCCCCACCCGCTCGGCCTGGGCGTCGTCGATGCCGATTTCTGCCAGGGTGTGGGGGATGCCCACGGTCTCGCGCAGACGCAACACCCAGTCCAGCACCGCCCCCGGGCCGGAATCCGGCAGATCCAGGTAGCGCGCCAAGGCCTGCAGCCGCGGCGCCACCGCGTGCTCGTTGGCTTTCAGCACGTACGGCATGAGGATTGCGTTGAGCATGCCGTGATGCGCGTCGTACAGCGCGCCCAACGGATGCGCCAGCGCATGCATGGCGCCCAGCCCGCGCTGGAACGCCGTCGCGCCCATGCTGGACGCCACCAGCATCTGCAGCCGCGCCTGCAAATCGCTGCCGTTGGCGACGGCCTGCGGCAAGTATTCCTTGACCAGGCGCATGCCTTCGATCGCGATGCCCGCCGCCATGGGATGGAAGAAAGGCGAACAGTAGGCTTCGAGATTATGCGACAGCGCGTCCATGCCGGTCGCCGCCGTTATCTTGGGCGGCAGGCCGACAGTGAGCTCGGGGTCCAGGATCACCACGGCAGGCAGCATGCGCGCGTGGAAGATGATGCGCTTGACCTCGGCGGCCTCGTCGGTGATGACGGAAGCGCGCCCTACTTCGGAACCCGTGCCCGCGGTGGTCGGCACGGCCACCACCGGGGCCATGCCCGCGACGTCGACGCGCAGGTAGTTGTCGCCGACATCTTCGAAATCCCATAATGGCCGCCGCTGCCCGGCCATCAGCGCGATGGCCTTGGCGGCATCCAGCGCGGAGCCGCCGCCGAATGCGATCACGCCATCATGGCGGCCTTGCCGATAGGCTTGCACGCCATCGTCCACATTACGGCCCGTGGGATTGCCTTTGATCTCGTGGAACAGGCCGCATTCCAGCCCTTCCTGGCGGCACGCTCGCACGGCCTGCATCACCATCGGCAAGGCAGCAAGCCCGGGATCCGTCACAAGCAGAGGCCGCTTCATGCCCAGGCCGCGGCATAGCTCGGGCAGTTCCTTGATGCGGCCGGGGCCGGCCTTGATGGCGGTGGGATAGTTCCAATTAACGCTGGGCACGGTCATGGTGGGTTTCCTGATGGCGTCGTGTCAGACGCTGCGCAGATGGAAGGATTTGGCTTGGGTGAGCTGCTCGTAGCCCACGACAGACAAGGAGACGCCGCGGCCGGAGTTCTTCACGCCGGTCCAAGCCAGCGCGGGATCCAGGTAATCGCAACGGTTCATGAAGAACGTACCCGCCTGCACCTGGCGGCCTATATGCAGGGCCGCATCCTGGTCCTGCGTAAAAGCCGCCGCCGTCAGGCCGTAGGGACTGTCGTTCATCAGGCCGATCGCCTCCTCGTCGCTGTCCACCGCCATGATGCCGACAGCGGGACCGAAGCATTCATCACTCATGATGCGCATGCGATGATCGACCTGCGTCAGCAGGGCCGGCGCGACGTAAGGCGAGCCTATGCTCGCCTCCTTGAAATACGAGCTATCAATCATATTTCTGGCACCGGCGGAAACCGCAGCCCCGATGATGTCGCGGATCTCGGCGGCGGCTTTTGCACGAACCACCGGCCCCAGCGTTGTTTCGGCGTGCAGCGGATTCCCCAGCACGTAGCTGCGGGTCAATTCGACCGCACGCTCGACGAACTCGTCGTACCGCGCACGCGCCACATAGATGCGCTGGATGCCGCAGCAGGATTGGCCTGAATTAAAAAAGGCGCCGTCCACCAACGTCTCGACCGCATGGTCGATCTTCGCGTCCTCGCGCACATAGGCTGGATCATTGCCACCCAGCTCCAGGCCGACGCCGATGAACCTCCCCGCCGCGCTTTCCTCCACGACATGCCCGCCGCGCACCGAACCGGTAAACGAGACGTAGCCAATCTCCGGCGCGCGGATCAGCCTGCGCACGATGTCATGGTTGGCATGCAGGTACTGGAACACGCCCTTGGGCGCGCCAGCTTCCCGGAATGCGCGTTCGATCAGTTCCGCGCACAGGGGCGTCTGGTCGGAATGCTTGAGAATGACGGTATTGCCGGCCATCAGCGCGGGCACGATGCTGTTCACCGCCGTCAGCAAGGGATAGTTCCACGGCGCAATGGTCAGCGCCACGCCTATGGGTTCACGGCTGATGAAGCGCGTGAATCCCGCCATTTCCGCAACCTGGATGGGCGCCAGCGCCTCACCCGCGATCGCGATCATGTGGCGCGCGCGGGCCTCGAAGCCCGCCACCTCTCCGGGCGTGTAGCGCAGCGGCCGGCCCATCTGGATGGTAATGGCGCGTGCGATCTCGTCCTTCGCGGCGACGAAGCGGTCGACGGCCTCGGACACGATGCGCCCCCGCTCCTGCACGCCCAGTGCCTGCCACGCGCCCTGCGCGGCTTGGGCGTCGGCGAGCGCCTGTGCGATCTGCGCCTCGCTGGCGTAGGGACGGCGCACGACCTCGCGCCCGTCGATGGGACTGATGGTGATGAGTTCCTGGGTCATGTCTGCCCTGCGCAAGCGGTGTGGTTTGGATTCAGATGATTTCGAAGTAGCGCGCCAGTTCCCAATCGGTCACGTGGCGGCGGAACTGCCGTTCTTCCCATTCGCGCGTCGCCGCGTAATGTTCGACGAAGGCGTCGCCAAACAGATGGCGCGCGGCCTCGGATTCGCGCAGCCGCTGCGCGGCCTCCCAGAGCGTGGTGGGCAAGCGCAGATGTGCCGGGAACTGCTGCGTATAGGCGTTGCCCTGCACCATCGGCTCGGGTTCCAGGCCCTGCTCAATGCCATACAGGCCCGAAGCCAGGGCAGCGGACAAGGCCAGATAGGGATTGGCGTCGGCCGATCCGATGCGAACCTCGACGCGCTGCGATTTGTCGCTGCCTGGAATCAGCCGCAGCGCAGTGGTGCGGTTTTCCATGCCCCAGGTCGCATCCAGCGGCGCCCAGTACCCGGGTACCAGGCGCGAATAGCTGTTGATGGTCTGCGCATACATGGCCATGAATTCCGGCAGGTAGCGCTGCACACCGGCCATGAAGGAAGCTTGCGTCGCGCTCATGCCGTGCGGCCGGGATTCGTCGTAAAAGGCCGAACGGTTGGTCTTGTGGTCGCGCAGCGACAGATGGATGTGTCCGCTCTGGCCGGGATGATCATGCGACCATTTCGCCATGAAGGTCGCCATCAGCCCGTTCTGCTGCGCCAGCGCCTTGGTGAAAGTCTTGAAGAGAAAGGCCTTGTCGCCCGCGGCCGCGGCCAGGTCCACTGCCAGGGCCGCTTCCAGCACGCCCGGCCCGGTCTCGGTGTGCAGGCCTTCGATGGGCATGTCCATGCGTTCGCACATGTCCAGGAGCTTGCGGTAGAAGTCGCCTTCGACCGTGCTGCGCAGCACCGAGTAGCCGAAATTTCCCGGCGTCCAGTTCTCCATGTTGCGGTAGTTCTTGGCGCGCACCGAGTGCGGCGTTTCGCGGAACATGAAGAACTCGTACTCCAGCGCGGCATGGACGTCATAGCCCATGCCCGCGGCCCGGTCCAGCGTCCGGTGCAACAACCGCCGCGGACAGATGGCGCCCGCGTCGCCTTCGAATTCCGCCAGGAACAGCAGCATGTCTTCGCCGCCCGGTCCCTGCTCCAGCGGCAGCCGGCGGCCGCTTTGCGGGATGATCCTGAGCTTGGCATCCGGATAGGCCGTGTGCCAACCCGTGTACTTGGTGTTGTCGTACAGCTGGTCGTCCAGGTCCCAGCCGAACACCACGTCGCAGAACGCCAGCCCCGAGCGCAGCGCGCCCAGGAATTTGTCGCGCCGCAAGTACTTTCCCAGCATGACGCCATCGACGTCGGACAAACCTACCTTGATGTGCGAGAGCTGGCTGGCTTGCACCAGCCGCTCCGCGTCTTCCACCGTTGCTACCCCTAGTGCATGCATGCTCTTTCACCTTGTGACTGAAGCGTTGCGTTGGACTGCGGGCGGGCGGCGCGGCGTTCAGGTCATGGCCGCCCCCAGCACCCGCATCGCCTGGCGATGCAGCTGCGGCGTGGCGGCCGCGACGACGCGGCCCTGCGATTCGAGACTGAGCGGCTGCCCCGACCAATCGGTAATGACGCCGCCCGCCCCTTCGATCACGGGCATCAGCGCCAGATAGTCATACGGCTGCAGGCCGGACTCGACCACCAGGTCGACGTGTCCGCTCGCCAGGAGGCCGTAGCTGTAGCAATCGCCGCCGTAGCGGCGCATGCGCGCGGCCTGCGTCAGCGCCTCGAAGGCGGCCAACTCGGCGCCGGCAAAGATGTCGGGCGAGGTGGCGTACAGCACGGCCTGGCGCAGTTCGGCGCAAGCGCTGGTGCGGCAGGCGGCACCGTTCAGTTGCGCGGCCACGCCGGCCGCGCCGACCCAGCGCTCGTCCAGCATGGGTATGTCGATTACGCCGAGCACAGGTTTGCCCCGATGCAGCAGCGCCAGCAGCGTGCCCCACAACGGGTTACCGGAAATGAACGCGCGCGTGCCGTCGATGGGGTCCAGCGACCACACGAATTCGGCTTCGGCATGCGACGCACCGAACTCTTCTCCAAAGATGCCGTGCTCGGGATAATGCTGGGCGATGGCCTCGCGCAAGGCGGCCTCGACCTCACGGTCGGCCTGCGTGACCGGGCTTTCGTCCGCCTTGGTGTCCACGTCCAGCGGATGCCGGAACCACTTGCGCGACAAGGGACGGACGCGGTCCGCCAGCGTTTGGGCGAACGAGGAGTACGCGGCCAGCTGCTGCGCGGATAACGGCGGTGAAGTTTGCATCGATGAGCTCCAGGCGTGGCGCGGGAGGATGCGCCTACGCCAAAAAAACCCTTGAATACTGGTTTTTCCAGTCTAGACACGTTGCCACAAATTTGCAAACATACATAAAACTGCAACTTGCCGGATTTGTTGCAGAAGGCTGTCCAACTACGTAGCTCGCCACCGTTGCCGTGTATTCCAACCGGAGTTCCATCATGCAATGTATGAAGAAGCTTAGCCTTGTGGTTGCAGTAATTTCCCTAGGTTGGACGCAGGCCCACGCCGGCGCCATCACCGTCTACACCGCCCTCGAAGAAGATGAAATCGCGGCCTATCTGAAAGCCGCCAACGCCGCCATGCCGGACGTGAAGGTCAACGTGCTGCGGCTGTCCACCGGAGATCTGGGCGCGCGCCTGATCGCCGAGGCCTCCAACCCGCAGCAGGACGTGATCTGGGGCTTCGCCGTCAGCAACATGCTGGATCCGCGCCTGCAAAACCTGCTGGAGCCGTATGCGGCCAAGGGCATGGACGCCCTGCCCGCGCAGTACAAGGGCGCCGACCAGAAGTGGTTCGCCGCCACCGGCTACGTAGCCGCATTCTGTGTAAACACGGACAGGCTCAAGTCCAAGAATCTGCCCATGCCGACCTCCTGGGAAGACCTGACCAAGCCGGTCTACAAGGGCGAGATAGTTATCCCCAGCCCTGCCGCCTCGGGTACCGGCTATCTGCAGATCGTCGCGCTGCTGCAGGGTATGGGCAAGGAGAAAGGCTGGGCGCTGCTCAAGGACCTGGACAAGAATGTGGCCCAGTACACGCCGTCCGGTTCGCGCCCCTGCAAGATGGCGCGCGCCGGCGAGTACGCCATCGGCGTGTCCTTCGCCTTCCCCGCCATGCAGTCCATCGAGGAAGGATTCCCCATCAAGATGGTGATTCCATCCAAATGGGTGGGCTACGAACTGGAAGCCTCGGGGCTGATGAAAACGGCCAAGAATCCCACCGACGCCAAACGCTTCCTCGATTGGACGCTGTCGGCGCAGGCCGGCGGCCTGTACAGCAAGTACAAGGAACTGGTGACCATCCCCGGCGCCACACCCAACAAGGCCGCCGAAGCCGCCGGCCTGCCCAAGGACCTGACCGCCGTGCTGTATCCCGTGGACTTCCCCAAGTCGGCCGCGGAGCGGGACGCCACCATTAAGACCTGGCAGGAAACCATCAAGCGTTGACGGTGCCGCGGCCGGCGCAAAGCCGGCCGCAGCCTGTCCTGGAGACGCCATGTATCTGGAATTGCGCGGAATCCGCAAGACGTTCGATGCGTCGGTAGCGCTGCAAGACATCGACCTGTCCGTGGGCGAACATGAATTCGTCTGCCTGCTGGGCCCCAGCGGCTGCGGCAAAACCACCCTGCTGCGCATCGTGGCGGGCTTGCTGCCCTTTGACCGCGGCACCATCACGCTGGGCGGGCGCGACCTGAGCGCGCTGCCGGCGCGCAAGCGCGGCTTCGGCATCGTGTTCCAGTCGTATTCCCTGTTCCCCAACATGACCGTGGCGCAAAACGTGGGTTACGGCCTGCGCATCCGCGGCGAATCGCGCGAACGCATCGGCGCGCGCGTAAAGGAACTGCTGACGCTGATCAAACTGCCCGAACATGCGGAGCGCTATCCGCACCAGTTGTCCGGCGGCCAGCAGCAGCGCGTGGCGCTGGCGCGCGCGCTGGCGGTGGATCCGGCGCTGATCCTGCTGGACGAACCGCTGTCCGCGCTGGACGCGCGCGTACGCACCGACATGCGCGCCGAGATCCACGACGTGCAGCGGCGCCTAAAGATTCCCACGGTCATGGTCACGCACGATCAGGAGGAAGCGCTGACGCTGGCCGACAAGATCGTGTGCATGAACGACGGCCGCATCGAGCAGGTGGGCTCGCCTTCCGATCTGTACCTGCGCCCGCGCACCCGCTTTGTGGCGAACTTCGTGGGCCTGAGCAATCTGCTGCCCACCGACTGGGTGCGCGAGGCCATGCCCCAACTGCTGGCGACGCGGCCCGAGGGCGCCAGCGAGCGCTACGAGGCCTGCCTGCGGCCCGAGAACCTGCGCATCGCCGCGGACGAACACGGCCCGGGCCGCGTGCAGGACATGACGTTCATGGGCAACCTCACCCGCCTGCGCATCGCCTGGCAGGGACGCGAACTGCTGGTGGAACAACATGGCGCCGCGGGCCTGTCGCGCGGCGCCCCCGTGCGGCTGGACATGGAGCCGGGCCAGTGCGCCTGGGTCAGCGTATGACGGATCGCACCACGCAAACCGGGGCCGCCGCTTGAGCGCCGCCCACGCCAGCCCGGCCATCGCGGCGCCAACCGGCCGCGCCCCCTGGTCCGCCGACCGTGTGCTGCTATGGAGCTGCGTCGGCATCCCTCTGGCGGGCCTGGCGCTGTTCTTCCTCTATCCGCTGGCGACTGTAGCGTGGCGCAGCCTGGTCGAGAAGGACGGCTCGGTCGGCCTGGGCAACTATGCCGAGGTCTTCGCCACGCGCGGCGTGCTCACCGCCACGCTCAACAGCCTGGTCATGAGCACCGCCACCACGGTGGTCAGCGTCGCGCTGGGCTTTGCCATCGCCTACGGCCTGGATCGCAGCTGCATGCGCGGCAAGGCCGCCGTGCGGCTGGCGCTGGTGCTGCCGCTGCTGGCGCCTTCGCTGGTGCAGGGCCTGGGGCTCATCTTCCTGCTGGGCCGCAACGGGCTGGTACACCGCTGGACAGGCTGGGAAATAGATATCTACGGCTTCTGGGGCCTGTTGATCTCCAACGTGTTCTACGCCCTGCCCCAGGCCGTGCTGATCCTGCAGGCGGCCTTGCGCAACATGGATGCGCGCTACTACGACGCGGCCGAAGTGATGGGCGCGTCCGGCTCGCGCCAGTTCCTCGACATCACCCTGCCCAACTGCAAGTTCGGCTTGCTGAGCGCGGCCTTCGTAGTGTTCGTCATCACCATTACCGACTTCGGCAACGCCGCCGTGATCGGCGGCAACTACCGGGTGCTGGCCACCGAGATCTACAGCCAGGTATCCGGGCAGATGAACTTCGGCATGGGCTCGGTGGTCGGCATCCTGCTGCTGCTGCCATCGCTGATTTCGGTGCAGATCGAACGCGTCGCCTCGCAGCGCCAGTTCGGCTCGGCCTCGCCCAGCGGATTGCGGGTCACGCCGCAACCGGCTCGCGGGCGCGATGCGGCGTTCACCGCCGGCGTGTTGCTGGCCAGCGGCACCATCATCCTGACCG
This sequence comes from Achromobacter sp. Marseille-Q4954, assembly GCF_943737025.1. Classification (NCBI taxonomy): domain Bacteria; kingdom Pseudomonadati; phylum Pseudomonadota; class Betaproteobacteria; order Burkholderiales; family Alcaligenaceae; genus Achromobacter; species Achromobacter sp. Marseille-Q4954. Next base: position 2,417,342 of record NZ_CALSFQ010000001.1, read on the forward strand.
TGGCCACGGTGATCTTCGCCAGCTTCATGCGGCTGTGGCCCTATCGCATGGAATGGACGCTGAAGCATTACGACATCACAGTCAGCGGCGGCTACACACCACTCTGGACGTCGCTGTACCTGTCGCTGGCGGCGGCAGGCGGCGGCGTGCTGCTGCTGTTCTTCCTGAGCTTCGGGGTGTGCCGCATTCCGCGCGCGTGGGCCAAGCTGGTGTACCTGGTCTCGGTGCTGCCGGTGGGCGTTCCCGGCCTGGTGCTGGGCTTGTCGTACATCTTCGCCTTCAACGCTCCCGGCACGCCGTTGTATGCGCTGTACGGCAGCGCCGCGCTGATTGCCTTGTGCAACTTCTACCACTACCACACGCAGGGTTTCCTGACGATGATGACCGGCATGCGCGCCGTGCCGCAAGCGCTGGAGGAGGCTGTCAGCTGCCTGGGCGGCGGCACGCTGCGGGTGCTGCGCGACGCCGTGCTGCCGCTGATCGGCCCGACCGTGCTGGGCGTGTTCTTCTTCCTGTTCATGCGGTCCATGGTGACGCTGTCGGCGGTGATCTTCCTGGTCACGCCATCCGTGAGCGTGGCGCCCGTTTCCGTCCTGCGCCTGGACGAAGCGGGGTTCGTCTCGCAGGCTGCCGCCTATTCAACCCTTATCATGCTGGTCGTGGGAGGCTCCCTGCTGGCATTGCGCGCGCTGATCGCCGCAGCCGCTCGGCGCCGGACATAGATTAGGAAACATCGGACATGTGGCAAGAAGAGCGGTATCAGAGAATCCGCGCCCTGCTGTCTTCATTGCAGCAGGTATCGACCGACCGTATCGTCGGCGAACTAGGGGTTTCAAGGGAGACAGTCAGGCGTGACCTGCTGGAATTGGAGGCCATGGGCGAATTGCGCCGGGTGCACGGCGGCGCCGTGCCGGTGCACAGCGAACCGCCCATCGCGGAACGCGTGCATACCCGCGTCAAGTACAAGCGCGCCATCGCGCGCGCGGCCGCGGGGCTGGTATCCAGCGGACAGACCCTGTTCCTGGACGCTGGCAGCACCACCAGCGTGCTGGCCGACGAGCTGGCCAAGCTGTCGGGCCTGACCGTCATCACCAACTCGTTTGACGTCGCCTTGAAGGTGGGCGCGGCCGGCAACGGCGCAAACCAGCTGATCATGCTGGGCGGCTCCGTGGGCGGCCCGGTGTGCGCCACGGCCGGCGACATCACGATCGCCGAGATCCACCGCTATCGCGCGGATCTGGCGCTGCTGTCGCCGGTCGGCGTGGACGCCGAATTCGGCGCCACCAACTATGACCTGCGCGAGGCCGAAGTGGCGCGCGCGATGGCGGCCAGCGCCAAGCAGCTGGTACTGCTGGCCGACTTCAGCAAGATCGGCCTGTGCAGCCGCGTGTCGTACTGCAGCGCGGACCGCATCGACCATCTGGTCACCAACACCAGCGCGCAGAAGTCACCCGCCTACGCCGCCCTGAAATCCGCCGTAGGCAAGATCGTGGCGGTGTAGCGCAATCATCGACTTGCGCATCAGTCCAGCGACACGCCCGCAGTCTTCACCATGTCGGCCCAATACACAGTGTCTTCCTGCAATCGCGTCTTGAACGCGGCGGGCTGGCTGCCCACCGCCCAGCTGCCGCCGCTGTTGATCTTGGCGATCACCGCGGGCGATTTCATCGCCTGCCCCACCGCTTGCGCCAGGTAGGCAATGCGCTCGGGCGGCGTGCCGGCGGGCGCGAACAGTCCATACCAATCATCGGCGGTAATGCCTTCCATGCCCGCCTGCTTGAGCGTGGGCGCCCCCTTGAAGATGCCGATGCTGTTCTCGTGGCTGAGCGCCAGAATGCGCAGCTTGCCGGCGGCAACCATGGGTTCGGCCGACGCCGGTGAAGTTATCAACATGTCCACGGTGCCGCCCATGAGGTCGGTGATGGCGGGCGCGGCGCCGCGATAAGGCACGTGCACCAGCTTCACGTCGGCCTTCTGCGATAGCAGCGCCCCCATCAGATGGCTCATGGTGCCATTGCCGGGCGTCGCGTAGGTTATCGCGCCGGGCTGCTTGCGCGCGGCTTCCAGATAATCGTTCAGCGTGCGGTACGGGCTCTCGCTGCGCGCCACCAGCACCAGCGGCGCCGAAGTGATCTGCGAGATGGGCGTGAAGTCCTTGACCGGGTCAAAGCCCACGTTCTTGTACAGGCGCGGATTGACGGCCATGACGCTGGTCTGCGACATCACCAGGGTATAGCCGTCGGGCTTGGCGCGCGCCACTTGCGCCGTGCCGACGTTGCCGCCCGCGCCCGAACGGTTTTCCACCACCACGCTCTGGCCCGTGATGGCGCCCAGTTCCTGCGCGATCAGGCGCGCGACACCATCGTTGCCGCCTCCCGGAGGAAACGGCGACACGACCGTGATGGCCTGCTTGGGATAGTCGGGTAACGGCGCGGGCGCCTCGGCGTGGGCAACGGTCCCCCACAGCAGACCGGCCAGCGCCGCGGCTGCGGCCTTGCGTACGTGCGATGCATGATGCTTCATCTGAGTTCCCCTTGTGATTGGCGGCCGCATACTCGGCCGTCCTTTGCATTCCGGTTCGGCATGAACCGTCCGCACCCCGGCCGCAAGGGCCGGGGCGTACTTTTCGGATTGAAGCGTCTGCTGTGCCGCGGGCGCCGGGTCGGGCGGGCGCGGCGGGTCCGGGATCAGCGGGCCGGAAAGCGGTAGCCCGCCAATTCACGTTCGTCGATCTGCTTGACCAGATTGGTCTCCCAGGCCAGGTACTGGCGCGCGGCGGCCTTGTTGCCGTCGTGGCGGTCATGCACGAAAAACAGATAGTCGATGCAGTCGGCGTTCGCAGGCTCGGCCGGCGTGGCCGCCAATGCGATGCCCTGCGCGGCCCAGCCAGAGGGGTCGCCGGTGTTGCCCTGGATGTCTTGCACGCCCAGCGCCCGCAAGTCCTGTGCTGCCCAGGCGGCCAGGGCCGCGTCCTCGGCCAGCAACACCACGGGACGCGCGGCATCCAGGTGCAGACTGGCCAGGCGCGGGCGGATGGACCAGCGTGCGCCTGCGATATGGCCGGCGCGATAGCGCATGCTGGGACGAAGATCGACCAGCTGCGCGCCCTGCGCAAGCGCGGCTGCAAGTTGCGCATCGCCCAGCAGGGGCAATTGCGGCGCCAGCGTCTTTTCCACAGGGTTCTCCAGCTGCGCCTGCAAGCCTTCGCGCAACACGCTGGCGTCCCAGCCCATCTGCCGCAGCCAGCTGGCGACCACTGGCGCGCGCACGCCTTCGGCGTCGAACACGACGATACGCGCGCCGCGCACGGCCAGGTACTGGTCGGTGGCCTGGATCAACTGGCCGCCCGGTGTGTGCTGCGCACCGGGCAGCGAGCCTTGCGCGTACTCTTCGGCGCTGCGCACATCGCACAGGAAGGTGCTGCGGGTCTGGTCGCGCAACCAGGCTTGCACCTCTTCCGCACCGACCACCGGCACACCATGACATTCTGCCAATCGCAAGGAACGCTGTGCCAGCGCAGGCAGGTCCTGCGGTGCAACGCCATCGTCGTAGCGGCGCCGTGCGCCGTGTTCGAGCTGCAGATCCTCGAGGTACCAGCCTTGCGTGCCGTTCTCCAACGCGTAGACAGGGTTGGGCACGCCCAGATTGATCAGCGTCTGCGCCCCGATGATGCTGCGCGTGCGGCCGGCGCAGTTCACCACAATGGTGGTCTGCGGATTGCTCGCCAGCGTATGGGCGCGCAGCGCCAGTTCGCCATTGGGGCAGCAGATGCCGCCCGGGATGCTCATCTTCTGGTATTCCGCGTAAGGCCTGCCGTCCAGCACGATCAGGTCGTCGCCGCGGCGCTGGCGTTCGGCCAGGTCGCGCGCGCCGATGCGGGGGGTGTGGAAAACTTCTTCGGCCAGTTCACCGAAGGTTTTGCTGGGCACGTTCACGCCTGCGAAGATGGCATAGCCGTCGCGCTGCCATTGCGCAATGCCGCCGCTCAGACGATGCACGTTGCGGTATCCGAGCGCGGCCAGGGCCTGTGCGGCACGCGTCGCCGTGTCATCAGCGCCGCCGTCGTCGTAGAGCGCGATGCGCACATCGCGCCGCGGCGCCAGGCGCACGATATCGGCTTCCAGCCGGCTGTAGGGCACGGGCGCGGCGTAGAACAGATGCCCCTCGCCATATTGGCCGTGCTCACGCACGTCCAGCAGCGCGATTTCCGCGTCATCATGGAGCCATTGCTTGAGCGTGTGCGGATCAATGTCGATGACGGGCTGGTCTTGGGTGGGGTGCATCATGGTATTCAGGGAAGACGGAGAAAGTTGGGATAGCGCTTGATCGAGGTCGGCGATGAGGTCGTCGGGATCCTCCAGGCCCACATGCAGGCGCAGCATGGCGCCGCGCGGCTCGGGATCCGGCAGGGCCCGCGCCGCACCCAGATTGACGGGTATCACCAGGCTTTCGAAGCCGCCCCACGATGCGCCGATGCCGAACAGCCGCAGGCTGTTGATAAGTCGCTCGACAGCGTCGATGCCGGCCGCGGCAGCGAACTCCACCGTCAAGAGGCCATTCGCGCCGCTGCAATCGCGCAGCCACAACGCATGGGAAGGATCGCCGGGCAGGGCCGGACATAGAACGCGCGCCACCTCGGGGCGGCCCAACAGGAAATCCGCCACGCGCATGGCGCTGCGGGCGTGCTGCGCCATGCGCAAGGGCAGCGTGCGCATGCCGCGCAGCACCAGATACGCGTCATCGGCACCAACGGTCTGCCCCAGGTCCACGGTGGCGCGCTCCAGCGCATTCCAGGCGCGCGCGTTGGTGATCGCAGCGCCCATCATCACGTCGGCGTGCCCGCCCAGATACTTGGTGGCCGCCAGGATGGAGATGTCGGCGCCCAGCGTAAGGGGTTTGTGCAGCAATCCGGAGGCCCAGGTGTTATCCACAGCCAGCCAGCAATCATGGGCACGGGCCAACGCGGCCAGCGCCGGCAGATCCGGCATCTCATAAGTCAACGAGCCCGGCGATTCCGCATAGATCATGCGGGTTTCAGGACGGATGAGCGCTTCAATGCCAGCGCCGTCAGGCCGGTAGTACGTGTACGCGATGCCCAGCCGCGCCAGATGTTCCGCGCAGAAGCGGCGCACGGGCTCGTACACCGCATCCGTGATCAGCACGTGGTCCCCGGCGCGCAGGTAGGCCAGCAGCACGGTGGCGATGGCGGCCTGTCCGGTGGGATATAGCTTGGCGCGATAGCCCTCTTCCAGCTCCACCAACGCGTCTTCAAGCGCATGCGTGCTATCGGTGCCGCGCGCGCCGTAGGACGGCAGGCGCTCCTGGTCGCGGCGGCTGCGCGTGTCACGCCACGCCTGCACGCTGTCGAAGACGTAAGTGCTGGCGCGCGTGACGGGCGTATTGACCCAGCCGCGATGAGGGCGGCCGGCGCGCAACAGGCGCGTGGCGGACCGATAGGGCTTGTCCATGATCAGCGGCGCGTCTGCACGCCGATCGGCATGACTTTGCAGGTACCGGCAGCCAGATCGAACGCCAGGCGCTCGGTCAGCGTTTCCAGTGCGCGGCCATACATGTGCAGATGGCGGATGACGCTGTCGCCCTGGATTTCCACGGCGTGGATATCGTCCGGCATCAGCGCAATGCCCGTGCCGGGACCGACCACCACGGTGCCGGTCTTTTCTAGCCGGCCCACGCCGGGCACGGAGCCGTCGTCGCTGCGATCGTAGACGTAGTTGTATTCCACGCCTTCCACGGCCGCGATACAGGCCCAGGTCGTGTGGTTGTGCGGAACGATCTGCTTGCCGGGACGCATGACGTTCAGATAAAGCGCGTAGCTCTTGTCGGCGTCTTCGGCGATCAGGTAGCGGGCCTGGCGTTCGCCGTCTTCCGGAGCGGGGTAGCGATCGGCGGCCCACCAGTCGGAGTGGCCGGCCAGGCCGATCAATTCATCCAGCACGGTTTGCAGGCTGTCGCGGTTCAGCCCCTTATTTCCTACAGTTTTTTTAATATTTTCGATGGCACTGGTGATGCCGGCCTGATGAGGGTGTGCGTTGCTCACTTTGTGTTTTCCCTATTTTCATGAGTTATGGCATTGAATGTATCCCCCCTCCTCACGCGGAACAATTTAAATTGCCTTAAGATTCCATTAGCATCTCTAATACTTCGTAGAGCACCATGCGCAATCTGGATCTGGACCTGCTCCGCACGCTGACCGCCATCGCCCGGCACGACACTTTCTCGGAAGCCGCCAACCGGCTGCACAAGACGCAGTCCGCCGTGACGCAGCAGATGCAGCGGCTGGAATCTCTCATCGGCCAGCCCTTGTTCGAGAAACAAGGCCGCAACAAGGTGCTCTCTTCGCATGGACGCCGCCTGGTGGAGTACGCCCGCCACATGCTGGCCATCAACGATGAGGCGCTGCGCGCCTTGCAAGACGGACCGCTGGAAGGCGACCTGAAGCTGGGCGCGCCGCTGGACGTGGCGGATTCGATCCTGCCCACGCTGCTGACGCACATCGCGCGTTCGGCGCCGCGCGTGAAACTGGAAATCCGCACGGACCGCAGCCCCTTCCTGATGGATGCCCTGCGCGCGGGCGAACTCGACCTGACGATATCCACGCGCTTCGACCAGGACTTCGAGGGCGTGGCGCTGCGCACTTCGCCCACGGTGTGGCTGGCCTCGGCCGACTACGTGCATGACATGCATGCGCCGGTGCCGCTGGTACTGGCCGATGAACCCAGCATCTTCCGCCGGCTGGCGCTCACGGCTCTGGAACAGGCGCGCGTGCGCTGGCACACCAACTACGTGGCGCCGACGCTGGTGGGGATCAAGGCGGCGCTGCGCGCCGGTTTAGGCGTCACCGCGCGCAGCGTCGAACTGCTGGGGCCCGAAATGCGCGTATTGGGCGAAAAGGAAGGATTGCCGCCCTTGCCCGACGTGACGTACTTCCTGTGGATAAGGCCTGACCTGATCAATCCGCTGACGCGGCAGGTCTACGAGATGCTCAAGACCAGCCTGCGGCTGGCGCAGCAGGACGATGCGGCGGCCCAGCCGCCGCGCCTCAATAGCGGTCGAACAGATCCTGCAGGGCTGCCGGATCGCGCGTGACGGAAAGACCCAGCATCAGCAGGATGCGGGCTTTCTGTGGATTCAGGTCGCGCGCGGCAACAAACCCCAGGCGCGCGTCATCGAGTTCGACGTCGCGCGCCACGAAGCCGCTGCCCGTGCGGCTGGAGCGCACGACCGCCACGCCGTTGGCCGCGGCGCGGCTCAGGCCTTCAATGGCCAGATCGGTGGCGTTACCGTCGCCAACGCCGGCCAGCACGATGCCGTCTGCGGCATCGGCCAGGAAATCGATCAGATCGCCCTGCAGGTCGGCATGGGCATAGACAACATCCACGCGGGGCCAACCGGCCTTTTCCAGCAATGCGAGTGAAAACTCGCTTTCTACGGTGTGCGTCGTGGTGTTGCGCGAATAGAAGAATGGAACCCCGCCGTGCATGACGCCGGCGCGGCCGCGATTAGGCGAAGCGAACGCGCAGAGGCCGGCGCTGGCGATCTTCTGGATCTCGCGGGCGTAGTGCACGTCTTCGTTCATGACGACGAGCGGCCCGCGGGCGCGCGCCTCGGGATGGCGCGCCAGCGCCACCGCGTTGTACAGATTGGCCGGGCCTTCGGCGCCCAGGGCGGTGGCCGGACGCATGGCGCCCACCAGCACCACGGGCTTGTCGTGGCGTATCACCAGGCTCAGGAAGTACGCCGTTTCTTCCAGCGTGTCGGTACCGTGCGTGATGACGATGCCCGCCACCGAGGCGTCGCGGCTCAGTGCATCCACGCGTTCGGCCAGCGCGCGCCAGACGGCGTGCGTCATGTTCTGGCTGCCGACGTTGGCAACCTGCTCGGCACGGATCTCGGCGATGCCCGCCAGTTGCGGCACGGCAGCCAACAGATCGTTGACGGAGAACGAGCCGGCCTTGTAGCCGGCGGCGGTCGCGTCAGCCTGGGCGCCAGCGATCGTGCCGCCCGTCGCCAGTACTGCGATGACAGGCAGCGCGCGCTCAGGCATCCACCACTCCGGACAGGCCTTGGCGCTCAAGCAGGGAATTCAGGTGTTCCCAGCCATGGAAGTCGATGACGATCTGGCCCTTTTCCTTGGCGCCCACTTTCAGCGCGACGCGCGTACCCAGATGGTCGGATAGCGCCTCTTCCAGGCGGGTCAGGTCGCGCGATGCGCCGTTGGCCTTCTTCTTGGGCGCGGTGGACGACTCGGCTTCCTTGGCGGTCTTGGCGACCAGCTTTTCGGCTTCACGCACCGACAGGCGGCGCGCGATGATCTGGTTGGCCAGCTGGATCTGCGTAGCCGCGTCCACGGCGAGCAGCGCGCGCGCATGGCCCATGTCCACATCGCCCGCCAGCAGCATGGTCTGCACGGCCGCCGCCAGGTTCAGGAGGCGCAGCAGGTTGCTGGTGGCCGAACGCGAACGGCCGATCGCTTGCGCGGCCTGTTCATGCGTCAGGCCGAATTCGTCGAGCAGCCGGCGCACGCCCTGCGCTTCTTCCAGCGGATTCAGGTCTTCGCGCTGGATGTTTTCAATCAGCGCCATGACGGCCGCGTTCTCGTCGGCCACTTCACGCACCAGCACCGGCACTTCCTTCAGGCCGGCAATCTGCGCAGCGCGGAAGCGCCGTTCGCCGGCAATGATTTCATAGTGGCCGGGCGCAGCTTCGCCCAGTGCGCGCACAAGAATGGGTTGCATGATGCCTTGTGTGCGGATCGATTCGGCCAGTTCGCCCAACGCGCCCTCGTCCATGCGCGTGCGCGGCTGATACTTGCCGGCGCGCATCTTCGAGACGGGCAAGGTGGACGGCGGACCCTCGGGCTTGGCGGCGGCAGCAGCCTTGCCGATGTTCTCGATGGCAGGCGCGTCGGCGCCGAGCAAGGCGTCCAGTCCGCGGCCCAATCCCTTGGGTTTCTTGGTGGCCATAATTAAATCCTCTTTCCTTCTGTTTTTGTATCCCGAGCCTGGCTCAGGCGTCCGTCTGCTCGGCGGGCAGGCGGTACCAATACGCGTAACAGTCTTTGAAACCGTAGCGGCCATACAAGGCGCGCGCGGCTGTATTCTCCGGCTCAACCTGCAAATAGGCTGTCGTGGCGCCGCCGGCGGCGCCTGTTGCCAACAAGTGTTCAATCAGGGCGGCGGCGTAGCCTTTGCGCCGCTGCCCCGGGTCGGTGACGATATCGAACAGGCCCAGCAAGTCGCCGTCGCGGACGGCCAGGCCCGCGGCAACGCACTGCCCCGCCGCGTCGGTTGCCAGCACCGGCGAGATATCCACAGCCAGTCCTTGCAAGCGCGTCCGATGTTCGGCGATGTGCGCGGATTCCGAGTTGCGCATTGCCCCGACCGCCGCCGCGAAGCGTCCGGTATCGACAATATTGAAAAGCAGATCGCCCCGGACGCTGGGCCTGGGAGCGAGCGGCATGCACATGACTCGGGTCTCGTCGGTAAAGGTATAACCGCGGGACTCCAGTTCGACGTCGAGGGAAAAATCGGGACCGATGGAGGTAATGCGCAGCACCATGGGCAAGCCATGGCGCGCATACAACGATGAACAATACGCCAGCCGCTCGTCCAACGGACGTGTGGATAACCCCAGCACATTGATACTGCGTGCGCGCTTGGCCGACGAAGGCGCGAACCGCACCAGCCAGCCATCGAAAAGCACCTGCGCACCGACCGCCGTCGCGTTCAGCGCGGCCTCTTCCAGACGCGTGCGCAGGCTGTCGCGCGCGTCGATGCGCGGCGTACCGGAGACTGGCATTTCGGTCTGGGAAAAGAGCGGAACGGCGGACATGGTTGCGGTCTACTTCAGATCCTTCTTCACGCGCTCGATCATTTCAGCGCCAAACGAGATATAGGCTTGCGCACCACGCGAGCCGCGGTCGTACACCACGCCGGGCATGCCGTAGCTGGGGGCTTCGGCCAGGCGCACGTTGCGCGGCACCACGGTCTTGAAAACCTTGTCGCCGAAATGTGCCTCGAGCTGCGCGGAGACCTGCTGTTGCAGGGTCATGCGCGGATCGAACATGACGCGCAGCAATCCGATGACGCGCAGGTCGTCGTTGATATTCCGGTGCACGCGCTTGATCGTGTTGACCAGGTCGGACAGGCCTTCCAGCGCGAAGTACTCGCACTGCATCGGAATGATGACGCCATGGGCGGCGGCCAGGCCGTTCAAGGTCAACAGCGACAGCGTGGGCGGGCAATCGATCAGCACGAAGTCGTACTGCGTGGCGACCGTGTCGATCGCGGCCTTCAACTGGCGCTCGCGTTGTTCCATCTGCACCAGGTCGATCTCGGCGCCAGATAGTTCGCGGTTGGCGGGCAACACGTCGTAGCCGCCCGACTCGGACTTCACGCGGGCCTGCTCGATGTTGGATTCGCCGATGAGCACCTGGTACAGGTTCGACTCGAGCGAGTTCTTGTCGATGCCGCTGCCCATCGTGGCATTGCCTTGCGGGTCCAGGTCCACCAGCAGCACACGTTGGTTGTGCGTGGCAAGGCCCGCCGCCAGATTGATGGCGGTCGTCGTCTTGCCCACACCGCCCTTCTGGTTGGCAATGCAGAAAATGCGGGCGGAGGTGCTGGGGGGTATGTTCTTCATAGGGTTCCTTGACTACGGCGCATCCAGATCAGGCAGCGTTCGGCCTGCAACTCAGGCACGCGCAACGGCTGGATGTGGTCGACTTGCCATTCTCCGCGCGCATGCAGCGCCTGTATTTCGTCCTCGGGGACCTTGCCCTTCATGGCGACGAGGGTACCATCGTTGCGTACATGGCGACCTGCGAGTTGCGCAAAATCGTCCAAGGAAGCAAAGGCGCGTGACGTCACCACATTGCACTCGGCGGGCGGCAAGGTTTCGATACGCGCGTGGCTGGCCTGCAGATTGGGCAAGGCCAGCACGCCGCTCATCTGGCGCACGAATGCCATCTTCTTTTCGACTGCGTCCACGCAGGTCACAGACCAATGGGGTCGCATGATCGCCAGAACGACGCCTGGCAAGCCGCCGCCCGATCCGACGTCGTAGACCTTGGCCGGCGTGTCCGAAGCGCCCAGCGCCTCGCTGAACGGTCCCACGGCGGCCAGGCTGTCGAACAGATGCTGGATCAGCATCTGCTGCGGATCGCGGATGGCGGTGAGGTTATAGGTCCGGTTCCAGCGCTGCATCTGCGACAGATAGTTCAGCAGCTTGGCCATCGTGGCGGCGTCGGCGTCCAGCCCCAGTTGCTCGCATGCGCGAGACAGGCGGCCGGCCATGTCCGCGCCGGCCGTATCGGCGTACGCGCTCATGCCGCTTGCTTGCGCGAGCCGTAATGCAGGCGCTTCAGATGGATCAGCAGCAAAGAAATTGCAGCGGGAGTGACGCCGGAGATACGCGCGGCCTGGCCGATGGTCTCCGGGCGATGCGACTTGAGCTTCTGGCGCACTTCGAACGACAGGCTGGTCACGGCATCGTAGTCGACATCAACGGGGATGGCCTGTTGTTCATGCGCGATCTGTTTCTGGACTTCGACCTGCTGGCGATCGATGTAGCCGGCGTACTTGACCTGGATCTCGACTTGCTCGGCCAGCACTTCGTCTTCCACCACGCCGGGGCCGGCCAGGAGCGAGCCGTCGGTATTGCGGGCCGCCATCAACGCTTCATAGGAAACATTGGGCCGTTTCAGCAGGTCTGAAAGTGAGTACTCACGTTCAATCGCCTTGCCCAGCAGAGGTTCCGCAACTTCGGCGGGAAGTATACGCGGATTCACCCAAGAGGATTTCAAACGTTCGACTTCCGCGGACACGGCGTCGCGCTTGCGATTGAAGGCATCCCAGCGCGCGTCATCCACAATCCCGAGGCGACGGCCGATTTCGGTCAGACGCAGATCGGCGTTGTCTTCGCGCAGGCTCAACCGGTATTCGGCCCGGGACGTAAACATGCGGTACGGCTCAGTCACGCCGCGCGTGACCAGGTCGTCGACCAACACGCCCAGATAAGCCTCATCGCGGCGCGGAGTCCATTGCTCCCGCTCCAGCGCGTACAGCGCGGCGTTGACGCCAGCGAGCAGCCCTTGGGCGGCCGCTTCTTCGTAGCCGGTCGTGCCGTTGATCTGTCCTGCGAAGTACAGGCCCGTGATCGCCTTGGTTTCCAGGGTGCTCTTCAATCCACGTGGATCGAAGTAGTCGTACTCGATGGCGTAGCCGGGGCGCAGGATGTGCGCATTTTCCAGGCCAGGCAAAGAATGGATCAGGGCCAACTGCACGTCGAACGGCAGGCTGGTCGACACGCCGTTCGGATAGACCTCGTGCGTATCCAACCCTTCGGGCTCCAGAAAGACCTGGTGCGACTCCTTGTCGGCAAAGCGATGGATCTTGTCTTCGATGGACGGGCAGTAACGCGGCCCCACCCCCTCGATCACTCCGCTGTACATCGGCGAGCGGTCCAGGCCGCCGCGGATGATGTCATGGGTACGGGCGTTGGTATGCGTGATCCAGCAAGGCAGCTGGCGCGGGTGCATGGCCACGCTGCCCATGTAGGAAAACACGGGAATCGGATTCAGATCGCCAGGCTGCTCTTCCAGGATGCTGTAGTTGATCGAGCGGCCATCGATGCGCGGCGGCGTGCCGGTCTTCAAGCGCCCTTGCGGCAAGGCCAGTTCCTTCAGGCGCTGCCCCAGGGAGATAGCGGGAGGATCGCCGGCACGGCCGCCCGAATAGTTCTGCAGGCCCACGTGAATCAGGCCATTCAGGAACGTACCCGCAGTCAGCACCACGGACTTGGCGCGGAACTTCAGACCGATCTGGGTAACGGCACCGACCACGCGATCGCCCTCCACCATCAGGTCTTCGACCGCCTGTTGGAACAACCAGAGGTTTGGCTGGTTTTCCAGGCGGCCACGGATAGCCTTGCGGTACAGCACCCGATCGGCCTGAGCGCGCGTAGCGCGGACTGCTGGCCCCTTCGATCCATTGAGGATGCGGAATTGAATCCCCGATTCATCCGTCGCCAAGGCCATCGCGCCACCCAGGGCGTCGACTTCTTTGACAAGGTGGCCCTTGCCGATCCCGCCAATGGAGGGATTGCAAGACATTTGGCCTAGGGTTTCGATGTTGTGCGTCAGCAGCAGCGTCTGGGCGCCGGCACGGGCGGCAGCCAGCGCAGCTTCGGTGCCGGCGTGGCCGCCACCGACGACGATGACATCGAATTCGCGGGGATAGTCCATGATTGGGGGGGGAAGGTAAGAGAGCGTTCGGTGCTCATTATAGAGGCAGGGATTGCATGTTTCACGTGAAACATGCTTCGGCGCAGCTTGAATCTGGTTAGGGCCGAGACGCCGTCGGCAAAAGGCAACTTCACAAGCCCGTGAGGGATGAATATGTCGGCATTTGCCACTGCTTTGCCCACGGTGTTTCACGTGAAACGTCGTACTTTTCAGAGCTGATCACCTCCTACCCGGGCGTGCTACCAAATCGTCGGCATCAGAATCTTTCCCATCCATGTACCTCTGTATTGGATGAAATTCGCCATAAGGGGTAGAGGATGAGCGGACATGTTCCACGTGAAACATGTCAGAACTCCCAGCAGGGTTACTGTATGAATGCACCCTGCCCACTACCTCGAGTACTTGGTCATTTCTTATCAACGTGCTGGACCGGCGAATGTTCCACGTGAAACAGATACCCTTTGCGCGGTGCCGCGCCAGGTACCGCAGTCGCCCTCTCCTTCAAGCAAAGAGTTCATGCTTTCGCATCACAGGACAGCGACGGCCGAGCATCGTACAGCTCATAGGTTGGATGAGTCGTGCCTGCTTTTTGAGCACCTCACACGCACATTCCTATTCCCTACACCTCCGATGTTTCACGTGAAACATTGCTTCTCTGCACCGCTGGCGATCAACGTTTCACGTGAAACGTTCATCGTTAAGTGGGCGAATAGCGGCAAGAGGTCTGTTCCACACTCGAGAATGTTCCACGTGAAACACAAGGGCAGGACCCGCGTGGATAGAAATACAGGCAGACGTTCGAACCTCGTCATACGAACCTACCCCCAACTTCCTACCCAATCATTCGACGCACGAAAACCCCTAATTTCAATCTTCCAAAGGTTCATTCAAAAGAAAGCAATTTTCCAACCCCTACCCTACCCCTTACCCAAATCAAAGGCACTTTTTCGTGTTTCACGTGAAACTAAAGCGCTGACAGGTATCGAAAGCGCGCCACTTATCGGTAGTGGAATCCATGCGCACGACTTCTACTACGACGTCAGTCCCTTGATAAGAAATCGTCCTGTCGGATTTGCGCTTATCCATCCCAGCATCAAAACTGGCTAGTACCTGAAATGCCCGGCTCCGCCCATTGTCAAAGCGCGGGTTGTACACGTCCTATCTCAGCCTGAGGTGATATCTTTCGCTCAAGGCGACAGCTCGGGATAACTCGGAAGCCACAAATCGGGTGGAAAAAACTCGCGGCAGAGTCCCTCGGATACTGCACAGTGTTATCAACAGCTAGCAGATCCGATAGCTACCGACATTCGCGGTTTCACGTGGAACAACTCTGGGGATAAGTCATTGCAGGCCAGTGCGTCGCGGGCCGCAAAACGGCTATGGCTGACGAGCTCGGCAAAGTGCCAAGAAGCATGAAAAAGCACAAATGCCCAACTGTCTTCTCTATGGCAGCAATCGATTATTTCTATTTTGGATGCTTGCCAAGCTTGGGAAAAGTGCCGATCAAACTAATGCAATAGTGGCGCAAAAAACCGTGGAAAACTATGTGGATAAGATCGTCGTCACTGCCACAACGAATTTTCGAAAACCCACCATGACGACATTCGCCCTTGAATGTGGCCGGGAACTCTACCGCCGTATTCAGGTCCAAATACCGCACAAAATGGTGGAAGCGGATTATTCACAAAGCTATCCACAGATTTGAACCCTGCGGCCTCCCACTACGCGTACACCGTCGACCACGCCGCACGGATTCATTGACCGGACAACCATCTTGCCCGTCCGCGGTAACCCGCGCCATCATCCTTATGGGTGAGACCCGGCCTTTCATGTGAAACCCTGTGGAAAACTCGCCGAGCGGGAATTCAGACTCACCCATGTATTGACCGCAGTGCCCTCGATCCGGTTCCGCCCACGCAGTCCCAAGTCGCGCACAGAGCTCTGGATATCTTCACCCCGCCCTATCTTTCGGACCCTATCCCCATTTCTATCCACAGGCACTTAAGCCGCCTCAGGGCACCAAAGGGTGTAATTCTGTGCATAACCGGGATGGGGATATCTTTGTGAACAACCGCCCACCATCCGAGCAAAAACGGGCCAGAGCGGCCTCAGAACAATATGGCGCCGCCGCCCCGATGCCGCCTGAGATTCACTTCAATATCGCCTTAAATGCCTGTATTTCCTAGGGAAAGGCCATGTTGAAGCGTAGCTATCACGGCTAAGCCAACTAAACCAAAGCAGCGCAGCCACTCCGCGACAGCGTTCCAAGAAAGACGGGATAACTGTGCAAAACCCGGGTACCGAGATGCAATTGCTTCATTGCTGAGCAAGAAAATACTCATACCCGAAAATAATTATCCACAAACTTATCCACGGGCAGAGAATATGTTAGTGAATACTAACTACCCGAGTGGAGCAAGCAGAGCAGGCGCAGGCCCCAAATGAAACAACGCCCCAGACCTTCCGGTCTTGGGGCGTTGTAGCCAGGCCGAGCCTGGCGGACGGGAAATTGGGATTTCCCGATTTAGAGCGGGCGAATTTCGGCCGCTTGAGGTCCTTTCGGACCATCCTTGACTTCGAATTCGACTTCCTGGCCTTCGTTCAGGCTGCGATAGCCGCGGCCCTGGATGGCGGAAAAGTGTGCGAAAACATCGGTACCACCAACGTCCGGCGTGATGAAACCGTAACCCTTGTCAGCGTTGAACCACTTAACTTTGCCCTTCTGAGCCATTTTTTCTAGCGTCCTGTAATTAACTCGAAATGCAATGAATCAAGGACGCCGTGAGAACTGAACGACCGGTAGTAGTACCTGCGTTGCTGCTGCGTTCCCGCTTGCCGCCTAGCTGCAGAACGAGTCCGCGCGCTGCTTGAATCAACTGCGTAATCAGCATACTCAGCACGCATTACAGACTCATATAGTTGTTTACCCCAATGTCGTATTTTTAATACTGGGTCTCGTTCCGCTAGGGTTTACGACTCTGCCGGCGCGCCATGAATGCGTAGATCGGACCAGTCACAATCACCACAAAAACCATGCGCGTGACGTGGAAGGCGGTGACCACAGGAACCCCTAGCTGCAGCACTTTGGCCGTGATCGCCATCTCGGCAATGCCACCCGGCGTAGTACCGAGAATCAACGTGGGAATGGGAGCGGCGGACCATAGCGACAGCAAGGCACCCAGACCAAACGCAAGCGCCAGCGCAGCCACCGTAAAGCCGGCCACAGCCCCAATGAAACGCGGCGCGGCCCGAAAGAAATCCGGCCGATAGCGATCGCCCAGCGACCAGCCTATCAGCAACTGGCCAATCTTCGGCACGTAGTCTGGCAAGGCCGACAGCTCGATGCCATTGGCCGTCAGGATCATGGCGACCGACATCGGGCCCAGCACCCAGGGATTCGGCAGCCGCAGCTTCATGAAGGCAGCGCCGCCGACGCAGGTCAGCGTAACCAGTGCCGCCAGCCCCCAAGCATGGACCACTTTGGGTCCAGGAATCGTGGGATCCAGCCCTGCCACGCCCCACCACTGGAAGATGAAGGGCACGGCGACCACCACCATCAGCACGCGCACGCTATGCGCCGTCGCCACCCGATCTATGCGCGCCCCGTGGCGCTCGGCCAGGTTTGCCATTTCGCTCGCTCCGCCGATGGCGGAAGAAAACCAGGCCGTCTTGAAATCTACATCGGTGTAGCGGCGCAGGATCGCCGTGCCCATGAAGGCCAGGCCCAACGCGAACAACATCCCGACGATGATAGGTCCGGCGTTGCTGCCTATGTGGCCAATCACCTGCGGCGTGAAGTAAAGGCCCAAGGAAGTACCGATGACCCACTGGCCCGCATTGCGCGCCGGCCTCGGACACGCGGTGCCCAAACCCGCAATGCGCGTAGCTGCGGTCACCAGCAACGCGCCCAGCATCCACGGCAGCGGGATGTGCGCCCATAACGCCAATAATGCGCCAGCCAATGCCAGCGCCAAACCGCCCAACACCCTCCACAACATGTTCTGACCCACGATACCGCCGCACCTTAAGCTCATGTGAAAACCGAATTATGAGTTAGTGGGATACTTACGAAAACTCTCTCTGCTAGCAACGTTCACTCTCGCGTCCACCATGATCCGATCCAAACTTCCCGACGTTGGCACCACCATCTTCACCGTGATGAGCCGCCTGGCCATCGACCACAAAGCCATCAACCTGGGCCAGGGCTTTCCCGACTTCGACCCCGATCCCGCCTTGTGCGCCCTCGTGTCCAAGGCCATGGCCGACGGCCACAACCAGTATCCCTACATGCCAGGCGTGGCGCCCTTGCGCGAAGCCATCGCTGCCAAGACGCGCGAACTCTATGGCCATGCCTACGATCCGGAAACCGAGATCACCGTCACCAGCGGCGCGACCGAAGCGTTGATGGCAACCGTGCTGGCCGCCGTAGGTAGCGGCGACGAAGTCGTCGTCATCGAACCTTGCTACGATTCCTATCTGCCGGCGATCCGGCTGGCAGGCGGCACTGCCGTGCCGGTGCCGCTGCGCGCGCCCACCGAGGCTGATCCCTACTACCGCATCGATTGGCAGCGTGTGCGCGATGCCATCACGTCCAAGACCCGCCTGTTGATGCTGAACTTTCCGCACAACCCGACCGGCGCGGTGTTGGATGACAGCGACCTGGACGCACTGGAAGCCATCGTGCGCGACACGGGCGTGCTGCTGGTGTCCGACGAGGTCTACGAGCACATTGTGTTCGATGGCAAGCCGCATGCCAGCGTGGCGCGCCGCCCTTTGCTGGCCGAGCATGCCTTCGTGATCTCGTCCTTCGGCAAAACCTATCACACCACCGGCTGGAAGATCGGCTATTGCTGCGCGCCGCGTCAGCTCAGCGCCGAATTGCGCAAGGTGCATCAATTCATGGTGTTCACCGTACCCTCGCCCATGCAGTTCGCGCTGGCCGAGTTCATGCGCGATCCCAAGCCTTACCTCGACCTGCCCGCCTTCTATCAGGCCAAGCGCGACCGCCTCGCTCAAGGGCTGGCCAAGACCCGATTCCGCCCCCTGCCCAGCCCGGGCACATTTTTCCTGCTGGCGGACTACAGCCAGATTTCCAAACAGAACGAGGCCGACTTCGCGCGCGATCTGACGGTGAACCATGGCGTCACGGTGATACCGGTATCGGCGTTCTATCGCCAGCCCGATGCCGCCGAATCGAACCACCGCATCGTGCGTTTCTGCTTCGCAAAAAAAGACGCGACGCTCGATGCAGCCCTGGAGCGTCTGGCGCAGGTTTGACGCCCTCTACTCAACACTCCACAGTGGATTGAATTTTCTCGCTGGCTCTATATACAAGCGTTCCAGCTGAAAAACATGAATAAAAGCTCGCATTAAAGATAGAGCCGATTCAAAGCGGATTCACGAAAAAAAAGGGCGCCCATAAGGCGCCCTATGCAATTCCCGACCCAGATTCCGCAGCGCGGCTGTTGCCCTTTACAACAGCCGCGCCGCCATGGAATCAGGCCGGACCAGCGGCAAGCTCTTTCGCTTTGCGCATGCGGCGCATGATTTGCGGCACGACCACGACGGCGGCCGCCCCCACCCACATCGCAATCGACACCGGGCTGGCGAACAGCACGCCGACATCACCATCGGTCATCGACAGGGCGCGGCGCAGGTTCTGTTCCATCATGTTGCCCAACACCACGCCCAGTACCAGCGGGGCCATCGGCACACCGAACTTGCGCAAGAAGTAGCCCAGCGCGCCTATGCCCGCCACCAGCAGCAAATCGAAGGTGCCCGCGTTGATGGCGTAGACGCCGATATAGCTGATGCACAAGATGCCAGGCACCATCAACCATCCCGGCACCGACAGCACCTTGGCGAAGAAGCGCACCAGCGGCACGTTCATGACGAACAGCAGCACGTTGGCCACGAACAGCGACGCGATCAAGCCCCACACCAGCTCGGGCTTGGTGTCGAACAGCACCGGACCCGGGGTGATGTTGTAGAGCGTCAGCGCACCCATCATCACGGCAGTGGTACCCGAACCGGGCACGCCCAGCGTCAGCATCGGCACGAACGAGCCGATGGCCGATGCCGTGGCGGCGGCTTCCGGCGCGACCAGGCCGCGCATGTCGCCCTTGCCGAACTTTGCGTCCGGATCCTTGGCTTCGATGATGCGCTTTTCCTGCGAGTACGCCACGGCCGCGGCCACGCTGGCGCCGGCGCCGGGCAACACGCCCACGCCAAAGCCCACCAGCGAGCTGCGCACCACGCTCCACCAGGTGAGCGCCATTTCCTTCAGGTTGAAGAGCTTGCGGCCGCTGGGCTTGACCTCGACGCTATGGCCGGACATGACCTTTTCCAGCATTTCCAGCATCTCGCTGACCGCGAACAGCGCAATCACCACCACCACGAACTCGATGCCGTCGGCCAGATGCACCGATTCAAAGGTGTAGCGATAGACGCCGGAGTTCGCGTCCACGCCGACCACCGAAATCGACAGACCTATCATCGCCGCCAGCACGCCCTTGACGGGCTGTTTGCCCAGCAGGCTGGTCAGGCAGCAGAACGCGAAAATCATCAACACGAAGTACTCGGCGGGGCCGAAGGCCAACGCCCACTTGGCCAGCAACGGCGCGAGCAGGATGATGCCCACGACCGACACGATGGCGCCGAAGAACGCGGACCAGGCGGAGAGCGACAGCGCAACGCTGGCCATGCCCTGCCGCGCCAGCGGATAGCCATCCAGCGTCGTCATGATGGCGCTGGCCTCGCCCGGCACGTTCAACAGGATGGCGGTGATGCGGCCACCGTACTCGGCGCCCACATAGACGGCAGCCAACAGAATCAGCGCGGTCTCGGGCGGCAAGTTCATGGCAAACGCGATCGGGATCAGCATCGCCACGCCGTTGACCGGTCCCAGGCCGGGCAATACGCCCACCATGGTCCCGATGAACGAACCGATCATGGCCACCAGCACGTTGGTCAGCGAAAAGGCGACGCCGAAGCCTATCGCCAAGTGATCAAGAATGCCGCTCATATCAGGGTCTCCAGCAAACCGGTAGGCAGGACCACGTCCAGCACCTTGTCGAACAGCAAGAAAAACAGCACGCTCATGACGGCGCCGCCGATGGCGCACTTGATCCAGCCGCCTCCGAACAGGCGGCCGACGAATATCGTCATCAAAGTGGTCGCGATCACGAAACCCAGCCACTGGAACAGGAAGGCATACGCCACCGCGAATGCCATCATCAGCGCGATGCGGGCATTGGCGCCGGGCGGATTGGCCTCGACCTGATGACCGCCCTTGTAGACCAGCCACAGGCCGCACACGCCGATGATCAGCGCCAGCAGCAAGGGAAAGGCGCGCGGGCCCACCGGTTCATAGGCGAAGGGGGCTTCGATTCCCCAACCCGCCGCGGTCATGAAGGCGGCCAGCGCCAGCGCCGCCACACCCAGTATTCGATCGTTCATGATCACTTTTCCGTTGTAGTCGCATCGCGCGGCGCAGCGCTCCCCTGCCGCCGCGGCTATGCCGGCGGCGGGGAAGCTAGAACAACGCGATAGGGAGGAGAGCCTTGCGGCTTACTTCTTGACCAGGCCGAACGAGTCGGCCAGTTCGCCGTAGACCTTGACCTGGTTCTTCACGTAGGCGTCCAGCTCGGGACCCGTCTTGTTGAAGGGGAACAGGCCCTGCTGCTGGCGCAGCTTGTCGAACTCGGGCGAGGCCGTGGCCTTGTTGAAGGCGTTGACCCAGAATTGGTAGTCGCTGTCCGATACCTTCGGGCCGACGTAGAAGCCGCGGATGATCGGCCAGACGATGTCGTAGCCTTGCTCCTTGGCAGTGGGCACGGTGCCCAGCTTGCCCGGCAGGCGCTGGTCGTTGAACACCGCCAGCACGCGGATGGGAGCACCGCCTTCCAACATGGTGAAGGCTTCCGCCGCATCGCCCATGTAGGCCTGGATATGGCCGCCGCGCAAGGCCGTCACGGCTTCGCCGCCGCCTTCAAACGCCACGAAGCGCATCTTCTTGAAATCCACGCCCGCCGCCTTGGCGGTCAGCGCGGCCTTCATCCAGTCCTGGCTGCCCACGGTGCCGCCGGCGCCCAGCACGATCTTGGTCGGATCCTGCTTGAAGGCGTCCATCAGGCTCTTCAGGTCGGTGTATGGAGAATCGTTGCGGACGACAGCCACGCCATAGTCGGTGCCGATGGCGGCCAGCCAGCGCACGTCGTCGACGTTGTACTTGCCGAACTTGCCCTGGGCCAGGTTCAGGAGCGAACCGCCGGAAAAGGCCACGATGGTGCCCGGTTCGTTCGGGTGCTGGGCCACGATGTTGTTGTAGGCCACGGCGCCGATGCCGCCAGGCATGTAGACGATGCGCATGGTGCTCTTGAGCGCGCCGCTTTGCTTCAAGCCTTCGGTGGCCAGGCGGCAGGTCAGGTCGAAACCGCCGCCAGGCTGGGCGGGCGCGATGCATTCCGGGCGGCGCGGCTCGTCGGCCGCGTGGGCGGCGCCCAGGGACAAGGTAATCGTGCCCAGCGCCGCGACGGCGGCCAGGCGCAGTTTCAGACTAGTCTGCATTTTTTGCGTCTCCGAGATTTATAGGTCTAGGTATGGCTGGAAGCTCTGCTCAGACGGTTCTTTCCGTGATAACGGCCCCAGTGGACGCAACCGTACAAAAACGAAGCTTTCCAAAAGCTTTCAAATTCCGGCGTTTTCCTGGTGCGCCGCAGCATCTTCCTGTTTTTCCAGGGTAAACACCAATGCCGCCCTCAGGCCTGGCAAGGGCACCCGGTTCTCCAGGACCAGCCGCGCCCCCAGGATCTCGGCAATCGTCCCGACGATGGCCAGCCCCAAGCCGGCTCCGGGCTTGTTCTTGCCAGCAGCTCCCCGGCGAAAGCGGATGCAGGCGCGGGCGATGTCCTCCGCCGACATGCCCGGGCCGCTGTCCTCGACCACCAGCCGGGCCTGCCCGGCGTCGATCTGCACCCTTACCGTGACCTCCCCTGCGGGCGAGGTGTAACGGATGGCGTTGTCCACCAGGTTGCTGACCGCTTCCCTCAGCAGCCAGTCCGCCCCCTGGACCGCCACCGGGCGGATCTCGGCCTCCAGGCCGATGTCGAGCTGGCGGGCTCGGGCGGTCGGAAGCAGGCTGCGGATGACCCCGTCAGCCAGCTCCACCACATCCACCGGTTCGGGGCTGAAACCGCCTTCGGCCAGGGAGGCGTCTTTAGCGCGCGCCAGGGCGAGCATTTGGTTGGTGGTGCGTACGGCCCTGTCCAGGCCCTCCTGCATCGCCAGAAGGGCTGTACGGACCTCCTGGGGGTCTGTTTCGCGCAGGGCGTAGGCGGTCTGGGTCCGCAAAACCGACAACGGAGTGCGCAACTGGTGCGAGGCGTCGTCCAGGAACTGGCTCTGGACCCTCGCCTGGGCCGCAAAACGGGCCATGTGGAGGTTTACGGCCGCGACTAGGGGTAGGACCTCACCTGGCATGTCCGACGCGCTCACGGGGCTTAAATCGTCCGCGGAACGCCCTTCCACCTCCTGACGCAGCCTGACCAGGGGGCGCAGGGCCATGAAAACCCCCAGGATGATCACCAGAACGCTGATCAGGATCACGGCCAGGTCCCGCTCCACCGAGCGTACCAACACCTGGTGCAGGAAGGCCTGGCGGGTATCCAGGCCTTCGGCTACCTGCACGATAACCCGTCCCCCTTTATTTGCGTACAGAGGTGGATCCATGGGCCGTGCCAGCGCCGCAACCCGCACTGGCGTGCCCTGGTAATCGGCGTAGAAAAAGCGCGGTTCGCCCGAAATCAGCGGTTCGGCAGGCATGGGCAGTCCCGGACTGCCGATTTCGGCCAGCCCGTCCTCGGTGGCGACCCGGTAGAACACGCTGCCATTGGCCGTCAGCTCGAAAAATTCCAGCATCAGGTATGGCTGCTCCATGGCTAATCCACCGCTGGCTGTGGATATGTTGTGGTCGATCGCGCGCAGCGCGCCAGAAAGCGAACGGTCATAGGCAATGTCGACCTGGTTGCGCAGCTGGTGGTTCGACAGCCACAGGGCGCCCATCATCACGAAGACCAGGGTCGGGATCAGCCACCAGAGGAGCTGGGTCTTCAGTGTGCGGTTGCGCTTTTTTGCACTGAAAAACCCTTTTTTTTGCGCACTTCTAGTTGTCAACAAGGTTCTCCAGGCAGTAGCCCATGCCTCGCATGGTCACGATCTGCACGCCGGTGTCGGCCAATTTTTTGCGCAAACGGTGGACCACCACCTCGATGGCTTCCAGGTTGATGTCCGCATCGTCGGTCAGGATGCGGTCCAGGATCTGCTGCTTGTTGATGGGTTCGCCGCTTTTTTGGATCAGTACCCGCAGAACCGAGTGTTCACGTGGGGATAACTGCAAGGGCTGTCCGTTGACCGTGAATTTTTGAGCGGAAGTCTCGAAAACCAGGTTTCCCAGTGTAAGGCGCGGGTGTTCTCTCCCACGGCTGCGTCGGATGAGTGCGATCAACCGCGCTTCCAACTCTTCCACAACAAACGGTTTTGGCAGGAAATCGTCTGCTCCCTGGTGGAGTGTCCCGATTTTTTCGGCCAGCGAATCGCGCGCGGTCAAGACCAGGACCGGCGTACGGTCGTCCCGCGCGCGAATCTTCGCGAGCAAAGCATGGCCATCCATGCCCGGTAGTCCCAGATCGAGGATGACCGCGTCGAATTCTTCCATGGCCAGCCTTCTTTCGGCGACCAGCCCGTCATCAGCCCACTCAACGACGAAACCAGCGTGCCTGGCCAGGCTTCTTGAAAGCCAGCGTGCTAGTTCGGCTTCGTCTTCTATCAGAAGGATGCGCATGGACGGAGTCCGGGGGGGGATGGCTGGGTGGAATGGGAGAGCATGTTTGGCTTTTCCTTTATTTCTCTTTATATAAAGACTAATGATTAATAAGGCCTGTGGATAACTACCTTAACCTTGAAAACCTCTTTTTTTTTCATCAGCTTGCAGCCGTTTTTGGCTGTGCAAGAACTCTGTGTGGGAAAAAAGCTGAAGTTGGACAAGATTTTGGACCCTGTCCGAAACCCCCGCTTGTTCAACTTGCCTCCACAAAATGTGCACAAGGCGGCTACTTAGGAGTTATCCACAGGGCGTTTCTGCCGGACGGGTTCCAAAAACGGCACTTTTACCCTGAAAAACGTCGGGTTGCCACCCTGCTTTTTCGGCCTTCTGGCGGCGTTTAGAGGCTCTCCCAGGCGTTCGCGGAAAGGGGCATTCGGGGGGAGACGTGCAGCTCTTCTTGACTGGGAACTGAACAAAAAGTGAGCAGGTTCCGCCGTAGAATTCCGCCATGGCGACAGAAATCAGAATCAAGAAAGCGGGCTGGGCAATCTGGCTGCGTAGCCGTTTGTTGGCGGACAACTTGCCGGCCACGCTCTGCGCGGCGGCGCTGATGGGCCTATTGGGGGCGCTGGCCACCGTGGTCTTCCGGGAAATGCTGGCCTGGACGCAAATGTTGCTGGGTGGGGAGGACACTCCTCATGGCATGGTGTCCCTGGCGCGCGGGCTGAGTTCCTGGCAACGCTTCCTGATGCCGGCCATAGGTGGCGCCATCGCGGGCGCCATACTGCAAATGGCGGCCAGATGGCTGCCCAGGCGCGGCGCGGCGGACTATATGGAGGCGATTTCCATCGGCCGCGGGGTCATCGGCTTTCGCCAGACAGTCGCGCGCAGCCTGTCGTCGATTTTTTCCATCGGTTCTGGCGCCTCCATCGGCCGCGAAGGTCCCATGGTGCAACTGGCGGCGATGTTGTCATCCCTGACCGGCCGCTATCTGGTGCTTCCGCCCAGGCATCTGCGCCTTCTGGTCGCCTGCGGCGCCACGGCGGGGATTACTTCCGCCTACAACGCGCCCATCGCCGGCGCCTTGTTCATATCCGAGATTGTTTACGGCGCGATCGCTTCGGCCACCTTGGTGCCGCTGGTCGTATCGTCGGTCGTGGCGAACATCGTGACGCGCCAGATCCTGCATTACGACGCGGTTTTCCATATGCCGCCCTTCACTTTCGTGTCTGGCTGGGAGGTCATCAACTATCTGGGATTGGGGGTGATCGCCGGCCTCGCAGCGCCGCAATTCCTGCGTTTCCTGGACACGGCGCGCGCCGCGTTCGGCCGCGTGCCCGCGCCGCTGTGGGCGCGCATGGCATTGGGCGGACTGATCGTCGGCGCTTTGTCGGTGGTGAATCCCGAGGTCTGGGGCAATGGCTACAGCGTGGTCAACAGCATGTTGCATACGCAGTGGGCCTGGCAGGCGGTGGCCGCCATCCTGCTTTTGAAAACGCTGGCCACCGCGGCCAGCGTGGGATCGGGCGCGGTAGGCGGCGTGTTCACGCCGACGTTGTTCGTGGGGGCGGCGCTGGGCGCCCTGTACGGAACCGGCCTGCAGGCTTTGTTTCCCGCGGGGGATCTGTCGGCGGTATCGAGCTATGCGGTGGTGGGCATGGGGGCGTTGCTGGCTGCCACCACCTATGCGCCATTGATGTCCATTCTGATGATTTTCGAGATGACGCTCAGCTATGAAGTCATGCTGCCGCTCATGCTGGCCTGCATCACGGGTTACGTGATTGCGCATCGCATACGGCCGGATTCGGTATATGCGAAATCGTTGGCCAGCAATCGGCGCGCGCAGCGCGTCGTTGCCCGGGGCCGCGATGAGTGAATGGATTTTTATTAATATGAGCAAATACTCGTGTTAATAAAAAAGTAAGAATAGCCCTTATATAAGGGATTTTTTCATGAAAACGCGCTTCAGCCCGATTTCTTCCGCGCGATGGGTTTCCATGTATCCGTACCGCGTGTAGATCGCGATGTTCTCGGTCATCTTCTCCTGCGTGTACAACCGGATGCAGGTATACCCGGCCTGGCGCGCTGCATTTTCTGCGAATTGCATCAGGTCGCGGCCATAGCCTTTGCCCTGCGCTTGCGGATCCACCGCGATGTTGTCCAGCAGCAGGCAGTCGGGTTCCGGAATCAGGACCAGCACAGCTTGCACGGTATCGTGCACCCGCAGCACATGGACCACGCCTTGTGCGACGCGGATGGCGTAATCGTCGAGCATCGGTCCAGGTGTTGCGCCGATGCGCGCAACATAGTGGCCGTAGGCTTGCGCGACGATCCGCTCGATGTCGGGCAGGTCGTCAAGGCTGGCGAGGCGTATGTCGGGGTGCATGCGAGTTCCGGATAGAGCGCCGCCCGGTGTGGGCGGATTTTCCAGAAATATAGGACGTGCGGCAAGGTCGCAAGATTGTTTTTCCAATTGGTTATAGAATTTATAACTAATAGTTCGCGTGTATACCCCGAAGATGATGTGCGATCACCGAAGAAATTGGCTCAGTGATCCCGCAAAGGAGTGTCAATGGCACCTAGTACGTCTTTCCCGGGGAACAGCGCGTCCGACAATCTGTGGAACGAGTATGCAACGTTCCACGAGGCTTGTTCAGGCGTGCTGGACCGGGTCGAGCAACACAGGGATAGCGGCATCGCCTTGTCGGATAGTGAGTTGTCGGAGCTGAGAACCATGGCGCTCAACCTCAACACATTCGGCCGGGTGCTGCATGGCAAAAGAGCGCGGGAAATGCGCCTGCTGGCCGAGCGCGCCCAGCGGGCCTTGGGCAATGCCGAAGCGGCCTCGCCGCCTGCGCCGGTACAGGAAGACAGCGAATCCGAAGGCAACCCGGCCGCGGTGGCGGGCTAAACCTGAGGCTGGTCCCTTAGGGCAGTCAGGCCGCGCGTCGGCGCAACAACGAGCGTCCCAAGGCACTGACTACCTTGAGCGTGTACAACACGATCAAGGATCCCGCAATGTCTCCGGTCAGCATCGCGATGAAGCCGTCGGCGAGCACGGCTCTCTCTCCCTGGAGAAAGAACCAGAGATGGTGAATGGTCGTATTCATTACCGCATAGACCACTGCGCAGATCAGTAGGCGCCAGGCGGTAAGGTTGCCCAGGTCGGGCCGCAATCGCAGTGCCGAACGGGCCCAGCGGTACGCCAGGTAGGGAGCGGCAGCGGCCATGATGCCCCCCGCGACAGAGCGGAGCATGTCGTCCGGAAAGTAGTAGCAGAAGCAGGCGATCCACGATCCAGCCAACAGTCCGAGCGCCGCGGGCAGGCCAAACAGCAAGGTGCATATCAGGCGCACGCCCGCCGGCAGATAGATCCAATTGATGCCCCGCACAAACTCAAGGTTGGTGAACACCCATTCATTGACTACCAGACTGCCCAGGAACAGCGCCATCGTCACCAGAGCCCACTTACCCTGATCTAGAATGTTCTCCATATTTGGAATTCCGCCGCTTGTCAGTCGCTGCGTCCATTATCCATGAAAGAAAAAAAGAGACCCGCCGACATCTACATGCGCTTTCTGCGCCTGACCGATGCGCTGCGCGGCCTGCCCGCGCTGCCATCGCTCGATCCCCTGGAAGAACGCATACTCACACTGATCGCGCGCGCGTCGCAGGAACAACGCCGCTTGTCTGTGCGCGATGTGATGGCGGTGGACAGCATAGGGTCGCCCGCGACCTTGCACGCACGCTTGAAATCGATGCGCGAGAAAGGCTGGGTACTGCTCGTCGATACCGAGGACGCGCGCCGCAAGCAGGTCGAACTCAGCCAGGCGGCGTTGTCGCATTTCGACCGCTTGTCGGAATGCCTGGTGGAAGCGGCGCGCAAGCCCTGAGCTGCAGCGCTGCAAAACGCCGCAGCGCAGGCTTATTTTCCGATACAGAAGCTCGAAAAGATCTCGCCCAGCAGATCGTCGCTGGTGAACTTGCCCGTGATGCTGGACAGGCTGTCATGCGCCAGCCGCAGTTCTTCCGCAAACAGGTCCAGCACCCGGTCGTCCTGTTCCGCATGCGCAGCGGCAAGCTCCAGGTGTTCCGCCGCGTCTTGCAAGGCGTGCAGGTGCCGTTCGCGCGCGAGCCACGGAGATTCTCCCCCGGGATTCCAGCCCGCGATGCGCAGCAATTCGGCGCGCAATTCGTCGAGGCCCGCGCCGCGCTTGGCCGAGATGCCAAGTTCCTGAGGAGCGGCGGCGAAGGGCGTGGCTAGCAGATCCACCTTGTTGAAGACCTTCAGCACAGGCGTGCGCGGCGGCAGGCGCGCCGTGATCTGGGCGTCCAGCTCGTCGCCAGGCTGGGTGGCATCCTGCAGATGCAGGATGACGTCGGCACGCTCGATTTCCTGCCAGGTGCGCGCAATGCCTATGCTTTCCACCGTGTCCTCGGTTTCCCTGAGCCCGGCGGTATCGACGATGTGCAGCGGCACGCCGTCGATGTGGATTTCCTGCACCACCTTGTCGCGGGTGGTGCCTGCGATCGGGGTGACGATGGCGATGTCGTCGCCGGCCAGCGCATTGAGCAGGCTGGACTTGCCGACGTTGGGCTGGCCGGCCAGCACCACGTGCAGGCCTTCGCGCAGAATCACGCCCTGGCGCGCTTGCGCAATCAGCTTGGCGAGGTCCGCGGTCAGCGCCTCCAGGGTCGGGCGGGCTTGATACTTTTCGAGGAAGTCGATTTCCTCTTCGGGGAAATCCAGCGTCGCTTCGACCAGCATGCGCAAATGGATGATGCGGTCCGACAGGTCGTTCACGCGCGCGGAAAAGTCGCCCGACAGCGACGCCATGGCGCCGCGCGCGGCGGCCACCGACGAGGCCTCGATCAAATCGGCTACGGCTTCGGCCTGAGCCAGGTCCATGCGGTCGTTGAGGAAGGCGCGGCGCGTGAACTCGCCCGGCTCGGCCAGCCGGATGCCGAGGTCGCGGCCGGCGGCCAGACAGCTTTCCAGCACGCGGCGCAGCACGGCGGGGCCACCGTGCCCTTGCAGTTCCAGCACGTCTTCGCCGGTATAGGAATGCGGCGCGCGGAAATAGATGGCGATGCCTTCGTCCAGCAATTCGCCCGTACCGGATTTGAACGGCAGGTAGTGCGCATGGCGCGGCGTGAGTTCGCGTTGGAACAGGCGGCGCACGAGTTCGGACAGGTCCGTGCCGGAGATGCGGACGACGCCGATACCGCCTCTTCCGGGGGCGGTTGCGATGGCGGCGATGGGGGCGTAGGCGGACATATTTCGGGCAAGGCAAGGCGAGAACAATAAGGGAATATAACTGTTGCGCCGTCCCTTGTTTGCTGGTTAATGTGGCCCGGAGGTTCAAAACCCGAAACAATCCAGGGAGATCACAATGGCATCTCGGTTTTCGCGTGTCTTGGCCTGCGGCTCAGCCGCGGTGATGTTGGCCTTCGGCACCTTCAGTTCGGCTATGGCCCGCGATCTGGTGATCGCCTTGAAGACCGAACCCTCCTCGATGGATCCGCAGTATCACGCGCTCACGCCCAATACGCAGATCTCCCAGACCATATTCGATACCTTGGTTGCCACCGACGCGCAGCTCAAGCCGCAGCCCGCGCTGGCCGAGTCCTGGACCGTGGACGGCAAGGTGTGGACCTTCAAGCTGCGCCCCAATGTGAAGTTCTCCGACGGCACGCCGTTCACCGCGGAAGATGTGGTCTTTACGTATGCGCGGGTCCCCAAGGTGCCCAACAGCCCTTCGCCGTTCACGCTGTATCTGGGTTCGGTCGAGAAGACCGAAGCGGTCGATGCCAGCACCGTGCGCATCACCACCAAGGACGTGGCGCCGAACCTGCTGGTCAACCTGGCGCAGTTGCCCATCATGTCAAAGAAGGCGGCGTCCGGTCCTGCGGCAGAAGGCAAGACGACGACCGAACTCAATAGCGGCGACGGCCTGATCGGCACCGGCCCCTACAAGTTCGTGTCCTGGAAGCGCGGCGCCGAATTCGTGCTGGCGCGCAACGACAACTATTGGGGCAAGAAGCCAGAATGGGACCGCGTGGTCTACCGTCCCATCAGCAACGCGGCCGCGCGCGTGGCGGCGCTGCTTGCCGGCGACGTCGACATGATCGAGGATCCCCCGACCGACGACCTGCCCAAGCTCAAGGGCGACAAGAAACTCTATGTAGAGGAAACGCCGTCGGTGCGTGTCGTCTACGTGGCGCTGGACCAGTTCGCCGAGCCCTCGCCAGGCGTGCAAGGCACCGAAAAGAACCCCATGAAGGACAAGCGCGTGCGCGAAGCGTTGTCGCTCGCCATCAACCGCGATGCGCTGGTCGAGCGCGTGATGGGCGGGGTGGCGTTGCCCGCGGGCAATCTGTTGCCCTACCCCATGTTCGGTTCCAGCAAGGAGCATTCCAAGGCCCCCAAGGCCGACGTGGAAAAGGCCAAGGCCTTGCTGAAGGAAGCCGGCTATCCCAACGGGTTCTCCATCACGCTGGGTTCGCCGTCGGGCCGCTACGTCAATGATTCGAAGGTGGCGCAAGCGATCGCGTCGATGTGGACCCGCATCGGCGTGAAGACCAGCGTGGATGCGATGGCGCCCCCGGTGTTCTTCAAGAACCGCGACAGCTATGCGTTCTCTGCCTATCTGGCGGGCTGGTCCGTGACCAGCGGTGAAATGTCCAACGCGCTGACCTCGCTGCTGGTGACGCGCAATCCCGAAGCGGGCCTGGGCACCACCAACCGCAGCCGTTACTCCAATCCCAAGATGGACGCGCTGGTGAAGGAAGCGTCGTCGACCATGGACGATGCCAAGCGTGCGGACCTCTTGTCCAAGGCCAGCAACATCGCCATGGATGACTACGCCATGCTCCCTGTGCATTTCGAGTTGTCGGTATGGGCAATGAAGAGCGACATCCGCTATCAAGGCCGCCCAGACCAAGTCACGCTCGCACAGTTTGCAACGCTGAAGAAGTAAGGCGCTAGTGCTTGCAACGATCGTAAGAAGGCTGCTGCAGACCATCGTCGTCATGCTGGTCATGTCGGCGCTGGTCTTTGCCGGCATCTACATGGTGGGCGACCCGGTGTCGATGCTGGCCAGCCCGGAAGCGACCGAAGCGCAGCGCGCCGCTGTGCGCGCATCGCTGGGCCTGGATCTGCCGCTGTGGCGGCAGTACCTGATCTTCATGGGCCAGGCGGTGCGCGGCGATTTTGGCAACAGCTTCCTGACGGGCGAACCGGCCATGAGGCTGATCCTCGAGCGCATGCCGGCCACGGTGGAACTGGCCTGCGTGGCCATGCTGCTGTCGGTGCTGATCGGCGTGCCGCTGGGCATCTTGGCGGGGCTCAAGCCCAAGGCCGTGGGTTCGCGCGCCATCATGACGGGCTCGGTGCTGGGTTTCTCGCTGCCCAACTTCTGGGTCGGCCTGATGCTGATCATGGTGTTCGCGGTGATGCTGGGCTGGGTGCCGGCGGGCGGACGCGGCCAGACCGTCAGTATTGGCTCGCTGCAGTTGAGCGTGCTGACCTTGGACGGCTGGCTGAGTTTGGCGCTGCCCGCGGCCACGATTGCCTTCGCCAAGTGCGCGATGATCATCCGCGTGACGCGCGCCGCCACGCGTGAAGCCCTGCCCATGGATTACATCAAGTTCGCGCGCGCCAAGGGCCTGTCCGAAAAGCGCGTGCTGGGCGTGCATCTGCTCAAGAACATCCTGATTCCCGTGGTGACGGTGGCAGGCCTGGAATTCGGCCAGGTGATGGCCTTCGCGGTCGTCACGGAAACCGTGTTTTCGTGGCCGGGCATGGGCAAGCTGCTGATCGATTCCATCATCAACCTGGACCGTCCGGTGGTGGTGGCGTATCTGCTCTTGATCGTGTTCTTCCTGGTCATGTTGAATCTGGTGGTGGACATCATCTACACGGTGCTGGACCCCCGCGTACGTTTGGATAGCCGCCGATGAACACACCCGCCACCGCCGCCGCGCCCCCGGTTCAGGCCAAGGAGCAAACACCGTGGCGCCGCTTCCTGTCGGACTTCTTCGCCAGCAAGCTGGCCACGCTGGGCTTGATCATGCTGGTCCTGATCGTGGGCGCCGCGCTGCTCGCGCCATGGATCGCGCCGCAGAATCCCTATGACCTGGCGACGTTGGACATCATGGATTCCAAGCTCAAGCCGGGCAGCGAAAGCGGCGACGGCAGCATGCGCTATTGGCTGGGTACCGATGGCCTGGCGCGCGACCTGTTCTCGGCCATTCTGTATGGCATGCGCACCAGCCTGCTGGTGGCCAGCGTGTCGGTGCTCGCTGCCTTCGGCATCGGCGCTACGGTGGGCCTGATCGCGGCCTATTTCGGCGGCCGCATCGATGCTTTGCTGATGCGGGTTGTGGATATCCAGTTGTCGTTCCCCGCCATCCTGGTTGCGCTGATGTTGCTGGCGATTCTGGGCAAGGGTGTGGATAAGGTGATCATCGCGCTGATCGTGGTGCAGTGGGCGTATTTCGCGCGCGCCGCGCGCGGTGCGGCGCTGGTCGAGCGCGGCAAGGAATACGTGGAAGCGGCGCGCTGCATGTCGCTGTCCTGGGGGCGCGTGCTGTTTCGCCACGTGCTGCCCAACTGCATGCCGCCCTTGATCGTGATCGCCACCATCGACCTGGCGCATGCGATTGCGCTGGAGGCCACGCTGTCGTTCCTGGGCGTGGGCGTGCCGGTGACGGAGCCGTCGCTGGGCATGCTGATCTATAACGGTTTTGAGTACCTGCTGTCCGGTCAGTATTGGATCTCCTTCTTTCCCGGCATCGCGTTGGCGCTGGCCATCATCGCCATCAATCTGGTGGGCGACCATCTGCGCGATGTGCTCAACCCGCGCCACGCGAATTGAGGGCGGGCGCAATGCAGACACCTGTGGAAAAGTCCCTGGCGACGCCCATACTCGAGGTGCATGGCCTGAAGACGCACTTCTACACGCGTAATGGCGTGGTGAAGGCGGTCGATGGAGTGGACCTGATGCTCGCCGAAGGCGAGATCCTGGGGCTGGTGGGCGAATCGGGATCGGGCAAGAGCATCACCGGCTTTTCGCTGATGGGTTTGCTGGACGAGCCGGGCCGCATCGTCGACGGCACCTTGCGGCTCAACGGCGAGGACCTGCGCGGCGCGACGCCTGCGCGCTGGCGCGAGCTCAGGGGCCAGGAGATCGCGATGATCTTCCAGGATCCGATGATGACCCTGAACCCGGTGCTGCGTGTCGATACGCAGATGATAGAGGCGGTGCAGGCGCACAGCAAGGTATCGCGCGAGCAGGCCCGCCAGCGCGCGCTGCAGACGCTCGCCATGGTGGGTATTCCCTCGCCCGAGGAGCGCCTGCGCACCTATCCGCATCAATTGTCAGGCGGCATGCGGCAGCGCGTGGCGATCGCGATTGCGCTTTTGAATTCGCCGCGCCTGATCATCGCCGACGAGCCCACCACGGCGCTGGATGTGACCATACAAGGCCAGATCCTGTTCGAAGTGCAGAAGCTGTGCCGCGAGACCGGCACCGCCCTGATCTGGATCACGCACGACCTGGCGGTAGTGGCGGGGCTGGCGGACCGCGTTTCGGTCATGTATGCGGGACGAGTGGTGGAAACCGGTACCACGCAGGCCGTCATCAGCCATCCCATGCATCCCTACACGCATGGCCTGATCGCTTCCATTCCCACGCCCGAATCCCGCGGCAAGCCGCTGGTCCCGATTCCCGGCATGACGCCGTCGCTGCTCAACCTGCCGCAAGGCTGTGCGTTTCGCGGGCGCTGCCCGCGCGCCACCGACGCCTGTCTGGTCGAACCGCAACCCGTGGAGGTGCGCCCGGCGCAATGGGTGCGTTGCTGGCATGCCGGAGGACCAGATACCAAATGAATGCCGCAGAACGAGATCCCGCCGTCCCTATCCTGTCGTTGCGCGAGGTCGAGTTGCGCTTCGTGCAGCCCGTGGACCTGGCCGGCCGTATCGCCAACCTGCTGGGCGCGGGCTTGAAGACGCAGGTCGTGCATGCAGTGGCGGGCGTGGACCTGGATGTGCGGCCGGGCGAAGTGATAGGTATCGTGGGCGAATCCGGCTGTGGAAAATCCACGCTGGGCCGCATCGTGTCCGGCATTCTGCCGCCGACCGCGGGCGAAGTCAGCTACAAGGGCCGCGCCGTGAAGGCCATGGCGGGTCCGGAGCGGCGCGCCTATGAGCTGGGCGTGCAGATGATCTTCCAGGACCCGTATGCCTCGCTGAACCCGCGCATGCGCGTACGCGAGATCATCGGCGAGGCGCCCGTGGCACACGGTCTGGTTCGCGCGCGCGACAAGGCCGAGTACGTGGCCGGGCTGATGCGCCAGGTGGGCCTGGATCCGGCTTTTGCACAGCGTTATCCCCATCAATTCTCCGGCGGCCAGAGGCAGCGCGTAGGTATTGCGCGGGCGCTCGCGCTCAAGCCCTCGGTCATCGTCTGCGACGAGGCGGTCGCCGCGCTGGACGTTTCGATCCAGGCGCAGGTGCTTAATCTGTTCGAACGGTTGCGCGCGGACCTGGACCTGACCTATCTTTTCATCAGCCACAACCTCAGCGTGGTCAGTCACATCTCGGACCGCGTGGCCATCATGTACCTGGGCCGTGTGGTGGAGCTGGCGCCTACCGACACGGTCTTCCAGCGCGCCAACCATCCGTACACGCAGGCCTTGCTGAAGGAACTGCCGACGCTGCAGCCGGGGCGACGCACGTACCAGCCCATCAAGGGCGAACTGCCGTCGCCGCTGGACCCGCCGACGGGCTGCGCCTTCCACCCGCGTTGCCCGCATGCGATGCCGCGCTGCAAGGCCGAGCGGCCGCTGCTGCGCGAAATTGCCCCGGGCCAGTTCAGCGCCTGTCATCTGAACGATATGTGAATTCAACCCTTACGCCTTATCCACAGCCATGAAAACCATAGACGAAATCGAACGCGCCCACGGCGACCTTACCGCATTGCGACGGGATATCCACGCCCATCCTGAGCTCGCCTTCCAGGAAACGCGCACGTCCGCGCTGGTCGCGGAGCGTCTGCGCGGCTGGGGCCTGGAAGTCCACACGGGGCTGGGGAAAACCGGCGTGGTGGGTGTTTTGCGCGGCGGCAGCGGCAAGAAGACCATCGGCCTGCGCGCTGACATGGATGCGCTGCCCATGCCCGAGCACAATCGCTTCGCGCACAAGTCCACCATCAGCGGACGCATGCATGGCTGTGGCCACGACGGACACACCACGATGCTGCTGGGGGCGGCGCAATACTTGTCCACACATCGCGATTTCGATGGCACGGTGGTGTTCATCTTCCAACCGGCCGAGGAAGGCGGCAACGCTGGCGCGCGCGCCATGATGCAGGACGGCCTGTTCGATAAATTCCCTTGCGACGCGGTGTTCGGCATCCACAACATGCCTGGCATGCCCGTCAACCAGTTCGGTTTCCGGGCGGGGCCGACCATGGCATCCAGCAACCGCTGGGATATCGTCATCAAGGGCGTGGGCGGCCACGCGGCGCAGCCGCACGCATCGGTGGACCCCATCATAGTCGCGGCCGACATGGTGCATGCCCTGCAGACGGTGATCTCGCGCAGCAAGAACCCGCTGGAACAGGCTGTGCTGTCGATCACGCAGATCCATGCGGGCGACGCCTACAACGTGATCCCGGGTGAAGCCGTGTTGCGCGGCACCGTGCGCACGTATTCGGTGGAGACCCTGGACAAGATCGAGGCCGACATGCGCCGCATCGCGACGACCTTGCCGCAGGTCTACGGCGGTACGGGCGAACTGGATTTCGTGCGCGCGTATCCCCCTCTGGTGAACTGGGAAAACGAAACCGCCTTTGCCGCCCAGGTCGCCGAAGACGCGTTCGGCGCCGAAAACGTGCAGCGCGAGATGCCGCCCTTCATGGGGGCGGAGGACTTTTCCTTCTTCCTGGAGGCGGTGCCTGGGACCTACCTGTTCCTGGGCAACGGCGATGGCGACCACCGCATGGAGACCTATCACGGCATGGGGCCGTGCCAGTTGCACAACCCGAATTACGACTTCAACGACGCCCTGCTGCCGGTGGGTGCAACGTATTGGGTAAAACTGGTTCAGGCGTTTCTGCCGAAGTCCTGATCCACGCAAGTCTTTGATTTTAAAAGGCGCGGGCTCTTAACAGCCCGCGCCTTTTTTCGTGGCGAGGCCCAGTTGTACACAGGCTGTCCACCTGCTATTCACCGCCTATCCACCGGGATATCCCCCGACAATCCACCGCTTTTCCCTAGCTTGCCACCAGGCTTATCCCAAGACTTATCCACAGGTGTCGCGATGCGATTGGCCGGCGAAATTCGTTCGTTACCAGGGTAAATGCGTATGCCCGCGAGGCCCGCACGGCCTTGACTGACGTCGGCGGGTCAGCCTAGCATTGATATAACTGTGAAATATCACTGTTATTTTAATTGGCGGTTCCAACCTACTCTTTGAACAGGAAATCCCATGGTCCAGAAAGTCCGCATCACCAGCCCCCACGTCGCCGAAGCCGAGCCCGGCCTGTGGTCGAACTGCCTGCGCGTGAAAGACTCGGTCTATCTGTCGGGGCTGACCGCCCGTGCCAACGACGGCAACACCATCCAGGGCGCGAATGCCTACGAACAAGCCCAGGTCATCTTTGCGAAGATGAAGCATCTCCTGGAAGCCGCGGGCGGCCAGATCGACGACATCGTCACGCTGACGATCTTCCTGACCAACATGGCGGACAATCAGCAGGTGTGGAAGGCGCGGCGCGAATTCTTCAGCGGCGATTTCCCTGCCTGCGCGCTGGTACAGGTATCCGCCCTGGCCAAGCCTGAGATCCTGGTGGAAATTCAGGGCCAGGCCCGTCTTGCGGACTGACACCCATGAAAATCGTTCGCTATGCCAGCGAATCCGGCCCGGTCCTGGGCCGGCTGGACGGCCAGGCCATCACGCCCTTTCAGGGCGTGGCTGACGTGCAGACGCTGTTGAGCCAGGTCGCGCAGGCCAGCGGCGCGGCCGTGCCGCTGGATTCAGTGCGCTTGCTTACCCCCATCATGCCGCAGCGCAATGTGTTCTGCGTGGGCTGGAACTACCTGAAGCACTACGACGAAAGCAAGGGCAAGCGCGAAGGACAGGAGGTCGAGCTGCCCGAACGCCCCACTTTCTTCAGCAAGCTGCCCACCACCGTCGTCGGGCCGCAAGACAGCGTCCCGCTGCATGAAGCCTACACGTCCAAACTGGACTGGGAAGTCGAGCTGGCCGTGGTGATCGGCAAACCAGGACGCGATATTGCTGAGGAGGATGCCCTGGGCCACGTGTTCGGCTACACGGTGGCTAATGACCTTAGCGCGCGTGATCTGCAGCGCGCGCATGGCGCGCAGTGGTTCAAGGGCAAGAGCCTAGACGCGACCTGCCCGATGGGGCCGGTACTGGTGACAGCGGACGAAATCGGCGATCCGCAGAATCTCGCCCTGGGCTGCGAGGTCAATGGCACACGCATGCAGGCAGGCCATACCCGCAACCAGATCTTCAGCGTGGCCCGTGTGATTGCGGAACTATCGCAGGGACTGACTTTGCTGCCCGGCGACGTCATCCTGACCGGTACGCCCGAAGGGATAGGAGCGGCCCGCCAGCCTCCCGTTTTCCTGCGCGATGGCGACGTCGTGGAGTGTTGGGTGGACGGGATAGGTTCACTGCGCAACGTTGTGCGCGCAGGCCTGCGCCACGCGGAATAGGCCGCCTGGCGTGCGGCAACGACGACAAATCAAGGGGTAAACATCATGAAGAAAACCGTATTGGCCGCCGCGCTGGCGCTGGCCAGCATGAACGCCGCCGCCGACACGTTCCCGTCGCAGCCCATGACGCTGATCGTGCCGTATACCGCGGGCGGTTCCTCCGACGCGCTGGCGCGGGCGCTGGCCAAGGCCATTGCGAAGAACACCGGCGCCAACATCATCGTCGAAAACCGTCCCGGCGGCAGTACCGTGATCGGCGCGCAGACCTTGCTGGGCAAGCCGGCGGACGGCAACACGGTCCTGCTGATCGCAGCAAGCTTCGTCATCAATCCTTATCTGTTGAACCAACTGCCCTATGACAGCGTGAAGGACTTCCAGCCGGTCACGCAG
Source organism: Achromobacter sp. Marseille-Q4954 (assembly GCF_943737025.1). Lineage (NCBI taxonomy): Bacteria > Pseudomonadati > Pseudomonadota > Betaproteobacteria > Burkholderiales > Alcaligenaceae > Achromobacter > Achromobacter sp. Marseille-Q4954. Next base: position 2,455,564 of record NZ_CALSFQ010000001.1, read on the forward strand.
TTGGCGTCCAACCCGCATGTGTTGGTGGTCGGACCCAAGGTGCCGGCCGGCGATCTCAAGGCGTTCCTGGCCTGGGCCAAGGACCAGGGCGACAAGGCGACCTTCTCTTCGTTCGGCAATGGCTCATCAGGCCACCTGGGCTTCGAGATGCTGAAGAAGCAGGCAGGCTTGGGCATGATGCATGTGCCGTACAAGGGCGCGGCGCCGGCCACCATGGCGGTGCTGAGCGGCGAAGTGGACGCGACGTTGGGGGATGTGGGCGTGGTTGCGCCGCATGTCCAGGCGGGCAAGCTGCGCGCCCTGGCGGTGGCGGGCAGCGTCCGTACGCCGGCGTTGCCTGATGTGCCGACCTTTGCCGAGGCCGGTCTGCCGGGCTTCGAATCGCAAACCTGGATGGGGCTGCTGACGCGTACAGGCGTACCGGCGGATCGCGTGCGGCGCTTGAACCAGATGTACTCGGAGGCACTGCAGGATGCGGACGTGCGCCAGATCCTGGCGCAGCAGGGCATGGTGGCTGCAACCTCCACGCCAGACGCGTTCGCGGCATACATGAAGGCGGAATCCGCCAAGTATGGGCAGACCATCAAGGACGGCAACGTGCGCATCGACTGAGGAAACACTGGCCCGCCCGCACCGGTCGCTATAATCGCAGCGGTCTGCGCCGGTTGCGGCGCGTGGTCAGCAACCATCACCGCATGCCCAAAACCCCTACCCCCAAGCGACTGCAGGAAGACACCGCGCCGGCGGCTTCGCTCGGCGAACAGGCGTATATCGCGATCAAGCGCATGATCCTCACGCAGGAGCTGCGCGCCGGGGACCAGATCAACGTCGCGCAACTGAGCGAACAGCTGTCGCTGGGCCGTAGCCCCATCCATCTGGCCATACACCGGCTGGACCGCGAGGGGCTGGTGGACATCCTGCCGCGCAAGGGCATCCTGGTCAAAGCGGAGACCATAGACAGCTTCCTGGAGCTGATCGCCGCGCGCCTGCTGGTCGAACCGCATCTGACCGGCCTGGCCGTGGACAATGCCACGCCGGCGCTGCTGGAACGCCTGCAAGCGTTGGTAGCGGCGGGTTGGGAATGCCATGAACGCCAGGACCGCCTGGGCAGCATGGAGATCGACCGCAGGTTCCACCAGACGCTGTACGAAGCCGCCCGCAACGACATTCTTGCGGAGTTCGCCGGCAGCCTGCTGGACCGTTCCATGCGCCTGTGGTTCCGCCCGCCTGCGGGCAAGGCGGAAAAGCCCAATGTGGCCGAACTGGAAGATCTGTACAACATGGTCGAGCGCGGCGATAAAAAGGCCGCGGTGCGCAAGATGGAGCAGCACATCGGCTCCGTGCGCGGCAAGTTCCTCTCGCGTGAATAAGCTTATAGCCGCAACGCGAAGGCGCGCCATATGACGCGCAGGCTTGAACAAAGGCCGAATAATTCGTTTGCGTAGGGGTTGCGCGTTTTCATAATGGATCGTTCCTGAGCCGGCCTGGCCGGCATTCGCGCAAGGAGCGATCCATGTCCCAGAGCAACGCGCTGCGCCGGTCCGAGGCGTATGCCGAACCCGCGGCGCAAGCCTTTTCGATCCGCCCGCTGGCCGCCGTGACCGGCGCCGAAATCATCGGCATCGACCTGTCGCGCGAGCTGACCCCGGCCGATTTCACGCAGGTGCATCGCGCCCATCTGGACCATCACCTGCTGGTGTTCCGCGATCAGCGCATCACGCCGCAGCAGCACGTTGATTTCAGCCGCCGTTTTGGACGCCTGATGATCCACGTGCTGCATCAATTCCATCTGCCTGGGCATCCCGAGATCCTCATCGTTTCCAACATCGTCGAAGACGGCAAGCCTATAGGGCTGGGCGATGCCGGCAAATACTGGCATTCGGATATCTCGTACAAGGAACTGCCCAGCCTGGGTTCGCTGCTGCACGCGCAGGAGCTGCCCGCGCAAGGCGGCGACACGCTGTTCGCCGACATGCATGTGGCGTACGACACCCTGCCTGCCGCGTTGCGCGAAGCCATCGAAGGCAAGCGCGCCGTGCATTCCTACCTGGCCAAGTACGGCCAGCTGCAGAAGGAAGGCTCGTGGCGTCCCAACCTCAGCGCGCAACAGGTGGCGCAGGTGCAGGAAGTGGTGCATCCGGTCGTGCGCACGCATCCGGAGACGGGTCGGCGCGCGCTGTTCGTCAGCGAAGGCTTCACCACCCGCATCGAGGGCCTGCCCGAAGACGAAAGCCGCCAGATCCTGGACGAGCTGTTTGCCCACAGCATCCGGTCCGAACACATCTACCGCCACCAATGGCAGCCGCATGATCTGGTGTTCTGGGACAACCGTTCGTTGATCCATCTGGCCGGCGGTACGCCGGACCACCTGCGCCGCAAGCTGTACCGCACGACGATTGAAGGCGACGTGCCGTTCTGACGTCCTGCTCTCCTAAATTTCGCGCAAAACCATTTATCCACAGGGTCCGCCATGGGTTTTTCCTCCGCTGTACGTGATCGTTTGGTCCAGGCCGCCACCGGCGCGGGCCTGGCGCTGATACTTGCCGTGCTGGCGCTGGCTTCGCCCACGCCGGCCATGGCGGAAGGCCGCATCCGCATCGCCGAACAGTACGGCATCGTGTACCTGCTGTTGAACGTGGCGCGCGATCAGCAGCTGATCGAGAAGCACGGCAAGGCCGACGGTGTGGATATCTCGGTCGAGTGGGCCAAGCTGTCCGGAGGCGCCGCCGTGAACGACGCGTTGCTGTCCGGGGCTGTGGATATCGCGGGGGCGGGCGTCGGACCGTTGTTGACGATCTGGGACCGCACGCGCGGCAAGCAGAATGTGAAGGGCGTGGCCTCGCTGGGCAATTTTCCCTATTACCTGGTCAGCAACAATCCCAACGTGAAGACGATTGCGGACTTCACCGACAAGGACCGCATCGCGGTGCCAGCGGTGGGCGTGTCGGTGCAATCGCGCGTGCTGCAGCTGGCGTCGGCCAAGCTGTGGGGGGACGCGCAGTTCAACAAGCTGGACAAGATTTCGGTCGCTCTGCCGCATCCCGACGCGGCCGCCGCCATCATCGCGGGCGGCACCGAAATCACAGGGCATTTCGGCAACCCGCCGTTCCAGGAGCAGGAGCTGGCCGAGAATCCCAAGGCGCGCATCGTGCTCAATTCCTATGACGTGCTGGGCGGGCCCAGTTCGTCCACGGTGCTGTTTGCCACCGAGAAGTTCCGCAAGGAAAATCCCAAGACCTACAAGGCGTTCCAGGCCGCGTTGAAGGAAGCGGCGCAGTTCGCCGCCGCCAATCCGGAACAGGCCGCGGATACCTATCTGCGCGTCACGGGCGCCAAGCTGGACCGCGATTTCCTGATCAAGGTGATCAAGAACCCCGACGTGCAGTTCAAGCTGGAACCGCAGAACACCTACGCGCTGGCCGAGTTCATGCACAAGGTGGGCGCGATCAAGAATGCGCCGGCCAGCTGGCGCGACTACTTCTTTGACGATCCCCTCACGGCCCAAGGCAGCTGAAATGGGCTTGAGCGCTGCGTCCCCTGTGGATAACGCCGAAAAGACCACGCCTTTGCTGGCTGTGGATAAGGTGTCGATCGAATACAAGACGCGCGAACGGCGCGTGCGCGCCACGCATCAGGTCAGTTTCGACGTGCACGATGCCGAGCGTTTCATCCTGCTGGGCGCGTCCGGTTGCGGCAAGTCCACGCTGCTCAAGGCGATCGCGGGCTTCATTGAACCGACCGAAGGCCGCATCGCGGTCGATGGCAACGCCGTACGCGGCCCCGGGCCTGACCGTATCGTGGTGTTCCAGGAATTCGACCAGCTGCCGCCATGGAAGACGCTGCGGCAGAACGTGGCGTTTCCGCTGGTGGCTTCGCGCAAGCTCGGCCGACGCGAGGCCGACGAGCGGGCCATGCACTACCTGGACAAGGTCGGGCTGTCCGCGTTTGCCGATGCCTATCCGCATACGCTGTCCGGCGGTATGAAGCAGCGCGTGGCGATCGCGCGCGCCCTGGCGATGCAGCCGCGCGTGCTGTTGATGGACGAGCCTTTCGCGGCGCTGGACGCATTGACGCGGCGCCGCATGCAGGAAGAGCTGCTGGCATTGTGGGAAGAGGTGCGCTTTACGCTGCTGTTCGTCACCCATTCGATCGAAGAGGCATTGGTGCTGGGCAGCCGCGTGCTGCTGCTGTCGCCGCATCCGGGCCGCGTGCGCGCGGAGCTGAACGCTCATGCCTTCGGACTGCACAGCCAGGGCTCGGCTGCGTTCCAGTCGGCGGCCCGGCGCGTCCATGATCTGCTGTTCGACGTGGTGGCGGCGGAACCGCCCGCTGAACTTGCCGCTGAACGGGCCGCGGCCTGAAGGACTCCCGCATGAACAACGCATATGCAGGCGCCGTGCCCATCCGTCCCGAAGTGGAGTACGAGCTGCCGCCCTTGCCTGCACAGGCGGCCGAAGCGCCCCTGCCCTGGCATGAACGCCTGTGGCAGCACGCCAGCCTGCGCAAGCTGGCGATCCTGGCGCTGTTGGCCGGCATCTGGGAGCTGGCGGCGCGCTATACCGATAACGACCTGCTGCTGCCCAGCGCATCGCAAACCGCGGTCGCCTTTGTGCAGGGCATCGCCGGCGGCGAGCTGCTGGCGCGCGCCGGGCAATCGCTGCGCGTGCTGGCGCAGGGATATGCGGCGGGTGTGTTGCTGGCCTTCGTGCTGACCACGCTGGCGGTGTCGACGCGTTTCGGGCGCGATCTGCTGTCCACTTTGACCGCCATGTTCAATCCCCTGCCCGCGATCGCGCTGCTGCCACTGGCGTTGCTGTGGTTCGGCCTGGGCGAAGGCAGCCTGGTGTTCGTGCTGATCCACTCGGTGCTGTGGGCGCTGGCGCTGAACATGTACGCGGGTTTTCTGGGGGTATCGGATACCTTGCGCATGGCGGGCCGCAACTATGGGTTGAGCGGCCTGCGCTACGTGTTGCAGATTCTGGTGCCTGCCGCCTTGCCCGCCATTCTGGCCGGACTGAGGATAGGCTGGGCCTTTGCGTGGCGCACATTGATCGCCGCGGAACTGGTATTCGGAGCTTCCAGCGGCAAGGGCGGGCTGGGCTGGTACATCTTCCAGAACCGCAACGAGTTATACACAGACCGCGTGTTCGCGGGGCTGGCGGCGGTGGTGATCATCGGACTGCTTGTGGAAAACCTGGTGTTCGATACCGTGGAGCGTTTCACGGTCAGGCGCTGGGGCATGCAGCGCTGATAGCCTTGGCGCAGAGCCGCGCAGCAGTCAAAAAAAGGCGGCCCCGAGGGGGCCGCCTTGCACTTGTGTACGTCGCGGATTACAGCTTCAGTCCCAGCGCCTTGGCCACGCCGGCGGCGTAGGCGGGATCGGCCTTGCGGAAGTGTTCCAGCTGGCGGCGCTGGATTTCTTCCGGCACGCCAGCCATGTGGCGGCCGATGTTGCCGAACAGCAGCTCCTGCTGTGCGGGCGTCATCAGGCGGAACAAGGCGCCCGGCTGGGAGTAGTAGTCATCGTCCACGCGGTGGTTCCAGCGCGCTGCGGCCTGGCCGTCCAGCGCCAGCGGCGGCTCGCCTGCCGATGGGGTTTCCTTCCACTCGCCCGCGCTGTTGGGTTCGTAGTTCAGCGTTGCGCCGACGTTGCCGTCGACACGGCCGGCGCCGTCGCGATGGAAGCTGTGGAACGGGCAGCGCGGCGCGTTCACCGGGATCTGGTGGTGGTTGATGCCGAGGCGGTAGCGGTGCGTGTCGCCGTATGAGAACAGGCGGCCTTGCAGCATCTTGTCCGGCGAAAAACCGATGCCGGGGACCACGTTGGCCGGCGTGAAGGCGGCCTGCTCCACCTCGGCGAAGTAGTTCTCGGGGTTCTTGTTCAGCTCCAGCACGCCGACTTCGATCAACGGATAGTCGCCGTGCGGCCAGACCTTGGTGAGGTCGAAGGGGTTGATGTGGTACGTCGCGGCTTCGGCCTCGGGCATGATCTGCACCTTCAGCGTCCACTTCGGGAAGTTGCCCTTTTCGATGTTCTCGAACAGGTCGCGCTGCGAGCTTTCGCGGTCATGGGCGACCACTTGCGCCGCTTCCTCGTCGCTCAGACAGGCGATGCCTTGCTGCGACTTGAAATGGAACTTCACGTAGAAGCGCTCGCCGTCCTTGTTGATGAAACTGAACGTGTGCGAACCGAAGCCGTGCTGCTGGCGCAGGTTGGCCGGAATGCCGCGGTCGCTCATCAGGGTGGTGACCTGGTGCAGCGATTCGGGATTGAGCGACCAGAAGTCCCAGGCGGCGGTGGCGCTGCGCAGATTGGTCTTGGGGTCGCGCTTCTGCGTGTGGATGAAGTCCGGGAATTTCAGCGGATCACGGATGAAGAAGACCGGCGTGTTGTTGCCGACCAGATCCCAGTTGCCTTCCTCGGTGTAGAACTTGATGGCGAAGCCGCGCACGTCGCGCTCGGCGTCGGCCGCGCCGCGCTCGCCGGCCACGGTCGAGAAACGCAGGAACAGCGGGGTCTGCTTGCCGACTTGGGAAAAGATGTTGGCGCGGGTGTAGCGCGAGATGTCGTGGGTGACGGTAAAGGTGCCGTAGGCGCCCGAACCCTTGGCGTGCACCACGCGTTCGGGGATGCGTTCGCGGTCGAAGTGGGCGAGCTTTTCAATCAGCCAGAAGTCTTCCAACAGCGCCGGGCCGCGCGGGCCGGCCGTCAGCGTGTTGTTGTTGTCGGCCACCGGCGCGCCAGCGGCGGTGGTCAGATGCGTCTTCTTGTCGGTCATAGCACACTCCCTATGAAATGCCTGGAATGCGGGGCCGCAGAAGGGCCCGCGCCGTGTCTGGGATAGCCCGGCATTGCCGGCCTGGGGCCATCTCCGACACATCATAGGGGTCTTGCCTTACTGTGTGAAGTTGATTGATCTATAAAACTTGATAAAGAATAACTATCAAGAAAACCAGGGATCGGCATCGGAAGGCGGCCGCGGGGCGAAAAAAAACCGGTCCGCAAGGGACCGGTTTCTGGTGCGGGAGCAGATATCAGCGGTTGGCTGCGGCTTCCGTCTTGCGCTGCATGGCGCGGGTGATGGACCACTGCTGGGCGATCGACAGGGTGTTGTTGACGCACCAGTAGAGCACCAGGCCGGCCGGGAAGAAGAACATCATCCCGCCGAACACCAGCGGCATGATCATCATGACCTTGGCCTGGACGGGGTCCGGGGGCGTCGGGTTCAGTTTGATCTGCAGGAACATGGTGGCCATCATGATGGCGGGCAGAATGAAGTACGGATCGCGGATCGACAGGTCGTGCACCCACAGGATCCACGGCGCGCCGCGCATTTCCACGCTGGCCAGCAGCACCCAGTACAGCGAGATGAACACCGGGATCTGCACCACCATGGGCAGGCAGCCGCCCAGTGGATTGATCTTCTCGGTGCGGTACATCTCCATCATGGCCGCGTTGAGCTTCTGCTTGTCGTCGCCGTACTTTTCCTTCAGGGCCTGCAGGCGCGGAGCCACCTGCTTCATGCGGGCCATGGAGCGGTAGCTGGCGGCGGCCAGGGGGTAGAACACGGCCTTGATCAGCACGGTCAGCGCAACGATCGTCCAGCCCCAGTTGCCCAGGATGGAATGCAGCCAGGTCATCAGCTTGAACAGCGGCTTGGCGATGATGGTCAGCCAGCCATAGTCGACCACCAGTTCCAGGCCGGGGGCCAGGGCGGCCATGGCCTTCTGGTCCTGGGGACCGACCCACAGGTGCGAATCCACGCGCGTGGCGGCGCCAGGGGCGATCTCGCCCACGGCCTCGATGCTGCGCGCGGCGTACAGGTTCTTCTGCACTTCCAGCAGTTCGTTGGTGCGCGGCTTGCCCTGCGGGGGCACCCAGGCGGTGGCGAAGTAGTGCTGAACCACGGCGATCCAGCCGTTGTCCGATTGCTTGATGTAGCTGGCCTTCTTCTTTTCGATGTCGCTGAAGGTGATCTTCTGGAACTTGTCCTGTTCCGAGTAGACGGCGAAACCGGTGAAGGTGTGATAGAAGCTGGACGTGTCGGCGGGGTCGTTGCCGTCGCGTTCGAGCTGCAGGTACAGGGCGGGCGACACGGGGCCGGCGCTGACGTTGGCCAGGTCGTGGCGCACGTCGATGTCATAGCGGCCGCGGTGCAGGGTAAACGTCTTGGTGACCTTCACGCCGCCCGATTCGCCTTCGAAGGCGACCACCAGGTTGTCGCCGGTCAGCTGGCGCTCCGAGGACACGACGCGGAAAGGCGTCTGGTGCGTGGGGAAGCTCTGGCCGTTGGGGGCGCCGACCACGCCGGTCTGCACCACGTAGTTCAGGCCGGCGGCGCGGTCCAGCAGCACCGTGGGCTTGTCGGGCTGGCCGGTGGCCGGGTACTTCAGCAGTTCGGCGCGCACCAGTTGGGCGCCCATGGTGTCGAACGTCAGGCGCAGCACGTCGGTCGTGATGACGACCTCTTCCGAGCGCGCGGCGGCAGGTGCGGCGGCGCCAGGCACGGCGGACGCGGCGGCAGCCGCCGGGGCGGGGGTGCTGGGCACCGAAGGCGTTGCGTTGTTCGCGGCGGCCTGCGGCTCGCTCGTGGTGGCGGCAGGCGTGGGGCCGAACAGCGACGGCTTGCCGTTATGGATCTGCCAGTTGTTCCATAGGAGCAACAGCGAGAAGGAAAAAATCATCCAGAGGACGGTTCGTCGGATATCCATGGTGCCTACTGAGGTGAATACGGGCCAGCAAAGCCCGCCAGTTTAGCGTCAATCGTGCTCGGTGCGGTGGCTGTGGGAACAGCACGAGGGGCCATTGGTTCCCTTGGACGGCGGAACCGGGTCCAATCCGCCCGGCGACCAAGGGTGGCAGCGGCCGATGCGCCGGACTGCCAGCCAGAAGCCGCGCCAGGCGCCGTGGCGCTCGATCGCTTCGATCGCATACGCCGAGCAGGTCGGGGTAAAGCGGCACTGCCGGCCGATCCAGGGGCTCAGGAAAAACCTGTAGAACCGGATCGGGGCAATGAGTAAAGCCTTGATCATCGCGCTATCCGCTCAAAGTGAGCGTCCACTTCGGCTCTGGCCGCGCGTTTCAGCGCGGTAAGCGTGGCGGGCGCAACCTTGCTATGCAGGCGCACGACGTAATCTTTGGCCGGCAATCCCAGGCGCCGGTGGCGGAACGCTTCGCGGATGACCCGCTTGATGGCGTTGCGCGTACTGGCGTGGGCGGCGAACCGCTTGGCGATCACCAGGCCCAGACGCGCGCAGGCGTCCTGGCCGGGAGGCAGATCATTGGGAGCCGCGCTCACAATGAAGAACGCCCCTCGGGCAAGACGCCGGCCTTTGAGGGCGGCGGCGAACTCGGAGGGGCGATGCAGCCGCGCCTCCGGCGGAAGCGTGGAGCGCGGCATGGACTGCAAAATCAGGCGTCAGGCTTTTCCGGACAAGCCGGAAAAACAGGACTTAGACGGCCAGACGCTTGCGGCCCTTGGCGCGGCGGGCGTTCAGGATGGCGCGGCCAGCGCGGGTTTTCATGCGCACGCGGAAACCATGGGTGCGCTTGCGACGGGTAACGGAAGGTTGGTAGGTACGTTTCATGGACGATCCACAAAAAGAACAAAAGTCAGAAGGGACCTGCCCGGAAGGGTTCCTGGTCGCGTATTCAGGAAGCGGGTATCTAATGAGCATTTTTGCAACAGGTGCAAAAAACAGCTCGTAGACGGGGCTCTGACCGGGAAACCCCGGGCGACGCATTAGAAGCAAAACCAGGCAGTTGCGTGGGCGGCAGGCATCGTTAGACACCATTGCCCACAAGCGCGGCTAAGCTCCCTGTGGAACCTTCTGACAGACAGAATTCGGAAAAGCCCACCATTTCAGCAAGTTTTCCCTGTCTTGTCAAACAGTTAAGGCAGCGCTGCGTGGACGCTTATGCCCTACCCTGTGGATAACCCCAGCCCAGGCAAGGTAGAATCGAGGTTTGAATAAGAGCGACATGAAAGAATTCTGGCAGACCTGCGTCAGTCGTCTTGAGCAGGAACTCCCCCCCCAACAAATCAGCGCGTGGATACGACCGCTGGTCCCGCTTGCGTACGACGAAACGCAGGCGGTGCTGCGCGTTGCCGCTCCCAACCGGTTCAAACTGGATTGGGTACGGAAGAACTTTTCCCACCAGATCGAAGCGTTGGCCGCGGAGTGGTTCGAGCGTCCGGTGCAGGTGCTGTTCGAGTTGCCGACGCAAGGCGCCACGCCGCGCATGCCGGTCGCGCCCGTACGCGCCGCACCCGCGGCGCCCGCGTATCCGTCCGCTGCTTCCCCTTCAGGCGGCGCGCCGCCACCGATGGCCCCGGTAGCGCCTGCCCCCGCAGCCCCGGCGACCACGGCGGCCGCGCAAGCCGCGCAAGCGGTGAACGCGGACGCGGCAAGCATCGTGTACGAGCGTTCGCGCCTGAACACCGACCTGACGTTCGAGAACTTCGTGACGGGTAAGGCGAACCAGCTGGCGCGCGCCGCTGCGTTGCAGGTGGCAGAGAACCCTGGCACGTCCTACAACCCGCTGTTCCTGTACGGCGGCGTGGGCCTGGGCAAGACCCACCTGATCCACGCCATCGGCAATGCGATGGTGGCGGCGGGCACCGGCGTGCGCGTGCGCTACGTGCATGCCGACCAGTACGTGTCCGACGTGGTGAAGGCCTACCAGCGCAAGGCGTTCGACGACTTCAAGCGTTACTACCATTCGCTCGACCTGCTGCTGATCGACGATATCCAGTTCTTCTCCGGCAAGAACCGCACGCAGGAAGAATTCTTCTACGCGTTCGAAGCGATGGTGGCCCAGCGCAAGCAGATCATCATCACCAGCGATACCTATCCGAAGGAACTGTCGGGCATCGACAGCCGCCTGATCTCGCGCTTCGACTCCGGCCTGACGGTGGCCATCGAGCCGCCGGAACTGGAAATGCGCGTGGCGATCCTGCTGCGCAAGGCGGAATCCGAAGGCGTGCCCATGCCCGAGGAAGTGGCGTTCTTCATCGCCAAGCACCTGCGCAGCAACGTGCGCGAGCTGGAAGGCGCGCTGCGCAAGGTGCTGGCCTATGCGCGCTTCCACGGCCGCGACGTGCTCACGGTGGATGTCTGCAAGGAAGCCCTGAAGGACCTGCTGTCCGTGTCCAACGGCCAGATCACCGTGGAGAACATCCAGAAGACGGTGGCGGATTTCTACAAGATCAAAGTGGCCGACATGTACTCGAAACGCCGGCCCGCCAATATCGCTTTGCCGCGCCAGGTCGCGATGTACCTGGCGAAGGAGCTGACCCAGAAAAGCCTGCCGGAAATCGGCGATCTGTTCGGTGGCCGTGATCACACCACCGTGCTGCATGCCGTACGCAAGATTTCCGACGCCCGCGCCAAGCAAGCGGAGCTCAACCATACCCTGCACGTGTTGGAACAAACTCTAAAAGGATGAACATGCAACTCGTACAAACCACACGCGATGCATTGCTGAAACCGCTGTCGACTGTGGCGGGCATCGTCGAAAGACGCCATACCCTGCCCATCCTCGCGAACATCCTGATGCGCAAGGAAGGCAACAAGGTTGCCTTCATTGCGACCGACCTGGAAGTACAGATCACCACCCATGCCGACTTCGGCGTGGGTCAAGACAACGAATCCACCACGGTCGCGGCGCGCAAGCTGCTGGATATCCTGAAGGCTTTGCCGGACACCGGCGACGTGCGCCTGGCGCTGGCCAGCAACAAGCTGTCGGTGCAGTCGGCCAAGAGCCGCTTCGCCCTGCAGACGCTGGCCGCCAGCGAATTCCCCACCGTGGCCCAGCCCGAGCAGTGGGACGTGTCGCTGACCATGCCGCAGCGCACGCTGCGCCACCTGTTCAACATGGTGCACTTCGCCATGGCGCAACAGGACATCCGCTACTACCTGAACGGCATGCTGCTGGTGTTTGAACCGGGCCGCGTGCGCGCGGTCGCCACCGACGGCCACCGCCTGGCGCACTGCTCGACCGAAGCCGACGGCATCAGCGAACGCCATGAAGTGATCGTGCCGCGCAAGACCGTGCTGGAAATGCAGCGCCTGCTGGAAGACTCCGACGAGCCCGTTTCCATCGACGTGGCGCCGGGCCAGATCCGCTTCCGCTTCGGCGACGTGGAACTCGTCTCCAAGCTGGTGGAAGGCAAGTTCCCGGACTTCACGCGCGTGATCCCGACCAACTACACGCGCCATTTCCTGGTCGGCCGCGAAGCGCTCCAGGGCAGCCTGCAGCGCGCCGCCATCCTGACCACCGACAAGTTCAAGGGCGTGCGCCTGCAACTGGCGCAGAACCAGATGAAGATCTCGTCCTCCAACGCCGAGCAGGAAGAGGCGCAGGAAGAAATCGACATCGACTACGGCCATGAAGCCCTCGATGTGGGCTTCAACGTCGGCTACCTGCTCGACGTGCTGTCCAACGTCAAGGTGGACAACATCCAGTGGTCGGTCATGCCCGACGCCAACGCGTCTGCGCTCATCACCCTGCCCGAAGACGACCAGTTCAAGTACGTCGTCATGCCCATGCGGATTTGATCCGCGCCCATCGTGGGTTTGTGCCGCTTGCGGGCCTGAGGGCCCGTGGGCGGTCCGGCCGCCAGGCCGTTCTTTAAAGCGTTATCGATACAGACATGTCAGATCAGCAGAACACCACTCCCGAGAACAGCGGCTACGGCGCTGACTCGATCAAGATGCTCAAGGGGCTGGAGGCCGTGCGCAAGCGCCCCGGCATGTACATCGGCGACACATCCGACGGCACCGGCTTGCACCACATGGTGTTCGAAGTCGTCGACAACGCCATCGACGAAGCCCTGGCCGGCTACTGCGACGACATCGTCGTCACGATCCACACCGACAACTCGATCTCGGTCACCGACAACGGCCGCGGCATTCCCACCGACATCCACAAGGATGACGAATTTCACCGCAGCGCGGCCGAAATCGTCATGACCGAACTGCATGCCGGCGGCAAGTTCGACCAGAACTCCTACAAGGTGTCTGGCGGCCTGCACGGCGTGGGCGTGTCTTGCGTGAACGCGCTGTCCGAATGGCTGCGGCTGACCATTCGCCGCAACGGCGAAGTGCACCAGATGGAGTTCCGCCAGGGCGAGCGCGTCGCGCCCCTGGCAGTGACCGGCACGACCGACAAGCGCGGCACCGAAGTGCGCTTCCTGGCCGACCCGATCATCTTCAACAACATCGAGTACCACTACGAGATCCTCTCGAAGCGCCTGCGCGAGCTGTCGTTCCTGAACAATGGCGTGAAGATTCGCCTGATCGACCAGCGCCAGGGCAAGGAAGAGAACTTCGCCTTTTCCGGCGGCGTGAAGGGCTTCGTCGAATACATCAACCGCAGCAAGACCGTGCTGCACCCGAACGTGTTCTCGGTCACGACCGAGTCCTCGGCGGGCGGCGTGCCGGTCGGCGTCGAAGTGGCGATGCAGTGGAACGACAGCTACAGCGAAAGCGTGCTGTGCTTCACCAACAATATCCCGCAGCGCGACGGCGGCTCGCACCTGACCGGCCTGCGCGCGGCGATGACCCGCATCATCAACAAGTACATCACCGACAACGAACTGGCCAAGAAGGCCAAGGTCGAAACGTCCGGCGACGACATGCGCGAAGGCCTGGCCTGCGTGCTGTCGGTGAAGGTGCCCGAGCCCAAGTTCAGCAGCCAGACCAAGGACAAGCTGGTCTCCAGCGAAGTGCGTCCGGCCGTCGAAGAAGCCGTGGCGCGTACGCTGGAAACCTGGCTGCTGGAACACCCGAACGACGCCAAGGCGCTGTGCGCCAAGATCGTCGAAGCTGCCCGCGCCCGCGAAGCCGCGCGCAAGGCGCGCGAAATGACTCGCCGCAAGAGCGTGCTGGAAGGCGCAGGCCTGCCCGGCAAGCTGGCCGACTGCCAGGAAAAGGACCCCGCGCTGTGCGAGCTGTACATCGTCGAGGGTGACTCCGCAGGCGGCTCGGCCAAGCAAGGCCGCGACCGCAAGTTCCAGGCCATCCTGCCGCTGCGCGGCAAGGTGCTGAACGTCGAGAAGGCGCGTTTTGACCGCCTGATCGCCAGCGAACAGATCGCCACGCTGATCACCGCGCTGGGCACCAGCATCGGTCCTGATTTCAACGTCGACAAGCTGCGCTACCACCGCCTCATCATCATGACCGACGCGGACGTGGACGGCGCGCACATCCGCACCCTGCTGCTGACGCTGCTGTACCGCCAGATGCCTGAACTGGTGCAGCGCGGCTACGTGTATATCGCCCAGCCGCCGCTGTACAAGGTCAAGGTCGGCCGTGAAGAACGGTATCTGAAGGACGACCAGGAAGAAGCGCAGTTCATGCTGCAACTGGCGCTGAAGGATGCCGAAATCATCTCGGGCGGCAATATCATCCGCGGCGACGAACTCAACGACCTGGCCCGCCAGTACGTCGCGGCCGACGCCGTGATCGCGCGCCTGTCGCGCGTGTTCGACGTGGGCGCGCTGTCGGCCATGGCTGAAGGCGTGGAGATCAACCTGGAGTCGGCCGAGTCCACCGCCGACTCCGCCCGCCGCCTGGCCGACGCCATGCGCGACCCGGTCAGCGGCAACGGCGTGGAAGTCGTGCCGGAGTTCGACGAGGCCACTGAGCGCCATCGCCTGTCGGTGCAGCGCATGCACCACGGCAACGTGCGCGTGAGCATCATCGACGCGGACTTCGTCAACGGTTCGGACTACGCGGTCCTGTCCAAGGCCGCCAAGAGCTTCCTGGGCAAGGTCGGCTCGCGTTCGCTGGCCGCCCGCGGCGAAGGCGACAAGCGCAAGGAACAGACTGTGTCCGACTTCCGCGAAGCCATGCAGTGGCTGCGCAGCGAAGCCGACCGCAGCATCTCCAAGCAGCGCTACAAGGGTCTGGGCGAAATGAACCCGGAACAGCTGTGGGAAACCACCATGGACCCGAAGGTGCGCCGCCTGTTGCGCGTGCAGATCGAGGACGCCATCGCGGCCGACGAAGTCTTCACCACGCTGATGGGCGACGACGTGGAACCGCGCCGCAACTTCATCGAGACGCATGCACTGTCGGCGGGGAATATCGACGCCTGATCGTGTTGAATTCCGTGAACACCTAGATTTTCTCGGGAAATTTAGAGTTCGTGATAGAGGCTGCTTTTGCAGCCTCTTTTTTTTGCGGATGCTCGAAGTATTGAGCTCAAACGGTTTGGAAATGGTGCGAGCCTAGCTTGATTCCTCGCCTCGCCTGTTATGCGCGAAGGGGGGCCGAATCTTGACTGCGAATTATCGCTACTGTTTGCTAGGGAAGGCTTATCAAAGCCCATGTAAGCGCTCCGTCCATCTGGAGGACGAAGTAGCGCTTATCTCCAGATTGGGACATAAGACGTTTGCGGATCTCGTGAGGGATCTCGAGCTGCCCGCTCGAAGCCACGGGCAGTTGCTTGCTTCTTGCCGGAATGGATTGTTGCGAAGGTGGTTAGTATCTGGGCTCTTGTCCCTCAGAGCAAGGAAGATAGATGCTTGAACTGTTTACCCCTCTCGTCCAGGCTCCCTGGATCGCGCCTGTTCTTTGGGCAGGGCTTTTCTTACTGCTATGCCTTTGGATCTGGGCGCGCGCGGGATCCGCGCACTTTCTTTTGGACCGACTTTGGCGAATCGCAGCAGGTCGGCGCGAAGCCCAGGATTCAGTGCTGAAAAAAATCCAACAGGAAAGTCGCGACCTGGAGATCTTCAGGTTTTTCTATCGCATGCCCTTGCAATCCTTGGCCGACCTGCACCAGCTTAATAGCTGGGCGGAAGCCAACAACGTCGGGATCTTGAAGCTGAGAACTCTGTGGCGCTGGGTTGATGTGCGCAATCCGGCGGTCGTGCGCAGGCCGCACAAGATGTGGAAACCGGTTCTATTCTTCCTCGTCGTCGTATTGTGGGCCTTGTTTATGATCGCTGGTTCCTTGTTCGCTTCGCCCTACGGGTACTTTCACATGAAAGAGTCGAATGTCTGGTTCAAGACGGACGCGAATACGGTGAGAAACATGACCCTATGGGGCGAAGACTGGGTTTTCGCTGCCACGGAATGCGCTGCCGACAGTCCGGATCTTATGGAGAAAACAGGCTTTCGGAAGTCGGAGCTGCTCGACCTATGCAGGGCGTTAGCAAGTGGCAGCATGAAAGATCAGGTGCACTCGCTCGTGAAGCAGCAGAGGTTGCTAGCTTTGCTCTTGCTTCTCCCCTCTCTTGTCGGGCTGGCTATTGTCATTCGCGCATCTTCAGGCGTGACCAAGGCAGAAAAGCTCTGGAAGGAGTTGTATTGCGAGCCGGCCGCACCCAAGGCAATTGAGCCGAGCGGGATCCCGGCTGTCAACTGCGGAGGTACGCCTCAAAATGTCCGCTCCGAGGGCCAGTCAAGCCGTAAGGAGTGCGGAGAACAGGCATAGGAAAATCTAACGAAATGGGACGGCTCGATCTGGTACGACCTACCAGATGTTAGATGGCCTTAGGGCGACGGCACGTGATATCTAAATGCTGATGGGATCCTACAGATCGCGCCGGATCTTGGCAGAGATCCTGGACGTCATAGAAAAGGGGCTGCTTGCGCAGCCCCTTTTTCATGCGCGAGTCCGGCGCGGTCCGGACCACGCAATCCTTCTACACCTGCACATCATTGGCCCAGGGCTCAGCCGTCAAGCGCTCCGCCAGATATTCGATGAACGCCTGCACCCGGGCCGGCCGGCGGCGACCAGGCGGGGTGACGATGTGCAGGGCGATGGGATCGACCTGCCAGTCGTCCATCACGGTTTCCAGCGCACCTGATTGCAAATCCTTCCACGCCAGGAACTCCGGCTGCAGTGCCAGCCCCATGCCGGCCTGCAGCGCCGGCGTCAGGGCTTCGGCGTTGTTCACGTTCAGGTGCACGGGCAGCGACTGTGAAAACTCGCCGTGCTTTTCATGACGGAAACGCCAGCTCGCGCCGTTGCGCGCATACATGTATTGCAGCGCCGTGTGCTGCGCCAGGTCCTTTGGATGTTTGGGCCGTCCCGCGCGCTTGAAGTAGCTGGGTGCGCCTACCAGCAGGATGCGCACCGAGCACAGGCGGCGTGCCAGCAGCGTCGAGTCCACGAGGTTGGAGATGCGTAGCGCCAGGTCGAAGCGTTCGGAGACCAGGTCGGCCTGCTTGTCGCTGAATTCGATCTCCAGGGCCACGTCGGGATTGGCCTGCATGAAGGGAGGCAGCATCGGCGCCAGATGCGTGACGCCGAAGGACATGGGCGCGGACAGCCTGATCTTGCCGCGCAGGCTGCTCGACTTTTCCGTCACCTCGGATTCGACCGCCTCGCCCTCTTCCAATATGCGCGCTGCGCGTTCCAGCGCCGCGTAGCCGGATTCGGTCAAGGTCATGCTGCGGGACGTCCGATGAAACAGCGTCGTCTTCATGCGGGCTTCCAGACGGCTGATGGTCTTGGAAACCGTGGCCTGCGACAAGGCGAACTCGGCCGCCGCCTTGGCGAATGATCCGGTCTCGGCGACCTTGGCGAAGATCGCCCAACCTTCTAAATCCGGCAGCTTGCTCATCTCGTATTCCTGGGAAATGCCCGCGCCGATGATAGCCCCTGCCTATGGCATGGACAAGAATGGTGTTGAACGCAGCGCAGCAAAAGAACTGTCACGCCATGGTCATCATGCAAGAAATGGAAAGGATGGAATTCCATGCTGCGGGTTCTCAGGAACGCGGCCGCTCCCTACTATGCATACACCGACAGACGAGATGTACGGGCCCTTCCAGCGGCACCCCGCCATCGTCGCAACGGTGCAGACCGGGATGGTTTGCCAGCTACACCGAATTCTTCGCTGCCGCCTTCCTTGATAGTTTTCCTTAAAGAGAGATCCGCCATGTCCGCCAATAAATACCTCGAAGTCCTGACCCCGCAGAACAGCCAGATCATCTTCATCGACCAGCAGCCGCAGATGGCCTTCGGCGTGCAGTCCATCGACCGCCAGACGCTGAAGAACAATGTGGTGGGCTTGGCCAAGGCCGCACGCGCCTTCAATATCCCGACCACCATCACCACCGTCGAAACCGACAGCTTCTCTGGCAACACCTACCCCGAACTGCTGGCTGTGTTCCCCGAGAACAAGATCCTGGAACGCACCTCCATGAACTCCTGGGACGACCAGAACGTGCGCGACGCGCTGGCCGCCAATGGCCGCAAGAAAGTGATCGTCGCCGGCCTGTGGACCGAGGTCTGCAACACCACCTTCGCGCTGTGCGCCATGCTGGAAGGCGAGTACGAAATCTACATGGTGGCTGATGCTTCGGGCGGCACCTCGGTGGACGCGCACAAGTACGCCATGGACCGCATGGTGCAGGCTGGCGCCGTGCCGATGACCTGGTTGCAGGTGATGCTGGAATGGCAGCGCGACTGGGCCCGCAAGGAGACCTATGACGCCGTCACGGGCATCGTGAAGGAACACTCCGGCGCCTACGGCATGGGCATCGACTACGCCGTCACCCACGTGCACAAGCTGGCAGAGCGGGTGCAGCACGGTGAACGCATCGGCCCCAACCCCGCCAAGTAAACCGCAAGCCGGATCGTCCAGACAGCGTCTGGCCGGTCCGGCGCCTTGTTTTTGAACACGGCGTTTTGAACACGGCGGGCGGCGGGACTTGCGGGTCCGAATGCCGCCTGGCGCGATCCAGGAGAGTCCCATGCCAGACCAGAAGAATCCCGCCGCGCGCGGCACCTTCGCGCCCTTGCGCCAGTCCGTGTTCGCCGTGCTGTGGGCCGCGACCGTGCTGGGCAACGTGGGCAGCTTCATGCGGGACGTGGCCAGTTCGTGGCTGGTGACCGACCTGTCGGCCAGCCCGGCTGCGGTGGCGCTGATCCAGACGGCGGCGACCCTGCCCATCTTTTTGCTGGCGATTCCCGCTGGCGTGCTGTCCGACATCCTGGACCGGCGACGCTTCCTGATCTTCGTGCAGCTGCTGCTTGCCTCGGTCAGCGGCACGCTGCTGCTGCTGTCGCATTTCGGCGCGCTGACGGTCGATTACCTGATCGCCCTGACCTTCGTCGGCGGCATCGGCGCGGCCTTGATGGGACCGACCTGGCAATCCATCGTCCCCGAACTCGTACCGCGCGAAGAACTCAAGGGCGCGGTGGCGCTCAATTCGCTGGGCATCAACATCGCCCGCGCCATCGGTCCGGCGGCGGGTGGCCTGATCCTGGCCAGCTTCGGCGCGGCCGTCACCTATGGGCTGGACGTGCTGAGCTACGTGTTCGTCATTGCCGCACTGCTGTGGTGGAAGCGTCCCGCGGCCGTCGATAGCGCGCTGTCGGAGAACTTCTTCGGCGCGTTCCGCGCCGGCCTGCGCTACACGCGGGCCAGCAAGGAGCTGCACCGCGTGTTGCTGCGCGCCGCCGTCTTCTTCCTGTTCGCCAGCGCGGTCTGGGCCTTGCTGCCGCTGGTGGCGCGGCAGATGCTGGGCGGCTCCTCGGGCTTTTACGGCGTGCTGCTGGGCGCGGTGGGCGCAGGAGCCATCATCGGCGCCCTGCTGCTGCCCAGGCTGGGCGCCCGCCTGAATGCCGACGGGTTGGTGCTGCTGGCGTCGGTGGCCAGCGCGGCGGTCATGGCCGTGCTGGTGTTCGCGCCGCCGCAATGGCTGGCCGTGCTGATGCTGGTGGTGCTGGGCATGGGCTGGATTACCGCGCTCACCACGTTCAATGGCGTGGCCCAGGCCGTGCTGCCCAACTGGGTGCGCGGCCGCGGACTGGCGGTGTACCTGATGGTCTTCAACGGCGCGATGGCCGCCGGCAGTTTGGGCTGGGGCCTGGTGGCGCGCGAGATCGGCGTGCCCTACGCTCTGGCGGTCAGCGCCGCCGGACTGGTCGCGGTTGCGCTGCTGTTTCATCGCGCCAGCCTGCCGGTCGGCGAGGCGGATCTGCAGGCGTCGAATCACTGGCCGGAGCCGCTGGTCGCTGAACCGGTGGCCCACGACCGCGGTCCGGTGCTGGTGCAGGTCGAGTACCGCATCCGCCAGGAAGACCGCCCTGCCTTTCTGGATGCGATGCAGCGCCTGTCGCAAGAGCGACTGCGCGATGGTGCCTATGCCTGGGGCGTGGTCGAGCACACCAGTGACCCGCAGCGGGTGGTCGAGTGGTTCTTCGTCGAATCCTGGGCCGAACACCTGCGCCAGCATCACCGGGTGTCGCATGCCGATGCCGATCTGCAAGCGGAAGCGCTGCGCTTTCACATGGGGCCGGACAAGCCCGAAGTGCATCACTTCCTGGCCTTGAAGCGCTGACGGGCAGCATCGGGAGCACGTCCATGAATCACATGAAGCCTGCCGCCGTGATCGGCGACAGTCCGGCCACGGAGGCGCATCATGATTGAGCGCCGTCCGCTTGCGAGCCTGGGCCACGAACGCCGCGGCTGGCTGGATGCCAAGCATCACTTTTCCTTCGCGGCCTACCAGGACCCCGAGCGCATGAGCTGGGGCGCGCTGCGCGCATGGAACGATGAAACCATCGCGCCGGGCGCAGGGTTTCCGCCCTTGTTGCACTCGGACGTGGAAATCATCACCTGCGTGCGGGAAGGCGCGCTCACCCATGAAGACGATCTGGGCAATCGCGGCCGCACCCGCGCTGGCGAAGTGCAGGTCGTGAGCGCGGGCAGTGGGGTGACGCATGCCGAATTCAATATGGAAGGCGGACCCGCGCACGTCTTCCAGATTTGGATAGAGCCGGACCGCCGCGGCGCGCCGCCCAGTTGGGGCCGGAAGTCCTTTACCCGCGAAGCCTGCAAGGGACGCTTCATCACGCTGGCCAGCGGCATCGACGGCGACGATGATGCGCTGCCCATCCGCAGCGACGCGCGCGTGCTTGCGGTGGCGCTCAAAGCAGGCGAAGCCGTCGTTTACCGCTTCGCGCGCGGCCGCCGCCGCGGCTATCTGGTCGCCTCCAAGGGCAGATTGCAAGTCAACGGCGTGGAGATTGGCTCAGGCGATGGCGCCGCCATCCGCGACGAAACCGATGTGCGCCTCATGGCCTTGGACGATGCCGAAGTGCTCCTGGCCGATACGCACGCATGAGCGGCGCGCGCTCATAACCCCTACACAACGCGAGGACGCACATGAAGATCTATCTACTTTCCCTGGGCGCCGGACTGCTGGTCGGCGTGGTCTACAGCCTTCTGCAGGTCCGCTCGCCCGCTCCGCCGCTGGTGGCGTTGATCGGCCTGCTGGGCATATTGGTCGGCGAGCAGGTCATTCCCGTGGGCAAGCAACTGCTCAAGGGCACCGCCTTCGTCGCGGCCTGTGACAAGGAAAAGGCCGTGAGCCACGTGCTCGGGCAATTGCCTGGCCGCCACCAGGCTCAAGACAAGGAACACGGCTGAGCCGGTTCCCGCATCCAAGGAGATATTGCATGCCTACCCGCCGCGATCTCATCGGTGTAGCTTCCGCCCTGGCGCTCAACGGTATGTTGGGACGCCCCGCCATCGCCAGTTCAAAAGGAGATTCCAACATGTCCAACGCCACGCCGGACGTCATTTTCCACAATGGCCGCATCACCACGCTGGACCGTGGCAAGCCGCAGGCCAGCGCTGTCGCGATCAAGAACGGCCGCTTTGTGGCGGTCGGTTCGGACGCCGAAGTCATGCCGCTGGCCGGCGCCGGCACGCGGGTCGTCGACCTGAAGCGCCGCGCGGCCTTGCCGGGCCTGTACGACAACCACACCCACGTGGTCCGCGGCGGCCTGAACTACAACATGGAGCTGCGCTGGGACGGCGTGCGCTCGCTGGCCGACGCCATGGCCATGCTGAAACGCCAGGTCGCCATCACGCCCGCGCCGCAATGGGTGCGCGTGGTGGGCGGCTTTACCGAGCATCAGTTCGCCGAGAAGCGCCTGCCCACGATCGAGGAGATCAACGCCATCGCGCCCGACACGCCGGTGTTCATCCTGCACCTGTATGATCGCGCGCTGCTCAACGGCGCAGCGCTGCGCGCGGTGGGCTATACCAAGACCACGCCCAATCCGCCGGGCGGCGAGATCATGCGCGATGGTCAGGGCAATCCCACGGGGCTGCTGCTGGCCAAACCTAACGCGACCATTCTGTACGCCACCCTGGCCAAGGGCCCCAAGCTGCCCTTCGACTACCAGGTCAATTCCACGCGCCACTTCATGCGCGAGCTGAACCGGCTGGGCGTGACCGGCGTGATCGATGCGGGCGGCGGCTTCCAGAACTATCCGGACGACTACGCCGTGATCCAGAAGCTGGCCGACGAGAACCAGATGACGGTGCGCCTGGCCTACAACCTCTTCACGCAAAAGCCCAAGCAGGAAAAGGAAGATTTCCTCAACTGGACGTCGAGCGTGAAGTACAAGCAGGGCAGCGACTACTTCCGCCACAACGGCGCGGGCGAAATGCTGGTGTTCTCGGCGGCCGACTTCGAGGACTTCCGCGTCGAGCGTCCGGACATGCCGCCCGAAATGGAAGGCGAACTGGAAGAGGTCGTGCGCGTGCTGGTGCAGAACAAGTGGCCGTGGCGTTTGCACGCCACCTACGATGAGACCATCTCGCGCGCGCTGGACGTGTTCGAGAAAGTGCATCGCGATACGCCGCTGACGGGGCTGAACTGGTTCTTCGACCACGCCGAGACCATCTCCGACAAATCGATCGACCGCATTGCCGCGCTGGGTGGCGGCATTGCCGTACAGCACCGCATGGCCTACCAGGGCGAGTACTTCATCGAACGCTACGGCGCGAAGGCCGCCGAAGCCACGCCGCCCGTCGCCAAGATCCTGCAGCGCGGCGTGAAGGTCTCGGCCGGCACCGATGCGACCCGTGTCGCGTCCTACAACCCCTGGGTGTCCTTGTCCTGGATGGTTACCGGCAAGACCGTGGGCGGCACCCGCCTCTACCCTGCGCGCAACTGCCTGGACCGCGAGACGGCGCTGCGCATGTGGACCGAGAATGTGGCCTGGTTCTCCAACGAGGAAGGCAAGCGCGGCCGCATCGAACCCGGCCAGCTGGCCGACTTCATCGTGCCGGACAAGGACTACTTCAGCTGCACCGAGGACGAGATCTCCTTTCTGACCTCGGACCTGACCGTGGTGGGCGGGCGGGTGGTCTACGGCGCGGGCGAATTCGCGCCGCTGGACGACAACCCGCTGCCGCCCGCCATGCCCGACTGGTCGCCTACCCGGCTGTTCGGCGGCTATGGCGCCTGGGGCGATCCTGACGGCGCCGGCCGCAATTCGCTGGGCTACCGCAACATGGCGGCCTGCGCGTGCGCCAGCTCCTGCGGCCTGCATGGACACGACCATGCCCGCGCATGGACGTCGAATGCGCCCAGCTCCGATCCGCAGGGCTTCTTCGGCGCGCTGGGCTGCTCCTGCTGGGCCGTCTGAGGAGGCTGGCCATGAACGCTGCTTTCCAATGGGAACGTCGCCTGGCCGACCTGGCCCGCCCGCTGTTCGGCGCCTCGGCGCTGCGGTTCCTGGCCTATCTGGGGCTGTGCGCCGCCTACCTGCAGGGCGGGCTGGTGAAGCTCTTCGATTTTCCCGGTGCGCTGCGCGAAATGGCGCATTTCGGGCTGTCGCCCGGGCCGTTGTTCGCGGTGCTGGTGATTGCGCTGGAACTGGTTGCTTCCCTGATGATCCTGACGGGCCGGCTGCGATGGTTGGGCGCGCTGGCGCTAGCTGCATTCACGTTGGTGGCGACCGGCATTGCGTTGCGCTTTTGGGAGATGCCCGTGGGGCAGGAACGCTTCATGGCGGCCAACTCGTTCTTTGAACATCTGGGGTTGGCCGGCGGGTTTCTACTTGTGGCGTGGTTGGATTTGCGGGAGATCGAGAAGGCTCTTTAAATCGATCCTTAAGCGCCTTGTGATCGAATTCAGGGTGTTTTCCCGCGCAAGCTGCTACGTCGACGGCGAACTATCTACAACCCCGCCGCCGCATCCGGCGGCGTGCCGCAAACCTGCTTGATCGTTTGCCTTAGCCAGCGGTGCGCGGGGTCGCTGTCCAGCCGCGGCGGCCAGGCCTGCACCACGGTAACCGGACGCATGGGCACCGGCACCTCGAAGGCGCTCAGCTTCAGGCCCAGGCGTTCGACGCCGGACATCAGGTTCTGCGGCATGGACGGCAGCACCAGGTCGGAATCGGCCAGCGCGAAGATCGCGGCGTGGAAGGTGGGCGTGATCAGCGTGACGTGGCGCGCCAGCCCGAGTTCTTCCAGGGTGTCGTCGATCGGACCTTGCGCGCGGCCGCGGCGCGACACGCTGACGTGGTCGTAGGCGCAGAAGCGCTGCGGGGTGATGGGCGCCTTGAAGATCGGGTGTTCCTTGCGCGCCAGTCCGCAGAACGCGGTGGTGAACAGGGTCTGCACCTTGATGTCGGCGCCGAACTTCTGGGAAGAACCGATATAGAGATCGGCATCGCCGCTGAGCGCGTCGGCGTCGTGGTTGCCTTCGGAGACGAAGCGCAGCACGGCGCGGGGCGCATAACGGCGCAGGTGCTCGCGCAGCCGGCCGCCGTAACCGCCCACGAACACGTCGTTGGCGCGCAGGGTGAAGACGCGCGTCAGGGTTGCCAGGTTGATGTCCTCGCCGAAGGCCGTGAAGACGGCCTGCGCTTGTTCGATGACGTGGCGCACCTGCGCGTGCAGGGCCAGCGCCCGGGGCGTGGGCGCCAGGCCGCGGCCGGAGCGCACCAGCACGGGGTCGCCGACGGCCTCCCGGATGCGCGCCAGGCTGCGGCTCATGGCGGGGGTGCTCAGGTTCAGCCGGCGCGCCGCGCCGACGACGCTGCCTTCCTGGATCAGCACGTCCAGGGTCAATAGCAGATTCAGGTCTAGCGGTTTCATGTGGCCAAGCATAGCGCGGCCGGCAAACCGGACGGGCGTTTCAGGGTTGCGTCTGATGCACTTCTGGATTGCGCCAGACGGCATTCCCCGGCGTCCCGCCCGGGACCAACATTCGAGCCGTGGCCGCGCGTGGGCGTAGGCCGTATGAGAATCGAGGAGAGACAAATGGCGCTGGAAGTTCTGGAGTTGCACCATCACGCGGTGCGCATGTCGCTGGACAAGGTCGCGGCCATGGGTGCGTTCTATGGCGACGTGCTGGGTTTGGACACGGACCGTGGCCGTTGGGAGATTCCGGGCATCGCCGGCTACTTCCTGGACATGGGCAACGATTGCCAGATCCACCTGCTGGGCAGCGACGGCCCCTCGCCCTATTCCCAAGGTCCGGGCTGTGATCCTGTGGAAAACCACGTGGCGCTGGCCGTGCGCGATATCGCGGCGGCCGAGACGGAACTGCAGCGTCTGGCGGTGGACTACTGGAAGCTGGACAACGTGGCCGCGCCCGAGCTTATGCAGCTGTTCCTGCGCGACCCGGTGGGCAACCTGATCGAGCTGCACCAGATCGGCCGCTGCCGTTGCAAGCGCAGCGACCGCGCCTTCGCCGACGCGAAGGCCGCGCAAGGCGCCGCGCCGTCGCAAGGCCGGGACTGAGGGGTTGGGGATAAGCCATGTTCATCGATCTGAATGACCTGGCGGGCCCGGCGCGCTACAAGCTGCTGACCGCTGCTATCGTGCCGCGGCCCATCGCCTGGATCGTGTCGCGCGACGCCGCAGGGACGACGAACGTGGCGCCGTTCTCGTTCTTCAACCTGATGTCGGGCGATCCGCCGCTGATCTGCGTCGGCATCGGCGTGCGCGGCGATGCGCCCAAGGACACCGCGCGCAACATCGCCGAACGCGGCGAGTTCACCGTGAGCCTGGTGTCCGCCCCGCAGGCCGGCCGGATGAACGTGACGGCGGTGGATTTTCCGGCGGGCGTGGACGAGTCCCTGGAGGCTGGCCTGGAGTTGTCGCCGTCGCGGCGCATCGAGGTGCCCTGGGTGGCGCAGTCGCCCGTGGCGTTCGAGTGCCGCGTGCATGAACTGCTGCGCATCGACCGCCGCAGCCTGATCGTGGCGCAGGTGGCGGCCATGCATGTGCGTGACGACGTGGTGGCGGACCGGAAGCATCTCTATTTGGATGGTCCGGCGATGGACCTGCTGGCGCGCCTGCACAATCCAGGCTGGTATTGCCGGCCGCAGGCGGCCTTTCAGATGCATCAGCTGACGCTGGCGCAGTGGGATGCGATGAAGCAATCGGGCGAGGCCGAGCGGTATCTGGAGCAAGGCGCCGCAGAGCGCTGATGGCACCAGCGCGGCGTCACCGCCCCGGCCGCGCCTTCAGATCCCCCATCTCTTCCTGCATGAGCTGGTGCGCATAACGTGAAAACACGCTGACCAGTCGCGTGCGCGTGTGGTACGGCGGATACAGCAGCGCCACCGTCACCGGCACGGCGGGGCTGAAGGGGCGGATCTCGACGTTGTGGGCCGCGTATTCCTCGCGCGCGGCCAGCGGGTTGATGAGCGCCACGCCCAAGCCCGCGCCGACCAGGGCGCAGATCGACGACCCCAGGCCGGCCTCGGCCACGGTCTGGCGTTCGACCTTGGCAGTCTTGAATATCGTGTCGATCTTTTCGCGCAGCGGCGTGCCGCTGGTGAAGGCCACGAACGGTTCGCCGGCGAAGTCGGCGGGCTTGAGTTTCTTCAGCTTGGCCAGGCGATGGCCCTTGGGCACTACCGCGACGCAGCTCATGGTCAGCACCGGTTCGACCTGGATGCCGGGGGAATCTCCCGACAGCATGGCCAGGCCCGTGTCGCAGAACCCCGAACTGATCCAGTTGTGCACCGTGCTGGCGTTGCCGGAATGGATGGACACCATCACGTCCGGGTATTCCGTCTTGAAGGCCGCGACGATGCGCGCCAGCAGGCCGCCTGCCAACCGCGGCATGGCGGCCACGCTAAGGCGGCTGGCGCTGAACGAGCGGATGCTGGCTGCCGCCGATTCCAGGCCGGCCAGGCCGATGAAGGTCTTTTCCACTTCCTGGAAGAAGCGCGACCCGTCCTGCGTCGGGGTCAGGCGGCTGCCATTGCGGTCGAACAAGGCGAACTGGGTAATGGCTTCCAATTGCGCAATTAAGCGGCTAACGTGCGGCTGCGAGGTGTGCACGCGCCGTGCGGCGGCGGTCATGGAGCCGGTCATCATCACGGCGCGGAACGCCTCGATGTGTCTCAAGCCCATCCGTGGAATGGCCATGTCAAATCCGTATAGAGGAATACTCGATTGGAACTGGATAAAACCATACCGCTAGTTGATACTTTTCGCCAGCCGCGGGGCTCATCGCGGGACGAGGCGGCTGTCAGCCTGGCTGGCGCCGTCGATCGTGAACATAAACATGCGCCGCTCGAACGGCGCCAAGGGAATCAGATGAAAGCACTTGCTGCGATCTCCGTCGCCGCGGCCTTCCTGGGCAGCGCCGCAACCGCCCAGGCCGAAGGCCCCAGCCGCCTGGACAAGATCAAGGAAACCGGCGTGATCACGCTGGGCCATCCGGAGACCTCGGTCCCGTTTGCCTATCTGGACGGCAACCAGAAGCCGATCGGCTACACGGTGGAGATCTGCCAGGAAGTCGCCCAATACGTGAAGGCCGCCCTGAAGCTGCCCAAGCTGGAGGTGCGCTACAACCCGACGACTTCCGCCACGCGCATTCCGCTGCTGGCCAACGGCACCATCGACCTGGAATGCGGCAACACCACCAACAACCTCGAACGCCACAAGCTGGTGTCGTTCGCGCCCACGACCTTTGTGGCGCAGGTGGTGCTGGTGGCGCGCAAGGACGGCGGCGTGGATCCCAACAACCTGGAGTCCTTCCGCGGCAAGTCGATCGCCGCGCAGGCCGGCGGCCAGACCTTCCGGCTGATCTCGCAGCTGAACGCCAAGGGCAACCTGGGCATCACCATGGCGCCCACCAAGGACACCGCCGAAACCATCCTGATGGTGGAATCGGGCCGCGCCGCGGGTTCGGCCAACGATGACGGCATCGCCTATGGCGCGGTGGCGTCGTCGAAGAATCCCGACGCCTTCGTGATTGGCACCAAGGGCCTGGAAATGGCGCCCTACGGCATCATGGAACCCAAGGACGATCCGGCCTTCAAGAAGGTGGTGGACGATGCCGTGCGCGATCTGATCAAGACGGGCAAGGTGGCCGCGATCTACGACAAGTACTTCAATGCGCCGATCCCGCCCAAGCAGATCAACCTGAAGTACCCGATGAGCGATGCGCTCAAGCGCGCGCTGGCCAATCCGACCGATTCCGGCGATCCCAAGGCGTACGAGTAAGCAGGCTGCGCGCGGGACGCCCGGCGTCCCGCGGCTTGCGTGCAAGGAAGCCGGCTGCCAGGCGCGGTTGGCATCGCCATCAAGGGACGGGGCATGAATTACAACTGGAGCTGGAGCATCTTCCTGGATATGTCGCCGGACGGCGTGCATACCTTTCTGGAGACGATCTTCATCGGCGTGGGCTGGACCTTGGCGCTGGCCCTGACCGCGTGGGTGTTCTCGCTGTTGCTGGGGTCAGTGCTGGGCGTGATGCGCACCGCCAGCTCGCGCCTGATGAACGCGCTGGGCGCGACCTATGTGGAGGTCTTCCGCAACATCCCGCTGCTGGTGCAGATGTTCCTCTGGTACTTCGTGCTGCCCGAACTGCTGCCGCATGCCTGGGGCCTGGCCATGAAGCAGATGCCGCAACCCTGGGGCCAGTTCGTACCCGCGGTGCTGTGCCTGGGATTCTATGGATCGGCGCGGGTGGCCGAGCAGCTGCGCGCGGGCATACAGTCGCTGCCGCGCGGCCAGTTCCAGGCGGGCACCGCGCTGGGCCTGACCGAGGCGCAGGTGTACCGCTACATCATCCTGCCGGAAGCGTTCCGCATTGTGCTGCCGCCCCTGACCTCCGAGTTCATGGGCACCATCAAGTATTCGTCGGTGGCGCTGACGATAGGGCTGTTGGAGCTGACCGGCCAGGCGCGTTCGATGGCGGAATTCAGCTTCCACATCTTCGAGGCGTTTTCCGCGGCCACGGTGATCTACCTGATCATCAACGGCATGGTGGTGCTGGGCATGCGGCTGCTCGAACGCCATGTCGCGGTTCCCGGACTGATCGGTTCGGCGAAAAGGCCCTAGGACGACGCCATGGGCAAATTCGATTTCGACGTGATCTGGGCGGCGCTGCCCTATCTGTTCAAGACGGGCATGACCTTCACGCTGACCCTGACCGCGCTGGCCGGCGTGATGGGCCTGGCGCTGGGCACGCTGCTGGCCATGATGCGGCTGTCGCGCTTCAAGATCCTGTCGGTGCCGGCGGGCATCTACGTGAACGTGATGCGCTCGATCCCGCTCTTGCTGGTGATCTTCTGGTTCTACTTCCTGATGCCCTACATCGCGGCCTGGGTGGTGGGGTCGCCCACGCCGTTGCGCGTGGGGGCGTTCAATTCGGCGGTGATCACCTTCACCCTTTTCGAGGCCGCGTACTTTTGCGAAATCATGCGCGCGGGCATCCAGTCGATCGCGCGCGGCCAGGTGTCGGCCAGCATGGCGCTGGGGCTGAACCACTGGCAGGGCATGCGCTATGTGGTGTTGCCGCAGGCGTTCCGCAACATGCTGCCGGCGCTCTTCACGCGCATCATCATCCTGTTCCAGGACACCTCGCTGGTGTATGTGCTGTCCCTGACCGATTTCCTCGGCGCGGCCGCCAAGATCGGCCAGCGCGACGGCCGTCTGGTGGAGCTCTATCTGTTCGTGGCGGTGGTGTATTTCGTGATCTGCTTCACGGCGTCCCGCCTGGTCAAGCTGCTGGAAAAGCGCACGCGGGTGCTGCGCTAGCGCAGCGCCTCCAGTTATCCACAGGTTTCAACAATGCAACTCTCTTCCAAGCCCCCGATGATAGCGATCAAGCAGGTCAGCAAGTGGTATGGCGACTTCCAGGTGCTGGACGATTGCTCCACCACCGTGGGCCGCGGCGAGGTCGTGGTGGTGTGCGGACCGTCGGGTTCGGGCAAGTCCACGCTGATCAAGACCGTGAACGCGCTGGAGCCCTTCCAGAAAGGCGAGATCCAGGTCAACGGCATTTCGGTGGGCGATCCGCGCACCAACCTGCCCAAGCTGCGCGCGGTGGCCGGCATGGTGTTCCAGCATTTCGAGCTGTTCCCGCACCTGTCGGTGACGGAGAACCTGTGCCTGGGCCAGCTCAAGGTGCTCAAGCGCGGCAAGGACGAAGCGCGCCAGCGCGCGCTGGCCCTGCTGGAGCGCGTGGGCCTGTCGGCGCACAAGGACAAGCACCCCGGCGAACTGTCGGGCGGTCAGCAGCAGCGCGTGGCGATCGCGCGCGCGCTGTCGATGGACCCGGTGGTGATGCTGTTCGACGAACCGACCTCGGCGCTGGACCCTGAGATGGTCAACGAAGTGCTGGACGTGATGACCGACCTGGCCGCCGAGGGCATGACGATGATGGTGGTGACCCATGAAATGGGATTCGCGCGCCGCGTCGCCGACCGTGTGATCTTCATGGACGGCGGCAAGATCGTGGAAGACTGCGACAAGGAGCAGTTCTTCGGCGATGTAGAGGAGCGTGCGCCGCGCACGCGCCAGTTTCTTTCCAAAATCCTGCAGCACTGACAGCCATGACCCAGACCTCCCCCGCCGCCGCCCGCGCACCCGTCGACCTGCGCAGCGACACGGTCACCCATCCCACCGCGGCCATGTACGAACGCATGCGCACCGCGCCCATCGGCGATGACGGCCTGGACGGCGATCCTACCGTGCGCGAGCTCGAGGCGTATGTGGCCGGCCAGCTGGGCAAGGAAGCCGGGCTGTTCGTGCCCAGCTGCACCATGGCCAACCTGCTGGCGGTGCTGGCGCAGACGCAGCGCAATGAGCAGGTGGTGTTGGAATCGGCCGCCCACATGTACACGTCCGAACGCGGGGCGGCCACGTTCACCGGCTCGTTCTACCTGGGCCTGCCCGGTACTGACGGCGCCATGGACCTGAACCGCCTGGAGGACGCCTTGCTGGCCGGCGGCCACCGGTTGAAGACGGCGCTGGTGACGATGGAGACCTCGCACAATAACGCCGCCGGCGCGGTGCTGCCGCTGGATCACATGCAGGCGGTCCATGGCTTGGCGCGTGCCGCGGGCGTGCCGGTGCACCTGGATGGCGCGCGCCTCTACAACGCGGCCGTGGCCCTGGGCGTGGCGGCGGGCGAGATCGCCCGCCATGCCGACACCGTGTCGCTGTGCCTGTCCAAGGGCCTGAGCGCGCCGGTGGGCGCGGTGCTGGCCGGCAGCCAGCCCGTCATGGCGCGGGCGCGCGTGCTGCGTCGCATGCTGGGCGGCACCCAGCGCCAGTCGGGCATCATGGCAGCGGCCGGCCTGGAAGGCGTGCAGACCATGACCGGGCGGCTGGCGGAGGATCACGTTCGCGCGCGCCGCCTGAGCGCGGGCGTCAACCGCCTGGGACCGGCCATCTCGGCCACCGAACCGCAGACCAATATCGTGCAGGTGGAGACCGCCGGCACGGGCATGAGCAACACGGAGTGGGTGGCGGCCCTGCAGGCGGCGGGCCTGCTGGTGCGCCCCTGGGGCCGCACGCGGCTGCGCTGCGTGACCCACCGCCACATCGGCGATGCCGACATCGACGCGGCTGTGCAAGCCTTCGAAACGGTGCTGAACGCAGGCTGATCTGCTCCGTTCGGCGGCGGTGGCGCGATGCGATAATGCCGCATGACCACGACCCATCTTTCCCGAAAAGACTATTTCTGCGCATTGGCGGTCGTGGTCATCTGGGGCACCAACTTCGTCGCCATGAAGGTCGGCATGCGGGGCCTCTCTCCCATGCTGCTGGGCGCCCTGAGATTCGCGCTGGCGGCCTTCCCCCTGATTCTCTTCGTGCGTGCGCCCAGGCTGCCCTGGCGCTGGGTTGCGGCTTACGGGTTGGTGCAGGGCCTGGGCCAGTTCGGGCTGCTCTTTACCGCCTTGAAGTTCGGCATGCCGGCCGGCATGGCGTCGCTGGTGATCCAGACGCAGGCGTTCTTCACCCTGCTGCTGGCCGCGCCCATCCTGCATGAGCGCGCGCAGCGCCATCACTGGATCGGGCTGGGCGTGGCGGCGCTGGGGCTGGCGGTCATCGCCGGCGGCCGCGGCGAAGGGCCGGGCCAGATGACCATGGCGGGGTTCGTGCTGACGCTGGGCGGCGCGTTCATGTGGGCCGTGTCCAACATCATCGTGCGCCTGGCCAGCCGCAAGTCGCCGGGCTACGACCCGTTTGCCTTCATCGCCTGGAGCAGCGCCGCGCCGGTGCTGCCTTTCCTGCTGCTGGCCGTGCTGGTCGACGGCTGGCAGCCGGTGGTCGGCATGATCATGAACATAGGCTGGGGAGAGATCCTGTCGGTGTTGTACCTGGCGGTGCTGGCCACCTTGGTGGCCTACACGCTGTGGACGCAGTTGCTCACGCGCCACGCCGCCGCCAAGATCGCGCCGTTCTCGCTGCTGGTGCCCGTGGTGGGGCTATGGGCCGCTTCCGTTGCCTTCGGCGAACGCCTGGAGACGCTGCAATGGGTGGGCGTGGCCTGCGTGCTGGCCGGCCTGCTTTTCAACCAGCTCGGCGGGCGCTGGCTGCGCACGCGCTGAGTCTTTCGGCAGGCGCCTTTTTTCCTTTCGCGTCCGTATCGGCCGACCAGACTAGCCCATAACGGCGAGCAGAGGCGACGGCCTCACAGCTGCTCGAAACGGATGTAACGCTTATCGGTGTACTCCCGGCGGGTGGTGATCTCCTGCACGCTGGCGCCCGGGGGGCCGCGCCGCAGCCATTCCAGCATGTGGTCGACCTGGTCGGCGGTGCCCTGCACCATGGCTTCGACCGTGCCGTTCGGCAGGTTCTGCACCCAGCCCTTGGCGCCCAGCATGTGGGCGCGCCGGACCGTGGCGTGGCGGTAGCCCACGCCTTGCACGGTGCCAGTGACCGTGACGTGCACGGTCTCGATATGGGTATCGGCTTTAGGGTCTTGCATCGATTCTCTCTTGGATGAGGCGCCGCGCTCGGCGATGTACGTAGACGGTAGTGACTACGGCGGATGGTCTATAGGCCGGGGGGGGCGCCTGGCGATACGTTAGAGCTCATGTCAAAACGTGCCAGCGGGAACACCCGTTACCAGAGCTTGGAGAAGCCATTATGGAAGAGACCAGTTTGTTGTCGGAAGCCGAGACAGCGCGCTACAGGGAACAGGGCTACCTGGCCCTGAAGGACATGTGCCCGCAGGACGAGGTGGGTTACATCCGCAGGACGCTGCTCGACCTGTTCGCGAACAAGACCGGCTACAACGAGGGGGCGCAGTATGACTTTGTGAGCCGCGACGACCCGTCCAAACCTGCCAAGTTTCCCAGCTTGCACGATCCTCGCCATTATGCCCCGGGCCTCTTGAAGACCGAGTACCACGAGCGCACCCTGGAGCTGGCGCGCCAGTTGCTGGGCCCCGAGGCGGCCCTGTACGGCGAACACGCCCTGCTCAAGCCAGGGCCGCACGGACCGGAAACGCCGTGGCATCAGGACGAGGCTTTCCGCTCGCCGGACTTCATCTACAACGAACTCAGCATCTGGCTGGCGCTGCAGCCGGCCACCACGGAAAACGGCTGCATGCAGTTCATTCCGGGTTCCAACAAATGGGACGTGCTGGAGCACCGTTCGCCGGGCGGCGACAAGACCCTGCATCCGCTTGAATGCTGCGGCGATTTTCCGCGCGACCAGGCGGTGCCGGAGCCGCTGGACCCGGGCGGCATCACGGTGCATGACGCCCGCACGCTGCACTTCACCGGGCCGAATACCTCGCAGGCGCCGCGGCTGGCTTACATCCTGATCTACAACACGCCGCCGGTCTACAAGCCGGGCCGCCGCGAATTCCCGTGGCTGGAAGGCCGCTGGACCGACAGCCAGACCCGCAAGAAACAGTGGCACAAGCGCGGCGGACTGGCCGTGGACGTGATGCGCCGTCTGCCCGGCGCGCGGCTGACCAGCCCGCGCTGGGTGGCCTGGGCCACGATTCGGGCGGTGTCCAAGGTCTGGCCGCGATAACGGGGGCGCAGGGGCCGCAAGAGTCCCTGCGATAAAAGGGGGGGCGCGAACGAGGCCGGCAAGCGACGCTTGCCGGCCTCGGCGCGTATACTGGGCGGCGTTGCGGGGCCTGGGAGGCCCGCGCAATCGCTGGAGCTGCCCGCAGCTGGCGGCCCGGCGTCCAAGAATAACGAGCCGCAGCTGGCGCCCCAACACTCCATAGACCACTCCATGACCGCTAACCTTTCTACGATCACCTGCATCGAAGATCTGCGCG
The DNA here is from genome assembly GCF_943737025.1 of Achromobacter sp. Marseille-Q4954. NCBI lineage: Bacteria > Pseudomonadati > Pseudomonadota > Betaproteobacteria > Burkholderiales > Alcaligenaceae > Achromobacter > Achromobacter sp. Marseille-Q4954. The sequence continues at coordinate 2,489,842 of NZ_CALSFQ010000001.1, forward strand.
CCATCGCGCAGAAGCGCGTGCCGCGCATGTTCTACGACTACGCGGATTCCGGCGCCTGGACCGAAGGCACCTACCGCGCCAACGAAAGCGATTTTCAGAAGATCAAGCTGCGCCAGCGCGTGGCGGTCAATATGGAAGGCCGGTCGCTGCGCACCACCATGGTGGGCCACGACGTGATCATGCCGCTGGCGATCTCGCCCACGGGCCTGACCGGCATGCAGCACGCGGACGGCGAAATCCTGGCGGCCAAGGCAGCGGCGGACTTCGGCGTGCCCTTTACCCTGTCCACCATGAGCATCTGCTCGCTGGAAGATGTGGCCGCGGCCACCAAGAAGCCGTTCTGGTTCCAGCTCTACGTGATGCGCGACCGCGAGTTCGTCGCCAACCTGATCGACCGCGCCAAGGCCGCCGGCTGTTCGGCGCTGGTGCTGACGCTGGACCTGCAGATTTTGGGCCAGCGCCACAAGGACATCAAGAACGGCCTGTCCACCCCGCCCAAGCCCACCCTGCGCAATCTCATCAACCTGGCCACCAAGCCGCGCTGGTGCATGGGCATGCTGGGCACCAAGCGCCGCACCTTCGGCAACATCGTCGGCCACGCCAAGGGCGTGAGCGACCTGTCCTCGCTGGGGGCATGGACGGCCGAACAGTTCGACCCGAGCCTGAGCTGGAACGACGTCGAATGGATCAAGCAGCGCTGGGGCGGCAAGCTCATCATCAAGGGCATCCTGGATGTCGAGGACGCGCAATCGGCCGCCAATAGTGGCGCCGACGCGCTCATCGTCAGCAACCACGGCGGGCGCCAGCTGGACGGCGCCATGTCGTCCATCGCCGCCCTGCCCTCCATCGCCGACGCCGTGGGCTCGAAGATCGAAGTGTGGATGGACGGCGGCGTGCGTTCCGGCCAGGACATCCTGAAGGCCGTGGCGCTGGGCGCGCGCGGCGCCATGATCGGCCGCGCATTCCTGTACGGCCTGGGCGCCTATGGCCAGGCCGGCGTGACCCGCGTGCTGGAGATCCTGTACAAGGAAATGGATACGACGATGGCGCTGTGCGGCCGTCGCTCGATCGAGCCCGGCGACCGCAGCATCCTGCTGCCCGGAACCTACCCGAACTGAACGGTTCGGCAGCCCATGGGAAAAAGCCTGGATACGGTAGCGTGCCAGGCTTTTTTCGTTGGCGCGCCGATTCGGGAGGTCGCATGAGCCCATGCAGGAGCCAATATGACGCGTAACAAACAAAACGGGCGCCGCCGCGTGGGGGCGGTGCTCGGCGCGGCCCTGGCGGCGCTGTTGTCGGCCGGAGCCGCAGCGCAGCAGACCACACTGTACGTAGGCATGAACGGCGGCGACATGGCACGCGCGTTCTCGCAGTATGTGTTTCCGGATTTCGAGCGCGCCCACGACGTCAGGATCGTGGTGGTGCCGGGCATGTCGACCGAGGTGCTGGCGCGCGCTCAGGCCGACAAGGGCAAGCCGCGGCTGCACCTCATGTTCCTGGACGACGGCATCATGGCGCGCGCGATCTCCATGGGCTTGTGCACGCAGCTCAACGACGATCCGGTGCTGAAGGAGCTGTATCCCACCGCACTGAAGAAGGACCGCATGGCCGCGGGCATCGACATCGGCATGACGGGCCTGGGCTACAACACCAAGGTGTTCGCCGAGCGCGGCTGGGCGCCGCCGACGTCGTGGATGGACCTCGCCGATCCGAAGTACCGGGGCCAGGTCGTGGTGCAGTCGGCTTCCAGCAGCACCTTTGGCCTGCACGCATTCCTGATGATCAACCGCATCCTGGGCGGAGACGACCGGAACTACGGACCGGGCTTCGCGCACTGGCCGGCCGTGGTCGGTCCGAACGTGCGTGCATACCTGCCGGATTCGGCGCGCCTGGCCGATATGGTGCAGGCCGACGAGGCGGTGCTGTTTCCCTGGACGCCCACGGCCATCTCCCGCCTGAAGATGCGGGGCGTGCACGTGGAATACGCGCAGCCCAAGGAGGGTTCGATGATCCTGATGGTGGGTGAGTGCGTGGTCGCCGGCAATAGCGAGCCGGAGCTGTCGCAGAAGCTGGCGTTGTACCTGCTGTCCGAGCAGGCGCAGACGAAGGCGCTGGAGATGGGCGGACACTTCCCGTCCAACCGCAACGTGCTGGCGCCAGCGGGCCACGCGGACGCGTTGCAGCGCTTCCAGGGCTATATGTCGAACGCCAAGATACCGAACTGGGATCAGATCAACGAGACCCGGCCCGCATTCAACGCGCGCTGGAACCGGGAGATCGGGCGCTGACGGCCCCCTGCCCGCGGCCGGCCAAAAAGCGCAAAATCTGCAAAGGCCGGCCCGCTACATTGCTCTCCAAGGAGACCGCATGAAGCCCGCAACCCTGAACCTCTATGGCCAGCGCCTGGAACCCGTCCTGCGCTGGCTGGCAAGCCACCCCGACGCCGACCCGGACCTGTACCGGCTGGCCGAGCTGGCCTGCCTGTCGCCGTACCACTTCCATCGCGTCTACCGCGCCATGATGGGAGAGACGGTGAACGCCACCGTGCAGCGCATCCGCATGCACCGCGCGGCGGTGGCGCTGGGAAATTCCGAGGCTTCCTTGCGCGAGGTGGCGCAGCGCGCCGGCTATGAGTCGGACGCGGCGTTCAACCGGGCATTCGGCGCGACCTTCGGCATATCGCCGGGGCGTTACCGGGCTGTCCGCTCCCGTCCCTTCGACCCACAGGAGCTAGGCATGTATCCCATCAAGATCGAAACCTTTCCGGGCGCGACGCTGGCGGTCCTGCCGCATCGCGGCAGCTATCAGGAAATCGGCCCGCTGTTCACGCGCGCCTTCATGCTGGCCGTCAGCCGCGGCATTGCGCAGCCGGATTCCATCGGCTACGGCGTGTACCTGGACGACCCGGAGCAGGTACCGGCCAGCCAGCTGCGTTCCATGGCCGGCATGTCGGTGGCGCCGGATGCGGACCTGGGGGGCGAGCTGGAGCGCTTCGAGATTCCGGAAGGCCGTTGCGCCATCCTGACGTACACCGGGCCCTACAACGAGATGGACAAGGCCTACAACTGGATGTTCTCGCAATGGCTGCCGGCCAGCGGCGAGGTGCCGGCGGACTTTCCCATGTTCGAGCAGTATCTGAACGATCCGCGCACCACGCCGCCGGCGCAATTGCAGACGCGCATCTGCATGCCGCTGAAGTAAGGCGCGGCGGCGTGTGCGCCGCGCCAGACGTGCTCAGCGCGCCGGCGTCTGGAAGCTGACCTGGGCCGGACGGCCCGGCAGGTTCAGGGTGGCGGTGGCGGGCGGCGTGGTCGCCACCACCTGGCCCGCGCGCAGCACCATCAGGCGGGTGGCGCGCAGGCGCAGCGCTTCGACCGCGTCGCGCGCCTGCAGCAGCACCAGGTCGGCGCGCTTGCCGACCGCCAGGCCGGTTTCGTCCAGGCCCAGGATCTTGGCCGGCGTGGTGGTGACGGCTTCGAAACAGGCGCGCATGGCGTCCTGGCCCGTCATCTGGGCCACGTGCAGGCCCATGTGCGCCACTTCCAGCATGTCGCCCGAACCCAGGCTGTACCAGGGGTCCATCACGCAGTCATGGCCGAAAGCCACCGGCACGCCGGCGGCCAGTAGCTCGGGCACGCGCGTCATGCCGCGGCGCTTCGGATAGGTGTCGTGGCGGCCTTGCAGCGTGATGTTGATCAGCGGGTTGGCGATGGCGGACACGCCCGCTTCGCGCATCAGCGGAATCAGCTTGGAGACGTAGTAGTTATCCATGGAGTGCATGGACGTCAGGTGCGAACCCGTCACGCGGCCTTGCAGGCCCAGGCGCTGCGTGTGGTACGCCAGCGTCTCGATGTGGCGCGACAGCGGGTCGTCGCTTTCGTCGCAGTGCATGTCCACGCGCAGGCCGCGTTCGGCGGCCAGTTCGCACAGGATGCGCACCGATTCCGCGCCGTCCTGCATGGTGCGTTCGAAGTGCGGAATGCCGCCCACCACGTCCACGCCCATGTCCAGCGCGCGCTTGAGGTTGTCCAGGGCGCCGGGGGCGCGCAGCACGCCGTCCTGCGGGAAGGCCACCAGCTGCAGGTCCAGGTAGGGTTTGACCTTCTCGCGCACATGCAGCAGCGCTTCCGTGGCCAGGAGGCGCGGATCGCACACGTCCACATGCGAGCGAATCGCCAGCAGGCCGCGCGCCACGGCCCAGTCGCAATAGGCCAGCGCGCGTTCGACCAGCGCTTCCTGCGTCAGCAGCGGCTTGAGCTCGCCCCACAGCGCGATGCCTTCCAGCAGCGTGCCGGATTGGTTCACGCGCGGCAGTCCGAAGGACAGCGTGGAGTCCATATGGAAGTGCGCGTCGACGAAAGGCGGCGCCACCAGCTGGCCGGCCGCGTCCACGATCTGCGCGGCCTCGGCCTTCAGCGCCGGCTCCAAGGCCGCGATGCGGCCGCCGGCGATGCCGATGTCGATGTTCTGGCGGCCATCGGGCAGCGTGCAGTGTCTAAGAATCAGATCGAGCATGGAATTCCTTGCGGAAGGTTTCTGTTGTTCATGGTACTGCGGCCCCCGTTCTTCGCGTTGAGCTGGCGCATCCCATCCGGGGCGCACGGAGCCGGCTTTGCCGGTCCGTAGCGTCGCCCCCTTGAGGGGGAAGCGCGCAGCGCTTCGGGGGTGGGCCCCTCCGCTACCTCTCTCCTTTGCGGTAGGGCTTCATCAACGCCTGCGGGTAGGCGGCGCGACGCGCCATCACCACCAGGGCGAGGATGGACAGGACGTAGGGCAGCATCAGATAGACCTGGTACGGCAACTCCGGCAGGCCGGGCAGCGCTGCGCCGCCTTGCTGCATGCGCAATTGCAGCGCGTCGAAGAAGGCGAAGATCAGTGCGCCCAGCAGCGCCTTGCCGGGCCGCCACGACGCGAACACGACCAGCGCCACGCAGACCCAGCCGCGGCCGTTGACCATGTTGAAGAAGAAGGCATTGAACGCCGCCAGCGTCAGGAAGCTTCCTGCCACGCCCATCAGCGCGGAGCCGGCCACGATGGCGCCCATGCGCAGGCGCGTGACCGACAGGCCTTGCCCTTCGGCCGCGGCCGGGTTCTCGCCCACCATGCGGATCGCCAGGCCGACCGGCGTGCGGTTCAGCACCCAGGCCAGTATCGGCACCGCTGCCAGGGCCAGCAGGGTCATGGGCGTCTGCCCGGCCAGCACCGGGCCGATGAGCGGAATGCCGTCCAGGAACTTCATTTCTGCAAACGGCGTGATCGTGGGCGGCGTGTTCACGCTGGGGAACGTGACGCGGTAGGCGAAGTAGCTCAGGCTGGTGGCCAGCAGCGTCACGCCCAGGCCGGATACGTGCTGCGACAGGCCCAGCGGCACGGTCAGCACCGCGTGCAGCAGGCCGAACACCGCGCCCGCAAAAGCGGCCGCCAGCACGCCCACATACAGCGGCGCGCCCAGATACACCACCAGCCAGCCGGTGAAGGCGCCGGCGGCCATGATGCCTTCGATGCCCAGGTTCAGCACGCCCGCGCGCTCGCACAGCAGCACGCCCAGCGTGCCGAGTATCAGCGGCGTCGCCAGGCGCAGCACCGCCACCCAGAACGCCGACGAGCTCATCAGATCCATCCATTCCATGGCGCGCTCCTCAGGCCCGGTTGCAGCGCAGGCGGTACTGCGCAAATAGCGTCGCGACCAGCATGGCGAGCAACGAAGTGGCGACGATGACGTCGGCGATGTAGTTCGGCACCGCGATGGCGCGGCTCATGCTGTCCGCGCCCACCAGCATGCCAGCCACGAACAGGCTGGCCAGGATCACGCCCAGCGGATGCAGGCCGGCCAGCATGGCCACCACCACGCCGGTGTAGCCATAGCCCGGCGACATGTCGAGCGTGACGTAGCCGGTGCGGCCCGCCACTTCGATCGCGCCCGCCAGGCCGGCCAGCGCGCCTGACAGCATGGCGGTGCCCAGCATCACACGGTTCACCGGCAAGCCCAGGAAGCGCGAGGCGTGCGCGTTGGCGCCGACCGCGCGCATCTGGAAGCCGAATACGGTGTAGCGGTTCAGCAGCCACAGCCCCAGCGCCAGGCCGGCAGCCCACAAGAGGCCGGTATGGGCGCGGGTGCGCTCGATCAGCTTGCCGAGCTCCAGGTCGCCGTTGAGCGCCACGGACTGCGGCCAGCCCATGGCCATGGGGTCCTTCATGGGGCCGTCCAGCATCATCGACACGAACAGCAGCACGATGAAGTTGCCTAGCAGCGTGGTCACCACTTCATCCACGCCCAGCCGGGTCTTGAGGATGGCGGGGATCAACAGCAGCAAGGCGCCGGCCAGCGCCGCCGCCAGCATCATGCCGGCGAAGAGCGCAGGCACGGGCAGGTCGAAGCCGGTGCCGTCATGCAGGCCGCCGACTGCCACCGCGGCCAGAGCGCCCAGGTATAGCTGGCCCTCGGCGCCGATGTTGTAGAAGCGCGCGCGGAATGCCACCGCACAGGCCAGGCCGGTCAGCATCAACGGGGTCGCTCGGGTCAGGGTTTCGGACAGCGCGAAGCGCGAGCCGAATGCGCCTTCGAACAGCAACGCATAGGTGCGGCCTACGGGGGCGCCGGCCCAGGCCACCAGCAGGGTGCAGACCGCCAGCGTGAAGGCGATGGCCGCGAAGGGCGCCACGGCCAGCGCCAGGCGGCTGGGCTCCGGGCGGCGTTCCAGGATCAGTTTCATGCGAGTAATGCTCGGTAGGTAGTGGAGACGCGCGGGACGTGGCGGGCTTTCATCCCTGCGTGCCCGTCATGGCCAGGCCCACCGTGGCGGGCGTCCATTCGGACACCGGCTTCACGGCGATCAGCTTGCCGCCGCACAGCACGGCGATGCGGTCGGCCAGGGCGAAGATCTCTTCCAGGTCTTCGGACACCAGCAGCACGCCCGCGCCGCGCGTGCGCGCCGCCAGCAGCTGCTCACGCACATAGGCGACCGCGCCGATGTCCAGGCCCCAGGTGGGCTGGTCGGCCACGATGAAGCGCGGTTCGCGGGCCAGCGTGCGGCCCAGGATCAGCTTCTGCATATTGCCACCGGACAGGCTGCGGGTGCGCACGTCGAGCGATGCGGCGCGCACGTCGAACTGCTTGGCCAGGGCCTGCGCATAGGCTTTGCCCGCTCGCGCCCGGACCAGGCCCCAGCGCGCGAAGCGCGGGTCCTTCAGGTCTTCGACGATGGCGTTTTCCCACAAGGGACTGTCGCCGATCACGCCTTCGCCGTGGCGATCTTCGGGGATGCGGCCGACGTGGGCCGCGGTCCAGCCGGCCGGCGTGGTGGGCGCCGCCGCATGCTCGGGACCCAGGCGGATGGTGCCGTCGCTGGGCTGGCGCAAACCGGTCAGCACCGACACCAGCGCCTGCTGGCCGTTGCCGGCCACGCCCGCGATCGCCACGATTTCGTGCTTGTGGACAACCAGGTCCAGGCTGTCCAGGCGCGTCGCGCCGTCACGGCCGTCGCGCACCGTCACTTGCGACAAGGTCACCACGGGCGCGGCCTGCTCGGCCGCAGCCACGGCTTCGGCGTGCGGCATGACGACCTTGCGGCCCACCATCAGCTCGGCCAATTCGGCCGGACTGGTGCTGGCGGTTTCGCGCTCGGCCACCAGCTTGCCCTGGCGTAGCACCGCCACGCGGCCCGACACCGCCATGACTTCGTCGAGCTTGTGCGAGATGAAGATCACCGCGAGGCCTTCGTCGACAAAGCCGCGCAAGGTGGCAAAGAGGTCCTGCACTTCCTGCGGCGTGAGCACGGCGGTGGGCTCGTCCAGGATCAGGACGCGCGCGCCGCGATACAGCGCCTTCAAGATCTCGACCCGCTGCTTCTCGCCGACCGACAGCGTGCCGACGCGCGCGTCCGGATCCACGCCCAGGCCGAAGCGCTGGCCGAGTTCGACCAGGCGCTGGCGGGCCTTGCCGCGGCCGGACGCCAGCTTCCACAGCGATTCCGTGCCGACCATGATGTTGTCCAGCACGGTCAGGTTGTCGGCCAGCGTGAAGTGCTGATGCACCATGCCGACCCCGGCCGCCAATGCGGCGTCGGGCCGGCCGGCGGGCAAGGCCTGGCCGAAGACTTCGATGTTGCCGGCGTCGGCCACGTAATGGCCGAACAGGATCGACACCAAGGTCGATTTGCCGGCGCCGTTCTCGCCCAGCAAGGCCAACACTTCGCCCTGGCGCAGCGTGAGCGATATGTCGTCGTTGGCCGTGAGGCTGCCAAAGCGTTTGGTGATCCCCGACAGTTGCAGGGCGAGAGGCGCGTGGTTCATCGTGCCGAGGACTTGGGTTCTTTGTCGTTGACCTTGACGCTGAAGCTGCCGTCCAGGATGGCCTTCTGCTTGGCCTGGACCTTGGCCATCAGGTCGGCGGGAATCTTGCTTTCGAAGGTGCCCAGCGGCGCCAGCGACGAGCCCTTGTGCTTCATCAGCGAATACTGGCCGTAGTCATCGGCCTTGAACGTGCCGGCGCGCACCTGCTTGAGCGCTTCGTCGATGGTGGGTTCCATGCTCCACAGCGCCGAGGCGACCACGGTCTCCGGATACTGCTGCTGCGTGTCGATCACGTTGCCGATGGCCAGCTTGCCGCGCTCCTTGGCGGCGTCCGATACGCCGAAGCGCTCGGCATAGAGCACGTCCGCGCCCTTGTCGATCATGGCGAAGGCGGCTTCCTTGGCCTTCGGGGGATCGAACCAGGAGCCGATGAAGGTCACGGTGAATTCGGTCTGCGGGTTCACTTCCTTGGCGCCTTCGATGAAGGCGTGCATCAGGCGGTTCACTTCAGGAATGGGGTAGCCGCCCACCAGGCCGATCTTGCCCGTCTTGCTCATGCCGCCGGCAATCATGCCGGTCAGGTAGGCGGGTTCCTGGATGTAGTTGTCGAACACCGAGAAGTTGGGTTGCTGCGGCTTGCCCGAAGAACCCATCAGGAAAGCGGTCTGCGGATAGTCCTTGGCCACCTTGCGGGCGGCGGCTTCCACCGCGAAGGCCTCGCCCACCACCAGCTTGTTGCCTTGTTCCGCGTACTGACGCATCACGCGCTCGTAATCGGCGTTGGTGACGTTTTCCGAGAACGTGTATTCGATCTCGCCGCGATCGCGGGCCGCGACCAGCGCCTTGTGGATGCGCGACACCCATTGCTGTTCGACCGGCACCGTGTAGATGGCGGCGACCTTGGTCTTGGCGGGCGCCTGGGCCTGGGCGGCGCCCGAGAACAGCAGCGCGCCGGCGGCGGCGGCGGCCAGCTTGAGCAGGCCGCGGCGGGCGATGCCGGCGACGGACGGGGTGGAAAAGGCTTTCATGCGGGTGACTCCTGCGAAGGGAGGGAAAGGGATGGGGATTGGTGGCGATGCGCGCTGGGCACCGATCCGCGCGCTGCTGGAGCGCGCGCGCGGCCGCGGCCCGGTTCCATATGGCGGCCGCCGGCAGACGTGCCGGGACTAGCGTACGGAAACGAGGGCGTGGGATCGGTCATCGGATGGGGAGCGCCAGGCGACGCGTCCCATCCGAATGGTCGGGTTCGCTGCCAGCCCTGGCGAAGCAAGTTGTATGCCATGGGGCATTCCCGCGACAAGTCGGGGAAACCTGATGGCCGGGCAGGATTATAGGCACCCTGGCGGGGATTGGTGGCACCAGGACGGTGCGCGGCGTTTCAAGGGGTGGACAGAGCGGCCGTATGGAACGGGCCGTTGCGGCCGCCGATGCGCCGATCCCCGGTCTGCGCGCCTAAAATCGCAGGCATGAGCCGCGCGCGTGGCGCGGCAAGCTGGAAGACCCCATGCAAGATATACAACTGCTGCTGGAACAGTACGGCGGGTGGCTGGTGTTTGCCAACGTGCTGGTCGAGCAGGCCGGCTTGCCGGTACCCGCCTATCCCATGCTGATCGCTGCCGGCGCGCTGGCCGGCGCGGGCGGGTGGCTCGTGCCCTGGATGGCGGCTACGGTCGCCTGCCTGCTGGCCGACAGCCTTTGGTATGCCGCTGGCCAGCGCTACGGCTCGCGTCTTCTGGGCGTGATCTGCAAGATGTCGCTGTCGCAGGATTCCTGCATCCGGCAGACGCAGCGCCTGTACCTGCGCATAGGCGTGCGCGCGTTGCTGGTGTGCAAGTTCCTGCCGGGCGCGGGGGCGCTGTCCACCGTTATGGCGGGATTGACGGGCACGCCCTACCGGCGTTTCCTGGGCTACGACATCGTGGGCTCGCTGATCTGGTCGGGTTCGGCCCTGCTGTTGGGCGGCCTGTTCCACAACGTGATCAACGACGTGCTGGAGATCCTGGGCACCTACGGCGCCATGGGGCTGGGCGTGCTGGCGGCGGTGCTGGCGTTGTACATCCTGGCGCGTTTCCTGCGGCGCCGGATCCTGCTGCGCAGCCTGCGCGTGATTCCGCGGCTGTCGGTGGATGAACTGATGCAGTGGCGCCAGGACGGCCGCAACGCGCTGGTGTTCGACGTGCGCCCCGAAGCGCTGCGCGAAGAGCAGCGCATCCCCGGCGCCATCGCCGTGGACCTGAAAGCGCCCTTGCCTCGGCTGGACGCCCAGGCGCTGGAGTCCGACATCGTGGTGTACTGCGCTTGCCCCAACGAGGTGTCGGCGGCATTGCTGGCGTCGCGGCTGCGCGCTGCCGGTTATCCCAAGACCTGGGCGCTGCGCGGCGGATATCAAGCCTGGCAGGAGCACGAGCACCCGCTCCCCCCGCAAGGCGCATAATGCCGCCATGAGCCCGCGCAGACGGCGGGCAGCCTACAAGGAGAGACAGGCATGCGGATGTTGTTCTTGGGCGCCGGCGGCACCGGCGGATACTTCGGCGGACGGGCGGCTCAGGCGGGCGCGGACGTGACCTTCCTGGTGCGCGAGCCGCGCGCCGCGCGGATCCGCGAACAGGGCCTGCGCATCAAGAGCCCGTTGGGCGACGCCACGCTGCAGCCGCAGCTGGTCACGCAACAGACGCTGCAAGGCAGCTACGACGTGGTGGTGCTGAGCTGCAAGGCCTATGACCTGGCCAGCGCCATCGAGGCCATCCGCCCCGCGGTCGGACCCGATACCGCCGTGCTGCCCATCATGAACGGCGTGCTGCAGTACGACGTGCTGGACCGCGAGTTCGAGCCGCACCGGGTGCTGGGCGGACTGTGCCAGATCAACGCCACCCTGGGTCCCGAGGGCGAAGTGGTGCATCTGGGCAAGTACGCCAACATCGTCTTCGGCGAGCGCGCCGGCCCCGCCCGCAGCCAACGCTGCGTCGCGCTGGAACAGGCCCTGGCCGGCGGCGAATACGTCAGCCGCCTGAGTGCCGACATCTACCAGGACATCTGGGAGAAATACGTGTTCCTGACCACGATGGCCGCCGCCACCTGCCTGATGCGCGGCACGATCGGGCAGATTGCCTCTTCTGATGACGGCATCGACATCATGACCGGGCTGCTGCAGGAATCGCAAGCCGTTGCCGCCGCCTCGGGCCATGCGGTGCGGCCTGAGGCCGACGCCTCGGCGCGCAAGGTGATCGGGGACCGCACCCAGCCCGTGACCGCGTCGATGTTCCGCGACCTGAGCCAGGGCCTGCCGGTCGAGGCCGATCATATCGTCGGCGACATGGTGCGGCGCGCCCGCACCCTGGGCGTGGACGCGACCTACCTGCGCACGGCTTACGCGCATCTGCAGGTCTATCAGGCGCAGCGCGCCGCGGCCTGATCGCTGCGCTTCCCGGCGGCCCCCTGTTCAAGCGGGGCCGTCGGGAGCACACTGGTCTGACGGCGGCGAAAACGCCGGCAGGGCTGCCTCTTCGGTCCGTTGCGGGCGGGTTTGCCAAGTATTGGTGCATAAATTGCAAAAAACTCATCCGGTTTTACGGGTTTTTCGATCGGATTTGTACGAATAGTATGGCTTTGCCTGAGCCAAAACGTGTTGCGCCGCAAGTCGCGGCGGCCCTGGCTCCCCCTACCCAAGGAGCAAGACCATGAAAGTTGCATTGATCGGAATCACTGGCCGCGTGGGTTCGCGCGTGGCGGACGAATTGCTCAAGCGCGGCCACCAGGTCACGGGCATCGCCCGCAACCTGTCCGACGTGAATCCGCAGCTCGGCCTGACCATCAAGCAGGGCGACGCCACCGATCCCGAAGCGCTGACCTCGTTGCTGAAGGGCCACGACGCCGTGATCAGCGCGTCGCGCTTCGTGTCGTCGGACGCCAAGCCGCTCCTGAGCGCCGTCAAGGACGCGGGCGTGCCGCGCCTGCTGGTGGTCGGCGGCGCGGGCAGCCTGCTGGTCGCCCCCGGCAAGATGCTGATCGACACCGCCGAATTCCCCGACGCCTACAAGCCCGAAGCGCGCGCCGGCGTGGTGTTCCTGGACACGTTGCGCCATGAAAAAGTGCTGAACTGGACCTTCCTGTCGCCTTCGGCGCTGTTCGAGCCGGGCGAGCGCACCGGCACGTTCCGTTTGGGCGACGACACCCTGCTGGCCGACGACGAAGGCAAGAGCTGGATTTCGATGGAAGACTATGCCATTGCGCTGGTCGATGAACTCGAGACGCCCAAGCATTCGCGCCGCCGCTACACCGTCGGCTACTGAGTCCGGCCGTCGGCGGGACCACGAAGGGCCTCGGCAAGAGGCCCTTTTCATTGGGGGCCAAGGCCCGGGATCCATGTTTTTGTTTGTAAACTGGCGCACCGCCAGCCGGCGTTCCGATACCTGAGTTTGCCCCGTATGCGTATGAAGTTGAAATCGTTGGCCGTTTGCTTGCTGGTCGCCGCAACCTGTGTGGCTGCCGCGCCGGCAAGCGCGGCAGCGCCTCAGTCCAACAAGGACCTTGTGGTGGCGTTCTTCCGCATGATGTTCCAGGACCGCGATGTCGACGAGGCGGTGCGCCTGTACGTCAGCCCGAACTACGTCCAGCACAACCCCTATATGCAGGACGGCGTCGGTCCCCTGGTGGATTTCTTTCCCGCCTATTTCGAGCAGCATCCGCAGTCCATCGTCGAGATCAAGCGCGTGATCGCCGAGGGCGACCTGGTGCTTATCCACAACCTGTGGCGCGATTCGCCGGAAGACCGCGGCCAGGCCGTGATGGATATCTTCCGTGTGGAAGACGGCAAGATCGTGGAACACTGGGACGTTAGCCAGGAAATCCCCGAGAACCCCGCCAACAAGAACGGCATGTTCTAGGAAGCGCCGCATGTCCAGCATCGAACCCGTAGACCTGTCCCGCGCCTATCTGCTGCTGAACCACGGCCCCACGGTGCTGGTGACCAGCGCTCATGGCGATGCGCGCAACGTCATGGCGGCCGCCTGGGCCATGCCCCTGGATTTCAGTCCGCCCAAGATGCTGGTGGTGGTGGACAAGAACACCTACACGCGCGGATTGATCGAAGCTTCGGGCGAGTTCGCGCTGTGCATCCCGTCGCGTGCGCAGGCGCGCGCCACGCTGCGGGTGGGCACCGATTCCGGGCGCGACGAGGACAAGTTCCAGGCCAGCGGCCTGACGACGTTCCCCGCCAGCAAGATCGGCGCGCCGCTCATCAGCGGTTGCCTGGGCTGGCTGGAATGCCGCGTCGTGCCCGAGCCCCACAATCAGCAGGCCTACGATCTCTTCATCGGCGAAGTCGTGGCCGCGTGGGCCGCGCCGGAAGTGTTTTCCGGCAACCGCTGGCATTTCCCTGACGACGAGCGCCGTTCGGTGCATTACGTGGCCGGCGGCTCCTTCTTCGCCACTGGCGAAGCCTTCAACGTTTCCGATCCGGAGTAACCAACATGCGCAGCGTATATCTGGCGGGTTTCGACGTGTTCCTGCCCGATGCGGCGGCGCACGGAAAACGCTTGAAGGCGCTCTGCGCCACCTATGGGTTCGACGGCCTGTTCCCGCTGGACAACGAGGCGCCGCAGGATCTATCGGGTCCGTCGCTGGCGCAATGGATCTACCGCGAGAACGTCGCGCTGATACGGCGCGCCGACATGGTGATGGCCAACCTGAATCCGTTCCGCGGCGCCGAACCCGATTCCGGCACGGCCTTCGAAGTCGGCTACGCCATCGCCTGCGGCAAGCCGGTATGGGGCTATACCGGCCAGGCCGGTTCGCTGATCGATCAGGTGGCGGTGGGCGCGGCGGCAGACGACGGCGCATCGCGCATGGTCGATGCGCACGGCTACACCGTGGAAGACTTTGGCCTGAACCTGAATCTGATGCTGGCGTGCAGCGCCCGCATCGTCACGGGCAGCGCGGCCGACTGCCTGGCGCAGATGGCCCGCGAACCGGGGCGCTGACGGCCCCGAACCATTGCGCGGCTAGCGGCGCGCAGTCTTCGCCGTCTTGCGCGGCGCGGGACGCGCGGCCGGCTCGCCCAGATACCCCATCACCGCGTCGACCACCGCCTGTTCCAGCTGCCGCGTCGAGAATCCCGCGGGCGGCTCCAGCGCTGCGGCATGCACCAGCGACTCCATGATGCGCAACACCACATAGGTCGCCAGATCCCGGTCCTGCTGCGCGATTTCGGCACGATGCAGTTCCAGCAGATGACGCATGCGCCTGTGGATATCCTGATCCGCGCGGCTGTGCTCGTGCGGCTGGTCGAACAGCGGAAACTCCCTTTCCAGCACGCGGTGCAGCGCGGGCTCCAGCATGTGGGCGTGCAGCATCGCTTCGACAATGGCCGCGACGCGTTCGCGCAGCGTGGCCGCGGGATTGCTGTCCAGGACCGCGTCTATCACGTCCAGCATCTGGTTGTCGTGGCGGTTATGCAGCGCCGCGATCAGGGCGTTCTTGTTGGGGAAGTACTGATACAGCGAACCGACGCTGACGCCGGCCGTCTCCGCGATCAGATTGGTATTGGTGCCAGCATAGCCATGGGTCGCCAGAACGCGAGCCGTGGCTTGCAAAATTGTCTCTACGGTGTGCTGGGATCTGAGCTGACGCGGCGATTTCCGGGGCTGTGGGATGGCAGTCATGGGTACTGTGAAAGGCGAGTATCGAATATGAGCAACGGCTCATAAAATTTCCAGCAGGCAATCCGGTTCATCGCCCGCACACGGCGATTATGCCATCGGCGGTTTTCAAACTGGTTCCGGATTGCGCATCTCTCACTTAAGGAAATTCAATGTCGCATTCATCGACGGCCGGGGCCATGCCCGCGGCCCAGGGGCCCGTGCGCTCCGTTTTCGCGCAAGTGCTGCCGCTGGCGCTGGCGGTATTCGTCGGGTTCTTCATGATCGGCCTGCCCATGCCGGTGCTGCCTCTGTATGTAGACGGCACGCTGGCGTTGGGCGCGCTGGTGGTTGGCGTGGTGGCCGGCCTGCAGTTCGCCGCCGCCTTGCTGTCGCGCGCCTACGCGGGCTCGCTCGCTGACCGCCGCGGCGCCAAGCGCGCGGTGGTGGGCGGTTTTGTGCTGGGCTCCATCGCGGGCCTGTTCTATCTGTTGGCCGACGACCTGTCGGCGCGGCCGCAGGCGGCACTGGCCGCGCTGCTGGCCGGACGCGCGCTCATGGGCTGCGCCGAAAGTCTTATCGTCACTGGCGCGCTGAGCTGGGGCGTGGGCCGCGTGGGGCCGCAGAACGCGGGCCGCGTGATGGCCTGGGTCGGCGTGGCGATCTACGCCGCCTATGCGCTGGGCGCGCCCGCCGGCATGCGGCTCTACGGCGTCACGGGCTTTGCGGGCATTGCCTGGGCCACGGCGCTGATTCCGCTGGCGGCCCTGGCGCTGGTGCTGCCGCTGCGCGGGGTACGCGCGGCGGGGGGCGTGCGCACGCCTTTCTACAAAGTGCTGGGTCTGGTGCTGCTGCCCGGCGCGGGCCTGGCCCTGGCCAGCGTTGGTTTCGGCGTGATCACCGCGTTCGTGAGCCTGCTGTTTTCGCAGCGCGGTTGGGACGGCGCGGCGTGGATGTTCACCGCGTTCGGCGCGGGCTTCATTCTGGCGCGCGTGTTCTTTGCCGGCTTGCCGGACAAGCTGGGCGGCGCGCGCGTGGCGCTCGTCTGCGTGCTGATTGAAGCGGCGGGGCAGTGGCTGATCTGGACTGGAACCACGCCGGCATGGGCCTTTGCCGGTGCGCTGCTGACGGGCGCGGGCTACTCGCTGGCGTTTCCCGCCTTCGGCGTCGAGGCCGTGCGCCGCGTACCCGCGGCCAGCCGGGGCGCGGCCATGGGCGCGTATGTGGCCTTCCTGGACGTGGCTCTGGGTCTGAGCAGCCCGGCTGCCGGCTGGTTGGCCGGCGAGCAAGGTTATGGCGCGGTGTATGCGATGGGCGGCGCGTGCGCGCTGGCGGCGATGGTCGTGGCCATGGCGCTCAGGACGCGGAGGTAAAAAATGGCGGCGCCAGCTTCGGCGCCGCCTGCACAAAGATCAGACCGTCGCGGCCATCTCCAGCACTTCGTCGTCGATCGCTTCGGCCTGGCCGTCCTTCAGTTGTTGCAGATGGTCTGCCAGTTCGGCGATGGTCAGCGCCACCAGTCCGTGCTGCGCGGCATAGCGCTCAAGCGCGGCGCCGCGCATCATCGTGCCGTCGGCATTCATCAGTTCGCACAGTACGCCGGCCGGACGCAGGCCGGCCAGCACGGCCAGGTCCACCGAGCCTTCGGTGTGGCCGCGGCGGGTCAGCACGCCGCCCGGCTGGGCGCGCAGCGGGAACACATGGCCCGGGCTGACGATGTCTTCGCTCTGCGCCGACGGCGAGATGGCGGCGCGGATGGTGGTGACGCGATCCACGGCCGATACGCCGGTGCTGACCCCTTCGCGCGCTTCGATGGAAACGGTGAAGGCGGTGGCAAAGCGGCTCTGGTTGCGCTGGACCATGGGCGGCAGTTCCAGCCGGTCCAGGGTTTCGCCGGGCAGGCACAGGCAAACGATGCCGCTGCCGTCGCGGATCAGCTGCGCCATGACCGGCACGGTCAGCTTGTCGGCGGCCACGATCAGGTCGGCCTCGTTCTCGCGGTCGAAGTCGTCCATGAGAATGACGGGTCGGCCCAGGCGCAGATGATGCAGGGCGCGCTGCAGGCGAGCGGCGAAAGGCTGAGAAGCCAGGCTGGGGATGGGGGACTGCGGGGTAAGGGTAACGTTGGACATTTGAAACGCTCTCGCAAGTTGAAAGGGGCGAAAAACGTTTCAGGGCTACTCGACAGCCGAACGCAATACGGCAGTCCGGGCGCAGGTGCGCCCGGTGCTACCGTTGTGCCGGCACATCTTCTCTCATCCGGACTATGACCGTCGGCCCTGGCATCTCACCAGATCTGCTGACCCCGGTGTCCACAAAGGACGCCGGGCGCTCGCGGGCTCGCCACATTGCATGGCATACCGCCGGTGGGGAATTGCACCCCGCCCTGAAGACGTACTGCATGTCGTGTTAACGACCTGACGGATTGTACGCCTGTCCGGAGCGGGGCCTGGAATACGCTTGCCGCGTCTGGGGTCTTCGGCGTGAGCGGGGTCGGACCCCGCCGATGCTCAGGCGACGGTTTCGGCGGCCTCGGGCGCGTCCGCTTTCTTTTTCTTCTTGGCCGGCAGCGCCAGCATGGTGCCGCGGCACGGCGGCGTGCCACAGAGGCAGCGGTAGCCTTCCTTCAGCTTCTTGGTGATGCGGCCGTCCAGCACCAGGCCGTAGTCGTACGAGAGTTCGGTGCCGCGCGGGATGTCCTGCAGCGCGACGATGTAGACGCGCTTGCCGTGCTTGCCTTCCTGGGCCTCGCAGTTGGGCTGGCAGGAATGGTTGATCCAGCGCGCGTCGTTGCCCTGGTCGCCGCCGTCGATCACGCGGCCGGAGCTGAGCGCGAAGAAAAAGGTGTGGAAGGGATCGTCCGGATTGGTCGGATGACGGCGGTCGGCTTCCTTGGCGCTGATGCGCTCGCCGCCGTACTCGATGATGCGCGTGCCCGCGGGAATTTTGCGCGCGGCGAAGACGCCGTTGCCGTGCAGCTTGGAGCGGCGGACGACATGCCAGGGCTTGATCGGGGTGTCTTCGGTGGTCATTGCTCGGTGGAAGTGGCGGTGAGACGAAACAGAATTATATCGGCGCGTTTTTGACAGCTCGACAGGCGTATAGTGTGCGCCGCCTCGTTCCTTCGGTTAGCACCATGATTGTCCGTCCGCGTCCTTCCGCGCTGGCTTTGTTCTTTGTCTTGCGCGGGTCCATCATCCCGCGGATCCTCAGCCGCATCCTCGTCATCACGGCGCTGTCCTGCTTCGTGGTGTGGATGTACCACCAGGAATGGTTTTCGCCCGCGCATCTGTCGGCGGTGCCGTTTTCGTTGTTCGGACTGGCCCTGTCCGTGTTCATGGGCTTTCGCAACAACGTCTGCTACGACCGCTGGTGGGAAGCGCGCAAGCAATGGGGCGAGCTGATCGTGCAGGCGCGCAGCCTGGCGCGCGAAAGCGCGGTGCTGCTGGCGGCCAGCACCGCCAACCCGGTGCAGGAACGCATCGTGCGCCGTTGCATCGGCTTCGGCTACGCGCTGGCGGCGCGGCTGCGGCAGGAAGACATGGCCAGCGCCGCGCGCCCCTGGGTGCAGCAGGACGAGGCCGAGACCCTCAACGGCTGCCGCAACGTGCCCGACGCCCTGCTCATGGCCATCAACCGCGACCTGGCGGCCTGTTTGCGGCGCGGCGAGCTGAGCGACATTCTGTACCAGGCCCTGACCCAGCGCGTGGCTGCCTGCGCCGCCATCCAGGCGGCCTGCGAGCGCATCAAGTTCACGCCGTCGCCCTTCGCCTATTCGCTGCTGCTGCATCGCACGGCCTGGTTGTTCTGCCTGCTGCTGCCTTTCGGCCTGGTGGGGACGCTGGAATACATGATGCCGGCGGCCGTCACCATCGTGGCCTATACCTTCTTCGGCCTGGACGCGGTGGGCGACGAACTGGAAGATCCCTTCGGCTCCGACGAAAACGACCTGCCGCTGTCGGCGCTGGCCCGGGTGATCGAGATCGACCTCTTGGAAGGACTGGGCGTGCGGCCCCTGCCCGAGCCCGCCGTGCCGGTGGACTTCGTGCTGCGCTAACGCGCGCCTATTCCGCCAATCCGGTCAGCGGCAGCTTGGTTTCCTTCAACCGGCGCAGCACGAAGCAGGATTTGCTGTGCCGGATGCCCGGGATGCGGTAGAGCTGTTCGCGCAGCAGCCGCTCGTAGTCGCGGGTGTCGCGCACCGCGATGCGGATGTAATAGTCGTAGTCGCCCGAGACCAGGAAGGCCTCCAGCACCTCGGGGATCTGCGCCAGCGCCCGGCCGAACTCGTACAGCGTTTCCTCGCTGTGGCTTTCCAGGGTGACGTGCACGATCACCGTGTCCATGAAACCCAGGCTGGCCGGATCGATGTCGACGGTATAGCCGCGGATCACGCCGGCGCTTTCCATGCGTTTGATGCGGTTCCAGCACGGTGTGGACGACAGGCCCACGGCCGCGCCGATGTCGTTCAGGCTGGCGCGCGCGTTGTCCTGCAGCACCTTGAGTATGGCGAGATCAAACTTGTCCAGGTTCATTTTCTTTGATTCCTTAAAATCAAAGATAAATTTACTCCGTTCATCGGTTATCCGTGGAAAAGAAGATAAATATTCTTCCGATCTACGAATAAGATAGATAGCATGAACGATCGCCTGCACCCCACCGCCGCCGCCGCGCTTGCCGCCACTGAACGCCCCGCCGATAACGGGGCGAAAATTCTGCTCGATACGCTGATCGCGTGCGGCGTGGATACCATTTTCGGGTACCCCGGCGGCGCGGTGCTGCCGCTGTACGACGCCCTGTACGCCGAGCCGCGCCTGCGTCACGTGCTGGTGCGCCACGAGCAGGCTGCCGTGCACGCCGCCGAGGGCTACGCCCGCAGCACCGGCCGCACCGGCGTGGTCTTCGTCACGTCCGGCCCGGGCATGGCCAACACCACGTCCGGCCTGCTGGATGCCATGTGCGACTCGATCCCGGTGCTCTGCATCAGCGGCCAGGTCGCCACGGCCGCCATCGGCACGGACGCCTTCCAGGAATGCGACGCCATCGGCATCTCGCGCTCCGTGACCAAGTGGAATACGCAGGTCCGTTCGGTGGACGACGTGGCCGCGGTGACGGCCCGCGCCTTCGAGCTGACCCGCCAGGGCCGCCCCGGCCCGGTGCTGCTGGATTTCCCCAAGGACGTGCAGCTGGCCGTGCCGCGCGACGCGGACGACGATGCCGTGCCCTCGCAACAGAAGCTAGCCGCGCTGCGCGCGCGCCGCCAGGCGGGCAAGCTGGCTCCCAAGCTGCCGCAGTCGGCCGTGCGCCGCGCCGCCGCCTTGATCGCCCAGGCCAAGCGCCCCATCTTCTACGGCGGCGGCGGGCTGGTGAACGCCGGTCCCGAGGCTTGCGAGGCCTTTACGGATCTGGTGCGCCATACCGGCGCGCCCTGCACCCTGACCTTGATGGGCCTGGGCGCATTCCCCGCGTCCGACCCGCAGTTCGTCGGCATGCTGGGCATGCACGGCACGGTCGAGGCCAACCTCGCCATGCATAACGCGGACCTGGTGGTCTGCATCGGCGCCCGTTTCGACGACCGCATTACCGGCAAGCTGTCGGAGTTCTGCCCGCATGCGCGCAAGATCCACATCGACATCGACCCGGCTTCCATCAACAAGGTGGTGCGCGTGGACGTGGCGCTGGTGGGCGATTGCCTGCCGCTGGTGCGCGCCCTGCGCGCCGAACTCGGCGACGATCCCATGGACGCAGCGCGGCTGGCGCCCTGGTACAAGCGCATCGACGCCTGGCGCGCCCAGGACTGCCTGGGCTATACCCCGGCCGCCGACGCGATCCTGCCGCAGCATCTGATGTCGCGCCTGAATGCGGCGCTGGCGGACCGCGACGCCATTGTCTCCACCGACGTGGGCCAGCACCAGATGTGGGCCGCGCAGTATCTGCGCTTCGACAGGCCCAACCGCTGGCTGACCTCGGGCGGCGCCGGCACCATGGGCTACGGCGTGCCTGCCGCCATCGGCGCGCAGGTCGCCCATCCGGACAAGACCGTGGTCTGCGTCAGCGGCGACGCGTCGGTGCTGATGAACATCCAGGAACTGTCCACCGCCATGCAGCACCAGACGCCCGTCAAGGTCGTGCTGTGCAATAACGGCTACATGGGCATGGTGCGGCAATGGCAGGAGCTGATTCATGGCGGGCGCTACAGCCACAGCTACAACGCCTCGCTTCCCGACTTCGTGGCGCTGGCCCGCGCCTTTGGCTGGGGCGCCGCGCGCGTGGATGATCCGGCGCAGCTGGACGCCGCGCTGGCCGAGTGCCTGGCGCACGACGGCCCCTACTTCCTGGACGTGGCCGTGACGGCGCAGGAGAACTGCTTCCCGATGATGCCTGCGGGGCACGGGCATCAGAAGATGATGCTGGCCGAGGGCGTCTGGTATCAGGACGAGACGACCTGACCGCCGCTGGGCTGCCTGTGCAGCCCAGCACCCTGCATCAGAACTGGATCGACAAGCCTCCGTCCACCACCAGCACGTGTCCATTCACGTATGACGCCGCGGGCGACGCCAGGAACACGGCGGCGCCCGCGATTTCCTCCGGTTCGCCCCAACGTCCCATGGGGTTGCGTGTGGCGATGCGCGGTCCCACGTCGGGGTCGGCCACCATGGCGGCATTGGTCTCGGTGGCGAAGGTGCCAGGCGCGATGGCGTTGCTGGTGATGCCGTGACCGCCAAATTCCGCCGCCAGCGCGCGCACCATGCCCGTCAAACCTTGCTTGGCCGCGGGATAGACCGCATCGCCCGAGCGCGCCAGTTCGCCTACCACCGAAGTGATCGCGATCATGCGGCCGCTGCCCTGGCGCACCATGCGTTCGGCGGCGAACTTGGCCAGCAGCATGCCGGCGACCATGTCGGTGTCGATAAGCTCGCGGATTTCGGCGGGGCTGGTGTCGCGCAGCGTCTTGCGGTTGCGCGCGCCGACGTTGTTCACCAGGATGTCCAGGCGGCGGTGGTCGCGGTCTATGTCCTGGAAAGCGCGTTCCATCGCGGCGTCGTCGCTGATGTCGAATGGCAGCGGATGCGCGTCCAGGCCGGCGGCGGTCAATTCAGCCGCCGCGGCCGCGACGGCTTCGGCGTTGCGGCCGTTGATCAGCACGCGTGCGCCACAGCCGGCCAGCGCGCGTGCGATACAGAAGCCCAGCCCGCGGGCCGAGCCGGTCACCAGGGCGACTTGTCCCGTCAGGTCGAAGTTGCGCAGATACGGCAGCGTGTTCATGTCAGTCGTCCAAAGTGCTTGGTCTCAATCAGGGCCGCGCGGATCCGGCTCCGCCGGTCCGCAGCGGCGCTCCCCGGGGGAAGCGCGCAACGCTGCGGGAGATCTACCTATTCCCGGAACTCCGGCGCCCAATGCAGCAGCCGGCGTTCCAGCCAGGTCACACAATAAACCAGCGCGATGCCGACGATGGACAGCAGCGTCACCGCCGCGAACATGTCGGTGGCGTTCAGCGTCGCCAGCGCGGTGATCATCAGATAGCCCATGCCCGTCGTGGACCCCACGAACTCCGCCAGCACCACGCCGATCAGCGCGAAGCTGATGGCATTCGGCAAGGCGGCGAAGGTCCACGCGGCCGCGGTCGGGATGCGCACCCGCCACAGGATCTGGCGCGGCGAACCGCCCAGCGTGCGGCAGAAGTCCACCAGCTCGCGTTCCACGCTGCGTCCGCCCTTGTAGGTGTTGAAGAACACCAGGAAGAACACCACGAACCAGGACGTCACCACCTTGGAAGCCAGGCCCAGTCCGAAGAACATGGTGATGAGCGGCACGAACGCGATGCGCGGCATCGAGTTGAAGGCCACGATGAAGGGGTTGAACACGTCGGCCAGGAAGCGGCTGCGGCTGAGCGTCATGCCCACCACGAAGCCGCTGCCCACGCCCACCAGCAGTCCCACCATGGTGGCCTGCAAGGTCAGCCACAGGTGCGGCCAGACCGAACGCGGGCCGGGCTGCAGCCATTCCCACAGGCGCACGGCCACGCGCGAGGGTTGGCTGATGAAGAAGGGATCGAACAGCGTGTTCTGGGCGAACCAGGGGATGCGCGTGAGTATTTCCCAGGAACCCAGGATGATGGCAAGGATCAGCACCTGCCACATGGTGATGCGCAGCCGGCGCGCGATGCTGGCGCGGCGGTCCAGCCGCAGCTGGTCCTGCAGGGAATCGGCGGAGTAAGAGGTGGTCATGACGCGTAGGGATTCAGGCGGCGGCGCGGAACTGCTGTCCCAGCACGCTCCAGAGGCTTTGCACGTGGGTCACGAACTGCGGCGTTTCGCGCAGCGTGAACACATCGCGCGGATGCGGGATCTCGATGCGCTCGTCCAGCAGCACGCGGCTGGGCGGCCCGGACAGCACCACCACACGGTCCGACAGCAGGATGGCCTCGTCCAGGTCGTGCGTGACCATGACGATGGTCTGGCCCAGCTTGCGCCAGATCTCGATCAGCTCGCGGTGCAGGTGGGTCTTGGTGTGCGTGTCCAGCGCGCCGAAGGGCTCGTCCAGGAGCAGGATGCGCGGCTCGACCGCCAGGCTCATCAAGAGCGCCACGCGCCGCCGCATGCCGCCCGATAGCTGGTGCGGAAAGGCGTCGGCGAACTGGCTCAAGTGGCCCATTTCCAGCAGCTCGGCCACGCGGCGCTCGATCTTGTCGGCGGCCACGCCCTGGAACTTCAGACCCAGCGCCACGTTCTTCCTCACGTTGAACCAGGGCAGCAGCGTGTCCTTCTGGAAGATGTAGCCCAGGGCCGGCGGCACCTGTCCGTCCACGACGCGGCCGTCCACGCGGATCGTGCCGGTGGTCGGGCGCAGAAACCCCGCGATCATGTTCAGCAGCGTGCTCTTGCCGCAGCCGGACGGCCCGACGATGGAGACGAACTCGCCTTCCGGGATCGTCAGGCTGACCTCGCCTACCGCGTGCGTGATCGCCTGGCGGGTCTGGTAGGCCTTGCCTACCTTGTCCAGCGTGATCATCAGAGGCCCCGCGCGCGGCGCACGAAGCTCATGTTCACGCAACGGTCGTAGGGCACGGTCTTGATCTCGTCATTGGAGAACTGGCGGCCGTCGCCCATGATGGCCGTCATGCGGTCATAGGCGTCCTGGGTGATGATGTTGTCCTTCAGGAACACCGTTTCCTTGTAGACGCCCAGCGTCTTCTCGATGGCCGCGCGCGGGAAGGCGTTCAGGTAATCGTCGTAGATCGCGTCGGTGACGGCCGCGGCGCTGTTGGCGCTGATGAAGTCCTGCGCGCGGACCAGCGCCGTGACGAAGGCCTGCACCACTTCGGGGCGCTTCTGGATGGTGTCCTGCAAGGTCAGGGCCGCGATGCCGGGCACGTCGCCGCCCATGAATTCGTTCCACGAGCTTTCAGTCGTGGCGTCGAAGATGGGCACGCCCCAGCCTTCCTGCTGCGCCTGTTCCATCATGGACATGGTGGCCATGCTGGCCGACACGGAGCCGGTCTTGAGCGCGCCCAGCATGGTGGCCAGGTCGCCCAGCGGGCGGATGTCCACCTTGTCGGCCACGCCGGCCTTCTGCATCAGGTACAGCGCCATCAGCCAGGTGCTGGACTGCGGCTGGGTCGCGCCCACGCGCTTGCCGGCCAGGTCCTTCAACGATTTGATCTTGCCGCTTTCGAAGTCTTCGCGGCGCACGATGACGTTGGCGTAGGTGAGCTTGCGGTCAAAGCCGAACACCAGCGTGGCGGGCTTGCCGGCCAGCGTCAGCGCGGGGGCGGCCGTGGCGGCGGTGGCGCCGAACGCGATCTGGCCCGCGGCCAGCAGCTGGTTGGTGCGCGGACCGCTCTGCGAGTTCAGGTATTCGACTTCCAGCCCGCCCTCGCCGAAGTAGCCTTTCTTCAGCGCGACATAACCCGCGGCAAAGAACGGGTCGATGCTGCCCTGTCCGTAGACGACGCGGCCCAGCTTGGGCTGCGCGAACGCGACGCGGCCATTGACCAGGCTGATGCCGGCCAGCGCGCCAGCGGCGGCCAGCACGCGGCGGCGGGTGGTGAAGTCGGGGCTGTTGCTCATGTCGTCCTCGGTATAGGTCTGGTTGCAGCGGTTTGGCGTAGACAATACCCCAGCCACTGGCGTCCAACAATGGAAAACGCCCGGTTGCCCGGGCGTTGTGCGCGATGGTCGGGAGGCGGCGCGCCAGGCGCCGCGCCCGTTTTACGCGGCGGTTTTTTTCGGCGCCGCCTTCTTCACCGCTTTCTTGACGGCCGTCTTCGTGGCCGTCTTGGTCGCGGTCTTCTTCACCGCGGCCTTCTTGGCCGGCGCCTTTTTCGCAGCGGTCTTGGTCGCGGTTTTGGCAGCCGTCTTGGCCGGCGCACGGCCCGGTTTTTCAGGACGCGGCTCGAATTCGAAGCCGATCTTGCCGTCCGGCTGGCGGACGAGGAAGGCCTTGAACTTGCGATTGGTGCGGCTGGAGACGAAGCCGTCGAGCAGGTCGGTGCGGCCGTTGGTCAGCAGCTTTTCCATTTGTTCGCGCGAGATCTCCTGCTGCAGGATGACCTTGCCCGAACGGAAATCGCAGCTCTTTTCGGGGCCGACGGATTTCTCGCAGACGTAGCTCATGCCATGCTCAAAGACGCGCGACTGGCACTTGGGGCAGGAGCCCACCGGCGTATGGCCGGAGAAGTCCACGGCCTCGCTGTCGTCCTCGTCGTTCTGGCCGAAGTCGAATTCCAGTTTGTACTCGTCGCTGATGCGCAGGATGGCGGCGAACGGACGGCCCATCTTGCTGATGAAGCCTTGCAGCGGACCGATCTCGCGCTTGGCCAGCAGCTCTTCCACTTCGGGCAGCTCGAAGGTGCGGCCGCCCGGGTGCTTGCCGATGGAGAAGTCGCAGGCGGTGCAGGCAAAGCGGCGATAGTTTTCCTTCACCACGGCGCCGCACTTGGGGCACGGCGTCTGCAGCGTGGCGTAATCGCCCGGCACCGTGTCGCGCTCGTATTCCTTGGCGCGCTTGACGATGACCTGGGTCATCTGCGCGATCTCGCGCATGAAGGCCTCGCGGCCCAGCCCGCCCTGCTCGATCTGCTTGAGCTTGTGTTCCCATTCGCCGGTGAGTTCCGGCGAAGTCAGTTCGGTCACGTCCAGGCCGGACAAAAGCGTCATCAGCTGACGCGCCTTGGCGGTGGGCACCAGGTCGCGGCCTTCGCGGCGCAGGTAGCTTTCGTTGAGCAGGCCTTCGATGATGGCGGCGCGCGTGGCCGGCGTGCCCAGGCCGCGCTCGGACATGGCCTCGCGCAGTTCCTCGTCGTCCACCAGCTTGCCCGCGCCTTCCATGGCCGACAGCAGCGTGCCTTCGTTAAAGCGCGCCGGCGGCTTGGTGGTCAGGCCGACGGCTTCCACGTCCTCGGTGCGCACGGTCTCGCCGTCCGCCACAGGCACCAGGTTGGCGTCTTCGCCTTGGGCTTCCTTGCCGTAGACGGCCAGCCATCCCGGGCTGACCAGCACCTTGCCGTCGGTGCGGAAGCGGTGCCCCTGCACTTCGGTCATGCGGGTGGTGACGCGGTATTCCGCGGCGGGGAAGAACACGGCCAGGAAGCGCTTGAGCACCAGGTCGTACAGCTTGGCCTCGGCTTCGCTCAGATCGTGCGGGATCTGCAGCGTGGGGATGATGGCAAAGTGGTCCGACACCTTCTTGTTGTCGAAGATGCGGCGGTTGGGCTTGACCCAGTTTTCGCTGACCACCGTGCCGGCGTGGCGGGCCAGGCCGCCCACCGCATTGGAGCCGCCCTGCGCCAATGCGCGCATGGTCTCCTTGACGGTGTTGATGTAGTCCTCGGGCAGGTAGCGCGAATCGGTACGCGGGTAGGTCAGCGCCTTGTGCCGTTCGTACAGGGTCTGCGCCAGCGCCAGCGTGGTCTTGGCCGAAAAGCCGAAACGGCCGTTGGCCTCGCGCTGCAGCGAAGTCAGGTCGTAGAGGGCCGGCGACATCTGGGTCGACGGCTTGGATTCTTCCGTGACGCTGCCGGGCTGTTCGCGGCAGGCAGCCACCACGCTCTGGGCGGCAGCCTGCGACCACAGGCGCGATTCGCGCTTTTCGGGGTCGCGGTCGTCTTTCTTGAATTCCGGGTCGATCCAGCGGCCTTCGTACAGGCCGGCGGCCGCCACGAAGGTGGCGCGCACTTCCCAGTAGTCGCGCGGCACGAAGCGGCGGATGCGCTCCTCGCGCTCGGCCACGATGGCCAGCGTGGGCGTCTGCACCCGGCCGACCGGGGTCTTGAAGAAGCCGCCGTCCTTGCTGTTGAAGGCGGTCATTGCGCGGGTGCCGTTGATGCCCACCAGCCAGTCGGCTTCGGCGCGCGAGCGGGCGGCCGCTTCGAGCGGCTTGAGCTGGACGTCGTCGCGCAGGTTGGCGAAGGCTTCGCGGATGGCGGCCTGGGTCATCGACTGCAGCCAGAGGCGCTGGATCGGCTTCTTCACGCCCGCGTACTGAATGATGTAGCGGAAGATCAGTTCGCCTTCGCGCCCGGCGTCACAGGCGTTAATGATGGCGTCGACGTCCTTGCGCTTGGCCAGGCGGACCAGCAGCTTGAGCCGTTCGGCCGATTTCTTGTCGGTGGGGCCCAGTTCGAACTCGGGCGGAATCACGGGCAGGTGCGTGAAGCTCCATTTTCCCTTGACCGGATCGTTGGGCGCGACCAAGCTCAGCAAGTGGCCTATGCTGGACGCGAGGACGTAACGTTCGCTTTCAAAATAGTCGCCCTCGCGCGCAAAGCCTCCCAAGGCGCGTGATATATCGAGGGCTACCGAGGGCTTCTCGGCAATAATCAGCGTTTTATTCATGTGTATCCAGTGGCGGCAGTCCCGCCGTAGTAGCGCGGATAATAAGATCGGAGATTCGCCAGATGCAAGTCGGCACTGAAAGACAAGCGGGATCCGAACTACACGCCTGGCGTCAATTTCTGGCGCGCAGCACCCTCTGGCTAGGTGTTTTGCTGCTGGGCAGCGCGGCGGTTTGCTGGGTCGCGGCCAACTGGCAGGACATGACCAAAATCCAGCGTTTCGCCGGTATCCAGGGCCTCCTGGCGGTTTGCGCGCTGGCCGCTGCCTGGACCGGACTGCGCCTGCGGGCGAGTCCTGGCGTGCGCCGCACCATACCAGGCGCCCTGCTCGCCCTGGCCGGCATCCTCCTGGGCGCGCTGCTCGCATTACTAGGCCAAACTTACCAGACTGGCGCTGATACCTGGGAACTGTTCGCCTGGTGGGCGCTGCTGCTGCTGCCCTGGGCGCTGGCCGCCGGCAGCCAGGCCGTCTGGCTGCTATGGGCACTGGTGTTGAACGTGGCGGTGGCCTTGTGGCTGGGCGAGCGGGTGTTCTCCTGGGTGCTGATATTCGGCGGCCCGGGCGTGCCCGGCCTGATGATGGCCGGCCTGAACCTGGTGCTGCTGCTGGGCTGGGAGCTGGCTGCCCGCCGCTGGCGCGCCAGCACCCTGGTCGGTCCGCGGGTCCTGGCCGCCCTGGCAATCAGCGTGCTGGTGCTGACCCAGATGCTTGGCGACTTCCTGGGCCGCGGCCTGGGCCTCTATAACGGCATCGCCTGGGTCGCGGTGACCCTGGGCCTGGGCTTCTATTATCAGAAGGGCCGGCGCGACCTGATCATCCTGGCCATGCTGGCCGCCGGCGTCATCTGCGTGTCGCTGCGGGTGGCGGGCGAATGGCTGCTGCGCCTGGAGCCCGGCGTCTGGGCGGCCCTGCCGCTGGCGGCGCTGCTCATGGCCGAGGCCGTCTTGGCCGCGCGCTGGCTGCGCCGGCTTGCCGGCGACCCGCAGACGGCGGTGGCCGCGGCCGCCGATTCCGAACCGGCTGCGGCTTCGGCCGGCAACTCGGTGGACCCGGCCGACGCCAGCGCGCCGGTCGCGCAGCTGGCGCCCGCTCCGGCGCCGCAGGCGGATCCGCCCTGGTACGTGCAGTGCCTGCTGGGCCTGAGCGCCTGGCTTTCGACTGTGCTGCTACTGGTGTTCATCGCGTTCTCGGGCTTTATTACCTCTGAAAGCGGCGCGCTGGTGGCCGGGCTGGTGCTTTGCGCGGCCGGTGTGGCGGTGCTGCGCAGCGATGCTGGCCCGTTCTGGCGCCAGTGCGGCACGGCCATGGCCTTCGCAGGGCAAATCCTGATCATCTTCGGGCTATCCAGCTCGACCTCGTTCGCCAGCGCCTGCGTGTTCGTGCTGCTGATGGCGGCTACGGTCTATGCCGTCGGACCCGACGTCATCCTGCGCTTCCTGAGCGGCTTGCTGATTGCCGCGGCGGGGGCGGGCTTGATCTGGCGCGGCCTGTCGCCCGACCTGAGCGGCGAAGACCTGCTGGACGCATGGCTGGGCTTCGACGCCATGCGCGCGACCTTTGTGTGGCTGCCCATTGCCGTGACCGGCGCCTGGGCCACCGCCGTCATCTTCAGCCTGAGCCACCGCCTGGGCGGCAAGCGCGCCCATGCGCTGCAACCGCTGGCCTGGGCCTTCCTGCTGTCGGTGCAAGGGATGGTATGGCTGGCCGGGGGCATCTCCGCCCAGCAACTGCCCGCCATGTGGCAGCTGAATCCGCACACGGCCGTGCTGGTCATTGCGGGAGCGCTGTTGCCCGTCGCGGCCGCCTTCGCGGTGCTCTGGCCCCGCCGCCATGTACTGACTGCGGGCGTCACCTGGGGTGTCCCGATAGCTCTGCTGATCCTGTCCCTGTTCTGGCTGCCCAGTCCAGGCGTGGGTTTCGCGCTGGCCTGGCTGCTGCTGGGCTTCGGCTTGAACCAGTTCCGCCTGGTCGTGTTCGCGGTGATCAGCCTGCTGGCTTATCTGGGTGTCTATTACTACCAATTGGACGTGCCGCTGCTGCAAAAGGCCTTGTGGCTGGGCGGCGCCGCGGTGCTGCTGTTCGTGTTGCGCGCCCTGGTGTGGCTGGTGCCGCGCCTGATGCGCACCATCGCGCCCAGCCGACGCGGGGCCCTGCCGCCGGTGTCGGCGCCCTTGCGCTGGCGCACGCTGGCCATCCTGGGCGGCCTGGTGCTGGTGCTGGCGGTCGCCAACGGCGGCATCTGGCAGCGTGAAAAACTGCTGGCGTCGGGCAAGGTGGTCATCCTGGAACTGGCTCCGGTGGATCCCCGTTCGCTGATGCAAGGCGACTACATGGCGCTGAACTTCGCGGCCAGCCGGGAAGTCACGCGCCTGCGGCTGGGCGGCGAGCGTCCCGAAGCCGAGGACTCCGTCATGGGTTACGAGCCGGACGGCTATGTCATGCTGCAGACGGACGCTCGCGGCGTTGGGCAGCCGCTACGCATCCAGCCCGATACGCACCCGCATACCGATGCCGAAGTGCCGCTGCGTTACCGCATCCGCGACAACAGCGTGCGCATCGTGACCAACGCCTATTTCTTCCCGGAAGGCCAGGCCGAGCGCTATCAGGTCGCCAAGTACGGCGAGTTGCGCGTGGCGGAAAACGGCGAGGCCCTGCTCGTCCGGATGCTGGACCAGGACCTCAAGCCGCTGTAGCGGCGGGCAGCGGGAAGCGCCGCGCCCACCGCGCGGTGGCTTCCCGCAGGAAATGACCGCGGTCCGCGGCATCGATGGGGTCGAAGCCCAAGGCGCGCCAGGCGGCCATCAGCGCCGCCAGGGGCGCGCCGGTGTCGATGGGCGGGGCGCCGTTCTGCTTGGACAGTTTCAGGCCGCTGGAAGCGTCCAGGATCAGCGGCACGTGCAGGTAGCGCACCGGTGGCAGGCCCAGCAGCCGGCCCAGCACGCGCTGGCGCGCGGTGGAACTGAGCAGGTCCGCGCCGCGCACCACGTCGGTCACGCCTTGCGCGGCGTCGTCCACCACTACGGCGAGTTGGTACGCCCACAGGCCGTCAGCCCGCCTTAGCGCGATGTCGCCCACCGCCTGCGCCACGTCCTGTTCCTGCGGCCCCAGCCAGCGGTCGACGAAATGTTCCACGCCTTCCGGCATGATCACGCGCCAGGCGCGGGCCTCGCGGCCTGGTGGCAAGCCGTGGCGGCAGGTGCCGGGATACGGCCGTTCGCCGTCGGCCCCGGGCGCGGTCTGGCCGCGCAGCGCCGAATCCGCGATTTCGCGCCGGGTGCAGCCGCAGCCGTAGATCAGGCCGCGCGCGGCCAGCGAGTCGAAGGCGGCCTGGTAGGCGTCATTACGGCGCGACTGCCACATGATGTCGCCGTCCCAGTCCAGGCCCAGCGCCTTCAACTGGCCCATGATGACCTCGGCCGCGCCCGGCACCGTGCGCGGCGTGTCCACGTCTTCGATGCGCAGCAGCCAGCGTCCGCCATGGGCGCGCGCGTCCAGCCAGCTGGCCAGCGCGGCAACCAGCGAGCCCGCATGCAGCGGGCCGCTGGGACTGGGGGCGAAGCGGCCGACGTAATTCACGATGGGACGCCCGCGCGGCGCGGCGCGCGGGTAAGGAGTAACGGCATCAAGCGACGCGGATACCGTTCAATGCAGCAAGCGCGTGCCGTCCTCGTCCAGCAGCTCTTCCAGGACCAGATTGTCGATCTCGGCTTCCTGGCTCCAGAGAACCATGAGGGCGATGATCTTGATCTTGGACAGCGGCACGGGCGTTTCCGGCGACGCCAGACCCCGGTCGATGACGATCTCGCGCAAGGGCGCGGGCAGCACGCCGGCCGATTCCAGGAAGGCGATGAAGCCGATGGATTCGGTGCCGAGCTGCTGGTATTCGTTGTCGGTGTAGATCCGGGTGCCGGTGGCGGGGGCCTGGGCGAGATCGACGCAGCGTTCGGTGGTTTCGGCCAGGCCGTAGAGCCAGCCGAGGGCGTCGTCGATGTCTTCGTGCTCGAAACCGGCGGCGGCAAGCCGCTTTGCGAGCACGTCGGCCGCAGGACAGGCTTGCGGCGTGTAGTAATTCTCGTACAGATAAACCAGGATATCGAACATATGGCGCAGTTTTGTGCCTGTTTGCACAGTCGGCCCGCATATCGGCAGACCAGCAAACATGAATTTTACTTTACGCTGATTTATAGGGGTGGGCAACCGGCCGGAGGGTGGAATGTTGTATGGAGTCACCCTGCGCTAATGTGCACACATTTTCACCTTAAAAGCTGCCAATATTCATGATTCGGAGCAAAAAGGGGCGGACCCTGCAGATCCGCCCCTTTTTGTATCCGGGCCGCTGGTCAGGCGGCCTTGGGGGCGCTTTCCAGCTTCAGCTGAGCCAGCTGGCGCATGAATACCGGGATGCAGATCGCCAGCCCGATCAAGCCGCTGGTCAGGCCCGGCAGGATGGTCAGCAAGGCGCCGATGGTGCACAGCCAGCGCTCCCAGCTCTTCATGCCCACCAGCATGAACCGCGAGAACGCCGCCGACAGCAGCACCAGGCCGACCATGCAGCCGAACAGCGTCACGAAGAAGTCGTACCAGGTGAAACCCTGCACCGAAATCAGCAGCGACGGCGAGAACACGAACACAAACGGCACGATCAGCTTGGTGATGCCCAGCCTGAAGGCCGTGTTGCCGGTCTTGAATGGATCGCTGCCGGCCATCCCGGCCGCCGCATACGCCGCCAGCGCCACGGGCGGCGTAATGTCCGCCAGGATGCCGAAATAGAAGACGAAGAAGTGCGCCGCGATCGGCTGCACGCCCAGCTGCACCAGCGTCGGGGCGGCCACCGCCACCATGATCAGGTAGTTCGCCGTGGTGGGCACGCCGCAGCCCATCAGGATGCAGACGATGCCGGTCATGATGAGCGCCGCGATCAGCGTCAACGTCTGCATGTTGGCCAGCGCGTCCGGAATGATCATGGCCGCGCCGCCGGCGAGCGCCTGAGAGGCCGAGATCACGATGTACGAGATCTTGAAGCCCACGCCGGTCAGCGTCACCACCCCGATCACGATGCCCACGGTGCCCGCGGCCGCGCCCACTGCCAGCGCGTACTTGGCGCCGGTCTCGAAGGCTTCGTACAGGTCGCGCAGGCGCAGCCGCTGGAACGGATTCAGCAGGCCCACCACGATGCAGCCCGTGATGCCGGCGAACGCCGCCAGGTAGGGCGTGCGGCCGCTGGCCAGCACGCCGATCAGCAGGACCAGCGGGATCAGCGTCGGCCATCGCATCTTGAACGACTGCTTGAGCTTGGGCATTTCTTCTTCGGTCAGGCCGCGCAGCCCTTCACGCTTGGCCTCGAAGTGCACCTGCATGAACATGCCGAAGAAGTACAGGAAGGCCGGGAAGATGCCCGCGATGGCGATCTGCTGGTACGGAATGCCCAGGAATTCGATCATCAGGAAGGCGGCCGCGCCCATGATGGGCGGCGTGATCTGCCCGCCCGTGCTGCTGGCCGCTTCCACGCCCGCGGCGAAGTGCCGCGGATAGCCGATGCGGATCATCGCCGGAATGGTCAGCGAGCCGACCGTGACCGCGTTGGCCACCGACGACCCCGACAGCATGCCGAACATGGCCGAACCGAACACCGACACCTTGGCCGGCCCGCCGGCATAGCGTCCGGCGACCGTCGAGGCCACGTCCAGGAACAGCTGGCCCAGGCCGATGCGGGTGGCCAGCACGCCGAACAGCACGAAGTGGAAGACGTAGGTCGCGACCACGCCGACCGCCACCCCGTACACGCCCTGGCTGGTCAGGTACATGTGGTTGACGACCTGCGACCACGTGTTGCCGGCATGCTTGAGCAGGCCCGGGAAATACGGCCCGAACATGGCATACGCCATGAACACGATGGCGATGATGGGCAGCGGCCAGCCCATGGCGCGGCGCGTGGCTTCCAACAGGCCGATCAGCAGGATGGAACCCATCAGCACGTCCATCGGCATGGGATTGCCCACGCGGAACGCCAGATCCTCGAAGATGTAGGGGATGTACAGCACCGACAGCGCCAGCGCGATGGCGATGATCCAGTCGTACAGCGGAATGCCGCCGGGCGAGTACCAGGTGGACTTGGGCTGGCGCTGGTAGTGCGACTTGGAAAAACCGAACACCAGGAAGATCAGGCTGAGTACAAAGGCCAGGTGCACGCCGCGGTGCGTGGCTTCGCGCAACAGGCCGAAGCCGGCCGTGTAGTAATGAAAGAGGGACAAGGTGACGAGCAGGCCCGACACGATCCAGGTGGCCGTCTTGTCCAGCGGCCGGAAGCGGATTTCCGAGTCATACTTTTCCGCCAGCTGCTGGGTTTTCTCGTGGTCAATTTCCATCGCGGTGAGTCTCTGGTGATGCAGCAAGCAGGGCCGCTCGTGGCGGCCCTGCTCAAACACGGCGGGTCAGACTGCGCCGTGATCTATCCGTGAAAGAAGTCCCGGCTCGCTTACTTGAGCAGGCCGACTTCCTTGTAGAACTTCTCCGCGCCCGGGTGGAACGGGATGCCCGCGCCCTTGACGGCGTTTTCCTTGGTGATCAGCTTGCCCTTGGCGTGGCCGGCATCCAGCGTCTTGCGCGTGGCGTCGCTGTACAGCGCCTTGGTCACGTCGTACACCACCTGGTCGGGGATCTTGGCCGAGGTGACCATCTGTGCGTTGACCGAAATGGTCTTCACTTCAGGAATGTTCTGGTACGTGTTGGCGGCGATCACGTCAGGCGTGAAGAATTCCTGCTTGCCGCGCAGCGCGTCGATTTCCGGGCCGACCAGCGACACCAGTTCGATATTGCCGGTGGAGGCCAGTTCGGCGATCGCGCCGGCGGGGGCGCCGCCCACGAAGAAGAACGCGTCCAGGCCGCCGTCCTTGAGCTTGTCGCCAGCCTGGTTGGGCTTGAGGTATTCGGCCTTGATGTCCTTGTCGGTCAGGCCGTAGGCGCCCAGGATCAGGCGCACGTCCACCAGGGTGCCGGAGCCCGGCTCGTCCATGGACACGCGCTTGCCCTTCAGGTCGGCCACGCCCTTGATGCCCGAGCCCTTGCGCGTCACCAGGTGGATGCTTTCCGGGTACAGCGTGGCGATCAGGCGCAGGTCCTGGGCCTTGGGCTTGCCTTCGAAGGTGCCGGTGCCGCTATAGGCCCAGAAGGCCACGTCGGATTGCGTGAAGCCCGCTTCGAACGAGCCGCCCATGACGCCGTTGATGTTGGCGACCGAGCCGTTGGAGGCCACCGCGGTGGCGATGAGCTTGCCCGGTTGCGACACGGCGTTGCCGATGATGCCGCCCACGGGATAGTAGGTGCCGGCGGTGCCGCCGGTGCCGATGCGGAAGAACTGTTGGGCCTGCGCCGAACCGGCGGCGCCGACGGCGGCTGCCGCGATGGTCAGGGCGGTGATCCAGGTCTTGAGTTTCATGCGAGCTTCTCCGAATTCTTGCTGACGGGTATCAGTAATGTGATTTCTGCCGATGGGCGAATTCCCCCGGCAAAAATCTGCCTCCCCTCGGGGGCTTTCTTTATGATGAAATTCTGTCATGCCCACCCCCTGTAGCCAATGATTACAGGGCTATGGTTTTCCAGGGGGTCGCATCGCCCAAGGTTATGGGTGGTCCCGCTTTGGTTATGGTGTGCGGTTACATCCCTGCAGTGCTGATAACGGAGTTTCCAAGATGTCCCAGGAAGTCATACGCGGCATTGCGCTGCCCCCCGCCGCCCAGCCGGGCGATCCCCTAGCCCGCGTCGACACGCCCAGCCTGGCGCTCGACCTGACCGCCTTCGAAGCCAACCTGCGCGCCATGCAGGCCTGGGCTGATCGCCACGAAGTGGCGCTGCGGCCGCATGCCAAGGCCCACAAGTGCCCGCAGATTGCATTGCGGCAGGTGGCATTGGGGGCGCGCGGCATCTGCTGCCAGAAGGTGAGCGAAGCCCTGCCCTTCGTGGCCGCCGGCATCCGCGACATCCACATCAGCAACGAAGTCGTCGGCGCGGCCAAGATGACGCTGTTGGGCCAGTTGGCGCGCGCCGCCAAGATCAGCGTCTGCGTGGACAACGCCCAGAACCTGGCGCAGTTGTCGGCCGCCATGGTGCAGGCTGGCGCCGAGATCGACGTGCTGGTGGAAGTGGACGTGGGCCAGGGCCGCTGCGGCGTGTCCGACGACGCCACCGTCCTGGCGCTGGCGCAGCAGGCGCGCGCGCTGCCCGGTTTGAACTTCGCGGGCCTGCAGGCCTATCACGGGTCGGTGCAGCACTACCGCACGCGCGAAGAACGCGCCACCGTCTCCCGCCAGGCCGCGCGCATCGCAGCTTCCTACGCGCAGCTACTGCGTGAAAGCGGCATCGCCTGCGACACCATTACCGGCGGCGGCACCGGCAGCGTGGAGTTCGACGCCGCCAGCGGCGTCTACACCGAATTGCAGGCCGGATCCTATGCCTTCATGGATGGCGACTACGGCGCCAACGAATGGGGCGGCCCGCTCAATTTCCAGAATAGCCTGTTCCTGTTGTCCACCGTGATGAGCACGCCCACGCCCGACCGTGTAGTGCTGGACGCCGGCCTCAAATCGGCCTCCGCCGAGTGCGGCCCGCCCGCGGTTTACGGCGAGTCCGGCCTGACCTGCACCGCCATCAACGACGAGCACAGCGTGGTGCGTGTGGAACCCGGTGCCACGGCGCCCGTATTGGGCAGCGTGCTGCGTCTGGTGCCTGCGCACGTGGACCCGACCTTTAACCTGCACGACGGACTGGTCGTGTTCGAGGACGGCGTGGTGCAGGACATCTGGGAGATTTCGGCGCGCGGCTTCTCGCGCTGAATTGCGGCGCCCAAACGCAAAAAGGCTGGCGCGCGGTTAGCGCGCCGGCCGATAAAGCAGGCTACCGGTTCAGGACTTACTGGGCTTTCTGCTGGATCTTCTCCCCGCCACGTTCGATGTCCTTGCCGGCGCCTTCCATCGTGTTGCAACCGGCCGTGATGGCGGTGATTGCCAGCAGCAGCGCAAGCCAGATTCGATGCGTCATTTTTTTCTCCTTTCGGCGTTCATGGGCGTAGCGGGTCATGCCGACAGGCAGCCGCGCTATTTCTTGTTCAGCAAGTCCCGTGCCTGATCCTTGGCCTCGCCGACGTTGCGCTGCACCTTGCCCACGGTTTTTTCCGCCTTCCCTTCAAGCTCGGTCTCGCGGTTGCCGGTCAACTTGCCTGCCGTTTCCTTGATCGAGCCTTTGACTTCCTTGGCTGCGCCCTTGATGCGGTCGTTATCCATGTTGTCGCTCCTAATTCCAGGTTGCGTGAAACCGCGCGGGAGAGGCCTTCGAAGCCTGGCTCCGGCTGCGGACGAACCCACTATAGGAAGCGCATGGCGCGCGTGTAAGAAGCGCGCGCATCAGATCGACTGGTACTTTTCTACCGAATCCTGTGGACCTGCTTTGTAGTCTGCTTGCCGGGCTGTTTCTGTGCCTGTTTGCGTGCCGGCTTTTCATATCCCACGATGCCGCGCTGCCGCGCCCAGATGATGGCGGCGCTGCGCCGGTGCACGTCCAGCTTGCTGTATAGCGCCGCCACATGATTGCGCACCGTGTTGCGCGACAGATGCAGGCTGGCCGCGATCTCCGGGTCCGTGTGGCCTTGGCACATCAGTCCCAGGATCTCGCGTTCGCGCGGCGTCAGGTCGGCCAATTCGCTCTGCCCCTGCGGGGCGCCCTGGGGCGTGCGGATCTGCGCCAGCTTCTCGATGACGGTGCGGCTGAACCACGAGGTGTCCTGCATCACCGTCTCGATCGCCTCCATCAGCTCGACCTCGTTGCGCTTGCGTTCGGTAATGTCCTGGATCGCCGCCAGCACGCAGGGCTGGTCCTGGATGGACACCGGCGCGGCCGACACCAGGCAGTCCAGCAATGCGCCGTCGCGCGTGCGCAGCGCCATCTCCTGGCTGCGTACGCTGGCGCCCTGCTCCAGCGAGGCCATGGCGCGGTCATAGGCCTGCGGGTCCGTCCATAGCTGCGCCAGCGCATCCTCGTCGCGCGCCAAGGTCTTGGCGTCGTAGCCGGTGGTCGCGACGAAGGCATCGTTGACCTCCAGCAGCTTGCCTGCCGTGGTGCTCAGCGTCATGGGCACGGGCGCAAGACGGAACGCCGTGGCGAAGCGCTGTTCGCTATCGCGCAGCGCCGTCTCGGCCTTGCGGCGCGGCTCCAGGTCGTTGAAGGTGAACAGCATGCAGGGCTGCTCCGCGACCTCGATGGGCTGGCCCGCCACGATCACCAGCTTGTCGCTGCCGCCCTGCACCGCGATGATGGTTTCCGTCTGCGGAATGGTCGTTCCTTCCGCCAGCCGGTGCAGCGCATCCTCGCGCTGCGGCGTGTCGCCCAGCACGTCCAGCTGGCGCAGCGTCTTGCCCAGCACCTGTTCGCGCGTGTAGCCCGTCATGGCCAGAAAACCGTCATTGACCTTGATGTGCCGCAGATCCGCCAGCGAGCAGATCACCGCCGGCGCGGGATTGGCGTTGAAGGTGCGTTCAAAGCGCTCTTCCGCGCTGTATTGCTCGGTCACGTCCAGCAGCACCAGCACCATGCCTTCGGCCGCGCCCTGCGCATCGCGTAGCACCAGATTGCGCACCTGGTGCATGCGGCCGAATTCCGGATCGCGGCGGCTGGTCACTTCCACCACCACATCCTTGAAAGCCTCGCCCGCCAGCGCGCGGTCCAGCGGATACTGCGCCGCGCGCAAGGCGCGACGGTTGCGGTAACGCAGCGCAAATGCCTTGCGGTAGCCGACGGCGGTGCCGCCCAGCGCGGCAAGATCCGTCACGCCGTGCATGGCCAGCGCCGTGTCGTTGGCCCAGACGATACGGCGGTCCTGGTCCAGCAGGATGATGCCCTCGATCAGGCCGTCGATGATTTCCAGCAGATGGCGGCGTTCCGTGGTGAACGCCGTGGCAGTCTTCTTCATTCTGGCTCCTGGTTGAGCAAGAGATAAGAAGAAAGTACTAGATAAAGTCGTCCCGCGTGATCTGGGCGAACGCGAACATGGCTTCTATCGTGGGCTTGCACGATACGCGTGCCGCTGCGCGTGAGCGCTACACGTGAATCTTCAGGAGACATCCATGAACACGAACCAGAAGCCCGGCGATCCCGCCTACCAACCCGGCATCGACCCGTCCCAGCGCCCCGGACAGGAACCCGGCGACGCACCGGAAAAGCAGGCACCCGGCCAGGTGCCGGGCAAGCCTGGTCCGGATGATATTGATCCGGGCCGCATGCCGCCGGAAGTACCCGGCAATCCGGGGCAACCTGCGGAAGAACCCAGGCAACCGGGCGAGCCCGGACGGCCGGGCCAGCCGGGTGATCCGGCTTAAGCCGTCATCGCTTTACCTCAGCCCATCATGCAAACCGCCCCGTAGGTGCGGGGCGGTTTGCTGTGGGCAAGTCGTCTTGCGCGTCCGTCAGTCGACCTGCGCGCCCGACTGCTTCACCGCCTCGCCCCACTTCTTCACTTCGCCGGTGATGAAAGTGCCGGTCGCGTCAGGCGTCAGCGGCATCGGCTCCGCACCGCGGTCGCGGAAAAACTTCTGCATGTCCGGCGAATTCAGCACCTGGCCGATCTGCTTGCTCAGATAGCCCGTCACCTCGGCCGGCGTATCGCGCGGCGCCAGCACCGCCGCCCAGCCGATGGCCTCGAAACCCGGATAACCCGATTCCGCCACGGTCGGCACGTCCGGCAGCTGCGGCAGGCGCTTGGCCGTCGTCACCGCCAGCGCCACCGCCTTCTTGCTCTGCACATGCGGCAGGCCGGCGGTCACCGAGTCCACCATCAACGGCACCTGGTGCCCCAGGAAATCCGCCTGCGCCGGGCCGCTGCCCTTGTACGGAATGTGGCGGATGTCGATGTTCGCCGCCGCCTTGAACATCTCGGCCGACAAATGCTGCGTGCCGCCGATGCCCGCGCTGGCATAGGCCAGCTCGCCCGGATTCGCGCGCGCCTGCGTCACCAGCTGCTTGAGCGAGGTAATCCCCGAAGCCGGCGTTGCCAGGAACATCAGCGGCACCGAGAACACCCCCGATACCGGCGCGAAGTCCTTGGTCAGGCTGTAGTTGATGGTCTTGTACAGCGTCTGGTTCACGGCGGCGGCGCTGCCCGCGATCACTAGCGTGTAGCCGTCCGGCGTCGCGCGCGCCGCCTGCTCCATCCCGATATTGCTGCCCGCGCCCGCGCGGTTCTCCACCACGATGGGTTGCTTGACCGCCGCGCCCAGCTTTTCGGCCAGCGCGCGGGCAAAGATATCGGTCGCCTGCCCGGGCGGGAACGGCACGATCAGGCGGATGGGGCGCTCGGGATAATCGGCATGCGCGGTCGCCGCGGCCGTCGCCAGCGCCAGGCCGGCGGCAAGACTGGAAAGAATACGTTTCATGATTGGTCAGTAAAAAGCGACAAAAGGGCTGCGCGCGGGGTCGCGCCTGTTGCATAAAATAGAGCGCCCGCGTTGTCTGCCCTTTTGAGGCGGCCCGGGCGGATCGGCTGGGGGTGCGTCACGATAGCATCCCCCCGTCGGTGCTAAATTCGCCTATTGGCATCGTCCAATTACTTTTAATCCCTGTTCTCTCATTCCGCAGGAACCGCCATGGAATTCAGCCAGTTCAAGACCAACGCCCTCATGGAGATCACCTCCCGCCCGGACCTCGTGTTCGTGCGCGGCCAGGGATCCTGGCTGGAGGATCACGCGGGCAAGCGATACCTGGACTTCGTC
The DNA here is from genome assembly GCF_943737025.1 of Achromobacter sp. Marseille-Q4954. Classification (NCBI taxonomy): domain Bacteria; kingdom Pseudomonadati; phylum Pseudomonadota; class Betaproteobacteria; order Burkholderiales; family Alcaligenaceae; genus Achromobacter; species Achromobacter sp. Marseille-Q4954. Next base: position 2,530,357 of record NZ_CALSFQ010000001.1, read on the forward strand.
CAGGGCTGGGCCGTCAACACCCTGGGCCACTGCGCCCCGGAAATGCAAAAGGCCCTGCTGGACCAGTCCAAGCTGCTGATGAACCCCTCGCCGGCGTTCTACAACCTGCCCTCCATCGAACTGGCCGAGCGCCTCACCGGCGCCTCGGTCTTCGACCGCGTCTTCTTCGCCAACAGCGGCGGCGAAGCCAACGAAGGCGCCATCAAGCTGGCGCGCAAATGGGGCCAGGTCAATAAGAACGGCGCCTACAAGATCATCACCATGAACCACGGCTTCCACGGCCGCACGCTGGCCACCATGTCCGCGTCCGGCAAGCCGGGCTGGGACAAGATGTTCGCCCCGCAGGTCGAAGGTTTCCCCAAGGCCGAAATCAACGACCTGGAATCCGTGCGCAAGCTGATCGACGACCAGACCGTCGCCATCATGCTTGAACCCGTGCAAGGCGAAGCCGGCGTCATCCCCGCCACCAAGGAATTCATGCAAGGCCTGCGCAAGCTGGCCGACGAGCACAAGCTGCTGTTCATCGTTGATGAAGTGCAGACGGGCATGGGCCGTACGGGCACCATGTTCGCCTACCAGCAATCGGATGTGGTGCCGGACATCATGACGCTGGCCAAGGGTATTGGCGGCGGCGTGCCGCTGGCTGCGCTGCTGGCTCGTCAGGAAGTTTGCGTGTTCTCGCATGGCGACCAGGGCGGTACGTACAACGGCAATCCGCTGATGGCTGCTGTTGGCGTTGCTGTGTTCGACGCGCTGGCTGCGCCGGGCTTCATGGAGTCGGTCAATGCTCGCGCCAAGCAGCTGTCCGAAGGTTTGCTGGCTCTGTCGGCCAAGTGGGGCATGAAGGGTGAACGTGGGATGGGTCTGCTGCGTGCGCTGGTGATGGATCGGGATGATGGTCCTGCCATCGTTGAAGCTGCGCGCAATCTGGCGCCTAATGGCCTGCTGCTGAATGCACCGCGTGGGAATCTGCTGCGGTTCATGCCGGCGTTGAATGTGACGGCTGAGGAAATCGATACGATGCTGGCGCAGTTGGATGGGCTGATTGCTCAGGTGCGTAAGGCGTAATCGGGTAGTCCGATAGCCAGTAGCAAGGGCCGCGTACAGCGGCCCTTGTCTTTTGAACGCCCGCGTACCTATACAGCGACCGAAGAAGCCATGCCCATGAAAACAATCACAGTCATATCGGTTGAGCCGTTCACACCCGGCGACGAAAGCGCCTCCGTGACCTTGCGCAGCCAGGAAGGCGCGGTCGTCACGGCATTCTGCTGGCCCTGCACAGTCAAGGCCGGGGACTCCATCACGAACCGGCTGTCGATCCTGGACGGCGAGATTCGTGCAGCATTCGGTTCCGACTGGCCCCAGCAAGAGCAGGAAGCCCTGTCAGTGGAAAGCCTGGAACGGATTGGCCACTTCAAATACCGAGGAACGGGGCGTGTGATCGATCAGGATGCCGGATTGGTGGCGGTCAACGGCTACGTCATTGAATTTGGAAGTGTGCCGTGTGATGGGTATGCTCAATTCGAAATTGTCCGATTGGATATCGGAGACATCGGCGATTGAACCGTCATGGCGTTGACGAATCGACGTGCTCTGCGCGGCATGTAGCGCACCCATAACCGCACGGCACCCAAGAATTTGAAATGAAGCAAAGCAAACGTAGAACGCCAAGCCCTCAGATAGCCCCAATTCCCACAGTGTTGAAGCGGCCCACCGTCATACGGGCTTGGCGCCTGTTCTTCTGGTTCTATGTTCTTGTCGCGGCGCCATTCGCAATATTGCTGTCCGTCTATCTCTTGTTCGAGATGGCTCATGACCAATGGAATGGCTGGCTTCTGCTGGTTTGCTTGCTGCTGTTTGCAGGGGTGCCCCTGTCTGTGTACGGCCTGATGCCGGCCCTGCGCGCGCAACGCAAGGTACTGCTGGAGATCAGCAACGAAGGCCTCTGGTCACCCCAGACCGGCGCGGTGCCTTGGCCGAAGGTCAGATTCGTGGGCTTTCGCAGTCGTGGCGCCACCGTGACCAGCACATGGCTGGAAGTGTTCGTTTCCAACGAGTCCGAGCCGGACTGCGCCTTTGACCTCGACGATACCAATATCTATCTGACCCGACGCTTGAGGCTGCGGCTCCAGCGGCTGACTACGGTCAAGGTATTTCGCCATGAGCTGCGGAGTTATCAATTGGTGGAGCCATCACGGGCGGCAACTGGAAAGGCCTTGCCGCGTGGTGCCTCGTCGAAGACCAAGGCGGGCGCTTCCTCCACTCCTGTTCGCCCGAAGAACAAGTAGGCAGAAATTTCCTGAACGCGGGACATGGACTATCATCAACCGGCATTCATGCGTGTGCATCGCAGTATCGACCCATTGTTGAACTAGCCAGATATTGGAGGTTTCTATGAGCGGTTACTACGAGTTGAAGCGCAGCGGCGATCAGTACATGTTCAATCTGAAAGCCGGGAATCATGAAGTCATTCTTACGAGCGAGCGCTACACCACTAAAACCAGCGCTCAGGACGGTATTGCATCTGTTCGCCAGAATTCGCCGCTGGATGAACGCTATCAGCGCAAGACGGCAACAGATGGATCACCCTACTTCACGTTGACCGCGGCAAATGGGCAATCCATTGGGCGTAGTGAAATGTACTCGGGTACAGCGGCTCGGGATAACGGTATTGCGTCTGTGAAGACTAACGGACCTAGTACTATGGTGAAAGACAATACCTGAGCGGTCTGGGGCGGAACGTAAGCCCTGATTCGGATCTATCGATGTCGGGAGTAGAGAGCCGCAATGTTCACGGCTCTTGTTCCACTGGCTTGCATCAATGTGGCCGCCCGGCCTCTACCCATCGTTGCACCAGGTCCATCGACAAGCGATAGCGAGCGCAGTTGTACACATCCAGTATGCGCAATTCCTGCGCCAGTATCGGGCGGAATAATTGAACATCGTCTTCGGACAAGCCCAGCGCCGCTGTTGCGGCGTCGGCCGTTTGCTGCTCACGTAGTACCCGGCCAATCGCTTCGTTCAGTTTTTCCCGAAATCGGAATCGCACCGGATCCGGCACGCCCGCAGCGTTCAGTTGTACGGCGTACTTGCGGATCGAGCGCCGATAGGCCCAGGCAAACAGCTCTGTCGCCAGCGTCACGTCACCGTATTCATAGACTCCCAACATGGCATAGACATAGTCCTGTACCTCTACGTCCAGGAAGGACAGCGGTGCGCAGTTGTAAAGCATCAGCGGAATGTTGGCCGACAGGCGGCTGGTGCGCTTGTTGCCGTCTTCGAACGGCTGAAGATAGGCCAGGTTCACCCACAGAAAGAATGCCGCTTCGACCGGGTTCTTGATTAGCCGCGCTTTCTCCACAATCAGGTCGAACATTTCCTGCAGCAACAAGGGCGCCTGGAGCGGCACGTAAGTCGTGTCCCCGATGTTGACCACGATCTGGCGGATGCGGCCAAGACCGTCGGTGTTGGCTAATAGTTCCTCCAGCAGGATCGCGTGAAGGTTGCCGATCACGGCGGACGTCAGGCCATGTGCGGGCACCGCATCGACCAGGAACTCGATGGCCCTCTTATGGTTGAGCAGCATCACTGCATCCAGATCTTCCCCGGCCATGCCGTGCTTGAAGAGTTCCTGCGTGGCCAACAAGGAATACCGGTTGCCTTCCAGTCGAGAGGATGACCAGGACAGGTCGAGCAGCAACGGCTCCAGTACGCGACGCGCGTAAGTCCCGGCTGGCGACTGACCTGGCATGCGGCCTTCGTCGGCCAAGTCTTGAGCCAGCGAAGGCGGCAACAGGAAGCTCTGGTTTGGCACATAGCTTTCCACGAAGGCGCGTTCGTATCCCACAGGTGCACGCGCCGACAACGGCTGCCGAAGCCGGGCCAGCAGGGCTTGACCACGCTCAGACCAGATCATCCCGGTGGCCTCGGACGCCGGCTCCGCCAATCGCATGGTAATGGCCGTTGGGAGTGTCGATGCGGTTGTTTCGTCCGCAATCCGGTAACGGGTTGCCCGGCCCTGGCCCTCGCGCAGCACCAATCCGGCCTGGCGCAGATTTTCCAATTGGCGCTTCACCGTGGACCAACTGACGCCGGTTCGGTAGGCCAGTTCGCTGGAACTCACCCAGGGCAGGTTCTCGTGTTGCTGGGCGCGCAGAAACTGAAGAATGTCTTCGCGGACGGTCATGGCAAGAGCCGAAGATGTTGAATCAGCTCAATTTAGCAGTAATCAGCTCAAGAGATGAGCTGATTTGGTCTGATTTTGAGCTGATCCCAATGCGTCCGCCCGAGGAAATCGATTGCCACGATTGCGTCACTCACGCATCAACGCCAAAACGAGTACTTTGCCGCCAATAGAGATGAGTGCGGCATTCCGACGTGGTTGTCAGCCGCGGTGAGGCTGGTCCGATACGCCACCACGGCGTCCCAACGGCTGTAGCCGGGGCGGGCACGTTGTATGCGGGCAAGCGGGTGCTATGCGCGCATCGCTCCGCCGATGCGCCAAGCATTCAGCGAGCCGGCAGAAAATTGAAGTCTGACACCATTATTTCAGCGTCCGGTCCAATTCGAGATTACGGAGCAAACCCGTGAGAGCCTTGAAGCATTGATCGAAGCGCGAGGGCTAAAGGCGGCGGGTTTTCTGTTTCCGAGCCGGTTGTATACGTCGCCGCATCTGTCGACGCGGCAGTACGCCCGGATTGTGCATCGCTGGGTCGCATCGATTGGGCTCGACGATACCGCATATGGCACCCACACTATGCGCCGTACAAAAGCCTTGCTGATCTACCGTCGGACGAAGAATCTTCGAGCGGTACAGCTGCTGCTCGGGCATACGAAGCTGGAAAGCACAGTTCGCTATCTCGGCATCGAGGTCGACGATACTCTTGAGATGGCCGAGCAAACTGAGGTTTGACACATCCTGGCCGGCGAGCGGTCGCTTGCCGGCCAGGAACTGTCGGTAGCTGCGAGTAAAAGCGGACGCTCAACGATTGAATTCAGCGGCTGCCGAAGGCAGTCCGCTGGAATGACAAGTTAGGCATCAGGCGGTGTTGACACATAAGTCTTCAAGTAGTCCTCGTCACTCCGACGAATAGCAAGATAGCGTAGCACGTGCCCAAGCCCTATGAAGTAGTAGATCAACCCGACCGCAGTAAGCCCGGCCAACACAAGATAGACCAGACCTCCAAAATATTGACTTATTGCCATCGCGCCAATGCTGGGGATGATGGTCAGAATTGAGCCAAAGAGAAATGCTTTGAGAACCTCGAAAAGGTAGTAGTTTGTGATCTCCATGCGAACCTGAATTTTTCGGGTTTTCCAAAGATCGATTTCCAATTTGCGTTTTTCGGCAGCTGCTTGTCGAGCTACCTTTCCCAACCCGGCGGCAGATGACGCAAAGTAGACGACTGCCGCTCCGATGACCGAACCCGCTGCACCCACAGTGAGTTCTCGAACAAGATCCGCCACTAACTACCTCCCTTTGTATGTTGAATGATGGTGTTGTTTAAGGTCTAGTGTAAAGTCAACCGCGGCCAAGCCGCAGACCATGCCAGGCGCGTGCGGTCTAAATTGGCACGAAAAAACGCAGAAAGGGGCTTGCAGCCATCGCCTGAAGGTGCGTTTTCTGTATAAAAACACAGTGCAATAATGGTGTCAGACTACAATTTTGCCGACGATATGCAGCGAAATTGTAGTCTGACACCATTACCGATGCCGAGCGGGCTCTGGCGCTGACTGAAGCGTCGGTGATTGGGTTTTTGCTCGCACCTCACGACACCGCCGAATCAATGGGAGGATGCCGATGAATCCGTGGGGAAACCTCAGAGTCTGACACCGTTATTGTTTAGCGTAGGGATGGTGACGCCGAGAAGCTAGGCTGATTCTATGTTTTTGCAAGTCGCGCGCTAGCTGATGGTTGTCGTGTTTTTGTGTCTGTACCTGGGCGCATTTCAGCGTATACGCGGCATGTGGCCTGGAGAACACTGCGTCACGCTTTCAATGTAACCGTGGCGACTTGTCCGAGAACTTGCATGCGCAGGTGAGTACCCTAGTGCGGAAATGCGCAATACCTAGTAACATCCACAAGGGCGGATAGCAATGTCCGTGAACTATCAAGGCTGCAAAAGTGGCTTTTTGGTCTGTGCCTGAAATGTGAAGAATAATATGGGAAAAGTAGTTCCTTTTCTAAAATGGGCGGGAGGCAAGAGATGGTTGATACCGAGTATTGATCTGCCGAATCTCCAAAAATATGAAAATTATATTGAACCCTTCTTGGGAGGGGGGGCGTTGTACTTTTCTTTGCTGCCCAAGCACGCAATTTTATCTGACAAAAACCCTGATCTTATTGAAACATACGCCGCAATAAAAACTAATCCGGGAAAAATTGCATCGCGGCTGGATGTCCATCAACGACTCCATTCTGCTGAGCATTTTTATCAAGTCAGAGCGGCTGTTCCGGTCAATAAATTTGACAGAGCTGCTAGATTTATCTATCTAAATAGAACTTGTTGGAATGGGTTGTATAGAGTTAATAAAAAAGGACAGTTTAATGTTCCCATAGGAACCAAAACCAACGTTAATCTTGATACGGACGATTGGGTTGAGACTTCAAAATCCTTAAAATCCGCGACCATCACTCATCAAGATTTCGAAATCTCAATTGATATGGCCCAGGATGGCGATTTGGTATTTGCTGATCCACCATATACGGTGAAGCATAATAACAATGGTTTCGTCAAATATAACGAGTCAATTTTTTCATGGCAGGACCAGATTCGATTAAAAGACTGTCTATTGAGAGCGGCACGGAGAGGCGCTACCATCATTTTGACGAATGCAGCTCATGATTCCATTAGGGATCTATATGCGCACGGATTCAAGATAAAGGTTCTCGAAAGAGCAAGTGTCCTTTCAGGTAGTTCTGCATCACGAGGCAGATTCCAGGAACTATTCATAACAGCAAATTATGAGTGACCAAAAAACTGGCGTTAACGCTCCGTCTCGCCTGTATGTATGTCTGTCTCGTACATGGCTGATAGGCACATATTTTGGGATTTCTTGGAAGGAGCGAAAGAACAGTCTATATGAAATTCTCTTTGGTATTTTCATAGGGACGCTTCCGTTCTTATTGGGTGGTATCGCTATTTTTGCCATGGATTCTCGATCCGACGTTGCGACGAATTTGGAGGGGTGGCCAAGATTTTGGCTTTTTCTAAAATCGACCTTCGACAAGGGTGAGCTTCTTCTGTTCGCCGTATCCCTCGTAGCCCCTGCCTTGTGGCTGGCAACACATGAATCCGACAATGCCAGGCCCCTTCCTCATCGGCGGCCGATAATAATTATTACCGTGGCAGTTTGTATTATTAGTTCCTTTCTTTTTGGTTTGGTTCAAGCGGGGGTGGTTAAACGACCATCATTTGTATATCAAATTTCCCTTTGGACGACAGGATTATCTGTGGTCAATATGTACTTGACGTTGAGCTATCATAACTTTCGGTTGTTAAAAGGGGAGCCACCTCGCGTGACGGAAGAGGTGATTCGGAATCGCGCGACCAGCTTTTTAGAACAAATTAACGCCAGCAAGGATCAATAATGATTGATGAGGCTGAACAAGCGTTCGAAATTCCCGCCATTAGGTTGACTCAACCAATGGGTGATTTTTTTATTGCGTCGATTCCGCACGACAAGTTGGTTGAAATCTCGTTTTTTGATGTGAGACGTATGTTGAAGGAACGAGACTTCGAGACTTATTTGGGCATTCAGCGGCCCTTAAACAAAGATCGCACACAGGAATTAAAGCAATACGTGCGGACTATGGATGCTTGCTTTCCAACGGGAATAGTGTTGGCCGTCGATGGCCGGTGTGCCTCTTTTAACGAGGAGACCGGTAAACTCACTTTGTCTAATTACATGGGCGAGGATGGGGGGCAGGTTCTGTACCGTCAAATTGCTCGTGTGCTGGATGGGCAACACCGAATAGCAGGCTTGGAAGATTTTCCAAAAGATAGAAAATTCGACCTCAATGTCAGTATATTTGTTGATATTGAGTTAGAGGATCAGGCTTATATATTCTCGATAGTTAACATATCGCAAACCAAAGTAAATAAAAGCTTGGTTTATGATCTTTATGAGTTGTCTCAGTCGAGAAGTCCTCAGAGGACTGCGCACAATATTGCTATAGGGTTAGATAGAGCTGAGAATAGCCCCCTGTTCCATAGGATCAAGAGATTGGGGGCCGCCACGCCAGGACGCGAGCGAGAGCTCCTCACCCAAGCAACTGTCGTGGAGAGCATACTCCCTCTGATTACGAGAAACTCCACCGGGGATAGGGACACCCTCAAAAGATTAGGGGCGATTTCTACTCCTTCTCGTGAGGAGTTAAAGAAAATGCCTCTTCGTGGCCTCTTTGCTGAAGACGAGGATGTGAAAATATACGAAATCATAAAGAACTATATATCTGCGGTGGCCGATAGATGGGCGGGTGCATGGAGCGACAGTTCAAAGGGTGCTGTGCTTTCTAAAACGAATGGCTATCGCGCGATAATGAGAGTTTTCCCCCAAATTTATCTAAGTTTGGCTAAACCGGGTGAGCCCGTAGCTGAATTTAAATATAGAAGTTTGCTGGACAGAGTGAAGCTGGAAGATGCGGATTTTCATGTGGATAATTTCCCTCCCGGAAGTAGTGGTGAGGCTAAGCTAGCTAATACTCTACTAGTGCAGTTGGGCTTAAGCCGCGGCGACGGTAGATAGAATCAGATATCACCCTAGCGTTGTGTGACAGAGAATCCTTGTTTCGGAGTCGGCCATCGTTGTATCGCAAAAACGTCACGATGGCACAGTAAGCAATCCCTTCTCCCGTATACTCCCCCCACTACCGTCACCACCGGTAGCCCGGAATGGAAGCCGGTAAATTCGTCGGTGCTGACTCCCCAGTCAGCACGCCTTCGCACGCTTCAATGGGCGGGCCTTGGCAGGGGTGCGCTAGCCGCACGCCGGTTCCGACGATCCGGTCTTCCAACCTTGTCCTGTGCCCGCCCGCCTCATTTGGAAGTGGGGCAGCGGGATTTCCCATATCGTCGGAGGAAGTCCATGCAATCCCACCCCCTCACCCAAAACCCCTGGTCCGTCGAATCCGACCCCGAACTCGGCGCAGTCCCCCTATCCCATCTCCACCACATAGACCGCGCCCGCCACGCCATCGAAGCCATCGCCCGCATGGTCGGCAACAGCGCATCCGAACCCGACGCAACCGGCGGGCAGCCGTTGGACGCCTGGACGGTGGCGGCGTTGATGGGTGGAGTGGAAGGCTTGTGCGATCACCTAGGCACCTTGACCGATGCCATGCTGGTGCAGGCGCGCTTTTGCGAAGTGGATGCGGATCTCGGCGACGTCACGCACGGCGCGCCGTCGTCGATCCAGTAGCCAAACTCAGCAGCCAGAGGCGCGGCGCTCGAGCGCCCGCCTTATTCAGCAATTGACCGAATCACCCTGGCCGGATTCCCACCCACCAGCGTATTCGCAGGCACATCCTTGGTGACGACCGAACCCGCCGCAACCACCGAGTTCTCGCCCACAGTCACGCCACCAATAACGGTCGCACCCGCCGCGATCCAGACATTCCTCTCGATCACAATGGGCTTCGCAGTGACGAAATCACGACGCCGCGAAGGTTCGATCGGATGGCCAGATGTAATGAGGCTGACGTTCGGCCCGATCATCACATCATCGGCAATGCTCAGCCCACCCAAGTCATAGAAAGTGCAGTTCTGATTGACGAAGACGTTGCGCCCGACGCTGATGTCGGGGCCGCCGGTCGTATAGAACGGCGGGATCAACAGGAAGCTCTCATCGACCGTCTTGCCGATCAGTTCGCTGAACAAGGCACGGACTTCGGCGGCGTCGTTGAAGGTCAGGCGGTTGAGGGCGGCGGTGATCGTCATCGCGCGTTTGATGTTGGCCGTCATGGCCGCTGATTCGGGCGTTCTTCTGGGAATGATCAGGCTGCGGTCGTCATTTGCCATCTGCGGCCTTCCTTTGAGGTACGGCGTAGTCAGCGCCGGCGAACACCAAGTCCGTATTCAACGCGGCTTCCAATTCACGCCATCCTTGGACCGATACTCCGGCGTTCCCGTGCAACACCCGCCCGCGCCAAACGCCTGCCGCCCCAGGAACGCAGTCACCACCCCCTTGCTCTCGGTCAACCGCTGCTGGACGCAGAGGGTCGGCAGCAGAGAGAAGTCGCCTTCAAGCACCAGCGTCCACTTCACGTTCTCGCCTTCGGCTGGCTCGACCTTGTACACCTTGCATTCATGCACCAGCAGATGCACGGGCTGCCCGGCCAGCACGCCCTTGAACTGCAGCTCCGGCGGCGTGTCGCGCGTGGCGATGGTTTCGGCGTTGAGTTTTGATCCGGGCGGCGCGGGCTTCAAGGACGAGGAATCGCAGCCGGCCAGCGCACCCATGGCGGCCAAGGTGATGAAAAGCAGGCGAGCCACGCGGGTCATGCCCATGCGCTCCCGTCAGGCCACGCTGGCGAAGCGTTGTTCGAGGTAGGCGATGATGTCGCTGGACTCATACATCCAGCGCGTGCCCGCTGCGTCGTCGATGCGCAGGCACGGCACCTTCACTTTGCCGCCGCCCGCCTGCAGTTGCGCGCGCGCTTCGGGATCGCCCTTGGCGTCGCGCAGCGCGATCGGCGCGTTGAGCTTATGGATGGCGCGCCGCGTCTTGACGCAGAAGGGGCAGGCGTGGAATTGGTAGAGCGACAGCTGGGCCGCTTCGGCGTTGACCGCGGCCTGGCCTTGCGCGGAGCGCTGTTGCGGGCGTGGGCGCGTGAGGGCGTCGCCCAGCACGATGATTTGACCCAGGCCGACACGCAGGGCTTTGACTAGCATGGAGTAGGACTCGATAGGGATGGACAGGGGGCCAGTCTACCCTGCGCGATGCGTTCCGGCATTGCGTATGCAGTCAGCCATGACTGCCGCTTGTCGTGCTGCGTGACGTGGCGAATATTCCGTGTCACGTCATGGTTCGGAATTCGCAGCCGGTGCGTTACTGAATCCGTACTGGATAGCTGCAGCCGGTATAGAAGGTCTTGCAGCTCGTGCCGGTGCCCTTCTCGCAAGTCTCGATGGCCAGGGATTGCGCCAGTTCCTTGGTTTCGGCGCTGGCGGAATTCATCAACACGCCCTCGCCTTTGGGCGAAGGGCCATACACCACCGCTACGCATTGGTTGTAGTACGTGATGTTGGTCTCGCAACCTTTGCCGCCTTTGGACGCGCAATGTTCCAGCGCGGCTCGTTCGGCCTTGGCCTTGCTGGTCTTGTCGGCAGCGATGCCGACGGAGCCGGACGGCGGGTCGTAGGCGATTGCGCCCCAGCGGGTGGTCCAGCGTGGCTGGTCGGGCGCGGTTTGCGCGCCGGTGCCGCCCTGTGGGCGGGTCTGGCCGGGAATCGGCACGCATTGCTGGCCCGGCGTGCCGGCGGCGTTGGGCATGAAGCCGTCGGGGCAGCCTTGTTCGGCCTGCGCCAGGCCTGGGATGCCGAGATGCAGCATTGCCAGCAGGAAAACCAGTTTCAAAGCACGCATGTGTCGTCTCGCAGTTGTCGTGTTCTTCAATCCGGGGGCCGTGCGTCCCGCGGGCCGAGCCCGGGCAGGCAGAGCCGTCCGAAGCAAGGCGTCAGGCTGCGGATTCGCCCCGGGGAAGTGTAGTCTGACTTCTTGGTTCTCGATCCGGTCCGCACGATGGACTCGATCACGTTGACGCGCCTGCCGGCGAGCCTGGGGGACTTTCCCCAGGCGCCGGACGCAGGCAGTTTCAAGCTGCCCAAGCTGAATGAGGCGCTGCGCGACCTGGTGTACCGTGCGCCCACGCGGTACTACAAGCCGGAATCTGCGGCCGCGCCGAGCCTGATCCGGGCGGTGGGGACGGAATAGCTGCCCATGCCGCGGCTTCTGTTTCCGGTTGGCCCCTGACGGCTTCACGGCATGTCAGACTACAACCATGAACCTCAGTGATCGCCTGAAAGCCTGGGCCAAGCGCATCAAACGCGACGGCCTGACGCTCTGGTTTGCCGGCAGGCATGCCCGCACGCCCTGGTACGCCAAGGCGCTGGGTCTGTTCGTGGTGGCCTATGCGCTCAGCCCCATCGACCTGATTCCCGACTTCATTCCCGTGCTGGGTTACGTCGATGACGTGCTGTTATTGCCCGGCCTGATCTGGCTGGCCATCAAGCTGTTGCCGCCCGATGTGCTGCAGGAATGCAGGGTTCAGGCGGATGGCTGGATGCAGTCGCAGGGCAAGAAGCCGCGCAGTGTGGCAGGCGCGGTGATGATCGTGACGCTATGGCTGGGGATAAGTGTTGTGGCGTGGTTTTGGCTTGCGCCGTATTTCTGGTAACGCCCTGACCGGCTTGCGCACAGAACTACGCTGAACCTTCTTCCACGAACCCCAAGGTCCGGAGTTCCGCGATCGCGCCCTTCTCCTCCTCCCGCCGCGCCTTGGGCGCGGCCAGCGAGGCGGTCAGCAGCTTGGACTGGTCGGGTGATTCGTCAAAGCTCTGCAGCACGCTGGCGATGCCCGGGAAGGCTTGAATGAAATCTGCTCCCAGCGCCTCATACCCCGGATAACGCCCCTGCTTGTCCACGATGACCTGCGTCTGCGGATCGCGCCTGATCAGGTGCAGCGGCACGCCTTCGCAACGCAGGCCCAGCAGCTTGGCTTCGCTGATGTCCAAGGCCCAATCCGTCTCCGCGTAGAAGGCGGCACGCGCGGATGCGAACTGATCGAGGAGGCGCTCGTCCTTGCAGAACGCGGTGGGCGTCAGGTTGAGATTGAGCTTGCCGATCTTGCTCACCAGTTTGACCCGGCGAAAGAACGAGGCCCACACCAGCAGGATGGGATTGGTGGATAAGTCCTCGATCAGCACGTCTTCAAACATGCAGGGCTGGATCATCGAGTTGACGGCGCGGCATTTCGAGAGGCGCACGTTCTGCACGCGCGACATGCGCTGTGGGATCTTGACCATGGACAGCGCGCAGTTGTCGAAGGTGCAGTCGTGGAAGTGCAGATCGCTGAAGTGCGAGCTGCCCTTGTCGTAGGCCATCAGGAAGGTTGCGCCTTCGGTTCTATTCATGGGCGAGGGAGATGTCAGGCTGCGATGTCGCCGGGGACTCGTAGTCTGCCAGTTCTAATCCCGGAATAGCAGCATTTCCTACTGCGAGATAGCTTATTTGGTATTCATGTGACATTATTAGAATCTCTTGGATACATTTACCCGTTCCCCTGCGGAGGGCAGGAAGCGGCAGATAACTAAGCTGAAGAAGATGAATCACATGAATAAAAAGATGTTGAAGTTGGCGGCCGCTGCCGCTTGCGTGATGACGATCGCGGGTTGCGCCAATGTGCCGATGGCGCCAGCGGAACAAAACAAGCAGGCCAAATCGTTCCCGGCGCCGGACGAAGGAAAGTCCGGCCTGTATGTCTACCGGGATAGCTTCGTGGGTAAGGCGTTGAAGAAGGACGTGTACGTCAACGGCAAGTGCCTGGGTGAAACCGCCGACCGCGTGTTCTTCTACACGCAGGTCGCCGGCAACGAGCAGCACAAAGTTTCCACCGAGTCGGAGTTTTCGCCGAACGACCTCATGGTAATGATGGAGGCGGGCAAGAATTACTTCGTGCGCCAATTCATCAAGATGGGCGTATTCGTGGGCGGCGCCGGCGTGGAGCAGGTGACGGAAGAGGAAGGTCAGCGGGTGATCTCCAAGTCCGAAGTGAACCTGGCGGCCGAAGGCCGTTGCACGGGCTGATCGCAGTCCGCTCCCGCCGCTGTTCTTGCCTACTTGCAATGGGAACAACGATGCGTCTTGGTCTGTTGTTGGCGGCCCTGCTGTTTGCCGCGACGGCCCATGCGGCGAACTATCCCTGCTCAGGAAAGAAGGGCGGCGTGGAGCGTTGCGTCGGAGAACAGTTTCTGTGCCGCGACGGTTCGATCAGCGCATCGAAACGCGTGTGCTCAAGTCCGGATTCCAGCGCACAGCCCCTTGTTTCCAAGCCCTCGGCTTCCGGCTCGAATGGCGCATGTAGCTGCCGTGATGGCCAATACTGCACCGGGCCGCGGGGCGGAACGTTCTGCTATACCGATAGCGGCAAGAAGTCCTATCTCAGGAAATAAGCGCTGCGCTGTTCGAGGCCGTCTCAATAATGCAATGAACGGCCCCTGCACGGGCGGAAACTGTTCGGGCTGATCCAACGGCGCGGAGTACATCTGTTGGCACAGGACGCCGCCGGATATCCACTAGTCTGCCAGCCGCCAGACGGCTTCTTCGCTCACGTGCACGAGCTGGATGCAGTCGCAGGGATTGCCGTCTGGCCTTGCTCCATCCGGGCTCCGTGTCGATGTGTATGGCCGTAATTCCTCCAATTGGTTCGGGCATCCAGCACCTAAACTCACGCTTCGATCAAACAGAATGCGCGAGGAATCTGATGAAGCTCCGGGTCGGTAGATGGTGTTTGGGGACCGTGATGGCGTTGGCGTGGCCCATGCTGGCACAAGCCGCGACACCCGCCATGACACCGCGGCAGCAGCAGCTTCTGGCCGCGGCTGAGAGTTCGAGCCCCGTCTACGCCGCCTGGCGCGAACGGTACGCGGTTCTGATTGCCGTTGAACCGAAGTTGCAGCGTGCGGTTTTGTACACACGCTGCGCGAAGCCTGGCGGGGAACGGTTGCTGGATCCCAACTATCGGGCTTACGCCGAGACCGTGGGCGGGGCTTATCGCCGCTATCTCCAGGATTCGGGCCCAGCCAGCGCGATGGCCAGCACGACGAAGCTGTGGGCAGCAGACCAGTTGACCGAGGCGGAATATCAGCGCTCCCTGCGCTGGCTGACCAGCGCCAATACGCTGCCGCTACGCAATGTGAGGGATGTGGGCACGATCCTGAGTCAGTACCTGGAGAATTCCGTGGACGTGAGCAGCGGCCAGTTGAATCTGGCGGTGTTGCTGGCGATGAAGGATACGCTGGCCAAGGCTGGTCAGCTGGGTCCGGTGGTCAAGGCTTTCGCGCAGGTTGATGCTGCCAAGGCGGCATTGTTCGAGTCACTGCCGACGGAGTTGCCGTTGAAGGACGAGCAGATCCAGCAATGGTACGAGGTGGCTACCTGGCTGGATAAGGCGGGCAATACTGTGCAGCTGGCCTACTGGTTTGCCGTGCCGCAAGAGTCAATCGACGCGATGGCAGAGGATGTGTTCGAAGAACGGGTGAATCAGGGGCTACAGGCATTGCAGGCGTATCAACGCAAGGGACCGGTCGAGGATTCCGACGTGCATACGCTGAACGATGAGCAGAAGTTGGGGCGGAAGATCGCCTACTACTTTGGCGATCTGGCGTCCGACGAGATCGCGCAAGTGTCGGTAGACGCGCACAACTGGATGTCGAAGCAGGCGCAGGCGTACATCGACAAGCATCGGGCTGTCATGTGTTCGTCGCCGAGGCGCTAAAGCGCTCGCGCCGGCGCCTGCATGGCGTGTCGCGCGCTGCCGGACATTGAGGGCCGTAGACTACCGCCGTTGACGGCTATCTCAATAACTTCCGGTGGGCAGCACATCTGCCAAATAGGCGACGGTATCTGGTTCATTGCGCAATACATGCCGCATCCACGCGCCGCGCTCATGCGCGGTCACTTCCAGCTCCCACACGCAGGCAATGAACGGCCCTTGCACGGGCTCGAATTGCTCAGGTCGCTCCAACGGCTCCGAGTACATCTGCTGGCACAGGATGCCGCCGGATATCCACCAGTCCGCCAGCAGCCAGACGGCTTCCTCGCCCACGTGCACGATGCAGAAGCCCAGGCCCGTAGCGCGCGGGTCGCGGGCGGCGTCTTGCAACGCGGCCATTGCGGTCTTGCGGGCGGCTGCGGCTACTTCAGCTGAGAGCAGCGCAACCGTGGGATCGGGATTGCGTTGTATCGCGTAGGCCTTGATGGCCAGACCGTTTTCGCGCCATTGCTCGATGAACGCCATGCGGCGCGGCGCGTAAGGTTCTGCAGGAATCGTTGGAAAAGACATGATGGGCAGCGAGGGTGACCTCTTCGGGCCTATGGAGGCAGGCATTCTTCCGGCAGGCCGCTAGGCCAGCAAGGACAAGGCATCGTCCAGCGACAGCACGGTGGTGCGCGATGCAAAGGCGGTTGCGAACAGATGTTCATGCACGATCGGGTCAGGGTCGTAGCAGCAGTCCTTGACCGTCAGCAGGCGATAGTCCGCATCGCTGGCATGCGCAATCGATGACAGCATCACGCCGGTGGAGGCGACGCCGACCATGATCAGCGTGTCTATGCCTTGCGCGGAAAGCCGCACTTGCAGGTCGGTGCCGAAGAACACGCTGGCGCGGTGGGCGAGGATGATGGGCTCGTCTTCGCGGCGGTCGAGCTCTGGCGAGATGCGGTCGTGGACGAAAAGTCCCAGCTGCTTGATGCCCTGCCCGTTCTTGTTCAAGGGGCTGACTTCAGGATAGCCAGGGCTGAAATGAATCTTGGCGAAATAGACGCTGACGCCGGCGCGCCGCGCGGCGTCGCACAGTTGCCGCGTGTCGCCGAGCAAGGCGGGGGCGACCGATGGGAACAGTTCCATGATGTCGGTCTGGTAGTGCATGACCAGCAAGGCGGTACGCGCCGGAATGATGGCCAGGGTCTGGGTGTTCATGCTCCGCTCCGCAAAGGGTTTGCCATGCGCGCCTTGCGGGTCGGCCTGCTGCCTGGGCGGCCCGCAATGGTGTGACGCTTGGCGAGGTGATGGGGTGCGACGGAAGGACGAACGACTCTACCACGGCGGCCATGGCATAACTGCGCATGGAAAGCGGGTGGAGGTTCTGGCGCCGCGCGATCCCTTGCGCGAGCCCGGGAATTACACCATCGGCAACTGATTCGTCACGCAATGAATCCCGCCGCCGCCTGACGCAATGGCGTCGATATCCAACTGCACGACCTTGCGGCCCGGGTACAGCCGGGCCAAAAGATCGCGCGCCTTCGCGTCCGCCTCCGCATCGCCGAATTCCGGCGCGATGACCGCGCCGTTGATGACGAAATAGTTGATATAGCCGGCCGCGAAGTCGGGGTTGTCGCGCAGGAACTTGCTATCCCGCGGATTGAGCGGCGGGCTCACAGTGTGGATTTCCAGCGGCTTGCCGTCGGCATCCGTTGCGCGCCGCAGGATCTCCAGGTGCTTGCGGGTCAGCGCGTAGTCGTAGGAGTCGGGATCCATGTCGAGGTTGGCGACGACGACGCCTGGCCGCGCGAAGCGGGCGTAGAAATCGACGTGGGCATCGGTGATGTCCTTACCCTTGATGCCGGGCAGCCAGATGATCTTGCGCAGGCCCAGGCAGCGCTTCAGCTCCTCCTCGACCTCTGCCTTGCTCCAGCCGGGGTTGCGGTTGGCGTTGATCCAGCTGCTTTCGGTCATGATGCCGGTGCCGCGGCCGTCGACTTCGATGCCGCCGCCTTCGCCGACCAGTTCGCTTTGCAGGTATTCGGTGTCAGTGACCTCGGTGGTTTCAGCGGCGATCTTGGCGTCGGCTGCATGGCGCTGCTTGTTGCCCCAACCGTTGAAGTTGAAGTCCACGCCGGTGACCGCGCCCCGCCCGTCGAGCACGAAGTTGGCGCCGATGTCGCGCATCCAGATGTCGTCCAGGCGGGTTTCGACGAAGCTCACGTTGTCGGCACCGCAATGGCGTTCGGCCAGGCTGCGTTCGCGGGCGCGGCAGAACACGGTGACGGGCTGGTGCGCGGCGATGGCGCGGGCGATGCGGCCAAGCGCGGCCTGGACGTCGGCGGTGAAGTCTTCCCAGATGGCGTCCTGGGCGCCGAAGGCGATGAAGGCGCGGGCCTGGGGGGCGCCCTCGTCAGGCATGTGCCACCGGGGCGCTTGCGCCGCCCGCGCGCCGGAGGCGAGCAGACCAAGGCCCAGCGAGGCGGCGGCGTGGACGCCCATGAGCGTGGCGGTGTGTTGGATGAGTTGGCGGCGGGTGGGCACGTCGGGCTCCTGGAGTTCGGGATGATCGATAAAAAACGGTTATGTCGGAGTCAACGGTGCGCACCGCTTGAATTGCAGTGTATTTCCCGCCTGGTCGCGTGGACTAGCGATATATTTAGCGGAATTATGATTAGCAGGGCTTATCGATATGCTCAAGCAATGGCCTCCCCTGAACGTGCTGCGCGGCTTCGAGGCGGCCGCCCGCCTCGGCAGTTTCCACAAGGCGGCCGACGAGCTGCACCTGACCCAGTCGGCGATCAGCCAGCAGGTGCGCAGCCTGGAGGACTATCTGGGCCAGCCGCTGTTCTTCCGTCAGGGGCGCGCGGTGTCGCTGACCGATGCGGGCTGGGATCTGCTGGGCACGACGCAGGCGATGTTGCAGCAGTTGGCGGCCGGCATACGCAGGCTGGACCAGTACCGCAAGCCGAATCAGTTGATCGTGAACACCAGCCCGGCGTTTTCGCGGCACTGGCTGCTGCCCAGGCTGGAAGCCTTCCGCACCCTGCATCCCGAGGCGGATCTGTGGCTGTACACCAGCGATGCCGCGCCGGACATGGCCAAGCAGACCATCGATATCGCGCTGCGCGACGATCTGGGTCCGCAAGCCGATTGCGCGTTCCGCGTGCTGGTCGAGGACCGTATGTACCCAGCCTGCCATCCGCGCCTGCTGGCGGCGGACACGCGCGCCACGCTGCATGGCGAGCGCGAGATGGATTGGAGCCATTGGGAAACGCAGGGCGGAACCGACGTGGGCCAGCATGGCCAGGGCATGAATTTTTCCGACCCCGGCCTGTTGCTGGATGCGGCGCGCGAAGGCCTGGGCATGGCGCTGGTCAGTAGCCTGCTGGCCGAGCGCTCGCGCCGCGACGGCGCGTTGGCGGCGTTGACGGAGCAGACCGTGCGCGGCCCGAAGTGGGCCTGGCTGGTGCATCGGGACAGCCAGGACGATCCGCTGACGCGCGCGTTCTGCGAGTGGGTGTCCGAAGAGTTGGAAGCGTCGCGCGAGGACGGCGGCGCGGCAGCCTGAATCTTGCCTCTCAGGTTGGGGCTTTCATCACGGTGTTAAGTTGTAGCCTCGCCGCCGCATGCGGCACATTCCAGAGCAAGAGATTCATCGATGTCCAATCTGCAATCCACGCGTCCCGTCGCCCTGGTCACGGGTTCTACCTCCGGCATAGGCGAGGCCATTGCCCGCCGCCTGTCGCGGGACGGCTATGCGGTGGTCGTGCATTCACGCCGTTCCGCCGAAGCCGGCCATGCCCTGGCGCGCGAGCTGGGCGACGCTATCTACGTGCAGGCGGATCTGGCGGACGATGCCGACCGGGTCCGATTGGTTCGGGAAGCCGTCGCGGCATGGGGGCGGCTGGACGTGCTGGTCAACAACGCCGGAATCAGCCACGTCATTCCCCATGCGGACCTGGCCGCGGCCACGCCGGACATCTGGCATGCATTGCATGAGGTCAACGTGGTGGCGCCGTTTCGCCTGGTGGCCGAGGCGCAGGCCGCGTTGCAAGCGGCGGCGGCGCATGGCCGGCCTGCTTGCGTGGTCAACGTGAGTTCGCACGCGGGCGTGCGGCCCAAAGGCGCGTCCATTCCTTATGCGGCAACCAAGGCGGCGCTCAATCATGTGACGCGCTTGCTCGCGCTTTCGCTGGCGCCGCATATCAGGGTGAATGCGGTTGCGCCGGGTCTGGTGGATACGCCGATGACGGCCGATTGGACGCAGGCTCAGGCATTGTGGCGCGACAAGGCGCCGATGCGCCGGGCGGCCAGTCCGGAGGATATCGCGCAGGCGGTCGCCATGCTGGCCGCGTCGGACTATCTGACCGGCGAGATCCTGCTTTCCGATGGTGGTTTGAATCTTACGTAGCAGCACAAGCCGCGCGGGCATCGCAGCCGTTGGCAAGCCGGCTTGCGTGCCCTGCCGCCATCGACGCTGGCCTTACTTCTGCGCGTACTTCTTGCTGGCCGTGTCGTAGGCGTAGATGACGGCATCGCCCGCGCCCAGCTGGCGGGTCTTGTCCGGTCCGGAGATTTCCGTGCCGCTGCGCTTGACGGTCACGCGCGGCATGTCGCTGCCGCCGTGCGCCGAGAAGACCAGTTCGCCCGAGCTGGCCACGCAGGGCATGACGTCGCCTTCGGCGCAGGCCGCGCTGTTGTCTTCGCCGGTGTTGATGCTGCCCACGTAGGTCCAGCCCGCGCCTTCGTCCGGACCCGCCGGGTTGAAGACCAGCAGCGCGTAGCCGCTGAAGCTGATGCCGTTGTCAAAGCCTTCGGTGGGTACGGCCAGCAGCAGCTTGCCGGAGGGCGTGCGGTATTCCACCGGCTTGCGGCGGGTGTCCACGTCTTCCGGCTTTTCATAGGCGCCGAACTCGCCGACCGAGTGCTTCATGCCGCGGAATTGCCAGGGGCGGTCGGGCGTGGAGCCGGTTTGCGTGAACGTGGCTTCGGCCAGGTTGACCTGGACGCCGGGGCCGACTTCGTCCTCGCCGGGCTTGCCGTAGCGTTCGCGGGTGTCCCAGGTGAAGCCGGTGTAGTAGCGCGTGCCGCCCAGTTCGAAGGCGTGGCCGAACCAGAAGGTGGCGATGCTGCCGTTGGCGACTTCGTAGGAGTCGGCGCCCTTGCCGTCGATCTGGTAGATGGAATACATCACCGTAGCCACATCGGGCGGCGCGATGGCGGCGGCCAGGGCGGTGGGCGGTAGCGTGGCGGCGCTGGCGGATTCGGCGGCGGTTGCGGCGGGGCTGAACAGCGCGGCCAGGGTGGACGTCAGCAGGCCGGCCATGGCGGTGCGGAGCAAACGGCTACGGGGGCGGGTTTTCTGAATGGTTTTCATGTGTCGGACATCTTCTTGTCGGCCTCAGGCGGGAAAGCCTTGTGATCGCCTGTCTCTGTCTGTGCGGCGCCATCCTAATCGCCCGTCGCAATCCGCGTCGGACAACAATTTGCCAATTGTGTCGGACTGCAATGCATGGAGCGCCTGTGGCTAGTCTGCCACGGAATCGGCGTTTTGCTCGGGGATTGGAGGATGGGTGTGGCGCAAGAAAGACGTGGCGGACAGAACTGTCCTGCAACGCGCGAAACCCATCGCCCGTTGCAGCACGGGGATGGGTTTCGCGCGGCGCGTTCTCTCAGTACGTCGCCCGCAGATTCAGCATCACGCTGCGCGGCTCGCCGTAGTAGTTCGATCCATACGCCGCCCACACGCGCTGGTAATAGACCTTGTCGAACAGGTTGTTCACCGTCAGCGTGCCTTCCAGGTGCTTGTTGAAGCGGTAGCCGGCTTGCGCGGAGACGGTGGTGTACGGGCGCTGCTCGAACTTCACCGGACCGTTCAGGCGGTACATGCTGCTGACGCTGCGCGCGCCCGCGCCCAGCGACAGGCCCTCCAGCGTACCGGTGGCGAAGGTGTACTTGGTCCACAGGTTGAAGGTGTGGCGCGGCGTGATGAAGGCGTATTGCTGCGACTTCTGCTCTTCCGTGCCCTTCAGGGTCTTGGTGGTGGTGTAGGCGTAGCCGGCGGTGATGTCCCAGCCCGGCGCGGGGCTGCCGCTGATTTCCGCCTCGAAGCCCTGGCTGCGCATCTTGCCCGCGGCCATGGAGAACAGCGGATTGTCCGGGTCCGTCATCGAGCGATTCTCGTCTTCCATGCGGAACAGCGCGGCGTGGCCGTTCAGGCGCTTGTCCAGGAATTCGCCCTTCAGGCCGATCTCGAATTGCTTGCCGGTGCGCGGGTCCAGCAGCTGGCCATTGACGTCGGTGACGGTCTGCGGCGTGAAGATGCTGGTGTAGCTGGCGTAGGCCGACAACTGTTCGTTCAGGTCCACCACCAAGCCCAGATAGGGCGTGAACTTGCCGTTGATCTTGTCGCTGGTGTTGGTGAACTGGTTGAAGTAGGCGTTGCGGTTCTGGGTGCGGTTTTCCCACCAGGTGTAGCGGCCGCCGGCGATGAGGGTGGCCGCGTCGGTCACACGCAGATTGGTGCGTGCATACAGGCCGTACTGGTCGGTCTTGCTGTCGTTGCCGTTGGTGTACTGGTAGTCCGGCTTGGGGATGTTGTTGTTGGGGTGGTAGAGGTTGGTGTCGGCGTTGTCGCCGCCGCCGTAGCGGAAGTTCTTGTGGACGTTGCGGTAGTCGGCGCCCACGGTCAGCTCGTGCTGGCGGCCGAAGGCTTCGAAGGGCGTGGCCACGAAGGCGTCCAGGCCGTAGGTCTTCCAGTGGCTGCGGTACTTCCAGCTGATGAGGCAGGTGTCGCCGGTGACCGGGTCCACCGCGCAGTCGGACCAGCCGAATTCGCGGCTGGGCTCGTCCTGTTCGCGGTAGATGCCGCTCACCTTGATGCGGCCGCCGTTGGCCAGGCGGTGGTCCACGTCCGCGAAGTACTCGGTGACTTCCTCGGTGATGTGGTTCCAGCTGGGGTCCAGGTTGGTGGAGCGGCGCACGTCCAGCAAGCGGCCGTCGGTGTAGCCGGGCAGGCCGAAGAACGGGCGGCCCTTGTATTGCTGGTACGTGGCGCCGGCGGTCAGGACGGTGTCGGGCGTCAGGTCGAAGCTCAGGGTGCCGTAGAACAGCGGCTTCTCGGTGTACACGCCGTCGACGAAGGATTTGCGGTCGTCATAGGACGCCACCAGGCGGCCGCGCAGGCGCCCATCGCTGTCCAAGGGACCGGTGATGTCGGCCTCGGTGTAATAGCGGTCCCACGATCCCGTCATGACCTGGCCGCTGAAGGCGAATTCCTTCTGCGCGCGCTTGCGCACCAGGTTCACCGTGCCGCCGGGATCGCCCGCGCCCTGGTACAGGCCCGAAGGTCCGCGCAGCACTTCGATGTGATCGTAGATGGCCAGACCGAAGCCCGAGGACAGGTCGTTGCCGGTGCTGGCCGGCGTGTTCACGCCGTCGACCTGGATCGTGTCCAGCGCATAGCCGCGCGAGTAGAAGTTGCCATGGTTGCCGCCGATGCTGCCCGCTTCCACCGTGATGCCGGTGACGGTGCGCATGGCATCGTCCAGCGTGGTCAGGTTCTGGTCGTCCAGCAGCTGGCGCGTCACCACCGAGACCGATTGCGGGATCTCGCGCAGGCTTTGCGCATTCTTGCCGATGGTGACGGCAGGCGCCGTGTAGGACCCGGTGCCTTCGGTGACAGTGAGGTCGCGGCCGGTGACCGTCACGGGCGCCAACGTGGTGGCATCGGCGGACGATGCGTCGGCCGGCCGCCGCACCACGAAACCGGAGCCGCTCTGCACGGCCACCAGACCGCTGCGCGCCAGCAGGCGATTCAACGCGGCCTGCGGCGTCATGGAGCCGGATACGGCGGGGGCGCTCAGGCCGGCCACCACGTCGGGGCTGAACAGCACCTGCAGCTGCGCCTGCCGGCCC
Organism: Achromobacter sp. Marseille-Q4954; assembly: GCF_943737025.1. Classification (NCBI taxonomy): domain Bacteria; kingdom Pseudomonadati; phylum Pseudomonadota; class Betaproteobacteria; order Burkholderiales; family Alcaligenaceae; genus Achromobacter; species Achromobacter sp. Marseille-Q4954. The sequence continues at coordinate 2,553,758 of NZ_CALSFQ010000001.1, forward strand.
AGCGCCACCAGTGCGTCGGCCAGGCTGCCGGCGGGCAGGTCGAAGGTTTGCGCGGCGGCGCTCTGTGCATGAGCCGCGGACGGCGCCAGCGCCTGGACCGCCAGCGCGGCAGTCATGGACAGCGCGCACAGCAGCGCGTAACGGCCGGCGCTCAGCCGACGATGAAAATGGCGTTGCGCCATGGACTTTCCCCAGTCTGGAAGTGGATCTTCAACTGGGGAAGACGCGCCAACCGTCAAAACCCGAACCTGTCTAATTAAAAATAATTCTTAATTCTTGTCTTCAGCGGCTGCCGATCACCGCGACGCCATCCGGCCGCCGGCTTACCGTCACCGGCAGCAGGCCGGGCAGCATGTCCAGGACCGCGTCGGGCTGGCGCAGATCCAGCGTGCCGGACAGGCGCAACCCCCGGGCGCGCTCGTCGGCAAAGCGCAGCGGCGTGTCGCGGTACAGGGCCAGATAGCCGGCCAGCTGCTGCAAGGTGGTGTCGTGCAGCACCGCCACGCCGCCCTGCCAGGCGCCGATCTCGCTGGCGGGCACTTGCTGGCGGCGCAACAGGCGCGCGTCGGCGCGCGACAGCAGCACCGTGTCGCCGGCCTTCAGCGTCTGCGCGGCGGGGGCGTTGGCGCCCTTGGCGTCGAGCCTGACTTTGCCGCTGCGCACCCCGACCTGCAGCACGTCCGGCAGCAGCAGCACGTTGAACTCGGTGCCGATGTCGCGCAGTTCGGCAGCGCCCGCGGCCACGATCAGCGGCCGGCGGTCGGGCGCGGCGTCGATGTAGACCTCGCCGCCGTCGACGCGGATGTGGCGCTCGGCCAGCGTGTAGCGCACGCTCACGCGCGTGCCGACGTTGGCATGCAGGCGGGTGCCGTCAGGCAGGTCCAGGCTGCGGGTCTGGGTGGATGCGTTGGCGACAGTCTCGTAGCTGATGGGCACGTAGTGGTAGGCGGCAGCCGCCATCAGCAGCGTTGCGGCCAGCGCGCCGCCCCAGCGCAGGAAGGCCGGGCGGCGGGCCGGTGCCGACCACGCGCGGGGCCGGGACTGCGGCCGGCTGCGCGGAGGGATCTGAGCGCGGCTGGCGGGTTGCGAATGTGCGCGCGTGGAGTCCGGACGCGGTAGCGCCGCCATGTCCTCCCATACCAGCTCAAGCCGCTCGTACTCTCGCCGGTGCTCGGCCGAAGCTTGCAACCAGGACTGGAAGGCCTGTTCGGCGCCGGCATCGGACGCGCGCTCCCGGCGGCGCATGAACCATGCGCTCGCGGCCTCTTCGACAGCGGACAAAGGTAGGGATCGGGTCATGGCGTTTCGCCGTGGACACGGCGCTTGCAGTGCGCCAGCGCCAGTTGCAGATGCTTTTCGACCGCGCGCACAGAGATTCCCATGTGGTCGGCGATGTCCTCGCAACGCAGCTCATCATACCGATAAAGCAGAAAGGCCTCGCGCTGGCGCGGCGGCATCTCGTCGATGGCGGCCTGCAGCAATCGCAGGCGTTGGCTGGCGTCGGCGCGCGCCTCGGGCTGCTGGCCGGCGGGGGCGGCCAGGCCCACGGCCGTGGGTTCGAAGCCCTGGTCGTCCAGGCTGGCCACCACGTGCTCGTCGCGCACGCTCTCGCGGCGCCAGTGGTCGCGCAGCAGGTTGCGCGCGATCTCGTACAGATAGGCGCGCGGCTTCTCCGGCGGCGTGGCGCCGTCATGCGCCGCCAACCACTTGGCGAAGGTCTCCTGCGCCAGGTCCTGGGCAGCCTCGGGCGAACGCTTGAGCTGGCGGTTCAGGAAACCGACCAGCTCCGCGTTCCACGCCTTGTACGCCTCGGCGATCACGCCGAAGAACCGCTCCCCCATGATGCCCCTGTCGATGTCCGGCGCCGGGTTCTGTGACCTGGGCGCGTAGGCATGGCTTGATCAAATGATAATGATTCTTATTGTATCAAGATTATCAGGCACTGCCAGGAGGAGCCGCGCCTTATCGCTTCAGGGCGTGTGCAAGCTCCTGAGCTTCCTCAACTCGGGAAACCACCGCATCCACAACCCCGCCACGGCAATCGTGCCGACCCCGCCGATCACCACCGCGGGCACCGCGCCGAAGGCCGCGGCCATGACGCCGGACTCGAATTCGCCCAGCTGATTTGAGGCGCCGATGAATAGCGTGTTCACCGCGCTCACTCGTCCCAGCATATGGTCGGGCGTGTTCAGCTGCACCAGCGACGAGCGCACCACCACGCTGACCGCGTCCGCCGCGCCCAGCACCACCAGCGCGCCGATGGACAGCGGGATCGAGGTCGACAGGCCAAATACCGTGGTCGCCAGCCCGAACACGATCAACGCGCCGAACAGCAGCCGGCCGACGTGTTCGCCCAGGCTCAGGCGGGCCAGCGTCAAGGACATGAGCGCGGCGCCGCAAGCGGGAGCGGCGCGCAGCGCGCCCAGCGCCCAGGGGCCCGCGTTCAGGATGTCCTTGGCAAAGATCGGCAGTAGCGCCGTGGCGCCGCCCAGCAGCACGGCGAACAGGTCCAGCGACAAGGTGCCCAGCAGCAGGCGGCGCTGGAAGATGAAGGTGATGCCGGCGAACAGCGTGCGCCAGGTGGTCGGTTCTTTGCGCGGCGGGGCGCGTTCGATGACCAGCGTGGCGATGGAGGCGAAGGCGGACAGGTACAGGGCCGCCGCCACGCAATAGATCCACCCTGCTCCCAGCCCGTAGCCGACGCCGCCCAGCGCAGGACCCGCGATCTGCGCGATCTGTCCGCCGGACGAGGCCAGCGCGGTCGCGCGCGGCAGCCATTCGCGCGGCACCACCGCCGGGATCAGCGTGGCCAGGGTCGGCGCTTCAAAGGCGCGCGCCGAACTCATGATGATGATGGTGGCGTAGATCAGCGTTTTGCCGCCCACGCCGTGCAGGGCCGCGATCGCCAGCACCAGCGTGGCCAGCGCCTCCAGCGCCATGCATACCGCCACGATCTTGCGGCGGTCGTAGCGGTCGGCTACGTGGCCCACCACCAGGGCCAGCGTCGCCATGGGCAGGAATTGCGCCAGGCCGATCAGGCCCAGGTCCAGGGCGCTGCCGCTCAATGCATAGATCTGCCAGCCCACCGCGACGGAGACGATCTGGAAGGCGAGCGACGCGCCGATGCGCGCAAACAGGTAATGCAGGAAGGCGGGACGTTGAAGCGGACTGGGGGAATCGGGGGCGGGCATCAGGGATTGCGCTTTGGGCGCGCGACGGGCGCCGGACCCCGCATTCTAGGGAGAAGTCGCTGACGGGAAACTAAGAGCGGCTCATGTGCCCCCGGCCGTGCCTGCCGTTATGCCTTCGGCCAATACGTCCCGAAGCTCCACAGGTTGCCCTCCGGATCGCGGCAGGCGAACTCACGGCTGCCGTAGGCGGTGTCGTAGGGCGGGGTTTCGATGGTGGCGCCGGACGCCTGGACCTGCGCGTGCAGGGCGTCGGGATCATCCACCGCCAAATACAGCGCGTCGGTGCGGCGTCCTTGCAGGTCGCCTACCAGCTTGCCATGGGCGTCGTCGCGGTCAGGACCCAGCATCAAAAGGGAGCTGCCATAAGCCAGTTCCGCATGTTGCACCGCGCCGTCGTCGCGATAGACGGCGTGTTCGGTGAAACCCAGTACGCCAGTAAGCCAGCGCAGCATGGCGTCCGCATCGCGGCAACGCAGGGTTGGGAACAGCCGGGGCGCCGCGGATTCGGAGGGCATAGCACTCATCATGGGTACTCCTGTGAAAATGCAGGAGCGCCCATGATGCACCCGCGGGCGGCGGGGAGGATGACGATTTTGTTACTGCGCGCCTGGCTACTCGCCGATGGCGACCAGCTCGGCGCCTTCCGTTACCTGATCGCCCACGCCGTAGAACACTTCCGAGACCTTGCCGTCGGCGGGCGCGGAAATGGTGTGCTCCATCTTCATGGCTTCCATCACCAGCAGCGGCTGGCCCTTTTCCACGGTGTCGCCGGCCTTGACCGAGATCGAGATGATCTTGCCGGGCATGGGGGCCGTGAGGCCGCCGCCGTGTTCGCCCTGGGTGTCCTGCGAATGCGCCAGCGGATCGTACAGGTCCAGCACGTGCACGCCGGCTTCGCCGAAGACGTGGGCCTTTTCGGCGTGCAGCACGACGGTGCCGGCGCTTTCATGGCCGTCCAGCGTGATGCGCAGGCCGTAGGCCAGATTGGGGTTGGCGCTGGCGTGGGCGCGCCACAGGAAGGCCTGCGGGCCTGCGCCGCTGTCCAGGGTCCAGACGCCGCCCTGGCGGGCGACGGTGACGTGGCGGGTCTCGCCGTTGTCCACCCATTGCAGTTGGCGTTGGTAGCGGCCGCCCAGGCGCCAGCCGTCGCGCGCGTCCCAGGGGTCGGCGGGCTGCTTGCCACCCGTAGCCTGCGGCTGCGCCAGGCCTTGGCGCACCAGCACTGCGGCGCAGGCCAGGGCCAGCGTGGCGGGATTGGCCGCCTGGGGTTCGGGCAGCAGCGTGGCGCGCTGGCGTTCGATCAGGCCGGTGTCCAGGTCCGCCGCGGCGAAGGCGCTGTCCTGCATCAGGCGCGACAGGAAGGCCACGTTGGTCTGCACGCCCACGGCCTGCGTCTGGGCCAGGGCCTGCAGCATGCGGGCGCGGGCCTGATCGCGGTCGGCGCCGTGCACGATCAGCTTGGCGATCATGGGGTCGTAGAACGGCGTGATGGTGTCGCCCATGCGCACGCCGCCGTCGACCCGGATGTCGCCGTTGGCGAATGCGGTGTGCGCCGGCAGGCCCAGGTAGGCCAGCGTGCCGATGGACGGCAGGAAGCCCTTCTCGGGGTTCTCGGCGTAGATGCGGGCCTCGATGGCGTGGCCCTGGATGCGCAGGTCTTCCTGGCGCGCCGGCAGCGGCTGGCCGGCGGCCACGCGCAGTTGCCATTCGACCAGGTCGTGGCCCGTGATCATTTCGGTGACCGGGTGCTCGACCTGCAGGCGCGTGTTCATTTCCATGAAGTAGAACCGGCCGTCGGGTTCTGCGATGAACTCCACCGTGCCTGCGCCCACGTAGCCCACGGCGCGCGCGGCGGCCACGGCGGCCTCGCCCATGGCGCGGCGGCGCTCTTCGGTCATGCCGGGCGCGGGGGCCTCTTCGATCACCTTCTGGTGGCGGCGCTGTACCGAGCAATCGCGTTCGAACAGGTAGACGCAGTTGCCGTGCGTGTCCGCGAATACCTGGATTTCGATGTGGCGCGGCTTCTGCAGATAGCGTTCGATCAGCACGCGGTCGTCGCCGAAGCTGGAGGCGGCCTCGCGCTGGCATGAGGCCAGCGCATCGAGGAACGCGCCGGACGATTCGACCACGCGCATGCCCTTGCCGCCGCCGCCGGCGCTGGCCTTGATCAGCACGGGGTAGCCGATGGCGTCGGCCTGGGTCTTGAGGAATTGCGGGTCCTGGTTGTCGCCGTGGTAGCCGGGCACCAGCGGCACGCCGGCTTTTTCCATCAGCGATTTGGCGGCGGACTTGCTGCCCATGGCGGCGATGGCGGAGGCCGGCGGCCCGACGAAGGCGATGCCGGCCTTCTCGGCGGCCTCGGCGAAGGCTTCGTTCTCAGACAGGAAACCGTAGCCGGGGTGGATGGCGCCCGCGCCGGTATCGCGCGCGGCTTGCAGGATGGCGTCGGCGCGCAGGTAGCTGGCGCGCGGCTCGGAGCCGCCGATGTACACGGCCTGGTCGCAGGCGGCGACGTGGCGGGCGTTGGCGTCGGCGTCGGAATACACCGCGACGGTGCGGATGCCCATGCGGCGGGCGGTGGCGGCCACGCGGCAGGCGATTTCACCGCGGTTGGCAATCAGCAAAGTGTCGAACATGGATGTCATCCAGGCTGAAATTATTCTTGGGCTGCAATGGGGACGGCCAAGCCGCCCTACATGCGGAACACGCCGAACTTGGTGTCCTCGATGGGCGCGTTCAAGGCCGCCGACAAGGCCAGCCCCAGCACGCGCCGCGTGTCGGCCGGCGCGATGATGCCGTCGTCCCACAGCCGCGCGGTGGCGTAATAGGGATGGCCTTCGCGTTCGTACTGTTCGCGGATCGGCGCCTTGAAGGCGGTTTCCTCATCGGCCGACCACTGGCCGCCGCGGGCCTCGATGCCGTCGCGCTTGACCGTGGCCAAGACGCTTGCGGCCTGTTCGCCGCCCATGACCGAGATGCGGGCGTTGGGCCACATGAACAGCATGCGCGGCGAATAGGCGCGGCCGCACATGCCGTAGTTGCCGGCGCCGAACGAGCCGCCGATCAGCACGGTGAACTTGGGCACGTTGGCGGTGGCCACGGCCGTCACCATCTTGGCGCCGTGGCGGGCGATGCCTTCGTTTTCGTATTTGCGTCCGACCATGAAGCCGGTGATGTTCTGCAGGAACACCAGCGGGATCTTGCGCTGTGCGCACAGTTCGATGAAGTGCGCGCCCTTCTGCGCGGACTCCGAGAACAGGATGCCGTTGTTGGCCACGATGCCGACGGGCATGCCGTGGATGTGGGCGAAGCCGGTGACCAGCGTGGGGCCGAAGCGCGCCTTGAACTCGTCGAACTCGGAGCCGTCCACGATGCGCGCGATGACTTCGCGCACGTCGTAGGGCTTGCGGGTGTCGGCCGGGATGATGCCGTTGAGTTCGTTCGGATCGTAGCGCGGCTCGCGCACCGGGATGGTGGCCAGCGGCTGCGGCTTCTTGCGGTTCAGGCGCGCGACGGCGTTGCGCGCCAGTTGCAGCGCGTGCATGTCGTTGGCGGCCAGGTGGTCGACCACGCCGGACAGGCGCGTGTGCACGTCGCCGCCGCCCAGGTCCTCGGCGCTGACTTCCTCGCCGGTGGCGGCCTTCACCAGCGGCGGACCGCCCAGGAAGATGGTGCCCTGGTTCTTGACGATGATGGACTCGTCGCTCATGGCGGGCACGTAGGCGCCGCCGGCGGTGCAGGAGCCCATCACCACGGCGATCTGCGAAATGCCCTGCGAGGACATCTGCGCCTGGTTGTAGAAGATGCGGCCAAAATGTTCGCGGTCGGGGAAGACCTCGTCTTGCTGCGGCAGGTTGGCGCCGCCCGAATCCACCAGGTAGACGCAGGGCAGATGGTTCTGCGCGGCGATTTCCTGCGCGCGCAGGTGCTTCTTGACCGTCATCGGGTAGTAGGTGCCGCCCTTGACCGTGGCGTCGTTGCAGACGATCACGCATTCGGTGCCGGCCACGCGGCCGATGCCGGTGATGACGCCGGCGCCGGGGGCTTCGCCGCCGTACATGCCGTGCGCCGCCATCGGCGACAGTTCCAGGAATGGCGTGCCCGGATCGATCAGGTGTTCAACGCGGTCGCGCGGCAGCAGCTTGCCGCGCGCCACGTGCTTGGCGCGCGCGGCTTCGCTGCCGCCCAGCGCGGTATGGGCCAGTTGCTGGTCCAGATCGTCCAGCTGCGCCTGCATGGCCTGCGCATTGTCGGTGTAGTCCTGCGACCGCGGATTGATGCGGGATTCGATGATGGGCATGGGGTTCCACCCGTCCTGCTTGTTGGAAATTTGAAGGCGCTCGTGGAGCGGTTTGTCTCGCTGCCCGGTGGGCCGGGCATTCTTGTCGGTCAGGGGTGCCGAAGAGGGATTTCGTTGCGCCTTTCCTGCATGGCGCGCGACCGACCCGTCGCGCTATGACGCCATGCAAGAAAGGCGCAGCGGAATCCATCGAAAGCCGGGAGGCCGAAGCCCCCCGGCGTTGCGTCAGATCATTTCAATCGCCATGGCAACGGCTTCGCCGCCGCCGATGCACAGCGTGGCCACGCCGCGCTTGCCGCCGGTCTTGCGCAGCGCGCCGACCAGGGTGGCCATCAGGCGGGCGCCGGACGCGCCGATCGGGTGGCCCAGGGCGGTGGCGCCGCCGTGGACGTTGACCTTGTCATGCGGCAGCTTGAAGTCGGCCATGGCGGCCATGGTGACCACCGCGAAGGCTTCGTTGATTTCGTAGAGGTCCACGTCCTCGGCCTTCCAGCCGGTCTTGGCGAACAGGTTCTTCAGCGCGCCCACGGGGGCGGTGGTGAACCAGTTCGGCTCTTGCGAGTGCTGGCTGTGGGCGACGATGCGGGCCAGCGGCTTCACGCCGAGCTTCTCGGCGGTGGAGGCGCGCATCAGCACCATGGCGGCGGCGCCGTCGGAGATCGACGAGGAGTTGGCGGCGGTGACGGTGCCGTCCTTCTTGAAGGCGGGCTTGAGGGTGGGGATCTTTTCCGGCATGGCCTTGGTGGGGGCTTCGTCGGTGTCGATCACGGTGTCGCCCTTGCGGCCGGCCACGGTCACGGGGGCGATTTCCCACTTGAAGCTGCCGTCTTCCGACGCGGCGCGGGCGCGGCGCAGCGATTCCAGCGAGAACGCGTCCTGCTGTTCGCGCGTGAAGGAATACTTGGCGGCGCAATCTTCGGCGAACACGCCCATGGCCTTGCCCTTGTCGTAGGCGTCTTCCAGGCCGTCCAGCGCCATGTGGTCATACACGGTGTTGTGGCCGTAGCGGTAGCCCTGGCGGCCCTTGAGCAGCAGGTAGGGCGCGTTGCTCATGCTTTCCTGGCCGCCAGCGACGACGATGTTGGCGCTGCCCGCGGCCAGCAGGTCATGGCCGAACATGGCGGCCTTCAGGCCCGAGCCGCAGACCTTGTGGATGGTGGTGCAAGCCACGCCCAGCGGCAGGCCGGCGCCCAGTGCTGCCTGGCGCGCCGGGGCCTGGCCCTGGCCGGCCTGCAGCACGTTGCCCATGATGACTTCTTCGACTTGCTCGGGCTTGATGCCGGCGCGTTCGACGGCGGCCTTGATGGCGATCGAGCCCAGCTCGTGCGCGGCCAGGCCGGACAAGGCGCCCAGCATGCCGCCCATGGGCGTGCGGGCGACGGAAACGATGACGATGGGATCTGACATGGCTAGCTCCTGTGAGGGTCGGGACAGCTCTGGGGTTACGAGGCCGCGGGTTCGCCCGTAGGGCGTTCCGGACGCAGGCGTCTGTCCGTATCGTAAGGGAAAAATTCTTCAATCCGGCCCTGCGCCACATGGGCGCGGCAGGCCTGCCACCACTCCGGTTCCAGCAGGTCGGAATGGTGACGCATGAAGGCGCCGCGCACGCGCGGGTCGCCTAGCAGAAAGCGTCCGAATTCTTCGGGGAAGACATCATTCGGACCGATGGCATACCAGGGTTCGGACGCCAGCTCCGCCTCTTCGTTGGGGGCGGGCGGAATGCGCCGGAAATTCATTTCGGTCATGCGCTGGATTTCGTCGTAATCGTAGAAAACGACCCGGCCCAGGCGCGTGACGCCGAAGTTCTTGTAGAGCATGTCCCCGGGGAAGATATTGGCCGCCGCCAGCTGGCGGATGGCGTCCCCGTATTCGCGCACGGCTGGGTCCAGCAGCGCGTCCGACGCCTGGCGCAGATAAATGTTCAGCGGGGTCATGCGCCGTTCGATGTAGACATGGCGGATGACCACCGTGTCGCCGGTTTCCTCTATCAGGCTGGGCACCAGGCGGCGCAACTCTTCCAGCAGCGCCGGCGCGAAACGGGCGCGCGGCAGCGCCACCTGTGAATATTCCCAGGTGTCGGCCATGCGGCCGACGCGGTCGTGCAGCTTCACCATCTGGTATTTGCGGCGCACGGTGGCATGGTCCATGCCGTCCTTGTCGATGCGGTCCTTGATGAGCTTGAACACGTAGGGATAGGACGGCAGCGTAAACACGCACATCACCATGCCCTTGATGCCGGGGGCGATGTCGAAAGCGTCGCGCGAATGGGCCAGATGGTGCAGGAAGTCGCGGTAGAACAGCGTCTTGCCCTGCTTCTGCAGGCCGATCATGGTGTAGAGCTCGGCCTTGGGCTTGCGCGGCAGCAGGCTGGACAGGAAGTTCACCACCGCGGCCGGCGTTTCCATGTCCACCAGGAAATAGGCGCGCGTGAAGCTGAACAGCGTGCTCAGGTCGTCGGCGCCCAGGAGCAGCGCGTCCAGCACGACCTGGCCCGCCGGGTTGCGCATCAGCGCCACCGCGAAGGGATACACCGTGCCCTGGTTGATCAGACGGCCGACGATGTAGGCGCCCTTGTTGCGGAAGAACAGCGAGCCCAGCGCGTGGATCTGGCAATCGCTGGCGATGCGCCGGCCGACGTGGCGCGGCAGGATCGCGCGCAGCTGCTTGACCGCGGCGCGCGCCAGCAGCCGGGTGTCGCGCGGCAGGTCTTCGAAGGGCAGCGCCAGGCCGAAATCCGCCACCATGCGGATCAGGCTTTTTTCCAGCCCGTCGGTGGCGGGGTAATACACGCGGTACGACGGGATGCTGCTGTCCAGGTAGTCGGTGGCGATGGCCGGGCGGACGAACAGGAAGGCGTTGTGGAAGTAGTCGCGATGCAGGATGCGGCAGGACACCGAGTTGAAGAACGTCTCGGCGCATTCGGGCTGGCGGTGGTCGCCCAGCAGACCCACGAATTCCTGCTTGATCTGTTGCCAGAACGCGGTCTGCGCATCGCTCAGGGCGGGCGCCGCGCTGCCGTTGGCGCCGACCGCGCCTTCGGGGCGGCCGCGCAGCACGCCTTCCAGTTGGGCGGCGCATTCGCGCACCCGCATGTCGTAGTACTCGATGCGCTCGCGCGACAGGCGCTGGATGCCGTGCCAGTCGCCGGATTCGAACAGCGCCTTGGCGCGCTGGGCGCTGTAGCGAAACAGCGCGTAGTGGCGGTCGAAGCCCGCCAGGATCAGCCGCGCGACGTCCAGCGGCGATGGGCCCGGAGCGGGCGCCTGCTCGATGTGCTGGACGTCGGACATGCGGATCATGGCGGCGTGGCTCAGGCGGTTTCGTTGAACAGTTCGCGGCCGATCAGCATGCGGCGGATTTCGCTGGTGCCGGCGCCGATTTCGTACAGCTTGGCGTCGCGCCACAGGCGGCCCACCGGGTACTCGTTGATGTAGCCGTTGCCGCCCAGAATCTGCACGCCCTCGCCCGCCATCCAGGTGGCCTTTTCGGCGGTGTAGAGGATCAGCGCGGCGCAGTCCTTGCGCACCTGGCGCACGTGCTCGGCGCCCAGGCGGTCCAGGTTCTTGCCGACCTGGTAGCAGAAGGCGCGGCTGGCTTGCAGCGTGGTGTACAAGTCCGCGACCTTGCCCTGGATCAGCTGGAATTCGCCGATGGCCTGGCCGAACTGCTTGCGGTCATGGATATAGGGGACGACCACGTCCATCACGGCCTGCATGATGCCTACCGGGCCGCCGGACAGCACGGCGCGTTCGTAGTCCAGGCCGCTCATCAGCACCTTGACGCCGCCGTTGACCTGGCCCAGCACGTTTTCTTCGGGGATTTCGCAGTCCTGGAACACCAGTTCGCCGGTGTGGCTGCCGCGCATGCCCAGCTTGTCCAGCTTCTGCGCCACGGAAAAGCCCTTGAAGCCCTTTTCCACCAGGAAGGCGGTGATGCCGCGTTGGTGAGCTTCGGGGTCGGTCTTGGCGTAGACCACCAGGGTGTCGGCGTCGGGGCCGTTGGTGATCCACATTTTGGTGCCGTTCAGTACGTAGCGGTCGCCCTTTTTGTCGGCGCGCAGCTTCATGCTGACCACATCGGAACCCGCGCCCGGCTCGCTCATGGCCAGGGCGCCCACGTGTTCGCCCGAAATCAGCTTGGGCAGGTATTTGGCTTTCTGGGCGGGGGTGCCGTTGCGGTTGATCTGGTTCACGCACAGGTTGGAGTGCGCGCCGTAGGACAGACCGATGGAGGCGCTGGCGCGGGAGATTTCCTCCATCACGACCATGTGGGCCAGATAGCCCATTTTTGCACCGCCGTATTCCTCGTCGGCCGTCATGCCCAGCACGCCGAGGTCGCCGAATTTGCGCCAGAGATCCATGGGGAACTGGTCGCTGCGGTCGACTTCTGCGGCGCGCGGCGCGATCTCGGCCAGTGCGAAATTGCGCACCGCGTCGCGCAGCATGTCCAGATCTTCGCCCAGGTCGAAGTTCAGGCCGGGAAGGTTCATCGCTGTCTCCGTGATAGTAGGTACTTACTATTTTGTGGGCGCCCGTGTCCGGCGCCAGCTTGCCGCGCGTGGCTCATGATGCGCCGATCGGCCATCGCTGCGCAATGATGCACCGCAAATATTACGTTTACGTAAACGTAAATTGGAGTCGGGTTATCCCTAGGTAATTCCGGCCTGCCCAGGGAGTTGCGCTGAGTAAGATGCCAGCCGATCCTTGAATCCTGAATCATTGCGATGGAGTCTGCCGTGCTCGAACTATCCAACCTGGACGAAATTGTGGCGCTGCGGCGCGACATCCACATGCATCCGGAGCTCTGCTACGAAGAGCACCGCACGGCCAAGGTGGTGGCGGACACGCTGCGCGGCTGGGGCATCGAGGTTCACACCGGCATCGCCAAGACCGGGGTGGTCGGCGTGATCAAGCGCGGCACGTCGGATCGCGCCATCATGTTGCGCGCCGACATGGACGCCCTGCCCATGCAGGAAGAGAACCAGTTCGAGCACCGCTCGCGCCACGACGGCAAGATGCACGGCTGCGGCCATGACGGCCACACCGCCATGCTGCTGGCTGCCGCGCGCCACCTGCAGGCCGAAGGCGGCTTCGACGGCACCGTGTACCTGTGCTTCCAGCCGGCCGAGGAAGGCGGCGCGGGCGGCCGCGCCATGATCCAGGACGGTCTGTTCGAACGTTTTCCCTGCGAAGCCGTGTTCGGCCTGCACAACTGGCCGGGGCTGCCCGCCGGATCCATCGGCGTCTGCTCCGGCCCGATGATGGCGGCCGCCAACGGCTTCAAGATCACCGTGCGCGGCAAGGGCGGCCACGCGGCCGCGCCGCAAGACTGCAGCGATCCGGTGCCCGCGCTGTTCGCCATCGGCCAGTCGCTGCAGACCATTCTCACGCGCAGCAAGCGCCCGCTGGATGCGGCCGTGCTGTCGATCACGCAGGTGCAGGCCGGCGGCAGCGTCATTAACGTCATTCCGAATAGCGCCTGGCTGGGTGGCTCGGTGCGGGCCTACAGCACGGACGTGGTCGATCTGATCGAACGCCGCATGAACGAGATTGCAGGCAACATCGCCGCCGCGCACGGCTGCGAAGCCGACGTATTCTTCGAGCGCCGCTACCCGGCGCTGGTGAACACCGTCGCCGAAACCGAGTTCTGCATGGAAGTCATGCGCGAGGTCGTGGGCGAGGACAAGGCAATGGTGATCGAACCGGCCATGGCCTCGGAGGACTTCGCCTTTCTGCTGCAGGAAAAACCCGGCTGCTACGTGTTCCTGGGCAACGGCGACGGCGAGCACCGCATGGCAGGCCACGGCCTGGGTCCCTGCATGCTGCACAACGCCAGCTACGACTTCAACGATTCCCTGATTCCGGCTGGCGCGTCGTACTGGGTACGCCTGGCGCAACGCTATCTGGCCTGATGTGCTTCACGCTTTTCGTTTTATCTGACGCAGTGCCACGCAACATTACCAGGACGATATGAAAAAGAAGACATTGCTGATCAAGGCCGCGGGGGCGGCCTTGGCGATCATGGCCAGCGGCGCGATGGCGCAGAACTGGCCGGCCAAGCCGGTGACGCTGGTCGTGCCCTACACCGCGGGCGGCAGCGCCGACGCGATCGGACGCCGCCTGGGCGACGTCCTGCGCAAGGAAAGCAACATAACCGTCATCGTCGAGAACAAGCCGGGCGCGGGCGCGTCCGTCGGCACCGACTTCGTGGCGCGCGCGCAGCCGGACGGCACCACCTTGCTGCTGGCCTCCACCAGCCCGCTGACGATCTTCCCGCATCTGGCCAAGACCAACTACGACCCGATGAAGGACCTGACGCCGGTGGCCAGCGTGGCGGTCGCGCCCGTCGCCATCGTCGCCACCAAGGCGCTGCCGGTGAAGGACTTCGCCGGCCTGATCGACTACGCCAAGTCGCATCCCGACGGCGTGCGCTACGGCACGCCGGGCCAGGGCACCGTGGCCCACATCGGCATGTCGGCCGTCACGGCGCAGACCGGCACCAAGATGCTGCACGTGCCTTACCGCGGCAACAGCCAGGCGTTGACCGACGGCCTGGGCGGCGTGGTCGAGTTGCTGGTGGTCAATAGCGACGTGGTGCTGCCGCACGTCGCCAGCGGCGCGCTCAAGCCGCTGGCCGTGATGGCGCCCGAGCGCCTGGCCGCCTGGCCGGACGTGCCCACCATGGCGGAACTGAAGATGCCGCAGGCGCAGTACTACTCGAACTTCGGCGTGTTTGCGCCGGCCAAGCTGCCGGCGACGGTCGCCCAGCCCTTGCAGGCGGCTTTGGCCAAGGCAGTCGCCAGCGCTGAATTCCAGGATCTGCTGGCCAAGTCGTACTTGCAGCCAGGCACCGCCACGGGCGAGGCCTTCGCCAAGCAGGTGCAGGCGGAATTCGCGAACAATGCGCGGGTCATCAAGGAAGGCAACATCAAGGCTGAGTAAGCCTTGCCCCAACAAAAAGCGCGCGACCCTGTGGGTACGCGCGCTTTTTTTTCGGCCTGTCCCAAGACAGCGGGCGCCCAGTGGGGTCTTTCTTGTGGAGGTTTGTCGCAGCCTACGCGCTGCGCGGCCCGAACATGATCACCAGCATGCCCGCCAGGCACAGGCCCACGCCCAGCCAGTCGCTCATGCTGGGACGCACGCCGTCCACGGCCCACAGCCATAGCAGCGCCATGCCGATATAGATGCCGCCATACGCCGCGTACACGCGGCCCGAGGCCGTGGGGTGCAGCGTGAGCAGCCAGGCGAACAGCGCCAGGCTGGCCGCGGCAGGCGCCAGCAGCCAGATCGAATGGCCCTTGCGCAGCCACAGGTAAGGCAGATAGCAGCCGATGATCTCGGCCAGCGCCGTCAGGACGAACAGCGCGAGGGTTTGCAGGGCGGCCATGCGTGCGCCCCTAGGGCTTTTGCGCGAGCAACTCGCGGCATTGCTGTTCCTGCTGCGCGATCTCGCGCAGGGTATCCTCGATGTCGCGGCGCTGCTGTTCCAGCGTGGCGCGGTGCTGTTCCAGCACGCTCAGGTACTGGCGCAGCTGAACCTCGGTGTCGCCCGGCCCGTCGTACATGTCGATCAGGGTCAGGATCTCGGACAATTGCAGGCCCAGGCGCTTGCCGCGCAGGGCCAGTTTCAGGCGCGTGCGGTCGCGTGGCCCGAAGACCCGGTTGCGTCCTTCACGCGCCGGGCTGACGATCCCCTGGTCTTCGTAGAAGCGGATCGTGCGGGGCGTGACGTCGAACTCGCGGGAGAGCTCTGAGATAGTCCAGGTTGACGGGGACATGCGGCTTGTGGCAGTTTACGTAAACGTAAATTATGATGACTTGACCCAATCGTCAAGCGTGGAGGAGAGGCAATGAATCCGAACGAACAGAAACTGCAGTACCCCTGGGCCGATTTCCAGCCCGAAGCCGGCCGTTCGCACGGGGTGGCGGATGGGGTCAAGTGGATCAGGATGCCTCTGCCGTTCGCGCTGGATCATATCAACCTCTGGCTGCTGCGCGACAACATCGACGGGCGCGACGGCTGGACCATCGTCGACTGTGGCATCACGCGCGATGAAGTGAAGACGCTGTGGGAACGCGTGTTCGAGACCGAGCTCGAAGGCCTGCCGGTGCTGCGCGTGATCGTCACCCACATGCACCCCGACCACATCGGCCTGGCGCACTGGCTGTGCGAACGCTGGAACGCCCCGCTGTGGATGACGATGACGGACTTCATGGTGGCGTCGCTGTGGTCCTCGCGCCGCGGCGAGGCCGGCGGCGGTCCGGGCGGCCAATCGGCGGTGGATCACTTCGCGCGCCATGGCCTGACCGACCCGGACGCGCAAGAGCAGATCCGCCAGCGCGCCAACTACTACCCCAACCTGGTGCCGGCCGTGCCCGCGCGCTACACCCGCATCATGAACGGCGATGAGGTGCGCATCGGCGGGCGCGACTGGCGCGTCATCGTGGGTTACGGCCACGCGCCGGAACATGCCTCGCTGTATTCCCCGGACCTGCGCGTGCTGATTTCTGGCGACATGGTGCTGCCGCGCATTTCCACCAACGTCAGCGTGTTCGATTACGAGCCCGACGCGAATCCCCTGCCCCTGTACCTGCGTTCGCTGGATGGCTACGCCGACCTGCCCGAAGACACGCTGGTGCTGCCATCGCACGGCCGGCCTTTCAAGGGCCTGCACGAGCGCATCGCGCAACAGCACGAACACCATCGCGACCGCCTGGCGGAAGTGCTGGAAGCTTGTGCCGTTCAGCCGCAATCGACCACGGACATCGTGCCGGTGCTGTTCAAGCGCAAGCTCGACCTGCACCAGCTGACCTTCGCCATGGGCGAGGCGCTGGCGCACCTGCACGCGCTGTATTTCGAAGGCAAGCTCAAGCGCGCGCTGGGCGCGGACGGCATCGTGCGGTTCTCGGCCGCCTGAATCCGGCCTCAGTCCAGCGTCACACCTGCGTCGGTGGTCAGCTTTAGAACGATCGGAAGATAGGTCTGGTACTCGGCCTCGGCTTCGTGGGGCAGGTTTCCGATCGGCTCCAGATCCATCGCGAGCAGCCGCTCGCGGACCTCAGGGCTCTGCACCGTGGCGCTGATCTCGCGACCCAGGCGTTCGACGATGTCGGCGGGCGTTTGGGCAGGGGCAAGCAGCGTCGTCGGCGTCACGGTCCGATACGCCTCATCGTCGTAGCCTGCCTCGGCCATGCTCGGTACGTCTGGCAGGCTGCTGATCCGTTTTCCGCCGAGCACCGCGAGGGCGCGTATCTTGCCGGCGGCGAGGTGCTGCCTGAGGGTGTACGCGGAAGCCAGGGCCACGTCGATCTGGCCGGCAAGCAATGCCGTCACGATCGGCAGTTCACCCTTATAGGGAACGTTCAGGATGTCGATGCCATAAGTCTTGTTCATGTAGCGCTGAATGACGTGCGGCGGGGAGCCCGGTCCCCACGAACCCATTCGAAGCGCGCCAGGTTCTTTTCTTGCGTGCGCGATCAGCTCCTCCATGTTCCTTACGGGCAACGAACCGTGGACCACGATCACGCCCGAACTCTTGGAGATATCGGAGATCGGCCGCAACTCGGTGCGCGGATCGTAGGGGAGCTTCTTGTAGAGCACGAGGTTGGCGGTGATCGGCGTGGCAAGGGTCAATAGCAGGGTGTAACCGTCCGGGGCCGATTTGGCGACGTGATTGGTGGCGATGATGCCGCCTGCGCCAGGCTTGTTCTCCACGAGCACGGGCTGGCCGAGCCGCTTGCCCAGGCCTTCGGCTACCGATCGTGCAATGACGTCGACCTGTCCGCCAGCCTGGTAAGGCACGACCAGGCGCAAGGGCTTGGACGGATAGTCGGTCTGGGCGTGCGCAGGCAAGGACAGGCATGCCAGCGCAACGGCAGCCCATCCGGCCCGCCTGGCAACCGTGGCCAGCGCTTGGGTGGGGGCTTTCCTGCGCAAGTGTTTGCTTAGATTCATGGCCACGCTCCTTGCGCCGCAAGGGGGGCTATCGGTGTCCGTGCCTATGCCTTTCCTGGGGCGATGCGGCAATCTTGAACCGCCGGCCCAGGTCCGCAAACGTCAAATTCCACATATGCTCATGAAGAATGCGCGTGGCTCTCTCAGAGCGGGCGCATTTGCGAGGGCCTGCCCCGCCCGTTCAACGCGAGGCCGTCGCCAGCCGCACGGCCAGCCCGACGAACACCAGCGCGGCGACCCGGTTCAGCCAGCGCTTGGCCGTCACCGAACGCTGCAGCAATTCCCCGAACGCGCCCGAGAAGAAGGCGATGGCGCCGAACACCAGCAGCGTCGACACCATGAACACCGCGCCCAGCTGCATGGTCTGCAGGCCCACCCGGCCCAGCGCCGGCGAGGTGAACTGCGGCAGGAAGGCGAAGAAGAACAGCAACACCTTGGGATTGGTCAGGTTCATCACGATGCCGCGGCGATAGAGCGCGCCGGGCTTCATGGGTTCGGGGCGCTTGCCGTCCTCGGCTTCGACCGGCGCGCGCAGGATCTGCCACGCCAGATACGCCAGGTACGCGGCGCCCGCCAGCTTGAGCACGGTGAAGGCCATGGGCGAGGCCGCGAACACGGCCGCCAGCCCGACGGCCACGGCGGCCGTATGTCCCAGCAGTCCCGTGCACAGCCCCAGCACCACGAACATGCCGGCCTTGCGGCCCCAGATGGCGGATTGCATCAGCACGAACAGGTTGTCGGGCCCCGGGGTCAGGGCCAGCAGGACGGCAATGCCGAAGAATGCGATCAGGGTGTCGATGGGCAGCATGGGGGTCGCCTGGAACGGTTCGGCCGGCTCTGGAAGAGCCGGAAGTGGCATCATAAAGGGAAAGACGTGCTCATCATGCATGCCGCATGCGTCCCTGGCGGGCGTGTGCGACCCGATCAGGAGAGACGACCGCCATGCCCTTCACCGCCATGCCGCATTCCCCGCAACCCTTGCAGGACGCAGACGCGCGCCCCGATGCCGCACTCGAAGCGTGGCTGCATGCGCGCCACAGCTGCCGCGCCTTTCTGCCCCAGCCCGTCGCGCGCGGCACCATCGAACGCATCCTGGATCTGGCGCAGCGCGCCGCGTCCTGGTGCAACTGCCAGCCCTGGCAGGTGACGATCACCGAAGGCGCGGGTACGGAACGCCTGCGCGACGCGCTGCAACGCCGCGCGGAACAGTCTGGCTTCACGCCGGATTTTCCGTTTCCGCGCGAATACCAGGGCGAGTACCTGGCCCGCCGGCGCGAATCAGGCTTCCAGCTGTATGGCGCGGTCGGCGTGGCTCGTGGCGACCGCGAGGCATACCGCCGCCAGGAAATGCGCAATTTCCAGTTGTTCGATGCGCCGCACGTGGCCATCGTCACCACCGACGAGGCGCTGGGCGAATACGGCGCGATGGATTGCGGCGGCTATGTGGCCAATTTCCTGCTGGCGGCCCAGGCCAACGGCGTGGCGACCGTCGCCCAGGCATCCTTGGCCATGTATCCGGAAGTGCTGCGCGATGAACTCGGCATCGCCGCGGATCGCCGCGTGGTCTGCGGCATTTCCTTCGGTTATGCCGACACGGCGCACCCCGCCAACAGCTATCGCACCAGCCGCGCACCGCAATCCGAAACCGTTACCTGGATCGGCGAATAGGGACAGGCCGCGCCTGGCCTGATATGGTTCTTCCTGATCGCTTTTATTCCGTCCCTGTCCATACGCAAGCAGTCCACTGAAGATGCCCACCAAACACATCGATACGCTTCTGCAGCACGCAGGCACCGCCCCGTTCAACCCGGAAACCGGCACCGCGCCGGTACCCCTGCCGCCGATGCGGGCCAGCACGGTGCGCTTCGAGAACCTCGCAGCGCTCGAAAAGGCCCAGCGCAGCAAGGCGGCAGGCGGCCGCGCCTCCACCTACGGGCGCATGGGCATGGACACGCATGCGGCGCTGGAAGAAGTCTTCACCCAGCTCGAAGGCGGCACGCATTGCTACCTGGCGTCCTCGGGCCTGTCGGCGATGACCATGGTCATGATGGCCCTGTGCTCAGCCGGCGACCACGCCCTGATCTCGGACTGCGTCTATGGTCCGATGCGCGAACTCGACGACGCGGTGCTCAAGCGCATGAACATCGAAATCACCTACTTCGCGGCCGGCGAGGACCTCGAAGCGCTGGTGCGTCCCAACACCAAGCTGCTGTACGTCGAATCTCCGGGATCGCTGCTGTTCGAGATGCTGGACATGGGCGCCATGGCCGCTTTCGCGCAGAGCCACGGGCTGGTGCTGGCCACCGACAATACCTGGGGTTCGGGCTACATCTACCGTCCCCTGACGTTGGGCGCGCAGGTATCCGTCATCGCTGGCACCAAGTACGTGGGCGGGCACTCCGACCTGATGCTGGGCGCCGTCGTCACCAATGACGAACAGATTGCCCGCAAGCTCAACCGCACGCAGTACGCCATGGGCTATTCGATCAGCGCGGACGACGCCTGGCTGGCTTTGCGCGGCGTACGCACCATGCCCATCCGCATGGCCCAGCACGCGCGCCATGCCTTGCAGGTATGCGAATTCTTCAAGAGCCGTCCCGAGACCGTGCGCCTGTTCCACCCGGCCTGGCCGCAGGATCCCGGCCACGCCCTGTGGCAGCGCGATTGCACCGGCTCCAATGGCATGCTTTCCGTCGAGCTGCGCCTGTCGCCGGCGGCCGCGCGCGTGTTCGTGGATTCACTGACGCTCTTTGGCATCGGCTTTTCCTGGGGCGGCTATGAAAGCCTGGTGCAGCTGGTGTCGAGCAAGGACCTGGCCAAGCACCGCTATTGGGGCGAAGGCGACAACGCCCTGGTGCGCCTGCACATCGGCCTGGAGTCGCCGGACGACATCATTGCCGACCTGACCCAGGCGCTGGAAAAGGCCGCCGCCGTCCAGGGCTGAGCGGCGCAAGGCGCGGCGGCCTCAGGCGGCCGCGCCGCGTATCCACGCGCCGATGCGCGCGGCGATGTCGTCGCTGTTGTCGTCCATCATGGGCATGTGCGAATTGCCGGCAATGCCCATGTCGGCCAGGCGCCAGGTTTGCACGCGGGCGCCTTGGCGCGTCAGCTCATCGGCATAGGCCTGGCCGGTGGCGCACAGCTTTTCCCATAGCGGCGTCGCGTCCAGGTAGTCGCCATAGACGAACAGAAAGGGCTTGTCCGCCACGGCTTGGGCCGTCACCTCGGACGAGTAGCCCGAGGGCTCGATGCCGATGACCCCGCGCACCAGGTCCGGCCGCGCGTGCAGCGCGCGGTAGGCGACTTCGCCGCCGTGGCTGTGCGCCATCACCAGGCACGGTCCGACGCGGTCGAGCACCGCGCAGAACCCCTGCAATGCCGCATCGTTATTGCCCAGCCAGCGCGGCACTGCATGGCGGATGAAGTCGTCGAACGCGGCGACCGGAAAGCGCTGCCCGTCGAACGCACGCCGTGCCGGATAGTCCTCGGCGCGGCCGAAGCGGAACAGCGTCCAGCTTTCCTCGGCATTGCGGATGATGGGCGGCTCGGGCCAGACCTGCGTGAACGGCGCCCAGCCCGCGCGGCCGCGCTCGACGTTGTCCACGACGTACACCGCATGTCCCTGCCGCAGGAAATGCTGCATCCAGCCCGGCCTGCCATCCGGCGTCTGCTCCCACATCGCGCCCGTCATGCCGCCGCCATGCAGCAGCACGATGGGCAGCGGATGCGCCAGCCGCGCCGGGATGAAGTACTGCACGTAGGCCTGCTCGAAGTGATACAGCCCGTTGGGGTCATACGCCAGCGAAGCGCTTTGCGTGAACGCGATATCGCGCCGAGGCAGGCCGTCGATGCGCACCTGCCGCCCGCCCGCGTAGAAGCTGCCGAAGTCGGCCAGGGCCACTGCCTGGGGAACCGCGTGCGTCATGGCTTGACCAGCGGGCATTGGCTTTCCGACAAGGGCCAGGCCAGCGCCGCGCCGGGGATGTTGCGCACGATGTTGTAGTAGTCCCAGGGCGCCTTCGACTGCGCCGGCGTCTTGACCTGCGCCAGCATCATGTCGCGCACCACCAGGCCGTCTTCGCGGATGCGCGCGTTGAGGCTGAACGGGTCGTCGATGGGCAGCGATTTCATCTTGGCCATGACGGCGTCGGCGTCCACCGTGCCTGCCGCCTTCACGGCCTGCAGGTAATGGCGCACCGAGCCGTAGACGCCGGCTTGCAGGAAGGTGGGGGGACGCCCCACGCGGGCCTCGAACTTCTTGGCGAAAGCGCGCGTGCCGTCGTTCATGTCCCAGTAGGACGGCACGGTCAGATAGGTTTTCTGCGCGGCTTGCAGGCCCAGGCTGTGCACGTCGGTGATCAGCAGCAGCATGGCCGCCAGCTGTTGCGCGCCGCCGATGCCGAATTCCGCGGCCTGCTTGATGGCCGAAATGGTGTCGCCGCCGGCGTTGGCGATGGCGATGATCTGCGCCTTGGATGCCTGCGCCTGCAGCAGGAAAGACGCGAAATCCGAGGCGTTCAGCGGGTGGTAGACGGTGCCGACCACCTCGCCGCCGTTGGCCTTGACCACGGCCTCGGTGTCCGCCGCCAGCTGCTTGCCGAAAGCATAGTCGGACGCCAGGATGAACCAGCGTTTGTTGCCCTCGTTGACCACCGCGGTCGCCGTGCCGCGCGACAGCGCATACGTGGTGTAGGTCCATTGCACGCCGTAGGGCGAGCACTGCGCCTGGGTCAGCGCGGTGGTGCCAGGACTGGAGAACAGCACCAGCTTTTTCTTGTCGCGCGCGATGCCCTGCACCGCCAGCGCGACCGACGAGTTGGGCACGTCCACGATCACGTCCACGCCGTCGGTGTCGTACCACTTGCGCGCCATGCCGCTGCCGATGTCGGGCCGGTGCTGGTGGTCGCCCGAGACCAGCGAAATCGGCTTGCCCAGCAGGGTGCCGCCCATTTCCTCGATGGCCAGGCGGGCGGCTTCGACCGAGCCGCGGCCGGTGGCGTCGGCGGTGACGCCCGCCATGTCCGTGAGTACGCCGATCTTCACGCCGTCGGTTTCGTTGGCTTGCGCCAGGCCGGCGGCCAGCGCCAGGCACAGGCCCAGCATTGCGCGTTTGCGCGGGAATCGCTGCTTCATTTGTCTTCCACCCATTGTGTGCCGCTGTTGCGGCGATTTGTTGTGCGGAAAGTGTAGCGCGGGCCCAGGCGGGAACTGCAAAGAAAAACGCCCCGGCCGGCAGGCTCGGGGCGTTGTGGATTCCGGCTGGAACGTATCAGTTGCGCGCCAGCGGGATCAGGCGGGTCACTTCCTTCAGCGCGCCTTCGTAGCTGTTGCCCGCCATGACAGGCGAGGTCATGAACTTGCCGCCGACGGCGAACGACGGGGTGCCGTCGATGCGGTAGGCGTCGGCCAACTGGGTGGCGCGCTGCACCTGCGTCTGCACGCTGAACGAGTCGAAGACCGAGTCGAACTTCTCGCGGTCCACGCCCTGCGTGGCGATCCATTCGCCCATCGCCTTCTTGTCGAACAGGCGCTTGTGCTCGCCGTGGATGGCGGCAAAGACCTTGGGGTGCAGGTCCGGGCGGTCCAGCGCCAGCAGCGTGTAGTAGAGCTGCTGCAGCGGCTTCATGCCGGCGTTGAACGCGATCGGAACCTGCTTGAGCACCACGTCCGGCGGCGCGGTCTTGGCCCAGTCCTCAACCATGGGTTCCATGGCGGCGCAGTGCGGGCAGGTATAGGCGAAGAATTCCAGGACCTCGATCTTGCCCGGGGTGTCCGACGGCAGCGGCGGGTTGATGGCGATGGACTGCTGCGTGCCTTGCGCGTGGCTAGCCGGGCTGAAGAATGCCGTGGCGGTCAGCGCGGCCGCGGCCAGGATGCGGATTATCTTGGGGGACAGCATGGATGAGAGGTTCCTGAGTAAAAAGTTACAGACAGGCCCGGGGCCGGATAAGTTCAATGCTTGCGCGCGCGGCGGCCCACATTACTGGCGCACCACCGCGGTTTCGATCTTGTTCTCGCCCAGGCGGCCGCGTGCCCGGTTCATGTCGTCCAGGCGGGCAAACGGGCCCACCCTGACCCGATTGATGGGCTTGCCGTTCACTTCGGCCTTTTGCACCGCCACCGGCAGACCCAGCAGGATGATGCGGGCCTTGAGGGATTCCGCGTCGTTCTCGCCCCGGAAGGCGCCAGCCTGCAGGTAATACGTGCCGTTGGCCGCGGACGCGGTGGCGGCCGGCTTGGGAGCCGGCGCGGGCGCGGCGGCGGGGGCGGCCTTGGAGATAGGTGTGGGCGCCTGGCTGGGGGCGGCGGACGGCGCGGCCGAAGCCACGGCGGGCGCCTTGGACGTAGGCAGGGTGGCAATCAGCGCGCCCAGGTCGTCCAGCTTGGCGGGGGTATCGTCGCCCTTGGAGGCGGCGGGTCCGGTGGCCTGGCCTGTACCGGCCCCAGGCAGCGGCGCGGGCGCCGTGGCGGTCGGGCCGGTGGACGGAGTGCCGGCGCCGCCGTCGCGGCCGTACAGGCCGGCGTTGGGGTCTGGCGCCTGGCGCGGGTCCGGCAGCTTGCCGTTGTCGCCCTGGCGGCTGGCCCGGTCGACGAAGGGCACTGGCGCCTTGGTGACGTAGAAGGCGACGACGGCGGCCACGATCAGGCCGATGAGCAAGCCGGCCAGCGCGCCGTACAGGGTGCTGCCGCTTTCGCCGGAGGAACGGCGGGTGGTTTTGCGCTTGGTTGCCATGAACCGATGTTACATCCGCTCGGGCGCCGATACGCCCATCAGCTCCAGCCCGTTGGCCAGCACCTGGCGCGTGGTCGAGGCCAGGCGCAGGCGGGCCAGCTTCAGGGCCGTGTCGTCGACCAGCACGCGCTCGGCGTTGTACCAGGCGTGGAAATCCGAGGCGCAATCGCGCAGCCAGAAGGCGATATGGTGCGGCGACAGTTCCTGCGCCGCCAGCGCCACCACGTTGGGGAATTCGGCCAGGCGCTGCATCAGCGCGAATTCGGTCGGGGCGGTCAGCAGCGCCGCGTCGGCCTGGGCCACGTCGGCGGCCGGCATGGCGGCGTTGTTGATGACCGAGCAGATGCGGGCGTGCGCGTACTGGATGTAATAGACCGGGTTCTCGTCGCTCTTGGACAGCGCCAGGTCCACGTCGAACACGAATTCCGTGTCGGCGCGGCGCTGGATCAGGAAGTAGCGCACCGCGTCGCGGCCCACCCAGTCGATCAGGTCGCGCATGGTCACGTAGCTGCCGGCGCGCTTGGAGATCTTGACCTCTTCGCCGCCGCGCATGACCTTGACCATCTTGTGCAGCACGTAGGCCGGGTATTCCTTGGGAATGCCCTCTTCCAGCGCCTGCAGGCCGGCGCGCACGCGCGCCACGGTGCCGTGGTGGTCGCTGCCCTGGATGTTCACGGCGCGATGGAAGCCCCGCTCCCATTTGGCCTTGTGGTAGGCCACGTCCGGCACGAAGTAGGTGTAGCCGCCTTCGCTCTTCCGCATGACGCGGTCTTTGTCGTCGCCCGTGCCCAGTTCGGTGGTGCGCAGCCACAGCGCGCCGCCTTCCTCGTAGGTGTGGCCGCCGGCGATCAGCGCCTTGACGGTCGCTTCGACCCGGCCGGAGGTGTAGAGCGAGCTTTCCAGGTAGTAGTTGTCGAACGCCAGGCCGAAGGCCTGCAGGTCCAGGTCCTGTTCGCGGCGCAGGTAGGCCACGGCGAAGACGCGGATGTCGTCCAGGTTGTCGACGTTGCCCGTGGCGGTGACGTCCACGCCATCGGAGTGAACGGTCGCGCCGGCCTGGAAGTCGCGCGCGATGTCGGCGATGTAGTCGCCCTTGTAGCCGTCGGCGGGCCACTCGGGGGAATCGGTCGTCAGGCCGCGGGCGCGCGCCTGCACGCTGATGGCCAGGTTCTGGATCTGGTTGCCGGCGTCGTTGTAATAGAACTCGCGGGTGACGTCCCAGCCGATGGCGTCGTACAGGCGGCAGATGGCATCGCCCAGCGCGGCCTGGCGGGCATGGCCCACGTGCAGCGGGCCGGTGGGGTTGGCCGACACGAATTCGACCAGGATCTTCTCGCCGTTGCGCGGCGCACGGCCGAAGGCGGCGCCTTGCTCGGCCACGGCGGCGATGACGGCCTGGCGCGCGGCGGCGGTGATGCGCAGGTTGATGAAGCCGGGGCCGGCGATTTCAGCGGACTCGATCAGGCTGGCGGCGCCGGGCTGGGCCATCAGGGCGTCGACGATGGCCTGGGCCAGTTCGCGCGGGTTGCGGCGGGCCGGCTTGGCCAGCTGCATGGCCACGTTGGTGGCGACGTCGCCGTGGGCGGCGACCTTGGGGCGCTCCAGCAGCACATTTGCCACGGCGTCGGGCAGGCTTTGCGCGACGGCGGCCTGGATCAGGGAGATAAGCTGTTTTTGTTGCTCGAGGAGCATGGGCGTCTGGAGAAGTTCTGAGTTAGTGACGGACGCGCCCGCACAGGCCGGGCCTGTCGGGCGGAGCGGACAGGGGCGGCGTAGCCGGGCGGACCGCGCGTGCCGGCTTCATGGCCGCGTCAGGTCCCGCTGTCACGGGAATCTCCTGAATCATAGCTTGATTTGGCCATGGAACCGGCCTGCGCCCTGGGCGGGAACGCCGCAAGGAAGGGTCCGGGGGGACACATGGCGCCGGTCGTCGGACCTGCTTCCCCAGGCCAGTTGGCAGTCCCCTGGTGTTGCGGTAGTGTATGTAAGTAATCAATGTGGGAGACTGGAATATGCTGATCACCTTTCATTCCAAGGTCGTGGCCGAGGTTCTGATGCTGACCGACCATGCCGGCGCGCTGCTGCTGGCGGCGGGCAAGTCCTTCAAGGACAAGATCCCGGAGCGCGGCGTTTTCACCGTCGAGCAGCTGGGGCCGGCCATCAGCGGCATCGAACGCGCGATCGAGGAATACCAGAGCGCCCATGACGGCTCCGAGGAAGAGGACGAGGACAAGGCCCCGGCCTCGCCCATGGCCCGCATGGTGGGCCTGAAGGAGCGCGCCTTCCCCCTGCTCGACATGATGCGCCAGTCCTTGGCGGCAAACGCCGAAGTCACCTGGGAGGTGTCGCGCGGCTGGTAAGCCGGCGAGCCCAATGTCGCCGGGCGGACAATCTGCCCGGCGTTTTTTGCCTACCCTACTCGCCTGACGCCACCCCAAGGAACCCTGACATGCGCAGCGACATCACCATCGTTTTCGATTCCCGCCGTTCGCTTGACCTCTCGGCCAGCGTCGAGCCCTCGCCGCAGCGCCAGAGCGATGCGCGCGACTGGTTCGACAGCGCTTGGGAAACGCTGGGCTGCGAACCGCTGCGTCCCAGCGGCAAGGTCCTGCTGCTGGACAAGGTGCTGGGCGTGGCCGATGCGCTGGGCTACGACACCCTGTCCTCCGACGAAAAAGAGGCGCGCGAGTTCGCGGAGCACCTGGCGCTGGCGCTGGAGCGTCCGCGCATCACCGTGGACTTGCCGGGGCTGACGGTAGGTTACTGAGCGATCCGGCCTCATCCCCAAGAAAAAACTGCCCCATAGGGGCAGTTTTCATTTGGGCCGGTCCCGCAGGCGGGTCTAGCGGATGCCAGCCCGCATGAACGATTGCACGAATTGCCGCTGGAACAGCAGGAAGGCGATCAGGAGCGGCGCCGCCGACATCAGCGTGGCGGCCGTGATGACCGACCAGTCGATGCCCTGGTCGGTTGACGAGAACACCTGCAGGCCCACCGTCAGCGGCCGGGATTCGACCGAGTTGGTGATGATCAGCGGCCACAGGAAGTTGTTCCAGTGGTGGCTGACCGACACCAGCCCGTAGGCCACGTAGATCGGCTTGGCCAGCGGCACATACACCTTCCACAGCACCTGAAGCGCGTTGGCGCCTTCCATGCGCGCGGCTTCTTCCAGTTCCCGCGGCACCGTCTTGAAGGTCTGGCGCAAGAGGAAGATGCCGAAGGCGGATGCAAAGTAAGGCAGGCCGATGGCGAACACCGTGTCGCGGATGCCCAGCTGGCTCATGGAGCGGTAGTTCTCCACCAGCAGCACGTCCGGCATGATCATCAGCTGCAGCAGCACCAGCATGAAGACGAAATCGCGGCCGCGGAACTCGAAGCGCGCGAAGGCGTAGCCGGCCAGGGTCGACAGCACCAGTTGCGCCGCCAGCACCATGGTGACCAGCAGGAAGGTGTTGAGGAAATAACGCGGGAACGGCGCCGCGTGCCAGGCGCGCACGAAGTTGTCCAGCGTCAGCGGCGCGAACAGGTCGAAGCGGGTCGCGTAGGCGGGCGGGTGGAACGCCGCCCACATGGCATAGGCCAGGGGCAGGATCCACAGCAGGCCGAGCGCCCAGGCGCCCAAGGTATCGAGCTTGTCTTTCATTGATAGTGCGTCCTGCGGTCCAGCCAGCGGAACTTGACCAGCGCGGTCAGCGCCAGCACCACCAGCAACACGACGGTCAGCGTGGCGGCGTAAGCCGTGTCCCAGAAACTGAAACCCACCTGGTAGATGTAGTACAGCAACAGCGTGCTGGCGTTATCCGGCCCGCCGCGCGTCATGACCACTACGTGGTCCACCAGCCGGAACGCGTTGATCAGGGCATTGATCAGCACGAAGAGCGTGGTGGGCATGAGCAGCGGCCACAGGATGCGGCGGAAGTACTGCCAGCGCGACGCGCCTTCCAGCATCGCGGCCTCGCGCAGCGACGGCGATACCGTCTGCAGGGCGGCCAGGTAGAAGATCATGAAGAAGCCGGCTTCCTTCCAGACCGTCACCAGCATCAGCGCGGGCAGCGCGGTCTCGCGGTTGCCCAGCCAGTTGGGGCCCGTAGCGCCGAACAGCTGCATCACCTGGGCGATCAGGCCGTACTGCGGCGTGTAGAAGAACAGCCAGATGTTGGCCACCGCCACCATGGGCAGCACCGTCGGCGTGAAGTAGGCCATGCGCAGGAAGCCGCGCCCGCTCAGGTTGCGGTTGACCCACAGCGCCATGACCAGCGCGATGCCGATGGACGTGGGAATGGTCCCCAGCGCAAACCACAGGTTGTTCCACAGCGACTGCCAGAACACCGGGTCGTCGCGCATGACGGCGTAGTTGTCCAGCCCCACGAAGCGCGCGGGGCGCGCGCCCTTGGGGGTGGAGAAAAAGCTGTGCCATAGCGTCGCCACCGCCGGGTAGTGCGTGAAGGCGGCGAGCAGCACGAGGGCTGGCAGCAATAGCAGCCAGCCGTACAGCGCGTTTAAAGAGCGGCTCATCGTGCTTGTCGGTTTACTTGTAGGGACGCAGTATGCGGTCGGCCTCGCGTTGCGCGTCGGTCAGGGCCTGCTGCGGCGTCTTGGAGCCCGTCAGGGCGGCTTGCAGGGCGTCGTTCAGGGTCTTGGTGACACGCTGGTTCTCATGCGTGGAGAACTCGGCCACGCTGACTTCCAGCTGGTCGCGCGCGACCGCAGCGGCCGGCACTTCCTGCGCGTACTTCTTCATCTTTTCGGTCTGCCAGGCGGCCGGGGTCACGGCCACGTAGCCCGTGGCGATGCTCCAGTCGGCGGCGCGCTCGGGCGTGGTGACCCATTGCGCGAACTTCAGCGCGGCCTGCTGCTGCGCCGGCGTGCCGCTCTTGAAGATGTAGAAGTTGCCGCCGCCGGTCGGGCTGCCGCCGCGCTTTTGCTGCGGCATCATGGCCACGCCGAACGGGAAGTCGGCGTTCTTGCGGATGTTGGTCAGGTTGCCCGTCGTGGTCCAGACCATGGCGGCCTTCTTTTCCAGGAAGTCCTTGGGCGTGGTGCCCCAGTCGATGGTGCCGGTCGGCATGATCTTGTGCTTGGCCGACAGGTCGTGCCAGAACTGCGCGGCTTCCACCACCGCAGGCTTGTCCAGATAGACTTCGTTGCCGGCCTCGTTCATCAGGATCGCGCCATTGGGCGTGGTCAGCGCCTGGAACAGCCAGTAGGCGAACGCGCCGCCCGAGGGGATCTCGATGCCCCACTGCGTGGTGTTGCCGGAGGCGTCCTGCTTGGTCAGCTTCTTGCCGTACTCGACCAGTTCGGCCCAGGTCGCCGGCGCGCGCTCGGGATCCAGCCCCGCGGCCTTGAACAGGTCCTTGTTGTAGTACATGACGATGGTCGAACGCTGGAACGGCACGCCCCAGGTATGGCCGCCGGTGCGGCTGTTCTGCATGAAGGCGTCATAGAAGCCGCCCAGCCACTTCTTGTCGGCGTCGCTCTTGGCCAGGCTGTCGATCGGCACAATGGCGTCTTCGTCGATCAGCGTGAACATGTCGGTGGACAGCAACACCGCCAGCTGCGGCGGGGTGCCGCCCTTGAGCGCGGTCAGCGCCTTGGCGATGGAGTCCTGGTAGGAGCCCGCGTAGATCGGCTTGATCTTGATGTCGGGATTTTCTTTCTGGAAATCCGCCACCATGTCGTCGACGATCTTGGTGATGGGGCCGCCGACCGCGACGGGGTAATAGAACTCCACCTCGACGGGCTTGTTCTGCGCTTGCGCAGGCAGCGACAGGCAGGCGGCGGCCAGGCTGGCGGCCAGGGTTTTCAGTACGATGCGACGCATGTTGTTTTCCTTTCCTGTGTACGGGCCCTAGCGGCCAGCGGAGTTGATGACCGCCGAATCGGCGGCAAAGAAGTGCTGCTGGCCGTCCTCCCAGGACAGGCCCAGTGTTTCGCCTGCGCCAGCGCGCAGATGGCCGCCCACGCGCACGGCCACGCCGCTGGTGTCGCCCACGCGGCAGACCACGATGGAATCCGCGCCGAAGTACTCCACGCTTTCCACGGTGGCGGGAACGCCGTCGGCGTCGATGCGGATGTGTTCGGGACGCACGCCCAGCTTCACGGCGCCCGCGGGGGCGCCGGCGATGGCGCGGCTCTGCGTGCCGGCGATGACGGTGGCGCCCTGCGCGGAGGTCAGGCCGATCAGGTTCATGGGCGGCGTGCCGATGAAGCGCGCCGCGAATTCGGTGGCGGGACGCGCGTACAGGCCGTCGGGCGTGTCGTGCTGTTCAATCTTGCCGCCGCGCAGCAGCACCACCTGGTCGGCCATGCTCATGGCCTCGGTCTGGTCGTGCGTCACGTAAACCATGGTGATGCCCAGGTCCTGCTGTAAGGCGCGGATCTCGCGGCGCATTTCATGGCGCAGCTGCGCGTCCAGGTTGGACAGCGGTTCGTCCATCAGGCACACCGGCGCTTCGGAAATCACGGCGCGGCCCAGCGCCACGCGCTGTTGCTGGCCACCCGACAATTGCGAGGGCTTGCGGTCCAGCAGATGGTTCAGGCCCAGCAGGCCCGCCACGCGTTGCAGGCGGCGGTCATAGTCGCGCGCGGGCTCCTTGCGCACCTTGAGGCCGAACAGGATGTTCTCGCGCACGGACAGGTGCGGAAACAGGGCATACGACTGGAACACCATCGAGATGCGGCGCTTGGCGGGCGGCAGCTGGGTGACGTCGCGGTCGCCGATGTGGATGGTGCCGGAGGTGGGCGTGTCCAGCCCGGCAATCATGCGCAGCGTGGTGGACTTGCCGCAGCCGGACGGCCCCAGCAGGACCGTGAAACTGCCGGCGGGAACCGTGAAGCTCACGCCATGGATGGCGGCAGCGTTGCCGTACTGTTTGGTGAGGTTATCCAGGACGATGGATGACATGCTGTCTCGAAGATCTAATAGTTAGATCCGCATTGTTGCCTGTTATGAAAACCTTTTCATTGTGCAGCGCAAACATGACGGATGTATGGCAGGACAAACTTTCGTAGTCTAGCGTCGGCCTCAGCCGAAGGGGTATGGGCCGGGGTATTCCCCAATGACTGCGTGATGCGTGACCAGGTTCTTCCCTTGCCACCAGTGCAGCTGGTAGCCCGGCGGTTCCATGATGTATTGCAGCGTTGGCTGCGGCCCCAGCTCCATTGCGAGCTGGTGCGCGGTGCCCGGACAGGTGGACGCGATGGTGCCGCCGAAACGCTGGAAGATCGTGCGGTGCAGGTGGCCGCAAAGCACGCGCTCCACATTGGGAAAGCGCGCCACGATGCGTTCGAGCTCGGGGGCGCCAGCCAGCAGGCCGATGGCGTCCATGTGCTCGATGCCCGTCAGGAAAGGCGGATGGTGCATCAGGACCAGCGTGGGCCGCTCGGGCTGTTCAGCCAGGCGCGTGGCCAGCCAGTCCAGGCGGTCCTGGCAGAGTTCGCCATGGCTCTTCATGGGTACCACCGTGTCCAGCGCCAGCATGCGCAGCGGATAGGTCTCGATGGCGTACTGGATGAAGGGGCTCTCGCCTTGCAGATAGGCGTGGTCCGGGAAGGCCGCGCGCAGCTGGGCGCGGTCGTCGTGGTTGCCGGGCAGCAGGAAGTACGGAATTTCCAACGCCTGCAGGTGTTCGCGCAGCACTTGATATTCGTGCGGGCGGCCCAGGTCGGTCAGGTCGCCCGTGATCAGCACGCAATCGGGGCGCGGGGTCAGGGCATTGAGCGCGCGCACCGCGGGCGCCAGGAACGCCGCCGGATCGATGATGCCGTAGGCCTTGTCGCCCGGAGTGCGCATGTGCAGGTCGGTGATTTGTGCGATGAGCATGACGCGTATGCAGAAGAATGGTTGTTGTAGAGAGAGGCCTCAGCGGCGCACTGGCGCGGCGGTGCCGCCGACGACGATGCAATGCGGCAGGCGGTCCGAATGCGGCGCTTGGCCCTGGATCTGCGCCAGCAGGTTCGAGCAGGCCGTTTCGCCGATGCCGTCGCTGGGCTGGGCCACGGTGGTCAGGGGCGGCGTCAGCAAGGCGCCAAAGCGCATGCCGTCGAAGCCGCATACCGAGATGTCGGCGGGCACCGACAGGCCCAGGCCCACCAGGTCCGCGATCACGGCGGTGGCCAGCAGATCGTTGGAACAGAACAAGGCGGTGGGCGCCTGCTTGCCGCGCAGCGCCGCTTTCAGGGCGTCGAGGTCGCTGCCCGTGTGCGAGCTCATGGAGATGTGCTGGATGGCGTCCAGGCCCAGGCGTTTGGCGCAGGCGCGCGCGCCCGTCAGCCGGCGGCGGGCGCGGTCCGATGCGGTCAAGGGGCCCGTGACCAGCGCAATGCGCCGATGGCCCAGCGCGGCCAGATGCGCCACCATGTCGCTGGCGGCGGCGCGATTGTCGACCGATGCGAAGGGATGGGCGCCAGATTCGTTGTAGACGAGCACGTAAGGAATGCCGGCATGGTCCAGGTCGTCCAGCGTGGCGCTCTTGGCGGCGTCGGCGACCGTCAGGATCAGGCCGTCGACCTGATGGTCCATCAGGCCCTGGACCGCGGCGGATTCCACCGCGGGATCGTAGCCGGTGGCGGTCAGCATGACGCTGTAGCCCGATTCCCGCGCGCGCCGCTCCGCGCCTTCGAAGCATTCGGCGAAGACTGGGTTGGACAGCGTGGGCAGTATCAGGCCGATGGTGCGCGTGCTGCCGGAACGCAGGCTGCGGCCCACGCGGTTAGGCCGGAAGCCGGCCCGCTTGGCGACGTTGCGGATATGCGCGAGCGTGTCCGGATGCACGATCTCGGGCTGGTTGAACGCGCGCGAAACCGTCGCCGGGGACACCCCGGCCTTGCGGGCCACTTCAATGATGGAAAAGCGGGGCGACGAGCGCGAGGCCATGGCGGGATTGCTGCCGGGATTCGTGAAAACGATTTCATCTTACTCGACAAATATGACCTTTGTGTTGCACGGGTTTGCGCTATGCTGATGCCGACGCAACAACACAAAGCCAAGGCGCGGCGCGCAATTTCCAGGGAAAAATCAGACTTTCTTGGGTATTTCCTAATTGACGCAAGGCGCACAATGGTTGGGATTGGTCCACTTGAACGTCGCGGCAGAAAACCGCGCGGCATGGCGGATCCTCGGTCAAGGGGACCGGGTGCGTAGTTGAGCCGCCGCGCGTAGCGCGGCGCCGGTAAAGAGGAAAGGACCATGTCTACTGCCTTGAACAGACTTGGCGCGCTGGAAGCCGCGCGCAAGCTGCAACGGCGCGAATTGACCGCAGAGCAATTGGTGCGCGCCTGCTTCGCACGCATTGAACAACGCGAAAGCACCATCCATGCCTGGACCGCGTTGCAAAAGCAGGCTGCGTTGGAGCGTGCGCAGGAGCTGGACCGCGGCGCGCTGCGTGGCGTGCTGCACGGCCTGCCCATGGGCGTGAAGGACCTGTTCGACACGGTCGACCTGCCCACGCGCTACGGCTCGCCCATCTACGAACGCCACCTTCCGGGCCTGGACGCGGCCTCGGTGGCGCTGTGCCGGGGCGCGGGCGCGATCGTCGTCGGCAAGACCGTGACGACGGAATTCGCCACTTATCTGGCAGGCCCCACGCGCAATCCTCGCAACGAAGCCTACTCGCCGGGCGGCTCGTCCAGCGGCTCGGCTGCGGCGGTGGCCGACGACATGGTGCCCTTCGCCTTGGGCACGCAGACCGCGGCTTCCATCATCCGCCCCGCTTCCTATTGCGGCATCGTGGGCTTCAAACCCACCTTTGGCAGCATTTCCCGCGCGGGCGTCAAAAGCCTGGCGGAGTCCCTGGACACCATCGGCGGTTTCGCGCGCTCGGTGCCGGACGTGGCGCTGTTTGCTTCCGTGCTGATGCGCGATCCGCGCATGCTCGATCTGGCCTATGACGGCAAGCCGCGTATCGGCATGTACCGCAGCCTGCAATGGCGGCATGCGCTGCCCGAAACCAAAGAAGCCTACGCGCAGGCCGCGGCCATTCTGTCGCGCGCAGGCGCCGTGGTCGAAGAATTGCCGCTGCCGCCAGAGCATTGCGTGCTGGTGCAGCTGCATTCGGACATCATGGCGTTTGAAGCTTCGCAGGCGTTGGCCTACGAGCGCCTGGAGCATGCGGCGCAGCTCAGCCCCAAGATCCAGGCCATCCTGGAAGCGGGCTCGCGCATTACCGCTGAAGAACATCAGAAGAACCTGATGCGCGTCGCCGAGTCGCGCGCGCGCGTGGACACGTGGTTCGACAAATACGATGTGCTGCTTGCGCCCAGCGCCAGTGGCGAGGCGCCGTTCGCGGACCTGGGGACGGGGGATCCGCAGTTCTCGCGCGCGTGGACGGTATTCGGCCATCCTACCCTCAGCCTGCCCTTCGCTACCGGCCCGCAGGGCTTGCCCGTGGGGCTGCAGCTGGTCGGTGCGCGCTATAGCGACCATCGCACGCTGGCGATGGCGCAGTGGGTTCATCAGCGGCTGTTGGCCGCCACTGCGCCGGATATCGGCGCGGCCGACATCTGGCCGCGCGGATAAGCGCGGCGCGCGCTCAAAGAAAAAGCCAGCCCGATAAGGCTGGCGTTTTTTACGCCGGATTGCGGATCACGCGGTTTCGGCGGTTTCTTGCTCGGTTGCGGTCACGGCGCCGGCATTGATGTGGCGGTTGACGGCGCTCAGCACGGCCTGGAACGAAGCCGTCACGATGTCGCGGTCGATACCCACGCCGAAGCCCGTGCTGGATTCGCCGACGCGCAGTTCGACATACGAAGCGGCGCGCGTGTCGGTGCCGGTGCCGATGGCGTGCTCGTGGTAGTCCATGATGCGAACGGGCACGTCCAGCGCGGCCACGAAGGCCGAGATGGCGCCGTCGCCCTTGCCCGTCACGATGCGGCGTTCGCCGTTGTATTCCAATTCGGCCTCGATGCTGAAATGCTGGCCTTCGCCGGCCGACGGATTGCCGTCGATGCGGTGGCGCACCAGCTTCCACGGCGACTTCTGCTCGAGGTACTCGCGGTTGAAGATCGTGTGCACGTCGTCGGCCGTGACTTCGCGGCCGGTCTCGTCGGTGACGCGCTGGATGGCGCGGCTGAATTCGATCTGCAGGCGGCGCGGCAACACCAGGCCGTGTTCCTGTTCGAGCAGGTAGGACACGCCGCCCTTGCCCGATTGGCTGTTCACGCGGATGACGGCGTCGTAGCTGCGGCCGAGGTCGGCCGGGTCGATCGGCAAGTAAGGCACTTCCCAGACGGCGTCGGCCTGCTGCTGGGCAAAGCCCTTCTTGATGGCGTCCTGGTGCGAGCCGGAGAACGCGGTGAAGACCAGGTCGCCCGCGTACGGGTGGCGCGGGTGGACCGGCAACTGGTTGCAGTACTCGGCGCAGCGGCGCACTTCGTCGATGTCCGAGAAGTCCAGGCCCGGATGCACGCCCTGCGTGTAAAGGTTCAATGCGAGCGTGACGAGGTCGACGTTGCCGGTGCGCTCGCCGCTGCCGAAGAGGCAGCCTTCGATGCGGTCGGCGCCGGCCATCACGGCGAATTCGGCGGCGGCCACGGCGGTGCCGCGGTCATTGTGCGGGTGCACGCTGAGCACGATGCTGTCGCGGCGCGCCAGGTTCTTGTGCATCCATTCGATCTGGTCGGCGTACAGATTGGGGCTGGTGGCCTCGATGGTGGCGGGCAGGTTCAGCACCATCTTGCACTCGGGCGTGGGCTGCCATACGTCGGCCACGGCGTTGGAGACTTCCAATGCGAACTCGGGTTCGGTCGTGCTGAAGACTTCGGGCGAGTACTGGTAACGCCATTGCGTTTCCGGGTGCTGCGCCATGTACTGCTTCACCAGGCGCGTGCCGGTGGTGGCGATGTTCTTGATCTCGTCCTTGCTCATGTTGAACACGACCTTGCGGAACGCCGGGGCGCAGGCGTTGTACAGGTGGACGATGGCTTGCTTGGCGCCAGCAGCGGATTCCACCGTGCGGCTGATCAGGTCTTCGCGCGACTGGGTCAGCACGATGATGGTGACGTCGTCGGGAATGCGCTTCTCGTCGATGAGCTTGCGCACGAAATCGAAGTCGGTTTGCGAAGCGGACGGGAAGCCTACTTCGATTTCCTTGAAGCCGATCTTCACCAGCTGTTCGAAGAAGCGGAGCTTGCGCTCGACGCTCATCGGCTCGATCAGGGCCTGGTTGCCGTCACGCAGGTCGGTGCTCATCCAGATCGGCGCCTTGGTGATGCGGCGGCTGGGCCAGGTGCGTTCGGAAAAGTCGCGGGTAAAGGGCGCGAAGGGGACGTATTTGGTGGCGGGGTTGGCAAGCATCATTACTACACCTCGATCGGTTTCTTTTGAATCCCGGGAATGCTTCCCTAGGCGGCTACGCGACCGGATTGCGGTCTTGTGCCAGGAGTTGCCGTGATTGACCGGCAGGATTCAGAGATAAAAGGGGGAAATCGCGTGTGGCAAACGTGGTTGCCGAGCTACCACGGGGACACTAGGCCCGGCAACCGATCGGTAGGTATAGCGATAGCGCGTAGGAGGAGAAACGAGCGCGCAGGCCGGCAACCGGAGCGTCGTAGCGTCCGGTGGCAATCGCGAAGGGGGTGCGGTTAGCGGCCATAAGTTGCTAGTCGAACATATTTTCGCCAGAAGTGCAACTGAATACTCTTTTGTGATGGGGTGGAATACGGGCGCATGACAACGCATTTTGCTGAAGAATATTCAGCAAAATGCGTTGGATGGGGCTGATGGGCGCGCTATGTGGCTGGCCAAGCGTACGGCCGAAACAAAAACAGGCCGCCTGTCGGCGGCCTGCTATGGCATTGGAGGGAAGGAAGGACGGGCTTAGCGGGCCGGGCCGATACGCGGCTCCACGTAGCGTTCGCTGCGCGCTTCGCGGCGGACTTCGTCGCGCGGATCGCGCGGCTGGCGGTCGGACGACTCCAGAATGCGGGCCTGTTCCGCGACCATGGCGATCTTGCCGGCGCGATTGTGGCGAATTTCAGACAGGGAGCGGCGCAGATCGCCCACCGTGAAGGGCTCCTGGCGATCGCCCCAGGTCCAGCGCAGCACGCCCAGGGTCTCGTCGGACAGGTTGGGCGCCAGGTCGGCCAGCACGCTGGTTTCGACCGGCGTGGCGCTGCCGGAAGCCAGGCTGGCGGACAGCCAGGCGCGCATCGTGAAGAACACGATCAGGGTCCAGATGCCGGCCACCACCCACCAGATGTAGGGGTTGACCTTCTGCACCATGTCCATGGTCGGTTGCCCCAGGGAGTGCAGGAACTCGTAGTTCACGGTGCGGCCGAAATTCAGTATCCAGTTGGCGGCCAGATACCAGATGACCACAGCGACGGCGATGACGATCGCACGCAGTATGAGTCGGGGAAGCGCCAGTTTGAGCAGGGTCTGGCCTATGAGGCGACAGTCCTGGCGGACACTTGCGGGCGAAGTCAGATTCATCATGCAAAATATTGTACCTATGACCCGTCCAATTTTAGAACTGCGACCAGGTCAGCATTTGACGCTGACGCCACAACTACAGCAATCGATCCGATTGTTGCAGCTGTCCACGCTCGACCTCGAAGCCGAGATTTCGCAGGTGCTGGCGGAGAACCCGCTGCTGGAGCGGCAGGACGAAGCGCCGTCGGCCGAGGCGCCGGCCGAGTCCGACCGCGAATCCTCGGTGCAGGATGACGAGCCCGCCGTCGAACGCGAGACGCCGGTGGACGAAATGCCGGGCTCGGGCGGGGTCTACCCCGACGAAGATTCCAGCCGCCCCGAGGCCGCCCGGCCGGATACGCTGCGCGAACATCTGCTGGGCCAGCTGATGCTGACGCGCGCCGCGCCGCGCGACGCTGCGCTGGCCGGCCTCCTGATCGACGAACTGGACGAAAACGGCTACCTGGGATCGCCGCTGGAGGAAATCCTGGACTGGTTGCCGCCCGAACTGGAACCGGACATCGACGAGCTGAAGGCGGCCCTGTCGCTGTTGCAGTCGTTCGATCCGCCCGGCATAGGCGCGCGCGACATGGCGGAATGCCTGTTGTTGCAGCTACGCAACCCGGATCTGGATCGGCTGCCCGAAGCGGCGGACGCCGCGGTCCTGGCTTGTGCCCGCCAGATCTGCGCGCAGCACCTCGCGCTGCTGGCGACGGGCAACGCCGCGCGCCTGTGCGCGGCCGTGGGCTGCGATGAGGCCACGTTCCGCTCGGCCCACGCCCTCATCCTGCGCCTGGAGCCCCGCCCCGGGCGTGCCTGGACCGTGCCCGCGGCCGACTACGCGGTGCCGGACGTCATCGTGCGCAAGACGCGCGGCGGCTGGCAGGTCACCCTCAACAGCGCCGCCGTGCCCAAGCTGCAGATCAACGGGCTGTACGCCCAGATGCTGGGCAACCAGAAGGAATCCGCGCATGCGGGGCTGCAATCGCAGCTGCAGCAGGCCCGTTGGATGATCCGCAACGTGGAGCAGCGCTTCGACACCATCCTGCGCGTGGCCCAAGCCATCGTGCAGCACCAGACGGCCTTCTTCAGCCAGGGGCCGGCCGCCATGCGGCCTCTCATCCTGAAGGACATCGCCGGTGAGCTCGGTTTGCACGAATCCACCATTTCACGGGCCACAACGCAGAAGTACATGCTCACTCCGTTTGGCACGCTGGAGCTCAAGCGCTTCTTTGGTACGGGGGTTTCGACGGATGGCGGGGATGCCACCTCGGCCACGGCGGTGCAGACCTTCATCCGCCAGATGGTGGCCGAAGAGAACCGGGCCAAGCCTTTGTCCGACAGCCAGATCATGCAAAAGCTGGCTGATCAGGGGATAGTCATCGCCCGAAGGACGGTGGCAAAGTACCGGGAAGCGCTGCGGATCGCCCCGGCGGCGTTGCGCAAGGCGCAGGCGGCAGCCCGCTGAACGGGTTCTTGAAATGAGGGACGGGGTTGGGAAAATTCGTCCCTAATTTCAAAGACTTGCGTGACACTTTGGTTGCAAATTTATTTGCGCGCGGGGCTTGTCAGTAGCAGAATAATTTTCGATAATTATTCTCATGTACATTTGCGTATGTAATGCCATCACCGAACGCCAAGTCCGCGCCAGCGTGGACGCGGGCGCGACGACGCTTTCCGACCTGCAATTCGAGCTGGGCGTGGCTACGTGCTGCGGCTGCTGCGCGGCTACCGCCACCGAATACCTGCCAGGCGGCCGCTGCTCCAGCGTGTGCGACGTGCGTTCCATTGCCGTTCCGGTCAATCCTCCGGCCGCTTTGGTCGAGTCGGGCGCGCCTGCTGCCAACAGCAGCTTCCCGATTCCCCTGGTCGCGATCGCCTGAGGATAGCCGTTTCTTTCCGGCTCGCTGCCGTCACGCAGCGGGCCGCGTCGCTTCTTTCTCGCAGAATTCCCGGATAGCCATTGCCAGCTGACGCGCAGGCTCGCGCACCGTGTCGGCCAGGCATAGCGCCAGTTCGGTCGACGGCACCGCAGGCAGGCCCGCATCGATGATCCGATGATCCGTCAAGAGGCAGCGCCGCTCCAGCAGCGCCACCCCCAACCCCCCAGTCAATGCCGCTTGCAAGCCCATCAGGTTCGGGCTTTCGTAGGCGATGCGCCAGTGCCGGCCCGCAGCTTCCAGGGCATGGATGGCGCGGTTGCGGTAGATGCAGCCCTGCGGAAACGCGACCAGCGGTACCGGCTCGGTTGCCGGGACGTCCAGCCCCGGGGCGCCAATCCAATGCAATTGTTCGGGCCAGGCGGCCAACGCGGCGCCCGCGCCGGGCTCGCGCTTGAGCAGCGCCACGTCCAGGTCGCCGCGTTCCAGTGCGCGGGTGAGCGCCGAGGTCAGGTCGCAGCGGACCGATAGCCGCACGCCCGGACGGGACCGCGCAAATTCCGATACCAGGATGGTCAGTGTGTCGGCCGCGAAGTCGTCCGGGATACCCAGCCGGATCACGTCCACGCGCTTGCGTCCGCTGACGGCTTCCCGGACCTCCGTGGACAGGGCCAGCATCCGCCGCGCGTAGCCCAGAAGCCGTTCGCCGTCCTCGGTCAGCGAGACCTGGCGGCCTTCGCGCACGAACAGTGCGCATTCCAAGGATTCCTCCAGCTTGCGGATCTGCTGGCTGACGGTGGATTGGCTGCGGTGCACGCGTTCGCCCGCCGCGGTGAAGCCGCCGGCATCCACGACGGACACGAAACTGTGCAAAAGATCGAGGTCTGGCATCGGCCGCTCCATGCATTCATTTTTTAAATACTTTCGATCCGAATAAAGAGTTTGTCAATGGATGGGCGGCCGCGCAGAATTCGTCCATCCGCCGCCACCGCGGCTCAGCGCCACCTTCCGGACTCATCATGAAGGCCTCCTCGACCCTTTCTGCCGCCGCCCTTCCCGCTCAAGCCTCGCCGGGCATCAGTTGGGCGCCCATCGCAGCGTTTTGCTTTCTGTGGAGCTCGGCGTTCGCCGCGGCCAAGATCGCCGTGCGGGACTGTCCGCCGCTGACCTTGCTGACCATCCGCTTCCTGATCGCGGGAGCGTTGATGCTGGGCCTGGCGGCAGCGAGCGGCCGTTGGAAGATGCCGGGCGCGCGTGACCTGGCTGCGCTGATCCTGTTGGGGGCGCTGAACAACGCGCTGTACCTGGGCCTGAGCTGGTCGGGCATGACGACGGTGTCGTCGGCGTTCACTGCGGTGCTGATCAGCACCAACCCGCTGCTTATCGGCGTGCTGGCCGGTCCGGTGCTGGGCGAGCGGCTGGGTTGGCGCAAGCTGCTGGGCCTGTGCCTGGGATTGGCGGGCGTGGCCTTGGTGCTGCGTTCGCGCTTGTCGGGCATGCAGGAGGACCTGCATGGCACGCTGCTGGTCACGGGCGGCCTGGTGGCGTTGGTGGCGGGCACGCTGCTCTACAAGCGTTTGAAGCCGTCCTCGGGCCTGTGGACGTCCACGGGCATACAGTCCCTGGCCGGCGCCGCAGCCTTGCTGCCCTTCGCGTTGATGCACGAGAACATCGGCGACGCGCGCATGACCGCCAGCCTGTTCTGGAGCATGGCCTACATGATCGTCGCGGTGTCGATGGGCGGCTACTACCTGTGGTTCATGATCCTGGGCCGTGCCAGCGCCACGGCGGCGAGCGCGCTGCATTTCCTGATGCCGCCGCTGGGCCTGCTGTTCGGGTGGCTGGTGCTGGGTGAGCACGTGTCGTGGCTGGATTTGATGGGCATCGTTCCGATCGCGTTGGGCATCTGGTTGGCGACGCGGCGCGCCGAGTAACGCGCCGCCGCAGCCGGGGTTGCCGATCCGCAACGAAACGCCGCCGGCCGCAAGCTGGCGCGTTTCGTGCAGGCAGATGGCATATCGGCGCATGCGGTTGTGCCGATCGGACGACGGATTCCGCCGCATCGCGCAGCGTCAGGCCGCGCAGGCATTGATGCGCGTATGCAAGGCATCAGGCACGCATACTCATTCTCATTAGCTTGTCGCTTTCTTGTAGCGGTCCTAAAGCGGTTTACCAAATACAGCGCAAGGCTAGGCGCGGCCCCGCGCCAGATGGTAGTCTGCCGGGGTTGCGTACGCGCGGCATCGTGCGCTCCTTTGTCGCGATGCATCTGCGTCGCGCCTGACTGCAAGGAGTCCATCATGAAAGGCGACAAAACCGTCATCCAGTTCCTGAACAAGCAACTGACCAACGAACTGACGGCCATCAACCAGTATTTCCTGCATGCCCGCATGCTGAACCATTGGGGCTTCGACAAGCTGGGCAAGCACGAGTACGAAGAGTCCATCGGCGAAATGAAGCATGCGGATCGCTTGATCGCGCGCATCTTCATGCTGGACGGCCTGCCCAACCTGCAGGACCTGCACAAGCTGCTGATCGGCGAGGACGTGCCGGAATTGTTGGCCTGTGACCTGAAGCTGGAGCAAGGCGCGCAGGCGACCGTGAAGGAAGCGATCGCGCATTGCGAATCGGTCCGCGACTATGTCTCGCGCGATCTGTTCCAGGACATCC
Source organism: Achromobacter sp. Marseille-Q4954 (assembly GCF_943737025.1). Classification (NCBI taxonomy): domain Bacteria; kingdom Pseudomonadati; phylum Pseudomonadota; class Betaproteobacteria; order Burkholderiales; family Alcaligenaceae; genus Achromobacter; species Achromobacter sp. Marseille-Q4954. The sequence goes on from NZ_CALSFQ010000001.1 coordinate 2,595,897, forward strand.
TGGACGACACCGAAGAGCACATCGACTATCTGGAAACGCAGATCGACCTGATCGACAAGGTCGGCATCCAGAACTATCTGCAAAGCCAGATGTCCGTGCCGGAGTAATGTTCCGGTCATAAAAATGGAGCCCCGTGGGGCTCCATTTTTTTTGTCGGTGCCACGCGGCGCATGCCGCGCGCCGATACGTCAATTCGGGCGAGCCGGGCACTCGGCCATGGTGCCCCAGGCGCGGTTGGGCCCGCAGTACTTGTTGCGCGCGGCCCAGGAGCACGAGGGGCGCTCGAAGAAGCCTTGCGTGGCGCAATGCGCGAGTTCGCGCTTGAGCGCGTCCTGCCAGCCCAGGGCGCCGGGCGCCTGAGCGGTGTTCGGGGGCGGCGGGGGCGCCTGGACCATTTGCGGCGTGCCGTAGCCACCGGCCTGGACCTGGCCGCCATTGATGGCGGTGGACGTGCCGGGAGCCTGCAGATCCAGCGTGCTGACGTCAGACGCGCCCGAGGGTAGCGGCACTTGCGAAGCCGCCGCGATTTCGCGGGCCTGATCCGGACTGATGCGTTCGCGCGAGATCTTCACCGCGGGATCGCTGACGCTGTCGAACAGGGACACGGTGTTGACCTGCCACTCGCGGTCGGACGGCTTGTCGGGCACGCCCAAGGTGCCGTCGATGCGCGGCTGCGGAGGCTGGGCCACGTAAGGACGGCCGTTGGCATCCAGCACGGGTTGCTGGGATGCCGCGGCATCCTGGCCAGGAGCGGGCGCGGCCACCGGCGCATGCGCCACCAGCCAATCACCCAGTTGAATACCGCCCCAGGCCGACGCGCCAAGCGCGATCAGGAGCGTTGCGAATAAGAAACGCCAAGACATTGCTACCCTCATCTGCCGTGCGGGACCCCAACGGGTCTACGCTTTGTCTCCGAAAACCTTGCCGCCGTGCTCCCGCATGGCATGGAATTTCACATCGGGATACAGTTCCTCGGCCACGCGCAACTGCGCGGGAGAACCGATCAAAAACGCCGCCGCATCCACAACATCATAGGCGATATGGGCGGCATTGGCATCCATGAACTTGCGCAGCGCCTTGGGGTTTTCAGACGTAATCCAACGTGCCATTGTGTAGCGGGAAGGCAGCATCCGCGCGTCCACGCCGTACTCGGTCTTCAGGCGGTGCGCGACCACTTCGAACTGCAGTTGTCCGACTGCGCCCAGCAGCAGCGAGCCGCCGGCGGCCTCGGGACGGAACACCTGGATGGCCCCTTCCTCGCCCAATTGGGTGAGGCCGGTACGCAACTGTTTGGTGCGCAGCGGGTCCTTCACTTCCACGGCCTGGAACAGCTCGGGGGCGAAGAACGGCAGACCGGTGAACTGCAGCGTCTCGCCTTCGGTCAGCACGTCGCCCAGTTGCAGCACGCCGTGGTTGGGAATGCCGATCACGTCGCCGGCATAGGCCTCGTCCAGCAGCTCGCGCCGCTGCGACAGGAAGGACACCACGTTGTTGGGGCGCATTTCCTTGTTGGTGCGCGCGACTTTCAGGCGCATGCCGCGCTCGAAGCGGCCCGAGCTCACGCGCACGAACGCGACGCGGTCGCGGTGGGCGGGATCCATGTTGGCCTGCACCTTGAAAACCACGCCGGTGAACTTGGGTTCCACGGGCTGCACCAGGCGCTGCATGGACTCGCGCGGGCCCGGGGGCGGCGCCTGTTCGACCAGCGCGTCCAGCACTTCCTGCACGCCGAAGTTGTTGATGGCGGAGCCGAAGAACACGGGTGTCTGCTTGCCGGCCAGGAACTGCTCGCGGTCGAAGGCGGGCGCGGCTTCGTTGATGAGTTCGATCTCGCCGCTGGCCTGCTCGAACGCCGAGCCGAAGCGCCGGGCTATTTCGGGATTGCTCAGGCCTTCGATGAAGTCGTCCTTGTCCGAGCGGCGCTCTTGGCCAGGACGGAACACGCGCATGCGGTCCTGGCGGATGTCGAACACGCCGCCGAAAGCCTTGCCCATGCCGACCGGCCAGGAGAACGGCACCGCGTCCATGCCCAGGTGGCCTTCGATCTCGGACAGCAGTTCCAAAGGTTCGCGCACTTCGCGGTCCATCTTGTTGATGAACGTGATGATGGGCGTGTTGCGCGCGCGGCAGACCTGCAAGAGGCGGATGGTTTGCGGTTCCACGCCGTTGGCGGCGTCGATCACCATGAGTGCGGCGTCCACCGCCGTCAGCACCCGGTACGTGTCTTCGGAGAAGTCCGCGTGGCCCGGGGTGTCGAGCAGGTTGATGACGCAATCGCGGTATTCCATCTGCATCACCGAGGACGCCACGGAAATGCCGCGCTGCTTTTCGATTTCCATCCAGTCGGACGAGGCATGGCGCGAAGCCTTGCGCGCCTTGACGCTGCCGGCGATCTGGATCGCGCCTGCGAACAGCAACAGCTTTTCGGTCAGTGTCGTCTTGCCCGCGTCGGGGTGGGAAATGATGGCGAACGTACGGCGCCGCGCTACTTCGTGAGGGATGTTCATGATCGGAAGGATTTTACTTGGCGCCGCTTTTGGGCCCGGCGCGGTCCGGTATCGGGCATGAAAACGCGCGGGGCATGCACCGTCGCCGGCGCATGCCCCGCGCATGAGGTTCAGGAATGGCGGCGGAACGAAGCCAGGAACACGCCGGCCAGGATGAAGAGCGAGCCGAAGGTCCGGTTCATCCAGCGGATATGCTTGGCGCTGCGCAGCAGGCGCAGCACGCGCGCCGCCAGCAGCGTGTACACGCCCATGGCCACCAGGTCGGTGAACGCCAGCGTGGCGGCGATGGCCGCGTATTGCTGCGTCAGCGGCAGCGCGGTGTCCACGAACTGCGGCACCACGGCCAGCAGGAACACCGTGCCCTTGGGGTTCATGGTGTTGATCAGGAAACCGCGCAGCACCAGTTCACGGATCGTGGCGCGCTTGGGGTCGCCGGAATCCACCGTGACAGGCGCCGCATCCGTGCGGATCTGGCGCACGCCCAGGTAGATCAGGTAGGCCACACCCAGGTACTTGACCACGTTGAAGGCCATCTCGGACGTGGCCAGCACCGCGCCCAGGCCCACGGCCACCACCACGAACTGGAACAGGATGCCCATGATCAGGCCGGCCGTGTTCCAGTAGCCGCGCGCAAAGCCGTATTTCAGGCCGGAGGACATCGCCGAGATCGCGCCCGCGCCAGGCGAGAACGAAATGGCCCAGGAGGCCAGGAAGAACGTCAACCAGGTAGATAAGGGCATGGCGCGGGTCCGTGGGGGGCGGTTGCGGTGATATTACTTGCTCAGCAGCGCGGCGCGCGGCGCACCTGCGGGGCGTCCGGAACCGCCATTGCCTGCGGCGCGGCCGGAGCCTTCCGGACGGCGGTGGTTCTGTTGCGGACGGCCTTCGTTGCGGCCAGCGTGGGCCGGACGGTCGGCGGGCTTGCCGTCGCGCGAGCCATGGTTGGCGCGGCCTTCGCCGCCGGCACGGGCCGGGGCGGGGGCGCGGCCGCCAGCCGCGGCGCGGGACTGGCCCTGGCCTTGGGCCGGCCGCGAGCGGCCGCCGTTGCCATTGCCGTTGCCGCTACGGCCGCCATTGCGGCCGCCGCCGCCGCGCGGGCTGCGGTTGTCTTCGTCGCGTTCCTGGCGGTCGAAAGCCGCGGCGGTCGTGGCCGGCGGCGTCCAGCCTTCCACGGGCTTGCGCTCGATGGTCTTCTTGATCAGGCGCTCGATGTCCTTCAACAGCTTGATTTCGCTGTTGTCGACCAGCGAGACCGCGGCACCGGTGGCGCCGGCGCGGCCGGTGCGGCCAATGCGGTGCACGTAGTCTTCAGGCACGTTGGGCAGTTCGAAGTTCACCACCTGGGGCAGTTGGTCGATGTCCAGGCCACGGGCGGCGATGTCGGTCGCGACCAGCACCGTCACGGTGCTGTCCTTGAAGCCGGCCAAGGCGCGGGTGCGGGCCGATTGGCTCTTGTTGCCATGGATGGCGGCGGCGGTCAGGCCGTCCTTGACCAGCTTTTCGGCCAGGCGGTTGGCGCCGTGCTTGGTGCGGGTGAACACCAGCACCTGGTGCCAGCCGCTTTCGCGGATGATGTGGCTGATGAGGTCGCGCTTGTGGTGCTGTTCCACCATGTGCACCGTCTGGGTGACCAGCTCGGTGGCGGTGTTGCGCGGGGTGACGGAGACTTCGCCCGGATTGTTCAGCACGCCGCGCGCCAGGGTGCGGATCTCGTCGGAGAAGGTGGCCGAGAACAGCAGGTTCTGACGCTGCTTGGGCAGCAGCGCGAGGACCTTGCGGATGTCGCGGATGAAGCCCATGTCCAGCATGCGGTCGGCTTCGTCCAGCACCAGGATTTCGACGCCGGACAGGTCCACGGTCTTCTGGCCGCAGTGGTCCAGCAGGCGGCCGGGGGTGGCGACCAGGATGTCCAGCGGCTTTCTCAGCGCGGAGATCTGGGGGTTGATATTGACGCCGCCGAACATCACCATGGAGGACAGCGGGGTGTACTTGCCATAGGTCTGCACCGATTCCTCGACCTGCGCGGTCAACTCACGCGTCGGGGTCAGGATCAGGCAACGCGGACGGCCGGGCTTGCGCAGCTCGGGTTTTTTCTGCATCAGCAGGTGCAGGATGGGCAGCGTGAAGCCGGCGGTCTTGCCGGTGCCCGTCTGTGCGGCGGCGAGCAGGTCGCCACCCTTGAGGACCTGGGGAATGGCCTGGGCCTGAATGGGGGTGGGCGCGGTGTAGCCGGTTTCGGCAATGGCGCGCAACAGGGAATCAGCCAGCCCGAGGTCGGCAAAAGGGGAAGAGGTAGTCAAAACAACTCCAGCGGCAGCCCGTCGCTCAAGTTGAGAGACTCCAATCCAGGCGGACGAATAAAGGAGAAAAGGGAAGCGCCCTGATGGGCGAAGCTCGGCAGCGAAGGGCCTAGCGGACGTGCGCAGATTGGCAAAACGCACCGACGGATTGTAGCTGATGTGGCGTTGCAGCACCGCCCGGGCGGGCTAGTTCTGTATCAATAAGCAACACATTGCTGCGCCTTTGCACGAAATAAGTGTTTTCCCTAGGCTGCAATCCCTATAATCCGTCCGCTTTCATCCATTTGAAGAATAAAGGATCGCAATGAAAAAATCGGCAATTGTGGGCGTAGTCGTCGCGCTGGGCGCAGTATGGACCGGCACGGCTTGGTATACGGGCCAGAAGGCCGAGGCTTTCGTCAAGCAATCGATCGAGCAGGCCAACCTTGAACTGAAGAAGGTCGGCGAAAAGTGGGGCGTGACCCCCGTGGTTGAGCTGGTGTCCTTCGACCGTGGCGTGTTCTCGTCCACCGAGCGCTACCGCATCAAGTTCACCGAGGCGCCCGCCGACGGCCAGCCGGTCACGGAGCACGAGCTGCTGTTTGTCGAGCACCTGGACCATGGACCTTTCCCGCTGTCCAACCTGAAGTCGGGTTCCTTCGCGCCCGCCATGGTGGCCAGCCGCTTCCAGCTGGAAGAAACGTCCCTGGTCAAGGAATGGTTCGCCGCCGCCAAGGGCGCGGTGCCGCTGTCCGGCGCCTATAGCGTCAGCTACGCCAAGAACATCAGCGGCAACTTCGACATGGCTCCGGTCGAGTTCGCGAAGGACGCCAACAGCCTGAAGTTCTCGGGCATGAAGGGCGACGTGACCTACGCCACCGGCAGCAAGCACGGCACGGTCGCGCTGAAGGCCGACAGCCTGACGCTGGCGGGCGAATCCGAAGAAAGCGACATCGTCAGCATGGCCATGACCGGCCTGACCTTGACCAGCGACATGACGCCGGCGTCGAACGACATGTATGTCGGCAGCCAGAAGGTCGCGCTCAAGAACTGGACCATCACGTCCAAGGAAAAGCCGCCGGTCCAGCTCAAGGACACCGCGATCACCGTCGACATGACCGAAGCCAACTCGCTCATGGGCGTGAAGATGGCCATGGATTTCGGCATGATCAACGTGCAGGAAAAGGACATGGCCGGCCTGAAGCTGGTGCTGGACGCGCAGAAGCTGGATTCGAAGGCCTTCAAGGCGCTGAACGACGTCTATGAAGCCGCTTCGCGCCGCATGATGCAGAGCAAGGGCGAAGAACAGTCGCCCCAGTTCACGGACGAAGAAAAGCAGGTCATCAAGACCAACGTCGAACTGCTGCTGGCCGGCAACCCGACGCTGGCGGTCTCGCCGCTGGAAGTGCGCACGGCCAACGGTACGTCGACCTTCAACCTGGATCTGGACATGGCCAAGCCGGCCTCGCTGGACGGTGAGTTCGCCGACACGCTGAAGCAGGTGATCCGCAAGCTCAACGCCAAGCTGGTGCTGTCCAAGGGCAACCTGAGCGACCTGATGGCCATCGAACCCCAGGTGCGCGGCGTGCCGGCCGAGCAGGCTCAGCAGACCGCTAAGGGTCAGGCTGAAATGGTTGGCACCATGGCCACCGCCATGGGCATGGCCAAGGTCGAAAACAACAACATCGTGACCTACTTGAACTACGCTGACGGCCAGGTCGACTTCAACGGCAAGAAGATGCCGGTCGAACAGTTCCTGATGATGGTCATGAGCGGCGCGATGGGCGGCGCCCGCTAAGCCGGCCAGTCTCTCGCATCGAGCTATACAAAGGCCGCCGCGCCCTGGGCGCGGCGGCCTTTTTTTATTGCGGGCCGAGGCTGTTGCGTTTCAGCGCGGCAAGGCGCCGGCAGCCACTTCGCCGTTGCGCAGCACCGCGACGTGGAAGCGCTTGTCGGCCGCCTTCATGATGTCCTCGGTGGGATCGCCCTGCACCAGCAGCAGATCGGCCACGTTGCCCTCGGCGATGGCGCCGTGCTGGTCCATGCCCATCAGGTCATGTCCGCGCGAGGTGCCGGCGATCAGCGCGTCCACGGGCGTCATGCCGAACTCGACCATGTAGGCGAGTTCCATGGCGTTCTCGCCGTGCAGGTTGAACGGGGTGCCGGCGTCGGTGCCCAGCGCGATGCGCCCGCCTGCCTTGTAGTACATCTGGAACGACTCGCGGTGGCGCTGCTCCACCGCGCGCGCCTTCTCGACCGCGTAGGCGGGGATGCCGTTGTCGGCGTTGGCGATGATGTTGCGCACCGCGGCGATGGTGGGCACCAGATAGGTCTGGGCGTCCAGCATCTCGCGCAGGCATTCGTCGTCCATGAAGATGCCGTGCTCGATGGAATCGATGCCGGCGCGCACCGCATTCAGGATGCCCAGCGTGCCCTGCGCATGGCTGGCGGTGCTCTTGCGAAAGCGCTTGGCCTCATGCACGCCGGCCTTCATTTCGTCGAAGCTGTAGTGCGCGTCCATGGGGCTGACGCCTGGCGTCATGACACCGCCCGTGGCCATGATCTTCACCAGGTCGCAGCCGGCGTGGACCTGTTCGCGCACCGCCTTGATCACGTCCTCACAGCCGTCGGCCACGCGGCCGATGCGGTTGCCGTGGCCGCCCGTCATGCAGATGATGCGGCCCGAAGCCCTGATCGTGGGGCCGGGGAACACGCCGCGCGCGATGGCGTCGCGCACGCCGAATTCCAGGTAGTCCTTGCCGCCGCAATCGCGCAGCGCGGTGACGCCGCCGCGCAGGCTGGCCTGGGCGTTCTCCAGCGCCGTCAGCGTGATCTGCGCGGGGCCTTGCTTGCTCAGTTGCGCATTGGGATCCGCGCCGCCGGTGTAGACCAGATGGACGTGACAGTCGGCCAGGCTGGGCATCAGCGTCATGCCGTCCGTGCGCACGGTCGCGCCGGCATAGCCGGAAAACTCGCCGGCCGGCGCCACGCGCGCCACGTGCCGGCCGTCGACCAGCACGCCGTGGTTGGGCAGCAGCGTGCCCTTGCCGTCGAAAACCTGGCCGCCTATGAACAGGGTCTGTCGTGTCGCCGTCATGTCTCGCTCCGGGTTGCGCCTGGCGCTACCCCGCCACGTCCAGCCCCTCGCGGGACATGGATTGCAGGCGGGGCATGAGGCCAAGCAGGTGTTGGCTGTAGGGATGCTGCGGACGTTCGAAGAGGTCTTCGGTGTTGGCCACTTCCAGCAGTTCGCCATAGCGCATCACGCCCACGCGGTCGCACATCTGGCGGATCACCGGCAGGTCGTGGCTGATGAACAGCATGGTCAGCCCGAGTTCCTCCTGCAGGTCCTTCAGCAGGTTCAGGATCTGCGCCTGGATGGACACGTCCAATGCCGAGGTCGGTTCGTCGCAGATCAGGAAACGCGGTCGCGTGGCCAGCGCGCGCGCGATGCAGATGCGCTGCCGTTGGCCGCCCGAGAACTCGTGCGGAAAGCGCTCGGCGGCGCGATCGGCCAGGCCCACCACGTCCAGCAGGTCGGCCACGATGCGGCGCGTTTCCGCTTCGCTGGCCGCCAGCTTGTGGAAGCGGATCGGCTCGGCCACGATGTCCAGTACCCGCATGCGCGGATTGAGCGAAGAGAACGGATCCTGGAAGATCATCTGGATCTGCCGCCGGAATGGGTTCAGCTGTTTCTCGCCCTTGAGCGCGGTCAGGTCCGTGCCGCCGAAATTGACCGAGCCTTCGCTCGGCGTGTAGAGGCCGGAGATCAGCCGCGCCACCGTGGACTTGCCCGAACCGGACTCGCCCACCAGGCCGAAGACCTCGCCCTCGCCGATGGAGAAATTGACGCGTTTGACGGCGTCCAGCGTGCGCTGGTTGCGCTTGAGCAGGGCATTCTTCAATACGAAACGCATGCTCAGGTCGTTGACCTGCACCAGCGGGCCGCCGGTGCGCGCGCCGAAGTCGCGGCGCTGGCCCAGCCAGTGCGTGGCCAGGTCCAGCGGTTGCGCCGGCTTCTTTACGTCCTCGATGTAAGTTACCAGCGGGAAGCGCCGCAGCTTGATGTCGGGACGCGGCACGGCCGAGATCAGGCTGCGCGTGTAGGGATGGTCGGGGTCGCCCAGGATCTTGGATGTGGGGCCTTGTTCCACCAGCTTGCCGTGGTACAGCACCGCCACGCGGTCCGTCACGTCCGCGATCACGCCCATGTCGTGCGTGATGATGATCATGCCCACCTGCTCTTCACGGCACAGCTTCTTGAGCAGTTCCAGGATCTGCGCCTGGATCGACACGTCGAGCGCGGTGGTGGGTTCGTCGGCGATGATGACTTCGGGCTCGCAGCACAGCGCCAGCGCGATCACCACGCGTTGCCGCATGCCGCCGGAGAACTGGTGCGGGTATTGCTTGACGCGCAGTTCCGGCTTGTCGATGCCGACCTGCGCCAACAACTGCACCGCGCGCTTCTGCGCTTCGGCGTGGGACAGGTTCAGGTGCACCTGCATGGTCTCGACCAGCTGGCTTTCCACCGTCTGCAGCGGGTCCAGCGAGGTCAGCGGATCCTGGAAGATCATGCCGATGCGACGGCCGCGCACTTTGCGCTGCTGCGCCGGGGTCAGCGTGTCGATGCGTTCGCCGTTCAGCAGCACGGAGCCGCCCGCCAGGCGGCCAGGAGCCTCCAGCAGGCCGATCACGGCGTTGCCGATGGTGGACTTGCCGGCGCCGGATTCACCTACCACGCCCAGGATCTCGCCTTTTTCCAAGGAAAGCGAGACGCCGTCCACGGCTACCAGCGTGCCGCGGCGGCTGGGGAATTCGATGCGGATATCGTCGATGTTCAACAGGGCCATGGCGTCCTCAGCGCAGCTTGGGGTTGAGCGCGTCGCGCAGCCAGTCGCCCAGCAGGTTGACCGACAGCACCAGCGCCACCAGCGCGATGCCGGGGAAGATGGAGATCCACCACATGCCCGAGAACAGGTAGCTGTTGCCGATGCGGATCAGCGTACCCAGCGATGGCGCTGTGGGTGGCACGCCCACGCCCAGGAAGGACAGCGTGGCTTCGGTGATGATGGCGATGGCCAGGTGGATGGTGGCGATGACCAGCACCGGTCCCATCACGTTGGGCAGGATGTGGCGGCGCAGGATGGTGAAGGGGCCGATGCCGATGAGGCGCGCCGCCTGCACGTATTCCTTGTTGCGTTCCACCAGCGTGGAGCCGCGCACGGTGCGCGCGTATTGCACCCAGCCGGAGATGCCGATGGCGAAGATCAGCACGTAGAGCGCGAGCTGGTCGTGCATGTCGCGCGGCAGGAGGCCGCGCGCCACGCCGTCGATCAGCAGCGCCACCAGGATGGCGGGAAACGAGAGCTGCACGTCGGCGATGCGCATGATGAAGCTGTCGATGCGGCCGCCGGCGTAGCCGCTGATAAGGCCCAGCGTCACGCCCAGCACCATCGAGAACAGCACCGAGGCGAAGCCCACCAGCAGCGACACGCGCGAGCCATACAGCACCGCCGACAGGATGTCGCGGCCCTGGTCGTCGGTGCCCAGCAGGAAATCGGGACTGCCGCCCTCTTCCCAGGCCGGCGGCGTATTGGCGTCCATGATGCTCAGGGACGCCAGGTCAAAGGGGTTGTGCGGCGCGACCACGGGGGCGAACAGCGCGCCCAGCAGGATGGCCAGCGTGACGATCGCGGCGATGATGGCGCCGGGCGAACGCTTGAAGCTGTGCCAGAGGTCGCTGTCGGCGGCGCGGGCGAAGAAGGGAGCGATGCGAGCAATCATGATGAGTCCTTTACTTGCTCTGCACGCGCAGACGCGGGTCCACGGCGAAGTACAGCAGGTCCACGACCAGGTTGATGACCACGAACATGAAGGCGATCAGTACCAGATAGGCCGCCATGACGGGGATGTCCACCATGCTGATGGCCTGGATGAACAGCAGGCCCATGCCTGGCCACTGGAACACGGTTTCCGTGATGATGGCGAAGGCGATGATGGAGCCGAGCTGCAGGCCCGTGATGGTGATGACGGGCACCATGGTGTTCTTCAACGCATGGCGGAAATTGATCAGCCGTTCCGGCAGGCCGCGGGCGCGCGCGAACTTGATGAAGTCGGCGCGCAGCACTTCCAGCATCTCGGCGCGCACCAGCCGCATGATCAGGGTCATCTGGAACAGCGCCAGCGTGATGGCCGGCATGATCAGCGCCAGCCAGCCTGATTTGGTCAGAAAGCCGGTGGTCCACCATCCCAGGCTGACCACGTCGCCGCGCCCGAAGCTGGGCAGCCATCGCAGCTGCACGCCGAAGAACAGGATGAGCAGGATGCCGATGAGGAAGGTGGGCAGCGAGATGCCGGCCAGCGAGATCGCCATGAAGGCCTTGGACAGCACACCGTGGCGCTTGAGCGCGGTGTAGATGCCCATGGGTATGCCCAGGGCCAGCGCCATTACGGCAGATACGAAGGACAGTTCCAGCGTGGCCGGCATGCGCTCTTCGAGCAGTTCGCTGACGGGTCGGCGATGGCGGTACGACATGCCGAAGTCGCCGCGCACGGCGTTGGCCACGAAGTGCGCGTACTGCACCACGAAGGGATCGTCCAGGCCCAGCTGTTCACGCAGTTCCGCGCGTTGTTCAGGGGTGGTGTCCTGGCCCACCATGCTGGCTATCGGGTCGCCCACATAGCGGAACATGGCGAACGCGATCAGCGCCACCGTCAACATCACCAGCACCGACTGGATAAGCCGTTGCGCAATAAAGGAAAGCATTATCGGGAGCCCTCGGATTCAGATGACGCCGGGCCGCGTTTCCCTCGGATAGTGGGAGCCGGGGCTGGGCCGGGCGCGCCCGGGCGGCATGCGCCGCCCGGGGTTCGCGTCGCCGGTTTACGGCAGGACGACGTCGCGCAGGTCGAGCACGTCGTCGGCGCGCTGAATGACCTTGATGTTGTCCTTCACGCCCCAGGACATGGGCTGCTGGTGCAGCGGCAGGTAGCCATAGTCGTTGCGCACGATCTCGAAGGCTTCCTTGATCATGGCGTTGCGCTTGGCCTGGTCGGTTTCGACGCCGATCTTGTCGGTGAGTTCGTCGACCTTCTTGTTGCAATAGCCGCCCAGGTTGAACTGGCCCGCCGCGGTCTTGGCATTGCGGCACGAGGTCAGGTTCAGCAGCGTGTTGTGCGCGTCGGTGGAGCTGGGCGTCCAGCCCAGCATGTACATGCTGGTCTGATTGCCGGCCTGCAGCAGGATCTTGCCGAAGTACTTCGACTTGGTCTGCGCCAGCAGGTTGATCTTGATGCCCACGCGCGCCAGCATGCCGGCGACGGCCTGGCAGACCTTCTCGTCGTTGACGTAGCGGTCGTTCGGGCAGTCCATGGTGACCGTGAAGCCCTTGGGATAGCCGGCCTCGGCCAGCAGCTTCTTGGCGCGGTCGGGATCCGGCTTGTACGGCGCGCCGAAGGAATCGTCATAGCCGTTGATGGCGGTGGCGATGAGCGAGCCCAGCGGCTTGGCCGCGCCGCGCATGATCTTCTCGTTGATGGCCTTGGTGTCCACGGCCAGCACCACGGCTTCGCGTACCTTCGGATCCTTGAAGGGGTTCTTGCCCTTCACGTCCGAGAACAGCAGCTCGTCGCGGTCCTGGTCCATGCCGATGAAGATGGCGCGCGCTTCGGGCGCGGTCAGCGGCTTGACGCCCTTGGCGTCTTCGAGCCGTTTCCAGTCCTGCACGGGCACCGGCTGCACTAGGTCCATTTCGCCGGAGATCAGCGCGGCCACGCGCGTCGCTTCCTGCGTGATGGGCTGGAAGATGACCTCGTCGACGTTGGTCTTGATGTTCTTGTTCCAGTAGCCGTCGTAGCGCTTGAGCACGGTCTTCACGTCGGGCTGGCGCGAGGCCAGCATGAAGGGGCCGGTGCCGTTGGCGTTGAGGTTGGCGTAGTTGCCCTGGTTGTCGCCCTTGACGTTGGTGGCTTCGGTGGTCTTGTTCTTTTCCGACCACGACTTGCTCATGATGTACAGGAACACCCATTCGCGCGGCAGGATCGGGTTGGGCGTGGGCGTGGTGACTTCGATGGTGTAGTCATCCACCTTCTTGATGTCGGAGGCCTTGGCGCCGTAGCCCTTCATGTCGGAACCCGGGGTCAGGCTGCGCTTCCAGGAGAAGATGACGTCGTCCGCCGTGAACGGTGAACCGTCATGGAATTTCACGCCCTTGCGCAGCTTGAACACCCACTTCGTGGGTTCGGGGTTTTCCCAGCTTTCCGCCAGCAGCGGAGTCAGTTTCAGATTGCCGTCGTAGCCGGCAAGCGTTTCGTAGATGTTGCCCTGGAAGCCCAGCGTGAACGTTTCGTTCAGGGCCATCGGATCCATGGACGTCGCATCGCCTTGGTAGGACCAGTGAAAGGTCTTGGCGGCCGCGCCGGCGCTGAATGCCAGCGATGCGGCGATGGCAGCGGCGAGCGCAGCTTGCTTCAGGTGGGGAAAAGTACGCATAGCCCTCATGCTCCGTGTGGTGCGCGGATAGCGCGACAGAAGTGACAGGGCCCCGGCCCCATGGGGATCCGGGGCATGGCGTTGCTGCTTACGACGAAAAACGGATTGGGGTCTGGCGGGACGCAGCGCGAGCTGCGTGCGCGCCGGTGATGGCGCTGCCGGGTATCACTGCGTAGGACTTCGACTTCACGATAGACCCAACCCCTTGTGATTATCATGACGGGGACGGACCCGCATCGATGTAGGACGAATCTTATAGACGCATTCGTTTAAGCGTCAATCGGTTTGGATTGGGGTTAGTACTTGCTTGCCGGCGGCGTGGAATGGTGCGTTCGGCAAGGCTGGCGGCTGTGGGCTCAGGCGCCGGGCGGCGGCGCGTCGGCAAGGGTTTTCGCCAATTCGCGCACCACGCGCTTGCGGCGGTCGCTGTCTTCGTAGTGCTCGCCCAGGGCCGACCATTCGGGTCGGCTGCGGGCCTCTTTCAGCGCTTCGGGCAAGGGCCCTTTGCGCCAGGCTTCGTCCTCCGGATGGTCTAGTCTCAATGGCTCGCGCGCGGCATGGCCGCGGCGCTCCAGCGCTTCGATCAGTTGCCGCTGCCGCAGGGCCAAAAGACGCAGCACCGCGTCGTCGACGCTGATCTCGCGCCAGCCGCGCAGCTTGCCCGCCACGCGCTTGCCCAGCTTCTCGACGCCTTGCCACAGGCCGCCGGCGGCGGCGCCGATCAGCATGCCGGTGCCCAGGCTCAAGCCCGCGCTGAACAGATCCACCGCCGCGCCGGCCATGGCGCCCGCGGCGGCGCCCATGCCCACCTGCACGCCCATGTCCTTCAAGGCCTGGGGATGGAACAGGTCCATGCCCCAGCGTTCGCCTTGCAAGGGCAGCGCATCATCGGTGAAGTCGGCCGCGCGGAAGTTGTAGAGCGCCAGCAGGGCGTTGACGCAGGTCTGCTCGCGCTGGCGCACCTGATCGCGCAGCTTGCCCGAGGCGGCCGCGAGCGCTGCCTCGTCGCTGGCGCTGGAGACGTGCAAGGCCGCTACGTCGATCAGCAGGTCGGCCAGCAGTTCGTAGGCGGCGCCGCGGCGCGCGCGGCGCTGCTCGGCCAGGTTGGCGGACAGCCGGGCCAGCGCTGCGGCGTGCCGGTCCAGCAGCACGCCGAGCTTGGCGTAGAGCTGCTGTTCGCCATCCAGCGGCGGCGCGACTGTGTCGAATTCCACGACCGCGTGCAGGCCCAGCCGGGCCATGGCGGCGCGCCATTCGTCGGCGCGATGCGCGGGCGCGTTGACGAAGTTCAGCACCGGCAGCAGAGGACGGCCGCAAGCGGCCAGGATGGCGAGTTCGTCGCGGTGCTTGCCCAGCACCGGATCGCGCGCGTCGATGACGTACAGCGCGGCGTCGCAGTCCAGCATCTTGGCCAGTACGCGGGCTTCCTGCTCGTAGCGGCCATGCGCCTCGGGCGTGTCGAGGAAGCGGCGGATGCGCGCCGGCCCGTCCAGGCGTTCTTGCGGGCCGTCGAGCGTTTCCAGGTATTCCAACAGCGAGATGCTGTCTTCCATGCCCGGCGTGTCGAACCATTCCAATACGGCCCGCCCTTCCAGCCGCAGGCGCGCGCCTTCGACGTGGCGCGTGGTGCCGGGGCTGTCGGCGACTTCGCCGAAGGTGGTGTCGCGCGTCAGCGTGCGCAGCAGCGAGGTCTTGCCGGTGTTGGTATGGCCGACCAGCGCGATCTTGATGAGATCCTCAGCCATGGCCGGACTCCAGCCACGCAAGCGGGGCCAGGGGCGCCTGCAGCACGGCGTCGGCGGGCAGGCCCAGCGCCAGCAGGCGTTCGCGCCATAGAGAGGCGCGGGTGGCGGGAGCTTCGGCGTCCGCGCGCGGCGTGACCAGCCATACGCGCGTCTGTTCCGCGTGCGCGGCCAGTTCGGCGATCAGCGACAGCGTGCCTCGGTCCGGCGTCTGGCGCGCATCGCAGGCGATCAGCATGCGCGTGGCGGCCTGGCCGGCGAGCGCGTCCAGCACGCGGTTGCGCTCTTCGCGGGTATCCAGGTTGCCGGCCTGCTGGACGCCCGCGGGCATGTCGGCGGGCGGCCAGGCCAGGTCCGGCGGCAGCTCCAGTCCCAGCAGCACGGGCTGGCCGCCCAGGCCCGCGAGCGGCGGCGCGCCGACGCGCGGCTCGTGCAGGGGATCGACGGGGCGGTCTATGCCGGTGGACAGGGCGGGCGGCTCCAGGCGGTCGCGCAGGGCGGAGAAGCCGGGCAGTGAGGGATCGATGCGCAGGCGGCGCAAGGTGCGTAGCGATCCCGCCACGCACAGGACGCCGGCCAGCAGGCGCGGCAGGATGCCGTAGACCACCAGCACGCCGATCAGCCAGAGCGACCACTGCGCCTGCGCCTCGGCGGGCAAGACCTGTGCGCCATCGCTGGCGCGGATCATGGCCGCATCCGGCATGGGAAAGCCCAGCTGGGCTGGCAGCCAGCCGATCGCCTGCGTCAGGCTCACGAAGGTGTCGGGCGCCAGCAAGGTGGTGGCCCAGATGAAGCGGTAGCTGGCGGTGGACAACACGGCCAGCAGCACCGCCAGCGCTGCGCACAGAGCCGTCAGCCACAGCAGGTGGCTGACGCTGCCGAAGAGCCAGCGCAAGGCGCCCGCGCGGGCCAGCAGGTTGAGGAAAGCCTGGGGTACCAGCGCGCTGTCGGGGCCGCGGGCCAGCTTGCGCGTGGCCCAGAGCCAGAGACGTCCCAGTCCCGTGACGGAGGACGCCCGCAGCAGGAAGCTGGCCAGCCACAGCAGGAAGGTGAGCGCATGCAGGCCCAGCAAGGCGCCCAGCGCCCACAGCACGTTGACCGGCCGGGAGCCGTCGCCCAGCGCGCCCAGCGCGGCGCCGGCACCGGACATCGCGGCCAGCAGGAACAACGCGGCCAACATGGCGAGCGCGCTACGGCGCCATTTGTCGACCAGGGGGATGAGATTCTCGCGCTGCGCCAGCAACGCGGCGCGGGCGAGGATGCGCGTGGGCAGATCGGCGTCCTGCTGCCGCACGCGGCGCACCGCGGCAGCGTCTTCCAAGGGCCCCCAATGCGCTTCGCGCAGGCGTATCAGCTCCGCCAGCCAGTGCGCGCGCACGGGGCCGGCACCAAGGGGGTCGGGCGTGGGGGTGGAATCGCGAGAGGTCGTAGACGGCATCGCGTCGGGCGGCGGTACGGTCAGGCCCTGGGGGCGGTGGACCATTGTAGACCGGGCGGGACGGGAAACGGGGCCGCAGCCCCCACGCGTCAGTGGCTGGCGCGGGCGCTGCGGTACTGTCCGGGCGTGACGCCGACGGTGTCGCGGAAGACCCGCGCCAGGTGGCTGGCGTTGCCGAAGCCGCAGGCCTGGGCGATGCCGGCCAGGTCGCCCTTGCCGGCCGCCAGCAGCTTGCGCGCATGCGCCAGCCGCCGCGCCCGCACCCAGGCGTGCGGCGGCTCGCCGAAAGAGGTGTGGAACATGCGGGCGAAGTGGTAGGTGGAGAGCGCCGCCACGCCCGCGAGTTCGTCCAGCGTCAGCGGCTCGGCCAGGTGCGCGTCCACGTAGTCCATGATGCGCCGGCGCACGACGGGCGCGAGGCCGCCGCGCAGCGTTGCCGCGGGCTTGCGCGCCACACCCTGGTTCAGCAGATGGTGCAGGACTGTTTCGGCGGCGCTGCTGGCGGCCAGCCGGTCGGCTGGCTGGTTCCAGTCGGTTTCCAACAGCTGCCGGCAGACGTCGATCAGCGAGTCGTCGTGGATGTAGGTGCGGTCGCGCAGTTCCAGTGTGCGGGGCTCGCAGTCCAGCCGCATGACGGCTTCGCGGGCCAGGCGTTCCGGAGCGATGTACAGGTGCAGGAACTGCACGCTGTCGTTCATGCACCAGCGCGAATAGTGCTCCGAGGGCAGCACGCAGAACTTGCCGGCGCCGCCGTGCAGCCGGTCCGGGCCCAGGCGGAACGACTTGTCGCCGCCGCGCAGATAGAGCGACAGGGTGTGATGGCCCGGGTTGTCGTAGCCCATGGTTTCGTGGGCGCTGCGCGACCATTGCGAAATGGCGATGCCATCGCCCAGCGCGGCGGCGCGCCCCAGCGTTGCGGTGGAACCCGCCAGGGTGCGGAAGACGGAGAAATCGGCCGGGGCCGAGGCGACGGTAGCCATATGGGTGGAATGCTACTGCGATCCCGGGCGCGACGCGTGCGCGCGCGGAAGAAAACCGCAAGAACCGGCAATTCTTGCGGGCCGGGGAGGCGCAAACTTGGTTTCCCGACGGTCTTGCGGACCACCCTTCCGCGTCCCTGTTTCAGCATCGCATCGTGAACCTCTTCCTGTATTTCCTCACTGTCGTCATCTGGGGCACCACCTGGATCGCCATCAAGCTGCAGCTGGGCGTGGTGGCCATTCCCGTCTCCATCTTCTACCGGTTTGCGCTGGCGGGCCTGGTGCTGTTCGCGGCCCTGGCCCTGACCCGCAAGCTGCAGAAAATGGACCGGCGCGGCCACTGGCTTTGCGTGGGCCAGGGGCTGTGCCTGTTCTGCCTGAACTTCCTGTGCTTCTACACGGCGACCCAGTGGATTCCCAGCGGCCTGGTATCGGTGGTGTTTTCGGCGGCGACGCTGTGGAACGCGCTGAATGCCCGCCTGTGGTTCGGCACCCGCGTCGCGCCGCGCGTGATGGTGGCCGGCGCGCTGGGCTTTTCCGGCCTGGTGCTGTTGTTCTGGCCCGAATTGGCGGGGCAGGAGGCCAGCCATGAAACCTTGCTGGGCCTGGGCTTTGCCCTGTTGGGCACGTTCTGCTTTTCGACGGGCAACATGCTGTCGTCGCTGCAGCAGCGCGCCGGCAT
This sequence comes from Achromobacter sp. Marseille-Q4954, assembly GCF_943737025.1. Taxonomy (NCBI): domain Bacteria; kingdom Pseudomonadati; phylum Pseudomonadota; class Betaproteobacteria; order Burkholderiales; family Alcaligenaceae; genus Achromobacter; species Achromobacter sp. Marseille-Q4954. Next base: position 2,614,016 of record NZ_CALSFQ010000001.1, read on the forward strand.
CCGGCCCTTGACCGGCAATGCCTACAGCATGCTTTATGGCGCAGCCATCCTGCTGGCGGGGTGCCTGGCGGCGGGTCTGCCATTCGACTTCGATACCTCGCCTTCCTACGTCGGCGCCCTGCTCTATCTGGCGATTCCGGGCTCCGTGATCGGCTTCACCGCCTATCTGACGCTGGTGGGCCGCATGGGCCCGGCGCGGGCCGCCTATTGCACGGTGCTGTTCCCGGTTGTGGCCCTGAGCGTGTCCACCTTTGCCGAAGGGTATCAATGGACGGCGCCGGCCCTGCTGGGCCTGGCGCTGGTGATGCTGGGCAACCTGCTGGTCTTCACCAAGTGGACGCCGTTCGCGCGGGGCGCGGCGGCTTGAGCTTGGCCCAGGGCCGGGCAAGCCCTAGCGGGTCAGAGCGCGCAGCCCTTCCAGCAGGCGATCGATTTCCGCGTCGTTGGTCAGATAGCTGACCGAGGCACGCGCGATCTGGGTCAGGCCGCGCGCCTGCATGTCCAGCGGCGTGTAGGACACGCCGTTGCTGCCGATGGTGATGCCCTGCGCGGCCATGGCGCGCTGCACGGATACCGCGTCCTGGCCGGCCAGGTCGAAGGACACCAGGCCCGAGCGTTCGCGGCCCTGGTCCAGCACCGTGATGCCGGGGATGGCTGCCAGTTCGGTCCGCAGGGCCTGGGCCGTGGCGGCGATTCGCGCGCGGATGGCTGGCAGGCCGATGTCCAGGGCTTCCTGCAAGGCGTTGGCCAGGCCGCAGCGCAGCGCTAGCGAGGCCTCCGCCGATTCCAGGCGCGCGGCGTCCTGGCGCAGTACGGGTTCGCCATCGGCGCCCAGGGGCGCGGAATGGGTGTCGACGAAGGCGGGCGTGAGCTGGTCCAGGAAGTCGCGCCGCACATATAGCAGGCCGGTGCCGCGCGGGCCGCGCAATGCCTTGCGTCCCGCCCCGCTCAACACATCGCAGCCGATCTGCGCCACGTCCACGGGCAACTGGCCGACGGCTTGCGCCGCGTCCACGAAGTACGGGATGCCGTGACGGCGCGCCACGCTGCCGATGGCGGCGGCCGGATTGATCAGGCCACCGTTGGCGGGCAGCCAGGTCAGCGCGATCAAGCGCACCCGCTCATCGAGCATGGCCTCCAGCTCCTGCGGATCGACGCAGCCGCTGTCGTCCGAGGGGATGGTTTCCAGCGTGGCGCCAGCACGCTGCGCCTTGAGCCGCATGGCGGCCAGGTTGCCGCCCCATTCGTGGCGGCCCACCAGGATGCGGTCGCCGGCGCGCCACGGCGCCATCGCCGCGAAGGCCGCGCCCCAGCCGGGCGAATTGCCGCCGGTCAGCGCGATCTCGGCCGCGTCCGCGTTGAGCAGCCGGGCCGCCAGCGTGCGAGCCTGCTCGATCAGCTCCCGCGACCGCACACCCGCTTCCATAGGCCCTTGCGTGGCTTCGCGGTGCAGGTGGGCGTGGATGGCGTGCAGCGTGGCGGCCGAGGGCAGCGACGCGCCGGCGTGATTGAAATGGACGGTGGTGTGCGCGCCTGGGGTCTGGGCGCGCAACGCCTCCACGGCGCTGGGAGTCAAGGGGGCGGACATGGCGGCTCCGGCGGGGATCAGGCTTGCGTGAGCGCGATAACGGCTTCGATTTCCACCGCCACGCCCTGCGGCAGGGACGCCACGCCGACGGCGCTGCGCGCATGGCGGCCGGCGTCGCCGAACACTTCGACCATCAGGTCGGAGGCGCCGTTGGCGATGGCGCTCTGGCGGTTGAAATCCGGCGTGCTGGCCACGAACACGCCCAGGCGCACGACGCGCGCCACGCGGTCCAGCTTGTCGCCGGTGGCGGCGGCGATCTGCGACAGCAGGCCCAGCGCCGACAAGCGCGCCGCTGCCACGCCATCGGCGTCAGAAACCTGGTCGCCCAGGCGGCCCAGATAGGCGGCCTTGCCGTCCTTGCGGGAGATCTGGCCCGAGATATACAGCAGGTTGCCTTCCTGCACGAAGGGCACGTAGTTGGCGGCGGGAGCGGCGGCGGCTTCGAGGGTCAGGCCAAGTTCGGCCACGCGGCCGGAGATCGAGCGGGTCATGAGGGACTCCTGAATAGGGAAACTAAGGGCAAGCCTCATGCTATCGGCCACTGCGGACCCTGACCAATCAATTTTCGCGCAGTACACATGAGTAAAACTAATGTGTATCGTCTTGCTCCGCGGCTACCTGCGCCAGCCACGCGTGGAAGCGCTGCGCCGCGTCGCCAAGCGCGCCGCGCGGCGTCACGAACCACCAGCCGATACGGGGAGATTCGAGCGCGGCGTCAGGCAGGGCCTCCACCAGCGCGCCGCTGGCGAGCTGGGCGGCGATAAGGCGGTGGCGGCCCATCGCCATGCCTTGCCCCGCCAGCGCCGCTTCCACAACGATGTTGTAGTCATGCAGACGCACGGGCCGCACGCCGCCCAGGTCCACGCCATGATGCCGGGCCCAGGCGTCCCATTCGAAGGGATGGCGGGCATGCGAGGCCAGCAACGGAAATCGCAGCAGATCCTGCGGCGTGCGCGGGCGTTTCCTGCCCGCGATCAGCGCGGGCGCGCAGACCACCGACAGCCGCTCCGCCATGATCAACCGCGCCCGCACGCCGGGCCACACGCCGCGCCCGTAGCGGATGGCGACGTCGACCTCGCCGCCCGCGACGTCCGCCAAACCGATGTCGGGCTGCAATTGGAGATCAATGTCGGGATGAGCGGCGGCAAACGCCGCCAGGCGCGGCGCCAGCCAGCGCGTGGCGAACGAGGCCAGCAGCCCGACGCGCAGCGTCTGCCGCACAGTCTCGGGCGCACGGATCTCGTCGGTACCCTGGCGCAGCAGTTCGAAGGCCGCGTGCACGCGCTCGTAATAGGCCTGACCCGCCGCGGTCAGCGCCACGGCGCGGGTGAGCCGCTCGAACAGCGCCACGCCCAGCTCGGCTTCCAACCGTTGGATATGGTGGCTGATGGCGCTTTGCGTCACGAAGAGTTCCTGCGCGGCCAGCGAAAAGCTCATGCGCCGCGCGGCCGCTTCAAAGGCGCGCAGGGAAACCAGGGCAGGCAGGGATCGCGCGGAACGCATGGAGGCAGGCGATGTGGTGATGAGGGAATGCGCATCATCGTACGCCGCGCGCGGCCCGGCAAACAGGCCGTTTGCGCCGCGTCCAAATGCAAAAGGCCCGCAACAAGTTGCGGGCCCTTCAGTACTGCATTCTTTGGCTCCCCGAGCTGGGCTCGAACCAGCGACCTGCGGATTAACAGTCCGTCGCTCTACCGACTGAGCTATCGGGGAACAGGTAGAGGGGGCGAATTATGCACAAAAAAACGGAAGAATGCAAAACGGCCCCGCGCGCGGGTTCAGGCGCTCTGGATCGCCTGCGCCGTGCGGAACAGCTGGGGCACGATGTCGCGCACCAGGCGGTCGGTGGAATAGTCGTGGCGCGGCGCGCTGACGCTGATGGCGGCCAGCGGCATGGCGCGGGCATCGCGCAGCAGCACCGCCGCGCCCACCTGATTCTGCAGGACCTGGTCTTCGGTCAGGGCGTAGCCCTCATCCCGGGCTTGCCGGACCAGCGCCAGCAACGCTTCGGGATCGATCACGGTGCGAGGGGTGAAGGCGCGCGGGGGCGAACGCAGAAGCGCCTGTCGCACGGCTTCGTCGTCCAGCTGCGCTAGCAGCATGCGTCCCGCGCTATTGCACCATGCCGGCATGCGGCGTCCCGGCAGCATTTCCGCCAGGGTCATTTGGCGGCTGGGCAGGCGCAACAGATAGATCATGTCGCTGCCCGCCAGCACGCTCATATGCACCGCCAACCCGCAACGATCGCGCAGCGCGACCAGGTGCGGCGCGGCCATGGATACAAGCCGGTCGCTGCGCAGGAAAAAGTAGCCGAGCTCCACCACGCGCGGTCCTAGGCGGTAGCGTCGCGAGGCGGCTTCCTTGACCAGATAGCCCAAGCGTTCCCAGGTATGCACGAAGCGTTGCGCGGCGCTCTTGCCCAGGCCGGTCACCGTGGCGATATCGGTCAGGCCCAGCGAGTCGCCGGCATCGCGGAATGCTTCCAGCACCCGGACGCCTTTTTCCAGCGATGCGACGTACAGCGGATCGTCGGCGGCCGCCGGCTCCGGCGGCAACGTTGCCGGTGCGACATCGGGAGGGGATGGCTGGCGCTTTTTCATGGAGGTTTCTCGAGTGCGGGACAGGCGGCGATGGCAGCCGGGGGCTGGGCAGGCGCTAGTTTCCCCGGATTGTCCGGCTTGGCAATACCCACTATAAAGTTAAGTATTCAATACTTTGTATTGCATAGCAATACTTTTAGGCAGCAAATGACTATCGAATCGACCCTATGCGACATGACCGCCGTCGCGCTGCGCGGGGAAATCGCAGCCGGGCATCTGAGCGCCCGCGAACTCATGGCGGCGCATCTGCGGCGCATCGAGGCCTGGAACCCGCGGATCAATGCCATCGTCACGCTGGACGCCGAAGCCGCAATGGCCGGCGCGGCCCGGGCCGACGAGCGCCAGGCTGGCGGGCAGGTTCTGGGTCTGTTGCATGGCCTGCCCATCGTGCACAAGGACTCGTTCCTGACGGCGGGCATGCGCACTACCTATGGTTCGCCGCTATACCGCGACTTTGTGCCGGAGCGGGACAGCCTGATCGTCAGCCGCGAACGCGCCGCTGGCGCCATCACCCTGGGCAAGACCAATCTGCCCGAATTCGGCGCGGGCTCGCAAACCTTCAATACCGTATTCGGCGCCACCCGTAATCCCTATGACCCGCGCATGACCGCCGGCGGAAGCAGCGGCGGCGCCGCCGCCGCGCTGGCTACCGGCATGGCGCCGCTGGCCGACGGCACGGATATGGGCGGTTCGTTGCGCAATCCGGCCTCGTTCTGCAATGTCGTGGGCCTGCGTCCTTCTCCGGGCCGCGTGCCGCAATGGCCCGCGGCCAGTCCCTACAACACGTTGACCGTGGCCGGACCCATGGCTCGCACCGTGGCCGATGTGGCCTTGCTGCTGGCCGCCACTGCCGGTCCCGATTCGCGCGATCCCTTGGCCATTGAACAGGATCCGGCCTGCTTTCTTGGCGCCCTGGAGCGCGATTTCAAAGGCGTGCGCATCGCCTATGCGCCGACCTGGGGGGATTTGCCCGTCGAACCCGCGGTGGTGCAGGCCCTGGAGCAGCGGCTGCCTGTGTTTGCGGATCTGGGCGCGCGCGTGGAGCCGGCCTGCCCCGATTTTTCCGGCGCGGATGCCGCTTTCCAGGCCCTGCGCGGACAGACCTTTGCCGTGGGCTATGAGGCCGCGTTGCTTGAGCACCGGCATCTGCTCAAGGACACGGTGATCTGGAACATCGAGCTCGGCCTGCGGCAATCCGCCGCCGCCGTCGTGCAGGCGGAGCGGGACCGCGCCGCGCTGTTCGCGCGCATGCACGCCTTCATGCAGACATACGAATTCATGATCGGCCCGGTCAGCCAGGTGCTGCCGTTTCCGGTCGAGCAGGAAACCGTCGGCAGCATCGAGGGTACGCCGATGCTCAATTACATCGACTGGATGCGTTCGGGCTATTACCTGTCCCTGACGGGGCATCCAGCCATTTCGGTGCCCTGTGGCTTTACCGCCGAGGGGCTGCCGGTAGGCATCCAGATCGTCGGGCGCTACCGCCAGGAGCGCGCCCTGCTGCAGCTTGCCCACGCGTTTGAGCAAGCCACGCAATGCTGGCGCCGGACGCCGGCTCTGGCCGACTGAACCACACAACCAACACAAGGGGAATTACGCATGATCAAGCACATCGCCAAGAGCGCATTCTTGTGCGCTCTGGCTGTCGGGCCGGCTCTGGCCGCGGCGCAGGACTATCCAAGCAAGCCGATCACGATGGTCGTGCCATTCCCGCCGGGCGGTTCGACGGACGTCATTGGCCGCCTGTTCGCCGCCAAGCTGGGTGATCGCCTGCGGCAGACCGTCGTGGTCGAGAACAAGCCGGGCGCCAATACCGGCATCGGCGCAGCGGCTGTCGCGCGCGCTGCTCCGGACGGCTATACGTTCATGATCACCGGAGCGCCCACTTTCACGCTCAACCCGCTGCTCTATCCGAATCTGAACTACGACCCGATCAAGAGCTACGAGTATGTCGCGATTGCCGGCAGCACGCCCTTCGTGATCCTCACGAATCCGCAGACGGGCATCGCCGCCGTTGCCGACATCAAGAGCAAGTCGGCCGCCCAGCCGCTGAGCTTCGGTTCCTTCGGCAACGGTTCCACGCCGCACATCGCGGGTGAATCGCTGGCGCAGCGTACCGGCGCCAAATTGCTGCATGTGCCCTATCGCGGCAGCGCGCCCGCCATGGCCGACCTGCTGGGCAATCAGATCCCGCTGTCGATCGACACGCTGGTCGCTGGCCTGCCGCAGATCAGGGCGGGCAAGGCGCGCGCCGTGGCCCTGACCGGCAACGCGCGCTCGGCCCTGGTGCCTGACGTGCCCACCGTCGCGGAAGGCGGCGTGGCGAACTACGACTTCGAAACCTGGTTCGGCGTGGTGATGCCGAAGGGCACGCCCGCGCCCATCGTCGCCCGCTTGTCCAAGGAGATCGAAGCGGTCATGGCTGAACCCGATACGCGCGCCAAGCTGGAGCAACTGGGGTTCGACGCCACGTACGCCGATCCGGCCGCGTTCCGCCGCAAGGTGGAAACCGAACTGGAGCGCAATGTGGCGATCATCAAGGCTGCGGGGATCAAGCCGGATTGAATCCCGGCTGCGCAGAAAAAAAGGCCGACTCCTGGAGTCGGCCTTTTTCATTCGTTCTTGGTGCCGGTGAAAGGAATCGAACCCTCGACCTTCTCATTACAAGTGAGCTGCTCTACCAACTGAGCTACACCGGCGCTGCGTACCCGGGGGCACGCGAAGGGCTGCATTGTAATGAAAAAAATGCCGGCCCTGCGGGGATGCCTTATTTGACGATGGTCAGGCGCGGACGTTTGGGTTCGTCGTCGTCTCCGCCGTCGTCGCCGGGGGCGGCGTCGGCGTCGGAACCTTCGGGCGCGGCGGTGGCCGTCGCGCCCTGGGCGCCCGCTTCCGGCGGTTCGTAGGGCTGCACTTCGAAGCCCATGCCGGCGCCGGTTTCGCGCGCGTAGATGGCGCTGACGGCACCCACGGGAACGTAGACGTTTTCGGTCACGCCGCTGAAGCGGGCCTGGAATTCGATGAATTCGTTGCCCAGCACCAGGCGGTTGGTGGCCAGCGTGCCCACGTTCAACGTGATCTGGCCGTCGCGCACATGGGCGACGGGCACCATGGTGTGCTCGTCGACCTGCACGGTGATGTAGGGCGTATAGCCGTTATCGGTGCACCATTCGTGCAGCGCGCGGATCAGGTACGGTTTGGTCGAAGTTTCACCCATCACGCAACAGCCTTAGCGACGCATCACTTTTTCCGAAGGCGTCAGCGCTTCGATGTAGGCCGGACGCGAGAAGATGCGTTCGGCGTACTTTTGCAGCGGAGCCGCGTTCTTGGGCAGTTCGATGCCGTAGTGGTCCAGGCGCCACAGCAGCGGAGCCACGGCCACGTCGAGCATGGAGAATTCCTCGCCCAGCATGTACTTGTTCTTCAGCAGCATGGGGGCCAGCTGGGCCAGGCGGTCGCGGATGTTCTGGCGGGCGTTGGCCAGCTTCTTTTCGTCGGGCTTGGCGCTGCGGTCTTCCAGCGTCGAGACGTGGACGAACAGTTCCTTCTCGAAGTTGTAGAGGAACAGGCGGGTGCGGGCGCGCATGACCGGGTCGGCGGGCATGAGCTGGGGATGCGGGAAGCGCTCGTCGATGTACTCGTTGATGATGTTCGACTCGTACAGGACCAGGTCGCGTTCGACCAGAATGGGCACTTGACCGTACGGGTTCATCACCGAGATGTCTTCGGGCTTGTTGTACAGGTCGATGTCGCGGATCTCGAAATCCATGCCTTTTTCGAACAACACGAAGCGGCAGCGTTGCGAAAACGGACACGTGGTTCCGGAATAGAGCACCATCATGGCGGTAAGTCCTTTATTGAAAAACGAAAGGCCAGCGCCTTAATCTAGCAGGCGCTGGCCCCAATTGCCAGGCGGGATAGGCGTACAGCCCTATCCGCTGATGCCGTCCCCATTTGCAATCGGGGACGGATAAGAACCTGGCGGGGCGTTGCGGTTAGCGCACGTGTTTCCAGTACGAGGCGTTGAGGCGCCAGGTAACCAGGAAGAACAGCAGCAGGAACAACATGACACCGACGCCGAGACGGACGCGGAATGTCTGGACGGGTTCGGCCATCCAGGACATGAACGCAGTCAGGTCGGCGACGTCGTTGTCGTATGTTGCGACTTGGGCCGGGTTAGCGGCCTTGAATTTGGCATCGAAGGTGGCATGGCCGTGGTAGTTGGCTACCGGTTCGGCCTTGACCGTGGAAAAACCCTGTGCATCGTACACCGTGGTGACGCGTTCCCAGGTTTTGGGGGCGCCTTCCTTGCCTTCGACCTCGTGCATGGCGACCGTCGTGAGCTCGCGCGGACCCTGCACTTCCCAGAGCGCGTGGGGCATGCCCACCGACGGGAAGACCAGGTTGTTCCAGCCCGTGGGACGCGCGGTGTCGCGGTAGAAGGTGCGCAGGTAGGTGTAGATGTAATCGGCGCCCGAGGGGCCGGCGTTCACGGATTTGGCGCGCGCGATCACGGACAAGTCCGGGGGCGTCGTGCCGAACCACTGCTTGGCGTCCTTCGGGGTCATGGCGACGTTCATCATGTCGCCGACCTTTTCGCCGGTGAACAGCAGGCTTTCCTTGATCTGCTGGTCGGTCAGCCCGATGTCCTTGAGCTTGTTGTAGCGCATCGAGGATGCGCTATGGCAGTTCAGGCAGTAGTTGACGAACAGCTTGGCTCCGTTCTGCAGCGACGCCATGTCGTTGACGCGGTACGGGGCCTTGTCCAGGGGGTAGCCGCCTCCGGCGGCGAGGGTGGCGGTACACGTGAGCATCAAGGCCACGGCACCAATCAGCTTCTTGATCATGGTTAATCCGTTATCTGGTGGGCTCAGTGGGCGTGGAACGTGACGCGGTCGGGCACCTTCTTGAAAGTGCCCAGGCGGCTCCATACCGGCATCAGGAAGAAGAATGCCAGGTACAGCAGCGTGCCGATCTGCGAGGTGACGTTCAACGGCGGACTGGGCGGCTGCGTACCGATGTAGCCGAGCACCAGGAAGTTGACCATGAAGATGCCGTAGATCCACTTGTGCCAGGTCGGGCGGTAGCGGATCGACTTGACCGGGGAATGGTCCAGCCAGGGCAGGAAGAACAGGATGACGACCGTGCCGCCCATGGCGACCACGCCCCAGAACTTGGCGTCGATCACGCGCAGCAGCACGGCCACGACGATCAGGATGCCGGGGACGGCGATGCGCATGAAGCCCTTCAGGTTGCTCTTGACGAGCAGCGCGATGGCGCCCAGCACGGAAGCGCCCGCCAGCACCCAGGTGAACTCGTCGGTGGTGGCGCGCAGCATCGAGTAGAACGGCGTGAAGTACCAGACCGGCGCGATGTGCGGGGGCGTCTTCAGCGAGTCAGCGGGGATGAAGTTGTTGAACTCGAGGAAGTAGCCGCCCATTTCCGGCGCGAAGAACACGATGAACGCGAACACGAGCAGGAAGCCGGCGACGCCCATCAGGTCGTGCACCGAGTAGAACGGGTGGAACGGGATGCCGTCCTTCGGGCGGCCGTACTTGTCCTTCGGGCCCTGCTTGATCTCGATGCCGTCCGGGTTGTTCGAACCGACTTCGTGCAGCGCCACCAGGTGGGCCGCGACCAGGCCCACCAGCACCAGCGGGATGGCGATGACGTGGAAGGCAAAGAAGCGGTTCAGCGTGGCGTCCGACACGACGTAGTCGCCGCGGATCCAGATCGACAGCTCAGGACCGATGAAGGGAATGGCCGCGAACAGGTTCACGATCACCTGTGCGCCCCAGTAGGACATCTGGCCCCAGGGCAGCAGGTAGCCGAAGAAGGCTTCCGCCATCAGACAGAGGAAGATCGCGACGCCGAAGATCCACACGAGCTCGCGCGGCTTGCGGTAGGAACCGTAAAGCAGTCCGCGCAGCATGTGCAGGTACACGACGACGAAGAACATCGACGCGCCGGTGGAGTGCATGTAGCGCACCAGCCAGCCCCACGGGACTTCGCGCATGATGTATTCGACGGACTGGAACGCGCGTTCCGCGTCCGGCTTGTAGTGCATGACCAGGAAGATGCCGGTCACGATCTGCAGCACCAGCACCAGTAGGGCCAGTGAGCCAAAGAAGTACCAGAAGTTGAAGTTCTTCGGTGCGTAGTACTCGGACAGATGGGCTTTCCAGGTAGAGGTCACCGGGAAGCGCCGGTCCAGCCAGCCCAACAGGCCTGTCGTCTCGACGGTTTTCTCGCCAGCCATGTAACGGCTCCTTCTCTCACGTGGCGTAATGCGGATTTACTTACGTAATTCGGGAAAAAAGCGCGACGCGCGCGTCAGGCCTTGTTGTCTTCATCGACGCCCACGATGATGCGGGTGTCGGTGAGATATTGGTACGGCGGGACTTCGAGGTTGTCGGGAGCGGGCTTGTTCTTGTAGACACGGCCGGCCAGATCGAACGTGGAGCCGTGGCAAGGACAGAGGAAGCCGCCCTGCCAGTCGGCGCCCAGACTGCCGCCCTTTTCGAAGTGGGACGTGGGCGAGCAGCCGAGGTGGGTACAGATGCCGACGCAGACGAAGAGCTCGGGCTTGCGCGAGCGGCCTTCGTTTTCGGCGTATTTGGGCGTGAAGCCGGGGCGCTTGGAATCAGGATCGGCCAGCAGCGCGTCCTGGGTCTTGAGACCAGCGAGTTGTTCAGGCGACCGGTGGATGATCCAGACCGGTTTTCCGCGCCATTCAACCGTCTTCATGGTGCCGACGGGAATGTCGCCGACGTCCACTTCAACGGGAGCCCCGGCAGCGCGGGCCTTTTCGGAGGGAGAAAACGTGCTCACAAGCGGCACTGCCGTTGCGACACCTGCTACGCCACCCACAGCACAGGCGGTGGTAACCCAGAAACGTCGCGAAGGATCAGGTGGCAGGTTGGGATCAACCGCACCGTCATCATCGTGCACCAGCGTATCCTGACTCATCTTCCTATCCTTGTTGATGCGCCCGCTCTACGAGTAGCATCACTTCTGCGGCATCGGGTTCGCGGGAATTTGTAACAACATAGCAACCGCGTATTATAGCGCCAGCCCACTCACGGGCGTATCACGAAGGGAGTGCTTTTATGAGCAAAGCGACTGGTTTCGTCAAAGAATTCCGAGATTTCGCTGTCAAAGGCAACGCAGTGGACCTGGCGGTCGGTGTCATCATCGGCGCGGCGTTCGGCAAGATCGTCGATTCGCTGGTCAAGGACATCGTCATGCCGTTGGTCAACTTCATCCTCGGAGGCTCGGTCGATTTTTCGAACAAGTTCCTGGTTCTGTCGATGCCGGCCGGCTACAACGGCCCCATGACCTACGCCGACCTCACCAAGGCCGGTGCCAACGTATTTGCGTGGGGCAACTTCGTCACGATCATCATCAACTTCGTGTTGCTGGCCTTCGTGATCTTCTGGATGGTCAAGGCCATCTACAAGGCCCGCACCAAGGCCGAGGAAGCGCCGGCGCCCGCCGCGACGCCCGAAGACGTGGCGCTGCTGCGTGAAATCCGCGATCTGCTCAAGAAGCCCTGATCCGATGCCGCCGCCGGCCCGGGATCCGCATGGACGCGGATCCGGGCCGCGGCTGGCGGACGTTCCCGCCGGCGCATGCCGGCCCCCGCTGAACGATCCGCTGCCTGTTCCCTTCCCCTAGTCCCGTTCTGCTGCCATTTGCCGTTCGACGCGCCGCGCGAACATGGCGAAGCTTGCGCGCACGATGCTGGGCTTCAACAGGAAATCGTGCGATTCGGCGGCCAGCGCGTCATTCACCGGTTTCACCTCGCCATAGGCGGCTGCTGCCTGCAATTGATTGCGGGCGGCGCGTTCGATCAGCACCGACAGGTACAGCGCTTCCTCGATGCACGAGCCCGCTGCCAGAAAGCCGTGGTTGGCCAGCAGGATGCTGCGCTTGCCGCCCAGCGCCGCCGAGATGATCTCGCCTTCCTGGTCGGCGATGGGCAGGCCGGGCCATTCCTTCAGATGGGCACAGTCGTTGTGGAACGGCGTCGCGTCCATGTGCGCGACCACCAGCGGCTGCCCCGTCATGGACAGCGTCGAGACATGGGGCGGGTGCGTGTGGATGATGCACTGCACGTCGGGACGCTGGCGATAGACCCAGAAGTGAAAGCGCACGGCGGGGTTGGGCGTGCCGGGGCCGTCGAGCACCTCCATGTTGTCGTTGATGCGGATGACCGAGGCCGGGATGATCTCGTCGAAGGCCTGGGCCAAGGGCGTCGTCAGGAACGTGCCGTCTTCCTTGCGCACGGTGATCTGGCCCGCCAGGGTTTCCGAATGGCCTTCGCTGGCGAGAATGCGGCAGCTCAGCGCCACCTTTTCTTCTTCGCTCCAGTTCCCGAAGTCGAGCTTGTTCGCGGAGCGCGCAAAGAAGGCGTCGGCATGGGCTTGTTTTTCCAGCATGGGGTCTCCTTGGGATAATGGCTCCATTACACGCCCGCCTCCGCCGCCCGCGATTGACCGATCACGAACGAGGGTTGACTCAATGCGACAGGAAGACCGGCGCCTTTCGGCCAGTGTTGGCCGACCCGACAGAGTGTTCCGATCATGCCACGCGCCCGCCAGACAGTGAATCCATCCGCCCGGCCCGCCTGTTCCGAGGCGGATCTGAACTTTGCGCCGCAGTTCCGCCCTTTCTATGCGCAGGAGATCGCGGGCTACGAGCGCGAGCTGGACAAGCTGGTGCTGCCGGGCGAATTCAGGGCGCTGACCGAACCGCCCAGGCTGCTATTGCAGGCCTGCAGGCTGCGCGCGGGCGGGCTGGTGGTGAGCCTGGAGTCCACGCCGATCAGCGTGCACCACCGCGCGGAGCATGCGGCCGATCTGGAGCATGCGGAGTTCCTGGCGAGCTTTGTGATTGCGGGCCACGGCGTCATCGTGCAGAACGACGCGACGCTGCCGCTGGAACCCGGCGACATCATCTTCCGCACGACCGCACTGCCATCGGAAATCCGGATGTACACCGATTCGCGCATCGTGGTGGTCAAGGGGCCGCTGTCGCGCCTGCTGGGCGCGCATAGCCTGGCGATGTCGCAGTTCACCGCGCAACGCGGCGTGGCGGTCCTGCCCATGGTGCAGACCGCCCATCGCTGCCTGCATCATGTGTTCTTCGACAAGGCGGAATCGAATCCGACGTCGTCGCTATTTGCCGAGCAGGCGCTGTTGGCGCTGCTCGCCTCGATCTACACCAGCCAGGCGTTGGAGAAGATACCGGGCGATGCGCGCGCGCCCGCCGACAACTGGCAGGTGCTGGCCAGCTATATCGATGCCCACATCACCGATCCGGAACTGTCGGTGCAGGCGGTGGCGGATGTGCTGCGCGTGACCACGCGCTGGGTGCACCGGCTGTTCAAGATGCGCTCGCTGCAATACACCAGCTATGTGCGTGAACGCCGCCTGCAGCTGGCCCGGGAGGCGCTGGAGGATCCGCGGCGCGCGCACGTCGAGGTCAAGGACATCGCGGCGTCTTGCGGCTTTCAGCACGCGAGCCATTTCATTCGCCGCTTTCATGAACGCTTCGGCATGTCGCCGGCCCTGTATCGCAAGACCGCCAGAAGCGGCAACGGCGGCGCCTAGCGCCGCGCCGCCTGCTCATGCCGTTCCTGCGCGTCAGCCCCGGCGCAGGTCCTGCGGGGTGGGCTTCATGAGAAACGCGGAGCTACCCGCCACGATGCCGAGGAAGGCCAGATAGACGCCGACGGGAAGAATGCTGTCGAACTTCTGCACCAGCGTGGCCGAGATCAGCGGCGCCAGCCCGCCGCCGATGGCGGCCGAGAACTGGACCCCGATGGACAATCCGGAATAGCGCAGCTCCGCGGGAAACTGCGCGCTGTAGAGGCTGGATTGCGGCGCGATCATGATCGCGTAGTTGAAGGCCATGGCGACGAAGACGGCAAGGCTGTACGCCATCAGCGAACCGCTGCCCACCGCGAGAAAGATCGGAATGGCCATGAGTCCAAGCAGCATGCCGCCCCAGCCACAGACGCGGCGCGCGCCGATGCGGTCGGCCAGCACGCCGAACAGCGGAATGGTGAACATCAGCACGCCAGCGCCGTAAAGCAAGGCATGCAGCGCGTCGGCGCGGCTGAAGCCGAGCTTGGACACCGCGTAGGAAACCGAGAACACCAGGAAGGTGTAGATCAGCGTGACCTCGGCAATCTTGCAGCCTATGCACAGCAGCAACGATTTGCCGTGCGCGCGCAGCAATTCGCCCAAGGGCATCTTGTCTTGCACGGACTGTCTGTTGCGCGCCTTCTCGCGCTTGACCTCTTCGAATTCAGGCGATTCGTCGATGCCGTGGCGGATGAACAGGCCGACGACGATCAGCACTGCGCTGGCCAGGAATGGCAGGCGCCAGCCCCAGGACAGGAAGTCCGCTTCCGGCAACCGCGTCACCAGCGCGAAGGAACCCACCGACAGCAGGATGCCCAGGGGCGCGCCCACCAGCGGCAGGCTGCCGAAGAACGCCTTCCATTTGGGCGGCGCGTGTTCTACCGCCATCAGCATGGCGCCGCCCATCTCGCCGCCGAACGACAGCCCCTGGCCGATGCGCAGCACCACCAGCAGCACCGCAGCCGAGATGCCGATTTGTTCATAGGTCGGCAACAGCCCGATGAGCACCGTGCAGATCCCCATCAGCAGCAGGCTGAGCGTCAGCATGGATTTGCGGCCGATGCGGTCGCCGAAATGGCCGAACAGGATGCCGCCGATGGGCCGTGCCAGCATGCCGCTGGCGAAGGCGCCGAAGGCTGCCAGCGTGCCGGTGACGGGGTCGAACTGCGGGAAGAAAATCTTGTTGAACACCAGCGCCGCGGCGGTGCCGTAGGCGAGGAAGTCGAAGGCTTCCACGGCGGTGCCGATGACTGTGGCAACGGCGACCCGGAACAGGTTCGGTTTCTTGTGTGATTGGGCAATAGGCTGCGCGGCCTGGATGGCGTCCATGTGGTTCCCTCTTGTCTTGTAGTAATGGTTCTTGTCGTTGTGCGCGGGACTCAGGGTCCTGGCGGCACGTACCCTGGCAACTGCTGGATGCGCTTGCGCCACGCCGCGATGGCGGGATAGGCGGCGATGTCGATGGCGGCTTCCTCGGCCAGCGCCAGGTAGCCGTAGCAGGCGATGTCGGCCACGGTCGGCGCTTCGCCGCCCGCCAGCCAGGCGTGGTCCGCAAGGCGCTTTTCCAGGCGCTGCAGCACGCGGTCGGTGCGGGCCTGCATGCCGGGCACGTCGAGCAAGGCCTCGCTCACGCCCAGGTGGTGCGCGGCCTCGGCGTTGCTGACCACGCGCGTCAGGCGCAGCGGCTGCAGGCTGTTGGCGATCTCGTTGGCGGACACCGATATCCAGGCGTGCATGGCGCCGATGCGAGGCAGCGGCGCCAGCCATTCGGGGGCGTAGTGATGCGCCAGATGCAGCAGGATGGCGTGGCTGTCCCAGATGGCCGTGTCGCCATCGGTCAGCGCGGGGATCTGCTGGAAGGCGCTGACGCGCTCGAACTCCGCGGTCTGGTTCTTGCGGGCCAGCACGTCGACGAACCTGCTTTGGTAGTCCCGGCCGATGAGCGCGAGAAACAGGCGCACCTTGTAGCAGTTGCCGGAGCGCGGGTGGTCGTAGAGGGTCAGCATTCAATGGCTCCGTGTGTAGGAGGCCCGGCCGGAAAGGGCCGGCAGCGGGCGGCTGCATGGAATGCTAGGGCGCTGGACTGCGCGCGGAATTGACAGGGAGAGAACCGCGATTGACCAGATGCGACGCACAGGCGGCGCCTTGATCGCGCCCTCTGGTTTTCCCCTAGCCGAGTCCTGCGGATTCGGCACGGACGGCGCGCACGGTCGCGCTGGGCGCCGTGCAATGAAAACGCCCCCTTGCGGGGGCGATCTTGAGGAGGCGGAGCCGGTTATGCCGGGTTGTCGATGTCGACGAATTCGACCTTGATGCCGAAGCGTTCCGCGACCGCCTGGCCCAGCGCCTGCGCGCCGTAGCGCTCGGTGGCATGGTGGCCCGCGGCGATGAAGCCCACGCCGGTTTCGCGCGCCAGGTGCACGGTGGATTCGGAAACCTCGCCCGTGATGTAGGCGCTGGCGCCCGCGTCCGCCGCATCGCCCAGCATGCCTTGCGCGCCGCCCGTGCACCAGGCCACGCGCGCCAGGGGCATGTCCGGGTCGCCCACCACCAACGGCTGGCGGCTCAGGCGTTCGGCCACACGCTCGCCCAACTGGCCCAGCGTTGCCACGCCCGTCGCCGTACCCAGCCAGACCAGGTTGTCTGGGCCGCAGGTTTGCGGCGCGCCGTCATCGCGCAGCGCGGGCGTCAGGCCCAGCACGCGCGCCAGCTGCGCGTTGTTGCCCAGCGTGGGATGCGCGTCCAGCGGCAGATGGTAGGCGTACAGGTTCAGGTCGTTTTTCAGGGCCAGGGCCATGCGCGCGCGGCGCGTGCCGATGACGCGGCGGTCTTCGTTGCGCCAGAGCCAGCCGTGATGCACCAGCACCGCATCCGCGCCGCGTTCGACCGCCACGCGCAGCAGGGCTTCGCTGGCCGTGACTCCGGCGATAATGTGTGCGATTTCGGATCGGCCTTCCACCTGCAGCCCGTTGGGGCAATAGTCCTTGAAGCGTGCCGTTTGCAGGGTGTCGTCCAGCCAGTTGGCCAGGACGTGGGAGTCCACTTTACTCATAGCTAGTCCTATCAGAATCATGCGCCGATATTGGCTGATCTTTGCTCAGGCCGTCACGGTCTGCCTGGGTATTCTATTCGTCGTGACGACCTTGCGGCCCGACCTGCTGCGGCTGGCCGGGCCGGCGGCGGGGCCTCAGTCCGCCGCGGCGGCCGCAAGACCGCCGGCTGCGCGCACCCAGGCCACTGCGTCCTATGCTGACGGCGTGGCTCGCGCGGCGCCCTCCGTGGTCAACGTATACACCACCAAGCATGTGAACGTGCCGTTGATTCCGCTGCCCGACGATCCGGTGCTGCGCCAGTTCTTCGGCCAGGTGCCGGGCGTGACGCGGCGCCAGGCCTCGACCAGCCTGGGGTCCGGCGTGATCGTGAACCAGGACGGCTACGTGCTGACCAACTACCACGTGGTGCAGGCCGCGGAAGCGATCGAGGTTGCGCTGTCCGACGGCCGCCGCGATACCGCGAAAGTGGTGGGCGCGGATCCGGACACCGATCTGGCCGTGCTGAAGCTGGCCACCTTGCGGTCCCTGCCCGCGGCCACGCTGGCGCCGGACCGGGGCTTGCGGGTGGGCGACGTGGTGCTGGCCATCGGCAATCCGTTCGGGGTGGGGCAGACCACCACGCTGGGCATCGTATCGGCGCTGGGCCGCAACGGGCTGGGACTGAACACCTACGAGAACTTCATCCAGACCGACGCGGCGATCAACCCCGGCAATTCCGGGGGCGCGCTGGTCGACGCCGCGGGCAATCTGGTGGGCATCAATACCGCCATCTATTCCGAATCGGGCGGGTCGATGGGCATAGGCTTTGCCACCCCCATCGAGATCGCGCGCAAGGTCATGGACGAGATCGTCAAGACCGGCGCGGTCAAGCGCGGTTGGCTGGGCGTGGAGCCGCAGGACGTGACGCCGGAGCTGGCGCGTGCGTTCGGGCTGGATCGCGATACCGCGGGCGTGATCATCGCCGGCGTGATGCGCGACGGGCCGGCGGCGCGCGGCGGCCTGCGGGTGGGGGACATCGTGCAGTCGGTCAACGGCAAGCGCATGATGGACACCGCCAGCCTGCTGTCGGAGATCGCGCAGCTGCCGCCGGGCCAGAGCGCCAAGCTGGGCATATTGCGCAGCGGTAAGCCAGCCGAGCTGGCGGTGGTGGTGGGCACGCGCCCGGGCAAGCCGCGCTAGGACAGCGCCGGGTCCGCGGGTGGGGGTTCAGGTTGCGGCGGGGTCCTTGGCCATCAGGCGCACCGCCGACAAGATGGCTTTCTTGGTGCTTTCGGATTGATTGCGCAGCAGCGCCCATATTTCCGTGCAATAGCCGTCCGGGCCGTCGTCCGGCGGGGACGCGCCGTTGTGCGGCGCATCCCCGCCCGGCCCCACGCCGTCGGTCAGCCACGGCACGCTGGTGTCCAGCGCCCGCGCCAGGCGCAGCAAGGTAGCGCGAGACGGCGAGTAGCAGTCTTCGCGCATGAGGATCCGATGGATGCACGATTGCGGCACGCCAGAAATGCGAGCCAGCTGGTTCTGGCTTTTGATGCCGCGCCAGCGCATCAGGGTGTGCAGTCTTTGGGCGAGTGACATGAGGGCAATGTAGAGTTGCCGTGGGCCGCCCACAAGGTGAAACGGTCCTGCTTTGTGGGCAGGACCGTCCGAAGGGATCAGTGGCGCTCTGTCAGCGAGTCCGAATCGGTCTCGCTTTCTGCTTCTGGTTTGGGCGTGACCAGCCGGGCGCAGATCAGCCCGACCTCATACAGCAGGCACAGAGGCACCGCCAGCATGAACTGGCTGACCACGTCGGGCGGCGTGACCACGGCGGCGATGATGAAGGCGCCCACCACCACGTAGCCGCGCGCGGCCTTCAACTTGGAGAGTTCGACCACGCCCATCTTCACCAGCAGCACCACGGCCACGGGCACTTCGAAGGTGATGCCAAAGGCCATGAACATCGTCATGACGAAGCTCAGGTAGGCCTCGATGTCCGGCGCTGGCGTGATGGACTGCGGCGCGAACGTGGCGATGAAGTGGAACACCGTGCGGAACACCACGAAATAGCAGAACGCCATGCCCGCGATGAACAGAAAGGTGCTGGAAACGATAAGCGGCAGCGCCAGGCGCTTCTCGTGCCGGTACAGGCCGGGCGCCACGAAGGCCCAGGCCTGGTACAGCACCACGGGCAGCGCCAGGATGAACGCGGCCATCATCGTGACCTTGACCGGCACCATGAACGGCGTGATGACGCCGGTGGCGATCATGCGCGTGCCTTCGGGCAGCGAAGCCAGCATGGGCTGGGCCAGCACGTCGTAAATGGCCGACGCGCCGGGGTAGATGAACAGCACGATGAATATGCCGATCACGGCGGCGGCGGCGCGCAGCAGGCGGGTGCGCAGCTCGACCAGGTGGGAGATGAAGGTCTCCTGCTGGCCTTCTTCTTGGGAGGCGTCCTGGGTCACGTCGGGGTTCCGGAGGGCGCGACGGGCTTGGCGGCGGGCGCGGCGTCGTCGGCCTTGGGCGCGCTGGGCGCGGGTTGTTGGGTCGCGGCGGGCGCGGGCGCAGCCACCGGCGGCAGATCCAGGTCCAGGTTCAGGCTGTGGTTCTGGCTGGGCGGCGGCGCGATGCTGCGTTCGGGTTCGGCAGGCGTTTCGCTGGCCACGGACGGTTCGGCCTTGATGTTGGCTTCGCGCGCGACCTCGTCGAGTTCAGCGCGGAACTGCTGGACGGGTTCCTGCAGCGAGGCCTGGGTTTCGTTCAGCGACTTCTGCACGCCCTGGGCGGCATCTTCCATTTCGCTCTTGAACTTGCGCAGTTCGTCGAGCTCGATTTCGCGCTGGATATCGGATTTCACGTCATTGACGTAACGCTGCGCGCGCCCGAGCAGGTGGCCGACGGTGCGGGCAACCTTGGGCAGGCGTTCGGGGCCGATGACGATCAGGGCGATGACGCCGATCACCATCAGTTCAGTGAAGCTGACATCAAACATTCGACGGCCGCTCGGGAGTGGATGCAATAAGGGCCGGCCTGTTCAGGACGGCCCGGGAGCCGAGCAGGCGCTCAGGAGTTGGATTTTTCCTTGGCCTGCACGTCGATGGTGTCGCCGGAGACGCGTTGCTGCGCGATCGGCTCGGCCGGCTTGTCGCCGCCGTTGGCGTCCTTCATGCCTTCCTTGAAGCCCTTGACCGCGCCGCCCAGGTCCGAGCCGATGTTGCGCAGCTTCTTGGTGCCGAAAATCAGCGCCACGATGACCAGGACAACCAACCAATGCCAGATGCTGAAACTACCCATGATGTTTCTCCGAATTACGCGTTGGGGGCCACGCGCCCTTTCCAGGGTCGCGAGCCGCCGATGATGTGGAAATGCAGATGCGGGACTTCCTGGCCGCCTTCGACGCCAGAATTGATCATGATGCGAAATCCGCCATCAGGGCCCGGATTGCAACCGTTTTCAGCGGCTAACCGCGGCGCTAACGACATCATTCTACCCAACCATTCTGCGTCCTCCCCCTTAATATCCTGCATGGATGTGACATGACGTCGAGGGATCAGCAATAAATGTACCGGCGCGGCCGGATTAATGTCGTGGAACGCAACAAAGTCCTCGTCCTCGTAGATTTTCTTGGACGGGATGTCGCCAGCGGCGATCTTGCAGAAAATACAGTTGTCGCTCATTTTTCCGGGTTCCGTGTTCAGTCTTGCGGGCGGCTCGCCTTTTCCGCCAGGCCGGACAGGCCCTCGCGGCGAGCCAGTTCGGCCAGTACGTCTTCGGGCCGAAGCTTGAAATGTGTCAAGGCCACCAGGCAATGGAACCACAGGTCGGCGGTTTCGCTGACGATGCGGTCGGGCACGCCGTCCTTGGCGGCCATGACCAGTTCGGTGGCTTCTTCGCCGATCTTCTTGAGGAAGGCGTCGGGGCCTTTGGCCAGCAGCTTGGCGGAATAGGAGGCTTGGGGATCGCCGCCGTTTTCGGGACGGCGGGTTTCCAGGGTATCGGCGATGCGCGCGAGGATTTCGGCGGCGCTTGCGGCTTGAGCGGTCATTTGTAGATCAGTTCGGGGTCTTTCAGCACGGGGTCCACCGTGATCCAGGAAGCCTGGTCGGTCTGGCCTTCCAGGCGGCGGTAGAAGCAGCTGGCGCGCCCGGTATGGCAGGCGATGCCGCCTTGCTGGTGGATCTTGAGCAGGATCACGTCGCCGTCGCAGTCCAGGCGCAGTTCGTGCACTTCCTGGGCATGGCCGGACTCTTCGCCCTTGCGCCACAGGCGCTGGCGGGAACGCGACCAGTAAACGGCGCGCCCGGTGGCGGCCGTTTCGGCGAGCGATTCGCGGTTCATCCAGGCCACCATCAGGATCTGGCCGTTTTCGGCGTCCTGCGCGATGGCGGGTATCAGGCCGTTTTCGTCGAAGACGACGTCGGCCATCCAGGCGGGTTCGTTGCTCATCTCATTCATCCGTTGTCCTCGCGCGGCGCCTTGCAGGCCGCCACTGGCGCGTGGGGACTCATCATCTTACGGCAATACCTTGTTGCACGCCTGAGAGGGGCTTCCCAAACTGATCCAGACTATCCCCAATTCAGGCCAGGCGAGCTGGGTTTTTCAATGCGTGCCAAGCAATCCGGCCTATGCAACTCGAGGCGCCACTCAAGCGAGGCCGCGCGGTGCCGGGCTCCGCCGGTCCGCTGCGGCACCCCCCTGGGGGGAAGCGCCGCAGGCGCTTCGGGGGGACTACATCCGTACTGGGATGCCGAGGCCAGCCATGAAGCGCTTGCACTCGCCCACGGTGTGCTGGCCGAAGTGGAAGATGCTGGCGGCCAGGACCGCGCTGGCGCGGCCGGTGGTGACGCCATCTGCCAGATGCTGCAGATTGCCCACGCCGCCGGAGGCGATGACGGGCACGGGCACGGCGTCCGAGACGGCGCGCGTGAGTTCCAGGTCGAATCCGGACTTGGTGCCGTCGCGGTCCATGCTGGTCAGCAGGATTTCACCCGCGCCGTAGGCGGCCATGCGGCACGCCCAGGCCACGGCGTCCAGCCCGGTGGCCTTGCGGCCGCCATGGGTGAAGACTTCCCAGCGGGCGGGTTCGCCCTGGGCCGAGACGCGGCGCGCATCGATCGCCACCACCACGCATTGCGAGCCGTGGTAGTCCGAGGCGGCGCGGACCAGTTCCGGATTGGCCACGGCGGCGCTGTTGATGCTGATCTTGTCGGCGCCGGCATTCAGCAGGCGCTGGATGTCGGACACCTGGCGCACGCCGCCGCCCACCGTCAGCGGAATGAAGACCTGCGAGGCCACCTGCTCGATGATGGGCAGGATCAGGTCGCGGCCGTCGCTGGTGGCGGTGATGTCGAGGAAGGTGAGTTCGTCGGCGCCCTGCTCGTTGTAGCGGCGGGCGATCTCGACGGGGTCGCCCGCGTCGAGCAGGTTGACGAAGTTCACGCCCTTGACGACGCGGCCCGCGGTGACGTCAAGGCAGGGAATGATGCGGCGGGTCAGCGCGCTTTGCACGGGCGCGCCGGCCGCGGGGGTGCTGCTGGAGGTGGTCATTTTGCCAGTTCGTCGGCGCGTGCCTGCGCCGCTTGGAAGTCGAGCGTGCCTTCGTAGATGCTGCGGCCCAGGATGGCGCCTTCGACGCCGTCTTCCTCGACGGCGCAGAGGGCTTCGATGTCCTGGATGCCGGCGATGCCGCCCGATGCGTAGACCGGGATGCGCACGTGCTGGGCCAGGCGGACCGTGGCTTCGACGTTGACGCCGGACAGCATGCCGTCGCGGCCGATGTCGGTGTAGATGATGGCTTCGCAGCCGTAGTCCTCGAACTTCTTGGCCAGGTCGAGCACGTCGTGGCGGGTCAGCTTGCTCCAGCCGTCGGTGGCGATCTTGCCGTCGCGGGCATCCAGGCCGACGATGATCTGGCCCGGGAAGGCGCCGCACGCGTCCTGCAGGAAGCCGGGGTTCTTGACCGCGGCCGTGCCGATGATCACGTAGGAAATGCCGGCGTCGAGGTAGCGTTCGATGGTGTCGAGGTCGCGGATGCCGCCGCCGATCTGCACGGGGATGTCGTCGCCGACAGCGTCCAGGATCGCCTTGATGGGGGCTTCGTTCTTGGGTTTGCCGGCGACGGCGCCGTTCAGGTCGACCAGATGCAGGCGGCGCGCGCCTTGGTCGAGCCAACGTGTGGCCATGGCGGCGGGGTCTTCAGAGAACACCGTTGCATCGTCCAGGTCTCCCTGGCGCAGGCGCACGCAGCGCCCGTCTTTGAGATCGATGGCGGGGATCAGCAGCATGGTGGGCAGCGAAAAAATATATGGGTTGAAAGGGCTGGCGGGCGTGGGCTCGGAGCCTACGGCTGCCAGTCTACAAAATTGCGATACAGGCGCAAACCGTGCTCGGCGCTCTTTTCGGGGTGAAACTGCACCGCGAAAATGTTAGCTGCCGCCACCGCGCAGGTAAAGGCAAGGCCATACTCGGTTTCACCAACAGTCAGGTCCGGATCTTCCGGGTCGGCGTAGTAACTATGGACGAAATAGAAGTGCGTTTCGTCCGGAATGCCGGCCCAGATAGGATGAGAGCGCGTCTGGCGCACTTTGTTCCATCCCATGTGCGGGACCTTGAGGCGCTCGGGGCGGGTGTCGGCCAGTCCGGCGGCGCCGGTGTCGGTCAGGCAGGCCGCGTCATCGCTGACGGGGTCGGCAAAGCTGGGGCCCGAGAAGCGGCGCACCACGCCGGGGAACAGCCCCAGGCAGGAGGTGCCGCCTTCCTCGCTGGAATCGAACAGCATCTGTTCGCCCACGCAGACGCCCAGCAGGGGCTTCTCGCGCGCGGCGCGCACGACGGCCTCGCGCAGGCCGGATTCGTTCAGGGTGCGCATGCAGTCCGCCATGGCGCCCTGGCCGGGAAACACGACGCGGTCGGCCGCGGCGATTTCCTGTGGTTGGCTGCAGATGCGGATGTCGGCATCGGGGGCGGCGTATTTCAGGGCGCGGGCGACGGAATGGAAATTGCCCATTCCGTAGTCGACGATGGCGATAGTGGTCACTTCTTTCTGCCTGCTGCGGGTGGATGGCGGAGGTGTTACAGCACGCCCTTGGTGGAGGGCACGACGTCGCCCATGCGGGGATCGACTTCCATGGCCATGCGCAGGGCGCGGCCACAGGCCTTGAAGACCGTTTCCGCCTGGTGGTGGGCATTGACGCCACGCAGGTTGTCGATGTGCAGCGTGATCAGGGCGTGGTTGACCAGGCCCTGGAAGAATTCGCGCGTCAGGTCCACGTCGAAGTCGCCGATGCGGGCGCGCGTGAAGGGGATGTGGTATTCCAGGCCCGGGCGGCCGGAGAAGTCCACCACCACGCGCGACAGCGCTTCGTCCAGCGGCACGTAGGCGTGGCCGTAGCGGCGCAGGCCGGCCTTGGTGCCGACCGCCTTGGCAATGGCCATACCCAGCGTGATGCCCACGTCTTCAACCGTATGGTGCGCGTCGATGTGCAGGTCGCCTTCCGCCTTGATGTCGAGGTCGATCAGGCCGTGGCGCGCGATCTGGTCCAGCATGTGGTCCAGGAACGGCACGCCGGTGTCGATCGTCTGCTTGCCGGTGCCGTCGATATTGACGGCCACGCGGATGCGGGTTTCGTTGGTGTTGCGGGTGATCTCAGCGGTACGCATGTTAAGCACTCAAAATCTCTTGCAGGGCGGATAGCAAGGCGGCGTTTTCGGCCGGGGCGCCCACCGAGATGCGCAGGCAGTCGGCCAGCAGCGGATGGGCGTTGGAGAAGTTGCGAATCAATATTTTGCGCGTTTTCAGGGCAAGATGCACGGCGTTGCCGTCCAGCTTGCCGGAAAAGCGGGCAAGAACGAAGTTGCCGGCGGAAGGGAATACCCGCACCCCGGGTAACTGGGCCAGGGCGGCGGCCAGCGGTTCGCGGTCCGCGCGCAGGCGGGCGGCCTGTTCGTCCAGCACCGGCTTGTGGCGCAGCACGGCCGACAGCGTGGCCTGGGTCAGCACGTCCAGGTTGTAGGGCGGGCGGACCTTGTTCAGTTCCGCGATCCAGGCCGGATGGCCGGCCAGGTAGCCGAAGCGCAGGCCGGCCAGGCCGATCTTGGACACCGTGCGCATGACGACCACATTGGGCGCGTCCAGCACCTGCGGCATCCAGGTACGGTCGGCGAAGGGCTGGTAGGCCTCGTCGAGTACCACCAGGCCGGGCGCGGCGGCGATGATGGCCGCTACGTCCTCATCGGACCAGAGGCCGCCGGTGGGGTTGTTGGGCACGGCCAGGAACACCACCTTGGGCTGGTGTTCCTGAATGGCGGCCAGCATGGCCGGCAAGTCCAGGGTCAGGTCGGCGGTCAGCGGCACGCCGACGAAGCGGGCGTGGTCGAAGCGCGCGGCCATGTCGAAATAGACAAACGACGGCCAGGGCGACAGCACCGCGTCGCCCGGGTTGCAGCAGGCCTGCACCACAATGTGGATGAGTTCGTCCGAGCCGTTGCCGAACAGCACGTCCGCCGCATCCGGCACGCCGAAGGCCGTTTTCACGGCCGCTTGCAGCGCCGACAGGTCGGCCGCCGGGTAACGGTTGAGCGGCGTGTCGCGCACGGCGCGGGCGATGTCGTCGCGCACCGCCTCGGGCAGTTCGTAGGGACATTCCATGGCGTCGAGCTTGATGCAGCCCTCGGCGTGGGCCACGGGATAGGCGGCCAGTTCGCGGATGTCCGCCCGGACGGTGCCGGCGATGCGGCCCGGCACGCTCATGGCTGGTCGATCCGGTATTGGGCGCTGGCGGCATGCGCCTGCAGGCCCTCGCCCAGCGCCAGTTCGGCGGCGATGCGGCCCAGTTTCTGGGCGCCCTGGTGCGAAACCTGGATCAGGCTGGAGCGCTTCTGGAAGTCATAGACGCCCAGCGGCGAGGAAAAGCGCGCCGTGCGCGAGGTCGGCAGCACGTGGTTGGGGCCGGCGCAGTAGTCGCCCAGCGATTCGGAGCTGAAGCGGCCCATGAAGATGGCGCCGGCGTGGCGGATCTGCGCGGTCCATTTTTCGGGCTGCTCGGTGGAGATCTCTAGATGCTCGGGCGCGATGTCGTTGGCGATCCGGCAGGCTTCTTCGAGATCCTGGACCAGGATCAGCGCGCCGCGGTTGGCCAGGCTGACGCGCAGGATGTCGGCGCGCGGCATGGTGGGCAGCAGGCGCTCGATCGAGGCCTGCACTTCTTCGATGAAGGCGGCGTCGGGGCACAGCAGGATGGACTGCGCGAGCTCGTCGTGCTCGGCCTGCGAGAACAGGTCCATGGCGATCCAGTCGGCGGGCGTCTTGCCGTCGCAAATGACCAGGATTTCGCTGGGGCCGGCGATCATGTCGATGCCGACCACGCCGAACACGCGGCGCTTGGCGGCGGCGACGTAGGCGTTGCCCGGGCCGACGATCTTGTCCACGGCCGGCACGGTGGCGGTGCCGTAGGCCAGCGCGCCCACGGCCTGCGCGCCGCCGATGGCGAAGACGCGGTCCACGCCGGCGATGGCCGCGGCGGCCAGCACGATGGGATTGCGCACGCCGTCCGGCGTGGGCGTGACCATGACCAGTTCCTGCACGCCCGCGACCTTGGCCGGGATGGCGTTCATCAGCACCGAGGACGGGTAGGCGGCCTTGCCGCCGGGCACATACAGACCCACGCGGTCCAGCGGGGTTACCTGCTGGCCCAGCATGGTGCCGTCGGCGTCGGTATAGGTCCAGGTCTCGGCGCGCTGGCGTTCGTGGTAGCTGCGCACGCGGTCGGCGGCGGCTTCCAGCGCGTTGCGCTGGGCCGCGGGCAGCGCGGCCAGGGCCGCATGCCAGTCCGCCTTGGGGATCTCCAGCGTCTGGGCCGATGCGCCGGGCATGCGGTCAAAGCGCTGCGTGTATTCCACCAGCGCGGCGTCGCCGCGGGCGCGCACGTCGGCCAGGATGCCGGCCGCGGCGCGGTCGATGGATTCGTCCTCGGTGGCTTCGAAGGCCAGCAGCGTGGACAGGGCGGATTTGAATCCGGGATCGCGGGAGTCGAGACGATTGATCAGGGCCATGGCGTCATGGAGCAAGCAGGTAACGGCCGCCGCGGCGTCGCGGCGGGCGAGGGTCAGGCGTTGCGGGCAGCGGCTCTTTCGAAGGCGTCCAGCAGCGGTTGCAGGCGGGCGCCGCGGGTCTTCAGCGCGGCCTGGTTGACGATCAGGCGCGAGGAAATCGGCATGATGTCTTCCACCGCGACCAGGTCGTTGGCGCGCAGGGTGCCGCCGGTGGACACCAGGTCCACGATGCAGTCGGCCAGGCCCACCAGCGGCGCCAGTTCCATCGAACCATACAGCTTGATGATGTCCACGTACACACCCTTGGCCGCGAAGTGTTCACGGGCTGACTGCACGTACTTGGTGGCCACGCGCAGGCGCGCGCCCTGGTGGACCGCGCCTTCGTAGTCGAAGCCCTTGCGCACGGCCACGGCCAGGCGGCACTTGGCGATGTTCAGGTCGATCGGCTGGTACAGGCCGCCGGGTTGTTCCTTGGCGTGCTCGATGAGCACGTCCTTGCCCGCGATGCCGAGGTCGGCCGCGCCGTACTGCACGTAGGTGGGCACGTCCGAGGCGCGCACGATGATCAGGCGCAGGCCGGGATCGCTGGTGGGCAGGATCAGCTTGCGCGAACTTTCGGGATTCTCGGGGACTTCGATGCCGGCCTCGGCCAGCAGCGGCATGGTCTCTTCGAAGATGCGCCCTTTGGACAGTGCCAGGGTCAGGGGGGCGACGGTGGTGGGGGCATCGTTCATGCCTGTTCCTTGCCGGTAACGCGTTGGATGTTCGCGCCGAGCGCGCGTAGTTTGACTTCCATCTGGTCGTAGCCGCGATCCAGGTGGTAGATGCGGTCGACCAGGGTTTCGCCTTCGGCCGCAAGGCCGGCGATGACCAGGCTGGCCGAGGCGCGCAGGTCGGTGGCCATGACGGTGGCGCCAGACAGGCGCGGCACGCCGCGCACGACGGCGGTGTGGCCGTCGATGTCGATGTCCGCGCCCATGCGGCGCAGTTCCTGCACGTGCATGTAGCGGTTTTCGAAGATGGTTTCGACGACGACCGAGGTGCCTTCGGCCACGGCGTTCAACGCCATGACCTGAGCCTGCATGTCGGTGGCGAAGCCGGGATATTCCAGCGTGCGAAAGCCCACGGCGCGGGGGCGCGAGGACATGGCGCAGCGGATCCAGTCGGGGCCGGTCTCGATGGTGAGGCCGGCCTCGGTCAGCTTGCCCAAAGTGGCGCCGAGGATGTCCGCGTCGGTATTGCGCAGGACGATGTCGCCGCCCGCAGCGCCCACCGCGCACAGGAAGGTGCCGGCCTCGATGCGGTCGGAGATGACGCGGTGTTCGGCGCCGTGCAGGCGCTCCACGCCGTCGATCACGATGCGGCTGGTGCCGTGGCCCTGGATGCGCGCGCCCATCTTGATGAGCAGTTCCGCCAGGTCCACCACTTCGGGTTCGCAGGCGGCGTTTTCCAGCACGGTCCGGCCTTCGGCCAGCACGGCGGCCATCAGCAGGTTTTCGGTGCCGGTGACGGTGACCATGTCGGTGCGCACCGAGGCGCCCTTCAGGCGTTTGGCGCGCGCCACCACGAAGCCGTGTTCGATGCTGATTTCGGCGCCCAGCGCGGCCAGGCCCTTGATGTGCTGGTCCACCGGACGCTGGCCGATGCTGCAGCCGCCGGGCAGGCTGACGCGGGCTTCGCCGAAGCGCGCCAACAGCGGGCCCAGCACCAGGATGGAGGCCCGCATGGTCTTGACCAGGTCGTAGGGAGCTTCCAGCTTGTCGACCTGGTTGGCCTGCAGCGTGACCGTGCCGTCCGCGTCACGCTCGGCGCGCACGCCCATGCGGCCCAGCAGGCGCAGCATGGTGGCGGTGTCGTTGAGGTGCGGCACGTTGCTGAGGGTCAGCGCGTCGGCGGTCAGCAGGCCCGCGCACAGGATGGGCAAGGCCGAGTTCTTGGCGCCGGAGATGGAGATTTCGCCATGCAGGCGCGAACCCCCGGTGATGCGTAGCTTGTCCATTACTTGCCTGCTTGCTGGTATTCGGCGGGAGTCAGGGTGCGCATGGACAGCGCATGGATCTCGGCCTTCATGCGGTCGCCGAGCGCGGCATAGACCAGCTGATGGCGCTGGATCAGGCGCTTGCCTTCGAAGGCGGCGCTGACGATGACCGCGTCGAAATGCGAGCCGTCGCCTTGCACGTCGAGATGTTCACAGGGCAGGCCGTCCGCGATGTATTGGCGGACTTGCGCGGGAGTGGGAAGCATGGACGTCAGTTCCTGAGTTTGTAGCCGCTGGCCAGTAGCCGCAGCGCATAGAGCGATAGCGCGAGGAACACCCCCGTCACCACCGCCAGGCTGCGCCAGGGGGAGACGTCCGACACCGAGAAGAATCCGTAGCGGAAGCCGTCGATGGTGTAGAAGATGGGGTTCCAGTGGGACACGCCCTGCCAGAAGGCGGGGAGCGTGTGGATGGAATAGAACACGCCGGACAGGAATGTGGCCGGCATGATGAGGAAGTTCTGGAAGGCCGCGAGCTGGTCGAATTTCTCGGACCAGAGGCCCGCGATCAGGCCCAGCACGCCCATGATGCCGCAGGCCAGCACGGCGAAGACGGCCAGCCACAGCGGGTGGGCGGGGACCAGCGAGACAAAGAACAGCGCCACCACCCACACGCACAGCCCGACCGCGAGGCCGCGCACGATGGCCGCCAGCACGTAGGCGGCGAAGATGTCGCGGTGCGACAGCGGCGGCAGCAGCATGAAGACCAGGTTGCCGGTGATGCGGCTCTGGATCAGCGATGACGAGGGATTGGCGAAGGCGTTCTGCAGCATGCTCATCATCATGAGCCCGGGGATCAGGAACGCCGTGTAGGGCACGCTGCCGTACACCATGACGCGCCCTTCCAGCACGTGGGCGAACACCAGCAGGTATAGCAGCGCGGTGATGACGGGCGCGGCGATGGTCTGGAAGCTGACCTTCCAGAAGCGCAGCAATTCCTTGCGCAGCAAGGTCGGGAAGCCGGAGCCCGCATCCAGGCGGGGCTGCACCAGCGGCTGGCTGGCGGTCGCGGCGGGCTGGGTCATGACGAGATCTCTTCGGGTTGCAGGGCGGTCGCGGGTTGCTCGTCGCCTTCGTGCATGATGCGCACGAAAGCGTCTTCCAGGTCGACCCCGCCGACGCGGGCCATCAGGGCCTGGGTGGTGTCCAGCGCCACGATGCGGCCGCGCTTGAGCATGGCGATGCGGCCGCACAGGGCTTCCGCTTCTTCCAGGTAGTGGGTGGTCAGCATGATGGTGTGGCCGGCCCTGTTCAGGCGCGAAATGAATTCCCACAGCGTGCGCCGCAGGTCCACGTCCACGCCGGCGGTGGGTTCGTCCAGCACGATCACGGGCGGACGGTGCACCAGCGCCTGGGCCACCAGCACGCGGCGCTTCATGCCGCCGGACAGCGCCCGCATATTGGAGTTGGCCTTGTCGGCCAGCCCCAGGTTGAACAGGATTTCGTCGATCCAGTCGTCGTTCTTGCGCAGGCCGAAATAGCCGGATTGGATGCGCAGGGTCTCGCGCACCGTGAAGAACGGGTCGTAGACGAGCTCTTGCGGCACCACGCCCAACGCCCGCCGCGCCGACTTGTAGTCGGCCACGACGTCGTATCCACAGACCGTGGCGCGGCCCGAACTGGCGTGCGCCAGACCGGCGAGGATCGAGATCAGCGTGGTCTTGCCGGCGCCATTGGGCCCGAGCAGGCCGAAGAACTCGCCGTGCTCGATGTTCAGGCTGACATTGTCCAGCGCCTGGAAGCCGGCGGCGGGCGCGCGCCCGAGCAGCTTCTGCCAGCCGCGCTGGCGCGGGGTATAGACCTTGGAGACGTTTTCTAGACTGACGGCGGACATGACGGCGGGAAATGGCCCGGAAAGAGCGAATTGATCATTATATAAGCGCGCCGCCGCTGCCCTGGCCGGTAGCCCTGGCATTCCCCTGGGTATCCGGCTAGTCTGTCCCTAAAATAATCGGCCCGGCGGGCCACTAGGGCGCGCCGGGCCGCGACAGCCGCAAGGCCGGTCATTGGTTGCGTTGGTTCAACGCCTTGATGAGGCCGTCGATGCCGTCGCGGTTGATCTGCTGGGCGAACTGGTTGCGGTAGTTTTCGATGAGCCAGATGCCTTCGACGTTCATGTCGTAGATCTTCCAGCCCTGGGCCGTCTTTTCCAGGCGGTAGTCGACGCCCACCGGCTGGTCGTTGCCCTGCGAGATCAGGGTGCGCACCACCACGTCGTCGGCTTTGGGATCGCCGCGGAACGGCAGCGCGCGCACCGTGGTGCTGGACGTGACGCGGGTCAGCGCGCCGCTGTAGGTGCGCACCAGCGTGCCGCGGAAGGCGTCGGCCAGTTCCTTTTTCTGCACGTCGTTGGCCTGGCGCCAGTAGCGGCCAGCGGCCAGGCGCGTGGTCTTCTGGAAGTTGACGTAGGGCAGGATGTGCTCGTTGACGACCTGATTGATGCGGGCGGGGTTGCCGGCCTTGACGGAGCCGTCGGCCTTCAGCACGTCCAGGGCCTCATTGGCCGTGGCGAGCACGAACTGGTCGGGAGAACCGTTGGGGTCGGGTTTGGCCTGCGCGCCGGCGGTCAGGCCCAAGGCCAGCAGGCCCGTGAAAACCAGACGCTGCAGGGAAACAAAAGAAACTCGCATCAAAACTCCTTACTTGTACTGGGGCGCAACCCCGCGGCTTACTTGGCCGCAGGTTGCGCCGCGGGTTGAGCCGCCGGCTGCGCGGCGGGGGCGGCGGCGTCCTCGTCGTCTTCGTAGTTGGGCAGCGAGGACTCGTCGTCCACCTTCTGGCCCAGCACCATGGCGGCGCGGCGCTGCAGATAGGCATCGCGCACGAAGCTGTAGGGATCGAGCGCGACGCGGTCGATGGTGTCGGTGGCGCTCAGCAGGCTGGCGCGCGTGTCGACCACGCGCAGGCCCCACAGCGAGTTGCGCAGGCGGACGTTGTCGATGGAATCGACGCCCATGTAGCCGTAGGTGGTGCCGGCGTAATCGCCGATCAGGCCAGCGCCGTCGCGTACCGACGACGAGCCGAAGAACGGCAGCACCAGGTACGGACCCTGGCTGAAGCCCCACACGCCCAGCGTGGTGCCGAAGTCGTTCGGGATGCGGCGCGCGCCATTGGCCGAGGCGACGTCGAAGCAGCCGCCCACGCCCATGGTGGTGTTGAACAGGAAGCGGCCCAGCGTGTTGACGAAGTCGTGGCCGCGGCCCTGCAGGAAGCTGTTGGCGCCGGACCAAAGGTCGCCGACGTTGCTGAAGATGTTGTGCACGCAGCTGCGCACCGGCTGCGGCGTGACGAAGGTATAGGCCTGCGCCACCGGCTTGAAGACGGCGCGGTCGACGGTGTCGTTGAATTTGTACACGCCCCGGTTGAAGCCTTCCCAGGGGTCGCGGGGATCCGGGTTCTGCGGCGCGGCGCAGCCTGCCATCAGCGCGCCCGCGGCGGCGACGGTGGCAATCCTGCAAATAGCTTTCTTGTTCATGATCAGGGCATCCCTATCAACGATTCTTATGATATTGCGTACCTTGGACGCGCTGCTGTTACCGCGTCTGTCGCATTGTCTTTAATTTGGCGTTTTCGCGGCGGGTTCCGACGCGCTCGAGCCTTGCTTCTCGGCCGACCCGTACAGGAACTGGCTGATCAGTTGTTCAAGCACCACGGCGCTTTGCGTGTAGCGGATCTTGCCGCCGTCGACAAAGTTTTCCTCTTCGCTGCCCGCGGTCAGGCCCAGGTACTGTTCACCCAGCAGGCCCGACGTCAGGATGGACGCCGAAGTGTCCTTGGGGAACTGATAGGCCGTTTCCAGGTTGACCGAGACGATCGCCTGGAAGGTCTTGTCATCGAACGAGATGCCGGCAACCCGGCCCACGACGACCCCCGCGCTCTTGACGGGCGCGCGCACCTTGAGGCCGCCTACGTTATCGAAGTTGGCCGTCAGCGTATAGGTCGGGGCGAAAGAAAAGGTGCTCAAGTTGCCGGCGCG
The DNA here is from genome assembly GCF_943737025.1 of Achromobacter sp. Marseille-Q4954. Taxonomy (NCBI): domain Bacteria; kingdom Pseudomonadati; phylum Pseudomonadota; class Betaproteobacteria; order Burkholderiales; family Alcaligenaceae; genus Achromobacter; species Achromobacter sp. Marseille-Q4954. The sequence continues at coordinate 2,646,949 of NZ_CALSFQ010000001.1, forward strand.
CAACGCCAGGAACGCCAGCGCGACCGCGCCCAGCAATACAAACAGGCCTACCCAGAAGTCGGTTTTTTCGCGAGACATGATCGATCCGTATCAATTTCCAAACATCAAGGCGGTGAGCAGGAAGTCCAGCCCAAGTACCGCCAGGGAGCCCACCACCACGGTGCGAGTGGTCGCGCGGGCAACGCCTTCCGGGGTGGGCTTGGCCTGCCAACCCTCGTAGAGCGCGACCAGCGTCACCGTGACGCCGAAGACCAGGCTCTTGATGACGCCGTTGGCCACGTCTTTCCAGACGTCGACGCCGTTTTGCATCTGCGACCAGAACGCGCCGGCGTCCACGCCGATCAGCAGCACGCCCACGACCCAGCCGCCCAGGATGCCCACCATGGAGAACACCGCCGCCAGGATGGGCATGGCGATGATGCCGCCCCACAGGCGCGGCACCAGCACGCGGCGTATGGGGTCGACGGCCATGACTTCCATGGCCGCGAGTTGCTCGCCGGCTTTCATCAGGCCGATTTCCGCGGTGAGCGAGGTGCCCGCGCGGCCGGCGAACAGCAGCGCCGTGACCACGGGCCCCAGTTCCCGCACCAGCGACAAGGCCACCAGCAGGCCCAGCGCTTCTTCCGAACCGTAGCGGTTCAGCGTGTAATAACCCTGCAGCCCCAGCACGAAGCCCACGAACATGCCGGAGACGGCAATGATGAGCAGCGAGTAGTTGCCGATGAAATGGACCTGCTGCGACACCAGCCGCGGACGCGACAGCGCAATGCCGCTGCGCGCCAGCATGGCGCCGAAGAACCGGGTGAAGTAGCCGATGCCGGAAACGCGGGTGCGTACCCAGCCGCCCAGCGCGCCGATGGCGTTGTTGGATCCGCTCATGCGCGGCGGCCCTCCTGTTGCGAAAGCCACTTCTTGAAAGCGGGCGTTTCGGGATACTGGAACGCGACGGGGCCGTCGGGCTCCCCTTTGAGGAACTGCTGCACGTAGGGGTCTTGCGAGGCCGACAGCATTTCCGGCGTGCCGGCGGCGGCAAGCTTGCCCTGCCCGACCAGGTACACCTGGTCCGCGATGGCGAACGATTCATGCACGTCGTGCGTGATCAGCACCGAGGCGCAGCCGAGCCGGTCGGCCAGGTTGCGGATCAGGCGGGCGGTGATGCCCAGCGAGATCGGGTCCAGCCCCGCAAACGGTTCGTCGTACAGAATGAGTTCGGGCTCCAGCACCACGGCGCGGGCCAGTGCCACGCGCCGGGCCATGCCGCCGGAGATTTCCGCCACTTTCAGGTGCGCGGCTGCGCGCAGGCCGACGGCGTCGAGCTTATCCAGCACGCGCTCGGTGACTTCGGGTTCCGCCAGTGTGGTGTGTTCGCGCAGCGGGAAGGCCACGTTCTCGAACACGTTCAGGTCGGTGAAAAGCGCGCCCTGCTGAAATAGGACGCCCATGCGCTTGCGCAGCGATTGCAGTTCGGTGCGGCTGACATGGGCCATGTCCTGGCCGAAGGCCAGCACCCGGCCCCGCTGCGCGGTGAGCTGGCCGGTGGCCGCGCGCAACAGCGTGGTCTTGCCCGAACCGGAGCCGCCCATGATGGCGACGACCTGGCCGGCGCGCACGTCCATGGAAATGTCGCGCAAGACGGTGAAATCACCATAGCCTAGCGCCACACCTTCCAGGCGCAGGGCGAAGTCCGGGGTCTTGCTGGTTTGAGCGGGCATGGGCAACGAAAGGGTGTTTCGGCGGCGGAGCTTGCCCTGCTGTCCGGTCGATGCAACCGGCAAAATTCATAGCCGGCGCGGCGAAGACAGGCGGCGTCGGGAAGCGCCCTGTTACTCATATGCCGGGGGCGAGACTAGGCCTGGGCTCCCGGCGGCGAGGCGCCATTGTAGCCCGACGCTTTGTAATCACAACGCGATAGCCCGCGCGTGGAACAGTGTTTTCGGTTCAGGGAACAATATGCTTAGCGCCGCGCCTGTGCCGCCGCGGTCTCCCGGACCAGCCGCGCGACCAGGTCGGCGGTGCTCTCGCGCCGCGCGAGCGGCGCGCCCTGGCCGGCCCACAGGGACAGCACATCGGTGTTGCCGGCCTTGCCGCCCGCCGTGCGCATGGGGCGCGTCAGCGCGTTCTGCAGGGGGTACGGCAGGATGTCGGCCGCGATGGCGTCGGCCTCGCGCATGAAGGCGTTTTCGATGCCGCGGGCGGGCCGTCCCGAGAACGCCCGGGTCACGCGCGATTGCTCCGCGCGGGAGGCAGGCAGCAGCGCCTTGTAGGCTTCATTGATGCCGGATTCCGTGGTGGTCAGAAAGGCCGTCCCCATTTGTGCCAGATCGGCGCCCAGGGCCAGCGCGGCGGCGATGCCGCGGCCGTCCATGATGCCGCCGGACGCAATAACAGGGACGGATACTGCGTCGGCGACCTGTGGCACCAGCGCCATGGTGCCGATCAACGATTCCTCGAAGCCGCCCAGGAAGGTGCCGCGGTGGCCGCCGGCCTCGGCGCCCTGCGCCACGATGGCGTCCACGCCGTCCTGTTCCAGCGCGACCGCCTCGCGCACGGTGGTGGCGGTACCCACGGTCAGGATCCCCAGCTCGCGGCAGCGCGCGATGGCCGCGGCCGGCATGCGGCCGAAGGTGAAGCTGAAGACGGCCGGCCGTACCCGCAGGATGGCCTCGATCTGTTGCGGCAGCGGGTCGGCCTGCGGGCCGGGCTCGGCGGGAGCCGGAAGGCCCAGCTGCTGGTGGTAGCGCGCCATCAGCGCCAGCATGCGGTCGGTGTCGCCGCGCATGGGTTCTTCCGGCACCGATGCGAACAGATTGATGGCGAACGGCAGCGGCGTGCGCGCGCGGATGTCGCGCGCCGCCGCTTCGATCTGCTCGGGACTCATGTAGGCCGCCCCGAGCGACCCCAGGACTCCCGCCTTCGATGCCTCGGAAATCAGCTCTACCGTCGTGGCGCCGCCGGCCATGGGGGCCTGGACGATGGGATGGTGCAGCTTGAGCAGATCAATCAGACGGGTAGCCATGGAATTTCTCCTGGAAGGTTACTGAAGCTGGATGTTCCCAGCCTTGATGACGTGGGCCCACTTCTCGGTTTCGCTCTTGATGAAGGCGCCGAATTCCTCGGGCGTGCCGCCGCCGGCCTGGCTGCCGGTGTCGGCGATGGCCTTTTGCACGTCCGGTTCCTTCAGGATGCGGTTGAACTCGGCATTGAGCTTGGCGATGATGGGCGCGGGCGTGCCGGCGGGGGCGACGATGCCCTGCCAGTTATAGGACTCGAAGCCCGGCAGACCGGATTCGGCCATGGTCGGCACGTCGGGCAGCACGGCCAGGCGCTTGGCGGAGGTGACCGCGATGGGGTGGATCTTGGCGCCCTGGATCGCGGGCAGCGCGGAATAGCCCATTTCGAACATCATCGAGATATGCCCGCCCATGAGGTCGGTCGCCGCCAGGCTGCCGCCCTTGTACGGGACGTGGACGATGTCGATCTTGGCCTGCTCGCGGAACATTTCGCCGGACAGGTGGTGCGCGCCGCCCACGCCGGACGAGCCGAACGACAGCTTGCCGGGCTGCTTCTTGGCCAGCGCGATCAGGTCCGCCAGCGTCTTCACGGGCAGCTCGTTGTTCACGCTCAGCACCAGCGGGCTGTTCTCGATCAAGATGATCGGGGCCAGATCCTTCCGCGGATCGTAGGGCATGTCCTTCATCAGCGTCGGGTTGACCGCCATGGGCGCCAGGTTGCCCGTGCCGATGGTGTAGCCGTCGGGCGCGGCGCGCGCGATCAGGTTGGTGCCGACCACGCCGCCCGCGCCCGCCTTGTTCTCGACCACGATAGGCTGGCCCAGCGAGTCGCCCAGCTTGCGGGCCAGGAGGCGCACGCGGGTGTCGGCGAAGCCGCCCGGCGCGTAGGGCACGATCATGGTGATGGGCTTGGCCGGCCAGTCGGGGGTCTGGGCCTGGGCGGCGCCGCTGAAGGCGGTGGCGGCTGCCAGGGCGACAATAAGGGGACGCAACAATTTCATGCAGATGACTCCTGGTTTTGTTTTTAGTGTGAACGGGCCCGCGGGCCGATCGCATTATGCCCAGCGGCATTGTCATCTGTCGTGATCTTTCCCAAGCGCCACGCGGATAGCATCAGCAGCGCGGCGCTGGCCGCCAGCACCTGCGGCAGGCCGACGCTCCACTGCGCGGCCCAGGACGCCAGCAGCGGTCCCAGGATCTGCCCGGCGGCGAAAGCCGCGGTCATGAGGGCTGCCGCGCGCGGCGCGGAGGCACCCGCCGAGCGTCTGGCGGCCAGCATGCCCGCCTGCGTGATCACCATGAAGGTGCCGCCCACCAGCACTGCGGCCACGATCACGGCGGCGATGTGGTGCCAGACGGCCACGGCCAGCATGCCCAGCGCCATGAGAGCCTGGGCGGCGCGCCAGATTTGCACGCTGTCGCGGCCCCGCGCCAGGCGAGGCACCAGCAGGCAGGACACCGCCGCGGCCAGGCCGAACAGGGGCCAGGCCCAGCCGAAGATGGCCGGGTCGGGAATGATTTCCTTGGCCATCGCCGGCAGGAAGGTGGCTGGGACGATGTAGCCCACGCCGAACGCGCCGTAGTGCAGCGCCAGCGTAGGGATGTCGCGCGGCAGCCGGGCGGCGTGAGCCGCGCTGGCCGATCGCGCCGGCATTGGCGTGGCTTGGCGGCGCAGCCCTGACCAGGCGATTGCGGACAGCGCCAGCGCCAGCCCCCCCAGCGCGATCCAGACCGTGTCGGCGCGCGCGCCCCACGCCGCCAGCGCGAGGCAGGCCAGCCCCGTCAGCGCAATGCCCGCGCCCACGCCGGCGTAGGTCACGGCGGACGCGCCCGCCTCGCGCGGATCGCCCGCAGGCACCGCCCGCCATGCCGCCACGCAGATGAAGGCGCTGGCGCTGGCGTAGCCTGCGGCCAGCCGCAGCGCGCACCACATTGCCATGCCGTGCCAGAGCGGCATGGCCAGCGTCAGCAGCGCCACCGCAAGCAGGCTGGCCGCCAGCGTGCCGCGCAACCGGCGGATGGGCCAGGCGACCGCCGCCAGCGCACCCAGCAGATAGCCCACGTAATTGGCGGAGGCCAGCCAGCCGCCCTGCGCCAGCGACAGCCCGGCCTCCTGCGCCATCAGGGGCCAGACCGGCGTGAAGGCGAACCGGCCTATGCCCATGGCGGCGGCCAGGGCCAGCGCTGCGGGCCATGCCAGGGCGGCGGCGCCGCGCGAGGCGGAAGGGTAAATGGGCGTTGACATGGCCCTTACTCTACGGCTGTACTAATATCATTAATAGTGAATTATTAAGATAGCGAGTTCTCAAAATGAGAAACTTGGACCTCGATGCGCTGCAGATCTTCAAGGCGGTTGCCGATCAGGGCGGCGTGGCGCGCGCCGCTGCCCACCTGAACCGCGTGCAGTCCAATGTGTCGACGCGCCTGAAGCAGCTGGAGGCCTCGCTGGAGGCGCCGCTGTTCCGGCGCCAGAATCGCCGGCTGGTGCTGTCGGACCAGGGGCGGGTGTTGTTGTCCTATGCCGACCGCCTGCTGCGCCTTGCTGACGAAGCCCAGGCCGCGGTACGCGACGGTTCCCCGCAGGGCGTGCTGCGCATCGGCACCATGGAAAGTACGGCCGCCGCGCGCCTGCCGCCCATTCTGGCGGCCTATCACGCGGCCTGGCCGCAAGTGCGGATCGAACTGGTGACCGGCACGTCGGGGGCGTTGGCAGCCAAGGTGCGCAACTACGAGATCGAGGCCGCGTTCGTGGCGCAGCCCTTTCCGGCCGAGGGCTTGGCGGTGATGGATGCGTTCAAGGAAGAACTGGCGCTGATTTCGCCCTTGGCCTGGGACCCGATCGACAGCCCCAAGGATCTGGGAGAGCGCAGCGTGATCGCCTTCGCGGCGGGATGCTCATATCGGCGCATCCTGGAGTCCTGGCTGAACCAGGAAGGCGTCGCGCCGGGCAAGGTGATGGAGTTCGCCTCGTACCACGCCATCGTCGCCTGTGTGGCGGCGGGTTCGGGCGTGGCCATCGTGCCGCGTTCGGTGCTGGCGGTGCTGGGGGCGGAGCACACAGTGCGCATCGGCGCCCTGTCCGGCTCGCATGGCAGGGCCCTGACTCAGCTGGTCTGGCGCGCCGATGACGACACGCCGGCCTTGCAGGCCCTGCGGCACAAGCTCGATTCGCCGCAAGGCTGAGGCATGCCGCGCGTGATGCGCGGCCCTTTTGCGCTTAGAAGCGGTAGCCGACGCCCAGCGTCGCGACCCACGGATCGATGCGCGCGGTACCGATGTGCTGGCCGTCCAGCTTCACCTTGGAGCGGATGTCGATGTAGCGGATGTCCGCGTTCATGAACCAGCGCTCGTTGATCTTGAAGTCCGCGCCCAGCTGCGCGGCCACGCCCCAGGAGTCGCCCAGCTTCAGGTCCGAGCCCTTCAGCGCGCCTTCGGCCTGGGTGTCGAAGAAGTGGGTGTAGTTGATGCCCACGCCGATGTACGGCTGGATCATGCTGTCGGGCAGGATGTGCCATTGCAGGCTCAGCGTCGGCGGCAATTGCTTGGTCGAGCCGATCTTGCCCAGGCCGCTGCCGCTGACGTCATGCTGGAAGGGCCAGGCGCCCAGCAGTTCGATACCGATGTTGCGCGTGGCCATGTAGGTCAGCGTGAAGCTCGGGCGCACGTTGTTGCTCACGTCGAGTCCGACGCTGCCATTGAGCACGGTGCCGTTGTTGGACGAGGGGCGGACCTGCGTCACGCCGACCTTGAACAGCACGTCGCCCGCTTCGTGGGCGTGCGCGGGGGCGGCGAGCGTGCCAGCGGCGAGCAGGCCGGCGATGGCGGTGGCGCGGATACGGCCGTTCAGCGAAAACATTCTCTTCTCCGATCTTTCCATTGGGTGAGACGACAGGTTCTCAAACCTGGCGTCCGGCCCGCTTGATGTGTGTCAAATCGTGAAAAGACCGCAATCGGAAAGTGGTTATGTTGCAACAGGCCGGAGGGCAGGCAAAAAAATCGCCGCCGGCGCAATGCGCTCGGCGGCGATCCGGTTGAGCCTGATCGTGGCGATCAGCGCGGCAGTTCGCTGCTGCCCATGAGGTAGGCGTCCACCGAGCGCGCGCACTGGCGTCCTTCGCGGATGGCCCAGACCACCAGGGACTGGCCGCGACGCATGTCGCCGGCGGTGAAGACCTTCTCGACGTTGGTGCGGTAGTCGTCGGTATTGGCGCGCACGTTGCCGCGCGCATCGCGGTCCACGCCGAAGGCGTCCAGCACCGTCTGCACGGGCGACACGAAGCCCATGGCCAGCAGCACCAGGTCGGCCTTGATCTCGAATTCAGAGCCTTCGACTTCGCGCATCTTCATTTGGCCGGTGGCTTCGTCCTTGAACCATTCGACGCGCGCGCCGATCAGCTTTTCGACCTTGCCATTGCTGCCCTGGAGCAGCTTGGTGGTCACGGACCAGTCGCGCTCGCAGCCCTCTTCGTGCGAAGAGGAGGTGCGCATTTTCAACGGCCAGTACGGCCAGGTCATGGTCTTGTTTTCGCTTTCCGGCGGCTGGGGCATCAGCTCGAATTGCGTGACCGAGGCTGCGCCGTGGCGGTTGCTGGTGCCGACGCAGTCGGAACCCGTGTCGCCGCCGCCGATCACCACCACGTGCTTGCCCTTGGCCAGCGTCTGGTTGGTGAGCCGGTCGCCCGCCACCGCCTTGTTCTGCTGGCGCAGGAAGTCCATGGCGAAGTACACGCCCGACAGCTCGCGGCCGGGAACCGGCAGGTCACGCGGCGTTTCCGAACCGCCGCTCATCACTACCGCGTCGAACTCGGCCAGCAGCGATTCCGGCGTGCGCACCGTCAGGCCGTCGGCCACGGGGTCGCTGGGATTGCCGATGTAGGTCGACGGCGCGAACTCCACGCCCTCGGCTTCCATCTGCGAGATGCGGCGGTCGATCTGGTGCTTTTCAAGCTTGAAGTCGGGGATGCCGTAGCGCAGCAGGCCGCCGATGCGGTCGCTCTTTTCGAACAGCGTCACCGAATGGCCGGCGCGGGCCAGCTGCTGCGCGCACGCCATGCCGGCGGGGCCGGAGCCCACCACGGCAACCTTCTTGCCGGTCTTGCGCGCCGGCACCTGCGGCGACACCCAGCCCTCGGCCCAGCCCTTGTCGATGATGGCGTGCTCGATGGACTTGATGCCGACAGCGTCGCTGTTGATGTTCAAGGTACAGGCAGCTTCGCACGGCGCCGGGCAGATGCGGCCGGTGAACTCGGGGAAGTTGTTGGTGGAGTGCAGGACGTCCAGCGCGCGCTTCCAGTCCTGCCGGTACACCAGGTCATTCCAGTCCGGGATGATGTTGTTGACGGGGCAGCCGTTGTTGCAGAACGGGATGCCGCAGTCCATGCAGCGCGCCGCCTGCTGCTTGGCCTGGTCGTCGCTCAGGTGCAGCACGAATTCGCGCCAGTTCTTCAGCCGCTTCTGCGGGGCCTCGGAGGCCTCCTGCAGACGCTGAAATTCCATAAAGCCGGTAATCTTTCCCATGGTATCCCTCACGCAGCCAGTTGTTGCGGGTTGGCTGCACGCCACATTTCACCCAATGCGCGGCGGTAGTCCGTCGGCATGATTTTCACGAATTTGCCGCGCGAGGCTTCCCAGTCGCCCAGGATTTCGCGGGCGCGGAAGCTGCCGGTGTAGCGGAAGTGGTCTTCCACCAGGCGGCGCAGGATGGTTTCGTCCGTTTCGCGTTCACCGCCGCGCTGCGCGCTGTGCCAGACGTCGATGTTGTTCTGGGCAAGCTGTTCCGCGTGCGGCACGATGCTTTCCAGTTCGACCATGGACAGGTTGGCGCGCTGCTTGAGCGTGCGTTCCGGATCCCACACGTAGGCCACGCCGCCCGACATGCCTGCCGCGAAGTTGCGGCCCGTGGCGCCCAGCACCACGACGGTGCCACCGGTCATGTATTCGCAGCCGTGGTCGCCGGTGCCTTCCACGACGGTGGCCGCGCCCGAGTTGCGCACCGCGAAGCGTTCGCCGGCCACGCCGTTGAAGAACGCCTCGCCCGCCAGCGCGCCGTAAAGCACGGTGTTGCCGGCGATGATGTGGTCGGGGCCGAAGCCGCGGAAGTCGTTGGGCGAGCGCACGATGATGCGGCCGCCGGACAGGCCCTTGCCGACGTAGTCGTTGCCTTCGCCCACCAGGTCCATCGTGATGCCGTGGGCCAGGAACGCGCCGAAGCTTTGGCCGGCCGTGCCGTTGCACTGGATGTGGATGGTGTCGTCCGGCAGGCCATCATGGCCGTAGCGCGCGGCCACCGCGCCCGACAGCATGGCGCCGATGGTGCGGTTGCGGTTGCGCACGGGGACGATGAACGAGACCTTCTCGCCGCGTTCCAGCGCGGGCTTGCTGCGCTCGATCAACTGGTGGTCCAGCGCGCCGGCCAGGCCGTGGTCCTGCTCTTCGGTCTGGCGCACGTCGGCGTCGGATTGCGTTTGATGGAACACGCGGGCGAAGTCCAGGCCCTGGGCCTTCCAGTGCTCCACGCCCGAACGCATGTCCAGCAGGTCGGCGCGGCCGATCAGGTCGTCGAACTTGCGGATGCCCAGCTGGGCCATGATTTCGCGGACTTCCTCGGCGATGAAGAAGAAGAAGTTCACGACGTGCTCGGGCTTGCCCTGGAATTTCTTGCGCAGGACCGGGTCTTGCGTGGCCACGCCCACCGGGCAGGTGTTCAGGTGGCACTTGCGCATCATGATGCAGCCTTCCACGACCAGCGGCGCGGTCGCGAAGCCGAACTCGTCGGCGCCTAGGAGCGCGCCGATGACGACGTCGCGGCCGGTCTTCATCTGGCCGTCGGCCTGCACGCGGATGCGGCTGCGCAGGCGGTTGAGCACCAGCGTCTGCTGCGTCTCGGCCAGGCCCAGTTCCCAGGGCGTGCCCACGTGCTTGATGGACGACACCGGGGAGGCGCCCGTGCCGCCGTCATGGCCGGCGATCACGACATGGTCGGCCTTGGCCTTGGCCACGCCCGCGGCCACCGTGCCCACGCCGACTTCCGACACCAGCTTGACCGATACCGAGGCCTTGGAATTCACGTTCTTCAGGTCGTGGATCAGCTGGGCCAGGTCTTCGATGGAATAGATGTCATGGTGCGGAGGGGGCGAGATCAGGCCCACGCCCGGCACCGAGTAGCGCAGCTTGGCGATGTATTCCGACACCTTGTGGCCGGGCAGCTGGCCGCCTTCGCCGGGCTTGGCGCCTTGCGCCATCTTGATCTGGATCTGGTCGGCCGACGACAGGTATTCGGCGGTCACGCCGAAACGGCCCGAGGCCACCTGCTTGATCTTCGAACGCAGCGAATCGCCCTTCTTCAGTTCGACGTCCGCTTCGATGCGGTCCGAGCCCAGCACCGAGGCCAGCGTGTCGCCGTCCTTGATGGTGCTCTTGCCTTCGCGCATTTCGGCGCGGTAGCGCAGTTCGTCCTCGCCGCCTTCGCCGGTGTTGGACTTGCCGCCGATGCGGTTCATGGCCACGGCCAGCACCGAGTGCGCTTCGGTGGAGATCGAGCCCAGCGACATGGCGCCGGTGGCGAAACGCTTGACGATGTCCTTGGCGGATTCGACGTCGTCCAGCGGAATCGCGCGCGACGGATCGAAGCGGAACTCGAACAGGCCGCGCAGCGTCATGTGGCGGCGGCTCTGGTCGTTGATGATCTGCGCGTACTCCTTGTACGTGCGGTAGTTGTTGGCGCGCGAAGCGTGCTGCAGCTTGGCGATGGAATCCGGCGTCCACATGTGCTCTTCGCCGCGTACGCGATAGGCGTATTCGCCGCCCGCGTCCAGGTCGTTGGCCAGTACCGGATCGGTGCTGAAGGCGGCGCGGTGCTGGCGCAGCGCTTCCTCGGCCACCTGGAAAATGCCGATGCCTTCGATGTTGGAGGCGGTGCCGGTGAAGTACTTGTTCACCAGCGCGGTCTGCAGGCCCACGGCTTCGAAGATCTGCGCGCCGGTATAGGACATGTAGGTGGAAATGCCCATCTTGGACATGACCTTGTTCAGGCCCTTGCCGATGGCCTTGATGAAGTTCTTGACCGCCTTTTCGGGGTCGTTCATCTTGCCCAGCGATTCCAGCGCCAGGTAGGGGTGGATGGCTTCTGCGCCGTAGCCGCCCAGCAGCGCGAAATGGTGCACTTCGCGCGCCGAGCCGGTTTCCACGACCAGGCCGGTATTGGTGCGCAGGCCGGCGCGGATCAGGTGCTGGTGGACCGCAGACGTCGCCAGCAGCGCGGGGATGGCCACGCGCTCGCTGTCGACCAGGCGGTCGGACACGATCAGGATGTTGTAGCCGCTGCGCACCGCGTCCACGGCGCGCGCGCACAGCGCGGCCACGCGGGCTTCGATGCCCTCCGGGCCCCAGGCGGCGGGATAGGTGATGTCCAGCTCGAAGCTGCGGAACTTCTTGCCCGTGACCTGCTCGATGTCGCGGATCTGCGCCATGGCGGCGAAGTCCAGCACCGGCTGCGACACTTCCAGGCGCAGCGGCGGGTTGACGTTGTTGATGTCCAGCAGGTTCGGCTTGGGGCCGATGAAGGACACCAGCGACATCACCAGCTGTTCGCGGATGGGGTCGATCGGCGGGTTCGTGACCTGCGCGAACAATTGGCGGAAGTAGTTGTAGAACGGCTTGGCGCGATCGGACAGCACGGCCAGCGGCGCGTCGTTGCCCATCGATCCGATGACTTCCTCGCCCGTCGTGGCCATCGGTTCCAGGATGAACTTGTAGTCTTCCTGGGTCCAGCCGAAGGCCTGCTGGCGGTCCAGCAGCGACACCTGCGACTGCGTGGCGACGGCGGCCTGGCGCGGGGCCGGCAGCGATTCCAGCTTGATCTGCAGACGTTCGATCCACTGGCGGTACGGCCGGCTGTTGGCCAGCTGCAGCTTGATCTCGGCGTCGTCGATGATGCGGCCCTGTTCCAGGTCGATCAGGAACATCTTGCCCGGTTGCAGGCGCCACTTCTTGACGATGCGGTTCTCGGGGATGGACAGGGTGCCGGCTTCGGAAGCCAGGATGACCATGTCGTCATCGGTGACCAGGTAGCGGGCCGGGCGCAGGCCGTTGCGATCCAGCGTGGCGCCGATCTGGCGGCCATCGGTGAACGCAACCGCGGCGGGGCCGTCCCACGGTTCCATCATGGCGGCGTGGTACTCGTAGAAAGCGCGGCGGCTTTCATCCATCTGCGTGTGCTGCTCCCAGGCTTCCGGGATCATCATCATCATGGCGTGGGCCAGCGAGTAGCCCGAATTCACCAGCAGTTCCAGGCAGTTGTCGAACGTGGCGGTGTCCGACTGGCCTTCGTAGACGATGGGGTACAGCTTCTTCAGGTCGTCGCCCAGCACGGCCGACTGCATCATGCCTTCGCGCGCGCGCAGCCAGTTGAAGTTGCCCTTGACCGTGTTGATTTCGCCGTTGTGGGCAATCATGCGGTACGGGTGGGCCAGCGGCCAGGCGGGGAACGTGTTGGTCGAGAAGCGCTGGTGCACCAGCGCCAGGGCCGACACCGTGCGCGGGTCGGCCAGGTCGCGGTAGTAGCGGCCGACCTGGTCGGCCAGCAGCAGGCCCTTGTAGACCACGGTGCGCACCGAGGCCGAGGGCACGAAGTATTCCTTGCCGTGCGCCAGATGCATGTTCTGGATGGCGTGGCTGGCGGTCTTGCGGATCACGTACAGCTTGCGTTCCAGCGCGTCCGGCACCATCACGTCGGCGCCGCGGCCGATGAACAGCTGGCGGATCACGGGTTCGCAGGCGCGCACGGCGGGCGACATGGGCATGTCCACGTCCACCGGCACGTCGCGCCAGCCCAGGACGACCTGGCCTTCGGCGCGCACGGAGCGTTCCAGCTCCTGTTCGCAGGCCAGGCGCGAGGCCGTTTCCTTGGGCAGGAACACCATGGCCACGCCGTACTCGCCGGGAGGCGGCAGCGTGATGCCTTGATGGCCGAGCTCGTCGCGATAGAGCGCGTCGGGAATCTGGATCAGGATGCCGGCGCCGTCGCCCATCAGCTTGTCCGCGCCGACCGCGCCGCGGTGGTCCAGGTTTTCCAGGATCTTCAGGCCCTGCTGGATGATGGCGTGGCTTTTCTTGCCCTTGATATGGGCGACGAAACCGACGCCGCAGGCGTCATGCTCGTTCTTGGGGTTGTACAGGCCCTGGGCGGAAGGCAGCCCGATGCGGCTGGCATCGATGGGGGTCGCCTTGGGCGGGGGACAGGAGTCGATCGGGGTAATTTGGGGCATGGCGCGCTCCGCAGTGGGCCTGCGTCGTAATGTTGCAGTGCAGGAGACGGACAATACCCCCGACATGAGTAGGGTGCAATAGGAATAAATAGGGTATGTCCCCTATTTTTAATATGGACTGTCATTGATGGTTAATTCGGTGACGCATCAAGAGCCGCGCCAAATGGGCCTCGCCAGGAGGGTATGCACCAGTAAGGTGCTCGCTCATGCGACAAATCGCCTTTTTTCCTATAATATGTCCCCAATTATTTGAGGGATTTTGATAGCTGCGGCTGGCGTCGGCGTTGCGGAAACGCCAATGCGCACGGCGGTCTGCGCCGTAGTGGCACGCCACAATGAAAGAACCCGCCGTTCAGGCGGGTCCGTAATCAGGAGGATGTCGACGTGGGCGTCGTGGTGGGCGGCGAGGAACTCGGTTCCGCGTCGGTAGACGCCGCCGCCGGCTTCTTGCGCGGACGCCCGCGCTGGCCAGGTGCGACCCGGCGGCTGGCGGTATGGGCCAGGCTGGCGATGAAGGCGGGGCCGCCCAGCGCCCATTGTCCGGAGACAGCCTGGTCGATGCGCTGCGTTTCCTCGCGCGACAGGCCGTCCTGCAAGCGCTTGCGGTAATTGGCCTGGCGGTCGAACGGGGTATTGCCACAGGCCCAGTAGTCCGCGTGGTCCGACTGCCATTGCGCGGGCGCAGCGGTGGTGTTGCCGGTATGGCTGGAAGCGGACGACCAGGGCCAGGAATCGGGATCCTGCGAGGCGCCGCTGCGCACCGGGTAGGTTTCGAGCCAGACCAGCGACGGCAGCACCCAGGCGCCCGGTTCCAGTAAGGCAGAGCGGTAGCGGCCGGCGAAGACCCGGCCGCCGCGCAGGCGCGCCGCAAGGTTGCGGCCCAGCGTCTGCATCAGGCGCGGCAGGCCTTCCTCGTCCGCGGGCGTGGCCAGCAGCAGGATGCGGTCGTTGGCAAGCAGCCAGCCGTGAACCGAGACTCGGTGGCGTTGGGCGGATTCGCCCAGCCACGTGGCCAGTTGGTTCAATATGTCGGCCGGCGCGGGCTGCGACGGCGCCGCCAGCGGCTGGATGAAGTTGGCCTGCACCAGTTGGGGCAGCCCAGGGGCGTACAGACGGGGCAGACGGGCCATAGTGTCAGGACTTGCGTATTTGGAAGAACGGGTTGTCTTCGCTCACGGTATATAAATAGTGCCACGGTGGGCGCTGGTCAAGTCCCGTGATCATGGTCAGGGCAGGAAATCGCTTTTTTTCTGTCGTTCGTACCCCATAAAGCCCAGGTTAACATTCGGCGACGGAACGTCGTACCGTGGATATCCCCTAATCCGCGAGACGTTCTTTCCCATCATTCCGACCGGAGGAAAGCAATGGCAGTCGCCCTGGAACTCATTTCGCAGCATCGCTGCTTCGGCGGCTGGCAGCGCTATTACCGCCACGAGTCCGCGGAGATCGGCCTGCCCATGCGCTTCTCCGTCTACCTGCCGCCGCAGGCCGAGCAAGGCCCGGTTCCGGTGCTCTTCTACCTGGCGGGCCTGACCTGCACGGAAGAGACCTTCATGATCAAGGCGGGCGCCCAGCGCCTGGCCGCCGAGCTTGGCGTCATGCTGGTCGCCCCGGACACCAGCCCGCGCGGCGCCAACGTGGCCGGCGAGGACGAAAGCTGGGACCTGGGCACCGGCGCGGGCTTCTACGTGGACGCCACCACCCCCGCCTGGCGCGACCGCTACCGCATGTACAGCTACGTGACGCAGGAACTGCACGGCATCGTCACGGGCGAGGCCCTGCCCGGCGACGCGTCGCGCACCGGCATCTTCGGCCATTCCATGGGCGGCCACGGCGCGCTGGTGCTGGCGCTGCGCAACCCCGGCAAGTTCCGCTCGGTGTCGGCGTTTGCGCCCATCGCCGCGCCCAGCCAGTGCCCCTGGGGCAAGAAGGCGTTCGGCGCCTACCTGGGCGACAGGACCGAGGATTGGGCCGCGTACGACGCATCCGCGCTGATGCGCGGCGCCACCAACCCGTTTCCCGCTGGCATCCTGATCGATCAAGGCGAATCGGATCAATTCCTGGCCGAACAGTTGTATCCCGAGGTATTCGAGGCAGCCTGCGCCGCCGCTGGCCAGCCGCTGGACCTGCGGCGCCATCCGGGCTACGACCATGGCTACTACTTCATCTCGACGTTCATCGAGGATCACATCCGGTTTCACGTCGAGCGGCTTGGAAAACCGGCGCCCTGAGGGCGCGCTTCTATACTGGCGGGCCTGCCGCGGCAGGCTGCTTGCGCGCCCCGGCGCGCCGCCTGCGGTCTGTGCTCAATAGGAACGCCTGATTTGATCAACGGAATCGCTCCCTTCGTCTGGATACTGCTGGGCGCCGTCGTCGTCCTGCTGCCGGGCATCGTCATGCTGCTGGGCCGCGGCGGCCCGCGAGACGAGCGCGGCCGCAGGATGTTCCAGTTCCGGCCGGTGCGCCGCCTGTTCGGCCTGATGCTGGTGCTGCTGGGATGCGTATCGGGCCTGCTGGCCCTTTCGCTGGTGCAATTCTTCCGCCTGACGACCGATGAGCCGGTGGCGCATATTGAAGTTCGGCAGGTGGCCGACGGCCAGTTCCAGCTCAGCGCCAGCGCACCTGGCACCGGCACCAAGCAGTACGTCCTCTACGGGGATCAGTGGCAGATCGATGCGCGGGTCGTGCGCTGGCGCCTGCCGGCGCTGATGGCCGGCGTGCCGCCGCTGTACCGGCTGGAGCGCCTGTCCGGCCGCTATAGCGATGCGGCGCGGGAAGCCTCGGCCACGCGCTCGGTCCACGCGCTGGACGACTGGCCGGCGCCGGATCTGGCATCGCTGAAGAAGAATTTCCCGAACTGGTTCCCGTTCGTCGATGTCCAATTTGGCAGCGCTGCGTATATGCCGCTGTTCGATGGCGCCCGCTACCAGGTGTTGATGGATCCGCGCGGGGCGCTGTTCGTGCGGCCCGACGGCGAAGCTACGGCCGAGGGCTTGAAGCGGCTGGGCTGGTAGGGCAAGCCGCAGCCGCGTCCGGATCACGGGCTGGCCATCCGCCGGCAGCGCTCGTTTGTCCCATGGCGGCAAACCACCCCGAAAAAAATAAACGGGGACGCAATGCGACGAATGAAACTTTGACGCGTCGCAATAGTCGAATTAGCACTCCCAATACTAGAGTGCTAACATCGAATCCATGTCGTTATCCCTTCGCCATCCGGAGACCCCCGCTATGAAGCAACCCAGTACCTCGTTGGCCGCTACCGGCAACGCCCTGGCGTTGGCCATTGCCAATCCGGGCGCACTTGGCACGATCGACGCTTATATCTCCTCGGTCAACCGCCTGCCGGTCTTGTCCGCGGAACGTGAAACCGAGCTAGGCCGCCGCCTGCGCGACCAGGAAGACCTGGGCGCCGCGCGTGAACTGATTCTGTCGCACCTGCGCCTGGTGGTGTCGGTGGCGCGTCAGTACCTGGGCTATGGATTGCCGCATGCCGACCTCATCCAGGAAGGCAACGTGGGCCTGATGAAGGCCGTCAAGCGCTTCGACCCCGAGCGCGGCGTGCGCCTGGTGTCGTTCGCCGTGCACTGGATCAAGGCCGAAATTCACGAGTACATCATCCGCAACTGGCGGCTGGTGAAGGTCGCGACCACCAAGGCCCAGCGCAAGCTGTTCTTCAACCTGCGCAGCATGCGCCCCGACGGCCAGACGCTGGATCCGGAACAGGTCGACCACATCGCGCGCGAACTGAACGTGCGCCGCGAAGACGTGAGCGAAATGGAAGTGCGCCTGTCCGGCCGCGACATGTCGCTGGAAAACCAGGACGATGACGATGACAGCTACGCGCCCATCGCCTACCTGTCCGACGAGGGCCGCCAGGAACCCACCCGGGTGCTGGAACGCGCCGCCCGCGACCAGCTGCAAAGCGCCGGCCTGACCGACGCGCTGCAAGCGCTGGATCCGCGTTCGCGCCGCATCGTCGAGGCCCGCTGGCTGCAGGACGACGGCGGCGCCACGCTGCACGAACTGGCGCAGGAGTTCGGCGTGTCGGCCGAGCGCATCCGCCAGATCGAAGCGGCCGCCCTGAAGAAGATGCGCGGCAACCTGGCCTCTTGAGGCGCTTGTCGAACCATGCGAAGGGCCGCGATCAGCGGCCCTTTTGCTTTTCCGGCGCGCCGCGGCCGCGCATGAATATATTGATACAAATTCGGGCGGAAATTTTGCGCGGCGCGAGAAACTTAATGAGGATCGCACCGCCTAACTTCATGTAGACCGCGAACTTCGGTTAGCAGTCTTGTCATCCGTCTCGGCTTCTCCTCTTTCCCCTCCCCTATGAGACGGATGCTTGCGGGGCACCATGCATACCTGGTGCCCCGTTTTTTATGCGCGTCCGGTTTGCGCTTGCACAGAACTCAAGCGGCCAACGCCGTGCGCAGCCGGAGCAAGAAGCGCGGCTTGTCTAGGCCGCCTGGGCGTTGTCGGAGGCCGTCATGGCGCCATGCCACAGCGCGTCCTGCACGCGCCGTACGCCGGTCGCCATCGAACCGTCCTGGTACAGCTTGATCCAGCGGTAGCCGGGCGCCATGTTGTCCACCACGTGCTTGCCGTCGCGGATGCTGAACTGGAAGCAGGTCGACGGCGTGGCCAGCAGGCGCAGGTTGTGGCGGCGGCGGTCGAACTCATGGTGCACATGGCCCCACAGCAGCACGCGGACCTGCGGCCAGCGCGCCAGCAGCTTGAACAGGGCCTGCGGGTTGTCGATCATCATCGAATCGTGCCAATGGCTGTCGATCTGCATGGGGTTGTGATGCATGGCGACCAGCGTGTGGCGGCCCGGAGCCTCGGCCAGCGCGGCCTCCAGCAGGTCGAGCTGGCTCGCGGGCAGATGGCCGGCGTTGGAACCGGGCACGGTGGTGTCCAGCGTGACCACGCGCCAGGCGCCCACGTCCGTCACCGGGACCGACCATTGCGGCAGTTCCTGGCGCATCACGGCCGGCAGATCATGGTTGCCGGGCAGACAGCGGATGCAGGCCTGCGCCAGCGCCGGCGCCTCGGACAGGACGCGCGCCAGCCGGCGATAGGCTGCGGCCTCGCCGTCCTGGGACATGTCGCCGGTCGCCAGCAGCAGATCGGGATGCTTGCCGTCCGCCTCGATCTGGCGCAGCACCGCGCGCAGGCTGGCGTCCGTGTTGACGCCCAGCATCGAGGTTTCAGGTTCGCCGAACAGATGGCTGTCGGTCAGCTGGACCAGCATGGCGGGCGCGTCGTCGCGCCGGGTCAGGGAATGAATCCGGGCCAAGTGCCGCTCCTGCAAAGTTTGTGCGATTCCACATTACCCAAAAAACACGGCGCGACGCGTATCGCTTGTCCGCATTGGGGTAACGAAACGTGCATTCTCCACGATTCCTGGTAGTTCCTGCTCCGGTCCGGGAGGAAAAAGCCGCTATTCTTGTGGAACTTCACACAAGCTCCCCCCACAGAACATGGATGTAGGTTTTCTCGTATTCGGCCTGGCGGGTCTGTTGACGCTGGTCTGCTTCATGCCGCCCCTGGCCGGCCGCCTCAAGCTGCCCTATTCGGTGCTGCTGGCCATCGTCGGCTGTCTGCTGGGCATCATCGTGCACGTCCACGGCTGGGCGCCCAGCTGGATCGGCGACTTCCTGGATTCGCTGGAACGCTTCGAGATTTCGTCCGAAACCTTCCTGATGGTGTTCCTGCCGGTGCTCTTGTTCGAGACCGCGCTGTCCATGAACGTGCGGCGCTTGATGGACGATATCGGACCCATCCTCATGATGGCCATCGTGGCCGTGGTGGTCTGTACCGTGGTGGTCGGCGTCACGCTGGACGCCATTTCGCCCTACGGCTTGGTGGTCTGCCTGCTGCTGGGCGCCATCGTCGCCACCACCGACCCCGTGGCGGTGGTGGGCATCTTCCGCGAAGTGGGCGCGCCCAAGCGCCTGACCACCCTGGTCGAAGGCGAAAGCCTGTTCAACGACGCGGCCTCCATTGCCCTGTACTCCGTGCTGTTGGCCGTGCTGGGCGGCCATGGCGAACTCACCGCCAGCGGCATCTTCAACGACTTCATCGTGCACTTCATCGGCGGCGGCCTGGCGGGTTTCGCCATGGGCCGGCTGGCATGCTTCCTGTTCGCCTGGCTGCGCGGCTTTCCCACCGCGGAAATCACGCTGACCCTGACGCTGGCCTATCTGTCCTTCTTCATTTCCGAGCACTACCTGAACGTGTCGGGCGTGGTCGCCACCGTGATCGCGGGCCTGGTGGTGGGATCCACCGGCCGCACGCGCATGTCGCCGACCACCTTCGAATACCTGTCCAGCGCCTGGGAGCAGTTCGGCTTCTGGGCCAACTCGCTGATCTTCCTGTTCGCGGCCATGCTGATCCCCAAGCTGATGGCGGCCGCCGACTGGCAGGAACTGGCGCTGGTGGCCGTGGTGTTCGTGGCGACGCTGGTCGCGCGCGCCATCGTCGTCTTCGGCCTGTTGCCGCTGCTGGGCCTGACTCGGCTGGGGACCAAGGTCAGCAGGCCCTACAAGGTTGTCATGCTGTGGGGCGGCCTGCGCGGCGCGGTGTCGCTGGCGCTGGCGCTGGCCGTGACGGAGCAGACCGGGGTGGCCGAAGAGGCGCGCCAGTTCATTGCGGTGGCCACCACCAGCTATGTGCTGCTGACCTTGTTCATCAACGGCATCAGCCTGCGGCCGCTGATTCGCATGCTGGGCCTGAACCAGTTGTCGCCGGTGGAGCGCACCATCCGCAACCAGGCGCTGGCCGTGGCGCTGGAAGACCTGCAGGGCAAGACCGAAGAGGTCGCCAAGACCGAGCATATCGGCACCGAGGTCCGCGACCGCATTCGCGCCGTGTTCGACGCCAGCCTGACCAGCGTGCATGACGGCCAGGTCAGCCAGATGACGGACGAGCAGCGCGTGGCGGTGGGGCTGGCCATCGTGGCCCAGCGCGAAGAGGAAATGTTCTTCGACATCCTGAAGGCGCAGATCGTGGACTGGCGCATGGCCGAAACGCTGCTGGCGCGGGCCGAACGGCTGGAGGACGCGATCCGGCTGGGCGGCATTCCGGGTTTTGAGCGCGCCATCGTTGCCGACGTGCGCTATTCCACCGGTTTCCGGCTGGCCTTGCGGCTGCATTACCTGTTCGGCTTCCAGGGCTGGCTGGCGCGTGAACTGGGCCAGCGCTTCGCCAACCTGATGAGCAAGCGGTCGGTCGCGCAGCGCCTGATCGCCTTCGCGCGCGAACAGATCACGCCCCTGCTGGGCGAGGACGCCACGCAGCGCATCGTGTCCCTGCATCAGCGCCGCCTGGACCTGATCGAAAACGCCATGCAGGCCCTCAACCTGCAATATCCGTCTTATGCCCAGTGGTTGCAGGAAAGCTACCTGGGCCGCGTGGCCCGCGAAATGGAGCGCATCCGCTACCGCGACATGCTTGAGCAGTTCCTGATCAGCGGCGAGGTCTACGCCGACCTGATGGCGCAGTTGAAGAGCCGCTGGGCCCACATCGACAAGCACCCGCCGCTGGACATCGAAATGAGCGCGGCGGACCTGATCAAGCGCGTGCCGCTGTTCGAAGGCCTGTCCGCCGATTCCCTGCGGGCCATCAGCAAGCTGCTCAAGCCGCGCCTGGCGCTGCCGGACCAGCGCGTGCTGAACAAGGGCCGCCATGGCGAAGAAATGTGTTTCGTGGCCTCGGGCGCCGTGGCCGTGCATCTGCCGGACAACACCATGATCGAGCTGGGCAGCGGTGAATTCTTCGGCGAACTCGGCCTGCTGGGCGAACAGCAGCTGATGCCGGAGGTGACGTCGCTGGGTTACAGCAAACTGCTGATGCTGTCCTCGCGCGATTTCCACGCCCTGCTGGCGCGCGACGAGCATCTGCGTGAACGTATCCAGGTCGTGGCCAAGCAACGCCTGCGCGCAATCGAGGTGTGGAAGCAGTTTTCGCAGGCCAATGCCGCGCCCGCCCCGGTCCCCGCGCCGGCCTCGGCGCCGAGCCCGGCCCAGGCCGCCGAGGCCGCGGAAGCGGCGGGCGCTGCGTCCGGCACCGATACCCAAGCGGCGCGCGAAGCCGCGGGGGCGGATGCGCCGCCTGCAGGCGGCCTGCCAGGGAATCTCGCCGGCAACGTCACCGACACCCCGGCGCTGGGCGAGCCGGGCATCGTTCCGCGTTGATTCAGGAGTCGTGGCGGCCCGCGCAGCCGCGGGCCGCGAGGCTCAGGCCGGGATTTCGCCGGCCGCGCGGCGTTGCATGATGTCTTCGATGATCACCAACGCCGCTTCCAGCGTGAATTCGCCTTCCGCAACCTGGCGCACGGCCGTGGCCGCGTCGATGGTGGCGATCTCCATCACCTCGCCGTCCCGGTTGGCAGGACGGGCATCGGCTGCCAGCACGCAGGTGCTGGTCAGGACATCCTCGACCTGATAGCCCTCGGGCAGTCGGCGGTGGATGCGCAGGATGGTGCGCAGGGGCGAGCGCCGTGTCAGGTCGGGCGCGTCCAGGCCCGCCTCTTCGCCGCATTCGCGCACCAGCGCCAGTTCCAGGTCTTCGCGGCTGCCGGCCAGGCCGCCGACCAAGGTGTCCCACATACCGGGATCGGTCGATTTGCTGAGCGCGCGCCGCGCGACCCACAGGCGGCCATCCGGCGTCCATGCGTTCAGATGCACGGCCTTGGTGAGCAGGCCCAGCGGCCGCACGGCCGCGCGTTCGATCACGCCCAGCGGCTCGTCGCCGTCCAGAACATCCAGCAATTCGTCGCGCCAGCCACGTAGGCAGTTGGCTTGGCGCAACAGTTGCGCGGCCTGTTCGAGCACGCCGTTCAGGTCTGCGCCGGGCTGCAGGTCCGCGCCGATGCGCAGGCTTGCGCCGTCCGTTGCGATGCCGGGCGCATCGCGCAATGCGTCGCACGCCGCATGCGTGGCCCAGCCGCAGCGACGCCCCGCTATATATAAAGCGCGCGCGCCTTCCGGGGCGGGCTCTTGCGCGCGGGCGCGCAGGTCGGCGTACAAGTCGGACAACTGCTTGGGCATCGTGGAACCGTGGTGATGATGTTGCCGACGATTTTATGCCACCCTGTTTATCGCGCGCGGTCAAGGGGCGCGCGGAGATGGGGGCGGGCCTGACGAATTCAAGGGCACTAACTTACATCTATTTGCGCGTCCGCTATAATCCGCCAGTTTCTTTGTGATTTCGAGTGGGAACGACAGGGGCCGCTCTATCTCCCCGTCACGCCCTACCATCTAATAATTGCGCGTTGCCCGGTTCCGGTGACTTCCGCCACTAGCGAACGGACCTTCGCGCCGTGTTTCGAGGTAAGCATGAAGAAGTGGAGAGGGATACTGGGGGCTTGTGCGATGCTGATTGGCAGCGTGGCAGGTGCTCAGGTGCAAGATATGCCCGGCGGCCCGAAGGTCAATCAGCTCAATCTGCATGAAGGCGTGACGGCAATCTCGCGCGACATCATGTGGTTGCATTGGATGCTGCTCACGATCTGTATCGTGATCTTCATCGGCGTCTTCGGAGTGATGTTCTACTCCATCTGGGCGCATCGAAAATCCCGTGGTCATAAAGCCGCGACCTTCCATGAGCATCTGGGCGTGGAAGTCGCCTGGACCGTCATTCCGTTCATCATCGTCATCGCCATGGCGCTGCCCGCCACCAAGACGGTGGTTGCGATGAAAGACACTTCCAGCGCCGACCTCACCGTGAAGGTCACCGGCTACCAATGGAAGTGGGGCTACGAGTACCTCGACGGCTCGGCCACCGGCATCAAGTTCCTTTCCACGCTCTCGACCCCGCGCGCTCAGATCGAGAATCGCGAACCCAAGGGCGAGTTCTACCTGATGGAAGTGGACAACCATCTGGTCGTCCCGGTGAACAAGAAGATCCGCATCGTGCTGACCGCGGCTGACGTCATCCACTCGTGGATGATTCCGGACTTCGGCGTCAAGCAGGACGCCATACCCGGCTTCCTGCGCGACACCTGGTTCAACGCCGACAAGCCTGGGATCTACCGTGGCCAGTGCGCGGAACTGTGCGGCAAGGATCACGCATTCATGCCCATCGTCGTGGAAGTCATGGCGCAAGCCGACTACGATAAGTGGGTTGAAGACCAAAAGAAGAAGATGGCGGCAAACGCCGACGATCCCAATAAAGAGTGGACGGAAGCCGAACTGGTTGCCCGCGGCGAAAAGGTTTTCGCGGCGAATTGCGTTGCCTGTCACCAGGCCAACGGCAAGGGCATCCCGGGCAGTTTCCCCCCGCTCGACGGAGACAAGGTTGTTCTGGGCCCGAAGGCCGAACAGATCAACACCGTGCTGAAGGGCAAGCCCGGCACCGCGATGGCGGCATTCGGCGGGCAGCTCAACGATGTCGAAATCGCAGCGGTCATCAGCTATACGCGCCATGCCTGGAGCAATGCAGGCAAGGGGCAGGACCCGACGGTTCTACCGAAGGACGTGCAGGCTGCGCGCTGATTGCGCGCGCCTCGCCACACCCTCGCAGAACCGGTTCCGTTTAGTTAGAGATACCCTGCCGGCCCCGTCGATCGGGCCCGGCACTCAGCAGGAAGGAGTCCATCATGAGCAGCGTCACTGTAGACCACGTGTCGCCGGGCCACGGCCACGGTCACGATGACCACCACCACGCCATCCCCACCGGCTGGCGCCGCTGGCTTTTCGCCACGAACCACAAAGACATCGGGACGATGTACCTCATCTTCTCGTTCGTCATGCTGCTGGAAGGCGGCACGCTGGCGCTATTGCTGCGCACCGAGCTCTTCGAGCCGGGCCTGCAGTTCTTCCGCCCCGAACTCTTCAACCAGTTCACCACCATGCACGGCCTCGTCATGGTGTTCGGCGCGGTCATGCCGGCCTTCGTGGGTTTCGCCAACTGGATGATCCCGATGCAGATCGGCGCCTCCGACATGGCGTTCGCCCGCATGAACAACTTCAGCTTCTGGCTGCTGCCGGTGGCCGCGATCATGCTGACCGCGTCGTTCTTCGTGCCCGGCGGCGCCACCGCGGCCGGCTGGACGCTGTACGCGCCGCTGTCGCTGCAGATGGGCCCGGGCATGGACCTGGCGATCTTCGCGCTGCACATCATGGGCGCCTCGTCCATCATGGGCGCGATCAACATCATCGTCACCATCCTGAACATGCGCGCGCCCGGCCTGACGCTGATGAAGATGCCGCTGTTCTGCTGGACCTGGCTGATCACCGCCTTCCTGCTGCTGGCCGTGATGCCGGTGCTGGCCGCCGCCATCACCATGGTGCTGACCGACCGCCATTTCGGCACGGGCTTCTTCAACGCCGCCGCAGGCGGCGACCCGGTCCTGTATCAGCACGTGTTCTGGTTCTTCGGGCATCCCGAGGTCTACATCATGATCTTGCCGGCGTTCGGCATCGTGTCGGCCATCGTGCCCGCGTTCGCCCGCAAGAAGCTGTTCGGCTACGCCTCCATGGTTTACGCGACGGCTTCCATCGCCGTGCTGTCCTTCATCGTGTGGGCGCACCACATGTTCACCACCGGCATGCCGGTGACGGGCCAGCTCTACTTCATGTATGCCACCATGCTCATCTCCATCCCCACCGGGGTGAAGGTGTTCAACTGGGTCGCCACCATGTGGCGCGGCTCCATGACGTTCGAAACCCCGATGTTGTTCTCGATCGGCTTCATCTTCGTGTTCACCATGGGCGGCTTCACCGGCTTGATCCTGTCGGTGGCGCCGATCGATATCCAGGTCCACGATACCTACTACGTGGTTGCGCACTTCCACTACGTGCTGGTGGCGGGCTCGCTGTTCGCGCTGTTCGCCGGCGCCTACTACTGGGTGCCCAAGTGGACCGGCCGCATGTACAGCGAAAAGCTGGGCAAGCTGCACTTCTGGTCGACGCTGATCTCGTTCAACGTCACCTTCTTCCCGATGCACTTCCTGGGCCTGGCAGGCATGCCGCGCCGCTACGCCGACTATGCGGGCCAGTTCACGACGTTCCACCAGATGGCCACCATCGGCGCGTTCTGGTTCGGCCTGTCGCAGCTGATCTTCCTGTGGGCGATGGTGCGTTGCTACATGGGCAAGGGCGAACCCGCCGCGGCCAAGCCGTGGGAAGGCGCCGAAGGCCTGGAATGGACCGTGCCGTCGCCTGCTCCCTTCCATACGTTCGAAACCCCGCCCGAAGTGAAGTAAGGCAGCCTTTCATGTTTCAGGTAGCACAGCAATGACACCCGAGCAGCGCCGCCGCAACAAGATCGCAGGTCTGGTCCTGCTGGCTTTCGTCATTGCCGTGTTTGCCTGGACCGTGCTGCGCGGCTCGGCCCTGCTGTCTGGCGTCGCGGTCAGTTAGGCGCGGGCCATGAGCGACGACCTGCGCGAAACCTCCCAGCGCAAGCTGAGTTTCCTTCAGACCATGAAGGCGGTGGCGTGGGGGTTCTTCGGCGTGCGCAAGGGGGCGGGCCATCGGGAAGACGTCGCCAAGCTCAACCCGGTCCATGTGATCGTGGCGGGGCTGCTGGCAGCGGCTATCTTCGTTACTGTGCTGGTATTAATTGTGCGTTGGGCCGTTTCCAGCCTGACTTGAATCACTTAATTCTATAAATCTGTACCAGGGAGAAAGCCATGAGTGCAAGCCACTCGGTTCAAGGTAAAGAGGCACCGTACTACTTCGTGCCCGCCGACTCGGGTCATCCCGTGCGTACGGCTGTGGCGCTGCTGTTCATGGGCCTGAGCGCCGCGGCCTGGATCAACGGCGTCAGCTGGGCCAAGTGGACCCTGCTGGCGGGCTTCATCGGTTTGATCGTGGTGCTGTACTACTGGTTCGGCGACGCCATCCACGAATCCGAGATCGGCCTGAACAGCAAGCGCATCGACGGTTCCTACCGTTGGGGCATGAGCTGGTTCATCTTCTCGGAAGTCATGTTCTTCGCGGCGTTCTTCGGCGCCCTCTGGTACACGCGCACCATCACCACGCCGTGGCTGGGCGACATGGACCACCGCCTGATGCTGTGGCCCGACTTCCAGGCCGTGTGGCCGAACTTCGGTCCCGCCGGCGTGGTCGAGCACTTCCAGACCGTCGGACCCTTCTGGCTGCCCACCATCAACACGGCGCTGCTGCTGAGCTCCGGCGTCACGTTGACCATCGCCCACCATGCGCTGCGCGAAAACCATCGCGGCAAGACCATCTTCTGGCTGCTGGCCACCGTGGTCCTGGGCTTCGTCTTCGTGGCCTGTCAGGCTTACGAATACCACCACGCCTATACCGAGCTGAACCTGAAGTTCAATTCGGGCGCCTACGGTTCGCTGTTCTACATGCTGACGGGCTTCCACGGCTTCCACGTGCTGTTGGGCGCCACCATGTTGACGGTCATCCTGATCCGCCTGATCCGCGGGCATTTCACGGCCGACCATCACTTCGGTTTCGAAGGCGCCGCCTGGTACTGGCACTTCGTGGACGTGGTGTGGCTGGGCCTGTACCTGTTCGTGTATTGGTTCTGAGCGTTACGCGGAAACTATGAAGCGCGCCAGTTCTTGTGTGAGAACTGGCGCGTTTTACTCATCTGCGATCGTGATGCACTTGCGGGAACCCGCAGCCCGGATGCCTATCTAAGGCCTGTGCTTTCGATCCAGCCCATGTAATGGGCGAACAGCACAAACAGGAACAGAGCCACCGACAATCCGATGCGCACCGTCAGCGCGTTGACCGTGCGGCTGGTGGTTCCCTTGTCCCGCATCAGGTAGACCAGAGCCGATGCCAGGCTGGCCAGAATCCCGATAAAGGCCAGGACGACGAAAACGCGCATGGTGGTCTCCGGACGAATCAGAGTAGTTATTGTAGAAATATGGCCCGACCGCATTCAACCCGATACACGGTAGCCGCCTTGCTGTTGCTGGGTGTCGCCGTGGTCATCCTGGCTTCGCTGGGGCAATGGCAATTGCGCCGCGGCGATGAGCGACGCGCCATTCTGGCCGCTATCGAAGCGGGCCGCAAGCAAGCGCCGCTGCCCTTGACCCCGGCCACCGATCCCGCCGAGATGACCGCCTGGCGTTCGGCCCAGGCCAGCGGGGTCTGGCTGCCGCAATTCAGTGTACTGCTGGACAATCGCAACCACGACGGCAAGCCCGGCTATTGGCTGGCCACGCCCTTGCTGCTGGACGCCGATGCGCGCCGCGCCGTGCTGGTGCTGCGCGGCTGGATTCCGCGCGTCATGGGCATCCAGGGCCAGGGTCCTGCGCAGCCACCGCTGCCCGCCACGCCCGAAGGGCAGCAGACAGTGACGGGCGAACTGTCGCCGCGCGTGCCGCGCCTGTTCGAGATCTGGTCGCTGGGCGGGACGGAGCAATCCGCCTTGCCGGCATCGCTGCCCGCGGCTGGCGGCGTTTTGCCGCAGGTGCAGAACCTGCCGCTGGACGCATACGCCAAGTCCACCGGTCTGGCGCTGCTGCCCACGGTGCTGTCGCAATCCGCAAGCGGTGCTGAAGACGGCCTGGTGCGCGATTGGCCGCAGCCGTCCGTGGACTTCCAGCAGAACACGTCCTATGCCGTACAGTGGTTTGCCTTTGCCTCGATTGCCGCCGTCGCATGGCTGGTGGTGCTGGGGGGCGCCATCCGGCGCATGCGGCGCGCGCAGAACGCGCCCGACGCCTGACCGGGACGCCGATTCTTAACCCGCAAGACGACAGGATACAAAGTGGCTCGCGACCTTTCCTCTACCAAGCCCGCACGCAAGCGCTCCCTGATGCCGATGCTGCTGGTGTTCCTGTGCTCGCTGGCGCCCATCGTCGCGGCGGTCGTGGTCTACATGAATCCGCAGTGGTGGCCCGATGAGTCCAGCAATTACGGCGCGCTCCTGAATCCGCAGCGGCCCATGCCCGCGGCCGCGGAATTGCGCCTGACCACGCTGGATGGCCAGCCTTTCGACCTGCAGAGCCTGAAGGGCAAGTGGCTGCTGGTGGCCGCCGACGGCGGCGCTTGCCCGGAAAGCTGCGCCCGCAAGCTCTTCATCGCGCGCAACAGCCATGCCAGCCAGGGCAAGAACGTCGACCGGCTGGCGCGTGTCTGGTTCATCACGGACGATGCGCCCGTGCCGGACAAGGTGCTGGAAGCCTACAAGGGCACGGTCATGGTGCGCGCGAATCCGGACCAATTGGCGCGGTTCCTGTTGGCGCGCGATACTGCGGCGGGCCAGCCCGGGCTGGAGGCGCCGATCTGGGTGATCGACCCGCTGGGCAACCTGATGATGCAGTACCCTGCCGAGGCCGATGGCGTGAAGGTGCGCAAGGACATCAGCAAGCTGGTGTACAGCTCGAGAATTGGGTAACCACCCCCGGAGCGCCTGCGGCGCTTCCCCCTCAAGGGGGGCGCCGAGCGGGCGCCGTGCATGGACCGGCACAGCCGGCTCCATGGCGGCCCGGATTGGGGCAGGATGGTTTTAATGCGTCGCGCGCGGCGCCGCAGATTGGATGTTTATGGAAATCGAACGCATCAAAGCGCGTTATCGCAAGCTTGTTTTCTTTACCTGGTTCCTGACGCTGGACCTCATCATGTTCGGCGCTTTCGTGCGGTTGACGGACTCCGGCCTGGGCTGCCCCGATTGGCCCGGCTGCTACGGCAGCGTGACGCCGCTGGGCGCGATGGGCGACATCCACGAAGCGTCGCAGGCCATGCCTTTCGGCCCGGTCACCTTGTCCAAGGCCTGGATCGAAATGATCCACCGCTATGTCGGCACCATCCTGGGCATGCTGATCATCGCCATCGTCTACATGGCCTGGCGCTACCGTAGCCAGCTGGGCCGTTCGCCCAAGCTGGCCGTCGTGACCCTGATCGCGGTTTGCGTGCAGGGCGCGTTCGGCGCCTGGACCGTGACCCACAAGCTGATGCCCGTCGTCGTGACCGCACACCTGGTGTTCGGCCTGTCGGTGCTGGCGTTGATGACCTGGCTGTCGGCGCGCGAGCGTCCGCATCTGGCCGTGGCCGCGGCGGCCGCGCGCTGGAAGCCCTGGGTGGCCGGGGGCTTTGCCCTGCTGCTGGTGCAGGTGACCCTGGGCGGTTGGGTCAGCACCAACTACGCCGCGCTGGCCTGCATGGACTTCCCCATGTGCCACGGAGCCTGGGTGCCGGAAATGGATTTCCATGGCGGCTATTCGGTCATCCGGGCGCTGGGCGAATTGCCCTCGGGCGAGATGATCTCCCAGCCGGCGCTGACCGCGATCCACTGGGTCCACCGCAACTTTGCCTTCGTGGTGTTCCTGTACCTGGGCATACTGGCCTGGCGCCTGCGCGCCGAGCCCGGCCTGCGCGGCCCGGCCACGCTGATGCTGGCGCTGCTGGGCGCGCAGCTGCTGACCGGCCTGACCACGATCTTTTTCCAGTGGCCGCTGTTGATCGCGGTGCTGCACAATGGAGGCGCCGCCGGCCTGACCCTGGCCGCGGTGGTGTTGATGGTGCGTTTGTCCACAGCTGGACGTGCGCCCGCCGGGGGCTACGGCCCCAATTCGGTGCGCGTTTAAAATAGGGCCCACTATGACCAGTATTGCTGCTCCCCAGCCCGGATTGTTCCGCCAGTATTTCGTCCTCACCAAGCCGCGTGTGACGCAGTTGGCGGTGTTTTGCGCCGTGATCGGCATGTTCCTGGCGGCGCCCGGCATTCCCGACATGCGCCGCGTGCTGTTCGGCACGCTGGGCATCTGGCTGCTGGCCGCGGCCGCTTTCGCCATCAATTGCCTGATCGAACAGGAAATCGACGCCCGCATGCTGCGCACCGCGCGCCGCGGCACGGCGCGCGGCACGATTTCGGCGTTCCAGGTGCTGAGCATGTCCGGCCTGCTGGGCGGCGCCGGCATGTTCGTGCTGTATCACCTGGTCAATCCGCTGACCATGTGGCTGACCTTCGCCACCTTCGTGGGTTATGCCGTCATCTATACCGTCATCCTGAAGCCGCGCACGCCGCAGAACATCGTCATCGGCGGCCTGTCGGGCGCCATGCCGCCCGCGCTCGGTTGGGCCACCGTGGCGGACTCGGTGCCGGCCGAGGCCTGGATCCTGGTGCTGATCATCTTCATCTGGACGCCGCCGCACTTCTGGGCGCTGGCGCTTTACCGCAACCACGATTACAAAAAGGCCGGCCTGCCCATGCTGCCGGTCACGCATGGCAACCAGTTCACGCGCCTGCACATCCTCTTGTACAGCGTGGCGCTGGTCGCCACCACGTTGCTGCCCTATGCCATCCGCATGAGCGGCGAACTCTATCTGGCGTCCGCGCTGGTGCTGGGCGGCATGTTCGTTTCCTATGCGTGGCGGCTGTATCGCGCCTACAGCGACGAACTGGCGCGCAGCATGTTCCGTTTTTCCATACTCTACCTGGCGCTGCTGTTCGGCGCCCTGCTGGTGGACCACTGGGTCGGCCTGCTGCGCTGATCCCCTGGAGGTTGTCGATGTCCGTGTTTTCCACCAGCCGCCGGCTGGTCCTGCGCCTGGGCGCAGCCGCCGCTTTCACTGCCGCTCTGGCCGCCTGCGGCGACAGCAAGCCCGTCTTCAAGGGCAGCGACATCAGCGGCACCCAATTGGGTCGTGGCATGGAGCTGGTCGATTACAACGGCAAGACGCGCCAGTTGTCCGATTTCGCCGGCAAGGTGGTGGTCGTGTTCTTCGGCTTCACGCAGTGTCCGGACGTGTGCCCGACCTCGCTGGCCGAGCTGACCGAGGTCATGAAGAAGTTGGGTCCGGACGCCGACCGCGTCCAGGTGTTGCTGATTTCGGTGGATCCCGAGCGCGACACGCCTGAAGTCCTCAAGCAGTATGTCACCGCCTTCGATCCGCGCTTCCTGGGGCTGACCGGCACGCCGGACCAGGTGAAGAAGGCCGCCGCGTCCTTCAAGGCCTATTACGCCAAGGCGCCCACCAAGGACGGCAGCTACACCATGGACCACACGGCCGCGTTCTACCTGCTGGACGGCAAGGGCGAATCGCGCGTGCTGGCCAACAACAACATCGGGGTGGAAGCCCTGACGCAGGACATCAAAGCCTTGCTCAAGGGTTGAGCAGGCGCGCCC
The DNA here is from genome assembly GCF_943737025.1 of Achromobacter sp. Marseille-Q4954. Classification (NCBI taxonomy): domain Bacteria; kingdom Pseudomonadati; phylum Pseudomonadota; class Betaproteobacteria; order Burkholderiales; family Alcaligenaceae; genus Achromobacter; species Achromobacter sp. Marseille-Q4954. The sequence goes on from NZ_CALSFQ010000001.1 coordinate 2,678,292, forward strand.
GCCCCTGGCCTACTTGCCGGCGGCGGCCCAACCGGCCAGCGCGGCGCGGGCCGGCTCGCTCAGTTCGGCGGCGGGGATCTCGCGCCGATGCGCCATGATCATCAGCGCGTAAGGGGTGGCCAGCGCGGCAGCCTCGGGGCACAGGCGGGACTCGTCGCCCACCGACGGCGAAACATTGCGCCAGTAGTTGATGGCCTGTTCGAGCTGGGGCAGGGTAATGGGATCCATCCGGCTATTGTCCACGAATGGGCAATGCTGTCCACCCGCGCAAGTCCTGCAAAGAAGCGTCACCATCGCAACACGCCGAAACCGTGCCTGGGTGCTATACCACTGCCGGTTAGTAACGATGGAGCATCGTCATGAATACATCCGCCAAAATTGAATCTGCGCGCCGCGCCATCCATCCCCTGGTCGCCGCGGCCGCAATCGCCGTCATCGTCATGTGCACGGTGGGCGTGGCCGCCGTGATGGGCTGGTTGCCCTCGCCTTCGGCCAACCCGCATGCCGACGAGCCGGTGGCCGAGGCCGGGCCGGAAAGCGCCAACCTGGCGCCTGCGCCGCAGGCCGCCGTGCCGCCCGCGCCCGCGCAACAAGGGGCCCAGGCGTCCGCCGCGCCGCGTCCGCAGGCTCAGGCGCAGGCGCCAGCTCCCGCCCAGCGTCCCGCGCCCCAGTCGTCCGCGCCGCAAGCCTGCGCCACCTGCGGCGTGGTGGAATCGGTCCGACAAGTGCAGGTCCCCGTCAAGGACAATAGCGACCACCTCATCGGCACCATCGGCGGCGGCGTGGTCGGCGGCGTCGTGGGCAACCAGTTCGGCGGCGGCAGCGGCAAGACGGCCCTGACCGTGCTGGGCGCGGTGGGCGGCGCTTTGGCAGGCCGTGAAGTTGAGCGTAATATCAGACAGCAACAAACGGTGACGCACTATGAACTCACGGTGCGCATGAATGACGGCAGCACGCGGCAGTTCCGCAGCGCGCAGCCGTTCGCTTTTGCGTCCGGCGATCATGTGCGCGTGGAGAACAATCAGCTGCTGCGCGGATGATCCCGCCTGCCGGCGATATCTGTCTTAGGGGAGACCAGGAATGAGCGACCAACACACGAACCCGTTCGTTCTGCCCGGCATGGGCCAGCATTCCGACCTGTCGGGCAACCCGCTCCTGGCCAGCATGGAAATGATGCGCCAGGCCTGGGCGGGCCTGACCGGACCTGGCGGTCTGGCCAGCAGCCTGCCCATGGCTCCCCCGATGAACCTGGAAGACCTGGACCGCCGTATCGCCGAATTACGTTCGGTGGAAAACTGGCTGCGCATGAACCTGTCCATGCTGTCCGGGACGATCCAGGGCATGGAAGTCCAACGCTCCACCATCAGCACCTTGCGAGCCTTCGTGGACAGCGCGGCCAGCATGGACATGAGCGCCTTCCAGGACAGCGGCGCGGCCTCGCCGCTGGAAGTGGTGCTGGGTCTGAAACCTGCGCCCAAGTCCGCAACCAAGGCGGCGGCCTCTGGTTCTGCCGCCGAGGGCGGCAAGACCAAGGACGAGGAAGCCACCGGCGCTGCGGGGCAGCAGCAATCCGCCGCGCCAGGCATGAGCGAGCAGATGGGCGCCGCGGCGCAATCGGCTTCCAAGGCCTGGTGGGATCTGCTGCAGCAGCAGTTCAACCAGATCGCCGCCGCTACCGCGGCTTCCATGCCGGCGGCGCCTGCCGCTCCCGGCGCGGATGCGGCGGCCAAATCCAGTCCCAAACCGGGCGATTCCAAGGCCGCGGCCGCGCCCGCCGCCAAGGCGTCCAAGCCGGCGGCCCGCAAGTCCGCCGCGCCCCGCAAGGCCGCCAAGAAAACCGGACCGGACGCCAACTAGCGTCGGTCCTCTCTTTCAATCGTCGGGCGAGATGGCCGCAAGGCCTCTCGGTCGCCATTCAACATACTGGAACCTATGCTTAACGTAGTAATTCTTGCCGCCGGACTGGGTAAACGCATGCAGTCCGATCTCCCCAAAGTGCTGCACACGCTGGCTGGCAAACCGATGCTGGGCCACGTGCTGGACAGCGCGCGCCAACTGAAGCCGGCGCGCATCATCGTCGTGGTCGGCCACGGCGCGGACCGTGTCAAGCAGGCCTACGAAGGCCAGGCGGACCTGCACTTCGTGTTGCAGCAGCCGCAGCAAGGCACCGGGCACGCCGTACAGCAGGCCGTGCCGCTGCTGCTTGAGGGCGATGGCAAGGACGACGTGACCCTGGTGCTCTACGGCGACGTGCCGTTGGTACAGCCCGAAACCCTGCAGCGCCTGCTGGCAGCGCGCGGCGCCGGCGCCGCTGTGCTGACCGAAGTGTTGGAAGATTCCACCGGCTATGGCCGCATCGTGCGCGACGCCAGCGGCAACGTGTGCCGCATTGTCGAGCACAAGGACGCCTCGGACGCCGAGCGCGAGATCAAGGAAGTGAATACCGGCATCCTCACCGCGCCGACCGCGAAGCTGAAGGACTGGTTGTCCCGCATCGACAACAACAACGCCCAGGGCGAGTACTACCTGACCGACGTGGTCGGCCTGGCGGTGGTCGACAGCGTGCCGGTGGGCGCGGCCCAACCGGGCGCGTCCTGGGAAACGCTGGGCGTGAACAGCCGCGTGCAGCAGGCCGAACTGGAACGCCGCTGGCAGGCCGAACAGGCCCGCCGTCAGCTGGAAGCGGGCGTCACCCTGGCTGACCCGGCGCGCTTCGATGTGCGCGGCTCGCTCACCTGCGGACGCGACGTGTTCATCGACGTGGGCTGCGTGTTCGAAGGCCAGGTGTCGCTGGCCGACGGCGTGCGCGTGGGCCCGCATTGCGTGCTGCGCGACGTCAGCGTCGGCCCGGGCACGCACATCGAAGCCTACAGCCATCTGCAGCAGGCCCAGGTCGGCCGCGATGCGCGCGTCGGCCCGTACGCCCGTCTGCGTCCCGGCGCCGAACTTGGCGATCGCAGCCATGTCGGCAACTTCGTCGAGATCAAGAAGAGCGTGCTGGGCGAGGACAGCAAGGCCAACCACCTGGCCTACATCGGTGACGCCGACATCGGCGCGCGCGTGAACGTGGGGGCGGGCACCATCACCTGCAACTATGACGGCGTGAACAAGCACCGCACCGTCATCGAGGATGACGCCTTCATCGGTTCGGACACGCAGCTGGTGGCCCCGGTGCGTGTCGGCCGCGGCGCGACGCTGGGCGCAGGCACCACCCTGACCCGCGACGCGCCGGCCGAGAAACTGACGGTGTCGCGCGCCAAGCAGGTCACCGTCGACGGATGGCAGCGCCCGGTCAAGAAATCGTGACGGGGCAGAGCGGAGAGGCGCCGGCCAACGGCGCCAAGCCCGCGCCGCCCGACGGCCTGCCGACGCCGCGCCGGTACTGGGCGGCGGCCACCGTGATGACAGGCATCAGCCTGTCGGTTCTGGACACCACCATCGCCAACGTGGCCCTGCCCACGATCGCCGTCGACCTCAATGCGTCGCCGGCCCAGGCGGTCTGGATCGTGAACGCCTACAACCTGGCGGTGGTGATGATGCTGCTGCCCTTGTCGGCGCTGGCCGAGCGCATCGGCTTTCGCCGCATGTTCACCTTCGGCCTGATGCTGTTCACCCTGGCCTCGCTGGGCTGCGCCCTGGCCGGCACGCTCTGGCAGCTGACGGCGGCGCGCGTGTTCCAGGGCATAGGCGCGGCGTCGCTCATGTGCATGTTCGGCGGGCTGGTGCGCAACATCTATCCGCTGAAGCTGCTGGGACGCGGGATCAGCATCAACGCCACCACCGTGGCCATCATGTCGGTGCTGGGGCCGACCATCGGCTCGGCCATCCTGTCGGTGGCGCCCTGGCCCTGGATCTTTGCCGTCAACCTGCCGATCTGCGCGCTGACGATGCTGGGCCTGCGCCATCTGCCGGAAGTGCCGCGCAACGACGTGAAGCTGGACTGGATCAGCGCCCTGCTGTGCATGCTGACCCTGGGCGTCTTCATTTCGGGCGTGGACATGATGGGCATGGACCTGCTGCGCGGCATCGGTCTGGTGGCGATCGCCACGGTTATCGGCTTCGTGCTGGTGCGCCGCGTCGGCAAGCAGCCGGCGCCGCTGGTGCCGGTGGACCTGCTGCGCATCCGTCCGCTGGCCTTTGCGGTGGGCGCCTCGGCCTGCACCTTCGCCGCGCAGATGGCGTCCTATGTGTCGCTGCCGTTCTATTTCCAGCAGGTGCTGGGCCGGCCCTATCTGGAAGTGGGCATGCTGATGGGCGCCTGGCCCGTGGGTACCGCCCTCATCGCTCCGCTGGCGGGCCGGCTGTCCGACCGTTACTCGGCCGCCACGCTCAGCGGCATAGGCGCGGCCGCGATGGTGGTCGGCATGCTGTGGCTGGCGGCGCTGCCGGCCACGGTGTCGAACTGGCCCATCGTCGCGGGCATGTTCGTGGCGGGGATGGGTTTCGGCTTTTTCCAGACGCCCAACAACCGCGCCATGCTGTCGGCGGCGCCCCGTTCGCGCAGCGGCGCGGCGGGCGGCCTGCAGGCCACCACCCGGGTCTTCGGCCAGAGCTTCGGCACGGCGCTGGTCGCGATCGCGTTCAGCATCAGCCTGGCCCATGGCCCGGGCCTGGCGCTGGTGCTGGGCACCATTTGCGCCGGGCTGGCGGTGGTGGTCAATACGGTCCGCTTCAGCAAGCTGCGGACCTAGGGCGGTCCCGAGGGGCCGTCTTTACGGCGCCGGCGGGCCCGGGCCTCGGCCGCTTCTATAATGACGGCCGGCGCCGGGTTTCAGTCACCCGGCGCAACGATTACCTATTTTGAAGGCGTTCAGGCATGAAGATCACGGTCGTGGGTACCGGTTACGTGGGGTTGGTGTCGGGGGCGTGCCTGGCCGACATGGGCAACGACGTCATGTGTCTGGACGTGGACGCGGCGAAGATCGCCCTCCTGCGCCAGGGCGGCATTCCCATCTACGAGCCGGGCCTCGAAGACCTGGTGCGCCGCAACGTGCAGGCGGGCCGCCTGCATTTCACCGACGACGTCGCGCAGAGCGTGGCCTTTGGCGACGTGCAGTTCATCGCCGTCGGCACCCCGCCCGGCGAGGACGGTTCGGCCGACCTGAAGTACGTGCTGGCCGCCGCCCAGAACATCGCGCGCCACATGACGTCGCGCAAGCTGATCGTGGACAAGTCCACCGTGCCGGTGGGTACCGCCGACAAGGTGCGTGACGTGGTGGCGCGTGAACTGGCCGCGCGTGGCGTGGACATTCCGTTCAGCGTGGCGTCCAACCCCGAATTCCTGAAGGAAGGCGCGGCCATCAACGACTTCATGAGCCCGGACCGGGTCGTGGTCGGCGCGGACGACGACTACACCATCGGCGTCATGCGCCGCATCTACGAGCCCTTCCAGCGCACCCACGACCGCCTGATGGTCATGGACGTGCGCTCGGCCGAGCTGACCAAGTACGCCGCCAACGCCATGCTGGCCACGCGCATTTCCTTCATGAACGAAATGGCGAACCTGGCTGAAGCCCTGGGCGCGGATATCGAGCAAGTACGCCGCGGCATCGGCGCCGACCCGCGCATCGGCTATCACTTCCTGTACCCCGGCGCGGGCTACGGCGGCTCCTGCTTCCCCAAGGACGTGCAGGCGCTGGTCAACACCGCTGCCGAGAACGCCTTGCCCATGCGCGTCATCGAGGCCGCCGAGGCTGCCAACCACGCGCAGAAATTCCGCCTGTCCGAAAAACTGGTGGCGCGTTTCGGCGAAGACCTCAAGGGCCGCAAGATCGCGCTATGGGGCCTGTCCTTCAAGCCCAATACCGATGACATGCGCGAAGCGCCCAGCCTGACCGTCATCGCCGAACTGACGCGCCGCGGTGCCGAGGTGCGCGCCTATGACCCCGTCGCCATGCACGAGGCCGCGCGCGCGCTGGCCGGCAAGCCCGGCATCAGCTTCGCCACCGACATGTACGACGCGCTGGACGGCGCTGACGCGCTCCTGATCGCGACCGAATGGAAGGTCTTCCGCGCGCCCGATTTCGACCGCGTCAAAGCCCTGCTCAAGACCCCGCTCATCATCGACGGACGTAACCTCTATACGCCCGCGGACGTGCGCGGCCTGGGCTTCGAGTACTCGGGCATCGGCCGCGCATGAGAATCCTGCAGCTGAACTTCGAGAAGGGGTGGCGCGGCGGCGAACGGCAGACGCTGTACTGCATGCGCGCATTCCGCAAGGCCGGCCACGACGTCGAAGTGATGTGCCGCGAAGGCGCGCCGCTGGCTGAGCGCGCGCGCCAGGAGGGTTTCGTGGCCCATACCTGCCGCAACGTGCCCGGACAGCTGGCCTTCCTGGCTGGCGCAGGCCGCTACGACATCGTCCACGCGCAGACCGCCAACACCATCACCTGGGCGGTCCTGACCAAATGGCTGCACCGCCGGCCGGTGGCTTTTTCCCGCCGCACGTCCTTCGTGGTCAAGCCCGGCGATGAATGGAAGACCGGCTTCAAATGGCGCCACGCCGACCTGTTTGTGGCGATCAGCGAGATGGCCGCGGGCGAACCGCGCCGCCTGGGGATCGAGCCCGTCATCATCCGCAGCGCCGTCGAGCCGCACCAGATCGACGCCGAGAATGTCGCCCGGCTGGTGCGCGAATTCGACCTGACCGGCAAGAAGGTCATGGCCACGTCGGCCGCGCTGATCCGCGACAAGGATCCGGTCACGCTGGTGCGCGCCGTGGCCGAATTGGCCAAGACGCGCCGCGACTTCGTGTTCCTGCACTTCGGCGCCGGCGGCGACCGCGAGCAGCAGGCCAAGGACGAGGCGCGCAAGCTCGGCATCGAGGACGTCTATCGCTTTGCAGGCTTTCGCAAGGGCGTGGAAGATTTCTACAGCATCCTCGACGTGTTCGTCATGAGCTCCGAGGAAGAGGCCCTGGGCAGCAGCGTGCTGGACGCCTTCCTGCAACGCGTGCCAGTGGTGTCCACCGATGCCGGCGGCCTGAAGGAAAGCCTGGCCGACGGACGCGGCGTGCTGTGCGCCGTGGGCGATTTCCAGGCCATGGCGCAGGGCATGGCGCGTTGCCTGGACGACGCGGCCTTCCGCCAGGAAGTCACCGAACGCGCCTATGCTTACGTGCGCGACGAGCACGACGTGCAGAAAATGGGCAACCGCTACCTGGCGCAGTTCGAGCGCCTGCTCGCCCGCCGCTGATCCGCCGCGCGTCAGGTCCGCAGATCTATCCGGGTCTCGAACTTGGCGCGATGCACCGAGAAGAAGGTGCGCACGTTGCGCACATTGGCCTGCGCGGTAAAGGCCCGGTGCACCAGCGCGTGATAAGCCGGCATGTCCTTCACCTGTGCGATGACCACGAAATCCGGCCCCGGCGACACCCGGTAGCACTGCAGCACCGCGGGTTCGGTCAGCATGCTCTGCTCGAACGCGTCCAGGCTTTCAGCCGCCTGCACGTCCAGGGTGATCTCCACGATCGCCGTCAGCGTGCTGCCCAGTTTTTCCGCCGACAGGATCGCCACCTGCCTGTCTATCACCCCTTCGTCCACCAACCGGCGGACCCGCCGCAGGCAGGTCGGGGGCGAGGCATGCACGCGTTGCGCCAGCTCCTGGTTGGTCAGCGAACTGTCTTCTTGTAACTGTTCAAGAATGCGCCGGTCCAGATCGTCCAGCTCTGGCAGGGAAATCTGTGCGTTTTGCATGATTAATTTCAAAAAAATGATTTTGAAGAAATATTATTTAATCACAATCATGTAAGGGAATTAACTTCCATTTTTATCAGTATAAAGAAATCAAATTTCTTGCGGGGACGAGCACAATGCGTCGGTACACGAACTTACCGGAGCACTCTCCTATGTGCGGCATTGTTGGCGCCGTCGCCCAGCGCGACATCACCCCGATCCTCGTCGAAGGCCTCAAGCGCCTTGAATATCGCGGCTACGACTCCTGCGGCGTCGCCGTCTACGCCGACGGCCATCTGCGCCGCACGCGCAGCACGCAACGCGTGGCCGAACTGGCCGAACAGGTTGCGCAGGACAAGGTCAGCGGCTTCACCGGTATCGCCCACACCCGCTGGGCCACGCACGGCGTGCCGGCCACCCACAACGCCCACCCGCACTTCTCGCGCCTGGGCAACGACGAGCCGCGCATCGCGCTGGTCCACAACGGCATCATCGAGAACCACGACGAACTGCGCGCCGAGCTGCAGGCCGTGGGCTACGTCTTCGAAAGCCAGACCGACACCGAAGTGATCGCGCACCTGGTCAACCACCTGTATGCCGGCGACCTGTTCGAAGCCGTGCAGAACGCCGTGCGCCGCCTGCATGGCGCCTACGCCATCGCCGTGTTCTGCCGCGACGAGCCGCACCGCGTGGTCGGCGCGCGCCAAGGCTCGCCGCTGGTCGTGGGCGTGGGCCAGAACGAGAACTTCCTGGCTTCCGACGCGCTGGCCCTGGCCGGCACCACCGACCAGATCATCTACCTGGAAGACGGCGACGTCGTCGACCTGCAGCTCTCGCGCGTCTGGATCGTGGACGCCAACGGCAAGAACGTGGACCGCGAAGTCCACACCGTGCACGTGCATACCGGCGCGGCCGAACTCGGCCCCTACCGCCACTACATGCAGAAGGAAATCTTCGAACAGCCGCGCGCCGTCGGCGACACGCTGCAGGACATCGAAGCCATCACGCCCGAACTGTTCGGCGACCAGGCCTACAAGATCTTCAAGGACGTCGATTCCCTGCTGATCCTGGCCTGCGGCACCAGCTACTACGCCGGCCTGACCGCCAAGTACTGGATCGAGTCCATCGCCAAGATCCCGGTGGCGGTGGAAATCGCCAGCGAGTACCGCTACCGCGACAGCGTGCCCAACCCGCGCTCGCTGGTGGTCACCATCTCGCAGTCCGGCGAAACCGCCGACACCCTGGCCGCCCTCAAGCACGCCCGCTCGCTGGGCATGGAAAACACGCTGACCATCTGCAACGTGTCCACCAGCGCCATGGTGCGCGAGTGCAAGCTGTCGTACATCACGCGCGCCGGCGTCGAGATCGGCGTGGCGTCCACCAAGGCCTTCACCACCCAGCTCACCGCCCTGTTCCTGCTGACCCTGGCGCTGGCGCAGGTGCGCGGCCATCTGAGCGAAGAGCAGGAAGCCGAACACCTGAAGGCGCTGCGCCACCTGCCCGTGGCCATCGGCTCGGTGCTGGCCCTGGAGCCGCAGATCATGGCCTGGGCCGACCGCTTCGCGTCCAAGGAAAATGCCCTGTTCCTGGGCCGCGGCATGCACTACCCGATCGCCCTGGAAGGCGCGCTCAAGCTCAAGGAAATCAGCTACATCCACGCCGAGGCCTACCCGGCCGGCGAACTCAAGCACGGCCCGCTGGCCCTGGTGACCGAGCACATGCCCGTGGTCACCATCGCGCCCAAGGACGAGCTGCTGGAAAAGCTGAAGTCCAACATGCAGGAAGTGCGCGCCCGCGGCGGCGAGCTGTATGTCTTCGCCGACGCCGACAGCAAGATCCAGAGCGCCGAAGGCATGCACGTGATCCGCATGCCGGAGCACTACGGCAAGCTCTCGCCCATCCTGCACACCATCCCGCTGCAGCTGCTGTCGTACCACACGGCGTGCGCGCGGGGCACGGACGTGGACAAGCCGCGTAACCTGGCCAAGAGCGTGACGGTAGAGTAAGGCCGGACAATCGCAGCCGTATCGAGCAAAAGCCCACCCGCCCGGTGGGCTTTTTGCTTTTTGGGCGGCTCGTGTGCGAATACTTACTTGTGCTGCGGACGGGCGTCAGTCTTTGTTATTTCTGAATAATGACTGTAGCCAGGCTGTTTTTGAATATGACATTGCGCCGGCCATTAATAAATAACCCCGCGCCGACATTATGTTTTTTAATTTTGGTTAAACCGGACCAAGAAAAACCCTTTTATATATTTGCTAACAACCTCAATGACGGGTCATGTTGCGGTTTATGTAATGAATGTAATTATTTGAGGGATTTCCCTGGGTTTATTGCGACGAATTCGACTTACTTGCACAGCAATAAAAATATTTAGAAAGAATTTCGCTGTTTGCTACCTATACGATTCGTTGGCTCGCCGCTTGGCACGTCTGATCAAGTATCGAGCTGTAAATATTCTTAAGCAATACGCCCGCCCGAACCGGGGCAAACATATTCGATTCTGCATCGATCTCGTGCCCCCGGGTGTCAATTTCTAGTGTCTCCGACACGACGAAAACAGTGAGGTCCCCCGTGGTAAAGAGAATCGCAGTGTGTGGCCTTGGATATGTCGGCCTGCCCGTAGCCGTCGCATTTTCCAAGCGCTTTGATGTCATCGGCTTTGATGTGGACAAGCGGAGAATCGCACGGCTGAAAGAGGGTGATGACTGGACCGGCGAGATCGAACGCGACGTGTTGCTGGCCTCCCCGATGCAGTTCACCGACCAGATTTCGGAACTGGAAGGCTGCGATTTCTTCGTCGTGGCCGTTCCGACCCCCGTCGACGAAAAGAACAACCCGGATTTTTCGCTGCTGGTGCGCGCCTGCCGCTCGATCGGCCCCGTGCTGCGTCCCGGCTGCATCGTGGTTTTTGAATCCACCGTCCATCCCGGCGCCACCGAGGAAATCTGCGGACCGGAGCTGGAGAAAGTGTCCGGCCTGCGCTGCGGCGTCGATTTCAAGCTGGGCTACAGCCCCGAGCGGATCAATCCGGGCGACCGCGAGCATCCGCTGGAGAAGATCGTCAAGATCGTGTCCGGCCAGGACGAGGAATCGCTGGAGGTCATTGCCGGCGTATACGAGAAGATCATCGACGCCGGCGTGCACCGCGCCTCCTCCATCAAGGTCGCCGAGGCGGCGAAGGTGCTGGAGAACACCCAGCGCGACATCAACATCGCGCTGATGAACGAAATGTCGAAGATCTGCGATCTGGTCGGCATCCGCACCTCGGAAGTGCTGGCAGCCGCCGGCACCAAGTGGAACTTCCTCAAGTTCTCGCCCGGCCTGGTGGGCGGACACTGCATCGGCGTCGATCCGTACTACCTGACGTCCAAGGCGCAGGAGCTCGGCTATCACCCCGAAGTCATCCTGTCGGGCCGCCGCATCAATGACGGCATGGCCAGCCATGTGGCTTCGCGCGTGGTTCAGACCCTGGCCCGCAACGGCCGCCTCAATGCCACGACCCGCGTCGGCATCCTGGGCATGACGTTCAAGGAAAACGTGCCCGACATCCGCAACTCCAAGGTGGTCGATCTCTACAACGCCCTGGGCGAATACGGCATCACTCCTGTCGCCTGCGACCCGATGGTCGACCCGGAACAGATGGAGCACGAGTACGGCATCAAGCTCGTGGAACGCGACCAGTTCCGCGACATGGACGTGCTGATCCTGGCGGTGCCGCACCGCGAAACCATGGACTCCATCTGGGACGACCTGCCCACGCTGGTCAAGAGCGGCGGCATGGTGTGCGACCTGAAGTCCGTGCTGGACAGCAAACGGCTTCAGTCCGACCTCCTGTACTGGACTCTTTAAGTTCAGGCTCACTATCGATCACTAGAGGAGAGCCTCCGAATGGCTGCTTTTACCACCGCTCCGATTGGAACCTGCCGCATCCATACGCCGCTGCGCGATGCCGTGGGCCGCTACCCGATCAAGCTGCAACTCGGGCGCAACTACGGTTTCGTGCACACCAGCGCCGAGGCGCTGCAGCAGGCGCGATTCATGTTTGGCCAGGGCGACATTCCTGCCGACGTCCAGCGCGTGATCTTCCGGCCTTCGAATGGCGAGCAGGCGCGCAAAGGCGCCCACAAGCCGGCTGACCTCTACGTGGTCGAACTGTCTTCGCGCAAGCTGCTGACCATAGACGGCTACCCGATACAGTCCAACTACCTGGTGCGCTACTTCAGCGAGTTCTTCGCCGACCGCACGCGCACCCGGATGTTCTGGTCCATGGCCCACGCCGACCGTCTGGCCGAGCGCCGTGCGCTGCTGGACCAGGAGCCGGTCTTCAAGGCGCTCACGCCGGACGACCGCAATCTGCTCGCCCGTATCGTCAAGCGCGACCAGACGGATGAGGAGATCGAGCAGGAAATGAACCAGCTGGTCGATCTGCTGGGCCGCGACAAAGTGGTGTTTGTCACGCACGTCAATGCCATGACGCCGGACAACGCGCCCATCGAGCAACGCCAGCAACTGATCGCCGCGGTGCTCGTCAGCGCGCAGCGCATCGGCGTGCCTTGCTACGACCCGACGCCGCTGATGAACAAGATCGGCCAGTCCGAGGCCATGGAAAATGGCGGATTGGACCTGACCCACTACACGCCGGCTTTCGCCGAGCGCCTGTGCGCAGAGTGGTTCAAGACCTACATGCGTCCGCGCCTGGATGCGTCGACGACGCAGCCCTCCGCGCCCAAGCTTTCCGCCGACGAAAGCGCCGATCGCATCGAGAAGCTCTGGGATTCGGGCGAACTGCGCGAAGCCTCGCGCCGCGTGCGCGAGGTGCTGCGCCGCCATCCCGGCCTGCCCGACCACACGCTGCTGTTTGCGCGCATCCAGGAAGAACTGGGCGACTACGAAGGATCGTTGGCGCTCTTGGGCAGCGCCGACGGCGCGGTGGCGTCCGGCAGCAAGGCAGAGCAGATCCTGATGCGCAACCAGTTCAAGCTGGGACGCCATGACGTGGCGTACTCGCTGGCTGCCGGCTTGCTGGGCGATGAGATCGAAACCCCCGAAATCGTGCGCATTGCGGCGATTTCCGCGGGCCAATTGGGTTATGTGGACGAGACCCTGGGCAACTGGAAGCAGCTGTTCCGCATCTCTTCCCCGGAAGACGCGGTCGCGGTGGAAGCCGCCGACACCGTGCTCGCGCTGCTGCAGGCCAGCGGTGACATGGAATCCGCCATACGCTGGATCCACGAGGTCCGCGCGGCCATGCCTGCGTACGGGCGCGGCTTCGCCATGCTGTGGCGCGACCGGCTGCTGGCCGGCGATCGCGCCGGACTGCGCAACCTGGCGTCCGAATCGCCCGCGCTCAATGATGTCGACGCGCTGGAGCTGGTCAAGGAAGCTTCGTGGCGCGGCGGCATCATGGCCGCCGCCACGCTGGCGGTTTCGTGCAAGCTGGCAAGCAGCGAGCAGGAAGATATCGTCGCCTGGCTGAATTCGCAGTCGCAAGCCTGGGCCGAGGAAGGCAACCGCGCGCTGGAAGAAGGACGCCTGCGCGATGCCGCGGAGCGCATCTGCGCGCACCGCCTGCTGACTCCCGATGCGCTGGCCGGCGTGCGCGCCCAGCGCGCCTTCGAGCGCGCGATGCGCCTGGGCGTGCGGGCCGCGCTGGTGGCGGGCAATCACAAGGAAGTCATCGACCTTACCGACATCGCGCTGGACAGCCAGATCGATTTCCCGGAGCTGCATGCCATGCGCGGCCGCGCGGCCGATGCGCTGGGCGACAAGAAGACCGCCATGCGGCACCTCGAGCAGGCTGCCGCCGGCGAGTCCGCCTCGTTCAGCACCCAGCTGCATTTTGCGCGAGTGGCCTTCCACGGCGGCTGGTATGGCGAGGCCATCGACGCCTACAAGACCGTGCTCGACCATGCCGGCGCGGACCAGGGCGCCAAGGACGAAGCGCAGCGCCAGCTGGGCAGGCTTGGACCCCGCGCCATCCGCGGCGCGCGGGAGATTCTTTCCTCCGGCGATCACCAGGCGGCCTGGAATCTGCTGGAGCGCGTCGCGCAGTCCTGGCCCGGCATGTCGGAAGTCGACCATGAAAAGCGGCGCATCATCGCCGTGCTGTACGCCGAAGCGCGTGCGCTGGATTCGGCCAGCACGACCGAACGCCTGGCGTTGGGCGAGCGCATCCTGAAGCTGGTTCCGGAAGATCCCATCGGCTTGCGCCTGGCCGCCGTGGGCGCCATGCGCCTGCATCGCTTCGAACAGGCCCTGCCGTACTGGCGCAAGCTGCAGGAACGTTCCGAGAATCCGGCGCAGTTCGATCACTACATCGAACGCTGCCTCGTGTGGATCGAGAAGATCAACCGGAGGAAGGCAGCATGAATCCCCCATTGACTACCGAGCGAGCGGAGGCTGCATCCGATCTGCAAGCGGTGCAAGCCCGGTTGGAAGAGATCGTCACGGCGTCGGTGCGGGTTCAAGTCGCCCAGGAAAACCTGCCCCGCGCCCAGGAATTGGCGCGCGACCACATGGCCGATTCCAAGGTCCGCTTCCTGCTGCTCAGGCTGAAGGAGGCGGCGGGCCTGAACGAAGGCATGGCCGAGCAGTGGGCCACGCTGTTGCAAGAGTGCCCGGACGATTTCCTGATCGTGCGCTACTGCGCGACTCGGTTGGTGAAGGAACGCAAGATCGATGAGGCCTTGGCCTTGGTCGATCATCATCTTCCGCCCTCGACGCAGAACCCCAATCGCTTGTTCGCGCGGGCCAAGCTGCTGAGCGACATCCGTGCGCACGAGCAGTCCGACGAACTCTTTCGCCGGCTGATTTCCGAGAACACCGATCGCAACATGCGCGTCGAGTTCGCCAAGCGCCTGCGCAAGCGCGGGTTGCTGGCCGACGCGTTCGATGCGATCGCGCCCGTCATGAAGCACCTGACGCCCGGCAGCAAGGCGGCGGAGCTGGCCAACGACCTGGCCAGCGACTACGCCTTCTACCAACGCTTCGAATCGGAAGAAGGGCTGGTGGGCAAGGATGTCAGGATCGTGTCGATGAAGCATGCGATCCTGCACTTCCGCGACCGCAAGATCGTGGATCAGTCGGCGGAGAAGCCGGTGTCGGTCGCGCTGGTGACGGGCAGCCTCGGGCCCGGCGGCGCCGAGCGCCAGCTGACGCGGCTTGCGGGCGAACTGACACGCCTGGCCGAGTGCCCCGAGCGCCGGCCGGCCGACGTGATCATGATGCCGAAGAAAGTCGAAGTCATGGTCAAGCAGCACACCGAGCCAGCGGGCTCCACCAAGAAGCAGGGGCTGGATTTCTTCCTGCCGGTGCTGGTGAAGGCACAGATCCCGGTCACGGAAATCAACAAGCTGCCAGCCGTTTCGGTGTCTCATCAATCCGTGCCCGAAGGCAGCCTGAGCCGTCTGCTGGAGCAGTTGCCGCCTCCGGTGCACTACGGCGTGACCCGGCTTACGCCTGTGCTGCGGGAGAACCCGTTCGACGTGGTGAGCCTGTGGCAGGACGGGACCTGCCTGTTCGGCGCGCTGGCCGCGCTGCTGGCCGGCGCTCCGACCATACATCTGGTCTTCCGCGGACTGCCGCCGAACATCCGCAAGGACCGCTTCCGCGAGGAATATCCCGAGCTCTACCAGGCCCTGGCCCAGGTGCCGGGGGTGGTTTTCGTCAGCAACAGCTGCAAGGCCGCGGAAGCCTATTCGGAATGGCTGGGCATCCCGATCACGCGCTTTCACATCCTGTACAACGGCGTGCCCGATCTGTCGACGGACGCCTCGGCCGTGGATGAGGAAAAGTGGAAAGCCTTCCAGGAAAGCACGAACGATGCCACCGAGACGATAGGCGGCGTGTTCCGCCTGGAGCCGGACAAGCGGCCACAGCTATGGATCAAGCTGGCGGCGATGTACCTGAAGGACAGGCCGCAGGCGCGCTTCGTCATCGTCGGCGACGGACGCCTGCGCGAGAACATCGAGGCCTTGGCTGAAGAGCTGAGCGTGACGGACAGATTGTTGCTGGTCGGTCTATCCAACCACGTGGGCTATTGGTATTCGCAAATGGATGCCAGCGTCCTGCTGTCGCGCTACGAAGGCTTGCCCAACGTGCTGATCGAAGCCCAGTTGGTGGGTGTGCCGGTGATCTCGACTCCCGCTGGCGGCGCCGGCGAGTGCTTTGTGGAGAACGAGACCGGCCACCTGCTCAGCTGCGTCGATCACCCGGACCTGCACGAGGCATGCGAGAAAGTCGCGTCCATGGTGGACCAGGTGCGCAGCAACGAGCAGCTGAGGGACCACAGCCGTCACCGGGCGCAGAAGCTGTTCTCGCTCGATGCCATGCTGACCAAGTTCATGGGCCTGTGCATGCCCGTGGTGTCCGAGAACGACGAACGCATGGATATCGAGCCCATGCGCCTGATGCAAGCCTGATTGGCGTCCAACCGATCAAGCTGCGCAAACGAAAGGATCTTATGCATATGTACGTCCCGGGTTCAGGGCTGCGGCGCAAAGCAGCCCTGACCATGGTGGTTCTTGCCACGCTGACTCTCGCGGGGTGCCAGCTGCCCCGTTCCGGCCCGATGCTGAGCGAAATGACGGGCGCGCACTATGACAAGGACGTCATCGTGATGCCCGTGTCGCGCGAACTGGTGCAGGCCAGCCGGGTGCCCGACGTGGCCGACTTTCCCGTGCGCTACCGCGATCTCACGCAGGCCGGATTCGACCGCCTGGTTCCCGGTGACGGCATCAACGTGAAGGTATGGGAGCGCGGCGGGCTGGGCGTGTTCGCGGCGGATCCGTCCGGCGTGAGCGACCTGGGAAACCAGGAGATAGACCCGGCGGGGAATGTGAGCTTCCCAATTCTGGGCAAGTTCCATGCCGCCAACATGACCCTGGCGCAGTTGCATGACGCCGTTGTCGCGCGCCTGGCCAGGCTCGTCGTGGGCGCCGACGTCAGCGTGACGCGCGCCGCGGATGCGCGCGGCCAGATGGTGACGGTGCAGGGCAACCTGACCAAGCCCGGCATGTATCCCATCACCCAGACCTCGCAGCGCCTGAGCAGCGCGCTGGCCCAGGCCGCGCCGGTGCAGACGAACCCCGAGCAGCTCGTCATCAGCCTGCGCCGCGACAACCAGGTGGCGTCGGTGCGGCTGTCGGATATCTACCGCAACCAGAACAACGACATCCTGCTGCGCGCGGGCGATGTCATCACCGCCTATGACTCGAAAGAGTACCTGACCGTGCTGGGCGCCGCCGGCACCCAGGGGCGCGTGGCCATCAGCAAGCGCAACTACAGCGTGCTGGATGCGCTGGCGGATTCCCGCGGCCTGGACGACAAGCTGGCGGATCCGCGTTCCGTGTTCCTGTTCACGCCCGCCAAGGCTGGCGCCGAGGGCAAGCCGGATCTGTTGCCGGTGGTCTACCAGTTCGATCTGACGCGTCCGGAGCAAGTGGCGCTGGCGCGAGAATTCACCGTGCAGGAAGGCCAGGCCATCTATATTTCGGATGCGCCGTTCACGCAGGTGCAGAAGGTGTTGTCCGCGTTCCGCGTCACGATGAGCGCCGGCTTCAGCGCCACGCGCGCCATTGACAGCGATTCGGGCGGCTCGTCCGGCATAAGCCAATAGCGTGTCGATGAGTAACGAGGACAGGATCAAGGGCTGGCGTTCGCGCCGTAAGGAAAGTAGCTACGCAGTAGGATCCGGCGTCGCGGCCTGGCGCCTGGATCCGGCGGCATTGTTTGAAGCAAGGGCCACGCCGGCCGTCCTGCTCAAGCCTCTGGTCGCGCGCCTGCAGGGCGAGCCGCACGATTCCGTGGCTGCCCGGCGGGCGGTGTACGAGGCGGTGCAGGCGGAACTGGACGCGGAGATCGCGCGCAGCGACGTCGACGAGACGCTGGCGGATTTTTCGCGCCGGCGCCTGCGCGTCATCGTGCGGCTGCTGGAAATGGATATCCGCGATGGCGTCGAAGTGTTCGTGCCCGGCTACATGCCAGCCAAACTGGTGGCCGAAGACGAGCGCCTGGCCGCGGCGCACGCGCGGCGCGTGGAGCGCCGCAAACAGGACGAGGCGCGCGAAGCGCGCCGCCACGCCTCGCGCAATGACATTGCGCTGGAGGTCGAAGTACCGCAGGACGAGGCTGGCGATCTCGCGATATTGCGAGCCCGCTTGCAAGGCCTGCATGAGGGGCACGATCCGAGCCATTCCGTGAAGGTCCGGCCGGTCGGGCGCACGCTGCTGGCGATGTTCATCTACCAGCTGCGCGTGATGCATGGCGAGAGCCGGATCGCCCTGGTATGGGCGCTGGTGGGCCCGGTCGTGCTGCTGACGCTGATTTCGTCGCTGTACATCCTGATGGGCACGCACTACATCATGGGCATGGACGTGCAGACGTTCTCGCTGTTGGGCGCGACGACCTGGATCATGTTCCGGCAGATCGCTTTCAGGAGCAGCACGGCCTACGTGTCAGCCCGCGGTCTGCTGAACTTCCAGGGCGTCACGCCCTTGATGTGCGCGCTGGTGCAGGCGTTCATCTATGTGTCGGTGTATCTGGTGGTGTTCCTGGTGCTGATCAGCGCCGGTCATGCGCTGGAACTCGTGACCTTGCCGAAAAGCTGGTCCGGCTTCCTGCTTTTTGTCATGCTGATGGGATGCTTCGGGGCCGCGCTGGGCGTGCTGTTCGGATCGATCGCGACCTACTGGCATTTCTTTCTCAGGCTCGCGCCGATCATTGAACGCTTTCTGCAGATCTTCGCGGCGGTGTTCTTCGTGTCGGAGCAGTTGCCGGAGAACCTGCGGCCGTGGATGCTGTGGCTGCCATTGGCGCATGGCATGCAGCTGCTGCGTTCCGCGTACTTCGAGGCCTACACCTCGCATGATGCGAGTCTCGGGTACTTCCTGACCTCTTTGGTTTTCATGATGGTGCTTGCGTTGGCGGCGGAGCGTCTGGCCCGTCCCAATGTCCAGCCGATGTGAGGGAAGAAGATGATCCATCTCAATGGCGTCACTGACGAGCCCTATGCATTCGGCAGCAGGCAGGCGCTGCTTTCCAACGTGGATCTCGACATTCCGGTCGGGCGCTATGCGCTGCTGTCGCCCGCGCCGGAACTGCATCGCCAGATCGTCGATGTGCTGTGCGGCTTGCGGCCGCCGCGCCAGGGCTTCGTCAAGCACGATGGCAACGTGTCCTGGGCGATAGGCCGCCAGGGCTTCATCCGCGGCAAGGCCAACGGCCTGAGCATGATCGACTTCGTCAGCGAGATGTACGAGATCGACGCGGATGCCACGCACGAACTGGTCGCCGACCTGGTCAGCGATCCCAGAACCCTGGCCAAGCCCATGGAGCATTGGCCGCTCTACGCGCGGCAGGAGTTTTCCTTCGCGCTGGCGCTGGCGCCGGCGTTCGATGTCTACGTGATCGAAGGGGCCATCCCTTTCGAGCCTTGCCGTTTCACCCGCCTGTGGCTGGCTCTGTTCGAAGAGCGCCTGGTCGGCCGGACACTCATTCTTTCCAGTTACCGCCAGAATCAGTTGGCGGACTATTGCTTCAAGGGTTTGATTTATGAACGAAGCGCACTCAGCATCGAAGACGACCTCGACCAGTGCATCCGCAGGTTCCCCCCGCGACGATCAAGGAGCGAATCCGGCACAGGCGACGACGTCCTCGGAGGCGGCTTCGATGAGGGCGGAATCGGCCTCTGAAGGCCGGTCCGAAATCGAACGCCGCCGCGGCGAGCGGCAATCGGCGCTGCGCGAGCGGCGCCGCCACCGCTGGATCAACACGCTCATCGTGCTGGCGCCGGTCGCGTGCGCCCTGGTCTACCTGCTGCTCTTCGCCACGCCGCGCTACGAGGCGGAGTCGCGCTTCTTCGTGCAGTCGGCCTCGGGCCAGCAAGGCGGCGGAGGGGCCGCGGCCAGCCTGCTGACCACGGGCAACGCGGGCGGCATGCTGGGCGGCTTCGTGGATGGTTGGGCGGTCGCCGACTTCCTCAAGTCGCGCGACGCCATGCAGCAGCTGGACAAGAAGGTCGGCCTGCGCCAGTACCTGATCCGTGCGGGCCTGGATCCGGTGAATCACCTGGCCGAAGACTCCAGCGAGGACGATCTCTTCCGCGCCTACCGGGCTTCCGTCAAGGTCTCGTTCAATGCGCTGGAGCAGATCGACGTGCTGCGCGTGAGCGCATTTTCCTCGGAGGACGCCGCGCTGCTGTCCAGGGCGCTGATCGAGCTGGCCGAGAGCTTCGTCAGCTCGATGAACGAGAAAGGCGTCGCCGACAAGCTGAAAGTGAGCGAGGAAGCGGTCAAGCTCGCGGAGCAGAAGGCCCTGGCCGCCCGGGAAACGCTGACCGCATGGCGAACCACGCACGGCAACATCGATCCCACGGCCACGGTGACGATGCTGCTGAACCTCTCCAGCCAGCTCGAAGGCGAGCTCAACACTGCGCAGATCAATCTCGACAAGATCCGCGCGTTGGGCAACAAGGACCATTTCATGCTGCGGCCCGCCGAGATGCAGGTGACTTCCCTGAAGAAGCGGATCGCGGCCGTGCGTCAGCGCCTGAGTGGCGCGGGCAACACGGAAGCGAAACAGCTCAAGTCCTACGAGGCGCTGCGCAACGCCCAGGCTTTCGCGGACTCGAACCTGACCCTGGCGCAGCAGACCTACCAGCAGGCCATGACGGATACGCTGCGGCTGCAGCGTTACCTGTCCATCATTGCGCAGCCGGTGCCCACGGACCGCCCGAGCAGTCCGCGCACGGGGATCCTGCTGCTGCAGGCGTTGGCGCTGGGTTTTGTGCTGATGTTCATCGCTCGCGTGGCGTGGGCGTTGTTGAGAGGATTGCGTCATGGTTGATACGGCAATTGCGGATCGTCCCGCTGGTACTGAGGCTGCGGCACGCTTGCGTGACGTGATCAGGCAGATTCACTCCTCGCCCGAGCCGCTGAACGACATGTCCATGCTGGAACCGGCGCTGCGCGAGGCTGCGGAGGGCTGGCGCGATGCCCGCCGCCTGCTGGTTTCGCCCTTGGTGCGGGAAGGCAAACTGGTTGCCGCGATCGCTGCGCTGGAGATCATGGTGGCGGTCTATCCTGCGCGCGCCGACGAGCGCCGCCTGCTCGCCAGCCTGTTCGGGCGCACGGAGCAATGGGACCGCGCCATCGCCGAGGCGGACGCCGCCGCAGGCATCGAGCCCGGCGCGGCGGCGCTGCATGCGGCGCGCATCCAGTTGCGCGTGCAGGCCGGCCGCGTGGCCGAGGCTGCCGAGGTCGCGCGCGCGACCAGGAACCTGGCGGAAAACGAGCCTGGCGAAGCCTACCCCTGGCTGATGGCCTTCGTGCGCAATGGCGATGCGGCCGAGGCGGCAGGCATGGCCGCCGCCTTGGACCCGCGAGAGCTGCCCAACGAGCGCGTGGCGACGATGGCCGTGCGCGCCCTGCTGGATGACGGCAGGGTGGCGGCCGCCATCGCCTTCGGCGACGCGGCCCTGGGCGCGGGCCACGACTGCGCGGTCCTGCGTTCGTCCCTGGGTCTGGCGCATCTGCGGCGCGGCACCGAAGACGACCGCAAGGTACATGCGCTGGCGCACTTCGAGGCCGGTCTGAGCGCGGCGCCTGCGGATGTCAGGCTGTTGACGCTGCATGGCGAGACCCTGCTGCGCGCCGGGCGCTACAAGGAAGCCCTGACGCCGTTGAAGCAGGCCATCGACCTGGCGCCGGATCTGGAGCAGACGCGGGCCTTCTATGCGCGCGCGCTGCGCTACACGCTGCAGTATGACGCGGCGGCCGACCAGATGATGCATTTGCTGGAGAAGTCGCCCGAAAAGCAGCTCTGGCAGCGTGCGGCCATCAGCGCGCTGTCGCAGGCGGGCCGCAAGCAGGAGGCCGAGACGCTCTTCGGGCAGTACGTGGCGCAACGCGGCCAGCGGCTGCCGGCGACCTTCCAGGAGGCCATGACGCAGCTGGAGGAACGGCTGCACACCGCACCGATCCCGCAGGCGCGCCTGGACTGGGCCTGGTCGATGCGCGGCGACACCAGTATCGATCGCGCGCAATGGGAGCGCCGCGCGCGCTGGGGCCATCTGGTGGACCACCTGCTGTTCGACTGGCTCGAATGCCGCGAGGAAAGCGTCGAAGAGGCCATGCAGGTGCTGGGAGAGCTGGATACCGGCGAGCGCTTCTTTGCGCCGCTGCTGGCGGGCGGCAAGGGCGTGGTGGTCGCCACCGCGCACGTCGGCCCCATGTATGCCGGGTTGATGGCGCTGGAACTGGTGGGCATCCCGTCGCGCTGGCTGGCGACCGCGCCCAGCATCGCGCAGAGCAGCTACTCCGCGGCGCTGATCTCCACCGCCGACCAGACCGAGGCGCAGGTCGCCAAGGCCTGCATGCGCGCGTTGACGTCGGGCTACGTGCTCTGCCTGGCGATAGACGGCGCGGCCAATCCGGCGGCGCCTCGCACCACCTTCGAAGGGCAGGACGTGACTTACTCCGGCTTCGCGTCCCACCTGGCGCATCGCATGGGCGTGCCCTCGGTGTTCTACGCGCCGCGCTGGGAGAACGGCCGCGTCGCCTACACGCTGGAGATGCTGCCCGCGGCCAAGCCTGGCGAGGACGCCGAGGCGTATTCCCTGCGCTGGCAGCAGGCCTATTTCGAACGGCTCAGGGAGCATCTGGCCGGTCCTCCGGAAAACCTGCGCCTGAGCGGCGGCATCTGGCGCCACGTCACGGCCGCGGACAAGTCCGCGCAGCAATAGGAGCGAGTGCCGATGAAGGCTGCAATCAAAACCGCGGGCTGGCTGCTTGCCCTGGCCATGTCGTACGGCGGGACGGCCACCGCCGCTGAAACGTGCAAAAGCCCGGACGAGCATTGTCCGTCCGTCGCGGCGCTACTGCAGCAGCGCGAGGGCTACGGCGCCCGGGCCACGGGCGGCCTGGGCGGCAAGTTCATCGACGTCACGTCCGATCAGGATTCGGGTCCCGGAACGCTGCGCGCCGCGTTGGCGCAGGCGAAGAAGGGACCGACCTGGATACGCTTCGCCTCCGACATGACCATCGTCCTGGATACGCAGCTGCGCGTGCCGTCGAACACGACGATAGACGGGCGCGGCAGGCGCGTCACCCTGATCGACGATGGCTTGGGCGTGTATGGCAGCAAGAACGTCATCCTCACGCACCTGACGATAGACGGACGCCTGTCGCGGCTTACGCAGGCCGTGAACGTGGCCAACAACAGCCGTGACGTGTGGGTCGATCACATGGATCTGTCGCGGATGTCGGACCGGCTGCTGAACGTGAAGAACGGGTCGACCGACGTCACGATCTCATGGACCAAGTTCCACAATTCGAACAAGGTCATGTTGCTCAACAACATTACGTCGAAGAACCTTTACGCCAACTACGACCGCGACTCGATTGCGCGCGTGACGCTGCACCACAACTACTTCCTCAACACCGTGCAGCGCAATCCGCGCGGGCAGTTCGGCACCTTCCACCTGTTCAACAATCTGCTGGAAGATTGGGATTTCTATGGCATGAGTTTCAGCCTGGAGGCCAAGGCCCTGGTCGAAGGCAATATCTTCAAGAACTCCGCGCAGCGCAAATGCGTGGAGCCGGAGTTCTTCCCCACGGTGGAAGGCATCAACGTGAACTATTGCCACTACATCCCGGTCGCCGCCAAGCGCAGCGCGCTGGAAAATGGCGAATCCGACCGCGGCGCCTATGAGACGCGGAAGGACGAACACGGTTATACGCGCGATTACAAGGCCTTCCTGCGGCTGAAGGACAATCTTTACCTGGGCGACGCGAAGCCGGTGTTGCAGGACTACCGGCGCGAGGCTGCGCCGACGCCGCCGTATTGCTATGGCTATGAAAAGCCCACGGCGGAGCTGGCGGAGAAGATCCGCAAGTTCGCGGGAAATACGGGCGGGGACACGCCGTTGCCGGTGTCCAGGATCGGGTCGGATTGCGGGGGGTCTCCAGGCCAGTAGTCTCGCGGTTCGCAGAAGCGGAGCCGGACCATGCGGATTGAAGCTAGGTGCTGTTCGCGAAATACAGCCTATGATTTGTTTTTAGAGAATACAAATCATAGGCTGTGAAAAGCCACAAACCACATTGTGTATTTCAGATTAACAGCCTAGACTTTGTATATCTGAAATACAGCTTGAGGTTTGTATTATGGATTTCACCGTACGCACCGCGACACAATTACCGGCCTTGCTCCAGGGGTTTCGCAAAGAGGCCGGCTTGACCCAGGCGGCCACGGCCTTGCGCCTTGGGGTCACACAACAGACTTTGTCCGCCCTGGAACGCAATGCCGACAAGGTCAGCGCAGACCGGCTGCTGCAGCTGTTGAGCATCCTGGGGGTCGAAATGGTCTTGCGCCAGCAAGGGGCGCAGCCGGGACCCGAAACAACATCCGAACCCAGCTGGTAAAGCCATGGGGCGACGTTCACATGCGCAGATCCTGGGCCTATGGATGAATGGCACCTATGTCGGAGAGTGGAGCAATCGACCCCACGCCGGCGAGGTCCTGCAGTACGACAAGGACTGGGTCGCCTCCGCGCCGGGCAGGCCATTGTCGCTGTCCCTGCCCTTCACGCCGGGCAATGGCCCGCATCGTGGCGACATGGTCCGCGCATACTTCGAAAACCTGCTGCCCGACAGCAAGGAAATCCGCGAACGGGTTGCGCGCCGGTTCCGGGCAGGATCGACCGACGCGTTCGCCCTGCTTGCCGAGATCGGCCGTGATTGCGCCGGCGCCTTGCAGATCCTGCCTGCGGGAACAGCGCCTGCAGACGTGACGTCGGTGCAAGCCTCGCCCTTGAACGATGCCCAGGTGGCGCAGCTGTTGCGCAGCGTGCCGGCGCCGGCGCTTCTCGGCGGCCAGACCATCGCCGAGGATGATTTCCGCATTTCCATCGCAGGTGCGCAAGAGAAGACCGCCTTGCTGCGGATGGACGGACAATGGTGCCTGCCCCAAGGCGCCACGCCGACGACTCACATCCTCAAGTTGCCATTGGGGCTGGTCGGCAATATGAAGTTCGACCTGAGCGAATCGGTGGAAAACGAATGGCTGTGCTCGGAGATCCTGGCTGCCTACGGCATGCCCGTGGCGCGCACGGAAGTACTGAGCTTCGAAGACATGAAGGTGCTCGCCGTTGAACGTTTCGACCGCCGCTGGCAGGACGGCGGAGACGGAGCCCGTGGTCTCATCCGCCTGCCGCAGGAAGACATGTGTCAGGCCACCGGCACCCCGCCGCACCTGAAGTACGAGGCGGATGGCGGACCCGGCATCGAGCGCATTATGAGTCTGCTCGAAACCTCGCGCCACGCAGAGCATGACCGGCGGACATTTTTCCAGGCTCAGGTCCTGTTCTGGATGCTATGCGCAACGGACGGCCACGCGAAGAACTTCAGCCTGTTCTTGCGGCCTGGCGGGGCATATGAACTTACCCCGCTATACGACGTGCTGTCCGCTTATCCGATCCTGGGCGAAGGGCCAGGCAAACTGTCGCCTGTCCGCGCGAAGATGGCGATGGCCGTGCGCTCGAAGAACCCACACTGGCGCATGCGCGACATCCAGCGCCGCCACTGGCTGACGGTGGGCGCGCGACATGGCGTCGTGACGCCGGACGGCCAGGGAGTCCAGTTCGTCGTGGACGATCTGATCGCGCGCACGCCAGAGGCTGTGCGCATGGTCCGCGCCAGATTGCCGCCAGGATTTCCGCAGGCGGTAGCGGACGGCATACTGGGCGGCTTGCAGGCGGCGGCGGACAGGCTCGCCGCGTAGCTTTGGCGCGTGCGTAGCAGCTACTGCAATTCATCGTTCGTTGAGTACATACCGCCCCGGCGTCTCCCCCGTCATCTGCCGGAAGTACGCGATAAACGCGCTGTCGCTGGCAAAGCCCAGATCGAACGCCACCGCGGTCACGCTCTGGCCCGCAGCCAGCAGATCCACGGCGCGCAGCAGGCGCCAGAGCTGTCGCCAGGCCTGATAGCTCATGCCGGTTTCGCGTTGGAAGATCCGGGTGATGGTGCGCGCGCTCGCGCCGACGCGTTGCGATAGCGCATCCAGTTCGGGCGGCAGTTCCTCCAGGTTCAGGCCGGCCAGGCGGCGATCCGTGGGCACGGGCAGCAGCATGGGCTCCTGTCTTGCCGCGCGCAATTCGTCCATGCACACGGCCAGCAGGTTGCACGGCGCGCCCTGGGACCAGTCGGCGTCAAAGGGTTCCAGGCTGATGCGCTCGAACACCTCGCGCAATAGCGGAGTCATCGAAAGTATGGCCGCGGCGGCCGCGGGCGCCGCGATACGCGCGGTGTCCAGATAGATCGAGCGGTACTCGACTTCGCCGCGGATCATGACGCGGTGCTCGGTTCCAGGCGGTATCCATGCCGCGCGGATCGGAGGCAGTACCGCGATCAACCCTGGCATTGCGAGGCGGATGGAGCCCGCGTGAGCAAAGAGCAGTTGGCCCCGGCCATGGCTATGCAGGCCGGAATCGTGCCGTATCAGGCGCGATGCGATGCCCGTCACCGGCTGGGCCATGGTGTCGGGGTTGAACGCGTCGGTGGGTGCGAGCCTGGCCATTTGTCCGAGTTCCGATGCTTTTTGTCTTCCTGGCTACAACGGCGAAGGCGACGGCCGGCTAAAAAACGGACTCTCCGTTTACCGATACCGCCATGTCCCGCCGTCCGCCTCTTCTGCTCGTCATTCCGCTGCTGAGTTTTCCGCAGATCGTCGAGACGATGTACAGCCCCGCCTTGCCGTTGATCGCAACAGCCTATCGGGCCACGCCAGAGGAAGCTGCGCAGACGCTCTCGCTCTGGTTCGTGGCCTTTGCCTTCGGCGTGGTGGTCTGGGGTCGTCTATGTGATTCCCGGGGCCGCCGGCCGGCGCTGCTGGCAGGGCTGGCGCTATATGCGCTGGGCGCGAGCTGGGCCATGGCGGCGGGCGATTTCACGCAGTTCCTCGCAGCCAGATTGATCTGCGCCTTCGGTGCGGCCGCGGGCTCAATCGTAACGCAGACGGCGCTGCGGGATAGCTATCAGGGTCCGACGCTGGCCCGGGTCTTCTCCATTCTGGGAATGGCGTTGGCCGCGAGCCCTGCGGTCGGCATGTATGCCGGGCAGGAGATCGCGGCGGCCGGCGGGCTCCAGGGCGTCTTTCTCGCGCTGGTTCTGCTCGCCGTCGCGCTGCTCGGGGCCAGCGCGTTGCTGTGGCCGGAAACCCGGCCGGAGTCACATGCGGCGGCGCCCTTCTGGCCGACACTGCGCGCCATGCTGCAAGACCGGGCGATCTGGCGCAGCGCGGCGCTGATCGCCATTTTCAACCTGGCGATTTTCGGCTATTACCAGCTGGGTCCATTCCTTTTCGCCCGCTTGCAGGATGCGTGCTTGGGGTTCGGCGAAAGCGGGTTGGCGCTGGCCGCGGCGTCGCTGTGCGGCGCGTTCCTGAACACGGCGCTGCTGCGGCGGGGGTATGCGTCCGAATGCCTCGTCCTGCTGGGTATCGGTCTGATGGCGCTAGGCGCGGCGCTGGTTGCCGCGCTTGTCGGGAGTTCGGCGTTTCTCATCGGCATGGCCGTGATTGCAGCGGCCTACGCGATCGCGATACCCAACATCCTGGCCCATGCCTTGCGCGCCTATGCCTGCGCCGCGGGGACGGCTGGCGCGATCCTGAGCCTGATCTACTACAACCTGCTGGGGGCCGCGTTGGTTCTTGCGGGGCTGGGGCAAAGGCTGGACCTATTGTTGGGCTGCTGTGCCCTGTTGGCGGCCGCCGTGCACGTGAAATGGCGCCCCGGCGCTTGAGGCGGGGCTCATGCGCCTCATGTCGATTGGGTGCTCTCACGGCGCAGGATCGAAACACGCAGGCCGGCGGGAAAGTCGGCAGCCGCGCCGCGCATGTCATAGCGCACCATCAGACCATGATTGTGTGCGATGCGGCGCGCGATCGATACGCCCAGGCCGCTGCCGGATTCTTCATTGCCGGCGGCGCGCACGAACCGGTCGCCCAGCCGTGGCAGGACCTCGGGCGCGATGCCCGCGCCAGCATCATCGATGAGGATGGCGCGGGCGCCAAGCGTCAGACGCACGCGTGTATGCCGCGGGCCATAGCGCACGGCGTTATCCAGCAGATTCTTCAGCATGATGGCCAGCGCATTGTTGCTGCCGGCCGTCGGAAGCGCGTTTTCCTTTCCGTCCGGCCATTCGATATCGATCTCGATGTCGCGCCGGTTTGCGATCCAGAGGCAGTCACCGACCGCCTGCTCGGCCACCAGGCTCCAGTTGACGGCGTCGTCAAAACCCGAGGGGCCGTTGCTGTCGAGCCGCGCCAGCGTCAACAACTGAGCTACCAGCCGGTCCAGGCGGTCCAGCCCCGCACCCACGCTGCGTTGGGCATCCGCTCGCAGCGTTGCGTCCTGCGCGCGCTGCGCCACTTCCCACTGCGCGCGCAAGGCGGCGAGCGGCGTGCGCAACTCATGGGCGGCGTCCGCGGTCAGGCGGCGTTCCTGTTCGATAAGACTGGCGACTCGTGCCAGCAAGTCATTCATGGCTTGCACGAGAATCTTGAGTTCCGCCGGCGCGGCAGCCTCGGACAGCGGCGTGCCGTCATCGGGACGGCGATTCTCCAAGGCCTGGGACAGCATGCGCACGGGCCGCAGAGCGCGGCGCACGGAAAGAATGAGCATGGCGATGAGTACAGGTAGTCCGATCAGCCAGGGAGCGATCTGGCTTGCGATGTAGGCGACCATGAGATCTTCGCGCTCACCGATGCGCTGGCCCACCGCGACGCGCGTTGTCTTGTCGTCGCTGGCGAGGTAATAAATCCGCCATGGCACGCCGTTGACCGTACTGTCGACAAAGCCCTCCTGGGACTGGTCGCGCGGGAATTGGAGCGCTTCGGCATCCAGTACAAGCGGCGCGCCTGCGTCGCGCCATATCGCCACGGACAGGTCTTTGCCGCTGGCGTCTCCAGAGTTCGGCGGGTGGGGGGCTTGAAGCGGGCCGGGAATGCTGGCGCGGGGGGGAAGCAGGGCCGCGACCGCAAGCGTCTGCTCAGCCAGACGCAGCATGTCGGTGTCGTAGAGCTCGTTGATTTCGTGTGCGGCGCGCCAGTAGGTGCCTGCAATGGTCAGCAGCCATGCCAGGGGAGCGGCCAGCAGCACGGCAATGATCAGCCTGCGCTGCAGCGTCATGCCTCGGTCTCCACCTGGCCCAGCGCGTAGCCAGCGCCTCTCAGTGTGCGGATCAGCTTGGGATGGATCTTCTTGCGCAGATGATGCACATGAACCTCGAGGGCATTGCTTTCCAGGTCGGAGTCCCAGTCGTAGAGCTTGTCGCGGATGAAATCGCGCGTCAGCACCCGGCTGGGATGCGTCAGGAATAGCTCCAGTAGCTGTGCTTCGCGTACGGTCAGATCCACCGCCAGTCCCTTCCACCGCGCTTCATGCGAGGCCGGCTGATACTCCAGGTCCCCATGGCGCCATACGGGTTCGGGCTTGCCCGCCAGCCGGCGCGTGACGGCGCGCAGACGGGCGGCCAGTTCATCCAGCGTGATGGGTTTGATCAGGTAGTCGTCCGCGCCAGCGTCGAGTCCGCCTATCCGGCTTTCGACGGCGTCGCGCGCGGTCAGTATGACCACGGGGACGTCGATTCCGGCTTGGCGCCAACGTGTCAGCAACGTCACCCCGTCTTCGGATGGCAGACCAAGATCCAGCACCACCGCATCGTAGTGCACGGCGCGCAGGGCATGGTCGCCCTCTTGACCGCTGACGAACCAATCCACCGCGTACCCCAGCAGCCGCAGGCCGTTCTTGAGGCCATCGCCTATCAGCGGGTCATCTTCGACGATAAGAATTCGCATTCAAGAACTCCTACTAATGGCTTGGATGAGATTACCACCGAGGCGCGGTTAATTTGGAGTTAAGGTTCGGCCCGTACGCTGCGGCCATCGTTAAAGCAAGCGCTTCAAATGGACCGACCAGAAATCATGACGCCGCAGCGCAAGGCCTCGCCACAGTCGACCGATTGGCCTTACACGGCTCCGCTCGCGCGGCCCCGCCCGGCATTGTTCGTGCATCCCTACGACGACCCGCAGCGCGGCTGTGTCGAATCCTATATCTACCTGCGCTACCGGCAGCGTTTTGGCGCTCGCCTGAAGCACTGGATGCCGACCCTGGTCAGCCTGCAGGCCGAAGGCCAGATCCTCGCCGCGGCAGGATTTCGCGGCGCGGCTGAAACCCTGTATCTGGAGCGCTATCTTTCGGCGCCGGTGGAGCAGTACCTGCGTCAGCGCGACTTGTCCGTGGCCCGTCGCCACATCGTCGAGACGGGCCAGTTCGCCGCCGTCCGGCCGGGCGCGGGACGGCTGCTGGTGCCCCATCTGGCACTGCATCTGCACCAGCAGGGCTTCGAATGGGCGGTCAGCACCCTGACCTCCGAACTGCACCACCTGTTCTCGCGCATGGGCCTGGCTCATCAGCCCCTGGCCGCCGCCACGCCCGCGCGGCTGGATCCTGGCGAACGGCGCGACTGGGGCAACTACTACGAACATGATCCTCAGGTATTTGCCGGGCGCCTGAGCCTTATTCTGAATCGATTCGGCGAGTCTCAATCATGACCGGTCAGGAGTTTCTTGCGTCGTTGACGCGCGGCGACCGTCGCTTGCAACCTGCCTTGCGTTCATCGGTGGCATTGACCTATGCAGAACTGTCGGAGCGGGTGCGGGTTTGCGCGGACGCGCTCTCTGCATATGGCCCGCGGGTAGTCGCGACGCTGTTGGACAACGGCGCGGATTGGATCGTTGCCGATCTGGCGTGCCTGGCGATGGGCGCCGTGCACTTGCCATTGCCGTTGTTCTTCACGCCGGAGCAGCGGCAGGCCGCGATGAGCGCGGCCGGCGCCAGCCTGCTGCTGACGCCGGCCAGCCGGCATGCGCAAGCAAGCTCCGACATGGATGTGTCCGAAGTCACCCAGCTCGGCGGCCTGGCGGTCAGGCTGCTGCCTTTTCCGGCGATTCCCTTGCCGGCTGGCACATCCAAGATCACGTTCACGTCTGGCTCCACCGGGCAGCCCAAGGGCGTATGTCTGGGCAGCGCCCAGATGCTGGATGTCGCGCATGGCCTGGCCGACGCCACGCGCGGGATCGGCATCGGCAGCCATCTCACTGCCTTGCCTTTGCCCGTGTTGCTGGAGAACATCGCCGGCGTCTACGCGCCCCTGCTGGAAGGCGCGTGTATCCACGTATCGCGGTTGGCGGAGGTCGGGCTGCAGGGATCCTCCCAATTCGATCCCGGGCGATTTCACGCGGCGCTGACTGCGTCCGAGGCCAATAGCGTGATCGTGCTGCCGCAGATGCTGCGCGCCTACGCCGCCTGGCTGGCAGCAACCCGGACGCCTGCGCCACCGCAACTGCGCCTGATGGCTGTGGGCGGCGCCGCGGTGGGTGCGCCATTGTTGGAGCAGGCGCGCAGGCTTGGTCTTCCCGCCTACGAAGGATATGGCCTGTCTGAAGCCGCTTCCGTGCAGACGCTGAACTTGCCGGGCGCGGATTTGCCGGGCTCGGCGGGCCGGCCATTGCCGCATGCGCGAGTCCGCATCGCCGAAGACGGCGAGATCGAGATCGCCGGGACGCCGTTTCTTGGCTATCTCGGCGTTCCGGCGACGGCCGGCGATTGGTGGCCGACTGGCGATCTTGGTCGCCTGGATCCAGCAGGGTATCTGCATGTAGAAGGCCGCAAAAAGAACGTTCTCATCACGGGCTTCGGCCGCAACGTTTCGCCGGAGTGGGTCGAGATCGAACTGGGCAATCAGCCCGAGATCCGCCACGCAGTCGTGTACGGCGATGGCGAAGCCGAGCTGGGCGCCGTGATCTGGCCCCAGGGCATGGCTTCGGCGGCGGCCATCGACGCGGCCATAGCGCGGGCCAACCAGCGGCTGCCCGACTACGCCCGCATTGGCCGCTGGCTTCAGGCGCGCGCCGAGTTCTCGGTGGACGGGGGCATGGCTACCGCCAACGGACGGCCCCGCCGAAGCGCGATTCTTCAACAGCATCCGGACCTGTTCCAAAGCGTCCGGCCCTTTTCTCCGGTGTAAACCAAAATGCCATTTTTCGATTCTCTCGTGGACGCAACGCGGGGCAGCCGGGAAGCGCTGGTCCAGGCGCCCATCATCCAGGACTGTCTGCGCGGCGAGGTCGCGCTGCCTTCATACATCCGCTTCCTGGCCGAGGCCTATCACCATGTGCGGCACACGGTGCCCTTGATGCACGCGTGCCGCACCCGCATGCCAGGCCGCCTGGCATGGATGGACGCGGCGCTGGAGGAATACATCGAGGAGGAAACCGGCCATGACGAATGGATACTGAACGACCTGCGCGCGGCGGGTGCGGACGCCGAGGCGATCAAGTGCGCGGGCCCCGGCCCGGATACGGAAATCATGGTGGCCTACGCCTACGACACCATCATGCGGAACAACCCGGTGGGCTTCTTCGGCATGGTCCACGTATTGGAGGGAACGAGCGTCGCGCTGGCTCTGAACGCTGCGGACCGGATCCAGCAGGCGTTGGGCCTGCCCGGAACGGCCTTCAGCTATCTGCGCTCGCATGGCACGCTTGATCAGGAGCACACCGCACATTTCGCCGAATTGATGAATCGGCTGGAGCATCCCGACGATCAGGCGGCCGTCATCCATGCGGCGCATATGTTCTACCGCCTGTACGGTGCGATCTTCCGCGGATTGCCGCGAGCCGCGGCCGGGAGCGTGCCGGCATGAAGATCAATCAGGCCTCGGTCGTGCTTACGGGAGCTGCCGGCGGGTTGGGCAGCGCCATCGCACGCATGTTGCGCGCCGAAGGAGCGCGCGTGTTGCTGGTCGGACGGCGCGCCGGTCCCACGCTGGAACTGGCCAAGTCATTGAGCCTGGACGCGCATGACCGCAGCGCGGTAGACGCCCTCGTGGTGGATATCACCACGCAGGAAGGACGGGCGGCGATTGCGGACGCCGCCGCGGCGCGTCGCGCCAACGTGCTCATCAACAACGCGGCGGTCGCGGGGTTTGGCGCGGCGGGCGCGATGGACCCTGAGCAGACCCAGCAGATCTTCGATACAAACGCCATCGCGCCCATGCTGTTGACCGCCAGCCTGCTGCCCGTGCTGCTTGGCCAGCCACGCGCTCAGGTCTTGAACATAGGCTCCGTGCTGGGCAGCCTGGGCGTTCCCGGCTTTGCGGCGTACGGCGCGTCCAAGGCAGCTCTGCGTGTCTATACGGAATCCCTGAGACGCGAACTCGCGGACTCTCCCGTGCGTGTCCAGTATTACGCCCCGCGCGCCATCGATACACCCTTCAATGCGGCTGACGTCATCGCCTTCAACCAGGCGACCGGATCGCCGACGGACAGCCCGGAGGCGGTCGCCCGTGCCGTGCTGCGCATGCTGGAAGCGGAGACGGCCCAGCGTTACGCCGGCCTGTTCGAAGCCCTGGCGGTCCGGCTCAACGCACTCTTTCCGCGCCTGCTCGATGGCGCATTCACCAAGCATCGGCGCGCCTTGAGGCCGCCGCCGCCGCAATCAGGAGTCTCATCATGATCCGCAGAGCTTTCCTGCGTTACGCTTCATCGGCCATGCTTGCCATGAGCGCATATTCCTTTCTTCCCGCAGCCCAAGCGGAGCCGGCCGACATGGACAACGCCATCGGCGCCTTGCAAAAGGAGTGGGCGGAGATTCAGTATCAGATGCCGGAAGCGAAGCGGGAGACCGGCTTCGAAGCCCTGGCGCAGAAGGCGCATGCCGTGACCGCGAAGTACAACAACCGCGCCGAGCCTCACATCTGGGAAGGCATCATCCTGAGTTCCTGGGCTGGGGCCAAGGGCGGGCTGGGCGCGCTTGGCATCGCGAAGCAGGCCAAGGCCGAATACGAGACTGCGATCCAGATCGACAGCAACGCGTTAAGCGGGTCCGCGCTCAACAGCCTCGGTGTGCTGTACTACAAGGTTCCTGGCTGGCCGGTCGGCTTCGGGGACAACAAGAAGGCCGAGGCGTTGTTGCAGCAGGCGCTTGCGATCAATCCGGATGGCATAGATCCCAACTATTTCTATGCGGATTATCTGGTTTACCGGAACCGCAATGCGGAGGCGGCCCCATATCTGGAGAAGGCGTTGCGTGCGCCCGCGCGCCCTGGGCGCGAGCTCGCCGATCGGGGGCGCAGGCAAGAGGCCGAGGCCCTGCTCAAGAAAGTTCGTGGCTGAGGCGGGGTTCCAGCTCCGGAGGCGGGTAATCAGTGCGCGGGGCGGGCGCTGGCCATGATCAAGTCAGATGCACCGACGACGCGATCCCCTGGTCCGCCATCTTCGAATACGGGCAGATCGATTCCGTCTCGTGGACCAGCGCCAAGGCGAGGTCCTTCGGCAGTCCGGGCAAGGAAATCTCCAGCCTGGCCTTGATGCAGAACAGGCCGTCAAACGCTTCGCGCGCGAAAGTGGTGGTGCAGTGAATGGCGAAATCCGCCGGCAGCGGGACACCGTTCTTCATGGCGACCAGCTTCATGGCGCCATGAAAGCAAGCGGCAAAGCCGGCCGCGAATAATTGCTCGGGATTGGTGCCGCCGCCGTTGCCGCCAAGCTCCTTGGGCAACCTGAGTTCGAGTTCCAGTTCGCCGTCGTTGGAGATCGCGCGGCCCGACGATCTGCCGTGTCCGGAGACGCCGCCAGTCACGGACACGGTGGTCGTGTACAGGGGCAGGTCCTCTGTGCCGACATAGGGTTCCAGGAGCGAAACAGAGGGCGCGGACGGGGCTTTCATGGGGGACTCCTCAAGTGCGGATATGCGGTTTGCTGTTTTTTCCGCGGCAACTATAAAGTTGTCCCCTATGGGCGAAAAGACAGAATTTCTGTTCTGACCGGCATCTTTTCTTGTACCGTCAGCGCCGGCTTCCTAGGCGCTCTTCTTGATATTGGCAAGCCGGTGCAACTCGTCCACGTCAAGGATAGCCAGCCCGCCATAGTAGGTTTCCAGCACGCCCGCGCGAGCTAGCCTCGCAAGCGCTGCATTGCAGCGTTGCCGCGAAATGCCGCACAGGCCGGCGATTTCTTCCTGGGAAACCTTCAGGCGTCCGTTGGTGCCGGAATGCCTCTCCGCATTGAACTGCGCGGCGACGGCGCGCGCCACCGTGGTGTCGACGTCGAGCAGCACGTTGGACGTGAAGCTGCTCATCAGCCAGTCCACGCGTTGCGCGAGATGCATCATCAGCGCCTTGGTGAACTCGATGTTGTTGTTCCAGAGACGTTCACAGGTCTCGCGCGGCAGAATCACGATCTGGCTGGGCCGCAGCGCGACCACCTCGTACTCGAACCGCTCGCGGCGGATCATGGTGGCTTCGCCGAACCAGCTGCCGGTGCTGAAGCCGGCCAGAGACAGGGACTTGCCGTCCGCGCCCGGCGAGGACCATTTCACCAGCCCCTGCACCACGCCGTACCATCCCGGCGAGCGGCTGCCCGCGCGGAACAGGAACTGGCCCGCGGCCAGCGTCACGACGCGCAATTCCGCGCGGATCAGGTCGCGTTCGAGTTCCGGCAAGCCCTTGTACCAAGGGACGACGTCGAGCATCTTGTCCACCGCCCCTTGCGTGCGCCGCCGCCGCGCGCTCAGGGGTTCGTCGCCGGCGTCGGCAAGCCGTTCGCCCATGTGTGCCTCCTTCGTAGCCGTTGTGGTGCCGCTCAGGTAAACCCTAGGGTGCTTTGTCACCATGATGACTGTCCGCGGTCTGGGGCCGGCACCAGAATAGCCGAGGTCCCAGACGCCAAAACCCACAAGAGGAGACAAGCATGTTGCCCATGCAAGGCATGATGTCCCGCAGCGCCCTGGCCTGCGGCCTGGCCGTGACGCTGCTGCACGCCCCTGCGGCCCAGGCGCAGATTTCAGACGATGTTATTCGAATCGGCTTCATCACCGACATGTCGGGCGTGTACTCGGGGCCGGACGGCCCGGGCGGCGCCGAGGCCATCAAGATGGCGATCCAGGAGATGGGTGGCGAGATCAACGGCAAGAAGATCGAACTGCTGACGGCCGACCATCAGAACAAGGCGGACATCGCCTCGGCCAAGGCACGGGAATGGTTCGACCAGATGGGCCTGGACATGCTGATCGGCGGCACCAATTCCAGCACGGCATTGGCCATGTCCAAGGTTGCGGCCGACAAGAAGCGGCCCATCATCGTGGTGGGCGCGGGCGCCCCGGCGCTGACCAACGAACAATGCACGCCCTACACGCTGAACTACGCCTACGATACCGTGGCGCAGGCGCGCGGAACGGGCGCGGCCGTGGTCAAGGCGGGCGGCAAGAGCTGGTACTTCCTGACGGCCGATTATGCCTTTGGCCACGCGCTGCAGGCCGACACGACCAAGGTGGTCCAGGCCGGCGGCGGCACGGTGGTCGGATCGGTCAAGCATCCGCTATCGGCCAGCGACTTTTCTTCGTTCCTGCTGCAGGCGCAAAGCAGCAAGGCGGAGATCCTGGCCCTGGCGAACGCCGGCGCGGACGCCACCAACTCGATCAAGGCCGCCAATGAGTTCGGCATCACCAAGACCATGCGCCTGGCCGGCCTGATCATGTTCATCAACGACATCCACGCCATGGGGCTGCCCGCCTCGCAAGGCATGTATCTGACGGACAGCTGGTACTGGAACGCATCGGACGAGACCCGCGCCTGGGCCCGCGCCTTCTTTGAAAAGCGCAAGGCCATGCCCTCCTCGCTGCAGGCGGCCGATTACTCCGCGGCGCTGCAATACCTGCGCGCGGTCAAGGCCACGGGTACGGATGACGCCGACCGCGTGCTGGCCTATCTGCGCGAGAACAAGCTGAACGACGTCTACATCAAGAACGGCGTAGTGCGGCCGGACGGCCGCGTCGTGCACGACATGTACTTGCTGCAGGTCAAGACGCCGGAACAGTCCAAGGAACCCTGGGACTACTTCAACGTCGTGCAGACCATCGACGGCAACCAGGCCTTCACCACCAAGGAAGAGAGCCGCTGCGCGCTCTGGAAGTGAACCTCATGAGCAAACGCAAAGTCATCGTGACCATCGCCCCGACCGGGGGCATGGCATTCAAGAGCCAGAATCCGCACCTGCCCACGCAGCCGCTGGAGATCGCGGAGGACGTGTACCGCTGCTATAACGCGGGCGCCAGCGTGGTGGCGCTGCATGCGCGCCGTCCCGACGACCAGGCGACTTGCGACGCTTCGGTGTACCGGCAGATGAACCGGCTCATCCGCGACCGCTGCGACATCGTGCTGAACAATTCGACCGGCGGCGGCGTGCATGGCGACATGGTCAAGGAAACCTCTCCGGGAACGTGGGAGATCCTGTGGGAAGAACGGCTCAAGGGCATGGACGCCGGCGCCGAGATGTGCACGCTGGACGCCACGACCTTGAACCTGGCGTTCGGCGACCGCGAATACCTGATGAACACGCCGCTCACCAAGGCCCGCGAACTGGCCGCCGGCATGCAGGCGCGCGGCATCAAGCCCGAATGGGAGGTCTTCAGCCCCACGCACATCCTGCAGGATGCCACGACGCTGATCGAAGAGGGACTGGACGAAGGGCCGCATTTCATCAACCTGGTCATGAACGTGCATCGCAACTTCCAGAACGCCATGCCATTTTCGGTGCGGCATTTGCAGATGATGGTGGACCTGCTGCCCAGGAACAGCATCTTCTGCGTCAGCGGCATCGGCCCCGCGCAGCTGGAGGCCAACATGGCCGCCCTGCTGCTGGGCGGCCATGCGCGGGTCGGCCTGGAGGACAACCTGTACTACCGCCACGGCGAACTGGCCACCAACGTCCAGCTGACCGAGCGCATCGTGCGCATCATCCGTGAAATGGACATGGAGCCCGCAACGCCCGCGGAGGCGCGCGAGATCCTGGGACTGCCGCTCAAAAGCGGCATCCGTCCCGAGTTTGCGCTCTGAACAGGAACCGCCATGAGCAATTCACTGCAAGGAAAACGCGTCCTCGTCACCGCGGGCGCGCAAGGAATAGGCCTGGCGATCGCGCGCAGGTTTCTGGAGGCGGGCGCCGAGGTGCACGTCTGCGACGTGGACGAAGCGGCGTGCAAGGCCGCTGCCGCCGCGCATCCGCGCCTGGGCGTCAGCGTGACGGACGTATCCAGCGAGGCGCAAGTCCAGGCCATGTTCGGCGAACTGGCGAAGAAATGGGGCAAGCTCGACGCGCTGGTCAACAATGCCGGCGTGGCCGGCCCGACCAACCGGCTGGAGGAAACCACGCTGGACGCCTGGCAGCGCACGCTGGATGTCAATCTGACGGGAACCTTCCTGTGCGCACGCAGCGCCGTGCCGTTGCTGCGCGCGGCAGGCGGCGGGTCCATCGTCAACATCTCGTCCGTCGCGGGCAGGCTGGGCTTTTCGCTGCGCACGCCCTATAGCGCCAGCAAGTTCGGCCTGGCCGGCCTGACGCAGACCTGGGCCATGGAGCTGGGGCCTTCGAACATCCGCGTCAATTCCGTGCTGCCGGGCGTGGTGTCGGGCGACCGCGTTGAACGGGTCATTGCCGCCCGCGCCGCGGCTGCTGGCGTGAGCAACGACGCGATGCGCGAGCAGCTTGTGGACAAGGTGTCGTTGCGCCGCATGACCAGCCCGCAGGACGTGGCCAATCAGGTGGCCTACCTGTGTTCGGACGAAGGCGCCATCATCAGCGGCCAGAGCATTTCCGTTTGCGGCAACGTGGAGTACCTGGGCTGAGTTGCCGATGCCGGTGCTCCACGCGCCGCGACGGTTCCAAAAAACCTGAGCATCAGTTCGACCCAGGCGAATTGTTCGGCGCATCTGGAAGTTCTAGACTGGATTCGTACATGCACTGTGTACCGATGGCCGTCGCATAGCGGCTTTGCAGCGACGGCGGGAGGTCCTGATGAATCAGGTCGAGACCTTTGCCACCATGCCGATGTGGGCGGGGTTCGTAGCCTTTGTGCTGGTCGTGCTGGCGCTGGATCTGTATGTGCTGGGCGGCCGGCATGCGCACCGCGTGCGGCCCCGTGAAGCCTTGTTCTGGGTGGGCGTCTGGATGGCGCTGGCGGCGTTGTTCGGCGCTCTGATGTGGTGGTATCTGGATGCCACCCTGGGGCGCGACATTGCGCACCGCAAGACACTGGAGTTCTACACCGGCTACCTGATCGAACTGTCCCTGTCCGTGGACAACATGTTCGTGTTCTCGCTCATCTTCGGCTACTTTGCGGTGCCGCTGGAATTGCAGCGCCGGGTGCTGCTGTACGGCGTGCTGGGTGCCATCGTGATGCGAGTCGGCATGATCCTGGCGGGCGTCTGGCTGCTGTCGAAGTTCGACTGGCTGTTCTATGTGTTCGGCGTGCTGCTGGTGGCGACCGGCGCCAGGATGCTGGCCCGGGCGGACCATCAGCCGGACATTGCCCGCAATCCGCTGGTGCGCCTGATGCGCTCGTCCATGCGCATCACCAAGGACTATCACGGCGAGTCGTTCTTCGTGCGCATCGGCGGCCTGCGGCATGCCACGCCCATGTTCGTCGTGCTGTTGATGATAGAGGCGAGCGACGTGGTGTTCGCGGTGGACAGCATTCCCGCCATCTTCGCCGTCACCACCGACCCGTTCCTGGTCTTCACCTCCAATATCTTCGCCATCATGGGCCTGCGGGCGCTGTACTTCCTGCTGGCCGACATGCGCGAGCGTTTCCGCTACCTCAAGCACGGACTTGCCGCGGTGCTCATCATCATCGGCGGCAAGATGCTGGCCGCGCCATGGTTCCATGTGCCGGTGCAGTGGTCGCTAGGGGCGGTAGGCCTTATCCTGCTGGCATCCGTGGGCGCCAGCCTGATCCTGCCCAGACGGGCCGCGGCCAGGGCCGCGCGCCATAAGGGATGAAGTCCACGAACCGGAGATCTGTCATGAACACGATCATTCTTGCCACCGATGGGTCCAGCCATAGCGATGCCGCGGCGCGCTACCTGGTTGAGGGCCCTTTGCTGAACCGGGACTTCACGGTGCACGTATTGCATTGCGAGCCGGACGTGACGGGCGATGTCAAAGCCTTCATCGGCCAGGCCGACATCGACGCCTGGCACCACGAAGAGAGCGACAAGGCAATGAAGTCCGTGGTCGAAATCCTGCGCGCGGGCCAGGTTGGTTTCGAGTGCCACGAGCTTACCGGCCACACGCCGGACAAGATCGTGGCGCATGCGATCAAGGTGGGCGCCACGGTCATCGTGATGGGGTCGCACCATCGGGCGCCGTTCCTGGACGCATTGCTGGGGTCGGTGTGCTCGCGGGTCATCGCCCACGCGCCTTGTCCGGTGCTGCTGGTCTGAACGTCCGCGTTGACGCGCTAGCAGGTGAGTTTGAGCTGATAGCTGCCATCGGCGCCGCGGGCCAGGCGAACCCGGTCGAAGCGATAGTTGCGCCCCTTGAACGCATAGGTCGCGTCGGTCTCGTCGTCGTCGCGGCCCTGCCAGACTATTTTCCGGTCCAGCGATTCGGCGTAGTAGTAGAAGATGGTATTGGTGGATTCGATCAATCCCAGGTCGCCGCGCAGGCCGGTGGAGCTGTTGGCTTCCACGTTCCACCAGCCTTCGGTGCGCCATTCGCCTCCGTCGGGTAGATAGTGCACCGCGAATCTCAAGTCGCGGCCGCAGGCGTTCTCGATCTGGAGGGATGCGGGCTTGGCCGGCGCAGGCTTCTTGCTGTCCGGCTTGGCGGCCTGGAGCTGGTCTTGCCGTTCATTCCAGCCCATGCCGTAATAGGCTAGCAGGCCGCCGATTGCCAATACGGCCGAGACGCCGATGACCACCTGCCGCACGGTCTTCTGCCGCATGTGTTCCGTGTACCGCTGCTCCAGAATCCGCGTCTCGTGCTGTTGCAGCAGTTGATCGCGGTGTTTTTTCCTGGCCGAGGTCGTCACCGCGGATGCCCCGGCCAGCAGCAGGAGCAGGGTGAGGTAGCGGTATTTCATCAGCAGGCTGGCCAGCGATGGAACGAGGTTGGCGGCCAAGCCCAACGCCATGGCGCAACCGATGAAGGCCAGCGGCCATATCCAGAAATTGCGTCCCTTGGCGATTTCGGTGGCGTAATAGTCGCGCAGGGTATCGGTGGATCCGGAATCCGGCGGGGCTTTCCCATTCGTCCCGCTGCCGTTGCCGCCGGGCGCGCCAGCGGCGCGTTGCTCGGCAATCCACGCGTCATGCTCTTGACGCCGTTTCGGATCGGAAAGCACCGCGTAGGCCTCGTTCAGGCGCGCCATGACGCGCTTTGCTTCCTCGGGCTTGTCAGGATTCTTGTCCGGGTGCCACTTTTGCGAGAGATAACGGTATGCGCCGCGGATGACTTCATCGCTGGCGTTTTCCGAAACTTGGAGCGTGTCGTAATGGGTATGTAAGCCAGCCATTGCCTTGGGTCCGCGTTCCGAAGCCGGGCGCTCAGCTTCCTGCACGGCGAGCTTACGCTGCAATCATGGGCGTCGGTATCAGCCAAAGAGACTACATCGCCAGGTGGGTACACGGCGCAATGGTATCTTTCCCATTTTCCTGCACGCCACCCCGTTTCATGCCCGACGACGCCCAAACCTCCTCAGATTTCTCGCCCGCTGAGCCGCAAGCGGCACTTCCGCGGCCCTTTGTCCAGAACTCGGGCACCCGCCGCACACTGCATTTCACGCAGCAGGAAATCCAGAGCAGCATGTCCACCCTCAACCCCGATGCGCTCGAGCTGGAGTACACGCGGATGATGATGGGCTTCGTGCTTTTCAATCCGGCTCCAGCCCGCATCATGATGGTGGGGCTGGGTGGCGGCTCACTGCCCAAGTTCTGCCATCGTTACCTGGCGGACAGCGCCGTCGATGTGGTGGAGATCGACCCGGCTGTCATCGCCCTGCGCGAAGCCTTCATGGTGCCGCGCGACGACGACCGCTTCCGCGTGCTCCAGGCCGACGCGGCCGACCATATGCGGGGCCTGTCGGACCATGCGGACGTGATCCTGTTGGACGGGTTCGGCATCGGCGGGATTCCGGGTCCGCTGTGCTCGGCGGAGTTCTACGCCGATTGTTTCCGCGCCCTGCGCGAGAACGGCATCCTGGTGATCAACTTCCACGTCAATCACCCGGATCATCACGAATACATGGACCGGGTGCGCGCCTCGTTCGGTTCGTCCATGTTCGAGGTGGTGGATGACGACATGACCAACAGCATCGTGTTCGCCTGCAAGGGCGATCTGCTGGACGATCCCGCCGCAGCCGAGCTGCGCCGGCCGGCGTCCATGCCCAAGGACGCCTGGCGCCAGTTGATGCCGACGATGAAGGTGATCGGCGCGACGCTGGTGCTGAGATAGCGCCTTAGCGGGCCCAATAGTCGTCGGGAAACGCGTCGATGGCGCAGCCGCCCGCGCAAATGGACTGCCGCAATGCGCTGGCCTGAACCAGAAGATTCTCCGCATAGAATCGGGCGCTGGCCTGGATGGCTTGCAATGCTGCGCCCTCGGCCGCGCCGTCCAGCGCGGCGCGCAGGCGCAGCCCCTGCATCCAGGCGCCCGTCACCAGCCCCCAGAGCTCAAGATAGGATACGGCGCCCGCATGGGTGGCGCGCGGATCGGCCTCATGGCATGCCAGCAGCCAGACGATGGTTGCGCGCAAATGCGCGCAGCCTTGTTGCAGGCTGCGTCCGAACTCGCGGGCGCCGGCCGCACCCGCCAGCATCGCCTCGGCCTGCTGAGAGATCTCGTCCAGCAGCAGCTGGGCTTGCGCGCCGCCGTCGCGGACCGTTTTGCGGCCCAGCAGGTCATTCGCCTGTATCGCGGTGGTGCCTTCGTAGATGGTCAGGATGCGCGCGTCCCGGTAGTACTGGGCCGCGCCCGATTCCTCGATGTAGCCCATGCCGCCGAAGACCTGGACCGCGTCGTATGTGATGCGCTGGGCGGCCTCGGTGAACCAGCCCTTCATCACGGGTATCAGCAGGTCGACGCGGGCCTGGGCGCGGCTGCGGGCCTCGGGGCTGGCGGCCGCGCGGGCCAGGTCTTTCTGCATCGATAGGTACACGCCCAGCGCACGCATCGATTCGATCCGGCTCTTCATGCCCAGCAGCAGGCGGCGTACGTCGGGGTGGCGCAGGATGGGAAGCTGCGCGCCTTCTTCGCCGACGATCTTGCCCTGGACGCGTTCGCGTGCGTACCAGACCGCATGCTGGAACGCGCGTTCGGCAATGGCCAGGCCCTGGTTGCCGACGGCGTGGCGGGCCTCGTTCATCATGACGAACATGTTCTTCAGCCCTTCGTTCAGCTCGCCGACCAGATACCCGGTTGCGCCCGGCCCGGCGCCGAACTGCATCACCGCGGTGGGGCTGGCGTGGATGCCCAGTTTGTGTTCCAGGGCCGAGCAATGCACGTCGTTGCGCTCGCCAGGAGAACCGTCGTCCTGAATCAGAAACTTGGGCACGGCGAACAACGACAGGCCTCTCGCGCCGGCGGGCGCATCGGGCGTGCGGGCCAGCACCAGATGGATGATGTTGGACGCGAGTTCGTGGTCGCCGTAGGTGATGAAGATCTTCTGGCCGGATATTGCATAGGAACCATCGTCCGACGGCATCGCGCGGGTGCGCACGGCGGTCAGGTCCGAGCCCGCCGCCGGTTCGGTCAGGTTCATGGTGCCGGTCCATTCGCCGCTGATCAGCCGCGGCAGCAGCAGGTCCTTCAATGCGGGAGTCGCCGAGTGCAGCAGGGTTTCTATGGCGCCGCTGGTCAGCATGGAGCAGAGCGCGAAGCTAGGGTTGCTGGCGTGCCAGATTTCCTCGGTCAGGGTGGCCAGCACGCAGGACAGCGCCTGGCCGCCGTATTGCTCGGGTTGGCGCAAGCCGTTCCATCCGCCTTCGCAGAAGGCGAGGTAGGCCTGCTGCCAGCCGGCGGGCGTGGAAACGGTGCCGTCATGCAGGCGGCAGCCTTGCTGGTCGCCGATGCGATTGAGCGGATCCAGCAAGCCTTGCGCGAACTTCTCGGCTTCGAGCACGACGGAGCGCGCGAGTCCGGCGTCCAGGGCGGAGCCGCAATCTTGCAGATGCGGGTCCAGGGGAAACACCGCTGTCGTGAGAAAGTCGATGTCATGCATGGGCGCGTGATACTGGCTCATGGGATGCCTATTCAGAAGATGAGAGTGATTGCGCCGGGCCGGTACGCTGGGCGATTCAAGCCTCGTTCATGTGGGTCAGCCGTACCGGATAGCGGACATACTGCGCCTCGGCATGGCTTTCGAACAGCCAGCGGGCTTGCGCATGGGGCGTGCCGCGCAGCGCCAGCGGTTCTTCCACCAGCGAGACCGGCACATCGGACGCTTCCAGGCGGGCGATCGCATCTCGCGCGTCCAGATCCGCCATGCGCCCGGCGATTGC
Organism: Achromobacter sp. Marseille-Q4954; assembly: GCF_943737025.1. Classification (NCBI taxonomy): domain Bacteria; kingdom Pseudomonadati; phylum Pseudomonadota; class Betaproteobacteria; order Burkholderiales; family Alcaligenaceae; genus Achromobacter; species Achromobacter sp. Marseille-Q4954. The sequence continues at coordinate 2,722,360 of NZ_CALSFQ010000001.1, forward strand.
CTGATTGATGGCGGCGGCCAGCATGACCCGCTGATGGTAGGTAGCGGTTTGCGCGTGGTCCAGGTCCAAGGCCAAGACCTGCAGCAAACGCAGCCAGAAGTGGTCCTCGAGCGCGGCAATCGCGACGCAGGCGTCATCGCGCGTGCGGAACACGCCATAGGCGGGCTTGTTCAAAACGTCCAGGCGCTGCGCCGCCAGGCTGCCGAGTCCGGCCGAGGAGAACTGTCCCAGGCGCGGATTCATCCAGTGGGCGACGCAATCCGTCAGCGATACGTCCAGGTGCTGTCCGCGCCCCGTATGCTGGCGCTGCATCAGCGCCGCCAGCGTGCTGGACAGGGCATACATGGCGCCGCAGAGGTCCGCGACGGGCAGCCCTGCCCCCGGCGCGGGCATGCGGGGATCGCTGCCCGACAGCGCTAGCGCGCCCGCCGTGGCGAGATAGTTGATGTCATGTCCCGGGCGCTGCGCATGGGGACCGTTCTGGCCATAGCCGCTCAGGGATACGTAGACCAGCCTGGGGTTGATGGCGGCCGCCGCGTCATAGCCTAGCCCCAGCCGCGCCATGACCCCGGGGCGGAAGCCTTCGACCAGGACGTCACAGGCGGCGATGATGTCGCGCGCCGCCTGCGCGCCGGCAGGCTGCTTGAGATCCAGCATGACGCATTGCTTGCCGCGGTTGACCGAATCGAACACGCCGGGATAGAGCAGCCGGGCATTGTCGCCGTGAGGAGGACGTTCGATCTTGGTGACGGTCGCGCCGAGTTCCAGGAGGTTCTGGGTCAGGAATGGGCCCGGCAGCAGTTCGGAAAAATCGGCAACGGCGATGCCGGACAGGGGAAGGGAGTGCGGCTGAGGCATGGCTAGGGTCCGTGCGGGGAAGGGGCAAGGCGCGAGGGCGGCGCGCCTCGTTCGAACATGACGTCGCCTAGTCCAGCTGGACGTTGGCTTCCTTGACCACGTTGCCCCACTTGACGGACTCTTCCTTCACGAAGGCAGCGAAATCGGCGCCGGATTTCTTCAATGGAACGCCGCCGAAGGCGATCAGGCGCGAGGAGATCTGCGGGTCTGCGATGGCCTGCGCGAATGCCTTTTCAAGCTTGGCATTCACAGGAGCAGGCGTGTCGGCGGGCACGAAGATGCCCATCCAGGAAACGGAGCTTGCGCCTGGATAGCCAAGTTCGGCGAGCGTCGGCACGTCTGGGAAGGACGGCAGCCGGGCTTCGCCCGTGACGGCGAGCGCGCGGATTTTTCCGTCCTTGATGAAGGGTTCGGTCGACACGGGATAGTCAAAGGAAATGTCGACCTGGCCGCCGATCAGGGCGGTGATCGAAGGCGCGCTGCCCTTGAACGGAATGTGGCTGAACTTGACGCCCGCGACGGATTGGAAGAGCTCGGCCGCAAGGTGGGTGCCGGTGCCGGCGCCCGCGCTGGACGTGTTCAGCTTGCTGGGATTGGCCCGGGCGTAGGCCACCAGCTTGTCCAGCGTGTTGTAGGGCCGGGATTCGTTGACGACGAGGATGTTGGGGATGGCGGTGAGTCCCTGCACGGCGACCAGCGCCTTTTCAGGTTTGCTGGCGGTCTTGTAGATCAGGGGATTGGTGACTTGGGTGCCTTGGGTGCCGAGAAAGATCGTGTAGCCGTCCGGTTTGCTATTGGCCGCGTACTCAGCGCCGATGTTGCCGCCTGCGCCGGCGCGGTTTTCGATGATGATGGGTTGTCCCAGCAGCTCGGCGGCGCGGGCGCCGACCGTGCGCGCCACGTTGTCCGTGATGCCGCCAGCCGTGAACGGCACGATGAAGCGTATCGGCCGATCCGGAAAGGCAGCGTCCGCCGAGGCATTGAGCGGCGCGAGCGCCATCGCGACGGCGAGTGCGGCCGCCGCGGTACCGAAGAGCTTGTTGAACATGGGAAGTCTCCTGTTGTGTAGGTCCGCCGTCTGGAGCGGCGGATGGGGAAACGCGCTATCGCGCGGATGCGATGAGCACGGCGTCCAGCGCGACCGCGCCGTCCGGGCTGACGAGCACGGGATTCAGGTCCAGCTCCTTCACCTCATATGGGCCGTGCATCACGAAGTCGGACACGGCCAGCAGCAGTTTCTCAAGCGCGCCGATGTCGGCAGGCGCCTGGCCGCGGCACCCGGCAAGCAATTGATGGCAGCGGGTCTCCTCGATCATGGCGCGGGCATCCGCAGGCGTCAGCGGCAAGAGACGGCGGCTCACGTCCTTGAAGACCTCGACGTAGACGCCGCCCAGACCGAAGGTCAGGACGTGGCCGAACAGGTCGTCGCGGTGCACGCCGACCAGGGTTTCCACGCCGCGTTGCGCCATCATTTGTTCGATCAGGATGCCTTCGATGTCCGCCTGCGGATACGCCTCGCGCGAGCGCGTCATGATCAGATCCCAGGCGTTGCGGACTTCCTCGGGCGTACGCAAGCCGACGATGACGCCGCCTATGTCCGACTTGTGCAGAATCTGCGGGCTGACGATCTTGGCCACTATCGCGCCGCCACATTGCGCGGCCGCGGCCACGGCTTCATCGGCCGATTGGCATACGCGGCCGAAGGGCACGGCGACGCCGGCTTCGCTCAGCAGCTGCTTGGCGGCGCGCTCGGCGTAGGCTTGCGGCGCAGGCGTGCCGCGCGGGGACGCGGCCAGCATGATCGACGGTTCCCATCGCGGATCGAAGGCGCGGGCGGATACGCCATAGCGATTCCACTTCGACAATGCCTTGACGGCCTTGCCCAACGTCCGGATGGGTGCGATGCCCGCATCGACCAGGCATTGGTAGCCACTTCCCAGCTTGTCACTCATCCAGACCGGCACGATGGGTACATCGACTTCGGCCTGCACCTTGACCAGGTTGCGGCAGGCGGCCAGGGTCGTGTCGCCGTATTCCATGGGAATGGGATAGAGCACCACGTCCACGTTCGGATCCTGGGCGACGCATAGCAGCGAACCGTAGCTGATGTCGCTTTGGACCAGGATCTCGGCGGTGGTGTCGACGGGATTGTCGATGGCGGCAAAGGCCGGAAGCAGATCGGCCAAGGCCTGGCGGGTCCGGGGAGCGAACTGCGCCAGTGTCAGGTCCGCGCAGCCCAGCATGTCGGCGGCCAGCGCGACCGTGCCGCCGGAGAACGAATACACGGCGGTGCGGATGGCGCGCGCGGGTACGCCGCGCGCCAGCAGCGCGGCGGTATCGATCAGTTCGTCGATGTCGTCGACTTCCACGATACCCAGCTGCCGGAAGGCCGTGCTGTTGATGTCCGCGCTGCCCGAGAGCGCGGCGGTATGGGATTGCGTGGCCTGGACCCCATAGGCGGACTTGCCGACCTTCAGGGCCACGATGGGCTTGCCCTGGCGCGCGGCATTGAGGGCCGCGGCGGCGAAGCGGGGGGCGTCGTTGATGCCCTCCAGCAGCGTGACGATGACCTTGATTTCGGGCATCGCGGCCATGTGGTTGATGTAGTCGCTGGCGGTCAGGTCGACCTCGTTGCCGCTGGAGCACCACAGGCCGATGCCGATGCCGCGGCCGCTGGCCTGCAGGAAGGTGCGGCCCAGCCCGCCGCCCTGCGTGACGAGGCCGATCGGGCCGGGCATGCGGTCGTACTGGAAGGCCGGCGAGAACGTGAAGCCCAGTCCACGGTTGTTGTTGTTCATGCCGGGGCAATTCGGCCCGTAGATGCGGATGCCGGTCTCGCGGACGATGGCGCGCATCTGTTCTTCGAGCTGGCGCCCTGCCTCGCCGGTTTCGCCAAAGCCGGAGGTCAGCACGATGGCGAACTTGACGCCCTTGCGGCCGCAGTCCGCCAGCACGCTGACCGCGGCGGGCGCCGGCACGACCACGATCGCGGTCTGCGGCGCATAGGGCAGATCCATCACCGAGCGGTAGGCGCGCCTGCCCATGACCGTGTCCTTGGTGGCGTTGACCAGGAACAGTTCGCCGCCATAGCTGGAGTGTTCGACGATGTTGGTCAAGGCGCGCTGGCCGATGCTGGCGGGCCGGTCCGAGGCGCCGATCAGGACGAGTGAACTGGGGTCGAACAAGGGGGCAAGGTCTGAAAACATTCGAGGTCCTCCGGGCATGTCGCGCATGCTCGCCTGGCAGTTGTGAATGGTGCAATTAATACGACATGCCGGATACTAATTCGACATATTGCATTGGTCAATCGAAAATAAATTCGACATTTCGTTATTCGGTACGATATTATGAATTTAAGCGGCGTCCTCAAGGGGGCGGTCACCGCCCCAAATGCGGGTGGCGCGCCGGGGGGAATCGCGTGATGGCATGCACGGCCGCTGGCCGTTCCATACAGGAAAGACATCTCCATGGATTTAGAAATTGCGGGAAAGGTGGCGCTGGTGACCGGATCGGGTCGCGGCATCGGCGCCCAGACGGCGCGCGTGCTGGCCGAAGAAGGCGCGCGCGTCGTCATCACGGACATCGACGGCCAGACTGCCTCGGCCACGGCGCAGCGGTTGCGCGATGAGGGCCACGAGGCCATCGGCGTGCAATGCGACGTCTGTGAGCGTGACGCGGTGGCCGCCATGGTGGACGCGGCAACGGCCGCTTACGGCGGCGTCGACATCCTGGTCAACAACGCGGGCTTCACGCGCGACAAGTATCTGGGCAAGATGGCCGAGTCCGATTGGGACTCGGTGGTCGACACCATCTTGAAGGGCGCCTTCCATTGCACCCGCGCCGTGCTGCCGGGCATGATGGAACGCAAGTGGGGGCGCGTTATCAACATCGCCTCGCGTTCCGTGTTCGGCAATCCCGGCCAGACCAACTACACCACCGCCAAGCTGGGCCTGGTGGGCTTCACCCGCGCCCTGTCGCTGGAACAGGCCAAGTTTGGCATCACCGTCAACGCCATCGCGCCCGGCTTTGTCGAAACCGAACTCATGCAGTCCCTGCCCTCCTATCCGGTACTGCGGGACGCGGCGCTCGCCAAGAACCCGGTCGGCTTCCTGGGGCAGCCGGACGACATCGCATCGTCCGTCGCCTTCATCGCTTCGGAGCGCGCCCGCTACATCACTGGCGTCACGCTGTACGTGACGGGCGGACGCTTTTCGTCTTGATACGCACACCCCAAATCTTGCAATGGCCGCTTAGAGGACAACATGGATTTTGATTTCGATACGGATCAACTGGCCCTGCGCGACAGCATCAGGCGCTATATGAAGGCCGAGATCGGCCCGCGCATCGCCGCCTGCGAAGCCGACAGGCGCATCCCTGCGGACGTGCTGGAGGGACTTGCGCAATTCGGCTACATCGGCGGGCTGCTGCCCGAGGACGATGGCGGCTTCGGACTGGACTTCGTCACGTGGGCGATGATGGTCGAAGAGGCCGGCTACTGCTGGGGATCCCTGCGCACCATACTCAACATCACGAATATCTTCCTGCGTCTGGTCAATGCCTATGGCACGCCCGCTCAGAAGGAAAAATTCCTGCGGCCCGTGCTGTCGTCCGCCAAGAACGTGTGTGTGGCGATCAGCGAGCCCAACCACGGTTCCAACGTGGCGGGCATCGAACTCAGGGCGCAAGACCAGGGCGACCACTACGAGCTCAACGGCAGCAAGCTGTGGATCACCAATGGTGTGAACGCGGACTATGCCATCGTCCTGGCGCGTACCTTCAGCGCCAGCTGCGACGGCAAGCTATCGCTGTTTCTGGTGGAGCGCGAGCAGTCGCCCTACGAGGCGCGCCTGGTCGACAAGATGGTTCTTAAGGCTTCCGGCACCGCCGAATTGCGTTTTGACGGCGTGCGCGTACCCAAGGAGAACCTGCTGGGCGTCGAGGGCACCGCGCTCAAGACCATGCTGACGGGCCTGAACTATGGCCGCCTGAACATCGCGATGGGCGCGGTGGGCGCGGCGCAGGCCGCGCTGGACCTGTCCATCGAGTATGCAAAGACCCGGCGCCAGTTCGGCCGCCCCATCGGTGAATTCCAGCTGGTACAAAAACACATCGTCGACATGATGGTGCGCACCGAAGCGGCGCGTGCGCTGGGCTACAAGGCCGCCGTGGCCGTGCAGAAAGGCCTGCCCGCGCGCGTCGAATGTTCCATCGCCAAACTCTATGGCGCCGAAGCCGCGCATGAGGTCGCCAAGATCGCCTTGAGCGTCCATGGCGGCTTGGGCTATTCCACCGAGTATCCGCTGGAGCGCATCTTCCGCGATACCAGCGGCGGCACGATACCCGAGGGCACCGCGGAAGTGCAGACGCTGATCGTGGGCCGCGAGGTGCTGGGCTTGTCCGCGATCAACGCGGCGGAGACGGCAAAGTGACGGCGGCTTCTGTCGCAGTCGATACGCCGGCGCCCGGCGCCTTGGCAGACATGCGCTACTACTGGGATGACTTGCCGCTCGGCCTGGAAGTCGTAACGGCCGCGCGCACCATCACCGAAGCTGACGTGGTTGCCTTCGCCGGCCTGAGTGGCGACTACAACCGGCTGCATACGGATGCGGTCTATGCGGGGCAGAGCAAGTTCGGCCAGCGCATCGCGCACGGCATGCTGGTCGGCTCCATCATGTCCGGCCTGAACACGCGCACCGTGCTCAACCAGTGTCTGGAACCGTCGATACTGGGCCTGCTGGAAATGTCCTATCGCTTTGCCAAACCTACCTTCGTCGGCGACACGATCAAGGTCAGGATCCTGGTGACTGGCCGGCGCCTGGCCAGCGACGCAAGCCGCGGCGTGGTCGAGTTCGAACGGCAGGGCATCAATCAGAACGGGGAAACGGTATGCGTCTGCAGCGTCAAGATGCTGGTCGCGTGCCGCGCCCAACAATCCAATGAACACATCGCGGAGGCGTGAATTGATCAAGACCGAAATCGGGTACACCACCCCGGAAACCATTACGGTGCGCGGCAAGAACCTGGCCACGGAATTGCTGGGGAAAGTCGACTTCGTCGACATGATGCTGTTGACGATCTTCAACCGCACGCCCAGCCCAGCCGAGAAGGCCATGATCAACCACATCCTGGTCACCGCATGCGACCACGGCCTGACGCCCAGCGCCATGAGCGCCCGGCTGACCTTCCTGGGTGCGCCGGAAGCGATGCAGGCGGCGGTGGCCGCGGGGCTGCTGGGCGCGGGCAGCGTCTTTCTGGGTACCACCCAGAACTGCGCCGAGATGTTGGCAGCCGGGGCCGCCGACCTGTCCGATGATCCGGACCAGGCGGCGTGCGATGCCGCTGCGCGTGCGATGCTCAGCGTAAGCCGGGCCAAGAAGCAGCCTGTCTACGGCATCGGCCATCCGATACACGTGCACGGCGATCCGCGCGTACCGACGCTGTGCCAGTTGGCGCAGGAGCTGGGCTTTCACGGCAAGCACTGGCGTCTGATGGACGCGGTTCATCGAGTGCTGCTGCAGGACCGGAACAAGAACCTGCCCATGAACGTGGTCGGTGCGATCGGCGCCATCATTTGCGACATGGGCCTGGATCCAATGATCGCGCGCGGCCTGATGCTGGTCGGACGCGCGGGCGGTCTGGTGGCGCATTTGTATGAAGAGCGTGAGCACCCGATAGGCCAGCAGATATGGGATCTGGTGCTGGCTCAGGACGAGCGCAATGTTGCCCCTGTTCGTTGACATGGACTACACTTCCGACGCCGTTTAACAACGCCTTTTCAACTTGCTGCGCTTGTGTCGCAGGCCGATGGCAAACTCCAGGTAATTGAGCGTCATATGCCGACCTTTGTTAGCGCCGCCGCCCGTGCCATGGCGGTATTTGAAGTCTTCGCGCGAGAGAAGCGAGAACTCTCCAACTCCGATCTGGCGCGTTTGCTGGATCTGGCTGATAGCAGCTGCCTGGACCTGCTGCATACCTTGCATCAATTGGGGTACCTGTTGCGCACGCAATCGCGGCGTTACTACCCGACGGGCAAGCTGCTGCTTGCCGTGCAGCAGATAAGCACGGTCGATCCCATCATCCATGCCACGCGCGAAGCGCTTGAACAGTTGTCCGAACGCACCGGGGAAACCGCGTACATCGGGCGTATCGATGGCGCCGCGGTCAAGGTGGTGGCGGTGCGCGACGGCAAGTATCCGCTGCGCTATATCCTGAGCCTGGGCGAGCGCATCGCGCTGCATGCTTCCGCCATGGGCAAGGCATTGCTGGGCGGCCTGCCACCCGAGGCCGCGCGCAAGCTGCTGGCCGCCAAGCCGCTGCGTAAACTCACGCCCGCCACCGTCACCGAACCCGACGCGCTCCTGGCTGAAATCGACAAAAGCCGCGAACGCGGCTGGTATCACACGCACGGCGAAGGCGGAGACGGCGCGGACGCATTGGCTGTGTCGGGCTGGCTGGGCGAAGAATGCGTGGCCATGGCCATTTCGGGGCCGTCGGATCGTTTCCAGAGCAAGCGCGAAGAGTACGTCGAGGTGCTGCGCGAGGTCGCGGAGAAAGTCTTTACGCGCGAGCAGTAGGGTCAGTTCCGCGGTCGCGCTCAGGGCTGCCAGGCCCAGCCGCTAGGGCTTTTCTTCCAGGATCGCCGACAACATTTCCCGGGATGCGCCGGACAGGGCGTCGGGTGCGGTGCCGGCTTTTCCGTCCACGTCGGGCTCCAGCGTAGCGAGCAATGTGGAGAGCGCCTGCGCCAGCGATGCATCGGCTTGTTCGGCTGCGGCTTGCGTCGAGTCGGATTCGCGGACCGCGGAGGTCGCCAGCAGGACCATGGCTGCCTCCAGCGGTTGCGCGATGGCGCTGCTTCTGTCGGCTGCGGCCTTTTGCTTGTCCGCAACGGCGGAAGCGATGTTGCTGTCGTCACTGGCGGATCTCAGGATACTGCTGGACTTCCATTTTTCTCTTTCGCTCGCGTAGGCCGCCAGCAGCGCGAAGCGGTCCCGTTCGATCAGCAGCGGCGAGGCGGCGATGTCGACCGCCAGCGATTGAAATGCGGCGCGGGCGGCTGCGGCGTTCTTGTTCACCAGCGCGGTGGTCATTTCGGTCCATTTGCGATGGAACGGCAAGGCCGTGGCGGCGCTGAACATGTCCTCCCCCAGCGTGGCGCGTTGCTCGAAAGCCAGCACCAGGTAGTCCACGTCGTTTACGGGCTCCAGGCCGCCGTTTCCATTTTGCCGGTGCAGCACGCCGTCGACCAGTTGCAGACCCTGCAGCTTGTCTTGCGAGTCCGCGCCCGCCAATACGCGATAGCCGCTGCGGCGCAGCGCCATGCCGTCGAAAATGCCGAAGCGGATGCTGGCGCCGTCGGTGCCGAACAGCTTGCTCAGCGGTTTGAGCAGGCCTTCTCCAGCCTTGACGACGGCGCCGCCCACTACGCCGCCGAACATGCTGACCGTGGTGGAGACGAAGTCGAGTATGCCGCGGGTGAGGCCGGTGTCGCTGAAGCGGCACAGCGCGGCGAACATCTCCAGGCCGTCGCTGTTGTACGGCACGTTGCGGGCGATGTAGACGTTTCGGAAAACCACCCTGCCCCCGCCCGATTTTGGCGCCGTCTCACCCATCGCCTGCTGGATCGCCTCGTAGCCGACGACGTAGGGAATCTCGCGCTGCGCGCCCGCTTCGGTGTAGCGCAGGAAGAAGGCGCACAGAGGCAGGAACGCGGCGATGTAGTTGCCGGCGTCGGTCAGGCGCATCTCGACCATGCGTACGCTGAAATAGCATTGCCCGGGGACGAAGGCTTCCCCATTCAATCCACGCTCGCCCAAGGACGCGGCGCCGGGCGGCGGATCGATCTCCGCATAGTAATTGCGGCCCGCGGGCACGGTCGGCACCAAGCCGCCCATGCCGTCCGTGGACGAACCCAGGTCGCCGATCTTGCGCAGCATGCCGAATAGGGAAGTCATGGCGTGTACTCCTGGTGGCTGGTCTCAGTCGCGCACGATCGCCAGCGCGGAGGCCCAGGTGGGTGAGCCCCTGGCCTCGTCGTGCGAGCCGGCGCAGGCGCGCCGGTAGGCTTCCGCGAATCCTTGGGTATTGGCAAGGTCGAAATAAGCGAGGTAGAAGCGCCTGATGAAGCGGGCGCAGGTTTGATCCTCCACCTGCCAGCGGAACGCCAGGACACCCATGGCGCCGGCCCGCATGACCTCCAGCGCGGTACGCACCGACGCGCCGCTGCATGAAGACAGCACCAGCAGTTTGCAATTGCCGGCCTTCATCCAGCTGCCGACCAGGCGTATGGACAATTGCAGGCCCCTGCCGGCCTGGCTGCCCGGCAATACCAGCATGGTGCTGTCGCCCACGGAATGGGAATGGCCCGAGTAATGCAGGATGTCGTAGCCGCCGCCGGTCACCTTTTCTTCCAGGTAATCCTGCAGCTCATAGCCGGTGAGCGGAGGCACGTCCTCGACCACGAGGCGGCCGTCCAGACGCTTGGCCAGGGCTTGCAGGTTTGCGAGCTCCTCGGCGACGGCCGTCAGCGGTTTCAGCGTGACGCTCGGGATATCGTTGCTGCCATCTTCCGGTTGGAACGAGATGACGCCGCTGAAGTTCGCGCCGATGAAAAGCAGGCGCAGGGGGCCGGCCGGCCGGGATACGGTCTCCTCCTGATCGCTGGCGGAGTCCATGCCTTCCATGTGCAGGCGTCGGGCCATGGGTATGCGCTGGCACAGGTAGCGCCGCTCACTGGCCTTGATACTGGCGTTGCAGCTCAGTTCGAAGGGCAAGCTGAAGAAGGCCGCGCTCTGGCGGTCCGACACGTTGAAATCGAATCGCAGGTCGGCCCAGGCCAGTTTGTCGGCGGGTACGACGCCTTCCTGGTCGCGGGCGAGCTGGATCAGCGTGGCGATCGGCGGACCCACCGTGTCGGCCACCATCACGTCAAACGCCTGCCTTCCCATGTCGCTGAGCGACTCCAGCCAATTGGCCACTCTTTGGCTGCCAAGATAGGGCGAGAACTGATCGACGCGCATCAGCAGCGAATCGATATCGGATTGCCGCTTATAGGGAAGTTCTGGCGACCTGAATTCGTGCGGGCCGGACTGGAGCCGGTATCGGACCGCTTTTTCGGCGACTTCTATGATCAGCCGGCGGGGTTGAGTGGTGGCCGCCAGGCTGTCCAGCGCCCTGGCGAGCGCTGTGCTGCCGTCGCGCGTCTTGCCGGGCTCGTTGCTCCACATAAGCCTTTCTGGTCGTTCAAGCGCGCAGCGCTGCAGGGCCTCGGACGGATCCTCCGTTACGATCAACACGGGTACGGGCGCCTGCTCGGCCAGCCACTCCAGCACCTCGACCACCGTCGCGCCGCTCTTCTTCTTTTTTCCGCCTTGGGGCGCGGGCTTGGCGTCAATGATCAGCAGGCCCGGCAGCGACCCATGACGCTCGATCTCCTGCCGCGTGTTGCCCAGGTCGAAGACGTGCTGGAACGGCGCACCGATGAAGGGTTTGATTCGCGGGTATTTTTGCTCGTGCCTGGGCAGTTGCTGGATGCGGTCGGCCCAGCATTCCTCGTCGCCATCGTCGCCGCCGGCAAGCAGGATCCAGCTGCTGTTCTGTGCAGGTTGTTCCATCGCAGTCTCCTTTAGCCCGACCGGGAAGGGAAACGCAGGGTGAACGAACGCCACGGCGGCAAAACGGATTCATACGCTTGCGAGGGCGGGGCCGCGGATTCGGCCATGGGCGGGTCCGTCGTCAGCATGCCGCCGTGGGCCTGCATGGTACGCACGATCTGGGCGATGCCCAGGCCGGCGCCATCGTGGGCCGCGCGTTCCGCGTTCAGGAGCGCATCGTCGGGCACGGCGTGCGTGCGCTGGTCGGTGTCCCAGGCTTGTTCTGCGCTAAGTCCCAGGCGTACCGAGCATCCATCCGGGTCGTCGCTGATGTCGACTTCCACGCGGGCGTCGTCGGAGCGGCAGCGCAGCAGATAGGCCAGAATGGACCGGAAGGCTGCGGATAACGCTTCGGCGTCGGCATGCACCATGGGTCCGCCCGCCGCGCCCGCCTGGGCCAAAGGCGCGATGCGGCCTTGGTCCCGCTGCGGAAAGGCGGTGATGACCCGCGTCAGCAGTTCGTGCAGCGCCACGCGGGCATGCTCGGGCGGAGCCTGCCGGCGCGCTTCGTTGGCGCTGGCCAGCCGTTCGAAGGTGATGTCCACCTTGCCGATTTCCGCCACGATGCGTTGGCCGAGGTTCTGAGCCTTGGCGAGGATGGCTTCGGACTGCTCGCCGCGCGCCGCGTCCTCGTGCAGCAAGGCGGTCTGCGTGGCGAGGCTGCAGGCCAGCGCCAGTGGGCTGCGGGTCTGTTCGGCGATTTCGGCCACCGTTTCGCGCAGAAAGCGCATGTCGCGCGCCCACTTCATGTCGGCGATGTCGGTGAAGAACCAGATCGACATGTCCAGGCTGGGATCCAGGTCCGTCCGGGTCGCCAGCACCGAGCGCGGCTGCCCGCCTGCGCCGCGCAGCTCGATGCGTTCGCGCCTGACGCCGGCCTCCGAACTCAGCAGTCCTTGCGCCGCGGGGTCGTCCGGCAGCGCGAAGGCCGTGATCGACACCGGCGTCTCGCCTTCGAGGCAGCGGCCGGGTTCGGCGCCCAGCATGTCGGCCGCGACCCGGTTCATCTCGATGATGGAGCCTTCGCGGCCGACGAACACGACGGCCTGTTCGGTTTCGGCCATCAGGCTTTGTTTGGTCTGTCTGAGCAGGTGCTGGTCCAGCCCCTCCTCCAGCGACGCAATGATCTCCAGCAGGTCGTCGGCGTCGGGTCCCTTGAACGCATGCGATACCGAGGACTCCACGTCCAGCAGCCAGCGGATGCGGCCGTTCAGGCGGATCGGCACCGTCATGGCCGAGCGCAGGGGACGCGGCGGACCCGTGTAGTCGTTCCTGGGATCGTCGGCGTCGCCCACGTCATCCAGGGATAGCAGTTGGCGCTGCCGCAGCGTCTGGCCCAGCATGCCGCGCTCGATGGGCTGCAGGTAGCCGTCGGGCAGCGCGTATTCGGGCGCCAGGCTGTGCTGGGTCACGATCTCGTAGCGGCTTTCCTTGCGGTTCACGCGGAACAGCGCCACGTAGTCCCAGGAGAAGAACTGGGCCAGCCTGGGCACGATGTCTCGCGCCGCCGTGCGCAAGGAATCTGCCGTCATGATGGTCTGGCGCAAGGACTCGGCGAAGAGGGTGCGTTCGTCGTCGCGTTCTTTCTCGAAGCGCATCAGCACCGGCTCCAGGTCCAGGGCGCGCAGGATATCCAAGTGGCGTTGGCCATACTGCGCCGGCTGGCGCGAACACAGGCTCAGCGCAGAGCTATAGCCACCCTGGCGCGTGACGGGTAGCGTGACGCTGGCTTGCATGCCCATGTCGCGATAGCGGCGCACGATTTCGTCGCCCGGCTCGAAGTCGTGGCCGCTGACGAAGGGCTCCATCTCCTCGATCCAGGTCTGGCCGGAATCCAGGAAAGGCCGGATCGCGGGCGGCAGCTCCATCCAGCGCGCCGGCCAAAGCTCCACCCCTTCTGGCCGCACCGCAATCGCGCGGAACAGCGACACCTGCGCGTCGTAGATGCCGAACACGGCGTGCTCGAATGGCACCAGTGGACGGATCTGTTCCAGGATGGCATCGAGCTTGAGGCGCCAACCGCTGATGGCCGGGTCCAGCGCGATGCGCCGAATCTCGTCGCGGGCGGACTCCAGCGCCCGCGACTGGATGATGGCGATCACGCCCAGCAGCTCGCCGTTGGGCGCGGGGTCGGGCGTCATGACCAGTTGGAATAACCGCTCTTCGCCGTCGCTTCCGGGCATGGCGACGATCACGGCCACCATGGAATCGCCTTCCTGATTGCGGGCGCAGCAGCGGATGGCATCGGCGATGCGGGGCGCGTCGCTCTTGCGGAAATGGCGGGCCAGAGGCTCGCCGCAGACCTCGTCGAGCTTCTGGCCCAGCGCGCGGGCCGCCTCGCGGTTGGCAAAGCGCACCACGCCCTCCAGGTCCAGGCGGAACACGGCATAGGGCGTGCGTTCGAAGCGGCGCGACTCGGCTTTCCTGAAGGGCGTGCCGTCGTTGACCAGCACCACGAGTTCACCGCTTTCCAGTTTGCACAGCGGCACCAGTTGCGCGGGCACCGGCGCGCCGTCCCTGGCTTGGTAGATGCCGTCGACGGCGCCGTTACCCATCGTCAGCGCCGTGCCCAGGCCATAGGCTTCGGCGACGTCGCGGCCGCGGAACTCCTGGACGCTGGGGTCGAGCGCATCGCTGGCGTCCAGGATTGCGCCGTTCTGGCCGAGCAGCAGGCAAGGCACGCCCGCTCGCGACATTACCCGCAGCATTTCCGCGGGATCGCCCGGTATCGAAGCGGACGCCGGTACGCGCACGTACTGGTCATGCTCCAGATCCGTCTGTGCCTGAGGAATCTCAAACATATCCAAGCCCTCCCTGCCTGCCGCGGTTGCTGGCGCGGCTGCCGGCTCAACGTTTGATGAACGCAATGATCTGCTGCTGGGTGCCTTTGTCGTTGTCGAAGCCGCCATGCGTGCTGGCTGCCACGGGCGGGTTGGCGGAGCCGGGCGCAGGGCTGCCTTCGGGCGAGACGTGCACGGCGTCGCAAGCGATGCCGGCATCGCGGAAATAGCGTTCCATGCCCAGCAGCGGCGTGGTGGTGCCGCCTTCGAAGGACTCGCTCACCAGATAGAGCAGCGAGCGGCGATACGGGCCGCAGGTGGGGTCGTCTTCCTCGGCCCGGTCGGAAAGGTGGAACTGCTGATAGCGTTTTACCCGCGTCTTCAGGTGCGGCACGACCAATTTCTGGAAGGTGTCCAGCGTGACTGCCGGGGCCATCAGGTTGAGCGATTCCAGCTCGCCGCCGTCAGCCGTCAAGCGGTGCACGAAGTGGCTGGCGACGATCGCGCCGGCCGAATGGCCGACGATGTGCAGGCGCACGCGGCCCTGGCTGACATGCGATTTGAAGTGCTTGTAGAGCATGATCATCGCGGCTTCTTCCTGCGCCATGCCTTTGGGCGTCGGTTCGCTCATGGCCTGGGCGTTCTGCTTCATCTCGCCCCAGATCACCGTGCCAGGCCGGGCCAGCCAGCGTTCCAGGCGCTGGTTCCACCAGCGCTCCAGCCGCTCGCCCAGGCCGCCCGTGGTGCGCGGCACGCTGTGGGCGGCGTCCTGGATGATGTTCTTCACGGTGGTGATGAAGTCCGTTTCCCACATCAGGAAGACCGGGAAGATCTGTTTCTCGTAGAGCAGCGGGATCCATTCGGCGGCGGCTTCCGCCGCATCTTCTTCGCCCACCAGGCCGCCATGCGCGTACACGCAGACGTCCATGGGCCTGTCCTTCAAGCCCCACTTCTCGCGCGCGGCGTTCATGTGCACATCGACGATGGCGCGCAGGTCGTCGGGCGTGGTGCGGAACGTGCCGCTGTTGCTGAGCTTGCCGTTGTTGCCGACGTTGACGATGAAGGGCGAGAGCTCGCGGTTGCGCAGCACGGTTCCCGCGGCCAGCGTGACACGCTTGCCTTCGGTGCGCAGGGTGATGCTGTTCGAGATCTTGGTGTGCTCATGCGTGACCACGCCCAGCTGCACCACCCAGCAATCCATGGCGTTGCGCATCCAGTCGTCGTAGGTCAGTACCGCCAGGCCATGGGTGCCCCATTCCTCGCCCCAGGAGTTCTGGATCAGGAAGCCGTCCTGCGTATAGCCGACGATGACGAAGGCGTGGCCGTCGGTGGCGGAGTCCTGTTTGTCGGGCGGGATGATCCAGAATGGCTGCGCGCCCGGCGTGGAAGGCGCCTTCTGCGGGGTGACGCCATGGCCGTCGTCCCAGCCGGCATGGCAGCCCGCGCTGGCGTACAGGATGCCGACCTCGTTGAGCGCCGCGTGCATTTCGACGATGTTGCGCGTGTCGATGCGGTAGTAGGCGCCCAGCGGGCGCTTGACGGCGTCCAGCCACCAGTCGTCGGCGGTTTCGTTGGCCGCCGCCGGCATGGCCAGGGCCGGAAACAGTTCCTGGGCGCACGCGCCGTGCTTGAACCAGCCCTTGAGCGCGCCGCGCAGGCTCGATCCCGTGTCGTCGACGGAACCCGGGAACTCGTCATAGCGTCTGGCCATGGAGTACAGCATGAATGGCGAGATGGCCGGGCGCGGTTCGCGCTCCGATTTGCGCAGCAGGTATTCGACCACCGTGGACAAGGCGAAGCCGGTGCAGGCCGAGGTGTCTTCCTGGTGCTTCACGGTCAATCCCATCGCGGGAATCATCTCGGTCTTGGGCGTGACCGAGATGTTTGGGCGAAATGGGAGATCGCGGACGTCGAAGGCGTCAGGCTTGGCCGTGCGGCGAAACGGCAGCGCAGGCGGCAGTGCGCGGCTTTTGCGTTTCGGGTCGGATCGGGGCGTCTTGGCCGCTGCCGTGCCGGCCGCGGCGGGCTGCCGCTTTGCCGCCGTCTTGCGTGCCGGGGCGGCGCGCCCCGCTTGCTTCTTTGCAGCCATGGCGTACTCCAGTGGAGACAGGCTTTCAGCGCGAGGGCGGCGGTTTCAGGCAAGACAATATGACGACAGCAAAGATTGCGCCCGTAGCTGCGATATATAGGCGCGCCTACTCTGCTTCGCTAGTATCCGAAAGTATTAATCCGTGAATTTGCAATGGTGCGTTTGCACTATGTGCGGCTTAATCCCACTGCGCCGCCAGGCCCTCGGGACTGACTTCGCGCCCATTGCGCTCCAGCGCCGCGATCTGCGCCATGTCCTCGTCCGTCAGCCGCAGGTCCTGGGCGAGCAGGTTGCTGGCCAGGTTCTCGCGCTTGGTCGACGATGGAATGACGGCATAGCCCAGTTGCAGCGCCCAGGCCAGCGCGACCTGCGCGGGTGTCGCGTCATGCCGCTGGGCGATCAGGCCGATGACCGGATCCTTCAGCACCTTGCCATAGGCCAGCGTCATGTACGACGTGACCGGAATGTCCTGTTCCTGCAGGAAGGCGGCGAGCTTGCGGTTCTGCAGGTAGGGGCTGAGTTCGATCTGGTTGGTGGCGATCTGCTCGCGGCCCACCGCGGCGATGGCGGCACGGGTTTCGGCGATGGGGAAGTTGGAGATGCCGATCTGGCGGGTCAGGCCTTGCGTCTTGGCCTCGGCCAGCGCGGTCATGAATTCGTCGATGGCGACGCCGTTGCCGGGCGCGGGCCAATGGATCAGGGTCAGGTCCGCGTAGTCGCTGCGCAGCTTGGCCAGGCTGTCCTTCAGGCTGGGGATGAGCTTGTCGCGGGCGTAGTTGGGAACCCAGATCTTGGTCGTGACGAACAGCGCTTCGCGCGGCACGCCGGATTCGGCGATGGCCTGGCCGACTTCGGCTTCGTTTTCGTAGATTTGCGCGGTGTCGATGGCGCGGTAGCCAAGATCCAGCGCGTTGCGCACGGAATCGATGACGGCCTGGCCCTGCAGGCGGAAGGTGCCGACGCCGAAGGCGGGAATGCTCATGGGTAACTCCTGATGGGTTCGCGGATCCGGGCGCAGATGCCCGGGAATGCCTGCAGTGTGCCTGGCGGATACTTGCGGAAAAAGTCCGGTATTCACGAAAGACTTTTGATATAAATGCAAGAATGAAGACGACCCTCGATGAAATGCAGGTCTTTATCGCCATTGTGGACAGCGGTTCCATCACCGCTGCCGCAGACGTGCTTGGACAGACCGTTTCCGCCGCCAGCCGGACCATGAGCCGGCTGGAAGAGAAGCTGCAGACCACGCTGATGCGCCGCACCACGCGGCGGCTGGAGCTGACCGAGGAAGGCCGGGCCTACCTGGAGCAGGCGCGCAAGATCGTGGCCGCGGTGGAGGAAAGCGAGGAGCTGATGAGCCTGCGCCGCAACCAGCCGGCCGGTCGCTTGCGGGTGGATGCGGCCTCGCCCTTCATGCTGCACGTGATCGCGCCGCTGGTGCCGGGCTATCGCAAGCGCTATCCGCAGGTGGAACTGGAGCTCAACAGCAACGAGGGCAACATCGACCTGCTGGAGCGCCGCACCGACCTGGCCATCCGCATCGGACGCCTGAAGGATTCATCGTTGCATGCGGTGCCGCTGGGCCACAGCCGCGTGCGCGTGCTGGCCAGTCCCGGTTATCTGGGCGTGCATGGCACGCCCAGGCGCGTGGCCGATCTGGCTTCGCACATTTTGCTGGGCTTCAGCCAGCTGGAAGCGCTGAACGAATGGCCCTTGCTGGAGGCCGACGGCCAGGCCCTGCACATCAAGCCGCACGTGCGCGCGTTCAGCGGCGAAACCTTGCGGCAACTGGCCCTGAACGACGGCGGCGTCGTCTGCCTGTCCGATTTCATGACGCGTGGCGACCGCGCCAGCGGCGCCTTGCAGCAGCTGCTGGTGAAGCAGACGCAGGACGTGCGCCAGCCGATCAACGCGGTGTACTACCGCAACACCGCGATCTCTTCGCGCATCAAATCCTTCATCGACTACATGGTCCAGGCGCTGGGCCCGCGCGGCTTCGAATAGCGGCGCGGGCGCTGCGGGCTCAGGCGCGTTCGCCGCTGACCGATTCGTACACCAGCGTCGCCAGCGTCAGGTCCTCCAGCGCGCTGCCCACGGCCTTGAACACGGTGATTTCCTGATCGTCGCGGCGGCCCGGCAGTTCACCGGCGGCCAGTTGGTGCAGGTCGCCGCGGATATCCTCGCGCTTGAGCGCGCCGGCTTCGAAGGCGGCCAGCAGGTCGCCGGACTTGGTGGGCGCCTCGCTGGTGTCCACGTAGACCGAGGTGCCGTCGAAGCAGGCCGCGTCGGTTTCGCGCATTTCGGGCTTGAAGCTGCCGATCAGGTCCAGGTGCACGCCGGGGCGCAGCCAGGCGCCGTGGATCAGCGGCACGGTGGACAGGGTGGCGCAGCTGATGATGTCGGCCTGGCGCGCGGCGCTTTCCAGGTCGGCGGCGGCTGCCGCATCGAAGCCCTGCGCGCGCAACTCGCCGGCCAGTTTCTCGGCGCCGGCCGCACGCACGTTCCACACCAGCACGCGCTGGATCGGGCGCACCGTGCGCATGGCCTGCGCCACCAGGCCGGCGATGCGGCCGGAGCCCACGATGAGCAGCGTGCTGGCGTCGGCGCGCGCCAGATAGTCCGCGCCCAGCGCGGCCGCGCCCGCCGTGCGGTACACGGTGACGATGTCGCCGTCCACCTGGGCTATCGGGACGCCGGTGGTGGCGCTGTACAGGTTGTAGGTGGCGTGCAGGCCGGGCAGGCCCTGGTGGGTGTTCTCGGGGAAGATGTTGATGATCTTCACGCCGAAATAGCCGCGGTCGCTCCAGGCGGGCATGATCAGCGAGGTGCCGTGCGCATTGCCCGACTGGATGGCGTGGACATGCCGCGGCGGCACGGTGGCGCTGCCGCGGAAGGCCTCCCGCAGGGCGGGAATGACGGCGTCGAAGGACAGGGCGTCGCGGGTTTGTTCGGTGTCGATGAAGCGCATGATTAGGTGCCTGCGGCGGGGCGGTCTGTCGTAGGGAGCAGGGGCAGTCTAGCAGCGCCGCGTCGGTGGCGCGCCGCAAGGGCGGCGGCGGGCCTCGCCGCTGGCTATCAATCTTTGCGCAGGCGTCATAACACCCCGTTATCGCATGCCTGCGCCCCTTGCTTTTTCTGTTCCATAAATTCCTTTTGAATCAATGATTTGATTGGAACTTGCCGAGCCGCCGCAAAATCCCTGCATAGTGGATTTCCCTGGGTCCACGGGGGCAAATCCCGCTGGCATGCTTCGACCACCGTTAGCGCCTGGGCGCGCAAAGAGAGGTCGTTTCATGTCGAGTTCAGTTCATCCCGCCACAGGACGGCCCGTGCTGGCCCGGGCTGTCCGCGGGCAAATTTCCGCCGCCGGAGCGCGCGTCGCATGATCCGGCAACTGCTCAACCGCCTCACCATCTCGCTGCCCGTCCTGCTGGGCGTGGTGGTGGTGTGCTTCGTCCTCCTGCAAGTGGCGCCGGCCGATCCCGCCGCCGTCATCGCCGGGCCTACGGCAACCACGGAAGAGCTGGCGCAGGTACGCCAGGAACTGGGCCTGGACAAGCCGATGGCCTACCAATTGTCCATGTACATGTGGCGCCTGCTGCATCTGGACCTGGGCCGGTCGATGATTTCCAACGTGCCGGTGATCGACGAGATCGGCGCCACGATAGGCGCGACGGCGGAGCTGATGCTGGCCAGCGTGGTCTGGTCGGTCCCGCTGGCCATCCTGCTGGGCACGCTGGCCGCCTACCGGCGCGGCAAGCTCATCGACCGGTTCGTGATGACGCTGTCGGTCGTCGGCGTGTCGCTGCCGGTGTTCTGGGTCGGATTGCTGCTGGTGCAGCACGTGGGGGGCGCGGGCCTGTTGCCCTATATCGGCCGCAATGGCCCCTTGTGGACGCTGGCCGGGCTGCAGTCCATCGCCCTGCCCGCCTTGACCCTGGGTTCGGTGCTGATCGGACCGGTGGCGCGCATCACTCGCACCGCCGTGATCGAAACGCTCAGCGGCGACTACGTGCGCACGGCCCGGGCCAAAGGCGCGGGCGAGCGCCGCGTGGTGCTGCGCCACGCGCTGCGCAACGCGCTCCTGCCCATCGTCACGCTGGTGGGCCTGCAAGTCGGCAACCTGCTGGGCGGCGCTGTCGTGACCGAACAGATCTATTCCTGGCCGGGCGTCGGCCGCATGGCCGTGGGCGCGATCTTTGCCGGCGATTTCCCGTTGGCCCAGGGCGCGATCCTGGTGACGGCGCTGGGCTTCATCGTCATCAACCTGATCGTGGATCTGCTCTACGGCTACCTGGATCCGCGAGGACAAAAATCATGAGCGCAGGCGCGACTTCTTCGTTGGGCGGCGTGCCGCCTCAGGCCATGGCCGCGCCGCTGGCGCGCCTCGCATCGCGCTTGCGCCGCGACCCCATCCTGCTGCTGTCGCTGCTGGCGGTGATCGCGATTGTGCTGACGGCGGTGTTCGCGCCCTGGCTGGCGCCGCACGACCCCTATTCCACCAACATGTCCATCGCCCGCAAGGCGCCGGGCTGGACCTCGCCCGAGGGCGTGGCCTATCTGCTGGGCACCGACGTGCAGGGCCGGGACATCCTGTCGCGCATCATCTACGGCATACGCGCCACGTTGATGCTGAGCGTACTGGCGGTCATCGGCGGGTCGGGAATCGGCGCGGCGCTCGGCATCCTGGCGGCCTATTACCGTCCGCTGGAAGGCGTGATCATGCGCGTGGTGGACGTGCTGCTGTCGTTTCCCGCGATCCTGTTCGGGCTCAGCCTGTCGGCGCTGATGGGGCCTGGAACGCTGAGCATGGTGCTTGCCCTGGGCATATCCGCCATCCCTGGCATGGCGCGCATCGCCCGCGGTTCGGCCATGGTGGTGATGAAACAGGAATACATGGAAGCCGGCCACGCGATGGGCTTCGGCAACTTCTACCTGATCACGCGCTACCTGCTGCCGAATTGTTCGTCGATGCTGATGATCTACGCCACCTTGCAGCTAGGCCACACCATCCTGCTGGGATCGGTGCTGTCGTTCCTGGGCCTGGGGCCGCAGCCGCCTTTCGCCGAACTGGGCAGCATGGCCGCCGACGGACGCAAGTTCCTGCAGGTGTTCCCGCATATCTCCACCATTCCGACGATGACGATCTTCTTCATCGTGCTGGCCTTCAACCTGCTGGGCGACAGCCTGCGCGATGCGCTCGATCCCAAGCTGCGGTTCTGAACCGCGGCGCGCTTGACCACACATCAGACCAACTTCGGGGAAATCACAACCATGACGATCACCAAGGGCCTGGCCCTCGCGCCGCTGGCGTTGACCTTTCTGTTGTCCGTGCAGACGCCCGCGCTGGCGCAGTCCGACAAGACTGTCCTGATCCTGCGCGAGCTGGATACCGACAAATACGACCCGCACCGCACCACCGCGCGCGGCGCTGCCGAGGTGCTGTTCATGGCTGCCGACACGATGGTGGGCCTGGACTACGACATGAAGACGCCGGTGCCGGCGCTGGCCAAGAGCTGGACCGTATCGCCCGACGGCCTGACCTACACCTTCAGCCTGCGCGACAACGTGACGTTCTGCAGCGGCAAGAAGATGACGGCCAAGGACGTGGTGGCGAGCTACGAGCGCTGGCTGAATCCGGAAACCAAGGGATTGGAGCGCTGGCGCGCGGGTCCGGTGGACAGCATCACGGCGCCCGACGACTACACCGTGGTCTACAAGCTGAAGAAGCCCTACAACGAGCTGCTGCAGCAGATGGCGCACTACATGCATTCCGTCATCAATATCGATCAGGTCAAGGCCCTGGGCCAGGACTATGGCGTGAAGGCCTTCGACGGCACCGGCCCCTACTGCTTCCAGAGCTGGACGCCGCGCAACGAGGTCGTGCTGACCAGGCATGCCGGATACGACTGGGGCCCAACGATCTACAAGGATCCCACGCCCAAGGTCGACCGGATCGTCTGGAAGATTGTGCCGGAGGAAAGCACCCGCCTGACGGCGCTGCAAAGCGGCCAGGCGGACCTGTCGCGCTACCTGCCGCAGTGGTCGATCAAGGACCTCAAGGCCGACAAGCGTCTCTTCGTGAGCAAGGCTGACCCGTTCTACTGGACCTTCTTCCTGGGTTTCAAGATCGACAAGCCCATGCTGGCGGACGTGAACGTGCGCCGCGCGATCAACCTGTCCGTCAACCGCCAGGCCTTGACCGAGGCCATCACCTTCGGCGAGGCGGCGCCCGCCACCAGCATGCTGGCCACCAAGACGCCGGCGGGCAAGAACGAGGCCTACCGCTATGACCCGGCCGCCGCCAAAAAGCTGCTGGATGAGGCCGGCTGGAAAATGCAGTCCGACGGCTACCGCTACAAGGACGGCCAGAAGCTCTCGCTGCTGCACTACGGAATCACGGGCTACTGGAAGGACATCATGGAAGCCGTGCAGGGCGACATGAAGAAAGTCGGCGTGGACCTGCGCGTGCAGCTGTTCGACTCGACCTCGGCCTGGGGCAAGCTGGCCACGCAGGAGTTCGACGAGTTCAGCATGAGCTTTGGCTACATGAGCACGGGCGAGGCCCTCAACAGCTATTTCCTGTCGGCCAGCATCCCGACGCCGAACCGCATGAACTGGAAGGATGCCGATACCGACAAGTGGCTGGAAGAAGGCGGCCAGGCGCTGGACCCGAAGGAGGGCGACGCGATCCTGTCCAAGGCGTTGACCAAGATCTCGGACGGGGTCGCCTGGATTCCGCTGTACCACGACTCGCTCTACCTGGTGGGCGGACCGCGCATGAAGCCGATGCAGGCGCACGGCATCTTCGGCGCGGCGGCCTACAAGGGCCTGGACATCGCCTTCAAGTAAGCGCGATGGCGGCGCGGCCGGTCCGCGCCGCCGTTTCATCATTCATCACGTCGCTGAGAGCCTTCCGTGAGCGCAAGCAATCAATCCCGTATCACTCATTTCAAGAACCTGTCCACGCTGGTGGCGTGGGACGCCGAACTGGGCTCGCACGTCTATATCGAAAACGCCGATCTGGTGATGCGCGGCAACACCATCATCCACGCAGGCTCCGGCTACGCGGGCCCGGCCGATGAGGTGGTGTCCGGCAGCGGCCTGATGGCGATGCCGGGGCTGGTCAACGTCCACACCCATCCCTCTTCCGAGCCTGGAAACCGCGGCCTGCTGGAAGAACTGGGCAGCGATAAGCTGGGCCAAAGCTCGCTGTACGAATACATGCCCGTGTTCCGCATGGGCATAGAGACTGCGCCATATGCCAATCAGGTGGCGGTGTCGGAGATGTTGCTGAGCGGAGTGACAACCTTCGTCGACATGTCCCTGCCGCGTCCGGGCTGGGCCGACGTGGTGGCGGCCACCGGCATCCGCGGCGTACTGGGACCCATGTTCCGGTCCGCCGCATGGCGCACCACGGACGGCCATTCGGTCGAATACACCTGGGACGAGGACGGGGCGGAAAAATCGTTCGAGGCGGCGCTGGCCGTGGCGGACAGCGCCATCAATCATCCCAGCGGACGCCTGAGCGCCATGCTGTGCCCCTCGCAAGTCGATACCTGCTCGCCCGGCCTGCTGAAGCAGGCGCAGCAAGCCGCCCGCCGCCTGGGCGTGCCGATGCAGATACACGCCGCGCAGAGCGTGGTGGAATTTTCAGAGATGACGCGCCGACATGGCCGTACGCCCATCGAATGGCTGGACGACCAGGGCCTGCTGAACAGCGACCTGATCATCGGACATGGCATTTTCCTGAACGATCACCGCACGCTCTATTGGCCCCATGCCGACGACTTCGGCCTGTTGCAGCGTTCCGGCGCCCACGTGGCGCATTGTCCGACCGTGTTCGTGCGCCGCGGCATTGCGCTGAGTTTCCTGGGCCGCTACCTGCGCGCCGGCATCAACGTGGGCATCGGCACCGATACCTTCCCGCACAACATGCTGGATGAAATGCGGCTGGCCTGCTATGTGGCGCGGCTGCAGGCGGGAAATTTCCGCGCAGCGTCCACGCAAGAAGTCTTCAATGCCGCCACGGTCAATGGCGCCAGGATGCTGGGGCGCGACGATATCGGCCGGCTGGCCGTGGGCGCCAAGGCAGACTTTTCCCTGGTAGATCTGTCGCATCCATACATGCGCCCGTGCCGCGAGCCGCTGCGCAGCCTGATCTACTCGGCCGGGGACCGGGCCATACGCGATGTCTACGTCGACGGCGAACAGCTGGTGCGCAATGGCGAGCTCTTGACCATCGATATCGAAAACGCGATGCAGCAGGTGGAGCGTGCCCAGGCGCAGACGATCGCGACCGTGGCGCAGCGTGACTATGCCGGCCGCAGCATCGACGATATGTCGCCGCGCGTTTTCCCCAGCCGCGCTTAACGGAGAGCCTGGATGAGCGAGACACTACTGGCGGTCGAAGGCCTGAGCGTGGAGTTCGGTCCTCGCGGCCAGCCCTACCGCGCCGTGAAATCGCTGGACTTCACCATAGGCCGAGGCGAGACCGTGGCCCTGGTGGGAGAGTCCGGTTCCGGAAAATCAGTCACGGCGCTGTCCATCCTGCGCCTCATCGAGCGCGCCGGCGGCCGCATCGCGGCGGGGGCGGCCCGCTTCGTGCCACGCGACGGACGCGAAGTCGACCTGTTCAAACTGGAAGAGTCGGCCTTGCGGCGGGTACGCGGCAATGAGATATCGATGGTGTTCCAGGAGCCCATGACGTCATTGAACCCGGTGATGACGGTGGGCGATCAACTGGCCGAGGTGTATCTGCTGCATCAGGACATCTCGCGCGCGCAGGCCTGGAAGCAGGCCGAAGCCATGCTGGCCGCGGTCAAGATGTCCGAACCCGAGCGCCGCATGACCCAGTATCCGGGCGATCTGTCCGGCGGCATGCGCCAACGCGTGATGATCGCCATGGCGCTGGCCTGCCGGCCGCAGCTGCTGATCGCGGACGAGCCGACGACTGCGCTGGACGTGACGGTGCAGGCCGAGATCATCGACCTGATCCGCGACCTGCAGCGCGAGGTGGGCATGGCGGTGCTCTTCATCACCCACGACATGGGCGTGGTGGCGGAGATCGCCGACCGCGTGGTGGTCATGCGGCACGGCGACAAGATCGAGGAAAACGGGACCGCCGCGCTGTTCGGCGCGCCGGGCCAGCCCTACACCCGTGACCTGCTGGCGTCCGTGCCCAAGCTGGGCGACGGCTCGCCCTGCGAAGCCGCGCTGCAGGGACGCCCGGTTGTGCTGGAGGTCGCGGGCCTGGCGAAGCGTTTCCCGGTGAAGGCGGGGGCGTTTGGCAAGGTGGTGGCGAACGTGCACGCGGTGGAAGGCGTGTCGTTTGCGCTGCGGGCCGGCGAGACGCTGGCACTGGTGGGTGAATCCGGCTCCGGAAAATCGACCACCGGCCGCCTGCTGATGAAGCTGGTACAGCCCAGCGAAGGGGCGATCCGGCTGGCCGGCCAGGACGTGACTCACATGAAACCGGACCAGATGCGCGAGATGCGGCGGCATATCCAGATGATCTTCCAGGATCCATATGCCTCCCTGAACCCGCGTCTGCATGCCTGGGACCTGGTCAGCGAACCCCTCAAGGTGCACGGCGGGCTCAGCCGCGAGCAGCGCCGCGAGCGTGCCGCTCAGCTGCTGGAACGGGTCAACCTGCCGCGGGAATTCCTCGACCGCTACGCGCACCAGTTCTCGGGCGGCCAGCGCCAGCGCCTGTGCATTGCGCGCGCCTTGAGCGTGAGCCCGAAGGTCATCGTGGCCGATGAGCCGGTGTCGGCGCTGGACGTGTCGGTGCAGGCGCGTGTGATCGAGTTGATGAAGGAACTGCAGGCGGAGATGGACCTGTCCTACCTGTTCATCTCGCACGATATGGCGGTGGTGGAGAAAGTCAGCCACCGCGTGGCGGTGATGTATCTGGGACAGATCGTGGAGATCGGTCCGACGCAGGAAGTGCTGCATCGTCCCCGGCACCCGTACACGCAACGGTTGCTGTCGGCGGTGCCGATTCCCGATCCCGCCCGCCGCCACCTGCGCGCGGCAAGCACCGCGCGCGATATTCCCAGCCCGATCCGCAAGGTCGGCGACAACCCGCAGGTCTGCGAACTGGTGCAGGTGGCCGCGGGGCACTACGTCCAGATGGCGACCTAGGAAACTCAGGCGCGGCTGAAAAGCCGCCCTGCCGCCATGGCGACGGCGGCCTGCGTGGGTTCCACCACGGGCAGGCCGCAAGCCTCTTCCAATCTGTCGCGCAGGTCGGCCATGCCGGCGCATCCCATGATCAGCACGTCGGCGCCGTGGTCGTCGCGCAGCGTCCGGCCCACCGCCGTCATGCGCTCGAAGGCGCTTTCCGGATCCGCCAGGTCGCTGACTTTCATGTCCAGCGCCAGTTCGCCGCAGATGCGGTCGGCGACGCCCATGGCGCGGAAGTAGCGCAGGTGCCGCGCAACGGCGGCGCTGGCGATGGCGATCACGCCGATGCGCGTAGCCATGCTCATGGCCGTCAGCACGGAACACTCGCCGATGCCCAGCACGGGGACCGGGACCAGGTCCCGCAATCCGTGCAGGCCGGGATCGCTGAAGCAGGCCACGATGAAGGCGTCGGTGGCGTCGGCCTCCTGCCGGAACAGCTGCGCCATCGGCGCGATGCTGGCGTCGGCCTCTGCCTGGGTCTGGATGCCGGCGGGGCCGCCGGTCGATGTCAGGAAGCGGAAATCCAGCGGCAGGCCCTGGAACGGCGCCGTCGCGCGTGCGATGGCTTCCGTGACCTTGACCAGGGAGTTCGGGTTTACGAGGGTGATGCGGGCGTTGGACACGATTGAGTAGAATCCCTGCGAAAGAGGCGGTAAGGCGCGGTGCGCGCGTGGTTCAGGTCTGGAGGAAATAAAGCAGCATGTCGGAGTTACCTGGAAAGGTCCGGTCCGGGCCGTTGAACCTGCGGCAGATCGAGGTATTCCACGCCATCATGATCACGGGTTCGCTCAGCGCGGCGGGCCGGCTGCTGCACGTGACGCAGCCCGCCATCAGCCGGGTGCTGGCATCGATAGAGCTGCGTCTGGGCTACGCCTTGTTCGAGCGGTTCAAGGGGCGCCTGCATCCCACCAAGGAGGCGCGCAAGCTCTTCCAGGAGGTTGAATCGATTCAGGCCGGGGTCAGCCGCCTGAACGACATGGCCGCCGGCATGGCGGGCCATGGCGCGGGACTGGTCAGCGTGGTGTCCAGCCCCAGCTTCGGCGAATGGCTGATCCCTGCCGCTACCGCGAAATTCTGCGCGCGCAATCCGGGCGTGCGCATCCGCTACCGGCCGCTGGGCATGGACGCGCTGCTGCCCCAGGTGCTGCTGGGACATGCGGATATCGCCATTTCCACGTTCAAGCCCGAGCATCCCAACCTGATTACCAGTGAACTGGCGCAGGGCGAGATCGTCTGCGTGCTGCCGGCAGGCCACCGGCTGGCACGCGAAAGCGTCATCGAGCCGGCGATGCTGGCGGGCGAAATGCTGGTGGGCTATGGCCGCGACACGCCGTTGGGCGAGACCTTGCACGACTATCTGGATCCGCTGGGCCAGGGATTCACGCCGGCCATCGAGGTGCGTTCTTCGCAGACCGCGTGCTCCTTCGTGCGCCAGGGCGTCGGCATCGCCCTGGTGGATTCGTATGGACTGACGGACGCGCTGATGCAGGGCATCGTGGTGCGCCGGATCGAACCCGCGATCGCGCTCTCGGTGCACATTTCCCATTCCCGGATCGAACCTCCGCCGTCCATCGCCAAGGCGTTTCTGGCCCAGTTTTCCCAGATCGTCAAAAAAGAACTGCCTGCGATGACGCAGGCCATCGTCAACCGGGCTTAGACCACTTCCGGCACCGGCAGCGGATCGCCGGCGCCCGTGCGTTCGATGATCAGCCGGTAGTGATGCGGGCTGCGATGCTTGGCGAAGTTGAAGACGTGGTCGCGGAAGGTCTGGCCCATCGCCAGATCGATGTTTGCCGTGATCACTTCATCTTCTTCGCCGCTGGAACGCGCGACGATTTCACCGGACGGCGCCACGATCATGGAGCTGCCTATCATGTGATGGCCGTCTTCATGGCCGCACTTGCCGGCGGCGCCGACCCAGACCGCGTTCTGGTAGGCGCTGGCCTGCAGCACGATCTCATGCGTGGTGGTGCGCAGGTGCGCGGGTTCGTTCCAGTGGATGTTCAGCGATGGCGTGTTGTAGCCCAGTACGATCAGCTCGGCGCTTTGCAGCGACATGACGCGATAGGTTTCGGGCCAGCGGCGGTCGTTGCACAGGCACATGCCGATCTTGACGTCGTTGGTTTCCCAGACGCCGAAGCCCAGGTCGCCGACTTCAAAGAACTTCTTTTCCAGGTGCTGGAACGGCGCGCCGATCTTGTGGTCGGAGTGGCCCGGCAGGTGGATCTTGCGGTACTTGCCGATGATCCGGGCGCTACGGTCCACCAGGATGGCGGTGTTGAACTGGCGGCCTTCGGGCGTCAGCTCGGCGTAGCCGAGATAAAAGCCAATGCCGAGCTCGCGCGCGGTGTCGAACAGCGGCTGCACGTCGGCGTTGGGCATGCTCTTCTCGAAGTACCGCTCGACGGCCTCGGCGTCGTCCATCCAGTAGCGCGGGAAGAACGTGGTCAGCGCCAGTTCGGGGAAGACGACGAACTCCGCCTTGCGGGCGGCGGCTTCGCGCATCATTTCGACCAGACGGCGGACTACCGCCGCGCGGGAATCGGCAAGGTTGACTGCGCCCATCTGGGCGACCGCCAGGCCCATCTTGCGGGCGGGAGTTGCGTTACTCACGATGTAGATCTCCAGGTATTGCTTGTCGTCGTGGATTGCGTGCCATGCGCCGTGGTCTACGGCTCGATCACGGTCGGAAAAATCTTGCGCAGCAGGGCCGCGCGCGGACTGACCTCGCGCGTTTTCTGCAGCGGGGCCGGCAGGCCGCGGGCGATGAACTGGCCGCGGCCGCGCTCGGCATTCAGCTGGCCTTCGTCGATGATGACGGCGCCGCGGCTGATTACCGTGACGGGCCATCCGGTGACCTGGCGGCCTTCGTACGGCGTGTAGCCCACGGCGTCGTGCAGGCCGGCGGCGCTCACCGTCACGGTCTTCTCGGGGTCCCAGATCGCGATGTCGGCGTCGGCGCCGACCGAAAGCGTGCCTTTGCGCGGATACAGGCCGTACATGCGGGCATGGTTGGTCGAGGTGAGCGCCACGAACTGCTGCAGGCTGAGCCGGCCGCTGCGCACGCCTTCCGAAAACAGCAGCGGCATGCGCACTTCCAGCCCCGGCAGGCCGTTGGCGATCTGCTTGAACGTGGTGGCGTCGCCGGCGGGCAGCTTGCCGGATTCGTCATAGCGGTACGGCGCATGGTCGGAAGACAACAGCGCCAGCGTGCCGCTGTCCAGGCTCTGCCACAGCGCTTGCTGCGATACCGGGTCGCGCGGTGGCGGGCTGCAGCAGAACTTGGCGCCTTCGACGCCGGGGATGTCGATGTCTTCGGCGGTCAGCAGCAGGTAATGGGGGCAGGTTTCGCCATACACGGGCGCGCCCAGCGTTTGCGCCGCATGGATCGCCTGCGCGCCGCCCTGAGTCGACACGTGCACGATCAGGACCGGCACTTCCAGTACTGCAGCCAGCTTGATGGCGCGTTGTGTCGCTTCGGTTTCCGCGATGGGGTCATGACTGACGGCGTGGTACTTGGGCGCCGTGTGTCCGGCCGCGAGCAGGTGGCGCGTGATCCAGCTGATGACGTCGTTGTTTTCGGCGTGGACCATCGGCAGCGCGCCTTCGCGCGCCGCAATGGCGAACACGTCCAGCAGCTGTTTGTCATCCAGCTTGAGTTTGTCGTAGGTCATGAAGACCTTGAACGACGTGATGCCCGCGCGGATCAGCTCGGGCAGGTCGCGGTTCAGCGTTTCGGGTGTGGGGTCGGAGATGATCAGGTGGTAGCTGTAATCGATCACCGATTTTTCGGCGGCCGAGGCGGCATAGGCATCCGCCACCTGGCGCAACGATTGGCCGCGATGCTGCGCGGCGAACGGCACGATGGTGGTGTTGCCGCCATGGGCCGCGGAGATGGAGGCGCTGTGCCAATCGTCGGCGCACAGCACGCCCATGCTGGAAAGCTGTTCTACGTGGCAGTGGCTGTCGATGCCGCCAGGCATGACCAGCCTGCCGCTTGCGTCGATGGCGCGGCGGCCTGCTGGCAACGATGTCGATATCGCGGCGATGACGCCGTCCACGATGCCGATATCGCCGATGAAGTCGGCGTCGGCCGTCACGATGCGGCCGTTGTGCAGAGTCAGATCGAAGTCTGTCATGGGAATCCGAGCGCGGGGAAGGGCATGCCGCGGCGCGCGCGGCGGCGTGCCCGGCGGAAGACGCAAGCATGCATGCGTACCGGGAAATCGGAAACCACGCGGCAGGCCCGCGCGCCGCCGCGAGCGGCTCACCGGGATTTACGCTAAGGCCATGATTCGGCGGGCTATTTGACGGACAGGGAGAGGCTGCCCGCGCACGATGCATAACGCTGGATCATGGAGGCTATGCAAAGTTTTATATCGGGTTTCCCCGGGGCAATCCGCGCTCAGAGTGCCTTGAAGGTCTTGAGATGGATGCTGGTTTCCGTGGCGGAGATGCCCTTGAGCGTGCGCAGGCGGTCCAGCACTTCGGACAGCTGGTCGATAGTGGGCACGCGCAGCTCGGCCAGCAGGTCCCAGCGGCCGTTGGTGTCGTGCAGGCCCGCCACGCTGGGTTCGCCCATCAGCAGGCTTACGATCTTGCGGGTTTCATGGCCTTCGACGGCGATGCTCATCCAGGCGACGATGTCCTCGGTTTCCACCTCGGGCCGCAGGCGCACGGTATAGCCGCGGATGACGCCGCGCTCTTCCAGTTTGCGGATGCGGTTGTCGATGGTGCCGCGCGAGACATCGAGTTTTTTCGCCAAGGTGGCGACGGACATGCGGGCGTCGGCGCGCAGCAGGCCCAGCAGGTTCTGATCTAGCGTGTCCATTGTTAATAGTGCTATTTGGCGCTGGCAGAATGGCAGAATCTTAGCGTTTTGTGTGGATTATTGTCACTATTAATTGGTTTGCCCATCCCCCAGAATTTCTGTTCCATAACTCGGGGAGAACAAATTGACGACGCTGCTTTCAACTTCCGACGTGGCCAAGATCGTGGCCCTGCAAGGCCCGCAACAGGTCTTTTCCGGTCTGCTGGACTATCTGCTGTCGGACTTTCTTCGATGGCAGGAATTCGACAAGAGCGCGCGGGTGGCCAGCCATTCCGCGACCGGCGTGATCGAACTGATGCCCACCGCCGACAGCGAGTTCTACACCTTCAAGTACGTCAACGGTCATCCGGGTAATCCGCTGGACGGGCTGTCCACCGTGATGGCCTTCGGCGCGCTGGCGCGAGTCAGCACCGGGGAGCCGCTGCTGATCAGCGAGCTGACCTTGACCACCGCATTGCGCACGGCCGTGACCTCCGCCCTGGCGGCGCGCGCTTTGGCCCGGCCGGACTCGCACAAGATGGCGCTGATCGGCAACGGCGCGCAAAGCGAGTTCCAGGCGCTGGCCTTCCATTACATCCTCGGCGTCGACACGCTGCACGTCTATGACGTGGACGCAGGCGCCACACGCAAGCTTGAAAGCAATCTGGCTTCAGTGCCCGGCTTGCGCGTGGTGCGCTTCGATAGTGCGGCAGAGGCGGTCAAGGGCACGGACATCGTCACCACGGTGACGGCGGACAAGGCCTACGCCACCATCCTGACCGCGGACATGGTCGAGCCGGGCATGCATATCAACGCCGTCGGCGGCGACTGCCCGGGCAAGACGGAACTGCACGAGGACGTGCTGCGCGCGGGACCGGTGTTCGTGGAATACGAGCCGCAGACGCGCATCGAAGGCGATCTGCAGCAGATGCCCGCGGACTTCGCGGTGACGGAACTGTGGCGGGTGTTGACCGGCCAGAGCGCCGGCCGCAGGAGCGCAGCGGACGTGACCATCTTCGATTCGGTGGGCTTTGCGCTGGAGGATTTTTCGGCGCTGCGCTGGCTGCGCGACGCCGCCGCTCGACACGGCATCGGCGCCCGCATCGAGGTGGCGCCGCAATTGCCGGATCCGAAGAACCTGTTCGAGGCGGTGCGCGCGGCGCAGCCCGCGCTCGCCCGGGCATAGCGCCGGCGGACGGCCGCGTCTTCGTGGCGCGGCCGTGTTTGCCGACGCTGGCGCGGCGGGCCACGCCAGCGCTGATGCGATGGCGGCCGCGGCGCGGTCAGGCGCGCCGCGGGGTTTCAACCGGCGGCGTGCCGTCGTGGAACAGCGACTTCAGCTGCGAGCGCAGCTCGGGACTGTCGGCATGCTTGTGGACCGTGGTGGCGTGCTGCACGGCCGCTTCCAGCAGTTCCTTTTCGGAATCCGCGGCCAAGGCCACCGAACAATTCATTTCGCTGGGGTACTCGCGGCAATCGATGTATTTGCGAGTCATGAGAGTCTCCCTGTGCGCAGGCTGCGTGGGCCTGCGCAAGAACATCCGGCGCGCGGCGCGGGAAGTCCGGGCCGCTGGCGCGTCGCAGCGGCGGGGGCGGTTCGAAAAGTATAGATCTGGCGCCGCGGGCGCGGCGCGGTTCGCAAGGAACGGTCCGCGCCGGTGCGCAAAGGGATTCGTCCGCACTGGTGCGTAAACACCGGCGCGGACGCGGCGCGTCAGAAGCTGACGCGCTGCTTCAAGGCCTGGGCGATCATCGCGATGTCGATGTCCTTGCCCGGATGCTTCAGGCAGAAGTCGTACAGCACGGCCACGTAGGCATTGCCCAGCAGCTTGGTGATGGCGCCGGCGGTGGTGGCGGCGATGGTGCCGCCCACCGCGCTGCCCGCGCCGGGGATGAATTTCAGCAGCCCCGAGACCACCGAGCGCCCGATCAGCGTGGCGGCGGACGCGCCCAGCGTGGAGGTGACCAGCGTGGTGATGGCGGCGGTATTCAGTTCCATCCCGAAGGTGATGCCGATCTTGGCGATCATGCCGACCTGGATCGGCACCAGCGCGACGGCGTCGGAGAACGGGATGGGCGCGGCGGCAGCCGAGGCGGCCAGGCCGGCGGCCACGTTGACCTCTATCTCAGCCCGCTTTTTTTTTACTTCCAGGGCTTTCTTGTTGCGGGTGGACAGGGCGTTGGCATAGGCCCGCTGCTGCGCTTCGGGGATGTGCAGCGCCGTGGCCTCGATCAGGTTGTCCAGGCCCATGGGCGGCAGTTCCGCGTCCAGCTCCTCGATCCATTCAGGCAGCGCGCGCACCGCCACCACCTGTTTGGCGCGCGGCAGCAGCTTGCGCGCTTCGTCGACGAAGGGGCTGTTCTTGCGCGCCTTGGTCAGCACCGCCACGACGGGGATGCCGGCATCGGACAGCATGTTGCACAGCTCGATTTCGGCGTCTTCGACGCGGTGGCTGCTGTCCTGGATGCAGAGCCAGGCCACATGCAGATGCCGGTCCTGGTCGTCGGAGGCGGAGCGTTCCTGGATCAGGTCCGCCAGCTGCTGGCGCGAGCGCTCGTAGTCGCCGACCTCCAGGCCGCGCGTGTCGATGATGGTGAGCGGATGGCCGGCCCGGGTGAATTCCTGGGTCGACTGGGTAACGGGCTTGCCCGCGCCGGTCTTGGCCAGGTCGCCGCGGAATACGGCGTTGATCAGCGTGCTCTTGCCCACGCCGGTCTTGCCCGCGACCAGGATGTTCACACGCCCCGCGCCGCGCGTCGCGGTGCTGATGGCGTCCGCGATGGCGTCCTGCAACTGGGGCGTGTCCATGCGGGGCGTGCTCATGAGGTGTGTGCGTAGAAAGGCATGGGGAAGATTCTAGCGAGAAACGCGCGCCGCCATCAGGCGCCGCCCGCCACGCCGTAAAGATGGGCCGATTCGGGGAAGGTCCGCGCACGGACTTCGCCGGCATAGCTTTGCGCCGCCTGCTGGATGCGGCCGGCCAGGTCGTCGTAGCGTTTCACGAAGCGCGCGGTGCGCTCGAACATGCCCAGCATGTCGTCCACCACCAGCACCTGGCCGTCGCAGCGCGCGGATGCGCCTATGCCTATGGTCGGGCAGGCGACGGCCTCGGTGATCGACGCCGCCAGCGGCTCGACCACGCCCTCGATCACCAGCGAGAAGGCGCCGGCGTCCGCCACGGCGGCGGCATCGGCGGCAATGCGGGCGTACTCGGCTTCGCCGCGGCCGCGTGCGCCGTAGCCGCCCAGGATGTTCACGGCTTGCGGCGTCAGGCCGACATGGCCCATGACCGGGATGCCGCGCGCCGACAGGTAGGCGACGGTGGGCGCCATGCTCTGGCCGCCCTCCAGCTTGACCGCGCCCGCGCCCGTTTCCTTCATGATGCGCGCCGCGGATCGGAAGGCTTGTTCGGGGCTTTCCTCATAACTGCCGAAAGGCATGTCGACGACGATCAGCGCCCGGCGCGAGCCGCGCACCACGGCGGCGCCGTGCGCAATCATCATGTCCAGCGTGACGGGCACGGTGGAAGGCAGTCCGTAGATCGTCTGCGCCAGGCTGTCGCCCACCAGCAGGGCATCGCAATGCGGGTCCAGCAGTTCGGCCATGCGCGCCGTGTAGGCCGTCAGCATCACCAGCGGTTCCTGGCGCTTGCGTGCGCGGAACGCCGGCACGCTCAGGCGGGGGGCGTGGGCGGCAGCCGCGTTCAGGGTGGCGGTCGTAGACATCGAAATCCTTCCTATCCAGGGTTGAGTGCTTGAATCGGGACATTGCGATACCCGCATCGTAGCGGAAGGCCGCGGGCGCGGCGCTGCAGCTAGCGCATGGCGTTGCCGAGCAGGCTAATCTTTGCGGCAAAACGTAATCGAAAATTTTCGGACATCGTGATGCCGTGCTCTGTGGAAAGCGTCCGCAACAAATTTAGGGACGTTTTGGAGTTTCCACAAAAGCGTTACATCTTCAAGGGTTCACTCGCTTTTTCGACAGGTCCGCCTGCGTAGAATTCGCCGCTCACCAGGTTATTTCGCGGCTTCCGCGCAACATTGCTCATGCCTAGTCCCGGGCTCATTCCACGCTTGCTGTGTTCGCGTCCGCTGACCAAGAGCCTGCGTTACTTCTACCGCCACACCCGGCCCGCCGCGTACCGGCACAACGAAACCTTGTGGCCCTTCGTGACGTTGCGGCGCGATGCGCAAGAGCGGCTGACAGGTTGCGAACTGCGTGGCGTGCAAGGCCCCGCCATCACCCCGCTGGAACAACTGCCGCGCGACATCGGCGCCGACGCCCATCTGATACTGAGCGGCCCTTCGGTGGCTCGGATCGACTACGCGCGTTGCCGCCTGGATGTGGCGATGGGCGTCAACGGCTCGATCGCGCTGCGGCGTCAGCACCCTACCCTGCGCTTTGCCTATTACGCGATGCTCGATGCGGGTTTCGTCAACCGCAGGCGCGATCTGGTGGCGGAAGTGTTGGCGCAGGACCTGACGTTGTTCGTCACGCCCGAGGTCTACCGCTGGATAGGCTTCCTGTTCGACCGCAAGAACGTGCGCTGCCGCATTGCGCTGTTCGAAGAGGTGCATCAGCGCGCGCTGCAGCCGCGCGCGCGCCCCGAGGAGCTGGAAGCGCGCCTGGCCGGCGACCCCGGACTGGTGCTGTTCGATGCGCGCAATCCGGTACATGCGCACGGCTTCAGCCTGGACCCGCCGCGCGGCCTGTTCGGCGGCGGCACCGTCGCCTATACGGGCTTGCAGCTGCTGGCGTGGCTGGGCGCGAAAACCATCTACCTGCACGGCCTGGACCTGACGGCCGCGGCGGGACCCCGTTTCTATGAAAGCGCGGCAACGCAGCTGTCCACCGCGCTGGACCGGCAATTCTCCGGACACATCGAACCCGCATTCCGGCAAGCCAGCCGGCTGCTTGGCGCACGCGGCATCAAGGTCTACAACCTGTCGCTCGCCAGCCGGCTGGGGAACGACGTGTTCGAGAAGCGCGATTGGAGCTGCCTGCTGCCCGCGCAGCCGTTATCGAGTATGACCCCATGAAGATTCTGTACACCAATTTCCACCAAGGCGACGGCGGCGGCCACACTACCTACGTAATGTCGCTGGCGCGCATTCTGTGCGAAAAGTCCGAGGTGACGGTGGCGGCGCCCGCCAGCAGCCGCCTGCTGGCCGAGGCCGCTGCGCTGCCCGGCGTGCGCACGCTGGACCTGGAGTTCAAGGGCCGGCCGCTGCAGCAGCTGCGCGCGCTGCGCCGCCTGCGGGCTTTGCTGCGCGACGAAAAGTTCGACGTGGTCCACGCCAACGGCTCCGCCGACCATCGCCTGTGCATGCTGGCGACCATGGGCATGGGCGCGCGGCGTCCCTTCATGGTGTACACCCAGCATACCGACCGCAGCGCCAACAGCCTGGGCGCGCGGGTGCGCGCCAAGTGGGGCACCAACCGCGTCATCTGCGTGTGCACCCATACGTTTCGCCGCATGAAGCAGTCGGTCTTCCGCAACGAAGACCTGCGCGTGGTGCACAACGGCGTGGATACGGAAAAGTGCAGCCCGGCTTCGCGGCGCGAAGTGGTGCAGGCGCGCGGCAGTCTGCTGCCCGAGGGCATGCAAGGCCGCCTGGTCATTGGCAGCAATGCCGGCACCGCGGTCTACAAGAACTGGCTGGACATGGTGACCGCCGTGTCCATGCTGCCTGAAAGCAAGCGGCGCCAGGTGGTGGTGCTGATCGCCGGAAAACTGCCGGACGCCGAGCAGATGCGCCGCGTCAGCGAGCTGGGCATGTCGGACCAGGTGGTGTTCACCGGCCTGCTGGACGATGTCGGCCCCTTCCTGTCGGCGCTGGACGTGGGCTTTGTGCTGTCCTCGAAGCTGGAGACGATTTCCTTCGCCTGCCGCGAGATGATGGCCGCCGGCAAGCCCGTGATCGTCAGCGCAGTGGGCGGACTGCCCGAAAACGTCACCGATGGCCGCGACGGCTGGGTGGTGCCGCCGGCCTCGGTGGACAGCATCGTCGAAGCGCTGTCGAAGATCCTGGAAAACCGCGAGGCCTTGGGCGTGATGGGCGCCGAGGCCCGCAGCACGGCGTTGCGGGAATTTTCGCTGAGCACATTCGTCGGCAAGACCGAACGCGTCTATCGCGAAAGCCAGGCGCAGCCGGCCTGAGGGCCGCGGCCGGCGCGCCGCCGTTATTCGCTGTACGTCTTGGTGCTGTACAGGCTCACGGGCAGCAGGTTCAGCACCGGCAGGCCGCTGACGGGGTCCTTGGCCTGCTTGTCGATGTAGGCCTGCAACACGTCGGCGTCCAGCACGCCGATGTCCTGCCGGCGCGAGGCCGGCACGTTGGCCAGGGTCTTGTAGCCGTCGCCGCCGGTGGCGTTGAAGCTCAGCACGAACAGCTTGTAGCTGCGGCTTGGGTCCAGCGGCAGCCAGTTGCCGCTGGCCTGATCCCGGACTTCGATGTTGGACACGCGGCTGCCCTGGGCCTGGGCCGCATTCACGTCCCAGCGCAGGCCGCCGGCGTACGGATAGGGGCCGGTGGAGCCGCCCGCGCCGTAGACCGCCTGCATGCCGTCTTCCAGCATGCTCTTGACCTCGGCCCCGGTCACGTCCAGGCGCCAGAGCATATTGCCGAAAGGCACCACCTCGATCACATTGGCTGCCGTGACGTTGCCCAGTAGCGGCACGCGCACGCCGCCGCCGCTTTGCAGCGAGATGTCGGCGCCGCCGTAGCTGGCGTTGGCCACGTCCAGGTAGGCCTGGGCCACCAGCTGCTGGATGTCGCCGCCGCGCAGGCTGACGCTGCCCAGCGTATTGCAGGCGGCGCTGGAGCGGCTGTAGTCGCGCGTACCGGGACCGCCCGGCACGCGCCGGGAGCATAGTTCCTGCGGCACCGAAGCGACCAGGCTGCGGCTGAACTGGTCGACGCGGGCCTTGAACGGCTGCAGCACAGACGCGGCCTGCGCGTCGGGCGTTTGCATGCGCAAGAAGCCGCTGGCCTGCACGTCCGCCTGGATCGCGGCTTCGTCAGCCGCCGAAGGCGCGGCGCCGGCGACCTTCAGCGGGCCGTCCATCAGCACGTGCGGCGTGCCGGCGCAGGCGGTGACGTCGCCATTGGCGTCGAAGCTGACCTTCAGCTCGCCGACCACCTGCGAGTACTCCCAGGCCTGCACCAGGCAGACGCGCTTGCCGTCCTTGTCCTGCAGCACGGTGGGATAGGCGCCCGCTGGCGACCCCACGCCATAGTCCGCCATGGAGGCGGGACCCAGCAGCGTGTGCGAGTCGCCGCCCACCACCACGTCCACGCCGCTTAGCTGCGCGATCACCTGCTTGTCATAGCCGTAGCCGATGTGGCTCATCACCACGATCTTGTTCACGCCCTGCGCGCGCAGCGCGTCGATCTGCTGCTGCGCGGCGATGGTCTCGTCCGAGAACACGGTGCCGGCGTCCGGGCTGGAGGACTGCTGGGTCTTGGCGGCGATGGTCAGGCCGACCAGGCCGATATCTTGGCCGTCGCGCTTGAGGACCACGGCGGGCTTGACCATGTCGGGGGCGCGCGAGGGGTTCAGCGCCGAGCCGGCGGCGAATGTGACGTTGGCGCTCAGCACGGGCGTCTGGCAGGCGCCCGCGTGCAGCAGTTCGATGAAGCGCTTCAGGCCGCTGTCGCCCTTGTCGAACTCGTGGTTGCCCAGGGTCATGGCGTCGAAGCAGACGGTGTTCATCATGGCGGCGTCGGCCTCGCCCGGTTCGCCCGCGCGGTTGAAGTACAGCGTGCCGGTGGTGGCGTCGCCCGCGTGCAGCTTGAGCACGTTGGCGGATTGCGCAGCCAGCGCGTTGATCGCGCCGGTCACTCGCGGAAAGCCGCCCGTATCGGCGTTCACGGCGACGCGCGCGCCGGAAGCGTTCTTGAGCTTGAGGTCCTTCTTCTTGCTGTCCAGGTTGGAATGGTGATCGTTGATGTGCAGGATCGTCAGTTCCATCGGCCGCCCGGGCGCGGGCTGTTCGGGCTGTTCGACGACCTTGTCGTCATCGCCATCGCCGCCGCCGCAGCCGGCCAGAAGCGCCAGGGCGCTCAGCATGGCCGCGCCCGCGTTCCTCTTCCACGTGTTCATTCGCGTGTACCCCTCTGTCATCGGAGGGCGAATGGTCGCGGGTCAAGATGACGCGGAAATGAATGACAGTGTTGTCATGTTGCGCGCGACATGTCGCACGCCTGTCATGGAAAAGCAACGGGCCCGGCGCATGCCGCGCCGGGCCCGTCGTTGCCGCAAGATGCGGGCTTAGTAGTGGATCACCGTGCGGATCGACTTGCCTTCATGCATCAGGTCAAAGGCTTCGTTGATGCGTTCCAGCGGCAGGGTGTGGGTCACGAACGGATCCAGGTCGATCTTGCCGCTCATGGCGTCTTCCACCATGCCCGGCAACTGCGTGCGGCCCTTGACGCCGCCGAAGGCCGAACCGCGCCAGACGCGGCCGGTGACCAGCTGGAACGGACGCGTGCTGATTTCCTGGCCGGCGCCGGCGACGCCGATGATGATGCTCTCGCCCCAGCCCTTGTGGCAGCATTCCAGCGCGGCGCGCATCACGTGCACGTTGCCGATGCACTCGAACGAGAAGTCCACGCCGCCGTCGGTCATTTCGACGATGACGTCCTGGATCGGCTTGTCGTGGTCCTTGGGGTTGACGCAGTCGGTCGCGCCCATGGCGCTGGCGAGCACGAACTTGTTGGGGTTGGTGTCCACGGCGATGATGCGGCCGGCCTTGGCCTGCACCGCACCCTGGATCACGGCCAGGCCGATGCCGCCCAGGCCGAACACGGCGACGGTGTCGCCTTCCTTGACCTTGGCGGTGTTGTGCACGGCGCCCAGGCCGGTGGTGACGCCGCAGCCCAGCAGGCAGACCTTTTCATGCGGAGCGGCCGGGTTGATCTTGGCCAGCGAGATCTCGTTGACCACCGTGTACTCGCTGAAAGTGGAGCAGCCCATGTAGTGGTAGAGCGGCTTGCCTTCGTAGCTGAAGCGCGAGGTGCCGTCGGGCATGACGCCCTTGCCCTGGGTGGCGCGCACCTTCTGGCACAGGTTGGTCTTGCCGGACAGGCAGAACTTGCACTCGCGGCATTCGGCCGTGTAGAGCGGGATGACGTGGTCGCCGGGTTTCAGCGAGGTCACGCCTTCGCCGACTTCGACCACCACGCCCGCGCCTTCGTGGCCCAGCACCGCGGGGAACAGGCCTTCAGGGTCGTCGCCGCTGAGGGTGAAGGCGTCGGTGTGGCAGACGCCGGTGTGGGTGATCTTCACCAGCACCTCGCCGCGCTGCGGCGGCGCGACGTCGATTTCAACGATTTCCAGCGGCTTGCCGGGTCCGAATGCGACTGCTGCGCGTGATTTCATAGCTAGGGCTCCACGTATGTCAGATGGCGTTATTTCAAATAGGAACGGACCAGGCGCATCAAGAGATCGATCTCCGCTTCGGGTTCGATCGTGGCGTCCTGGCGGCCGCCCTGGGCGGATTGGAGGAAGGTTTCGCGCAGATGGCTTTCCAGCACCTCGGCCATCAGGCCGGTGGCGGCGCCGCGCAAGGCGGCCAATTGCTGCAGCAACGCGCCGCATTCCGTGCCTTCGTTCACGGCTCGTTCCAGCGCCAGCGCCTGGCCCTGGATGCGGCGCAAACGGGTGACGACGCGTTTTTTCTCTTCCGGGGAGTGCGGCACGGCAGGCTCCGATAAATACAGGGGGGGAGTATAGGAAATCTGGCTGCCCACGTCCACTACGGTACTCCCGCGCCGGGGACCATGCCTAGGCGCGGCGCGGGCGACAAGCCCGGTGCGGGCGCGGTACGCGGGTCCGATAGCCGTCTGTACCTGTCTATACTAGGCGCTGATCGCCGTCCGTCGCCTTGCGCCGCATTACAGGATCTCCCATGGCTTCCAACCCCCCCAAATTGCCCGTTCAGGCCAATGCGCCGCCTGCGCCGCTTTATGCACAGGTCAAGCAGATGATCGCGCAGCAGATCCGCAGCGGCGCGTGGCCGGAACATTACCGGGTGCCGTCGGAAAGCGAACTGGTCGATGAGCTCGGGTTCAGCCGCATGACCATCAATCGCGCCTTGCGCGAGTTGACGGCCGAGGGGCTGCTGGTACGCATGCAGGGCGTAGGCACCTTCGTGGCCCAACCCAAGGCGCGCTCGGCGCTGTTCGCCGTCAACAACATCGCCGACGAGATCGCGGCGCGCAACCATCGCCACCACAGCCGCGTGGTGCGCCTGGCCGAAGAGCCCGCAGGCGCCGAACAGGCGCTGGCGCTGGATATCCGCGCCGGGCAGCCGGTGTATCACTCGGTCATCGTGCACTACGAGGACGACCTGCCGATCCAGCTAGAGGATCGCTACGTCAACGTGCGTCTGGCGCCTGACTATCTGAAGCAGGATTTCACGCAGAGCACGCCCTATGAATACCTGACGCGCGTGGCGCCGCTGAGCGAAGGCGAGCACGTGGTCGAAGCCATCCTCGCCAAGCCGCGCGAATGCCAGCTGCTGCAGATCGAGCGCGACGAGCCCTGTCTGCTGATCAGCCGCCGCACTTGGTCGGGCGACCGCGCCGTCACCCTGGCCCGTTTGATTCACCCTGGTTCCCGGCATCGCCTGGAAGGCAAGTTCACCACATGAAGCAACCCGAAGTTCATCTGTACCGCGCCGCCGACTATCCACGCATGCCCTGGCGCAATGGCGGCGGCACCACGCAGGAAGTCGCCTGCAATCCGGGCGGCAGCGCCGCCGCGTTCGACTGGCGGCTGTCGATCGCCGACGTGGCGCAGGACGGCGGGTTTTCCGCCTTCACGG
The DNA here is from genome assembly GCF_943737025.1 of Achromobacter sp. Marseille-Q4954. Lineage (NCBI taxonomy): Bacteria > Pseudomonadati > Pseudomonadota > Betaproteobacteria > Burkholderiales > Alcaligenaceae > Achromobacter > Achromobacter sp. Marseille-Q4954. Next base: position 2,764,569 of record NZ_CALSFQ010000001.1, read on the forward strand.
GCTATCAGCGCATCATCACCGTGCTCGAAGGCCAGGGCATAGAACTCACCGTGGACGGCCGCGCGCAGACGCCGCTGGCGCCGCGGCAGGCCTATGCCTTTGCGGGCGATGCGCAGGTGCAGTGCCGCCTGTTGAACGGGCCGATACGCGATTTCAACCTGATCTATGCGCCGGCGCGCTGGCATGCCCGGCTGCAATGGGTGGCGGGCGCGGGTCCGTGGGCATTCCATAGCGCCGCGTCCGAGGTGCTGGTGCTGACGGCGGGCGGCGCGCTCGTTGTGCGCATCAATGGCGCCCCGCATGCGCTGCCGTCGCGTTACGACTGCCTGCATGCCGCATCGTCGGACGGCCTGGCCGAGTACCGCCTGGAAGCCGAGGCGCCGTTGGATGCCTGCGTGATCGAACTGCTGCCGCGCAAGGTCTGACTGGAGGCGCGGCCGCCAGCGGGCGGCGGCATTCCACTGTTTCCATGAAAACCGGGACGTCATCGTCCCGGTTTTTCGTTCGGGTAATCCCCGAGGAAAAATCGACTCCCATCAGCTTGTATATACAAGCATAGGCATCCTATGATTCAGACTGGCGCAGCGCCTGCGACGGCGTGCAACCGAACTGATCAAGGAGAGCCTCTTGGAACACTCGAACCGATACCGCGACGTCGTTATCCGCGCCCCGCGCGGCAGGCAACTGAATGCCAAGAGCTGGCTGACCGAAGCCCCCTTGCGCATGCTGATGAACAACCTGGACCCCGACGTGGCCGAGAATCCCAAGGAGCTGGTGGTCTACGGCGGCATCGGCCGCGCCGCCCGCGACTGGGACTGCTATGACAAGATCGTCGAGTCGCTCAAGAACCTGAACGAGGACGAAACCCTGCTGGTGCAGTCCGGCAAGCCGGTGGGCGTCTTCAAGACCCACGCCAACGCGCCGCGCGTGCTGATCGCCAACTCCAACCTGGTGCCGCACTGGGCCACCTGGGAGCACTTCAACGAACTGGACGCCAAGGGCCTGGCCATGTACGGCCAGATGACCGCAGGCAGCTGGATCTACATCGGCAGCCAGGGCATCGTGCAGGGCACGTACGAAACCTTCGTCGAGGCGGGCCGCCAGCACTACGGCGGCAACCTCAAGGGGCGCTGGGTGCTGACCGCGGGCCTGGGCGGCATGGGCGGCGCGCAGCCGCTGGCGGCCACGCTGGCCGGCGCCTGCTCGCTGAACATCGAATGCCAACAGACCAGCATCGACTTCCGCCTGCGCACCCGTTACGTCGATGAACAGGCGCGCGACCTGGACGACGCGCTGGCGCGCATCGCCAAGTACACGCAGGAAGGGCGCGCCGTCTCCATCGCCCTGTGCGGCAATGCCGCCGAGATCCTGCCCGAGCTGGTGCGCCGCGGCGTGCGGCCGGACATGGTGACGGACCAGACCAGCGCGCACGATCCGCTGAACGGCTATCTGCCGGCGGGCTGGACCTGGCAGGACTACCGCGCGCGCGCCAAGCGCGAGCCGGCCGCGGTCATCAAGGCCGCCAAGCAGTCCATGGCGGTGCACGTGCAGGCCATGCTGGCCTTCCAGCGCCAGGGCGTTCCGACCTTTGACTACGGCAACAACATCCGCCAGATGGCCAAGGAAGAAGGCGTGGCGGACGCATTCGATTTTCCGGGCTTCGTGCCCGCCTACATCCGGCCGTTGTTCTGCCGCGGCGTGGGCCCGTTCCGCTGGGCAGCGCTGTCGGGCGATCCGCAGGACATCTACAGGACCGATGCCAAGGTCAAGGAGCTGATCCCCGACGACGCGCACCTGCACCGTTGGCTGGACATGGCGCGCGAACGCATCAGCTTCCAGGGGCTGCCGGCGCGCATCTGCTGGGTGGGCCTGGGCCAGCGCGCCCGGCTGGGCCTGGCGTTCAATGAAATGGTCCGCACGGGCGAGCTGTCGGCGCCCATCGTCATCGGCCGCGATCACCTGGATTCCGGCTCGGTCGCCAGCCCCAATCGTGAAACCGAAGCCATGCGCGACGGCTCGGACGCGGTGTCGGACTGGCCGCTGCTGAACGCGCTGCTGAATACCGCCAGCGGCGCGACCTGGGTGTCGCTGCACCATGGCGGCGGCGTGGGCATGGGCTTCTCGCAGCATGCCGGCATGGTCATCGTGTGCGACGGCACGGACGAGGCCGCCGAGCGCATCGCCCGCGTGCTGACGAACGACCCGGGCACGGGCGTCATGCGCCATGCCGACGCGGGCTACGCGGCCGCCATTGAATGCGCGCAGGAGCAGAACCTCAATCTGCCCATGCTTGCGGGCAAGCGCTGATACCGCGCTGCCCATACCCGCGGGCCGTGACCGCGCCCGTCCAATCGCCATGACCGGGACGACATAATGACTCAGGACAGCCAGGCAGCAAGAGGACCGCTCATCGAGCGGCGCTCGATCGATTTCATCCCCGAAACGGAGCGTCACGGCAAGCTCTACAGCCAGTTCACGCTGTGGATGGGCGCCAATCTCCAGATCACCGCCATCATCACCGGAGCGCTGGCGGTGGTGCTGGGCGGAGACGTCTTCTGGTCGCTGATCGGGCTGTTCGTCGGACAGGTCTTCGGCGGCGCGGTCATGGCGCTGCATGCGGCCCAGGGGCCCAAGCTGGGATTGCCGCAGATGATATCCAGCCGGGTGCAGTTCGGCGTCTATGGCGCGGCGATACCCATCGTGCTGGTGTGCCTGATGTACCTGGGATTCACGGCCACGGGCACGGTGCTGTCGGGGCAGGCCCTGGGCCAGCTGTTCGGCGTGAGCGATACGGCCGGCATCCTGATCTTCGCCGCGGTGATCGTCGGGGTGACGCTGTTCGGCTACCGCATGATCCACATCATCGGACGGATTGCGACGGTGCTGGGCATCATTGCCTTCTTCTACCTGTTCAGCCGCGTTATCGCGCTGGGCGACGTGGGCCAGTTGCTGCAGATCCGCCATTTCACCTGGAGTTCATTCCTGCTGGCGGTTTCGCTGGCGGCATCGTGGCAGATCGCCTACGGCCCATACGTCGCGGACTATTCGCGCTATCTGCCGAGCCGGACCTCGTCGTTCAAGACCTTTCTGGCGGTAGGACTGGGTTCGGTGCTGGGCGCGCAGATCGCCATGGTGCTGGGCGTGCTGGCCGCGGCCATGGCGGCCGGCCAGTTCGCCGGGCGCGAAGTTGCCTACATCGTGGGGCTGGGCGGCACGGGAGCCACGGCCGCGCTGCTGTACTTCACCATCGCGTTCGGCAAGGTCACGATTTCGACGCTGAACTCCTACGGCAGCTTCATGTGCATCGCGACCATCGCCAGCGGCTTTCGCGGACATGTGGAGATTTCCCGCCGGCAGCGCGCGCTGCTGGTGCTGGCGATCGTCGCCGCGGCCACGGCGGTGGCGCTGATCGGCCAGCATTCCTTCCTGAACGCATTCAAGTCCTTCATCCTGTTCCTGCTGGCGTTCTTCGTGCCGTGGAGCGCGGTCAACCTGGTCGACTACTACTTCGTGAGCCGCGAGCAATACGACGTGGAGGCGCTGTCGGATCCGAACGGGCGTTATGGCCGCTGGAACTGGCCTGGGATCCTGATCTATCTGTTCGGGGTGCTGGTGCAGATGCCCTTCATTTCGACCAAGCTCTACACGGGTCCGATGGTCGAGCGCCTGGGCGGGGTGGATATCTCGTGGATCATCGGCCTGGTCGTACCCAGCATCCTGTATTACCTGTTCGCGCGCCGGGGCGCCGTGCCGCAACATCGCGGCGCCGTTCGCGCGACCCATACGCTTTGACGCCGGCACTCGCCTAGGAGAACAACAATGGAATTGCATCTGACACCCGGCCACATGACCTTGGCCGACCTGCGGCGCGTCTACCAGCAGCCGGCGCGCGTGACGCTGGACCCGGCGGCGGCCGGGCCGATCGAGGCCAGCGTGGCCTGCGTCGAGCGCATCATTGCCGAAGGCCGCACGGCCTACGGCATCAACACCGGATTCGGATTGCTGGCCACGACGCGGATCGCGCGCGAGGATCTGGAAGCCCTGCAGAGTTCGCTGGTGCTGTCGCATGCGGCCGGGGTGGGCGAGGCGCTGGACGACGCGATGGTGCGGCTGATCATGGTGCTGAAGATCAACAGCCTGGCGCGAGGCTATTCGGGCATCCGCCGCAAGGTGATCGATGCGCTGATCGCGCTGGTGAACGCCGAGGTCTATCCGCATATTCCGCTGAAGGGATCGGTGGGCGCGTCCGGCGACCTTGCGCCGCTGGCGCACATGTCTCTGTTGCTGCTGGGCGAGAGCAAGGCGCGCCATCGCGGCGCCTGGCTGCCCGCGCGCGAAGCGCTGGCCCAGGCGGGGCTGGAACCCTTGACGCTGGCGGCCAAGGAAGGCCTGGCGCTCTTGAACGGTACGCAGGTTTCGACGGCCTATGCGCTGCGCGGGCTGTTCGAGGCCGAGGACCTGCTGGCGGCCGGGCTGGTCTGCGGCAGTCTCAGCGTGGAAGCCATGCTGGCATCGCGCGCGCCGTTCGATCCCCGCATCCACGCCGCGCGCGGCCAGCCTGGCCAGATCGACGTGGCGGCCGTGTACCGCGATCTGCTGACCGAGGACAGCGAGGTCGGGCATTCGCACGCGAACTGCGACAAGGTGCAAGACCCCTATTCGCTGCGCTGCCAGCCGCAGGTCATGGGCGCCTGCCTGACGCAGATACGCCATGCCGCCCAGGTGCTGGAGATCGAGTCCAACGCGGTCTCCGACAATCCGCTGGTGTTTGCCGAGCAGGGCGATGTGGTTTCGGGCGGCAACTTCCATGCCGAGCCGGTGGCCATGGCGGCGGACAACCTGGCGCTGGCGCTGGCCGAGATCGGCGCGCTGTCCGAGCGCCGCATCTCGCTGATGATGGACAAGCATATGTCGCAGCTGCCGCCGTTCCTGGTGAGCAACGGCGGCGTGAATTCCGGATTCATGATTGCCCAGGTGACCGCGGCGGCGCTGGCCAGCGACAACAAGGCGCTGGCCCACCCCGCCAGCGTGGACAGCCTGCCGACTTCGGCCAACCAGGAGGACCACGTGTCCATGGCGCCGAATGCGGGCAAGCGGCTCTGGCCCATGGCCGAGAACGTGCGCGATATCCTTGCGATCGAATGGCTGGGCGCCTGCCAGGGCCTGGATTTCCGCCAGGGCTTGAAGACTGCGCCCAAGCTGGAGCGTGCTCGCGGCCTGTTGCGCCAGAAAGTGGCGCACTATGAGCGGGACCGCTTCTTCGCGCCCGACATTGAAGCGGCGAGTCAGCTCATTGCGGGCCAGGGTCTGACGGCATTGGTGCCGGCCGGCCTGTTGCCCAGTCTTTAACGCCGGCGCGCAAGAGGAGCCTACGCATGAGACAGGTCTGGCGCAATTGCCACGCCGCCACGATGGCGCAGGGTAAGTACTCCGTGATCGAACGGGCCGCCATCGTGACAGGCGAGAACCGCATCGAGTGGATCGGTCCTGAGGAGAAACTGCCGCCTGGGGGCGACGCGCGCGAGCACGACCTGGGCGGCGCCTGGGTCACGCCCGGGTTGATCGATTGCCACACCCACCTGGTGTTCGGCGGCAATCGCAGCCTGGAGTTCGAACAGCGCCTGCAAGGCGTGGACTACGCCACCATCGCCGCGCAAGGCGGCGGCATCGCCAGCACCGTGCGCGCCACCCGCGCCGCCAGCGAGGATGAACTTTACGCCAGCGCACGCAAGCGCGCCCTGCATCTGATGCGCGACGGCGTGACCACGCTGGAAGTGAAGTCCGGCTATGGGCTGGACCTGCCCAACGAGCGCAAGATGCTCAGGGTGGCGCGGCGCCTGGGCCAGACCCTGCCGCTGACCATCAGCGCGACCTGTCTGGCCGCGCACGCGCTGCCGCCGGACTACGCGGGCCGCGCGGACGATTACATCGACGAAGTCGCGCGCCGCATGCTGCCGCTGCTGGCCGTCGAGGGCTTGATCGACGCGGTGGATGCATTCTGTGAGCATTTGGCATTCACGCCGGCACAGGTCGAACGGGTGTTCCAGGCTGCGCGTGAACTGGGACTGCCCGTGAAACTGCACGCAGAGCAATTGTCTTCGTTGCACGGGGCGGCGCTGGCCGCGCGTTATGGCGCCTGGTCGGCGGATCATCTGGAATACCTGACCGAAAGCGATGTGCTGGCGATGGCGCAGGCCGGCACGGTGGCGGTGCTGCTGCCCGGGGCGTTCTACGCCCTGCGCGAGACCAGGCTGCCTCCCATCGACCTGTTGCGCCGCCATGGCGTGCCCATCGCCATCTCCAGCGACCTGAACCCCGGCACCTCGCCCGCGCTGTCGCTGCGGTTGATGCTGAGCATGGCCTGCACGCTGTTCCGCCTGACGCCCGAAGAAGCGCTGGCCGGGGCGACGACGCATGCGGCGAAAGCGCTGGGACTGCAGGCCACGCATGGCACGCTGGAAGCAGGCAAGTATGCGGACTTCGTTGCCTGGGAGGTGCAGCATCCCGCCGAGCTGGCCTACTGGATAGGCGGCGACCTGCCCAAGCGGGTGGTCCGGCATGGCGCGCTGATCGACGCCGCAACACTCGCCTGAAACGGGCAGATCCGGACAGGATCGCGCCCGCAACGGACGGCTTGAACCGGCCCGCGTCCGCAATCGCCACAGGCGGTCTACCATCCATGGATGACGTGCCCCGTCCGGGGGCGCGCGCTCAACTTGGATGTGGGTATGCGGATATGCATGATGGAAGGGCCGGCTGATCTGGAGCCCAAGGGCGCGACCTGGGAAGGTATCGCCGAACGCATCGCTGAGCTGGCCCCGGATCTTCTGGTGACCAGTGAAATGCCGTTCGGGCCGTGGCTGGCCGCCGACCCGCAATACGACGCGGCCCGCGCGGCGGCGTCGGTGCGCATGCATGAGGCGGGCCTGGATGCGCTGGCGGCGCTGGGAGTGCCGGCCATCGTATCGTCGCGGCCGGTGCATGCGGGCGAACGGTTGGCCAACGAGGCGTTCGCCCTGCAGGACGGCCGCTATACCCGGTTGCACCATAAGCAATACTTCCCGGAGGAACCGGGCTATTTCGAAGCGACCTGGTTCCATGCCGCCATGGATGGGTTCGAGGTGTTCGAGGTGGGCGGCATACGCCTGGGCGTGCAGCTATGCACCGAATTGATGTTCAACGAGCGCTCGCGCGCCTACGGACGCGCGGGCGCCGAGCTGATCGTGGCGCCGCGAGCCAGCAGCGCGTCGACGCGCCGCTGGCTGACGGCGGGCGCCATGGCGGCGCTGGTGTCGGGCTGCTATGTGGTCAGCTCGAACCGCGCGGGACGCACGGCGGCGGGGCAGGTATTCGGGGGCACGGCGTTCGCGTTCCAGCCGGATGGCGAACCCCTGGCGCAAACCAGCGATACCGAATCCATCGTGGTGATCGAGGTGGATCCGGCCCGTGCGCGCGCGCAGCAGTCGCTATACCCGTGCTACGTCCGGGAATAGCGCGTTCCTAGCGCGTCGAGCTGGCCTGCGCCGGTTCGCTCGCGTCAAAGCGCAGCCGCGAAAAACTGGCGACGCAGGCCAGCGCGGCGCACACGCAACCCAGCCACAGCGCGGCGATGGCGCCGTGCGTGCTGGAAATGTTGAAGCAGGCGGCCACCAGGGCCGCGCCCGAGGCCTGGCCCAAGAGCCGCACCGTGCCTATCATGCCGCTGGCGCCGCCGGCGCGCGAGGCCGGCGCCGACATCATGATGGCGCGCAGGTTGGGCGACTGGAAGAAGCCGAATCCGGCGCCGCACAGCGCCATGCGCCAGCAGAGGTCCCAGACCGAGGGCGAGGCCGGCATCAGCGCCAATGAGGCCAGGCCCAGCGCCAGCAGCGCCAACCCCACGCCGCCCAGGGCGCCGGCCGCATAGCGGTCCGACAGTCGCCCCGCTATCGGCGCCATGACCGCCACCACCACCGGCCAGGGCGTGATGAGAAAGCCGGTCTGCACCTGGCTGTAGCCGAGCGTGGCCTGCAGCAGGAACGGCAGCGACACGAAGGCCAGCGCCTGCGCCGCGAACGCGCACACGGCAGTGGCGGCGGACAGGGCGAACAAGGGCCGGCGCAACAGGTCCACCGCCAGGATGGGCGCGGGGTGGCCGGCCTGCCGGCGCATCAGCAGCCACAGGCTGGCCGCGGCGATACCCCATTCCAGCGCCACGCGCGGCAAGGGAGCCGCGTGCGCCAATTCGTTCGACCCCAGCACGAACAGGCCCAGCGTCAGGGCGCACAGCGCCGCGGCCAGGCCGTCGAAGCGATGCGGCGCGCGCGCGGTCCCGGGCAGCTTGCGCAGGCCCAGCGCGAACGCCAGCAGGCCGATGGGCACGTTGATCAGGAACAGCCAGTGCCAGGATCCCAGCAGCAGGATGGCCGAGGCCACGGTCGGCCCCGCCGCGAAGGAAATGCCTACTACCATGGCGTTCAGGCCCAGGCCGCGGCCCAACAGGTGCGAAGGGTAGATGAAGCGCAGCAGCGCGCCGTTGACGCTCATGACGCCGGCCGCGCCCAGGCCTTGCAGCACGCGCGCGATCACCAGCGTGGGCAAGGACGGCGCCAGGCCGCTGGCCAGCGAGGACAGGATGAAGATGGCCAGCCCCACGATGTAGACCCGCCGGTGGCCCAGGATTTCGCCCAGCGCCGCGGCCGGCAGCAGGCCCGCCACCATGGCCAGCTGATAGCCGCTGACGATCCAGATCGAGCCCGCGTCGCTGGCTTGCAGGTCGCGCGCGATGGTGGGCAGCGCCGTGTTGGCGATGGCGGTGTCCAGGCTGGCCATGCATAGCGCCAGCATGACGGCCAGGAGCGCGCCTGGGCGTTCGGCTGCCGGCAGGCCGACGCCGGCCGGATAGACAGTATGGCGGGAGAACGAGAGCATGTGCGGGACCACGGGGGCAACGCGTCCGGATAGAGGGAGAGGGCCGGAAGCTGCGATCACTGATTCTAGAACGTGTTAAGGGATCCGGCCCGCGGACCGGGTCGCGAGCTGGCTTTCCTTGCGGGGCGTTTCTCCTTATCCTGCCGCCTTGCGCGGCGGCGGGCCGCGTTTTCAAGGAGTGGTCGACTATGCAATCTGGCGTATCCCAGCACCGTCGCCGGTTCTTGCCGGCGCTCGCGCTGGGCGTTCTGGGCGCTGCGGCGGCAGGGCGTCTTGGCGCCGTGCCCCTGACTCGCATCCTGGTCGGCTTTCCGCCGGGGGGCGGGGTGGATGTGATCGCCCGCCTGTTGGCGCGGCAGTTGGAAGCCGGCCTGGGCGAAGTGGTGCTGGTCGAGAATCGCCCCGGCGCGGGAGACTTGCTGGCGGCGCAGGAATTGCTGGCCGCGCGTCCCGATGGGCACACCCTGCTGTTCACCAACGAACACACCTTGGCCATCGTGCCGCACATCGATGCGCAGGCCGGCTTTGCGTCGCCGGATGATTTCGCGGCGGTAGCGCAGACGACCGACCAGAGCGCCATTGCGCTGGCGGTCAGGGCGGATTCGCCTTGGCTGACGCTGCAGGATCTGCGCGGATACGAAGGTCCGCTGCCGGTGGGCGTGCCGGCGCCCGGCAGTGTGCCGGAGCTGGCCGTGGAGCTGCTGGCCGAGCGTTTCGGCGTGGCGGCCACGGCAGTGTGCTATCGCGGCGGCGCGCCCTTGGTGACCGACTTGCAGGCCGGCTATGTGGCGCTGGGCCTGACATCCCTGGCTGAACTGCGGGAGCCGGTAAGCGCCGGACGGCTGCGCCTGCTCGCCATTTCGGGGCCAGGCCGCCATGCCGACCTAGCCGATGTTCCCACCTTTGCCGAGCAAGGCTTCGGAGGATTGGAGCACGGCGGCGTGGCCGGCTTGTTCGCGCCGCGCGGCGTGGCGCCCGCCCGCGTCGAGCAACTGCAACAGCAGGTGGCGCGGGCGCTCGAATCGGAGGAGGTCCGCACGCAGCTGCGCTTGCAGGGGTCGCGGGTGAGTTTTGGCGATGCCGCCACGCTGGCGCGCAACATGAACGCGATTCATCAGGCCTGGGCCGAACGCGCCCTGGCCTGGCGTGCGCGGACGGGCGGCTGAGCGCCCGCGCCCGGCTCTCTAGGGCGTGCGGATGGCTGCGCGTTCGCGCAGCAGTTGAGCCAGTTCTGCGTGGCAGAGCCGGACCGCGGCGCGGGCCTGCTGTTCGGGGGCGCGCGCCATCAGGCAGATGCGCCGTGTGAGTTGCGGACGCTGCAGTGGCACGATGGCCAGGCCGTCCTGCCGCTGCCCTTGTGTGTACAGGCGCGAGATCAGGCCCACGCGCAAGCCCGCGCGCACCAGGCTGTAGAGCGTGTCGGTGTAATTCAGGGTGTCGGTCGCGGCCAGGTCCGAGCCCAGCTGGCGTAGCGTGGCCACGATCATTTCGTAGGTACTGCCGCGCGACAGCACGGCCAGCGGCTCGGCCTTCAGGTCCTGCCAGGTCACCGCCTGGCGCCGCGCCAGCCGGTGGGTGTCGGCCAGCACCGCGACCAGGTCGTCCTCGGCCACGAAGGCCGCGGCCACGCCGGGCGTGAGGCCGAAGTCCAGGCCCAGGCCGATGTCCAGTTCGCCATTGCCCAGCGCGGCCATGAGCTCGTCGTTGAGGTGGTCGCTGAGGATCAGCACGATTTCAGGATGGCGCAGGCGCCATTGCGCCACCACCGGCGCCAGCAAGTGCATGGTGGACGGGATGCAGCCGATGCGCACCGTGGCGGCCTGGGTATCCAGCAGGCGCTGCAGGTCTTCGGCGCCCTGCGTGTAGCTGTTGAGCAGCCATTCGATCTGCGCACGCGCGGCTTGTCCGGCGGGCGTCAGGCGCACGTGGTGGGTGCTGCGTTCGAACAGGGCCACGCCCATCAGCGTCTCCAGTTCGCGGATGGCGGCGGACAGGGCCGGCTGGCTCAGCGCCAGAGCCTCGGCGGCGCGGCTGAAACTGGCGTGGCGGGCCACTTCCTTGAAACCGCGCAGCTGGCGCAGCGTGGGCTGGCGGGCGGGTGCGGCGTGGCCATCGGGAGCGGGACGCTTGGTCATAGATTTGCCTGATGAATCTATAAAAATATAGCATTTCAGTTATCACCAGGATCTGGTTAGGATGGCGCCGTCGTCCTCCTCCGCGCTGCCGGCTCCGCGCGCGCCCCTCGCTCCGATCCCGCTCCTTCCATGTTCAAACGCCTGTTCCTGTCCGTGTCCGCGCTGGCGGCCGCGCTGTGCCTTGCCCCCGCTGCCGGCGCCGACACCTGGCCGGAAGCCCGGCCCCTGACCCTGATCGTGCCGTTCAGCCCGGGCGGCAACGTCGACACCACGGCGCGCCTGGTGGCGCAGAAGCTGTCGGACCGCCTCAAGCAGTCCGTCATCGTCGACAACGTGGCGGGCGCGGGCGGCGTGCTGGGCGTGGCCAAGGCCGTGCACGCCAGGCCGGACGGCTACACGCTGGTGATGGGCTTTGACGGTCCGATCAGCGTGGCCCGGCTGATCAACTCGGCCGTGAAGTACGACGCCGAATCCGACCTGACGCCGGTGGCGCTGGTGACTACCGCGCCAGTGGTGCTGTTGGCGCGTCCGGGCCTGCCGGCGCAGAACATGGACGAGCTGATCGCGCTGGCGCGCGAGAAACCCGACACGCTGACCTACGCCTCGTCCGGCGTGGGCACCGTGCTGCATCTGGCCATGGAGGTGATGCAGGACCAGGCCCGCGTCAAGCTGGTGCACGTGCCCTATCGCGGCGGCGCGCAGATCACCAACGACGTCATGGGCGGCCAGGTGGACCTGGGCCTCCTGGTGACCACCAGCGCCACGCCGCTGGTGCAGCAGAAGAAACTGCACGCGCTGGGCGTGACGTCCGCCGCGCGCGTTGACACGCTGCCGCAGGTGCAGGCGTTTGGCGAGACGCCGGCGCTCAAGGGCTTTGAACTCAACACCTGGACCGGCGTGTTCGTGCCGGCAGGCACCGACCCCGCCGTGGTCGAGCGGCTGAACCAGGAACTGAACGCGGTGCTGCGCATGGACGAGGTGCAAAAGCGCCTGGCCGAAGGCGGCGCCATGCCCGGACAGGGCACGCCGCAGGATTTTGCCGCTTTCCTGAAGAAGGAAAAAGCCTTGTACGCGCACATCGTGAAGAGCGCCAACATCCAGCAGGAATAGGCCTGCCCCTTTGCAGGAAGCCATGCCATGAATACACCCCCCGTGCTGCCCGAGATCCAGGCCATCCAGGAAGAGATGGTGGCGCTGCGCCATCGCATCCACGCCAATCCCGAACTGGCGTATCAAGAGGTCGCCACGGCCGAGCTGGTGGCCGAAAGGCTGGCGGCCTGGGGCTACGAGGTGGATCGCGGCCTGGGCGTGACCGGCGTGGTGGGCACCTTGCGCCGCGGCAGCGGCGCGCGCCGGCTGGGCCTGCGCGCCGACATGGATGCCCTGCCCATCCATGAGACCACCGGCCTGCCCTATGCCAGCCAGAATCCCGGCAAGATGCACGCCTGCGGCCATGATGGCCATACGGCCACGTTGCTGGCCGCGGCCCGCGCGCTGGCCGAGCGCGGCCGTTTCGACGGCACCGTGCACCTGATCTTCCAGCCGGCCGAGGAAGGCCATGGCGGCGCGCAGAAGATGATTGCCGACGGCCTGTTCGAACGCTTTCCGTGCGACGCCGTCTACAGCTTTCACAACGAGCCGGGTTATCCGGCCGGGCATTTCGGCTTCCGCTCCGGCGTGATGTACAGCTCGTCCGACACGGTGATCCTGACCGTCAGCGGCGTGGGCGGCCATGGGGCCATGCCGCACGTGGCGGTGGACCCCATCGTGGCGGCGGCCAGCATCGTGCTGGCCCTGCAGACCATCGTCTCGCGCGAGATCGATCCCAACGACATGGCGGTGGTGACCATAGGCGCCATCCATGGCGGCGACGCGCCCAACGTGATTCCGAAGACGGTGGAGCTGCGCCTGACGGTGCGCGCGCGCCGCCCTGAAACGCGCGCGCTGCTGCGCGAACGCATCACGGCGATCGCCACCGCGCAGGCCGCGGTGCACCGCGCCAGCGTCCAGGTGGACTATCGCTGGCGCTATCCGCCGGTGGTCAATGACCGTGATGCCACGCAGTTCGCGGCCGAGGTGGCGCGCGGCTGGCTGGGCGAAGGCCTGCTGATCCCCGACCTGGAACCGCTGCAAGCCAGCGACGATTTCGCCTTCATGCTGGAACAGGTGCCTGGCAGCTATTTCATCGTTGGCAATGGCGAGGGCGAAGGCGGTTGCATGGTGCACAACCCCGACTACGATTTCAACGACGGCATCCTGCCGGTCACGGCCAGCTACTGGGTGACGCTGGCGGAAGCCTATCTGGCCGCCGGCGCGCGCTGACCGGCCGCCGCTACTTTCCGCGACGCATGACTGCCTCACACGACCTGACCACCGCCGGCGCGCCTGCCTTCGACGCCACCACCGACTACTGGCAGGAGATCGTCAGCGCCGATGCGCTGACGCTGCCGGCAGACCCGCCCTATTCCCGCGGCTATCCCGCGCGGCTGCCCGACGGCCGCTATCTGGTACTGCCGCTGCGCGGCGTGCCCGGCGACCCTGACCGCTGCGTGGCCTCGCTGATCGCCAACCATGCCAGCCTGGAAGTGGTCGACGCATTGGCCGGCTTCATGGCCGAGCGCGCGCGCGTCTTCGAGGCCGAGGTGGTCGTGGGCCTGCCGACGCTGGGCCTCGCTTTCGCGCCCATGGTGGCGCGCGGCCTGGGGTTCACGCGCTATGTGCCCTTCGGCTATTCGCGCAAGTACTGGTACGACGAACGCCTGGCCGTGCCGGTGCAGTCGCTGACCACGCCGGACGCCGGCAAGCTGCTGTACGTGGATCCGAATCTGGCGGGCAGCCTGGCGGGGCGCCGCGTGCTGGTGGTGGACGACGCCGTCAGCACGGGGCAGACGATGCTGTCCGCGCTGGAACTGCTGGCGCGCTGCGGCGCGGAAGTGGCGGGCATCGTCGTGGCCATGTGCCAGGGCGAGCGCTGGCGCGAGCGGCTGGTGGATGCGCAGGGCGCGCCGATATCGGTGGCCTGCGCGTTCGAGTCGCCGCGCATGCGCCGCACGGCCGCGGGCTGGGTGCCGGAAACGGCCGCCTGAAGTACGGCGGCGCGGGCGCCTACAGGGATTCCGGATCGCGGCGCAGCGAGAAACCCTGCGCTTCGTTCATGGCCAGGTAGCTGACGTTGCGCGACACCACCGGCGGCTTGTCGCCGGCGTGCAGCGCGCGCACCTTGTCCAGCACCATCTTGTCCTCCAGCGTCATGCGGTCGATCATGCGCAGGTATTGCATCCAGCTTTCCACCAGGAAGACCTCGCGCCAGACGCCCTCGCGCTCCAGGTCGCGGAACAGTTGCCATTGCTGCGCCCCGTTGCGCAGCCGCATGAGGCGCAGCGGGTGCGTCGCGCCGATCAGCGCGGACAGTTTTTCCTTTTCGATCAGGTACTCCACGGCGACCAGCACCGCGCCGTGCTGCGTGTTGAAGCCTACCGCGGCCATCGCCGGCTCGGTGGTGTCGGCCCGCGCCAGCGACGTGGTGTCCAGATGTTCGGGCAGCCGCGAGCGGTACATCAGCGCGACGGTGATGCCCAGCATGATGCCGGCGGTGGCCAGGGCGCCGGAAACGCCCATGGTGCCGGCGAAATGGCCCCACATGAAGGAGCCCGCCGCCAGCCCGCCGAAGATGGCCGTCTGGTACAGCGCCAGCGCGCGCGCCTTGACCCAGTCTGGCACCAGCATCTGGACGGTGGTGTTGTAGGTCGCCAGCACGCCGATCCAGCAGCTGCCTGACAGCAGCAACGCGGGAAATGCCACCCACAGGGTGCCGGTCAGGCCCAGCGCCAGCAGGCATGCGGCCAGCAGGCCCGCCGCGGCGCTGATCAGGCCGCTCGCGCCCCAGGCGGCCTGCACCCGGCGTACGACGGCGCTGCCGAGGATGGCGCCCAGGCCCAGCGCGCCCAGCATGTAGCCGTACAGCAGGGCGCTGCCGCCTTCATGTTCGTGCGCCAGCAGCGGCAGCAAGGCCCACAGCGCGCTGGCGGACAGGCCGAAGGCGAATGACCGCAGCATCACCACGCGCGTGACGGTGGAGTGCTGGGTGTAGCGCAGCGCCGCCACCACGCCTTCCAGGATGCCTTCGGGCGGCAGGCGGCGCAGCGGCAGGTCGCGCTTCCAGCGCCAGATCGCCCAGATCAGGCCGCCGTAGCAGAAGCAGTTCAGCAGGAACACCCAGGGCGCGCCCATGGCGCCCAGCAGCAGGCCGCCGATGGCCGGGCCGACCGCGCGCGCCACGTTGAAGTTGACGCTGTTCAGCAGCACCGCGCTGCCGACGTGGGCGCGCGGCACCTGTTCGCCCACCGCGGCCTGCCAGGCCGGCGTGACGATGGCGCTGCCGATGGCGATGCAGAACACCGACGCGATCAGCGTGATGGGATGCAGCAGGCCGGCAAAGGCCAGGATGGTGATGAAGACGCCGCCCGTCAGCTCCAGCAGCATGCCGGTCAGCATGACCTTGCGGCGGTCGTAGTTGTCAGCCAGCACGCCAGTCAGGATGGACAGCGCCACCAGCGGGAAGGCGGCGGCCACCTGGATCATGGCGACCATCAGCGGGCTGCTCTGTTCGGTGGTGATTATCCACGCGGCCGCGACGGATTGCGCCCAGGTGCCCAGGTTGGCGAACAGATTGGCGATCCAGATGATGCGGAAGGCCGGAAACGCGAAGGGGGATAGCGTGCTGACCTGCAGCACGGGGGCGGGAGCGGCGGGTGCGTCCGCGGGCAGATCGGTGTTGGCCGAAACGGGTTGCAGCATGGAGTTCTTCCGGCGCGCCGGGTAGGCGCTCCTGTCGGACGTGGTCTGGGTCGGGTAATGGTACGCCTAAGCCAGCGGTCGATGGGAGCGCGCGCGCCACCGCAGGGCGGCCGCGCACCGCCCCGGGGGCTGCTGCCAGGGGCCGCCTATTGCTTGGCGGCCGGGGCCGGCGCAGGGGCCGGCGGATAGGCCTGGTTCAGGTATTCCACGATCAGCGGCACCTGGTCGGCGGGAATGGGGGCGCCGTAGGTGCCCACCATCTTCTTGACCTCGGCGTCCCAGAAGCCCAGGGGCATGGGCGGCTGCGACGATACATAGTCCACCGAATGGCACATCAGGCACAGGGCCGCATGCTGGGCCCCCGCGCCCGTGCCGGGATGCAGGGTGGCGGTTTCCTGGGGCAGCTTGATCTCCAGGGCCTGGGCGGCCGGGGCCAAACAGGCGAGGCCCAGCGCGAGCGCCGGCAGGCAGCGACGGAAATGGCGGTTCATGGCGCTCTCCTCAGGCGGCGGTGACGCGGACGGCTTCGACCACGTTGCGCATGTAGCCGGCCGGGTTCCACAGCGGGTCCAGCGGCTGGGTTTCGCCGGCCGTGTTGGTGGCGCGGACCTTCAGCATGTAGTCGCCGGCGGCCTTGGGTGTGAAATCGGCGTGCCATTCGCGGAAGGAGTAGCGGCCCAGGTCGCGGCCCAGTTTGGCGGCCTGCCAGGTCTTGCCGCCGTCCGACGAGAACTGGACTTCGCGTATGCCCTTGCCGCCGTCGAAGGCGATGCCGCGCACCTGCACCGGCTTGCCGCGGGCGACGCGCGCGCCTTCTGCGAGGCTGGTGATGAAGCTGCGCACGTTGTAGCGGCCGATGGGGCGTGTTTTTTCCGGCGCCTTGCCCGGGGGCGTGCAGGCGCAATCGTTGTCGGGAATGCGGTAGGCTTTCTGCATCCAGAAGCCGTCGAACTCCTTATCCAGCACCTTGATGTCGGCCAGGTGCTTGACCCAATAGGTGCCGTAGTACCCCGGCACCACCAGGCGCACGGGATAGCCGTTGAGCATGGGCAGGTCGGCGCCGTTCATGGCATAGGCCAGCATGACCTCGCCGTCCAGCGCATGGGCGGCGTCCAGCGCCTTGACGAATTCCGGCGTGCCGGGCAGCACCGGGCGGTCCATGCCCTCGAACGTCACCTGGCGCGCGCCGGCGCGGATGCCGGCTTTCTCCAGCACGCGCTTGAGCGGGATGCCCAGCCAGCGGGCATTGCCCATGGCGCCGTTGCCCGACTGCCCGCCGCCCACGCGCGGCGCGAAGAAGCCGCGGCTGTTGCCCGAGCACTGGGTGACGGCCACCAGCTCCACCGGTTTGCCGAATTGCTGCTTCAGATCGGCCAGCGACAGCTCCAGCGGCTTGTCCACCAGCCCGCTGACCTTGATGCGGTAGGTGTTCAGGTCGATGGCGGTGGGAATATTGCCCAGGTGGTAGCGCACGAAGAACGCGTCGTTGGGCGTGATGATGTTTTCATTGAAGACCGCGAACGGCGTTTCCAGCTGCGGCGGGCGCGAGGTCTGGCGGATCAGGGGCCGCTTCTGCGGATAGGCGATCAGGTCGCGCTCGCCGTTGGCGAACGGCAGGGTGACGGTGGCCGGCGCCGCCAGGCTGGTCAGCGCATGGCCGGCCAGCGTGCCGGTGGCGCCCAGCGTACAGGCCTGGCGCAGGAAGCGCCGGCGCCCATTCGGGTCGAATGTGCTCATCTTGGTGTCTCCTCGTTCTTGTCAGCGCCCTGCCCCGGCGCGTTCAGACGAGCCTACGCGCGGTGGCCTGACAAATGCGTTAACGTCCGCGCTGCCCGTTTCAATTTCCGCGTTTTCCGCACCGATGATCCTGACCTTCAACAAGCGCGCCTTTGCCGCGCTGCTGGCCGTAACCGCGCTGGAAGCGCTGATCGCCACCCTGGGCGCGCCTTATCCCCTGTTGCGGGGCTTCGTGGGCGACGTGGTGGCGGTGGGCTGGGCCTATCTGGTGTATCGCAGCTTCATCCGCGCGGACGTGCTGCCGCTGGCGCTGGCCGCGCTGTTCACCGGCTACGCGGTGGAACTGGGGCAGTACCTGGCCCGGCATTTCGGCTGGCGGCTGGAGCAGCCGGTATTGCGCGTGATCCTGGGCAGCGTGCCCGACTGGTGGGACATGCTGGCCTATACGCTGGGATTCTTCCTGGTGCTGGCGCTGGCCGCCTGGAACCGGCGGCGGGACGCCGCGCTGCGCGGCGCCTAGGCGCTTTTCATCTTTCTGCCCGGCCGAACGCGCCGGGCCTCCAACCGGGAATCAGCCTGCCTGGCAGACCGGCGCGTCGTCGTGCGCGCGCGCGGCGGGCTTGGTCGCGCGCAGCGGCTGCAAGCGGGCATTGTGAAACGGCGCGAAGAGCTCGGCCCAGGACGAAGGAAACAGCGGCGTGGCGTGGCGCACGGCATCGCGGCGGGCGTAATGCGTCAGCAGTTGTTGACCGATCGGGGCGTCTCCCAGGGGATGGCGGGTATTCATGGTATTTCCGTATTGCATTGAAAGTGTATTCATTGTACCAGCGTGCACGCATTCCGGCCAACCCCCGCTTACGCACGGCAAGTCATTGATCCATAAAGACTGTCCCTGTTTATTGGGCAACATCTGGCCGATCTCCGGGATTGCCCTAGCAGTTCAAAATAGTAGACGGTATACAATGTGCATCATGCCCGGGCTTAGACCAGCCTGGAGTCTTCACCACTGGACCTGGAGCGCGTCATGGCTGAACTGATGAACCGAGATGAATTCCGTACCGCGTTGGAAAACGCGATCAAGGGCAAGAGCGCCAACGCTTCGCCCTTTTCCATCGCCTGGGCAGAAGGCAAGCTCAGCCGCCAGCATCTGCAGCGCTGGGCCGAGAACCACTACCACTACGTGGGCCCGTTCGCCGACTACCTGGGCTACCTGTACGCACGCACGCCTGATTCCTACACCGAGGCCAAGGACTTCCTGCTGGCCAATATGTATGAAGAGGAAATCGGCGGCGACCGCCACACGGACCTGCTGATCCGTTTTGCCGAAGCCTGCGGCACCACCCGCGAACGCGTCACCAACCCCGACAACATGTCGCCCACCACCCGCGCCCTGCAGAGCTGGTGCTACGCCGTGGCCATGCGCGAGGATCCCATCGTGGCGGTGGCCGGGCTGGTGGTGGGCCTGGAATCGCAGGTGCCGTCCATCTACCGCAAGCAGACCCCGACCCTGCGCGAGAAGTACGGCTTCACCGACGAGGAAGTGGAGTTCTTCGACCTGCATATCGTGTCCGACGAAATCCACGGCGAACGCGGCTACCAGATCGTGCTGGAGCACGCCAACACGGTGGACCTGCAACAGCGCTGCCTGAAGATCTGCGAGATCGGCGCGCAGATGCGGCTGCTGTACACGACCGCGCTCTACACCGACTACGTGCAGCAGGAAATCACGCTGCCTGAACTGGGCCTTGCCGCCTGAGCACACCGCAAGACCGTCTGGCGCCGAGCGCCGGACGGCCGCGGCCCCGCAGAACCCAGAGCAGAAAATCCATGCCTACCATCGTGTTTCATAAGGGCGGCCAGACCTACACCGACGTGGTGAAGGACAACACCAATCTGGTGGTGCGGGCCGGCATCAAGCAGTTTCCGTATCCGCATCTGCGCTACGAATGCGGCATGGGCAAGTGCGCCAAGTGCGCCTGCCGCGTGCTGGCCGGGGCCGAGCATTTGCCGCCGGTCAACTGGAAGGAAAAGAAGCAGCTGGGCGAACGCATCGACCAGGGCTACCGGCTGGCGTGCCAGCTTTGGCTCACCAGCGACATCGAGCTGGTCCAGGACGTGGAGGCATAGCGGCCATGGACCCGGTGTACGTCATATTGACCACCAAGCCCGGCGTGTTCCGCACGGAAGCCGACGACGGCGCGGTGGATATCCTTGAAACCTACGATTACGCGTTCTACGGCCGCGCGCTGGCCGTCTACCGCATCGCCCGCCTGCATGGCGAAACCAAGCTCATCGTCACCGAGGAAACGCCGCCCTACGTGGTCAATCGCGTGCCTTCCAAATTCCTGGAGAAGTTCGCGTCAGTGGAAGCGGCCCGCAAGGAACTGGCTCACCTGACGCGCTTCGGCAGCATGGAATCGACCTTGACGCTGCGCCCGGGCGCGGTCGCCGCGGAGCACTGAACAACATGGTCCAGATCACATTCATCTCCAATGGCGGCCTGGTCGCCACGGCGCCCGAGAACAGCAATCTGTTGCGCGTGTCGCTCAAGGAAAAAGGCGGCATTCCCTTCAAGTGCGGCGGCGGCCTGTGCGGCACCTGCAAGTGCCGCATCGAGGAAGGGCTGGAAAACACCGACGCCATCAAGCCGAAGGAGCGCAAGCACCTCCGTCCGGAAGACTTCGAGGCCGGCTACCGCATGGCCTGCCAGACCTTCGTCAATGGCGACGTGAAGGTCTCGTGGGTGATCCAGAATGGCAAGGGCGTGGTGGTCGGCGCGGCGTCCGATCCGGTGGAAGCAGCGACCTGAGGGTTGCTGCCGCGGGCTGCAAGGCCGCGGCCGGTAGCCAAGGCCCCTGGCCGCGCGGCCGTCGCGGCGCTGTCAGCTTCTGGCGTGTCGCCGGGTCAGGCCACCGACGCGTGCGGCTGCTGCTGCGCTTCCGTATAGGCCTTGGCGGCGTTGTGCACGTGCTGGCTGGCCAGCAGCGCGGCCAGGTCGCCGTTGCCGGCGATGACGGCATTGAGGATCTGGGAATGCTCATCCCAGTTCTGCTTGGCGCGCAGCATGTTGCTGGGCGCGAACAGCAGCGCGGTGCGATCGCGCAGCGAACGCATCAGGTCGGTCAGCACCACGTTGCCGCCGATGGTCGCCAGCATTTCATGGAACTGGGAATTCAGCGCCAGGAACTTGTCCAGCTGTTCGCTGCGCGCGGCTTCCGTGCCTTCGCGCAGGAAGGCCTGCAGGCGTTCCACGGTTTTCTCATCGCGGCGCTGCGCCGCGAGCTTGGCGTTCAGGCCTTCCAGCGTGGCGCGCACTTCCACCATGTCGTAGGCGACCGCGTCGGACAGCACCGACACGGACGCGCCGCGGCGCGGCTCGATGGTCACCAGGCCTTCGGCGGCCAGGGCGCGCAGCGCTTCGCGCACCGGGATGCGCGACACGCCCATTTCTTCGGACAGGCGACCTTCGACCAGGCGGTCGCCGGGCGTGAACTCGCCGCTGAGGATGCGCTCGCGCAGCTTGTCGCGGATGACGGCAAACAACTGCGGATGCTGCTCGCCGATCTTCAGCGAGGCGGAATGCTGCGTTGCTGCGGCTTGCGGGCTGACGGGTGAGGTTGTCATGGCGAGCAGGTTTGGCGTAATGGATACAGTCTCCATTGTATTACCGGGTGTAGCTGCATGGCTTGGCGGGGCGCCGCATCAGTGTCCCCAAAAAGCCTTGGCCAGCACGCCCAGCGCGCCCAAGGCGCATACCGCCAGCAGCACGCTGCGCACCGCGCGCGGCGGCAGGCGGTGGCGCAGCCGGTTGGAGACCGCAAAACCGGCCAGCAGGAAAGGCGCCAGGCTGAGCGCCAGCCCGGCGTGATAGCCCGTATACCGCTTGGCCCATGCCAGCATGGCCAGCGAGAAGATCGATCCCAGGAACAGCACCATGCCCAGGGTGGCGCGCAGGCGCGGCGGCGCCGCGTGCTGCATCACGATGGCGATGGGCGGCGCGCCCACCGAGGTCATGGTGCCCATGATGCCCGAGGCCACGCCCGCGCCGGACACGCGTCCGGGCGTGGCGGAAAAGTGCAGGCCGGCCACGCTCAGCGCCACGGCCACCAGGATCAGGGCGGCGAACAGCACCCCCAACGCCTGCGGCGCGAAGCGCGTCATGGCGTAGATCGCGATCAACGTGCCGACGGCGCGGCCCGCCAGCGCGTAGGACACCGAAGGCCAGTCGATGGCGGCCCGCTCGCGCAACGCGGTCAACAGCGAAATGAAACCGCCCAGCGTCAAGAGCGGCCCCGGCGCCAGTTGCGGGAAGAACATGGCCGCCACCGGCGCGGCGAACATGGCGAAGCCCACGCCGCCCACGCCCTGTGCGATCGCGGCGCCGAACACCACGG
This sequence comes from Achromobacter sp. Marseille-Q4954, assembly GCF_943737025.1. NCBI lineage: Bacteria > Pseudomonadati > Pseudomonadota > Betaproteobacteria > Burkholderiales > Alcaligenaceae > Achromobacter > Achromobacter sp. Marseille-Q4954. The sequence goes on from NZ_CALSFQ010000001.1 coordinate 2,786,542, forward strand.
CGGCCATGGTGGCGTACTGGAGGAGATCGGGGTACGGCAGGGAGGATGTCATGCCCGGCTTAATCGTTACTATGTATACGATAGTCTATCCAGGATTTTTCTGAATTTCATGAGATGCTGCAAAAACTAGGGTAATCCCCTGATTTTTAGGCGTTATTCATGGGTTTTTCAGAATTATCGCTTTCCCTAGGCGCTGCATATTTTGATTGGTATGGCTACAAACGAAATATAGTATACCGAACGTGGCGCCATAACAGCCACGCATACAAGGGGAATAGCACATGCAAGCGGACGTAGTGCTCAACGCTGCTCATTGGATGTACCTGATCAGCGTGGCCGCCATCATCCTGACGATGATTCTGCGGGCCAACGTGGTGGTGCCGTCGGTGATCGGCACCTTTCTGGTGGTGCTTGCCATCACGGGCAATCCGATCAGCGCCCTGATCGGCATTTTCTCGGCCAGCTTCGTGGCTGCGAAGGAGCTGTTCAACATCTTCCTGGTGATCACCTTCATGACGGCGCTGCTCAACGCGCTGAAAACCCTGCAGGCGGACGTGCGCATGGTGCAGCCGTTTCGCCGCGTCATGCGGGGCGGACATTCGTCCTTTCTGATCATCGCTCTCTGTACTTATGTGATCTCGCTGTTCTTCTGGCCCACGCCTGCGGTGCCGCTGGTGTCGGCCATCCTGCTGCCCGCTGCCATCGCGGCGGGCCTGCCGCCCTTGGCGGGCGCCATGGCCATCGCCATCGCCGGACAGGGCATGGCGCTGTCCTCGGACTACGTGATCGGCGTGGCGCCCAGCATCAGCGCCAAGGCCGCCGGGGCGGCGGTCAGCGCCGCCGTGGTCGCGGACCGCGCGCTGGTGCTGTCGCTCATCACCGGCGGGGTCGCGCTGGTGGCCGCCTACCTGCTGATCCGCAAGCACATCGTGCCGGCCGACGCCGGGCTCCTGTCCGCCTGGCAGGCACGGGCGCAGGACGGCAGCCTGGCCCGCATCGAGCAGTCCGGCTCGTTCGACAAGGCCGAGCTGGCCCGCGGCACCATGGGCGCGGACCCCGCGCTACCCAGCGGCCCGGCCCTGAGCGACGAAGAGCGTCGCCGCGTGCGCTGGTCCAAGACCTTTGCCGTCGTGACGCCGCTGGCCTTTCTGGCCGTGATCGCGGTCATGGTGCTGCCGCGCCTGTTCCCGTCCCTGCCCGCGCTGCGCGGCGGCGACGCGGCGGCGCTGGTGGGCGGGGTGGCCTTTGTTGTGATGATGCTGGTGACCCTGGCCGCGGAAGGCCCGCGCAAGATGCTGGACGTCTGTCCGGAGCACGTCACCGACGGCTTCGTGTTCGCCTTCAAGGCCATGGGCTCGGTGTTGCCGATCGCGGGCTTCTTCTTCGTGGGCGCCAATGAGACCGCCGCGCAGATCCTGGGCGTGCCGCAAGCGCAGGCGCCGGGCCTGCTGTTCGAGGTGATTTCCGCCGGCCAGCACCTGATTCCCGAAAACCATTTCCTGGTGGCCTTTGGCGTGCTGCTGGTCGGCATGATCACCGGCATCGACGGTTCAGGCTTCGCGGGCCTGCCCTTGACCGGCACCCTGTCCGGCGCCCTGGGGCCGGTGGTGGGTGTGGACCCGGCGACGCTGGCGGCGGTGGGGCAGATGGGTGCGGTCTGGACGGGTGGCGGCACGCTGATCGCCTGGTCCTCGCTCATCGCGGTGGCGGGATTTGCGCGGGTCAACGTGCTGTCGCTGGTGCGCGCCCTGCTGTTGCCGGTGCTGCTGGCGCTATTCGTCTCGACGATCTGCGCCGTGCTGATCTGGAGCTGATACCTGTATGTGGTGCTGCTTTGGGGTCCCTGCGGGGACCCTTTTTTCCAGGGGGGGGGCCCGCCCTGAAGCAGGGGTTTACACGTATCGATCCATATTGATTAAAGTATACAATGTTCATAAGCCAACCCGCCCAGGCAATCGCGGCCAGCCGGGCGCAGATTAAGGAAGAGCTCCCGTGGACGACCTCTCGCAGCAAACATTCCTGAACCACATCGGCGGCAGCTGGGTGCCCAGCGGCACCGGCAAGACGGCGCCCAACATCAACCCGGCCGACACCAGCGATATCGTGGGCCGTTTCCAGGTGTCGGACGCGGAAGACGCCCGCCAGGCGGTGGCGTCCGCCGAAGCCGCCTTCGCCGGCTGGCGCGATACCCCGATTTCCAAGCGCGCCGCCATCCTGTTCCGCGCGGCCCAGTACCTGGAAGACCATGCCAACGACATCGCCCGCGAACTGACTCGGGAAGAGGGCAAGAGCCTGAACCTGGCCAAGGACGAGGTGCTGCGTTCGGCGCAGACGATCCGCTTCTACGCCGTGGAGGGGCAGTCCTTCACGGGCGAGACCTATCCCAATGACGACCCGGACATGGTGGTCTACAGCCAGCGCGAGCCGCTGGGGGTGGTGACGGTGATTTCCCCCTGGAACTTCCCCATCTCCATTCCCGCCCGCAAGATCGCCCCGGCGCTCATCACGGGCAACACCGTGGTGTTCAAGCCCTCGTCCGACGCGCCCATGTCGGGCTACCGCCTGACCGAAGCCTTCGTCCAAGCCGGCCTGCCGGCCGGGGTGCTGAACTTCCTGACCGGCCCGGCCGGCGCGGTGGGCGAGGCCATTACCGGCGCGCGCGCGGTGCGGGCCATTTCCTTTACCGGCTCCACTGCCGCGGGCGAGCAGATCCACCGGACCGCGGGCCTGACCACCCGTACGCAGATGGAGTTGGGCGGCAAGAACCCGTTGATCGTGCTGGCGGACGCCGATCTGGACCGCGCCGTGGACCTGGCGGTGAAGGGCGGCTTTTCACTCAGCGGCCAGGCCTGCACCGGCACCAGCAGGGTGCTGGTGGACAAGCGCGTGCGCCAGGCCTACACCGACAAGCTGCTGGCCCGCATCAAGGCGCTGACCATCGGCAACGGCCTGGACGGCAACTTCGACCTGGGGCCGCTGGCCACGGCCAAGCAGCTGGACAACGTGCTGGGCTATGTGGCGGCAGGCAAGCAGGAAGCCACCCACCTGTACGGCGGCGACCGCCTGACGGGCGCCGGGTTCGAGCGCGGCTATTACGTGTCGCCGGCGCTCTTCACCGACGTCACGCAGCAGATGCGCATCGCCCGCGAAGAGATCTTCGGCCCGGTGATCGCGCTGATCGAAGTGGACGGCTACGAAGACGCCATCGCCAAGGCCAACGACACCGAATACGGCCTGTCGGCCGCCATCGCCACCACCGATGCGCGCTATGCGCACCGCTTCGCCCGCGACATCCAGGCCGGCACGGTGAAGATCAACCGGACCACCACCGGCAACCTGATCAACGCGCCGTTCGGCGGGCTCAAGCATTCCAGCACCTCCACGTTCCGCGAATCGGGGCGGGTGGGCTTGGAGTTCTACACGCAGATCAAGACCGTCTACCGCGCCGGCTGAGGCCGCGGCTCCCAATCGCAAGCAGAAGAGGTATCCCCATGAAGCAGGTCTATCGTCTGGAACTGGAAGAAGCGCGCGTGATGGTCCGCGCGGCCATCGCAAAATCTGAGGAAATCGGCGTGCGGGAGTCGATCTGCATCGTCGACGACGGCGGCTATCCCATCGCCCTGGAGCGCATGGACGGCGCCCGCATCACCGGCCCGCAGATCGCCTGGAACAAGGCCTTTACCGCCGCCGGGCACAAGCGTTCCACCCATCTGTTCAACACTCCGCCCAACGGTCCGGCGCTGCCTGGCAACGAGGCCTTCGGCATCCAGTGGAGCTTTGACGGCAAGTTCGCCGTGTTCGTCGGCGGCTTTCCCATCGTGGTGAACAACGAGGTGATCGGGGGCGTGGGCCTGAGCGGCGGCAACGGCGAACAGGACACCAAGGCCGGCCTGGCCGCGCTTGCCGCGCTGGCGGCGCTGCTGGAGCCGCGCGGCATGAAAGTGCTGGTCGAGGCGGATATCAAGAAATAAGCGAGGCCGGCCATGGCATACCGCGTGCACATCCTGCAAACCGACGAATCGTTCCAGGTCGAAGAAGGCGAATCCGTACTGCAGGCCGCCGAGCGCTCGGCGGTGAAGCTGCCGCACGAGTGCACCTTCGGCGGCTGCGGCACCTGCCGCATCAAGCTGGAGTCCGGCGCCGTGGAGTATGAAGAGTTCCCCATGGCCCTGACGCCCGAAGAAGCGGCCGAAGGCTACGCGCTGGCCTGCCAGGCCCGGCCGCTGGGCGATCTCTGCATCAGCGTGGCCAGCAGCCGGCAGTCGTTTCCCGAACCGCGCCGCCTGCCCGCCACCATCCACCGCATCGAACGGTATTGCGACGACGTCATCCACCTGACGCTGGCGCTGCCCGAAGCGGGCCTGGAGTATGTGCCGGGCCAGTACATGAACGTGGTGCTGCCCGACGGCGAGACGCGCAGCTTTTCCATGGCTTCGGCGCCCGCCGGCAACCTGGTGGATTTCCACGTGCGCCGCATTCCAGGCGGCCGCTACACCGACCAGTGGCTGGGCCAGGCGCAAGCCGGCGCCGGCATGGAGATCGAAGCGCCGCTGGGCGTGTTCAGCTACCACGAGGAAGACTGGCGGCCGCTCATCATGATGGCCACCGGCACGGGCATCGCGCCGATCAAGGCCATCCTGGAATCGCTGCTGGACAACGAGGACTGCCCGCCCGTCACGCTCTACTGGGGCATGCGCACCGAGGCCGACCTCTACCTGCGCGACGTAATCGAAAGCTGGGCAGGGCGGCTGTACGAATTCAACTTCGTGCCGGTGCTGTCGCGCGCGGGCGCGGACTGGCAGGGCCGCCGCGGCCACGTGCAGCAGGCGGTCCTGGAAGACCACCAGGATCTGTCCGAGCACGCCTTTTACCTGTGCGGCGCGCCGGACATGATCCACCAAGCCAAGAGCCTGCTGGCCGCGCGCGGCGCCAGCCTGGACCACATGTATTCCGACAGCTTTACCTTCCAGCACGCGCTGGCCGCCGCCTGAACGGCCGCGCCTGCCGGATTATCGGTACACCAGCACCGGCAGTCGGGTGCGCGCCAGCACGCGCTGGGTTTCGCTGCCCAGCAAGAAGCCCGTCATGCCGTGGCGACCGTGCGAACCCATGATGATCAGGTCGCAGCCCTGGTTCTGCGCCGCCTCGACGATGGCTTCGTGCGGATGGTCGTTGACCGTGACCACGGCGTTGCACGGCACCAGCGCGTGGCGCGCTTCCATCTCCAGGTTGTCCAGGTAGGTTTGCGCGTTCTTGCGCGCCTGGTCGGTGTGGTGCGCCTGCGTGGTGCCCAGCATTTCGGCCTGGTAGACCAGCAGATGGTCCTCCGGAATGGCGCGGATGAGCGTGATGGTGGCTCCCATTTCCTTGGCGAAAACAAGAGCGCGCTTGAAAGCCGATTCAGACAGCAGGGAGCCGTCCACGGCGACGAGCAGGTGCTTATACATGTTGCCTCTCCTTTCGAAAAGGAATCGGGAGCAACTAGCCAATCCAGTATAGGCTCGCCGCCTGGTGCAAGCCAGTCCTGCATACGGACGAGAGAGCGGGCTGTGTTTTTCGTATATTTCCCAAAGCGGCCGAACCTGCGTTTCAACATAACCTCATATCGACTAAGTATTTTTCGACGCAGCGCGGCGATGACAGAATCGGTTCGACTCCTTGAACCAACAGCCGCAAACAACCTTCCATGTCATCGCCACGTCACCAGGCTCACGCCCGTGTACTCGCCATCGCCGGCAGTCCGTCGCAGCGCTCCCGTTCCGCGGTGCTGCTGCGGCACGCCGCCGGGATCCTGCAGCCGCGCGGGTTGAGCGTGGGCGAACTGGGCTTGCGCGATATCCCCGCCGAAGACCTGATAGAAGGCAATTACGCCGGCGCCGCGGCCAACGCGCTGCGTGCCCGCGTGGCGGCGGCAGATGCGGTCGTGATTTCCTCGCCGGTCTATCAGGCCTCCTTTTCCGGCGGGTTGAAGGCGGTACTGGACCTGCTGGATCCGAAGGCGCTGGCCGGCAAGGTGGTGTTGCCCATCGCCACGGGCGGCAGCCCGGCGCATCTGTTGGCGCTGGAGTACGGCTTGAAGCCCGTGCTGTCGGCGCTGGGTGCGCGCCACATCCTGGCGGGCGTCTACGCCACCGATACCCAGGTACGCGTGGACGAGTTCGGCGCGGGCGAGATAGACGGGGAAGTCCGCCGGCGGCTGGAGGACTCGGTGGAGCGCCTGTCCGAGCTGGTATTGCCGCGCGCCGCCGTTTCCAACCCATCCTACGATCTGGGCCGGCTCGCGCTAGCGGGCGGCTTCAGCGTCTGACCGATGCGCCGAACCCGCGTCCGCGCCGCTCCCGACACGCCGGCCTTGCCTTGGCTGGGAGGCGCGTTGCTCGCGGCGCTGTGGCTGGGCGGCAGCGAGACGGCCAGGCAGGCGCTGCCGGCGCTGAGCCTGCTTGCGCCGCTCCTGTACCAGGCGGTGCGCGGCATACGCGCGGCGGATCCGGCGCTGGTCGACACCGGCCGGTCCCATGACCTGAGCGGCTGGTCTCTTTATTGGCATGTGCGTCTGCCGGGCGCATTGCCGTTCATCCTGACGGGCTTGAGGCAGGGGCTGGGACTGCTATGGCTGACCCTGATAGCACTGGAACTGTTCGCGACGCCGACTGCGCCGGGAATTCCGCAATGGCTGGGCAACGGTCCGCCGGGCGTGACGATCCTGCTGCTGGCGATTGCGCTCTACGCGGTCCTCAGCTTGGGCTCGGGGGCGCTGGTAAGCGCGCTGGAGCGCTGGCTGCTGCGCTGGAGGCCGCGATGATGTTCATCAATCCCAATGAGTTCGAACTGTTGCAGCACCTGGACGTGCGCCAGCGTACGGAGCCGGACGAAATGCCCGAGGCCGAGCCGCGAACTGCGCTGCGCGTAACCTTGCGCAAGCTCGCCAAGCGCCATGGCGACCGCATCGCATTGCAGGCGTTGGACCTGGAGATTGCGGCCGGCGAGTTCGTGGCCGTGGTCGGGCGCGCAGGCAGCGGCAAGAGCACCTTGCTGCATCTGCTGGCCGGCAAGCTCGCGCCCAGCGGCGAGCAGGGCGGCGAGCCGGCCCGTCCGCCGCTGCTGTTCGACAATTTTCCCGTCTGGGAGCGTGACGGCCGCGTGCGCCTCCTGCTGCCGGACGCGCGCCTTCTGCCCTGGAAGACCGTGCTGCACAACGTCGCCCTGGGCCTGCCCGGCACGGCGCAGGCGGCCGAAGCGTTGCGCCAGGTGGGCCTGGACGGCCGCGGCGGCGACTGGCCCGCGCAGTTGTCCGAGCCGCAGCGCCAGCGCGTGGCGCTGGCCAGGGCCCTGGCGCGCCGTCCCGGCCTGTTGCTGCTGGACGAACCGTTTCAGGGGCTGGACGCGCTGAGCCGCATCGAGGCGCAGCGGCTGCTGGAGGATATCTGGCGCCGGCAGGGATTTACCGCCGTGCTGGCGACCCACGACGCGGCCGAGGCCGTGGCGGTGGCGGATCGCATCCTGGTGCTGGACGAAGGCGGCGTGGCGCTGGACGAGCGCGTCGGCCTGGCGCGTCCTCGGGTGCGCGGCTCGGCCGCATTCGCCGCGCTGGAGGCCCGCGTGCTGCGCGCCGCGTTGCGTCTGCAAGACACGCCGGACGCCGCGCGGCCCTTGGCGCCCGTCATCCAGATCCGACACCTGCGGCTGGCGGTCTGAGACCGCGCTCGGCGATTCCCCCATGGGCGGCATGACGCCGCTCTTCACTCCAGGAGCAAGACCATGAGCATTCAATCCATCAACGCCCGCAACCAGTTCCGCGGCAAGATCAAGGAGATCATCCTGGGTCCGGTGGTGTCCGAGGTGGACGTGGATACGCCGGCCGGCATCGTGACCTCGGTGATCACCACCCGGTCGGTCAAGGAACTGGGCTTGGAGGTCGGCACCGAGGTGCTGGCTTTCGTCAAGGCGACCGAGGTTTCCGTCGCCAAACTGTGAACCGAAGCAGATCAGCGCCGGCGCTTCCCCTGCGCCGGGGTTAGGCATATATTGTCAGCGCGATATCCGGCAGTTCCTCCTGGCTTGTGGCTTTACGCTTGGCGATTCACGGAGAACGGAAAATGCGTCGACTGCAACGATGGTTCATCGGCTGGTTATGCCTGGGGTTGGCTGTGTGCCTTCCCGCCACGGCGCAGACCAAGCTGGACAACGCGCAACTGGATCAATTGATGGCGCCCGTGGCGCTGTATCCGGATTCGCTGCTCTCGCAAATCCTCATGGGCGCGACCTACCCCGACGATGTCGCGGCGGCCGCCAAATGGTCGGCCGCGCATACCTCGGAATCCGGCGACCAGGCCGTCAAGGCGGTCGAGGGCGAATCCTGGGATCCCAGCGTCAAATCCCTGGTGGCCTTCCCCTCGGTCATGGACATGATGGGCCGCCAGCCGGACTGGGTGAAATCCGTGGGCGACGCCTTCCTGGCGCAGCCCGACGCCGTCATGGATTCGGTCCAGCGGCTGCGCGTCCAGGCGCAGAAGGCCGGCAACCTGAAGAGCACGCCGCAGCAGAAGGTCACCTCCAGCACGACCAACGACAAGACCGTCGTGGTGATCGAGCCGGCCGATCCGCAGGTCGTGTACGTGCCCAGCTACAACCCGACGGTGGTGTACGGCACCTGGGCCTACCCCTCCTATCCGCCTTACTACTACCCGCCGCCTCCGGGTTCGGTGTTCGCCACCTCGCTGGTGGCCGGCATCGGCTTCGGCCTGGGCGTGGCTGCGGTCAACTCCATGTGGGGCGGGTTCGATTGGGGGCATAACGACGTCGACATCGACGTCAATCGCTACAACAACATCAACGTCAACCAGCGAATCGACCGCAACAACATCAACAACAACAACAGGACCACCTGGCAGCACAACCCGGCCAACCGCGGCAACACCCCGTATGCGGACCAGGCCAGCCGCCAACGTTTCGACAGCCAGCGTCAGGCTGGCGTGCAGAACCGGGCGCAGGGCCAGGGCGGCCGCTCGCCGGGCGCGGCGGCAGCGCCGAACTCCCGCGATGCCGCGCGCCAGCGCGCGGCGCAGTCGTTCGAAGGCCGCACCGGGCAGTCCATCCCCGGCCATGCCGAACCGGGCGCGGGGCGCGGCCAGGGGGCGGGCCGAGGCGATGCTGCGGCGAACCGCGGGCAAGGCCAAGGGCAACAACGGGCTGGACAAGGCGGGCAGGGGGGGCAAGGGGCTCGCGACCGGGCGCAAGGCGGCGGGCAGGCGCAGCACAACCGGCCGTCCAACAGCGTGTCCACGCAGGACCGTCAAGCTGCAGCCCAGCGCCAGCGCGCCGACGAAGCGGCCGCGCGCGATCGTGGCCGCGCCTCCAATAGCGCCAACGCGCTGAGCGGCGCCGGCAACGGCGACCAAATGCGGCAGCAGCACACGCGCAGCGAGATGAACCGCGGCGGCGGTGGCGGCGGTCCGCGCGGCGGCGGACACGCAGGCGGCGGACGCGGTGGTGGTGGCGGCGGCGGCGGACATTTCGGCGGCCGGAGATAAGCACCATGGACAAGGGAACTCTCATGACCATTGCTCGTTTGCGCGCGCTGGGCGCCGCGTCGCTGCTGGCGCTGGGCCTTGCGGCCCCCGCCGCGGCGCAAAGCCTGTATCCGAGCCCGCAGGCCGCCGCCGACGCCTTCGTCGACGCCATGGCCACTGGCGACCTCGACGGACTGGCCAAGGTGTTGGGGCCGAATCACAGCAAGATCGTGCCGGGCGGCGTGGCGCAGGACGACATCTACCGTTTCCTGGCGGCCTGGTCGCGCAAGCACGAGATCGTGGCCGATGGCGGCCGTTCCTGGCTGGCGGTCGGGGATTCGGGCTGGACCCTGCCCGTGCCCATCGTGCGCGCCGGGCAGGGCTGGCGTTTCGACCCGGCGGCGGGCACGGCGGAAATCCGCCGCCGCGCGATCGGCCGCAACGAACTGACCGCCATCGAGACCCTGCGGGAGCTGCAGGCCGCGCAAGGTCGTTACAAGGACGGCGTGGGCCAGGGGCGCTACGCGAGCCGCCTGGTCAGCCGTCCGGGACAACGCGACGGGCTGTACTGGCCCGAGGTGCCGGGCGCCCCGCAGCAGGTCTATGGCTTGGACGCGCTCAGCATGGGGCCGGAGGTGCCGCTGGACGACGCTTACTACGGCTACCGGTACAAGGTGATACCGGGCGCGGACGGCGGCTCGTATCACATCGTCGCGTGGCCGGCGCGTTACGGGCAGACCGGCATCGACTCCTTCGTCGTCGGCCCCGACGGGCGCGTGTTGGAGGCCGACCTGGGACCCTCGTCCGCAGCGCGCGCCGCGGCCTTGCGGGAACGCGATATCCGTGCCGAAACCTGGACCGATGCCGACGTGCAACCCGTTGGCAGCAAATGATTTTTTCCGGTTTTCGGGGAGTAATCGGCGTACGCCTGTTGCTGGGTCGCAACAGGCGTGTCCGTTTGTCCGGCTGGCACGGCACGATGCCCTTTTGTCAGCCCGCTGTGCCTAAAATGGCGAGCACCGGGACCCTGCCCGATACCCCTTTGCCGGACCTAGAAATTGAACCCCATGCATTTTGTCCGCTACGCCCTGTTCGGCGTAGGGATGGCGCTTAGCGCCGCGGCCGCCTCGGCCCCGATTTTCGTCCTGAACTCCCTGGACGCCAACGTCAGCATCGTTGATCCGGCCACCTACAAGGAATTGCGGCGCGTGCCCACGGGCAAAGAGCCGCATCACCTGTACCTGACCCCCGACGAAAAGTCGCTCATGGTGGCCAACGCCACCAGCGATTCGATCACGCTGATGGATCCCAAGACCGGTGAAGTGCAGCGTACGCTGACCGGCATCGTCGATCCCTACCAGCTGCAATTCTCGCCGGACATGAAGTGGTTCGTGACCGCGGCCAACCGCCTGGACCACATCGACATCTATTCCTGGCATCCGCTGGAAAAGGGCTTCGACCTCAAGCTGGTCAAGCGCATCCAGGCCGGCAAGACGCCCAGCCACATCATGATCGACAAGAACAGCACCACGGCCTACGTGACGCTGCAGGACAGCGATCAGCTCATCGCCATCGACCTGGCCACGCAGACGCCGAAATGGACGGTGTCGGTGGGCAAGACGCCCGCCGACGTGTTCCTGACGCCCGACCAGAAGACGTTGCTGGTGGCACTGACCGGCGACTCCTACGTCGAGGCCTACGACGTCAGCAACGGCCCGGCCAAGCTGGTGACGCGCATCAAGACCGCCGCGGGCGCCCATGCCTTCCGCGCGCAGGGCGACCACCGCCACCTGTTCGTCAGCAACCGCACCGCCAACTCCATCAGCCGCATCGACCTGCAGACGCTGGCCGTCACCGATACCTTCCCGGTGCCGGGCGGTCCGGACTGCATGGACGTGCTGGCCGACGGCAAGACCCTGCTGGTCACCTCGCGCTGGGCCCGCAAGCTCACCGTGGTGGACCTGGAGCAGAAAAAGGTGGTCAATCAGGTGCCGGTGGGCAAGTCGCCCCACGGCGTCTGGACCTTGAACCATGCTCCCACGCGGTAGCAAGGGCCCCCACGCCGCGCCCGCTTGCGCGGGCTCGCTGCCCCCCAAGGGGGCGGTTTTGCCTTGGGACGGCCCGGCGGCAAAACGCCTCCGCGCGGCGGTCGTGTTCGCGCTGGCCTTTCCCGCCATGGGAATGGCCGCGCCCGCTACCTGCGACAAACCGGTCTACCTGACGTTCGATACCGGCCACATGGGCGTGGCCCCGCTGATCGCCGACGTGCTGGCCCGACACAACGTCAAGGTGACGTTTTTTCTGGCCAACGAGCGCACACTGACCGACGGCTCCAGCCTGGACGACGTGTGGGCGCCCTGGTGGAAGGCGCGCGCGGCCGAAGGCCATGTCTTCGGCTCGCACACCTACGACCACGTCTATTGGCAGGCGGATCTCCCCGGCGGCAAGTTCCGCGTCAAGCCCAGCGCCGGTCCGGACGAGGGCAAGCGCGCCGAATGGACGCCCGAGCAGTATTGCGCCGAGATCAAGCGGTCCGTCACCCGTTTCCATCAGATGACGGGCAAGAACATGCTGCCGATCTACCGCGCGCCGGGCGGCAAGACCTCGCCCGCGCTGCTGAAGGCGGCCAAGGCCTGCGGCTTCGAGCACGTGGGCTGGGCGCCCGCCGGTTTCCTGGGCGACGAACTGCCCAGCGACAAATACCCCAACGCCCGCCTGCTGGACCAGGCGCTGCGCACCATCAAGCCCGGCGACATCCTGCTGGCGCACCTGGGCATCTGGTCGCGCCAGGACCCCTGGGCGCCGGCCGTGCTGGAGCCGCTGATTGAAGGTTTGCAGCGCAAGGGCTATTGTTTTGCTACCTTGGATACGCATCCGTCCTACCGCGATTGGATCGCTACGCATCATTGATCATGGATACGCTTAGTCAATTGTTCGGAGAGTGCCAGCAATGGCTCTTCGAAACGGCGATTCAGCCCGCGCTGTTCCACCTGGGCATGAGCAACTTCATCGAGGACGGCTACGACGCCACCATGTGGTTGTTGGTCGGCCTGCTGCAGGTCGCCGTGCTGGTGCTGGTGTTCGGCCCGCTGCAGCGCCTGCGTCCGGTCGAGGCCGTCACCGACCGCCGCCAGATCGGCATCGATGTGCTCTACACGCTGATCCACCGGTTGGGCGCTTTCCGGCTGGTGCTGTTCTTCACGGTGGAGCCGCTATGGGATAGCGTGTTCGGCCAGTTGCACGTCTGGGGGTTCGCGCCGTTCCAGCTGGACCAGTACTGGCCCGGCGTGACGGACAAGGCCTGGGTCAGCCTGATCATCTACCTGTTGCTGTTCGACGCGGTGGACTACTTCTACCACCGGGCCCAGCACCGTTTCGGCTGGCTCTGGGCCTTGCACGCCGTGCACCACAGCCAACGCCAGATGACCATGTGGAGCGACGACCGCAACCACCTGCTGGACGACATGCTGCGCGACGTGCTGGTGGTGTTCGTGTCGCAGCTGGTGGGCGTGCCGCCGGCGCAGTTCGTCATGGTGGTGGCCATCACCCAGTTGGCGCAGAGCTTCTCGCACGCCAACCTGCGCATGCATTTCGGCGCCATCGGCGAGCGCCTGCTGGTCAGTCCGCGCTTTCACCGGCACCACCACTCCATCGCCTACGACGCCTCGTCGCCGGGACCGGTGGGCGGCTACAACTTCGGCGCGCTGTTCCCCATCTGGGACGTGCTGTTCCGCACTGCCCGTTTTGGCGTGGGCTACGGCCCCACGGGCATCCATGACCAGCAGGCGGAGCTGGGCGGACGCGATTACGGCCGCGGTTTCTGGTCGCAGCAGTGGCTGGGCTTGAAGCGCATGGTGGGCCGCGACCGCGAACCCGCCGCCGCGCCGCCGTCGCCTCCGGCCTCGGTGGAACGCGCCTGAAGCCGGTCTGGCCTCAGAGGCCGCGCATGAAAGACCACGCATGAAAAAACGAGCCCGCTGGGCTCGTTTTGTTTTGGGCGGGCAGGGAATCCCGTGTCAGGGCTGCGCGTCGTGCGTGGTTTCCCGCTTGATCTCGCCGTGCCTGCGTTCCATTTCCTGGCGTAGTTCGCGGCGCAGCCGGGCGGCTTCCATGCGCTGCTTTTCTTCCAGGTTGCGCGGTTCCAGCGGCGGCACCGCGGTCGGCGCGCCCTGCTCATCCACCGCAACCATCGTGAAATAGCAGCTGTTGGTATGGCGCACGAGCTTCTTGCGGATGTCCTCGGTGACGACCTTGATGCCGATTTCCATGGACGTGCGGCCGGTGTAGTTCACCGCCGCCAGGAAAGTCACCAGTTCGCCCACGTGGATGGGTTCGCGGAACACGACCTGGTCCACGGACAGGGTCACCACATATTGGCCGGCGTACCGGCTGGCACAGGCGTAGGCCACCTGGTCCAGGTACTTGAGGATGGTTCCGCCGTGCACATTCCCTGAGAAATTCGCCATGTCCGGCGTCATCAGGATGGTCATCGACAATTGGTGGCTAAAGGCTTCGTCCATGGCGGGCGTTTAATCTTGGATAAAACGCCTATGGTAGCGGCAGGCGCCTGTCATGGCTGCGTCTTTTCAGCGGCTTCCGGGGATTCTTGCGGGGTGTCTTCGGGCGGGGTGTCGCGCAGCAGGGCGGGCGGCGTCCACAATCCGTCCAGCAGCGCGGGTTCGGGCGCATAGACGCGCAGCAGCACGCTGACTGCGCCGGCTGCGGGCAGCGGCAGCCAGTTGGACTGTTCCTCGGGCGCGGGCGGCGCATGGCTGATGCGCAGGTCCAGCGAACCGTCGGCGTTGTACCGCAAAGGATCACGGTCGCCCAGCGCGTAGCGGTTCAGCGGATTGGCCGACGGCATGCCTTGCGCGTCGTAGGCCGCCAGCGACCACAGCGCCGCGGCGGGCGGCAGTTGGCCGCTTTCAAAATGCAGCGTGTAGCCGTGCGCGCCATCCAGCGGTGCGCCCTGGCTGTCGGCCGCCAGCAGCAGCACGCTCAGGTCTTCGGGCAGGCCCGCGCCTGGCTGCGCCTGCGCCGCCAGGGCGCGCCGCAGATAGGAATTGCCGTAGACGCCGATGCTGGCGGTTTCCTGGTGCCAGCCGTTGACGCTGCGCACCGTGGCGCCGGCCGCCGCCGTCATGCGCTCGCGCGCCGCCCGCAGGCCGCGGCGCAAACCCTGTTTGGCGGGATGGTCGAGCTGGGCGAAGTCGAACGGCCGGCCGGCGGCCAGCCCGGCGCCGCGCAGCCTGGCCAGCACGGGCTGATCGGTGGCATGCGGCGGGTTCTTGCGCAGCAGCTCGGCCGCATATTCGAAGTAGGCGTCGGTCGGCATGGATTCGACCTGCTCGCGCACCGGGATGCGCAGATTCAGGGAGGGATCGGCCTTCGCCCGCTGCGCTTGCGCGGGCAGGTTCCATTGCGCCAGCGGCGTCAGCTGGAAGCCGTCTTGCAAGACGTGGACCGCGGGGTAGTCGGCGGGTCCATCCGCCTGGATCAGATTCTTGGCCCATACGTAGGCCGTGGGCGCGTCGATGCGCGCCATGCCCGAGGGCAGCACGCCGCTCCAGCCCGGCGGCACGATCACGGTATTGCCCTTGGCCGTGCCGGTGCTGCGCTTGCCCAGCGTGGCGAACACATCCGTCCACATGTCCAGCAGCGTCAGCGCATAGAGCCGGCCTTGGGTATCCGGCACCGACAGCACTACCGGCCCGGACGTCAGGTCCAGCCAGCCGACGCTGCGCAGCATGTCCGGATTGGCCCAGGGCGTGGCCGCGCCCGGCTGCGGCAGCGCCCGCGCATGCAGAAAGGTATTGGCCGGCGCGCCCTCGGCGCCGCGGGACGGGTGGGTGAACTGGCGGCGGGTCAGGTCCATCGTGACCAGCGGGTAGAAGTAGAGATAGCCTTCCATGCCCGCCTGGTGGGCGGCTTCGGTGGCGGCCGCGGCGGGAGTCAGGGCGGCCGGGGCCGCGCGGGTCAGCGTGGCTGGCGCGAGCGTGGCGGTGATGGACAAGGCCAGGGCAACAAGGCGGCGCATCGGCGCTCCTACGGTCATGCGGGAAAGAAGGCTGGCGGCGCGGCCTCCCCCAAAAAGGGCGGGTCGGCGGGCCAGTCCAGGCAGCCGCAGATGGTAGCAGCCGGCGGATCATCCAAAATCTGCGAAAACCTCCGATTTGGCCGCTAAATCTCAGACATAAGGAAGGTCGTCCTTAAGACGGGTCCCATGGCGTACCCGTCCCGCAAAGCCTATACTTGGAAAAATATCCTTGGAATTCGTAGGGCTTTTGCTTCGGCCAGCCAACGGCTTCCTTCATTTCACCCGGAGAGGAGTGTTTCATGGTCAACATGAATCGCCGCCAGTTCTTCAAGGTGACCGGTGCGACGCTGGCAGGCTCCAGCCTGGCTTTGCTGGGGGCAGCCCCCGGCACGGCCATGGCCGAAGTCCGCCAGTACAAGCTTGCGCGCATGACTGAAACGCGCAACACCTGTCCCTACTGTTCGGTCGCCTGTGGACTGCTGATGTACGGCTTGGGCGACGGCTCCAAGAACGCCCGCGCCAGCATCATGCACATCGAAGGCGACCCGGACCACCCCGTCAACCGCGGCACGCTCTGTCCGAAGGGCGCTGCCCTGATCGACTTCATCCATAGCCCCAACCGCCTGAAGTACCCGGAATACCGGGCGCCGGGTTCGGACAAGTGGGTGCGGATGTCGTGGGACGATGCCCTGACCCGCATCACCAAGCTCATGAAGGCGGACCGCGACGCGAACTTCGTCGAGAAGACCGCGGACGGCAAGACCGTCAACCGGTGGCTGACCACCGGCATGCTGGCGGCCTCCGCAAGCAGCAACGAGGTTGGCTACATCACGCACAAGACTGTGCGCAGCATGGGGATACTGGCATTCGATAACCAAGCCCGTGTCTGACATGGCCCGACGGTGGCAGGTCTTGCCCCGACGTTTGGCCGTGGAGCGATGACGAACCATTGGGTCGACATCAAGAACGCGGACGTAGTACTGATCATGGGCGGCAATGCCGCCGAGGCCCACCCTTGCGGGTTCAAATGGGTCACGGAAGCAAAAGCCCACAACAAGGCAAAGCTGATCGTCGTGGATCCGCGCTTTACGCGCTCGGCATCCGTGGCGGACTTCTACGCGCCCATACGCACCGGCACCGACATCATTTTCCTGGGCGGCGTCATCAAGTATCTGCTGGACAATGACAAGATCCAGCACGAGTACGTGCGCAACTACACGGACTTTTCCTTCATCGTGCGCGAGGACTTCGCGTTCGACGCGGGCCTGTATTCCGGCTACGACGCCGAGAAGCGCACCTACAACAAGGCCAGCTGGGACTACGAGCGCGGCGACGACGGCTACGTCAAGACGGACCCGACGCTGGCGCATCCGCGCACCGTCTACCAGCTGCTGAAGAAGCACTACTCGCGCTACACCGAGGACATGGTCGAGCGCGTCTGCGGCACGCCCAAGGACAAGTTCCTGAAGGTGTGCGAGATGCTGGCGTCCACCGCCACCACCAACCGCGCCGCGACCATCCTCTACGCGCTGGGCTGGACGCAGCACTCCATCGGTTCGCAGATCATCCGCACGGGCGCGATGGTGCAACTGCTGCTGGGCAACATCGGTATCGCCGGCGGCGGCATGAACGCGCTGCGCGGGCATTCGAACATCCAGGGCCTGACCGACCTGGGCCTGATGTCGAACCTGCTGCCCGGCTACATGACCCTGCCCAACGAGCCCGAACAGGACTACGGCAAGTACATCGAGTCGCGCACGCAGAAGCCTCTGCGGCCCAACCAGCTGAGCTACTGGCAGAACTACAGCAAGTTCCACGTGAGCCTGATGAAGGCCTGGTGGGGCAAGTCCGCCACGGCCGAAAACAACTGGGCGTTCGACTACCTGCCCAAGCTGGACAAGCTCTACGACATGCTGCAAGTCTACGAGCTCATGAACCAGGGCAAGATGAACGGCTACCTCGCCCAGGGCTTCAACCCCCTGGCGGCCGCGCCCAACAAGGCCAAGCTGAACGCCGGGTTCGCCAAGCTGAAGTTCCTGGTCATCATGGACCC
This sequence comes from Achromobacter sp. Marseille-Q4954, assembly GCF_943737025.1. Lineage (NCBI taxonomy): Bacteria > Pseudomonadati > Pseudomonadota > Betaproteobacteria > Burkholderiales > Alcaligenaceae > Achromobacter > Achromobacter sp. Marseille-Q4954. The sequence continues at coordinate 2,804,141 of NZ_CALSFQ010000001.1, forward strand.
GCTGGTCACCGAGACCTCCGAGTTCTGGCGCAACGCGGGCGAGGCCAACGATGTGGATCCCTCCAAGATCCAGACCGAGGTCTTCCGCCTGCCCACCACCTGCTTCGCCGAGGAAGACGGCACGCTGGTGAACTCCGGCCGCTGGCTGCAATGGCACTGGAAGGGCGCCGAGCCTCCGGGCGAGGCCAAGAGCGACATCGAGATCATGGCGCTGCTGTTCACGCGCCTGCGCAAGATGTACCAGGACGAGGGCGGCAAGTATCCCGATCCCATCGTCAACCTGTCCTGGCCGTACTCCAATCCGCAGAATCCCACCGCGGAAGAACTGGCCAAGGAATACACGGGTAAGGCGCTGGTGGAGCTGACCGATCCCAAGGATCCTTCCAAGGTCACCCGCAAGGCCGGCGAGCAACTGGCCGGCTTCGCGGAACTGCGCGACGATGGCTCCACCATCAGCGGCTGCTGGATCTTCGCGGGCGCCTGGGGGCCTACCGGCAACCTGATGGCGCGGCGCGACAACAGCGACCCGACCGGTATCGGCCAGACCCTGAACTGGGCCTGGGCGTGGCCGGCCAACCGCCGCATCCTGTACAACCGCGCTTCCTGTGACGTGGCGGGCAAGCCGTTCGATCCGCGCCGTAGCCTGATCTCCTGGAACGGCAAGTTCTGGACCGGCGCCGACATCCCCGACTTCAAGGGCGACGAAAATCCGGACGGCGGCATGGGACCGTTCATCATGAACCCCGAGGGCGTGGCGCGCTTCTTCGCGCGGGCGGGCATGGCCGAAGGGCCGTTCCCCGAGCACTACGAACCCTTCGAGACGCCGCTGGGCTACAACCCGCTGTATCCGAAGGCCAAGGGCGTCACCAGCAACCCCGCCGCGCGGGTCTTCAAGGACGACCTGGCCGCGATGGGCACGGTGGACAAGTTCCCCTACGTGGCCACGACCTACCGCCTGACGGAGCATTTCCACTACTGGACCAAGCACGTCCGCATCAACGCGATCCTCCAGCCGGAGCAGTTCGTGGAAATCGGCGAGGCGCTGGCCAAGGAATTGGGCATCGCCAACGGTTCGCGCGTGAAGGTGTCGTCCAACCGCGGCTACATCAAGGCGGTGGCGCTGGTCACCAAGCGCCTGCGCGCGCTGACCATCGAGGGCAAGACGGTGCACCACGTGGGCATCCCCATCCATTGGGGCTTCGTGGGCCTGGCCAAGCCTGGCTTCCTCACCAACACCCTGACGCCGTTCGTGGGCGACGGGAATTCCCAGACGCCGGAATTCAAGTCGTTCCTGGTGCAGGTCGAGAAGGCCTAAGGAGACCGACATGTCCATGCAATCCCTAGACATCAAGCGGCGCTCCGCCACCACCACGCCGCCGCCGGGCATCCGCGAGCCCGTCACGGGCTCGGTGGCCAAGCTGATCGACGTCTCCAAGTGCATCGGCTGCAAGGCTTGCCAAAGCGCCTGTATGGAATGGAACGATCTGCGCGACGAGATCGGCACCAACGTGGGTGTCTACGACAACCCGGCCGACCTGACCGAGCATTCCTGGACCGTCATGCGCTTCTCCGAATACGAGAATCCGCAAGGCGATCTGGAATGGCTGATCCGCAAGGACGGCTGCATGCACTGCGAGGATCCGGGCTGCCTGAAGGCCTGTCCGTCGCCGGGCGCCATCATCCAGTACAACAACGGCATCGTGGATTTCCACGAAGAGAACTGCATCGGTTGCGGCTACTGCATCACCGGCTGCCCGTTCAACGTGCCGCGCATCTCCAAGAAGGACCACAAGGCGTACAAGTGCACCTTGTGTTCCGACCGCGTGGCCGTCGGCCAGGAGCCGGCCTGCGTCAAGGCGTGTCCTACCGGCGCCATCGTCTTCGGCACCAAGGAAGACATGACGCAGCACGCCGAGGAGCGGATCGTCGACCTCAAGTCGCGCGGCTTCGACAAGGCTGGCCTGTATGACCCGCAGGGCGTGGGCGGCACTCACGTCATGTACGTGCTGCATCACGCCGACCAGCCCGGGCTGTACCACGGGCTGCCCAAGGACCCGCAGATCAGCCCCATGGTCTCGCTATGGAAGGGGCTGGCCAAGCCCGTGGGCGTGGCCGTGATGGCCCTGACCGCGCTGGCTGGCTTTTTCCACTACGCCCGCGTAGGCCGCAACGAGGTGTCCGAGGAAGACGAACGCCGTGCCGAAGAGGAGGTGCGCCATGAGTGAAGACCGCCATTACCGCCGGATCAAGCGCTACACGCCGGGCGAGCGCACCAACCACTGGATCATCGCTTTCACGTTCATCCTGTTGGCGCTGTCCGGGCTGGCGCTGTTCCACCCGTCCATGTACTGGCTGAGCAACCTGTTCGGGGGCGGACCCTGGACGCGCATCCTGCATCCCTTCATCGGGGTGGTGATGTTCGCCTGCTTCGTCGTGTTCGCCGGCCACATGTGGCGGCACAACCTCATGACGAAGGCCGACCGCCAGTGGATGCGGCAATTGAACGATGTGGTCGAGAACCGCGAGGAAAAGCTGCCCGAAGTCGGCAAGTACAACGCCGGCCAGAAGCTGCTGTTCTACGTGCTGATCCTCTGCATGCTGGGCCTGTTCGTCAGCGGCATCGTGATCTGGCGCGAGTATTTCGCGTTCTACTTCCCGATCTGGGTCATCCGCGCCGCTTCGGTGGTGCATGCCGTCAGCGCGCTGGTGCTGATCTGCGCCATCATCGTGCACATCTACGCTGCCATTTGGGTCAAGGGTTCCCTGACCGCGATGCTGCGGGGGTATGTCACGGCGGGTTGGGCGTGGAAGCATCATCGCGCCTGGTTCCGCGAGCAAATCAGAAAATAGTGCAAAACGGAACGCGCAGTTTGCGCGTTCCCTCAGCGCTGCGGCAAATGGGGCTTTCTTGGCCCCCACGCACCCGCCCAACGGCTGCTATCCTTCTCCTTGAAGGCTGGCAGCCGTGTTTTTTTACTGGAGACGCAAGTGCAGCGAATTCTTCCGCGCGGCGAGATCGAAGCGCTAGATCACAACCGCATTCCCCAAGTCAGCCTGCCGGACCGCGCGTCGGTTTTCGCCACGCGCGCAGCCCGCTTGCGGCAACTGGCGGCGGATAGCCCGGTGGCCGACTACCTGCTGCTGATGGCGCATCTGGTCGACGCCCAGCATCGCGCCCTGCAGGGCTGCGCCGCGCCCGAGGCTTCCGAGGAGCGCATTTCGCTGGCGCAGGCGCATGGCATGCCGCCCCTGCAGGCCGTGGGCTGGCCGCGCGACCCCTTGTGGCGCAACATCCTGGGCCAGCTGCTGGACCATGTCGCCGGCGCCAAGGACGTGCCGGCCGAGGCCATCGAAGTCTGCGCCGGCCTGCGCCGTGCGCTGGCCGAGGATCCGGAGTCGCTGGAGGATCTGGCCGAGGCGGTGCTGTCCGAACAGGACCAGGGCGTGGACGGCGCCGCGGCGCCCTTCGTGATGGCGGCCCTGCAAGTCTATTGGACCGATCTGGCCAGCCGTTTCGACGAAAAGCAGTTGCCCGTGGCCAGCCCCTTTGGCGTCTGTCCGGTGTGCGCCAGCCTGCCGGTGGCCAGCGTGGTGCGTGTGGGCGGGCAGTTCGAAGGCTACCGCTACCTGTGCTGCAGCCTGTGCGCGACCCAGTGGCACATGGTGCGGGTGAAATGCTCGCATTGCGAAGACGTGGAATCGGTGGCGTATCAGGCCATCGAGGGCCGTACGCCCGCCATCAAGGCGGAAACCTGCGACCACTGCCATACCTATCGCAAGATCTTCTACCAGGACAAGGACCTGCAGGTGGAGCCCGTGGCCGACGACCTGGCCAGCCTGATGCTGGACGTGCTGGTCGGCGAGGCGGGCTATTCGCGGGCCAGCGGCAATCCGTTGCTGTGGCACGGATCGGAGCCGGCGTCGGATCAGGGAGCAGAGCAGTAATGGCCGCACAAGCGCCCGAAGGCGGCGTGGCCGCGGTATCGGAGATCCCTTCGTTGGACCGGTTGCTGAATGCGCCGGCCATGCGCGCCGCGCTGGACGAGCACGGCCGCACCCAGGTGGTGGCGGCGCTGCGCCGGGATTTGGACGCGATGCGCGAACGTGCGCTGGCCGGCGGGCTGCCGCGCCAGGAGCTCGACGCCGACGCCGTGGCCGCGCGCGTGGCCGCGGCATTGGCCCGGACGGCCGAGCCGAAGCTGCGGGCCGTGTACAACCTGACCGGCACGGTGCTGCACACCAACCTGGGCCGGGCGCTGCTGCCCGATGAGGCGGTGGCCTCGGTGCTGCGCGCGCTCACCACCCCCGCCAACCTGGAGTTCGACCTGGACACCGGCGGGCGCGGCGACCGCGACGACCTGATCGATGAACTGTTGTGCGAACTGACGGGGGCCGAGGCCGCTACCGTCGTCAATAACAATGCGGCCGCCGTGCTGCTGATGCTGAACGCGCTGGCGGACCGGCGCGAAGTCGTGGTGTCCCGCGGCGAACTGGTCGAAATCGGCGGCGCGTTCCGCATTCCGGACATCATGAAGCGCGCCGGGGCCAAGCTGGTCGAAGTCGGCACCACCAACCGCACCCATGCCGCCGACTACGAAAACGCCATCGGCCCGCGCACCGCCATGCTGATGAAGGTGCATTGCAGCAACTACGCGGTCACCGGTTTCACCAAGAGCGTGAGCGTGGCCGAGGTGGCGGCGCTGGCGCACGCGCGCGGCCTGCCCGCTACCGTGGACCTGGGCAGCGGCACGCTGGTTGATCTGACCCAGTTCGGCCTGCCCAAGGAAGACACCGTGCGCGAAACCATCGCGGCCGGCGCGGACCTGGTCACTTTCAGCGGCGACAAACTGCTGGGCGGGCCGCAGGCCGGCCTGCTGGTGGGCCGCAAGGACCTGATCCGCAAGATCAAGAAGAACCCGCTCAAGCGCGCCCTGCGCGTCAGCAAGCTGACGCTGGCGGCCTTGGAGCCGGTGTTGGGTCTGTACCGTGCGCCCGAGTTCCTGGCCCAGCGCTTGACCACCTTGCGCTTGTTGACCCGCCCGCAGCGCGACATCCAGCCGCAGGCCGAACGCCTGCGCGGCGTCCTGGCGCAGGCGGCGGGCGAACACTACGCGGTCGAGGCCGTGCCCATGTTCAGCCAGATCGGCAGCGGCGCCTTGCCCGTGGACCAACTGCCCAGCTACGGCCTGGCCGTGCGCTACACCGGCAGCGGCCGCGCCGGACGGCACCTGGACAAGCTGGAGACGCAATTGCGCCGCCTGCCCGTGCCCGTGATCGGCCGCATTGCCGACGACGCCCTCTGGCTGGACCTGCGTTGCCTGGAAGCGCGCGACGAAGCGGCCTTCGCCGCGCAACTCGCGGAGCGCCTGGCGTGATCATCGGCACCGCAGGCCATATCGACCACGGCAAGACCACGCTGGTGCGGGCGCTGACCGGCGTCGATACCGACAGGCTCAAGGAAGAAAAGGCGCGCGGGATTTCCATCGAGCTGGGCTACGCATACACCCCGCTGCCCAACGGCGACGTGCTGGGCTTCATCGACGTGCCGGGGCACGAGAAGCTTGTGCACACCATGGCGGCCGGCGCCAGCGGCATCGATTTCGGCCTGCTGGTGGTGGCGGCGGACGACGGCGTCATGCCGCAGACGCGCGAACACCTGGCGATCCTGGCTTTGCTGGGCGTGGAACGCGGCGCGGTGGCGTTGACCAAGACCGACCGCGCCGATGCCGCGAGATTGCAGGCAGTGCGCACGGAAATCGCCGAACTGTCCGCGGGCACCTTCTTGCAGAACGCCCCGCTGTACGCCGTATGCGCGGCGCAGGCCGACGACCCGGGCGTGGCGCAACTGAAGGCCTATCTGCACGCCGAGGCGCAAGCCCTGCGCCAGCGCGACAGCGCGGGCCTGTTCCGGCTGGCGGTCGATCGCGTGTTCACCCTGGCCGGCCATGGCACGGTGGTGACAGGCACGGCCCATGCCGGGCTGGCGCGCGCGGACGACGACGCTGCCGACTTGCGGCTGATGCCTGCCGGCACGCGCGTACGCGTGCGCAGCATCCATGCCCAGAACCAGGCCAGCGAAACCGGCGCGGCGGGCCAGCGCTGCGCCTTGAATCTCGCAGGCATGGACAAGAACGCCATCGCGCGCGGCGACTGGATCGCGGATGCGCGCTGCTTCCTGCCGTCGCGCCATGTCGACGTGGCGCTGACGCTGCTGGCATCCGCCGACGCGCCGGTGCGCGCCTGGGCGCCGCTGCATGTGCACATCGGCGCCGCGCGCCACGTGGCGCACGTGGTGCCGCTGAGCGCGGAATCGCTGGCGCCCGGACAGTCCGGCTGGGTGCAGCTGGTGTTCGACGATCCTGTTTGTGTCATGCCGGGCGACCGCTACATTGTGCGCAACGCGCAGGCCACGCGCACGGTCGGCGGCGGCCGGGTGCTGGATCCGAACGCCCCGGACCGCAAGCGCCGGTCCGCCGCGCGCATGCAGTGGCTGCAGGCGCTGGCGGCCATGCTGGACGGCGCCGGCCTGCATCCCGTGCTGGAGCATGCCGCGCTGGGGCTGGACGAAGACGCCTTGCAGCGCCTGACGGGCAAGCCCGTGAGCGAGATCCCTGCGCCGCCCGCAGCGGTGTGGCTGGAGGCGCGTACGCCGCAGGCGCCGCGCACCCTGATCCTGGCGGCGCATTGGGATGCGCTGCGCGCCCGCGTGGAGCAGGCGCTGGCTGCTTTCCATCAAGGCGCGCCCGACGAACCAGGCCCCGACGGTCCGCGTTTGCGCCGCATGGCCATGCCCGCCGGCCCGGATGCGTTGTGGCAGGCGGCGCTGGACGATCTGCAGCGCGATGGCCGCATCGTGCGCAATGGCCCCTGGCTGCACCTGCCGGGCCATAGCGCGACCTTGGCGCCCGAGGAATCGGCGCTGGCCGGGCGCGTGCTGCCGCTGCTGGCGGCCGGCGCCTTCGATCCGCCCTGGGTGCGCGATCTCGCCCGCACGCTGGGTGAGCCCGAAGACCGCATGCGGCAACTGCTGCGCAAGCTGTTGCGGCGCGGCGAAGTGGCCCAGGTGGTGAAGGACCTGTTCTATCATCGCGACCAGGTGGCGGCGCTGGCGGCGCTGGCGCAAGGCCTGGCGGCGCAGCCCGAGGGCTTGAACGCCGCCTCGTTCCGCGACGCCACCGGTCTGGGCAGGAAGCGCGCGATCCAGATCCTCGAGTTCTTCGACCGCGTGGGATATACCAGGCGCTTGCGCGACGCGCACGTGTTGCGCCAGGAAAGCGCCTACGGAAGCCCGCGGCAGGCGCAGTAACCGGTATTATGGGCGGCCACCGTGGAAGGCATTCGTGCCCGGTGGCACGGCTGGGCTTCAAACCCAGTTGGGGGCGTCAGACGTTCCCAGGTAGGTTCGACTCCTGCTGCCTTCCGCCATCTCTTGCGCGGCGCACTAAGCCCGCAGCATCCCCGTCACTACGCCGCCTACCCGGTCCGAGTTCCAGTCCAGCTGTCCCAGATGCCAATATCGGACGGATCCCCCGCGGTCCACCAGATAGTTGGCGGGCAGGCCGACCGCGTCCCATTGCTTTGACGCCGTGCTGTTCCTGTCGTGCAGCACGGTACCCGCGACCGGCCATTTCGCCAGAAAGGCGTTGATCCTGGCCGCCGAATCGCCGACGTTCACGGCCACCAGGCGCAGGCCTTCCTCGCGATGGCGTTTGGCCATGGCGGACATGATGGGGATTTCATCGCGGCAAGGGTCGCACGAGGTGGCCCAGAAGCTGACGATGATCACGTTGCCGCGCCAGGAGGCGAGTTTCTTTTCGCGGCCGGCCAGGTCCGGCAAGGCCAGCGGCGGCGTGGACGCGGTCCAGGGCGCCCAGTCCGGGCCGGTGGCCTTCTTGAGCGCATCGTCGCTGGCGGCCCGGGCATACCAGGGCAGGGCCGCCAGCGACAGGCCGGACTGCAGGAGTAGGCGGCGGCTGATCATGGCGGTCCCCGTGGGTGGACAGTAGGCGGGCTTAGATGGAAAGCGGCTTGGCGCTGAGCTTGTAGCTGAAGCTGGCGGGATCCAGGCTGTCCAGCCGTCCGTCCGAGGTTTCGCCGTTGGGGTACATCAGGAACGGCACGGGACCGTGGGTAGCGCCCGGCAGGACCACGTCGTGGCCGTGGTTGTACGCCACCCAGTTCATTTCCCAGGCGCCGAACAGCATGACGCGCGCGGCGCGCACCTTGGGGTCGGTCAGCGGCAGTTCGCCGGGCGGCTCCTCCAGCATGACCTTGCGCACGTCGGCGGGGTCCACCGGCACCCAGCCGTAGCCCGCGGCATAGAACTCGGCGCGGCAGTGCTGCGCCTTGGTGACGTCGCCAGCCTTGCCCAGGCTTTTGTAGCCGAACTCGGAGTCCGCCACGCGCAGGCCGTAGGCGTCGCGGGCGGGTATGCCGGCGGCGCGGGCCAGCGCGACAAACAGGGAGTTGATGTCGGCGCACTTGCCGTTCAGATCGTTGGCCGTGAGCATGTAGCGCACGTCGCCCACGCCGCAGCCGCGGGTGGACGCGGTCCTACAGGTGTTCTCCACCACCCATTCGTAGATGGCGCGGGCCTGCGCCAGATCGCCGCGGTGGCCGCGCGTGATGCGGTCGGCGGTGCTCTTGACGATGCCGTCGGTGGGTAGCAGCGCGGTGGGCTGGAGGAATTCGCGCAGCGCGGCGGCGCTTTCGCGGGGGGCGCCGGCCGAGGGCGGCTGGCTCAGGTCCACGCGCCGGTTGCGGGTCTGGAAGCGGCTGGTGACCGTGACCTGGCGCGGCGCCTGCGCGTCAGGCCATTGCACGGCCAGCATCTGCACGCCGTAGCCGGGCGCCTGGGTCAGTTGGGCGACGCCGCCGCCGCTGACCTGCCAGGCGCTCTGTGCGCCGCGCTGGTAAGGGGTGTCCGTGGCGTAGGGGACCGGAATCCAGATGCGCGCGTGCGCGCCCGGATCCTGCACGGTGATGTCGGTGGTCAGTTCGAAGGCGCGCCATCCGGTGCTGACGGGGGCGAGTCCCGCGCGCGCCGCCCTGGGCAGGGTCGCGCTGGCGGCGCACAGGGCGCCCGAGAAACGGAGGAAATGTCGGCGATCCATGTAGCCCTCACTCACGGTGAAGATTGGCTGTCGGTGCGCCCGGGGCCGGGCGGCCGTCCGTTGCTGCGTGCTGCTGGATCATCATAGGGCCAATCCCGGGGGCGGTGCTATCCTTTTCCACTGACCTATGGAGATTGAGATGACCACCCAGGATGTTGCCAGCGCGGCGGTGCCGCGATTGACTTCGCTTTCGCACGGCGGCGGCTGCGGCTGCAAGATCGCGCCCGGCGTGCTGTCCGAGCTGCTCAAGCGCTTCGGCCCGGCGGTCAGCTACCCCGATCTGCTGGTGGGGACCGAGACGGCCGACGACGCGGCGGTCTACCGTCTGAACGACGAACAGGCGCTCATCGCCACCACCGATTTCTTCATGCCCATCGTCGACGACCCCTACGACTTCGGCCGCATCGCCGCGACCAACGCGCTGTCGGACGTTTACGCGATGGGCGGCACGCCCATCATGGCGCTGGCCATCGTGGGCATGCCGATCAACGTGCTGCCGCACAGCGTCATCGCCGACATCCTGCGCGGCGGCGAAGCCGTCTGCAAGGACGCCGGCATTCCGGTGGCCGGCGGCCACAGCATCGACTCCGTTGAACCCATCTATGGCCTGGCGGCGATGGGCCTGGTGCATCCCGCCCGCATCAAGCGCAACGCCGACGCGCGCGCCGGCGATGTGCTGATCCTGGGCAAGGCATTGGGCGTGGGCATTCTGTCGGCCGCGCTGAAGAAGAACCGGCTGGACGACGCTGGCTACCGCGCCATGATCACCGAGACCACCCGCTTGAACCGGCCCGGCCCGGCGCTGGCCGCCATGGAAGGCGTGCACGCCATCACCGACGTGACCGGCTTCGGCCTGTTGGGGCATACGCTGGAAATGGCGCGCGGCGCGCAACTGACGGCGCATGTGCGGCGCGATGCGCTGCCCTGGCTGCCCGGCGTGCAGGCCTTTGCCGCGGACGGCGTCATCACCGGCGCGTCCGGCCGCAACTGGGCCTCCTATGGCGCGTCCGTGCGCCTGGGTGAGGGCGTGAGCGACACGGAGCGCGCCTTGTTGACCGATCCGCAGACCGCGGGCGGACTGCTGGTGGCCTGCTCGCCGGACGCCGCGCAGGCGGTGCTGGACCTGTTCCGCCAGCACGGCTTCGAGCAAGCGGCCGTCATCGGCGACATGCGGGCGGGCGAACCCGAAGTGCGCGTCGACTGAAAACCCCTGGCAGGCCTGGGCGCTAGCGCGCCTGGCCGGCGCGGCCCAATTCCTGCACCTGGTAATTGATCTGCCAGTGCAGCAGCTCGGTGTAGGCGTTCAGGCGGACCTGCTCCGCCCATTGTTCCGCCGTCGCGTCCTGCTCCGCCTCCAGCGCCAGTCCCGATGGACCTGCCCAGGGCAGGATGCGGCCGGGTTTGCCCTGCCGGAACACCCCTTCATCGGTCAGCAGCACGTGCTTGCTGTTGAAGCCGAAACACCAGGCCGGATCGGGCTGGGCGGCCAGTAGGTCGCAGCCGCTGCGGAAGTAGCGAGTCTCCGGGAGGCTCAGGTGATACAGCGTGGGCAGGATGTCCTTGTGGCTGCCTACGCGCGCCGGGTCGTAACGCGCCTGTGTCCGGTAGGCCTGCGGCACATACAGGTAGAACGGCACGGCGCGCGCCAGCGCCGCGTCCTTCGGATCCTGATAGTCGATGCCCAGGATGTTGTGGTCGCCGGTCACGGCGACGATGGTCCGCGACGCGTAGTCCGATGCCTTCAGGCGCGTCAGGAAGCCCCCCAACTGATCGTTGGCATATCGCAGCGTGTCGAATGCGGCCGCCAGCGTGTCCCAGGTCTTGAAGTAGGGCAGGCTGGCCACATCGTCCAGGGGCAGGCCGCCGCGCTGGCCGCCGTCGGGCACGATGAACGGAGGGTGATGGGTGGTGGACAAGGCCACGATGAATAGCGGCTGGCCGTCCTGGGTGCCTTGCGCCAGCCGCTCTTCGATATAGCGGAACATGTACTCGTCGGGCACGCCCCAGGTTCCCGTCCGTGCTTGGGGATAACGCATTCTGAGGGTCTGCTGATCCACGAATTCATGCGCGCCCAGCTTGGTGGCGAAGACGCCGAGGTTGCGCCAGGTGGCGGCGCCGGAGGTGACGAAGACGACCCGGTAGCCGCGTTGCAGAAAGGGCGTGAAGGCGTTGCTGGCGAATGGCGTGTCCACCGCCGACGATTGGCCGACGGCGGCAATGGGGCTGCGCACCAGCAGCAGGCTCAAGGATTCTATGGTGCCGTTGCCTTCGGCCACGAAGCGCTCGAATACCCAGTCCTCGCGCCAGTGCGGACGCAGTGCGCCGAGCAGGTCGCGGTCGGGGTTGTCATAAGCGTTCAGATGCGCGCCCATGCTCTCCATGACCTGCAGCACCACGTGGGGCGGTCTTGCGGCTGCCGCGGAGTTGGGTGCGGTTGTGGCCATGAATGGCCGCAGGCCGTTGTCCGGCCAGCCCAGAAAACGCTCGTAGAGCAAGCGCCCCTCGCGCAAGGTGACGGGTTCGAAGCGCTTGTCGTTGCCGCGGTCGGACAGGGCCCACGAAAAGGCCGAGACGCCATTGGGCGCGATGTCATTGAGCAGGCGCAGCGACGAGATGCTGGTGTCGTCCTTGTTGAGCGGAAACTTGCCCAGCGAACCTCTACAGGCCAGCACGGTGATGCCTATGATCAGCGCAAACCGCAACAGGCTGGGAATGAACGCGCGGCGCTTGAACCGCATGCCTTGCACCCAGCCGCGCCAACGGCGGCCGAGCCACCAGGTCCCCGCCAGCACCGCCGCCAGCAGCAGGCCTGCCTGCGTCAACGGGTAGCCATGCCACAGGGTCATCAGGATGGCCTGGGTGTCGTCGTCCACCAGCCCGAACACGAAGATGTCGATGGAACGGGAAAATGTGGCGAAGTAGAAGACGCTGACGATCGTGATGGCCGCGAACAGCGTCGCCATGGCTGCGCCCAGTCCCGGCAGATGGCGCTGCCAACGCCGTTGCAGCCCGGGTCTGGCCGCCGCCGCCATGGACAGCAGCAGCAGCGCCGAACAGGCGATGCTGGCGACCTTGATGTCGAACAGCAGCCCTGTCGTCAGGCTGCGCCGCACGTCCTGCGGCAGCGCGTCATAAGTCCCCGGCGCGGCATAGCGCAGCAGCAGGTAGACGCGTCCGGCGCTTTGCGCCAGGACGCTGATCAGCCAAGGGGCCAGCAGGACCAGGAAGGATCGCTGAAAATTGACGAACCAGTCTTGCCACCCGAGCGCCGGACGGAAATGCCTAATCAACATCTTGGGAGCAGGGTTACGGATCAGCGCCGCAATCTACCGGAGCAACCATCCCAAGTTATGAAGATCTGTATAAATTTTGTAGCGCGGCGCCGCGTCTACGCGGTCAGGTCGCGCGCGGTGGCTTCGGCCTGTTCGATCAGCCAGCGTGTGACGACCTCGGCGTCCGGCGTGGCGCGGCGCGTATTGCGCACCAGCCAGTAGGCGTGCTCGGTGGCGCTGGCGGCCTGGCCGCCGACGGCCTCCAGCCGTTTGTCCGCCAGCATCGGCGCAATCAGCGCCAGCCGGCCCAGCGCGATGCCGTGGCCCGCCAGCGCCGCGTGCACGATCTGGTCGTACTGGTTGAAACGCAGCATGCCCCGGGTGGGCACGCGGGCCAGGCCGCGCGCATTCAGCCATTCCGACCATTGCAGCCAGGGACGCGTCGGGTCGTCGAATTCCAGCAGCACGTGGCGTTGCAGTTCCTCGGCATCCAGCAGGCGGGCCTTGAGCGAGGGGTGGGCCACCGGCACCACGGCCTCGCCGAACAGCCAGGTTGCGCTGTCCGGCACGCCGTCGCGCAGGCTGTAGCGGATGGCGATATCCACGCTTTCGCGGTCTATGTCTATCAGCCGGTTGTCGGCCGCCACGCGCACGTCGATGTGCGGATGCGCCGCCTGGAAGTCCCCCAACCGCGGCAGCAGCCACAGCGAGGCCACGCCTATGGTCGTGGTCACGGTAACGGGCGTGCGGCGCTCGGGGGCGCGCAGCTGCTCGGTCAGGTCGCCCAGCTGGCTCAGCCATACGTCGGCCATGCGGAACAGCTGTGCGCCCTCGGAGGTGAACGACACGCTGCGGAATCCGCGCACCAGCAGGGGCACGCCCAGGTGGGCCTCCAGCGCCCGGATCTGGCGGCTCACGGCCGACTGGGTCACATGCAGATCCTGCGCGGCCAGGGTGATGCTCATGCGGCGGCCCACGGCCACGAAGCCTCGGACCAGATCAAGCGGTGGGAGTTTGGCCAGCGGATATGGCATTCGTAAAACTCATGCGTGTCGGACGGAAATGTCGCTTGAGCAATAGTACCTCCAGGGCGTTCAATAGGACTCAGACGACGGGTGTAGGGCGCATAGCCCCGCCATCCGCCGCGATCGCCGCCGCCGCGGCCCAGGGGTACGCCATGATCCAGGTATGTTGCACTGCGGGAATGTCATTTCGTCTGGCCGGCGGCTCGACTATGCTGCTCAAACGCGCCTCGGGCGTCCGCATCGTGTGTCACGCCGGCACCTTGTGGCTGTCCGAATATCAGCGTTTCGATGACAGCGTGCTTCAAGCCGGTGATTCCATCACCGTCGGCAGCGATCGCGATGTCGTTCTCAGCGGCCTGCCGGATGCGCAGGTCGCGCTAATTTCGTAGCAGCTTGTCCCGGAGCTCCAGTCATGACCGCGCCCCTGCCCGATACGCCCCGCATCGAGATGTGGTTCGATTTCGCCAGCCCGTACAGCTATCTGGCCATCGAACGCGTCGACGCCCTGGCGCAAGAGGCCGGGGTCCGGGTGGATCTGCGGCCGTTCCTGCTGGGTCCGATCTTCCAGGCCCAGGGCTGGAACGACACGCCGTTCCGGCTGTTTCCGGGCAAGGGCGCCTACATGATGCGCGACATTGCCCGCCTGGCTGAAAAGTACGGCCTGGTCTACAACCGTCCGCGCCTGTTTCCGCGCATGAGCGTGCTGCCCGCGCGCATCGCGCTGCTGGGGCAGGACGAGCCCTGGGGCCGCGATTTCTGCGTGGCCGTGTTCCGCGCCAATTTCCAGCACGACCTGGACATCCAGTCCGAGGACGTCGTGCATGGGCTGCTGACGGACCTGGGGCTGGACGCCGCCGCCTTGATCGCTCGTGGCAAATCCGAAGCCGCCAAGGAGGCGCTGCGCCGCCAGGTCGACCGTGCCCGCAACCTGGGCCTGTTCGGCGCGCCCACATTCTTTGTGGACGGCGAGATGTTCTGGGGCAACGACCGCCTCGAAGATGCGCTGGAATGGACCCGCCGCGCGGCGCCCGCCAGCGCCTGGAGCACATCGGCCGCGCGCACTTGAGCGCTGCCCAAGCAAGTTTTTTCGTCAACGCAACTTCAGCAATGAAAAACGCCAGCAGTGCCTATCGCGGCGCGCCCATGCCGGGCGGCCGTTCGTTCACGCAGTTCCGCGCCGCGCGCATCCGGCGCGTGTCGTTCCAGTGGAAACAGGCTGCCGATGCCGGCACGCCGGACAAGGGCAGTCCGCAAGGCGGGCCGCGGGGCCGCTAGGACCCCGCGCGACCAGCCGGCTAGGGGCTCAGCCCTTGCTGACAGGCGCCACCCGCGCCCACTCCTCGTCCGAGTACAGCCGCGAGCGCAGCAGGAAGCGCTTGCCTTCCGCGCTGTCCAGCGAGAACGCGCCGCCGCGGCCGGGCACGGCGTCGATGATGAGCTGGGTGTGCTCCCAGTACGCGAACTGGTCCTCGCCCATGTAGAACGGGCAGCCTTCCAGTTCGCCCAGCAGCACATCCGATCCGCCCACCATGAATTCGCCCTGGGCATAGCACATGGGCGAACTGCCATCGCAGCAGCCGCCGGACTGGTGGAACATCAGCGGGCCGTGCTTGGCCCGCAGCGTTTCGATCAGGCTGCGCGCCTCGTCGGTGGCGACCACGCGCGGCGTTTGCTCTGCCATGTCAGGCTCCTTTGAGGCGCGCCGGGCCTCGCGGCCCGGCGCCGGCACACAACCGGGTCAGAAGAAACCCAGCTTCTTCGGCGAGTAGCTCACCAGCAGGTTCTTGGTCTGCTGATAGTGGTTGAGCATCATCTTGTGGTTCTCGCGCCCGATGCCCGATTGCTTGTAGCCGCCAAACGCCGCATGCGCAGGATAGGCGTGATAGCAGTTGGTCCACACGCGGCCCGCCTTGATGGCGCGTCCCATGCGATAGCAGGTGTTGGCGTCGCGCGACCACACGCCCGCGCCCAGGCCGTAGAGCGTGTCGTTGGCCAGGGCCAGCGCGTCGTCGGCATCCTTGAAGGTCGTCACGGCCACCACCGGCCCGAAGATTTCCTCCTGGAACACGCGCATCTTGTTGTGGCCCTTGAACACCGTGGGTTGCACGTAATAGCCGCCTTCCAGCGCGCCCTGCATCTGCGCGCGCGAGCCGCCGGCCAGCACGTCGGCGCCTTCCTGCTTGCCGATGTCCAGGTACGACAGGATCTTCTCCAGCTGCTCGGTGGACGCCTGCGCGCCCAGCATGGTGTCCGCGTCCAGCGGATTGCCCTGCTTGATCTCGGCCACGCGCTTGAGGGCGCGTTCCATGAACTTGTCGTACAGGGATTCCTGGATCAGCGCGCGGCTGGGGCAGGTGCAGACCTCGCCCTGGTTCAGCGCGAACATGACGAAGCCTTCGATCGCCTTGTCGAGGAAGTCATCGTCCTGCGCGGCCACGTCGGCGAAGAAGATGTTGGGCGATTTGCCGCCCAGTTCCAGCGTGACCGGAATGATGTTCTGCGAGGCGTACTGCATGATGAGGCGGCCGGTGGTGGTCTCGCCGGTGAAGGCGATCTTGGCGATGCGCTTGTTCGAGGCCAGCGGCTTGCCCGCTTCCAGGCCGAAGCCCGTGACCACGTTCACCACGCCCGGGGGCAGGATGTCGCCGATCAGTTCCATCAGCAGCAGGATGCCCAGCGGCGTCTGCTCGGCGGGCTTGAGCACCACGCAGTTGCCCGCGGCCAGGGCCGGCGCCAGCTTCCACGCGGCCATCAGGATGGGGAAGTTCCACGGAATGATCTGGCCCACCACGCCCAGCGGTTCGTTGAAGTGATAGGCCACGGTGTCGTGGTCGATCTCGGACAGCGAGCCTTCCTGGCTGCGGATGCAAGAGGCGAAATAGCGGAAGTGGTCGATCGCCAGCGGGATGTCGGCGGCGCGCGCTTCGCGGATGGGCTTGCCGTTGTCCCAGGTTTCGGCCGTGGCCAGGCGCTCCAGGTTCGCCTCCATCACGTCGGCGATCTGCATCAGCATGCGGGCGCGCTGCGCGGCCGGGGTCGCTCCCCATTTCGGCGCGGCGCGATGCGCGGCGTCCAGCGCCAGCTCGATGTCGCGCTCCTTGGAGCGGGCATTGCGCGTCAGCACCTGGCCCGTGACCGGCGTGACGTTGTCGAAGTATTCGCCGTCGGAGGGCTTCTGCCATTTGCCGTCGATGAAATTGTCGTACTGGGTCTTCAGGTCCAGGCGCGTGCCGTAGGAGTCGGGGGTGATGCGGGTCGCGATGTCCATGCTTGTCTCCGGTATTGTGGGGGTGCGGCAGTCGGCTGCCTGTCCTTTATCAAGCAAGGAGCGTGCCAGTCGGTGCTTCCCCGCTGGACAGCCCGCGGCTTGCATGCGAAAGTAGGTTTCCAAAATGGGGCGACGTGCAGCAATGCCCCAGAGGGCCGGCCCGCCGCCGGGCCGCCCCTGGGCGGGTCAGCTCCCCAGGGGGCAGGCAGTCCGCGTAGCGGGCGCGGCGTGAGGGCTCGCTCCCTGTCGCTTTTTGCGACATCGTCGCGGAACAGGTGTCGCAGAACGCCTGTCCCAGGAGACATGCATGGCCACTCATTCCCGTCAGCACGCGCTGACGCAAGCGCGCCTGCTGTTCAACCAGCAAGGCGCGGTGCCCGGCGGCATGGTCGCCGAGCCCATCCTGCGGTCGTGGCGTCGCTGCGCCGACCTGGGCTTCGACATGCGCGGCGTGCGCCGCGCCGAGCTCATGACCCAGGGCGAGTTGCGCGAGGCCCAGCAGCGCAACGAGGCGCTGCGCAGGCTGTCCGAACCCGCCATATCCCTGCTGCGCCGCCAGGCCGGCGGCAGCGGCGGCCTGGTGATCCTGTCCGACGCGCAAGGCCTGGTGCTGGACTCCGACGGCGACACCGGTTTCGCCCAGCGCGCCTCGCGCGTGGCGCTGATGCCCGGCGCGCCCTGGGACGAAGCGGCGGCAGGCACCAACGCCATCGGCACCGCGCTGGTGGAAGGCCGGCCCATCGCCGTGCATGGCGCGGAACACTATTTCGAACCCAACCGCATCCTGACCTGCGCCGCCGTCCCCATTACCGACAGCGAGGGCCGCACGCTGGGCGTGCTGGACCTGTCCAGCCCGGCGCGCGACCTGCGGCCCGACGTGCTGGAACTGGTGCGCGCCGCCGTGGACCTGATCGAGCACCGTTTGTTTGAACAGGCCTACGAGCAGCACGCCGTGCTGCGGCTGCACGTGGACCATTCCGGACTGGGCGCGCCCGGCGAGGGCCTGCTGGCCTTCCAGGGCGACCTGCTGATCGGCGCCAACCGCCGCGCCTTGCAGGCGCTGGGCCTGGCGCCCACCGCACTGGGCGTGTACCGCTACGCCGACGTATTCGATGGCGACATGGAGCGCTGCCCCGACGCGGCCGGCAGGGTGCAGGCGCGCTCGGGCGCCGTGTACCACGCGCGTCTGCGTTGGCCGCGTTCGCGCGCGCCACAGGCGCCAGCGCGGCCGGCGCTGCCGCCCGCGGCCGGCCCGCGCCCCGCTGAACCGAGTTTCGATGCCGCAACCCTGGGCGCGCTGGCACGCGCCGTCCACCTGTCGGATGCGGGCGTGTCGATTCTGTTGCAAGGCGAAACCGGCGTGGGCAAGGAAGTGTTCGCGCGCCAGCTGCATGCGCGCAGCAAGCGCGCCTGCGGGCCGTTCGTGGCGGTGAACTGCGCGGCGTTGCCGGAAAGCTTGATCGAATCCGAGCTGTTCGGCTATGAAGACGGCGCCTTCACTGGCGCGAGGCGCCAGGGCAGCAAGGGACTGCTGCGCCAGGCGCACGGCGGCGTGCTGTTCCTGGACGAGATCGGCGACATGCCGCTGATGCTGCAATCGCGCTTGCTGCGCGTGCTGCAGACGCGTGAAGTCTCGCCGCTGGGCGCGGCCAGGCCGGTGTCCGTGGACTTCGCGCTGGTGTGCGCGACACACCGGCCGCTGGCGCACGAGGGGCCCGACGCGCCGGTGCGCCCGGACCTGTACTTCCGCATCGCCGAATACACCGTCACGCTGGAACCGTTGCGTGCACGCGCCGACCGCCTGGAGCTGCTGCGTGGCCTGTGGGCGGCGCAAGGCGCAGGCCCTGTGCTGCCGGCCGAGATCGAAGCCATCCTGGCCGCCTATTCATGGCCCGGCAACTACCGGCAACTGGCGGCCGTGCTGCGCACATTGCACGTGCTGGCGGGACCTGCCGGCGTCGTCGAGGCCGACATGCTGCCCGCCGACATCCGCGGCGCGGCGTCTGCGCCGCAAGCCGCAGGCACAGACGTTGATCCTGCGAATCTGCAAGCCATGACGGACGCCGCGATCCACAATGCCCTGGCCGCCCATGGCGGCAATGTCAGCCGCGCTGCGCGCGCGCTGGGCGTGCACCGCAGCACGCTTTATCGCCGCGTTGCGGCGCTGGGCGCGCCGCGTGCGAGGTAGTTTTTCGCCTAGCCCATCAGGCGCGCAAGTTCCGCGCCCGGATCCTTGGCGCGCATGAAGGCTTCGCCCACCAGGAAGGCGTCGACCTTGTGCTGGCGCATCAGCTGCACGTCTTCCGGCTTGAGGATGCCGCTTTCGGTCACGACGCGCTTGCCGGCGGGGATCCGGGGCAGCAGGTCCAGGGTGTTCGACAGGCTGGTCTCGAAGGTGCGCAGGTTGCGGTTGTTGATGCCGAGCAGCGGCGTCTTCATGGTCAGCGCGACGTCCAGTTCCTGGGCGTCGTGCACTTCCACCAGCACGTCCATGCCCAGTTCCATTGCCAGCGTTTCATAGTCGCGCAGTTGCGCGGGGCTGAGCGCGGCCACGATCAGCAGCACGCAGTCCGCGCCCATGGCGCGCGCGACGATGATCTGGTAGGGGTCGATCACGAAGTCCTTGCGCAGCACCGGCAGCGAGCAGGCCGCGCGCGCCTGGCGCAGGTGGTCGTGGGAACCCTGGAAGAACTGCACATCGGTCAGCACCGACAGGCAGGCCGCGCCGTGCACCGCATAGGTGGCGGCGATTTCCGGGGGATTGAAAGGGTCGCGCAGCACGCCCTTGGACGGCGAGGCCTTCTTGATTTCGGCGATGACGCCGGGCTTGCCTTGCGAGATCTTGTCTTCGATGGCTTGGGCAAAGCCACGCACGTCCTGCCGCGCCTGCGCTTCGCGCAGGACTTCGGCTTCGCTGCGCATCTGGCGAGCGGCGGCGACTTCCTCGGCCTTGACGGCGAGGATCTTCGCGAGAATATCGTTCATTTCAGGAATTTCCGGGTATATGCGCAGAATTCTTCCAGCTTGGCTCGCGCCGCGCCGGTGGAGATAAGTTCAAATGCTAGAGCCAATGCCTCGGGAATGGAATCGGCCTTATTGCCAGCATAGATGGCGAGTCCCGCATTGAGCGCGACGATGTCGCGGGCGGTGCCTTCGACATTTTCGAGCGCTTCGATGACAAGCTCACGCGATTGTTCGCGATTGGACACCTTGATGCTCCGGTTGGACATCATGGATAGCCCGTAGTCCTCGGGGTGGATCTCATATTCGAGGACTTTCCCGTCCTTGAGTTCCCCGACCAGGGTGGCGCCGCCCAGCGAGGCCTCGTCCATGCCGTCCTTGCCGTGCACCACCAGCACGTGGCGCGACCCCAGGCGTTCCAGCACGCGCACCTGGATGCCGACCAGGTCGGGGTGGAACACGCCCATCAGCTGGTTGGCGGCGCCGGCCGGGTTGGTCAGCGGACCCAGGATGTTGAAGATGGTGCGCACGGCCAGTTCCTTGCGCACGGCGGCCACGTTCTTCATGGCGCCATGGTGGGCGGGCGCGAACATGAAGCCGATGCCGGTGGCCTGGATGCACTCGGCCACCTGTTCGGGCGTCAGCACCAGGTTGGCGCCCAGGGCTTCCAGCACGTCGGCGCTGCCGCTGGAGGACGAGGCGCTGCGGTTGCCGTGCTTGGCGATCGGCACGCCGGCCGCCGCCGCCACGAACATGGCAGTGGTGGAAATGTTGAAGGTGTGGCTGCCGTCGCCGCCGGTGCCGCACATGTCCAGCAGGTCGGCGGGGTTGGGGGTGACCACGGGCGTGGCGAATTCGCGCATGACCTGCGCGGCCGCGGTGATCTCGCCGATGGTCTCTTTCTTCACGCGCAGGCCCATCAGCAAGGCGCTTGCGATCTGCGGCGACATTTCGCCGCGCATCAGCATGCGCATGAGATGCAGCATTTCGTCGTGGAAGATTTCGCGGTGTTCAATGCAGCGCGTCAGCGCTTCGGCGGGGGAAATAGTCACGATGCGTCCTTCTTAGGCGAGGTTCAGGAAATTGCGGAGCAGGGCATGGCCGTGCTCGCTGAGCACCGACTCGGGATGGAACTGTACTCCGTATAGCGGCAAGGTCTTGTGGCGCACGCCCATGATGTCGCCGTCCGGCGCGGTCGCGGTCACGGCCAGGCAGTCGGGCAGGGTGGCGGGGTCGATGGTCAGCGAGTTGTAACGGATCACGGTGTACGGGGTGGGAAGACCGGTGAAGATGTCCGTGCCCGTGTGCGAGATCCGCACGGTCTTGCCGTGCATGATCTGCTGCGCGCGCACGATGTCGCCGCCGTAGGCCGCGCCGATGGCCTGATGGCCCAGGCACACGCCCAGGATGGGCTTCTTGCCGGCAAAGGTCTGGATCACGGGCACCGAGATGCCTGCTTCGGCCGGCGAGCAGGGGCCGGGCGACACGCAGATGCGGTCCGGATTCATGGCGGCGATCTCTTCCAGCGTGATCTGGTCGTTGCGCGCCACGCGCACGTCTTCGCCCAGTTCACCGAAGTACTGCACCAGGTTGTAGGTGAAAGAGTCGTAGTTGTCGATCATCAACAGCATTTAATTCTCCTGTGGGGCCGCCCGGCGGCCCGGATATGTCCGGTGGGGGCGGGGCCTCAGATGGGTTCGTCCAGGCCGTGCTGCACCTGTTCCGCGGCGCGCAGCACCGCGCGGGCCTTGGCTTCGGTTTCGGCCCATTCGGCTTCGGGGTTGGAGTCGGCCACGATGCCGGCGGCGGCCTGCACGTACAGCGTGCCGTCCTTGATGACGCCGGTGCGGATGGCGATGGCCACGTCCATTTCGCCGCCGTAGCTCAGGTAGCCAGCCGCGCCGCCGTAGATGCCGCGGCGCACGGGCTCCAGCTCGTCGATGATCTTCATGGCCTCGACCTTGGGTGCGCCGGTCAGGGTGCCTGCGGGGAAGGACGCGCGCAGCACGTCCATGCTGCTCATGCCGGGGTTCAGCGTACCGGTGACGTTGGACACCAGATGCATCACGTGCGAGTAGCGTTCAATCACCATGGTGTCGCTGACCTTGACCGAGCCCACCTGGGCCACGCGGCCCACGTCGTTGCGCGCCAGGTCGATCAGCATCACGTGCTCGGCCACTTCCTTGGGATCGGCCTTCAGTTCGGCGGCCAGGGCGGCGTCTTCCTCGGGCGTGCCGCCGCGCTTGCGGGTGCCGGCCAGGGGACGGATCGTAATCTGCGACTTGGGCTCGCCGTTTTCCACCACGCGCTCCTGGCGCACCAGGATTTCCGGCGACGCGCCGACCACCTGGAAGTCGCCGAAGTTCCAGAAGTACATGTAGGGGGAGGGATTGAGCGACCGCAGGGCGCGGTAGAGGGAGAGAGGGGAATCGCGGAAGGGCTTGGCGATGACCTGGCCGATCTGCACCTGCATCAGGTCGCCGGCGGCGATGTGTTCCTTGGCGCGGTGCACGGCCGCCAGATAGTCTTCCTTCTTGAAGTCGCGCCGCTCTTCGGTCTGCATGCTGGCGTGGCTGTAGGGAATTTCCACCGGGCGTCGCAGTCGGGCGCGCAGGTCGTGCAGGCGCTGCTGGGCGCGGCTGTAGGCTTCGGGCTGGCCCGGGTCCGCGTAGACCATCAGGTAGATCCGGCCGGCCAGGTTGTCGACGATGACCAGCTCGTCCACGTGCATCAGCATCAGGTCGGGCGTGCCGCCTTCCATGCCGGCGGGAAACGGCTTGACCGCCGGGCCCAGGCAGGGCTCGATGTGGCGCACCGTGTCGTAACCGAAGTAGCCGGCCAGGCCGCCGCAGAAGCGCGGCATGCCGGGACGCAGGGCGACCTTGAAGCGGCTCTGGTATTGCTCGATGAAGGCCAGCGGATCGCCGTCATGGGTCTCGGCGACCTTGCCGTCGTGCAGCACCTCGGTGCGGGTGCCGCTGGCGCGGATCACCGTGCGGGCCGGCAGGCCGATGAAGGAGTAGCGGCCGAAGCGTTCGCCGCCCACCACCGATTCCATCAGGCAGGTCATGCGCCCGCCCTGGGGGCCGGCGTGCGCGAGCTTCAGGTAGATGCCCAGCGGGGTGTCCAGGTCGGCATAGGTTTCCGCGACCAGCGGGATGCGGTTGTAGCCTTGTGCGGCGAGGGCCTTGAATTCGATTTCGGTCATGTCGGGTCTCGTGAGCGATTTATCTGCTATCGGACCAGGCGCGCAACAAAAAAGCCCGGTCCAGGTTACTGGTTCCGGGCTTGGCTCTGTGATTATTTACACAGCTACGGCACTAGGCGGCATACGCGTCCAGGGCCGGGAGGGATCATCGCCACCCGGAAGACAAACGCCACCAGCGCCACGAGGCGCCGAGCATTTGGTTCTGGATGGAAACGTTCATTGAGCTTTGTTCAGTATTGAATTCGCGGTGCGCCGCCGGGTGTTCAGGAGCCTGTTCTTGCCGCGTTCTGGTTTTGATTCCAGAGCGCGACCCACTGGGCGGCGGCGACTAGCGTGTCAACTATACCATCGACATCCAGCTCGCGCACGTCCCGGCCTTCGTTGTAACCATAAGGCACGACCAGGACCTGGGTGCCGGCGCTGCGGCCGGCCTGGGCGTCATTGACCGAATCGCCGATGGTCACGGCTTCGTGCATGGCGACGCCGAGCAGGTCGCAGGCATGCACCACCTGATCCGGATCGGGCTTGCGGCGCTCGCAGGTGTCGCCGCAGACCACGGCGTCGAAAAAGCCCGCCAGGCCCGTGCGCTGCAGCAGCGGCAGGGTGAATTCGGTGGGCTTGTTGGTGACGACGGCCAGCTTCAGCCCTTGCTCGCGCATGAGCTTCAGGCCGTCGATGACGCCGGGATAGATCTGCGCCTTTTCGCCATTGGACAGGTGGTAATGGCGATAGAAGGCGGCGCGGGCCACGTCGAACTCGGCGGCAGAGGGGTCGGCTGCATCCAGGCTGCCGGCCAGGCTGCGGCGCACCAGGTTGTCCACGCCCTTGCCCACGAAGGTGGCCACCACGTCTTCGCGCAGGGGCGACATGCCCAGTTCCACGCGCATGGCATTGGCGGCGAAGGCCAGGTCGGGAATCGAATCCAGCAGGGTGCCGTCCAGGTCCAGCAGCGCGGCGCGAAAAGCGGTCATGTCGGTTCCCCGGCTCAGATGGCGGTGGTTTCGCCGATGGCGATCTGTTTGCGCATGGACTTGATGATGCCGGCATAGTCCGGCTTGCCGAAGATGGCGGAGCCGGCCACGAAGGTGTCGGCGCCGGCGCGGCGGATTTCAGCGATGTTGTCGATCTTCACGCCGCCGTCGACCTGCAGCACGATTTCCTGGCCGCCGGCCTGCGTCCAGGCGTCGATGCGGGCGCGCGCCTCGCGCAGCTTGCTCAACGCACCCGGGATGAAGCTTTGGCCGCCGAAGCCCGGATTCACCGACATGATCAGGATCAGGTCGATCTTGTCCATCACGTAGTCCAGGTAGGACAGCGGGGTGGCGGGATTGAACACCAGGCCGGCCTTACAGCCGTTTTCACGGATCAGCGACAGCGTGCGGTCCACGTGGCGGCTGGCGTCCGGGTGGAAGCTGATGTAGTCGGCGCCGGCCTTGGCGAACATCGGCACCAGGTCGTCCACCGGTTCCACCATGAGATGCACGTCGATCGGCACCTGGACATGGGGGCGGATGGCCGCGCACACCATCGGGCCGATGGTCAGATTGGGGACATAGTGGTTGTCCATCACGTCCACGTGGATCCAGTCGGCGCCGGCGGCGACGACGTTGCGGACTTCCTCGCCCAGGCGGGCGAAGTCGGCCGACAGGATGCTGGGGGTGATGCGGGTGGAAGCCTGTTGGGTAGACATGATGTTCGGGATCGGGGAGGGCATAATGTGCCATTATTGCAGTTTGAGGCGCGGTACCGGGAATGGCCCGGCCCGGCGGGTCCGGGAACCGTGTCTTTTCCAGCGTCAGGCGCCGTACCACGGCCGCCCGCCAGCACCACACAGGGAAGGACTGTGAAACCTTACGACCTGAGCGTCTCTGTCTCTCCGCGCTTCGTGCCTGAACAGTCCGATCCTGGCGAACAGCAGTTCGTGTTCGCCTATACCGTCCGCATCACCAATACCGGCGAGCATCCCGCCCAGGTGATCAGCCGCCATTGGATCATCACCGACGGCAACCAGCGCGTGCAGGAAGTGCGCGGGCTGGGCATCGTCGGGCAGCAGCCCTTGCTCGCGCCCGGCGAAACCTTCGAGTACACCAGCGGCTGTCCCCTGCCCACGCCGGTGGGCACGATGCGCGGCACTTACCACTGCGTCGGCGAGAACGGCATTCCGTTCGAAGTGCCGATCTCCGAATTCGTCCTGGCCATGCCGCGTACCCTGCATTGAATGGCCCGGCTATCCGTCGCACGTTTTTTCATTTGCTCATGAAGCGCATTCTCAGTCTGTCCGTGCTGTCCGTCTTGCTGGCGGCATGTTCCACCCCCTCCGATATCCCTCCCGACTCCGGTTCGACCGGCATCCCCGGCCCGTCCGCGCCCGCAGCCGACGGCCCGCTGGTGGTGCCGTCGCTGGCGTCCTTGCCCGATACCCCGCCGCGCGCGCTGGCGGGCAAGTACAAGGCGGCGAACTGGGCCGAGATGCCCGGCTGGACCAACGATGACCTGTCGCGCTTCTGGCCCCTGTTCCTGCGCAATTGCCGCGGCCTGATGCGGCCGACCAGCGGCAACCTGGCCGCGCCGGCGCGCGCCACGCCGCGGGCCTGGCAGCCGGTCTGCGCCGCCGCCGCGGATCCGTCCCGCGCGCCTGCCGCGGGCGATGGCGAGGGCGTGCGCCGCTTCCTCCAGACCTATCTGCAGCCCTGGCGCCTGAACGCGGCCGACGGCAAGCCGGCCGCCAATACCGTGACGGGCTATTACGAGCCCCTGGTGCGCGGCTCGCGCCGCCAGGGCGGCAGCCATCAATGGCCGCTGTACACCGTGCCGGCGGACCTGCTGACCATCGACCTGGGTTCGATCTATCCGGAACTGGCGGGCAAGCGCGTGCGCGGCAAGCTGGACGGCAAGCGGGTGGTGCCCTATGACTCGCGCGCCGCCATCGAATCGTCAGGCCGCCGTCCGCCCGTGCTGGTGTGGGTGGACGACCCCGTCGACAACTTCTTCCTGCAGGTGCAGGGCTCGGGCCGTGTGCAGCTGACCGACGGCCCCGATTCCGGCAAGACCATCCGCGTGGCCTACGCCGACCATAACGGCCAGCCTTATGCCTCGATTGGCCGCTGGCTGATCGACCGGGGCGAGCTGTCGGCCGACCAGGCCTCCATGCAGAACATCCGCGCCTGGGCCCAGCGCAATCCCAAGCGCGTGCCGGAAATGCTCAACGCCAACCCGGCGGTGGTGTTCTTCCGTGAAGAGGCGGTGATCGACCCGGAGCAAGGCCCCAAGGGCGCCTACGCCGTGCCGCTGGCCCCCATGCGTTCGATCGCGGTCGACGCGGGCTTCGTGCCGCTGGGCACGCCGGTATTCCTGGCCACCACCTATCCCGCGTCCGATCGGCCGCTGCAGCGCCTGGTGCTGGCCCAGGACACGGGCACGGCCATCCGCGGCGCCGCGCGCGCCGACTTCTACTGGGGCTACGGCGACGACGCCGGCCAGCAAGCCGGCCGCATGAAGCAGCGCGGCCAGATGTGGGTGCTGTGGCCGAAACAGGCCGGGGAGCCGAGCGCAAGATGAGCCATCAGATCGTCGTTTGCGGGGCCGGCATCGTCGGCCTGTCCACTGCCCTGGCGCTGGCCCGCCGCGGCCAACGCGTGGCCGTGCTGGCGCCGCGCGCCAGCGTGCCGCCGGCCGATCCCGACCGCTACCATCCGCGCGTCTACGCCATTTCGCCCGCCAGCCAGCGCTTTCTGGCCGAACTCGGCGTGTGGGACGCCATGCCCGCGTCCCGGCTGACGCCGGTCAACGCCATGGAAATCCACGGCGATGCCGACGGTCAGGTGAATCTGAGCGCCTGGCAGGCGGCGCTGCCGCAACTGGCCTGGATCGTCGAGTCCGGCGAAATCGAGCGCGTGCTGATCCAGGCCGTCCGCATGTTCGGCATTCCCTGGCTGGAGGACCGCTGCACGGGTTACCGCGACGGCGCCATCGACACCGAAAGCGGCACGCGCATCGAGGCCGAGCTGTTCGTGGGCGCCGATGGCGCGGCGTCGCCGCTGCGCGAGGCCGCCGGCCTGAAGCATGAATCCGTGTCCTATGACGACACGGGTCTGGTGGTGCATCTGGACGCCGAGCGTTCACATCAGGGCGCCGCCTTCCAGTGGTTCCGCGATGACGGCGTGCTGGCTCTGCTGCCGCTGCCCGATACCTCCGCCGGTGCGCAGGTTTCCATGGTCTGGTCCATGCGCACCGAACTGGCGCAGGCGCTGCTGGCCTTGCCGTCCGAGGAGCAGGCTGCCCGCCTGGAAACCCTGCTGGCCGACGCCGCCGAAGGCCGCCTGGGCGCGCTGAAGGTCCGCAGCAAGCTGCATGGATTCCCCTTGACGCTGGAGCGCGCCCAGATGGTTGCGCCCGGCATCGCGCTGGCGGGCGACGCGGCGCACCGCCTGCACCCGCTGGCAGGCCAGGGGCTGAACCTGGGCCTGGGCGACGTCGAGGCCCTGGCCCGCGTCGTCGCCGGCCGCGAAGCCTACCGTGCGGCGGGCGACCTGCGCGTGCTGCACCGCTACCAGCGCGCGCGCGCCGAGCCGGTGCTGGCCATGCGCCTGGCCACCGACGGCCTGCACAAGCTGTTCGCGTCGCGGGCGACGCCGCTGGTCTGGCTGCGCAATGCCGGCATGCACTGGGTCGAACGGGCGCCTCTGATCAAGCGCCGCCTGATCACCGGCGCTTCGGCCAACTAGGGCCGGATCCGTCCCGCGGAACCTCGCCCGCGGGCGGATTGTCTGACTCATAGGGGGCGCCTGCCCGTGCAGGCCGGATTCGCCCAGGCGCGGATCGGTTACCCTTTCCGCACAAGAACACGATAGATAAGTACAGGAGTACCGATGAATTTCCGCATATCCGCCACCTTGGCCGCTTGTTTCCTGGCCGCGGGCCTGGGCATGTCCGCCGGCGCGGCGGCCCAGGGCGACAAGTCCGTCTCCACCCAGTCCGTGGGCCAGCCCGGCAAGGGCGACAAGAGCTACTCCACCACCCAGGTAGCGCCGGCCGATCCCGTGGCGGACGCGGTCAAGGACCGCTTCCGCCAGCGTTTCGACGGCATGGATGTCACGGCCGTGCGCCGCACGCCCTACGGGCTGTTCGAAGTGCAGCTGGGCATGGACCTGATCTATACGGATGAAAAGGTGACCTGGGTCATGGAAGGTCCGTTGATCGACGCCATGACGCGCCGCGACGTCACCCGCGAAACGCAGGAGCGCCTGAGCGCCGTGTCGTTCGACCAGCTGCCGCTGGACCTCGCCATCAAGCAGGTCAAGGGCGACGGTTCGCGCAAGGTCGCGATCTTCGAAGACCCCAATTGCGGCTACTGCAAGCAATTGCGCAAGACGCTGGAAAACGTCGACAACATCACCGTCTACACCTTCCTCTATCCCATCTTGTCGCCCGATTCCAAGGACAAGGTGCGCGACGTGTGGTGCTCGAAGGACCCGGGCGCGACCTGGGACGACTGGATGCTGCGCGGCAAGAAGCCCGCCACCGCGAATTGCGACGTACCCGAGGACAAGCTGCTGGCCCTGGGCCAGAAGCTGATGGTGCGCGGCACGCCGACCACGTTCTTTGCAGACGGCTCGCGCGTCAGCGGCGCCTTGCCGCTGGAGCAATTCAAAGCCCGCTTGAACTGACCGGCGCGCGGCGCCGGCCGGGAGGCTGGCGCCACAGGCGCCAAGCCCCCGGAGACAGCTCTTGAAAATCGCAATACTCGACGATTACCACGACGTAGCCAAGCGCTATGCGGATTGGACCTCGCTGGGCGGCAACGCCGAGGTGCGGATCTTCAACAACTTCATTCCCGAGGGGCAGGTCGAGCCCACGCTCGAACCCTTCGAGGTGATCGTCGCGATGCGCGAGCGCACACCATTCCCTGCGGAACGGATCCGCGCGCTGCCGAACCTGCGCCTCTTGGTCACTACCGGCATGCGCAACAACGCCATCGACATGCAGGCTTGCGCCGAGCAGGGCATCGTCGTGTGCGGCGCGCCCGGCAGCGCCGAGGCCAACACCGCCACGGCTGAATTGGCCTGGGCGCACATCCTCGGCCTGTTCAAGCATCTGCCCACCGAAGACGCCGCCATGCGCCGCGGCATGTGGCAGACGGGCATGCCCGAGCCGCTGGCGGGTAAGCGCCTGGGCGTGCTGGGTCTGGGCAAGCTGGGCGCGGCGGTGGCCAAGGTGGGGCTGGCCTTCGGCATGGACGTGGTGGCCTGGAGTCCCAACCTGACCGACGAGCGCGCCGAGGCGGCGGGCGTGAAGCGGGTGGACAAGCACGAGCTCTTCGCCACGTCCGACGTCGTCAGCCTGCATCTGATCCTGTCCGAACGCAGCCGCCATGTGGTCGACGCGGCAGCCCTGGCCGCGATGAAGCCGACCGCCTACCTGGTCAACACCTCGCGCGCCGGCCTGGTGGATCAGGAAGCCTTGATGGACGCGCTGGTGAAGTTCCGCATCGCCGGCGCCGGCCTGGACGTCTATCCCGAGGAACCGCTGTCGCCCACGGATTCCGTGCGCGACCTGGACAACGTGATCCTGACGCCGCACCTGGGCTACGTCAGCCGCGAGAACTTCGAAGCCTTCTACCAAAACGCGCTGGAGGCGGTGAAGGCGTGGAAGTCGGGCCAGCCGATTCGCGTGCTGAATGCGTAGGCGTAGCGCCTGCAAATGAAAAAGGCTGCCCTGGGCAGCCTTTTTCAATTCCCGCGCGCCGTTTTCAGCCGCGCGTGAACGTCACCTTCTTCTCGACGATGGCGCCGGGCTCCAGCGCTTGCGGCGTATCGCCACAGGCTTCGCCGGCATCTTCCTGCGGGTCTTCGGCATCGAACGCCGTGTCGCCATTGGCGTCAGGCAGACCGGTGGGCTTCAGGCCCACGAAGTCGAACAGGTCGCGGTCCATCAAGTGCGAAGGCACCACGCGCGACAGCGCGTTGAACACGTTCCACGAGCGGCCTGGATGCTGCTTGTCCCATTCCTTGATCATGCGGCCCACTTCCTTGCGCTTCAGGTTCTCTTGCGAACCGCAGAGATTGCAGGGAATGATGGGGAACTGCTTGAGTTCGGCGTAGGCGATCAGATCGGTTTCCGGCACATAGGCCAGGGGGCGGATCACTGTGTGGCGGCCGTCGTCGGACACCAGCTTGGGCGGCATGCCCTTGGCCTTGCCGCCGTAGAACAGGTTCAGGAAGAACGTGCCCAGGATGTCGTCGCGATGATGGCCCAGCGCGATCTTGGTCGCGCCCAGTTCGGAGGCGACGCGGTACAGGATGCCGCGGCGCAGGCGCGAACAGAGCGAGCACATGGTCTTGCCCTCTTCCAGCACGCGCGTGACGATGGAATACGTGTCCTGCGTCTCGATGTGGAAGGGCACGCCCAGTTCCGTCAGGTACTGGGGCAGGATGTGGTCGGGAAAGCCCGGCTGCTTCTGGTCCAGGTTGACCGCGATCAGCTCGAACTTGAAGGGAGCGCGCTTCTGCAACTGCAGCAGGATGTCCAGGAGCGCGTAGGAGTCCTTGCCGCCCGACAGGCAGACCATGACGCGGTCGCCTTCTCCAATCATGTTGTAGTCGGACAGGGCGCGCGTGGTTTCGCGGGCCAGGCGCTTGGTCAGCTTGTTGCCTTCGTGGCGGGCCTTTTCTTCGGCCTCGGTGCGAAAGCGCACCTCGGGGGTAGCTATGTCGTTCATGGTCAGCGAGTGATCTGGATTTCCACGCCCACCGCCGCGCAGTCGGAAAAGGCCATGGGCTTGCTGATGCGCAGGCGCAGCGCGCGGATTTCCTGGAAGTCGGCCAGCAGGCGCGCCGCGACCTGCTCCGACAGGGTTTCGATCAGGTTCACGTGCGCCTGCGTGCATTCTTCCACGATGGCCTCGCGCAGCCGGCGGTAGTCCAGCACGCTGTGGATGTCATGGTCGTCGACCGAGCGCTGGATGTCCACGTCGAAATCGGCGTCGACATGCAGGGGCTGGGTGGCGCGGCGCTCGTGCTCGAGGATGCCGATGCGGGCGTCGAGCGCAAGCCCGGAAAGAATGATGCGGCGTGTAGGCATGATGAAAACCTGGGTGGGGTAGCCCGGAATTGTAAGGCGACAGCGGAACGGGGGCGGCGCGCTGGCTACAATCCGGCCATGTCCGGGCGTCCGCGAGGCGCCGGCGCAGTCAATAAGGGGTGAAATGCAACAGATGCACGATTCGGTCATTGTAGGCGGCGGCCCCGCCGGCGCCTCCTGCGCCCTGTGGTTGGCGCGCCTGGGCCTGTCCCCGCTATTGGTCGAGGCTGGCCCCCGGCTGGGCGGGCTGGGCAATGACAATCCCTTCGCCGACGACTGGATCGCCGTGCTGCCCGGCGTGACCGGGCAGCAGGTGGCCGCCAATATCGACGCCAGCGTGCGCGCGGCCGGCGTGCCGCTGCGGCTGGAAACCCGCGTAACCGGGGTGCGTCCCTGCAAGGGCGGCATCGAGGCCACGCTGGCAGGCGCCGACGGCGCCGAATCCCTGGTGCGCGGACGCACCCTGGTGATCGCCTCGGGCGTGCGCGCCAAGGGGCTGCCGGACCATCCGCCGGGCGCATCCTGGCCCGGCGTGCTGATCGGCCCGGGCTCGCCCATCGTGGCGCAGGACTATTCGGGCCTGTCGGTGGCGGTGCTGGGCGGCGGCGACAACGCCTTCGAAAACTACGTCTACGTGCGTAACCGCGGCGCCCGCAGCGTGCATCTCTATGCCCGCAGCGTCCGCGCCCAACAGCAATGGGTGACGCGCGCCGGCCGCGAAGGCGTGCATATCGGACCGTACAAGGTCGACCCCGCCACCCGCAGCGTGGACGGCAAGCAGTACGACCTGATCCTGGTCTTCTACGGCTGGGAGCCCCAGGCCGGCTTTGCCGACAGCCTGCACCTGGCCCGCGACGAGCGCGGCTACATCCGCACGGACTTCGCCACCGCCGAAACCAGCGTGCCCGACATCTACGCTGTGGGCGAGGTGGCGCACCGCATGCATCCCTGCGTGGTCACCTCCATGGCCGACGGCGTGGTCGCGGCCAAGGCCATCCAGCGCCGCTGGGAGCGCGGCGCGGAGTAGGGACGCGGGCTTCAGGCCGTGAGCAGGAATTCCAGCACCGCGGCCTCGAACGCCTCGGGCAATTCGATGTTCGCCAAGTGCACGGCCGGCAGCGTCAGCAGCCTGGCGCCAGGGATGGCGGCGGCGATCTGCTCGCCGTGGCTGGCTGCGGTGACCGTGTCGTGCTGGCCCGCGATGACCAGCGTCGGATTCGGGATCAGCGCCATGGTGCGACGCAGGTCGAAGTCCCGCACGGCGGCGAATGCGCCCGCCAGGCCATGCTTGTCGGTGTTCAGCAGCATGGTGCGGAACGGTTCGACGGCGGGATTGCTCTGCTGCAGCCAGGACGCAGGAAACCAGTTCTTCAGGAAGGTCTCGGCCGTTTCCGACATGTTCTCTGCCCGCAGCGTGGCGGCGATGCGTTCGTCCCATTGCGGCACGGGTCCCAGATAGGCCGAGGTATTGCTCAGGACCTGGCGATGGATGCGCTGTGGCGCATGCACGCCCAGCCATAGACCGACGATGCCGCCCAGCGACAGCCCCAGGAAATGCGCGCGCTCGATGCCCAACCCGTCCATCAGCTCCAGCACGTCGCGGCCCAGGCGGTCAAGCGAGTAAGGACCTTGCGGCACACTGGACGCGCCATGGCCGCGGTAGTCATAGCGCAGCACGCGGAAGTGGCGAGTCAGCGCGGGAATCTGTGCGTCCCACATGTGCAGCGTGGTGCCGATGGAGTTCGCCAGCACCAGCGTGGGCAGATCCGCGCGGCCATCGTAACGGTAGGCGATGCGCGCGCCGTCGCCGGCGGTGTAGTAGGAGATGTCTTGCATGATGCTTGGCCTCGCGGTGGTTGGTGTGAGGCAAATCGTAGTTGCGCGCCGTTAGAGAAAAAATTACAAAGTTTGCACAATCATTGTCGGAAAAACAGACATGAGCGAATTCACGCTGCACGATCTCCAATGCTTCGACGCGGTGGCGCGCGCCGGCGGCTTTCAGGCGGCCGCGGCAACGCTGCACCGTTCGCATCCGGCGGTATTCGCCGCCGTGGCCAAGCTGGAACGGCAGTTGGATCTGGCCTTGCTGGACCGCAGCGGCTACCGCGTGAGCCTGACAGCCGCGGGGCAGTCCTTCCATGCGCGCGCGCAAGCGCTGCTGCGCGAGCTGACCGCCTTGCGCGCGCACGCCGAACAACTGGCCATGGGCGAGGAAACCGAGCTGCGCATCGTGATCGGCGACTTCTGTCCGCGCCCCTACGTGCTGGGCTTGCTGAGCCGCTTTTTCGCGGACTGTCCGGCCACGCGCCTGGACCTGCACTTCGAGGCCGTGTCCGGGCCGCAGGAACGCCTCTACGACGGCGAGGCCGACCTCATCCTGCATCGCGTCGCCAAGAACGACGCCCGCATCGAATGGGTCGACCTGGCCAAGGTGCCTTTCGTACCCGTGGTGGCGCCGGGCTTTCTGCGTGAACCCGTGCCGCGCGCGATCAAGCCCGCGCTGATGCGCGACTACACGCAATGCGTCATGCGCGACACCGCCAGGCACATGCCGCCGCAGGATTACTTCACCGTGGAAGGCGCGCGCCAGTGCACGGTGGCGGACCAGCTGATGAAGAAGGAAATCATCCTCCAAGGCATGGGCTGGGGTCACATGCCGCGTTTTCTCGTCGAAGACGAACTGCGCGACGGACGTCTGATCTCGATCGCCAACCGCCATCTGCCGGGCAGTGTCGAAGAGCTGGTCGCCGCGCGCCGCACGGACTGCGCGCAAGGTCCGGTCTCGAACCGCTTGTGGCACTACTTGCAGAATGCCGCGCCAGCCTTGCGCCGCGCCTTGGCAGCGAGCCGCGGCCGCTAAGGGAAAATACGCATGGCATAGCGCCACACGCTTCTTCAGAATGCCTTCCAGACGCAAGTTCGTCTTCAAATTTTCGCCGACTGCCAGTGTTGCCAGTCAGGCGTAGGGCAAAAAGGCCCGAGCCGGAATTTCCGGCTCGGGCCTTTTCGTTTTCCGTTTGTCCATCGCTTTTCTTCGAATGGCGTTTCGCTGCGCCGTGGGCGCAGCTTTGCCTGAAGAAACGTGGCAGGCAGCGGGCGGACGGCAGTCGTCGTGATGTGGTGGGCAAAGGCGCCTGCCCAATCCCGGGCAGTTCAGGGCTTGCGTGCAAGCCCTAGCCGGAGGCTTGCCTTCAGAAACGCACAGGAGCGCAACGATGAGCGTATACAACCGCCGCCGCTTTCTGCAGCACAGCGGCTCCATGGTCCTACTGAGCGCCGCGTCGGGGATGGCAGCCTTGCCCCGCCAGGCTTACGCCCAAGACACAGTCAAACTGGGCTTGCTGCATTCGCTGTCCGGCACCATCGCCATCGCCGAGGCGTCGCTGGTGGACGCGGAGAAGCTGGCGATCGAAGAGATCAACGCCTCGGGCGGCGTGATGGGGCGCAAGATCGAACCCGTGGTCGAAGACGGCGCGAGCGAGAACGCCGTGTTCGCCGAGAAAGCGCGCAAGCTGCTCGACCGCGACAAGGTCGCCGCCATCGTGGGCTGCTATACCTCGGCTTCGCGCAAGGCGCTGCTGCCGGTGCTCGCGCGCAGCAAGGGCCTGCTGTACTACCCCACCTACTACGAGGGCCAGGAGCAGGACGCGCGGGTGTTCTATCCGTCGCAGGAAGCCACGCAGTCCGTGATCGCGGCGGTGGAGTGGATGGCGCGTGAAAAGGGCAAGACCTTTTTCCTGGTCGGCTCCGACTACATCTATCCGCGCACCTGCAACAAGATCGCCAAACCGGCCATTGCCCGCATGAATGCCAAGGTGGTGGGCGAAGAGTACGCGCCGTTGGGCCATACCGAGTTCTCTTCCATCATCAACAAGATCAAGGCGGCCAAGCCCGAGTGCATCTACAGCACCGTGGTGGGCGGCTCCAACGTGGCGTTCTACAAGCAGCTGCGCGCCGCCGGCCTGGACGGCACGCGCGTGGTGCTGCTGTCCACCGTGGTGTCCGAGAACGAGATCGAAGGCATCGGCAAGGACAACGCGGCGGGCTACTACGCCTGCATGGGTTACTTCCAGAGCCTGCAGAATCCGGCCAACGAAAAATTCGTCAAGGCCTTCAAGGCCAAGTACGGCCAGGACCGCGTCATCGGCGACCCGATGGAGGTTGCCTACAACAGCGTGTACCTGTGGAAGCTCGGCGTGGAGAAGGCCGGTTCGTTCGATCCCGACAAGGTGATCGCGGCCTCCGCCGGGCTGACACTGCAGGCGCCGGAGGGCACCGTGCGCGTGCACGAGACCAACCATCACGTCTGGAAGAAGGTGCGGGTGGGCCGGGCGCGGCCGGACGGGCAGTTCGACATCGTCTGGGAATCGGCCGACCTGATCGAGCCCAATCCCTTCCCGAAGCTGTAGCCCGCGCTTGCGGATGTGCGCAAGCCCTTGGCCGGCGGCCTTGCCGCCGGCGCAGCCAGGAACGTGACCATGAATATCGACATCGCGGCAATGCAGCTGTTCAACGGGATCAGCCTGTTCAGCATCCTCCTGCTGATGGCGATCGGCCTGGCCGTCGTGTTCGGCCTGATGGGCGTCATCAACATGGCGCACGGCGAGCTGATGGCTATGGGCGCTTACACCACCTACCTGGTCGCGGTCGCGTTTCAGCATTGGGCCCCCGGCTGGATGGACGTCTACCTGTTCGCGGCCATTCCGCTGGCGTTCCTGGTCACCTTCGCCTTCGGCTATGTGCTGGAGCGCGGCTTCATCCGCTGGTTCTACAACCGCCCGCTGGACACGCTGTTGGCGACCTGGGGCCTGAGCCTGATCCTGCAACAGGCCTACCGTTCGCTGTTCGGCGCGCAGGAAGTCAGCGTGCCGCTGGCCTCCTGGCTCAGCGGCGCGTGGGAGCCCACGCCCGACTTGCAGTTCCCGCTGAACCGCATCTTCATCCTGGGCCTGACGCTGCTGGTGGCGGTGGGCGTGTATCTGCTGCTTTACCGCAGCGCGTGGGGACTGCGCGTGCGCGCCGTCACCCAGAACCGCGCGATGGCGGGCGCCGTTGGCATCAACACGCGGCGCGTGGACGCGCTGACCTTCGCGCTGGGCTCCGGCCTGGCGGGCATCGCCGGCTGCGTCTTCACCATGATCGGGTCGACCAACCCCGGCACGGGCCAGCTCTACATCGTCGATTCATTCATCGTGGTGGTATTCGGCGGCGTCCAGAGCCTGCTGGGAACGGCGTTCTCCGGCCTTGCGATCGCACAGTCGCAGACCACGCTGGAATACCTGATGAGCGGCTCGATGGCCAAGGTCACGATCCTGGTCCTGGTGATCCTGGTCCTCTATTTCCGCCCGAACGGGCTGTTCGCCAACAAGACTCGGGGGTGATGCGATGAAGGCCCTGCACCGGAAAACCGAAGAGATCGCGATCCTGCTGGTCGCGGCGCTGATCCTGGCCGTCCTGCCCCTGTCGCTGGATCCGTTCCGGCTGAACCTGGTCGGCAAGTACATGGCGTTCGCCTTCGTGGCGATAGGCATCGTGCTGACCTGGGGCTACAGCGGCGTGCTGAGCCTGGGCCAAGGAATTTTCTTTGGACTGGGCGGGTACATGATGGCCATGTTCCTGAAGCTGGAGGCGTCCGCGCCAGAGCTGCCCGACTTCATGGTTTGGAGTAGCGTGGAGAGCCTGCCGGTCTGGTGGCAGCCATTCCATTCGCTGACGTTGACGCTGCTGCTGATCGTGGTCCTGCCGGGACTGGCGGCCTATCTGTTTTCGTTGGCGATCTTCCGCAAGCGGGTCAGCGGCGTGTATTTCGCCATCGTCACGCTGGCCCTGGCAATGACGCTGACCGTGCTTATCATCGGCCAGCAGGGAGACACAGGCGGCGCCAACGGCATTACCGACTTCCGCACGCTGCTGGGCTGGGACATCGTCGGCGATGAAGGCAAGCAGGCGCTGTACTTCATCGAAGCCGGCGCGCTGGTCGTGGCGATGCTGGCGGCGCTGGCGATTGTGCGCAGCCGGCTGGGCAAGATCCTGATCGCCATCCGCGACCGCGAGGACCGCGTGCGGTTCTCGG
This sequence comes from Achromobacter sp. Marseille-Q4954, assembly GCF_943737025.1. Lineage (NCBI taxonomy): Bacteria > Pseudomonadati > Pseudomonadota > Betaproteobacteria > Burkholderiales > Alcaligenaceae > Achromobacter > Achromobacter sp. Marseille-Q4954. The sequence continues at coordinate 2,841,140 of NZ_CALSFQ010000001.1, forward strand.
GCTACGACACCGCGCACGTAAAGGCTTGCATCTTTTGCGTGGCGGCGATCCTGTCCTCCATCGGCGGCGCCTTCTTCACGCTGCAGGTAGGCCTGATCTCTCCGGGCGCGATCGGCGTGGTCGCGTCGATCGAGATGGTGATCTATGCGGCGGTCGGCGGCCGGCTTTCGATTCCCGGGGCCGTGGTCGGGGCCTTGCTGATCGGCTTTCTCAAGTCCTATCTGTCAGAGACGTTCCCGGAAGTCTGGCTGTATTTCCTGGGGGCCATTTTCATTGCGGTCGTCGTGGTCATGCCCAACGGCCTGGCCGGCGTGTTCGGCCAGATTCAGGCGCGCCGCGCCGCGGGGAGCGCGCGATGAGTGCCACCCTGGACCTGCAGGAGCCCGCCAGCATGGAAATGAGCAGCGACCGCCCGGCGCCCGGCGCCATCCTGAGCGTCGAGGACCTGACGGTCTCGTTCGACGGCTTTCGCGCCGTGGACGGCTTGAGCCTGCGCGTGGCGCAGGATGAGCTGCGCGTCATCATCGGTCCGAACGGCGCGGGCAAGACCACGCTGCTGGACATCATCTGCGGCAAGACCCGGCCTTCAGCGGGCCGCGTGATGTTCCAGGGGCGCGACCTGGTGCGCATGGCGGAATTCGACATCGTGCGGGCCGGCGTCGGCCGCAAATTCCAGACGCCGTCGGTCTATGAAGACCTGACGGTGCTGGAGAACTTCGAGATCTCGCTGCCGAACGCGCACGGGGTGGTGCGCTCGCTGCGATTCCGGCGCACGGCCGAAATCCGCGAACGCATCCAGGACATGGCGGGGCAGGTGTTCCTGCAGGACCGCCTGGCGGAGAAGGCGGGCCGCCTGAGCCACGGCCAGAAGCAATGGCTGGAGATCGGCATGCTGCTGATGCAGAACCCGCAGTTGCTGTTGCTGGATGAACCCGTGGCCGGCATGAGTCCGCGCGAACGCGAACAGACGGCCGAGCTCCTGGCGCGCATCTCGCGCGGCAAGTCTATGGTGGTCATCGAGCACGACATGGATTTCGTCAAGCGCATTGCGCACAAGGTCACCGTGTTGCATCAGGGCCGCTTGCTGAGCGAAGGCACGGTGGCCGAGGTGCAGGCTGACCCGCGCGTGCTGGACGTGTACCTGGGCCATTGAGAGGAGGGCGCGCCATGTTCCAGATCGACAAGTTGAACGTGAGCTACGGCGAATCGCACGTCGTCCACGACGTGTGCTTCGACGTGGCGCCACGGGAATCCGTGGCCATCATGGGCCGCAACGGCATGGGCAAGACCACCTTGCTCAAGGCGCTGATCGGCATGCTGCGGTCGGGTTCGGGCAGCATCCGGCTGGATGGCGTGGAGCTGGCCGGCATGGAGAGCTACCAGCGCGTGCGCAGCGGGCTGGCCTTCGTGCCGCAGGGCAGGATGATCTTTCCCTTCCTGACCGTGGAGCAGAACATCCTGACCGGCGCGGAGCGCAGCGGCCTGAAGGCCGTGCCGGAATACCTGTACCGCTTTTTCCCGGTGCTGCACGAGATGCGCCGGCGCAAGGGCGGCAACCTGTCCGGCGGGCAGCAGCAGCAACTGGCGATCGCTCGCGCGCTGATTTCCGATCCGCGCGTGCTGATCCTGGACGAACCCACCGAGGGCATCCAGCCTTCCATCATCAAGGACATTGCGCGGGTCCTGAACGCGCTGCGCGAGGAACGCGGCTTCGCCATCGTCGTGTCGGAACAGATGCTGAGCTTCGCGCTGGACCTCGCGGACCGCTTCCTGGTGATAGACCGGGGCCGCATCGTGCACGAAGCCTGCCGCGAGAGCCTGGACCAAGACAAAGTCAGATCTTTCCTGACGGTATGACCGTCAACCACCGAGGAGCATTGTCATGAGACACGGAGATATCTCCAGCAGCAACGATTGCGTGGGCGTGGCCGTCGTGAACTACAAGATGCCGCGGCTGCATACCCGCGCGGAGGTGATGGAGAACGCCCGCAAGATCGCCGACATGGTCGTGGGCATGAAGCGCGGCCTACCCGGCATGGACCTGGTCATCTTCCCCGAGTACTCCACCCACGGCATCATGTACGACGCCAAGGAAATGTACGAAACCGCTTCGGCCATCCCGGGCGAAGAGACCGCGGTGTTCGCCGACGCCTGCCGCAAGGCCAACGTATGGGGCGTGTTCTCGCTGACGGGCGAGCGCCACGAAGAGCATCCGAACAAGGCGCCGTACAACACCCTCATCCTGATGAACAACAAGGGCGAGATCGTGCAGAAGTACCGCAAGATCATGCCCTGGGTGCCGATCGAGGGCTGGTATCCGGGCGATTGCACCTATGTGTCGGAAGGCCCCAAGGGCTTGAAGATCAGCCTCATCATCTGCGACGACGGCAATTACCCCGAGATCTGGCGCGATTGCGCCATGCGCGGCGCCGAGCTGATCGTGCGCTGCCAAGGCTATATGTATCCGGCCAAGGACCAGCAGGTCATGGTGTCCAAGGCCATGGCGTGGATGAACAACGTCTATGTGGCGGTGGCCAATGCCGCGGGCTTTGACGGCGTGTATTCCTATTTCGGCCATTCGGCCATCATCGGCTTCGACGGCCGCACGCTGGGCGAATGCGGTGAAGAAGACATGGGCGTGCAATACGCCGAGTTGTCCACCAGCCTGATCCGCGACGCGCGCAAGAACATGCAGTCGCAGAACCACCTGTTCAAGCTGGTGCACCGCGGCTATACCGGCAAGATCAATTCCGGCGAAGAGGCCACGGGCGTCGCGGCCTGCCCGTACAACTTCTACGCCAACTGGATCAACGATCCGGAGGGCACGCGCAAGATGGTCGAGTCCTTTACCCGGTCCACCGTGGGCACGCCGGAGTGCCCCATGGAAGGCATCCCCAACGAGGACGCCAAGCACCGCTAGGCGTGCCTGCCGACCATCCGGTCCGTCCGGCCCGCCGCGCCGGACGGACGCCTTCCGAGGACATGAACCGTGCCGTCTCCGCTCGAAACCTACCGGATTGCGCAAGAACCCTTCTACCGTCCCACGGGACGGGAAACCGCGTTATACGAGCATGCGTACGCGCACCGGCTGCCCATGATCCTCAAGGGGCCAACCGGCTGCGGCAAGACGCGCTTCGTGGAGTACATGGCCTGGAAGCTGGGACGCCCGCTGGTCACGCTGGCCTGCAACGAGGACATGACTGCCTCCGACCTGGTGGGCCGCTACCTGCTGGATGCCGACGGCACCGCCTGGCACGACGGCCCGCTGACGCTGGCCGTGCGCCATGGCGGCATCTGCTACCTGGACGAGATCGTCGAAGCGCGCCAGGACACCACGGTGGTCATCCATCCGCTGACCGATGCCAGACGCATACTGCCTTTGGACAAGAAGGGCGAGGTGGTGCGGGCCCATCCGGACTTCCAGCTGGTGGTGTCCTACAACCCCGGCTACCAGAGCAGCGCCAAGGATCTCAAGCCCTCTACCCGGCAACGCTTCGTGGCGCTGGATTTCGACTATCCGGAGCCCGGGCGCGAAGCCGAGATCGTGGCGCATGAGGCCGGCATAGACACCGGCTTGGCAGAGCGGCTGGTGCGCATCGCGCACAGTTCGCGCGAGCTCAAGCGTCACGGCTTGGACGAGGGCGTGTCCACCCGCATGCTGATCTACGCCGGCATCCTCATCCGCGACGGCGTCAGTCCCGCCGAAAGTTGCGACATGACCATGACGCGCGCGCTGACCGACGATCCCGACATGGCGGCGGCGCTGCGGTCGCTGGTCGACGCGAACCTGGAATGAACATGCGAGCCGTCCTGTCCGCGGGTGAAGGGGCCGGCGCTGGCGCACGCCTGGCCGGCACGCTGGACGACAAGCTGCGCCGGCTGGCCGCGCGCGGCGGCGAGGACCAGGCGGTTCAAGCGCGGCGCTGGATCGAAGCGCTGCACCGCGAAGACCCCGATTGCGCCGCCGCGGTGGCGGAGCGCTTCGACCAGTTGATGGCGAAGCTGACGGCCGGCGGGCTGGGGCGCTGGATGCTGGCCGGCCTGCGGCGCTACGAGCGCCAGCTCGGTCCGCTGCGCGCGTATTTCCAGCTGCGCGATGCCTATGCCCGCGAGGCCTTGAACAGCGAAGCGGGCGCGCAGGAGCTGGAAGCCGCGCAGGCGGGGCTGTCGTGGCTCTTGTGCGGCCTCGCAGGCAGGGCGATGGCGGTCGAGGCCTTGCGGCGTCCGACGCTGGACGGGCCGCCGTCGCGCCCCATCCTCGCGCCTTCGCATTTGCTGGTGCCGGACAGCTATACCGTGCTGGACGGCGCCGACCGCCGGGCGTTGTACCGCGCGGCCGTGGCGCATGCAGCGGCCCATCTGCGTTACTCGCCGGCCGCGCAGCCGGTACTGAGCCTCAAGCCCATGGGCGTCGCTGTGGTGTCGGCTATCGAGGATGCGCGGGTGGAGCGGCTGCTGGCGGCCGACTATCCCGGCGTGCGCCGCTGGTTCCGGCCCTTCGTGCCGCCGCCGCCCGATCCGGCGGACCTGGGATTCGCGGCGCTGATCCAGCGCATGAGCCGGCTGTTGATGGATCCGTCGCTGCACGACGACAACCATTGGGTGAACAAGGCGCGGGCGCTGTTCGAGGCGCAGGCCGCCGACCTGCGCGACACGGCGGCCTTTCGCCGCCTGGCCTCGGTGCTGGCCAACGACCTGGGCCAGATGCGGGTGCGCTTCAACCCGCAGCAGTACGCCGTGCCCGTGCCCTATCGTGACGACAACGCCTATCTGTGGGACTACGGCGACGCGGCAGAGCCGCCGCCTGAGCTGACCCTGGGATCGCAGGGTGTGGCGCCCGAGCGGCGCGACGCCGCACCGCAAGGCCAGGACGAGCCGGCGCCAGCCGCCGACGAAACGGAGCTGGGACGCTACCGATATCCCGAATGGGACTACAAGCTGGGCCGCAGCCGGCCGGACTGGTGCACCGTGATCGAGAAGCTGCCGGGTTGGACCGGCACGCCGCCGCCCGCGCCCGCCGGGCCTGCGCAGCGCCTGGCCCTGCCGCAGTCGCGCCGCCTGAGCCGCGCGCGCCGTTTGAGGCGCCAATGGGAGGGCGATGACATCGACCTGAACGCCGCGATCGAGGTCTTGATCGACCGGCGGCTGGACTTGGCCCCCGACGCCCGCTTCTTCATGCGGCCCGGCAGCCAGCCCTGCGCCAGCAGCACGCTGGTGCTGCTGGACCTGTCGGCGTCGGCCAACGACCTGGCGTCCGACGCAGGGGCGGCGGTGCTGGACCTGGAGAAGCGCGCGGCAATGCTACTGGCGCAGGCCACCTCAGGCGACGGCGACCGGATTGCCGTGCACGGCTTTTGCTCGGACACGCGGGCGGCGGTGTACTACTACCGCCTGCTGGAGGCCGGCGCCCCGATCGCGGCCGCGTTGGGCCGCATAGGCGGGGCCCAGGCCCGTTATTCGACGCGCCTGGGCGCGGCGTTGCGGCATGCCGGCGCGCTGGCGCTGCAGGTGCCGGGAGAGCGGCGCGCCATCATCGTCGTGACCGATGGCGAACCCTCCGATATCGACGTGCACGACCCGCGCTATCTGGTGGACGATGCCCGCGAGGCGGTGCTGGAACTGCGCGGGCGAGGCGTCGGCGTGCATTGCGTCGCGTTGGACGCGCAGGCCGAACCGCAGCTGCGCGCGATGTTCGGCTTTCGCGGTTACCGGATCGTGACAAGCCCGGCGGCATTGCCGCAGGCGCTGATCCGCGCCTATGCCAGGACGGCGGCATGACCACCCCAGGAATCCACGTGTTGACGGCGGCTGCGGCTGTGCTGAAACTGATGAACTCGACAAAGGATGGATGTCCGCGCCAGCGGGCCTCCCGATCATGGCAAACAAAGATCCTATCCGCGTAGGCGTGTTGTTTTCCGAAACAGGTGCCACATCGACCATAGGCCGGTCCCAGCTGCATGGCACCTTGCTGGCCATCGACGAGATCAACGAGGCGGGCGGGGTGGATGGCCGCGAGATCGTGCCGGTGCGCTACGACCCGAGGTCCGACCCCGCCACCTATAGCGTGCTGGCCGAAAGACTCATCACGCAAGACCGCGTCAACGTCATATTCGGCTGCTACATGTCCAGCAGCCGCAAGGCGGTGCTGCCGGTGGTCGAGAAATGGAACCGCCTGCTGTTCTATCCGACGCTGTACGAAGGGTTCGAGTTTTCGAACAACATCATCTACACCGGCGCCGCGCCCAACCAGAACAGCGTGCAGCTGGCGGAATTCATGACCGCAAACTTCGGCGCGCGGGTCTACCTGATCGGTTCGGACTACATCTATCCCTACGAGTCCAACCGCATCATGGGCGAACTGGTGCTGCAGCGGCAGGACAGCGCCAAACTGGGCGAACGCTACGTGCCCTTGACCGCGACGGAGCGCGACTACCGGGAGATCCTGGACGACATCCGCAACAAGCGGCCGGACTTCATCTTCTCCACCGTGGTGGGCAATTCCACGGCCTGCCTGTACCGCGCCTATGCGGATGCGGGCTTCGATCCGAAGACCATGCCCATCGCCAGCCTGACAACCTCCGAAGCGGAGATCTCGCAGATGGAGCCCGAGGTGGCGGCCGGCCACTTCACTTCGGCGCCGTATTTCCAATCCATCGATTCCGATATCAACCGGCGCTGCCTGGAACGATTGCGGCGGCGCTTCGGCCATGACTGCGTGCCCAACCTCTGCTGGGAAGCGGCGTACTTCCAGATGCACATCTTCGCCAACGCCTTTCGCGACACCGGCACCGACGAGATCGCGCAGATCCTTCCGCGCGTGCTGCAAAGCGAATTCCAGGCGCCGCAGGGCCGTGTGCGCATCGACCCCACCAACCACCACACCTGCCTGTATCCGCGTGTCGGCAGGGTCAACGCCAAGGGCCAATTCACCATCGTGCGCGAGGCCACGCGGTCCGTGCATCCCGATCCGTACCTGGTCACCCATTCGCTGGGCGACTGGACGGCCACCCTGAGTTCGCTGGATATCTGATGGGCGATACCGCCAGCCGCCAGCGCGCGGAGCGCGCGACGCCATCCCTGCTCAAGGACCTGCGCACGCTGCGGATCGCCGTCTATCACCCCGACGACGCCGATGGCCGCCAATTGACGCAGCAGCTGCAACGGATCGGCTGCCAGGTGCAGACCTTCTGGCCTCCGGCGCCCACCTTGCCCGAAGGGCTGGATGCGGTGTTCCTGGCCGTGCGTCCGGACGTGATCGACCTGGGTTTCGAGTGGGCCAAGAGTGAAGACGCGCCCATGGTCATCGCCATCGTCACCTACGAGAATCCAACCATCGTCGAGGCGGTGTTGCGCATCGGCGCGAAAGCGGTGCTGCCTTCGCCCGTGCGCTCGTTCGGCCTGTTGTCGTCATTGGTGGTGGCGCGCCAGGTCTACGACGACATCAAGTCGCATGCCCGGCGCCTGCGCAAGCTGGAGGGAAAACTGCTGGGCGTGCGCCGCATCGCGGAAGCCAAGAGCATCCTCATGCGCACGCGCAACGTCACCGAGGACCAGGCCTACGACCTGATCCGCGAGCAGGCCATGAACAAGCGCGTCACCACCGAAGAGATCGCCGGCGCCATCGTCAACGCCAACGAAATCCTGTCGCTGGGCAAGTAGGACGCGCCGCGCAGCCTCAGTACTTGCCCGTCAGCAGTTCGCCCGCATTGGGCACGCGCGCTTCCAGGTCCAGCACCTTCAGCATGCGGTAGACGGTGGCCGCGGCCGCTGTCACCACCGGCAGACCCAGGCGGTCCTGCACCGGCTGGATCGATGCCAGGGACGGCATCTGCACGCAGGCGGACAGCACCACCGCGTCCACGCCGCGCGTGTTCAGGCGATCCACATGGCTGGCCGGCGCCATCGGATCCTGCGCGCCAACCTTCAGGTTGTCGGGAATCTCCAGCGACAGGCTGTCCTGCACCTCGATGCCTTCGTTCTCGATGTAGTCCACCACCAGCTTGGTCAGCGGCTTCATGTAGGGCGTCAGGATCGCGACCTTGCGCGCGCCGATGGCGTGCAGGCCTTCCACCAGCGCGCCCGCGCTGGAGATGACCGGCGCCGGCGCGCCGTTGTCCACCGTGGCCTGGTGCAGGCGTTCCTGCGAGACGCGGTGATAGCCCAGCCCCTGGCTCATGATCGCCACCAGGCAGGCATAGCCCAGCACGTCCACGCGCGCATCGGACAGCTCCTGCGCGCAACGGTCCGACTCCCGGTCCATCGACGCCAGTTCCGCCGCCGTCACCTGCTTCATGCGCATGCGGCTGGAATGGAAAGTGAAGCGCTCCGGCGCGATGGTCTCGCGCAGGCGCAGCATGGCCGGGATCTCCGTTTCCATGGTGGTGTTGGAACTGGGGACGATCTGGCCGATGCGCAGGGCGCGGGGGGATGTGGTCATGGCGATGCTCCTCGAAAGGCGTAAGAGGGCCGGCCCGCTGCGGCGTGCGGGAACTCGGCAATGCGGAATGCGGATGTCAGCCGGTGGCGGTGCCTGCGGCGGCGAGCGCTGGTCTCATGGCAGGTCCCCGGATGTTTGTCGTGTGCTCTATCGGCAGGACTTATTCTGGTCGCCGGGAACGATATTTTCCAATATAGTTTTTATCTGGTTTGATATCTTTCCCAAATAACTGGCCGCCATGGAAATCCGCCAACTCCGTTATTTCGCCGTGCTGGCCGAAGAGCTGAACTTCACCCGGGCCGCGGCGCGCCTGCACATCTCGCAACCGCCGCTCAGCCTGCAGATCGCCCAGCTGGAGCGCGAACTCGAGGTCAAGCTGTTCGACCGCAACAACCGCCGCGTGACCCTGACCGAGGCCGGCGAAGCCTTCCTCAACGACGTGCGCGCGCTCCTCGCCAGCCTGAAGGACGCCACCGTCCGCGCCCGCGCCGTGGACCAGGGCCTGGCGGGCCGCATCGAGGTCGGCCTGTCCGGCTCGCACTTCATGGGCCCCGTGCCGGCGCTGATCGCCCGCTACAAGGCCTCCCATCCCCAGGTCTCGGTCCTGCTCAACGAAATGAACCCCGCCGCGCAGCTGGACGCGCTGCGCGGACACCGCATCGACGTCAGCATCTCGCGCACCGCCGTCGACGATGAAGAACTGCAGTCCATGCCCCTATGGCCCGATCCCGTCGTGGCCGTGCTCCCCAAGGGCCACCCGCTGTCCGCCCGCAAGCGGCTGGCACTCGGCGACCTCGCCGGCGAAGCCTTCGTCATGCTGCGCCAGGACACCTCCGCCTTCGCCCGCACCTTGGCCGAAACCTGCGCCCGCGCCGGCCTGCCGCTGTCAGCCGCCCAAACCGTCGCCGAAGTCCCCGCCCAATTGGCGCTCGTCGCCGCCGGCCTGGGCGTTGCCTTGGTGCCGCGTTCCGCCTGCCGTCACGCCACCGACCGCATTGCCGTTTGCACGTTACCCGCCGACATCGCCCGCGCCATGGTCTATGCCGTCACCCGCCGGCAAGGCAGGAGACGCGCGCTGGATACGTTCTTGCAGACGGCGGCGCAAATGAAGGAAGAGTGATAACCGCAAGCGTTCATTCGACGCGCCGAGAGACCCGCCAAATTCAGAAGCAGCATCAACCAGCGCGCAGCGCCATCACCGATCGCAAGACACCGCATAAGCCCCAGAAGGCCGCCCGCGCGGCCGCCCTGGGGCGGACCCCGCAAGACACACCACCCATCCGCCAGCCGTGGCCAAAACGCCAAGCACACCACCCGCCCCAGCGCTCGCCAAGATTCAAACAGCACAGCCTGGCGCGGCGGCCCGGCCGGTGGCGCGGGGCGTCGATAAGCCCAAGGGAATCCGAAGGAACCGCCGCAGGTGGTGACGAGGATGACGCAGGGGCAGTCCGGAGCGAACGCTCCGGACCGCAATCGTTGCCCCGCGCCACCGGCCGTGCCGCCGTGCCAGGCGTCTTAAGAACACAAAGACCGGCCCCAAAAACAAGGGACCGTCTCACAAAAAGACGGCCCCAAGAAAACCAAGCAAAGCAAAACAACTCAGCCCGTCAACACGCAATCCAAAGCCTCCGGCGCACCCAACCGCACCCGGAACGCTCTCAACTCATCCCGCCGGAACACATGCACGGTCACGCGATCCCCCGCCCGGTACTGCGCCAATAGCAGTTCCAGCCCCGCCGGCGCATCCACCCGCAAGCCGTCCACCGCCACCAGCACATCCCCCGCCGACAACCCGCCCTTATGCCCCGCGCCGCCCTCCAGCACCGTCGCCAGCACCAGCGATTCCCCCTGCTTGCGCGTACGCACATCCAGCGAAGGAATGTTGGCCGCCGTCTTCCATTGCAGCTTGATGCCCTGCGGCTCCAGCAGCTCCGCCAATGGCACATCCGCCGTCCCATAGGCATGGCGCGCGATGAAGCGCCGTGTATCCACGCCCGTGGCTTCGAGGATCAGCGCCGGCAGCCCATCCTCCGGCAACCCTTGCGGCTTGCCCTGATAGAAATCACGCCCATAGCGGCTCCACAGCAGACGCATCACATCGTCCAGCGAGTGCGCACCGTCCGTTTCCCGGCGGATCAGCAGATCCAGTCCCAGCGCCACCAACGCACCCTTGGTGTAATAGCTGACCAGCGCATTCGGCGAATTTTCATCCTGCTTGTAATAACGCGTCCAGGCATCGAACGAACTCTCCGCCACCGACTGCTTCAACCGCCCTGGCGTACGCGCCACGCTGGTGATGGTCTTGGCCAGCAGCCGCAGATAGTCAGGTTGCGTGATCGCGCCCGAACGCAACAGCAGCAGATCGTCGTAATAGGACGTGAAGCCCTCGAACACCCACAGCAGGCGCGTCAGGTCGGGCTGCGAGAGATCATAGGGAACAAAGGCGTCCGGCTTGATCCGCTTGACGTTCCAGGTATGGAAATACTCATGGCTCACCAGGCCCAGAAAGCCGCGATAGCCTTCGCCCTGGCCCTGCTGGCCCATCACCGGCAGATCCTTGCGCGCCGTCATCAGCGCCGTGCTGGCGCGATGCTCCAGCCCGCCATAGCCGTCGCCCGTGACCATGGTCATGAACACGTAGCGGTCCGAGCTGTCCAGGAAAGGCGCGCGCTTGGTGCGCGGCTCGAAGAACGCAATCTGCGTTTCGCAGATCTTGCGCACGTCTTCCGTGATGCGTGCCAGGTCCAGATTGGGCGTAACCCCGGTGAACACCAGTTCATGTTCGGCGCCATGCGCCGTGAAGCTCGATACCTGCGGCGTGCCCATTTCCACCGGATGATCGATCAGCGCGTCATAGTCTGGCGCCAAATACAGCCCGAAACCATGGCGGCGCGCAGCGCCCTTGTGGCCGCGCGCTTCCGGCAGGCTGGTGTAGACCTTCCAGCCCGGAATCGAGCGCGGCGGCGCCAGGTCCACCAGGCAGGGCAGGTGGTCCTGGCCATGCACCCGCAGGAACACGCTGGTGCCGTTGAAAAAGCCGTGGGTCTCGTCCAGGTGCGCGCCGCGCACCGACAGATCCCAGGCATAGACCTCGTACTCCACCCGCAGCGGACCCTCGCAGGGCGCAGCCTGCCAGGTATGGTTGTCGATCTTCTCGACAGGCACGCGCCGCGTGCCCGAATGGGCCGTCAGCGATTCGATCTGGCGCGAGAAATCGCGGATCAGATAGCTGCCCGGAATCCAGGCCGGCAGCGACAGGCGCTGGCCGTCGGGGGAGGGCGCTGCGATGCTTAGGGTTATCCGGTAGCGGTGTCCGGCCGGATCATGGGGCGCGAGGCGGTAAAGTAGCGGCAAAGCGTAGTCTTTTTCCATGGCCATATCTTACTTTCATACTTATTCGGAGACATCAATGAGCGAGTCGTTTGTGCTGGTCGAAACCCGGGGCCGCGTCGGCCTGCTGACGCTGAACCGCCCCAAGGCCCTGAACGCCTTGAACGATCAACTGATGGATGAGCTCGGCGCGGCCCTGCTGGCGTTCGAAGCGGACGCCGATATCGGCGCCGTGGTCATCACCGGCAGCGAAAAGGCCTTCGCCGCCGGCGCCGACATCGGCGCCATGAAAGACTGGTCATACATGGACGTGTATGGCAGCGAATACATCACGCGCAACTGGGAAACGCTCAAGCGCATCCGCAAACCCGTGATCGCCGCCGTGGCCGGTTACGCCCTGGGCGGCGGCTGCGAACTGGCCATGATGTGCGACATCATCATCGCCGCCGACACCGCCAAGTTCGGCCAGCCCGAAATCAAGCTGGGCGTGATCCCGGGCGCCGGCGGCACCCAGCGTCTGCCGCGCGCGGTGGGCAAGGCCAAGGCCATGGACCTGGCGCTGACCGCCCGCATGATGGGCGCTGAAGAAGCGGAACGCGCCGGCCTGGTGTCGCGCGTGGTGCCGGCCGACAAGCTCATGGAAGAAGCCATGGACGCGGCCACCGTCATCGCCTCCATGTCCTTGCCGTCGGTCATGATGGCCAAGGAGTGCGTCAACCGCGCCTTCGAAGGCTCGCTCAACGAAGGCCTGCTGTTCGAGCGCCGCGTGTTCCATTCGCTATTCGCCACGGAAGACCAGAAGGAAGGCATGGCCGCGTTCACCGAAAAGCGCAAACCGGATTTCAAACACCGTTAATCCTTGTTACGCCCGGGCGGCCAGCCCGGGCACGCCAGGATCCGCCCCGCGCGCCCTCCCAGGGCGCGTTTTTTTTGCATGCCTTCAAGCGCATGAGGGGCGTTGCGCCTTGAAACGGTTCGGCAGCACCTTGTTGCAGAGTTCGGCCCTATCCTGAAAAAGCGTCACCGCGAGGTGCCGCGCCAGAGAGGCTTGCCCGAACTGGCAAGTCCGGCGCGGCGGCTCGCTTGCAGAAAAAATCAATAAGGAGCCTTGCATGCGTACATCCATCGCTACCCGCCGCTGGTCCGCCGCGGTCCTTGCCGGCGCGCTCAGCGCCTGCTTCGTTACCGCCGCCCAGGCGCAATCGCCGCGCCCCTCGTTGCGCCTGGTGTCCGAGACGCCGTATCCGGCCGCCTCCGCGCCCGCGGCGCAGATGAGCGAGCAAGAGCTGCGCGACATCGCCATCGACGCCTATGTCTATGCCTATCCGATGGTGCTGATGGAATTGGCCCGGCGTAAGGCCACGGCCGTGCAGACGCCGCTGGACGGCAAGGCGCCGGTGAACCAGTTCGGGCACAAGGCCGCCTTCCCCGATCCGCGCGCGGGCGACGTGCCCTGGCCCAGCGCCGATGCGCTCTATTCGAGCCTGTGGTTCGACGTGTCGCGCGCCCCGCTGATCGTGAACCTGCCCGCGACCGGCGACCGCTATATGGTGTTGTCGGCGCTGGACATGTGGAGCGACGTATTCGCCTCGCGCGGCACGCGCACCAACGGTAGCGGCGCCCAGTCCTTCGCCATCGTCGGCCCTGGCTGGCAGGGCAGCGTGCCCCCCGGCATGGACGTGATCCACAGCCCTACGGCTACCGGCTGGCTGATCGGCTGGACCCAGGCGGGCGGTCCGCAGGACTATGCCGCCGTCAATCAGATCCAGGCCGGCATGACCGCCAGCCCGATGGCCGCGCCCGTCACCGCCAGGCCCGCAGCCAACCGCGGTTCCCGCAGCGCCTATCCGCAGACCGGGGCCGGCGTGGGGTCGGCGCCGATCGGCAGCGACCTGCCGCCGCCCATGCCCGTGACCGTGCCCGACGGCACGCCGGCCGAACAGGCCGCCGGCATGGACGCGGCCTCGTTCTTCACGCTGTTCTTCGACGTAATGCGCAATAACCCGCCGCATGCCAACGACACGCCCATTCTGGATCGCATGCGCCGCATCGGTTTGGACAGCCGTCAGCCGTTCTCGTATGGTCGCCTGAGTCCCGCCGTGCAGCAGGCGCTGGCGCAGGCCCAGCCGCTGGCGGGCCGGCGCATCGCCGACGGCGTATCGCGCCTGGGTACGCCCATGAACGGCTGGAGCACCGTGCTGTCCGGCATCGGCACCTATGGCACCGACTACACGCGCCGCGCCGCCATCGCCTATGCGGGCCTGGGCGCGCCGACCCCGGAAGACGTGCTGTACCCGGTCACGGTGTCCGACTCCAAAGGCCGCGCGCTGAATTCCAATGAAGACTACGTGCTGCACTTCGACAAGGGCCAGCTGCCGCCGGTCAACGCCTACTGGTCGCTGCACGTCTACGACGACAAGCACGGTTTCGCCGACAATCCGGCCAACCGCTATGTGCTGCGCAGCACCGACGGCCTGAAGTACAACGCCGACGGTTCGCTGGACATCTACATCCAGCGCCGCGACCCCGGCGAGCGCAAGCGCTCGAACTGGATCGCCACGCCGGCCGCCGATGCGCCGTTCCTGCTCAGCATGCGTTTGTACGCGCCGCAGGATACGGCGCTGGACGGACTGTGGGCGCCGCCGCCGGTCAAGGAGGATTGATCCTGTTTTGATGGTATAAAGCGCGGCCTCCGTGACGGAGGCCGCGCTTCATTGAGCAGGGTTTGCGCAGCATGCTGCGAGGGGTGTTCGCGTCCCTAATTTCGGCCGATCCAGGCGTTGTTTGCGCCTTACAAACGGCCGAAAGTTCATTTGCTAGGGTAAAAAGAATCACGCTATACTCTGCGGGTTTGACGCTTGCGGGATAAGAACACGTAGCGGCTGACAAGTAGCGGGCACGGCGTTGATGAGCCTTTTGAAATCAACGACTTGGCGCCGGCTATGGGAGGCAGCTACGGGCAGCGAGACGCGCCGGTTCTGATAGGGGCAAAGAAGCAAAGCGAGGAAGTTTGATGCAACAGAACTCCATGCAGCATGAAGTGCGGCAGGGTCCGGTTGACGGTCAGGGTCAGCAGCAAGCAATGTTTGACCACGACATGGCGGATAAAGTTCTGGTTCTCAGTGACGCGGATCGCGCGGCGCTGAATGCTCAAGCCAGTCGCGGGCTCCTGTTGGCATTGGCAGCGCAAGGTGCCATGGGGCTCGCAGCAGCAGTAATTGCGGGGGTTGTCGGAGGGGCGGCGGCAGGTTGGTCGGCGCTGGCGGGGGCGGGAGCGGATTTCATTCCCAATGCGTTGTTCGCATTGCGCCTGGCTGTCAGCGTACGGGCCGGTAAGTCCAGTCCCTTTACCTTTCTCTCTGGTGAGTTGATCAAGTTGTTCGCAACGGCGCTGCTGTTGTGGCTGCTTTCGCGTGTGGCGCAGGATAGCCTCGTATGGCCTGCCGCGTTGCTCGGTCTGATACTCACATTGAAGGGCTATCTCCTGCTCTTGATGTTCCGCAAGTTGTCATAGCGCCGAGCAGGTTTGCGGCAAACGAAATCGTGGAATCGTCCGGTTCGCAAGGGCCGGGCACAGCAAATAGGGTAGGATTCAAATGGCTGCTGCCAGCGACGTGTCGCCTCAGTCCGCGTATATTCAGCACCACCTGGTGCATCTGAACAATACCGGTGAGAAACAGAGCGCTATCGCTCAGTTCGACATCATCAATTACGACTCGTTGTTCTGGTCCGGCCTGATGGGTCTGATCGTCATTTTCTTCCTGTGGCGCGCTGCGCGCCGCGCCACCAGTGGCGTGCCGGGCCGTTTCCAGGCCTTCGTGGAAATGATCGTCGACATGGTCGACGATCAGGCCAAGGGCATCGTCCACAACGCCAAGAGCCGTCTTTTCATCGCCCCGCTGGCACTGACCGTGTTCCTCTGGATCATCCTGATGAACGCGCTGGACTTGCTGCCCGTCGACCTGCTGCCCTCCATCTGGCGCCTGACCGGCCTGGGCGCTGAGCACGGCGATCCGCTCTATTACCACCGCATTCTGCCGACCGCCGACCTGAACGTGCCGATGGGCATGTCGCTGGGCGTGCTGCTGCTGATGTTCTACTACGGCATCAAGATCAAGCACCCGGGCGGCTTCGTCAAAGAGCTGTTCACCGCGCCGTTCCACGCGCATGGCATCGGCGCCATCGTGCTGGCCCCGTTCAACCTGCTGCTGAACCTGATCGAATACGCCGCCAAGTCCGTGTCGCTGGGCATGCGGTTGTTCGGCAACATGTTCGCCGGCGAACTGATTTTCATGCTGATCGCCCTGCTGGGCGGCGCCTGGACCGGCTTCAACGGCGCCAGCATCGGCTTGGGCATCGGCCACATCCTGGCCGGCTCCATCTGGGCGATCTTCCACATCCTGATCGTTCTGCTGCAGGCCTTCATCTTCATGATGCTGACGCTGGTGTATCTCGGCCAGGCTCACGAAGGCCACTGATCCCCCGAATTTCCCGTGCTGGCCACCCGGCCAGCACGGGATAGCAAGATTATCTTGCATTGAGCAGTACCCCTTATTTTTCAATTTTTGACTTCAGATTTCTAACCAAGGAGTTGTCATGACCAACGTCGCTTTCGTTGCCCTCGCTTGCGGTCTTATCATCGGTCTGGGCGCTATCGGCGCTTGCATCGGCATCGCACTGATGGGCGGCAAGTATCTGGAAGCCTCGGCTCGTCAGCCTGAACTGATGAACGCTCTGCAAACGAAGATGTTCCTGCTGGCTGGCCTGATCGACGCGGCATTCCTGATCGGCGTGGGTATCGCCATGCTGTTCGCCTTCGCCAACCCGTTCGTCGGCTAAGGCACCGCCCGCCGGCGAAAAGGCGGGTCATGACGCTGGCGGCGGTGCGGGTGCAAGCTCCGTCGCCGCCCAGCAAAGTATCGAGTGCTCCGTGACGCCCCTTTCCGGGTGCGGTCGGAGCCGCAAGGTGTTAAAGGAACGACCGTGAATCTGAACGCGACGATCATTTTCCAGATGCTCGTGTTCTTCGTTCTTGGCTGGTTCACGATGAAATTCGTGTGGCCTCCCCTGACGAAGGCGATGGACGAGCGCCGCCAGAAAATCGCCGACGGCCTGGCCGCCGCCGAGAAGGGCAAAGCCGATTTGGCTCAAGCCCAGGCGCGCGTCAGTCTGATCGAGGCTTCTGCCAAGTCCGAAAACCACGCCCGCATCATCGAGGCCGAGAAGCAAGCCGCCTCCCTGATCGAGCAGGCCCGCCGTGAAGCGGAAGCCGAACGCGCCCGCATCGTGGCGCAGGCTGCCCAGGATGCCGCGCAGGAAGTCCAGCGCGCCCGCGACCTGCTGCGCGACGACGTCGCTGCGCTGGCCGTCAAGGGTGCTGAACAGATCCTCAAGCGCGAGGTTGACGCCCGCGCACACGCCGAGCTGCTCAACCAGCTCCGCGCGCAGCTTTAATCCGGGACCGTCATGGCTGAACTTTCCACTGTTGCCCGGCCCTACGCTGAAGCGCTCTTCAGCGCGGCGCGCGACGACAAGGCCGGCTTGCCGGCCTGGTCCGATCTGGTCAGCGAACTGGCTCAGGTCGCCTCCAACCCCGACGTGCGCGAGGCCATGGCCGACCCGCGTCTGGGCGACAAGCAGCGCGTCGAGCTGTTCTCCGGCCTGGTAAAGGCCGAACTGCCTCAAGCCGCCCGCAATTTCATCGAGCTGCTGGTCGAAAACGACCGGCTGCTGCTGCTGCCCGACATCGCCGCGCAATTCGCGGTGCTGCGGAATCGTCACGACGGCACGGCGCAGGCGGAAATTACCAGCGCGTTCGAAATGAGCGATGCCCAGGTCAAAGAGCTGGTCAGCGCGCTCGAACAAAAATTCGGCCTCAAGCTCAAGCCCAGCGTCACCGTTGATCCGTCGCTGATCGGCGGCGTGCGCGTGGCCGTCGGTGACCAGGTGCTCGATACTTCCGTACAAGCCCAATTGGCCCGCATGCGCGATCAGCTCGCCGCTTAAGGCAACTAACAGGATTCCAGGAGTCAATATGCAACTCAATCCCTCCGAGATCAGCGAACTGCTCAAGAGCCGCATCGAGGGCCTGGGCGCTTCGGCTGATGTCCGTACTCAGGGCACCGTCGTGTCCGTGACCGACGGTATTACCCGCATCCACGGCTTGTCCGACGTGATGCAGGGCGAAATGCTCGAATTCCCCAACAACGTTTTCGGTCTGGCGCTCAACCTCGAGCGTGATTCCGTCGGCGCCGTTATTCTCGGCGACTACACCGGCGTTTCCGAAGGCGACCAGGTCAAGACGACCGGCCGCATTCTGGAAGTTCCGGTCGGTCCCGAACTGAAAGGCCGCGTGGTCAACACGCTGGGCGAGCCGATCGACGGCAAGGGCCCGGTCAACGCCAAGGCCACCGACATCATCGAAAAAGTGGCGCCTGGCGTTATCGCCCGCCGCTCGGTGTCGCAGCCGCTGCAAACCGGCATCAAGGCTATCGACTCGATGGTGCCGATCGGCCGCGGCCAGCGCGAACTGATCATTGGCGACCGCCAGACCGGCAAGACCGCCGTCGCTGTCGACACGATCATCAGCCAGAAGGGCAAGGGCGTCACCTGCGTGTACGTCGCTATCGGCCAGAAGGCTTCGACGATCAACAACGTGGTGCGCAAGCTGGAAGAGCACGGCGCGATGGAATACACCATCGTCGTGGCCGCTTCGGCCTCCGACTCGGCCGCCATGCAGTACCTGGCCGCCTACGCCGGCTGCACGATGGGCGAATACTTCCGCGACCGCGGCGAAGACGCCCTGATCGTTTATGACGACCTGACCAAGCAAGCCTGGGCCTATCGCCAAGTGTCGCTGCTGCTGCGTCGTCCGCCGGGCCGCGAAGCCTACCCGGGCGACGTGTTCTACCTGCACTCGCGCCTGCTGGAACGCGCTGCCCGCGTGAACGAAGAGTACGTCGAGAAGTTCACCAACGGCGCCGTCAAGGGCAAGACCGGCTCGCTGACCGCGCTGCCGATCATCGAAACCCAGGCAGGCGACGTGTCGGCCTTCGTTCCGACCAACGTGATCTCGATCACCGACGGCCAGATCTTCCTGGAAACCGACCTGTTCAACGCCGGTGTCCGCCCCGCAATCAACGCCGGTATCTCGGTGTCGCGTGTGGGTGGCGCTGCTCAGACCAAGGTCGTCAAGAAGCTGTCCGGCGGTATCCGTACCGACCTGGCGCAGTACCGTGAACTGGCCGCCTTCGCGCAGTTCGCTTCCGACCTGGACGACGCGACCCGTCGCCAGCTGGAACGCGGCAAGCGCGTGGTGGAACTGCTCAAGCAGCCGCAATACCAGCCGCTGCAAGTGTGGGAACTGGCCGTCACGCTGTACACGGTCAACAACGGCTACCTGGATGAAGTGGACGTGGCCCAAGTGCTGTCGTTCGAGAAGTCGCTGAAGGATCAACTGAAGGCCAAGCATGCGGCCCTGATCCAGCGCATCGAAGACACCAAGGAACTGTCCAAGGATGACGAAGCCGAATTGGCCGCCGCCATCCAGGAATTCAAGAAGCACGGTGCTTTTTAAGAAAGTGATGGGTTAGGCGTCCGCGACGCCTCACCCATCCTTCCCGGATGGATGAGGCGCCAGCGGAACCCATCGGCCAGTCTTCACAGGAAAGCGCAATGCCCGGAATTAAGGAAATCCGAACCAAGATCAAGAGCGTGCAAAACACGCGCAAGATCACCAAGGCGATGGAAATGGTCGCCGCATCCAAGATGCGCAAGGCGCAGGAGCGGATGCGTGCTGGCCGTCCGTACGCCACCAAGGTGCGCGAGATTGCTGCGCACCTGATGCAGGCCAACCCCGAGTACAGCCACCCGTACCTGGTCGAACGCGAAGTCAAGGCGGTCGGCGTGATCATGGTCACGACCGACAAGGGCCTGTGCGGCGGCTTGAACACCAACATCACCCGCGTGACGTTGGGCAAGCTGAAAGAGTTCGAGAAGAACGGCATCGCCGTGCAAGCGACCGCTTTCGGCAACAAGGGCGTGGGCGTGCTGACGCGCATCGGCGCCAAACTGGTTTCCCAGGAAGTGCAACTGGGCGACAAGCCGCAACTCGACCGCCTGTTGGGCGCGATCAAGGTGCAGCTGGACGCCTACCTGGAAGGCCGCATCGACGCGCTGTACGTGGCTTCGACCCGCTTCGTCAACACGATGAAGCAGGAGCCGCTGTTCTTGCGCCTGCTGCCTCTGGCCAGCGGTTTGGATGATCCGTACCAGACGGGCGCTGATAGCCTGGCCAAGACCTCGGAAGTGAAGTCGGACTACAGCTGGGATTACATCTACGAACCCGACGCCCGTAGCGTGATCGACGACCTGCTGCAGCGTTACGTTGAAGGCCTGCTGTACCAAGCCGTGGCCGAGAACATGGCTTCGGAGCAGTCGGCCCGGATGGTCGCCATGAAGGCGGCGTCGGACAACGCCAAGAAGGTCATCGGCGATCTGCAACTGGTCTACAACAAGACCCGTCAGGCCGCGATCACCAAAGAAATTTCGGAAATCGTAGGGGGCGCTGCCGCCGTTTGAGGCAGGCAGCATCCCGTCACAAGCTATCAAGCAAGGAATCGACATGAGCAACGGAACCATCGTTCAGTGCATCGGCGCCGTGGTGGATATTCAGTTCCCCCGCGATCACATGCCCAAGATTTACGAAGCGCTCACCCTGGCCGACGAGGGTTCCTCGTTCGCCGAAAAGGGTCTGACGCTGGAAGTGCAGCAACAGCTGGGCGACGGCGTGGTGCGTACCATTGCGCTGGGCTCCAGCGACGGCCTGCGCCGCGGCATGAAGGTCACCGGCACGGGCGCCCCGATCTCGGTGCCCGTCGGCACCGGCACGCTCGGCCGCATCATGGACGTGCTGGGTCGTCCCATCGACGAAGCCGGCCCGATCCAGCACGACGAAAAGCGCGGTATTCACCAAGCGGCTCCCCGTTTCGACGAACTGTCGCCGTCGGTGGAACTGCTGGAAACCGGCATCAAGGTTATTGACCTGGTTTGCCCGTTCGCCAAGGGCGGCAAGGTCGGCCTGTTCGGCGGCGCCGGCGTGGGCAAGACCGTCAACATGATGGAACTGATCAACAACATCGCCAAGCAGCACAGCGGCTTGTCGGTGTTCGCCGGCGTGGGCGAGCGTACCCGCGAAGGCAACGACTTCTACCATGAAATGGAAGAGTCGAACGTTCTGGACAAGGTTGCGATGGTGTTCGGTCAGATGAACGAACCCCCGGGCAACCGTCTGCGCGTGGCGCTGACCGGCCTGACCATGGCCGAGAAGTTCCGCGACGAAGGCCGCGACATCCTGTTCTTCGTGGACAACATCTACCGCTACACCCTGGCCGGTACCGAAGTGTCGGCACTGCTGGGCCGTATGCCGTCGGCGGTGGGCTACCAGCCCACGCTGGCTGAAGAAATGGGCAAGCTGCAAGAGCGCATCACGTCGACCAAGACCGGCTCGATCACCTCGATCCAGGCCGTGTACGTCCCTGCGGACGACTTGACCGACCCGTCGCCTGCCACGACCTTCCAGCATTTGGACTCCACCGTCGTGCTGTCGCGTGACATCGCCGCCCTGGGTATCTACCCGGCCGTGGACCCGCTGGATTCGTCCAGCCGCCAGCTCGACCCGCAAGTCGTCGGCGAAGAGCACTACGCCGTTGCCCGTGGCGTGCAGCAAACGCTGCAGCGCTACAAGGAACTGCGCGACATCATCGCGATTCTGGGCATGGACGAACTGTCGCCGGAAGACAAGCAGGCCGTGGCCCGCGCCCGTAAGATCCAGCGCTTCCTGTCGCAGCCGTTCCACGTTGCAGAAGTGTTCACCGGTTCGCCCGGCAAGTACGTTCCGCTGGCCGAAACCATCCGTGGTTTCAAGATGATCGTGAACGGCGAGTGCGATGCGCTGCCGGAACAGGCCTTCTACATGGTCGGCTCGATCGACGAGGCCTTCGAGAAGGCCAAGAAACTGCAATAAGGAACCGATATGGCTACCCTGCATGTGGATGTCGTCAGCGCAGAGGAAGCGATCTTCTCCGGTGAGGCGAAGTTCGTGGTGCTGCCTGGCGAAGCGGGTGAACTGGGCATTCTGCCCGGCCACACCCCGCTGATTTCGCGCATACGCCCCGGGACGGTCAAGATCGTTCGTGCCGACCAAGGCGAGGAAAACATCTTCGTCGCCGGGGGCATTCTGGAAGTGCAGCCGGGCAGCGTGACGGTTCTGGCCGACACGGCTATCCGTGCCGCCGACCTGGACGAAGCCCGCGCCCTGGAAGCGCGCCAGAAGGCCGAACAGGCCCTGGCCAACGCCAAGGACAAGGCGGACATCGCCGTGGTCGAAGCGGAACTCGCCATGCTGGCTGCGCAAGCCATCGCGGCGCGCAAGCTGCGCCAAGGCGGCCGTTCGCACTAAGCGGCGAAGCTGTGCCCCGGGGTTCGCTCCGGAATCGAAAGAAGCGGCCTCCGGGCCGCTTTTTTCATGCTCGTGTTTTTCATGTCCACGTGAACGTCCGCCGCGCCGCCCTTTGTGCGAGCCGCAATGCGATCACTACGAATAGCTGCAAGGCGGTTGCAACAGTAGCCTTCAGTCTTCCTAGTCAAGCGTAGGGGGAAGCGTGCGAGAAGTCCTGGATTGCGGGGTACTGCTGGCGCCCGGCCACGATGGGCCGATGCGCGACCTGGTCGCGCTGCACCCGGCCAGGCAGACGCGTGTGCGGCTGCATCTGGTGTCGCTGAGTCCGGTGCGCTATGCGGCCCCCGGCGTGGCGGCACGCGATGCCGCATCCGGCGCGCAGAGCGATGCCCATGCGCAGGCCGAAGGCCAGGAAGCGGACGTGCAGGCGTTGGCGCGGCTGGCGGTGGCGCTCAGGCGCTACGACTGCTGCATCCTGCCGGTGGCGCCGCCATCGCTCTCCTGGACGCGGATGGCCCTGCAACAAGCGGGCAGCGCGTTGAGCACGCCGGTGCTGTTGCTGGTCTCCGATGTGAAGGCGCCCGCCATCGAAGACCTGCTGAGCCTGGGCGCGTCGGATTTCATCATGCAGCCGGCCTGCCTGGAGAGCATGCGGGTGCGGCTCGGCCGCCTGGCCGGCGCGGCGCAAGGGCGAGGCTTGGCGCGGACGGATATCCGCGAGCCCGCGACGGCCTATCGCGAGGCGCAGCCCCAGTTGGGTGCGGACGGGGTGTCGAGGCACGCTGTCCTGCGCTCGCGGGTGCCGGCGGATCAGGTCGAGCAAGCCTTGTCGGGCATGCGCAAGCAGCACCCGCGGCCTTCGCACGAATCCTTCCGGATCGCGAAGGCGCGAGTGGTGGACGGCTTCGAGCGCGACTATATCCGGCATGCGCTGTCGCGCCATGGCGGCAACGTGGCGCAGGCGGCGCGGGCGTGCTGCAAGCATCGGCGGGCGTTCTGGGCCCTGATGCGCAAGCACGGCATCGAGGCGGCGCCGTACCGGCAGGCCGCGCAGGAGCGGGGAGCCTGAAACGACGGGGCGGTGGCCAACTGGTCGGCGCGGGGCCAGCCAGCGGGACGTCACGCGCGCCGTCTTGCCCCGGAAAGCGCCCCGCTTGCGCGGCGGCAAGTGCGGCGCAGAGCCTGGCTGCGACTTGTCAGCCAGGGGAAGTAAAATCACGGCTTCCGATCATCGAGGATAGTCGTGTCTGCTTCCGTACTGAAGAACGATGTGTTCTTGCGCTCGCTGCTGCGCGAGCCCGTGCCCTACACCCCGATCTGGCTGATGCGCCAGGCCGGCCGCTACCTGCCTGAGTACCGCCAGACGCGGGCCCGCGCGGGTTCCTTCATGGGCCTTGCTCAGAACCCGGACTACGCTTCGGAAGTCACGTTGCAGCCGCTGGAGCGTTTCGACCTGGACGCAGCGATCCTGTTCTCGGACATCCTGACGGTGCCGCACGCCATGGGCCTGGGCCTGGACTTCGCCGAAGGCGAGGGCCCGCGCTTCGCCCGTCCGGTGCGTACCGAAGAAGACGTGGCGCGCCTGGAAGTGCCGGACATGGACAAGCTGCGCTACGTGTTCGATGCCGTGCGCACGATCCGGCGCGACCTGGACGGCAAGGTGCCGCTGATCGGCTTTGCCGGCAGCCCCTGGACCATCGCCTGCTACATGGTGGAAGGCCAGGGCAGCGACGACTACCGCCTGATCAAGACGCTGCTGTACGCGCGTCCCGACTTGCTGCACCGCATCCTCGAAATCAACGCCGAAGCCACGTTGCAGTACTTGAACGCGCAGATCGCCGCCGGCGCCCAAGCCGTGATGCTGTTCGACAGCTGGGGCGGCGTGCTGGCGGATGGCCTGTTCCAGCAGTTCTCGCTGGCCTACACCCGCAAGGTCGTGGCCGGGCTGACCCGCGAACACGAAGGCCGCCGCGTGCCGGCCATCGTCTTTACCAAGGGCGGCGGCCAGTGGCTGGAACAGATCGCCGCTTGCGGCGCCGATGCCGTGGGCCTGGACTGGACGGTGGATCTGGCCGCCGCGCGGCGCCGCACCGGGGACTCGGTCGCGTTCCAGGGCAACCTCGACCCCATGGCCTTGTTCGGCGGCGGACCCGCCATCCGTGCCGAGGCGCGGCGCGTGCTGGACGCGTTTGGACCGGTGGGCAAGGGCGGCCATGTGTTCAACCTGGGACACGGTATTTCCCGCTTTACTCCGCCAGAAGCCGTAGCCGAATTGGTTGATGAAGTCCATCAGCACAGCCGTTCGCTGCGGGGGTAAGTGAGTGAACGCTTCGGTCTACAGGGCCGGAGCAGGAGGGTCCCCGGGGACACTTGTGCACAGCAAGATTGCTCTCGGGGAAAACCCTTTAGATGCTAGTTTACAATCTCGGAAGCTCTAATAAGTCATTGTTTTTAATGATTAAATTAGGGTTTTCAACAAGATTTCGCAAGTTTGCGCAATCTTGTCAAATTCCAATTTTCGATGTTGCTCCAGCCTTTTCCCCAAAGTTATCCACAGGCGGAAAATGGAGCGCGCCGGCATCATCCGGGATCATCCGTCTACATGCTCCGTCCTAGCTCCCATGTCTGAAGCGCAGCCGAATACGACCCCAGCGGTCTGCTGGGTGCGGGTGGCGCTGGACGTGCCCTTGCCCGGCCCCTTCGATTACCGCAGCGACGCGCCGGTGACGGTGGGCCTGCGGGTCATCGTGCCGTTCGGCCGCCGCAAGCTGATTGGCGTGGTGGTGGACAACCCGGCGGAGCCGTCTTTCGACCCCAAGCAGATCCGGCCGATCGAAGAGGTGCTGGATGACCTGCCGCCTTTCGACGAGGACTGGCTGCGTCTGGCCCGCTTTGCCGCCGACTACTATCAGCGGCCGCTGGGCGAGGTGATGCTGCCCACGCTGCCGCCGCCGCTGCGCAAGCCCACGGCCTACCAGGGCAAGCGCTCGGCCGGCGGACCCGTGGCGCGCCTGGACGGGCGCAAGCGCAAGGCGGTGCGCGCGCCGGCCCAGGCGGATCAGCCGCCGGAACTCAACGACGCCCAGCGCGAGGCGGTGGACGCCATCGGCGCGCTGGACGGGTTCAAGCCCGTGCTGTTGCACGGCGTGACGGGCAGCGGCAAGACCGAGGTGTACCTGCGCGCGGCCGAAAGGGTGTTGGCGGCGGGACGCCAGGTGTTGCTGATGGTGCCCGAAATCAACCTGACGCCGCAGCTCGAAGGCGCGCTGCGCGCGCGCCTGGAGGCGCTGGTCGGACCGGACGGCCTGGCGGTCATGCATAGCGGCCTGTCCGATGGCGAACGCCTGCAGGCCTGGACCCGCGCCCAGCGCGGCGAGGCCCGCATGTTGCTGGGCACGCGCATGTCGGTGTTCGCGCCCTTGAGCCAGTTGGGCCTGATCGTGGTGGACGAAGAACACGACGCGTCCTACAAGCAGCAGGACGGCTTGCGCTATTCGGCGCGCGACCTGGCGGTGTGGCGCGCCCATGACCTGAATATCCCGGTGGTGCTGGGGTCGGCCACGCCGTCCCTGGAGACCTGGCAGCATGCCGAGCGCGGCCGCTACCTGCGACTGACCCTGCCGGGCCGCGCGCGCGCCAGCAGCCTGCCGTCCATGCGCCTGATCGACACGCGGCGCCTGCAACTGAAGCAGGGCATGTCGCCGCAGTTGCTGGACGCCATCGGGCAGCGTCTGGAACGCAAGGAACAGTCGCTCATCTTCCTGAACCGCCGCGGCTATTCGCCGGTGCTGCATTGCCAGTCTTGCGCCTGGGTCAGCAATTGCCCGCGTTGCACCGCGTTCACCGTCCTGCACCGCACCGACGGCCGCGGCCATCGCCTGCAATGCCATCACTGCGGCTATCAGGCCCCCGTGCCGCGCGCCTGCCCCGAATGCGGCGACCAGGACCTGGCGCCGATGGGACGCGGCACGCAGCGGGTCGAGGAGCATCTGGCGGAGTTGTTTCCCGAGGCGCGCATCCTGCGCATCGACGCCGACAGCACGCGCAAGAAGGGCAGCGCCGAAGCGCTGTTCGCCTCGGTGCATGCCGGCGAGGTGGACATCCTGGTCGGCACGCAGATGGTGGCCAAGGGCCACGACTTCGCGCGCCTGGGACTGGTGGGCGTGCTGAACGCGGATTCCATGCTGTTCGCGCACGACTTCCGCGCGCCGGAGCGTTTGTTCGCGCAGCTGATGCAGGTGGCGGGCCGCGCCGGCCGCCATCAAGGCAACGGCGAGGTGCTGATACAGACCAACTACCCTGAGCAGCCGGTCTACCAGGCGTTGCTGCGGCACGATTACGCGGGCTTTGCCCGCCATGCCCTGCACGAGCGGGAAAGCACCGGCCTGCCGCCTTTCGTTTACCAAGCCCTGCTGACCGCCGAGGCGCGCGAGCTGAAGGTGGCGCTGGAGTTCCTGGAGCGGGCGCGGGCCTTGCCGGAAGGCGAGTGGGCGGCCGACTTCCCGGGCCTGGACGCCATTATGCTGTACGACCCGGTGCCGCTGCGCGTGGTACGCGTGGCCAATATCGAGCGTGCGCAGCTGCTGGCCGAAAGCAGCAGCAGGCCGGCCTTGCAGGCCTTCCTGACGTCCTGGTCGCATCACCTGCCGTACTTGGCCAACGAAGCGCGCGTGCGCTGGCAACTGGAAGTCGATCCGCTGGAAATCTGATCGGCCGCGGCCGGGGCCAATGCGCCGTCGATCCGATTGTTCTATGATCTTTCTCCTCTATCGCGCCGGCGCGGCAGGCCCGCTGCGGCGGCTGCGCCCGTCCCCTTTTTCTCGCGTGTTACCGGCCCGCTGACGGGCGGCCGCAAGCTCCGTGCTTGCTGGCCGCAGCTTCAATGCGGCCGCCGCGATGCATGATCACCTGACTCAAATGTCCGCCAGCGAACCTATAGCCCAAGGCATGAACCCCGCTCAACGCGAAGCGGTGCTGTACCTGGACGGCCCCTGCCTGGTGCTGGCCGGCGCCGGCAGCGGCAAGACGCGCGTGATCACGCAGAAGATCGCCTACCTGCTGCGCGAATGCGGCTACATGGGGCGCAACGTGGTGGCGCTGACCTTCACCAACAAGGCCGCGCGCGAGATGGATGAGCGCGTGAAGACCCTGGTGGACCGCAAGCTGTCCAAGGGCCTGATCATCAGCACCTTCCATTCGCTGGGTGTGAAGATGCTGCGCGAGGAAGCGCGCAATGCGGGGCTGAAGCCGACGTTTTCGATCCTGGACGCCGACGATGCCATGGCCATCATCCAGGAACTGCTGAACACTACCGACAAGGCCCGTCTGCGCCACGTGCAGGGCATCATCTCGCTGTGGAAGAACGGCTTGATGGAACCGGACGATGCCGCGCGCGAGGCCATCACGCCGGCCGACGTGGAAGCGGCCAACGTCTACCGCAGCTACGCCGCCACGCTGGCCGCCTACCAGGCGGTGGACTTCGACGACCTGATCCGCATCCCGGCGCTGCTGCTGGCCAACAACGAAGAAGTGCGCACCCGCTGGCAGAACCGCGTGCGCTATCTGCTGGTGGACGAGTACCAGGACACCAACGTGTGCCAGTACCGCCTGGTGCAGTTGCTGACGGGCTCGCGCGCCATGTTCACGGCGGTCGGCGATGACGACCAGGCGATCTACGCCTGGCGCGGCGCGACCATCGAAAACCTGGCCAAGCTGACCACCGACTACCCCAACATCAAGCTCATCAAACTGGAGCAGAACTACCGTTCGGTGCAGCGCATTCTGGCGGCCGCGAACCAGGTGATCGAAAAGAATCCCAAGCTGTTCGACAAGAAACTGTGGTCCGAGCTGGGGGTGGGCGAACCCATCCTGGTGTCGGCCATGGACGGCGAGGAACAGGAGGCCGAATCCATCGCCATGAAGGTGTCGGCGTCGCGCTTCGAGCGCCAAGCGCAGTGGAAGGATTTCGCCATCCTGTACCGCAGCAACCATCAGTCGCGCATCCTGGAACAGGCGCTGCGCAACCTGAAGATTCCGTACACGATTTCGGGCGGCCAGAGTTTTTTCGACAAGACCGAAGTGCGCGACGTGCTGGCCTATCTGCGCATCCTGGCCAACGACGACGACGATCCGGCCTTCATCCGCGCGGCCACCACGCCCAAGCGCGGCATCGGCCAGGCCACCTTGCAGACGCTGGGGCAGTACGCCGCCAGCCGTGAACTGTCCCTGCTGGCGGCTGTGGCCGAGACCGGCCTGGAAAGCCTGCTGGCGCCACGGCAGTTGGAGCCGCTGCGCACCTTCACCGAGTTCATCCGCCGCATGCAATGGCGCGCCGGCCGCGGCGCGGCCGATGCCAAGAGCGCCGCGCCGTCCGAGCCCGCGGGCGTGCTGCTGGACGATCTGCTGGAGGCCATCCAGTACGAACGCCATCTGTATGAGCTGTTCGAAGAGCGGCCCGCGCAGACGCGCTGGCAGAACGTGCTGGAGCTGACCGGATGGCTCAAGCGCAAGGCCGAAGAAGACAACATGACGCTCTTCGATCTGGTGCAGCACGTGGCGCTGGTCACCATGCTGGAGCGCGGCGAGGAAGAAGAGCCCGATGCCGTGAAGATGTCCACCCTGCATGCCTCCAAGGGGCTGGAGTATCCGCACGTGTACCTCGCGGGCGTCGAGGAAGGCTTGCTGCCGCACCTGGGCAAGGACGACGAGGTCGGCGACCCGGCGCGCGCGGCCGAGAACCTGGCTTCGCGCATCCAGGAAGAGCGCCGGCTGATGTACGTGGGCATCACGCGCGCGCAGCGCAGCCTGAACCTGAGCTGGTGCAAGCGCCGCCGCCGGGCGCGCGAGGACCTGGTGCGCGAGCCTTCGCGCTTCATCGAGGAAATGGGCCTGGGCGATGTGCGCATGCAGGAAGACGCGGCTACCGCCGCGATGAATCCCAAGGAGCGCATGGCCATGCTCAAGGCGCTGCTGAAGAAATAGGGGCGGGGCGGCGGCTTGTGGAAAGCCGCGGCCTGCTCCTACACTGGACTGCGCCCGCCCCGCGGTCCGGGGCGCGGCAACCCCGTGGATCGAAGGAGCGCGCCATGTGTCGCTGGCTGGCTTATACCGGTAGTCCCATACAGATGGAGAGCGTGCTGTTCAAGGCCAAGCACTCCCTGATCGACCAGAGCCTGCACTCGCGGCTGGGCGCCACCACCACCAATGGCGACGGCTTCGGGCTGGGCTGGTATGGCCGTCAACACGAAGGCCAGCCGCTCGAGCCGCCGTTCCGCTACCGCAGCGTGCATCCGGCCTGGAACGACCGCAATCTGCGCGAGGCCGCGCGCGCAATCCATGCGCCGCTGTTCGTGGCGCACATCCGCGCCGCCACCGACACGCCCGCGCAGGAAACCAACTGCCATCCGTTTCGCCATGGCCAGTGGCTGTTCGTGCACAACGGCGTCATCCGCGACTATCCGCTGCTCAGGCGCGACCTGATGCTGATGATCGCGCCGGCCTATTTCGGGTCGCTGGAAGGGTCCACGGATTCCGAGGTGATGTTCCTGCTGGCCTTGAGCTTCGGCCTTGAGGAAGACCCGCTGGCGGCGCTGGCTCGCATGGTGGGCGCGGTGGAAGAGACCGGCAGGCGGCATGGCGTGGCGCAGCCCATCAACATGACGGTCTGCGCGCTGGACGGCCAGCGCCTGATCGCCGTGCGCTATTCCAGCGAGGCCGATTCGCGCACGCTGTTCCACAACACCTGCGTGCGCCATCTGCGCCAGCTGTATCCCGACAATCCGCAGATCGCGGCGTTGGATGATGACGCCTTCATGCTGCTGTCGGAGCCCTTGACCGAGATGCCCGGCGCCTGGGAGGAAGTGCCCGAAGCCACCGCCATCATCGCGGGCGGCGGCACGGTGGCGCACTATCCGTTTGTGCCGGTGCCGCCAGGAGCCTGAGCCGGGGTTCAGTGCCCCGTATGCAGGGCCGGATTCAGCGTGCCCCAGGCGGCGGTGCGCACCAGGCACTCCACGGCGCCGGTCTGCGAATTGCGGCGGAACAGCAGGCCTTGCTGGCCCGCCAGCGAGGTGGCCTTCACCACCGCGCCTTCCGGCGTCAGCACGCGCGTGCCGGCGGTGATGTAGCAGCCGGCTTCCACCACGCAGTCGTCGCCCAGCGAAATGCCGATGCCCGAGTTGGCGCCCAGCAGACAGCGCTTGCCGATGGACACCACCTGCTTGCCGCCGCCCGACATGGTGCCCATGATGGATGCGCCGCCGCCGATGTCGCTGCCGTCGTCGACGATGACGCCGGCGCTGATGCGGCCTTCGACCATGGACGCGCCCAGCGTGCCGGCGTTGAAATTGCAGAAGCCTTCATGCAGCACCGTGGTGCCGGGCGACAGATGCGCGCCCAGGCGCACGCGCGCGGTGTCGGCGATGCGCACGCCGCCGGGCATGACGTAGTCGGTCATGCGGGGAATCTTGTCCACGCCGCGGATTTCCAGGATCTGGCCAGAGGCGCGCAGGTGCCAGCGCAGCGCATCCACCTGATCCACCGCGCAGGGGCCGGCCGAGGTCCAGGCCACGTTGGCCAGCACATTGAACAGGCCGTCCAGGTTGGCGTCGTGCGGGCGGATCAAGCGGTGGCTGAGCAGGTGCAGGCGCAGATAGGCGTCGTGCGCATCGACCGGCGGTTCGTCCAGCGACGAGATCGCGGTACGCACGGCGACGATGTCGACCTTGCGGCGGGTGTCGCGGACCAGGGCGGTGGGCACGTGTTCGCCCAGCGCGGCGCGGGCTTCCTCGGGCGACAGGTGGCGGGTGCCGGTGGCCGGCGAGTTGTCGGCCAGCGAGGGACGCGGATACCAGGTGTCCAGGATGGCGCCGTCGGCGGCCAGCGTGGCGACGCCATAGGCGATGGCGCTGAGGGGCTTGGGGGAGTCGGCCATGATGAAAGAGGAAGGGCGCAGTCTGAGTGCGTAATTCTAAGGCGAAAGGGCTGCGGCTTTCAGAGGTTGCCGAAGGCCCATCGCAGGCTCAGCGAGCCAGTGTGCTCGCGGTTGCCGCCGCCATACTGGCCGCCGTAGGCCAGGCCGATGACGGCCGAGCGCGACACGGCGATTTCCAGGCCCGCGCCCGCCAGCGCGGCGGACCGGGCGATGGGCGCGCCGGCCACCGACAGCACGCTACCGCCGTCCAGCACCAGGGTGGTTTCCGGCTGCACGTCGCCGAAGGCCCGGCGCCAGCCCAGCGTCGCATGCAGCTTGCCGAAGGTGGGGCCGAGCGCGAAGCCGGTCTGGCCGCGCAGCCCCAGCGTGGTGGTGGTCTGCCGGATCCGTCCCGCGTCGCCCGAGAGCGCCGTGGAACCGCCCGATTCGCTGAAGCTGCGCGTGCGCACATTGCGCACGGCCAAGCCGGCGAACGGTTCGATGGCGGCGCGTGGCGACAGTGCCAGCTCGTAACCCAGTTCCGAGAAGGCCTGCGCGGTGTAGGCGCTGAAGTCGGCGGTCAAGGTCTGCCGGGCGATGCCGGGCATCTCGAAATGCCGCCGGGTGTCGATGTCGTGCCAGGTGTAGGAGGCGGCCGTCAGCAGGTTCAGCTTGCCCGGGCCCGCGTCGAACGACCTCTTGCCATAGATCCCCGCGGTATAGCTGTACACGTCCAGCCGTGCATCGGCCGCGTCGATGCGGACCCGGCTGCGGGTGGCGCCCAGCGCGCCGCCCAGGCGCCAGCCGGCGCCGGCATCGAATTCGCCGCCGCCATACACGCCGGTGGTGCGTTGCTTGATGCGGGCCGTGTTGGCGCCGCCTTCCAGCGTCTGCCAGTTGTCGACGGCGACGAGCCAGCCCGGCTGGGCCGGCGCGGGACGGGTCGGCCGATCGGCAAGCAGGCTGTGGTCCGGTTCGGCCTGTCCGGTGTGGGCGTGCGCCGCGCCAGCCGCGCACAGGGCTTGCATGGCGAGCGCCCGCGCCAGCAGTTGCCGGCGCACGGCTATCGGTGGCGGCAAGGACTTTTTACGCCAGTTCTTTCAGCAGCAGCTCCCAGAATTTCATGCGCTGTTCCAGCGTCGAAACCAGGATGTACTCGTTCAAGGTGTGCGCGCCGTCGCCGTCGGCGCCCAGGCCGTCCAGCGTCGGGATGCCCATGGCGGACGTGAAGTTGGCGTCGCTGCCGCCGCCCGTCATGGGTGCGTCTTCCAGCAGGAAGCCGGCGCGTTCGGCGTAGCCCTGCACCAGCGCCAGAAGATCGGCGGCGGCTTCGGTCTTCACCATGGGCGGACGGTTCAGTTCCACGTCGATGTCCAGTTCCACGTCCGGACCCACGGCGCACAGCTCGCGCATGCGGCGCAGCACGTCCTCGGCGGCGCCCATGTCGGGCACGCGGAAGTCGACCACGCAGCGGCACAGCGCCGGCACGGTGTTGGTCACGGTGCCGCCGGCGATGGTGCCGACGCTGACGGTGATGCCGCGGTCATAGTCGGTCATGGCTTCCAGCGCCAGCACCTGGTGGGCCATTTCGCGGATGGCGCTGCGGCCTTTCTCGTGCTGCATGCCGGCATGGGCCGGACGGCCCTTGACGTTCAGGTTCAGCATGCCGGTGCCCTTGCGCGCCGTGACGCACTTGCCGCCGTTGGGGCGGGCGGGTTCGCAGACCAGCGCGTACTTGGCGTTGGCGGCGAAGCGCTCGATGTGCGCGCGCGACGCGTGGCTGCCGGTTTCTTCGTCGGGCACCACCAGGAAATCCACTGGCAGATGGGTCGCGCCGGGGCGAGCCAGGCCGGACAGCGCGGTCAGCGCCAGGTAGATGCCGGCCTTCATGTCGTAGCCGCCGGGACCATAGAGGCGGTCGCCTTCGATGCGTACCGGGTTCTCCAGCAGCGTGCCTACCGGATGCACCGTGTCCATGTGCGCCAGGATCAGGATGCCGGGGCGCGTGTCGCCGGGGGCGCGGTTGGTCGCGTACAGCAGCGGGCCCGTGGTCGGGCCCAGCGACGACAGTTCCACCGTCAGGCCGGCGGCCGCGGCGTAGTCGGCGATGATGCGCGCCATGGCGGCGATGCCTTCGGGGAAGTTCGAGGGCGATTCGCATTGCAGCCAGCTCTTGATGCCGGCGACGATCTGTTCAGTGCTCTGGGTGTTGGACATGACGGTATCGGATATCTGCAACGAAGAAAATGGGAGCGGTCAGGCGACCTGCTGGCCGGCCAGGCGGGCCAGTTCGGCGTCATCGGGCATCTTGCCATCGAACCAGAGGCTGGCGCACACGGCGGACATGGCGCGGCCGTCGTGGCCGATGCCGGGCACGACCTGCAGCTTCCAGCCGAACGGCACGCCGCGGCGCTCGGCCTCCTTGCGGCCGAACTCGAAGTAGTTCTGGGCGCGCGCAAAGCGGTGCGGGCCTTGACGCATGGCGGCGGGTTCGGACGGCAGGTTGGGGTCGTCGGTGGCGATGTCCTGGTCGCCCGCCAGGATGGTCATCGGGTAGGCCAGCAGCTTGACCAGGTGCTCTTCGGTCAGGCCGACGCCGTCCATGCCTTCGGGGAAGGGATAGTCGAACGTGGGCAGCGTGTACCAGCCCGGGTTGCCGGCAGTCACGGCCTTGAACGGCGCGTGCGGCTGGCTGCTCATCAGGCGGTGCACGAACTGGCCGCCCGCGGAATGGCCGAACAGGTAGACGTTCTGGCCGTCGGTGATTTCACCGGCGATCAGGTCCTTGATGACGTTGCCCACCAGCGCGTAGGTCCAACCGTCGATGTGGCGCGGATTGCCGCCGGCCGAAAACACGCGGCCGTTGTTGTAGCTTTCCACGCCGGGCCAGATCTCGTTGGAGAAGGTCAGCGCCACGATCAGCAGCTTGTGCTTGTCGGCGGCTTCCACCCAGAAATCGCGGTACTCGTCGCCGTTGCGCAGCACGCCGTGCTGCACGATGACCACCGGCATGTCGGGCGTGTAGCCGTAGGGGCGGTAGGTCTGGAGCTTGAAGGGACGGTCGGAGTTGCGGTCCTCGTCCACATACAGGATGGCGTTGCGGCCGGCATGGCCCAGTTCGATGGCGATGCGGTCGACGTTGGACATCTCGGAGGGTTTCATCAGGCGTTCGCCTCATTCAGGTGGCAGGCCGACCAGTGGCCTGCCGAGATTTCTTTCAGGACCGGCGCCTGCTCGCGGCAGCGCGGCATGGCGTGGGGGCAGCGGGGA
Source organism: Achromobacter sp. Marseille-Q4954 (assembly GCF_943737025.1). Taxonomy (NCBI): domain Bacteria; kingdom Pseudomonadati; phylum Pseudomonadota; class Betaproteobacteria; order Burkholderiales; family Alcaligenaceae; genus Achromobacter; species Achromobacter sp. Marseille-Q4954. The sequence goes on from NZ_CALSFQ010000001.1 coordinate 2,875,547, forward strand.
TTGAAGGTACAGCCCGGCGGCGGGTTCAGCGGCGACGGGATTTCGCCCTTGATCGGCGTGAACTTGCGGCCGCGGCGGCCCACGTCCGGCACCTCGGCCATCAGGGCCTGGGTATAGGGATGGTTGGCGCGCGCGAAGATCTCGGCCGACGTGGAGATTTCCACGATCTTGCCCAGATACATGATCGCCACGCGGTCCGAGATGTGCTTGACCACGCCCAGGTCGTGGCTGATGAACAGGTAGGTGAAACCGTGCTGTTCGCGCAGGTCCATGAACAGGTTGATCACCTGCGCCTGGATCGACACGTCCAGCGCGGCCACGGGCTCGTCGCAGACCAGGAACTTCGGCGCCACCATCAGCGCGCGGGCGATGCCGATGCGCTGGCGCTGGCCGCCCGAGATCTGGTGCGGGAAGCGGTCGCGGTATTCGGGGTCCAGGCCCACTTCCTTCAGCGCCTGGTCGATGCGCGCGGGAATCTGGGCGGCGGGCGCCAGCTTGTGGACCTTGAGCGATTCGCCCAGGATCTGGCGCAGGCGCTGGCGCGGATTCAGCGAGGCCTGCGGATCCTGGAAGATCATCTGCACGCCCAGCGTGTAGGCGAGCTTGTCGGCGCCGCGCAGGCGGCGGGCTTCCTGGCCCTGGTACAGCAGCTGGCCTTCAGTCTGGCCGTGCAGCCCGGCGACGACGCGGCCCAGCGTGGACTTGCCGCAGCCGGACTCGCCGACCAGGCCCACGACTTCGCCGCGCTTGATGGACAGGTCCACGCCGTTGACCGCATACACGGTGCGGCGGTCGATGGGACGGCCGGTCAGGGCCAGGATGCGCTGGGCCAGGTCGGGCCGTTGCTCGAAGCGCTTGTGGACGTTCTTGAGCTCGATGACGGGAGTATCGGCTTGGCTCATACCGGCTGGGCCTCGCGGGTAATCGGCACGTAGCAGCGGTAGTTGCGCGCGCCTTCGGTGGTGACGGTGGGGGCTTGTTCGGTGCAACGCGTGACCGCGCTGGTGCAGCGCGGGCGGAACGGACAGCCCGAGGGACGGCCGGCGAGGCTGGGCGCCATGCCGTTGATCTGGTGCAGGCGCGCGCCAGGCTGGGTGGCGCCGGGCATCGAATCCAGCAAGCCCTTGGTGTAGGGGTGGCGCGGCGCGTCCAGCACCTCTTCGACCGGGCCGCTTTCGACGATGCGGCCGGCGTACATCACGGCCACGCGGTCGGCCAGTTCGGCCACCACGCCCAGGTCGTGGGTGATCCAGATCAGCGCCGTGTTGTGCTCGCGGCAGATCTCCTGCATGCGGTAGAGGATCTGGCCCTGGATGGTGACGTCCAGCGCCGTGGTCGGCTCGTCGCAGATGATCAGGTCGGGCTTGTTCAGCATGGCGATCGCGATCGCCACGCGCTGGCGCATGCCGCCCGAGAATTCGTGCGGATAGCTCTTCAGGCGCTTTTCGGGTGAAGGAATGCCGACCATGGCCAGCGCCTCGCGGCAGCGTTCCTCGGCTTCCGCGCGCGGCACGTTTTCGTGGGTGAGGATGGCTTCCATCATCTGCTCGCCGATGCGCAGCACCGGATTGAGCGTCATCAGGGGATCCTGGAAGATCATGGCGATGCGGTTGCCGCGCAACTGGCGCATCTGCTCTTCGCTCAGCTTGCGCAGGTCCGTGCCCTTGAACTTCACCTCGCCGTCCACCACTTCCCCGGGCGGGTCGATCAGACCCAGGAGCGAAAAGCCCGTGACGGATTTGCCGGAACCCGATTCGCCGACCAGGCCGACGATCTCGCCGCGGCGCACGGTCAGGTCGACGCCGTCGACCGCCAGCCAGGCGCCGGCTTCGGTATGGAATGCGGTGCGCAGGCCGCGCACTTCAAGAATGTTTTCGCTCATTTCAGTTGCCCATTGCGCCAACCGCGGCGCATGTAATGGAGATAGCTCCATCGGGATGCCGCGGAGCCGGCTTTGCCGGTCCGCAGGCATGCCCCCTTGAGGGGGAAGCGCGCAGCGCTTCGGGGGTGGGCCTCATCTCTTGGGATCCAGGCTTTCGCGCAGGCGGTCGCCCACGATATTGATGGAGAGGATCAGCACCAGCAGGGCGATGCCCGGGAACAGGCTGATCCAGTAGTCGCCCGACAACAGGTACTGGAAGCCGTTGGAAATCAGCAGGCCCAGCGAGGGTTCGGTGATGGGCACGCCCACGCCCAGGAACGACAGCGTGGCTTCCAGGGCGATTGCGGTCGCGATCTGGATGGTGGCGAACACCATGACGGGGCCCAGGCAGTTGGGCAGCAGGTGGAACAGCATGATGCGCCAGGCCGGGAAGCCCAGGTTGGCGGCGGCTTCCACGTACTCCTTGCGGCGTTCCTGCAGCGCGCGGCTGCGCATGATGCGGGCGTAATGCCCCCACTGCACCAGCACCAGGGCCAGGATCACCTTGTCGACCCCGCGCCCCAGCACCACCAGCAGCACCAGCGCCACCAGGATGGTCGGAAAGCCCAGGATGAAGTCGACGATGCGCATGAGCACGGTGTCGACCACGCCGCCTACATAGGCGGCCACCAGGCCGATGGTGCCGCCCACGGCGGTGGCCAGCACCACGGCGGACAGGCCCACCATCAGGCTGATGCGCAGGCCATACAGGATGGCGCTGAGCATGTCGCGGCCCTGGTCGTCGGTGCCGAGCCAGGCGATGCTGCCGTCCATCAGCGCCTGGCGCGGCGCCAGGCGGCCGTCCATCAGCGAAAGGTTGGCGAGGTCGTAGGGATTCTGCGGCGCGAAGTAGGGCGCGAAGACCACCAGCACGATCAGGATGGTCAGCGCGATGACGGAGCCGCGCACCGTCGGGCGCGCGTGCAGTTTCTTCAGGATGGAGGCGCGCTGGGGCGTCTCAGCCAGGGGCTGGACGGTGCGGGTGCGGCCGGGATTGGGAGTTTGAGCCATGGCGGATTATTGAGCGGGAGTCACGAGCTGCACGCGCGGATCGAGCGTGGCGTACAGGATGTCCACAACCAGGTTGATGATCACGAAGATCAGGGTGACCAGCATCACGTAGGCCACCACGACCGGGCGGTCCAATTGGTAGACGCTGTCGATCAGCAGCTTGCCCATGCCTGGCCATGCGAACACGGTTTCGGTGATGGTGGAATAGGCGATGAGGGTGCCGAATTCCATGCCGATCACGGTGACCACGGGGATCAGGATGTTGCGCAGGATGTGGCGGCGCACGATGCGGCCGGGCTTGACGCCCTTGGCGCGCGCGAACTTCACATAGTCCTGGCTGCGGGCCTCGACCACGCCGGACGCGGTCAGGCGCAGCACCAGCGCGATGTTGGCCAGCGCCAGGTTGATGGCCGGCATGATCAGGTGCGACCAGCCGTCGGCAGTCAGAATGGACAGGGGCACGCCCAGCACGGTGACCGTGTCGCCGCGGCCGGTGGCGGGCAGCCAGCCCAGCCACACCGCAAACAGCAGGATCAGCATCATGCCTTGCCAGAAGTTCGGCAGCGAAAAACCCAGCACCGAGGATGCCATGATGCCGCGGCCCAGCGGCTGGTCGCGGTACAGGCCCGCGATCAGCCCCAGCGGAATGCCGAACACACAGGTCAGCATGATGGCCACGACCACCAGCTCGAACGTGGCGGGAATGCGCTGCACGATCAGTTCGATGGCGGGGATGCCGTGCACGAAGGAGGTGCCCAGGTCGCCGTGCAGCGCGCGCCACAGGAATCCTGTGTATTGCTGCCATACCGGCAGGTCCAGGCCCAGGCGGGCGATCATCGCCTCGCGTGCGGCCTGGCTGGCTTCGGGGCTGACCAGCAGTTCGATCGGATCGCCCACGGCATAGACCGCGAAGAAGACCACGACCGAAACGGCCAGCAGCACGAACAGACTCTGTATCAGTCTGCGTAGGATGAACAAGGCCACGAGATTATTTCCTTGGTGGGCTCAGGGTTTGCGGGCGCCGCGTAGGGTCTTACTTGGCGGGCTTGGCCGACATGGCCAGGGTGTACTGGTCGGCGCGGCCTTCATAGGTCAGTCCCTTGCGGAACGCCCAGATGCTGCTTTCGAAATGCAGGGGAATGCTGGGCAGGTCGGCCAACGCCAGCGTCAGCGATTCCTGCAGCAGTTTTTCGCGCGCGGCCGGGTCCACGGTGACGAGGGCGCGCTTGAACACGCGGTCGAACTCGGGGTTGTCATAGCCGCCGTAGTTGCTGGTGCCCAGGCCGTGTTCCTTGTCGAACGCGCTGACCCAGTATTGCAGGAAGGACGAGGCCTCGCCGGTTTCCGACGACCAGCCGCCCATGGCGAAGCTGAACTCGCGCTTGGCGCGCTTGGGGAAGTAGACCGAGCGCGTCATGGTGTCGACGGTGGTCTTGATGCCCACGCGCGACAGGTATTGCGCTACCGCCTGCGTGATCTGCGCGTCGTTGATGTAGCGGTCGTTGGTGGACGAGACGGTCAGTTCGAAGCCGTTCGGGTAGCCGGCCTCGGCCAGCAGCTTCTTGGCGGCGGCCGGGTCGTACTTGAGCTCGGGCGGCTTGGGCAGGGTGCCGAACATGCCGTCGGGCAGGAATTGGTTGGCCGGCGTGGCGGCGCCGTCCATGATGCGGTCGGCGATGGTCTTGCGGTCGATGGCCATGGAAATGGCTCGGCGCACGCGCACGTCCTGCAGCGGGTTCTTGCCGTCGGCGGCCTTGACGCCGGGGCTGGGATTGCGCGCCACGTCGGGCTGGAAATACACCACGCGTACCGACGGCGTGATGACGTGGCCGAAACCCGGGGTCTCCGAAATGCGCTTCACGTCGCGCGCGGCGGGGTTTTCGATCAGGTCGAAGTCGCCCGCCAGGAGGCCCGTCAGGCGCGGGCCGGCAGCCGGCACCGGCACCATCCTCACGTCCTTCCATGCGGGCTTCGCGCCCCAGTAGGCGTCGTTGCGCGTCAGCTCGATCGCGGTGCCCTTGACGTAGCTCTTCAGCGTGTAGGGCCCGGTGCCGATCACGGAGCGGCCGGTATTGAAGTCGGCCACGGTGGGCCAGACGCCGGTGACGCCGCACTTGTTCTTCAGGTCGAAGCTGATCGGGCCGTGTTCGGCGATGCCGTTCCACAGCATGCCCATGCGGGTCAGGTCGTTGGGCAGCAGCGGATAGGGCTGGCGCGTCTTGATCACCAGCGTGTTGCCGTCGCGCACCTGCACGTCGGCGAACTTCTGCACGATGGAAGGGTACGAGCTGCTGATGGACTGCTCGTTGTTGACCACGCGGCAGAAGGTGAACAGCACGTCCTGCGCCGTGAAGGGCTGGCCATTGGAAAACTTGACGCCGTCGCGCAGCGTGAATTCCCAGGTCGTGTCGTCCACCGGCTTCCAGGCCGTGGCCAGGCGCGGGATCAGGTCCATCTTGGCATCTTGCCCCACCAGCGTCTCGAACATGTGCGAAGTCATCGCATCGTTCGGCGTGGCCTGGTGGTAGTGCGGATCCATCGACGTCGGCTCGGACGACAGGCCGATCCGCAGAACGCCGGCGGCGTCCTGCGCGATGGCCGCGGTGGTACAGGCGGCCATGGCGAAGGCCGTGAGCATGCTGCGGTAGAGCGTCTGGGCAGACATGGATTTTGTCCCTTTGTTGTATTGGTTATGGTGTTGCAGGGCGGCGTCGCTGGCGGGCCGCCGCGGATCTTCAGGCGATGGGCTGCGCCAGCCGGACGACGGTCACGCCGGGCCGCAGATTGGCGGTGGACGGCATGATCAGCACGCAGTCGTCATAAGGCGTGACGACGGGCTCGCCCTCGGACCAGCCGATCAGGTCGCCGGCGCGGGCCAGCGTTTCCAGGCCCTTCCAGGGCTGGGCGAAGCGGAAATCGGCGCTCTTGGCGGCGATCGCATGCGTGACGCGCAGTGCGCGCTGCGTGGGCGCCGCGGGGGCGAACCAATCCGCGGGCAGGTCGCCGCGGTCCACCGTGCCCGCTTCCACCAGGAAGCGCGCCATCTGGTCGACGGCCACGCCGCGCGCCTCGGGCGCGCCATGGAAGCCGCATTCGATCAGCAGGGAACGGGTGCCGTTGTCGCCGGCTTCGCCGAAGCGGCCGTAGTCGCGCATGCGCACGCCCGCGGCATGGCCGGCGTCGGCGATGATGGTGGCGGGGTTGCCCAGCGCCAGCGCCAGATCGATATTGCGTTGCTCCATGCCGGTCAGCTGCAGCGGCACGTCGGAATTGCTCATCGAATGGAAGTCCAGCAGCCAGTCGGCCTGCTCGACCCAGGGCTGGATCTCGGCTGCGCGGCGGCGTTCCTGGCTGGCGGGCGCGCTCAGCTTGTCGTCGCTCCAGACGCGGTTCATGTCTTCGTCGACGAAGCGCGCGGGCGCGTAGTTGGCGGGGTCGAAGCGGTCGAACGCCGCCAGGTTGCAGAACGCCAGCGTCAGCGAACCGCGGCGCGGGCGCAGGCCTGCCGCCAGCGCGTCCTTCAGCGCCCAGGCGCCGCAGAGTTCATTGCCGTGGATCAGCGCGCTCAGCATGACGCGCTTGCCCGGCACGCCCGAATCGAAATGCCAGACCCCCGGGGTATCCGTGTTGCCCACCCGCTCCGCCGACAAGTTCGGACAGGCAAGTAGAAATGGGCGCGGTGTGGACGCGGGGGCGGACGTGGGCATGGGAACTCCGATGAAGCGACGGGATTGTATAGGCGATGGCGCTGGGGTGGCGGCTAGCCGCCGGCATGAGCGGGCGCCGCGGCGCGGCGGGCGCTGAAACAGGCTGCTAACACGGGTTTTCCCTTATATATAGGGCGCGTCAGGCGCGCGCCGCCTTTGAGTATTGGGCGAATTCTAGGAGCTTGGCTGCTTTCTCTACAATTAGAATATTTATCTCGAGCTTTGCAGAAAAGGCAAAGCTTGTTCCCCATTCCCAATCCCTGAGAACCGCGAGGGCTGACGTGCACGGCATCGCCTTGAAGTATTTTCTGGAGGTTGCCCAGGCGGGCAGCCTGAGCGGCGCGTCCGAGCGCCTGCATGTGGCGGTGTCGGCCATCAGCCGGCAGATCGCCAAGCTGGAGGAAGAGGCGGGCGCGCCGCTGTTCGAGCGCGCCGCGCGCGGCATGGTCCTGAGCGAAGCGGGGCAGCTGCTGCTGGCGCATGCCCGCCGCACCATGCTGGAAGCCGATTCCGTGCTGCAGGAAATCGCCGCCATCAAGGGCGCCGCGCGCAACGAGATCCGGGTGGCCTCGGTCGAGGGCGTGGCGCGGATCTTCCTGCCCTCGGTGATGGCGCGTTTTCGCCGCGACTGGCCCAACATCCGCTTCGATCTGCACGTGGGTTCGCCGGCCGAGGTCAGCCGCCGGGTGGCCGAAGGCAGCGTGGAGCTGGGGATGGTCTTCATCGCCGAACGCATCGGCGGGGTCAGTCCGCGCTATTCGCGCCGCGCGCCGGTGCATGCGGTGATGGCGGCCGACCATCCGCTGGCGGGCCGCGCCAGCGTCAGCCTGCAGGATCTCAGCCAGTATCCGCTAGCCCTGACCGGGCCCGGCACCACCACGCGGCAGCTGTTCGAAATGGGCTGCGCGCTGGAGTCGGTGCAGCTGGAGCCGGCGCTGACCTGCAACGATTCCTCGCCGCTGCACGGTTTTGTCTTCGGGTCGGACGCCATCATGCTCAGCGGCTATATCTCGGTGGCCTGGAGCCTGCGGCGCGACGAGCTGATCGCCGTGCCGATTTCCAACGCCGAGCTGCAATCGCGCACCCTGCAGATCCAGGTCATGCCGGGCCGGGTGCTGCCGCCGGCGGCCGAAGCCTTCGTCGAACTGCTGGCGCGAGAACTGGACGACGCGTTGTAAGGCAGGGCGGCGGCATAGTCTGCCAAGGGTGCAAAAAAAAACGGCTGCCCTGGGGCAGCCGTTTTCGTTCAGGCGGACCTGATTACTTCTTTTCGGGCGTGACCGAGGTGGCCAGCGTGTACTGGTCGCGACGGCCTTCGTAGGTGATGCCCTTGCGGAAGGCCCAGATGCTGCTTTCGAAGTGCAGCGGGATCAGCGGCACGTTGTCCAATGCGATCTGGGTGGACTGCTGCAGCAGCTTCTCGCGCTTGGCCGCGTCCACCGTCACGATGGCTTCCTTGTAGACCTTGTCGAAGTCGGCATTGCTGAAGCCGCCGTAGTTGCTGGTGCCCAGGCTGTTGGGGGAATCCAGGGATGCCACCCACAGCTGGAACAGCGCCGAGGCTTCACCCGTTTCCGCCGGCCAGCCGCCCATCGAGAAGCTGAACTCGCGCTTGGCGCGCTTGGGGAAGTAGATGGAGGCCGTCATGGCGTCCACATTGGTCTTGATGCCGACGCGGGCCAGGTACTGGGCCACGGCTTGCGCCACCTGGCCGTCGTTGACGTAGCGGTCGTTGGTCGACGACAGCGTCAGTTCAAAGCCGTTCGGGTAGCCGGCTTCGGCCAGCAGCTTCTTGGCGCCTTCCGGGTCGAACTTGATTTCCGGAGCCTGGGGCAGCGCGCCGAACATGCCGTCGGGCATGTACTGGAAGGCGGGCGTGGCCATGCCGTCCATGATGCGGGCGGTGATGGTCTTGCGGTCGATGGCCATCGAGATGGCCTTACGCACGCGCAGGTCCTGCAGCGGGTTCTTGCCGTCGGCGCTCTTGACGAAGGGGCTCGGGTTGCGGCCCACGTCCGGCTGGAAGAACACCAGGCGGGTCGACGGGGTGGCGACGAAGCCGAACTTGGGGTTGTCCTTCAGGCGCGGCAGGTCGCGAGCGGCGGGGTTTTCGATCATGTCGAAGTCGCCGGACAGGAGGCCGGTCAGGCGCGGGCCGGCCGACGGCACCGGCACGAACTTCACTTCCTTCCAGTACGGCTTGGGGCCCCAGTAGTTTTCATTGCGGACCAGCTCGATGCCGGTGCCCTTGACGTAGGACTTCAGGGTGTACGGGCCGGTGCCGATGGCATCCTTGCCGTTGTTGAAGTCGGCCACGGTGGGCCAGGCGCCGGTTACGCCGCAACCCTTCTTGGGGTCGAACGTCAGCTTGCCGTGCTCGACGATGCCGTTCCAGACGATGGGCAGCGAGCGCGCCAGTTCGGCGGGCATCAGCGGGAAGGGCTCGCCGGTCTTGATGATGACGGTGTGCGCGTCCGGCGTCTGCACGTCGGTGATGCGCTTGGTCATGTCCATGTAGGACTGCGACACGTTGGTTTCGTTGTTCAGCGTGCGGCAGATGGTGAACAGCACGTCTTCGGACGTGAACGGCTTGCCGTTGGAGAACTTGACGTCGTCGCGCAGCTTGAATTCCCAGGTCTGGTCGTCCAGCGTCTTCCAGGAAGTGGCCAGTGCGGGCACCAGCTTCATGTCGGCGCTGCGACCCACCAGGGAACTGTAGACGTGCGCGGAGAACGCGTCGTTCTGCGTCATCTTGTGATAGTGGGGGTCCGCCGAGGTGGGTTCGGCCGACAGGCCGATCTTCAGCGTCTGGGCTTGGGCGGCGGCCAGGGGAATGGCGGCGGCCGCAAGGGCCAGGGTAGTGCGCAACTTCATGGTGACAACTCCGGATGGGGAACGAACCGGATCGCGCCTGCGTGTAAACCGGCCTGCGCCAGCCGCGCGGGCGGCGTCGCCTGGAAGGGGCTCAGGGGGGTTTGGCGCCGGGCACGACGGCAAGGGGCCGATTATCGGTAGGGGCTTCGCGCACTGTCAATGCGCAATGGCAAGCGCGGCGCTAGGGAAAACGCGGAGAGGGAGGGGGAAAGAGGGCGCCGCGCTGCCTCGTCTGGAGGCCTGCGCGGCGCGATGGCGCCCGGGTGAGGGACTGGGCGCCGAAGAACCGCCGCAAGGGGCGCCGGGAAGCCGGCGGGCGTTGCGGCGGGGTCGCGCCAGGCTGAATCGCGGGAGATCGATCGCGACTCAGGCCAGCGCGGCAGGGCTTACCACTGCGAACCGGAGAAGCGCGAGCTGGCGGCGCGGGCCTTGTTCATCGACTCGTTCACTTCGTCGATGAAGGAAAACACGGCGGCAACAGCTGCCACTACGGCTTGGCCGGCCTTCTTCAGGCTGGTCAGCGGATGGGAATTCGGTTGGTTCTCGAGGGCGCCGCGGAGCAGATCGCGCTCCAGCGCGTCGGTCAGTCGGGCAGTGTGGTTCAGGGTCAGTTCGCTCATGGTTTGCTCCAGTCCGTTTCGTCTTGGTGTAAACCATTATAGGGATAACCCTAGGGTCGATGCAACGCTATTTTTAGGGTAAACCCCTATATGTTGTAAAAATGTTTATTCCCCAGGGACTTAGCCGCTATTTCGCAGGGCGCGGGCCGCGTCCGCCAGCTCTCCGGCGGTCAGTCCGATGGGGCCGACACCCTGGGCCACCAACGCATCGGCCGCCGCGCCGTGCAGCCAGACGGCGCCGGCCACGGCCTGGTCCAACGGCAGCTTCTGGGCGATCAGCGAACCCAGCATGCCCGCTAATACGTCCCCGGTTCCGGCGGTGGCGAGCCCCGGATTGCCGCTGGTGTTGATCCGCAGATCGCCATCCGGGGAGCTGACCACGGTGCCTGCGCCCTTCAGCACGATCCAGGCGCCGTAGCGTAGCGCCAGTTTCCTGGCGGCGGCCGGGCGGTCGGCCTGCACCTCGGCCGTATCCACGCCAAGCAGCCGCCCGGCCTCGGCCGGATGGGGCGTCAGCACCACGGTGCCCTCGCCCCAGTTGGGTTGGATGTCGCCGCGGGCCAGCAGATTCAGCCCGTCCGCGTCCAGCACCAGCGGCGCTGCGCGGCGCAGCACGAACAGCTCGGACAGAGCGTTGGCCGCCAGGGCGCCCGTGCCTATGCCGCATCCCGCCACCCAGGCGGTGACGCCCCAGTCTTCTTCCAGCAGCGAGCGGGCGTCGCGCAGCATCAGTTCGGGCTGCTGCGGATCGCAGGCCAGCGGCGCGGCGTCCTGGGCGAAGCCGACCAGCACCTTGCCGGCGCCGGTCTTCAGGGCGGCGCGCGCGGCCAGCAGCGCCGCGCCCGTCATGCCCGGGCCGCCGCCCACCACGCCCACCGTGCCGAAACTACCCTTGTGAGTGTCGCGGCCGCGCGGCGCGAACAGGGCGGGCAGGGCGGCGCGGTCGATGGCGCCGCCGGCGGACGGGGCGGTAGTGTTCATGGGCTGAGGCTCCTGGGGATGGCGGCGTGGCGCGAAGGCGCGTATCTACTATAGTGCGCCCAAACCGGCCGGCATCCGGTCCGGCCCAAGACTAGACGACGTGGAGACGAACATGAGCGACATCACGCTGGAACACTATTCCGCCTATGAGTCCCTGAAACTGCGCCGGCACCCCGGCGGGGTGCTGGAGGTGATCATGGGGGCCAAGGGCGGCAAGCCGGGCAAGCTGTCCACCGCCGACGACCGCATGCACCGCGAACTGGCAGACATCTGGCGCGATATCGACACCGATCCGGACACCCGGGTGGTGGTGATCCGTGGCGAGGGCAAGGGCTTTTCGGGCGGGGGCGACCTGGACCTGGTGCAGCAGATGGCCGACGATTTCGACGTGCGCACCCGCGTCTGGCGCGAGGCCCGCGACCTGGTCTACAACATCATCAACTGCAACAAGCCCATCGTGTCCGCCATGCATGGCGCGGCCGTGGGCGCGGGCCTGGTGGCCGGCCTGTTGGCCGACATCTCCATCGCCGCACGCGACGCGCGCATCATCGACGGCCATACCCGCCTGGGCGTGACGGCCGGCGACCATGCCGCCATCGTCTGGCCGCTGCTTTGCGGCATGGCGCGCGCCAAGTACTACCTGATGCTGTGCGAAACCGTGACCGGCGAGGAAGCCGAGCGCATCGGCCTGGTGTCGTTGTGCGTGGACGAGGCCGAACTCATCGGACGTGCCTTCGAAGTCGCCAACAAGCTGGCCGCAGGCTCCCAGACCGCGATCCGCTGGACCAAGTATTCGTTGAACAACTGGCTGCGCATGGCGGGGCCGAGCTTCGATACCTCGCTGGCCCTGGAATTCATGGGCTTTGGCGGCCCGGACGTACGCGAAGGGATCCAATCCCTGCGTGAACGCCGCGCGCCGAACTTCCGGCCGGATTCGCCGTTCTGAGGCGGCGGATTGCGCGCGTTGGGGCAGGGCGCGCAATCCGGCTTTCCTACTTCTTGAAGAACTTCGCGAACGCCGCCTGCGCTTCCTCGGATTGCAGGCGGATGCGGAACTGCTGGGCTTCGTAGTCCAGCGTGTCCTGGATCGCCTGGCGGTCCGGGCGGCGCAGCATGGACTTGGTCAGGCGCAGCGCGGCCGGCGGCTGGCGCGCCAGGTCGGCGGCGGTGGCCTGCGCCGCCGCCAGCGCCTGGCCCTTGGGCGTGACCGACGTGGCCAGCCCGGCGTCGCAGGCGTCTTGCGCCGTGAAGGCCTTGCCCTGCAACAGCCATTCGGCGGCGCGGCGGGCGCCGGCCAGGCGCGGCATCAGCAGGCTGGAAGCGCCTTCCGGACACAACCCCAACGCCACGAACGGCATGCGCAAGGTGGCGCCTTCGCCGATGTGGACGAAATCGCAGTGCTGCAGCAGCGTCACGCCGATGCCGATGGCATAGCCTTCGACCGCGGCAATGACCGGCACGTCCGCCATGGACAGCGCGCGCAGGAAAGTCAGGCCCGCGCTGTCGCCGGCGCCGCGCTCCGCCTGGAAGTCGCGCAAATCGTTGCCCGCCGTGAAATGCTCGCCCGCGCCGGTCAGGATGACGGCCGCCAGCGCGGTGTCGGCCGACGCCAGCGCGATCTGCTCGGTCAGCGCGGCATAGGTGGCGGTATCCAGCGCGTTGCGGCGATCCGGACGGTTGATGGTCAGCGTCAACACCGCGCCGTCGCGGCTGACCTGCAGACCGGCGCTCATGCGCCGAAACCGTTGGCCAGACGGGTCTTGGCGTCTGCGTATTCGCTGCGCAGCGTGGCCACGATCTGGCGGGTCGGCAGCACGCTGGCGATGCCGCCCACGCCCTGGCCCGCGCCCCAGATGTCCTTCCAGGGCTTGACCCGGGTCGAGCCGAAATTCGACGCGCCGCTGTCGGGTTGCGGCAGGTTGGCCGGATCCAGCCCGGCGGCGGCGATGCTGGCCTTCAGGTAGTTGCCGGGGATGCCGGTGAAGAACGGGGTATACAGGATGTCCGAAGCGCTGGCATCCACGATGGCGGATTTGTAGCCTTCGCTGGCGTTGGCTTCCTCGCTGGCGATGAAGCGCGTACCCATATAGGCGAAGTCCGCGCCCATGGCCTGCGCGGCCAGGATGTGCGCGCCCGAGGTGATCGCGCCCGACAGGATCAGCGGGCCGTCATAGAAGCGGCGCACTTCGGACACCAGCGCGAAGGGGCTGAGCGTGCCCGCATGGCCGCCAGCGCCGGCGCACACCAGGATCAGGCCGTCCACGCCGGCTTCCAGCGCTTTTTCGGCGTGGCGGATGGTGGTCACGTCGTGGAATACCTTGCCGCCCCAGTCATGCACGCCTTTGACCAGGTCTCCGGGGGCGCGCAGGCTGGTGATGATGAGCGGCACGCGGTGGCTGGCGCACACGGCCAGGTCCTGCTCCAGCCGGTCGTTGGACTGGTGGATGATCTGGTTGACCGCGAATGGCGCAACCGTCGCCCCGGGGTTGGCCTCGCGGTGCGAGGCCAGGCCGGCCTGGACTTCGTCCAGCCAGTCGGTCAGCAGGCTTTGCGGACGCGCGTTCAGCGCGGGGAACGACCCCACGATGCCGCTGGTGCACTGCGCCACCACCAGCTTGGGGTTGGACACGATGAACATCGGGGCGCAGATGACCGGCAGGGACATCTGGCCGTACAAATCAGTCACAAGAGAGTGGGGCATGGCGTCGTCGCGGAAAAAGGTCACTGGAGGACTTGAACATCGGGACTTGAGCATCCTAGGCGGGTGTGCCTATAATTACCTACCGACCGTCCGGTAATTAATTAATCCTTATTAAACGGCATGCGCTGAATCGCTGTCAATGGAGGTACGCGAGTCCCTCCGGCAGCTGCGGCGCGGCCCCTGCAAAGGCTGCCATGGCGACCTCCGCCCCTCCTGCCCAGAAACGCGCCCGCGCCGGCCGCCCACCCACCGTGGCGGCCCCGCGCGAACGCATCCTGGAAGAAGCCGCCAAGCTCTTCGCCCAAAGCGGCTACGACGGCAGTTCGGTGTCCGACCTGGCCGGCGCGCTCGGCGTGTCCAAGGCGGCCATCTATCACTACTACACCACCAAGCAGGACATCTACGACGCCATCATCCTGGCCGTGCTGAGCGGCCTGACGCAGGCCGTCGCCCAGGATGTCGCGCGGGCCGAGGGCGCCACGGCCCGCCTGCGCGCCTTCATGGTGGGCCACGCGCGCTACTTCGAGCAGCACCACGCCGAGTTCGTCACCATGCTGATCGGCTATTCCGGCATGGCGCTGACCGAACGCGAAGACGCCGCCCGGCTGCGCGACGGCTACGAGAAGCGCCTGCGCGAACTGATCGCGCAAGGCGTCGCCGCCGGCGAGTTCCGCGCGCTGGACGTGGCCGCCGCGGGCCGCGCCGTGCTGTCCATGCTGAATTGGATGGTGCGTTGGTACAAGCCCGGCCAGGGCGACAGCGCCGAAGCCATCGCCGCCGGCTATTTCGATCTATTGGTCGGAGGCATGCGCGCCTGAGGCGCGGCTGTCCCCGGCTTGCCCCGCTTTTTGTGAGACTCCCATCATGGCCCTCGATACCGAAACCCTGAACCTGTTGCTGGACGCCGTGCGCCGCTTCGTGCACGAACGCCTGATCCCCGCCGAAGACGAACTGGCCGAAAGCGGCCAGGTGCCGCCCGACATCGTCAACGAGATGCGCGAGCTGGGCCTGTTCGGCCTGTCCATCTCGCCCGACCATGGCGGTCTGGGCCTGACCATGGAAGAGGAAGTGCGCGTGGTCTTCGAGCTGGGTCAGACCTCGCCCGCGTTCCGCTCGCTGGCCGGCACCAACATCGGCATCGGCTCGCAAGCCATCGTGCTGGCCGGCACCGACGAGCAGCGCGCCCGCTACCTGCCCAAGCTGGCCAGCGGTGAATTGATCGGCTCGTTCGCGCTGACCGAACCCGACGCCGGTTCCGACGCGATGGCGCTGCGCCTGTCCGCGGTGCGCGACGGCGACAGCTACGTACTCAACGGCACCAAGCGCTACATCACCAACGCGCCCATCGCCGGCCTGTTCTCCGTCATGGCGCGCACCGCGCCGGAACGCCGCGCCAATTCCATTTCGTGCTTCCTGGTCGAAGCCGGCACGCCCGGCCTGAGCATCGGCAAGCCGGACAAGAAGATGGGCCAGGCCGGCGCCCTGACCAGCGACGTGGTGTTCGACAACTGCCGCGTCCCGGCCAGCGCGCTGCTGGGCGGCGAAGAGGGCAATGGTTTCCGCACCTCGATGCGGGTGCTGGACAAGGGCCGCCTGCATATCTCGGCGCTGTGCGTGGGCATCGCCGACCGCCTGCTGAGCGATGCCGTGAAGTACGCCATTGAGCGTAAGCAATTCGGCCAACCCATCGCCGAATTCCAGCTGATCCAGGCCATGATCGCCGACAGCCAGGCCGAACTCTACGCCGCGCGCTGCATGGTGCTGGACGCCGCCCGCATGCGCGACCGCGGCGAGAACACCACCATGCAGGCCGCCTGCTGCAAGCTGTACGCCACCGAAATGGTGGGCCGCGTGGCCGACCGCGCGGTGCAGATCCACGGCGGCGCCGGCTACATGTCGGAATACGCGGTCGAGCGCTTCTACCGTGACGTGCGCCTGTTCCGCATCTTCGAAGGCACTTCGCAGATCCAGCAGCTGGTGATCGCCCGCGAAACCATCAAGGCGCATTCCTGAGCGCGGACCGGGCGCAAGAGGCTAATATCCTGCATGACTGACGGTGATCCGGCGCACGGCCCCAGGCCGCGCCGGCATATGACGCGCCAGCGGCCGCGCGCCGCTGGCATGACGGAATTCCAGTCTGGCTTGCGCGCCGCCGCAAGCCAGACGTTTTCATTTCTCTTCTAGCGAAAAGATTACTAATGTCGCAACGTCCCGCTCCCCTTACCGGCATACGCGTGCTGGACCTCACCCGCGTCCTGGCGGGTCCCTGGTGCACCCAGAACCTCGCCGACCTTGGCGCCGAGGTCATCAAGATCGAACGTCCCGGCGCGGGCGACGACACGCGGGCCTGGGGGCCTCCGTACCTGAAGGACGAGGCGGGCAACGACACCACGGAAGCGGCCTATTACCTGTCCGCCAACCGCAACAAGCTGTCGGTGGCGCTGGATATCGCCTCGCCGCGCGGCGCCGAGCTGGTGCGCGAACTGGCGCTGCAAAGCGACATCCTGGTTGAAAACTTCAAGGTCGGCGGCCTGTCGAAGTACGGCCTGGACTACGAAAGCCTGAAGGAACTCAACCCGCGCCTGATCTACTGCTCCATCACCGGCTTCGGCCAGACCGGCCCTTACGCCAGCCGTCCTGGCTATGACTTCATGATCCAGGGCATGGGCGGCCTGATGAGCATCACCGGCGAACGCGACGACCTGCCCGGCGGCGGTCCGCAGAAAGCGGGCGTGGCCGTGACCGACCTGATGACCGGCATGTACTCCACGGTCGGCATCCTGGCCGCGCTGCACGAACGCTCGCGCAGCGGCCTGGGCCAGCACATCGACATGGCGCTGCTGGACTGCCAGGTCAGCATGCTGGCCAACCAGAACCTCAACTACATGACCTCGGGCGTGGCGCCCAAGCGCGCAGGCAATGCCCACCAGAACCTGGTGCCGTACCAGGTCTTCGCGGCCAGCGACGGCCACCTGATCGTGGCGGTCGGCAACGACAGCCAGTTCCGCAACTACTGCGGCGCGATCGGCTTGCCCGAGCTGTCGGCCGATCCGCGCTTTGCCACCAATCCGCAGCGCGTGAAGAACCGAGCCGAACTGGTGCCGCTCCTGGCCGAACGCATGGCCACCGGCGCGCGCGACCACTGGCTGGCCGCGCTGGAAGGCGTGGGTGTTCCCGCCGGCCCCATCAACACGCTGGACCAGGTCTACGAAGACCCGCAGGTCCTGGCGCGCGGCATGAAGCGCGAAATGCCGCACCCGACCGCGGGTACGGTGCCCATTGCCGCCAGCCCGCTGAAGTTTTCCGACAGTCCGGTCGAGTACCGCCGTCCGCCGCCCATGCTGGGCGAGCACACCGAGCAGGTGCTGTCCGAGAAGCTGGGCCTGTCGGCCGAAGAAATCCTGGCGCTGGCGCAAAGCCGGGCCTGAACCCCATCCAATAAAAGCAGGAGAGTGGTGATGAAGGAGATTCAAACCATCGGCGTCGTCGGCGCCGGGGCCATGGGGCGCGGCATCGCGCAGATCGCGGCGCAAGCCGGGCTGCGCGTGCGCCTGTACGACACCAGCGCGGACGCCGTCGCGGCCGCGCGCGAGTCGCTGCGCCAGACCTGGGACAAGCTGGCCCAGAAAGGCAAGCTGAGCGCCGCCGACGCGCAGGCGGCGCTGGAGCGCGTGGAATCCGCCACCGCGCTCACCGACATGTCGAACTGCCAGCTGGTGGTGGAAGCCATCGTCGAGCGCCTGGACGTCAAGCGTGACCTGTTCGCCGCGTTGGAAGGCGTGGTGGCCGAAGACTGCATCCTGGCGTCGAACACCTCGTCGCTGTCGATCACCGCCATCGCCGCCGCCTGCAAGCGGCCGCAGCGCGTGGCCGGCTACCACTTCTTCAACCCCGTCGCGCTGATGAAGGTGGTCGAAGTCATCGACGGCCTGCGCAGCGCGCCCGAAGTCGGCGACGCGCTGGCCGAGCTGGCGCGCCGCATGGGCCACACGCCCGTGCGCGCCAAGGACATGCCCGGCTTCATCGTCAACCATGCCGGCCGCGGCATGAATACCGAAGGCCTGCGCGTGGCGCAGGAAGCCGTGGCGACCTTCGCCCAGGTCGACGCCGTGATGCGCGAGCAGGCCGGTTTCCGCATGGGCCCGTTCGAACTGCTGGACCTGACGGCGCTGGACGTGTCCCACCCCGTCATGGAATCCATCTACCGCCAGTTCTTCGACGAGCCGCGCTTCAGGCCCTCGCCGATCACCACCGTGCGCCTGGCCGGCGGCCTGATCGGCCGCAAGGCCGGCGAAGGCTTCTACGTCTACGCCGACGGCCAGAAGCAGGTGCCGGCCGAGCCGCCCGTGCCTGCGCTGCCCGAGAACCTGAAGGTCTGGGTCAGCCCCAAGCACGCCGAAGGCTACGCCCGCGCCGCCGCGCTGGTCGAAAAGCTGGGCGCCACGCTGGTGACCGGCTCCACGCCTGACGCCGACGCGCTCGTCCTGGTCACGCCCTACGGTGAAGACGTCTCCACCACCGTGTCCGCGCAAAGTCTGAACGCGGCCCGCACGGTCGGCCTGGACACGCTCTACGCCTTTGACGGCGCCAAGCGCCGCACCATCATGGTGTCGCCCGCCACCGAAGCCAAGTGGCGCGACGCCGCGCACGCGCTGCTGGCCGCCGACGGCGTGCCCGTCACGGTGATCGAGGATTCGCCTGGCTTCATCGCCCAGCGCATCGTCGCCACCATCGTCAACATCGCCAGCGACATCGCGCAGCAGCAGATCGCCACGCCCAAGGACATCGACCTGGCGGTGACGCTGGGCCTGGGTTATCCGGTGGGTCCGCTGGCCCTGGGCGACAAGCTCGGCGCCGACCGCATCCTGGAAATCCTGAAGAGCATGCAGCGCGTGACCGGCGATCCGCGTTATCGCCCCAGCCTGTGGCTGCAGCGCCGCGTGCAGCTGGGCATGTCGCTGACCAAGGCGGCTGGCGAACAGTGATGCGATGAGCATGACAGGCGCCGACCTGGCATGCGCAAGAAAAAACCCGCAAGACATCGTGTCTTGCGGGCTTTTTTTGCGACGCAGGCCGCCTCAGTTCGCCGGCTTGACCCCGATCAGGGACACCAGCGGCGTCCACAGCGCGATGTCGTCGCGGATGCGGCGCGCAAACTTCTCCTTCACTTCGCCTGCCCGCGGCTGGCTGCCGGAAGCGTCGAATTTGCTCAGCACGTCCGGGTCGCGCAGCATGACCTGCACGGCGTCGGCCAGCCTGTCCACCACTTCGGCGGGTGTGCCGGGGGGCGCGAACAGGCCATTCCAGGTTTCGATCTCGTGGCCGGAGATGGTGTCGGCGATGGCCGGGACGCCGGGCAGCTGAGGTACGGGCTGGCGGCTGGACACGCCCAGGAAGCGGATGCGGCCGCTGTCCTTGTACGGCAGGATCTCCGAGATGTTGGCCGAGTAGAGATCGGTCGTGCCGCCCATGGTGTCCAGCAGGGCGGGCGCACCGCCGCGATAGCCGATCAGCGTCGCCTCGATACCCGCGCGCTTGAGAAACACCAGCACCGACATATGCGACATCGACCCCTCGCCGCCGTGCGCGACGGTCAGCGCGCCCGGTTTGGCCCGGCCATACTCGATCAGTTGCGCCAGGTTCTGGAAACGCGAGCTGGACGGCACCGTGAGCACCAGTGGATTGCTGGCGATGTTGGCGACCGGCACCAGATCGTTCAACGGGTCGTAACGCACATTGAACAGAAAGCGCACCAGCGAAACCTGGCCGATGGAGCCCACCATCAGCGTGTTGCCGTCGTTGCGCGAGCGTATCAACGCATCGGTGGCAATGGTGCCGCCTGCGCCGGCCTGGTTCTTCACGACTACCGATGAGCCCAAGGTGCGGCGTAGCGAATCGGAGGTAATGCGCGCCACATAGTCGGTGTTGCCGCCGGGCGGATACGGCACGATCAAGGTGATGGCGGTCCCGTCCTGGGCGCGGACCAGCGCGGGCAGCAGCAATGGCGTGGAAGCCAGCAGCCGCGAGAACTGACGACGATTCATGATGTTTTCCCCTTGTGTCGTAGTGATGCGCGGCCTGGGCTTCAGCGTACCGCGGCAGCCATCTGGCCGCCGCCCTTGGCGCCGACCACTTTACCGTCCGCATACACCGTGGCGCCGCGCACCAGCGTATGCACCGGCTTGCCCTTGAGGCGGCGGCCGGCATAGGGGCTCCAGCCCACCAGGCTGAGCACGTCCTCGTCGCGCACTTCGTATTCCGTCTCCAGATCGACCAGCACCAGGTCGGCGTCCAGGCCCACGCGGATTTCGCCCTTGCTGCGCAATCGGAACAATTCGGCGGGCTTGGCCGAACATGCCTCGGCCACGCGTTCCAGGCTGATCTTGCCTTCCTGGGCCGCCGTCAGGAACATGCTCAGGTAGAACTGCGTCGACGGCGTGCCGGTGTGGGCTTTCCAGCCATCGGTCCAGCCCACTTCCTTTTCTTCGCGCGTGTGCGGCGCATGGTCGGTGGCGATGATGTCGATCGTTCCGTCGTTCAGGCCTTCCCACAAGCCCGGCACGTTCTTCTCCGGCACCCAGTACGACAGCGCATACGAGCCCAGGCGCTGGATGGCCGACCATTCGCAACCCAGGAACAAGGCCCAGGGATTGATTTCGCAGGTGACCTTCTGGCCCGCCGCCTTGGCCTCGCGGATGAGCTGGACGCTGCCGGCGGTCTGGGTGTGCAGGATGTGCAGATGGCAGCCGGCCGCCTTCTGCAGGCGCAGCAAGGTGGCGATGGCGGTTTCCCAGATCACGCCGTCGTGGGCGGCGTAGGCGCGCGCATAGGCGAGGGCGTCGCGCTCGCCCCGGTCCCAATAGGTCTGTTCGATCACGTCCATCAGGGCCTGGTCGTGCGGATGCACCATCAAGGGCACGTCCAGTTCAGCGCAGCGCTGCATGATGCGCAGCAGCTTGCCGTGGTCATGCACGCCGATGCCAGGCATGTGCGGATAGTCCCGTCCCGTGTCCACCACCATGAAGATCTTGAACGCGGTGATGCCCGTGGCGGTCATGGCTTCCATTTCCGACTCTATCGTCGGCGCCGGGTTGAAGTTCCAGTCGACCACGGCATCGCTGCGGTAGATGGCGAACTGCTTCTCCAGCAGGTCCAGCGAGTTTGGCGGCGGATTGACGTTGGGCATGCCCACGCTGGTGGTGACGCCGCCCGCGGCGCATTGCTGCGTGGCGGTGAGGATGGTGTCCTTGTACTCAAACCCTTTCTGCGAGCCCTGGCGGTGGTGCGAGTGCATGTCGATCGCGCCTGGCAATACGGCCAGGCCGCTGGCATCGATGACGTTGCGCGCCTCGGGTTCGCTGCCGGCCTCGTACACGCCGGCTATTTTGCCGTCGCGGATGCCGATGGAGGCGCGCACGCGGCCTTGCGGCGTGACCACCAGGCCGTTCTTGATCAAAGTGTCCATGCTGTTTTCCTTGTGATGGGGAATGCCAAAACGATCAGGCCGCGCGGGCGGCAGGCGGGAGGGCGCGCTGGCGCACCGTGTCCCAGACCTGCATGACGTAGTCCCTGCTCAGGCCTTTGGTGATGAAAACCATGCGGGATTGCCGGTCCGCGTCGGGCCATTGCGGCAACTCGACAGGCGGATGGAATAGGCGCTGCACCGCTTGCAGCACGATGGGCCGCTGGTGACCGGCGATATGCAGAATGCCTTTGACGCGCAGCAGCTCGTCGGGATGCGCCATGACCAGCGCATCCAGCCAGGCGCTGACTTGCGGCCAGTGCAAGGGCTCGGCGAAGTCCAGGCAGAAGCTGTCGATGCGCGCATGGTCATGGGCATGCGTGTGCTTATGCGTGTGCTTGTGGGTGTGTTCATGCTCGTGTCCATCCGCGTAAGGGGCGGCATTGAGCCATTGCCGCGCCTGCTCCGGGCGCACGTTCACGTCGTAGACGTCCGGCCCGTCCAGCACCGTGGCATCCGGCCGCGCCGCAGGGTCGCACACCACGCGCGTTGCCCCCGGGTTGACGCGCGCAAGCGTGTCCACCAGGGCCGAGACTTGCGCGCCGGGCAGTTCGGTCTTGGTGACGATCAAGGCATCGGCGACGGCCACCTGCTTGACGGCTTCCGGGTGCGCGGCCAGCGTGTCCGGCCCGTTGACGGCATCCACCACGGTCAGCACGCGATTCAGGCGAAACGAGCGCGCCACCGGAAATGTCATCAAGGCCTGGATGACCGGCACCACGTCGGCCATGCCGGTTGTTTCGATCAGGATGCGATCGAAGGCGGCGATGGTTCCGGCGCTGCGCTTGGCGCGCAGGTCGCGCAGGGTCTCGACCAGGTCGCCTTGCACGGTGCAGCACAGGCATCCGGTGGTCAGCTCGATGGTGTTGTCGTTGCTGCTGGCGATCAAGGCGTGATCGATGCCGATCTCGCCAAACTCATTGACGATGACCGCCGCATCGGCCAGCGCCGGGTCGCGCAGCCAGTGGTTCAGCAGGGTGGTCTTGCCGCTGCCCAGGAAGCCCGTCAGCAAGGTGACCGGAATGCGCGTTTCGGAGGTTTCGCCTTCTGCCATGATCTTCCTTTGCAAAAAATACTAAATTCGCAACCATTGCGATTAAATGAATTTTTGCATCAAGCTGAGGTTTTTGGCAAGCCCCCGAGATTTAGCACCGCTAGCCCCGGGGGCAGAGGAAAGGGTGACGCTGCTAGAATCGCGGGGAAATTGAATTTCGCAATGGATGCGAAATTTCACGCCCTAGAGGCGCAACGACAGGGAGAGGGCGACGTGGCGGGTGAAATCAGGACGCGCAACCGGATACTGCACATCCTGCAGCTCTATGACAGGAGCGCCGCATGGTCGGTGGAGGAAATCGCCGTTGAAATGGATGTGTCCGTCAGCTCGGCCTATCGCGATGTGCAGGAACTGGTGCGCGCGGATTTCCTGACTCCGGTGATGGGCGCGCGCTACGTGCTGGGGCCCACGTTTGCCCATTTCGACCTGCTGATGCGTCATGGGGACCCTTTGCTCAAGGTGGCGGAACCGCTGATGCGGCGTCTGGTGGAGGCGACCACGCCTTCGTCGGCCTCGGTGCTCACGCGCAGCTACCAGGACAAGGTCATGTGCATTCACCAGGAAATCGGCGATCCGGCCGCGCGCGTCGGCCGCTATGAACGCGGCGCCACCATGCCGATGTTTCGCGGCGCGACCTCCAAAGTCATCCTGGCACACCAGAGCCGCCGCGCCCTGGAGCGCATGTACCTGGCCCATGAAGAGGAAGTGCGCGCCATTTCGCACTGGAAGAGCTTGAAGGACCTGTGCCTGGAGCTCGATGCCATCCGCGAGGCGGGCGTGGCCGTCAGCGATTCCGAGATCACGCCGGGGACCATAGGCATTGCAGCGCCCATCTTTCTGGAGCAGCGCGTGGTGGCCGGACTGAGCCTGATCGTGCGCGCCGAGCATTGCCGTCTCGAGCCTTTCCGCGCGGCGGTCATCGACGCCGCCAGCCAGATCAGCAGCCAGTTGGCCGAGGTGGAAGGCGCCTGGGTCGCCCGCGCCTGAGAGCCGACATAAGGCCTCGGCAATCGCGTCAGGTCTGCCGGTTTGGCGCAAAGAAAAAGCCCCTTGATCAGATCAAGGGGCTTTTTCCATCATGGGCCGCGAGTGTCTTACTTCACTTCGCCGCATCCACCATGTACTGCACCGCTGCGCGGATATCGTCTTCCGAGGCGTTGGCCGCGCCGCCCTTCGGGGGCATCGGCGGCTTGCCTTGCATGGCGACCTTGACCATGGCGTCCATGCCGGTCTTGATGTACGGATCCCAGGCGGCCTTGTCGCCGAACTTGGGAGCGTTGGCCACGCCGGTGGCATGGCAGGCGAAACAGACGCTCTTGTACAGCTTTTCGCCGGCCGGATTGACCGCTGCCGCGGCTTGCGGCGCGGCGGCTGGCGCTGCGGGAGCAGGCGCGGGTGCGGCGGCGGCGGCCGGAGCAGCGGCAACAACCGGGGCGGCGGCAGCGGGTGCGGCGGCGGGCGCGGCAGCCGCTTCCTTCTTGTCGCCTTCCGCGGCCGGAGCGGCCGGCTCGGGCAGCGAAGCGCCGGACTTGTTGGCCATGTACACCACGGCGCGCGCGACTTCGTAGTCGGACAGCGTGGGGTTGCCGCCCTTGGCGGGCATGCCGCCCTTGCCGTGCAGGGCCACGTTCATCATGGCGTCGTAGCCCGCGGTGATGAAGGGCGCCCAGGCGGCGTTATCGCCCACCTTGGGTGCGCCAGCCACGCCGGCGGTATGACAGGCCGTACAGACGGCGGCGAAGACCTGTTCGCCGGTCTTGAAGACCTTGGGGGCATTCGCATCGACCAGCTGGAAACCCGCGACCGGGGCGATGCGCTTGGTGATGGCTTCCTGGGACAGCGTGTCCGAACCCGCTCCTGTCTTGGTGCCCGAGACCACCATGTTCACCAGTAGGATGATGATGGCGATCGGGATCACGAAAGACAGGACGATCGTGACGATCAGTTGCTTCGGGGTCTTGATGGGGGTGGCGTGCTCTTCTATGTGTTCCTGCTCGTTGCTCATGACCAAATCCTGCTAACGGGTACCGGGGGCGCCTGGCGGCGGCAACAGAAAATCAGTACTGCACAAGTCGGCGGCGTGAACGGCCCGCCTTGCAAGCAAACGCTGGATTATATAACGGTGTCATAGACACGAGTCCAATCCAACCGACGGGGTTTTCGCTGAGTTTGACGGAAGATTTGATCCAGTTCATGCAGTTCAGCGAAAACTGGGTACAATACCGCCTCCTTGCGCTGCGCCCGTAGTTCAATGGATAGAATGAGAGTTTCCGAAGCTCTTGATACAGGTTCGATTCCTGTCGGGCGCGCCATCAAATCAAAGGCTCATGTTTTTTGAGCCCGCATTGGGACCAAAACGCGCGAATCAACGCGAGTCCTTCGGTCTTTCCCACGGTTCCCAAGCCCCACCTTTGTTGCCAGTTGCACCCCATCACCTGGCGGGACTACCAGGTGTATTTCACGCCCGCGCGCAGGGCGTACTGACTGAAGTCCTGTGCGCCCCATGCTCCCGACACATTGGTCCATCCCGTCCAGCGCTTGCTGAACTGGGCGTTGGCGCCAAGCTTCAATTCGTAGCGGTTGCTCGGATACATGCTGCCCACCGGCAGTTCGTTGAATGAGACGTTGCTGGACACGCCCGTGTGCCACCAGTTCACCGTCATGTACGGCTGCCAGGCGCTCTTGTCTTTCTCATGCACGTACGTCCGGTGAATCCGCACGCCCAGGCGCGTGATCAAGCCATGTGAGTTCGCGCCGTTGACCTGGGTGCCGTTTGGCTCGGTGATGTCGTCCTCGTTATAGCCCACATAGATCAGCTGGCCTTGCGGCTCGATGACCCAGTTGTTGCGGGCTGGGATGGCGTAGCCGGTCTCGCCCGAGACCGCCCAGCCGGTGGCGTTGTAGCGCACGGTCGGCAGCAGCTGGCCTTCCACGCGGTTGTTGAACCAACCGTATTGAAACCAGGTGTCGACATAGGCGCCCAGCTTCTGCTCGTCATTCTGGTACCAGGTGCCGTAGGCCCCAACGCTCCAGCCCTCGACCTTGCCCTTCGCGCTATACGGATTGCCCCGCGCGTTCGCGTCGGTGCTGGCCGAGCCGTAGCTGCCCATCACGCCCAGGTGCAGGCGATCTTCGCCGTTGTCGCGGAACACCTTCCACTTGGCCAGTTCGACGCCACCGTGCAGCAGGAAGGAATCGGTGCTGGTCTTGAAGACGCCGTTGGCGCTACGGCTGTCCTCCCATTTGCCGACCACGCGCAGCCAGCCCGAGCGGGGCTTGTCGTCCGTGCGGACGAAGCCCTGGCTTTCGACGTACTGCGGCTCGCCCAGGCGGTCGTGCAGGCTGTGAACGAACATCTGGCTGGCCAGGCGCTGGTTGGCGAGATAGGCGGCCACTTCGGGACGGTACAGAGGCGCGGGAGGCTCGGGGGGCGGCACCGGTGGTCCCGGCGGCACCGGCGGCACTGGCGGTCCCGGTGGTCCCGGCGGCGTTGGTGGCACCGGTGGTCCGGGTGGCGCCGGGCTCTCCTCCGTGCGCAGGTACCAATTTCCATCCTGACTCTGCGGCCCGCCTTTGAACAACTGATACTCATACGCGCCTGCGACCGCGCGCCCGTTCAGGGCGAAGTCGCCGTTCGAGTTGCGGTCGACTTTCACCACCTGGATGCCATTGCCTGCCGTCAATGCGCCGGGACCGCCTGCATTGGTGACCCGCAACTGCGTGGTGCCGGCGGTGTCGCCATGCACGATCAGCTTGTCGGTTGGCGAGGACGAGTCGCCCAAATAGGTGTGGATCGAAATCAATCCATTGTTGCCGGTGTAGTTGTTATTGACTGTCAGGGTCTTGAATCCACCCGACGCAGGCGGCGCATAGTTGATCAAGCCGCCATGCGTCAGGGTCGCCACGACTGAACTGGCGGTCATGTTCCATACGCTGGGGGCATCTGTGCTTACCCCCGGACCTTGAACCTGGCCGGTCAGCACCGCGCCGTTCTGCAACGCCAGGAAGGCTCCGCCATCTCCTCCCACATCGCTGTTCAAACGTGCCTTGCCCTGGCTGCCATCGAGCGCGAGGGTGCCCTGGGCGACTACGGTCTGGCCTGTCCACGGTGTCAAGCCGCTCAAGGTCAGGGTCCCTGGCCCGGTCTTCGTCAGGGTGGCTGCACTCGCATCGAAGTCGCCGGCAAAAGCGGTATTGAGGCTGTTGGCAAGCGTGATTTCCCTGTCGGCGCGGTTGAGCTGGCTGCCGGCAACGCCGGAGAGATTTTGCAGCGTCGTACCGGCAGCGCTGATGCCGCTGACGTCGAGCAATACGTCGGCGGCGTTCAGCTGGACTCCGGTGCTGCTGGATATGTCGCCCGGGCCCTGCAACAGCACGGTGCCGCTGTTGATCTGGGTGGCTCCGGTATAGGTGTTGGGGGCGGAGAGGATCAATGTACCGGCGCCCGCCTTGGTCAGCGTAACCCCATCCCAACCCAGGTTTGTAGCCGTCTGGTTGGTCAGCGGAATGTCTACCTCGAAGGTATCCGTTGGGTTCACCAGGGTGAACGTGCCATGGCCCTGCGCAACCCCGCCGAACCAGCTCATGTTGAGCCCGATGTCGTAGTTCAGATCGCCATTGCGCTTTTGGCCGGCGTAATACAGATAGTCTGGCGTGACCTGATCGACCGACAGGCGGTCAAAGTCTCCCTGAATGGGATTGTTGGCCCGTACCGCGTGTATCCATTGCGTGCCAACCAGACTGGCCTTGTTCGGTATGGTCAGCCAGGGGTTATAGACGTTCAGCGTGCCGCCCAAGGTGGCATTGTTGGCCACAAGCTTGGCGCTTTCCTGAGTGCTGGGCGTGTCGTTTCGCCCTGCATCCCCGCTGATGTTCAGCGTGCCGGCGGCCTGTTGCACCCAGTCTCCGCCTACGGTCAGAATGCTGCCGGTCGGGCTGGCGGCATTGAAGAGATTGATCACGCCAGAAGTGTTGTTGACCTTGGCGGTGGTGGCGCTGCCCTGATTCGCGCCCGGACCATTGATGAAGAAATTGCCCGAGCTTGCTTCCAGCGTCGAGCCGCCAAGAATATTCAGCGTGGACAGGGTGTTGTAATTGGCGGTGGCGCCGCTGCCGCGCGGGGCCAGTGTCCAAGCCGAGCCGTTGTCCAGGTTGACGGTTGTCGTGCCCTGCGTCGTGGCAATGACCCCCTTCATGCTGGTATTGCTGGCGTTCAGCCTGAACGAGCCAGTGCTGGTCTGGCTGACCAATGCGGCCGCAGCATTGGCATTGATACCCGTGCTGTTGGACAGGTTTACGACTGCGTTGTCGGCGCCGCTGGCAACGGTGATCAGGTTGTAGGCGCCGCCTACATTCAAACTGGCGCGGTTGAGGCTGACGGCCATGTTTTTGCCAGTCTCAAAATAAATGGAACCTGCCTGGTTTGTGGTGAAGATATTGCTGCTGGTGCTTGAGCTGCCGTTGTATGTCCCGCCATCCAGATTCAAATGCAGGGCATACGAACTGCTCCCGGACGTGGAAATAGTCATGGTGCCCAAGGAATTGACTGTGCCTCCTGGCACTCCCGTGGTGCTGCCAATGACAATGCCATCATTGCCCGTCAAGCCGCTGGTAGTGATCGTCGTATTGCCGTTGAGGTTGACCGTGGAGCCATTGGAGGCATCGACGCCGCGCGAGCCGCCCAATGATGTCGTCGTATTGATGGCAAGGTCGCCCAGCACAGTGACCGTGCCGCCGCTACCCGCCCAGATGCCGGACGCGCTTCTCTGGCCCTTGATCGTCATCTTGCCGCCGGCGATGGTCACGCGATCCAGCGTTGCCGAGGGTGCGATTCCGTCCTGCCCGACCAGAATGCCATAGCTGTTGGTGACCGCAGTCGTGCCCGTCGTAATGTCTACCAGCCCCGCCGTAACCACGCCGCCCTGATATGCGCGAATGCCAAAGCCGCGATTGTTGGTCACGGAAGTCAGGTTGCCGATAGATATGGTGCCCCGCCCAGCATCCGTACCCGTCGTAGGCGAGGTGCCATTGCCTAACGCGTATACGGCGGCCGCATACCCTCCGGACATGGTGATGTTGAAGTTGCCGCCAGTAATCGAACCGCCGCTATTCGCGTGGAGTCCGGTATTGCCTGTAGACGGTGAGGTGCCGCCTGTCCCCGTCGAATTGAGCGTGCCATTGCCGGCAAAATTGATCCGCGAACCCGCGCCGCTCGCCACAGCGTTACTGATATTGTTGGTGGTGGCTTGGGTGGTGACGCTGACGGCAGTGCTGTTGACGGATAGTGTCGCTGCGCCAGTCGCTGTCAATGCATTTCCTGTTGGCGCCGTATAGCTATTCAGCGTGGCCGAGCACGTCGAACCTGCGTTGGCGGTAACACTGATGCCTGTGTCCGGACTACAGGCTGCATAAGCCGCCGTGCCGAACATTCCGGAAAAAATCATGACTGGCAGCGCCAGTCCTACACCCGTTGGAAAGATGACTTCATGATTACCTAGATTTTTCTTATCCATGACTACTCCGGAGGGCAGCACTCGATAAAAGAAACATCTATATCGTCATGATGATATGTTTTTTTATATTGTTTCAGCGATAAAGTTCTTCGGCAGCGTTGCGAATTCGCGACGCGGCTTCCGCGAAGCCGGGCAACGCGACATCGCGTCGTGGGGCGCCTCAGGTAGTGGTCTGCACATGCAACCGGCTGGACTTGCAGCGGTGCAAGGCGCGGTAGTGCTCCAGCGCCCGTCCGTTGGCGCCATAGGCGATGGACTCGATGCGCAGCAGGGGTTCGGGTTCCTTCATGCCCAGCAATTCGCAGGTCTGGGTGTCCGGCTGCACCGCGTCGATCCAACGTTCCGCGCGCACGATGCGCAGGCCGTACTGCCTGCGCAGCACGTCATACAGCGAGCGGTTTTCCAGACGGGTGCGGTGCAGGCCCGGCACCAGATCGGCGGGCACCGCCGTTTCCACCAGCAATTGCAGTTCGCCGTCGACGCTGCGCAGGCGCTTGAGCGCCACGACCTGGCTGTCTTCGGCCAGCCCCAGCGAACTGGCTTCGTGCGTCGTGGGTGCGCGTAGTTCCTGCAGCAGCACCTGGGTGCGTACCGTGCGGCCCTTGCGTTCCATTTCGTCCGAAAAGCCCAGCACGGTGGACACGAAGTCTTCGTCGCGCTCGCGCGCCGATACGAAGGCGCCCTGGCCGCGGATCTTGTAGATCAGGCCGTTGCGGACCAGGTCCGCCAGCGCTTCGCGCACGACGATGCGCGAAATGCCATATTGCTCGCCGAACTCGGCCTCGGTGGGCAGCTTGTCGCCGACGGCCAGTTCGCCTTGCAGGATCTTGCCGCGCACCACGTCGCGGAACTGAGTCCAGAGCGGGGCGCCGGCGCTGCGGTCCAATATGGCTTCGGTGGAGATGGGGCTGCTCATGTCGTCAAAGAGTTTGAAATCGAACCTGTAGCCAAGGCGGATTCGGCGGGCTCTGCCCAGGACGCCTCGTCTGGAGGAAGTTGAACACAATGCCGGTCCCGCAGCGTCGCGGTGCAGGCTCGTAACTCGTCTTGCCGGCGCGCAAGGCTCCAGCCCAGCTCGGCCGCGGCGATATCCGCCAGTTCCGCCAGCAGTGCCGGCGTGACTTGGCCGCGGATGGCCAGCAAGGTGCGCCGGATCACCAGGTCGGCCAGGTGCTGCACAGCCGTTTCGCGGCACAGATAGCGGATCTCGGCGGTTGAATGATCTGGCGCGTGGCGCAAGGGCTTATCGCCCGCCGCGGCGAAATCCGCCGCCATGGCGCCTGCCCGTGAACCATAGCGCATGAACAGTTCGGCGACGCGCCCGCGGTCCAGCGCGGCGGCTGCCTGAATGCTGTCCAGAAAGCGTTGGCGTCCCGCCGCATCGGCGGGCATGCCCGCCCCGCCGCCGATAGCCACCTGCTCGGTCGACTGGCGCCGTGCGCGGCCCAGCTGCTGCAGCACCGCGTCGGCCGCCAGTTGCGCCAGCGAACGGAAGGTCGTCCATTTGCCGCCGACCAGGCACACCATCGGCACCTCGCGTCGGGCGTTGGGCGGGTCGATCACCACCGCGTGATCGCGCGATATCTGTCCGGGCTTGTCGGCATCCGACTGGGCCAGCGGCCTGACGCCCACGTAAGTGTAGACCACGTCCTTGCGGCAGAAATGCAGGCGGGGAAACACCTCATGCAACACGTCGAGCAGGTAGTCGATCTCCGCCGGCTCGGTCGCGGCGAGGTCGGGATCATCAATCGGAATGTCGGTGGATCCCACCAGCACCCGGTCCAGGAACGGGTAGACGATGCACACCCGGCCGTCGGACGCTTCGAAGTAAGCCATGCGCCCCTGGAGCGCGGCGCGTAGCGCCGGATGGTCCAGGATCAGGTGTGACCCCTTGGTGCCCATGACGCGCGAGCCATCGCCTTCCAGCGCGCCGGCCGCGCGGTCCAGCCAGGCGCCCGTCGCGTTGACCACCGTGTCTGCCGTGACTTGCACGGATTCGCCGGTCAGCGCATCGTGCAGCGTAATGACGCGGCCTTGGCAAGCCGTCACGCTGCAGTAGTTCGATGCGACCGAGGCCGGATGGCCGCGATGGGCATCGTCGATCAGCTCCAGCACCAGCCATTCCGGATGCCGTATCCAGGCGTCGTAGTACGTGGCCGTCCAGCGCACCGCCGCGCCGAACAGCGTACTGTCCGCCGCCGGCACGCGTTCGATGCGATGTTCCGGCATGACGCGCTGGTTGCGGCCCAGCTTGTCGTAGAGGCGCAAGCCCAGTCCCACCACGCACCGCCCGCGCGCGCCCGGCGAGGCGTTCAGGCCGGCAAAGCGCAGCATGCTGCCCCACAGGCCGCCGAAGCGGCTGGATAGCGGCACCACGGTTTCCAGCGGCTGCACCAGATGCGCCGCGTTGCGCAGCAGCAGATTGCGTTCGCGCGTGGCTTCGGCCACCAGGGAAAAGGATCCGCTTTCCAGGTAGCGCAAGCCGCCGTGGATCATGCGCGATGGCGCGCTGCTGGCGCCTGCGGCCACATCGCCCTTGTCGACGATCAGGCAATCCACGCCCTGCAGCGACAGGTCGCGGAACACGCCAGCCCCGTTGATGCCCGCGCCAACGATCACGGTGGAAAAATGGCGGCCCGCCAGGGAGGCCGGGCGCACGAAAGGCGAGGTGCGCGGGGTCATCGGGCGGGTCCCGCAAGATGGCCGAAAGCAGGGGCCATGCTGTCCACCAAGCCATGGAAGCTGTCGTAGAAGTCGGCGTGCGCCTGCGCTTCGGCGGCAAGGGGCTCGACCCGTTCGCATGGGGCGGGCAGCAAGTCATCGCCGCCAGGGTTTTGCGACAGCGCGGCATACAAGGCGGCGCCGCGCGCGCCGGTTTCGTCGTCGCCGCAGCGTTCCACGGCGTGGCCCAGAAAGCCCGCCAGCAGGCGCGCCAAGCGCAAGTCCCGGGCGCCGCCGCCCAACGCGGCCACTCTGCCCGGCACGCCCAGACCAAGCGCCGCCAGGCGTTTCAGATGCCGCGCGTGCAACGCCAACACGGCGTCGACCACGGCGCGCGCCATGTGCGCGCGGGTGTGATGCCCTTGCAGGCCGACGTATCCCGCGCTGGCTCCCGCCGGCCAGCTGCCGCCATTGATGAAGGGCAGAAAACGCAGACCCTCGGCTCCCAAGGGCACCTCCATCGCGCAATTCACCGCCGCGGCCGCATCCTGGAACTGCAGGGTGCGCGCCAGCCAGGCCACGTTCGCCATCGATGAGGGACTGTTTTCCAGATAGAGCCTGCGATCCGGATCGCCGAAGCTGACGATGGCGCCAACTTCCGGCTTCGGTTCGCGGGCCGGCGCCACCACCGCATTCACGCACCAGGTGCCGAGTACGGCCACGGCATGGCCCTGGCGTTCTGCATTCACCGCTTTCAGCGAGGCGAGCAGATCGATTGCGCCCAGCGCCACGGGCAGGCCGGCCGGCAAGCCGAAGGCGGCCGCCTGGGCTGGCCGCAGCCGGCCGATCACGGCGCCGCTGGGCGCGATGGGCGCCAGCGCCGTGGCGGCCAGGCCGGACAGGCCGGCTGCCTCGCAAGCCATCGTGGACCAAGTCCCGGCATTGAGCGACAGCAGGCCCGCCGTACTGGCGTCGCTGGCGTCCGTGGCGATCTCGCCGGTCAACAGGAACCCCAGATAGTCCTTGGCGAACAGCAGGTGGCGGATGCGGCCGAGTTGACCGGCGTCCGCGCCGTAGAGTTCGGCCGCGATCAGCGACGACTGCCCCGACCATGGCCGGCAGCCGACTTCGTCATACAGCGCGTCGCCCATGCGGCGGCCCAGCGCCCGGGCGCGGGCGGCGGCGCGCTGGTCGGTCGATGCCACCGCGCGGCCTCCCAGCAATTGGCCGCTGGCATCCAGCGCATACAAGCCGGCGCCATGACCCGTGCAGCACAGCGCGCGCACGTCGGCCACGCGCGGACCCAGTTGGGCGGCCACGCCTTGCAAGGCCCGCGCCAGCGCCGTGTGGATGGCGTCCGCGGGCAGCTCGCAACCGCCTTGCGCCAATTGCCGATAGGGCAGCGCGCCGCCCGATGCGGCCAGTGTGGCGCCGCTCCCGGCCTCGAAGGCAACCGCCTTCAAGCCCGTGGAGCCCATGTCTATGCCGAGGTAGATGTCTGTTCTCATGTCATAACATTGTCTACGGAAATTTCACGCAGGATAGCAGTGTTTCCCCTAGTAATTTAAAAAATCCGGCTGCAATATAGTTCAGCGATGTCATAACAACGATTCGACCGAAACAGGTTGAACAACAGGCACCGAGGGCTGCAGGGTTCTTGGAACGATGCGAAAAAAGGAGCGGAACATGAGACGAGATTTCTTGAAGACCGTAGCGGCGGCGGGCGCCGGCCTGGCGAGCGCCAACGCCTTTGCGCAGAACACCCCGCAAGCCCCCGGGCTGCGCGGCAACGCCAACGATGTCTACGTGATGAACGTGATGGTGTCCGGGGTGGAGTACTGGTTTCCTGTCTACGAAATGATGAAACAACTGGGCCATTCGCTCGGCGTGCGCACCCGCTATTCGGGCACGCCCGAATACGACGTCAACAAGCAGCTGGCCTCGTTCGAGCAGGAACTGGCGCGCAAGCCGGCCGGCATCCTGCTGCATCCCATGAACCCCGACCCCTTCATCGAACCCATCAACCGCGCCGCGGCCATGGGCATTCCGGTGGTGACCTTCGCGGCCGACTCGCCCAATTCCAAGCGCGTGTCGTTTGTCACGTCCGACAACGACCGCGAAGGCGCGCAGGCCGCCGACGCCATTGCGGCCTCGCTCAATGGCAAGGGCGAGTACGCGGTGCTGGAAAACCCCGGCCAGGACAACCATGACCGCCGCGTCGCCGCCTTCATCAATCGCATGAAGACCCAGCACCCCGGCATGAAGCTGGTGGGCCGCGCGGCCAGCAACCAGGATCCGAACAAGGCGTACCAGGCCACGCTGAGCCTGGCGCAGGCCAACCCCGGCCTGGGCGCGCTGTTCATGCCCGAAGCCAATTCGGCGCTGGGCGCGGCGCAGGCCTCCATCGAGACCAAGAAGAACATCAAGGTCCTGTGCTGCGACGTGAACGCCAAGATCCTGGACATGATCAAGTCGGGCGAGGTCTTCGGCTCCGTCAATCCGAACCAGGGCGTGCAGGGCTACATGGGCATGATGCTGCTGTTCCTGGCGCGCAACCAGCAACTGATCGACCCGATGAACGACGCCAAGCGCAACGGCACCAACCCCATGGCCGTGCCGTTCCTGGACAACGGCCTGTCCA
This sequence comes from Achromobacter sp. Marseille-Q4954, assembly GCF_943737025.1. NCBI lineage: Bacteria > Pseudomonadati > Pseudomonadota > Betaproteobacteria > Burkholderiales > Alcaligenaceae > Achromobacter > Achromobacter sp. Marseille-Q4954. The sequence goes on from NZ_CALSFQ010000001.1 coordinate 2,909,752, forward strand.
TCGTCAGCAAGGCGAACGCCGACGACTTCTATTGGGACAAGTACCTGGCGCGTCGCGGCACCAAGGGCATCAACGAATGAAGGCGCCCGCAGCGCTGCTGGAACTGCAAGGCATCAGCAAGCAGTTCGGCGCGTCCAAAGCCCTGGCCGACGTGCGCTTCACGCTGCGCCGGGGCGAAATCCATGCCTTGTGCGGCGAGAACGGCGCTGGCAAGTCGACGCTGATGAAGATCATCGACGGCATCCATCAGCCGGACAGCGGTGACATCTACCTGGAAGGCGAGCGCGTGGTCATCAATGGGCCGGCCCATGCGATGCGCCTGGGCATCGGCCTGGTCCACCAGGAAATCTCGCTCTGCGGCGACGCGACCGTGGCCGAGAACATCTTCATGCCCATGATCAGCGCCGGCGCGCAGGCCTGGATGGACTATGCCGGCCTGCAAGAGCGCGCCGCGGCCGTGCTGCGGCGGCTGGGCCAGGACATCGATCCGGGCTTGCGGGTCGATGCGCTGGGCATATCCAGCCAGCAGTTGGTCGAGATCGCCCGCGCCTTGACGCTGGACTGCAAGGTGCTGATCCTGGACGAACCCACCGCCGCGTTGACGGAAGTGGAGTCCGTGGCGCTGTTCCGCGTATTGCATGACCTCAAGGCCCAGGGCATCGGCATCGTCTACATCAGTCACCGCATGGCCGAGATCTTCGAGCACTGCGACCGCGTCACGGTGTTGCGGGACGGCCGCGACGTGCACAGCGCCGATATTGCGGCGCTTTCTCCGGATGCGCTGGTGCGCTGCATGGTGGGCCGCGACCTGGGCAACTATTACCCGCCCCGGCAGGCGGCTGGCGATGCGCCGGCCGAGACCCTGCTGGAAGTGGAGGACCTCGCCGATGGCGCCGCCGTCCACGGCATCTCGTTCACGCTGCGCCGGGGCGAAATCCTGGGCATCTCCGGCCTGATGGGCGCGGGCCGCAGCGAGCTGGCCGAAACCGTGTGCGGCCTGCGGCGCGCGCGACGAGGCGCCGTGCGGCTGCGCGGCCAGCCCCTGCGGCTGCGCCGCTACGCCGATGCCCTGCGCCACGGCATCGCCTACCTGAGCGAAGACCGCAAGGCCGCCGGTCTGTTCCTGGACATGCCGATCGAGCAGAACGTGTCTTCGATGGCGCTGCGCCGCATCAGCTCGCGCTTCGGCCTGCTCAAACGCACGGCGGAACGCAGCCTGGCCGTCGAGCTGGGCGCCCGGCTCAGGCTCAAGTCGGACGGCGTGGCGATCGATGCCAGTTGCCTGTCGGGCGGCAACCAGCAGAAGGTGGCCATCGCCAAACTGCTGGCGACCCGCCCCTCGGTGCTGCTGATGGACGAACCGACGCGCGGCGTGGACGTCGGCGCCAAATCCGAGATCCATCACCTGCTGCGCGACCTGGCCAATCAGGGCGTGGGCGTGGTGGTGATCTCGTCCGAGCTGCCGGAGATCATCGGGCTATGCGACCGGGCCCTGGTCATACGCAACGGCAGGCTCGCCGGAGAACTGGCGGCAAGCGAGATGACGGAAGAAAAACTGCTGCGGCTGGCCTCGGGCCTGACCGCCGAGGAGGCCACATGACGAGCGACCTGAAAACCCAGCCGGCGGCGCAAGCGGTCCTGATGCCTCCCGCCGCCGGCCTGCCGACGGAGCCCCGCCCAGGGCGCCGGCTGGGCAGCTTCCGCGAAGCGGGACTGCTGCTGATCATTGCCGCGTTGTGCGTCGTCATGAGTTTCGCATCGCCGCATTTCCTGACTTGGGAAAACGTGCGCGCCATGCTGCTGTCGTTTTCCATCGAAGGCATCGTGGTGGTCGGCATGACCATTCTGGTCATCGTCGGCGGCATCGACTTGTCGGTGGGCTCGGTGGTCTGCCTGGCCATGGTCATCACCGGCAAGCTCTTCCTGCTGGGGCTGGACCCATGGACCGCGAGCCTGGCCGCGATCGCCGTCTGCACGATGGTGGGCGCGCTTATCGGCGGCTGCGTCACGCGCATCGGCCTCAGCCATTTCATCGCGTCGCTGGCGTTCATGGTGATCGTGCGCGGCCTGTGCCTGGCAATTACCCAGGGTACGCCGCAATCGCTGTTCTCATTGCCCCCGCAGTTCAAGTTCATCGGGCAGGGATCCATTGCGGGCATACCCGCCGTCATCCTGATCTTCGCAGCCATCGTCGTCGTCAGCGACTTCGCGTTGCGCCGCGCCTCCTTGTTGCGCAAGGTGTTCTACACCGGCAGCAATGAAAAGGCGGCGCTCTATGCCGGCATCCGCACCGGCCGCGTGAAGTTCTGGGTCACGGTGCTGTGCTCGACCTTGGCCGGCGTCGCCGGCGTGGTCTACACGGCCCGCTTCGGCGCTGCCACGCCCAACTTCGGCGTGGGCATGGAACTCAACGTCATCGCGGCGGTGGTGATCGGCGGCGCCAGCCTCAAGGGCGGTTCGGGCACCGTGCTGGGCGCGGTGTTGGGCCTGGCCCTGCTGTCGGTTGTCACCAGCTCGCTCATCCTGCTGGACGTGTCGCCGTACTGGCAAGACGTCGTGAAGGGGCTGATCCTGCTGGGCGCCGTCACCGTCGACCATCTCATGAACGTCAAAAAGGTTTCCCGATGAAGACTACAACACTGGGCGCGTCCGGCATCGTCTGCGAATCCGTCGGCCTGGGCACCTGGGCCATGGGCGGCTGGATGTGGGGCGGCGGGGACGACGCGGCCGCCATTGCCGCCATCCAGGCGTCCCTCGACGCGGGCGTGCGGCTCATCGACACCGCGCCTGCCTATGGCCTGGGGCATGCCGAAAGCCTGGTCGGCCAGGCCCTCAAGGGGCGCCGCCAGCAAGCCGTCATCGCCACCAAATGCGGACTGGTCTGGCACACCCGCCAAGGCGAGCATTTCTTCGACGAGGAAGGCCAGGCCGTGCACCGCCACCTGGGCCGCGCCTCCATCTTCCACGAAGTGGAGCAAAGCCTGGCGCGGCTGCAGACGGACTACATCGACCTCTACATCACCCATTGGCAGGACGCCGGCACGCCCGTCGCCGAGACCATGGACGCCCTGTTGGATCTGAAGCGGCAAGGCAAGATCCGCGCCATCGGCGTCAGCAACGTGGATCCCGCCACCTTGACGGAATACCTGCGCCATGGCCCGGTCGACGCCATCCAGGAACGCTACAGCCTGATCGACCGCGAGATCGAAGCCACGCTGATGCCGCTGTGCCGCCGCCACAACGTCGGCACCCTCGGGTACTCCTCGCTGGCGCTCGGCCTGCTGGCGGGCCCCATCGATCCGCAGCGCCGCTTTACCGGTGACGACCAGCGTGCCGGCAACCCCCGCTTCAGCGTCGCCAACCGCAGCCGGCTGCAAGGCTTCTTCGCGGAACTGGAGCCGCTGCGCCAGCGGCTGGACTGCTCGGCTTCGCAGCTGATGATCGCCTGGACCACGCGCCCAGGCGGCGTGTCCGTGGCGCTGTGCGGCGCCCGCACGCCGCAGCAGGCCATGCAGAACGCCGGCGCCGCCGCGCTGGAACTGTCGCCTGAAGACCTCGGCGCCATCGACCAGGCGGCCGGGCGCCACCTGCAAACACTGGATTGAACAAGGAATTCCCATGCTGCACAGAAAAGAAGCGCGTCTGAACCGGCTGCTGAACGGCGGCCGTTGCCTGGACATCGCCGTCGACCACGGCGTTTGCAATGAACCCAGCTTCCTGTCCGGACTGGAGGACATGCCGGCCGTGATGGAACAGCTGGCCGCGGCGCGGCCCGACGCCATCCAGCTGAACTACGGCCAGGCCGACCTGCTGCAGCAGCGTCCAGGCCGGGACAAGCCCGCGCTGGTCATGCGCCTGGACATGGGCAACCCCTACAACGCCACGGCCCATCGCGTCATGTGGGCCGTGCTGCAGAACGAGCAGGACCCGGTGCTGCCTGCGGTTCAGATGGACGCGGCCTGCGTGGTGGTCAACCTGTTCATGCTGCCGGACGAACCCGACCTGTTTCGCCAATGCGTCGCCAACATCGCGCGAGTCCGCGCGGACTGCGACCGCTACGGCATGCCGCTGATGATCGAACCCCTGGTCATGGCCCCGCACTCCGCGCGCGGCGGCTACATGGTCGATGGCGACGCCGAGAAGATCGTCACGCTGGTCAGGCTGGCGCGTGAAATGGGCGCCGATATCGTCAAGGCCGACCCCACCACCGCCACGCGCGATTTCCACCGCGTGGTGCAGGCGGCGCGCTGCCCGGTGCTGGTGCGCGGCGGCGGCCGCGAAGACCTGCGCCAGGTCTTCGAGCGGTCGCGCGAATTGCTGGATGAAGGCGCGGTGGGGCTGGTGTATGGCCGCAATGTCTACCAGCACGCCGATCCGTCCTCAGTGGTGCGGGCGCTGATGGCCATGATCCATGACGACGCCAGCGCCAGGCAGGCGTGGAACCTTTACGAAGCAGGCGGCCGATAGGGCGCGCGGCGCTTCGGCCGCAAGGTTCCTAGTGCTCCTCCTTGGCATGGTTGATCGTGTACTTGGGAATGGCGACGGTAAGGTCTTCCTCCGCGACGATCGCCTGACAGCTCAGGCGGGACTGCGCTTCCAACCCCCAGGCGCGGTCGAGCAGATCCTCTTCGGACTCATTCGCTTCGTTCAAGGATTCGAAACCCTTGCGCACGATGCAATGGCAGGTGGTGCAGGCGGCACTCATGTCGCATGCATGTTCTATTGCAATGCCGTTGGCCAGCAAGGCCTCGCAGATCGTGGCGCCGGCCTGCACCTCCAGCTCGGCGCCTTTGGGCGCCAGTTCTGCGTGTGGGAGTACGGTGATCTTGGGCATATCTGATTCCTGTTCAAGGACGTCTCCCTGTTCAAAGGAAGGCGTAGTGGCGTGAGAGAAGCCTGGGGCTTACCAACGTTGGAATGTCAAGGCCGCCAGAAATGCGCGAGAACCCTGTGGAAATCCACACGATCGGTCTAAAATCCGCACACGTTTCGATCCGTGCCTGCACAAGCGGCAGGTCCCTCGCACGTAACATCCCACGCCATTGCAGCCCGCCATCGGTCAGACTTCCGCTTCCGCGCCGCCAAGTTCGTCCTATGCCGCCCGCATCCATCAGGTGCAGGTCGACGCATTGCGCCGAAGCTTTCCGTTCGCCCTGGCCGGGTCGCTGATCAGCGCCTGTTTTTCCGCATTCGCCTTGGTCGGCGTGCTGCCCCAGCACGAGATCCTGCTATGGCTGGGCGCCACGCTGATGGTGGGCGCGCTGCGCTGGGCCGCAGTGGTGGCCTACGACCGCCATCGCACCGATCCGACGTCGGCGCAGCGCTGGGTGCGCCGGATGCTGGCCGGCAACCTGTGTTCCGGCATTCTGTGGGGCTTGCCGTTCGCCTATTGGACCTTTTTCGTCCCGCTGGAATACCAGCTGTTCTTCATCGTCATCCTGTTCGGACTGGGCACCGGCGCCATCTATTCGAACTACATGATGCTGCCGGTGATGTACGCGTTCGAGGTGCCGGCCTTCGCGCCGATGTTCATCGCGCTGGCGGCGCAGCCTTCCGCCATCCATCTGGCGCTGGTGACGGGCGGTCTCGCATATCTGATCGCGACCCTGGCCTTCATCCATCGCATGAACCGCACCCACCTGGACGCGCTGCGGCTGGGTTATGAGAACCTGGCGCTGCTGGAACAGGTGCGCCAGGAGAAGATAGCCGCCGAACGCAGCGACCTGGAGAAGTCCCGCTTTCTGGCGGCGGCCAGCCACGACCTGCGCCAGCCCGTGCACGCGGTGAACCTGTTCCTGGGCCTGCTGGCCAACGAGCCCTTGTCCCGGCACGGACGCTATCTGGTCGATAACATCACCAGCGCGCTGTCGGCGATGGGCCATCTGTTCGACGCCTTGCTGAACCTGTCGCGGCTGGACGCCGGCGTCATCGAGCCTCGTTTCGAGACGTTCAGGATGCAGCCGCTGCTGGACCAGCTAAAGGCCGAGTACGCGCCGCAGGCGGGCGAGAAGGGGATACGGCTGCGGGTGCGCGCGTGCGCGGCCAGCGTGCGTTCGGATCCCGTGCTGCTGGAGCGCATGCTGCGCAACCTGATCAGCAATGCCATCGTGCACTCCGACGGCGGCCGCGTCCTGGTGGGCTGCCGCAGGCGCGGAAGCCGATTGCGCATCGAGGTCTGGGACAACGGCCCGGGGATCCCGAAGGCCGAGCAGGAGCGCGTCTTCTGGGAGTTCCATCAACTGGCCAATCCCGAGCGCGACCGCAGCAAGGGCCTGGGGTTGGGCCTGGCCATCGTGCGCCGCACCGCCAGGCTGCTGGCCCACGAACTGGCGCTGCGCTCGGAGGAGGGCCGCAGCACGGTTTTCACGGTCACGGCGCCGCTGTCGGATCCGGCCGCGGCAGGCCTTTCGATCACGGATGCCAATGTAGGACTGCCCCGGGCGGCTGCAAGCGAAGACAGCCTGCGCGGCAAGCTGGCGTTGCTGGTGGACGACGACGCGCAGAACCTGGCGGGCCTGTCCATGCTGTTCGAAAGCTGGGGCTGCCGCGTCATCGCCGCGACCAGCGGCAATGCGCTGTTCGAGCGCGTGCTGCCGCTGGCCGAGACGCCTGCCCTGATCGTCACCGATTACCGGCTGCGCGAACACGAGACCGGCATCCACGTGATCGAAAGGCTGCGCGAGGAATACAACGATCCCGATCTGCCTGCCTTGCTGGTCAGCGGCGACACCGATCCGGCGCGCCTGACGGAAGCCGCCGAGCGCGGCGTGCCGCTCTTGCACAAGCCCGTGCAAGTCCAGGCCCTGCGCGAGCACGTGACGGGCCTGCTGCATGCCAGAGCGGCTGCGTCCCTTACCGGAGATGCCGAATGACGGCAGTGTTATTGGTTGACGACCACGCCATGTTCCGCGAAGCGCTGGTGATGGCGCTGGGCCAGGGCGTGCCCGGCTTGACGATCCATCCCGCGGCCAGCGGCCAGGAAGCGCTGGAGGTGTTGGACCGGCATACCGCGATCCAGCACGTCATCATGGATTTCTATCTGCCCGACATGGCCGGGGCCGACCTGCTCAAACGCTTGCGTCAGCGCCGATCGCAGCTGCGCATCCTGGTGCTGTCGGCCTCGCAAGATCCCGATGACATGCGCCGGGCGCTGGAAGCTGGCGCGCAGGGCTTCCTGAACAAGTCCGCCAGCTGCCAGGAGCTGGCCGCCGCGCTGGAAGCGGTCAGCGAGGCGGCGCCACCGCAGCGCAGCGCGTTGTCCGCAGGTGACCAGGACGAAGCGGCCTTGCTGCGCGCGCTGACGCCGCGCCAGGTCGAGGTGCTGTGCCTGATGTGCGACGGGCTGCGCAACAAGGAAATCTCGGAACGGCTGAACATGACCGAGAAGACCGTCAAGACGCACGTGTCGGCCATCCTGGGCACGCTGGGCGTGCTCAATCGTACGCAGGCGACGCTAGTGGCGCGGCGCGGCGGCGTGTTCGGGAAGCCGGTCTAGGCGGCTGTCCGCTGTCGCTGGCGACCTTGCCGGCCACGAGCGAGATCTCGCGTCCGGCTGCCGCGATCGTGTCGGGCCGGTGCGCCACGATCACCCGCGTCATGTCGAGCCTGGCGATGGCCGTGTTGACGATCCGTTCGCGTTCAAGGTCCAGGTGGCTGGTGGCCTCGTCCAGGAACAGGATGGCGGGCTGCTTGTACAGCGCCCGCGCCAGCAGCACCCGCTGCTTCTGGCCGCCCGACAGCACCGTGCCCATGTCTCCCACCAGCGTGTTGTAGCCCATGGGCATGGCGCTGATGTCGTCGTGGATCGCGGCGATTGCGGCGCAGCGGCTGGCGCGGTCAGGGTCGTATTGCGGATCGAAGAAGCTGATGTTCTCGCCGATGGATCCGGCGAAGAGGACGTCGTCCTGCAATACCGTGCCGGCGATGCGGCGCAGGGCGGCCGCGCCCGCGCCTCGCGCCGGCACGCCGTCTATCAGCACTTCACCGTCGGTCGGCGTCAGGACGCCCAGCAGGATGTTGATCAAAGTGGTCTTGCCGCCGCCGGAAGGCCCGGTGATCGCGACCGACTCGCCTGGCTCGATCCTGAAGCTGATGTCGTCCAGCACATACGGTTCCTGCGGCCCGTACCGGAAGCGCAGATTGCGGACTTCGATGACGGGCGAGCGCGGGTGCTCATCCTGCACTGGCAACCTTTCGTCGACCGGCTCGGGTGTTTCGCGCACGATGTCGGCCAGGCGTTCGCCCTGCAACCGCAACATCCTCACCTCCACCAGCTTGTCCAGCAGCGCCGCCACGCGCTGGTCGAACAAGGTCTTGTAGACGATGAAGGCGAGCAGGGCGCCCACGGTGAACTGGCCGTCCAGCACCAGTCTTGCGCCCAGCCACAGTATCGCGATGGAGGACAGGCCGAACAGCAAGCCGTTGAACGTGCGGAAGAACAGCGTCCATTTCTGCACGCGCAGGTCGGCGTTGATCTCGTTGACCAACAGCGACAGCCAGCGGGAGCGCCGGTCTTCCTGATGCTGGAACAGTTTGATCGCCTTGACGCCCCGCACGGTTTCCAGGAAATGCGATTGCTCCTTGGCGGCGTGCACGATGTGCTCTTCGGTGGCGTAATGCAGCGGCGCATAGCCTGACCAGCGGGCCAGTCCGTACAACGCCATGGCGCCCACCGCGATCCATGCCAGGGGCGGGCTGTACAGGAACATCAGCACCAGCGTGATCAGCATGACCAGGCCGTCCAGCAACGCCTCCAGGAAGGACGTCGTCACGGTGCGCTGTATGGCGTCGATGGCGCCGAAGCGCGACACCACGTCGCCCAGGTGCCGCTTCTCGAAGTAAGCCACCGGCAGGCGCAGCAGATGCGTGAAGACGTTGGTGCGCCATTGCAGGTTCAGCGTGGTGCCCATGACCATCAGCATCCAGCTGCGCGCCACCGAAGTCAGCTGCTTCATGATCATCAGCAGCCCGAAGGCCAGCGCCAGCGTGGTCAGCAGATCCCGGTCCCCGGTGTTCAGCACATGGTCCACCACCCATTGCAGGAAGAACGGCTGGACCACGGTGAGGATTTCCAGCGCCAGCGCCAGCAGCAGCACCTGCGAGAACGCGCCGCCCAGGCCGGAAACCCTGCCGGTCAGCTCGCGCAGCCGCACGCGCTTGTGATCCCGGACCTCCTGGAAATCGGGCGTGGGCCAGAGTTCCAGCGCGACTCCGGTGAACGATGCGGACAGTTCGCCGATGGAGCATTTGCGCGTGCCGCTGGCAGGATCGATCAGCGTGGCGGAGCGGCCGTTGATGGCCGTCAGCACCACGAAGTGATTGAACTCCCAATGCAGGATGCAGGGCAGTCTCAGCTTGCCCAAGGCGCCCAGGCTGACCTTGACCGGCCGCGACGCCAATCCCAGCTGGCTGGCGACGTGGATCAGGGTGGCCAGCGTCGCGCCCTTGAGCGATACGGGAAAGCGGCCGCGCAGGGTGGCCAGGCTTTGCTCATGGCCGTGATAGCCCGCGATCATGCCCACGCAGGCCAGGCCGCATTCGGCGGCCTCGGTCTGCAGCAGCCTGGGCACGCGCCGTTTGACTCCCAGCGTCAGGCGTTCGAGCATGTTCATAGTTTCCCCGACAGCCGCTGGGCGGGATCGAACGCCCATTGGTACAGGCGGCGCGTCTGCTGCAGGATGTCCGCTTCCAGCCGCATGCCGGGCCGCAGCGCCAGCGCCTCTCCGTGGGGGCCGCGCGCAGGGGTATCCAGCGACACCGTGATCCGGTACAGATCCTCCTGCACATCGCCATTCGCGGCGGCTTCATTCAGTTGCCATTCGGGCAAGGCCGTGCGCGTCACGGTCTGGACCACGCCGGACTGCTGTCCGAAGGTCTGATACGGGTAGGCCGCGAAACGCATGAGCACCTGGTCGCCGGGCGCGACGAAGCCGACGGCGCGGCTGGGCGCCAGCAGTTCGGCCTGCAGGCGGGCGCCGTCGGGGACGATGGTGGCCAGCGGCCGCTTGGCGTCCACGGCCTGGCCCGCCGCGGCGGTGACGGCGGTCGCGACGCCCGCCTGGGGGGCGGAGATGACGACGCGGCGCCTGGCTTCGCTGCGGCTGAGGTCCACGGCAATGTCGGCCATGTCCCGGTCCAGCTGCGCCAGCTGGTTCTGTTGCCGCAACGACAGGTCCGCCAGCGCGGCCTGGCGGTTGGACAGGTCCATGGCCAGCCCGATGCGGTCGCGCAGCAGCGCCTGCAGCTGATTGCGCTGTTCCAGCAGTTCGGCGCGCTTCTGGTCGGCTTCCTCGGCGGACAGATAGCCTTTTTCCATCAGGCCGTGATAGCGGCGCGCGCTGTCTTCGGCCAATTTGATGCGGGCGCGCTGCCCCTCGATCTGGCTGTCCATGGCGGTCAGCTGGGCCTTCAGGCTGGCGATTGCCGTGGCCTGGTTGTCGTGTTCGCCCTGCTGCAGCAATAGCGTCTTCTGGCGCGCCAGCCGCAGGCTTTCTTCGCGCTGCCGGATCTGGCCGCTGATCGCCTCCTGGGTTTCGCCCAGGGCGCTTTGCTGATCGCCCGACACCACGTAGAGCACCTCGCCAGCGGCGACATGCTGGCCTTCCTGGACCCGGCGTTCAAGCACGATGCCGGCCTGCGGCACGTAAAGCTTGATGAGCCCGGTGTCGGGCGCCAGCTGGCCGCTCACGGTCGCGCGTTTGGTGTACGAGCCAAAGGCAAGAAAGAGACAGACGGCCAGCACGAAACCCGCCAGCACGGCGGTGACCAGTGCGAACGACACCGGCCGGATCAGGACGATATCGCCCAGCCCGACGGAGCGTTGTGCGGCAAGCGCCTGTTTGCGATAGAGCGTCACGGCGTTGGAGGCAGCCCAGGAAAGCGTGGTGAGCAAAAGCCGGCCGGCATGGTGGAAAAAAACCGCGGCGAACGCGCCGCCGCGCCATGAAATCGGATGTCAGCCGGGGCATCCGTCCGATGCGGCCGGGATTCCGACTGACTACTTCGGCATGTAAACCGTCTTGCCGGCGGGGAAGCTGCCTTTCTGGGGGGCAAAGGTGATGGTGTTACGGTTCGGTCCCCAGCCGCCGCTGACCGCCTGGGTTTCTTCGGCGCTCAAGGGTCTGATCTGTTGTTCCGCGTCGCGCTGCGGATCGGGTTGTTCAGTTTTTTCCATCTCTATCTCCTGCTGCGTGCTGACGAAGGAAGCCGCGCCAGCGTCGGCCGAGCATCGTCCGAAACGAGGCGCCCGTCGCGATGCGCTGCAAACGGGAAGCCAAGCTCCCAAACACTGGCATGCTCGGGGCGGACAGTAGCAGCGCACCAGTGCAGGCGCATCGGTCTTTAGTCGTAGGGACGGAAATCCGGCGGTCTGACCGGCGCGGTTTCGCGCCGGCCGGGACGGGAGACGGATCGTTTGCGTGCCTACGACCAAAGACCGATTCGGCGCTGCGGCTCCACTGCTACTGTCCGCGTCGGGCCGTTCGACGGCCGGCGCGTCGGTGTTCCGGTCCTTGGGACCAGGAGGCCAGCGCGGTCCGTCCGCTGAGGCTTGGCCGACGCTGGCGCGGCTTCCTTCGTCAGCACAGCAGGAGCAGGACATGAAGAAAACGGAGCAAACGAACCGGCAGCAGACTGCCGGGGATCAGATCCGCCCCTTGAGCGCCGAGGAAATCCAGGCGGTCAGCGGCGGCGCAAATGGCAAGAAACCGGGGGTTCCCGGCCCGCAAGGCGGGCGCGTGAATGCCACGTCCGTGACCAAGGCGAGCTTCTATCGTTGAACGCGGGATCAGGCGGCATGGTTCCCAGCCATGCCGCCATGAGGCCATAATCCAGAGACAACGGGACGGTCGAAGCCGAAGCCCCAGGCACGGAATTTGCTGCTCAGCCTACTCCGCACAGCCCTGGCGGCTTGTTTGGGCCCGCAGGCGAGGCCGCGCGCCCATCTTCTGGGAGAATGCTCATGGCCACGCGAACCATCTGGAAAGGCGCGATCACCTTCGGCCTGGTCCACATCCCCGTGGGCCTGCATACCGCCACGACGGAATCGGGCGTGGATTTCGACTGGCTGGACCGCCGGTCGATGGACCCGGTCGGCTACAAGCGCATCAACAAGCGCACGGGCAAGGAGATCGAATCCAAGGACATCGTCAAAGGGGTCGAGTACGAGGACGGCCAGTACGTCATCATCTCGCCCGATGAAATCGCGGCAGCCTATCCGCGCACCACCCAGACCATCGAAATCCAGCAATTCGTGGAGGCGTCCGAAGTCTCGTTCGTGTATCTGGAACGTCCCTATTACGTTGCTCCGATCAACAAGGGGCAAAAGGTCTACGCGCTGCTGCGCGACACGCTGGTGAAAAGCGGCAAGATCGGCATTGCCAAGGTCGTGATCCAGACCAAGCAGCATCTGGCGGCCTTGATTCCGATGGGAGACGCGCTGGTCCTGAACCTGATGCGCTGGGGCGACGACGTGAAGTCCGTGGAGGACCTGGATCTGCCCAAGGCCGGCGCCAAGAGCATGTCGCCCAGCGCGGCCGAATTGAAGATGGCCAAGATGCTGGTGGACGAGATGTCGGCGCAGTGGAACCCGGCCGATTACCAGGACGAATTCAAAGCGGCCATCATGGGGCTGGTGGAAAAGAAGGTAAAGGCGGGCAAGACGGAAACCGTGGTCGAACCGCAGGAGGAAGCGCCGGCGTATGCGGATAACGTGATCGATCTGACCGAGCTGCTGCAGCGCAGCCTGCGCGGCGGGGCGTCCAAGGGGCGTGCCAAAGCCGATGCCAGGCCCGCGAAGAAAGCCGCGCCGCGCAGCGCCACCGTGAAGAAGGCGCCCGCGAAGAAGGCGGCCAAGAGCGCCAGGCAGGCGAAAAAGGCGGCCTAGCGATGGCAGACAGCCTGAAGAAATATCGCGAGAAGCGCAATTTCGCCGTCACGCCCGAACCTGCGGACGGCGGCGATTCTGGCGGTGAAGGCCTGGCATTCGTGATTCAAAAGCACTGGGCCAGCCACCTGCACTATGACTTCCGCCTGGAACTGGACGGCACGATGAAAAGCTGGGCAGTGCCGAAGGGGCCGTCGTTCGATCCTTCCATCAAACGCATGGCGGTGCAGGTCGAAGACCATCCCATCGCATACAACCAGTTCGAAGGCACCATCCCCGAGGGACAGTATGGCGCCGGCAAGGTGATCATCTGGGACGAGGGGCGCTGGACTCCGATCGGCGATCCCCGGAAGGCATATAAGGCTGGCCATCTGAAGTTCACGCTCGAAGGCGTGAAGATGCGCGGGCGCTGGGCGCTGATCCGCATGAAGGGCAAAGAGGGCGAGCGCCAGCCGCCCTGGCTGCTGATCAAGGAAAGCGACGAGTACGCGCGGCCTGAGCGGGATTTCAGCGTGGTGGACGAGCTGCCGGACAGCGTGGTGCCGTTGCGCAAGAAGAAGGCGGCGACTGCGCGCAGCGAACCGCCAATCCGCGCCGCGAAGGCGGCAGCAGCCGTGGCAGCGTTACCGGGCAAGGCCGCCGCCCTGCCTGCATCGCTCAAACCTCAGCTGGCCACCCTGGTCGAGGGCGTGCCGCGGGGCGCGGACGACTGGTCCTACGAAATGAAGTTCGACGGCTACCGGATCCTGGCCAGGCTGGACGACGGCAGCGTGAAGCTGTACACGCGCAACGGCCACGACTGGACGGCCAGGATGCCGCGCCTGGCCCAGGAGCTGGCGGCGCTGCAGATCGCCAATGCCTGGATCGACGGCGAGATCGTGGTGCTGACGCGCGAAGGCGTACCCAGCTTTCAGGCCTTGCAGAACGCCTTCGATGCCGCCAGTACGGCGGACATCGTCTTCTATGCGTTTGACCTGCCTTACGTCACGGGGCGCGATCTGCGCGACGAGCCGCTCAGGCTGCGGCGGGATCTGCTGCGGCGGATCATCGCCACGAGCCAGAGCAAGCACGTGAAGTTCAGTGAGGCCTTCGACAAGCCGGCGGCAGACCTGGTCGCTTCGGCCTGCAAGCTGGGCCTGGAGGGCATCATCGGCAAGCGGCTGTCCGCGCCCTACGTGTCGCGCCGCACGGACGACTGGATCAAAATCAAGTGCACCAGACGCCAGGAGTTCGTCATCGTGGGTTACACCGAGCCCAAGGGCAGCCGCAAGGGCTTCGGCGCGCTGCTGCTGGCGGTGCATGAGCCGGATGGCGGGCTGCGCTACGCCGGCAACGTGGGCACAGGGTTCGACGACAAGACGCTGCAGGACCTGCATCGTAAGCTGGCCGGCATCGAACAAAAAGCCAGCGCGTTGACCCAAGGCAAGCCGCGCGCCCTCAAGCAGGTCCACTGGGTCCAGCCTACGCTGGTAGGTGAGGTTTCGTTCGGAGAATGGACTGGCGACGGACATGTACGCCATTCGACCTTCCGCGGGCTGCGGACTGACAAACCACCCAAGAAGATCACGCGCGAGGTTGCCATGCCGGCTGAAAAGATATCCACCCGCAATCGCCCCGCCAAAGCCATAAAAGCGGGCGCTGAAACGTCTGCGAAGGGGATGAAGCTGTCCAATCCCGATCGCGTCATCGATCCCTCTTCAGGCGCGACCAAGCTCGACCTGGCGCGCTACTACGCGCTGGTGGCGCCGCTGATGATGCCGCACCTGCGCGGCCGCCCGGTTTCGTTCGTCAGGGCGCCCGCGGGGATCGAGGGCGAGCATTTCTTCCAGCGGCATTCGGAGTCTTCCATCCCGGGGGTGCTTGCGCTGCCTGAACGCCTGTACCCGGGGCATCCGCCGCTCATGGAAATATCGAACGTAGCGGCGATACTCGCTGCTGCCCAGCTGAACGTCGTGGAGTTCCACACGTGGAATGCGCTCAAGACCGCGATCGGCAAGCCGGACCGGATGGTGTTCGACCTGGACCCTGGAGCAGGGGTGGATTGGCCTGCGGTGCAGCAGGGCGCGGAACTGGTGCGCGTGCTGCTGCAGGAACTGGGCCTGCATGGCTGGCTGAAGACCAGCGGCGGCAAGGGGCTGCATGTGGTCGTGCCGATCCGCAAGCAATATGGCTGGGACGCCGTGAAGGACTTTTCCGAAGCCATGGTGCGCCATCTGGCGCAAACGCTGCCGAAGCTGTTCGTCGCCAAGAGCGGTCCCAAGAACCGTGTGGGCAAGATTTTCGCCGATTACCTGCGCAACGGCTTCGGCGCCACGACGGTGGCGGCCTGGTCGGCCCGCGCCCGGCCCGGCCTGGGCGTGTCCGTGCCGGTCCGCTGGGACGAACTGGCGGGGCTGAAAGGGTCGGCGCAATGGACCATCGCCAACATCCACACCCGCCTGGATGCGGGCAACGAGCCTTGGGACGATTACGCGCCCCAGGCCATCGGCCGGGCCATGAAGCAGCTCGGGGTCGAGCCGCGATCCTGACGCCCGGCATGGCCGTCAGCGCGCGTTGACGATTGTTGCCGTCGCGGCAACATCATGGTCCCCTCCGCGGATCTACTGCCGTTCTGCGGGCAGACCTACGATTTGGGCGTCGTTCAACCCATCGAGGAAGTCACCATGAGTCAACGCCTGAATGCCTTTGCGCAATCGCCCGAACTGTTCAAGAAATTCGTCGAATTCGGCATGCTGCTGAAGTCCGGCGCGATCGAGCAGCCGATCCTGCGCCTGGTCGAAATCCGCGCCTCGCAGATCAACGGCTGCGGCTTCTGCCTGGACATGCATGTGAAGGATGCCAAGATCCACGGCGAGGGCGAGCTGCGCCTGCACCACGTGGCGATCTGGCGCGAATCCGGCGAATTCTCGCCGCGCGAGCGCGCCTGCCTGGCCTGGACCGAAGCGCTGACTACGCTGGGCGCGCAGGGCGTGCCCGACGAGATCTATGAACGCGTCCGCACGCAGCTGTCCGAAAAGGAAATCTCGGACCTTAGCTTCGCGGTCATGGCGATCAATGGCTGGAACCGCCTGAACGTGGGTTTCCGCACCGTGCCGGGTTCGGCCGACAAGGCCTATGGCCTGGATAAAGCCAAGTTCAACTGAGGAACCATCATGAAAATCCTGGTTATCGGCGGCACGGGCCTGATCGGCTCCAAACTGGTCAAACTGCTGCTTGAGCGCGGTCATGAGGCAATTGCCGCGTCCCCCGCTACCGGCGTCAACACGCTGACCGGCGAGGGCCTGGATGCCGCGCTCTCCGGCGTCGACACGGTGGTCGACGTTGCCAACTCGCCGTCGTTCGAAGACCGCGCCGTGCTGGAATTCTTCCAGACCTCGGGGCGCAACCTGCTGGCGGCGGAGGCCCGCGCCGGCGTGCGCCACCACGTCGCGTTGTCGGTGGTCGGCACGCAGCGCCTGGCCGAAAGCGGCTACTTCCGCGGCAAGATCGCGCAGGAGGCGCTGATCGTGGCTGCCGGCATCCCGTACACCATCGTGCACAGCACCCAGTTCTTCGAATTCCTGGGCGGTATCGTGCAGTCGGGTACCGAAGGGACGGAGGTGCGGCTGTCGCCGGCCTACGTCCAGCCCATTGCGTCGGACGACGTGGCCCTGGCCATGGCCGATGCCACGCTGGCGCCGCCAGTGAACGGCATCGTGGAAATCGCCGGCCCCGAGCGGGTGCGACTGGCCGAGCTGGCGCAGCGCTACATGGCCAAGATCGGCGACGCGCGCACCGTGCGGGCGGACGCCGGCGCGCGCTACTTCGGCGCGCAGCTCCACGACGACACGCTGGTTCCGGGAGCCGGCCCACGGCTGGGCAAGATCGGCTTCGAAACCTGGTTCAGCCGTTCGGGCGCAAGAAAGTAGCGGCGGGCACAAGGACCTTCATGAGCAAACCGCGGCCTCCTTCCCAGCGTCTCCTGGACAAGTACCGGGGGAAGGATTTCCATGCCCTGTACACCACCAGCGTGACGGTGCGCGGCGGGGAGGCTGCGGATGGACGGGCCTCCGGCATGGCCATTTCGGACGACGGCGAGTTGGTGGTGGAACTGCGCCTGCCGGTGGAGCTGGGCGGCACGGGCGGGGGCACCAACCCTGAACAGCTATTCGCCGCCGGCTTTGCGGCGTGCTTCCATGGCGCGCTCGGCATGCTGGCCGAACGTGCCGGTCTGGCCATCCCGGACGCTGCCGTGACGGCCACCATCTCGTTCGGCCGGGACCCCGTCGACGGCTTTTTCGCGCTGACGGCGGACGTCAACATCCACCTTCCAGGCGTGCCTGCGCCGGTCGCCGAAGAACTGGTGCGCAATACGGAACGCCTGTGTCCGTACGCCAAGATGGCCCAGGGCGGGATCCAGAGCGTGGTGGCCCTGACCCAATAACGCTCAGGCCTGTTTCGACAGCAGGCTGTCGATGATCAGCAGATCCTGTGCGCGGATGCCTTCGGTCATGAAGTCGATGAAGACACGCATGCGCGCCGGCAGGTGCTGGCGGCTCAGAAAGCACAGGTAGTGTCCGCGGTCGTCGGGCGAGTACTGCGGCATGCAGGCGACCAGCCTGCCTGCGCGCAGATGCTCGCAGACCTGATAGGCCGCCATCTGCGCGATGCCATGGCCGTCCAGCACGGCCTGCAAGACCAGATCGGCATCGTTGAAGGTCAGCATGGCGGGCGGCGCGAACTTGCGCAGATGGCCGCCGACCTTGAACTCCCATTCGAATACGCGGCCCGACGCCAGCAGGAAATTCACGCAGCTATGGCTGGATAGCTCGTCGACGCTGAGCGGCAGTCCATGCCTGGCGGCATAGTCGGGCGAGGCGCACAGCATCATCTGCATGGGAATCACTTTCTTGGCGATCACCTGGCTGTCTTCCATGCGGCCGTTGCGAAACGACACGTCGACGCGGTCCGTGGTGAAGTCGGTCGGGCCGTCATCCAGCAGCAGCTCCACCGAGATGTTCGGATGCGCTTGGCGGAACGCCTTCAGCAGGGGCGCCACGATCTTGCGGCCAAACCCCACGGTGGAACAGACGCGCACCAGGCCGGAGGGCGGACCCTCGCGCAGGTCGCGCATGTTGTCCAGGGCCTGGATGATCCGTTCCACGCCGGGATGGCATTGTTCGTAAAAGCGCTGCCCCTCGGCGGTAAGCGAGGTGCTGCGCGTGGTGCGCACGAAGAGCCGCACGCCCAGCTGGTCTTCGAGCTTCTGCACGCTGCGGCTGACTGCCGAACGGCCTATGCCCAGCCGGTCGCCGGCCTTGGCGAAGTTGCCCTCGGCCGCGACGGCCAGGAAGGCCATGACGCCGGCATAGCTGGTGGCGAAGCTGTCGGCCAGGGAGTCCGGGCCGTTCGCGGGAGAGGTAACCGGGGAGGCGGGGAGAGGGGTAGGCATGGTGGCAGCGGCGCAAGTTGGTTGATCCTACCCCCTAAGACGTGGGGCAGGCCGGTTTTGTGACGCTGCCGCGGAAAAAAAAATAGGCCAACCTCGGGCGAGCGGCGCCCGGGGCTGGCCAGGATGGGATAAGTGCGTGTCCCCTATTGAACGGGGATCAGGGCGGGAGCGCCCTTTTTCTTGATCAGCACGACCACGAACTTGGCCGGCTGGGTCTGGCTGGCATTGCGGCCCACGGTGTGGATGTCGTCCGGCCCTTCGTAGAAGGTCTGGCCCGGGGTCAGCGTCACTTCCTTGCCGCCTTTGACCTGCATGACGATGCTGCCCTCCAGTACATAGACGAAGGCCGAGGCGTCATGGCGGTGCAGGGGGTCGGCCGCCCCGGGCGGATAGTCGACGACGAGCATCACGGCATCGCGGCCGGGGATGTCCGGCAGGTCTTTGCTCATTACTTCGGTGACGATGGGATCGGCCGGCTTGCCGGCGGACGCCGCGTGGTGCGATGCGGCATGGGCGGGCTGGTCCAGCAGCGCGCCGGCGGCGATGAAAGACAACGCGAGTTTGGTGAGTTTCGGCATGGCCTGTCCTGAGTGGATGGGTGACAGGTCCATCGTAGAAGCGCGGGCGGCGCGGCGGTAGGTCCGCGCAAGGGATCACCATGTTGCCCCTCATGCACCAACGCCGGCGCGGGCGGCCTCAGCGTTGCGCCAGCGCGGCCGCGATGCGGGCCAGCTTGTCCGGATTGCGCTGCACCAGAATCCGGGTCAGGCGCTTGCCGTCCGTCTCGTAGGACTGCACGGATTCAAGCTCGCCATCGATAAAGCGCAGCAGCGTCCATTGTCCGTTCACCTGGACCACTTCGGTGCGCAGCGCCTCGCGGTAGCGGCGCTTGCCGGCGTAGAACAGCTGCGCCAGCCGCTTGCCGCCCACCAGGCTGGCAAAGGCGGTGGCCTTGCCGCCGCCGTCGCCGATGAGTTCGGCGTCGTCGCTCAGCAGCGCATGCAGGCCGTGGAAGTCGCTGCGGTCCATCGCGTCGGCAAAGGTCAGCAGCAGCCGATGCAGCGTCGCGCGCGGCACGGCCTCGCGCGGGGTGCCTTGGCGCAATTGCTGCTTGGCGCGCCGCACCAGCTGGCGGACCGCGGCCTGGGTCTTGTCCAGGGTCTGCGCGATGTCCTCGTAGTCGGCGTCGAACACCTCGCGCATCAGGAAGGCCGCGCGGGCGTTCGGCGACAGGCGCTCCAGCATGAACAGAAATGCCACTGACACATCGTCGGCCAGTTCGTGGATCTGTTCGGGCGTGGAGGGCGCGGCCATCAGCATCGGTTCCGGCAGCCAGACGCCCACATAGTTTTCCCGTTCGGCACGGGCGGCGCGCAGGCGGTCGATCGCCAGACGGGTGGTGACGGTGACGAGCCAGGCTTCGGGGTTCTCCAGCGTGGCACGGTCGGCGCCATGCCAGCGCAGCCACGCATCCTGCACCACGTCTTCCGCCTCGGCCACCGAACCCAGCATGCGATAGGCGATCGCGTGGAGGCGCGGGCGATGGCGGTCGAACAAAGTCACGGAGCCGGTCATGGAATGGGCCAACGCTTGGAGGGAAGGATGGGAGGCAGGGCATTTTGCCGTAGCGGCGTGGGCGGAACAAGAGTAGGGAACCGCCGCGAATTGGTGCGGATCGCACAACAGCATGCTTCCCCGCACACGCCTACCGCGCCTGAAGAGCCAGACCTACGATCCTCCCAACTTCGCCACGCGCAGAAGCCTCCGCGCCGCCACCTTGGTGGCGCACCTTCCTGGAGATACCGCCATGTTTGCCATTGAAAACACCGAATCCGTCGACCTGGTTCCGTCGCGCTACGCGCTGCAGATCGGCGACATCGACGCGCTGGTCGTCAGCGACGGCGTGCTGCCGCTGCCGACCTCGACGATGGCCACCAATGCCGATCCCGCCGATCTCGCGGCCTGGCTGGAACACATGTTCATGCCGCCCGACGCGTTCGACTGGCCGTTGAACGTGATGGTGGCGCGCAGCGGCGATCAGACCATACTCATCGATGCGGGACTGGGCGGGCAGTTCGCGGGCTTTCCGCGCGCCGGGCTGTTTCCCCAGCGGCTTGAGTCCGCCGGCATCGCGCTGGAATCCGTGACCGACGTGATCATCACGCACATGCACATGGACCACGTGGGTGGGCTGCTCGTGCCCGGCGTCAAGGAACGCTTGCGTGCGGATGTGCGCATCCACGTGTCCGCGACCGAAGTGGCGTTCTGGACTTCGCCGGATTTCTCGCACACCGTCATGCCCAAGCCGGTGCCTGCGGTGCTGAAGTCGACCGCCACCAGCTTCTACAACGAATACCGCGACCGTCTGCGGCTCTTCGAAGACCGGCATGAGGTGGCGCCGGGCGTCATCGTGCGCATGACAGGCGGCCATACGCCCGGACACAGCGTGGTCGATCTGGTCTCGGGCGGCGAACGGCTGACCTTCGCTGGCGACGCCATGTTCCCGGTGGCATTCGACCATCCCGAATGGCACAACGGCTTCGAACACGACCCCGAGGAATCGGCCCGCGTCCGCCTCGGTCTGTTCCAGGAGTTGGCGCAGAACCGTGGGTTGCTGGTCGCCGCCCACTTGCCGTTCCCGTCCCTCGGGCGGGTCGCGGTTGACGGCGACGCGTTCCGCTGGGTGCCGGTCATCTGGGATTTTTGAGTGCGCTGAGACGCCCATTCTGCAAAGGCTGGGCGTCGGCGACGCGCATTGGCCCGCGGCCGGTCAACGGCCGGGGCCGGTTTGGATACGTTTGATTAACTCTGCGCGTGACGAATTTCGAATTCAGGCAATGATTGTTTATTGCTGATTATTGGAAATTTGGACAGCGACTTCTGTGTTGATTTGTCCGGACGAGGTGTCTGCATAAATCCATAAATGCTTGATAAAGCGAGACATGAATCCGGCGTCAGGATGCCGATGATGGCGAAATTTGTTGCAGTGAAACATGCGGAATGCTGCAGCCGTCGAGTTTCATGGTTGCATGCCGATTGACGCAGTCTCACAAGGGCGGGATACGAGAAAAAACACGAAGTTTTGATAGGGGCATTTCGTGTTTAAAGTCCGGAAATTTAGTTAAAATCAATCGCTTGGGATTATGAGCGGGAGCATCGTCTCCCGCTTTGCATTTAGGCCCGTCGGCGTATACCAACGTCTGCGGGCCATGAGAAAAACGGGTTAACGGTCCTTGTTTTTCTTCCAAAGTCGGCCGTCGTTCGCCAATCCGGCGAGTGTATTGGTGCGTCGCAGCAGGGGAGCCCAGCCCCTTCGGATTCTGATAACCCATCCCGATACTGACCGGGACTGTTCCGCCGCAGGCCGGTGGGACAGGGGTGTATCTCAGGCTTAGGATATCCACGCATGAATCTCCGGTTTCTGGAAACGTTTGTCCGAGCCGCCAGGCTCAAGAAAATGACTTTGGCCGCGGAAGAACTCCACGCGTCCCAGGCGGCTATTTCCGCCCGCATTGCGGCCTTCGAGGAAGAACTGGGCGTAAGAGTCTTTGTGCGGGAGAAGGGCAAGCAACTGAGCTTGACGCCGATAGGCGCAGAAATGCTTGGCCCTGCGGAAGAACTGCTGGCACATGCGAGAGCCTTCACCAGCCGGTTCGCGACCACGGACGTAAGGCTTACCCAGATCAGCATCGGCATGAGCGGGACCGTTGCGGAAGCGATACTCGAGCCCATGGCCGCCGCCCTCTGCAGACAATGGCCGAACGTCACCGTGCATCTGCAGTCTTTGACCAGCACGGACATACGGCAGCAATTGCGTGAGGGCACGCTCGACATCGGGCTGTTGCTGGGCAGCATCGAAGAGCCGATGGTGGTAAACCGGCAGTTGCTCGAGCTGGACTACGTCTGGGTCTGCAGCCCAAGCCTGATGCGCGGCGATGTCGAGCCGTCGGTGAACCACTTGAAGCGGCTGCCTCTGTTGTCCTATCCGGTGGATTCGCTGTTGTACTCTGCCATCGCCAGCTATTTTTCGTCTCCTCAGATGCAAGGCTTCAAGCTGATCGTATTGAGATCGCTGTCGGTCATGCTGCGGTTGGCCGTTGCGGGCGCGGGATACGCGGTCTTGCCGATCGAGCTCATCCGCGGGGAGCTCGATTCGGGCAAGCTTGTGCGGCTGCCATTTTCCATGCCATTTCCTAAGCAGACCTACTTTGCCGCTTATGTCGACCAACCCTCGATTCCGCTGCGCGCAGCCATGGTCGATTGCATTTGCGAGGTCGCCAGGCTGGTCTCGGATGGCATGGCGAACGGGCCGACGCTAGCCGCCTGAGCGCAGCCGGGCTTCGGCGTGTGCTGCCTGTGCCTCAATCCTGGCCCGTTTGAGACGCCGCGATGATCTGCCGCCACGCCACGGTATCGCGCTGTATCTTCTGCGCAAACGCGTCGGGGCCGTTACCTACCGGTTTCGCAATCTGCCTCGCAAACGTTTCCCGCAACGAGGGCTGGGCCAATGCTTGCTGCACGCTGCGAGCGACCTTGGCGGTGATCTCATGCGGCGTGTTGCGCGGCGCGCAAATACCTACCCAGCCCACGAAGCCCAAGTCGTCCAGGCCCTGTTCAGCCAAGGTCGGTACGGACGGCATCTGCGGCAGGCGTTGATCGGCGCTGACGCCCAGTCCCTTGACCCGGCCAGACTCGATGAAGGGCAGCGCTGAAATAATGCTGTCCATCATCAGGTTCACGCGTCCCGTGGCGAGATCCGCATAGGCGGGCGTGGATCCGCGGTACGGCACGTGCAGCATGTTCAGGCCATTGCGCGCGCTGATCGTTCGGCCTGCAAGATGAGGCATGGTGTTCGTGCCGCCCGAGGCGTAGCCGTATTTGCCGGGCGCCTGTTTGGCGGCCGCGATGAATTCCTGGAGATTGGTGGCGGATACGCCCGGATCGGCCACCCAGACCGTCGGCGTATCGGCAATATGGACGACCGGAGCCAGATCCTCGACGCGGTACGGCAAGCTGGGATAGAGCGCTGTTGCCACGACCAGACTGCTGGTCGAGCAGAGCAGCAGCGTGTAGCCATCGGGGTGTGCCCGGGCGACGGTCGCAGAGCCTATGGTGCCGCCCGCGCCCGGCCGGTTTTCGACGACCAGAAGCTGGCCCAGCGCCTGGCCTGCGGGGCCTGCGATCTGGCGCGCTACTGCGTCATTGCCGCCACCTGGGGGAAAAGGCACGACCAGCGTCACGGGTCTGCTCGGCCAGTCAGAGGACTCCGGCGAATGCGCCGCATGCGTCAGGGCGCAAGCCAGGGACAGGAGTCCGGCCGTGGTGGCGCGGAGCAAGGGGAGTTGGCGGATCATGCGGCTTCTTGGTGGCAAGGTGGGTAGGCGATTTGCACGTAACCCCGCATCCTGTCGGACATCCTTGCCCTAGTGAAGCTAGAAAATATTCATTCCAATCAAAGAAAATTCATGACACGGCCCAGCGGCGATCAGTCGTTGCCGCCGGGCCGGGGCGACGCCGCACGGCGGCCTCGCGTTCAATCGTCCAGTGCCGGTACGGTCCCGATCTGGGCGAGGATGCGCGGCGATTCCATGTCGCCGGTTTCCTTGTCCACCAGTACTTCGTAGGCGGCGACGCCGGCGAACTTGGAGGCCATGGAGTTGGCGATGCGTATGGCGCCGAACTCGCTGCTGGCGGCGCGGATTTCACCGGGCGCGACGCCATCGGCGGCGGCGCGGTAGGGAACGACGATGTACTGGACGAGATGGGCAGCTTCTGACACAGGGTTCTCCTGGACGACAGTTTTTTGGGCGAGCGAAATGTATCACGTTGTACTGTGTTTTTGTACAGTATTGTTTGACCGCGCGCCAACAATTTTCAGGCGGCCTGGGAAAACCCCTAGCGCGCACTCGTTGCCCGATTTTCAGCTGGCCTCTATTATTTTCGAAAATATTCGAATTTTTATAAAAAGAGGCAAGGGATGGAAGCGAACCGCTATGACGCGTACCGCGAGGACACCATAGGCCGCGCCAATGTGGCCGACTCGCCCGAGCTGATCGCCTATTACCAGGAGCTGGCCCGCCTGGAGACGGGCGCCCTGTGGACGGTGGCGAACAAGATCGAACCGTGGGCGCCGCGGTCTGCCTCGGTGCCGGTGGTGTGGCGCTACCAGGACCTGCGCGGCCACGTGCTGCGTTCGTCCGAGCTGGTTTCGCCCGAAGAGGCGGGCCGGCGCGTGATCTACCTGAACAACCCGGGCCGGCGCGACGTGGCCGCCGCCGTGGGCTGGCTGTACTCGGGCCTGCAGGTCATGAAGCCGGGCGAACTGGCTTCCGCCCACAAGCATTCGCATTCGGCGCTGCGCTTCATCATGGAAGGGCGGGGCGCCTTCACGGTGGTCGACGGCCACAAGATGACGCTGGGCGCGAACGATTTCGTGCTGACGCCCAACGGCACCTGGCACGAGCATGGCGTGGCCGAAGACGGCACCACCTGCATCTGGCAGGACGGCCTGGACATCCCGCTGGTCAACGCCATGGAAGCCGGCTTCTATGCCGTGCATCCCGACTTGAACCAGACCGTGACCTATCCGGTCGACGACACCAGCGCAGCCTGGGCCAATCCGGCGCTACGGCCTCAGGTGTCCGGTTGGACCAAGCCCTATTCGCCGCTCTTCAAGTACGAATGGGAGCCCACCTACGAGGCGCTGCGCCGCTATGCGCGCACCACTGCGGGCAGCCCCTACGACGGCATCCTGCTCGAATACGTCAACCCGGCCACGGGCGGCCCGGTCATGCCCACCATCGGCGCCAGCATGCAGCTGCTGCGGCCCGGCGAGCACACCAAGGCCCACCGCCATACCGGCAGCTTCATCTACCAGGTGGCCAAGGGCAGCGGCTATTCCATCATCGACGGCAAGCGCTATGACTGGACCGAGCGCGACATCTTCTGCGTGCCCTCGTGGGCCATCCATGAACACGTCAATCTTTCATCGAACGACGACGCCTGCCTGTTCAGCTTCAACGACCTGCCCGTGATGCGCGCGCTGGCGCTTTACCGCGAAGAAGCGGTCAAGGAAAACGACGGCCATCAAGTGCTGATCTAGCGCCGCCCGTTCCCTCCCGAATTTTCATCCGCCGCGCGGGCTTGGCCCGCGCGCTTGACTCAACTCGTCCTGAATCAATGGAGTTCTTATGCGCTTGGTAACTTTTCGCGCTCACCCCACCGCCGCTGCCCGCCTGGGCGCGCTGGCCGAAGGCTATGTGATCGACCTGGCCCTGCTGGGGCGCGCCGGCGGCGTGGACCTGCCTGACGACATGCTGGCTTTCATCGACCTCGGTCCCGTGGCGGTGGCGCAGGCCAGCAAGCTGATGGAGGCCTATCGCGGCAACTGGCCCGTGGGCAGCGCGCTGCCGCAGGAGAACGTCAAGCTGCTGGCGCCGATTCCGCGTCCGCGCAAGAACATCTTCGGCATCGGCCTGAACTACGTGGAGCACGTGGAGGAATCCAGCCGCACGCTGGATACCTCGGCCGACCTGCCCAAGCAGCCGGTGATCTTCTCCAAGCCGCCCACCACGGTCATCGGCCCGGGCGACGCCATCGAGCACAACGCCAAGATCACGCAGCAGTTGGATTGGGAAGTGGAGCTGGCCGTGATCATGGGCCGCCGCGCTTCGCGCGTGGCCGAGGCCGATGCGCTGTCGTACGTGTTCGGCTACAGCGTGATGCTGGACATGAGCGCGCGCGATTGCCGCCGCGCCGGCCAGTGGATCTATTCCAAGGGCATGGACACCTACGCGCCCTTCGGCCCGTGCATCGTGACCGCCGATGAGATCCCGGATCCGCAGGTGCTGGACCTGTGGCTCACGGTCAACGGCGAAAAGAAGCAGGGCTCCAACACGCGCCACATGCTGTTCAAGGTGCCGTTCCTGATCTCGGACATCAGTGCGGGCATCACGCTGGAACCGGGCGACATCATCGCCACCGGTACGCCAGAAGGCGTGGGCGCGGGACGCAAGCCCCAGGAATGGTTGTGGCCGGGCGACGTGGTGGTGGCCTGCGTGGAAGGCATCGGCACGCTGCGCCATCCGGTGGTGGCGGTCTAAAACGCCCGGCCGCCGACGCGGGCGGCGGGCAACGCAGTCTCCAAGGGGAAAAACATGATCAAGAAACAGATACTGGGCGGCGCGTTGTCCGTCGCGTTGGGCGCCGCGGCGTCCATGGGGGCGGCCCATGCCGCGGACCCGGTCAAGATCGGCTTCATCGCCACCTTGTCCACGCCGGCGGGCTACATCGGCGAAGACGAGCGCGATGCGTTCAACCTGGCCATCAAGCAGGGCGGCGGCAAGCTGGGCGGCGTGCCCGTGCAACTGGTGATCGAGGACGACGGCCTGAAGCCCGCCAACGCCAAGCAGGCGGCCGACCGCCTGCTGCAATCGGGCGTCAAGCTCTATACCGGCGTGAACTTCTCCAACGTGCTGGCGGCGGTCGTGCCCAGCGTGGTGAAGTCGGGTGCGTTCTACGTCAGCCTGAATCCCGGCCCGTCGAACTTCGCAGGCGAAAAGTGCGATCCCAATTACTTCGTGGCGTCCTACCAGAACGACGCCTTCCACACGGCCGGCGGCGTGGCGGCCAACGAGCTGGGCTACAAGAAGGTCGTGCTGCTGGCGCCCAACTACCAGGCGGGCCGCGACGCCATCGAAGGCTTCAAGCGCACCTACAAGGGCGAAGTGGTCGCCGAGATCTACACCAAGCTCGACCAGTCGGACTTCTCGGTGGAGCTGGCGCGCCTGCGTTCGCTGGCGCCCGACGCCATCTATCAGTTCCATCCGGGCGGCACGGGCATCAACTTCGTCAAGCAGTACGCGGCGGCCGGGCTGAACAAGAGCATCCCGATGCTGATGCCCAGCTTCTCGATGGATGCGCGCATGATCCAGGCCACGGGCGACGCCTCGGCCGGCGCCTACATCACCGGCATCTGGTCGCAGGACTTCGACAACGCGCAATCCAAGGCCTTCGTGCAGGCGTTCAAGGACGCCTACGGCCGCGTGCCGACGGACTACGCCATGCAGGCCTACGACACGGCGCAGCTGATCGGCGCGGGCCTGAAGGCCACCGGCGGCGACCTGTCCAAGGCCGCGGACTTCCGCGCCGCGCTGCGCAAGCCCGAGTTCACATCGCTGCGCGGCAAGTTCAGCATGAACACCAACCAGCATCCGATCCAGGATCTGTACCTGATGCGCATCGAGAAGGATAGCGACGGCAGCCTGTCGCCGAAGCTGGTCCGCAAGCTGGTGTCCGATGACAAGGACGCCTACGCGCAACTCTGCAAGATGCCGTCATGACGCTTCTGTTTGAACAGCTGCTCAACGGGCTGCAGTTCGGCGCCATGCTGTTCATGCTGGCGGCCGGACTGACGCTGATCTTCGGCATCATGGGCGTGGTCAACCTGACGCACGGGTCGTTCTACATGGTGGGGGCGTATTGCGCGGCCTACGCCATCGGCACCACCGGCTCGTTCCTGGCGGGCGTGCTGGCGGCGTTGCTGGGGGCGGGCCTGTATGGCATTTCCGTCGAAGTGGTGGTGATACGTAAGCTGTACAAGCGGGATCACCTCTACCAGGTGCTGGCCACCTTCGGCCTGCTGCTGTTCTCCAACGAAGCGGTCAGCCTGATCTTCGGCCGGCGTCCGCCGCTGGTGGGCATCCCAAGCTTCCTGGAAGGCGCGGTGACGCTGGCGCCGGGGTTCCAGTATCCGCTGATCCGCCTGTCGTTCATCGCCATAGGCGCGCTGGTGGCCGTGGGCCTGTGGTGGCTGGTCAACCGCACGCGCATCGGCATGCTGATCCGCGCGGGCGCCGACGACCGCGAGATGGTCGACGCGTTGGGCATAGACATCCGCAAGCTCTACACGCTGGTGTTTGGCTTGGGCGCCTTGCTTTGCGGCCTGGCCGGCGTGATGGCCGCGCCGCTGCTGGCGGTCGAAATCGGCATGGGCGAGCGCATCCTGATCACCACCTTCGTGGTCATCGTGATCGGCGGCGTGGGATCGGTGCGTGGCGCGTTGGCCGGCGCGCTGTTGGTGGGCATGGTGGACAGCCTGGGGCGTGCCTTCCTGCCCCAGCTGCTGTCGACGATGTTCTCGCCCGCCACCGCGGACCCGCTGGCGGCAGGCATGGCTTCCGCCAGCATCTATGTATTGATGGCGATCGTGCTGATTGCCAAGCCGGGTGGACTGTTCCCGGCGCGAGGATGAAGATGGCATACACACTTACGAACCGCGCCCGCTGGGGCCTGGCGGGTCTGGCGGTGCTGATCCTGCTGCCGGCCGCGGCGCTTGCCTCGGGCTCGCCGTTCCTGATCGGCGTGGTGACGCGCTTTCTGATCTACGGCCTGGCGGCGGTCAGCCTGGACCTGGTGATCGGCTATGGCGCCATGGTCAGTTTCGGCCATGCCATGTTCTTCGGGCTGGGCGGTTATGCGGTCGGCATCATTGCCTTCCATACTTCGGAAGCCGGCCCGATCTTCGGCTGGGCCGGCAGCAACGCCGCGCTGGTGGTGTGGCCGATAGCGCTCATCGTGTGCGCGCTGGCCGGCTGGCTGTTCGGCTATCTGGCGCTGCGCACGCGCGGCGTGCAGTTCATCATGATCACGCTGGCGTTCGGCCAGATGGTGTACTTCGTGCTGGTGTCGCTGCAGTTCTACGGCGGCGATGACGGCCTGATGATTCCGCAGCGCAATGAGCTGCCCGGCATCAATCTGGAAAGCCCCATGGTTTTCTACTATGTGTGCCTGGCGCTGCTGACCCTGTGGACGCTGCTGTGCATCCGCGTGACCAACTCGCGCTTCGGCATGGTGCTGCAGGCGCTGCGCCAGAGCGAGCGGCGCGCCATCAACCTGGGCGTGGCGCCCACGCCGTACCGGCTCAGCGCCTTCGTGCTGTCGGCGGTGGGCACGGGGCTGGCCGGCGTGCTGTGGGCCAACTATGCCGGGCTGGTGACGCCCGACATGGCGGCCTGGACCAAGTCCGGCGAACTCATGGCCATCGTCATCCTGGGCGGCGTGGGCACCTTGCTGGGGCCGATCGCGGGCGCGGCGGTGTTCCTGGGGCTGGAGCAGATGCTGTCGTCCCTGACCGAGCACTGGCTGCTGTACATGGGGCCCATCCTGGTGCTGGTGGTGCTGTGGGGCCAGAAGGGCCTGTTCGGAAAACTGCTGGAGACGCGCCATGCCGACTGACGCAAGCGCGAGCCTGTTGCGCCTGACGCAGCTGCGCAAGGCCTTCGATGCGGTGGTGGCTACCAACGGCGTGGACCTGGACGTGCGCGCCGGCGAGATCCACGCCATCATCGGCCCCAACGGCGCGGGCAAGTCCACCCTGATCGCGCAGATCTGCGGCGAGATCCGGCCGGATTCCGGCACCATCCACCTGGACGGACAGGACGTGACCGGGCTGCGCGCCTTCGAGCGTGCGCGCCTGGGGCTGGGCCGCTCGTTCCAGATCACCGAGCTGTGCCAGGAATACACCGCGCTGGAGAACGTGATCCTGTCGCGCATGCTCAAGGGCGGCCGCGCCTTCCAGGCCTGGTCCAACCCGCGCCATGATGCGGCGTTGAAGACCGAGGCCATGCAGTGGCTGAAGCATGTGGGGCTGGAGGACCGCCGCCACGTGCGTTCGGCGGACCTGGCGCACGGCGAGAAGCGGCAGCTGGAGCTGGCGGTTGCGCTGGCGCGTTCGCCGCGGTTGCTGCTGCTGGACGAACCCATGGCCGGCATGGGGCCCGAGGAATCGGCGCGCATGACGCGGCTGTTGCAAGGCATGAAGGGCGACTACGGCATCCTGCTGGTGGAACACGACATGGACGCGGTCTTCGCGCTGGCCGACCGCATCAGCGTGCTGGTCTATGGCCGCGTGGTGTTCAGCGGTTCGCCCGAGGAGGTGCGCCGCCATCCGGAGGTGCGCGCGGCGTATCTGGGAGAAGAACATGTTGAAGGTTGAAGGGCTGACTGGCGGCTACGGTTCCAGCAAGGTCCTGTTTGGCATGTCGTTCGAGGCCAGCGAAGGCGAGGTGATCTCGCTGATCGGGCGCAACGGCATGGGCAAGACCACCACGATCAAGACCCTGATGGGCATGCTGCCCGCCACCGGCGGCGCGGTGCAGTTCCGCGGCCAGACGCTGGGCCGTTCCGCGCCCAGCAGCGTGGCGCGCCTGGGGGTGGGGCTGGTGCCGGAGGGCCGGCGCGTGTTCGGTTCACTGACGGTGCAGGAAAATCTGGTGGCGACCTCGCGCGCCGCGCCGGGCGGATGGGACCTGGAGCGCGTCTACACGCTGTTCCCGCGCTTGAAAGAGCGCCGCGGGCAGTCATCGCGCACGCTCTCAGGCGGTGAACAGCAGATGCTGGTGGTGGGGCGCGCGCTCATGACCAACCCCAAGCTCCTGATCCTGGACGAAGCCACCGAGGGGCTGGCGCCGCTGATCCGCCAGGAGATCTGGCGCTGCCTGCGGGCGCTGAAGGCCGAAGGCCAGACCATCCTGGTGATCGACAAAAACCTGCCCGAGATGGCGACGCTGGTCGACCGCCATTACATCGTGGACAAGGGCCGGGTAGCCTGGTCGGGGCGGCCCGCCGAGCTGTCCGCCCAGCCCGAGCTGGCGCAGCGTTACCTGGGTATTTGAGCAGGCCGCGCGGCCCTGGGGCGCGGGTAGAATGGGCCGCGCGCGGATACGCGCCCCGGCTGCAGACATCTGGAGACCATCTTGAAGCCTAGAATCAAAGCTTCCCGCCAGGACGATCCCGGATCGGACGGGAGCGCCGGCGTGGAGGAAATCACGCTGTCCGAGCAGGTCTACCGCCTGCTGCGGCGCGACATCATGCGCGGCGCCTTCGCGCCGGGCCAGTCCTTGCGGCTGGAACTGCTGAAGCAGCGCTACGGCAGCAGCTTCTCTCCCATCCGCGAAGCCCTCAACCGCCTGCGCAGCGAGCGCATGGTCATCAGCACCACGTCGCGCGGCTTCAGCATCGCGCCCTTGTCGGTCGAGGAAATGTGGGACGCCTGTGAAACCCGCATACTGATCGATTGCGACGCGCTGCGCCGCTCGCTGGCCAATGCCGACGACGCCTGGGAAACGCGCCTGGTCGGCGCGTACCATGCGCTGACGCTGGCCGCGCAGCGGGCCGAGGCCGCCGCCGAACCTTCGGAAGAACTGGACGAACTGCTGGAGGCGCGCCACCTGGAATTCCACCACGCGCTGATCGGCGCCTGCCGCTCCCATTGGCTGCTGGACCTGTCCACGCAGCTCTACGCGCAGACCGAGCGCTACCGCCGTCCGGCGCGCGCCGGTGCGACCGCCTACGGGCCGGAGCGCAACGTCGACGACGAACATCGCCAGCTGCTGGACGCCGCCGTTGCGCGCGACGTGGAAGGCTCGGTCGCCATGCTGGCCGCGCACTACCGCAAGACCGCGCAGTTCATCGAACGCATCATTTCCCAGCCCCAATCGCAGCCCACATCGCAGGCCAGGCATGCATAACACCGACATCGATCTCTTCTTTCCCACCATCGCCGAGCGCGAGGTGCAATACAACGCGCGCGAATCGGTGCCGGATTTCGACGCCTGCGTGCGCCGGTATGCCGAGTCCTCGGCGCGGGTGCGCACGCGCCGCCCCGGCGTGCTGGACCTGCGCTACGGCATGGGCCAGGACGAGCGGCTGGACCTGTTCCTGCCCGCCGCCTCGCAGGCGCCGGCGCCGCTGTTCGTGTTCATCCATGGCGGCTATTGGCGCGCGCAGCGCAAGGAAGACGCTCCGGTAATGGCCGAGGCCTTCAACGCCGCGGGCGCCGCGGTGGCTACCCTGGAATACACGTTGGTGCCCGAGGCCACCTTGGGCGAAGTGGTGCGCGAGGTGCGTTCCGCCGTGGCCTGGCTGTATCGCAACGTGGCGGCCTATGGCGTGGATCCCGAGAGGATCTACGTCAGCGGCAGCTCGGCGGGCGGCCATCTGGCCGGCATGCTGGTCGCGCCGGCGTGGCAGGCGCGCTACGGCGTGCCGGACGACGTGATCAAGGGCACGCTGGCGTTGAGCGGGCTGTTCGACCTGCGTCCGCTGTGCGACGTCCTGCCCAACACCTGGCTGCAGCTCACGCCCGAGCAAGCCGCGCATCAAAGCCCGATCTTCCATCTGCCGGAACGCGCGGGTCCGATGCTGCTGGCCGTGGGCGGGTTGGAGACCCAGGGCTTCAAGAACCAGACGGCGGCATACGAAGCAGCCTGGAATGCCGCAGGGCTGGCTTCCACCCGCATCCCGACGCCGCACTGCAACCATTTCGACCTGGTCAATGAGCTGGAAGATCCGGACAGCGATCTGACCCGCGCCACCCTGGCAATGATGGGGCTGGGCGCCAAGTGAAGGGCCGGCCGATGGCGTAAGCTTGACGTCCATGGCCGACCTGAAACTCCTTGAAGATCTGATTGCCCTGGCGCAGACCGGCAGCTTCGTGCGTGCGGCCGAGCTGCGCCACGTCACCCATCCTGCGTTCGGACGGCGCATCCGCGCGCTGGAGGCCTGGGCCGGCGCGCCATTGATCGAACGTCAGCGCCTGCCTGTGGTCCTGACCGCCGAAGGCGAGGCCTTGCTCAAGACGGCGACGCAGGTGGTGGAGCAGATGGCGCAGGTGCGTCATCGCATCCGCAGTTTCGGCGCAGGCGGCGAGGCGGTGCTGCGCATCGCCACCGGCCGCAGCCTGGCCCGGACGCTGGTGGCCGACTGGATTGCGCGCCTGCGCCACCGCACGCCCAAGGTGTTGACCGAGGGCACGCAGGTCGAGCTGTCCACCGGCATGATGCAGGACATGGCGGCCCGGCTGGAACAAGGCCGGGTGGACCTGCTGTGCTGCTATGAGCATCCGGCTCTGTCCGTGCAGCTGAGCCCAGGACGCTACCGCTACATGACCTTGGGCACCGACAAGCTCGTGCCCGTCAGTCAGGCGGATTCACGCGGCCGGCCCCGTTACGTGCTGCAGGAAGGCGGTCCGTCCGTGCCCTTGATCACCTATGCGGGCGGCCTGGCCATGGAGCGCATCGTGGGAGACCGCCTGGAGGCCACGCCCTACGCCCTGGCGCCATTTCTGCGCAGCGATTCGCTGGACGCGGCGCATGGCGCGGTTGCCAAGGGCCTGGGCGTGGCCTGGCTGCCCTGGTCCATGGTGGCGGCGGATTGCCGCCGCGGCGCGCTGGCCGCCCTGGGCGGCCGCAGCGAGGAAATCTCGTTCGAGGTGCGGCTGTACCGGTCGCGGGCGCGCCTGGCTGACCTGGCCGAAGCGGCCTGGGAAGCCACGGCCAGCCGCAAGGCCTGAAATCCGCTGGTCGCGCGCCAGGCGTGTGCCGAATCCGCACGGCAATGTGTCGATTCGGCACGAAATATCCCTGGTGTACGCCCGAGAATAGCTCCCGAAACATCAAATGAGACGGCGCCGCCGTCCGCCTCAGCACCCCAGGGAGAAAACATGAAATCCGTCCTGCATCCGTTGCGCGGCGCGCTAGCCGCTATCTGTGCCGTCTCTGCGCTGGCCGCGGCGTCTTCCGCCCACGCCGAGTATCCCGAACGCGCCATCTCGCTGGTGGTCGGCTACCCGGCGGGCGGCAGCGTGGACCTGACCGCGCGCCTGTTCGGCGAAGAGCTGGCCAAGCGCCTGGGCCAGAGCGTGGTGGTCGAGAACGTGGGCGGCGCCGGCGGCACCATCGGCGCGCAGCGCGTGGCGCGCGCCGCGCCCGACGGCTACACGCTGCTGCTGGGCTCCACCAATGAAATGGTCATCGCCAGCATGATCAACAATGCGGTCAAGTACGACAGCGTGAAGGACTTTTCGCCGTTGGGCGTGATTGCCTCGCAGCCCATGCTGCTGGCCGCCAGCAAGAATTCGGGCGTGAAGACCGCCGCCGAGTATCTGCAGAAGCTGCGCGCCGCCGCGCCCGGCAGCTTCAACTACGGTTCTTCCGGCGTGGGCACGACCCTGCACCTGGCCGGCGAAATGATCAACCAGTCGACCGGCACGCGCGCCGAGCACGTGCCGTACCGCGGCGTGGCGCCGCTGGTGACGGACCTGATGAGCGGCCAGCTGGACTACGGCATGCTGGTGCTGTCCTCGGGCCTGCCGCAAGTGCGCGCCGACAAGATCGTGGCGCTGGGCGTGACCGAGAAGAAGCGTTCGCCGGTGGCGCCGGACCTGCCTGCCTTGGCTGAAACCCCGGGGTTCGAATCCGTGGACATCAGCGTCTGGTTCGCGCTCTATGGCCCGGCCGGCCTGCCGGAGCCGGTGGCGGCCAAGCTGCGCAGCGCGCTGGCCGAGACGCTGAAGTCGGAGCAGTTCCGCGCCAAGATGCAGGAAGCCGGCGGCGTGCTGTCGCAACCGGGCCTGGACCCGGCGGCCTATCAGGCCGAGGAAACCAGGAAGTACGGCGCGCTGGTCAAGGCCGCCAAGATCGAAGCCCAGTGATTCGAAACCGGATCATCGCAACACCCTAGCACCGCAGCGGACGACATCCATGGAATTCAAGCTTCCCGTACCCGACCTGAGCGCCGAGCGCGCCGGCAATACCGGCACCCCAGGCGTGTGGCATTTCGATTCAGGCCTGCCGGGGCGCGCGTTGATGCTGTCCGCGCTGGTGCACGGCAACGAGCTGTGCGGCGCCTGGGCCTTGAAGGACCTGCTGGCGGCGGGCCTGCGGCCGCGCCGCGGCAGCCTGACGCTGGCGTTCTGCAATCTCGATGCGTTCGACCGTTTCGACCATGCCAACCACGATGCGTCGCGCTTCGTCGCCGAGGACATGAACCGCGTCTGGAGCGCCGAGCGCCTGGACAACCCCACGACGCCGGACCGTCGGCGCGGCGCCGAACTGCGTCCCTGGGTGGAGCGCGCGGATTGGCTGCTGGACCTGCACTCCATGCATGAACCGGGCGCGCCTTTGCTGCTGACCGGCGTTCTGCCGCGCAACATCGCGCTGGCGCGCAGGCTGAAGGCGCCGCAGCACGTGATTGTGGACGCGGGCCACAAGGACGGCGTGCGCATGCGCGACTTCGGCCAGTTCGGCGATCCGGCCCGCGAAGACGCCTGCGCCTTGCTGATCGAATGCGGTTTCCATGGCGAGCTGGCTGCGCGCGACGTGGCGCGCGACATGGTGGCGCGCATGTTGCTGGAATCGGGCGTGGCGGATGCGGCGGACGTGCCGGCGGGCTGGCTGTTGCCGGATGCCGAAAACCAGCGCGTGCTGGAAGTGACGGACGCGGTGGTCGCGCCGTCCATGGACCTGCGCTTCTCGCAGCCCTGGACGGGCCTGGAGACGTTTGAGCGGGCCGGTTCGACGATAGGCTGGGCCGACGGCCAGCCCATCGTGACGCCGTACGATCAATGCACGCTGGTCATGCCGTCGTTGCGGCAGCTGAAGCCGGGCGTAACGGTGCTGCGGCTGGCACGCGATTACGCGGGATAGAGCGCCGCAGCGCGTCTTACTTCTGAGGCGTAAACCGCAGTTCGTCCAGTTGATAGCCCTGGGCCTTGGCCGCATCCAGGGCCTTGTCCAGTTCTTCCTTGGGCAGCTGCGGCGAGCGCGACAGGATCCACAGGTATTTCCGGTCCGGGGTCCCGACTACCGACCAGCGGTATTCGGGGTCCAGGCCGATGACCCAGTAATCGCCCTTGAACGGCTTGAAGAACGAGACTTCCAGCTTGGCGTTGTTGCTGCCTTCCACCACGTTGGCGGTGCCCGAGGCGGAATCGATGTCGCCATCCTTGGTGCGGCAGCGGTTGTTCACGCCGACCGTGCCGTCGGTATGCGCGGTGTATTCAGCGGTGGTGTCTCCCACGCAGTCGCGCTGGAAGAACATGGGGAAATTCGCGATCTCGTACCACATGCCTGCGTAACGCTTCAGGTCCACCGATTCCACGGTTTGCATGGGCGGCGGTGCGGCATGGACTACCCCCGCCACGCTGGTGGCCAAGGCCAACAGGAATGTTGCGGTGCGGCGCATGGGGAAAACCTCCTGATGTGACAGAGCGGTCCGCGCCGGCCGGCAGGCGGTCGGCGCGGATCAAAACCCTAACGATACGCCTTATTTGCGCGGGGCCTTCAGCGCGGCGTGGTAGCGGGCCACATAGGTATCGAAATCCTCGGTGTCCGATTGCTCCAGGCGCAGCTGTTCCGCCGTGGATTGCGCGGCGGCCTGTTCATAGGCTGCCGCCAGGTCGGCGGGCAAGGCCTGGGCGCGCAGCGCGTCGGCATGCTTGCGGCTGAGGTCCAGCGAATAGTCATGGAACGACAGGCCGCTGTCGGTCAGCGAAGCCAGCAGGCGCGCCGACGGCGTGGAGTCGGGCTGGTCGAGCTTGGCGCGCTGGGCCGCCAGGGCCTCGGCATAGGCGCTGCCGCCCAGGGCGGAGTCGAACAGCGCGGCGTATGGCGCGATCTGGTCCAGCAGTTCGTGGCCCCATTGCGCCAGGCCGATGGGCTGGCCTTCGCGGTCCAGCGTCAGGCCGGGCTTGCGGCCTTCCTTGACGACGGTCGAGAAGTTGTCGGCGCTGCGCTGACAGTAGCCGTTGGCGGGGAAGAAGGGGCTGTCGGATGCGGTGCAGAACAGCAGGAAGGCGTCGACGAAGCGGCTGGTGCTGGCGTCGATGCCGACCGGCGAGTTCGGGTCGATATCCAGGCAGCGTACTTCAACGTACTGCACGCCGCGTTCGGCCAGCGCCGTGATCGGGCGTTCGCAGCGGCCGGTGGCGCGCTTGGGGCGGATGCTCGAGTAGTACTCGTTTTCGATCTGCAGCACGTTGGTGTTGAGCTGGATCCATTCGCCGTCGCGGTGGGTGCCGATCTTCTGGTAGTCGGGCCAGGGCTGGGTAACGGCGTCGTACAAGCGGCCCAGGAACGTGTCCAGGTCGTTGTAGCAGAGCTTGAGCTGCGACTGCGCCTTGTTCTGGTAGCCCAGGTCGCTCATGCGCAGGCTGGTGGCATAGGGCAGGTACAGCGTGCTGTCATCCAGCTTTTTCAGCGGATGTTCGCGCCCGCGCAGGAAGTCGCTGGACAAGGCCGGGGCGGCGCCGAACAGGTACATCAGCAGCCAGGAATAGCGCGTGAAATTGCGGATCAGGCCGATGTAGCCGCGCGAACGCCGGTCCTGGACGCTACCGGGCTGCGTGTCCAGCACGGACCACAGGTCTTCGGCCAGCGAGAAGTTGTAGTGCACGCCGGCGATGCATTGCATGGTCTTGCCGTAGCGCACGGCCAGGCCGCGGCGGTACACGTGCTTGAGCATGCCGGTGTTGGACTTGCCGTACCAGGCGATGGGGATGTCCGCTTCGGGCGGCAGCGTGGCGGGCATGGACTGGTTCCAGATCAGTTCATGGTCCAGCACGCTGTAGACGTGGCGATGGGTGTTGGTCAGTTCGGCCAGCAGCGCGTCGACGTCCTTGTGCGTGCCCGTGATGAGTTCGAGCAGGGATTCGGAGTAGTCGGTGGTGACGTGTTCGTTGGTCAGCGCGGATCCCAGGCCGGCGGGGTGCGGCTTGCGGGACAGGACACCTTGTTCGTCCACGCGCAGGCCTTCCTTTTCGATGCCCCGCAGGGTCTGGGTCAGCAGCGATCGGTTGGCCTCCAGGCGGGAGAGGCGGTTGGCGGCAGTATCAGTCACGGGTTCTTCTCGTTTGGGTCTGTCGCCGGATTTTACGGGGTGCCGGCCTCCTGTGCCGAGGGAGTCAATACTGGGGACAGGGACAATGCCTGGGCGGTGCGCGCCAGCCACTCGTCCAGGTCGGCGTAGACCGGGTCGGCGATGGGGGCGGTTTCATTGAAAATCTCGTGCCAGGCGGTGTCGTACCAGCGCAGGGTCAGCAGTTCGGCGGGGGCGCGCTGGGCGAACTGTCGGCTGCCTTCGGCAGCGACGATGGAGTCGTCGCCCGCCACCATCAGCAGGGTGCGGCAGGCCAGCAGCGGGGCTTCTCGCAGGGACTCGCGGCCGCCTTCGTCCACGAAGCGCGCCAGGCGTCCCGTCATTTGGCGCCGCACCAGCGGATCGCTGCGGTAGGCCTTGACCACGGCCGGGTCGTGGGAAATGCGGGCGGGCGCCAGGCCATGGGGCACGCGCAGGTCGGGCGCATGCAGCGACATCCAGGTCAAGGTGCGCCGCACCCACGGCGGTACATGCACCACGAAGGGCGGGGAACTGAGCGCCAGGCCGTCGATCTCGGTCAGGCGGCGCAGGGCGATCCGCACCGCGACCAGGGCGCCCAGGCTGTGGCCCAGCAGGATGGGCGGGCGTCCGTGCGCCGCGGTCCAGGCCCGCAGGCGATCGACCGCATCGACGACCAGATCGTCTTCGCGGCTCAGGGTCGCGGGCCGGCCGCCGGAGCGGCCATGGCCGCGGTGGTCGTGGGCGCCCACCGTCCAGCCGCGCGCGGTCAACCAGCGCGCCAGGCGGTCATAGCGCCCGGCATGCTCGCTAAGTCCGTGCAGCAGGTAGATACTGGGGGTGCCCAGGCCGGCGATCGGCGGGGGTACATTGGGCGCGGCTGGCCACACATAGTTGGCCAGTGGCGTGCCGTCGGGCGCGGGGGTCATCGAAATCGGCGACAATTTCTGGCTTCCTCGAAATGAATAGACAGTCCAGGTCCTCGGGTAATGACGATTTCATCGCTGTTTCGTTTCATGTTCAAGAAAGCCGGCGCGATTGTCGCGCTGGCCTTGCTGATCACGGCCTGCTCGCCCAGTTACAACTGGCGCGAAGTCGACGTGGCCGACGGCCACGCGCGCGCCGCGTTTCCGGACCGGGTCACGACCGATACCCGCGACCTGAAGCTGGATACCCATACCCTGCGTTTTACCCTGGCCAGCGCGACCGTGGGCGAGGCGGTCTTTGCGGTGGGGTCGGCGCCGCTGCCGCCCGACATCGCGAAGGATCCGGCCGCCAGGCAGGCGCTGGGCATGGCGCTGATGCATTCGCTCTACGCCAACATGCAGTCGCCGCCGCCCAACGAATGGCCTGCCTATGGGCAGGACATCGAAGTCCAGGGCAAGGCCATGGGCAAGCCGGGCTGGCTGCGCGCCAGGGTCTGGGTGACCGACACCATGTTGATCGAGGCCGTGGCAGCCGGCACCGTGGAAAGCCTGCCGGCCGAGCGGGCGCATGAATTCCTGCGTTCCGTCGTCATCAAGCCGTGACGGGCGCGATCAGGCCCAGTCTCAATGCCGCGACCACCGCGGCGCGCCGGCCGCGCACGCCGAGCTTTTCGCAGGCGTTGCACAGATGGAAATTCACGGTGCTTTCACTGACGCCCAGGATGCGGGCGGTTTCCCAGCTGGTCTTGCCCATGGCGGCCCAGTGCAGGCAACTGGCCTGGCGTTCCGACAGGGGTTTGATGGGCCGGGCCGGACTTGGCCCTGCATCCACGGTTGAATTTGCGGCCGGGTTCGTGGCCGCGTTTTTGGCCGCGTTTGTGGCGAGATGCGGGGACGTGGCGGAAAGGGCGGTGGCTGGCATGGCGGTGGGGGGCAAAAGCCTGGCGATTGACGAGTTGCCCCATGCTGCCGCCCCGGCAGGCCGTCCGGCAAGCGATGATGCCTTCACGCATCAAACCTCTTATCTCTAACGGAATAAGCGCATGTCCGCCGTCGTGCAGTTCTATTTTTCATCGATCGTGCTGATGCTGCCTTTGCTCTTCTGCGCAGGCATAGGGGTGTACTGGGGCAAGCGGGACCTGCCGTTCGGCGGCTCCTTCATCACCATGCTGGTGACCTCGGTGACCACGCCCGCCCTGGTGTTCCACACATTCGTCACCACCCACCTGGACGACCGCGCGCTGGCCGACGTGGCGGTGGCGACGCTGCTGGCGCTGCTGCTGTGCGCGCTGGTGTGCGCGCTGCTGCTCAAGGCATGGAAGCTGCCGGTGCGCACGCTGTTGCCCACGGCCTTCCTACCCAACGCCGGCAACCTTGGCTTGCCGATTTCGCAGATGGCTTTTGGCGACGCCGGCCTGTCGGTGGCGGTCGCGTTCTTCGCCGTCAGTTCCTTTGTCATGCATACCATTGCGGTGCGCCTGTTGCCGGGCGTGAACACCAAGGGCAGCTGGAAGAGTCCGATTTTGCTGGCCTCCCTGGTCGCCGTGGCCCTGCGTCTCATGCACGTGCCGGTGCCCGCATGGCTGATCGAGACCTCGCGCATGCTGGGCGCGGTGACCGTGCCGCTGATGCTGCTGAGCCTGGGCCACGCGCTGGCCTTGATCCCGTCCAACGGCCTGCGCGACGGCGCCAAGGTCGCCGCCATCCGCCTGGCCGTGGGCCTGGGAGCGGGGCTGGCGGTGGTGTGGGCGCTGGATCTGGAGCCGGTGCTGGCCGGGGCGCTGAGCCTGCAGATGGCCATGCCTTGCGCGGTGGTGAGCTACATGTACGTCAAGCGCTATACGACGCAGGGCGATACCGCGGCGGGCGCGGTGCTGGTGTCGACCGTGGCATTCCTGCTGCTGGCGCCGGTGATACTTTGGTTCAGCCGCGGGGCTTGAGCCCGGCAATTGTCGCGACGCTGTCGCGACAATTGCGATGGCCGCAAGTCCAGACGCTTGCGTGCTTCGTACCCGGCGTCCGCTGAGCTTGAGTTACGCCGCGCCCGACATCGCGCGCAACTGCGCCATCAACGCATCGGGAATCTCCACGCCGTGCTTGAGCGCTTCGTCGCGCAGTTTGCGGCGGCGGTCGCCCGGCAGGCGTACGCCTTCGTCTTCCAGCATGGCATCAACCAGGACTTCGACGCGGTCCAGATAGGCGTTGTTGCCCGCCATGGCGCCTGGGTCGATCGCCATGAAGGCCTGGCCCAGCCGCGCCGGGCCGCCTTCGTCGACGAAGAACGATTCGGTCTCGAAGCCGAAGTGCGAGCCGGTCAGCGCGCAAGCCAGCAGTTCGACGATCAGCGCCAGCATTGCGCCCTTGACGCCGCCCGCGGGCAGCATGCTGCCCGCCAGGCCGGCCTTGGGGTCGGTGGTGGGCTGGCCGTCGGCGTCCAGCGCCCAGCCCAGGGGGATGGGCTGGTTGTCGCGGGCCGCGATCATGAGCTTGCCGCGCGCGACCTGCGACAGCGACAGGTCGATCACCAGTCGGGCGCCGCCGCGCCGTGGAAAGACGGCGGCGATGGGGTTGGTGCCGAAGAGCGGGCGCTTGCCGCCCCAGGCGGGCATGGCGGCGGGCGAGTTGCTCAGCGCCAGCCCCACCAGCCCGAGGTCGGCCAGGGCTTCGAGGTGGTAGCCGGCTTCGCCGAAGTGGTGGCTGTTGGCCACGCCGATGAAGGCCACGCCATGCTCGCGGGCGCGCAGGCCGGCCTGTTCGATCGCCATGGCGCAGGCGGGAAAGGCCAGCCCGGAGCCGGCATCGATCAGCGCGGCGCCGCCGCGCTCATGCACGATGCGCGGCACCGCCGTACCGATGGCGCGGCCGGCGCGCAGGTGCCCGGCATAGAAAGGCACGCGCGACAGGCCATGGGAGCTGAGCCCCTGGCTTTCGGCGAAGACCAGCGCGCGCGCCGTGGTGTCGGCCATGGCCGGGTTGGCGCCCGCGGCGGCCAGGCCTGCCGCTGCCAGATGTTGCAATTCGTCCAGATAGATGTGAGCCATATCCTTCTCTTCATGGGCTTGCGCCGGGCCGTGTGGCTTCATCGGTCGCCGCCCGTAAGCGCCATTGTCACCCCGGCGGCCACCATGTCGGAAACGCGGGTGTTGGCTTCTTGCGTCAGGCCGGCGATATGCGGCGTCAGGATCAGGTTGGGCGCGCCCGCCAGCGGGCTGCCGGCGGGCAGGGGTTCAGCTTCGAACACGTCGAGTGCCGCGCCGCGCAGATGGCCCGTGCGCAGCGCATCCGCCAGCGCGGCTTCGTCCACGATGCCGCCGCGCGAGGTGTTGATCAGCACGGCGCCCGGTCGCATGTGCGCGATGCGGCCGGCATCCATCAGCCGCCGCGTGCCGGGCGTGAGCGGCAGGTGCAGCGTGACGGCATCGGCCTGGGCCAGCAGCTCGTCCAGCGTCATGGGGGCGACGCCGGTTTCCCGCCAGGCGGGATGGTCCGGCGGCAGCGCCGCGTCGCAGCCCGCCACGCGCATGCCCAGCGCCTGCGCCAGGCTTGCGGTCAGCCGGCCGATGCCGCCGAAGCCCACGATGCCCAGCATGCGGCCGTGCGCTTCCAGTCCCTGCGAAAGCGCGTTGCGCGGCCATGCGCCCGCCGCGACCTCGGCCGTCGACGCATAGGCGCCGCGCAGCAGCATCAGCATGGCGCCCACGACGTACTCGGCGACGGCGCGCGCATTGGCGCCGGTGGCCGGTATCACCGCGATGTTGCGCGCGGCGCAGGCGTCCAGGTCGATGTTGTCCAGCCCCACGCCCAGGCGGCCGACGGCCCGCAGCCGCGGGGCCGCCTGCAGCAGGGCGGCGTTCACCTGGCTGCGGTTGCGCACGATGAGCGCGTCGGCCTCGGCCGCCGCG
Source organism: Achromobacter sp. Marseille-Q4954 (assembly GCF_943737025.1). Taxonomy (NCBI): domain Bacteria; kingdom Pseudomonadati; phylum Pseudomonadota; class Betaproteobacteria; order Burkholderiales; family Alcaligenaceae; genus Achromobacter; species Achromobacter sp. Marseille-Q4954. The sequence goes on from NZ_CALSFQ010000001.1 coordinate 2,952,568, forward strand.
GCCAGCAGGGCCTCGCGCTGCTCCACCAGTTCAGGCTCGTACCGCACCTTGAAGCGCTGGCGCAGCGCGTCGACCGCGGGCGCGTCCATGAACTCGGAAATGAGGATATGCATCGGTGGGGACTCCACGGTGGTCAGGCGATCTGGATGTTGGCGTCGCGGATGATCTTGGCCCAGCGCTCCACCTCGGACTTCAGGTAGGCGCCGAACTCCGCGGGGCCGCGCGGCTGCGGCACGAAGCCCAGCTGCAGCAGCGCCTGCTTCATGGCGGGCTGCGAAACCTGGCGCACGATGGCGTCGCCGATGCGCTGCACCAGCTCGGGCGGCGTGCCCGCAGGCGCCAGCACGCCGGTGAAGTTTTCGACGATCAGGTCGGGCAGGCCGGCCTCCTTCACGGTGGGCACGTCGGGCAGGTCCGCGCTGCGTTCGCGGGTGGTGATGGCCAGCGCCCGCAAGGAGCCGTTCTTCACGTGCGAGAGCGATTCCGGGTAGTTGGAGAACACCACGTCCAGGTGGCCGCCTATCAGGTCGGTGAGGGAGGGCGCGCCGCCCTTGTAGGGGATGTGCATCATCGGCACGCCGGTCAGCTTCTGGTACAGCGCCAGGGTCAGGTGCGGCGGCGTGCCGTTGCCGCTGGACCCGGCAGAAAGCGACTTCGAGCGGGCGGCCTTGGCCAGGTCGGCCATGCTCTTGATGTCGCTCTTGGCGTTGACCACCACCATGATGGGCGAAGATGCCAGGCCCGCCAGCGGCGTGAGGTCGCGCGTCAGGTCGTAGCCCGCCTTGCCGGCGAAGAGCGTGGCGTTGGCCGCATGCGACAGCGTGATCGCCAGCCAGGTGTAGCCGTCCGGGGCGGCGTGGGAAACGTGCGCCGCGCCGATGTTGGCGCTGCCGCCGGGCTTGTTTTCCACCACCACGTTCCAGCGCTCGGCGTCGCTCAGGGCTTTGCCGACCTGGCGCGCGGCCACGTCGGTCAGGCCGCCGGGCGGGAACGGCACCACATAGTTGATGGGCCGTTCGGGCCAGGCTTTCTGCGCCAACGCGCGCTGCCACGGCGCCACGGCACAGAGGCCGGCGGCGCCCAGGGCGGCAAGCAGGCGCCGGCGTTGCGCGGCGTCGGGATGGTGATCGTGTTCGCTGTTCATCTGTCTTCCTCCTTGGGGGACGCCCGGGTAGGAATGCAACCGCCTGTGCTGCCGCGGCGGATGTCGCCCGGGTCTGCTGGTGTGGTTCTGAGACGATGCTGCGGGGAAATGCTGGCGGCAGGACGGCGTGTCCGCAATCCTGCTTGCGGACACGCCGTTGCCGGGGACGACAGGCGCGGTCAGGCGCTTTCGAAGATGCGGGTCAGGACGAATTCGCGGTGGCCCAGCGCTTCGGCCGCGGTCCAGCGGCCGTTGGCGGTGGCCAGCATGCATTCCAGCAGCTTGTCGCCGGCCTGATTCAGGTCGATGTCACGCTGCAGCAGGCCGCTGGTGTCCACGTCGATGTGTTCGGACATGGTGCGCACCGTGCGCGGATTGGCGCAGATCTTGATGACCGGCAGTATCGGGTTGCCGATGACGTTGCCCTGGCCGGTGGGGAAGAAGTGCACCGCATAACCCGAGGCTGCGCACAAGGTCACCATTTCGGCCGCGGCGGAGGACGAGTCCATGAACCACAGACCTGGGCCGTCGGGGATCTCGGCCTTGTCGATCACGCCGTCCACGCGGCATTGCTTGCCGATCTTCTGGATGTTGCCCAGCGCCTTTTCCTCGATGGTGGTCAGCCCGCCCGCGATGTTGCCCTTGGTGGGCTGGGATTCAGACAGGTCGCTGGTCTTCCAGCGGTCGATCATGGCCTGGTAGCGGTTGAACATGAACATGAAGCGTTCGCGCACCGCATCGTTGGCGCAGCGCTCGGCCACGATGTGTTCGCCGCCGGTCAGCTCCGAGGTCTCGCCGAAGACCAGCGTGGAGCCCAGCGCATACAGCTTGTCGAAGGCGTTGCCCACGGTGGGGTTGGCGCCACAGCCCGAGGTGGTGTCGGATTCGCCGCATTTGGTCGACACCCACAGGTCGGCGATGGGGCACTCGCTGCGCGTCAGCGCCGTGGCGTAGTGCACGAATTCCTTGGCGCAGCGCGAGGCGCGCATGATGGTGTCGTGGTCGCCGTGCAGTTCGATGCTGAAGCCCATGACCGGCTTGCCGGTGGCGGCGATGCCGTCCACCACGCGCTTGGTCCAGCCTTCTTCGATGCCGATCACCACCACCGCGGCAACGTTGGGATTGCAGCCGGTGCCGATCAGGGTGCGGAAGTGCAGCTCAAGGTCCTCGCCGAATTGCAGTCGGCCATAAGGGTGAGGCAGGGCCATCGTGCCCTTGATGTTGTTGGCCACGGCTTCGGCTGCGGCATTCGAAATATCGTCCACGGGCAGGACGATGACGTGGTTGCGGACGCCGACGCGGCCGTTGTCGCGGCGGTAGCCCTGGAAGGTGGTCGAGGCGGTGATGATGGACATGGCGGATTCCTGTGCGGGGTGGGGGGCTTACCAGCGCTTGGTCTTGATGTTGTGCACATGGGCGTGCTGGCCGGCCTTGATGGGCTCCACCACGCGGCCGATGTCGACGCCGTACTTGAAGACGGTGTCGCCCACGGCCATGTCCTTCATCGCCACCTTGTGGCCGATGGGTATGTCCTGCGATGCGCGCACGTGGATGATCTTGTCTTCATCCATGATCCAGGCGTTCAGTTCGGTTCCGGCGGTGACTCCTTCCACGACGGCGACCGCCACCGTGTCCTTGGCATCGTGCAATACGGCGTGAATCATTTGTCTTCCTCTCTTGGGCTTGGGGGCGCCCGGCAGGTGCGGCGGCAGGGCGCGGATCGCTACGGCCAGGAAATCTTAGGACCGTGTTTCATGCATGTTAACTAAATCATATATATGAATTGTATGACTTGAGCAGGTTCCGTCCCCGCCGCTACACTGTGGACTCCTGATTTTTGCGATGCACCCATGAACACCAGCCTGTCCTCGACCGTGCCTTTGGGCAGTCCCTTGTACGCGCAGGTCAAGCAGGCCGTGCTGGCCGCGCTGGCGCAGGGGGAATGGAAGCAGGGCGAGGCGATCCCGCCCGAAAAGCTGCTGGCGGAACGCTTCGGCGTATCCATCGGCACCTTGCGCAAGGCCATCGACGAACTGGCCGCGGAGAATATCCTGGTGCGGCATCAGGGCCGCGGCACCTTTGTGGCGGTGCACACGCGCAACCACCATTTCTTCAAGTTCTTCCGTATCGTGCGGCAGGACGGCGACAAGTCCTATCCAGCGACCGAGCTGCTGCGTTTTCGCCGCGTGCGGGCCTCGGCCATCGCGCGCGAGAAGCTGAACCTGCCCGCCGGCGCCATGGTGTTCGAGTTCCTCAACCTGTTGTCGCTCAACGGCGACGTGGTGATGATGGATGAGATCTGCCTGCCGGAATCGTGCTTTCCGGGCATGACCGAAGCGCACCTGCGCGACCGCGCCAGCACGCTATATGCGCTGTACCAGGACGTCTTCGGCGTCAACGTGATCGCCACCGACGAGCGGCTGCGCACCTGCGTGGCCGAACGCATGCAGGCGCGGGCGCTGGGCGTGGCCGAAGGCAGCCCCTTGCTGGAGATCCGCCGCGTGGCGTTTTCCTACAAGCGGCAAGCGGTGGAATGGCGCATCTCGCGCGTCAACACCGAACGCTACGAGTACCTGGGCCAGGAACCCTGGGAGGCCGGCGCCTGAGGGGCCGCCGCGCGCGCCAGGCGGGCCGGATAGGCCGTCCGCCGTTGCGGCGCGCTTCAGCAGTGCTAGAATTCCTGCCGCAGTACAAAATTTTTCGGCGCCGATTTGCCTGATCCGCTTGCGGGCGCCTTCCAATAAATCCAGCTAAAGAGGTCCGTATGACCACTCCTGCCCAAAATTTGGCCGGTGATTCGGCCAGCGGGTTCGTACCCGCAACCGTCACGACTTCCGCTTCCGCTGATCCCGGTTCGGTCGGTCTCGTTGCCCCCACCTTCATCCGTTTCGATGAGCCCCTGTCCTTGCAGAGCGGCCAGTCGCTGGCCGCCTACGAACTGGCGGTCGAGACCTACGGCACGCTCAACGCCCAGCGCAGCAACGCAGTCCTGATCTGCCACGCGCTGAACGCTTCGCACCACGTGGCGGGGCAGGCGGCCGACAATCCCAGCGACGTGGGCTGGTGGGACAACATGGTGGGGCCCGGCAAAGCGGTGGACACCAACGTCTTCTTCGTCATCGGCGTCAACAACCTGGGCTCCTGCTTCGGCTCGACCGGCCCGGCCAGCATCAATCCGGAAACCGGCAAGCCCTGGGGCGCGGCTTTTCCGGTGCTGACCGTCGAGGACTGGGTAAGGGCGCAGGCCAGGGTCGCGGACCACTTCGGCATCGAACGGTTCGCCGCCGTGATGGGCGGATCGCTGGGCGGCATGCAGGCGCTGAGCTGGGCCATCACGCTGCCGGACCGCGTGGCCAATTGCGTGGTGATCGCCAGCACGCCGCGCCTGTCGGCGCAGAACATCGGCTTTAACGAGGTGGCGCGCCGCGCCATCATCACCGATCCGGATTTCCACGGCGGCGACTATTACGCGCAGGATACCGTGCCGCGCCGCGGCTTGTCGGTGGCGCGCATGCTTGGCCACATCACCTACCTGTCCGACGACGACATGGCCGAGAAGTTCGGCCGCGCCCAGCGCGCACCGGCCGAGAACGGCGCCTACCACTATGGCTACGACGTCGAGTTCGAGGTGGAGTCGTACCTGCGCTACCAGGGCGAGAAATTCACCCGCTATTTCGACGCCAACACCTATCTGCTGATCACGCGCGCGCTGGACTATTTCGATCCCGCGCGCACCACCGGCGGCGACCTGGCGCGCGCGCTGGCCCCGGCCAAGGCCGATTTCCTGCTGGTATCGTTCTCGACCGATTGGCGTTTCCCGCCGGAGCGGTCGCGCGAAATCGTGCGCGCGCTGCTGAAGAACGCCAGCCCCGTGACCTACGCCGAGATCGACGCGCCGCATGGCCACGACGCCTTCCTGCTGGAAGACGCCCGCTACCATGCCGTGGTTCGCGGCTATTACGAACGCATCGCGCGCGAGCTCGGGCTCGGCGTTGCCGCCCAGACCGAAGGACGTTCCGCATGACTCCCGTGACTCCCCGACCCGCGCACAGCGTCCTGCGGCCCGACCTGGCGCGCATCGCCAGCTGGATCGAGCCCGGCAGCCGCGTCCTGGACCTGGGCTGCGGCGACGGCGCGCTGCTGGCGCATCTGCGCGACCACCGGCAGGTGCGCGGCGCGGGCGTGGAACTGGACGACAACTGCGTCATCGCCTGCGTGCGCCGCGGCGTGGAAGTGATCCAGCAGAACCTGGAAGACGGGCTGGCGCTGTTCGACGACAAGCAGTTCGACACCGTGGTGCTGTCGCAAACGCTGCAATCCATGCACCGGACCGAGCACATCCTGCGCGAAATGGCGCGGGTGGCGCGCTACGGCGTGGTGTCGTTTCCCAACTTCGGTTACTGGCCGCACGGTTGGGCCATCCTGCGCGGCCGCATGCCGGTGACGGGGCAGATGCCCTACCAGTGGTACAACACGCCGAACATCCACCTGTGCACGCTGCGCGACTTCGAGCAGCTGGCCGGCGAACTGCGCCTCTCCATCCTTGAACGCGCCACCTTCAATGAAGGTCGCGAGGTCAAGCTGCTGCCCAGCTGGCGCAGCACCCTGGCGGTGTACCGCTTCGCGTCGCCCTGACGTTTTGGTACGTTTCCTATTTGTACGCAGGGTCGCCAAGGCCTAGAATGCCGCAAGTCTGCGGCGCCTGGCCGGCGCGCTGGCGCGTATCAGGAGACCGTTATTACCGCTGCATCCAACGTCTACACCAGCCCCCGCGTGGCCCCCTTGCTGGTCCTTGGATTTGCCAGCGGATTGCCTTTGGCCCTGACCAGCGGCACCTTGCAAGCCTGGGCCACGGTGGAAAACGTGCCGCTGCAGCAGATCGGGTTCCTGACCCTGGTGGGCAGCGCCTATACCCTCAAGTTCCTGTGGGCTCCCTTCGTGGACCGCTATGCGCCGCCCTTGTTGGGGCGCCGGCGCGGCTGGATGCTGCTGACGCAGTTGCTGCTGGCCGTGGCCATCATGGCGATGGGCGCCTTGTCGCCTTCTTCCGCCTTGCAGACGCTGGCCCTGCTGGCCGTGCTGGTGGCGTTTCTGTCGGCCACGCAGGACATCGCTTTCGACGCCTATTGCACGGACGTGCTGCGCAAGGATGAGCGCGGCGCGGGCGCGGCCATCAAGGTCATGGGCTACCGCCTGGCGATGATCGTGTCGGGCGGGCTGGCGCTGATCCTGGCGGACCAGTGGATAGGCTGGGGCAATACCTATGTGCTGATGGGCGGGCTGATGCTGCTGTGTGCGTTGGCGACCATCTGGGCCCCCGAGCCCGAGCACGTCGCCCGCCCGCCGCGCACGCTGCGCGAGGCCGTGGGCGAGCCTTTGCGCGAGTTCTTCACGCGGCGCGGGGCGCTGGCGGTGCTGCTGCTGATCGTGCTGTACAAGCTGGGCGACGCGTTCGCGGGGGCCTTGTCCACCACCTTCCTGATCCGCGGCGCGGGCTTTACGCCGACGGAAGTGGGCACGGTGAACAAGGTGCTGGGACTGGCCGCCACCATCATCGGCGCGCTGGCGGGCGGATCGCTCATGTCGCGCTGGGGCCTGTACCGGTCGCTGATGGCGTTCGGGCTGCTGCAGGCGGTATCGAACCTGGCTTACTGGCTGATCGCCGTCAGCCCCAAGAGCCTCTGGCTGATGGCTGCGGGCGTGGGCATCGAGAACCTCTGCGGCGGCCTGGGCACGGCGTCCTTCGTCGGCCTGTTGATGGCGCTGTGCCGCCAGCAGTTTTCGGCGACCCAGTTTGCGCTGCTGTCGGCGCTGTCGGCGGTGGGCCGCACGTATCTGGCGGGTCCGCTCACGCCTCCTTTGGTCGAGGCGATGGGCTGGCCAGGCTTTTTCCTGCTGACGGTTGTGATCGCGCTGCCGGGGCTGGTGCTGCTTCACTTGCTGCGCGGCACGATAGAAACCATGGAGAAGCAGGGCGAGCAGGCCTAGGCTCGGAAGCCGGCGCCTGGCGCCGGGGCCATACAAAAAAACGGCGCCGAGGCGCCGTTTTTTCATGGCCGGACGGACTTATTCGTCGCCGAGCAACCTGACGATCAGCACGTCGCTGGGCAGGGATTCCAGCAGCCGTTCGGCCACGCTGCCGATGGCGGTGCGCAGAATGCCGGTGCGGCCATGGGTGCCGGTCACGACCAGGTCGGACCGGTGGTTGAACGAGTATTCCGACAGCACGGTTTCCGGCTGGCCGCATTCCAGCACCACCTTGGGGGCGGCAACCTGGGCGAGTTCGGGCGTTTCGGCGATGAAGTCCCGGGCGCTTTGCTCGGCCCCCTTGTAGAAGCTGCGCGTGATGGCGTCATCCGGCGTGTTCTTGCCCTGGAAGGGGACGTCGTAGGAGTGGAACAAGGTCAGGTCCGCGTTCGGCACCAGTTGCAGCGCGGCGCGCAGCGCCTGGCGCGAGCCGGCGGAGAAGTCGGTGGCGACCAGCACGTCGCGGTAGGGCCGGCGCGGACGGGTCTTGACCACCAGCACGGGCTGGCGCGCCTGGCGGGCCAGCTTTTCAACCGTGGTGCCCAGCAGCAGGCGGCCCAGGGTTTCATCGCGCGCGGTGCCGGTGACGATCAGCGAGCAGCCGTAGCTGTCGGCGGTTTCCATGATGCGGACCAGCGGATCGCCGCTGACCACCACCACTTCGGTCGGCACGTCGGCGGCAGCCAGGTCCTCGGCCAGCTCGCGCTCGGCCAGCGCCTTGTGGTCCGTCGACAGGCGCCGCCACACGGGCGTGGTGAGGCGGGCCGGCGTGGCATGGGATTCCATGACATGCAGGACGATGAGCTTGGTGTTGAGTTCCTTGGCCAGCTGCAGCGCGCGGTCCAGGGCGCGGTCGCCACGCGCGCTCAGGTCGGTCGCCAATAGGATGGGGCCAGTTTGCTGTGTCATACGTTCTCTCCCGGTTGTGGCTGGACTGCCGACTCCCGCGTGCGTGCGCTCCAGCCGTTCCGCCCTCGCGGGCCTTATCCCCATTGTCCCGCGGCTGCGCGGAGGGGGACTTGATAGATATCAACGCAAAGTCGAGCGTAAGGGATGGCGGGCGCGCAGGCAATGGCCGCCCGCCGCGCCGCCGGCTTAATACAATGGGGCCAGTTCCACTCCCTGTCTGCCCATGTTCCCGGATCTGTCTCCCGTCTTGCTGCACACGCTGTATCTCGTCGCCATCGTGGCGGAAGCGATGACCGCGGCGCTCTCGGCCGGCAGGCGCGACATGGACTGGATGGGCGTCTGCATCATCGCCTGCGTGACGGCGCTGGGCGGCGGTTCGCTGCGCGATGTGCTGCTGGGGCATTACCCGCTGACCTGGGTTGTCCATCCCGAATACCTGTGGATGACGGCGGGCGCGGCGATCTTTACGGCCCTGATCGCGCCCGTCATGCGGCGCCTGCGCAGCCTGTTCCTGCTGGCGGACGCGCTGGGCCTGGTGGCCTTCACGGTCATCGGCTGCCAGGTGGCGCAGCTGATGCAGCTGCCGATCACGGTGGTGTTGATCAGCGGCATGATCACCGGCTGCGCCGGCGGGGTGCTGCGCGACGTGCTGTGCAACGAGGTGCCGCTGCTGTTCCGCAAGGAACTCTATGCCAGCGTGTCCTTCGTGACCGGCGGACTGTATCTGGGTTCGCAAGCCCTGGGCTTGTCCGCCAATGCCGCGGTGCCGATCGCGCTGGCGGCGGGCCTGGCGGTGCGCCTGCTGGCTCTGCGCTTCAATTGGCAGATGCCGAAGTTCGTGTACCGGGACGATTGGGACTGAGGGCAGGGCGGCATGGCGCTCTGCAACAATTTTCTTATTTATGTTTCAAGAAATTTCTAGTATCTTCACTAGGTCTCATACCATGCATTGCGCAGTACAAGGGGAGCCGATTGGACGTCAAAGCGCCCGCCACGATTCCGTATTTCCTGCAGGAACAGATTCGTGAATTGATCGTGGACGGCACCATCCGTCCGGGCCAGCCGCTGCGCGAACAGGAGCTGGAGCAGCGTTTCGGCACCAGCCGCAGCCCGATCCGCGAAGCGCTGCGCCTGCTGGAGTTGAGCGGCCTGGTCACCCATATCCAGCGCAAGGGCTTCAGGGTCACCCTGTACACCGAGGCCCAGATCCGCCATCTGTACCAACTGCGCGCCGAACTCGAGGCCTATTGCATCCGCCAGGCGGCGGATGCGGCCGATCTGGCGCCGCTGTTGGCCGAACTGCGTTTCCATGACGCCGTCGTCGGGGCGGCATTGGCTTCGGGCGATGGGCGCGCCGCCATTGCCTCGGCCTGCGCGTTCTATCTGGCTGCGGCCCGCAGCACGGGCAATACCCCGCTTGCCGGCATGCTCAGCAAGCTTTACGAACAGATCGAACCGCTGCGCTACCTGTTGGCCAGGCAGGCGCTGCCGTTCACCGGCATCCAGACCTGCACCAACGGCGTCATCGAAGCATTGGCCGGCCGCGACGTCGAGCGTGCCGCCAATCTGACGCGCAGTTATCTGGCGGACGTGCTGCCCAGCGTGGCGCAGGCATATCGCCAGGCCGCGCTGCAGGACGCGGAAGAGCCGCAGCCGCGCTACGCTCGCGCCTGAGCCGGCCGCGCCTCGCCTATCCCCTCGGCGGAGTGCGGACTTCTATGCCGGCCTGTTCCAGCGCCTTGCGGATGCCGTCGGCGAAGATCAGCGCGTTCGGCTGGTCGCCATGGATGCACAGCGTATCGGCCTGCACCGCCACGTCCTTGCCGTCGACCGAACGCACCTTGCCTTCGCGCACCATGCGCACCACCTGCGCCACCGCCTGATCCAGGTCTTCGATCATCGCGCCGGCGCGGCTGCGCGGGGTAAGCGAACCGTCGTCCTGGTAGGAGCGGTCGGCAAAGACTTCGTTGGCGGCGGCCAGGCCGATGGCCCGGGCCGCGTCGATCAGCTTGCTGCCGGCCAGTCCGTACAGGATCAGCGAGGCATCCACGTCCTTGACGGCCTGGCAGATGGCGCGAGCCAGCCCTTCGTCCTTGGCGGCCATGTTGTAGAGCGCGCCGTGCGCCTTGACGTGGTGCAGCCGCGCGCCTTGCGAGGCGGCCACGCCGGCCAAGGCGCCGATCTGGTAGACCACAATGTCGTAGGCTTCATCGGGGCTGATCTGGATGATGCGGCGTCCGAACCCGGCCAGATCCTGCAGGCTGGGGTGCGCGCCCAGCGCCACGCCGCGCGCCAGCGCGGCCGCCACGGTCTTGCGCATGGTGGCCGGGTCGCCGCCATGGAAGCCGCAGGCGATGTTGGCGGAGCTGACGAACTGCAGCACCGCTGCGTCGTTGCCCATGGTCCAGGCGCCATAGCTTTCGCCCATGTCGCAGTTCATGTCGATGCGGGTGGTCATGGCAAATTCCTTTCTAGGCCAGGAGCGCGCGCAACGGCGCCAGCGCGTCCTGCAATTGCGTGAAGGCGCGCTCGCGCTCGCCGTCCAGGCGCTGCGCCTCTTCCAGTTCGATCTGCTGGAAGCGCAGCGTCTGTCCCGGCGCGCACTGCGCCAGGACGGGCAGGTCCACCGTGGCGATCTGCGCGATCTTGGGGTACCCGCCAGTGGTCTGGCGGTCGGCCATGAGGATGATGGCCTCGCCGCCCGAAGGCACCTGCACGGTGCCGAAACAGGCGGCTTCCGACAGCATCTGGCGCGGCTGGCTCATGGTCAGTGCGGGGCCCAGCAGGCGGTAGCCCATGCGGTCGGACTGCGGGCTGATGCGGAATTCGGCGCCGCCGCCGAAGGCCTGGCGGGTGGCCTGGGTGAATTCCTCCCAGTGCAGGCCCGGCAGGAAGCGGATGAACTCGCGGCGCTTGGCGCCCAGCGCTGCGGGCAGGTAGACGCGCTGGTTCCACAGCGCTTCCTGCAAGGCATCCAGGTCGCGGCCGGCGGCCAGCGGCGCATGCAGCGGCACCTGGTCGCCCTTGGCCAGCGCGCGCCCCTGGAAGCCGCCGAAGCCGCTGCGCAGGTAGGTGCTTTCGCTGCCCATGACGCGGGGCAGCGCGAAGCCGCCGTGCACCGCGAGATAGCCGCGCACGCCCACGGCCGACCGGGCGCCGAAGGCCAGCGTGTCGCCGGCCCGCGCCACCAGCGGGCGGTGGACCGGGATGTCCTGGCCGTTGAGCGTGGCGCCGAGGTCGGCGCCGGCTAGCGCGAAACAGGCGGCCGCGTCAAAGCGCAGGGTCGGACCCGTCAGGGTCATTTCCAGCGTGGCGTGTTCGTCCTGGTTGCCAGCCAGGGCATTGGCCAGCCGGTGCGCGCGCTCGTCCATGGCGCCGGCGGCCGGGATGCCCTGGTGCTGGTAGCCCTCGCGGCCGCGGTCCTGGAAGCTGGACAGCATGCCGGGCTTGATCACGGTCACGCTCATGGCCGGGCTCCCCGGATGCGGTCGAATTCCTCGGGGCTGATGGGCACGAAGCGGACCGAGTCGCCGGGCTGCAGCAGGGCGGCGGGTTCGCGGGCCGGGTCGAACATGGTGAGCGGCGTGGCGCCGATGATGTTCCAGCCGCCGGGCAGGCGGTTCGGGTAGATCACGGTCTGCCGGTTGGCCACCGCTACGGCGCCGGACGGCACCGCGGTGCGCGGCGAGGCGCGGCGCGGGATATTCAGTTTCTCGTCGTGCACGCCCAGATAGGCGTGGCCGGGCGCGAAGCCCAGCATGAAGACCATGCTGCGCGGCTGGCTGTGCAGCTGGATGACGCCTTCGGGGGTGAGGCCGGCGGCTTCGGCCACTTCGTCGAGGTCGGGGCCGTGTGCGCCGCCGTAGCAGACCGGGATGTCGATCTCACGTCCGCCCAGGGTGTCCGCGGCGATGCCTTCGGACAACAGCTGTCCGATGCGCTCAGCCAGTTGCGGATAAGTGGGGCCGCCGCTGGCGCCGGGGCGGTAATGCACCGCCACCGCGACGAAGGAGGGCACCACGTCGGTCACGCCGGGAAGCCGCGCGTCGCGCAGCTTGCCGGCCGCGGCCAGACAGGTCCTGCCTACGTCGGCGTCGATCTGGTCGCCAAAGGAAACGATCAGGCAGCGGTCACCCTGCGGCAGGATGCGCCAGGAGGTTTCGGCCGGAGAAGGAGGTTCTGAATTTGCGTTCAACGACACGAAACCTGTAGAGACGGATTACTTGGCGAACAGCGAATCCAGGTTCTTGAACGCCTTGAATTCCAGCGCGTTGCCCGACGGATCCAGGAAGAACATGGTGGCTTGTTCGCCGACTTCACCCTTGAAGCGGATGTAGGGCTCGATGACGAATTCGGTGCCGGCATCGGTCAGACGCTTCGCCATCGCTTCCCATTGTTCCATGGAAAGCACGGCGCCGAAATGGCGCACGGGCACATCGTGGGAATCGACGGCGCTGGTGGCCTTGTGGCCGCATTCGCCGGGCGCCAGGTGGGCGACGATCTGGTGGCCGTAGAAGTTGAAGTCGATCCATTCGGGCGAGCTGCGGCCCTCCGGACAGCCCAGTTTTTCGCCATAGAAGGCGCGGGCTTCGGCCAGGTCGCGGACCGGGAAGGCGAGGTGGAACGGCGGCAGGTTGGTTTGAGCGGTCATGGAAGGCTCCGGGTCAGGCAAAGAAAAAATGATCAATCAGATTGCGGGCCATCGCAAGCTGGGACGGCCTAGCATCGATGGGTAGTTTAGGTATTGTTTTTTTGATTGAAAAACGATATTTTTTGCTAGTTAGCATCGAAATAATTGATCGTGATCAAAGAGTTCAAGACCTTCATCGCCGTGGCGCGGGACGGCACCTTTACCGGCGCCGGCACCCGGCTGGGCCTGACCCAGTCCGCGGTCAGCGCCCAGATCAAGCGCCTGGAGGACTACCTGGGCGGACCGCTGTTCGACCGCAGCGCGCGCGCCGCGGTGCTGAACGCGCATGGCCGCGAAGTGCTGCCGCAGGCGGAAGAGCTGGTCGCCATGGCGGAGCGCATGATTACCGCTGGCGGGGCGGGCCATGTCAGCGGCCTGTTGCGCATCGGCGCCATCGCGTCCGTGCAGCAGGACCTGCTGGCGCGCGCGCTGGGCGGATTCCGCGCGGTCTATCCGGACGTGCGGGTGCGCATCGTGCCCGGTGTCTCGCTGTCGCTCTTGGGACAGGTGGATGCGGGCGAGGTGGACATGGCGATACTGATCAAGCCGCCCTTCGCTTTGCCGCCAGAACTCGGCTGGCAGCCGTTGCTGCGCGAACCGGTGATGCTGGCCATGCCCGCGTCCATGCCGGTCGCGCCCTGGCGCGAACTGCTGGCAAGCCAGCCCTTCATCCGCTACGACCGTGCGTCATTCGGCGGGCGCGTGGTGGACCTGTTCCTGAAGAAGCAGCGCATCCCGGTGCGCGAGGCTGTCGAGCTGGACGAGATCGACGCCATCGCCAACATGGTGCGGTTGGGGCTGGGCGTGGCGCTGTTGCCGCAGCTGCGGCGGCTGGACATGACGGGCTTGCGGCTGTTGCCGCTGGGGGAGGCGGCGTTCCACCGCGAGATCGGCCTGATAGGCCGGCTGCCGTTCGATGCCGGCAGCGTGCAGGAGAAGATGGCGGAATGCCTGGCGGCCGCCGCGGCGGAGCCTTGAGCCGTTTGGCGGGCGGCGCATGACGCGCCGCCCGCCATGGCGGCGGTGGTTTACAGCCGGTCGCAGCGGACCGTGATGGGGTGGCTGCGCAGCGTGGACATCACGACGTCGTTGACTTCGCCTTCCACGTCGGTGATCACGTAACCGATCTGGCCGCGGGTCTGCAGGGTTTGGCTGACGATGTTCAAACCGTGTTGCGCCATCAGGTTGTCCAGCGTGCCCAGCGCGCCCGGGGCGTTGCGGTGCACGTGCAGGATGCGGGTGCCGCCGGCGGGTTCCAGATAGGGCAGTTCGGGGAAGTTGACCGCGCCCTTGGTGGTGCCGGCCTGCAGGAAGCGCACCAGCTTCTCGGCCACTTCGCGGCCGATGTTCTCTTGCGATTCCTGCGTGCTGCCGCCGATGTGCGGCGTCAGGATCACGTTGGGCAGGCCGATCAGCGGGCTGGCCAGCGGTTCGTCCGCGCCCTTGGGTTCGGTCGGGAACACGTCCAGCGCGGCGCCGGCCAGATGGCCGGATTTCAGCGCCGCGTGCAGCGCGTCGATATCCACCACGGTGCCGCGCGAGGCGTTGATCAGGATGGCCCCACGGCGCATGCGGCCGATGGTGTCCGCGTTCATGATCTTTTCGGTGGTCTTGCCGCCCGGCACGTGCAGGGTTACCACGTCGGCCTGCTCCAGCAGCTCGTTGAGCGTGGCGGCGGGCCGGGCGTTGCCCAGCGGCAGCTTGGCTTCGACGTCGTGATAGACGACGCGCATGCCCAGGCCTTCGGCCAGCGTGCTGATCTGCGAGCCGATGTTGCCGTAGCCCACGATGCCCAGCGTCTTGCCGCGGGTCTCGAACGCGCCGGCGGCGCTCTTGTCCCAGTGGCCCAGGTGCACGCGGGCGTTCTTTTCGGGAATGCGGCGCAGCAGCAGGATGGCTTCGCCCAGCACCAGCTCGGCCACCGAGCGGGTGTTCGAGAACGGCGCGTTGAACACCGGAATGCCGCGTTGCATGGCGGCGTCCAGGTCGACCTGGTTGGTGCCGATGCAGAAGCAGCCCACGACGCGCAGGTCGGGGTTGCCGGACAGCAGGGCGGCATCCAGGTGCGTGCGAGAACGGATCCCCGCCACCTGAGCGCCGCGCAGGGCGTCGCTCAGTTGCGACGCCGGCAAGGCGGCGGCATGCGTGACGATGTCGGAGTAGCCGGCGGCTTCAAAAACAGCGCGGGCGCTCGGGTGGATGTTCTCGAACAGGACGATTTGTGCCATGACAGCCTGAGGGGTGGGTGAGGAATCCGTTTTATTGATTGTGGCCCATTTTTGCTGCAGTGCAAGGAGTAGCCATTGAGGCGGCATGGATGAATTGTTTCAGGCGCGCAAATGATTCGGGCATCGCCACAAAGAGCGATGCCCGAACAGAACCTGAAGATTCGCGTTAACGATAGGCCTGGAAGACCTTGGCGCCGCCCTGCTTGTCGACCAGCACCACGTCGTGCGGCGTCTTGCGGCCGCCGTATTCGGGGCCGTCCATGCCGGGGGAGCCCAGCGGCATGCCGGGCGCGGCCAGGCCGGCGGCGTCAGGCTTTTCGAGCAGCAGGCGGCGCACGTCGCTGGCCGGCACGTGGCCTTCGATCGCATAGCCTTCGACGGCGGCGGTGTGGCACGAACCGTAGTTGGCCATGCCGGCGTTGCGGCGGATGGGGCCGGTGTCCTGGACGTCATGGGTGGTGACGGCGAAGCCGTTGTCGCGCATGTGCTTGACCCAGTCTTCACAGCAGCCGCAGGTCGGGGTCTTCCAGACCTCGACCTTGACGGGCGTCTGGGCGGTGGCGAATACGGGCGCGCACAGGGCTGCGGCAAGGGCCAGGCGGCGCGTGAGGCGGGTAAGGTTCATGATGCTCCGTTGCGGGACGATGTGGTTGCAAGCGTACTGTAGAAGAACGGGAGTGACCCCATTCTGTCCCGCACATTACGATTCTGTAATGTTGGCCGGAGACGTGTGGCCGTCCGGCGCGCGCAGTGTGATGCCGACCACGGTGCCGTGCGCGCCCGAGGCCGCATCGACCTCGCCGCCATGCATGCGCGCGATGGCGCGCACGATGGCCAGGCCCAGGCCATGGCCCTCGCTGCGCGGCGCGCGCGCCTGGCTGGAGCGGAAGAATCGGTCGAAGATGCGGGGCAGGTCGGCCGACGGGATGGGGGGGCCGGGGTTGCGTACTTCCACCCGCGCGCCCGTGGGTGAAACCGAGCAGGTCAGCACGATTTCACCGCCCCGAGGCGTGGCCTTGATGGCGTTGGAAATCAGGTTGGCCAGCGCGCGCCGCACCAATCCGGCGTTGGCGGCCACGGTGGCGTCGCCCAGGCAGCGCAGATGCACGCCGCTTTCTTCCAGCGTGGCTTCGTAGTATTCAGCCACGCGCCGCGCTTCGGCGGCCAGCGACACCGGCGCCAGGTCCGCGGCCCGTTCGCCGCGGTCGGCGCGCGCCAGGAACAGCATGTCGTTGACCAGGGTCTTCAGGTCTTCCAGTTCTTCGAGATTGGATTCCAGCGCGTCGCGCAGTTCCGCCGCGTCGCGCGGCGACGACAGCATGACCTGCGTGCCGTTGATCAGCGTGGCCAGCGGCGTGCGCAGCTCGTGCGCCACGTCGGCGTTGAAGCCTTCCATTTGCTGGTACGCGGCCTGCAGGCGCTCCAGCGTGCGGTTGAAGGAGCGGACCAGGTCATGCAGTTCGCGGTCCGTGTCCTCCAGCGGCAGGCGCCGCGCCAGGTTGTCGGGCTGGATGCTGGCGGCCTGTTCGGACAGCCTGCGCGCCGGCGCCATGCTGCGCCTGACCGCCCAGGCCGCCAACACCACGGTCGCGCCCACCCACAGCGCGCAGATCAGCACCAGCGCGGTGCCGTAGGCGTACAGGAACTGCGAGCTGGTGCGCGTGCTGACCGCCACGGTCAGTTGCGCGCCGGGCAGGATGCGGTCATTCATGGCGACCCGCAGGCCGCGCATGCGGCCGCCGTCGGCGGTCTGCAGCACGACCTGCCTGCCGTCGCCGGTCGCCAGCGTTTCGGGAGCGGGGCCGCCGTACACGGAATGGCCGTGCGCATCGACGATCCAGATGCCCAGCTGGCCCTCGCCCGCGCGCATGTCGTCGAAGGTGGCGGCCAGGTCCTTCAGGCCGCGGGCGTTGTTCTGCATGTCGATCAGGTGATCGATCAATTCCAGCTTGCCGCTGACTTCGGTGATCTCCTGGCGTTCCACTTCGCGCTTGAGAGCCCAGAACAGCGTGGCCCCCGCCAGGCTGGACACCAGCAAGGCGATGGCGCCCAGCAGCAGCGTCAGCCGCGCCTGCATGGAACGCATGCGCAGCGGCTTCATGCGGGGCGGCTATCCGCGGGGCGCGATTCCAGCACGTAGCCCATGCCGCGCACGGTATGCAGCAAGTTGGTGTCGTAGGGGTCGTCCAGCTTGCTGCGCAGCCGCCGCACCGCCACGTCGATGACGTTGGTGTCGCTGTCGAAATTCATGTCCCAGACCTGTTCGGCCAGGGTGGTGCGCGACAGTACCTGGCCCTGGCGGCGCAGCAGCAGGGCCAGCAGATTGAATTCCTTGGCGGTCAGGTCCAGGCGGCGGCCGCCGCGCTGGGCGCGGCGGCGGGCCAGATCCAGTTCCAGGTCGGCCAGGCGCAGCAGGGTGGGTTCTTGCGAACGTCCGCGGCGCAGCAGCGCTTGCACCCGCGCCAGCAGTTCAGAAAAGGCGAAAGGCTTGACCAGGTAGTCGTCGGCGCCGCCTTCCAGTCCGCGCACGCGGTCCTCGACGGCGTCGCGCGCGGTCAGCATCAGAATGGGCGTGTCCTTCTGTTCGCGCACAGCGGCCAGCACGCCGAAGCCATCCACGCCCGGCAGCATCACGTCCAGCACGATCAGGTCGTAGACGCCTTCCAGCGCCAGATGCAGGCCGTCCACGCCGTCGCGCGCCAGGTCCACGACGTGGCTTTGCTCCGACAATCCCTTCTTGAGGTAGTCGGCCAGTTTGGGTTCGTCTTCGATGACCAGGATGCGCATGGCAGGAAATTTACCATTCGCGCGGCGCCTGGGCCCGCGCATGGCGGAAGCCGCCTTGCGCAGGCTCAGGCCGGGCTGTCGATGGCGATGCGGTCGGGCGGAAAGCGCAGGGCGAACACGCTGCCCTTGCCGGGTTCGCTGGTGATCAGCAGTTCGGCGTCATGGCGCATGGCGATGTGCTTGGTGATTGCCAGCCCCAGGCCGGTGCCGCCCACCGCGCGCGAGCGGCCGCGGTCCACGCGGTAAAAGCGCTCGGTCAGGCGGGGCAGGTGGCGCGCGGGGATGCCGATGCCGGTGTCCTGCACGCTATAGCGCGCGCCGCCGTCTTCCTCGCGCGCCCAGCGCACGGTGATGGTGCCGCCGTCGGGCGTGTAGCGCACCGCGTTGGTCAGCAGGTTGGACAGGGCCGAGGTCAGCTCGGTTTCGGCGCCCAGCACGTCCAGCGATTCGTCGATATGCCATTCCAGCACGTGGCGGCCGCCCGACAGGGCCTCGATCTGCTGGCGCGCCTTCTGCAGCAGCGCGCCCATGTTGACCGCGCGCGGGTCGCTGCCCGGCGAGGATTCCAGCGTGGACAGGGTCAGCAGGTCTTCGACGATGGCCTGCATGCGCTGGGCCTGTTCATGCATCATGTCGATGTACTGCTCGCGTTGTTCGGCGGGCAGGGCGTCGGCGGGCATGTCGCGCAGCGTTTCCAGAAAGCCCGCCAGCACCGTCAGCGGCGTGCGCAGCTCGTGCGAGACGTTGGCGACGAAGTCGCGGCGCGTGGTTTCCAGGCGTTCGATCTGGGTGACGTCGCGCGTGATCAGCAGGCGCTGGTTGCTGGCGTAGGCCGTCAACTGCATCATCATCAGCCGTTCCTGGCCTTGCTGGCCCAGCCGCACCAGGATGGGTTCGGGCCAGGACGGGCGGTGCGCGTATTCGACGAATTCCGGCGCGCGCAGCAGGTTCAACAGGTTATGGCCGCGGTCGGCCGGCAGGCGCAGGCCCAGGTGCTGGCGCGCCATGCGGTTGCACCAGTCGATCTGG
Source organism: Achromobacter sp. Marseille-Q4954 (assembly GCF_943737025.1). Classification (NCBI taxonomy): domain Bacteria; kingdom Pseudomonadati; phylum Pseudomonadota; class Betaproteobacteria; order Burkholderiales; family Alcaligenaceae; genus Achromobacter; species Achromobacter sp. Marseille-Q4954. The sequence continues at coordinate 2,971,382 of NZ_CALSFQ010000001.1, forward strand.
AAATCCTCGTTCAGGGTCACCGCGCCGTCCGGCAGCGCTTGCGCCGCGGCCAGCATGCCCTGCATGGTGTTCTGGGTTTCGTTCAGTTCGCGGGCCCGGGCGCGGGTGTAGCGGTACAAGGGGGCGAGGATATCGTCCCAGGGGCCGACCGAAGCGGGCGGCGAGGTATCGGGATGGTTGGCCCAGTGGGACACCAGGTGCAGGCGCCAGCTGCGCCAGAGCAGCATGGCGGCCAGCGCGAAGGAGAAAAGTATCCAACCCGCCGGGTCTCCTATGAGCCATTGGGCCAGCAATGCGGCAACCGCCCACAGGGCGACCAGGAAAAGAGTGCGCAGCCAGATCATCGTGCGGGAGTTTTACCGCGTCGGGAGCTGGGCAGTAAACCGGTAGCCGCTGCCGCGGACCGTTTCCACGTGCGCGTCGTGGCCGCTGGGTTCCAGCGCCTTGCGCAGGCGGCGGATGTGCACGTCGACCGTGCGTTCTTCGACGAAGACGTGGTCGCCCCAGACCTGATCCAGCAGCTGCGAGCGCGAGAACACGCGTTCGGGGTGCGTCATGAAGAAATGCAGCAGGCGGAATTCGGTGGGGCCGATCTGCAGCGACTGGCTGTTGCCCGACAGGCGATGCGTCACCGGATCCAGCTTCAGGCCGCCCACGTCGATCACGTCGTCGGTCAGCTGGGGCGCGCGGCGGCGCAGCACGGCCTTGATGCGCGCCATCAGCTCCTTGGGCGAGAAGGGCTTGGTAATGTAGTCGTCGGCGCCGGCTTCCAGGCCGTCCACCTTGTCTTGTTCGGAACCCTTGGCGGTCAGCATGATGACCGGGACGGCGCGGGTGCGCTCGTCGTTGCGCAGCTTGCGCGCCATGGCCAGGCCGGAGGTGCCGGGCAGCATCCAGTCCAGCAGGATCAGGTCGGGAAGCTCGGCGCGGATCAGGGTCTGGGCCTGGTCGGCGTCGAAGGCGCGCAGCACCTTGTGTCCGGCGAAGGACAGGTTGACGGCGATCAGTTCCTGGATGGCGGGTTCGTCTTCGACGACGAGGATGGTGCTGGACATGGCGGATTGGGCACACTTCTGAGCGCCGGCGCGGCGCGAACATTGCGATAGTATGGCCGCAATATTTCAGGTATGTGACCGCCGGGCGTCATCGTCTGCGTTCGCCGGCCGCCCGCGGGAGCCCGATAGGCTACCATTGAACGATATATCGGGAATTCACCATGCAAAACCCCTCCGAATCGCAACATTCCGCGGATTCCGCCTCGCAATCGACCCATTTCGGCTTCCAGACGGTGCCGGAAGGCGAAAAGGCCCGCAAAGTCGCCGAAGTCTTCCACTCGGTCGCCCAGCGCTACGACGTCATGAACGATTTCATGTCGGCCGGGCTGCACCGCGTCTGGAAGGCGTTCACCATCGGCCGCGCCGCCATCCGTCCCGGCATGAAGGTGCTGGACATCGCCGGCGGCACGGGCGACCTGGCCAAAGCGTTCGCCGAGCGCGCCGGTCCTACCGGCGAGGTCTGGCTCACGGACATCAACGATTCCATGCTGCGCGTGGGCCGCGACCGCCTGACCGATGCCGGCCTGCTGGTGCCCACCGCCGTGTGCGACGCCGAGCGCCTGCCGTTCCCCACCGGCTATTTCGACCGCGTCAGCGTGGCTTTCGGCCTGCGCAATATGACCCACAAGGACCGCGCCCTGGCTGAAATGACCCGGGTGCTGAAGCCGGGCGGCAAGCTGCTGGTGCTGGAATTCTCGCGCGTGGCCAAGCCGCTGGCCCCCGCCTACGACTGGTATTCCTTCAATGTGCTGCCCTGGCTGGGCAAGAAGGTGGCCAAGGACGAAGCCAGCTACCGCTACCTGGCCGAATCCATCCGCATGCACCCCGACCAGGAAACCCTGGCGGACATGCTGCGCACGGCCGGACTGGAACGGGTGCAGTACTTCAACCTGACCGCCGGCATCGCCGCTCTGCACGAAGGCGTCAAGCTGGGCTGATCCGCGCCGGCCATCCGGATTTTTCGCCGCCCTGCGGGAACTTGTGGGGCGGCGTCTTGTCCGTTATTCTTACGGTATTCAGATTAATGTAAGAAAAGTCGCGACGAAGGTCCCGCGGTCCGTGGGACTTCCTGCTGCTCGGGGCGGCAGGGGCGCGAGTACGAGGGAGCAAACCTATGTCCAAATTCTGTCTTTCGCGGTTTGTCGCCGCGGCGCTGATCGCCGTTTCCGGCGCGGCACTGGTGACGGCGTCGTTTGACGCCGAAGCCCGCCGTGCCGGTGGCGGCAGCAGCGTCGGCCGACAATCCTCCAACGTGACCCAGCAGCGCCAGGCGACCACGCCGCCGGCCGCCGCCAACAACACGGCGGGCGCCACCGCTGCTCCGGCAGCCGCCGGCGCGGCCACGGCCGGCGCAGCAACCGCGGGCGCCGCCGCCAAGAGCGGCGCGTCGCGCTGGCTCGGCCCCATCGCCGGCATCGCCGCCGGCCTGGGTATCGCCGCGCTGCTCTCCAGCATGGGCCTGTCGGGCGCTTTCGCCGAGTTCCTCGGCTCCGCGCTGCTGATCGCCGCGGTCGTGTTCGCCGTCATGTTCATCATCCGCCGCCTGCGCGGCGCCGGTCCGCGCACTGCCACGCAGGGCGCGTTCGGTGGCGCCAACAACGCGCCGGGCCAGCAGCAACAGCAGCCGATGTGGCGCGAAACGCTGAAGCCGGCGGCTCCCGCTGCAGCAGCGGCTCCGGTTGCCGCCGCCGCGGCGCCGGCCGCGATGCCCAAGATGGGCGACGACAACAACTGGTTCGTGCCGGGTGACTTCGACACGCCCAACTTCCTGAAGCAGGCCAAGGAGCAGTTCGTGCGCATCCAGGCCGTCTGGGACAGCGGCAGCACCGATGGCCTGCGCGAATTCCTGACCGACGACCTGATCACCGAGCTCAAGCCGCAGCTGGCCGAGCGCGGCGCGGCGCCCAACAAGACCGAAGTGGTCCTGCTGAACGCTGAAATGCTGGGCATCGAAACCGTGTCCGACGGCCACCTGGCCAGCGTGCGCTTCTCCGGCATGCTGCGCGAAGCGCCGGGCGCCGAGGCCTTCCGCTTCGAGGAAGTCTGGAACCTGTTCAAGCCTGCCAATGGCGGCTGGCTGCTCGCAGGCATCCAGCAGATCCCGGTGGATCTCGCCAGCTAAGCCTGGCCGGCCGGGGCCGATCCCCACCTCCGTTGCGGATGCCGCAAGGCATCTGTTTGAACCGGCCCTCACAGGGCCGGTTTTTCCATGTGCTTGCGCAAAACACCCATCCATCTAACCCGTTACACTCCCGATTTACCCATTAACTTCCGCAACCCCCGCAATCGGGGCCGTTGCAGACCGCCATGCTGCCTCTTCCGTTCCTGCCCACCCCCTCGCGACTGGCTGTAAGCGCGCTCAACGCCCTGTTGCGGCGCGAGGACTGGGCGCGCGCGCGCCTGGTGCGGCATGCGGGCAAGACGGTGCGTTTCGCGCTGGGCGGCTTCAGCCTGGGCCTCACCATCGACAGCGAAGGGCTGGCGGCCCAGGCCGATGCGGCCGTGGTGCCCGACGTGACCCTGACGGTCGCGCCTGAAAAACTGCCGCTGCCGCGCCTGGGCGCGGACCGCGAGCGCCCCGATTTCGCCGAGGCGACCCATATTTCGGGCGACGCGGCGTTGGCGCAGGTGGTGTCGGACCTCTCCAAGCAGTTGCGCTGGGATCCGGAGGACGCGCTGGCCCGGGTGGTGGGCGACATCGCCGCGCTGCGCCTGGTGGGCGGGGCGCGCGCGGCCGCCGGCGGCGCGCGCACGGCCAGCCTGCGCCTGGCCGAGAACGTGTCCGAATACCTGTCCGAGGAAAGCGGCATGCTGGCCAGCCGACCGGCGCTGGAACAGTGGCGCCTGGACCTGGCCGAGCTGAACGCCCGCGCCGATGCGCTGGCCCGTTCGGCCACCGCGCTGCAAACCCGCCTGGCGTCCGCCAGCGCAAAGCGGGGCGCCTGATACATGTTCCCCCTGCTGCGCCTTTTCCGCATCATTCTGGTTTCGCTGCGCTATGGCCTTGATGAGCTGGTGCTCTCCAGCCTGAACCATCCGCTGGCCACCTGCCTGTTGCGCGTGATCCGCCTGGGCACGCGTCCGCGCAAGCCGCGCGGCTTGAGGCTGCGCCTGGCGCTGGAATCGCTGGGGCCCATCTTCGTGAAGTTCGGACAGGTGCTGTCCACCCGCCGCGATCTGATCCCCGCCGATATCGCCGACGAACTGGCGCTCTTGCAGGACCGCGTGCCGCCGTTCCCCTCGGCGCAGGCCGCTGCCTGCATCGAGGCGGCGCTGGGTGCGCCGCCCGAGAAGCTGTTCGCGCAGTTCGAAGTGGATCCGGTGGCCTCGGCCTCGATCGCGCAGGTGCACTTCGCCGTGCTGCACGACGGCCGCGAGGTCGCGGTCAAGGTGCTGCGTCCGGGCATGCTCAGCATCATCGAGAAAGACCTGTCGCTGCTGAAAGTGGTGGCGCGCATCATCGAGCGCCTGGGCGCCGACGGCCGCCGCCTGAAGCCGCGCGAAGTGGTGGCCGAATTCGACAAGTATCTGCACGACGAGCTGGACCTGGTGCGCGAAGCGTCCAACTGCAGCCAGCTGCGCCGCAACTTCGGCCCCGAGTCCGGCCGCGGCGACATGTTGATCGTGCCCGAGGTGATCTGGGAATACACGGCGTCCACGGTCTTCACCATGCAGCGCATGTACGGCATGCCGGTAGGCCAGGTGGAGCGCATGCGCCAGGCCGGCATCGACATCCCGACGCTGGCGCGCACCGGCGTGGAGATCTTCTTCACGCAGGTCTTCACCGACGGCTTCTTCCATGCCGACATGCACCCGGGCAACATCTACGTGTCGGACCGTCCGGAAACGCTGGGCAGCTACATCGCCCTGGACTTCGGCATCGTGGGCTCGCTGTCCGAGTTCGACAAGAATTACCTGGCGCAGAATTTCCTGGCCTTCTTCCACCGCGATTACCGCCGCGTGGCGCAACTGCACATTGAATCGGGCTGGGTGCCGCCCGATACGCGCGAAGAAGAGCTGGAGGGCGCCGTGCGCGCCGTCTGCGAACCGTACTTTGACCGGCCGTTGTCGGAGATCTCGCTGGGGCAGGTGCTCTTGCGGCTGTTCCAGACCTCGCGCCGGTTCAATGTGGAGATCCAGCCGCAGCTGGTCCTGTTGCAGAAGACCCTGCTGAACGTTGAAGGATTGGGCCGCCAGCTCGATCCCAACCTGGATCTCTGGAAGACCGCCAAGCCCTATCTGGAACGCTGGATGCGTCAGCGCGTCGGATTCAAGGGGCTGCGGCAGAGCCTGGAAAAAGAAGCCGCGCAGTGGTCGCAAATGCTGCCTGCTTTGCCCAGGCTGGTCCATGACCACCTGAGCCGTCCCAACGTCTCGCCCGCCTTGCTGGCCGAGATGATCCAGTTGCGGCGGGCCCAGGAACAGAACAACCGGCTGGTTGCAGCGCTGGTTGGGGTGGCCGCGGTTGCCATCGGGGTCGCGATATGGGCCTTGACCCGATAGGCGGCGCGATGATCTAGACGGTATCTGTCATGTTTCATTCATGAAACGGTCATCATAGCTTCGCGGTACACGGCGAAAAATAGCGCTGCGGTGGATGAATGCAGCGCCCTCGCCGGCAGCGCGCGCGCCATTCTTAATTTCTATATCTATAGCCCCACTAGCGGGACGAATACAAGGGCAGACCATGCTTTATCCTGAACTCTTCAAGACCATGGAAGCCGTGCGCTGGAACATGGCGCATGACATCCCGTGGGGCGACTTCGATCGCAGCAAGCTCTCGGACGAGCAGGCCCACACGATCAAGATGAACGCCATCACCGAATGGGCCGCCTTGCCGGCCACCGAAATGTTCCTGCGCGACAATCGCGGCGACAGCGATTTCTGCGCGTTCATGTCGGTGTGGTTCTTTGAAGAACAGAAGCATTCGCTGGTGCTGATCGAATACCTGCGCCGCTTCCGTCCGGACCTGGTGCCCACCGAGGAAGAACTGCACAACGTGCGCTTCGAGTTCGACGCCGCGCCCGAACTCGAAACCCTGATGCTGCATTTCTGCGGCGAAGTCCGTTTGAACCACTGGTACCGCCGCGCCGCCGAATGGCACACGGAGCCGGTCATCAAGGCCATCTACAAGACGGTGGCCCAGGACGAGGCCCGCCACGCCGGCGCCTACCTGCAGTACATGCGCCGCGCGCTGCACGACCGCGGCCAGGACACGAGCGAGCAGGCCCGCCTGGCGTTCTCCAAGATCGGCGTGCTGATGGCGTCGGCCGGCCGCACGCAGCAGGCCCTGCACCCGACCAACCTGCACGTGAACAAGGACCTGTTCCCCAACGACACGGTGCAGTCGCGCCTGCCGGAACCTGGCTGGCTGGAGCATTGGCTGGACACGCAGATCCGCTTTGACGGCGTCTGGGAGCAGAAGGTCGCCACGCGCATCCTGCACATCCTGTCCAAGCTGATGGACCGCAGCTTCGAAACGGTGAAGGACCTGAACCGCTACCGCAAGGAAATGACGGCGCTGATCGTGCCGAAGGAAAAGCAGATCATCCTGGGCGGCGCCTGAGCCGGGACGATACAATCGCCGCATGCCTGCCGCCCGTTTCGAATCCAAGGTCCTGTCCCGCGACGAATGCGTCGCCGCCGTCGCCGCCGGCCGCTATCCGCGGCCGCTGGTGTTCACCAACGGCGTCTTCGACATCCTGCATCGGGGCCACGCGACCTACCTCGACCAGGCCGCCCAGCTGGGCGCGACCCTGGTGGTGGCGGTGAACACCGACGAGTCGGTGCGCCGCCTGGGCAAGGGCGCCGAACGCCCGCTGAACCGCATGGAAGACCGCGCCGCCTTGCTGGCCGCGCTGGGCTTCGTGACCGTGGTCACGTCCTTCCATGAGGACACGCCCGAGGCCCTGATCGGCCAGCTCAAGCCCGACCTGATCGTCAAGGGCGGCGACTACGACATGGAAAAGCTGCCCGAGACCGCCCTGGTCAAGACCTGGGGCGGCCGCGCAGTGGCGATTCCGTTCGAGTTCGAGCGCTCGACCACGGCGCTCGTGAAGAAAATCCAGAACAAGTAAACCGAGTCCCTTCGCGGACTCAGCGCGGTTCCCGCAGCAGGCGGTTGATCGCTTCCAGGTCTGCCTCGGCCAGGATGCCGCTGGTGGCCTTCAGGCGCAGGCTGGCGAGCACCGTGCTGTAGCGCGCCAGCGCCAGGTCGCGCTGGGTGGCGTAGAGCTGCTGCTGGGCGTTGAGTACGTCCAGGTTGATGCGCACGCCGACCTCGTAGCCGGTGCGGTTGGCTTCGACCGCGGCGCGGCTGGATTTTTCGCCTGCCTCCAGCGCCTGGATGCGCGCCAGGCCGCTGGTGACGCCGGTGTAGTACTGGCGTGCGGCTTGCACGGCCTGGCGGCGCGCCGCCTCGTAATCGTGGCGCGCCTTCTGTTCCAGCTGGACCTTTTCAGTCACTTGCGACGAGACCCCGCCGCCCGAGTACAGCGGGATCGACAGCACCACGCCGATGGTGCTGTCGATGGGCTTGCCCGGCGCGGCATTGCGCATCACGGCGTCGCTGGCGCTGCCGCTGCTGGCGCGCAGGTTCAGGGTCGGGTAATGGCCGCTCTTGGCGATCTGGATCTCGCGGCCGGCGATGCGCGTCAGGAGCTGCGCGCGCAACACGTCCAGGCTGGAGGACTCCGCCTGGTTGCTCCAGTCGGCCACGCGGGCGGGCTGCGGCGCGGGCAGCTGCACGCCATAGGGCAGTTCGGACAAGGCGCCGGGAGCCGTGCCGATGATCTTGGCCAGTTCGTCGCGGCGGACTTCCAGGTCGTTCTGCAGGCGCAGTTCCTGCGCCACCACCAGGTCGTAGCGCGCCTGTGCCTCGTAGGTGTCGGTGATGGTGGCGTTGCCGAGTTCGAAGTTGCGCTTGGCGGACTCCAGCTGCCCGGCCACGGCGGCCTTTTCGGCCTCGGTGGCGGTCAGCGTGTCCTGGGCGTAGAGCACGTTGAAATAGGCGTCGGCCACGCGCAGCAGCAGGTCCTGATAGGCCTGTTGCAGCTGCACCTCGACGTCGGCGACGACCAGCTTGGATTGCTCGAAATTCTGCCAGCGGCCCCAGTCGAACAGCGGCTGGGTCAGGGACAGGTCCCAGACGCCGCGGCCGCCGCTGTAGGCGATGCCCATGCCGCGGGTGCTGCGGGTTTCCTGGTAGGCGCCGCCGGCTTCGGCGGAGATCAGGGGCAGGAGCAGGGAACGGGCCTGGGGTTCTTTTTCCAGGCCGGCGCGGTAGTTGGCGCGCGCGGCGGCGTAGATCGGGTCATTGCCCAGCGCCGATTGCCAGATCTGGATCAGGTTCTGCGCGCGGACAAGCGTCGGGCCGACGCTTGCGGCGCAGGTAAAAACCAGTAAAGCCGTTAGCAATCGGAAACGCATGGTGGTCAACGATACGCCGGGCCGCCCGGGGCGCGGCGGCCCTGTCAGAGGGGCAGGCGCCGGGCGGCAGGGTTGGGGATCAGAACTTGAACTGGGATACCGTGACGCCGCGCAGCGGCTTGATGACGGTTTCGAACAGGTTCACCGTTTCGAAGCTGGCCGCGGTGGTGCGGGTGATGCGACAGGCCGTCATGACGGGCGCCTGGCCCACGATCACGACCAGGCGGCCGCCCACGCGCAACTGGTACTTCAGCGCGTCGGGGACGGTCGGCACGGAACCCGTGACGAGGATGGCGTCGTATTCGGTGGAGCCCCAGCCGTTGCGGGCGTCGCCGGTTTCGACCTTGACGTTGGTGACGTTGTTCATCTGCAGGTTCTGCTGCGCGAACGTCACCAGGCGGCTGTCGATTTCGACCGAGGTGACCTGCTGCGCCAGGTAGCCCAGCAGCGCGGCCTGGTAGCCGGAGCCGGTGCCGATTTCCAGCACGCAGTCGGACTTGGTCAGCAGCAGCTCTTGCGCCAGGCGGGCTTCCACCTTGGGCGCCAGCATGTTCTGGCGGGTGTTGACCGCGTTGATCTCAAGCGGCAGTTCCAGGTCGGAAAACGCCAGCGCGCGCAGGGCCGGCGGAACGAATTGTTCGCGGCGCACATCGAACAGCGCTTGCAGCACGTTGGCGTCCAGAACGTCCCACGGGCGGATCTGCTGTTCCACCATGTTGAAGCGGGCTTGTTCTACGTCGGGCAGGGTCGAAGCGTTCATGACGGTCAGAAAAAACAGAGGAATCAACAGACCATTGTACCGATTCGTAGCGTACTGTGACGCCCGACCCCGCCGACAGATGTTTCAGACGCCGCCCGGATCTACCACCAGGCGTGGAAGTGGTGCACCGGGCCGTGGCCCGAACCCACCGACAGGCGCTCGGCGTGGCGGATGGCCTCCGTGAGGTAGGCCTTGGCGCGGCGCGCCGCCTCGGGCACGTCCCCGGTTTGCGGCAGCAGCGCGGCCAGCGCCGCCGACAGCGTGCAGCCGGTGCCGTGGGTGTTGACGGTCTCGATGCGGTGGCCGGGCAGCTCGATCATGCGGTCGCCGTCATGCAGCAGGTCGATGGTCTCGCTGCCGGGCAGGTGGCCGCCCTTGACCAGCACCCAGCGCTCACCTGAATGCGCCAGCTTGTTGCGCAGGCGTTCGGCCACGCGCCGCATTTCCTTGACGGTCTCGACCGGACGCTCTTCCAGCAGCACGCCGGCTTCGGGCAGGTTGGGCGTCAGCAAGGTGGACTGCGGCAGCAGGGCCTCGCGCATGGCGCCCACGGCGTCGCGTTCCAGCAGCAGGTCGCCGCTTTTGGCCACCATCACCGGGTCCAGCACCACGTGGGCCGGTGTCCACTTGGCGAGCTTCTCGGCCACCACCTGGATCACCGGCTGCTGGCCCAGCATGCCGATCTTGACCGCGTCGATGCGCACGTCCGCGAACAGCGTGTCGATCTGCTGGCCGACGAAAGCGGGCGGGACCGCCGAGATGCCGGTGACGCCCTGGGTGTTCTGCGCCGTCAGCGCGGCGATCACCGCGCAGCCGTAGGCGCCCAGCGCGCTCATGGCCTTGACGTCGGCCAGGATGCCGGCGCCGCCGGAGGGGTCGACGCCAGCGATGGTCAGCGCGTTGGGGATGGGGCGGCCGCTGGCGGCCTCCTGGCGGCCGTTCATTTGGGGGCGCCCGCCGTGATCAGGCCTTCGTTGGGCGAGCTGGGGGCGCCGCTGTACAGCTTCTTGGGCATGCGGCCGGCCAGGAAGGCCTCGCGGCCGGCTTCCACGCCCTTCTTCATGGCGCTGGCCATCAGGATCGGATCGCGCGCGCCGGCGATGGCGGTGTTCATCAGGACGGCGTCGCAGCCCAGTTCCATGGCGATGGCGGCGTCCGACGCGGTACCCACGCCGGCGTCCACCACGATGGGCACGCGGGCCTGCTCGATGATCAGGCGCAGGTTCCAGGGATTCAGGATGCCCATGCCCGAGCCGATCAGCGAGGCCAGCGGCATCACGGCGACCGCGCCCAGGTCTTCCAGCATGCGGCACTGGATGGGATCGTCGGTGCAATACACCATGACCTTGAAGCCTTCGTCCACCAGGGTCTTGGTGGCCTTCAGGGTCTCCGGCATGTTGGGGAAGAGGGTCTGCGGGTCGCCCAGCACTTCCAGCTTCACCAGGTCGTGGCCGTCCAGCAGTTCGCGCGCCAGGCGCAGCGTGCGCACGGCCTCGTCGGCGCTGTAGCAGCCGGCGGTGTTGGGCAGCAGCGTGAATTTGGACGGCGGGACGTAGTCCAGCAGGTTCGGTTCACCGGCGTTCTGGCCGATATTGGTGCGGCGGATGGCGACGGTGACGATCTCGGTGCCGCTGGCGTCCAACGCCGCGCGGGTCTGTTCGAAGTCCTTGTACTTGCCGGTGCCGACGAGCAGGCGCGACGAGTAGGCGCGGCCGGCGATGGTGAGAGTGTCTTGAGTGGTCATGGCGGAGGTTCAAAGGGCGGGTGCGCACGATGCGAGACCCGCGGGGACTGGCGATACGTTGGACGAATGATAAAGCACGGCGCCGCGCGGCAGACGTGCTCGGTGAAATGCGGCGTTCCACTATTTGCAGATCGTGGTGCGGACACGTTCAGCGCAGGCGGTCCAGGTCGGCGCAGATCGCCTCGGCGGCGTCGATCAAACGCGGACCCGGGCGGTACAGCGCGTCGGCATCCACGCCGTACACATGCCCCAGCCGCGCGGCGGGCAGTCCCAGCGCCTGCCAGGCGGCCAGGTTGCGGGCGCCGTCCTCGGGGCGGGAGATGCCGGCCAGCACCGCCTCGGGGCGCGCCGCCAGCACGCTTTCCAGCGTGACCTGGGGCGCCACCACGGGCGCCTGGCCGAAGACATTGACGCCGCCGCAGACGCGCAGGGCGTCGCTGACGATGCTGCTGTCGTTCAAGGTGTAGATGGGGTCCAGCCCCGCCTGCACGAAGACGCGCACGGGGCGGCGGCCGGCATAGCGGGCGGCCAGGGCGTCCAGGCGCGCGCGCAGGGCCTGGGCGGCAGGCCGCGCCTGCGCTTCGGTGCCGAACAGCGCGCCCATGCGTTCGACCGCGTCGGGGATGGCGGCCAGGGTCTGCGGGTCGCTGTAGAACACCGGCACGCCCAACTTGTCCATCACCCGCGCCAGCGGCGCGGCGGCGGCGGGCTGCCAGGCGATCAGCAGGTCCGGACGTACGGCAGCCACGCGTTCGGGATCGGGCTGGGTGCCGTCGCCGATGATGGGCAACTGGCGGGCGGCGGGCGGATAGTCGCTGCCACGGATGGTGGCGATGAGCCGGTCGCCCGCGCCGGCGGCAAAGACCAGCTCGGTGGCGTGCGGGGCCAGGGTGACGGCGCGCCGGGCGGGAGCGGCCAGCGAGACCTGGCGTCCCTGGTCGTCGCGGATCTGGATGACCGCGCCGGCGGCGGAACCCGCCCCGGTATCCGTCGCCGGACCTGCTGCGGCGAGTCCCGCGGACAGCAGCGCGCCCAGGGCCAGGAACAGCCCCGGAGCGATGCGAGGGTGGGTACGTGCGAGGGGCATGCAGGAAGCCGATATAGCCAGCGGGGAACGCCGACTATATCGGAATGCCGCGATCAGTAGCGCAGCGTGAGCGACGCGTAGAAATTGCGGCCCGGGGCGGGGTACAGGCTGTAATTGGCGACCGGACCCAGCATCTCGAACGAAGCATTGCCGCCGCGGATGCCGTAGGTGGCGTACTGGCGGTCGAAGATGTTGTTCACGCCGATGGCGCCTTCGATGTTGCGCGTGAACTTGTAGGCCACCTTGGTGTTGAACAGCACGTAGGCGTCCAGTTCCTTGGCGAACTGGTTGGCCTGGTCGTTGTCCATGCGCGACTTGCCCACGTATTGCGCCGTCACGTTCCACAGGAACGCGTCGGTGGGACGCCAGGTCACGCCGGCGTTGGCCAGCCACTTGGGCGCCAGCGGCACGGTCTTGCCCGCCAGGTCCACGCCGGCGTAGGTGCCGGAGCGGAATTGCGCTTCCATCCAGGTCAGGTTGGCGTCCAGCGACACGCTGCTGGAGATCGCGGTGTGGCCTTCCAGTTCGATGCCTTGGCGGCGGGTCGGGTCCAGGTTGGTGTTGGCGCCCGTGCCCGGACCCCAGATGCCATCAGCCAGCGGGTTGTACTGGATTTCGTTGGTCAGGTCATAGCGGAAGTACGACAGGCGGGCGCTGCTGCTGGCCGATTGCCAGGTCACGCCGATTTCCTTGTCGGTGGAGGTCTGCGGCGCCAGCGGGGTCTGCACCGACAGCAGTTCGTCGGCGTTGGGCAGGCGGAAGCTGCGGCCGACCTTGCCGTACACGCCGAAACCGGCGGGCAGGTCCTGGCGCACGCCCAGCTGCCAGGCGGTCAGGTGGTTGCTGCGGTCCGACGCCGTGCCCGAGCCAGAGATCACGTCCAGGTCGTCGGAGGCGTACTGGCGGCGCACGCCGGCCGTCACGTAGGTGCTGTCGGTGGCGCGCACCTGGCCTTCGGCGAACAGGCCGTACTGGTGCTGGCGCGACTGCCACTTCGAGGGCTGGAAGTCGTAGTAGGCGTTCTGGTTGGCGGTGGTCTTGGCTTCCTGGCCGTCGGCGCCGAAGACGATGCTGTGGCCGCCGTTGATCGGCAGGCGGTAGCGCACGCTGGCGATGTTCTCTTCCAGCTTCTGGTCGCGCAGGATGTCGCCGAAGCCGTCGTAGGTCAGGCCGTCGAGCTTTTTCTCGCGGGTCGACAGGTCGGCGTACAGGGTGCCGGCGCCGATCGCCTGCTCGAGCTGCAGGCCGAAGGTAGTGGTCGTGGTCTTGACGTAATCGACGTCGTTCTTCGAGCCGCGCGGATCGTCCTGGTACTCGTTCAGGCCGGTCTTGGGGTTGATCGTGCGCGGACCGGGCAACTCCAGCTTCTGCGTGGTGGTGCGGCCGTACAGGCGGATCGAGCCGTCGTCGTGGCGGAACGTGATGCCGCCGCCGCCGCCCTCGCGGCGCTCGCCGCTGTGGTCGCGGTAGCCGTCGCTGTGCAGCGATTGCATGTAGGCGTCGACGCCGACCTTTTCATTGTTCATGGACACGGCCGCGTCGTACTGGCGCAGGCCATAGCTGCCGAAGGTGGCGGTGGCGCGGGCGGCGACTGGCTCCTTGGTGAAATCGGAACGCGTGATGATGTTGATCACGCCGCCGGTGGTGCCGCCGCCGTACTGCACGGAACCGCTGCCGCGCACGATTTCAATGCGCTCGACCTGGTCCAGCGGCACTACGCCGAGGCTGGGCGCCGACAGGTCGTTGGTGTTCTGCTTGACGCCATCGATCAGGATCAGCGTGTTGCTGGCGCCGGTGATGCCGAAGCCGCGCAGGTCGACGATGGAGTTGTCGCTCGAGCTGCTGGTGTTGATCAGGTGGATGCCGGCCTGGGTCGACAGCACGTCCTGCATGGTGCGGGCGCTGGACGCGGCGATGTCTTCGGCGGTGATGACCGAGATCGACACCGGCAGCGTGCGGCCGTCGGTCGGCACGCGCTGGGCGGTGACCGTGATGGCGTCGAGCTGGGGAGTGGAGGAGGCGGCTTGCTGGGCGGCGGCGATGGCCGGGGCGGAGCAGAGCAGGGCGCCGGCATAGCGCCGGATGGAGCGGGTTTTCATCTACGTAACCTCGATGCGACCCGCGACCCCGCAGGCCATTCACGATGGGGAGGATGCCCAAGCCGCGGCGGGCCGGTGTAGGCCTGGCGGCAATGCATGGACTTCCTTGCGATCGAACAGGCCGGTATCGGGCTGCCATGGGCGCATTGCGCGCATGGGGACCGTTGCGGGGGCAGCACAGGCTGGAGCCAGGGGTTGCCGGCGCCTTGTGGGGCGGCAGCCCTGGGAGGTTCTTCCTGTTTCCCGTTTACCTTTCGCGCGCGGTGCGGCAAGTGTTGCGTTCTTGCCTGCCCTGTGCGCCGAAAGCACCGGTTCGGGGCCGAAACTGTATCACCGGGAGGCGCGGATAGGCCCATTTTGTTACGATCAGGGCTTGTTTTTGCGGCGTTTTTCGCTTTTTCGCCACATTGCGCCGTCATCGCCAACTCCATCCGGACCTGCCCGTGTCGTATCCCCGCCTGCCTTACCCGCCCGAAGCCTATACCCATGGCGGTGAATTCGCCCGCCTGCTGGGCAAGCGCATCCTGATTCTGGATGGCGCCATGGGCACCATGATCCAGCGCTACAAGCTGGGCGAGGCGGACTTCCGCGGCGAGCGCTTCGCCGGCCACGGCAAGGACGTCAAGGGCAACAACGAACTGCTGTCGCTGGTGCGCCCGGACGTGATCTCCGAGATCCACCGGCAATACCTGGAAGCGGGCGCCGATGTCATCGAGACCAACACCTTCGGCGCGACGACCATCGCGCAGGGCGACTACGAGCTGCCGGAACTGGCCTACGAACTGAACCTGGTGTCCGCGCGCCTGGCGCGCGAGGCCTGTGACGCCTACAGCACGCCCGAGCGGCCGCGTTTCGTGGCCGGCGCGCTGGGCCCGCAGCCCAAGACGGCCTCGATCTCGCCGGACGTGAACGATCCGGGCGCGCGCAACGTCACCTTCGAGGAACTGCGCGTCGCCTATGTGGAGCAGCTCAACGGCCTGCTGGACGGCGGCATCGACATCGTCCTGATCGAAACCATCTTCGACACCCTCAACGCCAAGGCGGCCATCTTCGCCACCGAGGAAGTGTTCGAGGCGCGCGGCGTGCGCTTGCCCGTGATGATCTCGGGCACGGTGACCGACGCGTCCGGCCGCATCCTTTCCGGCCAGACCGTGGAAGCCTTCTGGAACTCGGTGCGCCACGCGCGCCCCATCACCATCGGCCTGAACTGCGCGCTGGGAGCGGCGCTGATGCGCCCCTACGTGGCCGAGCTGGCCCGCATCTGCGACACCTACGTCTGCGTCTATCCGAACGCCGGCCTGCCCAACCCGATGGCCGAAACCGGCTTCGACGAAACCCCGGCCGACACCTCCGCGCTGCTGGAAGAGTTCGCGCGTGCCGGCCTGGTGAACATGTCGGGCGGCTGTTGCGGCACCACGCCGGACCACATCCGCGAGATCGCGGCCAAGGTCATGTCACTGACCCCGCGCGCCGTGCCGGACATTCCGGTGAAGACCCGCCTGTCGGGCCTGGAACCGCTGAACATCGACGAAGACACGCTCTACGTCAACGTGGGCGAACGCACCAACGTGACGGGCAGCAAGATGTTTGCCCGCCTGATCCGCGAAGAGAAATACGACGAGGCGCTGGCCGTGGCCCGCCAGCAGGTCGAGAACGGCGCGCAGATCATCGACATCAACATGGACGAGGCCATGCTGGATTCGGTGGCCTGCATGCGGCGCTTTCTCAACCTGATCGCGTCCGAGCCCGACATCGCGCGCGTGCCGATCATGATCGACAGCTCCAAGTGGGAAGTCATCGAGGAAGGCCTGAAGTGCGTGCAGGGCAAGCCCGTGGTGAACTCGATCTCCATGAAGGAAGGGCTGGAGCCCTTCCGCCACCATGCGCGCCTGTGCCGCCGCTACGGCGCGGCCGTGGTGGTGATGGCGTTCGACGAACTCGGCCAGGCCGACACGCTGGAGCGCCGCAAGGAAATCTGCGGCCGCGCCTACAAGATCCTGGTCGAGGATGAAGGCTTCCCGCCGGAAGACATCATCTTCGACCCCAACGTCTTCGCGGTCGCGACCGGCATTGACGAGCACAACCACTACGCCGTGGACTTCATCGAAGGCACGCGCTGGATCCGCGAAAACCTGCCCTACGCCCGCATTTCGGGCGGCGTGTCCAACGTCAGCTTCTCGTTCCGCGGCAATGAGCCGATGCGCGAGGCGATTCACACGGTGTTCCTCTACTACGCCGTGAAGGAAGGCATGACGATGGGCATCGTCAACGCCGGCCAGCTGGGCGTGTACGCCGACCTGGATCCCAAGCTGCGCGACCTGGTCGAGGACGTGGTGCTGGACCGCGCCGAGCCCGTGGGCAAGACGGACGCCGACGACGAGCGCACGCCGACCGAACGCCTGGTGCAGTTCGCCGACAGCGTGAAGGGCTCGGGCGCCAAGAAGGAAGAAGACCTGACCTGGCGCAACGCTGAGGTCGAGGCCCGCCTGTCGCACGCGCTGGTGCATGGCATTACCGCCTTCATCGTCGAGGACACCGAGGAAGTGCGCCAGAAGATCGCCGCGCGCGGCGGCCGTCCGATCGAAGTGATCGAAGGCCCGCTGATGGACGGCATGAACGTGGTGGGCGACCTGTTCGGCGAGGGCAAGATGTTCCTGCCGCAGGTGGTGAAGTCGGCCCGCGTCATGAAGCAGGCCGTGGCCCACCTGGTTCCCTTCATCGAGGAAGAAAAGCGCCAGATCGCGGCCGCCGGCGGCGACGTGCGCGCCAAGGGCAAGATCGTCATCGCCACGGTCAAGGGCGACGTGCACGACATCGGCAAGAACATCGTGTCGGTGGTCCTGCAGTGCAATAACTTCGAAGTCGTGAACATGGGCGTGATGGTGCCCTGCGCCCAGATCCTGGAAAAGGCCAAGGAAGAGAACGCCGACATCGTCGGCCTGTCCGGCCTGATCACGCCCAGCCTGGAAGAAATGGCCTACGTCGCCAGCGAAATGCAGCGCGACGAATACTTCCGCAGCCGCAAGCTGCCGCTGATGATAGGCGGGGCCACCACCAGCCGCGTGCATACCGCCGTGAAGATCGCGCCCAACTACGAAGGCCCGGTGATCTACGTGCCGGACGCCAGCCGTTCAGTGGGCGTGGCCACCAGCCTGATGTCGGATCAGTCGGAAGCCTACCTGGCCGATCTGGCCCAGGAATACGAAGAGGTGCGCCGCCGCCACGCCAACCGCAAGGCCACGCCCATCCTGCCGCTGGCCGAAGCGCGCGCCTCGCGCCCCGCGATCGACTGGGACAACTACACGCCGCCGCGCCCCAAGTTCATCGGCCGCCGCACGTTCAAGAGCTACGACCTGGCCGAGATCGCCAAGTACGTGGACTGGGGCCCGTTCTTCCAGACCTGGAGCCTGTTCGGCCCGTTCCCGGCCATCCTGGACGACAAGGTCGTGGGCGAGCAGGCGCGCAAGGTCTACGCCGACGGCCAGGCCATGATGAAGCGCATCATCGAAGGCCGCTGGCTCACCGCCAACGGCGTGGTGGGCTTCTATCCGGCCAACAGCATCAACGACGAAGACATCGAGGTCTACAAGGACGAGACCCGCAGCGAGGTGCTGTTCACCTACCGCAACCTGCGCCAGCAGGGCGCCAAGCGCGAAGGCGTCAGCAACAAGTCGCTGTCCGACTTCATCGCGCCCAAGTCCAGCGGCAAGCTGGACTACATCGGCATGTTCGCCGTCACGGCGGGCCTGGGCATCGAAAAGAAGGAAGCGGAATTCGAAAAGGCGCTGGACGATTACTCCAGCATCATGCTCAAGTCGCTGGCCGACCGCCTGGCCGAAGGCTTTGCCGAATGCCTGCATGCCCGCGTGCGCCAGGACCTGTGGGGCTACGCGCCCGACGAAGCCCTGTCCAACGAGGACATGATCGCCGAGAAATACGTGGGCATCCGCCCCGCGCCCGGCTATCCGGCCTGCCCGGAACACGTCATCAAGACCGACATGTTCCGCGTACTGGACGGCGCCGACATCGGCATGATGCTGACCGACAGCTACGCCATGTACCCGGCTTCCAGCGTGTCCGGCTTCTACTTCAGCCACCCGCAGTCGCAGTACTTCAACGTGGGCGTGATCGGCGAAGACCAGCTGCAGGACTACGCGGCCCGCAGCGGCCGCAGCATCGAAGACCTGAAGCGCACCCTGGCGCCGAACCTGGGTTGAGCGCTGCCGGGGGAGCGGCCAGGCGTACTCGCCGGCCATTCCCCCGTCCATGCGGCTGTGCCGTTACGCTTGCTCTGCGTCCTGATGCGTCTTGCCACGGCCCACATAGGGAATGGCGTGGTCGATGGTTTCCCAGATGTAGCGCCCGGACGGGCTTTGCTGTTCCTCGGCCACGTGCGACACCAGGCCGGCCGCGCGCGAGATGACGGCGAAGCCGCGCATCAGTTCGGTCGGCACGCCGATCTCGCTGAGCAGCGCCGCGACCGCGCCGGTGGCGTTGATGGTGATGTGCTTGCCGTAGGTCTCGTCGATGGCGGCCGAGAGCAGGCGCAGCGCCTTGAGCGAGTCGCCCTTGAGATCCGGCTCGGCCTCGGCCAGCGCCAGCAGCTTGATCGAGCGCGGGTCGTCGGGCTTGTGCAGATGGTGTCCGAAGCCGGGCAACGCGCTGCGCGATTCGCGGAATTCGCGGGCGATCGCCAGGGCTTCCGTGCGGGCATCGTCGGCCTGGTGGATGCGGTCCAGCAGGCGCGAGCAGTTTTCCATGGTGCCGACGAACTGGCTGCCCACCGCCATCAGCCCGGACGCCACCGCGCCCTGCAGGTTTTCCGGCGCGCTCATGTAGATCAGCCGCGTAGCAATGGCGCTGGGCGTCAGGCCATGCTCCATCAGCGTGACCAGCACCGCGTCGACGATGCGCAGGTCCACCGGGCGCGCCTCGCGGCCCAGGATCTGCATGATCATGACTTCGGTGAAGGTCTTCTTGCCGATCAGGTCTTCGACCAGATCCACGTCGCGGTAGGACATGCCGGTGAGGTGATGCGCGCAGAGGCGGGTTTCGGGCGTTTTCATGGGGTCTCCTTCAGGGCCGCGTCGCGCACGGCGTTTTTCAGCACCTTGCCCACGCTGGAGCGCGGCAGACTGTCATGGATGTGGAATTGCTTGGGCGTGGCCACGGGGCCGAGCAGGGCGCGCACGTGGGTCTTCAACTCGTCAGCGCTGGCCTGCGCACCGGGATGGAACTGCACGGCGGCGTGAACGGCTTCGCCCCATTTGTCGTCGGGCAGGCCGAACACCGAGCACTCGTACACCGCGGGATGCGCGGACAGCGCGTTCTCCACGTCCACCGGGTAGATGTTGAAGCCGCCCGTGATGATCACATCGCGCAGCCGGTCCTTCAGGAACAGATAGCCGCGCGCGTCGATCAGGCCGGTGTCGCCGGTATGCAGCCAGCCGTCCACGACCGTTTCGGCGGTCTTCTCCGGCAGGCGCCAGTAGCCGGACATGACCAGATCGCCCTGCACCACGACCTCGCCGATCTCGCCGCGCGGCAGCAGCGCGCCGTCGGGCGACATGATGGCCACGTCGCTGAGCCAGGTGACGCGTCCGACCGAGGCGCGGTTCTCCGGGGCTTCCAGATCGGCGGGCCGCAGCACCGTCATGATCTGCGGCGCCTCGGTCTGGCCGTAGGTGGTGCCCAGCACCGGGCCGAAGAAGTCGCGCGCCCGGTCGATCTTTTCCACGGGCATGGGCGCGCCGCCGTAGATCAGGTTGCGCAGGCGTGGGAAGTCGGCGCGCGAGACGCCGGGTTGCGCCATGATCATGTAGATCAGCGTGGGCGGCATGAAGCTCAGCGTGCCGCCGCGTTCGCGGAAGGCGGCGGTGATGCTGGCCGGCGTGACGCCGTCCAGCAGCAGATGGGCGCCGCCGCAAGCCAGCACCGGCAAGAGATAGGTGCCGGTGCCATGCGTGATGGGGGCTGCCACGACGTAGCGGTCTTCGTGGGTCAGGCCCCAGCTCATGATCTGGTTGATGATGCCCGCGTTCCACGCGTGGTAAGGCTGCATCACGCCCTTGGGCAGGCCGGTGGTGCCGCCGGTGAACTTGATGGCCTGGGTGGCGTCGCGCGGCAGCGCATGGCGTTGCGGTTCGCGTCCGGCGCAGCGGGCCAGCAGCGCGTCCAGCGCCAGCGGCGCCGCCGCGTCTTCCAGATGGATGTGGCGGCGGCCTTGCGGCGCCTGGGCCTCGGGCGCCAGCGGCGCGCCCATGCCGTCCACGATCACGATGGACGGCTCGGTCGCGTCCAGGATGCGCCCGATCTCGCGCTCGGTGCTGCGGTAGTTGAGCGGTACCCACACCTTGCCGCTGGCCAGCACGGCCAGCAGCGCCAGGATGTGCCGAGCGGAGTTGCCGGCGCAGATCGCCACCCGCGTCTGCGGCGCCGGGTCCAGGTCCTGCAAGGCCGCGGCCAGCGCCCGCGTGTCGGCGGCCAGCCGTGAGTACGTGACCTGGCCTTCGGGCCCGTCCAGCGCGATGCGGTCCGGATACTGCTCGGCAGCGCGGAAGAAGAAATCTATCGGGTACATCCTGGTGTTCCTAGTTGGCTTTGAGATTGGCGCTCTTGACGACCTTGCCCCACTTGTCGATCTCGCTGGAGATCTTCCTGGCGTAGGTGTCGGGCGTGTTGGGCTGCTGCGGCGCGTAGAAGCCGGACTGCTGGTACGACGCCTGCAGCGCCGGGCTGGCCAGCGCCTTGTTGATGGCCTGGTTCAGGCGCTCGACGATGGGTTTGGGGGTGCCGGCAGGCGCCATCACGCCGAACCAGGATTCGACGTCGAAGCCGGCCAAGCCGGATTCGGCCAGCGTCGGCGTGTCGGGCGTGGAGGGCAGGCGCTGCGGCGAGGTGACGCCGATGGCGCGCAGCTTGCCCGCCTGCACATGCGGCAGCGACGAGGGCAGGTTGTCGAACATGGAATCCACCTGGCCGCCCAGCAAGTCGGCCACGGCCGGGCCGCTGCCGCGGTACGGCACGTGCAGGATGTCGCTGCCGGTCTGCATCTTGAACAGTTCGCACGACAGGTGGATGGACGAGCCGCTGCCGGACGAGGCGCAGGTCAGCTTGCCGGGGTTCTTCTTGGCGTAAGCCACGTATTCCTGCACGGTCTTGACCGGCAGCTTGGGATTGACCACCAGGATGTTCGGAATGGTCGCCAACAGGCCCACCGGCTCGAAGCCCTTCACGAAGTCATAGTTGAGCTGGCTGTACAGCGTGCGGTTGATGGTGTTGGCGATGGAGCCCACGTACAGCGTGTAGCCGTCTGGCGCGGCGCGCGCGACGATTTCCGCGCCGATGTTGCTGTTGGCGCCGGTCTTGTTCTCGACCACGAAAGTCTGGCCCAGTTCTTCCGCGAGGGACTTCGCCATCAGGCGCGCCACGATGTCAGTGGCGCCGCCGGCGGCGTAGCCGACCACCAGCGTCACGGGACGCTCGGGATAGGGTTGGGCCGCCAGGGCCGGGGCCGCGAGCAGCGCGCCCAGGGCGGCCGCCGCGGCGGCCCACCGCTTGCTTTGGATCTTCATTGTTGTCTCCGTCCTGTTTGTCTAATATTTGGACAAATCTGCGTCTGCCCGGCTTCATATTGGGCTTTGATAGAGGCCTCATCAACGCAAGCTGTCCAAAAAATGAACAAACTAGAATCCGAAGACACGGGGCCGCGCGTGTTGCGCCGCGGGTTGCGCGTGCTGGGCGTGCTGCGGCAGGCGGGGGCGGCGGGCATGCACGTGGTCGACATCGCGCGTGCGGCGGGCATGCAGCGGACCACGGCCTACCGCTATCTCGACGTGCTGGTTCAGGAGGGCTACGCCCTGCGCGAGTCCGAAGCGCCGCGCTGGCGCGTGGCCGAGCTGGGCGTGATGATGGCGGGCGATCCGCATGCGCAGGCCGTGCGCAGCCTGCGGCCGGTGCTGCGGCAGATCAGCGACGTCAGCGGCGATTCCGCTTTTCTCATCTGCCGCGCCGGCAACGATTCGCTCTGCCTGCACCGTGAAGTGGGCAACTATCCCGTGCAGGTGCTGGCGGTTACGGTGGGGCACCGCCAGCCGCTGGGCGTGGGGGCGGCCGGGCTGGCGCTATTGGCCGCGCTGCCGCCTGACGAGTCGGAAGAGGTGATTGCGCAGAACGAGCAGGCGTTGCGCGCTTACGGCGGCATGACGGTGGCGCAGATGCGGCGCCTGGTGGAGAACACGCGCGGACGCGGCTGGTCGGTGGTGGGCAACGCGGCGGTGCCCGGCGTGCTGGGCGTGGGCGTGGCCTTGTGCGATGCAGGCGGATATCCGCGCCTGGCCGTCAGCGTGTCCAGCCTGATCAGCCGCATGCAGGCGGCGCGCCAGCGCAATATCGCCGACCTGATCCGCGCCCAGCTGGCGCAGGACGAGGTCAGGACGCAGCGCTGGGCGTTGCCGGGGTTTCCGGCTGCCTAGGCGGCTGCCGGCGTCGGCACCCGGTAGGTCTTCTGGTAATGCACCGTGAAAGTCCTGAAGGCTTCCAGGGCCTTGTGCGGATCGTGGCCGGGCTTGACCAGGAAGCTGTCGAAGCCGACGCGCGCCTGGTAGTGGATGGTGTCGATCATCACGTCGCCGACCGCGCGCAGTTCGCCTTGCCACTGGTAGCGCGTGCGCAGCAGCTGTGCCAACGAATAGCCGCGGCCATCGGTGTAGACCGGAAAATCCACGGCGATGAAGGCAATGCCGGCGGGGTCCAGGGTGCCGTCGGCTTCGGCCAGGTCGCGCAGATCGGCGTCGGGGTCGAGCAGGACCGCGACGGGATGCTGGTGGCGGCGCAGGGTGGCGCGCGAGGTTTTCCAGACGGAAAGCGGCACGATCCAGCCCGGCGCGTCGCCAGGCACCTGGCCCTCGGCGGGAACCTCGGGTTCAGGCGTGAAGACGCGCGAGGCGTCCGCTTCCAGGCGGCCGTTGCGGATCAGGTGCGGGCCGGGGGCGTCGTGCGGATAGATTTCAGACATGGGCGGCCTCGGCTTGCTGCGCGGGTTTGGCGAAGGCGGGATCGGAGTAGACGTCCTGCTTGAAGGGATCGATGCCGACCCGGTCTACCACGTCGATGAAGCGTTCCTCTTCGCTGTCGCGCAGGCCCAGGTAAGTGCGGATCAGGCGGTCCACCACGCCCGCGACCTGCTCGCGCGCGAACGACGGGCCGATGATGCGGCCGATGGCGGCGCCGCCGCCGCGCGTGGATTCGATGTCGGGCAGCGGCTTGGCGGCGCCGTTCTGGCGGCCGCCTATGGTGACCTGATACCACTCCTCGCCGGCCTTATCGACGCCAAGAATGCCGATATGGCCCACGTGATGGTGGCCGCAGGAGTTGATGCAGCCCGAGATGTTCAGGTCCAGCTCGCCGATCTCGAAGAGATAGTCGAGGTTGTCGAACTGGCGCTGGATGGCTTCGGCCACGGGGATGGAGACGGCATTGGCCAGCGCGCAGAAATCCCCGCCCGGACAGGCGATGATGTTGGTCAACAGCCCGATGTTGGGCGTGGCCAGGTTCAGCGCCTGCAACGTGGTCCAGAGTTCATGCAGGCGCGCGCGGCGCACGTCGGCCAGGATCAGGTTCTGCTCGTGCGAGACGCGCAGCTCGCCGAAGCCGTAGTCGTCGGCCAGGTCGGCCACCGCGTCCATCTGGTCGGCGGTGATATCGCCCGGCGGCACGCCGGTGGGCTTGAGCGACACGGTGACCGCGGCATAGCCGGCTACCTTGTGCGGATGCACGTTGGTGCGCAGCCAGCGCGCAAAGCGCGGATCGGCGGCGGCCAGCGCGGCGGTGTTGTCCACGTCCTGCGCGGCAGTGGCGTCGTATTGCGGCCAGACGAAGCGGGCCTTGATGCTGTCGACGAATTCCTGGGTGATGGTGTCGGGGCCGCCCTTGATGAGCTGCCACTGTTCGTCCACCTGTTGCGCATAGACTTCCGGCGTCAGGTCCTTGACGAGGATCTTGATGCGCGCCTTGTACTTGTTGTCGCGGCGGCCGTGCAGGTTGTAGACCCGCAGCGCGGCCTGCAGATAGGTCAGCAGGTCCTGCCATTCGACGAAGGGGTTGATCAGCTTGCCGACGATGGGCGTGCGGCCCAAACCGCCGCCGACCCAGACCCGGAAGCCCAGCTTGCCGTCGCGTTCGACGGCTTGCAGGCCGATGTCGTGCACGCCCACGGCCGCGCGGTCCTGCACCGCGCCGCTGACCGCGATCTTGAACTTGCGCGGCAGGAAGGCGAATTCGGGATGCAGCGTGGACCACTGGCGGATGATCTCGCACCACACCAGCGGATCCACCAGCTCGTCCGGCGCGACGCCGGCGAAGTGGTCGGTGGTGGTGTTGCGGATGCAGTTGCCGCTGGTCTGGATGGCGTGCATCTGCACCGTGGCGAGTTCGGCCAGGATGGCCGGCACGTCTTCCAGCTTGGGCCAGTTGAACTGGATGTTCTGGCGGGTGCTGAAATGGCCGTAGCCGCGGTCCCATTTGCGGGCAATGTGCGCCAGCGTGCGCAGTTGGCGCGACGCCAGGATGCCGTAGGGAATGGCGACGCGCAGCATGGGCGCGTGGCGCTGGATGTACAGGCCGTTCTGCAGGCGCAAAACGCGGAATTCATCTTCCGTTAGTTGGCCATCGAGGAAGCGGCGCGTCTGGTCGGAGAATTGCGCCACGCGTTGCTCGACGAGCTGCTGGTCGACGGGGTCATACACGTACATGTCTACTGCCCTTGAAGTCTTCTCGGTCTGAGCCCTTGCGCTCGCCTGGCGCAATGCGGCAGGGGAAAGGGGTTCATAACCGTAACAGGCAGCTATGGCGACCGTCTAAGTCATTCTGGTAATAAGATAATGGGGGCCCCCACGCTGCGCCCGCTTTGCGGGCTTGCTGCCCCCCGAGGGGGCTGTCCCGCCTTGGGGCGGCCCGGCGGCGGGACGGCCGATGTATACCCCCACGCTGCGCACGCTGACGCGCGCTTGCTGCCCCCCGAGGGGGCTGTCCCGCCTTGGGACGGCCCGGCGGCGGGACGGCAATTCTTGTGGGACAGTCGATTCAACAGCCGATTTACAACGCCGCGTTCACCGCCCACTTCGCTACCACGACCAGAATGACCACCAGACAGGCCGCCATCAGCAGCCCGGTCAATATCAATGGCGCCGGCTTGTTGTTGGCGATGTCGGCATCGTAGCCCCGCCCGCGGCGCACGCCGAAGAATCCCCACAGCACGGATTTGACCGTGCGCAAGAAACTGAGCATGTAGACCTCCTGGCGTCGTGGCGATGCTGCAAATGTAGGCCGGCGCCGTCCGCGGAGACAGATGCAGATCCGCCTTACCCGACCGTATCAGACGCCGGACCGGCGGGGGCGCCGATGCCGCGCACGATGTGGTCCAGCAGTTCGCGCGCGGCGGGGGACACATGGCGGCCGGCGCGGCTCAGCACGTGCAGGCTGCCCTGGTTGAGGATGGGGTTGGCCAGCGGCAGGCTGGCCAGGCGCTGGGCGCGCAGGTCGGCCGTGACCGCGATGGGCGGCGTAAGCGCGTAGCCGATGCCGGCGGCGGCGAACTGCCACAGCGCCTTGAAGGACGAGGTGGTCAGCACGTTGCGCAGCCTGACCTGTTCGCTGATTTCGGCGGCCTGGATGTGCTGGCGCACACCGAAACCCTCCTGCATGGACGCGCCGGGATAGTCGGCCAGATCGGTGAGCAGCAGGGGACGGCGCAGCAGGGTCAGCGGGTGGTCCTCGCGGACAATGGCGCGGATGGGCTCGGGCCGTGAGTAATGGGTGCGCAGGCGGGCGTCGTTGGGGGGCTGGAACACCAGTCCGATATAGGCGCGGTCATCCACGATGCGCTGCACGATCTCGGAGGTGCGCGCCACGTCGATGTCCAGCGTGACCTCCGGGTGGCTGCGCCAGTAGCCGGGCAGCACGCGCTCGAACATCAGCTCCACGAAGCCTTCGCCCAGCACCAGGTCTATGTGTCCCCGTTCGGCCTTGCGCAGGCTGTCGATCTCGGAGAAGAAGCTCTCCTGGATGTCCTGCTGGCGCTTGATGTAGCGCGCCAGGATATGGCCGGCGTCGGTCGGCACCACGCCGCGCCCGCGGCGCTCGAACAGGGCGATGCCGCAATCGCGCTCCAGCGCGGCGATGGCGCGGCTGACGGCGGACGGGTCCATGTCCAGCACTTCGGCGGCGCCGCGCACCGAGCCGCGGCTCATGACCTGCATGAAATAGTGGGTGCGGCGGGCGTCGAGTTTTTCGTCCATGGCGAGGGCTCCGTGGCGGGAGTGCGGCGGCAGATCCACAGATACAATCTAGGGTTTACCCTTGCATGGTGCGAGATCATGCAAAATTTTCCCTGGAAAAGCCTATCCGTTGCATTTTACGCAACGTTTCTGCGCCAGCCCTGTCATGGTTGCGCGTAAGGCCGCCGGCGAAAATCGGCCCTGCTGCGCGCGCCGTCGCCGCCGCCGCGCTGCGACGCCCATTGCGGGCGCCGGCCGGCCGGGATTGCGGCGGGCAGCCACGACGACTATTCACGTTCATCAGGGGAATCCGATGTCTCACGCCAGCGCAAGCCTGGCCGCGCCTTCCATGCCGCTATCCGGGCGCATCCGCATGCTCGCCGCCATTTTGCTGGTGGTCGTCATTTCTGAAGCGATCGGCAGCGCCACCTTCAACGTGGGGCCGGGCAAGATCATCCTGCAGCCGATGCTGTGGGCGATTTTCATCGGCGCCATCGTGGCCGCCTTCGGCCAGCGCATGCCGGCCGGCCTGAACATCGACACCGCCATGCAGACCCGCATCAGCGGCTATCTGCAATACGCGCTGCTGCCCTTCCTGGCCAAGCTGGGCCTGATGGTGGGTGGCGCCTTGCCGCAGGTGCGCGAAGCCGGCTGGGCCCTGGTGTTCCAGGAGTTCGGCCACTTCTTCGGCACCATGGCCGTCGGCTTGCCGCTGGCCCTGCTGCTGGGCATCAAGCGCGAGGCCATCGGCGCCACTTTCTCGGTGGGCCGCGAGCCCAGCCTGGCCATCATCGGCGAACGCTACGGCATGAACTCGCCCGAAGGCCGCGGCGTGATGGCCGAATACATCACCGGCACCGTGATCGGCGCGCTGTTCGTGGCCCTGATGGCCGGCTTCATCACCAGCCTGAACATCTTCGATCCGCGCTCGCTCGCCATGGGCGCCGGCGTGGGCTCGGGCAGCATGATGGCCGCAGGCGTGGGCGCGATCGCATCCCAGCAGACGCCCGAAGTCGCGCACCAGGTGGCCGCGCTGGCCGCCGCCGCCAACCTGCTGACCACCGTGGTGGGCGTGTACTTCACGCTCTTCATCTCGCTGCCGACCACCATCTTCCTGTATGGCAAGCTGGAGCCCGTGCTGGGCCGCTTCTCGCGCGGCAAGGCCGAGACCGTCGCCGCTGATGACGAGGTCACGCAGGATGCGCCGGCGCACGGCGTCAAGATGGGCTTCGGCGACCGCCTGACCGCCTATGTCATCTGCGGCCTGTTCGCGCTGGTGGGCAACCGCCTGGGCTACAACGTGCCGTTCGCCGACGCCTTGCCGGGCATGGGCATCATCATCCTGCTGGTCGTCATTACCGACCTGGTGCTGCGCGTGGTGCCCAAGCTGCCGGCCGTGTTCGTGCTGTCGCTGATCGCCATGACCGCGGGCTGCCCCGGCGTGCTGCCGTACTCGGACCAGATCATCGCGATGGTCGGCAAGGTGAATTTCCTGCCGTTCACGACCGTGATCCTGGCCATGGCCGGCCTGTCGATCCTCAAGGACCTGCCGGCGTTCCGCAAGCTGGGCTGGAAGATCGTGGTGGTGTCCCTGGCCGCCAACGCCGGCACCTTCCTGGGTGCGACCATGATCGCGGAATTCTTCCACTGATCGCGGCCCGTTCCCGAATCAAGAACCGCCTGATGCTTTTTGTCAGGCGGTTTTTTTTGGTCAGGGCGCGAAACCCGGCCGGTAGCGCGCGTTGTCCGTGACGTTCTCGGTCGCGCCGATGTTGGCGACCTTGGGAACGCCCAGGCCCGCCGCCTTCATGGCCACGGCGGTCTGCAGTTCCTGGACTTGCGGATTACCCATGGCGAGGCGATAGGCCTGCAATGGCATCAGGCCTTCGATCGTGCCCAGGTCGTTGGCGGAGCCGGCGCGCTGGGCCACGGGGTCGGGCTGCGCGGTGAAGTCCTCAACGGCGCGGCGCATGCGCGATGCCGCGTGCAGGTCGCGCAGCGCGTCCGCGTTCGAGGCGTCGAAGGAGGTCAGCGGCAATGGCAGGCTGGCGCGTTCGCGGCCGGCTTGCGCCGCGTGGCCGGCGGCCGCAGCCCGGGCCGCGTGGACATGGGCCACGCGTTGGGTTTCGGGAAATGCGCGGGCGGCGTCCAACGCGGCGGAGCGCGCGGGATAGGGCGCGTCAGCCCGGTGGATGGCGGAGATCGCAGCGACGTTCATGCTGGGCCTCTTCTGGTGATGGCCGGCGGATCGGCCCGCCTGCCGACTTCACTGTAACAGCTGGGGGCGATGCGGGCGAAAAAAAAGGCCCCTGCACGCGTCAGGGGCCTAGCGACGCTGCTCGGGGCCGCGCCGTACCAAGGCAGGTGATGGCCAGGGAGCCCGGCGGGTTCTCCCGGCCCTGCGCCTGCCCAAACCGGGTCAGGGCTTGGTGGCCTGCATGGACGGACGCTGGCTGAAGGTTTCGTACCAGGCGGCGGTGGCGGGGTGGCCGGCGCGCCAGTCCAGGTCGGGGAAGCGGAAGTCCAGATAGCCCAGCGCGCAACCGATGGTGATGGTGCCGATGTCCAGGCGGCCAGCCAGCGCAGCGGCGTTCTTTTCCACCAGCGCGAGGCCGTCGCGGACCTTGCCCAGTTGGCCCTCGACCCAGCCGTCCCAGCGCAGCGCTTCCGGACGCAGCACGGTTTCGTAGCGGGCCAGCAGCGCCGCGCCCAGCATGCCGTCGGCCATGGATTGTTCCGTCAGCACCTGCCAGCGCGTCTTGCCGGCCGGGAACAGCGAACCGCCGCCCAGCTCGTTCAGGTATTCGCAGACCACGCGGCTGTCGTACAGCGTCTGGCCGTCATCGGTGATGAAGGTGGGCACCTGGCCCAGCGGGTTGCTGGGGATGATGGTCTGGTCGCGGGCGACGGGGCCAGCCGCGCTCGGCAGCTTCTCGATGCGGTCGGCCAGGCCGAGCTCATGGGCGATGACCATGCATTTGCGCACGAAGGGCGAGGCGGGCGAGTAGAAGATTTTCATGAGGATCCTTGTCGGTGGAGAGGCGTCAGTGTTGTGCATGGGCCAGATGTTGTCCAGCGATCCAGCCGAAGGTCAGGGCGGGACCGAGCGTGATGCCGGGGCCGGGATAGGCGCCGCCCATCACCGACTGCATGTCGTTGCCGGCCACGTAGAGGCCAGCAATGGGCGCGCCCGCGCCGTCCAGGGCCTGGGCATGCGGATTGGCGGCGATGCCGCAAGCGGTGCCGATGTCGCCGGGATAGACCTTGACCGCGTAGTAGGGACCCGCGGCCAGCGGCGCGAGGCAGGGATTGGGAGCGTGTTCCGGATCGCCCAGGTAACGGTTGTAGGCGGTCGATCCCTTGCCGAAATCCGGATCCTGGCCTTGGGCCGCGTGGGCGTTGTAGCGTTCCACCGTGGCCTGCAGCGCATCGGCGGGTACGCCCAGCCGGGCCGCCAGCGCCGCCAGCGTGCCGGCTTGCAGCAGATAGCCGGCGTCGATCAGATGTTGGCGCGGCCGGCCCCCCGGCAGCGCCAGGCCCAGGCCCCAGGTGTCGATGAAGCGCTGGTCGCAGATCAGGAAGGCGGGAATGCTGGGCGTCGTGCCATGGCTGCGATACATGGCCTGCACGAACTCGTGGTACGAGGCCGATTCGTTCACGAAGCGCTGGCCCGCGCCATTGACCGCGATGAGGCCCGGTTTGGCCCGGTCCCACACCAGGTGCGGGTAATGCAGGGGTTTGCCGTCCGCGGATTCCAGCAGCGAGACCGGGGCCCAGAACGCGGGGCTGGCGTGGCCCGAGCCGAGCGCAGCGCCGGCGGCTTCGGACAGGCGGATGCCGTCGCCCGCGTTGTCCCGCGGCGACATGGACCACAGACCGGTGGGCTGGGGATAGCTCTGCGCGCGGCGCGCCGGATCCCAGGGAAAGCCGCCCGTGGCCATCACCACGCCGCGGCGCGCGCGGATGTTCAGCGTCTTGCCGTTACGCCGGACCGCGACGCCCTGCACGCGGCCCGCCGCGTCGCGGTGCAACGCCAGCGCGGGTGTGTCCAGCCAGTACTCGATCCTGCGCGCCAGCATGCCGTGGAACAGCTGCGCGGCCAGCGCATTGCCCAGCAGCAGCCGGGTGCCGCGGTGATAGCCGCGCGCACGGTCGGCGGCATAGCGCAGCACCAGCTTCATGCTGTGACGCCAGGCCGCAAATGAACGCGTGGCGCGCAGCAGATGACGCACATCGGTGATGTTGACCATCATGCCGCCCAGCACCGTGAATTCCTTCAGGGGATCGCGCAGCACGCGGAAGTCGCGGCCGAGCTTGCGGCCGTCGAACTCCAGCGGGTCGAGCGAGCGCCCGCCCATCGCGGCGCCGGGCAGGTCGGGGTAGTAATCGGGCGAGGCGGTGCGCGCGGCCAGGTCCAGGATGCCGCGCGACACCAGGTAATCCATCATGCGCGGTCCGGCTTCGAGGTAGGCGCGCTTCATGTCGTCGGGCGCCGCCGCACCCACGGTTTGTTCCAGATAGGTCCAGACCTTCTCGTAGCTGTCCGGATGGCCGGCGGCGTCCGTCTGCGCGTTCAGCGGTATCCACAGCGCGCCGCCGGAGATCGCGGTCGAGCCGCCGATGCGGCCGGTCTTTTCCACCAGCAGCACGTCCAGTCCTTCCTCGCGCGCCGTCAGGGCCGCGGCCATGCCGCCCGCGCCCGAGCCGACCACCAGCGCGTCGACTTCCTTGTCCCAAGTAATGCCTTCCATGCTGCCTATGCTCCCGATCCGCCCAGCGATTTGCCGCCGTCCACGAAGATGACCTGGCCGGTGATGAAGTCCATGTGCGGCGCGGCCAGGAAGGACACGGCATAGGCGATGTCTTGCGGCTGGCCGGCGCGGCCGGTGGGCTGCAGGGCCAGTTGGGCCGCAAGGCGTTCGGGCGTGAGGTTGCGCAAGAGCGGTGTATCGATGAGCCCGGGGGCGATGGCATTGACCAGGATGCCGCGCGGGGCCAGTTCCATGGCGGAGGCCCGCGTATAGCCGACCAAGGCCGCTTTCGAGGCCACGTAGTGCGGATGATTCTTTGCGCCCAGGTAGGCGCGCGAGGCGATGTTGACGATCTTGGCGCCCGGCGCCATGTCGCGCGCGGCCTCCTGCGTCAAGGTCGCCACCGCCAGCAGGTTGACGTCAAAGGCGCGGCGGTAGTCGGCGCTGCCCACTTCAAAGAACTTGCGTTCGTCGAACAGCCCCGCGTTGTTGACCAACGCGGCCAGCGGCGCGAGCGACCGGGCCAACGCGCGGGTGGCGGCTTCGTCCGTCAGGTCCACCACGCGGTATTCCACGTCCAGCCCTTGCGCCCGTAGCGACTCGGCCTCTTTCGCGGCCAGTTCCGCGTTGCGGTCGGCCATCACGACGCGAAAGCCGTCGCGCGCCAGCCGTTCCACGATGGCAAGACCCATGCCGCTGGCGCCGCCCGTGACCAATGCCGTGCCCTGATTCATGATGTTTCCTCACACGGCCAGGTAGCCGCCGTCCACGGGCAGCACCACGCCGTTCACATAGCTGGCCATGTCCGAGGCCAGGAAAAGAACCGGACCCACGATCTCGTCGGCCCGTCCCGAGCGCGCCATGGGGGCGCGCTGCATGTACCAATCCGTGCCCTGCGCCTGCGCGCGCTGGCCCGCCGTCATCTCGGTTTCCATCAGGCCGGGCGCCACGGCGTTCACGCGCACGCCGTGCGGCGCCAGGTCGCGCGCAAGCACCTCGGTGAACGAGCGCACGCCGCCCTTGGACACCACGTAGCCCGCGGTCGAGATGCTGCAGCCGTAGGCCACGATGGAGCACAGGTTGACGATGGCGCCGCGCGTGGCCTTCAACTGTTCGACGAAGGCGTGCGTGACGTTGAACGTGCCCTGCAGGTTCACGCTCATCAGGCGTTCCCAGATCTCGGGCGTCTTGGGATCGTCGAACGGGGCGCGCGCCGATATCCCGGCGTTGTTGATCAGGATGTCCAGATTGCCGTGTTCGGTGGCGGACCGTTGCGCAAAGTCGCGCACGGCGGCGGCATCCGTCACGTCCAGCACCGCGTCCGCGGCCTTGCCGCCCGCGGCGCGGATGGCCTGCACGGTGGCGGCGGCCAGTGCGGCGTCCACGTCGGCGACGATCACGGCCGCGCCTTGCCTGGCGAAGCCCTGCGCGATGGCCGCGCCCAGGCCGCGGCCCGCGCCCGTGACGAGCACCCGCTTGTCTTGCATCGATATCATGGTCGGTCCTTTCGGCGCCTCAGGCGCCCAGATAGGCGCGCTGCACGCCTTCGTCGCTGGCGAGCGCGGCGGACTCGCCTTCCAGCGCGATCTCGCCGTTTTCGAGGATGTACGCGTAGCTGGACACCGACAGCGCAAGCTTCACGTTCTGCTCCACCAGCAGGATGGTGATGCCTTGCTCGCGGTTCAGCCGCAGCACGATGTCGAAGATCTGTTCGACCACCAGCGGCGACAGGCCCATGGACGGTTCGTCCAGCAGGATCATGCGCGGGCGCGCCATCATGGCGCGGCCCGTGGCCAGCATCTGCTGTTCGCCGCCGGACAGCGTCGCGGCCTTTTGTTCGTAGCGTTCGCGCAGGCGCGGGAAGGTGTCGCACACCATGTCCAGGTCCTGCCGCACCGCGCCCCGGTCGGTGCGCAGGTAGGCGCCCATCTCCAGGTTCTCGCGCACGCTCATGTCGCGGAAGATCTCGCGGCCCTCCGGCACCTGCACGATGCCGCGCCCGACGATGGCGTCCGCTGCCAGGCGGTGTATGGGTTCGCCCGCAAAGCGCACGCTGCCCGCGGTGGGCGCCACCAGGCGCGAGATCACGTTCAGCGTGGTGGACTTGCCCGCGCCGTTGGCGCCCAGCAGCGCCACGATGGCGCCCTGCGGCACTTTCAGCGATACGTCCTGCAGGGCGCGGATATTGCCGTAGGCGGCCGATACCGCGTCGACTTCAAGCAGATGATCAGCCACCGGCGGCTCCCTTGCCCAGATAGGCTTCAATGACCCGCGGGTTGCTGCGCACCTGAGCGGGCGTGCCTTCGGCGATCTTCTCGCCAAAGGACATGACGGTGATGCGATGCGAGATCGACATCACCAGCTGCATGACGTGTTCCACCAGCAGCACCGTGATGCCGTCGCGTTCGCACAGCTCCGTCAGCAGGCGGTCCAGCGTTTCGATTTCGCGGTTGCGCAGGCCGGCCGCGGGCTCGTCCAGCAACAGCAGCTTGGGCGATATGGCCAGGGCGCGCGCCAGCTCCAGCATCTTCTGGCGGCCGAAGTCCAGGCTGCACGCCGGCGTGTCCAGGAAGTCGGCCAGCCCGACGCGCTCCAGCAGGTGTTCGACGCGCTCGCGCGTCTGCGCGGCCGCGGGGCGCAGCAGCTTGCCTGGGCTATTGGCGCCATGCGCGTAGGTGCCCAGCAGCGCGTTTTCGCGCACGCTCAGCGCGCCGAACAGCTCCAGGTTCTGGAAGGTGCGCGCCACGCCCAGCGCCGCCATTTCGTGCGGCTTCTTGCGGGTGATGTCGGCGCCGTCGAACAAGATGCTGCCGCTGCTGGGACGGTAGTAGCGCGAGATGCAATTGAAGGTGGTGGACTTGCCCGCGCCGTTGGGTCCGATCAGCGCATGGATGCGGCCGCGCTCCACTTGCATGGACAGGCCGTTGATGGCGGTGAGGCCGCCGAACTTGACGGTCAGGCCTTGCACGTCCAGATAGGGATGGCTGCTCATGCGGCGCTCCTTTGGGTCGGTTTGGCCGCGGCCGGGCGCGTGGCGGAAGGCAAGGGCGCGGCCGGCGCCGGAGCCCGTCCGCGCGCGCCGCGGCCTGCGAACAGGCCCTTGGGCGCGAACATCATGAAGCCCATCAGGATGACGCCGTAGATGATTTCCTGGAACGACAACGCCTGGCGCAGCAGCTCGGAGATCAGGCCGAAGGCCAGCGCGCCCGCGATGGCACCGCGCACCGAACCGATGCCGCCGACCACCACCATCGTCAGGATCAGGATGGTGGTCTGGAAGCCCAGGCTCTCAGGGTGGATGAAGGAAGCGAAGGTCGTGTACATGCCGCCCGCGATGCCGGCGTAGGCCGCGGAAAGCGTGAAGGCCGTGCGCTTGATGGCGTTGACGTTCACGCCCATGGCCTGGGCCGCCACGTCGCTCTCGCGCACGGCGCGAAACGCCGAACCCAGCTGCGAACGGGACAGGGCGACGGTGGCCCACAGCAGCAGCGCGGCGATCAGCACCACGAAGGGATAGGCCTTCGCGTCCGACACCAGTTCATAGCCGAACAGCGTGGCCGGCGAGATCCGGAAGCCGTTCGAGCCATTGGTGACCGATTGCCAGTTCAGGAACACCCACTGCATCGCCTCGCCGAAGGCGAAGGTGGACAGCGCCAGGTAGATGTCGCGCATGCGCAGCGCCAGCGCGCCGATCACATAGCCCAGCGCGGCTGCCAGCAGCCCGCCCGCGATGATGGAAATGAAGAAGGGCGGATGCCACAGGTTGTTGATGAGGCCGGCGGTATAGATGCCCACGCCGTAGAAGGCCGCGTGCGAGAGCGCGAACTGTCCGGTTTCGCCGATGACCAGGTGCAGGCCCAGCGCCAGCACCACGAACACCATCAGCAGGTTCACCACATAGATGACATAGCCGCTGGCCGCGAAAGGCAGGATCGCCAGCACGATGGCCATCAGCGCCAGCAGCGCATGGTCGATTTTCTTGCTCATACTTTCTTCACCTGCAGTTTGCCGCCCAGGAGCCCTTGCGGACGCAGCAGCAGCACGACCATGATGGCCACGAAGGGCGCGACCACGATGGCATTGGTAGAAATGAACAGCCCCACCAGGTTCTCGGCCACGCCGATCACGAAGCCGCCCACCACCGCTCCAGGCAGGCTGGTGATGCCGCCCACGATGGCCGCGGCGTAGGCCAGGATGGCGATGTGGCCGATGTCGGGCGTGATCAGGATCTTGGGCGTGATGAGCAGCGCCGCGACCGCCGATATCAAGCCGGCCAGGGCCCACACCAGCATGCGGATGCGGGTCAGGTTCACGCCCACCAGGCGGGCGGCCTTGGGATTCATGCCCACGGCGCGCATGGCGCGGCCGACCCGGGTATAGGTGAACATGCCGAACAGCAGCAGCATCACCGCCACTGCGACCGCGAAGATCACCAGGTCCAGCTGGGTCAGCACCGCGTCGCCGATGATGATGGCGTCGGTCGAGGCCAGCGGCGGCAGCGAGCGCGGCGTGTCGCCCAGGCCGGTCTGGCGCACCAGACCCTTGAGCGCATAGGCCAGGCCCAGCGTGGCGATCACCATCTGCACGCCCACGCCCTTGGAGGCGATGACGCGTTCCATCACGACGCGCTGGAACAGGCCGGACAGGACGGCCACGGCGGCGAGCGTGATGGGAATGACGACGAGATAGGGCCAGCCCATCACCAGGGTGAGGAACAGGGCGATGTAGCCGCCGACCATGAAGATCTCGCCCTGGGCGAAATTGGGCACGTCGGTGGTCTTGAAAATGATGACTACGGCGACCGCCAGCAGCGCGTACACGCTGCCCGTCACCAGTCCCGACAGCACCCCCTGCTGCAGGAACAGCCAGATATCGGCAAAGCTCATGATGTTCTCCGGCAGCCCGCGCGCTGCTGCGCCAACGCGCGGGCCAGGCCCATGGCGGGCCGCTGGTTTACTTCTGGTACTGCCAGACGCTCTTGAAGGCGCCAGGCACGAGCGACATGTTGGTGCCGTCGAACTTGATGTAGATGGCGGATTCCTGCGCCGCGCGGTCGTTCGGGCCGAATTCGATCGGACCGGCCATGACGCCGGAGTCGAACTTCATGGTTTCCAGCGCCTGCAGCACCTTCTCGCGGGTGGGCTGGGGGCCGGCGGCCTTGAGCGCGTTGACCACCGCCATCGCGGGCGGCAGGCCGTAAGGCATGTAGGTCTGCGGGTGGCCCGGCTTGGCGGCCAGGTCGGGGTAGGCCTGCTTGTACATGTCATACACCCAGGTCAGCTTGGCGCCGCCCGGCACGTCGGACAGCACTTCCTGGATGTAGACGTTCTTGAAGGCGTCCTTGTTGCCCACGTTCTCGACCAGCTGCTTCAGGTCGGCGGTGCCGTTCACCGCCAGGACGATGGGCTTGTTCCAGCCCAGTTCCTGCGCCTTCTTGATGATGAGCGCGGCGGGGCGGGCGTAGGTCGTCAGCAGCAGCACGTCGGCGTTGGCGGCGCGGATCTTCAGCATGGGCGCGGTCACGTCGGTGATGTTCGGGTTCACCGACTGAACTTGCAGCGATGGGTCGCCCAGCTGCTTGACCTGGGCCTGCGCGGCTTCCAGGTTCCAGCCGCCGTAGGCGTCGTCATGGTTGATGTAGCCGATCTTCTTGGCCTTCAGGTGCTCGGCCGCGAACTGCACCATCGAGCCGCCCACGGCATGCTGGGAAATGGAGAAGGCGCCATAGATGTACTTGGACGGCGGATACAGCGCGCCGTCGCCCGAGGCGTTGAGCATGACCAGCGGCACCTTCTCGCGCTCCACGTATTCGCGCGAGGCCACCACCGCGGCCGAGCAGGAACCGCCGTTCAGCAGGAACACCTTGTCCTGCTCGTTCAGCTTCTTCACCGCGGCGACCAGGTCGTTGGCGTTGCAGCGGTCGTCCTCGATCACCAGTTCGATCTGGCGGCCGTGCACGCCGCCTTCCTTGTTGACCTTGGCGTACCACATCTTGGCGGCGTTCAGCACGTCAAAGCCGTAGGCCATGCCGCTGCCGGACAAGGGCGCGAACAGACCGATCTTGATGGTCTTGTCGGTGATGCCCGGTTCCTGCTGGGCCTGCGCGCCCGTGCTCA
The DNA here is from genome assembly GCF_943737025.1 of Achromobacter sp. Marseille-Q4954. Taxonomy (NCBI): domain Bacteria; kingdom Pseudomonadati; phylum Pseudomonadota; class Betaproteobacteria; order Burkholderiales; family Alcaligenaceae; genus Achromobacter; species Achromobacter sp. Marseille-Q4954. Next base: position 3,008,697 of record NZ_CALSFQ010000001.1, read on the forward strand.
GCGCCCATGCGCATAGCGCGGCGGCGGCTGCGTAGCGACTGCTTTTCTTCATCTTTGTCTCCCGTTCTTTTTTGATGCGCGCCTTTGTTTGGGTGGGGCGCTTTGCTGCGTTGCCGGCCTGGCCGCCGGAATGCCTTACTGCATGCGGTAGCCGCCGTTGACGTCGATGACGCTGCCGGTGATGTAGCCGGCTTCCTCCGACGCCAGGAAGCGCACGGCGGCGGCTACGTCGTCCACGGTGCCGATGCGGCCCAGCGGAATGGCTTGTGCGGCGGCAGCGAGCGCGCCGCTGCTGGTGACGGTGCTGCGCAGCATGTCGGTGTCGATGAGGCCCGGCGCGATGCCGTTGACCGTGACGCCCAGATGAGCGGATTCGCGCGCCATGGCCTTGGTCAGGCCCAGCACCGCGGACTTGGCCGCGATGTATGAGGCGCTGGAGCGGTAGCCGCCCAACTGTGCCGCAACCGAGGTGAACGTGACGATGCGGCCATGCGCCAGTGGCGCGGCCTCGCGCCGGCGCAGGTAGGCGCGGCCGCACAGGAACACGCCGCGGGCGTTCACGGCGAAGCTGCGTTCCCAGATGTCCAGCGAGGTGTCCTTGATGAGCGGACGTTCGCCGTTTTCCTGGAACAGCAGCAGGCCGGCGGCGCTGACGAGCACGGCGATGGGGCCATGCTGCGCTTCGATCTGTTCGAACGCGTTCTCGACCGAGGACTCGTCGCTGACGTCGAAGGCGTGCGACGCGTGCGGCGCGCCCAGTTCGTCGGCCACGCGGCGGGCGCGCCCGGCGTCCACGTCCGAGACCACGACGCGCAAGCCGGCGCTGGCCAGTTCCTGGCAGATGCGGGCGCCTATGCCGCCGCCGCCGCCCGTGACGAGCGCAAGACGGGGAGCCGGGCCCGTGCCGGCCGGCGTGGATACATTGGACATTTTGTCTCCTGGTGGCGTGCTGTCCGCCTGGGGCGCGACCGAGCCGTTGGTTTGAATTTTTTGCGATTATGTATACATGGGTGGGCGTCAGGTATAGGTGATTACCCGAGGTGTTTTACGGGGATTCTCCGAAAACCTATGCGGTGCCTGGCGCCCCTATGTATTCTTCATGTATACAATGCGGCTATGGACACGCTATCTCAACACGTTACCGACACGCTGCGGGACTGGGTGCTGCACGGCAAGTTCAGCCCCGGCGCCCGCCTGGAAGAAATCCCGCTGGCGGAAAAACTGGGGGTGTCGCGCACGCCGGTGCGCGCGGCGCTGGCGACGCTGGGCAATGAAGGTCTGCTGGAGCATCTGCCCAAGCGCGGCTACACGGTGCGCGCTTATGACATCGGCGAAATCGTGGCGGCCTATGAGGTGCGGGCGGCGCTGGAAGGGCTGGCCTGCCGCCAGGCGGCCTTGCGCGGGCTATCGAACGATGCCGTGGCGGTGCTGAAGAATTGCCTGGACGAAGGCGACCGGATACTGGGCAAGGGCGTGTTGCTGGCCGAGGACCATCTGCCGTACCAGCAGGTGAACATCACCTTGCACAACGGCATCCTGGAAGCGGCGGGCAACCCCTGGGTGCGGCGCTTCGCGACGCAGGCGCAGGCGATTCCCTACGCCTCGGACCGGATCATCCTGTGGGAAGACCACGGCATCATCCTGCGGTCGCATGACGACCATCACCGCATCGTCAATGCGATCATCGCCCGCGACGGTGCGCGGGCCGAGGATCTGATGCGCGAACACGTGTACTACGCGGGCATCATCCTGAAGAACAACTACGAAAGGCTGGCGCAGGCGTACCGGGTGTAAGGCACGCCCGCGCTCCAACCTCAGGCCGCGGCCGCAGGCGCCTCGAGGCAGGGATTGAATTCGCCGGTGGCGGGGTCGCGCAGGTACAGCAGGCCGGTGGCCACGCCGAAGTAGGTGCCGTGCAGTTCCAGTTCGCCCTTTTCCACGCGGCGGCGGATGGACGGGAAGGTCATCAGGTTGTTCAGGCTGTGCTCGACCACGGCCAGTTCCAGACGCTTCAGGTTGGCCTGGCGGTCGCCGGTGCCGGGGCCCAGGCGTTCGGCCACGGGCTCGATCTGCGACATCCACTTGCCGATGAAATCGCCCTTGGTCAGCGGCTTGGCGTCGTCGAAGAAGGAGCGGATGCCGCCGCAGGAGGCATGGCCCAGCACCACGATGTGCTTGACGTTCAGGCCGTTGACCGCGAATTCGATCGCGGCGCTGGTGCCGTGGTACGAGGATTCCGAGTCAGGGTCACAGGGCGGGACCAGGTTCGCGACGTTGCGCACGACGAACATCTCGCCGGGGCCGGCATCGAAGATGACTTCGGGCGACACGCGGGAGTCGCAGCATCCGATGATCAGGATTTCCGGGTTTTGTCCCGATTCGGCCAGCTTCTGGTATCGGCTGCTTTCCGAAGGGAAACGGCCCCCCAGGAAAGATTGATAGCCTTCGGTAAGTCTTTTTGGAAACATGATCTTTTCTTCCTCGTAGCTGGAGCCAGGCGTGCTGGCGTGTCGGCGCACGCAACAAGGGGCTTCGTGTGGAAGCCCCTTTTATTGAGTCGACAAACCGAATTTTCCCATATTTGACCTTGCGCCACGCTGTCTAGACCCTGAAGTAATCAGGGTTTTTTTTGGCAGGCGGGCCGTAACGGGCGTCTAGCCGGCGCCTAGCGGGCGTCGACGTCCAGCGCGGTGACGCGGGTGAATTGCAGCGGCGTGACGGCCCGGATCTGCTTGATCTGGCCGGGCGCCAGCGGGCCGATGACGTCGTCGCGCACGCGGCCGATCTCGCGGTCCTGCGCGTCGTACAGCACGAAGGTCAGCATGGCGCTGTTGATGTGCCGCGTCGACTGGTTGGACAGCAGCCCGGTGATGGCCGACACGTTCTGGTTGACGTCGCGCACGGCCTGGACGTTGCCCAGCGTGACGCCGTAGACCAGGCTCTGCGCGCCGGCGGCGCCGGACAGGCCGGCAAGCAGCGCGAACCAGGCAAGGGCAAGTTTCATCATGGTCTCCTGTGCAGCCGCGGAGTCGGATGCCGTTCGGGTCCGCAGGGCGGTCAATGCCTCCTCTACCTTGGGGGCATGCTTATCTCACACCTTTCCCGCCATGTACACAACGGGGCAAAGGGATGAATGGGTAACAGGGTGCTTGGATTGGTCGCAAATTCGCCTGCGTGGGGGGCATGTCCACGGGGGAAGCCTGCAGCGGTTTCAGGGGCGTGTAAGGCCTTGGCGATTCTTGACTTTCCGCACTCTTGCGCAGGGTTCGGGTTTGTTCGATCATGACCGGGCCGGCGATTGGGCCGGCGGATCGTGCGGCCCGCCTTTGCGACTGAGTCCAGGCGCGCGGGCGCCAAGGGAGGAATCCATGCTTTCCCGTACCAGCCAGTTGGCCTCGGCCTTTCTGTTGACCGCTTGTTTCGCCGGCGCAGCCCTTGCCCAGACGCCCGCAGCTCCCGCCACCGCCAAGACGCCTACGCCGCAGCAGCAGCGCATGGCCGACTGCAACAAGTCCGCCGAAGGCAAGAAGGGCGATGACCGCAAGGCCTACATGAGCAGCTGCCTGAAGGGCGAAACCGCCGCGCCCGCCAAGGAACTCACGCCGCAGCAGCAGAAGATGAAGGACTGCAACGCCAAGGCCACCTCGCAGCAACTGACCGGCGACAAGCGCAAGACCTTCATGAGCACCTGCCTGAAAGGCTAGCGCCGACGCAACACGGCATGTCGCGAAGAAAAATCGCCAGCCCCTGAAACGGGCTGGCGATTTTTTTGGCATGAGGCGCCTCTCAGCCGCCGGAACGTCCCGGCCCCTGCAAGCGCCCCAGCACGCTTTCCAGCGCCAGCCCGACCGCCAGCACCTTGCGGTCCTCGCCTGGCAGCCCGTCGACTTCCAATCCCACCGGCAGTCCGTCCGCTGACAGGCCGGCGGGCACGCTCAGTCCCGGCAGGCCGGCGTTGCTGCCCGGATCGACATTGCGCGCCAGGCGGCCGAAGCTCTCGAAGCTGCTGGCTTCGGGCGTGGCGGCCAGCGGCGGGATCGGCACCGTGGGAAACAGCAGGCCGTCCAGCGCATGGTCCTGGAATGCGCGGCGGTACACGCCGATGAGCTCGTCGCGGTGCGTCGCCATGGCGCGTTCATAAAGCGGCTGCAGCGGCAGCGCCTCGCCCGTGGGCAGGGGCAGCACGCCAGGCACGATCAGGCCGTCGAAAATCCCTTTGACGTCCGGGCTGGAGATCTGGGCCACCACCTGTTCGAAGCTGAGGCCGGTGCCGTAGCGGCTGAGATAGTCCGTCAGGTCGCCCTTCTGCTCGTACAGGCAGACCGGCATGCCGACTGCGGCGTTGCTGGCTTCCAGGCCCGGCATGTCCAGTTCGACCAGTTGCACGCCGGCCGCGCGCAGCTTGGCCAGCGCGGCATCCATGACGGCCTGCACCTGCGGGTCCAGGTCCTTCCAGAAGTAGTCGCACAGGCCCAGGCGCATGCCGGCAGGCGGCAGGGCGGACAAGGGCTGGCGGTCGCCCGTCAGCACCGCGTCCAGCAGCACGATGTCGTCCATGCTGTTGGCGATGGGTCCAGGCGTGTCGCGGGTGTGCGAGATCGGCGTGATGCCGGCGCCGTCGTAGCGGCCCACCGACGGGCGAAAGCCCACCGCGCCGTTCACCGCCGCAGGCAGGCGCACCGAGGCGCCCGTGTCCGTGCCCAGCGCGGCCGGCGTCAGGCGTGCGCCCACCGCCGCGCCGCTGCCCGAGGACGAGCCGCCGGCGATCAGGCGCGCGTCATAGGCGTTGCGGGTGCCCTCGCCGTGCGCGCCGGGAAAGGCGGTGTTGTAGCCCGACACGCCAAAGGCCAGTTCGTGCATATTGGTCTTGCCCACGATGACGGCGCCCGCCTCGCGCAGGCGGCGCACCACCGGCGCGTCCTCGGCCGGACGGAAATGCTTCAAGGCCGGCGTGCCGGCCGTGTTGGGCAGGCCGGCAACGTGGATGTTGTCCTTGATGGCGATGGGCACGCCGGCCAGCGGCTGCGCGGCCTGGTCCGCCTGGCCGCGGGCGGCATCCCGGGCGCGGGCCTGGGCCAGCGCGCCTGCGCGGTCCACGGTGATGAAGGCGTTGAGATCGGCGCGCGCCTCGATGCGGTCCAGGCAGGCCTGGGTCAGCGCAACGCTGGTGAGGCGGCCCTGCCGGATAAGGGCCGCGGCCTCGGTGACGGTCAGGTCCGCAGGGGACGCGGCGGGCAATGGCTGTTTGGACGTATCGGACATGACGCTTCCTTACCTGTGCGGGATTCTGTCGAACCCGTACCTATACAGGGGGAAGCGGGCGCTGTCGAGCAGGTCCCGCCGCCGCGCCAGGAATCAGCCCGGCTTCCTCACCACGATGGTCGCCGTGTCGCTGGTGAAGGAAGCGTCGTCCTGCACGTCGAAGTGCGCGCGCACCACGTCCGGCGCGATGCCGAACATATGGCGCAGGGCCGCCACCAGCGTGTCCGGCGTGCGCATGCGCACGACCCAGGACTGGAACTCCAGCGGCAGGCGGCGCGGCGTCAGGCCCTGCAGGGTGAAGCCGGCCTCGGTCAGCATGCGGGTCCACTCGGCGACCGAGTAGTCGCGCACGTGCGAGGTGTCTCGCAGCACTTCGATGGTCTGCAGCCAGGTATCCAGCAGCGGTTCGCCCGGCGACACCACATCGGCGAACACGGCGATGCCGCCCGGCTTCAGCACCCGGAAGGCTTCGCGCAGGCCGCGCCCGGCGTCCTGCCAGTGGTGGGTGGAATAGCGCGACATCACCAGGTCGAACTCGCCGTCGCCGAAGGGCAGGTACTCCGCCTTGCCCTGGCGGGTGGCCAGATTGGCCAGCCCGCGCTTGGCGGCCTCGCCGGCGACCACGTCCAGCATCTGCTGCGACAGGTCGTAGGCGGTGACGTGTTTGACTTGCGGCGCCACGTGAAAGCTCACGTGGCCGCCGCCACAGCCCAGGTCCAGCAGCCGGGCTTCGGGATGCTGCGCGGCGATGTCGGCCATCTGCAGCAGGTCTTCACCCTGGGCGTGTACGGCGCTGGTCAGATAGGCGGTCGCGCGCGGGCTGAATTGGCGGTCGACGGCGGCGTCATGGGTACTGGCGGTCATGGGAATCCTTGGGTGGCTGGGGCCGGTACGGGGGTGGAAAGCAGGTGGAAGCGGCGGCCCAGGCGCTAAGATAGGCGGCTGTCCATACACGTACAAGTCCATTGCTCATCCTGGTATGACTACTTCCCCCCAGGCCGGCGCCGCCGGCCACGAAGGCTCCCCCCTGCGCCGCCAGGCGCTGGGCGAATTCGTGCGCAGCGCCCGCTCCCGCATCACGCCCCAGATGGCCGGCCTGCCCGAAGGCATGCGCCGCCGCACCCCCGGATTGCGGCGCGAGGAAGTGGCCCAGCTTTGCGGCATCAGCGTCACCTGGTACACCTGGATCGAGCAGGGGCGGGAAGTGTCGGTATCGCCTTCGGTCTGGTCGCGCATCGCGGGCGTGCTGCAACTGGCCCGCGCCGAACGCGCCTATCTGTTCGACTTGGCCGACTGCGCCGATCCGCAGCACGGCCGCGACGACGCCGGCGCGCCAGGTCCCTTGCAGGAATGCGTGAACGCGATCAACGCCCCGGCCTACGTGCTGGACCGGGCCTGGAACGTGCTGGCCTACAACGAGCCCCTGCGCGACCTGTTCGACAACTGGCCGGCGCGCGATGCCGAACCGAATCTGCTGCGCTACATCTTCCTGGACCCCGCCGCGCGCGAACTGGTGGTGGATTGGGACCAGCGCGCCCGCCGCGTGGTGGCGGAATTCCGCGCCGACGCCGGCGCGCACCTGGACGAGCCGGCCGTGCTGGCGCTCCTGGACAACCTGAACCGGCAAAGCCCGGTGTTCGCCCACTGGTGGACGCGCCATGCGGTGGTCGAGCGTGAAGGCGGCCTGCGCGAATTCCAGCATCCGGGCCGCGGCAAGCTGGCCTACCAGCAGATCACGTTCCGGCTGGCGACGCATCCGGACCTGAAGCTGGTGATGTTGTTGGGCGGGGGCGCACAGCCCTGAAAGATCAGCCCTTGAACAGGCTGTCCTGCATCCCGGCGTCGACCAGCCCCTGCAGCAGTTTCTTCACCGGCGCCGGCAGCGCAATCGACGGCAGTTCGTCCGCCGGCACCCAGCGTTCCGGCCTTGCGGACTCGCGCAGCCCTGTCGCGCGCACCGGCACCAGCCAGGGCCGGATGTGCAGGCGGTAGTGCGTGAAGGTGTGGGCGAAGGCCGCCAGCTCGAAGCGCTGTTCGGGCTCCAGGCCCAGCGCGCGGGAAGCGCTGTCGGGGTCTTGCGACACGTCGAATTCGGGCAGGCTCCACAGTCCGCCCCAGATGCCGGGCTCGGGCCGCTGCTGCAGCAGGAAGGCGCCCTGATGCCGCAGGACCAGCATACAGGTCTCGCGTTCGGGGATCGCCTTGCGCGCCTTGGGCGTGGGCAGTTCGGCCTGGCGGCCTTCGCGTTTGGCCACGCAGCTGTCCGCCACGGGGCAGGCCTCGCAGGCAGGCTTGCCGCGCGTGCATAGCGTGGCGCCCAGGTCCATCAGTCCCTGCGTGTAGGCGGCCATGTCCAGGCCGGGCGCGGCTTCGACCTGCGCATCTGCCAGCGCCCACAGCTTCTGTTCGACTTCACGCTTGGTCGGGTCCCCGGCGATGCCGAAGTGCCGCGTGAACACGCGCTTGACGTTGCCGTCCAGGATGGGCGAGCGCTCGCCGTAGGCGAACGCGGCGATGGCGGCGGCGGTGGAGCGGCCGATACCCGGCAGCGTGGCGATGGCTTGCGCCGTGGGCGGGAAACGTCCGCCCCAGTCGCGCGCGATTTCTTGCGCGCAGCGGTGCAGGTTGCGGGCGCGGGCGTAGTAGCCCAGTCCGGCCCAGTAGGGCATTACGTCTTCCTGCGCGGCCGCCGCCAGCGCGGCCACGTCCGGAAAGCGCTGCAGGAAGCGTTCGTAATAGGGGATGACCGTCGCCACCTGCGTCTGCTGCAGCATGATCTCGGAAAGCCAGATGCGGTAGGGATCCCGGGTGTTTTGCCAGGGGAGATCGTGGCGGCCGTGACGGCGCTGCCAGTCGACGATACGAGGGGCGAAGTCCATGGCGGCAATTATCGCATCGCCCTATTGCCCGGGGTGGGGCTAGCGGTTACAAACAATGGAAACAGAAGCGCGCCAGCGCCCGCAATTCACGTCCCTTGCTCGCCCGCGTGCGCTTCAAGAGGGTGTCGCGCGTCGCCGGCCGGGGTTCCTGGATCCCTTGGAGTCGACATGAACGCTCCTGCTTCGCCTGCCTTGCGTGCCGCGCTTGAATCCGTCCAGCTGGACGACAAGTACACCCTGGAGTCCGGGCGCGCCTGGATGAGCGGCATCCATGCCCTGGTCCGCCTGCCCATGATGCAACGCGTGCGCGATGCGCGCGCCGGCCTGAATACGGCGGGCTTCGTGTCTGGTTATCGCGGTTCTCCGCTGGGCGGCGTGGACCAGAACATGTGGAAGGCGGCCAAGTACCTGAAGGCCCATCACGTCGAGTTCCAGCCCGGCATCAACGAAGACCTGGCCGCCACCGCGGTGTGGGGCTCGCAGCAGGTCAACCTGTTCCCGGGCGCCAAGTACGACGGCGTGTTCGGCATGTGGTACGGCAAGGGGCCCGGCGTGGACCGCTGCGGCGACGTCTTCAAGCACGCCAACGCCGCCGGCACCTCGCGCCATGGCGGCGTGCTGGTGGTGGCGGGCGACGACCACCCCGCCAAGTCCTCGACCCTGCCGCACCAGAGCGACCACATCCTCAAGGCCTGCATGATCCCTGCGCTGTTTCCGTCCAGCGTGCAGGAAGTGCTGGACTACGGCCTGCATGGCTGGGCGATGAGCCGCTACGCGGGCGTCTGGGTGGGCATGAAGTGCATCACCGATATCGTCGAAGTCTCGGCTTCCGTGGACGTGGCTCCCCATCGCGTGGAGATACTGCTGCCGCAGGACTTCCTGCTGCCGGCCGACGGCCTGAACATCAGGCTGCCCGACACGCCGCTGCAGCAGGAGGCCCGCCTGCTGGACTACAAGCTCTATGCCGCGCTGGCCTATGCCCGCGCCAACAAGCTCAACCGCGAACTCTGGCATGTGCCGCAGCGCGATGCGCGCTTCGGCATCATGACCTCGGGCAAGGCATATCTGGACACGCGCCAGGCGCTGTCCGACCTGGGGCTGTCCGAGACCGTATGCCAGCGCATCGGCCTGCGGCTGTTCAAGGTCGGCATGGTCTGGCCGCTGGAGTCCACCGGCATGCAGCATTTCGCCGAAGGCCTGGACGAGATCCTGGTGGTCGAGGAAAAGCGCCAGGTGCTGGAGTACCAGCTGAAGGAAGAACTGTTCAGCTGGATCGGCAGCGGCAAGAAGATTCCGCGCGTGGTCGGCAAGTTCGACGACAAGGACGGCGGCGAATGGTCGGTGCCGCAAGGCAACTGGCTGCTGCCGGCGCATTATGAGTTCTCGCCCGCCATGGTCGCGCGCGCCATCGCCGCGCGCCTGTTGCGCTTCGAACTGCCCGAGGACGTGCGCGCCGGCATCGAGGCGCGCCTGGCTTTCATCAGCGGCCGCGAACAGGCGCTGGCGCGCCCGCGCGTGGTCGAAGAGCGCAAGCCCTGGTTCTGTTCGGGCTGTCCGCACAACACCTCGACCCGCCTGCCGGAAGGCTCGCGCGGGATGGCAGGCATAGGCTGCCACTACATGGTCCGCTGGATGGACCGCAGCACCGATGTCTTTACGCAGATGGGCGGCGAGGGCGTGCCCTGGGTGGGCCAGGCCCCGTTCACCGAGGAAAAACACGTGTTCGCCAACCTGGGCGACGGCACCTACTTCCATTCGGGCTTGCTGGCCATACGCGCGGCGGTGGCGGCCAAGGTGCCCATCACCTACAAGATCCTGTTCAACGACGCGGTGGCGATGACGGGCGGGCAACCGGTGGACGGACCCTTGAGCGTGCCCATGATCAGCAGCCAGGTGGCGGCCGAGGGCATCGAGAAAATCATCGTCGTCACCGACGATCCCGACAAGTACAAGCATGTCGAGGGGTTGGCGCCCGGCGTGCCGGTACGGCACCGCGACGAGCTCGACGCGGTCATGCGCGAATTGCGCGAGCATCCCGCGGTATCGGTGCTGATCTATGACCAGACCTGCGCCACCGAGAAGCGGCGCCGCCGCAAGCGCAATGCCTACCCGGACCCGGCCCGCCGCGTGCTCATCAACGAACGCGTGTGCGAAGGTTGCGGCGATTGTTCACAGAAATCGCACTGCCTGTCGGTGGAACCCCTGGACACCGAGTTCGGCCGCAAGCGCACGATCAACCAGTCCAGCTGCAACAAGGATTTCTCCTGTCTGAAGGGCTTTTGCCCCAGCTTCGTGACGGTGGAAGGCGGCAAGCTCAAGAAGCCGGGCGCGCTGGCGCAGGACGGCGCCATCGATGACGACGTGCCGCAGCCGGCAGCGCGCGAATTGCATCAGCCCTACGGCGTCTTCATCGCCGGCGTGGGCGGCACCGGCGTGGTCACCATAGGCCAGCTGCTGGGCATGGCCGCGCACCTGGAAGGCAAGGGCTGTTCGGTGCTGGACATGGCGGGCCTGGCGCAGAAGGGCGGCGCGGTGTACTCGCACGTGGTGCTGGCGCAGACGCCGGACCGCCTGCTGAATACGCGGGTCGCCATGGGCGAGGCCGACCTGCTGCTGGCAGGCGACCTGGTGGTGGCCACCAGCGCCGAATCCATGGCGCGGGTGAATCCCGACCGCACCCGCGTGCTGCTCAACAGCGACACCGCGCCGACCGCGTCCTTCGTCAGCAATCCGGACTGGACGCTGCCGGGCGCCAACCTGACCGCCGACCTGGCGTCCGCCTGCGGCAAGGAGCACCTGGCCACTGTCGATGCCGCCGCATTGGCCCTGGGCCTGCTGGGCGATGCGATCTACTCCAATCCGCTGATGATGGGCTACGCCTACCAGAAGGGCTGGATCCCGCTGTCGCAGCAGGCGCTCTTGCGCGCCATCGAACTGAACGGCCAGCAGGTGCCGAACAACCTCGCCGCCTTCGCCTGGGGCCGCCGCGCCGCGCATGACCTGGCGGACGTGAAGCGCCTGATCGCCAACGGCGGCGCGCCGTCGCGGCCGGAGGGCATCATCGAACTCAAGCGTCCGCGCGCCGACAAGCCTGTGTTGGAACTGAAGAAGCCGACGGGCGAGCTGGAGCGGGTGGTGGCGGTGCGCAAGGCGTTCCTGACCGACTACCAGAACCAGGCTTACGCCCTGCAATACACCGAACTGGTGGACAAGGTGGCGCGCGCCGAGCGCGAGGCCACGGGCACCAACCGGCTGGCGCTGGCGGTGGCGCGCTACTACTTCAAGCTGATGGCCTACAAGGACGAATACGAAGTCGCGCGGCTGTATTCGGACGGCGAGTTCCTCAAGCGGGTGCAAGCGCAGTTCGAAGGCGACTGGAAGCTGCGTTTCCACCTGGCGCCGCCGCTGTTCGCGCGGCGCGACAAGGACGGCCACCTGATCAAGCGCAGCTATGGCCCGGGGATGTTGCGCGTGTTCCGGGTGCTGGCGCGGATGCGCAGATTGCGCGGCACGAGACTGGACCCGTTTGGCTACACGGCCGAGCGCCGCGCCGAACGCGAACTGATCCGCGAGTACCGGGAGACGATCACGGCGATCCTGTCGAAGCTGAATCGCGGGAACCTGGACCGTGCAGTGGCGCTGGCGAGTTTGCCCGAGGACATCCGGGGGTATGGCCACGTGAAGGAGGCCGCGATGGAGAGCGTGGCTGCGCGCAGGGAGGCGTTGCTGAAGGACTTCAGTGCGACGGTGGTTTCCATTGGAGGAGCGCGGGTGGCCTGAGTCATTCCATCCCCGTCACTCCATCACCCGCCGCGTCTCGCGCGGCAGTTCCCCGAAGCGTTCCCGGTAATACTCCGAGAACCTCCCCAGATGTCCGAACCCCACGCCCAGCGCCACTTCCGTGACGCTGGCGCCTGCCTGCGTGCGCAACCGGTTTCTGGCTTCGTCCAGCCGCAGCGCCCGCAGCGCGTTCATGGGCGTGGTGTTGCGGTGTTCCTGGAACAGGCGCGTCAGCGCGCTGGCGCTGGCGCCGGCATGGCGGGCAATGTCCGCCAGGGTCAGCGGGGCGGCGAGGTGGTCGCGCATATAGGATTCCGCCGCGCTCAGGCGGCGCGGGACGGCGGGGGCGATGCCGGCATGCGCCTGCCAGCTGTTGGGCTGGTTGTAGAGCAGGTGCAGCACCAGCGTGTCTTCCAGGTGCTCCAGCCAGGCCGCGGGCGGGCGGGGAGCGCCGTCATCCAGGGTGGGCAGCAGGTGGATCAGGCTTTCGACCATGCTGCGCCAGACGGCGCCGACCGGGTTGTCCAGGCGCAGGGCGGGGCTGAAGTCCAGCGGCCGGGTGGCGGCCTCGCCGAAGGCGCGCAGCCCGATGGCTTCGAGCTTGCCGCGAGGGATCTTGAGCAGCAGCTGTTCGCAGCCGGCTTCCCAATGCAGTTTCAGCGGGCGGTTGGGGGCGATGACGGCGGCGCAATCGGGGTCGGCGTCGACGCGGTCGTTGCCGCATTCGATACAGGCGCGGCCGCTCAGGGGGACCTGGACCAGCATGAAGTCCTGCAGGCGGTCGGGTTCGATGTGGACTTCGGCGCCGTAGCGCAACGTACAGACCGTCAGCGAACCGAAGCGGCCCCGGTTCAGCTCGGCATCGACGCGGCCGCCTTTCCAGGTGAGACGGTGCTCTTTCAGGGCTTCGGAGACGAGGGTGCGCGTCTCGTCCTGCTGGGTGGAGCTGAAGACGCGCCGCTTGAACAGGGGCGCAAGCGTGAGTCGGGACCAGCCGTGCATGGATGCCTCCGGGACGGGAACGCTCCCGTGTCATTGGCGAGGGTACTTTAAACGTCAAGGACTTGGAATTAAGTGATTCCCGGATAAGGCTGACGGAATCCGGATAGAGCGGCTCCCTGGGGCAGCCTAATCTAGCCGGCAGGCCCTTCGCGTGTTGGTTGGAGGGCGCCGCCGCGGCGCGTAAGCTGGCGGCGTTGTTCGGCAGCATGCGTTAACCGACGGCAGACGGGTTCTGTCAACTTTCCGCCGGCCAGGCCGGGCGGGAAAAACGGGGTGGCTCATGAATCAAAAGCTATGGAGCCGGCGCGCGCTGGCTGCGCTGGTGTGCATGACGGCGGCGGCGAGCGCCGTGGCGGCGGACAAGGTCAAGGTCGGCTTGCTGACCACGTTGTCGGGGCCGGGCGCGGCGCTGGGCAACGAGATCCGCGATGGCTTCAATCTGGCGCTGCAGCATACCGGCGGCAAGCTGGGCGGACTACCGGCCGAAGTGGTGGTGGCGGACGACCAGCAGAAGGCGGACACCGGCCGCCAGGCGGTGGAGCGGCTGTTGAAGCGCGACCGCGTGAACGTCATGACGGGCATTGTGTTCTCGAACGTGCTGCTGCCGGTGATGCCGGCCATCCTGCAATCGGGGACCATCTACCTCAGCACCAATACGGGCCCCGAGAACTATGCGGGCGCGGGCTGTAATCCGAATTTCTTCGCGGTGGCTTGGCAGAACGAGGACATCCCGGCCGCGATGGGCAAGTACGCCACCGACCAGGGCTACAAGAGCGTGGCGCTGATCGCGCCGGACTATCCGGGCGGGCGCGAATCGCTCAACGGCTTCAAGCGCCTGTACAAGGGCGGCCTGTCCGAAGAGATCTACACCCAGCTCGGGCAGCTGGACTATGGAGTGGAGATCACGCGCCTGCGCGCCAGCAAGCCGGACGCGGTGTTCTTCTTCCTGCCCGGCGGCATGGGCGTGAACTTCATCAAGCAGTTCAACGGCGCCGGCCTGTCCAAGGAGATCGCGCTGCTGGCGCCGGGCTTCTCGGGCGACGAGGACACCATCGCGGCGGTGGGCGCGCCCATCGAGGGCATGCGCAATACCTCGCAGTGGGCATCGGACCTGGACAACCCGGCCAACCGCAAGTTCGTCGAGGATTTCCGGAAGACCTACAACCGCAGCCCCACGCTGTATGCCTCGCAGGGCTATGACGCGGCCATGCTGCTGGATAGCGCGGTGCGCCAGACCGGCGGCAAGCTGGAGGCGGATGCGCTGCGTCCGGCGCTGAGGCGCGCGGATTTCAAGTCGGTGCGCGGCGATTTCAAATTCAACCGCAACCAGTATCCGGTGCAGAACTATTACCTGCGCATCGTCGAGGCGGGGGCGGGGGGCAAGTTGTCCAATAAGCTGTCGGGCACGGTGCTGACCCAGTACCAGGACCCTTTCGCCGCAGCCTGCCAGATGAAGTAGGGCGGACATCCGCAACAAGGAGATACGTATGACCCAGAACATCACGACGCGCGAAGTGACGGTGGCCTCGCATGACGGCAAGTCCTTCGGCGCCTATCTGGCCGTGCCGGCGTCCGGGCACGGCCCGGGCCTGGTGCTGTGCCAGGAGATCTTCGGCGTGAACGACTTCATGCGCCGCGCGGCGCAGCTGCTGGCCGAGGAAGGTTATGTGGTGCTGGTGCCGGACCTGTTCTGGCGTCAGCAGCCGGGCATCCAGCTGACCGACGGCCCGGCCGACATGCCGCGCGCCTTCGAGCTCTACCAGAAATTCGACGTGGAGCTGGGCCTGAAGGACATCGCTTCCACCATCGCCGCGCTGCGCGGGCTGTCCGAGCAGCAGGGCGGAGTCGGCGTGCTGGGCTATTGCCTGGGCGGAAAATTGGCCTACCTGGCCGCCTGCCGCACCGACGTGGATGTGGCCATCGGCTACTACGGCGTGGGTATCGAGAACAGCCTGGACGAAGCGTCGCAACTGCGCGGCCGCCTGGTGCTGCACATCGCCGAGCAGGACGGCTTCTGTCCGCCCGAGGCGCGCCAGCGCATCCTGGAGGCGCTGGGCAACAAGCCCGGGGTGCAGATCTACGTCTATCCGGGCATGGACCATGCGTTCGCACGCACGGGCGGCGACCATTACGACAAGCCGTCGGCGCTGATGGCACACCAGCGCAGCATGGCGGCCTTGCAGCGCGCCATCGGGCCGGAATTCGACTATTCGTACCTTTGGGACAAGCATTGCGAGTACGAATTCGGCACGCGCGACGTGGCGGCCACGATGGCCACCATGGTGGCCGAACCCTACGTGAACCACATCCCCACCATGACCGGCGGCGTGGGCCACAAGGAACTGAGCCGCTTCTACCAGCACCACTTCGTCAACAGCAATCCGCCCGACACGCGCCTGGTGCCGCTGTCGCGCACGGTGGGCGCCACGCAGATCGTGGACGAGCTGCTGTTCTGCTTTACGCACACCACCGAGATCGACTGGCTGTTGCCGGGCGTGAAGCCCACTGGCAAGTATGTGGAGATTCCGCTGATCGCCATCGTCAAGTTCCGCGGCGACAAGCTTTATCACGAGCACATCTATTGGGACCAGGCCAGCGTGCTGGTGCAGGTGGGCCTGCTGGACCCCAAGGGCCTGCCCGTGGCCGGCCGCGAGACCGCCGCCAAGCTGCTGGACGAGACCCTGCCGTCGAACACGTTGATGGCGCGCTGGAAAGAAAGCGAGAACAAGTAGGAGCCGGACATGTCATACACCGAAGAGCAATTGGCCGCGATGGTGCGCGGCGACAGCGTGCACCGCGGCGTCTACACCGACCCCGCCATCTTCGACCTGGAGATGCAGCGGATCTATGGCCGCGCCTGGATCTACGTGGGGCATGAAAGCCAGGTGCCCAAGACGGGCGATTACCACACCACGCGCCTGGGCGACCAGGACGTGTTGATGGTGCGCGCCACCGACGGCCGCGTGCACGTGCTGTACAACCGCTGCCCGCACAAGGGCGCCAAGGTGGTGGCCGACGGCGAGGGCTGTGTCGGCAAGTTCTTCCGCTGCCCTTACCACGCCTGGACCTTCAAGCTGGACGGCAGCCATCTGGGCGTGCCGTTGAAGCAGGGGCTGGAGGGTACGGCCTACGATCCCGCCGATCCGTCCTTCTCGATGCGCCGGGTGGCGCGCGTGGAAAGCTATCGCGGCTTCGTGTTCGCCAGCCAGGCCAAGGACGGCCCGGCGCTGGAAGACTTCCTGGGCGGCGTGCGCTCGTCGATCGACAACCTCTGCGACCGTTCGCCGGTGGGCGAGGTGGAAGTGGCCGGCGGCATCTTCCGCGTCATGCAGCGTTCGAACTGGAAGGTGTTCTACGAGAACCTGCACGACACCATGCATGCCCGCGTCACGCATGAATCGTCATATGCCGCGGCCCGCGACGAGGCCAAGGAAATGGGCGAGATGCCGCTGGAGCTGCACATCATGGACGGCAACGGCGAACCCTACGAATTCTGGGAAAAGCTGGAGCTGCGCGCCTATCCCAACGGCCACGGCTACATGGAAGGCATCTTCAATCCGGGCGCGGCCGAGCGCGACCCGGTGTCGCGCGCGCATTTCGAAACCCTGACCGCCGCTTACGGCGAGACGCGCGCGCGCGAGATCCTGGGCATGAACCGCCACAACACGGTGATCTACGGCAGCGGCTCGCCCCACACGGTGTTCCAGCAGTTCCGCGTGATCCGCCCCATCGCCGTGGACCGCACCATGATCGAGATCCAGACCTTCCGCTGCAAGGGAGCGCCGGACGGGGTGTTCAAGCGCGCCATGCTGTACGCCAACGTCATCAACTCGCCTTCGTCCAACGTCATGCCGGACGACATCGAACTCTACAACCGCTGCCAGGAAGGCAATGCCACACGCGGCGGCGAATGGGTCAGCATGCACCGCTACCACGGCAGCGACCGCAGCGATAGCGAAGGCCTGGTGTCGGTCAACGGCACCAGCGAACTGCCCATGCGCAACCAGTTCGACGCCTGGAAGACCTATATGGAAGCCGGCCCCGCTGCCACGGAAGCCGCCGCCACCGGAGACCGCTCATGCTGCTAGACCTTGATTTCGACGTGAGCACGGCAGGCCTGTCGCCGGCCGAGGTGCCGGCCGACGCCTACCACCGCATCGCGCAGTTCCTGTATCGCGAGGCTCGTCTGCTGGACGAGCGCCGCTACGACGACTGGCAGGCGCTGTGGACCGCCGACGGCATGTACTGGATGCCGCGCGTGCCGGGCCAGCAAAGTCCGTATGACCACATCTCGCTGTTCTGGGAAGACCGCATGCTGCGCGACGTGCGCATCCGCCGGCTGGAGCATCCGCGCAACTGGTCGCAGCAGCCGCCCACGCGCAGCGCGCGGCTGGTGGGCGCGGTGGAGATCGAGGGCGTGGACGCGGGCGGCAACCTGGTGGTGCATTCCACCTTCCAGATGACCGAATGGCGCAAGCGCCAGCCGCGTCAGCTGGCGGGCCGCTATACCCACAAGCTGGCCGCCGAGGGCGATAGCTGGCGCATCCGCATGAAGCGGGTGGATCTGGTCAATTGCGACGACGTGCACGACGTGTTCGAGGTGTTCGTGTGACCACGACCGATGCCGCGGTGCTGGCGCTGCACTTCCAGAACGACGTGCTGCATCCCGAGGGCAAGATCCGTGTCGGCCTGGATGCGGACAGCGGGGCGCGCCAGCGCCTGCTGGACAATGCGGCGGCCCTGCTGGCGGGCGCGCGGGCGCATGACCTGCCCATCGTGCACGTGCGCATCGCGTTCCGGCCGGACTACGCCGACCTGATGGCCAATTGCCCCATCTTCCGCAACGTGGCCGCCATCGGCGCGGTGCCGGAGGGGCAGTGGGGCAGCGCCTTTTACGAGGGGCTGCAGCCGCTGGCGGGCAGCGCGCGCGAGTTCGTGGTCAAGCACACCCGCATCAGCGCCTTCTACGGCACGCCGCTGGAAGAGACGCTGCGGCTCTTGGGCGCGCGCCGGCTGGTGGTGGCGGGCGTCGCCACGCATTCGGTGGTGGAGGGCACGGTGCGCCATGCGGCCGACATCGGTTTCGAAGTCATGGTGGCGCAGGACGCCTGCGCGTCCGCCGACCCGGCGGTGCATGACGCGTCGCTGGCCAGCATGCGCCTGATTGCGCAAACCGGGCCGGTGGCGGAAGCTGTGCGCTGGGCCGCCGCGCCTCATTGATCAAGGATTCATCATGGACTTCACAGGCTTTCCCGGGCTGGCCGGCAAGACCGCCATCGTCACCGGCAGCACCCAGGGATTGGGCGCGGACATCGCGCGCGGCCTGGCCGCGGCCGGCGTCAACGTGGTGCTGGTCGGGCGCAATGCCGAGGCCGGCCGCAAGCTCGAAAATGAGCTGGACGGCCGCGCGCTGTACTGCGAAACCGACATCGGGCAGGACGACCAGATACAGCGCTGCATCGACGCCGCCGTGGCGCGCTTCGGGCGGTTGGATATCCTGGTCAACAACGCCTGCCAGTACGCGGACCGGGGCCTGGCCTCGTCGCGCGCGGAATGGCACAGCACGCTGGACACCAATCTGGTGTCCGCGGCCATCTTCACGCAAATGGCTGCGCCGCTGCTGCCGCGCGGCGGCGTGGTGGTGAACATGGGCAGCACGGGCGGCAAGTTCGGCGCGGCAGGGCGCGCGCTTTATCCGGC
Source organism: Achromobacter sp. Marseille-Q4954 (assembly GCF_943737025.1). Lineage (NCBI taxonomy): Bacteria > Pseudomonadati > Pseudomonadota > Betaproteobacteria > Burkholderiales > Alcaligenaceae > Achromobacter > Achromobacter sp. Marseille-Q4954. The sequence continues at coordinate 3,027,320 of NZ_CALSFQ010000001.1, forward strand.
GTCCAAGGCGGCGCTGCTGCAGATCACCAAGAACTTCGCGGTGGAACTGGCGCCGGCTGGCGTACGCGTGCTGGCGGTGTCGCCCGCCTGGACCTGGTCGCCGTCGGTGGAACAGTTGTCGGGCGGTTCGCGTCCGGCGGCGGACGCGGTGGGAGCGCATTTCCATCCGCTGGGGCGGGTCGGCTCGGGCGAGGAGATCGCCGCGGCCGTGTGCTTCGCTTGCTCCGACGCGGCTTCGTGGATGACGGGGGTGGACATACCCGTGGACGGCGGCTTTTCCATCCTGGGGCCGGACCGCGGCATTTCGCCGCGCGCCTGGTTCAAGGAGCTGGCGCCCTGAAGGCGCCAGCTGGCGGCGTCAGCGGATGACGATCTGCCCTTCTTCGACGGCGGCCTTGCCGCCGATCTGATCTTCCAGGAATTCCTGCACCTTGTTGCCCACCTGAATCGTCGCGCCGCCGCAGAAGCGGCGCGCGGCCTGGATGGTGGCGCTGGCCAGGGGCTGCAGGTCCAGCACCAGCTGGGCCTCCTCCGCGTCCAGCGCCAGCAGGTCCTGGCTGAGCTTGACGTGGGTGTTGCGGGCGCGGTCGGCGACGTCGCCCGGGGCGCGCTGAGGATTGGCCTTCAGGAACATCAGCAGTTGTTCCAGCTTGGATTTTTCCTCGTGCATCTTCTGGCGCTTGCGCGCCAATGCCGAGCGCTTGATGTCGGCGTGCGGATCCAGGCCGGCCTGCACCAGCGTCGGGATACCCGAGGGCGAGCCGATGGTGCCGGCGCGCACCGCCTGCATGGCGCGGGTCTGGCCGCCGGTGATGGCGCTTTGCTGGGTGTTGGGCGGGCCGACGTTGACGCTGCCGCCGGCCGCGATGCTGCTCTGGCGGACTTCGCGCTCCACGTCTACGTCCTTGCCTGCACTGATGACCGCGTTCTCGATGAACTTGGCGCGCAGCGCGCCGCCACAGACGACGCGCGCGGTGCGTGCGGCGGCGGTGGCGTCTTGCAGGGCTTCGGCCAGGCCGATGACGCCGCCCTTGACCGTCACGTTGCCGCCGGCCTCGACCAGCGCGGCTTCCATGGTGCCGTTGACCATCACGTCGCCCGTCACGTGGACTTCCATGGTGGCGGCGATGTCGCCGCGTACCAGCAGCGAGCCTTCGAAATGGATATTGCCGGTACTCAGGTTGACGGCGTCGACCTCGACCAGGGGATTGACCTGCACGCCGTGGCTGACCAGGGTGGGCGTGCCGGCGATGGTGGCGCGCAGCAGCAGCGGATCTTCCGGGTCGACGGCGGCGCCGGACAGGTCGCTGGCGAACGGCGTGTCAGGCAGCTCGTCGGGCAGGATCGGTTCGCCCAGCACGGTGCTGCCGTCGACGCCGGGCAGGGGCGGCGTGCGCCGCATCAGCGGCATGCCGGGCGTGACCAGCAACAGGCTGCCCAGGTCGCGGTAGTCCACCTGGGCCAGTTCGTCGATGTCCTGGCCGCGGGGCTTGAGACGGTCCAGCAGGCTTTCGAAGCGCGTCGGGGTGCCGCGGGTGGGCGGCGTGCCGCGGGCGATCTGCGTGGTTTCGCGGCGGCCTTGCGTGACGGTGTCGATCAGCTCCTGTTCCAGGATGCCGTGGACGATGCCGCGCTCGGCCAGCACCTGGCGCACGGCTTCCAGCGTGACGGGCTTGCCCCCCTTGGGCGGGAGCAGGGTCAGCAGGGCGGACATGCGCTCGGCGTCCAGTTCCAGTTCCAGCGAACCGTCGACGACCTGGCCAACCGGGGCCCGCACGGGTTCGTTGGCGTGGCGGCACAGGTCGATGAAGGTCAGGACGGCCTGGCTGTCCAGCGCTTCGGCGCCCCAGCCCTGAGCGACGGCCACCGTCGCCAGCGTGTCCCAGCTGGGCAGGTCGGCATTGGCTTGGGGGCCTGGTTCGTCGTCGTCCGCGACCGCGACGCTGGCCTCGGCCTCGAGGGCGGCCGCCCCGTCCGTCTCGGCTGGCGAGGGGGACGCCAGGGCGGAATCCGCTGCATCGGGACGTGCGGGCGGCGTGTAGACCGCCGTCAGGACGTTGGTCGTGGCGTCCAGCGTCAGCTGGAGCGTGTTTTCTGCGTCCATCTTGCCTCTCCAGCCTGGTGTTTCTGTCAGGTGAAATTATTTAGTAATTATAGGAAATATTAAGTCATATTCTAGCGTAAGCGCCATGGGCTACTGGAAAGTAGGCAGGGAAAATTCCACCGCATGCCCTAGTTCTGCCCCTGTTTGCTCCTGGGACGGCGACCGTTCGGCCAGGACTAGGGCGTCGGTACTAGCGACAAATGGGCGTTGCCGCAGCAGCATAGGAGCTCGATTACACGTCTTCGGACGCCGCCGGAGCCCACCCATGCACCGCCATCCCCGTTCTGTCCTGCCGGCCCTGCGCGCCCTCGCGGCGCGCGCCGCGGGCATGGCGGCGCTGGCAGCCCTGGCGGCCGGCATTCTGGCGCTGGCGCCCGCCGGCTCCGCCCAGGCGGCCGACATCTACCGCTACAAGGATCCCTACGGCGTGTGGCGTTCCATGAAGGTGCCCACGGGCTACGCCAAGTATTACAAGCGGGCGCAGGCCAGGACTGCCTGGCGCGGCAGCGGCATGAAGGTCTGCCTGGAATGCGAGCCCAAGTCCGGCGATGGCGCACGCCTGGTGACGCTGGCCTCCGCGTCGCGCGCGCAGCGCTGGGGAGACCTGAAGGTACCGCAGGCGCATGACGGGCTGATTGCCCGGGCAGCCCGGGAGTCGGGCGTGGATCAGGCCTTGCTGACTGCCGTGATCGCGATCGAATCGGGCTTTCGCAGCGACGCCCGCTCCCCCAAGGGGGCGCTGGGCTTGATGCAGCTGATGCCCGCCACCGCGGCGCCGTTGTTGTCGGTGACGGACGTGGAGACGGCGCTGGTGGATCCGGCGACCAATGTGAACGCGGGGTCGCGCCATCTGCGCCGGCTGATCGACCAGTATCCCGGTCGCCTGGATCTGGCGCTGGCGGCCTATAACGCGGGGGAAGGAGCGGTGCGCAAATACGACGCCGTGCCGCCCTATGCGGAAACCCAGGCGTACGTGCGGGATGTGACCGCCTTGTACGAGCACTACAAGGCGCCTTGAAGGGGAGCGGCCGCAGGCCGGCTCCCCGGCGTCGTTACATGGACGCGAAGACCTTTTCGGCGATGTCCAGGGTGGACTTGATCACCGCGTCATCGTGCGTGGCCGAGACGAAGCCCGCTTCGAAGGCAGACGGCGCGAAATGCACGCCGTGGTCCAGCATGGCGTGGAAAAAGCGATTGAACGCCGCGGTGTCGCAGGCCGAGACTTCAGCGAACGAGGTCGGGACCTTATCGCTGAAGTAGATGCCGAACATGCCGCCCACCGAGTCGGCCGAAAAGGCCAGGCCGGCGGCGCGGGCGCGTTCCTGCAGGCCCTGGGCCAGCTTGGCGGTCTGGGCTGCGAGCTTGTCGTAGAAGCCCGGAGCGGCGATCAGGCGCATCGTGGCCAGGCCCGCGGCCACGGCCACCGGGTTGCCCGACAGCGTGCCGGCCTGGTAGACGCCGCCCAGCGGGGCGATGTTCTTCATGATCTCGGCGCTGCCGCCGAAGGCGCCCACCGGCATGCCGCCGCCGATCACCTTGGCCAGCGTGGTGATGTCGGGCTTGACGCCGGTAAGCCCCTGCACGCCTTGCGGGCCGACGCGGAAGCCGGTCATGACTTCGTCGAAGATCAGCAGCGCGCCGTGCTGCGTGCAGACTTCGCGCAGGCCTTCCAGGAAGCCCGGGGCCGGCTTGATCAGGTTCATGTTGCCGGCGACCGGCTCGACGATGATGCAGGCGATGTCGGCGCCATGCTGGGCGAAAGCCTCGCGCACGGCGTCCAGGTTGTTGTATTCCAGGGTCAGCGTGTGCGAGACGAATTCCGGCGGCACGCCGGCCGAGCTGGGGTTGCCGAAGGTCAGCAGGCCGGAGCCGGCCTTGACCAGCAGGCTGTCCGAATGGCCGTGGTAGCAGCCTTCGAATTTCACGATCTTGGCGCGGCCGGTGGCGCCGCGGGCCAGGCGGATGGCCGTCATGGTCGCTTCCGTGCCCGAGCTGACCAGGCGCACCTGCTCCAGCGAAGGCAGGCGCGAGATCAGCACTTCGGCCAGCTCGATTTCCGCTTCGGTGGGGGCGCCGAAGGACAGGCCGTTGACCGCGGCTTCCTGCACCGCGCGCACCACTTCAGGATGCGAGTGGCCGAGGATGGCGGGGCCCCAGGAACCGACGTAGTCGATGTACTGCTTGTCTTCCGCGTCCCACACATACGGGCCTTGCGCGCGCTTGATGAAGCGCGGCGTGCCGCCCACGGAGCGGAAGGCGCGCACGGGCGAGTTGACGCCGCCGGGGATGCTGCGGCAGGCGCGTTCGAAAAGCTGGGCGTTACTGGACATGGCGTTCAAGGCTTGCGGTTGGGGTTGTCGGAGTACGGCGCGGAGCATGCGGCCGCGGCGGCGCGGATGCTGGGCGCCTCGAATAGCGCGGTGATGACGGCGATGGAGTCGGCCCCGGCCTGCGCCACCAGCGGCGCGTTGTCGGGCGTGATGCCGCCGATGGCGACGACCGCGGGCCGGGGCGCATCGCAGTTGTCCGTCAGGCGGCGCGCTTCGGTCAGGACCGAAAGCGGCGCGCGCACGGTATCGGGTTTGACGGTGGAGGCAAACATGGCGCCGAAGGCGATGTAGTCGGCGCCCGCGGCCAGCAGTTCCTGCGCGCGGCCCAGGTCGTCGTAGCTGGAGCCGCCCAGGATCAGGTCGGGGCCGGCCTCGGCGCGGATGCGCGCCAGGCTTTCGTCCTCGCGGCCGACGTGCGCGCCGTCGGCGCCCACTTCCAGCGCCAGGCGCCAGTCGTCATTGATCAGGAAGACCACGCCCAGTTCGCGGCACAGCGGCGCCAGCGCGCGGGCCTGGGCGGCGCGCACGGCGTCGGGCACGTTCTTGCGGCGCAGCTGCAGCGAGCGCATGCCGCCAGCGGCGGCCTGGCGCACCGCCAGCAGCAGGCGCTCGGTATCGTCCCATTCGGGGGTGACGCCATAGAGGCCAGTGGGGAAGCGCAGCGCTTTCATTGGGAGGGAATCCGGTTGGGAATGCGCCGGCCCATGCCCGGCAGGAAGCTGGCGGCCACTGCCGCGTCGGCGTGCGCCAGTCCCTGGCGCACGGCTTCCGGCATTTCCAGGCCGCGAGCCAGCATGGCCGCAATGGCAGCGGCGGCCACGCCGCCGGCGTCGCCGTTGCGGTCCGGGGGCGCATGCCATGGCAGGATGGAGGTCTGGCCGTTGGGTCCCAGCAGCATGTTGGCGTAGTGGCCGGGCCGCTGCGGGCTGCCCAGGACCAGGACCCATTCCGCGCCCGCCGCCAGCAGGGCGTGCATGGGCGTCGGTGCGTCCCCGATATCAATGTCACCGTCGGCGTGCCACTGCGCCAGGCGCAGGTGCTCGATGATCAGCAGGTCCGTCTGCGGCAGCACCAGCTCCAGGGTGGCGGCCAGCAGGTCGTCGGCATCGTCCTCGTCGGCGGCGTCGGCCGGCGGCTGGGCGCGCTGGCCCAGATGCAGGACCAGCGGCACCTGGCTGTAATCGGCGGCGATCTGCGCCGCGACGCTGGCGGTTTCGGCGGTGTATAGTCCGCCCACCTTGATGGCCTGCACGGACATGTCTTCGAGCAGGCAGCGAGCCTGGTCGTCCAGCAGGTCAGGCGTAACGGGATGGATTTCTTCGATGCCGGCGGTATCCCGCACGGTCAGCGCGGTCACGGCCGCCAGACCATGGCAACCCAGGCTGGCGCAAGTGACGGCGTCTGCCGGCAAGCCGTCGGAGCCCGAGGGATCGAGCGGACCGAAGACCAAAACGAGAGGGGGAGTAACGGGGGCCACTTGGACAGCGTTAGAGTGGAGGGGCGCCCGGACTCATTTGCGGTGAATCAGGGGAACCCCTATTGGGTTTCGGTAAGATTGTCCCCATTCTAATGGAAGCCCCTTACCTTTGCCCTGATGCCGGGCAAGGGCCTGGATTGATGTAAGAGAGAACTATGCGTACTTGGATGTGTTTGATTTGCGGCTGGGTCTATGACGAAGAGGCCGGCCTGCCCGACGAAGGCATTGCGCCCGGCACCCGCTGGGAAGACGTGCCCCCAAACTGGGTCTGTCCTGAATGCGGCGCCCGCAAAGAGGACTTCGAATTGATGGAAATCTGAGGCCTCAGCGCCGACATATTCCGCCAAGGCTCGTAAGATGGGGCTACGCCCCATCCTTCGCAACCGTGGGCCGGACCTGCCGCCAGGCATGATGATTGCTGGGTACGCGCGGCCTCCCCACGGTTCTTTCAGATTACCCATGTAGGGGTTGCCATGACGGAAAAACATCACGAAGACGCCGCGACGCAGGCAGCCAATTTCGCCAACCAATTCCTGATCGCCATGCCCGGCATGGTTGAAGGCAGCCTGGCGGGTTCGGTCATCTATGTCTGCGAACATACTGAACGTGGCGCGCTGGGCCTGGTCATCAACCGGCCCACCGACCTGACGCTGGGCACCCTGTTCGAGCGCATCGACCTGACGCTCGAAATCGGTCCCGTGAAGGACACCCTGGTCTTCTTTGGCGGTCCGGTGCAGACCGACCGCGGTTTCGTGCTGCATGCGCCGGCCGGCGACTACAGCTCCAGCATCAAGCTGGGCGACATGGCGCTGACCACCTCGCGCGACGTGCTGCAGGCCGTGGCCGACGGCAAGGGGCCGGCCCGCATGCTGGTCACGCTGGGCTACGCCGGCTGGGGCGCGGGCCAACTCGAAAGCGAGATGGCGCAGAACGCCTGGCTCAGCGTGGGCGCCGACGACAGCATCATTTTCGACGTGCCCCCCGAGGAACGCTATCCGGCCGCGCTGAAGCTGCTGGGCATCGATCCGGTGATGCTGGCGGGCGATGCCGGACATGCCTGAAGAGACCCTGCTTGCCTTCGATTTTGGCGAGAAGAAGATCGGCATCGCCATTGGCAATACGCTGACGCGCCAGGCGCGTCCGCTGGAAATCATCTTCAGCGAAGTCCGCGAGGCGCGCTTCGGCCGCATCGCGGCGCTGCTGCAGGAGTGGCAGCCCCACCGCGTCGTGGTGGGGCTGGCGCTGGACGCCGACGGCGGCGAACAGCCCGCCACCGCGCGCTGCCGCCGCTTCGCCAACCAACTGCACGGCCGCTTCGGCCTGGCCGTCGAACTGGTCGACGAACGCGGCTCCAGCATGGAGGCGCAGCGCCTGCTCGGCACCCATGCCGCCGATGACGCGATGGCGGCTGCCGTTATCCTGCAACGATACCTGGACACCCTGCCTGCGTCCTGAGGCGCGCGGTCCGGACTGCCTATGCTCAATCCGCAACTCGATCGCCGCGGCGAACTGATACACCTGTTGACCACCGAAGGGCTGCCCCGCCGGCACGTCGAACGGCTGCTGGACGCGGCGCGCGCCTGGGCGGCGCGCGGCGATGCCGCGGGGGCGGCGCCGGCCTGCCCATCGCCCGCGATGCCGGTATTCCTGTGCCTGCCCGACGAGTCCGCGCAGGACCGCGACGCCTACACCGCCGCTGCGCAGCGCTTGTCGCTGTCTGCGGTGGCCCTGGATCCGCAGGCCGGCGCCGCGCTGGCTGCAACCGTCGCGCGCTTGGCCCCGGGCCTGCTGGTGCTGCGCCATGGCGCCAGCGGCGCGGCGCATTGCGCGGCCGCGCATGCGGCGCCAGGCCTGCGCATCCTTAACGCGGGCGACGGCAGCCACGCCGATCCCTTGCCCGCGCTGGCGCTGGTGCAAGCCATGCTCGACGCGCGGCAGGACCTCACCAATCTGGCCGTGACGCTGGTGGGCGACATCCGCCACTCGCGCGTGGCGCGTTCCGTCATCCATGCCATGACCACGCTGGGCGTGCCCGAAGTCCGCGCCGCCGCGCCGCGCACCCTTTTGCCTGACGGACTGCCGCAGCTCGGCGTGCGCGCCTGCGCCACGCTGCGCGAAGGCTTGCAGGATGCGGACGTGGTCATCGCGCTGCCCTTGCATGTGGAAGGGATCAGCGGCGCGCAACTGCCTTCCGCCCGCGAATACGCGCAGGCCTACGGCCTGACGCCGGAGGCCCTGGCCGCGGCCCGCGCCGATGCCCTGTTGCTGCCGGCGGGCGCGCTGACGCCCGGCATCGAGGTCGACGGCGATGTGTCGGCCAGCCTGGCGCCCATCGAGGCGCGGTTGGCGGATATCGAACAGCATTTGCGCCTGGCCGCCATGGAATTGCTGACCGGAGACGCATCGTGAGGCTGCATATCGCCAATGGCCGGCTGATCGATCCCGCCAATGCGATGGACGGACGGCACGACCTCTACATCGCCGACGGCCGCGTCGTCGCCGTAGGCCGCGCGCCCGACGGTTTTCAAGCGGATCGCTCCCTGGACGCAAGCGGGCTGGCGGTGCTGCCGGGCCTGATCGATCTGTCCGCGCGCGTCACGCAACCGGGCGCGGCGGCCTTCGCCGCCGCCGAACTGCGCGCGGCGCTTGCCGGCGGCGTCACCCGGCTGGTGTTGCCGCCGGATCCCGGCGCGCCGCTGGACGAGCCCGGCAAGGCCGAGGCCCTGATGCGCCACGCCGAGGCCGGGCAATGCCGGGTCCATCCGTTGGGCGCGATGACGGTGGGGCTGGCCGGCGAAACGCTGGCCGAGATGGGCCTGCTGGCGCAGGCCGGCTGCCTGGCCTATACGCAGGGCGAGCAGGGCATCGCCGATACGCGCGTGCTGTGGGGCGCGATGCGCTATGCCGGCGGCATGGGCCTGGCGCTGTGGCTGCGTCCGCAGGATCCGTGGCTCGCGCGCGGCGCCGTGGCTGCAAGCGGCGCCTACGCCGAGCGCCTGGGCCTCGAAGGGCTGCCGCCGCAGGCGGAAACCGTGGCGCTGCACACCATTTTCGAATTGCAGCGCGTCACCGGCGCGCGCGTGCACCTGACGCGGCTGTCCTCGGCCGCCGGACTGGAACTTCTGCGCGCCGCCCGGCGCGAGGGCTTGCCGGTCACGGCCGATGTGTCCGTCCACAACCTGCACCTGACCGACGTCGACATCGGCTTCTTCAACACGGACTTCCGCCTGAACCCGCCGCTGCGCGGCCAGCGCGACCGCGACGCGATCCTGGCCGCATTGGCCGACGGCACGGTCGATGCGCTGTGCTCCGATCACAATCCGATCGACGACGCCGCCAAAGCCGTGCCGTTCCCCTTGGCCGAGCCCGGCGCTACCGGGCTGGAGCTGCTGCTGTCCCTGGCCCTGAAGTGGGCGCGCGATCACCGCCGGCCCCTGGCCGAAGCGCTGGCGCGCGTCACTTGCGGCCCCGCCGCGGTGCTGGCCAGCGTTGCGCCACTGGCCGCAGCCGCGGGCCATCTGGGCGTGGGAGCGCCAGCAGACCTGTGCCTGGCCGACCTGGAAGCCGAATGGCTGGTGATGCCCGGCGCGCTGCAAAGCCGCAGCGGCCATACCCCGTTCGCGGGTATGATGCTGCCCGGCCGCGTCCGCGCCACCGTGGTAGGTGGCAGCCTGGCCTGGGAGACTCCGGTTTGAAGCTGCTGCGCTTTGTTCTTAGGCTGTTCCTCGTGGTGCCCTGGATTCTCTTCGGCCTCTTGTGCGTGGGCCTGGTGTATCCCCTGATCGGCCCCAAAGCACGGGCCTGGCTGAATCGCCGCTGGTCGCGCTGCCTGATGGCCTTCTGTGGCCTGCGGGTCGTCCTCAAGGGCGAGCCGCGCCTGACCGGTCCGGTGCTGCTGGTGGCCAATCACGTGTCCTGGATCGACATCTTCGTGTTGAATTCGGCGCGCGCCACCTCCTTCGTCGCCAAGAGCGAAATCCGCAGCTGGCCGATCATCGGTTGGCTGGTGGCCGGCGCCGGCACGCTCTTCATCGAACGCGGCCAGCGGCATGCGGTGCACGCCATGGGTGAATCCATGCATGCCCGCTTCAAGCAGGGCGATGCGGTGGGATTGTTTCCCGAAGGCACGACCAGCGAGGGCTTCGAGCTATTGCCCTTCCACGCCAGCCTGTTCGAACCGGCACGTTCGGCCGCCGTCGAGATCCAACCGGTGGCCTTGCGCTTCCTGCAGCACGGCAAGCGCAGCGGCTATGCGGCGTTCGTGGGAGAGGAGTCCTTGGTCGCGAATCTCTGGCGGGTGCTGGGCGTGACGGGCTTGGCCGTCGAAGTGGTGTTCCTGCCGCCGTTGGCGGCGCGGCACCCGGACGGGAGCCTGCCTACGCGGCTGGAGCTTTCGCATCAGGCCCGGGATGCGATTTTGAGTGTGCTGTAGCTAAGGCTAGAGCGCTTCGTAGGTCGTCCGTCGTCGCGGGCGGCGTGGCGGCTCGCGCCCACGATTGCGGTCCGGAGCGTTCGCTCCGGACTGCCCCGTCGTCATCTTCGTCCAGGCCTTCGGCCTTCCCTTCAGATTCCCTCGGGCGCATCGAGGTTGCGAGCCGCCACGCCGCCCGCGCCGACGGACTACGTGCGTCTTGGCTTGTTGCGCCGCTAGAGCAGTGGTTGGGGGCGTGTCTTGCGGGGCCCGCCCCAGGCCGGCCGCGCGGGCGGCCTTTTGGGGCTTACGCGGTGTCTTGCGTCTGGTGATGACGCTGCGCGCTGGTGGTTGGTGAATTTTGGTACGTAGGGCGCCGAAGCAGGTCGGTAGGCCAACAATCGTCATTTCAACCCCAGTGCCGGATGGGTGGCGCGCGTGACGGTCAGCATGCGCAAGCAGTTCGCCATCGCGCGCCACCCATCACCGCCCATCCCCCATGAGCTGGCGACCATTAGTCAACGGCTCACCGCATTCGCGCAAGCGAACACAATTGAAATTCAAGGAATCACGTATGTCATTCTCGGCCGCCCGCGCGGCCGAGAATGACGGGCAAGCAAAAACTCTCCCCTGACCACGGCTCCAGCAGCGGACCAGGCCAAGACGTTCGTAGCACGTCGGCGGGGACGCCTGAGTGGCGAGCAACCTCGATGCGCCCGACGGAATCCGAAGGAGTCGCCGAAGGCGAGGACGAGGATGAGGATGGGGTAGTCCGGAGCGAAGGCTCCGGACCGCGATCGTGGGCGCTCGCCACTCAGGCGTCCCCGCCGACGGGCGACCTACGAAGCACTACGGCAAGATCAAAAAACCCGCGCAACAGAGAAGATCTGTGCCTGCGGGTCCAAGCACCACGACCGCGTTCTCATTCAGACAACGGATCCTGAAACTGCGAACACTTGACCTGCACCAGCCTCCGATCCTGCAACCGCAAAGCCGTCAGCGACCCGCCCCAAACGCACCCCGTATCCAGGCAGATCACATCCGGCCGTTGCAATAGCCCCAGCGTCGACCAATGGCCGAACACCGTCGTGACATTCCGCGTGGCGCGGTTGGGCACGTCGAACCAGGGCACCAGGCCGGTAGGCCAGGCGCCCGGCGTCACCTTGGTGGCGAATTCCATGTGACCGTTGGGCGTGCACAGGCGGATGCGCGTCAGCGCGTTGATGATGACCCGCATGCGCTTGCCGCCCTTGTGGTCTTCTTTCCACGTGGCAGGCTCGTTGCCATACATCTTTTGCAGCGCCTTCTGCCAGTTCGGTCCGCGCAGGGCGTCCTGGACTTCGCCAGCCAGCGCCAGCGTCTTGGCCACGTCCCATTTGGCCAGCGTGCCGGCGTGGACCAGCAGGTGGTTCTGTTCGAAGTGGGCCAGCGGGCGAAAGCGCAGCCAATTGATCAGGTCGGCCGCGTCCGGCGCGCGCAGGATGCCCTCGAGCGTGTCCGATTTGGACGGCTTGCGCACTCCCGCGGCCGTGGCCAGCAGGTGCAGGTCATGGTTGCCCAGCACCGAGGTCGCGCGGTCGCCCAGGTCGATGATGCGGCGCAGGGTTTCCAGCGACTCGGGGCCGCGGTTGACCAGATCTCCGGCGAACCAGAAGCGCGACTGGGGGTCGCCGACCAGTTCGGGATGGGACAGCAAGCGATCCAGCGGCGAGCAGCAGCCCTGCACGTCGCCGATCATCCAGATACTGCCGTTCATGCGGGACTTTTGCTCCAAGGCCAACGTTGTTGCACGATCCGCGTGATGGTGTGGCGGTACTCCATGTAGCTCATGGCGCCCAACGCCACGATCATGGCGCCGATGTTCGGACCCAGGGCGGTCAGCCAGGCTGGCCATTTGCCCAGCATGCCCACGTTCAGGGCCAGCTGGTTCAGCATGAAGAAGCCCACGCCGAGCAGGATGCCGATGAAGACCTTGGCGCCTACGCCGCCGCGGCGCGTTTGCATCAGGCCGATCGGAGCGGCAATGGTGATCATGACCAGCAGGGTGAACGGATACGCCAGTTTGCGCCACAAGGCGACGACCTGTCGACCATATTGCAGCTGGTTGTTGCGCAAATAATCCACATAGTCCAGCAGCGTGGCGATGGACATGCGTTCAGGTGTCAGCACGCGGGCCAGCAGGCGTTCGGCGCTGAGGGTGGTGTCGATATTGCGCTCGGGGACCTTGACCACGGTGGCGGGCGGGTGCTTGGGCGGACGCGCGTTGGCCAGCGCGTCTGCGGCTTCGTCGTCCAGCCGGGTTTCGGTGACGTCCTTGAGCAGCAGATCGCCGCGGGTGAACAGGCCGGTCGGCGCGGTGGACAGGGCGGACAGCGTCAGGTCTTTCTTGAACTCGTAGAGGGTGACGGAGCTGACCTGGCCGTCGCCCTTGAGTTCGCCGATGTTGATGATGCGGGTGCCGCCGTCGGCGGTGGGTTCCTTGAACCAGTAGCCGCTCTTGAGGCGGTCGCCGCCGGCCTTGCCGCGGAACAGCAGGTTGGCCTCGCCGGATTTGATTTCGGCCCAGGGCGTGACGTACTCGGACAGCAGGGCCGCGCCTATCATCAGCGGAATCGTGACGATCCAGAGCATGCGCAGCAGCTTCATGCCGCTGACGCCGGACACCCGCAGGATGACCAGCTCGTTGCGCTGGGCCAGGCCCGCCAGCGCCAGAATGGCGCCGATCAGCAGGCCGATGGGAAGCAGGTCGTAGAGACGGGTCGGGATCGCCAGCGCCTGCATGTACAGCAGGGCCATCATGGAGAACTTGTCGCCGACGTTGTCCAGATCGTCCACCAGCGCGAAGAACGTGAAAAGGCCCAGCAGGGCCATGAGGACCACTGCGCAAGAGCGATAGATCTCGCGGGCCAGGTAGCGACGTGCGGTACGCATGAAGAAATGGAGGAACGCCTAAACCCGAAAGCTTAACAAATCCCGCCGCCGAGGGTGGGGGCCGGAGCGCCGGATCCGTGTCAGGGAATGTCGACCATCTGCATTCGCCGCGTCAGGACGCCGACCCGGGAGTTCAGGTACCGGGTATTGCGGTGGGCGTCATAGAAGCGCGGGTTGGGCAGCATGGCCGCCAGCCGGGCCGACTGGCTGGCCCCGAGGTTGGCGGCGGAAGTATTGAAATAGTGCTTGGCGGCAGCCTGGGCGCCGAATACGCCTTCGCCCCATTCGGCCACGTTCAGATACAGCTCCAGGATCCGCTCCTTGCTCATGACGTGTTCGATCATGTAGGTCAGGACGAGTTCCTGGCCCTTGCGGATATAGCTGCGGGAACTGGACAGAAACAGGTTCTTGGCCAGCTGCTGGGTGATGGTGGAGCCGCCGCGCATCTTGCTGCGGCCGGCTTCCTGCTGCTTCTGGTTGTATTCCCAGGCCTTGCGGATGGCGTCCCACTCTACGCCGTCGTGCTCGGTGAAGTTGGAGTCCTCGGACGCCACCACCGCGCGCTTGAGGTTGCGGTTGATCTTGTCGTAGGGCACCCATTCGTACTTCAGCTCGAAATCGGGGTTGCCGTCGCTCAGGCGGGAGCGTTCCTCGCGCATGATCGCGCTGCTGCCCGGGGGGCGATAGTTGTACCAAACCACCTGGGCGAACAGCCAGAACTGGTAGAGCAGCACCAGGCACACCAGCGCCATCAGCGCGCCACTGATGATCCGGAACCAGGAGCGGCCCTTGCGCGTCGCCATGCGGTCTATTGCCCGGCCTTGAGGGCCTCGCGCAGCGCGGCCAGCACCGGGGCGGGGTCGGGACGCACGCCATGCCAGATGTAGAAGCTTTCGGCCGCCTGGCCCACCAGCATGCCCAGGCCGTCGGCCGTGAGGGCGGCGCCGTCGGCTTGGGCCTGCTGCATGAAGGCGGTGGGCTGGGCGCCGTACATCATGTCGTAGGCGGCGGCGCCGGGCGCGTAGAGGCCCGGGGGCAGGTCCGGGGCGGCGTTCTGCAGGCCGCTGGCGGTGGCGTTGATGACCAGGTTCCAGCCGCCGGCCAGGGCGGCGTCCGCCAGGCTGCCGCCCGTGACAGCCGTCTGCGGCGACACGCCGCTCTCGTGCCAGGAGGCAGCCAGTTCTTCCGCCTTGGATGCGGTGCGGTTGACGATGTGGATGCGGGCGCAGCCGGCCTCGGCCAGCGGCTGCAGCACGCCGCGCGCTGCGCCGCCCGCGCCGACCAGCAGCACGGACGCCCCGGTGAGGCGCACGCCCAGGCGCAGCAGGTCCGACACCAGGCCCACGCCGTCGGTATTGCAGCCATGCCAGGCGCCGTCGCGCCAGGACAGGGTGTTGACCGCGCCGGCCAGGCGGGCGCGGCTGGACAGGCGGCCGGCGGCCAGGGTGTAGGCGTCCAGCTTGAAGGGCACCGTTACGTTCAGGCCCAGCCCGCCCTCGGCGATGAAGGCGGCGACCGCCTCGGCAAAGCCGTCCACCGGGGCCAGCAGTCGCTCGTAGCGTAGCGGCTTGCCGGTCTGCTCGGCAAACATGGCGTGGATCTGGGGGGAGCGGCTGTGCGCGATGGGGTTGCCGATGACGGCGTATCTGGCGAGAGGGGGCGCCTCGGTCATGGGGCTTGTGTTTCCAGGGTGTCGTTGACGAAATGCCAGGTGCGGGTGATGACCAGCACGTCCGTGTCGCGCGCGATATCGGGCGGGAACGGCGGGAAGGGAGCGGCCAGCTGGACGATGCGGCGGGCCGCCTGGTTCAGCACGGCATGCGGCGAGGGCTGGTCGATCTCGACATTGGCGATGCTGCCGTCGGCGCGCACCGACACCGTGATGCGCAGGGATCCGTAGATGCGGCCGCGGGCCTCGTCCGGGTAATGCTGGGTGCCGACCGTTTCGATGCGGGTGCGCCAGGCGTCCAGGTAGGCGGCGTAGCGCGAGGCCTCGGCGGACGGCGCCACGAATTGCTTGCGCGGTTCGGCGCTGTATTGCTGGACCCGCGCCGCCAGCGCGGCCACCTGGGCGCTCTGGATGACACTGGCCTGGTCCTCGGCGTCGCGGCCGAGGTCGGCGCCGTCGGGCCAGGGGTTGACGGCCTGGCGCTCGGCGCCTGCCTTGTCGGCGGCGCGCAGCTGGGTCATCAGGCGGGTCTGTTCGGCTTCCAATTGCACCTGGCGGCGCCGCATGGCCTCCAGCACGATGGTTTCGGCCGATTCGCCGGTGCGGGGCAGCGGGGTGGTGGACATGCCGCGCTCGGCGTTGCCGCCGCCAGTCATCTGGTTCTGGGCCTGCGCGCGCGGCGTTTCCGGTGGCGTTTCGCTGCGGGCATTGAGCAGCACGACTTCCAGGCTGGTGACTGGCGGGCGCGAGAGCGCGGGCGCGCCGAAGCGCCACGCCAGGGCGCCGGCGTGCACCAACAGCGATATCGCGATGCCGATGCGCAGGTAATGCTGGGCGGGTGCGCCCAGCCACCGCAGGTAACGGCTCAGCGAGGAGGAGGAATCAGCGAGGCGTTGCACCTGCGCATTGTAGAGCGAGTCCAGGTCCGCCGGGCGCCCGTGGCGGTTCACACGGAAAGCCTAGGCCTGACGTGCGTAAGCCCTGGCCCCGGGTCTGCAATAGCCCCCGGGGCGGAATCCGGACGGCGCTTCAGGCGGCCGTGCGGGGAAAGACCCAGACCTTGCTGGCCGGCAGCGACAGCCGGCAAGGGCCGGGCTCGCGGCCTTCGGGGCCATAGGCGCGCAGGGCCAGGGTATGGGCCGGGTCGGCGTCGGGGGTGCGGAACAGGTACTCCCAGCGGTCGCCCAGATACATGCTGGTCAGCAGCGGCATGTCCACGTGGTTGCCGTCGGGGTCGTCCGCCAGCCGCACTTGCTCCACCCGGATGACGGCGGTGCCGTCCTGGCCCTGGGCCACCCCAGGGCTGGCCTTGCCCCACAGCGACCAGCCGCGCCCTTCGATGCGGGCCTGGCCGTCGCGAACCTCGGTGACCTTGCCGTCCAGCCGGTTGTTGCTGCCCATGAATTCGGCGGTGAACAGGGTGGACGGGGAGCCGTACATCTCCTGCGGCGTGCCCTGTTGTTCGATCTTGCCGTTGTTCAGCAGCAGGATGCGGTCCGAAATCGCCATGGCTTCGCTCTGGTCATGCGTCACCATCAAGGCCGACAGGCCCAGCCGGATGATCAGCTCGCGCAGGAAGGCGCGGGCCTCCTCGCGCAGCTTGGCGTCCAGGTTGGACAGCGGTTCGTCCAGCAGGATGACCGGCGGGCTGTACACCAGCGCCCGGCCGATGGCCACGCGCTGCTGCTGGCCGCCGGACAGGGCGTGCGGATGGCGCTGGCCCAGCTTGCCCAGGCCCAGCTGGTCCAGCACGGCCTGCACGCGTTCGCGCACCTCGGCGCCGGGCACCTTGCGCAGCTTGAGCGGGTAGGCCACGTTCTCGAACACGGTCTTGTGCGGCCACAGCGCGTAGGACTGGAACACCAGGCCCAGGTTGCGCTCCTCGGCCGGGATCTCCTTCTTCGCCGCGCCGTCGTAGACGACGCGTTCGCCGATGGTGATGCGGCCGCGCTTGGGACCTTCCAGGCCGGCCACGGCGCGCAGCAGCGTGGTCTTGCCGCTGCCCGAGGGACCCAGCAGCGACACCACTTCGCCTTGGCGCAGCTGCATCGACACGCCCTTGAGCACCGGGTTGTCGCCGTAATCCAGGTGCAGGTCTTCTACAGAAAGCTCAATCATGAAGTTTGACTCCGAATCGCAGGGCGACGCCCAGGCCGATCACGACCAGAACGATATTGATGAAGGAAAGCGCGGCCACGATGTCGATGGCGCCCGAGGCCCACAGCGACACCAGCATGGAGCCGATGGTTTCGGTGCCGGGCGACAGCAGATAGACGCCGGTGGAGTACTCGCGCTCGAAGATCAGGAACATCAGCAGCCAGGAACCGATCAGGCCGTACTTGGCCAGCGGCACCGTGACGTGGCGGGTGACCTGGCCGCGGCGCGCGCCGGCGCTGCGGGCGGCTTCTTCCAGTTCCGGTCCCACTTGCAGCAAGGTCGAGGAAATCAGCCGCAGGCCATAGGCCATCCACACCACCGTGTAGGCCAGCCACACGCTGAAGATGGTGCTGCGCATGGCGCGCAGCCATTCGATGAAGTTCTCGCGCAGCCATTCCGCGAAGGGTAGGGCCGACAGCCAGCCGCCTTCGTCCAGGGCGTTGTCCAGCCACATCGGCACGAACAGGAACACCCACAGGAACGCCAGGCCGGCCAGGAGGCCCGGCACCGCGCGCGGCACCAGCACGCTGTAGTCCATGAAGCGGGTGACGTTGTCCGGCTTGCGGTGCATGGCCAGGCCCACGAACATGTAGCAGAACACGGCCAGCGCGCCGCCGAACACGCCGATGGCCACCGAGTTGACGATGGCGCGCATCAGGTTGGGCTGCGAGAACACGGTGCGGAACGCGTCCAGCGACAGCACGTCCAGCAGCGACACGCCCATGCCCCAGTTGGACACGAACGCACGCAGCAGCACGCCCAACAGCGGCACCACGATGGTCACCAGCAGCCAGAACGCCACCACTGCGCCGGCCACCCAGCGCCACTTGCCCAGCGGCAGGGCGCGGGCGCGCGAGGCCTTGCCCTTGACCGTGACGAAGCGGTTGGCGGTGCGCATCAGGCGGCGCTGCAGCATCACCAGCGGAATCGTCATGCAGATCAGCACCACCGCCACGGCGGCCATCAGGTGATAGGACGGGATGCCCAGCTTGTTGGTGAGCTTGTACAGATACGTCGCCAGCACCAGGTTGCCTTCCGGATCGCCCAGCACCAGCACCAGGCCGAATACTTCCAGGCCCAGGAAGAACAGCAGCACGGTGGCGTACAGCATGGCCGGGCGCACCATGGGCAGGCTGACCGACACCATCACGCGCAGCGGCGAGGCGCCGGACACGCGCGCGGCTTCCTCGACGTCGGAACCCATGCTGCGCAGCGCCGACGAGATGTACAGGTAGGCGTGCGGCACGTGGGTCAGGCCGGCGATGATGACGATGCTGGTCAGCGAATAGACGTTCCAGGGCACGAAGCCCAGGATGTTTTGCGCCCAGGTCGAGAAAAAGCCCACCGGACCCGCCGCCACCACGTAGCCGAAGCCCAGCACCATGGGCGACACGAACACCGGCACCAGGATCAGCGGCTCGATCCAGCGGCGGCCGGGCAGGTCCGTGCGTATCATCAGGAAGGCCAGCATGCCGCCCAGCGGGATGGCGATGACGGCCAGGCCGAAGGCCAGGATGAAGCCGCTTTTCAGGGCCTTGTAGAAATCGGGATCCGCAAAGATGAAGCGGAACGCGTCCAGGCTGAAGACCTTGGACGGCGAGAAAAAGGGCGCGGACAGAAAGCTCTGGATGATGATGAACGACAGCGGCACATAAATGGCCAAAGCCGTGATCAGCACCACCACGCCGCGGGGCAGGGACTGCCATTTCGAGCGCAATGACTGCATGGGGAATCCTGTGTTCTTGAATGGCGCGGAGGTCGCGCGGCCGGGTCGGGGGCGACCGCCCCGGCGGCGGTCAGGAGGACGGCGGCGCGCCGCCGTCCTCTGCGCGCGAGGCGGCCCGGAACCGTGGCTCCGGGCTGCGCGGCATTACTTGCCTGCCGCGGCGCGCCAGTCCTTGATGAACTGCAGGCGCTTGTTCTGCTCCAGGTAGTCCAGCAGCGTTTCGTTGACCGGGATCGGCTTGAGCGAGGCGCCCAGCTTCTTGGTCATGCCGTCGACGTCGTTGTCGCCTTCGATGTCGTCGCGCACGGAGGCCAGGTCGGCCTGGTTCGCCAGGATGGTCTGGCCCTTCTGCGACAGCAGGTAGTCCATCCACAGCTTGGCGGCATTGCGGTTCTTGGCCTTCTTGCTGATGAAGGCCACGCGCGACAGAACCAGCGCGTAGTCGGTCGGGTAGGCCACGCCCAGCGACGGGTCGCTCTTGGCGCGCGTTTCGGCGTAGGAACCCAGGATGTTGTAGCCGATCAGGTTTTCGCCGGAGGACACGCGTTCCATCATGGTGCCGGTGGACGATTGCACGATCAGGCCGCCTGCGGCGATGCCCTTGAGCGTCTCGAAGTACTTGGGGTCGTTGACCTTGTCCTGCACCGCCAGCATGAAGCCCACGGCCGACTTCTCGATGTCGTAGGTGGTGACCTTGTTCTTGAACTTGTCCGGCTGGCTGGCGATCAGCTTGGCCAGGGCGCCGTGCGTGGTGGGCACCTCGGCGGCGGGGATCAGGCGCTTGTTGTAGATGAACACGGCCGGTTCATAGGTGGTGCCGTATGCCGAATCCTTCCACACCGCCCAGGCCGGCAGCTTGCCGACTTCCGGCGACTTGTATTGCAGGGCGTAGTCGCTGGCCAGCTTCAGGGCCGAGTCCATCGACGAGCTCCAGACGACGTCGCCGCTGGTGCCGCCAGCCGCCTGCTCGCTGATGTAGCGGTTGTAGAGCTCGGTGCTGTTCATGTCGTTGTATTCGACCTTGATGCCCGGGTACAGCGCTTCGAAGCCCTTGATGACGGGGCCGGCGGCCTTGGTGTCGGTGGTCGAATAGATGACGACCTTGCCTTCCTTCTTGGCGCCGTCCAGGATCTTCTGGTAGTCGGCCGGATAGCCGGCCGGCACTTGCTGCGCAAAGGCGCTGCCGGCGGCAAGGGCGAATGCAGCGGCGCAGGCGGCCGCCAGTTGGGACTTGGCAAGCATGGGTGTGTCTCCGATGAGTCTTGTGGTTGGAGCGGGATCCGTGTCCAGCTTGCGGGCATCTTAGGAGCCGGCGTCTGTCGTCGTCCTGTCATGGCGGCGGGACGCGACTAGGGGAAATCCCTGGGCGGGGTGGGCGCGGCGCGCCCAAAAACGTTACGGCCGCGCGGGCGTGTCCGTCACCAGCCGGATCCAGTTCTGCACGAAGCGCGAATGGCGGCGCTGGTCCAGGCCGACCAGCAGGGCCGGGCTCAGCACCACTGGCTGCACGATGCCCTGGGAGCGCGCCAGCACCGCTTCGGAGGTCCAGCGCCCGGGGGTGTCCTCCATGATGGAACCCAGCGCGGCATGGCTGGACGCCACCTGCTGGCCGGCCGGAGACAGCAGCCAGTCCACCAGCGCGCGACCCAGTTCCGGGCTGGGCGCGGTGCGCGCGATCAGCACCGAGCGCGCCAGCACCAGCACGTAGTCCTGCGGAAAGACCACGCCGATGGGCGCGCCCGCCGCCTGTCGCGACAGCGCGTAGGAGCCGAGGATGTTGTAGCCGATGTCGATCTGGTCGCTCTCGATGGCGTCCAGGATCTCGGCGCTGGTGGCCGACAGGCGCACGCCAGCCTGGCCCATGGCGTTGGCCAGCCCCCAGAAGTTCGACGACACCAGCTCGTCCTGTTCGGCCAGCAGATAGCCCACGCTGCTGGTCGCGATGTCATAGGTGCCGATGCGGCCGCGCAGCTTCGCGGCGTCGCGTTCCAGCAGGCGCAGCAGGTCCTGGCGCGAGCGCGGCACGGTGGCTTCGGTATAGCGCTTGGGGTTGTAGACGATGACGGCCGGCTCGAAGGTGAAACCGTAGACCTCGTGGCGCCAGATGGCCCAGGAGGGCAGCTTGGCGGCATAGGGCGAGGAATAGCTCATCGCATAGCCGTCGTTGGCCAGCCGGATCTGCAGGTCCGAGGCCGAACTCATCAGCACGTCCACATCCTTCAACTGCCCGGCGATGGCGGCTTCGTAGAGTTCGCGGCTGCCCATCTCGCGGTACACCACGGTGACGTCCGGCCGTTGCGACTGGAAGCCCTGGATCAGCGGCGCGACCACCGGCGTATCCGTGGGGCCGGCGATGGTCAGGACGCGGGACGTGGGCTGCGGCGCGGGGTAGCGGGTGACGATTGCCGCGATGTCGGCGGCGCGTACCTCGGCGGGGGCCGAGGCCAGCAGCAGGCCCGCCATGCACAACGCGCCCAGGCAGGCGGCTGCCGCGCGTCCCGGCGCGGAACGCGCCAGCGGCAGGATCACGCGCGCCGTCAGGCCGCCGCCCGGACGGTCTTGCAGCCAGAGCGAACCGCCGTGGGCGGCAGCCACCGAGCGCACGATGGACAGCCCCAGCCCCGACCCAGGCTGTGTTTCGCCGGCGCGGCCGCGGGTGAAACGCTGCTGCACGGCGTCTTTTTCGTCGTCGGCCACGCCCGGCCCGCGGTCCGACACGGTGAGCGCAACGCGAAAGCCCGCCACGGGCGTGGCCTGGATGTCCACGGGGCCGTCGGGCGCATAGCGCAGGGCGTTGTCCACCAGGTTGCGCAGCATCTCGCGCAAGGCGACGCGGTCGCCGGCGATGCGGGCGCGGCGGACCTCGGGCGCGATCTCGATGCGCAGTCGTTGCGTTTCCAGCGGACCGATGCGGCGGCGCGTTTCGTTGACGGTCTCGGCCACGCCCACCAGCGTGCGCGATCCCTTGCCCAGGCGGTGCGTGATGGTGGCGTCCATCAGCAGCTGGTTGATCAACTGGCTGGCATGGGTGGCGTTCAGATGGATGCGTTCGAGGCGCGCGTGCAGCCTTTGCTGATCGGTTTCCTCCAGGGCGACTTCGGCTTGAGCGCGCAGCGAGGCCAGCGGCGTACGGACCTGGTGGGCAGCGTCCGCCACCAGGGTGTTGAGCGTACCCATGACGCCGGACAGGCGCTGCATGAAGGCGTTCAGCGCTTCGACCAGCCGCCGCACTTCGCGCGGCACGGGCGTCACCAGCGGCGCCAGGTCGTCGGGCGCGCGGCTGCGCAACTCGCGCTCCACCACCGCCAGCGGCGCGAAGGCCCGCTGCACGCCGAACCACAGCAGGCCCAGCGCCACCAGGGACACCACCACCAGCGGCAGCGCGGTACGTCCCAGGATCTCGTCGGCCAGCGCTTCGCGCGACCCCAGCGTCTCGGCCACGCGCACCGTGACCCAGCCGGCATGTTGGCTGGCGGACACCAGCCGGCCCACGGTGGCGACGCGGACAGGTTCGTCGTGATAGCGCAGATAGGCGAACACCGGCGTGGCCGACTGCGCCAGCGGCATGCCGGGCGCCAGGTCGTCGTAGCCGGTGATCAGGCGGCCGTTCGAGGTGCGGGCTTCGTAGAACACCCGCTCGCCGCCGGACAGCATGGCCAGCGAGGACACCGGCGGTTCGACGGTGACGTTGTTGTCTTCGATCTGCACCGAGCCGGCAATGGTCAGCGCCGAGGCCGCCAGCAGCCGGTCGAAAGCCTGTTCCGCCGCGCGCTGCGCGTAGCCGCGCAGGAAGAACACCAGCCCGATCAGCGCGCAGGCCAGCAGCAGCACCCCCAGCGCCAAGACGCGGCGGCGGATGGAAAAGTTCTCAGGGTTCTTCATGGCTGCGGGCCTGATAGCCGACGCCGCGCACGGTGACGATATCGATCGAGGCGCCCGTCAGCTTCTTGCGCAGCCGCGATATCAGCAGCTCCAGCGCATTGAGGGTGCCGTCGTCCAGGTCGAAGAGCTGGTTCATCAGGCGTTCCTTGGCGACGGTCTGGCCCAGCTTGCCTAGCAGGATCTCCAGCAGCCGGAATTCACGCCGCCCCAGCTCCAGCGGCGCGCCGGCCACGCTGACATTGCGGTTGGCAAGGTCCAGGCTGAGATTGCCGTAGACGGTGACGCTGCTGGTCTGGCCAGCGGGACGGCGCATCAGTGCGCGCAGCCGGGCTTCGAGTTCGCGCAGATCGAAGGGCTTGACCAGATAGTCGTCGGCGCCCAGGTCCAGCATGTCGATCTTGTCTTCGATTTCGGCGCGCGCGGTCATGACCAGCACGGGGGCTTCCAGCCCGGCGGCGCGCAGTTCGCGGATGACGGTGAAACCATCTTTGCCGGGCAGATTGATGTCCAGCACCAGGGCATCCCAGGTCTCGTCCAGGCCCCAACGCAGCGCCGCCACGCCGTCGCGCACCCATTGCACGCTATGGCCGGCAAAACGCAGCTTGCTTTCCACGGCATCGCCGAGATCGAGATTGTCCTCGACCAGCAAAATGCGCATGTGTTGCCTCCGTGTCTTTTGTTGCTTTCGGGGGGAGTTTATAGGGCTGTGGAGGTTCTGTGGGTCTTGATGCGGGCGCGGGCTTGGTTCTTAAGACGCCTGTCGCGTCGGCGGCCTGCGCCCCGCAGGCCGCCGACGCGACAGGCTCTGCCGGATGAATCTTCACGGGCGCTGGGACGGCCGGCGTGCTTGGCGTTCTGGCCACGGGCGGTGGGAAGTTGGCGTGTCTTGCGGGGCCCGCCCCAGGCCGGCCGCGCGGGCGGCCTTTTGGGGCTTACGCGGTGTCTTGCGTGGCGTGATGACGCTGCGCGCTGTTGGGGAGTGCAACTGGTGGTTGGTGAATTTTGGTACGTAGGGCGCCGAAGCAGGTCGGTAGGCCAACAATCGTCATTTCAACCCCAGTGCCGGATGGGTGGCGCGCGTGACGGTCAGCATGCGCAAGCAGTTCGTCACCGCGCGCCACCCATCACCGCCCATCCCCCATGAGCTGGCGACCATTAGTCAACGGCTCACCGCATTCGCGCAAGCGAACACAATTGAAATTCAAGGAATCACGTATGCCATTCTCGGCCGCCCGCGCGGCCGAGAATGGCGGGCAATACAAGAGTCGTCCCAGACCACGGCTCTAGCAGCGCACCAAACCAAGATTCAAGTAGCCCGTCGGTGCGGGCGCCTGAGTGGCGGGCAACCTCGATGCGCCCGAGGGAATCTGAAGGGAAGGCCGCAGGCCTGGACGAAGATGACGAAGGGGAAGTCCGGAGCGAAGGCTCCGGACCGCAATCGTGGGCGCCCGCCACTCAGGCGTCCGCGCCGACGGGCGGCCTACGAAGCAGAGCGGCCCACGAAGCACAGGACCGGCACCCCGAAACCCTGCCAACGAGAAACCTCGGGCGCACTCAAAACCAGAAAGCTACAAAGCCCGCCTACTTCCCAGCGCTATCCGCCCACCCCTTCGACAACTCCACCGCCTGCCGCCACCGCTTCATCCGCGCCGCCCGTACAGACTCCGGCCAGGTCGGTTCGAACGTCCGCTCCGCCTGCCACTTCGACGCGAATTCATCCAGCCCCGACCAGAACCCGACCGCCAGCCCTGCCAACCCCGCAGCCCCCAGCGCCGTCGATTCCGACACGCGCGGACGGACCACCGGGACGCCCAGCAAATCTGCCTGCATCTGCATCAGCAGGTCGTTGCGGGCGGCGCCGCCGTCCACGCGCAGCTCGGTCAGCGCGATGCCGCTGTCGCCGTTCATGCAGGTCAGCAGTTCGGCGCTTTGCAGCGCGATGGATTCCAGCGTGGCGCGGGCGATGTGGGCGCGGGTGGTGCCGCGGGTCAGGCCCACCAGCGTGCCGCGCGCATAGGGATCCCAGTGCGGCGCGCCCAGGCCGGCGAAGGCCGGGACCATGAAGACGTCGTCGGTGTCGGCCACGCTGGCGGCCAGGGATTCGATTTCTTCCGAACGCTGGATGATGCCCAGGCCATCGCGCAGCCATTGCACCGCGGCGCCGGCCACGAACACGCCGCCTTCCAGCATGTAGGTCGGACGCCAGCCGCTGTTGCCGGCTTGCGGCAGGCCCCAGCCTACCGTGGACAGCAGATTGTTGTGGGATTGCACCGGTTTTTCGCCTACGTTCATCAGCATGAAGCAGCCGGTGCCGTAGGTGTTCTTGGCCATGCCAGGTGTAAAGCAGGCCTGGCCGAAGGTGGCCGCCTGCTGGTCGCCGGCGTTGCCGGCGATCGGGATGGAGCCGCCCAGCCACTCTGGCAGGGCGTCTCCCACCACCGCGCTGCTGGGCGCAATGTTGGGCAGCACGCTGCGCGGGATCTTCAGCAGCGCCAGGATCTCGTCGTTCCAGTCCTGCGTGTGCAGGTCGAACAGCATGGTGCGCGAGGCGTTGCTCGGGTCGGTGCTGTGCACCGCGCCGCCGGTCAGTTGCCAGATCAGCCAGGTGTCCACCGTGCCGAAGGCCAGTTCGCCGCGGTCGGCCATCTGGCGCGCGCCCGGCACGTGGTCCAGCAGCCAGGCGAGCTTGGTGCCGGAGAAATAGGCGTCCAGCACCAGGCCGGTGCGCGATTGCAGGAAAGCGGCGTGGCCGTCCTGGCGCAGCTGGTCGCATAGCGGCGCCGTGCGGCGGTCCTGCCAGACGATGGCGCGCGCCAGCGGGCGGCCGGTGGCGCGTTCCCAGATCAGGGTGGTTTCGCGCTGATTGGTGATGCCGATGGCGGCGATGTCGGCGGCGGTCGCGGCGGCATTGCGCAGGGCTTCGCGCGCCACGTCCAGCTGGCTGTGCCAGATCTCGCTGGCGTCGTGCTCGACCCAGCCCGGCCGCGGGTAGTGCTGGCGGAATTCGCGCTGGCCGACGCCGCGCACCACGCCCTCACGGTCGAACACGATTGCGCGGGAGCTGGTCGTGCCCTGGTCCAGGGCTAGGACAAATTCATTCGTCGTCACTTTGTTTAGCGCCGTTCAGGTGTGCCCCGGCCAGAGGGTCGAGGCGTCTAAAGGAGAAGGTCGAAGCCATGCACAGCAAGCCGACGACGATGAAGCCCGCGACGACATCGCGGATCGCCAGCGTTTCCGCGCCGCGCAAGGACATGCTGATGTTCAGCGTCACCGCGGCCACGCCCACGCCCAGGCTGATGCCCAGTTGCTGCGCCATCGCGGCGAAACTGCTGGCGCGGCTCATCTTGGACGGGGGGATGTCGGCATAGGTTAGCGTATTTACCCCGGTGAACTGTAGCGAACGGAAAAAGCCTCCGACCAGCAGGACCGCGATCATCAGCCACACCGGCGTGGCGGGCGTGAAGGCGCCGCAGACCACGATGAACGCACCCGCCAGCACGGCGTTCACGGTCAGGACCCGGCGAAAGCCGAAGTGCTTCACGATCGGGGTGGCCACGAACTTCATCAGCAGTGCGCCCGCGGCGCTGGCGAAAGTGATCAGGCCGGCCGCGAACGGCGTCAGGCCAAAGCCCACCTGCAGCAGCATGGCCAGCAGGAAGGGGGTGGCGCCCACGGCGAAGCGGCACAGATTGCCGCCCAGCGTGGAGATGGCGAAGGTGGGGATCCGCATCAGCGAGAGGTCGATGATGGGGTGCTCGGTGCGCTTGGCGTGCCAGCCGTAGAGCAGGCCGCAGACCGTGCCCACCGCGATCAGCCCCAGCAGCATGGACAGCGGCATGACGTCGCGGCCGATGGCCTCGAAACCGCTGACCAGAGCCGCCAGGCAGATTGAGCTGAGCAGGAAGCCCGGCCAGTCCAGGCGCGGGGCGGCTTCCTCGCGGATCTCCGCGACGTAGCGCAGCACCAGGAAAATTCCCAGGACGCCGATAGGGATATTGATCAGGAAGATCCAGTGCCAGGACATATAGGTGACCATGAAGCCGCCCAGCGGCGGTCCGATCACGGGGCCCAGCAGGGCCGGAATGGAAAGGAAGGACATGGCCTTCAGCAAGTCCTGCTTGGGCACGGTGCGCAGCAGGATGATGCGTCCCACTGGCACCATCATTGCGCCCGCCATCCCCTGGACGATGCGGGCCAGGACCAGTTGCGGCAGATCCTGGGACAGCGCACAGGCCACCGAGCTGAGCGTGAACAGGCCGATCGCCGCCACGAACACCCGCCGCGCGCCGTAGCGGTCGGCCGCCCAGCCGCTGACGGGCACGAATACCGCCACCGACAGCAGGTAGGAGGTGATGGCCACGTTCAGCCGCACCGGGGTCGACCCCAGGGCGTGGGCCATGGCTGGCAGGGCGGTGGCCACCACGGTGGCGTCCAGCATCTGCATGAACAGCGCACAGCCTACGATGAAGGGAATCATGCGCGCCGCGCGCGCGGCTTGCTCATTGGAAAGAGGAGCGGGACGGGCTGCTGCTGCGGTTTCTGCGGACATGGCGGGCGGGGGCGATGGGTGCCGCGAGATTGTAACGCCGGGGGGTGGGCCGCCGTGAAGTAAACTCCCTACATCCGAAACCCATTGAAATTGGTGCCATGGCGACCAACTACGAATCCGAGATCACCCTTTTCCTGAAGGACTACAAGAAATCGCATCCTGGCACCGAAGAGCGCCAGCGCGAGGGCCGCGCCCGCCTTTGGGACAAACCGCAGGACTCGGAGCTGCTGGAAGGCTTCCGCGCGGCCCGTGTGCCGCAAAAGCCGTACGTCTACCAGGCCGACTGAGCCCATTGCGGCAATCATGGCCCAAAACGCTTCCGTCCCGGGCGACGCCCTGGCCGCGCTAGTGGAACCGCCCGTCGACAGCACCCCTGACACGATCGACAGCGTGGCGTTCGCGCGCCTGTATGGCGAGCCGCTGTTCCAGATGCCCACGGACCTGTACATCCCGCCGGATGCGCTGGAAGTGTTCCTGGAAGCGTTTGAAGGGCCGCTGGACCTGCTGCTCTACCTGATCCGCAAACAGAACTTCAACGTGCTGGACATCCCCATGGCGGATGTCACGCGGCAGTATCTGTCGTATGTGGAGCAGATCCGCATCCACAATCTGGAGCTGGCCGCCGAGTACCTGCTGATGGCGGCGATGCTCATCGAGATCAAGTCGCGCATGCTGCTGCCGGTCAAGAAGACCGACACCGGCGAAGAGCCGGAAGATCCGCGCGCCGAACTCGTGCGCCGCCTGCTCGAATACGAGCAGATGAAGCTGGCCGCCCAGAAGCTGGACGCGATGCCGCAGCTGGGCCGCGACTTCGTCAGCAGCCAGGCGGTGGCCGACCTGAGCGTGGAGCGCATGCTGCCCGAGGTCAGCGTGGACGACCTGCGCGCGGCCTGGGCCGACATCATGAAGCGGGCCAAGCTTAACCAGCACCATCACATCACGCGCGAACAGCTGTCCGTGCGCGATCACATGACGCACATCCTGCGGCGCCTGAACGACGTGCGTTTCATGGAATTCGGCGACCTGTTCATGGAACGCGTGCGCGAAGGCGCGCCCGCGGCGGTGGTCGTCGTGCATTTCATCGCCATGCTGGAACTGGCGCGCGAGTCCTTGCTGGAAATTACGCAGGCCGAGCCCTATGCTCCCATCTATGTGCGCCTGGCCTACACCAGCGTGGCGGCGGTCGCGGCCTGATCCTGACCGGGCTGCCCCCAACCCCGGAGAAACTCCTTGAAAGTCGTACACACCATCCAGGAATTGCGCGATCACCTGCGCGGCCAGAATCGCGTGTCGTTCGTGCCCACCATGGGCAATCTGCACGAAGGCCACCTGTCCCTGATGAAGCTGGCGCGCCAGCATGGCGACCCGGTGGTGGCCAGCATCTTCGTGAACCGCCTGCAGTTCGGCCCCAACGAAGACTTCGACCAATATCCCCGCACGCTCGCCGCCGACATCGAGAAGCTCGAGCGCGAGCGCGACGTGTACGTGCTGTTCGCGCCGAACGAGCGCGAGATGTATCCCGAGCCGCAGAACTTCCGCGTCCAGCCTCCCGACGATCTGGGCGACATCCTGGAAGGCGAATTCCGCCCGGGCTTCTTCGAAGGCGTCAGCACCGTGGTGCTGAAGCTGTTTTCCTGCGTGCAGCCGCGGGTGGCGGTGTTTGGCAAGAAGGATTACCAGCAGCTGATGGTGGTGCGCAATATGTGCCGCCAGTTCCAGCTGCCCGTCGAAGTGCTGGCCCACGAGACCGTGCGCGCCGACGACGGCCTGGCCTTGTCCTCCCGCAACCGTTACCTCAGCGACGCCGATCGCGCCGAGGCGCCTGCGTTGTATGCCGCGCTGCGGCACGCCAACGAGCGCCTGGCCCAGGGCGAACGCGATGCCGCCGCGCTGGAGCGCGAAGCCGTCGAGACCCTGACCCGGCGCGGCTGGCAGGTTGACTACGTGGCCCTGCGCCGCCAGCGCGATCTCAAGCGTCCCGACGCTGCCGACCTGCAGGCCGGCGAACCGTTGGTGGCGCTGGCGGCGGCCAAGCTGGGCACGACCCGCCTGATCGACAATCTGGAGCTGGCCTACACGGCCTGACGCGGCAAGGCCCCAGGGGTGGCGTTCATGTCCACCCCTGAAAGAATTACCAGCTTACGTCGTGACGGGCGGCGGATCAGACTCGGCGCAATCCTACATTGCAAGCGAGCCGCCCCATGCAAGCTCCCCGTCCCGACCTGGAAGCCGTTCTTTCCTCTCTCACGCCGCGCGAACGGCAAATCGTCACCTACGTGGCCGCCGGCCGTCCCAACAAGGTCATCGCCATAGACCTGGGCATTTCGTTGCGCACCGTAGAAGCCCATCGTTCCCGCATTTTCACCAAGCTGCAAGTCCGCAATGCCATGCAGCTGGCCTGCCGGCTTTGCGAACACGGACGTTCCGGCGCCTCGCCCGTGCCTGGCGCGGCCGGACCGGACCGCGCGCATGCACTGATTCCGATGCCTCGGAAGCTCATCGACAGTCCAGGCTACACGCTGCATGAGCCGCCAGGGCCGGAGTATCACCGATGTCTGGCAAGTCCCGCGTCACTGCGTGCCGATTCCGGCGTAGATCCGGATCCCGATGCCGGGTAGCCCAAAAGCACCAGGCCCGGCGAACGAGATGTCCGTCGGGCCTGGGGGTAGAGGCTGCGTGGCGGCGTATTCAGCCGCCGCTGGTCTTCAAGGGCACTTGGGCGCTGCCGCCTTGGCCAGTTCGTCGATCGGGTCCAGATCCGGCTGGCGGGTCAGGTTGTAGTTCAGGTTGGGCGTCTGGCCATCGATGGAACGCACGCGCAGCACGTTGTTGGCTGCAACCACGAATTCCGCGCGGCCGTTGCCCTGGCTGTCCATCAGGATGACGCGCGGCGGGCGTTCTTCGGTGGCGTCCCAGCAGCCTTGCTCGGTGACCGGCGGGCCTTTCTTGGGATCGTTTTCCAGGTAGGCCACGCGGCCGCGCCAACGGCCATTGGGCGCCAGCGTCAGCGTCACGCGCTGCGCGGTGCACTGCATGGCGGGCGAGAAGCAAGGCAGGGTGCCCATGTAGGTTTGCGGTTGCGGCACCAGGCTATGCACGGCTGCGCTGGGCGCGGCCGGGTTGGCGGCGACGGGAGCGCTCGCGGCCGATGCCGTCGTTGCCGTGTGTTCGGTTTCCGCCGGAACGGCCTGGCCGTCTTCCGTGGTCTGGCCGCCTGCAGCCTGTGCGGCTTGATTCTGATTCTTGCGGGGAGCGTCCGGCTTGAGGGCGATCTGCACTTGCGACGGGGCGCGGATGATGCTGCGGTATCCCGCGCCCGACCCCTGGTACTGGGCGTCGGTCACGGTGCTTTCGGCGGGCGGGTCGTAATAGCCTTCGGTTTTCTGTTGGGCACAGCCGGCTGCGCCCAGCACGGTGCCTGCGAGCAGCAACCCCATGACGCTGAGTTTGCGGGAGCGGGTACCGATTTCTACGCGCGCGGTCATGGCAGCTTATCCGTGTGGTGAGTCTGTCTCCGATTTTACGCACTTATGCGAAGATTCGATACGTTCCCCTTAGCCGCACTTGGGCATCCTCAACACTTTATGCACTATTTACGACACGGCCGCCGCCAGCTTGCCCCGCGCACTGTCGCCAGCTCCTGGCGCGGCGCCGCTGCGGCCCGGTGCCGCGCGGTCGGATGACGGCGATGCGGCATGTCTTTGATCTGCCTTTGGGCGCCTTCATTGGCCTGGCGGCGCTGGCGGGTTTGTTCGTGGGCAACTGGCTGACGGTGCTGACCCACCGGCTGCCGCGCATGATGGAGCAGGAATGGCAGGCGCACTGCCAGGAAGCCTCGGGCAAGCCGCCGGCGGCGGGCCGCTATGGCTTGTGGTCGCCGGCCTCGCACTGTCCCGCCTGCGACACCGCCGTGACCGGCTGGCGGCGGCTGCCGCTCCTGGGTTGGCTGCTGCTGCGGGGCCGCTGCGGCGCTTGCGGCGCGGCCATAGGCTGGCGCTACCCGGCCATCGAACTGCTGACCTGCGCGCTGTTCGCCGCATGTGCCTGGCGTTTCGGCGCCACGCCGCTGGCGCTGTCCGCCATGGGCTTGTCGGCCATGCTGGTGGCGCTGGCCTGGATCGATTTCGAGTCCACGCTGTTGCCCGACGCATTGACCCAGCCGCTGCTCTGGGCCGGGCTGCTGGTCAATCTGTTCGACGCTTATGCCAGCCTGCAGATGGCGGTGGTGGGGGCGGTGGCGGGCTACGTCTTTCTGTGGGTTATCTTTCATGTGTTTCGCCTGCTGACGGGGCGCGAGGGCATGGGCTATGGTGACTTCAAGCTGCTCGCCGCGCTGGGCGCATGGTTCGGCGTGGAAGCCCTGCCGACGCTGCTGCTGAGCGCATCGTTGCTGGGCGTGCTGATCGGCGGCGCGCTGACCTTGAGCGGCCGCGCCAGCCGCGGGCAGCCGTTGCCCTTTGGTCCCTATCTGGCGCTGGCGGGCGTCGTGACGCTGTTGCTGGGCGGCGAGCAGGGCTTGGGGCAGTTTTTGCAATAGGGCGGTTCATGTCCTCCATGGGATGGGCGGTATGTTGAAGATAGGTCTGACGGGCGGCATCGGGTCGGGCAAGACCCGGGTGGCGGACATGCTCGCAGAGTGGGGCGCCACGCTGGTCGATACCGACGAGATCGCGCGCGAGCTGACCGCCGCGGGCGGTGCAGCCATGCCTGCCATAGAACGCGAATTCGGCCCGCGCGCATTGACGCCGGACGGGGCGCTGGACCGCGCGTGGATGCGGGACCAGGCGTTCTCGGATCCGCAGGTGCGCTTGCGGCTGGAGGCCGTGCTGCATCCCGCCATCGGGCAGGAGACCGAGCGTCAGGCTGCGGCTGCGACCGGCGCCTATCTGGTTTTCGTGGTGCCGCTGCTGGTGGAGTCGTTGCCGCGTTGGCGCGCGCGCCTGGACCGCATCTGCGTGGTGGACTGCGACCCGGAAACGCAGGTGGCGCGGGTGCGGCAGCGCAGCGGGCTGACGGAGCCAGCCATACGGCGTATCATGGCGGCACAGGCTGCGCGGGCAAGCCGTCTGGAAGTCGCCGACGACGTCATCGTCAATGACGCAGGCACTACGCCGGAACAACTGCGCGCGCAGGCGAAGACCCTGCATGACCGCTGGCTGGCGCTGGCGAGCACGACGGACCGGCAAGCTCCCCGCTAGGCCGGCACCCCTGAATAACATTGGCCCCGCCGGCCAAACACAGATGGGCCTGTAAAGAAGCGTGATCGTTTACGAATACCCCTTCAATGAGCGCATCCGCGCTTATCTGCGGCTGGAATACCTGTTCGACAGGTTGTTCTTCTTTGCCCGCGAGGGGGACTCGCGCCTGCACCAGGTTGCCGTCACCTCCCTGTTCGACCTGCTCGATGCCTGCGAGCGCACCGATGTGAAAGGCGCGGTCCTGCAAGACCTGGAACGCCAGCGCATGGCGCTGGTCGGGTTGCGCGATCATCCGGGCGTGGCGCAGGATGCGCTCGAAGCCATGCTGCGCGAAATGGAAAAGGTGACCACGGCGCTGGCCGCGCCCGGCAAGACCGGGCAGTCCCTGCGCGAAAACGAATGGCTGACCAGCCTGCGCGGGCGCCTTTCCGTGCCGGGCAGCGCCACCCAGGTCGACATGCCGTCGTACTTCGCCTGGCAGAACAAATCCGAAGCTGCCCGCTGCGCCGACCTGCAGGCCTGGGTGGCACCCTTCATTCCTTTGTATGACGGCCTGACCCTGGCCCTGCGCCTGCTGCGCGAATCCGGCCGCAAGTCGGACATCGTGGGCGAGCAGGGCGCCTACCAGCAGATGCTGGGCGGCAAGCAGTTCCAGCTGCTGCGGGTCTGGCTAGACCCCGCCCAGGGCGTATTCCCCGAGATCAGCGCCAATAAGTACATGATCTGGATACGTTTTTCCACCCAGGACGGCGAATTCAAGCCCCAGCAGGTCGCCCGCGACGTGCCCTTCCAGATGACACTGTGCAGTTCGTAGGACGGGTGAAGCGCGAGCGTTCTTAAGCTAGAACGCGGATGCCGAACGCGCGCAACCCATCCTGCGGTGCCGTATCTATTCCCGATTTGTCGGCAGGGCAGCCCCGGGGCCGCGGCCACCGTTTTCCCACGGTTCCGCCATGGCGACCCGGCCCATCGCCATGATTTCCACGACCCGTCCCCCTGTTTCGCCAGGCTTTGGTCCCCGCCTGCCTCCGTGCCAGATTCCTGTTGCGGCCAGTTTCAACTAGGGGTGGCGAGACTGGAAACCGGGACGGTCTAGTAGACAATACGGCTTTCTCCGCCTGTGCCGGAACTGTTCCATGCCTGATAGCCGTCCCGTATCTCCGCCCACCCGTTGGACCCGCCGCCGCCTGCTTGGGCTGGCGCTGGTATTGCTCGTTGTGGCGGGCATAGCCTGGCTGGCGCTGCGGCCCGCGGCCAAGCCAGGCGCCGCAGGCGGCCCGGGGGGGCGGCCCGGCGGCCGGCCGCCAGCGGGCGCCATGATGACCCCCGCGGTGCCGGTGCGCATCGCCACCGCCGCCAAGCAGGACATCGACATCTACCTGAAGTCGCTGGGCACGGTCACCGCCTACAACACCGTCACCGTGCGCAGCCGGGTCAGCGGCGAGCTGGTGGAAGTGGCTTTCCAGGAAGGCCAGCAAGTGAAGGCCGGCGATCTGCTGGCGCAGGTGGACCCGCGGGCCTTCCAGGTGGCGCTGGACCAGGCGCGCGGCACGCAGATGCAGAACCAGGCCCAGCTGGAGAACGCGCGGCGAGACCTGCAACGCTACCAGGCGCTGTTCAAGCAGGACTCGATTGCCAAGCAGCAGGTCGACACGCAGGCCGCGCTGGTGCGCCAGTACGAAGGCACGGTCAAGAGCGACCAGGCCAATGTGGACAACGCCCGCCTGCAGCTGGATTACGCGCGCATCACCGCGCCGATCAGTGGCCGCCTGGGTTTGCGCCAGGTGGACCGCGGCAATCTGGTGTCCAGTTCTGATGCCAACGGCCTGGTGGTGATTACCCAGACCCAGCCGATTTCCGTGGTGTTCACGCTGCCCGAGACCCAGTTGCCCGAAGTGCGCGCCGAGATCGCGGCGGGCAAGACGCTGGCCGTCGACGCCTATGACCGCGCCGACACCCGGCGCATCGCCACCGGCCAGCTGGAAACGCTGGACAACCAGATCGACGTGACTACCGGCACGCTGAAGATGAAGGCGCGCTTCGAGAATGCCGACGACGCGCTCTTCCCCAACCAGTTCGTCAACGTGCGCCTGCACGTGCTGACGCGCAAGGACGTGACCGCGATCCCCACCGCGGCCATCCAGCAGGGCTCGGCCGGCGCCTTCGTGTTCCTGGTGCAGGCGGACGATACCGTGCAGGTGCGCCAGCTGAAGCTGGGCGCGGTCAACAACGGCATGGTGGCCGTCAACGAAGGCCTGCAGCCCGGCGACCGGGTGGTGGTCGAAGGCACCGACCGCCTGCGCGCGGGCGCCAAGGTGGAAGTGGTCGGCGGCGCCGAGACCGTCCCGGGCTCCCCCAACAAGAACCTGGGCGCCGGCGCCCCGGCCGGCACCACGCCGCCGTCGAAGTAAGCCAGGAATTGCCGTGAGTCCGTCGCGCCTGTTCATTCTGCGTCCGGTGGCCACCACGCTGTCGATGGTGGCCATCCTGATCGCCGGTTTCATCGCCTACCGGCTGCTGCCCGTTTCGGCCCTGCCGGAAGTGGACTATCCGACGATCCAGGTGGTGACGCTGTACCCCGGCGCCAGCCCCGACGTGATGACCTCGCTGGTCACCTCGCCATTGGAACGGCAGTTCGGACAGATGCCGGGCCTGAACCAGATGTCGTCCACCAGCTCGGGCGGCGCCTCGGTCATCACCCTGCAGTTCAACCTGACCCTGCCGCTGGACGTGGCCGAGCAGCAGGTGCAGGCGGCGATCAACGCCGCCTCGAACCTGCTGCCCAGCGACCTGCCGGTGCCGCCGACCTATAACAAGGTGAATCCGGCGGACGCCGCAGTGCTGACGCTGGCGATCACTTCCCCCACCATGCCCCTGCCGCAAGTGCGCGATCTGGTGGATACGCGGGTGGCGCAGAAGCTGTCGCAGATCCCGGGCGTGGGCCTGGTCAGCGTGGCGGGCGGCCAGCGGCCGGCGGTGCGGGTGCAGGTCAATCCGCAGGCGCTGGCGGCCAACGGCCTGTCGATGTCGGACTTGCGCACGGCCATCGTCGGCGCCAACGTCAATCAGCCCAAGGGCAATCTGGACGGGCCGCAGCGCTCCACCACCATCAACGCCAACGATCAGCTCAAGACGCCCACCGACTACAACGACCTGATCATCGCGTACAAGAACAATGCGCCGCTGCGCTTGTCCGACGTGGCGCGCGCCGTCGAAGGCGCCGAGGACACGCGCCAGGCGGCCTGGGCCGGCGACAAGCCCGCCATCCTGCTCAATATCCAGCGCCAGCCGGGCGCCAACGTGATCGACGTGGTCAACCGGATCCAGGCGCTGCTGCCCCAGCTGCGCGCCGCCTTGCCGGCGACCCTGGACGTGAGCGTGGTGTCCGACCGCACCCAGACCATCCGCGACTCGGTGGCCGACGTGCAGTTCGAGATGATGCTGGCCGTGGCCCTGGTGGTCATGGTGACCTTCGTGTTCCTGCGCAGCCTGACCGCCACGCTGATCCCCAGCGTGGTCGTGCCGCTGTCGCTGGTGGGCACCTTCGGCATCATGTACCTGGCCGGTTTCTCCATCAACAACCTGACCCTGATGGCGCTGACCATCGCCACCGGCTTCGTGGTGGACGACGCCATCGTCATGATCGAGAACATCGCCCGCCACATCGAGGAAGGCGAAACGCCGCTGCAGGCTGCGCTCAAGGGCGCCTCGCAGATCGGCTTCACGCTGATCTCGCTGACCTTCTCGCTGATCGCGGTGCTGATTCCGCTGTTGTTCATGACCGAAGTGGTGGGGCGGCTGTTCCGCGAGTTCGCCATCACGCTGGCCGTGTCCATCCTGATATCGCTGGTGGTGTCGCTGACCCTGACGCCCATGATGTGCGCGCGCCTGTTGCGCGCCGAGTCGGAGCAGAAGCACGGCCGCTTCCATCAGGTCACCGGCGCCTTCATCGACCGCGTCATTGCCGGCTACGACCGCTGGTTGCAGGTCGTGCTGCGGCATCAGCCGCTGACGCTGCTGGTGGCGCTGGCGACCTTCGCGCTGACGGTGCTGCTGTATCTGGTGATTCCCAAGGGCTTCTTCCCGCAGCAGGACACCGGCCTGATCCAGGCCATCACGCAGGCGCCGCAGTCGATTTCCTTCCCGGCCATGGCCGAGCGCCAGCGCACGGCCGCGCGCCTGGTGCTGGAAGATCCCGACGTGCAGGCCGTATCGTCCTTCATCGGCGTGGACGGCAGCAACGCCACGCTCAGCGCCGGGCGCATGCAGATCGCGCTCAAGCCGCAAGCCGAGCGCAACGGCGACCTGCGCACGGTGATGGGGCGCCTGGAGCAGGCCCTGGCCAAGCAGGATGGCCTGACCGTCTACATGCAGCCGGTGCAGGACCTGACCATCGAGGACCGCGTAAGCCGCACGCAGTACCAGATGACGCTGTCCAATCCCGACCTGAAGGTGCTGAGCGAATGGACGCCCAAGCTGGTGAACCGCCTGCGCCAGGTGCCCGGGCTGAAGGATGTGACCGACGACCTGCAGGACGACGGCCTGCAGACCTGGGTCGAGATCGACCGCGACGCCGCGTCGCGGCTGGGCATCACGGCGGCGGTGATCGATGAGGCGCTCTACAACGCCTTCGGCCAGCGGCTGATTTCCACCATCTTCACGCAATCCAACCAGTACCGCGTGGTGCTGGAGGTCGAGCCGCAATTCCAGGTGACGCCTGCCTCGCTGGGCCAGATCCACGTACCTACCTCGACCGGCGCGCAGGTGCCGCTGTCGTCGGTGGCGCACATCAGCGAAGGCAAGACGATACTGGCCGTCAACAGGCTGGACCAGTTCCCCATGGTGACCGTGTCCTTCAACCTGGCGCCGGGGGCTTCCTTGTCCGGCGCGGTGGAGGACATCATCGCGGCCGAGGCCGACATCGGTTTGCCCACGGGCGTCGAGACGCGCTTCCAGGGCGCGGCGCTGGCGTTCCAGAATTCGCTGTCCAGCACCTTGTGGCTGATCCTGGCCGCCATCGTGACGATGTACATCGTGCTGGGCGTGCTGTACGAAAGCTATATCCACCCCATCACCATCCTGTCGACGCTGCCTTCGGCCGGCGTGGGGGCGCTGCTGGCCTTGCTGA
Organism: Achromobacter sp. Marseille-Q4954; assembly: GCF_943737025.1. Taxonomy (NCBI): domain Bacteria; kingdom Pseudomonadati; phylum Pseudomonadota; class Betaproteobacteria; order Burkholderiales; family Alcaligenaceae; genus Achromobacter; species Achromobacter sp. Marseille-Q4954. Next base: position 3,064,882 of record NZ_CALSFQ010000001.1, read on the forward strand.
TCAGCGGCACCGAGCTGGACATGATCGGCATCATCGGCATCATTCTCTTGATCGGCATCGTCAAGAAGAACGCCATCATGATGATCGACTTCGCGCTGGACGCGGAGCGCAAGCGCGGCCTGAGCCCGCGCGCGGCCATACATGAGGCGGCGCTGCTGCGCTTCCGGCCCATCTTGATGACCACGCTGGCCGCCCTGTTCGGGGCGCTGCCGCTGATGCTGTCCACCGGCACGGGCGCCGAGCTGCGCCAGCCGCTGGGCCTGGTGATGGTGGGCGGGCTGCTGCTGTCGCAGGTGTTGACGCTGTTCACCACGCCGGTCATCTACCTGATGTTCGACCGCATGTCGCGCCGCTGGCGCGGCGTGGATCAGGCGCAGGCGGGGGACGCGTCATGATCCTGTCGGCACCCTTCATCGCCCGGCCGGTAGCGACCACGCTGCTGAGCCTGGCGGTCGTGCTGGCAGGCTTGCTGTCGTTCTTCCTTTTGCCCGTGGCGCCGTTGCCGCAAGTGGACATTCCCACCATTTCGGTGTCGGCCAGCCTGCCGGGCGCCAGTCCGGAAACCATGGCGTCCAGCGTGGCCACGCCGCTGGAGCGTTCGCTGGGCAGCATCGCCGGCGTGACCGAGATGACGTCCAGCAGCTCGCAGGGCTCGACCCGCATCACGCTGCAGTTCGATCTGTCGCGCGACATCAACGGCGCCGCCCGCGACGTGCAGGCCGCCATCAACGCGGCGCGCTCGCTCTTGCCGACCAGCCTGCGCAGCAATCCCACGTACCACAAGGCCAATCCCTCCGCGGCGCCCATCATGACCCTGGCGCTGACGTCCGACACGCTCAGCCAGGGCCAGCTTTACGACATCGCCTCGACCATCGTGGCGCAGAAACTGTCGCAGGTGGACGGCGTGGGCGAGGTGACGGTGGGCGGCAGTTCGCTGCCGGCGGTGCGCGTTACCGTGCTGCCGGGTGCGCTGGCCAACCGCGGCGTGTCGCTGGACCAGCTGCGCGCCACGCTGGCCAATGCCAACGCCAACCGCCCCAAGGGCGTATTGCAGAACGATCGCTATCACTGGCAGATCATGGTCAGCGACCAGCTCAGCCGCGCCGAGCAATACCGACCGCTGATCGTCGCCTGGAAGGACGGCGCGCCGGTGCGCGTCTCCGACGTGGCCCGCGTGGAAGACTCGGTCGAAGATCTGTACCAGACCGGTTTCTTCAACGAGCGCAAGGCCATCCTGATGATCGTGCGGCGCCAGGCGGACGCCAACATCATCGAAACCGTGGATGCGGTGCGCGCCCAGCTGCCCATCCTGCAGGCGTTGATGCCGGCGGACGTCAACATGACGGTGGCGCAGGATCGCACGCCCAGCATCCGGGCCTCGCTGCACGAGGCCGAGCTGACGCTGATCATTGCCGTGGGCCTGGTGGTGCTGGTGGTGTTGCTGTTCCTGCGGCGCTGGCGCGCGGCCATCATTCCCAGCGTGGCGGTGCCGGTGTCGCTGATCGGCACCTTTTGCATCATGTACCTCTGCGGCTTCACGCTGAATACCATTTCGCTGATGGCGCTGATCGTGGCGACCGGCTTCGTGGTGGACGACGCGATCGTGGTGCTGGAGAACATCATGCGCCATGTGGAGCGGGGCATGTCGCCCATGCGCGCGGCGCTGCGCGGTTCGCGCGAAGTGGGCTTCACGGTGCTGTCGATGAGCCTGTCGCTGGTGGCGGTGTTCATCCCCATCCTGCTGATGGGCGGCGTGGTCGGCAGGCTGTTCCGCGAGTTCGCGGTGACGCTGTCGGCCGCCATCATGGTGTCGCTGGTGGTGTCGCTGACCTTGACGCCGATGATGTGCGCGCGCCTGTTGCGACAGGAAGCTCCCGACGAGAAGCCGCCGGGCCGGCTGGCGCGCTGGTCGGAGCGCGGCTTTGAGTCCATGCTGGACGGCTACCGCCGCAGCCTGCGCTGGGCGCTGACGCACAGCCGCCTGATGATGCTGATCCTGGCGGTTGCCGTGGGCCTGAACGTCTATCTGTACACCGCGGTGCCCAAGGGCTTCTTCCCGCAGCAGGACACGGGCCAACTGCTGGGCTTTTTCCGGGTCGACCAGGGCACCTCGTTCCAGGCCACGCTGCCCAAGCTGGAGGCGCTGCGCAAGGTGGTGCTGGCCGATCCGGCGGTGCAGAGCATGACGGGTTACGCGGGCGGACGCGGCGGCAGCAACAGCAGCTTCATGCAGATCCAGTTAAAGCCCCTGGAAGAGCGCAAGGTCTCGGCGGACGTGGTCATCAACCGGCTGCGCGGCAAGCTGCAGAACATGCCGGGCGCGCGCATGTTCCTGGTGTCGCAGCAGGACATCCGCATCGGCGGGCGCGCCAGCCAGGGTTCGTACGACTACACGCTGATGTCGGGCGATCTGCAATTGCTGCGCACCTGGATGCCCAAGGTGCAGCAGGCCATGGCGCAGGTTCCCGAGATCACCGACGTGGACACCGACGTCGAGGACAAGGGCCGCCAGATCAACCTGGTGATTGACCGCGAGGCCGCGACCCGCCTGGGCGTAAGCATGTCCACCATTTCCACGGTGCTGAACAACTCCTTCAGCCAGCGCCAGGTGTCGGTGATGTACGGACCGTTGAACCAGTACCACGTGGTGCTGGGCGTGGACCCGAAGTTCGCGCAGGACATCGAATCGCTCAGGCAGGTAGAGGTCATCACCGCGGCCGGCGCGCGCGTGCCGCTGTCGGCTTTCACCCGCCTGGAAAACGCCAACGCGCCGCTCAGCGTGCAGCACCAGGGGCTGTTCGTGGCCGACACCATCTCGTTCAGCCTGGCGCCCGGCGTGTCATTGGGCCAGGCGACCAGCGCCATCGACGCGGCGGTGGCGCGCATCGGGCTGCCGTCAGACCAGATCCAGGCTGGCTTCCAGGGCACCGCCGCAGCCTTGCAGCAGACCTTGGCGCAGCAGCCCTGGCTGATCCTCGCGGCGCTGGTCACCATGTATATCGTGCTGGGCATCCTGTACGAGAGCTTCGTGCATCCGCTGACCATCCTGTCGACCTTGCCGTCCGCCGGTCTGGGCGCCCTGCTGGCGCTGCTGCTGGTGCGCTATGACTTCACGCTGATCGCGCTGATCGGGGTGTTCCTGCTGATCGGCATCGTCAAGAAGAACGCCATCATGATGGTGGACTTTGCCCTGGAAGCCGAGCGCACTCAGGGGATGAGCCCGCGCGATGCGATTTTCCAGGCGTGCCTGACGCGCTTTCGCCCCATCATGATGACGACCATGGCCGCCATTTTCGGCGCGCTGCCCCTGGTGCTGGCCACCGGCGCCGGGGTCGAGATGCGCCAGCCGCTGGGCATTACCATCGTCGGCGGCCTGGTCCTGAGCCAGATCCTCACGCTGTACACCACGCCCGTGGTCTATCTTTACCTGGACCGCTTCCGTCTCTGGGCCGCGCGCAAGCGCGCTTCCAGGAACGGGTCCTCCGCTCCCATAGAACCCACATGATGCGCAACGCCAAGTCTGTTCCGAACCTGTTCCTTCCCCGCAGCATCGCCGTGGCCGCGCTGTGCGCGCTGCTGGGCGCTTGCGCGGTCGGCCCCGATTACCAGCGCCCGGCGCTGGACGTGGGCACGGCCTACAAGGAAGGCCAGGACCAGGTCGACGGCTGGAAGCCCGCCCGGCCGCAGGACCAGGCCGAGCGCGGCGCATGGTGGCAGGTCTATGACGACGCGACCTTGAACGGCCTGGTGGAACGCCTGAACGCGTCCAACCAGACCGTGGCCCAGGCCGAGGCCAACTACCGGCAGGCGCTGGGCCTGGTGCGCGGCGCGCGCGCCGGCTTCTTCCCCACGGTAGGCGCGGGCGCGGGCATGACGCGCTCGGGCAGCGGCGGCGGGCAGAACGGCTCGACGTCGTCGTCCGGCAGCAACGTCTCGAACCAGTACTCGCTGACCGGCAACGTCAGTTGGGAAGTGGATCTGTGGGGACGGGTGCGGCGCAGCGTGGAATCCTCGGAAGCCAGCGCCGCGGCCAGCCTGGCCGACCTGGGCGCCACGCGCCTGAGCGCGCAGGCCGCGCTGGTGCAGGCCTATCTGCAATTGCGGGTGCTGGACGAACAGAAGCGCCTGCTGGACGCTACGGTGGCGGCTTATGAGAAATCCCTGCAACTGACGCAGAACCGCTACGCCGTGGGCGTGGCGGGGCAGGCCGACGTGGCCGTGGCGCGCACGCAGGTGGAAAGCACGCGCGCGCAGTCGATCGACCTCGATTGGCAGCGTGGCCAGCTCGAACATGCCATCGCCGTGCTGATGGGCCAGGCGCCGTCGCAATTCAGCCTGCCGCCCACGGTGTTCGCGCTGCAACTGCCGCAGATCCCCGTGGGCCTGCCGTCCGAACTGCTGGAACGCCGGCCCGACGTGGCCGCGGCCGAGCGCCGCGCAGCCGCCGCCAATGCGCAGATCGGCGTGGCGCAGGCCGCGTGGTTCCCCAGCCTGACGCTGTCGGCCGATGGCGGTTTCCGCAACGGCCAGTTCGCGGAACTGCTGACGGCGCCGGCGCGGTTCTGGTCGCTGGGACCGGCGCTGGCGCTGACGATATTCGATGGCGGCGCGCGCGAGGCGCAGGTGGAGCAGGCGCGTGCGTCCTATGACGCGCAAGCGGCCGCCTACCGCCAGACGGCGTTGACCGGACTGCGCGAGGTCGAGGACTATCTGATCCAGCTGCGCGTCATGGAGAACGAGCAGGTGGTGCAGCGCCGTGCGCTCGAAGCGGCGCGCGAATCGCTGCGCCTGACCCAGAACCAATATAAGGCGGGTCTGGTCGATTACCTGAGCGTGGCGGTGGTGGACGCCACCGCGCTCAACAGCGAACGCAATGCGCTGAGCCTGCTGGGCAACCGCTTCGCGGCCAGCGTCAATCTGATCGTGGCCCTGGGCGGTGGTTGGGAAGGGCTGCCTGCCGCGGGAGCGCAAGCGCGCGCGGACAATCAGGCGACGCCTGCGGCAGCGGCTCCCGCGCAGCCCTGAGGTCGGGCCGCGCGGATGCGTGATGGAGCGCCGGCGCGGTCAACGCCAGCGTTTCACGCGCGCGGCAGGAAGGCGATGAGCAGCCAGGCCGCCGCGGCGGGCACCGCGAACACCAGCAGCAAGATGGGCAGTTCCTCGCGCACCGTATAGCCGGCGCGCGTGACGCCGACCCACATGTTGACGATAGCCATCAGCAGCCATGCGGGCAGGAACAGTTTGGCCGCGGCGATCGAGCCGGCGGCGTCGCCGCCCCATTGCTTGCCGAACAGCGCGAACACGGCCAGCAGCAGCAGGCCTCCGACGATGGTCAACAGTACGTGCATGGCGTCCCTCCTATTTGGTGGTGTAGCCGCCGTTGATCAGCACCGTCTGGCCGGTGATCCACCAGCCGTCCGACACCAGGAAGCGGATGAAGGGGACGACGTCCTCGATGTCGGTAAGCCCGGTTTTCGAGAATGGCGACAAGGCGGCTGCGGTCTTGTGGTACGCCACCGCGTCGGCGCCTTCCGCCGGATAGAAGAACGGCGTGTCCATGGGGCCGGGGCCTACCGCCGTCACCGAAATGCCGCGCGCGCCGAACTCCTTGGAGGCGGCGCGGGTGTAGTGCTCCACCGGCGCCTTGGTGCCGGCGTAAGCCGCGTAGAAAGGCGTGAATGCGCCCAGCAGCGATGTGACCAGCGTGCAGATCTTGCCGTTGTCATTGACGTGGCGGCCGGCTTCCTTCAGGAAGAAGAAGGCGGACTTCGAGTTCACCGCGGCCATCTCGTCGTATTCCGCTTCCGTGATTTCGGTGAAGGGCTTCTTCAGCACTTTGCCGACGGTATTGATCGCAATGTCCGGCCGTCCCACCGCGGCCACCGCGTCGGCGAACAACTTTTCCATCGCGCCGGCCGAGCTCAGGTCGGCCTGCAAGGCAATGGCCTGCGCGCCCGCCGCCTTGACTGCGGCGACCGTCGCGTCCGCATCGGCCTTGGTGGCCGCGCTGTTGTAATGCACCGCCACCGCGCGCGCGCCTTGCTGCGCCAGATCGCGCGCGATCAGTCCGCCCAGGTTTTTCGCGCCGCCCGCGATGATGACGGTTTTGCCTTTGATTCCGTGGTCTGCCATGGTCCTCTCCGCTATCGGGCCGCCGGATGCGAGCCCTAGTGCAGACGATGATATATTCCACAAAATCCGCATAAAACTACTATTTCTGGCATCTCTATCCAGAAATTACGAACAGTGAGGCCCGCCCTCGCAGGAGCCAACCGCCCCATGGACCGCATAGACCTGTTCCGGGTTTACGCCCGTGTCGTCGAGTGCGCGAATTTCTCTCGTGCGGCGGATACGCTGGGCCTGCCGCGCTCCACGGTGTCCGCCGCCGTGCAGGAATTGGAGGGCCGGCTGGGCGCGCGGCTGCTGAACCGCACCACGCGGCAAGTGGCGCCCACGCAGGAGGGCGCGGCTTTCTATGAGCGCTGCCTGCGCCTGGTGGCCGACATGGAAGAGGCCGAAAACCTGTTTCGCCACAGTTCGGTGGGCCCCAGCGGCATGCTGCGCGTGGACGTGCCCGGACGCGTGGGCCGCCTGATCGTGGCGCCGGCGTTGCCGTCTTTCCTGGAAGCCTATCCGCAGATCGACGTCACGCTGGGCGTGACGGATCGTGCCGTAAACCTGATCGAAGAGGGGGTGGACTGCGTGCTGCGGGTCGGCGTGCTGCCGGACTCGGGCCTGGTGGCCAGGCCCATAGGCATGCTGCGCCTGATCAATGTCGCCAGCCCCGCCTATTTGTCGCGCCATGGCGTGCCGCGCACGCCGGACGATCTTGCGGCGGGGCATGCTTGCGTGAACTACGCCTCGCCGTCGACCGGCCGGCTGGCGCCCTGGGAATGGCTGGACGGCGGTGCGTCCCGGACCGCGCCGTTGCGCGGGCGGGTCACGGTCAACAGTGCCGAAGCCTATATCGCCAGCTGCGTCGCGGGACTGGGGCTGATCCAGATCCCCGCCTACGACGTGCAGCCGCAGATTGCCGCGGGGGAATTGGTCGAAGTCATGCCGGAGCATCGGCCCGCGCCCATGCCGATGACCTTGCTGTATCCGCAGCGGCGTCAGCCGTCGCGGCGGGTGCAGGTGTTCGCGGATTGGTTGGAGGCGCTGCTGCGGCCAGCCTGCAGCCTGGGCTGAGGGCATGAAAAAGGCCGGCCATGACGGGCCGGCCTTGCTGGCGCGAGAACTGCGGCGCGGGGTTTACAACTGGATCGCCGACAGGTCCGGACGCCGCAGGTGCCAGTCGGTGGCCGCCTGGAAGGCCATGCCGATGCGGCCCAGCGCGTCTTCGCCGTTGGGCTTGCCCAGCAGCTGCACGCCGATGGGCATGCCGTCAGCGGAAAAGCCCGCGGGCAGGGCCAGGCCGGAGGCGTTGACGTAGTTGCCGGGGCGGGTGAAGGCGGCCAGCGGCGTCGCGGCCTCGTCCACGTCTTCCAGCGGGCAGGCGGCAAACGGCAGGCAGGGCGCGAGGACCGCGTCGTAGTCGCGCATCCAGTCCTGCCAGGCCGCGCAGGCGCGCGCATGGGCCTGCAGCGCCAGCACGTAGTCGGCGGCGCTGGTCTGCTTGCCGCCCAGCACGCGGGCGCGCACATAGCGGCCCAGCGGCAGGCTGTCGTCCTCGATGTAATCGCGGTGCTGGGCATAGGCTTCAGCGGCGATGATCAGGCCGTTGCGCAACATCATGTCGTGGAAATCGAAGGGGAAGGGGGCTTCCACGCATTCCGCGCCCAGGTCGGCCAGCGCGCGCCGCGTGTCGTCCAGCGCAGCTTGCACCGCCGCGTCGATGGCGATGGGGTACTGCGCCTGCGGCATGACGGCGATGCGGGTGCCGGCCAGCGGCTTCGCGCCCGCGCGTGGATCGCGGTAGCGGTAGACGGGTATGCCCCGCGTCACGGGGTCGCGCGGGTCCGGACCGGACATGGCTGCGGTCAGCAGCAGCGAGTCGCGGGTGTCGCGGGTGAGCGGGCCGATGGAATCCAGCGTGTGCGACAACGCCACCGCGCCGTACAGGCTGATGAGGCCACGCGTGGTTTTCAGGCCGGTGATGCCGTTCAATGCAGCGGGAATCCGCACCGAGCCGCCGGTGTCCGAGCCCAGCGCGGCCGGCGCCAGGCCCGCAGCCACGGCCACGCCGGAACCGCTGGAGGAGCCGCCGGGAATGCGTGCGCGCGTCAGATCCCAGGGATTGCGCGGCGTGCCCATGACGGGGTTGGTGCCCCAGCCGCCAAAGGCGAACTCCACCATGTGGGTCTTGCCCAGCACCACCATGCCGGCGTCGATCAGGCGGGTCACGGCCGTGGCGGTGGTTGCGCTGCGGCGCTCGCGCCAGGCTTGCGAGCCGGCCGTGGTGATCTGGCCTTCGATGTCGCACAGATCCTTGACGGCCACGGGCAAGCCGTCCAGCGGACCGAGCAGGCCGTAGCCCGCGCGGCGGCGCGCGTCGGCGGCTTCGGCCAGGCGCAGCGCGCCCGCGTGGTCGACGCTGACGTAGGCGCCCAGCGCCGGATTGGCGCGGTCGATGCGGTCCAGGTAGTGCCGCGCCAGTTCTACCGAGCTGTAGCGGCCGTCGGCCAGGCCCTGCGCAAGTTCGCCGAGCGTGGCAAATGCAATGTCAGACATGTTTTCCTCGGGTGATGTCAGCGCGGCGCGCGGGTTGCCGCGCGCCGCCTTCCTGCCTGCGCGATCAGCGCTTGTTCCAGTCGGGGGCCGGGTATACCGGCTTTTGCGTGGCCACGTCGGCGGGCCAGACCGGGACCATGCCCTTGCCCGGCAGCAGCTGCACCACGGGGAAGGGCATCAAGAGCTGCTTGCCCGTTTCGTCGATGGCGTAGGGACCGGCCATGACGGTGAGCTTGCCGGACAGGTCCAGCGAGGCCTTCTTCAGCGCGGCGGCGTCGGTGCTGCCGGCTTGCTTGACGATCTCCTCGGTCAACGCGCCCGCGCCATAGGCCAGCGCGGTCTGGAAATCGGGCGGGAACTCGGCCTTGGGGAAGCGCTGGTCATAGGCGGCGGCGAACTGCTCGCGCGTCATGCCGGCGTTGACCTTCCAGTTGATCGCGGGGTGGTAGTTGGTGTGGCTGTAGATGTAGTTGGAATCCGCGCCGATGGCCTGGAATTGCGGGGTCGACGCATACACCATGAAGACATACGGGAAGTTGATGTCCAGCTGCTTCATCTGGCGCGTCATGCTGATCAGGTCGCCCTCGTACGAGGTCGGCACCAGCGCTTCGGCGCCGGCCGCGCGGGCCTTCTGCAGAATGGTGCTGAAGTCCTTCTGACCCTTGGGGTACTTCTCGAACAGCACGACCTGCATGCCATTCTTGGCGGCCTGTTCCTTGCCGCCTTCGGCCAGGCCCGCCGGGAACGGCTCGTCCGAATACAGTATGGCGACCTTCTTCACGCCCTGGTTGGCGGCCAGCTCCATGTTGGCGCGCAGCATCGCCGACACCGGCATCTGCGTGCCGGACACCATGTTCTTGAAGCCCTGCTTGTACAGGTCGTCGCTGGCGGCGGACCAGACCATCAGGTACTTGCCCAGGCGCTCGGTCACCGTGGCGGCCGCGGCGGTCAGCGTGGAGCCGAAGGGCGCGAACACCAGATCCACTTTTTCATCGACAATCAGGCGTTCGTAAACGCGGGTCACCATCTGCTTGTCGCTGCGGTCGTCCAGCTTGACCAGCTCGACGGGGTATTTCTTGCCTTTGACTTCGATGCCGCCGCGGCGGTTGACGTCGTCGACCCACAGTTCGACGCCGCGCACGCCCGATTGCGAGGCGAGCGCGAAACTGCCGGTCGACGATACCGTCATGCCGACGCGGATCTTGTCCGAGGTCTGGGCGGCGCCCAGGGCAGGGGTCAGGGCGGCGACGGCAAGGGCCAGCGCCGGTAAGCGGGACAGCCAGGGTCTAGCGTGCATGGGAGGTCTCCTATCGTTTTTGGTATGCGGCCCCGCGTTCCGTGGCGGACCATCGGACACAGGCCATATGTTGGGCAATGTTTGCTCAACATGCGAGATAGCGTATAACAAATAGGCATGGAGCGCACGCCTTGAATAAATTGAATTACCGACAGACCGAAATGCTGTGGGCCATCGTCATGGCCGGGTCCATCAGCGGCGCCGCCCGGCTGCTGAACATTTCCCAGCCGGCCGTCAGCCGGATGCTGGCGCATACGGAAAAAGCCATGGGTGTCACGCTCTTCGAGCGGGTCCGCGGCAAGCTCAGGCCGACCTCGCAAGTGCAGAGCCTGTTTGAGGAAATCGAGAAAACACAGCGCATGATGCAGCGCGTCAACGACCTGGCCGACGCGCTGGCGGAGCACGGCACCGGGGTGTTGCGGCTGGCGTCCATTCCCAGCCTGGCCCAGTTCCTGGTGCCGCGCGCCGTGGCGCGCTTCCAGCAGCGCCATCCCGAGCTGCTGTTGCGGCTGAACACGACGGCGCTGCCCACGCTGATCACCGACGTATTGCAGGGCGAGGCCGAGCTGGGGTTGGTGGTGATGCAGGCGGATCATCCCTTCCTGATGTCCCAGCCCCTGCACGTGGGAAAGATGGTGGCCGCCATACCCAAGGCGCATCCGCTGGCGGCTCGTGCCGAGGTAAGCCTGGCCGATCTGTCGCCGCATCCGCATATCGTGGTGGGCACGCGCATGCCCTTTGGCATGCTGGTGCTGGGCGCCTTCGAGCAGGCGGGCCTGCCGTGCCGCATGTGTGCCGACGTGCCCTGGAGTCAGCTGGCCTGCGCCCTGGTCAACGCCGGGGTGGGCATTGCCATCGTGGATGAATTCACCGTCATGCAAAACACCATGCCGGACGTGGTCATCGTGCCGCTGGCCGAGCGCATTCCCCTGAATATCTCGGCCGTCTATGCCAGCAATCGCGAGCCCTCGGTCATCGCGCTGGAGTTCATCAACGAGCTGCGCGAGGTGCTTGCCGAGGCCTTTCCGGTCGAAAATAAGGGTTAGTCCTTAACTTGCAGTTATGGTTTGAACTGTTCATAATCGCCTCCAAATAAAGCGGCCGTCCAACCCGGAAACGGCCCGGAGGAAGACATATGAGCAGCAGTCCCGTCCTGGCGGCGGGCGCCGCCTCGCATCGCGCGCAGGATCAGCGCGCAGTGCGGTTGCGCACCCGCATCGCCATCATCGTCTTTGCCGGCCTGGCCGCGGGCCTGGCTTTGATTCCGATGGCCACGTCGAACATCTCGTTCGCGTTCTACCTGATGTTGTGGATCACCATGGCCAGCGCCATGAACATCTGCGTCGGCTTCACCGGCTATCTGCCGTTCGGCTATGTGGTGTTCTATGGCGTGGGCTCGTACGCCACCGGCATCTGCTACAAGATCCTGGGCTGGCCCATCCTGCCGTCGCTGCTGGCGGCGGGCGGCGTGGGCGTGGCGATCGCGCTGCTGCTGGCGCCCACGCTGAGGTTGCGCGGGGTGTACTTCGGCATCGTGAGCCTGGCGCTGGCCACCATCGTCAAGCTGGTGATCTCCAACCTGCCGCAGTCCTTCACCGGCGGCAGCATGGGCATCATCCTGTCCAACGCCAACAATCCCACGCATAGCTATTACGCCATGCTGGCGGTGATGGGCGCGACCCTGGCCACCGTCACCTGGCTGTCGGTGTCCAGCCTGGGCCGCGCGCTCAAGGCCATCCGCGACGATGACGGCGCGGCCGCCTGCGTCGGCATCCACGTGCCCAACACCCGCCTCAAGGCCTGGCTGCTGGCCGCGCTGTTCCCGGCGCTGGCTGGCGGCATCGAGGCCTGGTACACGAACGTGGTGGATCCGGAGTACGCCTTCCACGTGCTGATCACCGCCAAGAGCATCATCTACGCGATGGCGGGCGGCTTCGGCACCATCCTCGGGCCGGTCGTCGGCACGCTGGCGCTCCTGGGCATCGACCACATGATCTGGCAGAAATTCCCGGTGGTTAACCTGCTGCTGCTGGGCCTGATCATCGTGCTGCTGATGCTGTTCCTGCCGCGCGGCATCGTCGGCAGCCTGATCAAACGCAAGCCGCAACTGCGCCGCTACATCGCCTGAGGAACCGCCATGACCGGACTGATTATCCAAGGGCTGATCAACGGCCTGATCCTGGGCGCCATCTATGGCCTGATCGGCGTGGGGCTGAACGTGATCTTCGGCGTGCTGCGCGTGGTCAACTTCGCGCACGGCGAGTTCCTGGTGCTGGGCGCGTACTTCGCCTTCTATCTGATGGAGTACGCCGGCATCAACCCGCTGGTGGCGCTGCCGCTGGCCTTCGCCGCATTCTTCCTGGCGGGCTATCTGCTCTATTTCGTACTGATTCCGCGGCTGTCCAAGGCGGACGATCCCGAGATCAGTTCGCTGCTGCTGATGTTCGGCGTGTCCATCATGCTGGGCGCCATCATGCTGCTGGTGTTCGACGCCGACGCGCGCTCGCTGCCCTATGAGATCGAACCCGTGTTCCTGAAGTTCGGACCGGTGCTGATCCCGACCGTGCGCCTCTTGGCGCTGGTGATTGCGCTGGCCATCATCGGCGCGCTGACGGTGTTCCTGTACCGCAGCCAACTGGGCAAGGCGCTGCGCGCCATCATCATGAACCGCGACGCGGTGCGCATCGTGGGGATCAACGCCGAACGCCTGTCGGCCGTGGCCTTCGGGCTGGGCATCGGCCTGGCCGCCGCCAGCGGCGTGCTGGTGGCGATGGTGTTCCCGGCGTTCTCGCCGTTCATGGGCAACGACTACACGCTGATCGGCTTCATCGTCATCGTCCTGGGCGGCCTGGGCCACCCGGTGGGCGCGCTGGTCGGCGCGCTGCTGTTCGGCGTCACGGAGCAGGTGTCGGTGGTGTTCTTCAATCCCTCCATCGCCACCATCTGCGGCTTCACGCTCATGGTCGCCACCATCTTCATCCGGCCCAGCGGACTCTTCGGCCGCCAGGCGTTGCGCTAACAGGAGCCGGACACATGTTGAAAGTCAGCAATCTCAAGAAGCGCTTCGGCGGGCTGGTGGCCTTGCAGGGCGTGGACCTGGACGTGCCGCGCGGCTCGATCCTGGGCGTCATCGGCATGAACGGGTCGGGCAAGACCACCATGCTCAACTGCATCAACGGCATCTACACGCCGGACGAGGGCCGCATCGAGCTCGACGGCCAGAACATCGCCGGCAAGCAGATCCACGAGGTCGCCCGGCTGGGCGTGGGCCGCACCTTCCAGGTGCCGCGCATCTTCCGCCAGCTGACCCTGCTGGACAATCTGGAAGTGGCGCAGCAGCAGACCGGCCGCAGCGCCGACGAGCGCTACGCCCAATCCGAGTACTGGCTGCACAAGGTGGAGCTGCATCGTCTGCGCCACAACTACGCCGAGGAGCTGTCCGGCGGGCAGCAGAAACTGGTGGAGCTGGCGCGCATCATGGTGGCACGGCCCAAGGTGGTGCTGCTGGACGAGCCCTTCGCGGGCGTCAACCCGGCGCTGGCGCAGCTGCTGATCTCGGTCATCCGCGAACTGCCGGGCGAGCACGACTGCTCGGTGGTGCTGGTGTCGCACGACCTGACCTCGATCTACCAGCTGTCTCATCACATCATCGTCATGAACGAAGGCGCCATCCTGAGCCAGGGCAACGCCGAGCAAGTGCGCGCCGACCCCCGTGTGGTCGAAGCCTATCTGGGAGCCTGACATGAGCACGTCGATACTCGCGCTGGAAGACGTGACCGTGGCCTACCACGGCGACATCACCATCCTGAACCACGTCAACATCCAGGCGCGCGCAGGCAAGGTGACGGGCGTCATCGGCCCCAACGGCGCCGGCAAGTCCACGGTGCTGAAGACCATGTTCGGTTTCCTGCCGCCGCGCACCGGCCGCATTACGCTGCGCGGCGCGGACATCAGCGCGCAACCCTCGCACGAGCGCGCCAGCAACGGCGTGGCTTTCGTGCCGCAGCACCGCAGCCTGTTCGGCGAACTGTCGGTGCACGACAACCTGCTGCTGGGCTGCTGGCCGTTCCGCAAGGACAAGGCGCGGGTGCGCCAGCGCATCGATTCCGTCTACGACCGCTTCCCGATCCTGGCGCAGAAGCGCGACGACCCCGTCTCCAGCATGAGCGGCGGACAGCAGCGCTTCGTGGAGTTCGGACGGGCCTTGTTGATCGAGCCGTCCGTCATCCTGCTGGACGAGCCCACCGCCATGCTGGCGCCCAAGATCTCCAAGGAGATCTACACGCTGATCCGCGGCTTTGCCGACGAGGGCATGACGGTGGTGCTGGTGGACCAGAACGTGCGCCGCTGCGCCGAGGTGTCCGACTACATGTACATCCTGGAGCTGGGCCGCAACAAGGCCGAGGGCGGGCGCGAAGCCTTCGATGACGGCGGCGGGCTGCGCGAGATGGTTGCGTCGTGGATGGATTACAAGATCGATTGACTTTGGGTCAAAGCGGCCGTCCCAGCCGCTTTTCGACCTGCCGCCTTTCCCATTGGGGACCGAACAGCCGGTACGGCGCGTAGACCCGGATGGCGCGCGCCGCCAGGGCCAGTCCCAGGCCCAGCATCACCCAGTATGACCACATGCGCTGGGGCGAGGTCAGCAGATTGATCGCGTACAGTGCCGCCGCGATCAGCGCGTAGCGCAGGCAGGCCACATAGAAGCCGCGCAAGGCGCGCACGTGGGCGAAGGCTTCCCGTTCCGCCTCCTCGGCGGCTGTCATTGTCGTATCCATTGCTGTTTCCTCCGTATTCAGGGTGGAAAAATCGACTTCGAAAACCGAGGCAATGGACTTGAGCGTCTCCACGCTCGCGGGTTGGCCCGCTTCGATGCGCTGGATGGTCCGCGCGCTCAGGCCGCTGGCCTGGGCCAGCTGCTGCTGGGACCATCCGCGCTTGAGGCGTAGCTTTTGAATCAGCATGGTTCGATTCCCATTGGTTCGGAATCACCAAGGTAGCCGATAGGGCGGCGCAGCGATACGACAGGGGCACGACACGGGCACGACAGCGGGGCGACGGGGCCCAGTTTCAGTGTTTCAGCGTCCAATCGTCCAGCTGCAATCCGGGCACGCGGGAAAATTCACGCGTGTTGTTGGTAACAAGTACCAGGCCGCGCGAGCGGGTGTGGCCGGCGATCATGGCGTCGTAGGGGCCGATAGGGGTTCCGGCGCGCGCCAGTTCCGCGCGAAGCTGACCCGAATCTGCTGCCGCGTCATGGTCATAGTCGAGCACTTCCAGGCGCTGCAGGAAACCGTCGACAACGGCGTGATTGCGCGAGGGGGCGGCGGACTTTTCCGCGCCATAGGCGAGCTCCATGGCGGTGATCGCGCTGATACATCGCTGGCCCTGCCGCCGGTTGAACGCCTGCTGCACTGCGTCTGGCTTGTTCTTGATGGCAAAGATGCAGGTGTTCGTGTCCAGCACGAACTTCAGCGGCATGAGCGGCCTCCTGCCCTGGCCACGGGTTGATCGCGGTCGTTGAGAAAGTCGGCCGTGACGGACTCGCCTGCGAACCAGGCGTCCCAGGACCTGTCGGCGGGCACCGGCGTTGGCCGTTGGTTGATGGCGACGACGTACCCCAGTGCCGGACTGCCTGGCCGGGCGGCGGTTTTGCGTCGGTCTGCTGGGCGGCTATGGGGTGTTTTATAGATGGATTCTGATTTCATGGCGCTCTCCTCGACTGATGTATGACGCCCGTTTTTTATAGCGCGCCACGTGTCTCCCGCCTATGACGGCTTACCGCAAATCGCTGCCAGCCTTGTTCGGCTTGGGCCGGCTTCCGTGCAGTTGCGAGCGGCGGTCAGGCTGCACAGATCCGGCGCGTGGCGCCGCCGCCACGCCCGCCAGGCTTTGCATTTTTTGACGGTCCGGCACCACCAGCCTTGCGCTAATCTGGCTGCGCCATCATCCCCAGGCGAGGCCCACGCCATGACCTTTCTTGCAAGCGCCAACCTGCTGCGCCGCCGCGACGGACACGAAGCCCGCGTCACCTACGTCGAGCTGTTCTTCGACCTGGTGTACGTATTCGCGGTCACCCAGATATCCCACAGCCTGCTGCATGATCTGACCTTGATGGGCGCGCTCCACTCCCTGGTGCTGTGGTTCGCCGTCTGGCTGGGCTGGCAATACACCTGCTGGGTCACCAACTGGTTCGATCCCGACGCCGTGCCCATGCGCGTCATGTTGTTCGCCGTGATGCTGGCGGGCCTGGTCTTTGGCGCCGCCCTGCCGGGCGCGTTCGGCGCCACCGGGCTGGTGTTCGCCGTCAGCTACGCGCTGATCCAGGTGGGGCGCACGCTGTTCATCGTGCTGCACCTGGGGCCTGCGCATCCGCTGGCGCCCAACTTCCGCCGCATGTTGGCCTGGCTGTGCGTGTCGGCGGTCCTGTGGATCGCCGGCGGACTCTCGCAGGACGGTGCGCGGCTGGCGCTGTGGGCGCTGGCGGTGGCCTGCGAGTATCTGTCGCCCATGATCGGCTTCCGCTTTCCCGGCCTGGGGCGTTCCGCGACCAGCGAATGGACGATCGAGGGCGGCCACCTGGCCGAGCGCTGCCAACTGTTCGTCATCGTGGCGCTGGGCGAAACCCTGCTCATCACCGGCGCCACGCTGGCTGGCCTGGAGCGCTGGGACGCACCCGCGCTGATCGCGTTGCTGGCGGCCTTCCTGGGCACGGCCGCCATGTGGTGGGTGTACTTCGACACCAGCAGCCGCGATGGCAGCGAAGCCATCGTGCATAGCGACGATCCGGGCCGCATCGGCGCCTGGTTCCATTATGTGCACGTCATCCTGATCGCCGGCGTGATCGTGTCCGCCGTGGCCAACGAGCTGGTCATATTGCATCCGGACGGGCGTATCGCCATGCCGGCGGCTGCCGCGCTGGTCGGCGGGCCGGCGCTATACCTGGCAGGCAACGGCATCTACAAGACAGTGGTCTACGGCCGTTTTCCGCTGTCGCACGTCGTGGGGCTGGTGCTGCTGGCGGTGCTGGCGCCCGTGGCTTTCGTGACCGACAACCTCATGGTGGGCGGTTTGACCACGTTGATCATGATTCTGGTGGCGGCGTGGGAAAGCGTGTCGCGGCGCAGGGCGCACGCTGGCGTTCCGCAAGGAGTCGCGGAGTAGCGTCAATCCTGTGAGGGCCGGAGGCTGCCCCAGCGGGAGCCGCTGGATGCTCCCGCGCCGCCGGCAGGTGGCGGCTTTCAGCAAAGCCGCCGCGGCTCAGATCAGGCCGCGTATCCCTGCAATGCCGTGCGCGCCATGGCGCAGCGCTTGCGATACGGTCTGGGTGGACTGGCCTCCCAGCGCGAACACCGGGATGCCGGCGTCGCGGTTGCCTGCCACGAAGCCTTCCCACCCGAGCGTCGGCGCGCCGGGATGGCTGGGCGTGTCCAGCACGGGGCCCAGCACCGCGAAATCGGCGCCAAGTTCGCGCGCATGGACGACCTGGGCGTTGTCGTGCGCGGATACGCCGACCAGCGCGCCCGCGGGGAGTTCGGGACGCGCCGTGAGCTTGGCCGCATCGGCCGCGCGCAGGTGCACGCCGTCGGCCTCGCGCCACCAGGCGGCGGGATGGACGCTGTTGACCAGCACCCGGGCGCCCGCGGCGCGGCAGCGCTTCTGCACCTGTTGCAGCACTTCATGCAACGACGGGGAGGCCGCGCCGTCCGGCCATTGCGGTTCGCGCAACTGCACCAGCTTGACGCCGCGCGCCAGCGCCGCTTCCAGCCGGCCCAGGAAGGCGGCCACGCCGGCCCGCGAACCCACGGAGCTGATACCGTAGGACGTGGGCAACTGCAGCCAGCGCAGCGGGGGCAGGGTGGCGGGCAACAGATCGCCCACCGACGCGGCCTGCGCGGGGTTGACCCATTCCAGGCGCTGGTTTTCCAGGCTGCGCGGTTCGCCTTCCCAGCCGGTGACGTGGCAGAACGCCAGGCGCACCGTGGTGTGGGGGTAGGCGTGCACGTAGGTGACCCAGGGGCGCGACTGCGTGACGCGGATGCCGATTTCTTCCTGCAGTTCGCGCGCCAGGGCTTCCAGCACGGTTTCGCCGGGTTCGAGCTTGCCGCCGGGCAGCTCCCACCAGCCCGCCCAGGGTTTGCCTTCGGGGCGCTGTCCCAGCAGCAGCATGCCGTCCGGACGCAGGATCAGGCCGGCGGCGACGTCGACGATCTTTTCAGACATGACGGGCCGCCCAGTCGCGCGCGAACTGGTACGCCACGCGGCCCGAACGCGAGCCGCGCTCGATGGTCCATTGCAGCGCCTCGGTGCGCGAGGGTTCGATCTGCGCTTCCGGGCAACCCAGTTCGCGCAGCCAGTGGTAGACGATGTCCAGGTAGTCGTCCTGCTTGAAGGGATAGAACGACAGCCACAGGCCGAAGCGCTCGGACAGCGAGATCTTTTCCTCGACGGTTTCGCCCGGGTGGATCTCGCCGTCGGGCTGATGCTTGGCCGCCAGGTTCTCGCTCATGTATTCCGGCATCAGGTGGCGCCGGTTGGACGTTGCATAGATCAGCACGTTGTCGCCCGAGGCCGAGACCGAGCCGTCCAGCACCGACTTCAGCGCCTTGTAGCCGGCCTCGCCTTCCTCGAACGACAGGTCGTCGCAGAACACAATAAAGCGTTCGGGACGGGAGGCGACCAGTTCGACGATGTCGGCCAGGTCGCCGAGGTCGGACTTGTCGACTTCGATCAGGCGCAGTCCGCGCTCGCCATAGGCGGCCAGCATGGCCTTGACCAGCGAGCTCTTGCCGGTGCCGCGGGCGCCGGTCATGAGCACGTTGTTGGCCGGTTTCTTTTCCAGGAACTGCAGCGTGTTGCGGTCGATGATGCCCTTCTGGCGCTCGATGTGCTGCAAGTCCGCCATGTCGATGCGCGCGACATGGCGTACGGCGTCCAGCCAGCCGCGCGCGCCGCGCTTGCGCCAGCGGTAGGCATGGGCGGTCCAGTCGATTTCGGGCGTTGCGGGCGGAAGCCAGGCTTCCAGCTGCGCCAGCACGCGCTCGGCGCGCTGGATAAGGGTGGAGAACTCGGTTGCGGTCACGTCTGAAGTCCCGGAAGTTTCGGATCAGGAGCGGTAGTCGGCGTTGATCGACACGTATTCGTGCGAGAAGTCGCAGGTGTAGACGGTGTCGCTGACCTGGCCGCGGCCCAGCGCGATGCGCACCTGGATCTCGGCCTGCTTCATCACGCGCTGGCCGTCGGCTTCCTGGTAGGCGGGGTTGCGGCCGCCGTCCTTGGCCACCAGCACGTCGTCCAGCCACAGGCGGATGTTGGACACGTCCAGGTCGTCGATGCCGGCGTAGCCCACCGCGGCCAGGATGCGGCCCAGGTTGGGGTCCGAGGCGAAGAAAGCGGTCTTGACCAGCGGCGAGTGGGCCACGGCGTACGCCACCTTCAGCGCTTCCTCGGTGGTGCCGGCCTCTTCGACGCGGATGGTCATGAACTTGGTGGCGCCTTCGGCGTCGCGCACGATCTTGGTGGCCAGTTCCAGCGCGGCGGCCGTCAGGGCTGCGCGCACGGCGGCGTAGGCCGGATCGGATTCGGCATTCACTTCGACGCCCGACTTGCCGGTGGCGGCGATGATGAAGGAGTCGTTGGTGGAGGTGTCGCCGTCGACCGTGATGCGGTTGAACGAGGCGTCGGCGATTTCGCCGGCCAGCTTGGACAGCAGCGGCTGGGCGATGCCGGCGTCAGTGGCCAGGAAGCTCAGCATGGTGGCCATGTTGGGCCGGATCATGCCGGCGCCCTTGCTGATGCCGGTGAAGGTGACGGTCTTGCCGTCGATCTGCACCTTGGCCGAAGAAATCTTCGGCAGGGTGTCGGTCGTCATGATGCCGTGGGCGGCGCTGAACCAGTGGTCGGCGCCCAGGTCGGCGATGGCGGCGGGCAGGCCGGCCACCAGGCGGTTCAGCGGCAGCGGCTCCAGGATGACGCCGGTGGAGAAGGGCAGGACTTCGGCCGCGGGCACGCCCAGCAGCTTGCCCAGCGCGGCGCAGGTGTCCTTGGCCTTCTGCAGGCCTTCTTCGCCGGTGCCGGCATTGGCGTTGCCCGTGTTGATGACCAGCGCGCTGATCGGGCCGCCGGCGGCCAGGTGGGCCTGGCAAACCTGCACCGGCGCGGCGCAGAAGCGGTTGCGCGTGAACACGCCGGCCACGCTGGTGCCCTGTGCGAAACGGAACACGGTCAGGTCGCGTCGGTTGGCTTTGCGGATGCCGGCCTCGGTAACGCCGATTTCAACGCCGGCAACAGGAAAAATTTCGGACTCGGAGGGGATCTGCAGATTAACGGCCATGACTTCGTCTCATGTATGAGCAGGACGGAATCGCCGCCAGGCGAGGCGGCGCGCGGGGGAAAGCTTCGTATTATCCCACCGGAATGGGACAGCGTCCGGTCAGGGGCCGATCCGCATGGCCGCGACGTCCAGCACGCCGGCCTCGCGGTTGCCCAGCACGCTGCGCACGGCGCCGTCCGGGGCCTGCAGCACCGACTTGCCCGCTGGCACGTCCTCGCCGCCCGCGCGGCGCGCCGAACGCCCGCGCGAGGGCGAGAACAGCATATCGCCGGGCTGGGCGCCCGGCAGGCGGGCGTTGGCGGCCAGCACCCGGGTGCCGGGCTGGTAGGTCATGTCGCCCAGTACGGTTTCGCGGGCCAGCAGGCCTTCGAAATCCAGCATGCGGCGCTGGCTGTCCAGCTGCATGTCCACCTTGAGCATGGGCATGCGGTCCACCTCCAGCGCCTCGCTGCCTTCGGTGCGCAGCAGCCAGCGCGGCGCACCGGCGGCGCTGCCGCCATTGACGACCTTGAGCCAGGCGCCGGGCGGCACGGGTTGCTGGTTCAGGGTATTGCCGATGGCCAGATGGCAGCTGGCAAAGCGAGGACGGCCGTCGTGCAGCACGAATTCAAGGCGGTGCCCATGCGCGCACAGCCAGCCGTCCTGCGCCTGGTCGCGGGCGATCTCCACCGACAGGGTCTCGGCCTGCTTGCTGCTGGCCGGGTAGCGGAACATGCGCGTGGCCGCGACCCCCTGGATGGAGGCGGGGTGGGTTTCGGGGAAGACGGCGAGATCGAACGATGCCAGATCGCCCGGCTTGGCCAGGCTGAGCACGGTTCCGGCCGGCATCTCCACGCCCGCCAGCTGGGTGGACTGGGCCAGCACGGTCTTGCGGTCGGCGTCGGCCTGGGCGCTTTGCCGGGCCGAGAACCACAGGCTGAACTGCTGATAGGGAAAGATGGTGCCGACGATGGCAAGCAAGGCCATCAGGACGGCGACGCCGCGCCGGTGGCCGCCAAGCCATTCCCGGGCGCTGGGGGTGGTGGCCAGCACGGCCAGCCAGGTCAACAGCGTAGCCAGGCAGGCCAGCGAAGCTGCCATCAGCACGTAGAAATTACCGCCAGGGAGAGAAACCGGAATCATGGCGGCAATTATGCGCCAATCCGCAGGCGGACATGGGCGCCTGCGGGCGTTCAGTTCTTGGCGGATTCGGAGCGGGTTGCCACCACTTGCAGCTTGAGTTCGCCCAGGGCCTGGAACAGCGCGTTGCGGGTGCTTTCGGGCAGGTCGCCGAACATGGACTTGACCCAGGATTCATGGGCGCGGGCCATGCGGGCGAAGCTCTTCTTGCCCAGCGGCGTGAGTTTGATGAGCGAGCTGCGGCGGTCGGATTCGACCTTGGTGCGCACCACCAGGCCTTCTTTTTCGAGCTGGTCGGTGATGCCGGTGATATTGCCGTTGGTGACCATCATGTGGCGCGACAGCTCGCCCATCTTCATGCCCTTGGGCGCGCGCTGCAATTGCGCCATCAGGTCAAAGCGCGGCAAGGTCGTGTCGAATTCATTGCGCAGGCGGCTGCGGATCTCGCTCTCGACGAGATTGGCGCAGGTCAGCATGCGCAGCCACAGGCGCAGCGCATGGTGATCGTCGGGCGCGGCGCGGGATTCCAGGTCGGGAGTATCGGTCATGGCTATGGAAATTACCGGGAATGAGGGGCGGGCGCCAGATGCTGTCGATCGAGGATCGTCAGGCGGGCCGCGGCGTGGCCGGCGGCGCGCTTCTTGAGTATCGGCGGGATGTCGGGTACTGTCGCGCGAACGTCGCGCCGGGTAGCCGGCACGGCGTGTTCATAGTTTGGGTGGAGGGTAACCATGGCGGTAGCTTATTAGTAAAAACCCTTTGGTAAAAACCCTAGACTTGTTTTGCCGAATACTTTAAACCTAAACTATGAAGCACGCCAGCCTTGGCTGTGCTGCACGAAGTTTTTCGAATCGCGATTTCAAAAAAGAACACCCTCTGCGCGGGCTCGCGCACGGAGCACACCACCATGCGTTTGATCACTTCCCTTCTGGCCGCCGCCGCCCTGGTGCCGGCACTGGCCGGCGCCGACACCATCAAGGTCGGCATCGCCAACGACATCTCCGGCCCGTTCTCCGCCTTGGGCGCCGAAGCCCGCGACGGTTTCAACCTGGCCATCAAGCAACTGGGCAGCAAGCTGGGCGGACAGCCCGCCGAATTCGTGCAGACCGACATGGGCGGCAACCCCGACCAGGCCCGCCAACTGGTGACGCGCTACATCCAGCGCGACAAGGTCGATTTCTTCACCGGCCCCATCGGCTCGAACGTGGCGCTGGCCGTGGGCCCCGCGCTGTTCGCGGCCAAGGTGCCGTACCTGTCGAACAACCCCGGCCCCAGCCAGTTCGCCGGCGCGCAATGCAATGCGTACTGGTTCGGCACGTCCTACCAGAACGACGCCTTCCACGAAGCGGCCGGCAAGGTCGCGGCGGATCGCGGCTTCAAGAAGATGTTCATCATGGCCCCGGACTATCCGGCCGGCAAGGATGCGCTCAACGGCTTCAAGCGCGGCTACAAGACCGCCCCGGGCGACGAGGTCTACACCAAGCTCGGCCAGATCGACTACGCCGCCGAATTGGCGCAGATCCGCGCCGCCAAACCGGACGCCGTCTATATCTTCCTGCCGGGCGGCATGGGCATCAACTTCGTCAAGCAGTTTGTCTCGACCGGCCTGTCGCAAAGCGTCAAGCTGATCGGCCCGGGCTTCTCGGCCGACGAGGACGTGATCCAGGCCGTGGGCGAACCCATGCTGGGCATGTACAACACGGCGCAGTGGGCGCATGACCTGGACGTGCCGCAGAACAAGGCCTTCGTCGACGCCTTCCGCAAGGAATACAACGGCCGCTACCCCTCGGTGTACGCCGCCCAGGCCTACGACGTGATCATGGCCATGGACGCCGCCGTCAAGCAGGCCGGCGGCAAGGCCTCCGACCGCGAAGCCATCGTGCGCGCGCTGGAAAAGGCCGACTACCCCTCGGTGCGCGGCAGCTTCACCTACGGCAAGAACCACTATCCCATCCAGTCCTACTATCTGCGCGTCGTCGACAAGGACGGCAGCGGCCGCATCACCAACAAGCTGGTGGGCAAGGTGTTCGACAAGTACCAGGACGTCTACGTCGGCGAGTGCAAGTTGTAGAGGGAAAGACCCACCCCCGAAGCGCTGCGCGCTTCCCCCTCAAGGGGGCATGCCTGCGGACCGGCGGAGCCGGATCCGCGGCATCTGGATCGGGTGGCACCGCAGCATGCGTCGTGCTTGGTGCGCGGACGCGATGCGCAATCAGATGGCTTTAATGATTAGGCCGCGAACCAGGCCATTGGCAATTCG
Source organism: Achromobacter sp. Marseille-Q4954 (assembly GCF_943737025.1). Classification (NCBI taxonomy): domain Bacteria; kingdom Pseudomonadati; phylum Pseudomonadota; class Betaproteobacteria; order Burkholderiales; family Alcaligenaceae; genus Achromobacter; species Achromobacter sp. Marseille-Q4954. The sequence goes on from NZ_CALSFQ010000001.1 coordinate 3,088,561, forward strand.
CGGCAGGGGGAAGTGTTCATGACGTTTACGCTGATCGTCGAGCAATTGCTGAACGGTCTGCAGTTTGGGTTGATGTTGTTTCTGATCGCGGCCGGGCTGACCCTGGTGTTCGGCATCATGGACATCATGAATCTGGCTCACGGCTCGCTCTATATGGCCGGCGCCTATGTCGCCGCCGAAACCATGCAGCGCACAGGTTCATTCACCGCCGCCGTCCTGGTGGCGGCCGTCGCCACCGGCATCGTCGGCGTGGTGCTGGAACTTACGCTGATCCGCCGCCTGGCGCTGCGCGACCACCTGGCCCAGGTGTTGGGCACCTACGCCGTCATCCTCATCGCCAATGACCTGGTCAAGATGATCTGGGGGCCTGCCCCGGTCATGCTGAACATGCCGGCCGCGCTGTCCGGCCCGGTCCGGCTGCTGCCCGACCTGCTCTATCCCGCCTACCGCCTGATGATCATCGTGTTCGGCGTGGCCGCCGCCGCGGGCCTGTACTGGTTCGTGACGCGCACCCGCGCGGGCGTGCTGGTGCGGGCGGGGGCGTCCAACCGCCAGATGGCCACCCTGATGGGCGTGCGCGTGCCGCTGCTGTTCCTGGGCGTGTTCGTGTTGGGCGCGATGCTGGCCGCCGTGGCCGGCGCCTTGCTCGGCCCCATCACTTCGGTGCAGGTGGGCATGGGCGAGGAAATCCTGATCCTGGTGCTGGTGTGCATCGTGATCGGCGGCATCGGATCGATTCGCGGCGCCTTTGTCGGCGCGCTGCTGGTGGGCATGGTGGACACGGCGGGGCGGGCCTTCCTGCCCATGCTGCTGCGCCAGGTCTTTTCTCCGGCCGTGGCTTCCAGCGTCGGGCCGACGCTGGCCGCCATCGCCATTTACGTATTGATGGCGGCAGTGCTGGTGTTCCGGCCCTCCGGCTTGTTTCCGGCGCGGGGTTGAGCATGAAATCCATGATCTGGACCGTGGTCCTGCTGGCCGCGCTGGCGGTGTTCCCGCTGGTCGCGCCGGCGCTGGGCCTGGACTTCTATATTTCCTTCGTACGGCGCGTGCTGATCTATGCGCTGGCCGCGACCAGCCTGAATCTGATCCTGGGTTACGGCGGCATGGTGGCGCTGGGGCATGCCGCCTTCTTCGGCGCGGGCGCCTACGCGGTCGGCATCCTGGCCATGTCGGGCGTGACGTCCGCCCTGATCGTCTGGCCGGTGGCCATGCTGTTGGCGGCGGTGCTGGCCTGCATCACGGGGGCGATTTCGCTGCGCACCCGCGGCGTGTACTTCATCATGATCACGCTGGCCTTCGCGCAGATGCTGTTCTACATCTTCATCTCGCTGCGCCAGTACGGCGGCGAGGACGGGCTGAACCTGCCGGGCTATTCCAGCCTGCCGGGCCTGGACCTGGCCAATGACGTCAGCTTCTATTACCTGGTGCTGGCGCTGTTCGCGCTGATCATGTGGGTGTTCGGCCGCGTGGTGACCTCGCGCTTCGGCACCGCCCTGCAAGGCATACGCGAGAACGAATCGCGCATGGAATCCATGGGCTATCCGGTCTATCGCATCAAGCTGATGGCCTTCACGCTGAGCGGCGCGGTGGCGGGCCTGGCCGGCGCGCTGCTGGCCAACCACAACCTCTTCATCTCGCCCAGCCTGATGCACTGGACCCAGTCGGCCAACCTGCTGATCATGGTGCTGGTGGGCGGCATCGGCCTGCGCTATGGCGGCGTGGCCGGCGCCGTGGTCATGCTGACCCTGGAGGAAGTGCTGCGCCTGTGGACCGAATATTGGCATCTGCCCCTGGGCGTGCTGCTGTTGTGCGTGGTGTTCGGCGCGCCGCGCGGCCTGGTCGGGCTGTTCGGCCCCCTGTTCAGCGGCAGCGCCGCTGCCACCCAATCCGGCAAGGCGGGATCATGAACGCAGCTGTAACGCCAGCCCTGCAGGCCACGGGACTGGTGCGCCGCTTTGGCGCGCTGGTCGCCACCGACAATGTGTCGCTGTCCCTGAACCCGGGCGAGATCCACGCCTTGATCGGCCCCAATGGCGCGGGCAAGTCCACGCTGATCCATCTGCTGTCCGGCACGTTGACGGCGGACTCGGGCAAGCTGACGGTGGGCGGACGCGACGTCACCAGCATGAACGCCCACCAGCGCGTCGCGGCCGGGCTATCGCGGTCGTACCAGATCACCAACATCTTCAAACAATCCTCGGTGCTCGACAACCTGGTGCTGGCGGTGCAGGCGCACGCCGGCAGCAGCTTCCGCTTCTGGAAGCCGCGCGCCGCCGAATCGGCCCTGTACGAGCAGGCGCGCGAGCTGGCGCGGGAATGCGCCATCGACGCCAGCCTGCTGGAACGCCCGGCCGGCACCTTGCCGCACGGCGAACAGCGCAAGGTCGAATTCGCGCTGGCCCTGGCCGCACGGCCGGCCGTGCTGCTGCTGGACGAACCCATGGCGGGCATGGGGCCGGATGAAACCGTGCGCCTGACCGAACTGATCGAATCCATGCGCGGCCGCGCCGCCATGCTGCTGGTCGAACACGACATGCAGGCGGTGTTCCGCCTGGCCGACCGCCTGTCGGTGCTGGTCTACGGCCGCGTCATCGCGACCGGCACCCCTGACGAAATCCGCGCCAACCCGGAAGTGCGGCAAGCCTACCTGGGCGACGAGGAGACCGCGTGATGCTGACCATCGAATCCGCCAAGAGCGGCTATGGCGCCAGCCAGGTGCTGTTTGGCGTGGACCTGCAGATCGGCGCGGGCCAGGTCGTGACCTTGCTGGGCCGCAATGGCATGGGCAAGACCACGCTGCTGCGCACCTTGTTCGGCCAGTTGCCCCTGCGCGGCGGCAAGATCCAGTTCGCGGGCCAGGACATCAGCGGCTGGAGTCCGGACCGCATCGCGCGGGTCGGCATGGCCATCGTGCCGGAAGGGCGGCAGTGCTTCCCGAACCTGACGGTGCGCGAGCACCTGACGGCCTTCGTCGCTGCGCGCAATCCGGACATCGGCGAACCCTGGACGCCGGAGCGCGTCTTCGAACTCTTCCCCCGTCTGCACGAACGCGCCCGCAACATGGGCAACCAGCTCTCGGGCGGCGAACAGCAGATGCTGGCCATTGGCCGGGCGCTGGTCACCAATCCGCGGTTGCTGATCCTGGATGAGGCCACCGAAGGCCTGGCGCCCAAGATCCGCGAGGAAATCTGGAATTGCCTGGCGCGCCTGCGCCAGGCCGGCCAGACCATCCTGGTCATCGACAAATACGTCGAACGGCTGCTGAGCCTGGCCGACCGCCATGTGATCCTGGAACGCGGCAAGGTGGTGTGGACCGGAGACTCGCAGGCGCTGGACGCCGATCGCGGCCTTTGGGAACGCTATCTGGGCGTGTAGCAAGAAAGCTGCAATGTAAACAGGCAAATGCCGGCAGTCGTGACATAAAAAGCAATAAATCGACATTTACATTGCAACAGTGCAACTTAGGACGCCCGAGCGTCTTACAAGCGTTTGCTCCTGTTTCAATTGGAACCACTGTTCTCTACACTTGTCGCGCCGGACGTGCCTCGCGGGTACGCCAGCAACAGGCTCATGGCTGGACTAGCGGGGCAAGCGCGCGGCGAAACATCGTTACACAACGAAAGCCTACCCATGCGTCCCCTTCACGCACGTTACGTCTTATCAGGCAGTAAGGAAGACTTTGCATGGCGAAATGGGGTTTGCGCAGAAAATCGTTGATGGCGCTGTTGCTGGCGTGCCTGGTCGCCCTGGCGCCGGCGGCCCTGATCGGCTGGCAGGTGCTGGACGGGGTCAGGGAGCACTTCGGACGGGCTTTCTCCGACAACTTCACGCAATTGAACCGCCAGCGCATCCTGGCGCCGGTGTCCCGCGAACTGGCCCTGTCGCTGCGGCTGGCGGATAGCGAGGTCACGCGCCGCTGGCTGCGGCACGAAAGCGATCCGGCCGCGCGCGAGCTGTTCTTCCGCGAAGCCGACGGCTACCGCCGCGATCTGCTGGGACGCGCCTACTTCATCGCCAGCGCCGCCTCGGGCAATTATTACTTCAACGACGACCAGCCCCTGTCCGAGACACCGCGCTACACGCTGAGCAAAGGCGCTGCCGACGACGCCTGGTTCTACCTGACGCTGGCGTCGCCCGCCAAATACAACATCAACGTCAACCCGGACCTGAAGCTCAAGACCACCAAGGTCTGGATCAACGTCCAGGTGCGCGACGGCGACCGGGTCATCGGCCTGACCGGTTCCGGTCTGGACGTAGGCGGGTTCCTGCGTGATTTCGTCAACAGCGGCCAGCCCGGGGTCACGCCCATCATCGTCGACGAGGAAGGCGCGATCCAGGCGCACATGGATGCCTCGCTCATCGCCTACAACTCTGGCGCGGGCGGTGTTGCCCGCGGCACGGTATTCAACCTGCTGGACGGCGGCGAAGGCCGCGCCGAGCTGGCCGCGGCCATGAAGGCGGCGCGGACCGACCCGCAGTCGGTGCAATCCGCCTGGGTCAAGATGGACGGCATCCGCCAGCTGGTTTCGGTGGCCTACATGCCGGAACTGCACTGGCACGTGCTGACGGTGGTGGACCTGGGTGCGGCCCGGGTGCTGGACACGGATTGGCTCTGGCCCGCGGCGATCGGTCTGGTGGTGCTGTTCGCGGCCATGCTGCTGTGCTTCGGCTACGCCATCGAACGCCTGATGCTGCGCCCCTTGCGCCGCCTGCAGCAGTCGGCGCGGGCCATCGCCGACGGCAGCTACGACGTGCGCCTGCCTCCGGGCGGCCAGGACGAAATCGGCGATCTCAGCCGCGCCTTCGGCGTGATGGCGGACAAGGTGCGCCAGCACACCGCCGAACTCGAAACCAAGGTGCGCGAGCGCACCTCCGAACTCGAGGACGCCAATCGCGCCATGGCCGCCGCGCACAAGAAGATCGACGATTCCATCGATTACGCCAGCCTGATCCAGCGCGCCATCCTGCCGGACCGCCAGCTGACCCAGTCCCTGGGCGCGCACCATTTCGTGCTGTGGAAACCGCGCGACGTGGTGGGCGGCGACTTCTACGTATTCCGCTCCGACGGCGCCAACTGCCTGCTGGGCATCATGGACTGCGCCGGCCACGGCGTGCCCGGCGCGCTGATGACCATGCTGGCCCGCGCGGCCATCGACCTGGCAATCGCCGAGGCCGGCCCGGCCGACCCGGCGGCCATCCTGACCCGCACCGACAGCGCCATCCGCGCCATGCTTGCGGACGCGCAATTGCCCCGTGCGCTGGCCACGAATACCGATGCGGCCCTGGTTTATATTGACCGCCAGGCCGGTCGGCTGCGCTATGCGGGCGCCAAGATCAGCCTGTACACGAGCAACGGCGAGGAACTGCGCGAGGTGCCCGGCGGCAAGCGGGCGCTGGGAGACAAGCGCACCGAGATCTACGAAAACATCGAACTGCGGATGGAACCCGGCTGGACCTACTACCTGGTCACGGACGGGTTCCTGGACCAGGCGGGAGGCGAGCACGGCTTTGGCTTCGGCAATACGCGGTTTGCGGAAATGCTCAAGACGCACGCGCGCCGGCCGTTAACCGAACAGGCGGCCGCCTTTACCCAGGCGCTGGCAGAGTACCAAGGCGGTCGGCCGCAGCGTGATGACATCACCTTGCTGTCGTTCCGTTTCGAATAAACGTTATCAGGGCGGTTACCCCCATGAATGCCTCCGATCTTTACGCATTGGGCGAACGGTTCAACCAGAATCGCACTTTGTTGTGCTTCAACGGACCGACTTCCCGCAGCCTGATCGAGGAAATCGGCAATGCGCTCAAGAACTATCTGAACGCGGAGCACGCGCGGCCGGCCGAGGCCATGGACGTTTTCTCCGTCTACATCGAGATGATCCAGAACATCCGCCAGTACGCCGCGCTGCATGACGACCTGGACGCCTCGGCCACCGTGGTGATCGGTCGCCGCGATGAAAGCCGCTACGTGGTGTCCGCAGGCAATCTGGTCAAGGCGGAGGACGGCGAGGCGCTGGTCGCCCGTATCCAGGAATTGGCCGCGCTGGACAAGGCGGCGCTGAAGGCCGAGTACAAGGCGCAGCTGCACAAGCCGCGCGCCCAGGGCGTCGCCTCGGGCGCCGGTCTGGGGTTGATCGATATCGCCCGCCGCGCCGGGGCGCCGCTGGAAGCCAGCCTGACGCCCGCCACGGCGCCCGGACAGGCTTTCTTCAGCCTGAGCGTCGTGATCTGAAGGCGTGCCCGGCCAAGAATATATTTGGAGCAACTAATGAACGATTTGAACATTCCCGGGACCCAGTCCACGCCCGCCATCACCGCCGACACCGCAGCGGGCGTGCTGGCGATGCGCGGCGACTCCTATCCCGAGAATTCCTTCGAGCTGTTCGGTCCCGTCATCGAATGGGTCGAAGCCTATCTGCTGAGCAGCGCCGTACCCCTGAAGCTGGAACTGGAACTGCTTTACCTGAACACCAGCAGCATCAAGTCCGTCATGGACATCTTCGATCTGCTGGAGGCTGCCCACAACAAGGGCCGCGAGGTCAGCGTCACCTGGTTCTACGACATGCGCAATGAGCGCGTCGGCGAACTGGCCGAGGAATTCAAGGAAGACTGCACGTTTCCCTTTTCGGTTGTCGGCCGCCAATGAAATCCGACGCCGCCCAGCTGGACAAGCGCATCGCCGAATTGCTGGCGGACCCGGCCTATCAGGGCCATCCGTTGCATGAAGCGCTGGACGCGCTCTGGCGGCATACGGCCGAGCAGATGGCGCGCATCGAGCGCGTGACCCAACTGTCGGACGCCTACCAGAGCATGGCGCACGAGCGCGAGCTGGGCCTGTGCGACCGTTTCGACCGGCAATTGCGCCGCCTGACCCGCATCGCGCGCATCTCGGACCATTACCAGAACATGATGCGGGACCTGAACTCCGCATTGCAGGAAACCTCCAATCGCGATCCCCTGACCGGCCTTTTGAATCGGCGCGCCTTGATGGAAATGATCAAGCAGGAGGTCCTGCGCGTGTCCCGTGGCGGTTCGACTTTCGTCGTGGCGATGTTGGACGTGGATCACTTCAAGTCGGTCAACGACCGCTATGGCCATGAAACAGGCGACCGCGCGCTGGTGGAACTGGCCGGTGCGCTGGGCAACAACTTGCGTGAATACGATCTGTGCGGCCGCTGGGGCGGCGAGGAATTCCTGGTGCTGCTGCCCAGCACCCAGCCCGAGGACGCCCAGCGCGTCATGGACCGGCTGGTAGGCGCGGTGCGCGCCCTGGCGATCACGGTGGGGGATGGCGTGTTGAGATTGACGGTCAGCATAGGCATGGCATACCACCAGTTGGGAGAAACCTTCTCTGAAACGCTTAGCCGCGCGGACCAGGCCCTGTACCTGGCCAAGCAGGACGGACGCGACCGCGTCGAACTCGGGTTTCCGAAGCGCAGATGAAACCGGATCAGCTGTTATCCGGCATGGAGCCCCATATGCTTGATTCTTATCCAGGCGTTACCGACGAGCGCCCGCAAGGCGCCGCATGGCATCCGGGCACATACCTGGCGTCCATGGATAGGGCGCTGTTGCTGTTCGATTTCAACCCGGCCGGCTCCTTGTTGAACGCCAACGCGAATTTTCTCGCCTTGGTGGGCTACGCCCGCGAAGAGGCCCTGGCGCTGCGCCATGACATGCTGTGCGACAGCATGGACGAAGGCAAGGGCATCGTCGGCGGCGAGCAGGTCTGGGCCAGGCTGCTGGGCGGCAAGCACTTCACCGGCACCTGCCGCTACCGCAAGAAGGATGGCGGCTTTGTCTGGATCGAAGCCACCTACATGCCCATCGCCGGTGAAGCCGGCGAGGTCGTCCGCATATCCGTCATCTCCCGCAAGTCCATCGCGGACGCCGATCGCCAGGAAGAGATCCGCCTCCTGTTGCTGGGCATCAACGAAACCGGCAACGCCGTCGCGGTGTCGGGCAAGGACGGCCGCATCCTCTACGTGAACGACGGCTTCCAGCGCATGCTGGGCTTTGCCCGCGGCGACGCCGTGAACCAGGAGCTGGGCGAACTGCTGGCCGGCGGCCGGCCGGACGGCGGCACGCGCGAAGAGCTGGGCCGCCGCATCGCCTGCCGCGAGGGCTACCACAAGGACGTGCTGGTCTACGACCGCGCCGGCCGCCCGCTGTGGGTGTCGGTGATGGCCAACTCCGTGTTCGACGAACGCGGCGCGCTGGTCAATATCGTGGACGTGCTGACGGATATCACGCCCACCAAGGTGCACGAAGTCCTGCAGCGCCGCGTGCTGCAAGCCATGGTCAACGAGGCCTCGGTGGTCGAGGTCATGAACATGGTGTGCCGCGAGGTCGAACGCCTGGCGCCCGAAGTCGCGGCCAGCGTCCTGCGGGTGGATGACGCCGGGCTGCTGCGGCCGCTGGCCGCGCCCAGCCTGCCGCAAGCCTATACCGACGCCTTGGACGGCGTGGCCATCGGGCCGCAGGCGGGCGCTTGCGGCACCTCCGCCTTCCTGGGCCGGCCGGTGATCGTGCCGGACATCTCCACCGATCCGCTGTGGGACGATTATCGCCACCTGCCGCTGCCGGACGACGTGAAGGCCTGCTGGTCGTCGCCGATCAAGTCCAGCGACGGTCGGGTCATAGGCACCTTCGGTTTTTATTTCCGCGAGCGGCGTCTGCCCGATGATTTCCACCACCGGCTGGTGGACGTGTGCGTGTACCTGTGCGCGCTGGCGCTGGAGCGCGAGGAGGCTCGCGCCCGGATCCGCCAGTTGGCGTTCTACGACGAACTGACCGGTCTGCCGAATCGCAACCTGCTGCTGGCGCAGGCCGAGCAGGCCATCGCGCGCGCCGAACCCGAGCGCAAGCGTGTCGCCGTCCTGTTCCTGGACCTGGATCGCTTCAAGCAGGTCAACGACACGCTGGGCCATCCCATAGGCGACGCGTTGCTGCGCGACGTGGCGCAACGCTTGCGCCGCCTGGCGCGCGCGACCGACATCGTGGGCCGCCTGTCAGGCGATGAGTTCGTGATGCTGATGCCGGACTTCGAACACGGTCGCCTGACGACCGCGGCGGAGCATGTGCTGGTCGCCCTGGCTCAGCCATTCTCGGTGGGCGGCATCACGCTGAATCCTTCGGTCAGCATCGGCATCAGCGTGTTCCCGGAGAACGGGCGCGACATGGATACGCTGCTGCGCCATGCCGACATGGCGATGTACCAGGCCAAGACGGCGGGGCGCAACCGCATCTCTTTCTTCAGCGCCGAGATGAACCGGCAGGCGCAGGAGCGCCTGGCGCTGGAGGCGGCCTTGCGCGACGCGCTGGAGGCGAAGGCCTTGCGGTTGCATTATCAGCCGCAGGTGGGGCTGAAGAACGGCCAGCTATACGGCGTCGAGGCGCTGGCGCGCTGGCGTCATCCGACGCTGGGCGATATCTCGCCAGCGCGCTTTGTGCCGCTGGCCGAGGAATGCGGGTTGATCGGCGACCTGGGCGACTGGGCGGTGCACGAGGCTTGTTCGCAGCTGGCGGTCTGGCGGGCGAAGGGCCTGCGGGTGCCGTCGGTGTCGGTGAACCTGTCGGCGACGAATTTCCACAATCTGAATCTGCCGCGGTTGATCGAGGCGACGCTGGCCGAGTTTGGGCTGGCGGCGGCGGATCTGATGCTGGAGATCACAGAAGGCGTGGTGCTGGACGCGACGGCGGGTACGTTGCGGACGATTGCGGAGCTGCATCGCCTGGGCGTGCGGCTGTCGATGGACGATTTCGGGACTGGCTATTCCAGCCTGGGGCATTTGCGGCGACTGATCGTGGATGAACTGAAGCTGGATCGCAGTTTCGTGCAGGGGCTGGAGAGCGATGACGCGGCTAGGGCGTTGACCAGCGCGGTGATTCGTATCGGCGAGAGCCTGAGCCTGCCTGTGGTGGCTGAAGGCGTTGAGAATGAAGAGCAGCGGCGGTTCTTGATCGAACAGGGGTGTGCGGCGGGGCAGGGGTTTTTGTTTTCGCCGCCGTTGCCGGCTGCTGATCTTGAGGAGTGGTTGCGGGGGCGGCCGTAGGTTTTTTGGCTGCTGCTGCTGCTGCTGCTGCTGCTTCTGTGGCTTCCGTTGGTTCTTAAGACGCCAGCCGCGTCGGGGGCCGGCGGGGCGCGGGGCAACGATTGCGGTCCGGAGCGTTCGCTCCGGACTACCCCATCCTCATCCTCGTCACCGCCTGCGGCGGTTCCTTCGGATTCCGTCGGGCTTATCGACGCCCCGCGCCCCGCCGGCCCCCGACGCGACTGGCTCGGTCGGTTGAAATTTTACGGGCGCTGGGGCGGGTGGTTTGCTTGGCGTTCTTGGCGCCGGTGGCGGTTGGCGGAAGGTCTTGCGGGGCCCGCCCCAGATCGGCCGCGCGGGCGGCCGATCTGGGGCTTACGCTTGGTCTTGCGGTTGCGGTTGCGGTTGCGGTTGCGGTTGCGGTTGCGGTTGTGGCTGCGGCTGCGGCTGCGGTTGCGACTGCCGTGCGGGGGCTGCGAGCCTGGTGCCACGGGCCGTTATTGGTTGCCCGTGGCTTGCTTGCCTTCTACTTTGATGCCACCGTTTCCGGCGGCACCGGGTTCTCCCAGCCGCCGCCGATGGCGCGGATCAGGCCTACTGCGGAACGCGCTTGTTCCCCACTCAGTTGCACCGCGACGCGTTGCTGCAGCAGGACGCTGCGGTCGGCTTCGATGACGTCCAGGTAGCTGATGGAGCCTTCGCGGTACTGCGTGTGCGAGAGCTTGGCGGCGCGGGCGGCGGCGTCGACGGCGGCGTCTTGCGCCTTGGTCTGGTCGGCCAGGATGCGCAGGTTGGCCAGGTTGTCTTCCACTTCGCGGAACGCGTTCAGGATGGTCTGGCGGTAGACGGCCACGTCTTCCTCGTAGACGGCGCGGGCGCGGTCCAGGCCGGCCTGGCGGCGGCCGCCGTCGAAGATCGGCATGGACAGCGCGGCGCCGACCAGGGGGCCCAGCAGGAAGGTGCGGCTGGACCACTGGAACAGGTTGCCCAGGTCCGAGGATTCGTAGCCGAAGGCGCCGGTGATGTCCAGGCGCGGGAAGAAGGCGGACTTGGCCGCGCCGACGCGGGCGTTGGCGGCGGCCATGGCGCGTTCGGCTGCGGCGATGTCGGGGCGACGTTCCAGCAGGCTCGAGGGCAGGCCGGCGGGGATCGACAGCGCGACCTTCTGGATGGGCTGCTCGGGCATGGCGAAGTCCGACGGGGCGCGGCCCAGCAGTACGGCCAGGGCGTGTTCGGAGGCGGCGCGGCGGCGGTCGATGCCCAGGGCTTCGGATTGCGCGCTGGCCAGTTCGGCCTTGGCGCGGGCCAGGTCGAGTTCGCTGATGTCGCCGGCGTCGTAGCGGCGCTGGATCAGTTGCAGGGTGTCGGTGCGCAGCTTGACCGTCTGGCGGTAGAGCTGCGATTCGGCGTCCTGTTCGCGCACCAGGAAGTAGGTGGTGGCGACGTCGGCCTGCAGGGCCAGCAGCACGGAACGGTACAGGGCTTCGCTTTGCTGGGCATCGGCGCTGGCGGCGTCGTAGGTGGAGGCGACGCGGCCGAACAGGTCCGCTTCGTAGGACACGGCGCCTTGGGCGCGCCAGGTGGTCACGGGGCTGGTCGGGGTGCCGTCGGGCAAGCCCTGCGACACGGCCGAGGGGCGCTGGCGGTTGGGGCCGAAGGCGGCGTCCAGGTTGGGGAAGAAGCCGGCGCGGGCTTCGCGTTGCAGCGCGCGCGACTGGGTCAGGCGGGCGGCGGCGGCCTGCAGGTTCTGGTTGGCCTTCTGGGCTTCTTCCTGCAGCTGGTTCAGGCCTTCGTCGTCGAATACCTTCCACCAGGCGCCGCGCAGCGCGTCTTCGGACGGCTCGGCGGTTTTCCAGGTGCCGGCCTCGGAAGCGGGCAGGGCGGCTTCCTTGAAGGCCGCGGGCACCGCGGCCGAGGGGCGTTCGTAGGTGGGGCCCACCGCGCAGCCGGCCAGCACGAGCAGGACGGCAAGCAGGGCGGAACCGCGGGTCAGTCTTTTGATCATGATGACTATTCTCTTGTGGGCGCCTCCCGCCTGCGGGGCGGAAGGCGCTGTCTAGCTACTCTGGTGGTCCGGCTCAGGCGTGATGTTGCGGGGCCGGCGGCGCGTTCGGGTCCAGGTGCGGTACGCACACGGGAGCCTCGTGCGGTGCGGCGGAGTGCAGGGTCTTGCCGCCCAGCGTGCGCAGCAGCACGTAGAACACGGGGGTCAGGAACAGGCCGAACAGGGTCACGCCCAGCATGCCGAAGAACACGGCGATGCCCATGGCCTGGCGCATTTCAGAACCCGCGCCCGAAGACAGCACCAGCGGCACCACGCCCATGATGAACGCGATGGACGTCATCAGGATGGGGCGCAGACGCAGGCGGCTGGCCTCGATGGCGGCGTCCAGGGGACTGCGGCCGTTCATTTCCAGTTCGCGGGCGAATTCCACGATCAGGATCGCGTTCTTCGCCGACAGGCCCACCAGCACCATCAGGCCGATCTGCGTGAAGATGTTGTTGTCGTTGCCGGTCAGGTAGACGCCCGTCAGCGCGGCCAGGATGCTCATAGGCACGATGAGGATCACGGCCAGCGGCAGGGTCAGGCTTTCGTACAGCGCCGCCAGCACCAGGAACACCAGCAGCACGCTGATCGGGAACACCCACAGGCCGGCGTTGCCCGCCAGGATCTGCTGGTAGGTCAGGTCGGTCCATTCCATCTTCATGCCGCGCGGCAGGGTTTCGGCGGCGACGCGTTCGGCCGCGGCCTGGGCCTGGTCGGACGAGTAGCCGGGCGCCGGACCGCCGTTGATGTCGGCGGCGGTGTAGCCGTTGTAGCGCACCACCATTTCCGGGCCGAAGGTCTGGTTGACGGTGACGAGCGAGGACAGCGGCACCATTTCACCGGCGACGTTGCGGGTCTTCAGTTGCAGGATGTCGTCGGCGTGCGCGCGGAATTGCGCGTCGGCTTGCGCCCGCACCTGGAAGACGCGGCCGAAACGGTTGAAGTCGTTGACGTACATCGAGCCCAGGTAGATCTGCATGGTGTCGAAGACTTCCGTCACCGGCACGCCCAGCTGCTTGGCCTTGACGCGGTCCAGGTCCACGTCCAGCTGCGGCACGTTGATCTCGTAGCTGGAGAAGGCGGGGCCCAGTTCCGGCGTCTGGCGGGCCTTTTCCAGGAACGCTTGCTTGGCCTTGTCCAGCTCGGCGTAGCCTGCCGCGCTGCGGTCTTCGATCTGGAACTTGAAACCGCCCAGCGTGCCCAGGCCCATCACGGGCGGGGGCGGGAACACGGCGATGAACGAGTCCTGGATGGCCGCAAACTTCTGGTTGAGTGAGCCCGCGATGGCGTCGCCCGACAGCGCGGCGTTCTTGCGCTCTTCGAAGGGCTTGAGCATGACGAACACGATGCCGGCGCTGGAGCTGTTGGTGAAGCCGTTGATGGACAGGCCGGGGAACGCGATGGTGCTCTGCACGCCGGGTTCCTTCAGGGCGATGTCGCTCATGCGGCGGATCACCGAGTCGGTGCGGTCCAGCGAGGCGCCGTTGGGCAGCTGCGTGAAGGCGATCAGGTACTGCTTGTCCTGCGCGGGCACGAAGCCGCCGGGCACCAGGTAGGAGACGCCGACGGTGGCGGCCACCAGCACGGCGTACACGCCCATGGCGCCGGCCTTGCGGCGGATCACGCGGGTCACGCCCGTGCCATAGGACTCGGACGCGCGGCCGAACATGTTGTTGAACCAGTTGAAGAAGCGGCCGAAGACGCGGTTCATGCCACGGGTCAGCCAGTCGGGCTTGTCGTGGTGGCTCTTGAGCAGGATGGCCGACAGCGCGGGCGACAGGGTCAGCGAGTTGAAGGCCGAGATCACCGTCGAGATGGCGATGGTCATGGCGAACTGCTTGTAGAACTGGCCGGTCAGGCCCGTCATGAAGGCCAGCGGCACGAACACCGCGCACAGCGTCAGCGCAATGGCGATGATGGGGCCGCTGACTTCACGCATGGCGCGGTAGGTCGCGTCGCGCGGACTCAAACCCGCGGCGATGTTGCGCTCCACGTTTTCCACCACCACGATGGCGTCGTCCACCACGATGCCGATGGCCAGCACCATGCCGAACAGCGACAGCGCGTTGATGGAGTAGCCGAACATCAGCAGCAGGGCGAAGGTACCCACGATGGAAACGGGCACCGCCAGCAGCGGGATGATGGAGGCGCGCCAGGTCTGCAGGAACAGGATCACCACCAGCACCACCAGGGCGATCGCTTCCAGCAGCGTGGTCACCACGGCCTTGATGCTGGCGCGCACGAATTGAGTGGGGTCGTATTCGATGCGGTATTCCACGCCCGGCGGGAAGTCCTGCGACAGCTCGGCCATGGCGGCGCGCACCTGGCTGGACACGTCCAGCGCGTTGGCGCCCGGCGACTGCATGATGCCCATGCCCACCGCCTGCTTGTTGTCCAGCAGCGAACGCAAGCCGTATTCCTGCGCGTCCAGTTCTACGCGGGCCACGTCCGACAGCTGCGTCACGGCGCCGTCGGGCGAGGTCTTCAGGATGATGTCGCGGAATTCCTCTTCGGTCTGCAGGCGGCCGCGGGCATTCACGTTCAGCTGCAGCGGCACGTCGCCCAGCGTGGGGGAGGCGCCGATGACGCCGGCGGCGACCTGCACGTTCTGTTCGCGGATGGCAGCGACCACTTCGCTGGCGGTCATGCCGCGCTGGGCGACTTTCTGCGGGTCCAGCCAGACGCGCATGGAATAGTTGCCCGAGCCCCACACCGTCACTTCGCCCACGCCGGTGATGCGGGCGAGGCGGTCCTTGACGTTCAGGATCGCGTAGTTGCGCAGGTAGGTGATGTCATAGCGGTCATTGGGCGAAATCAGGTGCACCACCAGCGTCAGCGTGGGCGAGCTCTTGGCCGTGGTCACGCCCAGGCGCTGCACGTCCGGCGGCAGGCGCGGCAGCGCTTGCGACACCCGGTTCTGCACCAGTTGCTGAGCCTTGTCCGGGTCCACGCCGAGCTTGAAGTTGACCGTCAGGGTCAGGTTGCCGTCGCTGTTGGCCTGCGACTGCATGTACAGCATGTCCTCGACGCCGTTGATGGATTCCTCCAGCGGCGAAGCCACGGTTTCGGCGATGACCTTGGGGTTGGCGCCCGGATACTGCGCACGCACGACCACGGACGGCGGCACCACTTCCGGATACTCGGAGATGGGCAGCTGGAACATGGCCAGCAGGCCCGCCAGCAGCACCAGGACCGATAGCACGCCGGCGAAGATCGGCCGGTCGATGAAGAATTTCGAGATATTCATGGACGTTCTCGTTAGACGCGCCGGCTCAGTTCAGATTGGCCGAGGCGGTCTTGACCGGGTTGCGTTGGGCCGCAACCATGGGGACGACGGTGGGGGTCACGGCATCGCCGGGACGGATGCGCTGCAGGCCGTTGACAACGATGCGTTCGCCGGCGGCCAGGCCCGAATCGACCACGCGCAGGCCTTCCTGGTTGGCGCCCAGCTTGACCTGGCGATAGACGGCATGGTTCTTGTCGTCCAGCACCAGCACGTAGCGCTTGTCCTGGTCGGTGCCGATGGCCTTTTCGTCGATCAGCACGGCCTGGCGCGGTTCGCTGCCGCCCAGGCGGACACGGGCGTACAGGCCGGGCAGCAGCTGGCCGTCGGCGTTGTCGAACTCGGCGCGCACGCGGATCGTGCCGGAGGTGGTGTCCAGGCGGTTGTCCACGGACTGCACGACGCCGGTGCGCGAATAGCCTTCCTCGTTGGCCAGGCCCAGCTCCACCGGCACGGCGCCGGCGCGGCCGCCGCGCGCGGGGTTCACATAGCGCAGGAAGGTTTGTTCGTCCACGTCGAACGATGCGTACATCTTGGACACCGACACCAGCCGGGTCAGCGGCACCGACGCGGCGCCGGCCGCCACCACGTTGCCTACCGTGACCTCGGCGCGCGACACGCGGCCGTCCACGGGGGCTTCGATGCGGGTGTAGCCGAGGTTCAGCTTGGCATAGTCCAGCGCGGCCTGGGCGCCTTGCAGGTTGGCGGCGGCTTCGCGGGCGGCGTTCTGCTTTTCCTCGAAATCGCGGCGGGCGATGGCGTTGTCCGTCAGCAGGCGCTGGCCGCGGGCCAGTTCGCTGGCGGTGTACGAGGCGCGGGCCTTCGCGGCGGTCAGGGCGGCTGCGGCGCGGTCCACCTCGGCCGCGTAGGGGCGCGGGTCGATGGTGAAGAGCACGTCGCCCTTCTTGACGATGCTGCCGTCCTGGAAGTGCACGGCGGTCAGGGTGCCCGACACCAGGGGGCGGATGTCGACGCGGTCGATGGCTTCCAGGCGGCCGGAGTAGCGCTGCCAGTCCACGATGGTCTTGTTCAGCACCTCGGCCACTTCGACCGGGGGCGCCGAGGGGGCGGTCTGCGCCTGTGCGGCATTGGCGCCAGCGGGAGCGCGGAACAGGGCATAACCGCCGCCGGCGGCGATGATGGCGGCAAAGACGGCGAGCACAGCAATACGATTGCGCGAAACCATGGTGTTTCCTTGAGAGATGATGGGGCGAAAGCGCGCTTGCCTGGATGAGCCTGGGGGCGGGAGGCGGCTGCGGCGGCCTGGGGCAGGCCTGTCTTCAGGATCTGGCGGAAATGCTGCGGTGCAGCATGAAATGCTGCTGCGCATCCCAGGCAAAGGCGCCTGATCGGGGCGGGTCTTTGCTTTGCCGGAATCTGAGGATAGGCATGCCCTTTGATGGCGCCTGGCGGCAAGGGCACTTCAAGATGGTTTGCATTCTGAGCGGTTTAGGGGGTCGGATAAACCCTGATGTTTCGGCAACACTAGTCGTAAGGATCGACTAATCAGCATCGAAATCGGGTTATGCTCCGTCCACACCGACTATTTCCCCAAAGGACACCGTCGCCATGGACCGTTTTCAGGCTATGCAGGTGTTTGTGCGCGTCGTGGACGCCAATAGCTTCACCCGGGCGGCCGACAGCCTCTCGCTTCCGCGCACCACCGTCACCACCATCATCCAGAACCTCGAACGCCTGTTGGGCGTGCGCCTGCTCAACCGCACCACGCGCCGTATCGGCCTCACGCCTGACGGCGCCGGCTATTACCAGCACTGCGTGCGCATCCTGGCCGACGTCGAGGAAACCGAGGCCTGCTTC
Organism: Achromobacter sp. Marseille-Q4954; assembly: GCF_943737025.1. Lineage (NCBI taxonomy): Bacteria > Pseudomonadati > Pseudomonadota > Betaproteobacteria > Burkholderiales > Alcaligenaceae > Achromobacter > Achromobacter sp. Marseille-Q4954. Next base: position 3,105,740 of record NZ_CALSFQ010000001.1, read on the forward strand.
CAGGAAGCGGCCCTGCGCCTGAAGGGCAGGCTGCGCATCGATGCGCCCACCTGCATCGGGCGGCTGATCCTGATCCCTTCATTGTGTGATTTCCACGACAAATACCCCGACGTGGAGCTGGTGCTGGGCTTGGGCGACCGCCCGGTCGACATGGTGCAGGAGGCCGTGGATTGCGTGATCCGCGCCGGCGACCTCGAGGATTCCAGCCTGGTCGCGCGCCGCATCGGCACCCTGCAGAGCGTGACCTGCGCTTCGCCCACCTATGTGGCGCGCCATGGCCTGCCGCAGAGCATCGACGAACTGCGCGACCACCACGCCGTGCACTATTTCTCCAGCCGCACCGGACGCAATTGCGCCTGGGACTTCCGCGTCGACGGCAAGCACCAGGAAGTCGAAATGAAGGGCGTGGTGTCGGTGAACGAGTCCGGCGCCTACCTGGATTGCGGACTGAAGGGCTTCGGCCTGATCCAGACCCCGCGTTACATGGCGCTGCCGCATCTGCAATCGGGCGAGCTCATCGAAGTGCTGCCGCAATGGAAGCCCAGCGCCACCGCGATTTCGGTGCTGTATCCGCAAAGCCGCCAGCTGTCGCCCAAGGTGCGCGCCTTCACCGACTGGGCCGCCGAATTGTTCGCCAGCTGCCCGCTGCTGAGCGGCCGCGACGAGACCGACCCCGCCGCCGCCAGCTGCGGCGTGTACGCGCGCCAGACCGGCCAGGCGACCATCCAGACGTCCGCAGCCCCCAGGCCGGCGCTCGAGGAGTACCTGCCGCCGCGCCGCCGTACTGCGCGCGAAGAGGCCGCGGAATACGCTTTGTAAGCGTATGGGGTGGGGGGCGGATCCGCCCTCCGCCTGGAGAATCACGGGAAACCCCGTAGTAAATACAGACCTTGCGTCCCTCGAATTCCACGAAACGTCTGTATAGTCCGACAGTCAAAGCCTACAACGTCCTTACTGTCGATCCGCTCCATGCAGCCTGTACTACCCGCTTATCTGATCGCCCGTTGGCTTTTGTTGCTCGTGCTGTTGGCGGGGGTGTACTTCCTCAGCGGTTTCCTGGTCCCCGCGCTTGCCGCACTCATCATCGGCCTGGCCAGCTGGCCCTTGTACCAGCGCCTGCTCACCCGTTGCGGCGGTCGCAGCGCGCTGGCCGCCTCGCTGGCGCTGCTGGTGGTGATCGTCGTGCTGATCGTGCCGATGTCGTTCGCGCTGTCCTACGCCATCAAGGAAGCCAGCACTTTCTTCGCCTGGGCCATCGCCGCCAACCGCCATGGCGTGGCCGTGCCCAACTGGATCACCTCCATGCCCGTGGTGGGCGAGCGCCTGGGCCAGTACTGGGAATCCTATATTGGCCAGCCGCATGCGTTGGGCGCCCTGGTCGAGGCCGTCAGCGGCGAGCATCTGGGCAATATCTACCGCATGGTCCTGGCGGCCACGGGCAACGTGTTCCAGTTGCTGCTGACCGTGCTGTTCATGCTGATCACGCTGTTCTTCGTCTACAAGGACGGCATCCGCATGGTGGCCCAGCTGGACGTGCTGGGTGAACGCATCCTGCCGGCGCGCTGGCAGCGCTTTTCGCGCGTGGTGCCGGCCACCATCAATTCCACCGTCACCGGCATGGGCCTGATCGCCCTGGGCGAAGGCGTGGTGCTGGGCATCGCCTACTGGGTCGCGGGCGTGCCGTCGCCCGTGCTGCTGGGCGTGGTCACCGGCTTCATGGCGCTGATACCGGGCGGCGCGCCGCTGTCGTTCACCCTGGTGTCGCTGTACCTGGTGGGCTCGGGCCATCTGGTGGCGGGCATCGCGCTGATGGTCTGGGGCAGCGTGGAACTCTTCATCGTCGACAAGACCCTGCGCCCGCGCCTGGTGGGCGGACCGGTCAAGCTGCCTTTCCTGCCGACCTTCTTCGGGCTGGTGGGGGGCGTAAAGACGATGGGCATCGTCGGGCTGTTCGTCGGCCCCGTGCTGATGGCCCTGCTGGTGGCGGTGTGGCGCGAATGGGTGCACCATGAGGTACAGGAACGCGATGCCGCCCGCATCAATCCTCCCGCCCAACCCCCTGCTGCTTGAATGCCATGTTGTTGCCTGATGATCAGATAGCCGTCCTGCGCGAGCAGGGCTTCGTGGTGGCGCGCCAGTTCGCCAGCCCGGAACAGGTAGCGGCGCTGCGCGCCCTCGCCGAACGCCATTTGCGCGACCACGTCGCGCCCATCGAATACGAAGCCGACCTGCGCTATCCCGGCGCGCCCGAGTCGCGCGCCGCCGAGGGCGGGCTGACCGTGCGCCGCCTGCTCGGCGCCTACGGCCGCGATCCCTTGTTCGCGCAATGGGCCACCGATGCGCGCATCGGCCAGTGGCTGGGGCGCTACTTCGGCGAAACGCCGGTGCTGTCCACCGTGCACCACAACTGCGTGATGACCAAGCATCCCGCCTATGGCAGCCTGACGGGCTGGCACCAGGACATCCGCTACTGGTCGTTTTCCGACACGGACCTGGTGTCCACCTGGCTGGCGCTGGGCCCGGAAACCCGCGCCAACGGCGGCCTGTCCTTCATCCCGGGTTCGCACGCCGCCGCCTTCACGCCGGAACAGTTCGACCAGCAGAAGTTCTTCCGCGACGACGCGCCCCAGAATGCCGAATGGATCGCCCGCGCGGTGTGTCCGGAACTGCAGGCGGGCGACGTGGTGTTCTTCCATTGCCGCACCCTGCACGCCGCCCAGGGCAACGCCAGCGATCGCGTGAAGCTGTCGCTGGTGCACACCTACCATCCGCAGTCCTGTCACCCGCTGCCGGGCACGCGCTCGGCCAGCCAGCCTGGCGTGCCGCTGCTTACCAAGGCAGCCTGACGTAATTGGGCAGCGCCGCGTTCAGCGGCGCTGCCCTGCCTATCCTGGGCCGCAGCCGCGGCGCCATCTTCCCACCCGCCGTTGCGCCGGGTGCGGCCACTCATGAATTGATCCTTACCTAGGTCCGGACTCGCGCCTGGACGGTCAATGACCCTTTTTTCTTCCGCGTCTTGCTTCAGGCGGGACTGATCGCGGACGCCTTTCCCGGGGCTGGCGGGGCCGCATTTACAGAATGGGCCTAGTCCTATGCCTTGCGCGGATAGGAGCGGACTAGCCCGATGGGCGGCCAAAGCGGCGAAATCTACGATGCAGTTGTTGAGTACGCGAACTGAAAAAGGCCAGTCCCCAACGGCCCGGCATCCGGAGTGTACGCAGCAAGGAACTGCCCGAAACGGCGATTTCTCCTCACCTCAAAACCCCAACTCAAAAGACTCATCATGAAAAAGACCCTCCTGACCGCCGCCCTGGCCATTGCCGGCCTCGCCACCTTCGCCAGCGCCCACGCCGCTGACGGCACCATCGAATTCACCGGCAACATCACCGCCAACACCTGCTCCATCAACGGCGGCAACGGCGGCGAAAACTTCACCGTGGCGCTGCCCACCGTGTCGTCCAAGACGCTGGAAGTCGCGGGTTCCACCGCCGGCCGCACGCCGTTCAAGATCGCGCTGAGCGGTTGCACCTCGGATCAGCCGGTTTCGGTGCACTTCGAAGGCGGCCCCACCGTTTCGCAGGAAACGGGTCGCCTCATGGTTGACGCCGGCGGCGCCAGCCAGGTCGAACTGGGCCTGCTGAACAACTCGTTCGGCGAAATCAAGGCCGGCGCGGCCACCGGCCAGCAGAACTCGCAGGTTGTGAACCTGGCCAACGGCAAGGCTGACCTGGACTACTTCGTCGAATACCACTCGCTGGGCAACGCCACCGCTGGCGCAGCCAACTCGCGCGTGCAGTACTCGATCTCCTACCAGTAATGCGCCGGCTCGGCGGCCGCTTCCCGGGGCCGCCGAGACAGGTGTTTCCCTGCAAGCCGTCTCACCCCGCTCCCCGAGACGGCTTGGAAGGAAACCGACCATACACGCAGCATCCACCACCAAGGGCTACATCATGAAAAATCTACGCCGCACCCTGATGGCCACCGCAGCGCTCGCAGCGGGCTGTTTCGCACTCCAGGCGCAAGCCAGCGTCGTGATCGCCAGCACGCGCGTGATCTATCCCGCGCAAGAGCGCGAGGTCACCATCAAGCTGAGCAACGACGGCCGCACGCCCGCGCTGATCCAGTCCTGGCTGGATGACGGCAACATCACTGATTCTCCGGAAAAGCTGAAGGTTCCCTTCATGCTGACGCCCGCCATTTTTCGCGTGGACCCGGGCAAGGGACAGACGCTGCGCCTGATCCATACCAAGGAAGCGATGGCGCAGGACAAGGAAAGCCTGTACTGGCTCAACGTGCTGGAAGTCCCGCCCAAGGCCCAGGCCGGCGAGGACGCCAACCGCCTGCAGATCGCGTTCCGCACGCGCATCAAGGTGATGTACCGCCCGCAAGGCCTGCCGGGCCTGGCGGAAGAGGCGCCGGCGCAGTTGCGTTGGGAGGTCGCTCCCGCCGCGGCGGGCAAGGGCTACGCGCTGAAGGCCAGCAATCCCACGCCCTACGTCGTGAATCTGGGCAAGGTGAGCCTGCAGTCGGGCGGCCAGTCCTTCGACGCCGGCGCGGGCTACGTCAAGCCGGGCGAGTCCGCGCTCTTCCCCATCGCGGGGATGACGTCCGCGCCCGCCGCCGGCGCGCAGGTCAAGTTCAACAGCATCAATGACTGGGGCGCCAATGTCGAAGGTTCGCAGCCTTTGACGTCGGGGGCCGCGTCCGCCGCGCGCTAAGCCGGCGCGCCGCGCAAGCGCGCGGCGCCACCTTCCAGAAAACCTCTTTGTGACGGATGCCGGCAACGGCATCCCGGGGAGGGTTTTGCCCAGCGTTTTCACCGATACCACTCTTTCAACGCCCCCATCATGAAGCAAATCCTCTCAAAGCTCCTGCATACGCGAGACTGCGCCAGCCTGCGCTTGACGCCCCTGTGCGCGGCACTGCTGGTGGCCCTGGCCGCGCATGACCAGGAGGCGCGCGCCGCCGAGACCGCCGCACCCGGGAAGATGGTGGCCTCGGTGGAGTTCGAGGACGCCTTCCTGATGGGTGGTGCGGGCCAGCGTACCGATCTGTCGCGCTTTGCCAAGGGAAATGCGGCGGCGCCCGGCAACTATTCGGTGGACCTGTTCATCAACCAGGGCTATGTCGGCCGCGTGGAAGTGCCGTTCGCGCCGGTCGCCGGCGAGGCGGCGGCGCAGCCCGTGTTTGACCGCCAGCTGCTGCAACGCATCGGCGTCGACCTGGGCAAGCTGTCCGCCGAGGCCACCGACAAGCTGGCGCAAGGCGACAGCCTGCGTCTGGACGACATCGCCGCCGACGCGGGCAGTGATTTCGACTTCGGCGACCAACGCCTGGACCTGAGCATTCCCCAGGCCTCCATGAGCCGTCACGCCCGCGGCTATGTCAGTCCGGAACTGTGGGACTCGGGCGTGAATGCGGCCATGCTGGATTACGACTTCAATCTGTACAACTACCGCAACAACGCCTTTGGCGGCACGCAGCGGCAGGGCTATCTGGGCCTGCGCGCGGGCGCCAACCTGGGCGACTGGCGCCTGCGCCACAATGGCTCCTACTCTTTCGATTCCCAGGGCCGCCGCCAATATCAGAACCTCTCGACCTACGCGCAGCGCGAGATCGTGGCGCTGTCGTCCCAGCTGACCCTGGGCGAAGCCTACACCAGCGGCGAACTGTTCGACTCCACGCCCTTCAAGGGCGTGCGCCTGGCCAGCGACGACCGCATGCTGCCCGACTCGATGCGCGGCTACGCGCCGGTGGTGCGGGGCGTGGCCAATAGCAACGCGCGCGTCACCATCCGCCAGAACTCGGCCATCATCTACGAAACCACGGTGGCGCCTGGCGCCTTCGAAATTACCGACCTGTACGCCACCGGCTACGGCGGCGACCTGGACGTGTCGGTCCAGGAAGCCGATGGCAGCGTGCGCAAATTCTCCGTGCCCTACGCGGCCGTGCCGATGTCGCTGCGTCCCGGCGTGAGCCGCTACAGCGTGGTGGGCGGCGCCGTGCGCAACAAGCAGTTGTCGAAAAGCCCGCATTTCATGCAGGCCACCTACCAGCGAGGCCTGTCCAACCTGGTGACGGGCTATGCCGGCGCCACCGTGGCGCAGAACTACACCTCGGCACTGCTGGGCAGCACCCTCAATACGTCCTTCGGCGCCGTGGGCCTGGACGCGACCCAGTCGCGCCTGTCGAGGAATGGCGCCACGCATACCGGCACCAGCATGCGCGTCAGCTATGCCAAGAACCTGCCCGCCACGGGCACCAACGTCTCCATCGCGGCGTACCGCTATTCCACCGGCGGCTTCTACGGCCTGAACGAAGCCATGAATTCGCTATACGGCTACGGCCAGTACCGTTATTCCGGCAGCATGGTGCGCGAGCGCAACCGCGCCTCGCTCGTCATCAGCCAGCAACTGGGTGGAGAGCGCGGCAGCATCAACCTTACCGGCTCGGCCGTGGACCATTGGAACCGCGACGGCCGCGACGTGAACTACAGCATTGCCTATGCCAACACCTACAAGAGCATAGGCTACAACCTGACGGTTCAACGTCAGCGCGACAGCCGCCAGCAGATGGGCACCGCGGTCTATGCGACCCTCAGCATTCCGCTGGGAAAGACCAATCCTCTCAGCTTGTCGACCAATGCCGGACGCGATTCCGATGGCCGCGTGCGGATGCAAAGCACGCTGTCCGGCTCTACCGGCGAGGACAATCAGCTGTCCTACAGCCTTAGCGCCGACCATGCTTCCGGCGGCTCGGCCAGCAGCATGAATGGCGGCAGCGCCAGCCTGCTCTATCGCGCGCCGGTGGCGGAGTTCACGGGCAGTGCGGGCGTTGGCACGGGCTACTCGCAAAGCTCGGTGGGCATGCGCGGCGCGGTCGTCGTGCATCCGGGCGGCCTCACGTTGTCGCAGCCGCTATCGGAAACCTTCGGCATCGTCGAAGCGCCTGATGCGGAAGGCGCGCGCCTGCTCAACGCCTCCGGTATGCGAGTCAACAGCCGAGGCTACGCGGTGGTGCCGCACCTGACGCCGTATCGCATGAATGAGGTGGAGATCGATCCCAAGGGCCTGTCCACCGACGTGGAGCTGCAAGTTACCAGCCAGCAGGTGGCGCCGCGCGCGGGCGCGGTCGCGATGCTGCGGTACGCCACGGTCTCTGGCCGGTCAGCCATGCTGGTGGCCTTGCGGGCCGATGGCGAGCCGCTGCCGTTCGGCGCCAGTGTGCAGGACGAGCATGGCGTGGAAGTAGGCCTGGTCGGGCAGGCCAGCCGCGTCATGGCTCGCGGCTTGCAGGACAAGGGCCAGTTGACGGTCAAGTGGGGCGAGCAGTCCGGCAACACTTGCCGCATGGATTACGAATTGCCGGCTATGGAAAAAGGCTCGAGACCCGACAGCTATCGGCAGATCCAGACCCAATGCAATTAGCCATTCCTCTCTAATCGTCACCGACCGGAATCACAAGATGAATATTCTGCAAAAACTATTGTTGCTAAGCGCCACCCTGCTATCACTGACGTCTTGGTCAAATACCGCCGTTGCGGTCACCTGCAATAATCCCCATTGGCTGTCCGTTACTTTTCCGTCGGACATTAAGCTCAATATTACTGTGGCCGATGGGGACGTCCTGTGGTCAAAAAATCTAGCAGGCCGTTGAAAAACTCGGCTTCAACTGCCCCAACCCGTCCGGTTTGGCGCTTTTTCAAGCGCTTTGGCCTAACGGAGTCCACACAAGGCCTGACTTCAGGCCTTTTTGACAGGTTTCAGCACCACGTTCACGCCTTTCGGCGTTTTTTGGGCGTAACTCGCCCTATACATGCGATCCTCGCCACCAACCCGACAGGCTACCCAGTCGGATCAGGTTGTAGACCGAGAAACCCAGCAATAACTGAGCACTCAGCTTGGCGCGACCGATCAGCTTGGTCTTGCGCAGGCCGCCAACCGTCTTCAGCCAGCCAAAACCTTCTTCGATCCGCTTGCGGATCTTCTGGCTGGCGGCATACCCCGGATGCCGCGTGGTGCGCCCATCGATGGCGCTGCCCTTGCGCTTCTGCGCCACATGCGGTGTCACTTTCAGCTCGCGCGCCCTCTGCACGAAACGCTTCTGGTCGTAATTCTTGTCTGCACCTACCGTGCTGCCCGGCTTGGCCGTGCGCTCCAGCATCTCCAGCGCCGCCTCTACCTCGGCACGTCCATTGAACTCGGTGCATTCCACATCCACGATCAGACCGTTGCGGTGCTCCATCATCGTGTGGGCCATGTGCGCCAGACGACTGGCATCGCCATTGCTCTTGCGCGCCAGCCGGGCCTCGGGATCGCTGGTCGATTGGTGGGTCGCGTTGCTGCGCTTCTCGCCCTTGAAGTCGGCATCGGGGTTGCGCGTGCCATCCTCCGGTGGGTCGCCGCCATCCTTCTTGATAAAGGACTTGTGCGAGGCCCAGGCGTCGATCAGCGTGCCATCGACGCTGAAATGCTCGTTGCTGGCGTACTCGGACCATGCGGCCAGCGACTTGATGCGCTGGAAGAACAGCCGCGCTACATCCTGGTTGAACAAGCGGTCACGGTTCTGGCTGAAGGTCGAGTGATCCCACATGCGCTCGTCCATCGACAAGCCGACGAACCAGCGAAACAGCAGGTTGAAATCAATCTGCTCGACCAACTGCCGCTCGGAGCGAATGGTGTAAATCACCTGCAGCAACGAGGCGCGCAGCAGCCGCTCCGGCGCAATCGAGGCCCGTCCCAGGGTGGAGTACAGCCCGTCGAAGTCCCGATCCATCGAAGCCAGAACGGTATCGACCAGGCCTCGCAGGGGACGCAGCGGGTGATCGTTCGGGATGCGCTGCTCCAGCGTCGTATAACTGAACAGCTCGTTTTGTTTGAGGTCGAGTCCACGCATCGGCTTGGGCTGGCTTCGGCAGAAGAGGATGGCCGCCATTTTGCCAGAGCCACGCGGGCTCTGGCTTTTTTCAACGGCCTGCTAGATGTTCGCAATGTCCCTGTTTCATGCCAAGGCAAAATACGTGGCACGATGCGTCTCGTTGGTATTGGCAGTGAGGTCCTGCCCGGTGTCTATCCTACGGGAGTTGGAGGAGTAGGCTACCGCATCACAACACAGGTTTCTAATCACGCGTGCCTTTCGGGTGTATGGCCGTTGACCTGCGAGGGCGACTTCGAGCCGTTCCCTGCTGCACAAACCGCCACTATTGAACTGGTCAAGACGGGAACAATTCGCGCAGGAACGCTCAACAACTTTAATATCGGCAAATGGATACTAAACAACGAGACGATTAAGCCCATCGCAATGTTCACCGTGTACGCTTCCACCACCCTAAAACCCCAAGAGCCGCCGACCTGTTCATTCGCGTCTACGGGGCCGATTCAGGCGTCATTGGGAAACGTTTCAGCACAGAGTTTCAAGGGCGTGGGCTCTACGTCGCCCGAGCGGCCATTCAGCATTGATCTGACTTGCAAGCCGGGAGACGGGAAGTCGTCAATCGATGCGTACGTCACGCTGACGGACGCCACGAACACTGGCAACTACTCCAATGTGCTGACGTTGTCGCCGGATTCTCAGGCCACGGGCGTCGGGATCGAAGTCTTGAGCGGCACGACCGTGCTGGGGTATGGCCCGGATTCGAAAGCCGCCGGCAACATCAACCAGTGGCTGGCCGGCACCGTGTCTGCGGGCTCTACCTCGTATTCCATTCCGCTGAAGGCGCGCTACGTGCAGACCGGGCCCGTCGTGACGGTCGGATCCGCCAACGCCCGCGCCACCTTCACGATGAGCTATCAGTAGCGGCCTGGCCTGCTTGCGCGCGGCGGCCCAGCCGCCACAGCAGCGCCGCCGCGGCCAGGATCGCCGCGACATTGAATTGCATTGCGCTGGCGAACGCTTGCGCATGGCGTTCGGCGGCGCTTGCGCCGGCGTAGGCTTCCAACGTTGCGCTGAACAGCATGCCCGCCGCCGACACGCCCAGCGCCGCGCCCACCTGCTGCAAGGTCGACACCACGCCCGCCGCCATGCCGGCCTGGCGGTCCTCGACGAAGCCCAGTGCCAGGTTCACCAGCGGCGTATTGACTGCGCCCTGGGCCGCGCCCAGCCATACCAGCGCGGGTAGCAGCGACCACGGCGCGAGGCTGGCGCCGGCCGCGCCCACTTGCAGCATCAAGGCCGCGGTGGCGCCGCCGTACAGCAGCGCAGCCAGCGCGATGGCGCGCGTGCCGAAGCGCGCCACCAGCCGCGGCGCGGCCATCGACCCGGCGATGAAGCCCACGCTGGCTGGCGCGAAGATCAGGCCGGCCGTCAGCGCGTCCAGCCCGAAGCCCGTTTGCATCAGCAGCGCGTAGCAAAGGAACATGGCGCTGGCGGTGGAGAACACCAGCAGCACCAGCAGGCAGCCCGCCGCGAAGCGCGGCTGCGTCAGCAATGCCATGTCGACCAGGGGCGCGCCGCCGCGGGCCGCGATGCGGCGCTGCATGCGCGCGAACAATGCCAGCGCGACGACCGCAGCCGCGCCGCAAGCCACGGTCCACGCAGGCCAGTGCCGCGAGGGGCCTTCGATCAGCGCCAGCAACAGCAAGGTCAGCCCGGTTCCCGCCAGCGCCGCGCCGGGCCAGTCCATGCGCGCGCCCGAAGGCTCGCGCGATTCCGGGATATGGCGGGCCAGGCGCCACGCCAGCAGGCCCAGGGGCAGGTTGAGCAGGAAGATGCTGCGCCATGCCAGGCCGAACAGGTCGGCGTGCACGATCCCGCCGCCCAGCACTTGCCCCGCGATGGCCGCCAGCCCCAACGTCATGCCCAGCAGGCCAAACGCCCGCTGCCGTTCGCGGCCCTGGTAGCTGACGCGGATCAGCGCATAGACCTGCGGAAACAGCATGGCCGCCGCAGCGCCTTGCAGCACGCGCGCGGCGATCAATGTGTCCGCGGTGGGCGCGACGCCGCATAGCGCCGAGGCCAACGCGAATGCCGCCATGCCCAGCATGAACAGGCGCCGCCGGCCGTGGCGGTCGCCCAGCCGGCTGCCCGCGATCAGCAGCACGCCATAGGCCAGTTCGTAGGCGGCGATGATGAAGCTGATCTGCGCGAAGCTGGCGGACAGAGTGGACTGCATGCTGGGGATGGCGACGTTGACCACGAACAGGTCGAAGATCGTGATGAAGCCGCCCGACAGCAGCACGGCCAGGCCCAGGCGGCCCAGGATGGGCTGTTGCCGCGCGGCGTGCAAACCAGGGCAGGGGAGTGTGGAGGAAGACATGGAAAGCGCCATCGGAATCTGAATGGACGCTATTCTGGAGAGGCTTTTAGCCTTATACAATTTAGCTGCTTATGCTATTACTGGGTGCAATAGACTCATGACCGCAACCGTAGCCCCGAAACGCCTGGAGCGCACCCGCGCCGATCTGTCCGAGTTCCTGCGGCTGCGCCGCGAACGGCTCAGTCCCGCCGAACTGGGGCTGCCCGCGGGCGGCCGCCGGCGCACGCCGGGCTTGCGCCGCGAGGAAGTCGCCGCGTTGGCCGGCGTGGGCCTGGCCTGGTACACCTGGTTCGAACAGGGCCGCAACATCAGCGTGTCGGCGGGCTTCCTGGAAAACCTGGCGCGCGTGCTGAAGCTGGACGCGGCCGAACGCCGCCACCTCTACCTGCTGGCGCATCAGCGCCCGCCGTCGGAACCGGGCCGCACCTGGTGCACGGTGCCCGCGCAGGTACGCCGCCTGATGGATGACCTGCCCGCGCGCCCCGCCTACGTGCTCAATCTGCGTTGGGATGTGGTGGTGTGGAACGCGGCCGCGGACCGCGTGTTCAATTTTTCCGCGCAGGCGCCGGGGCGCAGGAATCTGCTGTGGATGTTGTTCGCGGATCCGGCGATGCGCGAACTGTTCGTGGACTGGCCGGCGCAAGCGCCCGCCATGCTGTCCACGTTCCGGCGGGATTTCGCCAGCGCCGGCCAGGCGCCGGACGTCGGGGAGCTGGTGGACGAACTGGAGCGCGTGTCGCCCGACTTCAAGACCTGGTGGCGCGAACACGATGTGCACGGCTCCTGCATGGGGCTGCGCAGCCTGAGCCTGCCGGCCCTGGGCGCGCTGGCGTTCGAGCATTCCACCTTGTCGGTGGACGAAAGCCGGCACTTGCGGCTGGTGGTCTACGCGCCCGCGCCGGATGAACCGAAGGCGGCGGATTTCGAACGCTGGCTGCGAGCCGCGGCGACGCGGCGTGCCAAGGCCGCGCGTGGCACCAGCGAATAGGCGCGCCGTGGGTCTACGGCGCGGCCGCGCGCGGCTCCTATAGTCGGGTCTTCGCCGCATTCCTGCGTCCTGGCGGACGCATACTCCGCCCATGTCCACCGCCACGCTTTCCCGCCGTCATGCCTTGCTGCTGTTGGGCGTGGTGGTGCTGGCCTGGGGCTTTACCTGGATCGTCAACAAACTGCTGTTGCAGCACATGACGCCCATCTGGGCGGCGGCCGCGCGCAGCATCGCTGGCACGGCCGCATTGCTGGCGCTGGGACTCGCGCTGCGCCGCGTGGCGCGGCCGGTCAAGGCCGACCTTCCCGTAATCTTCAGCGTTGGGCTGCTGCATATGGGCGCCTTTGCCGCGCTGGTCAGCCTGGGCATGCTGTACGTGCCGGCGGGCCGCTCGGCCGTGCTGGCCTACACCACGCCGCTGTGGGTGATCCCTGGAGCCTGGCTCTTTCTGGGTGAATCCGTGGGCCGCGCGCGGCAAGCCGGATTGGCGCTGGGCCTCTTGGGCCTGGCCGTCATCTTCAATCCGCTGACCTTCGACTGGACCAATCGCGATGCCTTGCTGGGCAATGGCCTGATCCTGCTGGCGGCGCTGTGCTGGGCGGCCAACATCGTCTACGTGCGCGCGCACCGCTGGGTCACGCCGCCGTTCGAACTCGCGCTATGGCAAGCCCTGTTGGCTTCGGTTGTGCTGTCGGCCGTGGCCTATGCCGCCGAAGGCCCGCCGCAAGTGGCGTGGAACGCGGACCTGGCGTGGCTGCTGGGCTATGCCGGCGTGTTCGGGATCGCGGTGGCGCATTGGGCTGCCGTGAATGTAAATCGTGCATTGCCCGCAGGCGTGACTGCCATCGGACTGTTGGGCGTGCCCGTGTTCGGTCTGCTATGCGCGGCCGTGTTCCTGGATGAGCCGGTCAGCGCCTCGCTGCTGGCGGGCATGGCGCTCATTGTGGGAGGGATCGCGGCTGGGGTGATCGAACGTCGCGCTTGACGGCTGGACTATCGCAGGTATATCGTAAGATATATGTCTTAAGATATAACTCGTACGATAGACACCGGAGGTAAACCATGCGTGATGCCCAATTCCTTACCGCATTCGTGCGCCGAGCCCGCCAGAAGCCGCAGGGCCGCCACGGTCATTCCCATTCCCATCATCCTCATGCGCACCACCGCCATCACGGCGAGGGCCATGGCCACCATCAGCGCCATGCCGGCGCGGGCGGCGACTGGTTCTCCGGTCCGGCCGACGAGCGCGGCGAAGGCGGCGGCTTCGGCGGCGGTTTCGGCGATGACGGCCGCGGCTGGACCCGCAGCCGCAAAGTCAGCGCCGACGACCTGCAGCTGATGCTGCTGGGCCTGTTGGAAAAGAACCCCAGCCACGGCTACGAGCTGATCAAGGCGCTGGGCGCGCTCAGCAACGGCTTCTACACGCCCAGCCCCGGCATGGTGTATCCCGCGCTGACCTATCTGGAAGAGCTGGGTTACGCCACCGTCGAGCAAGAGGGCGCGAAGAAGCGCTATCACCTGGCGGAGCCGGGCCGCGCGCATCTGGACGGCAACCGCGAACGCCTGGCGCTGATGTTCAACAAGCTCAAGCACGTGGCGCGCAAGATGGACTGGATGCGCCAGGCCTGGAGCGGCCAGCCGCGCAACGTCGGCCCCGAAGGCGAAGACACCGCCACCGGCTGGCTGCCCGAATTCGTGGCCGCGCGCCAGGCGCTCAAGCGCGCGCTGCTGGACCGCACCGACGCCTCGCCCGCGGAGCAGCGGCGCATCGCGGCCATCCTGGCCCGCGCCACTGAGGACATCAATGGCCAGGCCTGTTCCTGAAGACCTTATTCCTGGAGTATCCATGACCCGCAACGACCTGAATGTCGAACGCGTCCGCCACAACCTGAAGATGCGCACGCTGACCGTGGCCAGCGTCGAACGCGTCGCCGGCCTGATGGCCCGCGTCACCTTCACCGGCGACGAGCTGCAGGACTTCGTGTCCGCCTCGTTCGACGACCACGTGAAGCTGTTCTTTCCCGCCGATCCGTCCTTGCCGCCGGCGCTGCCGGCCGTGACTCCGGACGGCATCAAGTTCCCCGAAGGCGCGCCCAAGCCCGCCGCCCGTGACTACACGCCGCGCTTTTTCGACGCGGCGCGCAAGGAACTCGTCATCGATTTCGTGCTGCACGGCGACGGCCCCGCGTCCACCTGGGCTGAACAGGCCGAACCCGGCCAGCAACTGGGCATAGGCGGGCCGCGCGGCTCCTTCGTCGTGCCGACGGGCTTCGACTGGCATGTGCTGATCGGCGATGAAACCGCCTTGCCCGCCATCGCCCGCCGCCTGGAAGAGCTGCCGGCCAGCGCGCAGGCGCTGGTGCTGATCGAAGTGCCGGATGCCTCCAATGAAATCCCGCTGGCCACCGCGGCGCAGGCTTCGGTGCGCTGGCTGCATCGCAACGGCACCGCGCCGGGCTACAGCACCCTGTTGCTGGAAGCCGCGCGCGAGCTGACGCTGCCGCCGGGTGAGGGCTATGCCTGGGTGGCCGCGGAATCGGCCGCGGCCAAGGCGGTGCGGGAAATCATGGTGGCGCAGCACGGCGTCGACAAGAGCCGCATCCGCGCCGCCAGCTACTGGAAACGCGGCGCCGTGGCCGTGCACGAATCGCACGAAGGCTGAATCGATGCGTAGGCTGGCAAGGGGATAAAGACCTTCAGCCGCCAGCCAACGCCAGCAGATTGCGCACGCGCCCGCCCGCGCCTTGCTCGCGCACCGCCAGGCCCAGCACCGCGCGCGGCCAGTCCAGCGCGAAGGGGCGATACACCACGCCGTCGGGACGCAGATGGCGCAGCGATTCCGGCACGATGGCCACGCCCATGCCCGCCGCCACCAGGTTCACCGCTGACGACAGTTGCGGCGCGCGCTGGCCGATCTGCGGATTCAGCCCATGCTGGCGGCAGGCCGCCATGATGTCGGCGCTGAGTCCATAGCCGGATTTGCGCGAATACAGGATGAAGCGTTCCTGCTCCAGATCGGCGGGCGCCAGCCGCTTGCGCCGCGCCAATGCATGGCCCAGCGGCAGCGCCACCACCAGCGGTTCCTGCGCCAGTTGCGTGAACGCCAGGCCGCCGTCCAGCGCGAAGGGCGGCCGCACGAAGGCCGCGTCGATCGCGCCGCTGCGCAGCTGCGCCACCAGCGTTTCGCTATCGCCCTGCGACAGCGTCATTTCCACGTCCGGATAGCGCTGCCGGTACTGCCGTATCAGTTCCGTCACCACGCCGCTGAAGGACGCGGACTCCGTGAATCCCAATGTCAGTTCGCCGACTTCGCCGCGCGCGGCCCGCTGCGCCGTACGCACGGCGGCCTCGGCGCGTTGCAGGATATCCTGCGCGCAGACCAGGAAGGCGCGTCCGGCATCGTTCAGCGCGACGCCGCGGCCGGTGCGATCGAACAGCGGCGTGCCGACTTCCTGCTCCAGCTGGCGGATCTGCTGCGACAGCGGCGGCTGCGCCATGCCCAGCTGTTCCGCGGCGCGAGTGAAGTGCTGGGCCTCGGCGGTGGCGACGAAGTAACGCAGATGGCGCAGTTCCATATCTGTACTCTTAAAGTATTGATTATCAATTTTCCATATATTGGACATTCTATTGCGACGCGCCGATCATGCATACATCGACGACACCCGCAAAGGAATCCGTATGCATGCCCCCATCAAACCCAGCACCCTGTTGCGCCAGCACCTGGCCCGCGACATCGTCGTGGCGCCCGGCGCTTATGACGGCATGTCCGCGCGTCTGGTGGCCGCTGCGGGTTTTTCCGCTGTCTACGCCAGCGGCGGCGCCATCGCCCGCGCGGCCGGCTATCCGGACATCGGCCTGCTCAGCTTTACCGAGGTCATGGACCGCGTGGAAAAGATCGTGGACGCCAGCGGCCTGCCGGTGGTGGCTGATGCCGATACCGGCTTCGGCGGCTCGGCCAACGTGGAGCGCACGGTGCGCATCATGGAACGCGCCGGTGTGGCGGCCTTCCATATCGAAGACCAGTCCTTTCCCAAGCGCTGCGGCCACCTGGACGACAAGAGCCTGGTTCCCGCCGAGGAAATGTGCCGCAAGGTGCACATCGCGCGGCAGACCCTGAGCGACCCCGATGCGCTGGTGATCGCCCGCACCGACGCCATCGCCGTCGAAGGCTTCGAGGCCGCGCTGTCGCGCGCCGAACGCTACCTGAAGGCGGGCGCGGACATGATCTTCGTGGAAGCGCCCGAGACGCTGGAGCAGATCCGCGCCATCGCCGAACGCCTGCCGGGTCTTAAGCTCATCAACATGTTCTACGGCGGCAAGACGCCGCTCACGCCGCTGGCCGACCTGGCGGCCATGGGCTACCGCCTGGCGATCATTCCGTCGGACCTGCAGCGCGCCGCCATCCACGCCATGCAGGCCACGCTGGCGGCGATCAAGCAGACGGGCGACAGCAGCGCGCTGGCCGATCAGCTCACCAGCTTCAAGGAGCGGGAAGAGATCGTGCAGACGCGCCGCTACCTGGCGCTGGACGCGCAGTAGGCGCGCGGCGCTAGCGGGTGCAGCGGCTGGGCAGGCTCAGCGGCCACAGCCGCTGGTTGTGCGAACCATACAGCGTGCGCATGCCGCATACCATTTCCACCCGCGCCACCTGCTTGCCGGAGGCGTCGATGATCATCGACTCTTCCACCGTGGACACCACCGCGCGGCCGTTGCTGAACGGCGCGACCGCCCGGTAATCCGCGGCGATCGCCAGCTTGCCCTGCGCGTCCACGTAACCGTAGCCGCTATCGATGCCGACCGGCGCCAGGCCCTCGCGCAGCGGGCCCAGCGCGTCGAACGCGGGACCGGCCAGGGCGCCCTTGCCGTCCAGCGCGCGCATGCCGCGGTTGGACACGCGTGTTACCGCGCGGCCTTCGGAATAGGCTGACGCAAGGCCCTCGACGGAGAGCCGCTTCTTGCCGTCCAGGCCGGTGTAGTCGGTCATCTCCCGGTTGCCCGCGTAGTAATGCCGCAGCAGCATGTCGGAGCCCTGCGGCCAGCGCCATTCGCCGGCGGGCAGCGCGGTCACGGTCTTGCCCTGGTCGTCGATCAGGCGCGGACCGTCTTCGCCCGTCAGCAGGGCGCGGGCGGGCTCGCCGCGGAAGGTGCCGGCAGTGGCGGACAGCGGTGCGATCTGCCATTGGCCCTGACTGTCCAGATAGCCCTGGCGCGGCTGGCGGCGCAGCACCGTCCAGTCGCCCATGCGCACGTAGTCCGCGTCCTCCATGTCGACCGCTTCCGAGCCGTCAGGCGCAATGGTCCAGCGGTGCTTGTCGTCGCTGGCCGCAATGGCGCCGTCGCTGTCCACGCCGACCGACAGCTTGGGGCGGAAGGCGGTCAGCGCGCGGCCTTCGGCGTTGAAGACGGCGGCGGGACGTTCGTACTCTTCCTGCTGCGGGCCGGCCTGGCGCAGCTTCCAGATCTTGGCGGCGATGCGTTCGGCGCTGTGATGGCTGGGCGGCACGATCCACTTGCCTTGCAGGTCGATGACCCCGACGCGGTCCTGGCCCAGCGAGGCGACCGCCTGGCCGTCCAGGAAAAGGCCGATGTCCTGGAACGCGGGCGCGGCGATTTCCTTGCCGGCGACGAAGTCGTACAGGCCCCAGGGCGAGCCCTCGGCCGCCGTCTTGAGGAAGCGGACCACGCCGGGGGCGACGATCTGCGCTTCGAAGAAATCGCGGGGCAGGTCGTAGGTCTTGCCGTTGCGGTCCAGCATGCGGCTCACGCCATCGGCGTAGGCCGGCGCATAGCCATGGCGGAACGGCCCGATGTGCTGCTGCGCGGGCAGATCCATGGGCTTGCCCATGGCATCGAGCAGCAGCAGGCCCGCGGCGGTCTGGGCGGCGTAGCGCAACTGCTCCGCCTTGAGTCCTGCGGCTTCCGCATCCGCCTGCGTGTCGTAATCCTCGTCGGATCCGTCCAGCGGGATGATGCTGCGCCAGGCCGGGTCGGAGGCAATGCCGCCGTCGGCCAGCAGCAGGCCGGCGCCGTCCTCGGTGCATTGGCAGTGGTCCTGGGCCAGCAGGCCCAGCGCGCTGCCGGGTATGTCCAGCGGCAGCTTCTTGAGCGAGCGGCTCTTGGCGGCTTCCACGGTTTCGGGCTTGAGCAGCAGGCGGCCTTCATCGTTCAGCACGTTGAGCAGTTCGCCTTCCTGCTTGAACAGCCACAGCTTGCCCTGGCTGACCACCATCCTGCCGGTGTCCTTGAGCCAGGCGGGAGCCGTTTCGCCGTGCAGCCAGTTGCCCGTCGGCGTCAACAGGCCGACCGGTACGCGTTCCTCGTTCGAGAACAGCACGTAGCCGTTCTGGTCCTCGGCCACGAACAGGCCCGCGCCCAGCGTCAGCGGCTCCGCGCGCCCCGGAACCAGCGCCACCTGCTTGCCGCCCGAGGGGTAGACGATGGCATCGCCGTGGCGCTGTGATTCCTGCGCCTCGGCGGACTTGAGCGTGACGACGGGCTTGCCGCCGCTGTCCAGCACCACATAGGAACCGCGGCCGAGCTCGGCGCTCCAGAATGCCTTGGTCACGGGCGTCAGGCTGCGATAGCCCTGGTCGGCGCCCACGGGCTTGCCGTCGCGGTCCAGCAGCAGCGCATCGCCGCCGCCATAGGCGACGGCCATCGAGCCGTCTTCGCCCGGCACCGAGATGTCCTGATAGTTGGGCTCGAGCACCCACTTCCAGTCCCGGTCCACCAGGCCGTACCGGCCTTCCTTGTTGATGGCGATGTACAGGCCGTTGCCATAGGACTTGAAGATGCTGACATCGGCGTCGCTGTAGCGGCGTTCGCCGGTGCTGGAGCGGTATTCCGGCTTGTACTCCACCGTCGCCAGCGCCGGCACGCCCGCGCCCACGTGCAAGGACTGCACCCCTTCGTCCATCGGTTCGCCCACCGGCTGGCCCTTGCGGTCGATCAAGAGATAGCGGCCGTCCAGCACGGCCACGGTCAGGCCGATCTCGGCATAGTCCTGCACGGCGTCGTAGCGCGGCGGCACCGCCATCCGGCCTTTGGTGTCGATGAAGCCCCACTTGCCTTTCCATTTCACCGCGGCCAGGCCGTGACGGAAATCGCCCACCGCCTCGAAGATGGGCGAAATCGCCAGCCGGCCGTTCTGGTCCAGGAAGCCCCAGGCATGGCGGCGCAGCGAATGATCGCGCGGCACGCGGTCGATGTTCACCAGCGCGGACGGCAGCAGCACTGCGGCGCGCTGGTCCGCCAGCGTGCGGATGCAGCCGTTGGCGTAGGGGCTGATATCGTCGTCGGCCGCGACGCTATACGGCTTCTCATCGATGCAGTACGAGTATTGCGCATGCGCCGACAGGGACGCGCCCAGCGCGGCCAGGGCGCAGGCAAGGCGGGTGGTGCGTATCGCGCGTGACTTCATGGTTGTTTCGCTTTGGCGTTGTCGGGGGCGAGTTCGAACTTGTCGGCCACGGGGCAATCCATTTTCTGCTGCGGCCAGGTAATCCTGCCCTGGTCGTCCAGGATGGTTACCGTGTCGCATACCTCGGTGAACGTGGCGATGGGCACGCCCTTGGTGTCGATGTACTGCGTGTTCCGGCCCTGATGGTTGCTGCGGACCAGCGCGCGTTCCTCGCTGAAGTTGCCGGCCCAGGTAAAGACGGGCGGAATCGCATAGCGTCCCGTCAGGTCGATATAGCCATATAGCGTGCCGGAATACTGCAGGCGGCGCGCCACCGCCAGGCCGTTGTTCAGCGGGCCCAGCGTGTCGAAGTGCGGTCCCACGATGCGCTTGCCGCTGGCATCGATGAAGCCATGCCTGCCATTGCCCGAGCGGCTGCGATAGGGCGCCACGCCTTCGTTGGCGCTGCGGTCTTCCACGCTGTAGGTGCCGTCGATGCGCGTGATCTCGCGGCCTTGCAGGTCCGTCATGATGCTGACGGAATTTTCCGAGTCGTGGAACACGATGCGCTGCATGGTTGCCAGCGGCGAGCCGTCGCCCAGCTTGCCCAGCACGGTCTTGCCGTCCTGGTCGATCACGCGGTAGCTGGAGCCGGTGTAGGCGCGCGCCAGTCCCTCGGGCTGCGCGAAGAAGGGATTGAACTCGCCATAGATGGCCGGGACCTTCATGTTGCCGCGCGCGTCGATGGCGCCCTCGCGGTCGTCATGTTCGATGTAGAGCCAGTGCTGGTACAGCTCCGTGCGCTTGGCCCGGCCGTCGGAGACGCGCGTGGCGCCGCCCTGTGCGTCGAACACCATGGTTCCTCCGCTCGCCAGCGCGCCCAGGTAGCGTCCGTCCTTCAGGCGCTCCGGCTTGCCGGTCACGGGCTCGCTGGACTTGCCGGTACGCAGGTTCACCAAGCGGTAGGTGGCATCGAAAGAGCTGCGGGCGCGCTGTCCGGAAACGTTGTCCTCGACCAGCATGAGGCCGTTGCCCAGATACTCGAGCTTGTACGAGCTCTCCTGCGTGGCGGGCACGACCCATTTTCCTTCGCGGTTCATGACGCCCCAGCGATCCTGCTGCTGGACCTTGGCCCAGTCGTCTTCGAACTTCTCCATGCTTTCGTACACGGGCTTGACGGCGGGCGCGCCCTTGGCGACGTTCCAGATGCCCCAGCGGTTCTCGCGGTTTTCGTCCGGCGCGCGGTACTGGATCAGTTCGCCGTCGAAGTACCTGGCGCCGTCCAGCACCTCGGCCGGGACCGCGACGGCCTTGCCGCGGGCGTCGATCAGCTGGTCGCCGTCGCTGCGGCTGCGTCCCGAGGCCGCCTGCGCGTAGCCGCCGCGGAACGGATGGATGACGCTGTAGCGGGGCGGCACCGACCAGTTGCCGTCGGCATCGATAGCGCCATATTTGCCGTTGGCGGCGCGCACGGGCAAGGGCATGGACACGTCGTAGCTGGACATGTCCTCCCAGTCCGGGTTGGTCACGATCTTGCCCTTGGCCGTCAGGATGCCGAGAGGCTGCGTATAGTCCAGCGGCCGCAACAGGGCCAGCGGCAGGCTGTCCGCGCTGGCCCGGCCGTGGGCGGACTCGCGGGCGGAAAAAGGCCTGATGTCGTAATCCTGCAGGCGAGCGAGGGTGTCTGCGTCCAGCAGCGGCTTGCCTTCGCGCGTATAGATCTGCAGCAGGCCGCCGCCGGTGTCGGGAGCGGCATCCGCGCTCGTCGCTTGCATGGTGGCTGCGGAGGCGTCCACTGCAGCGGCTGCTACGTCCATTGCGGCAGGCGTGGCGACGTCGACGGCCACGGTCTCGGCTTCCGAGGCGGCGGCTGCTGCGGCGACCGCTTCCTGCGCGGCAACTGCGGCGTCGGCCGAGGCCTCCACCGCCTCGCCGGGGCCATCATCAGCGACCGCGGCGGCGCCGGCTGCTGCGGCATCGGCTGCCGCGGCAGCATCGACCGCCATATCCACGGCGCGCGGAGGCAGGGATGCCGTCACCCAGGCCTGCCCGTTGCTCAGCTGCACGCGGCCATTGCGCGCGTCTATCTTGCGGAAGTTGCCGGCGGGGTCGATCAGCAGCACGGCGTCGTCATCGATCATGACGCGCCAGCCCTCGCGTTCATCCAGGCCGATGTAATTGCCCTTGAATGCATGCTGGACGCCGAGCTTGCCGTTCAACAGCAGCGCTTTGCCCGCGCCTTTCTGCTTGACCAGCCACAGCCCCGGCCCCGCCAGCTGCACGTGCTCGTAGCGCTGCTTGTGGATGGTCTTGCCGCGCGGATCGACGAACGTCCAGCCCGCGTCGCGGCTCACCGCCAGCACGTCGCCGTCGCGCAGCGCGGGTTCGCGGGCGCGCAACACGTCCGGTGCGATCGCCCAGCGGGCCTGCTCGTCCAGCAGGCCCCACCAGCCGCTGTAGCGCGAATCGCGCAACTGGGCAGGCAGGTAGCCGCCGCTGGGCGCAGCCAGCGCCATGACGCCGGCGGGCAGCGCCGTCGCCTTGCCGGTTGCAGTGTTGAACAGGCGTGGCGGCATGGGCATCTCCATCGATGCCAGCTTCTGCCCCCGTTGGAAGCCCCAGGAACGCGTGCCCAGCTCGAAGGTCTTGACGATGTTGCCCTTGCGGTCGATCAGCACGTCGTGCCCGTCTTCCTCGGCCAGCGCAGTGCCCTCGGCGTTAAAGCCCGTCGCCTCGGAAAAACGCGGCTTGATCGCCCATTGCCCTTGCGTATCGATATAGCCCCATAGCCCATCCTGGTTCACGGCGGCCAGGCCGTTCTGAAAGGACTTGGCCTCGCGGAAGGACGGCGCGATGGCCATGCGGCCTCGCTTGTCGAGATAGCCCCAGCGTCCGGCGTCGTCATCGGCCGACCCGGTCAGCACCGCGGCCAGGCCTTCATGGAAGGCCTGCTGGCATTCCAGGTTGGCGCCGTTGTATTCGTTGTAGCCAGGGGCGCACTGGTCGATCCAATTGGACCTGGCTTGCGCCGCGCCGGGGACGGCGGGCAGGGCGGCCAGCGCCACGGCCAGCGCCAGCGGTTTGAGGGCGAGCGGGGTCTTCATCGTGCAGCGGCGCGGGCTGCAACCGCGCAAGCGTAAAGGCCGGGCTGGGCGTGCCACATGGTCGTATGCCTGCCAAGAATGATGGGAAAGGCAGCACTGTAACCAGCGTCAGCCTGCAATTGCACGGCAAATGTAACTGTAGAAAACAAACCGTTAACAACACCGCTGCCGCTGCCCGGAAAGCGCGGGTTTCAGGACTGCGATGGCATTCCCGCCATGCATGCAGCGGACAAAAAATAATCGGTTGATGCGTGCGCCCGGCGGCCCTGTAATGGACGCCGGTGCCTGCTTGCACGCAGGCGACGTTCCACTGCCGAGGTCCGCCATGCCCGTCCTGCGCAAGTCTTCACTGGATGCTTCTCAGCTGTTGCTGCTGGTCCTGGCTGGCGGCGTCATCATGGGCCTGGCGCTGGGCGTGCGCCACGTGCAGGGCCTGTTCCTGCTGCCCGTCACGATGGACCGGGGCTGGAGCCGCGAGACCTTCGCCATGGCGCTGGCGGTGCAGAACCTGACCTGGGGCGTGGCCCAGCCCTTTACCGGCATGATTGCCGACCGCTACGGTTCGGCCAAGGTGATCGCGGGCGGGCTGGTGTTCTATGCGCTGGGGCTGGTGGGCATGGCGCATGCCGCTACGCCCGCAGGGTTTCTGTGGACTGCAGGAGTATGCATAGGCATCGCGCTGTCCGGCACCGCGTTCGCCGCGATCTATGGCGCGCTCAGCCGGCTGGTGGCGCCCGAACGCCGCAGCTGGGCGCTGGGCGTGGCGGGCGCCGTGGGCGGCCTGGGCCAGTTCACCATGGTGCCGGCCGCGCAATGGCTGATCAGCGGCTGGGGCTGGGTCGCGGCCTTGCTGTCGTTCGCGCTGGCGCTGGCCGTGCTGCTGCCCTTGGCTTGGCCGTTGCGGGAGTCTCCCGGCCGGGAGCAGGGCGCGTCCGCGGGCGAGGCGGGGCTGTCCATGTCCGCAGCCATACGCGAAGCCTTTGCCCAACCTGGCTTCTGGTTGCTGAACCTGGGTTTCCTGGCCTGCGGCTTCCAGCTGGCCTTCATCGGCACGCACCTGCCCGCCTACTTGATGGACAAGGGCCTGCGCGCGTCCGACGCGGTGGCGGCGCTGGCCATCATCGCGCTGACCAACGTCATGGGCACTTATGTCTGCGGCGTCCTGGGCGGACGCCACCGCCGCAAGTATCTGCTGGCCGGCATCTACCTGCTGCGCACGGCCGCCATCGCACTGTTCGTGCTGCTGCCGCTGTCGTCATGGACCGTATACGTGTTTGCGGCGGTCATGGGCTTTGTCTGGCTGGGCACGGTGCCGCTGACCAATGGCCTGATCTCGCAGGTGTTTGGCGTGCGCTACATCACGACCCTGTTCGGCTTCGTGTTCTTCGGCCACCAGCTCGGCTCCTTCCTGGGCGTGTGGCTGGGCGGCGTGGTGTTCGAGGCCACCGGGTCCTATGACCTGATCTGGCTGGGTGCGATGGCGCTGGGCGTGTTGTCGGCGGCGCTGCACTGGCCGATAGACGACCGCGAGATTTCCCGCGTGCGCGCCGCAGGCGCGGCCGGATAGCGGGCAGCCTACGACGGGCGGCCTACAGCGGCCGGTGCTGCGTGCCCGCGCCCATGGTGATGTGCAGCATGCGACAGGGACCGGCCACCTTGAGCGTGTGCCAGATTCCCTTGGGGATCACATAGGCGTCGCCCGCCTGCATCCGCACGGCTTGCTCGCCCGTCGGCCATTCCAGCCGCAATTCCGCGGCGCCTTCGATCAGGCGCACGACCTCGTCGGCCTGCGGGTGCATTTCCCATTGCGGCCAGTCTCTCTCGAAGGCGTACTCGGACACCAGCCAGCCGAGGCCGAACCGTTCCAGTTCCTTTTCGGGTTGCGACCAGAAGGCGTTTCCGCCTTCGACGGCGGAGCAAGTGCCCGAGGCGTCCAGCAGGAGATAGTGCGACGACAGATTGGTAGTCATGTTGCGCTTCCTGGGGTGAGGGAGGTCGGGCCAGTGTAAAGCGATATCATGTGCATCTTCATCGGCTATAACAGGAGAGGGCGATGCGCCAGGGATTCGACGGGGTCAGGCCCGCGTCCGAGTCTTCCATCGAGATCGGCTTCTTCTATGAAGGCCGGCATTGCGTCGAACGCATCCGCGTCAAGCCCACCGCTGCCAACCTCAAGCGCGCCGCCGACCGGCGGGCCGCCATACTCGAGGCCATCGCGCGCGGCGAATTCGACTACGACGCCGAGTTTCCCAAGCGCGGCGGCGCGACCAAGCCATCACAGGGTTCCGCATGACGAGCGAAAAACAGCTGGACATCAACGATCTGACACCGGACGCCTTCAAGGCCTACGGCTGGATGTTGGGCAAGCCCATGCCGGACGGCAACGGCGTACCCCTGTTCTCCAACCAGGACACCGACTTCTGGCAGGAGCACCAGTTCAATACCGGCGCCGGCGGCGACGCCGAGCTGCTGTGGGTCAACTACCGCAGCCAGTCCTTTGAAATCTCCAGCCTGGAAAAGCATCTGCTGACGCAGCAGGCCATCGTGCCGCTGACGGGCGAGATCATCCAGGTTGTGGCGCGCAGCGCGGCTGACGGCAGTCCGGACCTGGCCACGCTGGCGGCATTCCGCGTGCCACAGGGGCAGGGCGTCTGCATGCGTCCGGGCTGCTGGCACGCCACGCGCGTCACGGACGAGGAAGTCACCTGCCTGATGCTGACCCGCCGGTCCACCACCGTGGACCTGATCCAGCACCTGACCACGGATGCTTCCGCCAGCGAAAGCGCCATCGTGGCGATTCCGGTCCAACGGCTCGAAGCCCAGGCTCAGGCCGCCTAAACGCTGATCTTCGCCGCGAGTCGCGGCGTATTCCCGCTTACCGGCAGGCAGGCGGGATGGCAGACTGCCGCCTCCGGTCATAGCAACCCAAGAATTCCCCCATGAGTGAAGTGTCGATCGAGGCGCTGAGACGAAATCTCGCAGCCAAGATAAAGCAGGCCACCCAAACCCCCAGTCCGCCGCCCACCCGCTGGCAGCGCCTGCGCCAGCGCTTCCTGACGCGCGATCCCAAGGCCCGCGGCCTGCGCGTCCTGACCGCGGTCACGCTGCTGTATCTCTACATCGAATTCAGCTTCAGCGCCTGGCTGCTGGACGTGATGTCCGAAAACGCCAGCAACCGCGTGGACACGGCCGAGGCATGGGGACGCCTGATTTCCGGCTTTGCAGTGGCCCTGCTGTTCTGGCCCGTCATCTTCGCGCGCACCCGCCGATGGCGGGTCACAGTGCCGTTGTTGATCGTCGTGTCGCTGGCCATCATCACCGCGGTGTATCAGGGGGAGCGCAAGCTGATCGACGCCCTGGTGGACAGTTCCACCGCCGAAAGCCGTGCCGCCGCCGTCACCGGCGCCTTGCTGCGCCAAGGGCTGGCGACCGGCACCGTCAGCGCCAGCATGCTCGATGGGCTTTGGGCCGACGAGAACGCGCAGTCGGTGGCCGGCAAGGCTTTCGTGGGCGTAGTGTCCTACATGGCCGCGCAATCCGACGCGGCGCGCCGGCAGACCATGGCGATCGCGCCCGAGGTGGTGCGCGCCGTGATCGAACAGAACGTGGGCGGGCGGGACGCGGAGTACCAGCGTTTCGTCGATAGCCAGGAAGATATCCGCGGCCGCCACAAATACTTCTACGAACGCGGCATCCAGAACCACCAGAAAGAACTGGCGCAAATTCCGGCGCGCGCCGAGCGCGATTGGGAACGCTACCTGGACCGGCTGGACGCCAAGAACCGCAAGTGGGGTCGCGCCCGCCTGCGCGACCGCAGCGGCGAGCTGGTGCCCGGCTTCGTGGCGCCGCGCGTGCGGGACGAAGTGCGCAAGATGGGACTGGACGTGCCAGACTCCTGGCGCACCGGCGATAAGGCCTACTTCGTGCGCCTGGCGCAGCAGAAGTACCGCAAGCAGATGAACGAGGCGCTGCAACGCGAGCTGGAAGGCATGCCGCCCAACCTGGGGCTGGAGGCGTTTGCCGCGCATCCGGTCGTGCAGAAGAAATGGCGCGCGGGGTTGGGCTATCCGGACAAGGTGGCGCGCCTGACGCTGGCCGTGATCTCGGCGGATGAATTCAACAAGCGCTACTACCAGCCGGTGCTGGCCGGTCGCACCATGGACCGCCTGCAGGACTACCGCAGCCAGGCCCGCGACTACGGCGCCGGAGGCAAGCGCGAGGCCGAAGGCAGGAAGGCCTATGAAGCCATGATCGCACCCGTGTTCGCCCTGACGCTGTCGCTGCTGGGCGCGCTGGTCCACATCGGCAAGACCGGCCTGCTGCTCGCGCAGCTTGCGAGCGGCTGGCGCTTCAGGAGTCCGCTGCTCAAGGCGGGGGCGCTGCTGGCCGCGGTGCTGCTGGTCTGCCTGCTGGCGCGCGTGGCCATCAGCACGCCGCTGACCTCGCATCCCACCTATCAGGCTTGGACGCAGGCCGGCGGCGGGCAACCCGTGCTGACGGCGGTGCTGGACACCATGATCAAGATGCAGTCCTTGGCCTACCCTGTGTTCGACGTGGCCAGACAGGGGCTGGAGTTCGTGGCGGGCAAGGCGTCCCGCTAGGCAGGGCGGGCCGTGCCCGTCGTCAGTCCGCCTCGCTGTATTCGTAGCCCAGGCGGGCGAACAGCGGCCACTTGTTGCGGTAGTTGGCTGTCCAGCACATGCCGTAGTAGGCCTCGAATGGTTCGTCCACCGTGCGGACCTGGATCCGCACGGCGGCCTCGGCGTCCGCGGGGCTGAAAGCCTGGCCCGGTTTCGGATACAGATCGCCCTCCCATATCGGCCTGCCGCAATGGGCGCAAAAGTTGGTCCATTGCCCCTGGTTGTCGGGGTTTTGGCGGTAGCCGGGAGACAGCGCCTGCATGGTCTGCGTCACGGTGGGCGACAGTAGCCAGGTCTGGGAAATCAGCGCGGGGTCGGCAATATCCAGCCATTGCGGCGGGCTGAACAGCCATGTGCTGAATGCAGCGGGGCTCAGCCCGGGGCTGTCGGCATCGGCTTCATCCAGCTCGATGTCGGCTTCGGTGCATTGGTGGCCGGGCGGCACGGCCAGGGCGTGCACCGGCGTTTCTTCGCCGCATCGCGTGCACGTATGCGCCGCCTGCAGCACGAAGTAAGAGGACGCGCGTATGTTCATCTGCGGGTATTCCGCGGCCGTATCTAGCGTATGCATGGGCTGGTGCTGTTCCTGTTCGGGCTCGCCGTTTCTTCTACATCGCCGGGAAATATGCCAGAATTCCCCGGAATTTACGCTTTGAATGCGATGCCGGCCGCATGGGCGTCGCCAACCTCACGCAGTGTTGTGTTGGAGCACCGGATGCGCGATAGCCAGAGTAGCACTGGATTTTCCACCAAGGGCCGCAGCGTCGGTCCGGCGCTGATGTTGGCGCGCCTGGCCGTTGCGGCCGCGCTGGCGGGCGGACTGGCGGGATGCGTATTCAACTCCCACGATGCGAGCGGCTCGCAATCGGTCGGCATCGACGGCGTCACGGCGCAGCAGGCGCGCGGCATCGCCCGCGAGGCCTATCTCTACGGCACGCCCATGGTTGCAAGCTACCAGACCATGCATGCTTTCAGCATCGACAAGAACAACCCTCAGTACAAAGGTCCGTTCAATACCGTCAACAACGTCGCGCGGGTTTTCACGCCTGAAGATACCGCCTTCGTCACGCCCAACGCCGATACACCGTATACCTTCGCGGTCCTGGACCTGCGGACCGAGCCCGTGGTCATCACCGTGCCCGCCATGGAGCCGCGCCGCTACTTCGTGCTGCAGCTGATGGACCTGTACACCTACAACTTCGCCTACATCGGCAGCCGCAGCACGGGCAATGGCGGCGGCCGGTTCCTGGTTGCCGGCCCGCGCTGGAAGGGCAAGGCGCCGGCCGGCATAACCAAGGTGATCAGGTCGGAGACCGACCTGGTCAATCTGGTCGGGCGCACGCAACTCTTTAACGCGGGCGACCTGCCCAACGTCAAGCGCATCCAGTCGCGCTACAAGATCCAGACGCTGTCCGCCTACCGCAAGCAGCGCGCGCCCGAGCCGGCGCCGGCGGTGGACTGGATAGCGCCCGAGCCTTCGGCGCAGATGCGCAGTTCGCTGGAGTTCTACAACCAGCTTGCCTTCCTGCTGCAGTTCGCGCCGGCCCATCCTTCGGAACAATCGTTGCGCGAACGTTTTTCCAGCATCGGCCTGGAACCCGGTCAGGAGTTCGACTTCAGCAGCATGAATCCCGCATTGCGCCGCGCCTTGCGGGAAGGCATGCACGACGGCCAGAACGACATCGACAAGAACCGCGAGGCCCTGAACGGCAAGACCGACCGGTTGTTCGGCGACCGCAACACACTGAAGAACGATTACCTCGCGCGCGCCACCGGCACGCAGGTCGGCATCGGCGGCAACAGCCGCGAGGAAGCGCTCTATCCCGTGCTGGAGAACGACAGCACAGGCCAGCCGCTGGACGGCCGCAACCAATACACCTTGCGCTTCGCCCCGCGCAGCCTGCCGCCCGTCAATGCATTCTGGTCCATGACCATGTATCGCCTGCCCGAACAGTTGTTGGCGTCCAATCCGCTCAAGCGTTACCTGATCAATTCGTCCATGCTGCCGTCGCTCAAGCGCGACCGCGATGGCGGCATCACGATCTACATCCAGCCGGAGTCGCCAGGCAAGGGCAAGGAGTCCAACTGGCTGCCCGCGCCGGCCGGGCCCTTCATGGTCACGTTGCGGTACTACTGGCCCAAGCCCGCGCTGCTGGAAGGCAAATGGACTTCGCCGCAGATTGAACGGGTCCGGCAGGCGCCGCAGGCCAGGCCCGCGCTGTCCCCGCTCCAGGTTCGACACTAGCGGCGGTCTGGGCTACAAGAAGGCCTCGCGCAGGCCGGCCATCGACGCCCGGCCGGGCGCAGTCGGGCAACCGACCACCCAGGGAGGCTCGCGCCGCATGAAGCGCAATTTCAATATTCACGACCTGCGCATTTTCTACGCGGTGGTCATGACCGGATCGACCCGGCAGGCTGCGCAGTCCATGCACCTGACGCAGCCGGCGGTCAGTCACGCGATATCCCGCCTGGAAGGCGCGACCGGCGTGCAGCTGTTCGACCGGTCCCACAAGACCTTGCGCCCCACCGAGGCCGGCCAGTACCTCTACAGCGAGGCCAAGTTCGTGCTGGATGAACTGGTCCGCATCGACGAGGCCCTGCACAGCATTGAACAATTCGGCGGGCGCGGCCTGCGCATCGCGTCTTCGCCCGCGCTGGCGCTGGGTTACGCGCCCGACGCGGTGCGGCGCTACCTGGACGCCAACGGCACCCGGCCTTTTTCCATAGATATCGAATCATCCGTGCAGGCCATCAGCGCGGTCGAAACCATGCGCGCGGACTTCGGCCTGGGCGCGGTGGAACGCGACAGCGCCCGCCTGGCCTTCACGCCGTTCCTGCGAGCCGACGTCATGGCCATCGCGCATCGCGATCATCCCTTGGCGGCGCGCGACACCATCGCGGCGGCGGATATTCCGCCAGACACCTACGTGAAACCCTTGTGGTCCGACTATGTAGTGGCCCAGGGCGACATCGCGGATACGCTGTTGCTGAGCTCCGGCATGCGGGCGCACATGTCTCTGCTGCCGGGCACGGTGCGGGCGGTCCGGGGCATCAGCCTGGTCAATGCGCTGTCCGCCTGGGACATCGTGATGGCGTATCCCGATCTGGTGGCCCGGCCTCTGGCGTCGCGGCAGTGGTTCGATTTCTACCTCATCACCCGCAAGGAAGAGCGCGGCCAGGACCTGGCCGCGCGGCTGCTGGACGCCCTGCGCGCCACGGCGCAGGACCGCCGCCAGGGCGTCTATGCCCATACGGTCCAGTTGCTGGAGTAGGCCACGGCCTTACTCGGCCGGCGGCTGCCAGGGCAGCGATTGCAGGTCGCCGTCTATGCTGATCGCCTGCCCGCTGATCATCGTCCCGAAGGGGCTGGCCAGGAACAAGGCCATGTTGGCGATGTCGGCGGCCCGCACGAACTGCCGCAGGCTGACGCCAGCCAACTCCAGCCGGGTCTCTTCTTCCACGGTCAGGCCCATGTTCCTGGCGCGCGCCTCGATCACGCGGTCGATCCGTGGCCCGGCCACCAAACCCGGCAGCAACGCGTTGACGCGGATGCCATAGCCGCCGAGCTCGACCGCGAGCGAGCGCGTCAAGCCCACCACGCCCCACTTGGTCGCGGCGTAGGGCGTGCGCATGGGGATGCCCATGCGGCCAGCCACCGAACTGATGTTGATGATGCTGCCGCCGCCCGACGCGCGCAGCGCCGGCAGCGCATGGCGCACCGTGTGGAACTGCGATGCCAGATTGATGTCCAGCGTTGCATCCAGCTCCTGTGGCTGGATGTCCGCGATGCCCGCCGTGGGGCCGGCGATGCCCGCGTTGTTGACCAGCACGTCCAGGCCGCCCAGCTGCGCCAGCGCTTCCTGCATGTAGCGATCGATCTCTTCGCGCCGGCTCACGTCGGCGCGCGAGCAAGGGTGAGGGCTGGCCGCCAGCGCCTGCTCATCCACATCGCAGATGTGTACGCTGGCGCCGCGGTCCGCGAATGCGCCGGCGATTGCCGCGCCGATGCCAGCGGCGCCCGCGGTCACGATGACGCGCTTGCCCGATAGGTCCACGGGCAACGCGGAGATGTCCCCGGGAACAGCGTTCTTCACAGTCATGCCAGATCCTTGTCGTTACGCCTCAGGGCTTCATCAAACGGCAGGTCGATTCCGCCGGCGAGGTATAGACCTGGTCGCCCGGCACCCGGGCCACCAGCTTGTAGTAATCCCAGGGCGCCTTCGACTCCGCCGGGCTCTTTACCTGCATCAGGAACATGTCGTGCACCATCAGGCCATCGGCGCGGATCTTGCCGTCCTTCACGAAGAAGTCGTTGACCGGATTCGCCTTCAGCCATTTCATGATGGTGTCGCCATCGGTGCTTTTGGTGGCTTCCACCGCCTTCAGATAGGTGGTGGCGGCGGAATAGTCGCCGGCCTGCAGCATCGACGGCTTTTTCTTCATGGTGGTTTCGAAGCGCGCGGCCCACTTGCGCGAGGCATCATCCTGGTCCCAGTACCAGGCCGTGGTCAGGTACATGTTCTGCGCGGCTTGCAGCCCCAGCGCGTGCACGTCCGTGATCAATACCAGCAGGCCCGCGATCTTCATCTTCGGCGTCAGGCCGAATTCATTGGCGGCCTTGACGGCGTTGCTGGTGTCGCTGGCCGAGTTCGCCAGCCCCAGTACCGATGCGCCGGATGCTTGCGCCTGCAGGATGAAGGAAGAGAAATCCGCCGCGTTCAGCGGATGCCGGACCCGCCCCTTGACGTTGCCGCCGTCGGCCTGCACCACCGCTGATGCATCGCGCTCCAGCGCGTGTCCGAAGGCATGGTCCACCGTCAGGAAGTACCAGTCCTTGTTGCCTTCCTTCATCATCGCCCGGGCCGTGCCGCGCGCCAGCGAAACCGTGTCGTACACATAGTGCACGGTGTAGGGCGTGCATTGCGAATTCGTCAGCTCGGAGGCGCCCGCGCTCACCACGAAGAACGGCGTCTTCTTTTCTTCGGCCACTTTCGCCATCGCCAGCGCCGCCGCCGAATTGGCGCCCGCAATCAGCATGTTCACGCCTTTCTGGTCCAGCCATTCACGCGCCCGGGACGAGGCGATGTCGGCCCGGTTCTGGTGATCTGCCACCAGCACCTCGACCTTCTTCCCGGCAACCACGCCGCCCAGGTCCGCCACCGCCATCTTGATCGCCTCGGCGCCGCCCGGGCCGTCGGCGTCCGCCGACAGGCCGGACATGTCGGTGATGAAGCCGATGCGGATCACGCCGTCGTCGGCTTGCGCCATGCCGGCAGTCCCCAACAGCGCCGCGAGCGCGGCTGCGCACAATGTCTTTTTCATGTCTGGTCTCCCCACTGAATGGATCTGGTTCAGAACGCGACGTTGTCGCGGCCCTTCAATTGCAGCGTTTCGCGCGCCTCGTCGGGCGTGGCAATCTGTAGTGAAAGGTCTTCCAGGATGCGGCGGATCCGCCGCACCTGGTCCGCGTTCGAGCGCGCCAGTTCTCCCGGCCCGTCCCACAGCGAATCCTCCAGGCCCACGCGCACGTTGCCGCCCAGGGTCGCTGCCATCGTCGCCAGCGGCGTCTGCTTGCGGCCGGCGGCCAGCACCGACCAGATGTAGTCGTCGCCGAACAGCCGGTCCGCGGTGCGCTTCATCATCATCACGTCTTCGGGATGCGTGCCGATGCCGCCGCGTATGCCGAACACGGACTGGATCAGGAATGGAGGCTTGAGCAGCTTGCGGTCGACGAAGTGCGCGGCGGTATACAGGTGCCCGATGTCGTAGCACTCGATCTCGAAGCGCGTGCCGTTGTCGCCGCACGAGGTCAGGATGCGCTCGATGTCCTTGAAGGTGTTCTTGAAGATCAGGTCATTGCTGCCTTCGAGATAGGGACGTTCCCAGGCGTGCTTGAACTCCTTGAAGCGCTCCAGCAGTTCGTACATGCCGAAGTTCATCGACCCCATGTTCAGCGAGGCGACCTCGGGCTTGAATTGCAGCGCCGGCGCCATGCGGTCGGCCAGCGGCAACACGGGCGAGCCGCCCGTGGTGATGTTGATCACCACGTCCGAAGCGTTCTTGATGCGGGGCAGGAACTGCGCATACAGCGCGGGATCCTGGGTCGGCTGCCCGGTATCGGGCTGGCGCGCGTGCAGATGCACGATGGCGGCGCCAGCCTGGGCGGCATCCAGCGCGGATTGCGCGATCTCGTCGGGCGTGACGGGCAGATGGGGCGACATCGACGGCGTGTGGACCGATCCGGTAATGGCGCAGGTGATGATGACCTTGTTCCTGGACTTTTTCATGGGCCTCGGGCTGCGCGCTTGCGCATGCGTTCTTGATGGTTTTCATGGCCCCGGCTGTCTCCTCCGGGTGTGGGCCATTCTGTCCCACGCTCGCCGCCCATGTCACCTGAACAGAAATAATCAATTGATAGGATTTCCGGTGCTGCGGTGCAGCGACGCCCGACGCGAACGCTGCGCGTGAGCCCTGACAGGACTACAATTTACCTATGCCGGAACGCCCGTTCCGACAGCTATCCGATCACGCAGAAGTCGCCTCCCATGCTTGATATCCAGACCCTCCGCCCGCTGCGGGCCATGCAGCCCGGGTGCGGCCAGATCCGCCTGATGCAGGTGCCGGCATGAGCTACGTCCTGGCGGTGGATCTGGGTGGCACGCGCTTTCGCGCCGCGTTGGTGGACGATCGCGGCGGCATCGCGCATTCGTGTTTCATCGAAAGTCCGGCGCGTGCCAGTCCTGCCGCCCATCCGGGCTGGGACGAGATCGACGCCGATGACTGGTGGCGCGGGCTGCAAGCCCTGGCCGATGCGCTGGCGGCGCAGGCGGACGCCGCTTTCAATGCGGTGGAGGCCATTGCGATCTGCGGCGTCACGCGCACGCAGGTCTTCATCGATGCGCATGGCGCCGCCATCCGGCCGGCGATCACCTGGCGCGATACGCGCGCGGCGGCGGATGTGGAAGCATGGCTCGCGTCTGTGCCGTCGTCGCATCCCGAACATGGACAGATCAACGCCTTCCATCCGTGGGCGCGCGTGGCCTGGCTGTTGCACGCCGAACCCGAACACGCGGCGCGAGTGCGGCTGGTGCTGGAACCCAAGGATTACCTGAATTTCCGCCTGACCGGACGCGCCGTGAGCGACACCGTGTCGATGGCGCGGCTGGCGGCAGCGGCGACGGCCGGGCCCGACTGCGCCGACCTGTTGACGGCGACGGGAGCCGATCCGGCCTGGGTGCCGCGCCTGCTCGACCCGCTGGAGGTCGTCGGCGTCGTGCAGGCGGGCCTGCCGGGCGCGTTGGCGCGTCTGTCGGGACGTCCTGTCGTGGCTTGCGCCAACGACACCTGGGCGGCCGTGGCTGGCCTGGGCGCATTGCGCCCGGGTTACGCCTACAACATCTCCGGCACCACCGAAGTTTTTGGCGCCGTGGGCGCGGAGCCGGTGCAGGCCCAAGGCCTGATGACGGTGGACTGGGGCGGCGGGCATCACCAGATTGGCGGACCAGGCCAGAATGGCGCGGATACGGTGGCGTGGCTCTTGCCGCTGCTGGGCCGCCTGGGCGACGAAGGCATGGCCGGGGTGGGCGAGGCCATGGACGCCTTGCTCGACGCGCCGCGCGATCCGCAGCCGGCGCTGTTTCTTCCCTATCTGCAAGGCGAACGGGTGCCGTATTGGGATCCGCACCTGCGCGGCGCCTTCCT
The DNA here is from genome assembly GCF_943737025.1 of Achromobacter sp. Marseille-Q4954. Classification (NCBI taxonomy): domain Bacteria; kingdom Pseudomonadati; phylum Pseudomonadota; class Betaproteobacteria; order Burkholderiales; family Alcaligenaceae; genus Achromobacter; species Achromobacter sp. Marseille-Q4954. The sequence continues at coordinate 3,140,826 of NZ_CALSFQ010000001.1, forward strand.
GGGCTTGAACCGCCGCCACGGCCCCGGCGACTTGGCCTGGGCGGTGCTGGAAGGGGTGGCCTTCCTCAACCGCATCGTGCTGGAGCGCGCCGAAAGCGCGCTGGGCAGTCCCGTGGAAGAAATCCGCTTTGGCGGCGGCGCGGCGTCCAATGCCCAATGGTGCCAGGTCAAGGCCGACATCTGCGAACGTCCGCTGGTGGTAGGCCAGGCCGAGCAGCCCGGCGTGCTGGGCGCGGCGGTCGCCGCCTGGACCGGTCTGGGCCGCTACGGCAGCTTCGCGTCCGCCCAGGACGCGCTGGTGCGCGTGGCGCAACGCTACGAGCCCCAGGCCGAGCGGGCGCATGCCTATCGCCGCATGTACCGCCAGTTCCGCGCCGCGGAAGCCGCGCTGGCGCCCGTGTCGCGCGCGCTGGCCGGCATCGACATGGGCTGATGGCCCAGGTATAAACTACCTCGCCATCAGCGGGGCGCAGCGACGCGCCCACATAACAAGCAAAACGCAGCAAGGGTTGAGTCGATGCGCGGCATCCTGGAAAAGTACGGCACGGCAATCGCGGGATTGGTCCTGGTGGTTTTCTTCGCATTGGCGGCCCCGAATTTCGCGGCACCCAATAATCTCTTGAACATCGCCAAGGAAACCAGCTTCCTGGCCATCATCGCCATCGGCTTTACGCTGGCGCTGGTCACGGCCGAACTGGACCTGTCCGTGGCCGACGTCGCCAGCCTCGCGGCGGTCGTCACGGGCGCCCTGGTTCATACCGGTCAGCCGGTGCTTCTGGCGATAGGCGCGGGCCTGGGCGTAGGCCTTTTGTGCGGCCTCGTGAACGGCATCGCCGTCACGCGGCTGCGCGTGCCCTCACTGATCGCGACGCTGGGCATGGCGGCCATGGCGCGCGGCTTCGCCTTCATGTTGACCGATGGCGTGTCCTATGTCGGCCGCTGGCCCGCCGTCTTCACGGACCTCGCGCGCGGCAAGCCCTTCGGCGTTCCCGCCCTGGTGCTGTGGATGCTGGGCGCCGTGCTGCTTGCCTACTTTTTGGTGAAATGGACCCGCACCGGCGCCCGCATGACCGCCACCGGCGAGGCCGGCGAATCCGCGCGGCTGGCGGGCATCAACATCCGCGCCATGAAGAGCATAGGCCTGGCGCTGTCCGGCCTGTGCGCGGGGCTGGCGGCCGTGCTGCTCACATCCAGCCTGTCTTCGGCCGCGCCCAACATGGCCGGCGACTACTTCCTGTACGCCATCGCCGCGGTGCTGCTGGGCATGACCATGTTCAACCCCGGCCACGCCAACATACCTGGCACGCTGGTGGCCGCGCTGATCCTCAAGGTGCTGGGCAACGGCCTGGTCCTCATGGGCGCGCCGTATTACGTGCAGGACATCGTTCTGGGCTTCATCATCATCGCGTCCGTCGCGGTGTCATCGGCCGTGCTGAAGAAAGCGGCCTTCAAATTCTGATCGGAAGGGGAAGAGAACCATGCGTAAATCCTTGATGCGCAATCTGCTGTTGGCCGCGTTTTCGGTGCAGGCCCTGGCCATGGGCGCGGCCGCGCACGCCTTCGATGTGGGTATCGTCGCGTTCCAGATGTCTTCGGAAACCCACGCGCGCGTCGCCAACGCCGCTGCCGAAGCCGCCCGCTCCAAGGGCTGGACCGTGACCCAGCTGAATGCCGAAGGGTCGCTGCCCAAGCTGGCCGAACAGCTCGACACCCTGGTCAACAAAAAGGTCGACGCCATCGTCATCGCCATGGGAAAGCCCGTTGAAACCGATGCGCAGCTGCAGGCCGCCAAAGAGAAGGGCATACCCGTCGTCGGCGTGATGTCCGGCGCCAGCCCCCACATGCTGTTCGACGTCGAGGTCAACGAATACGCCACTGGCGCCCAGTCCGTGCTCTACATGCTGGGCAAGATGGGCTACCAGGGCAATATCCTGTCCGCCCGCTTCGACGGCAACTCCGGCACCCGCATCCGCGGCAAGATGCTGGACGCCGTCCTGACCGAGAACACCGCGGTCAAGGACCTGGCCAAGTTCAGCATGGCCCGCACCCAGAGCTGGCGCGACGATGTGCGCAACGGCATGCAGGCGCTGCTGCTGCGCCATCAGGGCCAGTTCAAGGGCATCTGGGCCTCGTTCGACGGCCAGGCCTATGTTATCGACGATCTGCTGCAGGCCCAGGGCATGAAGAAGGGCGACATCACGCTGGTGTCCGTCGACGGCAGCCCGGAAACCTATCGCCGCATCGCCGATCCCAACAGCCTCGTCACCGCCACCATGATGATTCCCTTCGAGCAGATGGGCACCAAGGCCATCTACGCCATCGACCGCATCGTCGTGAAGAAGGAACCCAGGGAAACCATCGCCGCCGGCCCCTACCTGTTCATGGACTCCGTCCTGGTCGACGCCAGCAACGTCCAGAAATTCCTGCAACCCGCCAAGTAAGAGCCAGCAGCCATGACCGCCGCGTTGTCGCTACGCCAGATCAAGAAGTCGTATGGCGCCGTCGAAGCCCTGAAGGGCGTGGACCTGGACGTGCCCCAGGGCAAAGTCATGGCCATCTGCGGCGACAACGGCGCGGGCAAGTCCACGCTGATCCGCATCATCTCCGGCGCGCAGGAACCCAGCGGCGGCGCGATGAGCTTGAACGGCCAGCAGGTCATGTTCGGCTCGCCCCACGACGCCCTGGTGCAAGGCATCGCCACCATCTACCAGGACCTGGCGCTGGCGCCGCGGCTGTCGATCTGGGAAAACATCTTCATGGGCGCCGAACTGGTGCGGCGCGTGGGTCCGTTCAGCGTCCTGGACAAGCGCCGCATGGCGCAGGATGCGCGCGGCTACCTGCAGCGCCTGTCCGTGCCCATCGACGACATGGACCGGCCCGTGGAACGCATGTCCGGCGGCCAGCGCCAGGCCGTCGCCATCGCCCGCGCCCTGCGCTGGGACGCCCGCGTCGTCATCATGGACGAACCCACCGCCGCGCTGGGCGTCAAGGAGACCGCGCTGGTGCTGAACCTGGTGCGCAAGCTGCGCGAGGAAGGGCGCACCGTGATCCTCATCAGCCACAACATGGCCGACGTGGTGGCGTTGGCGGACAGGGTTGCGATCCTGAAGAGCGGGACCAAGGTCATCGAGCGCGACGTGGCCGGGCTGGACGCGGATGCGCTGGCGCACATGGTGATGACGGGCAAGGAATAGATTCCTGGCGCGCTCTTTCGAGCAGACAAAAAAAGGCCGCCGCCAGATTCTTCTGGCGGCGGCCTTCTCGCGTGCAGCAGCGGGACTTAGTCCTTGCGGCTGGTCACTTCAACCAGGTGGTAGCCGAACTGGGTCTTCACGGGACCCTGGACCACGCCGACCGGGGCGCTGAACACCACGGTGTCGAATTCCTTGACCATCTGGCCCGGACCGAACGTACCCAGGTTGCCGCCATCGCGCGAGGACGGGCAGCTGGAGTTTTCCTTGGCCAGCTGAGCGAAGTCGCCGCCGTTCTCGATGGCGGTCTTCAGTTCGTTGGCCTTGGCTTCGGTGGAGACGAGGATGTGGCGGGCGGAGGCTTGTGCCATTTGGGGCTCCTTGCGGACTTGAATTGGGGAGGGGGAGAGTAACGCATTCAGCGGACGGGCGCTGGATAGGCTAGGGTAACTCGCGGATGATGAACCGCTGACGACTGTTGTGTATCCCTTCAATACAAGACGCCCGGCCGCCTGAGCGCAGGGAACTTTGTCACATATCGATCGGCCACTTTGGCCTATGAATATGCTTATACGGCAGCTTGCTCTGATCCAACGTCGCCGACCCCGGCGCATCCGCAAACACCACAGCCCGCGCCACCTTGGCGAACGACGCCTGGAAGTGCTGCGCCGACTTCACCACGATCAGCGCCTTCTCCTCCAGCCGGCAGCCCAGCTGCGTGAAAACATCGATATCCATGGCTTGCGCCCGTACCGTGATCAGCACGATCTCGATGCCATCTGCCTCGACCAGGGCGGAATTCCCTACGACTGCCGGCGATCCGGACAATCCCGTCATGACCATGTCCGGCACCAGCGCCTTGACCGTGCACATCAGGTCCAGCGGGTCCCCGGACAGGGGGCTGATCTTGCCCCCGATGCGCAAGGGCAAGCGCGCGCCTACGCCGGCGCTGAAAGCGATGCGGACGGCGATGGGGTCCCACATGGGGCCGATAGCCACATTGCGCACACCTCTTTCCAGCAGACGCCGCAGCAGGAGTGTGGAGTCACCCGCGCCGCCGCCGCCGGGATTGTCGGCCGCATCGGCGATGACGACCGGCGTTGCGCCGTATGCCAAAGCCTGGTCGATGGCTTCGTCCGGTTTGGGGTAGACGGGCGTCAATGCTTCGCGCATGCCTATCAGCTCGTCAGCCAGGCGCCGCGCCAGTTGCTGGGCGGCTCGGGCATTGCCATCGGCATAGACCAGCAGCTTGGTCCCCATGTCTGGCACATCGCCCCAGGCGAAGCTGTGCACCAAGGAAATGGAGAGTATGCCGTCGCGGCCTTCCAGCGCGCTGATGCGGTCGATGTAGCTGCGCGCCGGTTCCTGTGGCGTGCGGATGGTGACGACCATATCGCAGTCGACCACGGCGGCCACAGGAGCAATGCGCCGATCGACGAGCGCCGCGCAGAAGTCCACCAATTCCAACGCGCGTTCGCGGATGTCGGTGTGGGGATATTCCTTGTAGGCGACCAGCATGTCGGCGTTGGCGACCATGGCGTCCGACAGGTGGCAGTGCGGATCCAGCTCCGCGCCCACCACGACCTCGGGGCCGACGATTTCGCGTATGCGCGCCAGCAGATCGCCTTCGCAGTCTTCGTAGCCGTCGGCCACCATGGCGCCGTGCAGGCCCAGCACCACCATGTCGACGGGCAGCGCTTGCCGCAGGTCGCGCAGCAGTTCATCGCGCAGCGTTTCGTAAGCGTGGCGGGTGGTGATGCCGCCGGGCTGGGCGCCGGCGGCCATGCCTTCGATCACGGTCCAGCCGTGTTGCGCGCCGCGCTGGCGCGCTGCCCACAGGGGTCCGCTGAAGATGGTCATCTCGGCGGGATGGGTGCCGGCGGGGTAGTAGCCCCGGTCGGCGAAGTCATCCAGCGAGGTGGGCAGCGGAGCGAACGTATTGGTTTCCGTGGACAGCGAACCGGTGAAAACGCGCATGGTACGAGTGCTTAGTCCGCGGTGGCGCCGGAGGCCTTGACCACGTCGGCGTACTTGGCGATTTCGGAAGCGACGTGCTGGCGCAGTTCTTCGGTCGTACCGCCGCCGGGCGTGGCGACCATGCCGGCGAGCTTTTCCTGGATTTCCTTCTCTGCCAGGATCGCGTTGACTTCCTTGTTCAGCTTTTCCACGATGCCCGCGGGCGTGCCGGTGGGCGCGAACAGCGCGTACCAGGACGTCATCTCGTAGCCCTTGACGGTGGCGTCGATGGTGGGGATCTCGGGCGCGAAGGGCTGCACGGTAGCGCTGGTGACGCCCAGTGCGCGCAGCTTGCCGCCCTGGATGAGCTGCATGACGGAAGGCGCGGTGTCGAACATCACCTGGATGCGGCCGGCCATCAGGTCGGTGAGGGCAGGCGCGCTGCCCTTGTACTGCACGTGCTCCATCTGCACGCCGGTCATCATCTTGAACAGTTCCGCCGACAGGCGCGTGGACGAGCCCGCGCCGGACGAGGCGAAGAAGATGTTCTTGGGGTTGGCCTTGGCGTAGTCGATGAACTCCTGCACCGTCTTGGCCGGCACGGTGTTGTTCACCACCATGATGTTGGGGAAGCGCGTCAGCAGCGCCACCGGCGCGAAGTCCTTCTGGAAGTCGAAGGACAGTTCCTTGTACAGAGACACGTTGATGGTGCTGGCGTTCGAGCCCAGCAGGATGGTGTAGCCGTCGTTGGGCGAGCGCGCCACGGTGGCGGCGGCGATGTTGCTGGCGGCGCCGGGACGGTTTTCGACCACGAAGGTCTGGCCCAGCTTGTCCGACAGGCGGCCGGCGATCAGCCGCGCGACGGCGTCGGACGAGCCGCCCGGCGCGTAGCCGACCACGAGCTTGACGGGCTTGCTCGGGTAGGCGGCCTCCGGGGAAGCGACCGCGGCTTGCTGACTGAATACGCTCAGGGTTGCGGCAGCGAGGATCGAAGCGAAGAGTTTCATGCTTTAAGGCTCGAAATGGGCGTTACCTCGCATTGCCGCCGCTGCTGGCTTCCAGCTTGCGGCTCGCAACCGAGCGGATTTGAAAGTACGCGCATTATTCGCAATCGCCGCCCTGTAAATCAATGTAAGCTGAGGGGAAGTTTGTTGCTAAAAAGGCAACGATTTGAAGAAATCATAGAAATGGGGACAAGTATGGACGGAGGTTTGAGCGCGCGGCGCCTGCAGTACTTCTTCGAGGCGGTCACCACCGGATCGGTGCGCGGGGCGGCGGAACGCCTGGGCGTGGAGCCTTCCATCGTCAGTCGCCAGATCCAGCTGCTGGAGACGGAATTGGGCGTGGCGCTGCTGGAGCGCAAGGGCCGCGGTATCGTGCCCACCGACATGGCCGCGATTGTGATGGATCACTGCCGCGACCGGCAGGCCAGCGAGCAGGCCTTGCGCGCCCGGCTGGACGAGGTCAACGGGTTGCAACGCGGCGACATCCAGATCGTTACCAGCGAGGGCTTCGTCGATATCCTGATGAGCGGCGTGGTGGATGCGTTCTGCCGGCAGCATCCTGGCGTGCGGGTTTCGTTGAAAGTGGCCGGCGCTTCCGACGCGGTGCGCGCTGTGGTGCACGACGACGCGCATATAGGCGTGGTGTTCGGCGCGCCGGCGGACCCCGGCATACGCGTGGTGCACACGCGCAACCATCCGCTGTGCGTGATCGCGTGGCCGGATCATCCGCTGGCCCGGCAGCGCAAGCGGCCGACGCTGAAGGACGTGGCGCGCTATCCGATCGCGCTGATGGGGCCGGGCTTCGGTTTGCGCCAGCTGATCGAGATGGCTGAGCTGTCCGAGAACATCGTGCTGTCGCCCAACTTCATCGCCAACTCGGTGGTGACGCTCAAGCGCTATGTGGAAAGCCGTCTGGGGCTGACCTTCACGTCGGCGAACTCGGTGGTGAAAGAGGTCGCGCGAGGCGAGCTGGTGGCGCTGCGCACCACCAATCCCATCTTCGAAGCGGCGCAGACGCGCTTGATCGTGCGGGCCAATCGGCCGCTGACCAGCGCCGCAAGAGGCATGCTGGAAAAAATCCAGGCATCGCCGCTGTTCCACGGCGCGAAGCCGTAGCGGGCGATGCCTGGCGCCGTCCTGCCGTGCCTTTAGCGCACGGGCCAGCCGTACATCAGGCCGCCGTCGCGGTAAGACGCGTTCAGGCCGCGCGGCAGCTTCAGCGGGCTGCTGGGGCCCAGGTTCTTCTCAAAGCTCTCGCCGTAGTTGCCGATGTTCTTGATGATGTTGTAGGCCCACTTGTCGTCCACGCCCAGGTTCTTGCCCATGCCCGGCGTCACGCCCAAAAGGCGCTGCACGTTGGGATTGGTGCTCTTGAGCATTTCGTCGACGTTCTTGGACGTGATGCCGTATTCCTCGGCTTCCAGCATGGCGAACAGGGTCCAGCGCACGACGTTGAACCATTGCTCGTCGCCCTGGCGGACCATCGGACCCAGCGGCTCCTTGGAGAAGTTCTCCGGCAGGATGTCGTACTTTTCCGGGTTTTCGAGGTTGCTGCGCGCCGCGGCCAGCTGCGACTTGTCGCCGGTGAAGGCGTCGCAACGGCCCACCGCGAAGGCGCGGATGATCTCGTCCAGGCGCTCGACGACCACGGGCTTGAAGACGATGTTCTGCGAGCGGAACCAGTCGGCCAGGTTGAGTTCGGTGGTGGTGCCGGGCTGCACGCAGACCGTGGCGCCGTCCAGCTCCTTGGCGCTCTTCACGTTCAGGGACTTGTTCACCATGATGCCCTGGCTGTCGTAGTAGTTCACGCCCACACCGATCAGGCCCAGCGTGGTGTCGCGGGTCAACGAGAGCGTGGTATTGCGGGGCAGCACGTCGACTTCACCGGATTGCAGGGCGGTGAAGCGCTGCAGCGCGCTGACGGCCATGATCTTGGCCTTGGAAGCGTCGCCGAACATGGTGATGGCCAGCGCGCGGCACAGGTCCACGTCCAGGCCGATCCAGCCGCCCTTGCTGTCGTTCACCGAGAAGCCGGCGACGCCGGTGGACACGCCGCATTGGACGAAACCCTTGTTCTTGACCGCCTCGAAAGTCGCGCCGGCGTGGGCGGTCAAGGACGAAATGAGTAAGGCGGTGCCTGCCGCGGCCAGTTTGAGTGCTTTCATGGGTGTCTCCGCGCCATCCGGCGCATTTGTAGCGATCAGCCGAAGGCTGAGGTGCGGCGAATGGTAGCCAGCGGCATAAGGGGGGAGAATCAGGGAATTCCCGTTAAATCCGTCCGGCGGAATTTTCTACAGGCCTGTCCATGAACAAGAACGAAGAACCCTCCGAGCGCGGCTCCGCCGCATGGCGCGGGTACAGCTGGGCCAAGGCGCGCCTATTGGGCGTGTGGCGCGAACTGATCCGGGTCAACGCCAGCGACCGGCCCTGGGAAATGCCCCTGGCCGCGGCCCTGTCCTCAGGGCTGCCCTTGTTGGTGGGCGCCTATTTCGGACGCATGGATTACGGCCTGATGTCCAGCCTGGGCGGCATGGTGTTCCTGAGCCTGCCCAATTCTTCGCTGCAGCACCGCATGATGATGCTGCTGGCGGCGTCCTTCGGCATGGTGGCCTGCTATGCCGTGGGCGCGCTGACGCAGTTCTGGCCCGCGGTCATGCTGGTGGCGCTGACCTTCATTGCCATGGTGGTGAACATGGTCTGCCGCTGCTACCGGCTGGGCCCGCCGGGCAGCCTGTTCTACATCATGGCGACCGCGATCGCGGCCTACACGCCGGGGCGCGTGGAAGAAATTCCCACACGCGTCGGCATGGTGGCCCTGGGTAGCCTGGTCGCGTGCCTGGTGGCGTTTGTGTATTCCCTGCACATGACGCGGGTCGCGCCGCCGCCGCCCGAAACCGCGCTGCCCAGGCCCACGTTCGATTTCGTGGTCTACGACTCCGTGATCATCGGCCTTTTCGTGGGCGTGTCGCTGCTGGTGGCCGAGCTGCTGCAATTGCCGCGCCCGTACTGGGTGCCCGTCAGCTGCCTGGCCATTATCCAGGGCGCGACCTTGATGGCCGCCTGGAACCGTCAGCTGCATCGCATCCTGGGTACCGCCGTGGGCTTGTGCGTGGCATGGGCCTTGTTGAGCCTGCCGCTGAACGTGTGGACGCTGAGCCTGGTGATGATGGCGCTGTCGTTCGGCATCGAAACGCTGGTGGTGCGCCACTACGCCAGCGCCGTGGTGTTGATCACGCCCCTGACGATCTTCCTGGCCGAGGCGCCGCACCTGGGCCAGGGCTATCCCGCGGCCGTCATCGAGGCGCGCTTCCTGGATACGGTGGTCGGCGCATTCATCGGCGCCGTGGGCGCGGTGCTGCTGCACAACCAGCGCATCCGGCCGCGCCTGTCGCGCTGGATGCGGGCGGTGCTGCCCAAGCGGGTGAATTGAAGCGGGCTTTCAGGGGGGCTGCTTCTTGACCAGCACCACCAACGCGATGCCGAGCAGGATCAGTACCGACGCCGTTACCAGGATGCCGGTCACAGGCTCATCCAGGAACAGGGTGCCGCCAAATGCCGTCAACACCGGCACGCTGAGCTGCACGGTGGCGGCGTGAGTCACTTTCAGGCCTTTGAGCGCCGCGTACCAGAAGACATAGCCCAGGCCTGAGGTCACCGCACCGGAAGCCACGGCATATGCCACGCCCGCGGCATCGTAGCTCACGCGTGAGCTCAGCCCATGCAGCAGGAATAGCAGCAACGCGACAGGCGCGGCGCGGATGAAGTTGCCCGCCGTCGCCGACGCCGCGTCCTTGGCGCCGCGGCCCAGCAACGAATAGGCGCCCCACGCGATGCCGGCCACTATCATCAGCAAGGCGTGGAACAACGGCGGCGCGCTGACGCTGGGCAGCATCAGGATCACCAGACCGGCCACCGCCAGTCCTATGCCCAGCCCCTGCGTGGCGCTCAGCCTCTCGCCGATGAAGAATCCATACAGGATCATGCTGATCTGGATCGACGCGAACAGCAGCAAGGCGCCCGTGCCAGCCGAGATCTGGGTGTACGCATAGGCGAAGGCCACGGCATAGGCCAGCAGCGCCGACGCACCACGCCAATTGCCTTCCAGCTGTTTCGCCGGTTTGCGAAGGCGCAACACCAGCCACAGCACCAATGCGCCGGAAGCGATGCGGATGGCCACGAAGGTGGCGGGATCGATGGCGGTGTGCTTGAGCGCAAGGCGGCACAGCAGCGAGTTGCCGGCGAAGGCGAGCATGGAGAGCAGGGTAAGCGCGTACAGGCGGGGTGTCATGGCGCGTTGTTTCCCTAGGGCAGCGCTTCGCGAATCCAGATGGAACGACAACCAGATCGTAGCGCGGAGTTTCCACTGCCGGGGGGAGGGGGATGCGCGTGCGGTTCGTCTCAGCGGGTACGTACTTTGGCCGAAGCCTTTGGACTGAAGGCGAGGGCTGCATGCTTCCAAAGCGCGTCCACCGCCGCGGATTTCCGGCTGGCCGCGGAGCGCACCAGGCCGAACTCCCTGCGCGCCGCCGGCGTCAGCGGCAAGGCCCGGAGCTGGCGCATGTCCGAGGGCAGGGTGGACTCGGGAACCACCGCGGCCCCCATGCCCTCGCGCACCAACGCGCAGGCGCTGGCCCAATCGCGGACCGTAACGCGGATGTCGTTGAGCTCCAGCCCGGCCTTGCGCGCAAGGCTCAGGCCATTCACGGCACAGCCGCCGGTCGCCAGAATGAACGGCTCATCGGCCAAGTCGGCCAGCGCAATACCCCGCGACGACGCGCGGCGGCTGAATGGGTGTGCGCCGGGCAGCAGCGCCATCCAGCGGTCGCGGCCCAGGATCAGGGCTTGCCTTGGTGCTGTGGGGTTCATCACCACGCCCAGATCGATGGCGCCGCGCGACAGCCAATCCTCGACCTCTTCATCCGTACCTTCCAAGGCCACCACCTCGATGCCGGGGTGGCGCTGCCGGAAGCTATGCAGCAGGGAGGGCAGCAGCGTCGAGATGACCGAGGGAAAGCTGCCCAGGCGGATGCGGCCCTGGCTCAGTCCCTGGCTGTCGTCGGCAAGCGCGCGGATGGACTCCAGGTGAGACAGCATCGCGCGGGCGTGATCGATGACCTGTTCGCCCAGGGCGGTTACCGCCACTTCCTTGCGCGAACGGGTGAAAACCTGGAGCCCCAGCGACGCTTCCAGTTGCGCAATGGCCTGGCTGGCGCCCGACTGGGTAATGCCCACGCGCTCGGCGGCGCGCGAGATGTTGGCCGTGTCGGCCGTCGCGACGAGCAGGCGCCAATGCCCCAGGTTCAACATATTAAGTAGCTGAGCTAATGATAAGAGAATGGAGCATTAATTTTACCTGTGTGTAGCGGCGCGAGAGACTGCTCCCCTGTTGTTCCCTGGAGATGTCATGAAGCTCTACTACGCCCCGCATACCTGCTCGCTGTCGCCGCATATCGTCTTGCGCGAACTGGAGCTGCCATTCGAACTGGTCAAGGTAAACAACCAGACCAAGCAGACCGCGGACGGCCGCGATTTCCGCACCATCAATCCCAAAGGCTATGTCGCCGCGCTGGAACTGGACCAGGGCGACGTGCTGACGGAAGGACCGGCCATCGTTCAGTACCTTGCCGACCTGCGGCCCGCCATGCAGCTAGCGCCGCTCAACGGCACGCGCGAGCGTACACGCCTGCAGGAATGGCTCAATTTCGTGAGCAGCGAGATCCACGCGGGCTCGGCGCCCTTGTTCCAGACTGCCTTGCCCGAAGCCGCCAAGGCGCATTTCCGCGAACGGCTCTTCAAGCGCTTCGACTACCTGGACGGCATCCTGGCCGAAAGCACCTACTTGATGGGCGAGCAGTTCAGCGTGGCCGATGCCTATCTGTTTACCGTGCTGGGGTGGTGCAGGTTCTTCGCGATCGACCTGGGTCGCTGGCCATCCCTGGCGGCATACGCCGCGCGCATCGGAGAGCGCCCCGCGGTGCAGGCCGCGCTGCGCGCGGAGGCGCAGGGCTGAACGTCATACGGTCACGGCAACGGATGCCTCACGCTTGCTGGCGCGTGGCCGCCAGCACGATTTCGCGCACGCACACGCCTTCCGGCTGTGCATAGGCGTAGTGGATGGCGTTGGCCACGTCCTCGGCGGCCAGCACCTTGCCGCCCATCTCGGCCTTCCAGGCTTCGTAGCCCGTCTTGATGTCCGCGTCGGTGGTATGGCCCAGCAGCTCGGTTTCCACGGCGCCCGGCGCGATGGTGGTCACGCGCACGTTGTGCGCCGACAGTTCCTCGCGCAGGTTTTCCGAGAGGCCGTGCACGGCGAACTTGGTGCCCACGTAAGCCACGTGATTGGGGAAGGTCTTGCGCCCGGCGACTGAACTGATGTTGATGATGCTGCCGCGCTTGCGCTGCACCATGCCCGCCGCGATCGCATGCACGCCGTTCAGCACGCCTTTGACGTTCACGTCCAGCATCCGGTCCCATTGATCCGGGTCCTGGCGCGTAATGTCGCCCAACAGCATGACGCCCGCATTGTTGATGAGCGCATCGGCCGGACCGAAGCGCGCCTCGCCTTCCTGCACAGCGGCGGCCAGCGCGGCGCGGTCGGTCACGTCCACGGATAGCGCCAGGGTGTCGGGCAGGTTCAGCGCCTGCATTTTTTCCAGCCGGCGCGCCAGCAGCAGCAGCGGGTGGCCGTGGGCCGAGAACAGGCGGGCGGTGGCCAGGCCTATGCCGGAACTGGCGCCCGTGATGATGACGAGGGGCTTTTTCAAGGTAGACATGGCGGACTCCTGATATCGGTTTTATGTATGCTTGAGTGTCGGGAATCATTCTATTCCCAGGGGTTTTCCCTGAGAAATGGTTTATTCCTTTGGAAGAAATCGGAAAAACTTATGGATAGCCGTCAGCTCAAGGCCTTTGTCGCCGTCTTCGAAGAGCGCAACATCACGGCCGCTGCCCGCCGTTTGCACCTGAGCCAGCCCGCGCTGTCCGGCACGATCAAGAGCCTGGAGGACTTGCTGGGCACGCAATTGTTCGCGCGCCAGGCGCGCGGCGTGGCCGTGACGGAGGACGCCCGCATCTTGTATCCGCAGGCGCGCCGCATCCTGTCGCAAACGGACTCGATGACGCATCAGTTCCGCCAGGGTTCGTCTGCGTCGCGCATCGAAATCGGCGTGGAGGCGGACATTGCGGGACAGGACATTGCCGCCTTCATGCGCGCGGCGCGGGAGGCCGTGCCGACGCTTTTCGTGAGCCTGCTTGAGGGGTGTCAGGGCGATGCCCGGCTGGCGACCGAGGACGAGCGCTGCGAGGACGAGCTGTTCCTGCCGCTATCCGTCGATCCTTACGTGCTGGCCAGACCGGCAGGCAGCGGCGCCGAAGCCGCATTGCCCTGGATCGTGTGCCCGGATCATCCGACGCATCAGCGTCTGCTTCCCTACTATGGCGCCGGGGCAAACACGCCGGCCGCCCACGCAGGATCGCTGCGCCTGGCATTGGCATTGACGGCGGCTGGCGCAGGCATATGCGTGGCGCCGGAGTCCCTTGCTCGCAGTCAGGCCGGCGTGAAGACCAGGCCGCTGGAAGGGCTGGAGATGTCGCGGCGCATCGGGCTTTGCTATGCGGTGCAAGCGCTGGACAAATCCGCCGTGGCAACCCTGGTGGAGCGGTTTCGGGATCATGCGTTTCAGACCACGCACGCAACATAAAAAAGGCCGGCCAACGCAACCGAGCGTCGCGGAAAGCAGGGCGCAAGACTGCAACTTCACTCGTTAAGTTGTAGTCTTGCGCCTTTTCGCCAATAAACGTGGCCGCGCAGCGGCCGATAAGAGAGGAGATAACTATGACGATGCTATCCGGCGCCAAGCTGGGCAGGGCGGTATTGGGGATGACGCTGGCTGCCGTGGCGTTTGCCGCATCGGTTTCCAATGCGCACGCGGACGACTACCCTTCACAGCCGATCAAGCTGATCGTGCCCTTTGCCGCCGGAGGCGGCAATGACGGGATCGCGCGTCTTCTGGGGCAGCTGCTGTCCGATGGCCTGAAGCAGCCCGTGGTGGTGGAGAACCGCCCAGGCGCGGGCGGCAAGCTGGGCGTGGAGCAGGGCCTGAAGGCAGCGCCCGATGGCTACACCCTGACCTTGATTTCCAATAGCTATTCCGTCAACCCCAGCCTGTACAAGCTGCCGTTCGATCCGGTGGAAGACATGACGCCGATCGGCATGATCGCGCGTGCCCCCTTCTTCGTGTCGGTCAATCCCGGCGTGCCGGCGGACAGCCTGGGCGATCTGGTGGCCCTGGCCAAGAAGAAGCCGGGCGGATTGACCTATGCCTCGTCCGGCACGGGCGGCATATCGCATCTGGCGATGGAGGCCTTCTTGAAGACGGCCGGTATCACCATGGTCCACATCCCCTACAAGGGGTCCGCGCCGGCTCTGACGGACACGGTATCAGGCCAGGTCAACGTAATGCTGACCACGGCGGGTTCGACGCTGCCTTACCGCGAGGACAAGCGCCTGAAGGTGCTGGCCGTGACCTTGCCGCAGCGCGTGTCCTCGGCGCCCGACATCCCGACGGTGCGCGAGGCGGGCGTGCCGTATGACGTGACGGTGTGGTACGGCATCATCGCGCCCAAGGGCGTGCCGCCGCAGGTGCAGGCCAAGCTCAACGCCGCGATCAATGCCGCGGTTGTCATGCCCGAGATGGCTGATCGTCTGAAGGCTACCGGGGAAGAAGCCGCGCCGGGTAGCCCGCAGGATTTTCGCGATCAGATCGTGAAGGAGATTTCCTTGTGGGGCGATGTGGTGCGCGAGGCGGGCGTGACCGTGAATTGACCGTCTCGCGGGAAACTAGGCACAGAGACGCAATCGTTCGTCAGCAAGTGCGAGAGAGGTCAGAGGCGCCTAGACGTCGTTGAATTGAGGATGTGGTGCTCTGCATTGAAGGTGCCATACATCAAGTTCATGCGAGATTTGGACGACCTCTCGATACCGAGAGCAACTGGCACGTCTTTGCATCCTCAAACCGAGCGAAAATGGGCAGGCGCGCTCTGGACTGGTCGTGGGCCACCTGGGCGGAATATTGAGGCCCAGAGTGCGCAGGTTGCGGACCTAAGAACGAAATGCAAGAGGAATTGTTATGACCAAAAAGACCACCAAAGAGAATCCTTTCCTTCTCACCATTGAACGCATTGTCACGCTTCATCCCAAAATGAGCGAAACGGAAAAGCAGGCGCTTGCCGAATGGGAAAGGACCAACCTCGGGGATGGCGTTACAGGTACAACAGACTGGCCCGGATGGCGCGAAGTAATAGCGCGACTGTCGCACTGAACGACGCGCGCATTCGGGCTCCCGGCTGAACGATGCCAAGCACAATCTCTCTTAATTTCTAGCATGATCAAAAATGCCGCAGAACTACTTGAATCCTTCGTTTTAGCCGAGAGAACGAAGGTTAAGTTGATCGACATGCCGCACATGCCCACGCTCGGGAGCGCTTACGAGGCGATAGCTAATGCGGGCATCGAAAAAGAATTTGTCCTGCCGCCCGAACTGGATCTACGTGTAGTCTCTGGTTTCATTGATGGAATCCCTAATCAGATAGACGGCATGCTCGTTTGTGGTGACGGTCAGCAGTACGGATTGACTGACCAATACATCTATCCTATCGAGCAGGTTCTATGTGTCCTGGAAGTGAAGAAGACCCTTGGGAAAGCCGACTTGACGGACGGAATTGCTCATTTAGCGGCAGTCCAAAGGCTCTTCCTTAAAAAGTTCATCGCTCGGCTTGACGCTGATGAAGACTTCGACTTCGCCGCCGCGAGGTCTTCTTATGAGAAAGTGACCGGTCGAGCGGCGCCACGCTCCGCTAAGGAGCTAGATGCACTCCCCCATTCCGATCGGCTGTTCTTCGTGACACTCTCGCGCCAACTCTTTGCCCCAGTGACCGTGCTGCTCGGCTTTGACGGGTACGCCACTGAGCGCGGCCTAAGAGAAGCAATTTTGGACGTGGTTGAATCGCACGCCGGAAGGGGTAGCAACGCTACGCCAGAACTTTTGCCTTCCTTGATCACGGCAGGTCAGTTCAGCGTCGTGAAATGTACTGGACGTCCATATCTCGTTTTTCGGTCGAATGGGGAGTGGGTGCTGCTGGCGTCAGCAACCCGCAATGTCGCCAGGACCTTGCTTGAATTCCTGTGGACAAAGATCTCGCATTTTTGCGACGTCCGCATGCCTTTCGGGGCCGACCTCGACCAGGAGAACCTCCGAGAGTTGCTCGTCGCACGGGGCACTATCAAGGATGATTTGCCCGCGTTTGAAGTGAGGGGACAGTCATACTCAACCAAGCAACTGAAACGTCCTGCTATCACGGCTTGGGCACCTTCGAAGCTCAGCGCCGCCGCGGTCACCGTGGCAGAGATGCTCGGCGCGCATGGCGGCGAACTCGAGCTAGATGACTCCTTTGCTCAATACATCGGCAAGAAGCACTCCTCCGGACTTGACGGGCCTGTCGCAGAACTCATCGGGACCAGTGGCTTTAGCAAACGGGGCAGTGTCCTTCAGCTAGTGTCTGGCCATGCTCTGATTGCATCGTTCCCCGACGGAACTGGCTACGTTGACTTCACAGGTGAGCGTTTGAGGATTTGGTGTGAAGAGCACGGTCTCGATCCCTACTACATGACCATTCTCTAGTCGTCGAACGGACTGCCTTCCCCAAGAAACTGCGTAAAGGTGTTGTGGCCGCGGATGGGAATTTTTGTTTGCGGATAAAAGGTGTCAGACTACGATTTCACTACCTTACCTTGTAGCCGGGAACCATTTTTTTGGAGTAGCGCGGCAAGGACACTAGGTGTCGATTTTTTCCGGTATCTGGCTTCTGTCGGACTGGATAGTCAAAGCCCCAAGAAATAACCGGCAGATGTTTACGATTGAAGCTGCGCACATAACTCCAATATTCAGCAGAAGAGCCATCGGCGAGTCCTGAATTCCATCTTGGAACCTGCTTTTCCTGTCTATCGCGGGCAAACCCTTCAATAGCGAGCAGACAATATCGTGAGCACGTCATTCAGCGAGTCCACCGATTCAGTTGAATTCGTCGCCGTCGCGTGCCTGTCCAAGTGGTACCCATGCATGCCAAATTTCCGAGGCCCGAGCATATCGGCTTCAATGGTGTCGCCGATCATGAGTATCTCTTCGGGCTGGCACGCAATACCATCGCAGAGGTATTGGTAGATCTCAGGCTGTGGCTTCACGGCGCCGGCTTCGTATGACCAGGCGCAAAAGTCCGGTTGGATGGGTAGCAAGTCCAATACCGGAGGTCCGTATGGCGCAGCGAGGTTGGAGCAAAGCGCTATTTTGATTTCTTGGTCTTTCAAGGCGGCCAGAGTCGGGGCTGCATCAGCGAATAGCGTGATGGATTGGATTTCCTCATGTAGTTCGGCTTCCAGAGAGCGCAAGTTCTCTTCGCTGACCATACCGCCGAACAAGCGAGCTGTCTGTCTCAGGTCCATCGCATTGCTCATCGCCCGGATGCCGTCGTCGCTCTGGCGCCGGCGGCCCGCCTCATGCAGCAGGCGGACCAGCTTGCGGAACGGGCGGGTGGGCCGTTCTATGCGGACCAATGTTCCAAAAACGTCGAATGCTACGGCCTTGATTGCCATCGAACCTCCAGCTTGTCAGAGTAGGCTTGCACCGCGCGGTCGGGGGACGGAACCAACCTTGTTGCGAGGAAATTCTATCGGCCGCAATTTGGTCCAAGTCCCGATATTGTCCGCTAGCTTGGGGTGTATACGTTGCACGCATTCGAGAGCGCCCGTTGCGCGCGGAGCGTCGAAATGAATATGTGCGAAGCGCCGCGTGCGGCAATCTGCCATGAAAAAAGCCGTTGACGGTAAACGTCAACGGCTTTTTGAATTCTGGTGCCCGGGGCCGGAATCGAACCGGCACGCCTTGCGGCGGGGGATTTTGAGTCCCCTGCGTCTACCAATTTCACCACCCGGGCTAGGAGGTCGCGGACACGTCCAGATGACGGTCGCGGGAGAAGCGAAGACGGCGATTATATGCGGTCTGGGAAAAATTGTCAGGCGGCCCTGAAACCAACCCTCTGACAGGGGCCGGTCCCCGCGCGTAGGCACGGGCAGGGACCGGCTTCCCAGGAACCCGCAGCCTTACTTCTTCTCAGGCAGGAACCAGTTCATCACCAGCGCGCAGATGCCGCCAGTAGCCACGCCCGACTCCAGCACGCTCTTCACGGCATGGGGCAGGTGCGACAGGATTTCCGGCACTTGCGACACGCCCAGGCCCAGCGCCAGGGACACGGCGATGATCAGCAGGGCGCGGCGGTCCAGGTGGATGCCGGCCAGGATGTTGATGCCGGACGCGGCGACCGCGCCGAACATGACCATGGCGGCGCCGCCCAGGACGGGCTCGGGCACGGCCTGCAGGATGCCGGCCACGGCCGGGAACAGGCCCAGCAGGATCAGCATGCCGGCGATCCACACGCCGACGTGGCGGCTGGCGATGCCGGTCAGCTGGATCACGCCGTTGTTCTGCGCGAAGACCGAGCTGGGGAAGGTGTTGAAGACGCCGGCCAGGAGCGAATTCGCGCCGTTGACCAGGACGCCGCCCTTGATGCGTTGCATCCACAGCGGACCTTCGACGGGCTGCTTGGAGACCTTGCTGGTGGCGGTGACGTCGCCGATGGCTTCCAGGGACGTGACCAGGTAGATGATCAGCATGGGCACGAACAGCGCCCACGAGAAGCCCAGGCCGAAGTGCAGCGGCGTGGGGATCTGGAACAGGGCGGCTTCGCGGGCGCCGGTGAAGTCCAGGCGGCCCATGTAGGCGGCGGCGATGTAGCCGACGGCCAGCGCCAGCACCAGGGCGGTGCTGCGCACCCACACGACTGGCACGCGGTTCAGCAGGATGATGGTGCCCAGGACCAGGCCCGACAGGGTCAGGTTCTCGGCGCTGGCGAAGGTGCCGTTGCCCATGGCGCTATAGCCGCCGCCCATGCTGATGAGGCCGACCTTGATCAGGGTCAGGCCGATGAGCAGCACGACGATGCCGGTGACCAGCGGGGTGATCAGGCGCTTGACGAAGGGCAGGATGCGGCTGATGCCCATTTCGACGAAGGAGCCCGCGATGACGACGCCGAAGATCGCGGCCATGACGGCTTCGACCGGGGTGCCTTGCTTGACCATGACCGAGCCGCCCGCGATCAGCGGGCCGACGAAGTTGAAGCTGGTGCCCTGCACGATCAGCAGGCCGGCGCCCAGGGGGCCGAAACGCTTGCACTGGACGTAGGTGGCAATGCCGGAGATGACCAGCGACATGGACACGATCAGGGTGGTGTCGCGGGAGCTCACGCCCAGGGCCTGGCAGATCAGCAGGCCGGGGGTGACGATGGGAACCAGGATGGCCAGCAGGTGCTGCAGGGCGGCGACGAAGGCCACGGGAGGCGCGGGGCGGTCGTCGGGGCCGTAGACCAGGTCAGGGCTGGGGTCGGCGTCGGATGAGCCGTGGGGGCGGGTTGGGTCAGGGAGGCGGGTTGCATGGCGGATGGGCCGGCCAGGGATGGGTAGGGGGGAAAGTGCGGGATTTTAGCGGGGAAGGCCTCGCGCCGTCCGGGGACGGACCGGGAGCGGGCGCAGATGCGCCGCAGACCCGGGCCGGGATTGCGGCCGCTGGTTAGAATCCCTGGTCGCCAATCAACGGCAGGTCAGCCCCGCCACTCCATGCAAAAACGCGCCAAATGGGCCGTGATCTCGCTGGTCCTGATCATCGCCGCGCTGCCGATGTTCCTGTTGTTCTGGTTGATGGACGGCGACGACTTCGCGGCCGTCGACCGTGGACAGTCCTACGGCAACAGCATCTATAAGAACTATCAGGGCGGCGTTTACGCCGCCGTCCCCAGCAACGGCTACTACCGCATGGACGACGCCGATCCAGCCAGTTTCACGGCCTTCGATACCGGGGCTTTCGACGGCAGGCAGGCGGCCAGGGACCAGCGCCACGTGTATTGCGGCAACCAGGTCTTGCCGGACATGAAGCCCGCGTCCGCGCGCTACCTGGGCAACAGCTATTTCAGCGATGGCGCGGTCACGGTTTTCTGTTCGATGCACAGCGTGCGCAACGAAAAGCTGGGCATGCTGGACGAGTTCTGGCAGAAGATCCAGTACCAGGCGGACGCCGGCCCCAAGCCGCAGACCTACCTGTATCCGTTCGTCGTCCTGCCGGCCAGCGCCCGGCCCTACCGGCCGCTGCTGGACCGCGAGCTGGCCACCGACGATGTGCGCGTGTACTACCGGGGCCGCGAAATGCCGCAGGCGGCGCCGGCCTCGTTGCGCCGCTTGCCCGCGGGCAGGGATGGCGATGTCCGTTCCAGCGACGATTTTTTCGCCGACGGCCGCCGCGTCTATTTCCACGAGCAGTTGCTGCCGCTGTCGGATGATCCCGCGCTGTATACCTTCATGGTGGGCGACCTGTACCGCCAGCCCTATCTACAAGATCCGCGCGACGGCATGGTGTACGTGGGCGCGCAGCCCTTCGACGCGGCGCATGCGCCGTATCGCCTGCTGAACGAGCACGGCCGGCATGTGTACCAGGCGCTGTTCCGCAGCAAGAACGGCATCTTTTTCTACAACACGCAGACGCGGCAGGTGGAACGGGCGGGGGACGACCCCTTCGCTTCGGGATCCTTCACCGAGCTGTCGCCATACGTGTACACGGACGGCAAACAGACGTTGTTCCTGCAGGCGCAGGAAGTTTGGGCTCGCAACTCGCGGGGCGGGGGCGGCGGGCTGGTGTCCCGTTCCACGCTGGTCAATCAGCTGACGGATGCGCCGGCTGGGGAATGGATCAAGCGCGGCGTGGTTTATCACAACTTCGGCACGGTCTGGCAGAAGGGCGAGAAACTCTATTACCTCGACGAGCTCGGACCCTCGCAGCTGATTTTCCATTCGATCTATCAGATCATGGACCGCGACGCGGCGGATTTCCTGCTGCGCTCGCAAGAAACTCGGCAGATCACGGCTGCCGACATCCGCAAGCTGGTCCGGGCCGGCAAGCTGGCGGTGCCGCAGTATGAAACCGTGCTGGAAGCCAAGACACGTTATCGGAAGGTGTTCTCCATTTTCTGAGGCGCCGCCGCCACTCCCCAAAATGGGAGGTTGGGGCCGGCCGGGGTTTTCCTGCCCGCCCTTGAAAATTAGCCATTGGCCCCCACATCAGTAGGGTTTCCCGGCGGCCGCGCGGGCCAGAAGTCCCGGCAGCCAATAACCGTCCCTAATTTTTTACCTAGCCACGTAGAACTATGAGCCAAACCGCCACGCCTTCCACGTCCGAAACCCTGGGGTTCCAGGCAGAGGTGAAGCAGCTGCTGCACCTGATGATCCATTCGCTGTACAGCAACAAGGAAATCTTCCTGCGCGAGCTGGTGTCGAACGCATCGGACGCCTGCGACAAGCTGCGCTTCGAGGCCATCGACCGGCCCGAGCTGCTGGAAGGCAATGGCGAACTGGCCATCACGGTCAGCTACGACAAGGCTGCCCGCACCATCACCATCTCCGACAACGGCATCGGCCTGTCGCGCGAAGAAGCGGTGGCCAACCTGGGTACGATCGCGCGCTCCGGCACGCGGGAATTCTTCTCGCAGCTGACCGGCGACAAGCAGAAGGACGCGCAGCTGATCGGCCAGTTCGGCGTGGGCTTCTATTCCTCGTTCATCGTGGCCGACAAGGTCACGGTGGTCAGCCGCCGCGCCGGCGCCACGGACGCGATCCAGTGGGAATCCGACGGCCAGGGCGAATTCACCATCGCCGCGGCCGAGAAGGCCACGCGCGGCACGGACGTCACGCTGCACCTGCGCGCCGACGAAGACGAATTGCTCAACGGCTGGAAGCTGCGCGAAATCCTGCGCCGCTACTCGGACCACATCTCCCTGCCCATCCGCATGGCCAAGGAAGAGTGGGACCAGGAAAAGGGCGAGCAGATCAAGACCGAAGAACTGGAAACGGTGAACCAGGCCAATGCGCTGTGGGCCCGCAGCAAGTCGGACGTGACTGAAGACCAGTACCGCGAGTTCTACAAGACGGTGTCGCACGACTACGACGACCCGCTGGCCTGGACCCACAACCGCGTCGAAGGCCGCAGCGAATACACGCAGCTGCTGTACGTGCCCAAGCACGCGCCCATGGACCTGTGGGACCGCGACGGCCGCCGCGGCGTGAAGCTGTACGTCAAGCGCGTCTTCATCATGGACGACGCCGATCAGCTGCTGCCTTCGTACCTGCGCTTTGTGCGCGGCGTGATCGATTCGGCCGACCTGCCGCTGAACGTGTCGCGTGAGATCCTGCAGGAAAGCCGCGACGTGCGCGCCATCCGCGAGGGTTCGGCCAAGCGCATCCTGTCGCTGCTGGAAGACATGGCGGAGAACAAGCCGGAAGACTACGCCACGTTCTGGTCCGAGTTCGGCCAGGTGCTGAAGGAAGGCGCGGGCGAAGACCACGCCAACCTGGAGCGCATCGCCAAGCTGATGCGCTTTGCCTCGACCCACACGGGCGACCAGGCCCAGACCGTGTCGTTCGCCGACTACGTGTCGCGCATGAAGGAAGGCCAGGACAAGATCTACTACGTCACGGCGGATACCTTCGCCGCGGCCAGCAACAGCCCGCATCTGGAAATCTTCCGCAAGAAGGGCATCGAAGTCCTGCTGCTGTCGGATCGCGTGGACGAATGGATGTTGTCCTATCTGCGTGAATTCGACGGCAAGTCGCTGGTGTCGGTGGCCAAGGGCGGCCTGGACCTGGCCGAGCTGGCCGACGAGGAAGAAAAGAAGCACCAGGCCGAAGTGGCCGAGGACTTCAAGCCGCTGGTCGAGCGCCTGCAGAAGACGCTGGAAGACCAGGTCAAGGAAGTGCGCGTGACGCTACGCCTGGTGGACTCGCCGGCTTGCGTGGTGGTGGGCCAGAACGAACTCAGCCCGCATCTGCTGCGCATGCTCAAGGCCGCCGGCCAGGAAGCGCCCAACGTCAAGCCGGTGCTGGAAATCAACCCCGAGCACCCGCTGCTGGCCCGCATCCGCGCCGCCGAAGACGGCGAGTTCGACCAGTGGGCGCGTTTGCTGCTGGATCAGGCGCTGCTGGCCGAAGGCGCGCAGATCGCCGACCCGGCCGCGTTCGTGAAGCGCTTGAATGCGTTGCTGCTGAAGTAAGCAGCGCATCCGTTTGAAGAAGGAAAGGCGCCTCTGGCGCCTTTTTTTCGTTTGGGAGACGTTTCACAAGCAGTGGTTAAAAAATTACCGATCGGTAATTTTGTACAAAAAACCAGCTTAGGTTGAAAAATTATTCCCGTTCGGTAATTTTTGGCGGTAGAAAAATGTGCTGCGGCAGATTTTTCCCGCTCGGTAATTTTTTTCCTACGCCAATCAAATTTTTATCCTAAAATTACCGATCGGTAATTTTGGAGGCGCCCATGCCCTCGCAAGATATTCCTGCCGAGCTCGCAGGCGGGGCCGGCGTAACGATCCGCACATCGACCGAACTGGGTGAATTGGTGAAGGCCGTGCGGCGCTCGCAGGGCTTGCTGCAAGCGGACTTGGCTGGCCTGTCTGGCACCGGCAACCGCTATGTGGTGGATCTGGAGCGCGGCAAGCCCACGCTGCAATTGCAGAAGGTGCTGGACATGCTGGATCTGCTGGGCCTGGAAGTGCAGGTAGCGCCCAAGCGCCCGAGGCTGCCATGACAGTCGCAGACGCGCTGGACATCTATCACGCGGACCGCAAGGTCGGCCGCTTGTTCGACGAGCGGCCGTTGCGCTTCGTGTACGAAGATGCCTGGCTGAATTGGTCTGGCGCGCATGCCATTTCGCCGTCGGTGCCTCTGCGCAGCGGCGATCATGCGGGCGATGCCGTGCATGCTTTTTTTGAAAACCTGTTGCCCGAAGGGCATGTACGCAAGTTTCTGCAGGTCAGCCGCCATGCCACCACGGTCTTCGGTCTGCTGCGCAGCGTGGGCGGGGATACCGCCAGCGGGTTGACGATACTGCCGCAAGGGGAGCGGCCCGCGCCGGCGCGCCACCGGGTTGCTACATGGCAGGACGTGACAAAGCGCCTGCAGGACGTGGCCGTGCCCGCGCTGGCGGCGGAGAACGCCGAGGGCGCCCGCATTTCCCTGGCCGGAGCGCAGGACAAGCTTCTATTGACGGTGATGCCCGATGGTTCGCCAGCAATACCCGAGGGGGCTGCACCGTCCACGCATATTCTGAAGCCGGATATTCGCGGCCTCGATGGCGTATGGTCATCGGCCCTGAACGAAACGCTGGTCATGCAGTTGGCCGCCAGAATGGGCCTGGGCGTGGCGGAAGTCCGCTATCAGCCCGATACGCGCGCATGCCTGATTACCCGGTATGACCGCAAGCCTGACGGCAAGGGTGGTTTGCTGCGGCTGCATCAGTTGGATCTCTGCCAGCTGGCTGGCAAACCGTCCGACGTGAAGTATGAGTCCGATGGCGGTCCGTCGCTGCAGCAATGTCGGGAGCTGTTGGGAAGCATGGGCATCGGCGCGGCGGATTTGAAGCGATTCCTGCAATGGATATTCTTCAACTTGTGCGTCGGCAACAACGATAGCCATGCCAAGAACCTGTCCGTGCTGCAGACGCAGGATGGCCGATACCGGCTGGCGCCCTTTTATGACCTGATGTGCACGGGCATGTACTCCGGGTTGGCTCGCAATTTCGCGTTTGCGATCGGCGGTGAAGTGAAGCCGGGCAGCATCGGCGCGGAACATATCGCGACCATGGCTAGGGAGTTGGGTTTTGCCCTGCGCTACGTCAGGGCAGCAGGGGAGTCGCTGGTGGATGCGCTTCCCGTTGCCTTGGATGAGGTGCAGGCAGGACTGCTGGCGCAGGCGCCGGGGGGCGCGGAGCGCACGTTGATCGAGCGCTTGGGGCGTTGGATCAAGACCAACACCCGCAAGCATGCCAAGCGGTGGGGGATGGGCGCGTAGCCGTCCGCGGCCGCATCGGCTAGACCGTCTGCGCGGCCCCCTCGCCGCGTATCACTACAGCATCCAGCGCCACCACCCCCTTACCCTCAGGTAAAGCCAGTAAGGGATTGATCTCCACCGAACTGAAGTCCGCGCGCCGCGCGTGGGCGAAGCGGGATAGCGCCGCCAGCGCGTCGGCCAGCGCGTCGACGTCGCAAGGAGGCGCGCCACGCGCGCCTTGCAGCAGCGCGTAGCCCTTGATCTCGCGGATCATCGCCAGGGCTTCGTCGCGCCCGAAGGGGGCCAGGCGGAAGCTCACATCCTTGAGCACTTCGACGAAGACGCCGCCCAACCCGAACATGACGACCGGGCCGAACACCGGGTCGCAATGCACGCCGGCTATGCATTCCACGCCCTTGGGTGCCATGGGCGCGACGAGCACGCCGTCGATGCGGGCGTCGGGCCGGTGCTGGCGCACGGCGGCCATGATGTCGGCATAGGCCTGCCGCACGGCGGCTTCACCGCGGATGTTGAGCTTCACGCCGCCTACGTCGCTCTTGTGCGTGATGTCGGGCGATGCCACCTTGAGCACGACGGGAGCGGCGTCGCCGTTCGTAGCAGCCAGCTCGGCGACGGCGCGCACTGCCGCGTCCACGTCGGCGGCCAGCATGCAGGGCGAGGCCGGCAAGCCGGCCTGGCGCAGCAGCGCCATGGCCTGGACTTCGTTGTAGGCGTCCAGCAATGGCGGTGTGTGCGCCGCGGGCATCGTGGGAGCATCGTCAGCAACGTCGCTACCCGTATGAGCAGCCAGCCCGGCCACCGCGCCTATCGTGCGGATGGCGGCGCTGGGATCAGTGAACACCAGGCAGCCCAGCTGTTCCAGCTCGCGGCGGCGTGCGGGCGGAAACAGTGCGCTGATGGCCAGCGGCACGTCCGGATGGCGGGCCTGCATCTGCCTTGCGAAAGCCTCGAAGGTAGGCCACAAGGCTTCGGAGGATCCAGCAGCGGCCAGGAAGACGGCCAGCGCGTCGTAGCGTCCATCGGCCAGCATGTCGTCGGCGGTGGCCAGCAGCAGGCCGGGTTCGGACACGGCCTGGCCGGTGACGTCGACGGGATTGCGGCCGCTGGCGAAGGGCACGCGCTCCAGCAGGCGGGCTTGAGCTTCGGCGGCGGGCTCGGGCAGCGCCAGGCCGGTGTCCTCGGCTTCGTCGGCCATCAGCGCGCCTACGCCGCCGGAGATGGTGAAGATCCCCAGCCGGCGGCCCTGCGGCGGCCGTTTCCAGGTGTCCAGCGCATAGCCCAGGTTGAAGAATTCCTCGATGGTGCGCGCGCGCTGGGCGCCATATTGGCGGAACAGCGCGTCGTACACGGCGTCGTCGCCGGCCAGCGCTGCCGTATGCGAGGCGGCGGCTTGCGCGCCAGCCTGGGTGCGGCCGATCTTGGTGACGACCACGGGTTTGCCCGCCGCGCGCGCCGCGGCCAGGGCGCGGCGCAGCTTGGCGCCGTCGCGGCAGCCTTCCATGTAGGCCATGATGACGCGGGTATCGGCGTCGCAAGCCAGCCATTCGATGCAATCGGCCACGTCGATGTCGGCCTCGTTGCCGGTGCTGATCCAGTGCGACAGGCCCAGGCCGCGCTCGCGCGCCATGCTGTAGGCATAAGCGCCGAATGCGCCGCTCTGCGACACCATGCCGATGCCGCCTGCGGCGACGATGCCGTTGGCGGGGGCGGGCGAGAACGTCGCGTAGACATTGCGCCGCACGTTCATGAAGCCCAGGCAATTCGGTCCCAGCAGGCGGATGCCGCGCTCGCGCGCGATGGCGCAGAGCCGTTCCTGTTGCGCGGTCCCTTGCGCGCCGGTCTCGGAAAAACCCGAGGTGAACACCACGGCGGCGCCTACCTGGCCGGGCCGGGCGCGTTCCAGCGCCTGCGCGGCATGGGCGGCAGGCACGGCCAGGATGGCCAGGTCCACGTCCGCGTCCAGCGCGTCCAGGCCGGGCAGGGCCGGCAGGCCGGCGATGGCGTCCGCGCGCGGGTTGATGGGAATGATGCGGCCGCCGTAGCCGTGCTGGAGCAGCAACCTGACCGGCATCGCGCCGATCTTGCCGGGCGTGGCCGAGGCGCCGACGATGGCGATGCCTTGCGGATTGAAGAGGCGGGACAGGGAGGAGTCAGTCATGATGTGGCGATGAAGAATCAGGAGTAGCGCACGACGCTGCGGCCCGTGCTGCCGCGTTCGAGCATGGCGGCCAGGGCTAGCGGCAGCTCGCGGGGTTCGATGACGCGCGCGATCAGGTCCAGATGCGCGGGGCGATATTCGGCGGCGAGCTTGTTCCATACCTGGCGCCGCAGCGGCATGGGGCTGTTGGCGTTGATGCCCAGCAGCTTGACGCCGCGCAGGATGAAAGGGATGACAGTGGTGGGCAGTTCCGCGCCGCCGGCGTTGCCGAAGGCGGCGGCCACGCCGTCGGGCTTCAGGCTGGCCAACGCGTGGGCCAGTAGCGGGCCGCCCACGGAGTCGACCACGCCCGCCCAGCGCGCGCTCATGAGCGGCTTGGTGCCGGCCGACAGGTCGGGCGGAGCGATCACCTCCTGCGCGCCCAACGAGCGCAGATAGTCCGCCGCAGCCGGCTTGCCGGACATGGCGCAGACGCGATAACCGCGCTGGCTCAGGATGTCGATGGCGACGCCGGCAACGCCGCCGGTGGCGCCGGTGACCAGCACCTCGCCTTGTTCCGGCGTCAGTCCGCAATGTTCCATCCAGTGCAGCGAAAGCGCGGCCGTGTAACCCGCCGCGCCCAGCACGGCGGCGTCGCGCAACCCGATGCCTGGGGGCAGCGGCAGCACCCAGTCATGGCGCACCCGCGCATACTCGGCGTAGCCGCCGTCGCAGTCCACGCCGATGCCGAAGCCGTGCACCACGACCTCCTGGCCGGGCGCGAGCGCCGGGTGGGCGGAATGCACCACGGTGCCCGAGAGATCGATGCCGCCGATACGCGGATACTCGCGGATGATGCCGCCGCGTCCGGCCTGGGCCAGCGCGTCCTTGTAGTTCAGGCCCGCATAGGCCACCTTGATGAGCGTGTCGCCCGCGGACAGCTGGTCCGCGGACAAGGTTTCGTAGCGGCCTTGCGGGGGCTGGCCCGCTGCGCCCGCATGTAGGCGGTAGGCCTGGAATTCGAGGTTTTCCATGTTCGTCTCCTTGAGGGCTCAGGCCAGCAGCCGGCGCGCCAGCGTGGCGCGGTGCAGTTCGTTGGCGCCGTCGTAGATGCGGAAGGGGCGCATCTCCTGCCAGACCATGGACACGGGCGTGTCGTCCGACAGGCCCGATGCGCCCATCATCTGCACGGCGCGGTCGGCCACGCGGTTCACCGCCTCGGACACGAAGACCTTGGCCATGGCGCTGTGCTGCTTCACCGACAGGCCCTCGTCCATGCGGGTTGCGCAATCCAGCGTCATGAGGCGGCTGGCGTGCAGGTCGATGTGGGAGTCCGCGACCATGGCCTGGATCTGCTGCAGATCGGCCAGGCGTGAGCCGAAGGATTCGCGCTGCATCACATAGGCCTGCGCCGTCTCCAGCGCGCGACGGGCGCGGCCGATATAGCGCATGCAATGGGACAGCCGGGCAGGCTCCAGCCGCAGCTGCGCATACTCCAGGCCGCGGCCGGGCTCGCCCAGTACGGCTTCATCGGCGACCTCGCAGTCCCGCAGCAGGATCTCGGCGTGGCCGCCGATCTGGTAGCCCGTCACCATGCCGATGTCGCGCACCACCTGGTAGCCCGGCGTGTCTGCCGGCACCAGGAACAGTGTGGCGCCGGTATCGGTGCGCGCCAGCACCAGCGCGAAATCCGCGCCCACGCCGCCGCTGATGAATTGCTTGTGGCCGTTCAGCACCCAACGCGCGCCGCGCCGTTCGGCGCGGGTGCGCAGCATGGACGGATCGGAACCGGCGCCGGGCGCGGGCTCGGTCATGGCGAAGCAGGCTCGCTGTTCGCCGCGCATCAGCGGCGCGAGGAAGCGTTCCTGCTGGGCGGAGTTGCCCAGGCGCAGCAGCGTCAGCATGTTGGGCTGGTCGGGCGCGGCGCAGTTCAGCGCCGCGGGTCCAAGGAAGCCGCGCCCCGCTTCTTCCAGCACATGGGCCAGGGCGCGCCAGCCGAGTCCCAGCCCGCCCCATTCCCGCGGCAACTGCGGCGCATACAGGCCGGCCTCGCGAGCCTGTATGCGCAGTTGGGCGACGCAGCGATCCAGCGCGGCCACGTCGCGGGCAATGGCGGGGGACTCGGCGGGTATCGCCACCTCGTCGACGAAGCGGCGCACGCGCGCGCATACGTCTTGCAGGGCGTCGCCGCCGTTGCGTTCTTGCTTGGACTGCATGGTTTATTCCTCGATCTTGACGCCGGCCTGCTTGACCACGGCGCGCCATCTGTCGGTTTCGTCGGCGATGTGCCGGCCGAACGCTTCGGCCGTGCCGCCGGTGGCTTGCATGCCCAGCCCGTTGAAGTAGCTGCGCACTTCCGGATCGGCCAGCACGGCGTTGATCTGCCGGTTCAGCAGGGCGATCACGTCCTTGGGCGTACCGGCGGGCGCCATCACGCCCCACCAGGACGAGGCCGACAACGGCACGCCCAGTTCAGCTAGCGTGGGCACGTCGGGCAGCTCGGGATTGCGCGTTTGCGAGGCGATGGCGACCGCGCGCAGACGCCCGGCCTTGACCTGCGCATACACCGGCGGCAGGTTGTCGAAGCTCATCTGGACCTGGCCGCCGACCAGCGCGGTGGCGGCTTCGCTGCTGCCCTTGTAGGGGATGTGCCGCAGCGCGATGCCGGTCTGGTGGGCGAACTGCTCGCCCGCCAGATGGGGGATGCTGCCCGTTCCCGCGGTGGCGAATGTCAGGCCCTGCTGCTGCGCGGCGGCGCGCTTCAAGTCTTCCAGGCTGCGTATGGGGCTGGCGGCGGGCAGCAGCAGGTAGACCGGCACGTCCGTCGCCCAGACCACGGGCGTCAGGTTCTTCTTCACGTCATAGGGCAGCTTGGCGTACAGCACGCTGTTGGTCGCCAGATTGGCGGTGCCCATCAGCAGGGTGTAGCCGTCGGGCGCGGCGCTGGCGACCAAGGCGGTGCCGATCTGCGTCGCGCCGCCGGGCTTGTTTTCCACCACCACGGGCTGGCCCAGCAAGGGGGCCAGCTTGCGGGCGATCATGCGCGCCGCGGTGTCGGTGCCGCCGCCGGCCGCGTAGGGCACGATCAGGCGTATCGGCTTGTCGGGATAGGCGGCGGCCTGTGCCGCCCCGGCCGCGCCCAGCAGGGCGACGGCGCACAGCGCGCGCAGCGTTCGGATCAGGATTTGCATGACGGTCTCCCGGCGGGCCTACTGGATGCGGGTGCCGGTGGACTGCACCAGCTTGCCCCACCAGGCGGTTTCGTCCGCGATCTGCTTGGCGAACTCGGCCGGCGTGCTGGCCAGCGGTTCCGCGCCCAGCTCCTGGAAGCGGGTGCGCAGCTGCGGGTCCTGCAGCGCCTTGACCACCGCTGCGTGCAGCCGTTCGATCACCGCCGGATCGGTGCCGGCAGGCGCCATCAACCCCTTCCAGGCCATCACCACAAAGCCCTTCTGCCCAGCTTCATCGAAGGTGGGGATGTCGGGCGCCGCGGTGGCGCGCTGGTCGCTGGGCACCGCCAGCGCGCGCAGGCCGCCGGCTTTTACCTGCGGCAGCAGCGCCGGCATGTTGTCGATCATGAAATCGATGTGGCCGGCCACCAGGTCCGTGACGGCGGGGCCGGTGCCTTTGTAGGGCACGTGCTCGGCCTGGATGCCGGTCTGCTGCTTGAGCAGTTCGCCAGCCAGCTGCGCCGGCGAACCGTTGCCGGGAGAGCCAAAGGACAGCTTGCCGGGGTTGTTGCGCGCGTACTGCAGGAATTCCTGCAGCGTCTTCACCGGCATGGATTTGGTCACCACCATCAGATTGTGTTCGCGCTCCAGGCAGGTGATGGGCGCCAGGTCCTTGGCCGGATTGAACGGCATGTTGGCGTACAGGCTGGGATTGATGACGGTGGGTCCGGCCGCCGCCAACAGCAGCGTGTAGCCGTCGGGCGCGGCGCGGGCCACGAAGTCGCCGCCGATGTTGCCGCCGGCGCCGGGTTTGTTCTCGACGATGACGGGTTGGCCCAGGATGGGATGCAGCGCTTCGGCCAGCAGGCGGCCCAGGATGTCGGTCGAGCCGCCGGGGGCGAACGGCACGATCAGCCTCACGGGCTTGTCGGGATAGGCGGCCGCGGCTTGCGGCGGCAGCGCCGCGCAGGCGAAGGCGGCGGCCATGGCGCCGATCCACTTCGGCAGGTGCTTGTGCAGCATGATGGAAGTCTCCTTTGGTTGGCGGGCCGCCGGCTTCTTGCGGCTGCGGTCCCTGTATTGCCCTAGCGGCCGGGCGTGTAGCCCGCCTGGCTCAGCGTATGGCGGGCGATGTTCAATTGATGGATCTGGCTGGTGCCCTCGTACAGGCGGAACAGGCGCACGTCGCGGTAGAAGCGTTCTATGCCGTGATCGGCGATGTAGCCGTAGCCGCCATGCATCTGCACGCAACGGTCCGCCACGCGGCCGCACATCTCGGACGCGAAATACTTGCAGATCGAGGCGTTCAGCGTCACGTCGGCGCCGGCATCGCGCTCGCGGGCGGTTTGCAGTACCAGGGCGCGGGCGGCCTGGATCTCGGTCTGGCAGTCGGCCAGCATGGCCTGAATCAGCTGAAAGTCCATCAACGGCTTGCCGAACTGCTGGCGCTCGGCCACGAAGCGCAGCGTGTCGTCCAGCATGCGGATCGCCGGGCCGATGCACAGCGCGGCCAGATGGATGCGTTGTTTGTTCAGGACCTTCATCGCGGTCTTGAAGCCCACGCCTTCCTGGCCGCCGATGATGCAGTCGGCCGGCACGCGGCAGTCCTCGAAATGCACGGCGGACACGGGCGATCCGGCCTGGCCCATCTTGTCGTAGGGCTGGCCGGTGGACAGGCCCGGCGTGCCGCGCTCCACGATGAAGGCGGTGATGCCCCTGGCGCCAGGCGCATCGGGATCGGTGCGCGCCATGACGGTGAACAGGCCCGCCAGCGGCGCATTGGTGATGAAGCACTTCTCGC
The DNA here is from genome assembly GCF_943737025.1 of Achromobacter sp. Marseille-Q4954. NCBI lineage: Bacteria > Pseudomonadati > Pseudomonadota > Betaproteobacteria > Burkholderiales > Alcaligenaceae > Achromobacter > Achromobacter sp. Marseille-Q4954. Next base: position 3,173,076 of record NZ_CALSFQ010000001.1, read on the forward strand.
CGTTCAGCACGTAGTGGTCGCCGTCGCGCACGGCCGTGGTGCGCAGGGCCGTGGCGTCGGAACCCGCTTGCGGCTCGGTCAGGGCGAAGCAGCCGGTCAGTTCCCCGGAGGCCAGCCGCGGCAGGTAGCGGGCCTTCTGCGCGTCGGTGCCGTCGGCCACCAGCGCCTCGGAGCCGATGCCGGTATTGGTTCCGACCCGGGCGCGAAACGCCACCGAGCATTGCGACAGTTCCATGGCGGCCAGGATCAGCTCCTCGGTCGTCATGCCCGCGCCGCCGTATTGCTCGGGAATGGAGTACCCGAACAGCCCCTGCGCGGCCATGCTGGCGACCAGGTCCTGCGGCACCTCGTCCAGGCGGGCGACCTCGGCTTCGCGCGGCGCCAGTTGCTCTCGCACGTAGCGGCGCAGCGATGCTAGGAATTGCGGGAATCCGTCGGGGTCCCTGATCATGGCTAGTCTCCGTTTCATCATGGGCGCTGATGCGTGCCGCGCCGTGTTGAATCCAGGCTAGCAAAAGGCCAAGGGATTTGAGACAAGTGTTTCGATATCTTGAATGCATGGCGAGCCGTCGCTGCTCTATGATCGGCAGGGACAGACCGCGCATTCCGCGCCCAGGACCTCCACCATGACCACCCGCCCCGGCGAGCGCCATGCCGACCCCGCCTTCGCCACCACGCTGGCGCACGGCTTGTCGGTGCTGCAGGCGTTCCGGCATGGCGAACCCGCGCTCAGCAACCGCGAGCTGGCGGACCGCACCGGCCTGTCCAAGGCCACGATTTCACGCCTGACCACCACACTGATGCAGCGCGGCTTGCTGCGTTACGACGGGGGCTTGCGGCGGTACCGGCTTGGCACGGCGGTGCTGTCGCTGAGCTATCCGCTTCTGGCCAGCATCAAGGTTCGCCAGTTGGCGCGCCCGCTGATGAAGCGCCTGGCGGACGCGGCGGGCGGCTCGGCCTCGCTGGGCATGCATCACGGCCTGAACATGGTGTACGTGGAAACCTGCCGCGGACACGATGCCGTGTCGTTCCGGCCGGATATCGGCGCCTTGCTGCCGCTGCTGCCTTCGGCCATGGGACGGGCCTGGCTGGCGCAGGCGCCGGCGGACGAGGCGGAGCCCTTGCTGGCGGCGTTGCGGCGCCAGGATCCCGCCATCTGGCGGCGCCACGCGCCGGACTGGGATCAGGCTCAGCGCGACTACGCCGAACACGGCTATTGCGTGGGGCAGGGCGATTGGCATTCCGACGTGCATGCGGTGGCGGTACCCATGCGCACGCCCGTCGACGGCCAGGCGCTGGTGTTCAACTGCGGCGTACCCGTGACGCGGTTGCGGCCGGGCGACTTGCGCGGCCGCATCGCGCCGCGCCTGCTGACGCTGGTGGCGCGCGTGGAAAAAATGCTGGAGCGCCAGCATGACGCATGACCAGGACCGCGAATTCACCACCACGCTGGCGCGCGGCATCGACATCCTGGCGTGCTTTCGCGCCGACCGGCCGGTGCTGGCCAACAAGGACTTCGCGCAGCAGACCGGATTGTCCCGCAGTGCCGTGGCGCGCCTGACCCACACGCTGGTGGAGCTGGGTTTTCTGCAGAGTGTAGGCGAACCCGCGCGCTACCGGCTGGGTGCCTCGGTCCTGGCGCTGAGCTATCCCTTGCTGGCCAGCATGCAGATCAGGCAGTTGGCGCGGCCGCTGATGAAGCAGCTGGCCGACCACGCGCGCGGCGCCGTGTCGCTGGTGGTGCGCGACCGCCTGCAGATGGTGTACGTGGAAACCGCCCGCTCCAACGAGGCCTTGCAGACGCGGCCCGACATAGGCGCGTCGCTGCCGCTGCTGTCCAGCGCCGCCGGCAAGGCGTGGCTGGCGCGGGCGTCGGATGAGGAGAGGGCGGTCGTCCTGAACCAGCTCCGCGTGGCGGATCCCCGGCACTACGAGGTCCACTTTCCCAGCCTGGCGGCTGCGCGCCGCGATCTGGAGCGCAAAGGCTATTGCGGCAACAATCTGGAGTGGCGGCCGGACGCCTATGGCTTTGCCGCGCCGCTGGGCAGGCCCTATCAGTCGTTGCTGTACGTCTTCAATTGCGGCGTGCCGGCGCAGGACGGGCCTTACCGCGAGCGCGCAGCCGACATCGGCCCGCGGCTGGTCGCCCTGGCGCGCGAGACGGAAAGGCTGCTCGGGCTGGCCTGAGACGACTCGGCCCGTTTCCTGGATTCATGACTCCAAGTCAAAAGTGTTTCGCTGTTTCCTGCCTTTTTCCGCAAGGATGACGGCGGCATACTGGCCGCCTGCCTTCCGATCGGGTTTTCCCGCGCTCCGGCCCTTTGCGCCGGCCCGGTCCCTGGTCGGCGCAATCGAACCCAAGGAAACCACATGAATCCCCAGGACTCCCAGCCGGTGAAGGCCGGCCTGCCATTGCTGGCGCTCGCCGTCGGTGCCTTCGGCATCGGCGTGACCGAGTTTTCTCCCATGGGCCTGTTGCCCGTCATCGCCGAAGGGGTGGATGTGTCCATTCCCAGCGCCGGCATGCTGATCAGCGCCTACGCCATCGGCGTGATGGTGGGCGCGCCGTTGATGACGCTGGCCCTGTCGCGCTGGTCGCGCCGCAACGCCTTGCTGGTGCTGATGGCGATCTTCACGGTGGGCAACGTGCTGTCCGCGCTGTCGCCCAACTACACGACGCTGCTGCTGGCGCGCCTGGTCACCAGTCTGAACCATGGCGCGTTCTTCGGCCTGGGTTCGCTGGTGGCGGCCAGCGTGGTGCCGCGCCACAAGCAGGCCAGCGCCGTGGCCACCATGTTCCTGGGGCTGACCATCGCCAACGTTGGCGGGGTGCCAGCAGCCACCTGGCTGGGCCAGGTCATCGGCTGGCGCATGTCGTTTGCCGCGACCTCGGTGCTGGGCCTGATCGCGATGTTGTCGCTATGGTTCGCGTTGCCGGCGGGTGAGGCGGGTCGCCGTCCCGACATCCGCCGTGAACTCGCCGTGCTGAAGAGCCCGGTGGTGCTGGTGGCCTTGCTGACCACGGTGCTGGGTGCGGGCGCGATGTTCACGCTCTACACCTACGTGGCGCCGACCCTGGCGGAGTTGACGGGCGCTTCGCCCAACTTCGTCACGGCGATGCTGGTGCTGATCGGCGTCGGCTTCACCCTCGGCAACACGATGGGCGGGCGCTTTGCCGACCGTTCGCTGGACGGCAGCCTGATCGCCTTCCTGGTGCTGATCATCGCCGACCTGCTGGCATTCCCGTGGCTGGCCACGACGCAGACCGGCGCAGCCATTGCGCTGCTGATCTTCGGCTTCGGCACGTTCGCCGTGGTGCCGCCGCTGCAGATGCGGGTGATGCGCGCCGCCACCGATGCGCCGGGCCTGGCCTCGTCGGTGAACGTGGGCGCCTTCAACCTGGGCAACGCGCTGGGCGCGGCGGCGGGCGGGGGCGTGATCTCGGCGGGCATGGGCTATGCCGCGGTGCCTGTAGCCGGCGCCGTTATCGCCGCGGCCGGCCTGGGCCTGGTGCTGTGGCAGCGCGCAAGCAACGAGCGCCAGCGCAAGGTGGCGATGCAGGGCTGCTGAGCGCGCGACGCGCAGCAAGCAAAAAGGGCGCCTGTGGCATGCAGGCGCCCTTTTTCATGCCGGAGAACCGCAGCGTTTCAAGCCTCGATCCGCTCCACCTTCCCCACCAGCAGGATGTACGACAGCGCGCCCAGCAAGGCCAGTGACGACACGTACACAATGGCAGGCGCGAAGCTGTCCTTCGTCACCAGGAAGCCGATCACGATGGGCGTGCAGATCGACGACAGGTTGCCCACGAAGTTGAACACGCCGCCGGTCAGGCCCAAGAGGCGCACCGGCGCCAGCGTGGACACCAGCGACCAGGTGATCGATGCCAGGCCGTTGCCGAAGAAGGCCAGGGCCAGGAAGAAGATCACCCAGGGCGTGGAATCGGTGAAGTTGGCGCCGATCATGGACGTGGAGATCAGGAGGCCCAGGATGATGGGCAGCTTGCGCGCCAGGCCGACGGTGGCGCCGCGGCGGATCAGGAAGTCGGACAGCACGCCCGAGCACAGCACGCCGACGAAGGCCGCCAGGAACGGCACCGAGGCCAGGAAGCCGGACTTGATGAAGTCCATGCCGCGGTACTTGACCAGGTAGGTGGGGAACCAGGTCAGGAAGAACCACAGCGTCGACGTCAGGCAGAACTGGCCCAGGTACACGCCCCACAGCTTGCGCTTGCTCATGACCAGGCCCAGGTCGCTCCAGTTGAACGGCGCCTTCTTTTCCTTGACGCTGCGGTCCAGGTCAACCACGCCGCCGCCTTGCTGGATCAGCTCGATTTCCGCCGCGTTCGCGCCCTTGAACTGGCGCGGCTCGCGATAGATCATGAACCACAGCACGCCCCACACGATGCCCAGGAGGCCGGTGCTGACGAACACCATGTGCCAGCCATAGTGGTGCTGCAGCCAGGCCAGCACCGGCGTCAGGAACGCCAGGCCGACGAACTGGCCCGAGGTATAGAAGCCGATGGCGGTGGCGCGTTCGCGTTCCGGGAACCAGGTGGTGACGACGCGGTTATTGATTGGATAGGCGGGCGCTTCCAGCGCGCCCACGGCCAGGCGCAGCACGAACAGGATGACGAAGCTGCCGGCAAAGCCCATGAAGAACGTGGCTGCCGACCACAGGATCAGCGCGGCTGCGTACAGCAGGCGCGGCGATACCCGGTCCACCAGCCAGCCGCCGGGGATCTGCATGGCGGCGTAGGTCCAGCCGAAGGCCGACAGGATCAGGCCTTCATGCACGGTGTCCAGGCCGAACTCGTCCTTGAGCGCGGGTGCTGCGATCGACAGGTTGCTGCGGTCCAGGTAGTTGATGACGACGGTGATGAACAGCATCACCATGATGAGGTACCGGCTGCGCGTGGGGCGCTGGGCGCTCTGCAGGCCGGCGTGGGTGGCTGTGGACAAGGGATGTCTCCTCTTTCTCTTTATCGGCTGATTTTTATCGGCTTACCATTCGGCGAAGCTGCCGTCGGCGTGGCGCCAGACAGGGTTGCGCCAGCGGTGGCCCACGGCGGCGCGCTCCTTCACGTATTCCTCGTTGACCTCGATGCCCAGGCCGGGGCCTTGCGGAATCGCGACCATGCCGTCCTCGTAGGCGAAGACTTCGCGATTGCTGACATAGTCCAGCAGGTCGTTGGCGGCGTTGTAGTGGATGCCCAGGCTTTGTTCCTGGATGAAGGCGTTGTAGCAACCGGCGTCGATCTGCAGGCAGGTGGCCAGCGCGATCGGGCCCAGCGGGCAGTGCAGGGCCAGCGCCACGTCATAGGCTTCGGCCATGGCCGCGATCTTGCGGGTTTCGGTGATGCCGCCGGCGTGCGAGGGATCGGGCTGGATGATGTCCACATAGCCCTCGGACAGCACACGCTTGAAGTCCCAGCGCGAGAACAGGCGTTCGCCCAGCGCGATCGGGGTGGAGGTCAGCGGGGCCAGTTCCTTCAGCGCTTCGTAGTGTTCGCTCAGCACCGGCTCTTCTATGAACATGAGCTTGAACGGGTCCAGCTCCTTCATCAGCACCTTGGCCATGGGCTTGTGCACGCGGCCATGAAAGTCCACGCCTATGCCGACGTTGGGGCCGACCGCGTCGCGCACGGCGGCCACGTTCTCCAGGCATTTCTCGACCTTGTCGAAGGAATCGATGTACTGCAGCTCCTCGGTGCCGTTCATCTTCACGGCGGTGAAGCCGCGCTCCACGGCGCTCTTGGCGGCCGCCGCGGTGTCGGCCGGGCGGTCGCCGCCGATCCATGAGTACACGCGGATGCGGTCGCGCACGTTGCCGCCCAGCAGCTGCGACACGGGCACGCCCAGATCCTTGCCCTTGATGTCCCACAGGGCCTGATCGATTCCGGCCAGCGCGCTCATGTGGATGGCGCCGCCGCGGTAGAAGCCGCCGCGGTACAGCACGGTCCAGTGGTCTTCGATGTTGCGGGGGTCTTTGCCGATCAGGTAGTCGGACAGTTCCTCGACGGCGGCGGCGACCGAATGGGCGCGGCCTTCGACCACGGGCTCGCCCCAGCCGACGATGCCGGCGTCCGTTTCAATCTTCAGGAAGCACCACCGCGGCGGCACGATGTAGGTGGTGAGCTTGGTGATCTTCATGCTTGGGTCTCCTGGGCGGGATAGGCGCGTTGCCAGGCCGCGATGAATGCGCGCGCGTTCTGGCCGACTTGGGCGGCCGACAGGCCGGGTTTGTACAAGGCGGAGCCCAGGCCGAAGCCGCTGGCGCCCGCCTGGGCGTATATGGCGATGTTGTCGGGCGTGATGCCGCCCACGGGCGCCAGCGCAATCGGCGGACGCAGCACGGCGCGCCAGGCCTTCAGCACGGCGGGGCCGAGCTGCTCGGCCGGGAACATCTTCAGCACGTCGGCGCCTGCGGCCAGCGCGGCATAGGCTTCGGTGGGCGTGGCCACGCCGGGGCAGGAGGCCATGCCCAGCGCCTTGGCTGCGCGGATCACGGCGGCGTCGCCGTGCGGCATGACGATGAGTTCCCCGCCAGCCTGCTGGACGCGGGCGCAGTCCTCGGGGTCCAGCACGGTGCCCGCGCCGATCAGGCAGTCGGTGGGCAGCGCCGCGCGCATCGCGCGGATGCTGTCCAGCGGGTCGGGCGAATTCAGCGGCACTTCGATCAGGCGAAAGCCGGCGGCGTAGAGCTCCAGCCCTATGGCTTCGGCCTCGGCGGGCTTGATGCCGCGCAGGATGGCGATCAGGCCGCAGTGGGCCATGGCGGTTTGCAGACCGGGATGGTTCATGTTCGATTCCTATTCCGTGGAGGGCGAGGCGACCAGCCCGGCGCAGACGGCCAGGTGCCACAAGCCGCGCTCGGTGGCGTTCTGCGCCTGTTCGGGCGTGCCCAGGCCGTAGTGCTGCATGGCCTGGATGTAGCGCCGGCACAGCGCGGCGTCGCCGCAAAGCACGATGCGGGGCAGTTCGCCCTGCTGCTGCAGCATGCCGGCCAGCGCCGCGATTTCATGGCCGATGAGCAGGCCCGACAGATAGTCGGCCTGCGATTCGGGCGCCAGTTCGCCGGTCAGGCCGAGCGCGCGCGTGCTGAAGATGGTGGACAGCACGCCCGCGCGCCCGGCAGGCGCCCCGGCGACCTTCAGGCCGCGTTCGAAGGCGGCCATGTCGGCGCTGGCGGCGTCGGCCATGGTCCGGCCCAGGATGGTGTGGCCGCGCAGCGCGGCGTAGACCTCGCCGGTCATGAAGGTGTCGAAGTGGGTGACGCGGCCGCGGCGGGCGCTGACCCACTTCGAATGGGTGCCGGGCAGGCCGATCAGGACGCTGTCGGCGCTGTGGGTCGCCTGGTCCGCCATCACGCCGACGACCTGGGTTTCTTCGCCGCGTATGACGTTGGGCAGGCCGTGGCGCTGGATCAGGCCGGGCACGATGTGCAGGGCGGGGCCGCCCTCGCGCTCGACCTTGGTCAGCAGCGTGCCGATGCGCTGCAGGTCGACCGGCACGTCCAGGTAGGCGGCTTCCTTCCAGCCCTGGGCGCTGCCGACCATGCCGCAGGCGATCACCGGCAGGGCCGGTTCGGCGCGCAACCAGTCGCCGCAGGCTTGTTCGAAAGCCAGTTCGAAGCCCGACAGGGCGGTGGTGGCGGCGCCGTCCTGCAGCGGCTGCGGCAGGCGCATGATGCCCCAGGGCAGATGGCGCGTATCCAGCGTGCGGCCGGCGGCATCCAGCCGGTAGGCGCGCAGCGAGGAGGTGCCCCAATCCAGCGCGATAAGCGCCGCGCGGGCGGGAGATCCGGTAGTCATCAGAAGCTGTCTCGTTTCCGGCCGCAAACCGGGCTGCGGACGCGCGGTGAGGCTGGCGCGGGGCAGGGTTCTGCGGACCTTGTTGTCTCATGCCTGCCGGGCGTAGGTGAGCGCGCGGCGGGCGATGGGAAAAATTCTAGATCAGCGCTTGAAAAATCTCAAAATATAGAATTAAATCCCATATATAGGGAATAAATGGCGGTGAAGCTTGTTTCACCTCCTCCGCGTTCTTTGCGGGAATCGCCCGCAATCCGCGTCTTATCCCCGCATCCCGCTGCGATCGCGGCGGTTATGCTTGCACTCGTCTCTTGTTGCCCGGCCCCGCTTTCATGACCTCCACGCAGACTCCCGACCGTACGCCCACCCTGGATCCCGATGCCGCCGCGCCCGCGGGCACGCAGACGCTGATGCGCGGCCTGGCGGTGGTGCAGGCCGTGTCCGGCGGCGCGCGCGACCTGAAGGAAATCTGCGCCCGCATCGGCGTGGCGCGCAGCACCACGCACCGGCTGGCCAGTTGCCTGGTGCAGGAACGCTATCTGCGGTCTTTGCCCGGCGTGGGCTATGTGCTGGGGCCGAAGCTGATCGAACTGGGCTTCCAGGCGCGCGAAGCCTTTCCGATGGCGACGCTGGCGCGTCCCTACCTGGACAGCCTGGCTGAGCAGACGGGCGACACCATCCACCTGGCCGTGCGCGACAACGACGAAGTCCTGTACCTGGAAAAGATCCCCGGCAAGAAGGGGCTGGAGATGCGCTCCCGCGTGGGGCACCGCATGCCGCTGGCCGCCACCGGCGTGGGCAAGGCCTTGCTGCTGGATACCGAAGAGCCGCAATGGAAAGCGCTGTACCGCGTCGGCGCGCCGGTGTCGTCGCGCGCGGGAGGCGGCAGCCCGACCTGGGAGGCCTTCCGCGACCGCATGCGCGACTATGCCGCCCACGGCTATGCGTTCGATCTGGAAGACAACGAGCCGTCGATCCGTTGCGTGGCGGCGCCCGTGCGCGACGCTTCCAGCGGCATCGTCGCGGCGATCAGCGTGTCCAGCACGGTGCCCTACATGTCGCTGGAGCGCATGCGCGACATGGTCGCCGTGGTGCAGGGCGCCGCGGCGGGGATTTCAGCGGAACTGGGGTGGAAGGTGGACCGCGGCTGAGGCCGCGGCCCTGCGTCTTATTCCAGCGGCAGCGTCAGCACGCCCTGCGGGGCCGGACGCATCATGACGCGACGGTACCAGGCCGACAGCGCCGGCGTGTCGGGCCGTTCGATCGGCAGGGCCAGCCAGCGGTGGGCCGAGCAGACCAGGGCGATATCGCCCATGGTCAGGTGGCGGCCAGCGATGAACTCGCGGCCCTGCAGGGCCTGGTCCAGGATCTGGGCGCGCGCATTTGAACGCTTGACCGAGTTTTCGATGGCGGCGCGGTCGCGCTTATCCTCGGGCGTGCGGATCAGGCCCAGGAACGCGGGACCCATGACGCCTTGCCATTCGGTGGCCTGCCAGTCCATCCAGCGGTCCGCATCCGCGCGCATGCAGACGTCTTCCGGCCACAGGCTGCCCGCGCCGTAGCGCGCGGCCAGATAGCGCACGATGGCGTTCGATTCCCACAGCACGAAGCCGCCGTCGTCGATGAGCGGCACGGTGCGGTTGGGATTCAGCTTGGCGAATTCGGGCGTGTCGACCACGCCGAACGGGCCGCCCGCCTGAATGAAGGAATGCGGCAGCGCCAGTTCGCGCACCGCCAGCATGACTTTCTGAACGTTGACGGAAGTCAGGCGTCCCCAGATCTTCAACATAACCATTCCTTGTAGTGTCAGACGGGCGGCAGCTGCCGCCGTGCAAAGCCGCTGTCGCGCGCAAAGCGCGTCCAGTTGAAAGCGGGCCCGGGGTCGGTCTTGCGCCCGGGGGCGATGTGCTCGTGTCCCCAGGCTGCCGCCAGGGGATAGCGCGCGCGCAGCACCGGCGTCAGCTTGCGCAGGGCCAGGTACTGGGGTTCGGCATAGGGCAAGGTGTCAGTGCCTTCCAGCTCGATGCCGATGGAAAAATCGTTGCAGCGTTCGCGGCCTGCAAAGCGCGACACGCCCGCATGCCAGGCGCGTTCGTCGGTGGACACGAACTGGACGATGCTGCCGTCGCGGCGGATGAAGAAATGCGCCGACACGCGCAGGCCGCGCAGCCGTTCCAGCCAGGGATGCGAACCGTAGTCCAGGGTGTTCAGGAACAGCCCCGCGACTTCAGGGCCGCCAAATTGGCCCGGCGGCAGGCTGATGTTGTGCAGCACCAGCAGCGACGCCTGCGCGCCGGCGGGGCGCGCGTCGCAGTTGGGGGAGGGCATGAGCGAAACACCCGGGGCTGGCGCCAGCCAGCCATGACGATCCAGAAGCAAGGCCATGGGAAGAGAGCATGCGTGTGGTTTCCAACACGCATTATGCCGTGCGGGGCGGCAAGCCTCTAATCAGGCGGATCAGTGCCGGGCCGGGCCCAGACGCGCGTGCTCCGCGCTGCACCAGGTCTGGCCGTTCTGCTGCAAGGCCTCGGAGCGGGGCAGATGGATGCCGCAGTGGGCGCAGCGCACCATGGACTCCAGCGGCTTGGGGCCGCGCGCATCGGTCTTGGGCTTCTTCGCGCCCTGCTGGCCGGCTTGCCGCGCGGCTGCCATGCGGCCGGCCAGGCGGGCCACGAACAGCACCAGGATGATCAGAACAATCCAGAACAGCAACTTGCCCACTTCAACCTCGATGCAGAATCATTTCCAGCACGAACCGGCTGCCGGTATAGGCCAGAATCAGGAACCCGAAACCCGTCAGCGTCCAGCGCAGGGCGACGCGGCCGCGCCAGCCCCAGATGTGGCGGCCGGCCAGCAGCACGCCGAAGGTCAGCCATGACAACAGCGTGAACACGGTCTTGTGGTCGAACGGCAGGATCTTGCCCGTCAGCTTCATGGACGCCACGGATCCCGTGCCCACGGCCAGCGTCAGCACGATGAAGCCGATCCAGATGATGCGGAACAGCAGCTGTTCCTGCACCAGCAGCGGCGGCTGGGAGTCCAGCACGCGGCCGATGATGCTGCGTTCGGCGGGGGCGTCCAGCGGACGGTGCAGGTGGCGGTCCAGCAGCGCCATCATCATGGCGTGCAGCGCGGCGATGGTGATCAGGCCGTAGGCCGCCAGGGCGATCAGCAGGTGGACGCGCAGCCAGGCGTCATTGGCGTGGGGCACGAACTGGCCCTGGGGGAAGATGGCGGCCAGGCCGCTGGCGATGGTGGCTGCCGGCAGCAGCAGCAATTGCAGGCCGTCTATGCGCACCAGCAGGCTTTCCAGCCAGAACACCACCATGCCCAGCCAGATGGCGGCGGACAGGGCCAGCGCCCACCCTATGAACAGGTGCTGGGTGCCCAGCATCGATTGTTGCAGCCCGATTCCATGGAGAACCAGGGCTCCCAGCAGGCACAGGCGGGCGATTTTTCCCGTCTGTTCCACGCCGCCGGCGCCGGCCAGGCGGATCCAGAGCGACCCCCCGAGCACCGCGTACGCCAAGGCAGCCGCCGTGTGAAATACAATGCCTAGTGACATAGAAACCGTTGTCTGGATGGGGCCTTGGGGCGCATGCCGCCCGAAAGCGCAGAATCCGCGCCTGCGGCCACCGTTCAATCAACTAGTTTAAGCGGAAACGCCTCTCATGCTCGATAACCTAACTCAACGCCTGTCGCGCGTCGTCAAGACGCTGCGCGGGGAAGCCCGCCTGACCGAGGCCAACACCCAGGAGATGCTGCGCGAAGTGCGCATGGCGCTGCTGGAAGCCGACGTGGCCCTGCCCGTCGTGCGCGAGTTCGTCGCGCGCGTGAAGGAAAAGGCGCTGGGCGAAGAAGTCGCCAGCAGCCTCAGCCCGGGCCAGGCCCTGGTGGGCGTGGTCCACAAGGAGCTGACCGCCCTGATGGGCGGCGACCTGGGCGCCGACTCCGGCGAACTGTCGCTGGCGGTGCAGCCGCCCGCCGTCATCCTGATGGCAGGCCTGCAGGGCGCCGGCAAGACCACCACCACCGGCAAGCTGGCGCGCTGGCTCAGCGAAGGCCAGCACACCCAGCACGGCCGCAAGACCGGCAAGAAGAAAGTGCTGGTGGTATCCGCCGACGTCTATCGCCCGGCCGCTATCGATCAGCTGAAGAGCGTGGCGGCCCAGGTTGGCGTGGACTTCCTGCCGTCCGACCCCAGCCAGAAGCCCGAGGACATCGCCCGCAACGCGGTGGACCATGCGCGCCGCCATCACTATGACGTGCTGATCCTGGACACGGCCGGCCGCCTGGGCATCGACGAGGCCATGATGCGCGAAATCCGCGCGCTGCATGACCTGGTCAAGCCGGTGGAAACGCTGTTCGTGGTCGACGCCATGCAGGGCCAGGACGCGGTCAACACCGCGCGCGCCTTCGCCGAAGCGCTGCCCCTGACCGGCGTGGTGCTGACCAAGCTGGACGGCGACGCCCGCGGCGGCGCGGCCCTGTCGGTGCGCCACGTCACCGGCAAGCCGCTGAAGTTCGTCGGCGTCTCGGAAAAGCTCGATGGCCTGGAGCCCTTCTACCCCGAGCGCATGGCGCAGCGCGTGCTCGGCATGGGCGACATCGTGTCGCTGGTCGAACAGGCTCAGAAGAACATCGACATCGCCGAAGCCCAGAAGCTGGCCGCGAAGATCAAGTCGGGCAACAAGTTCGACCTGAACGACTTCCGCGACCAGCTCGGCCAGGTGAAGAAGCTGGGCGACATGGGCTCGCTGCTGGAAAAGCTGCCGGCCCAGTTCCAGCAGGCCGCTGGCCAGCTGCAGGGTGGGCAGGCTGAAAAGCAGCTGCGCCGCACCGAAGGCATCCTGAATTCCATGACCGCGGCCGAACGCGCCAAGCCCGAACTCATCAAGGCCTCGCGCAAGCGCCGCATCGCGGCCGGTTCCGGCGTGCCGGTGCAGGAAGTCAACCGCCTGCTCGCGCAGTTCGACCAGATGCAGGGCATGATGAAGCAGATGAAGAAGGGCGGCATGGCCAAGATGATGCGCGCCATGGGCGGCATGAAGGGCTTGGGCCGCTTTGGAATGAAGTGAGGCCGCCCACGGCGCGCGCACTGCGTGCGCTTGCGGTGCCCCCACGCTTCGCTCACTGCGTGAGCTCTCTGCCTCCCGAGGGGGCTCTTTTTCCTTGGGGCGGCCCGGCGGAAAAAGGCCTTCTTGCGCCCGACTGGAATGCCCCTGTTGGGGCATTTTTTATTGGAGAGACGGGCAAAAAAATGGCCAGACGTTGCGTCTGGCCAAGTAATCGCGGCTAGCAGGGGGCGCCTGCCGCGATGCAAGCCGGAAAGCGCATGGGTGCCTTCCGGCCTGTCCGATTTATCGCAATGATCAGGACAGGGGCGGGATGCGCAGCACCTGGCCCGGATAGATCTTGTCGGGGCTGGTCAGCATGGGCTTGTTGGCTTCGAAGATCAGGTTGTTCTTCGCGCCCTGGCCCTTGCCGTATTGCGCCTCGGCAATCTTCCACAGGTTGTCGCCCTTCTGTACCGTGTACATCTTGGCTTCCGGGGTGGCCTGCTTCACCTTCAGTTGGTTGTCCACCTGGGCCACGCCCACGGTGTTGCCCAGCGCCAGAGTGATCTTCTCGGCCGCTTCCGTGCTGAGGGCCTCGCCCGCCACCGTGACCTTGTCGCCATCGACCGAGATCTGCAAGCCGTCGGCATTCAGGCCGTGCTTATCGAGCTCTTTCTTCAATTCGTCCGCCGTCGCGGCCTTGGCCTCGCTGGCGCCGAAGAGCTTTTCTCCAACGTCCTTGATGAAATTGAGCAGACCCATAGTGTTTCCTTTATCTATGTTGCGGTGAGAGAAACAAGTGCCATCAGGGCTTTTGGCCCATGAACATTTTGCGCACGACGCCGGCGATCAGGGTCAGCACGGCGCCACCGACGCCGCCGCCGACCACGCTGCTGGCGATCGCGGAAAGATCCAGTCCCGTATTGCCCGCTGCAACCGCGTTCGCTCCTGCGGTGATCATCGGAGCCAGCCAGGAACCCCCAGCCAGGCCGCCGATGGCGCCTGCGATGGTGTTGCCCAACGGGCCCAGATTGAACTGCTGGAGCATCTTTCCCAGGCCATTGCCCCCGGCAGCGCCGGCGACAAGCTGGATGATCAGGTTGATGATGACTGCGGTGTTCATGATGCCTCCTCTGCCCCGCGAGGGCGATGTGCAACGCTAGAACAACAGCAAGACAAGAGAGTACGAAACCAGCAGGAACGATTATGACTCGCACATTCCCCGCGCGACGAGGGGTTAACGTGTAACAGGTTGCTAGCCTGTTGGCAGACTACGCAAGAATGCTGGTCAGTTTGCAGGGAATGCGCCGCGATCGGTCTAAACCGCATCGGGCGCGCGGCTACATGCGACAAGGGCCGCTATCGCAGCGGCCCTTGTCTTGGCAGTTTTTCAACGCGGCGCAGGCGTCAGCCGCCGCCCACGGCCACCACGATTTCGACCTGGTCGCCGTCCGTCAGCGCGGTCTGCGCGTGCTGGCTCTTGGGCACGATTTCGCCGTTGCGTTCCACGGCCACGCGCTTGCCGGCATAGCCCAGGGCCTCCAGCAGTTCGTTCACGGTCGTGTCCAGGGGAAACTCCCGTGCGTCTCCGTTCAGGGTGATGTGCATGCAGGTCTCCTCAGTTATCGCGCATAGCCGTCGGTGGCGGCGATCAGCCGCGCCAACGTGCCGGGTTCGTCAAACGCATGGCCCGCGTCCGGGACCAGGTGGAATTCGGCTTCGGGCCAGGCGCGGTGCAGGTCCCAGGCGGTGCGCGCGGGCGTGCAGACGTCGTAGCGCCCCTGCACGATGGTGCCCGGAACGCCGCGCAGCTTGTGCGCGTCGCGGATCAACTGGCCTTCTTCCATGAAGCCGTGGTTCACGAAGTAGTGGTTCTCGATGCGTGCGAATGCCAGCGCGGCACGGTCGGCGGCATGGCTTTGCTGATGGCGCGGGCTGGGCAGCAGCGTGATGGTGCTGTCTTCCCACTTGCTCCAGGCCTTGGCCGCGCGCAACTGCTCGGCCGGGTCATCGCCCGTCAGGCGCTTGTGATACGCGGCCACCAGGTCGCCGCGCTCGTCTTCCGGAATCGGCGCCAGATATTCTTCCCAGCGGTCGGGGAATAGCCACGACGCGCCTTCCTGATAGAACCACTGGATTTCTGCCTTGCGCAGCCCGAAAATGCCCCGCAGCACCAGCTCGCTCACGTGCGATACATGCGTTTCCGCATAGGCCAGCGCCAGCGTCGAACCCCAGGACCCGCCGAACACCAGCCACTTTTCCGCGCCCATGACCTCGGTGCGCAGGCGCTCGATGTCGGATACCAGATGCCAGGTCGTGTTGTTGTCCAGACTGGCGTGGGGCCGCGAACGGCCGCAGCCGCGCTGATCGAACAGCAGCACGTTGTAGCGCTGCGGATCGAACAGCTGCCGATGCACGGGCGAGCAGCCGCTGCCGGGGCCGCCATGCAGGAACACGGCGGGCTTGCCCTGCGGATTGCCGCAGAGTTCCCAGTAGATCTGGTGGCCGTCGCCGGTGTCCAGCGTGCCTTGGCGGTAGGGTTCGATGGGCGGGTATAGCATCAGGCGACTCGCTTGAAGATCAGGTCCCAGACGCCGTGGCCCAGGCGCAGGCCGCGGTTCTCGAATTTGGTCAGGGGGCGGTAATCGGGGCGGGGGGCGTAGCCGTCCGCGGTGTTCGCAAGCTGCGGCTCGTTGCCCAGCACTTCCAGCATCTGCACCGCGTAGTCTTCCCAATCGGTGGCGCAATGGATGTAGCCGCCCGGCGCGATGCGGCTGGCCAAGAGCGAGATGAACGCGGGCTGGATCAGGCGGCGCTTGTGATGGCGCTTCTTGGGCCACGGATCCGGGAAGTAGATGTGCACGCCGGCCAGCGAATCGGGGGCGATCATGTCGCGCACCACTTCCACGGCGTCGTGCTGGATGATGCGCAGGTTCGGGATGCTGGAGTCTTCAATGCGGCGCAGCAGCGAGCCGACGCCGGCGTTGAACACTTCCACGCCCAGGAAGTTGTCGCCCGGGCGCGCCAGCGCGATCTTCTCGGTGGTTTCGCCCATGCCGAAACCGATCTCCAGCACCGTCGGCGCCTGCCGGCCGAAGGCGGCGGCGGGATCCAGGCGGCGCGGCGCATACGGGATGGACCATTGGCCCATCAGGCGCTCGAGCGCGGCCAGCTGGCCCTGCGTAATGTGGCCGCGGCGGTGCACGAAACTGCGGATATGGGTCGCGCCGGGGCTGTTGGGAGCGTGGGCGGTACTGGCCAGCGCAGCCTGCGTTTCCGGGGAAACGGCGGTAGCCGAGGGTTCGCCGCCAGGCGTCGCGGGGGTGCTTGCGGCAGCCGGGGCCGAGGCGGCTGCGGGGTTGTTTTCGGGGGTGTTCGTATTCATAGCCCGAATTGTAGTGGCAGGCCCGGCGCGCCGCTGTCGCCCAGATGCACTAAATTGGGGACATATTTACAACCTTGAGGCTGAGGGCCGCTGCGGCAGGGCGACGTCAGGCGGCGGCGATGAAAAAAGGCGCGCTATAATCGCCGCCTCTGCTTCGGCTTTGCGCCGAGGGCACGACACCCGAGCGGGTGTAGTTCAATGGTAGAACGGCGGCTTCCCAAGCCTCAAGCGTGGGTTCGATTCCCATCACCCGCTCCATCTGCGCCAGTCAATTTAAGGACTTCACCGAGTTCCGGTGGGCGTCATGTTGTCATTTTCGAGATTGTTGTTTTTTAAACCAATCCCGATTCTCCGCAAAAAACTGCGGGCAACTACTTCCGAAGTGGTACTGATGCTCAAAGCAATGAGTAGGTCCCAAATCGCATTGTTGTTGGAGGCGTCAGGATGAAATGAGCGACATTCACCGCGCATTTTAGTGTTGGCCATATGATTTCAGACCTTAATAGTTTGGCGAGAGAGAGAACATCATCTTCAGCCAACATCCGGACCTTCCGTCGAGGAAAGATATTGCCTTGTGCGACGAGGCGCTTGATTGTCGCAAGCGGGCCGTTGAGAGATGCCGCGGTGAGAGTATTATGAGCCGGTGCAGACCATCCCCAACATTGCCTATCTTGCGTCCGAGCTTTCGCCGTACCTAGCGGAAGCGCTACCGAATATTGCGACGGATCTTGCCTCGAAGAGTATTGAGGCTACTGCTACCGCCGCAGTACGAGGTTTGAGAACCATCGGCGCGTCTTTATCGCGGAAGTTTCGCCGAGCTCGAGTCTCGTCGAAAGCGTATGCGCTGTTTGAGAAAAACTGGCTGGAAGCGACGACACCATCGCAGCGCGAAAAAGCCATCCGCATCCTGCTGAATGAAGAGCCAAGGTTCGCGACGTCTTTGGATATGCTCCTGCTGCGTCGCGATTTCGTCATCGCGACGGCGTCCTACTGCAATCGGTTTCCAGCACTGGACCAAGATCGGATCCTCTCAGACGATTACGTACCGATGTCGATTCGACCGCTGACAAGTACGCCGTTTTCCGCGTCCTCTTTTGGGCCGTCTGACATCACGGCGGTAGGCAATCACATCATCGAGGGGGATGGAGGAGCGGGAAATCGACCTTCCTGCGTCATCTGGCCTGGACGGAAGCTCAAGCGCTGCTTCAGGACAGACACGAAGTTGCCTTTGATGACCTTCGGCTTCCTTGTTGGATTCGGGCGGCAGACCTTGCGGGTTCGGGAGACGTCGCGACTGCGCTACACCGCGCCACGACTTCAAGCCTCGGCGGGAGGCTGCGCCGGCCTTTACCTTTCGATTTTTTCGTTGCAAATACCGCTGATGGCCATCGCAACTGGCTCATATTTGTTGACGGTCTCGACGAACTTGAAAGCCGGGAACGTCGAGAAGTGTGGGACATTGTTCGCCTTCATGCCGAACAGGACAGCAGTTTCCAATTCATCGTCACATCGAGACCAGAAGCCATCGCTTCAATTTCGGCTAGTAGCCCATTTTCTCGCTGGAGAGTGGAGCCAGTAGATATAACTGGGCAGGCAATCTTTGCAGAAAAATATATCTCGGAATTGACCCTTCGCGACAAGTTCGTGGGGCTTCTTGCTCTACAAGAATACCGGTTTATCCGGGGTGTTCCATTGTTTCTCGCCATGTCCGCTCAGATCTTTGCAAGAAGCGGCGAACTGCACAAACGAAAAATCGATCTATACGAGCACTATGTGGCCAATGCGCTTGAGAAGGCTACCGAAGCCGACCCCAGTAAGATGGCCTTCTTAAGCGAGCTACTGTGCATTATTGCGGGGAATGAAACCACAATTGCGGATTTGGTTCGGCAGCGTCAGCACAACTCGCTTGTTCAAGCACTTACAGGCAGTTTGTCAGCCTTACGTGCGGAAGACGCTCTCGGCAGGTTGCTCGACCGTACTGCACTGGTCCGCAGCAGCGGCATCAAATGCACTTTTTCGCACGATTTGTTCCGTTCCTACTATCGCGCGTTGGATCTCGCCAGACGGTACACACCCGGTGTCGGCTTTCAAAGAGAGGTCGAGCCCTTTCGCGAGGGATGGGCCGTGATAGAGCAGCTTCTGTTGCTCTGGGACCGCGATGGTCTGAATGTGGAGCCTGTCTTGCGGTCCCTCCTGGAATATGGCGAGAAAGGTCTCCAATGTGCCGCCCAGGTCATGGCCGCAGTGCAACAGCCAGAACACAATAAGGTCGCAATCAGCGTTGCTAAGCGTTTTATAAGGGAGGCGAAAGATTCTGGGCCTACCATTCTGGCTCAACACATTCTCGCGATGCTCGCTGAAGCATGCGCCGCCGTGTGCTATCTACTGATCGAAGAACTTGATTCCACCGTTTGCACGTCCGACACCTTCATCGCGGAATGCCTGCTCGACGCGGGAGAACCTGACGAAGCCCTGGAGCATCTTCTCTGGTTAGCAGAGAGACATGATGGCTATTCGCCCGATAGAGTGACGGCGGCAGAACTTCTGCTCAAACACGACTATCGCGAGGAAGCACTTAGGGCGCTGCGAGATGTAGCGGAGAGCGGTGACGAGGATTGGACGAGGATCGACGCCGCATCCATTCTTTATGAACAGGAACGAACGCCGGAGAATCGGGTGCTTCTCGCAGATCTATGCGCGATCAACGACGGTATCGAGCCCGCCCAGCTATTTTCCAGCACACTAGCGCGACTGATGGTGATGGGAGAGGCTGAACTTGCGGTACCTTATCTACACGCGGCGGCTCAGTTGCCGGATGACTCCGTCCAACGTCGGTCCAATTTCCGTGAGGCCGTTGCGGCCGCCCAGTCGATAGCGACTCACCAGGATCGGCTGATGGGAAAGCAGGCTTTGGAGCGGATACTCGCGTCGTGCGAAAGTGTGAGCGAAAAAGCTGAGGTAGCCCGTGCGTTCGCCGATCTCGGTTTCGATCACGAGGCGCGATCTGTACTTCGTTCTAGCCTCGACAAAAATGAACTAGAAATCGACTGGCTCACTGTCGACCAGCTTGTTCGTCTCGACATGGCGGATGAAGCAAGTTCTGCTGTGGAAGCGGCAGTTGCACATCTGCTCGATGGGGATCCTCAGGTGTACAAGGCTGCCCATCTGCTCGAGCATGCACTGCCGATTCTCGATGGGAAGGCAATGTCCGCCTTTGTTCTCTCCCGAGCACGGTCGTTGAAGGAGCCGAGACTGGCTCGAAGCGTGGCACTACTCGGCGCGCCGGAGGATGCTCGTTTACTAGTTACGGGTTTCCTGAGGGATGAAAATATCGGTCTACGCATCAAGGCTGCGGGTGTGTTATGTGAACTAGGCGAGGCCAAGCTTGGCTGGAGCCTGCTGCGTACCATCGTTCGCGATAGCGATATCTTGGCTCGTGAGCGCGTAAAGGCAGCGGAAGAGTTGAAGAGCGTAGGCCTCTTGCGGCATGCCGCCTTTGCCTTTGCTCGTATCGCGCGAGACGATAGCGTTGACGTTCTCCATCGCACACGTGCAGCCATCGCGTTTGACGAGCTAGAACATATACGAAATCATCTCGTTTGGGATCCGCTCATGGCTATCCTGCAGGATAGCACGCGGCCTGTGGCTGAGCGTGTGGCTTCCGCTGAAACTCTGATCTGCATTGATGGCGAGGATGGCTATGACGACCTTGTCGATTCTGAGCTGCTTGCCATGCTGGACGACGGGGAACTCTCGGCGCGGGATGTCTTGCGCGTCGGAGCCTCGTTGGGCAATCAAGGTTGGGAGCTTGAGGAGATGCCGCGGGTACAGCAGGCGTTAAGATCCAGCGAGACAAGTACGTCGGAAAAAATAGAAGCACTTCGGGCTATTGGCAGATACGGCACAAATAAGGAGGTGATACAGCCTCTGATCCGGATCGCTGCGCATCCCGCTACGTCTGTGGAGTTCGCGCTCAAGGCAATCAAAGCCATTTGGCATCATGACGACAATGAGAAGGCGCAGGCGATACTCGGTCAAATTTCGCAGAACGCCGCGGTGCCTCCTGCATGGCGGCTGAAAGCTGCTAAAGAGCGGCGTGTAGGTCTTCGTTCGGACTCGTTGCTATTGCTGACGCAGGATGACTCGATCGATATCGGTACTCGCCTCAGTGCATTGGAGGCGTTGGCTGCAGATGCGCCTGTACAGCGGGAGGTTTTGCTTAGGGACATAGCAAATTCTACCGATCTTACTTTCTGGGATCGCCGCAAGATTGCGAAGGTTGCAAATCGACTGAAGTTGCCGGAGCTGAAGAAATCAGCGATCCAATCTATTAAGGATGACCAGCCTCTATCGATCTGGGAAATGGTTGAACTGGCCAAAATCTGCCGCGAGCTAGGCGACGCCACGGGTGCCGAACAGATTCTGAATGAGCTGCTCTCTCTGCCGCTAATTATCTTGATTAGCTGTGAAGATATGGAAGTGGTTCTCGAAGGAATCGAGCTCGCGGCAAATCTGGATCGAGATCTCGCTGCATGCAGGCTCAAACAGATATTGCTGTCGAAAGAGGTGGGATGGTGGTTAATCGTCGATTTCTTTAAGGCCTATGCCAAACTGGTTGGTCGGGAGCAGACTCAGATCGTTGCTGCGTCAATCGTTGAGCAATTGAATTCGGGTCTTCGTGATTCGGCTGGCGAGGAGTATTCGGGGTGGCCACGGCATGCGGAACAGCTTCTGAAGTGCGGCCTCTACAGCGACTATAGCTCGCTACTAGGCTTTGCGAAAAATGAAGGAAATAGTCTCAGTGAACGTGTAGCAGTCTGCGCTCTCGTTATAAATTACGCAGATGCAGATTCGCCCTCCCATAATGCGGGGCATGGAGTGTTAAGCCAACTACTTCGCGGTGAGTTGTCTACTACAGAGAAAATTGAGATTGCACAGGAGCTGCACCGTGCGCGCTATTCGGATGTGAATGGATGGCTGAATCAGTGTCTCTCGTGTCAGCCAGAACGTCCCGAGGATCGACGCACTCTTGCCGGTCTCCTTCACGATCTTGGCCGCGAGGACGAAGCGAAAACGCTTGTTGAGGGCCTGGATGCTTCCGAGTTGGTCAGTGGATTTTTATTTCAGACAGACAGGAATCTAGTGAAAAGTGTGCTCGAAGATGAGGTCAGGGACCAGTTAATATTCGATCAAGTATTTAGCAATGATGACCCGGTTGACCAAGTCTGGCGAGCAGCGGATTATGTGGAAGAGCATGGGGATCTTCGTGCGATCAAACTCATTCTAAATTCAGCTGAGGGGGGCAAAGATGATTCCCATCTTCAGTTGGATGCGATTGCTTGCTTAGATCGGCTCGGTTTTCGAAAAATCTCCCGGGTTTTGTTGGACGCTATGCCTAAAAATGGAATAGAACCTTATTGGTTTGGTGCGCAGCTACTTAGGTTTGGAAGAAAGTCAGAGGCGGCACCATTCTATGTTGAGTCGAGCCGCGCGAAGATAGAATATAACGAAAGCCTTGTTTGGAGCGGCTTGGCAGATTTGAGGCTCACGGCCGAACTGATGGAATCTCGAGCCAGGCAGCAGCCAATATAGGTGGGGGGCTGGATATCGATCTTTTCCCATTATCTTGCTTGTCGTTATTTTTTTGGGCGGCGGGCGGTGACGGAACGGCAGGCTCTGTCACACCCTTCCAGGCTGGACGAACTACAGATGGAAATCGCCCGCGGCTTCCGGCTGGTACAGCACTTTCCTGATCCCGATCCGGCGAGTCCGGTCTGAAATCCGCCAGTCGATGGCGTCCCCTTCCTGATAGCCCAGGATGGCGGCGCCGACGTCGGAACACACGGAGAACTTACCGGCGCTGCTGTCGGCGTCTTCCGGGTAGACCAGGGCAACTTCCATTTCTTCGTCGTCCAGCTGCAGCAAGGCCCTGGAGTTCATCGTGACGACATTCCGTGCCACCTGCTGCGGCGCGACGACGATGGCTCGTTCAAGCTCGTGCTCGAGTTCGACAACAGCCGGGCCTTGCTCGAGTTCGATCAGCTCCTTGAGCCGTGCCTTGTCGATCTCAGTGACGTAGATATCCGTGGAGTCGACAACGACGCCTTCGCGCAACAGCCGGAGATAGCGCCCCGCGGTCATGGAAAACGACTTCAGTGTCGGCGTTTCGGTCTCAAGCAGAAAGCCGCTGCGCAGAAAGGTCTTCAGCGAGCGTGCGTTGTCCGGGTGGATCTTGGCGATGAGCTTTTCGGCCCGCATGTCGAGGAAGGCCAGCTTCATGCCTTCGCGGATCGTGCTTGCCCCCAGGTTCCGGCCCCAGTTGTCGCAGTCTCCGATCACCAGGACGATTTCGCAGTCGGGGCCGGTCTTGACCAGGCGCACGAAGCCCACCGGGACGTCGCGCCTGTCATAGGCCATGAAGAAGCGGCCGCCCTGGTTGAACAGATGGGTCAGGATCGGCAGTTGCGTCCGATCGATGGCTTGCTCGATGAAGCGGGAGACATTGCGCGAATCGCTCAGATAGCAGGTGACGCGCTCGTCTTCCAACCAATCCATCAGCGTCAGCGCGTGCGTCCGGGTAATTTCCGGGCACAGCGAAATGAAAGGCTTGTTCATCTTCACCACACTCATTCGTAAAGGATGAAAGCCCTTCATGGCGATGGCCATGACGGTTCTTTCGGCAAACCCGGCATTTTAGGACGGAATGCGGATGGATGCTGGGCAGGCCGGGAACGGGCGTCGCTTGCAAGGCCGCAGGGGCGTGTCAGATCGCATGAACCCTGCGCCTGCGCATGATCCACCGCCAGTAATCCGCGAACAGTTTTGCCGACACGGCAAAAGCGATCAGCACGGCCGCGCCAGCAAGCATGGGCCATCGATGCGCCCAGGAATGTTCGAACACCAGGAGGACGAGCATGTGCCCCAGCGCGGCCATCAATGGTGCGCCGATCATCCATCCCGCGACGAACCAACGGTCGTGGCGGGTAAAGACCTTCGCGAAACTGAGGTGATAGGCCACGCGTGCGACGTAATAGGACAGCACCAGGGTCAGGAAAATGAGTGCGATGCCAGCAAGCGTCAAGTCCTCGGACACGCGGACCTTGTGCCAGCTTTGAAGCATCGGGTCACCGATCAGAATCCATTGGTCTACCGGCGGATCGTAGTGCGCGATCGGAATGATTCCGACACCGCGTGCAAGCCACGACAATCCGTGGAAGCAGTACCAGGCAAAGACGATCGAAGCTGCCGCGCCGAACAGCATACGCAGTTTGTGACTAGCCACTGCAGTAATTCCCATCGCGCTTGAAGTTCCCTGAGTATTCCATGAATACTCCTGGCGTTCTCGGCAGCCAGTCTCTAGGCCTCGCTTCCATACTGCTCCATCTTCCACCGCGCCCGCGGTCCCCGCTGCGTGTATTCGCGCCGGTAATCCGCCGGCGTTACGCCGAACTTGCGCTTGAAGGCGCGGCGAAAGGCTGCGACGTCCAGATAGCCGCAGTCATTGGCTATGTCCTCCACCGAACGCAGCGTCACTTCCAGCCACATCTGGCTCTTTCTCATCCGTATATCGGTGAGGAATTCATGCGGCGTGATCGCCAAATGCGTCCGGAAAAGGCGTGCCAAGGTTCTTTCACTGACCGCCGCATGTTGCGCGGCGTCGCCTATCGTCACGGCTTCCTGCGCATGCGCCAACAACCACTGCACGGCGCGATAGAGCGGGCTGTCCCGGGTGAGGCCGCTGACCTTCTCTATGGGCAGCGTCGACGCGATGATCTGCCGCGTGGGATCGAAGACGAGCTTGTCGCGCGATGCGCCGGCCAGTCCGGCGATGCCCGTGCGGTCCATCAGTTCAAGCACGCAGTCATAGGCCAATGAAGGCGTTCCGGCCAGCAGGATGCGCTCGCTGGCCCAGACAATCGGATCGTTGGCGATGGCCAGGTCCGGATGGGTCCGCGCGAAGCCGGACTGGTACGCCCATTGCACCGGCGTCTGCATCTTGTCCAGTACGCCTGCCGCCGCAACCAGCCAGACGCCGGTGCCGACCGCGCAGACGTAGCGTTTGTCCGCCACGGCGCTACGGATTTCGTGCAGCACGGCTTCGTTGCTTGCCACGCTGGCGCGCAGCTGCGGCACCGAGACCGTTTCCAGGGGCGGCACGAAGATGGCGCGCTCCATCGCCGAGTCCGGCGCGCCCGGCGGCATGAAGCATAGGTGTTCCGCTTCCGCCGATAGGTCCACTTCCGCGCAGCGCCACGTCACCACATGGCTGCTCGCTTGCCCGCTGCGGCTGCGGGCAATGCCGTTGGCGGTGCGGAACGTATCGATTGCGGCATGGATGGGGCCGTTCAATCTGCCGGCTGGCAGCAGCAGTTCCACATGCAGAGGGTAGTTGTCTGGAGCGGCACCCATGATGTCTGTTTGGAGCGCGGTCTTTCCGCGGAGGATCGAACAAAATCAACACGCAAATATTAGATCAACCGCGTCCTCCAAGGAGCTTATCCGTGCCCTATGCAACCGCGTCCGACGACACCCGCATCTACTACGAAACCTATGGCGAGGGCGCACCCGTCCTGTTCATCCATGGCGGCGGCGGCAACACCATCTGCTGGTATCAGCAGGTGCCATGTTTCGCCCGGGAGTACAAGGTCATCGTGATGGACTTGAGGGGTTTCAAGAACTCTCCCTGCGCGCCGGAACGTAACCATCCGCGGCATTACCCCGCAGACGTGCTGGCCATACTGGACCAGGAAGGCATAAGCAACGTGAACCTAGTGTGCCAGTCGCTGGGCGCATGGGCCGGCCTGCCGCTGGCCGTGCAGCACCCAGGGCGCGTCCAGGCGCTGTTCATCAGCGGTTCGCCGACGCCGGCCTATTCGCCCGAGACCTGGGAAATCCTGCGCAAGGCCGGCAAGACCTTTGACGACGGCCGCCACGACCTGCGCAGCAAGAGCATCGGCTGGAACCGCAAGAACGTCGAGGCCCGGCCCGAGATGCTGCACCTGTACGGCTGCATCAAGGCGCTCAACCCCAAGGGTTTCCTGGCGCTGACCATGCAGGCCGACGACGTCAAGATCCATCCCGCCGAGTTCGAGGGCTACCGCGTACCCACTTTGATGACCGGCGGCAGCCACGACGATTTCCTGACTCCGGAAAGCCACCATCTGGTCGCGAAGCTGTTGCCTGGCAGCAGCAAATACACCTTTGAAGACTCAGGCCACTCTCCTTATTTCGAAACGCCGCACGAATTCAATCGCGTGCTGCTCGAGTTCCTGGACGCACACAACTAGTTCCTGATCCTGCAAGAAGGAGACAACATGGCTGCCATCAAAAAAACACTGGGATTGGGGCTGGCTGGCGTCATGGCGCTGGCCAGCGTCGCCGCCATGGCGCAAACCGGTTATCCGAACCGGCCCATCCGCTGGATCGTTCCCTCGCCGGCCGGCGCGCCTATCGACGCCATCGGACGCAAGCTGGGCGAACTCATGTCCGCGCGGCTCGGCGCGTCCATCGTGATAGAAAACAAACCCGGCGCCGGTAGCACCATCGGCGCTACGGAAGTCGCGCGGGCCAAGCCCGACGGCTACACCTTGATGCTGAGCGTGGGCGACGCGCTCATTTCTTCGGTCGTGACCATGACGGTGCCTTATGACCCGCAGCGCGACTTCACGTTGATCAGCAAGATTGCCGCATCAGGTCCTGTGCTCATCGCGAACAAGTCCATGCCGGCCGGCGACCTGGCCGGGGCGGTCAAGGAGGCCCAGGCGGCGCAGGTCCCTCTGGCCTATGGGTCATATGGCCCGGGCTCATACCCGCAACTGATCATGGAAAGCCTGGCCAGGCAGTCTACGGTGAAGTTCATCGAAGTCCCCTACAAGGGCTCGCCGCCGGCGATGACCGATCTGCTGGGCGGACAACTGGCGTTTACCTTCACGTCCACCAGCATTGCGGCGCCCATGATCGCGGACGGCAAGGTCAAGGCCATCGCCGTCATCGGCGACAGGCGTTCGGCGCTGCTGCCTGAGGTCCAGACCTTCGCCGAAGCGGGATACGACGCCTTCATATTCAAGAACAAGGCCTGGGTCGGCCTGAGCGGCCCTGCCGGCATGCCTGCGGACGTTGTGCAGAAGCTAGCGGCGGCGGCCCAGCAGGTGGTGAGGGATCCAGAGTTCGGCAAGTATCTGGAGAACATCGGCTTCGACGCCGTGGGCAATACGCCAGAGGAGTTCCTGAAGGAGTATCGGGAGGAGTATTCGGTTGTGCCGGGGCTGATCAAGGAGTTGGGCGTGGCGGCGCATTGATCAGCGGGCTTATTTGATGGCGGGTGGATATCGGTGGACCCTGATATTCATTCGATATCAATTCTCAAATTCTTAATATTAGACAGCCCTGCGAAGCACGCCTAAAGTCATCCGCTGGACCATACGGCCAGGACCGCCGCCTAGAGCGGCCGGCCATCCACGCAAAGGAGACTTCCATGCAGCACCGCAGACAAATGCTGACGGCCATGTTGGCCGTGGCCTTGCTCGGCGCCGCCGGCCATCAGCCCGTCGCGCACGCCGAGACCTTCCCGTCCCGGCCGATCAAGTTCGTCGTGCCGTTCGGCCCGGGCAGCGGCACCGATACGTCGGCCCGCTATTTCGCCCGACAGCTGCAGGAGCTGACCGGACAGCCGGTGGTGGTGGAGAACAAGCCGGGCGCCAATGGCTTCATCGCGGTGAAGAACGTGCTGTCGGCGCCGGCGGATGGCTACACGGTGTTCATCGGCAGCAATTCGACGCTGGCGGTCAATGCGGCGTTGTTCAAGGCGCTGCCGTACGACCCGGTCAAGGATTTCGCGCCGCTGACCATGATGATGCGTTCGCCCGCCATGCTGGCCGTCAGTCCGCAGGCGCCGTACGGTACCCTGAAGGATCTGATCGCCTACGCCCAGGCTAATCCCGGCAAGGTGAACTTCGGCGCCGGTTCGGCTGGCTATCAGCTGATGGGCGAATTACTGAACGACAGCGCCGGCCTGAAGACGGTACATGTGCCGTTCAAGGGCGCCGGCGACGCCATCATGGCTGTGGCCGGGGGCACGGTGGACTACACGTTCGCCGAGGTGACAGCGGTGCAGGAACTGGCCAAGGACGGCCGCGTGAAGGTGGTGGCGGTGGCGTCGGACCAGCGTGTCGGGACTTCGCCCGACGTGCCGACCGCGATCGAGGCCGGCCTGCCAGGATTCGAAGCCTATACCTGGGTTGGCGCGATGGTCAGCGCCAAGACCCCGGCTGAACAGACCGGGCGCCTGGCCGAGCTGTTCACGCGCATATCCAAAATGCCCGAAACCCGTGCCTTCTATGAACGCCTGGGCGCCACGCCGATGACGGGCGGTCCCGCGCAGATGCGCGAATTCCAGCAGAAGGAAATCGCGCTGTGGCAGCGCATCGTCAAGAAGGCGAACGTTCCCCAACAATGAAGGAAGAGGCGAGCATGACGTCGCAAGCCCTGCAGAATGTGAAGGTGCTCGATCTGTCGCGCGTGCTGGCCGGCCCCTGGGCTGCCCAGACGCTGGGCGACCTGGGCGCGGAAGTGATCAAGGTGGAGCGGCCGGGTACGGGTGACGATACCCGCGCCTGGGGGCCGCCTTACGTGACCGATCCGGCGGGGCAGCCCACGGGCGAGTCCGCCTACTACATGTGCGCCAACCGCAACAAGCAGTCGGTCAGCATCGATTTCACCAAGCCCGAGGGGCAGGAACTGGTGCGGCAGCTGGCGCAGCAATGCGACGTGTTGATCGAGAACTTCAAGACCGGCGGGCTTGCGCAATACGGCCTGGACTATGCCTCGCTGAGCGAGCTGAATCCCAGGCTGGTGTACTGCTCGGTCACCGGCTTTGGCCAGGATGGCCCGTATGCGCACCGGGCCGGCTACGACTTCCTGATCCAGGGCATGGGCGGCCTGATGAGCATCACGGGCCACCCCGATGGCACGCCCGGAGGCGGTCCCATGAAAGTGGGCGTGGCGCTGACCGACATTCTGACGGGGCTGTATGCCAGCACCGCCATCCTGGCCGCGTTGCAGGCGCGCGCGCACACCGGGCGCGGCCAGCATATCGATCTGGCCTTGCTGGACGTGGGCGTTGCCTGTCTGGGCAATCAGGCGATGAACTATCTGTATGGCCAGCAAACGCCGCGCCGCATGGG
The DNA here is from genome assembly GCF_943737025.1 of Achromobacter sp. Marseille-Q4954. NCBI lineage: Bacteria > Pseudomonadati > Pseudomonadota > Betaproteobacteria > Burkholderiales > Alcaligenaceae > Achromobacter > Achromobacter sp. Marseille-Q4954. The sequence goes on from NZ_CALSFQ010000001.1 coordinate 3,201,507, forward strand.
CAACGCGCATCCGAATACGCTGCCGTATCAGGACTTTCCGACTGCGGACGGACACATGATCCTGGCTGTCGGCAACGATGGGCAATTCGCCCGGCTGTGCGCCGCCATAGAGCGGCCGCAATGGGCCGAGGACGAGCGCTTTGCGCGCAATGCGGCGCGGATCGCTCATCGCGACGAACTGATCGATGGCTTGCGCGCCATCACAGTCACCCGCAGCACGCGCGACTGGGTGGCGCTGCTGGAGCAGCACGGCGTGCCTTGCGGACCCATCAACACCGTCGCGGACGTGTTCGAGGATCCGCAGGTCCAGGCGCGCGGCCTGCGCATGAGCATGCAGCACCCGCAGGCGGGCGAAGTGCCGCTGGTCGCCAGCCCCATCCGCCTGTCGGATACGCCGGTCAGCTACCGCCACGCGCCGCCGCAGCTGGGCCAACATACCGACGCCGTCCTGGCCCGCCTGCTGGGCCTGAGCGCGGATACCCTGCACACGCATCGAATCAATGGAGTCCTGGGATGAGCAGTCTGAATTCACTGGCGTTGCCGCTGACGCGCATTCCTCCCGAAGACGAGGCCCTGCGCCCCGCCGTCCGCGCCTTCCTGCAGGAAGCGGTGCGCGACATGCCGGCGCATGTCCGGGCGCGTTCCTGGGGCGGCTACGACACCGCGTTCAGCCGCCGCGTGGGCGAACGCGGCTGGATCGGCCTGACCCTGCCGCGCGAGTATGGCGGCGGCGGACGCAGCGCATTCGCGCGTTATGTGTTGGTGGAAGAATTCCTTAATGCCGGCGCGCCGGTCGGGTCGCACTGGATTGCCGACCGGCAGAGCGCGCCGCTCATCCTCAAGTACGGCACGGAAGCGCAGAAGCGCTTCCACGTTCCCCGCATCTGCCGCGGCGAGTCGTTCTTCTGCATCGGCATGAGCGAACCCAACTCGGGCTCGGACCTGGCCAGCGTGCGCACGCGCGCGGTGCCAAACGACCGCGGCTGGTTGCTCAACGGCCAGAAGATCTGGACCACCAATGCCCATCACTGCCAATACATGATTGCGCTGGTGCGCACCTCGGGCGGACCGGAGGATCGCCACAAGGGCCTGTCGCAGGTGATCGTCGACCTGTCCCTGCCCGGCGTGACGGTGCGGCCGATCGAGGACCTGTCGGGCGACAGCCACTTCTGCGAAGTGTTCTTCGACAACGTGCAGCTGGACGCCGATGCGTTGGTGGGCGACGAAGGGCAGGGCTGGGAACAGGTCACCGCCGAACTGGCGTTCGAACGCAGCGGTCCGGAACGGCTGTATTCCAGCATCGTGCTGTTCGATCAATGGCTGGACTATGCGCGCCTGCCGGCCAATCGCACGCCCTCGGCCCAGCGGCTGGCCGGCAAGGTGCTGGGCCAACTGACGCCGCTGCGGGCCATGTCGGTATCGGTGCAGGAGAAGCTGACGCGCGGCGCCAGCCCCATCGTGGAGGCGGCGCTGGTCAAGGAGCTGGGCACCACGCTGGAACAGATGATCCCTGCCTGGATAGCGGAAGACCTGTATTCGCGCGAGGCCGAGGACATTCCGGTGGAATTGCTGATGACCTTGAAATACGTGACGGAGGCTTCGCCTTCGTTTTCCCTGCGGGGCGGCACTCGCGAGATTCTGCGCGGCATGATCGCGCGCGGTCTGGGCCTGCGTTGAAGGAGCATGACATGAGCGACAACGATCTGTACGCCGATGCCGCGCGCCAGGTGCTGGCGGACCATTGCACGCCGCAGGCGGTGCGCGATATCGAAGCGGGCGGCGACTCCGCCGGCAGGATCTGGCGACAGCTGGAGGAGACCGGCCTGGCCGATGCGCTGGTCGGCGAGGACGAGGGCGGCTCCGGGCTGAGCCTGGAGCAGGTATTCGGCGTGCTGGAGCAATGCGGCGCCCACGCGTTGCCCCTGCTGCTGGGCGAGACCATGATTGCGCGCGCCTTGCTACCTGCGGGGCAGCGGCCGGCGGGCAGCATCGCCCTGGCGCGCGGCGTGCAACAAGCGGATGGCGCCTGGCATTGCGCGCTGGTGCGCGGCGGCGCGGTGGCTGACAGCGTGCTGGTGCAGACGGGCCACGTCTGGCGCCTGCTGGACGCCGCGCAGGCGCACAGGGAGCCGCAGGCGCTGGCATTGGACGCCGCCATGCGCTGGACGCCGGCGCAGGTCGCGACGGCGCCGCAGGCGCCGATGGATGCGGCTATCGACGTGCGCACCGTGCAGGCCAGCGTGGTCGCGCCGCAGATGGCGGGCGCGCTGGGCAGCGTGCTGGAGCGCACCCTGCAGTACGCCAACGAGCGCCAGCAGTTCGGCCGGCCCATCGGCAAGTTCCAGGCCATCCAGCATCAGCTGGCCGTCATGAGCGAACACGTCTGCGCTGCCCGCATGGCGGCGCAGCTCGGCTGCCATGCCGACGGCGTGGCGCCGGACCGGCTGCGGGTGGCGGTCGCCAAGGCGCGCTGCAGCGAGGCGGCGCTGGTGGTGTCCGAGCTTGCGCACGCCGTACATGGCGCGATCGGCTTCACGGAAGAATACGACCTGCAACTCTACACGCGCCGCTTGCATGCCTGGCGTCAGACCGCGGGCAGCGAGGCCTACTGGCAGGACGTGGCGGGCGAGGCGCTGTTCGCGCACGCAGGGCCAACCCTGGACCTGGTGCGCACGATTACCGACGTCCCGGCGTAAGCCTGGCTTTCAGGAGACACTTGCATGGCTTTTCTGCAAATAGAGCGCGACGGCGGCATTGTCGTCGCCACCATGAATCAGCCGGAGACACGCAATGCGCTGACCGGCAACACCGCCATCGAAGAGATCGTGCAGTTGTGCGCGGACATCCGCCAGGACGCCGGCGTGAAGGTGCTGATCCTGACCGCCGCCGGGCCGATCTTCAGCTCGGGCGGCAACGTCAAGGACATGCGCCGCTTTTTCGACGATGCGCTGACTCCCGAGCGCATCTGCGAGGAGTACCGGCAGGGCATCCAGCGTATTCCGCTTGCGCTGCATGGCCTGGACGTGCCCGTCATCTGCGCGGTCAATGGCCCGGCCATCGGCGCCGGCCTGGACATCGCCTGCATGTGCGACATCCGCATCGCGGCCGACACGGCCACGTTTGCCGAGAGCTTCGTGCGCGTGGGCATCGTGCCCGGCGACGGCGGCGCCTGGCTGCTGCCGCGCGCGGTGGGCATGGCCCGCGCCAGCGAAATGGCTTACACGGGCGAGGCCATCAGCGCGCAGGATGCGCTGGCCTGGGGCCTGGTCAGCCGGGTGGTTCCAGCCGCCGATCTGCTGCCCGCCGCCAGGACGCTGGCCGCGAAGATCGCCGCCAATCCCGGCGGCGTCATGCGCATGACCAAGCGCCTGCTGCGCGAAGGCCAGCACAGCAGCCTGGCGTCCTTGCTGGAGCTGTCGGCCAGTTACCAGGCCCTGGCCCACAAGACCGCCGAACACCGCGAGGCGGTCACCGCATTCATCGAGAAGCGCGCGCCGAAGTTCTGAAGGGCGGCGCTGCCGATGCGTTGGCGCGTCGGCAGCGTCGGATCCGATCCTCGCTGCCTACTGCTTGTCCATATACGTCAGCGCGGAAGCCACCAGCGCGCGCACGCCCACGCGCAGCGCGCTCTCGTCGATGGCGAACTCCGGCGAATGGTTGGGCGCGCCGCTCTTGTCGCCGAACGGCGAGGCATTGATGAACCAGAAGACCGAGGGCACCTTGCCACTGACGCCATAGGCGCCGAAGTCCTCGCTGCCGGTGGACGGCGCCGGCATTTCAACCGTCTTGCCGGCGCCGGCCGCTGCCTGCCATGCTGGTATCAGGTTGCCGGTCAGGGATTTATCGTTGTCGACGACCTCGTAGCCGGTGTAGATGTTCACCTTGGAGCTCAGGCCGTAGGCCTGCGCAATATGCTCGGCGCGTGCGCGGATGGCCTCGTGGACGATGCGTTGGTTGTGCGACGATAGCGAGCGTACCGTGCCTGCCAGTTCGGCGCTTTCGGGCAGGATGTTTGCGCGCCGGCCACTTTGCAACATGCCGATGGACAGCACGGTCACGCCGTCAGACTGATCCACCTTGCTGCTGGTGATGCCCTGCAACGCCAATGTCAGTTCGGCCGCGGGTACGAGCGCGGGATTGGCGGTCCATGGGCGGCCGCCGTGTCCGCCTTTGCCGTGCAGCGAGATCTCGAAGCGGTCGCCGCTGGCCATGGTGGGGCCGGCGCGATAGGCGATGGTGCCGGAGGGCGCGCCGGCGCCGATGTGCTGGCCGAAGACCACGTCCACTTTGGGATTCTCCAGCACGCCCTGCGCGATCATGGCCCTGGCGCCGCTGGGTTCCTTGTCGGGTCCCCATTCTTCCGCGGGCTGGAACAGGAAGACGATCGTGCCGGGCAGTTCCTCCCGCATCGCCGACAAGGCCTTGGCCGCGCCCAGCAGCATGGCGACATGAGTGTCGTGGCCGCAGGCGTGGGAAACCGATACCTGCTCTCCGCGCCAGACGGCCTTGGCCTGCGAGCGGAACGGCAGGTCATTGCGTTCCTCGACGGGCAGGGCGTCCATGTCGGCGCGCAATGCCACTACAGGCCCCGGCTTGCCGCCCTTGAGCACAGCCTTGATGCCGGTACGCGCCACGCCGGTCTCGACGGTCATGCCCGGCATCGCGCGCAGGGCGTCGGCGATATATTTCGCCGTTTCCGTCTCCTGGTACGACAGCTCCGGATGCTGGTGTATGTGGCGTCTCCATGCGATCACTTCAGGTTCGGTCTGGTCCGCCCGTTGCAGGGCTTCCTGCAGCAGGCCGGCGCCGGAGGCGGCCACGGGCGTGGACGGAGCCAGGGTCAGACCCAGCATCAATCCGGAACTCGCGGCCATAAGCCGGTTGAGGAGGGGCATGCCTTGCTCCAATCAGTGGGTCGCCTCGGATCTGCGGGCCAGGGAGAAATTTTCAGCGCCGGGCGCAGGCCGCGATGGCGCCTGCGACGTAGTCGATGTTGCCGTCGGTCAGGCCGGCCACGCAGAGTCTGCCGGATTTCAGCAGATACACGGCATGTTCGCGCCGCAGCGATTCGACCTGCTGGGGGCTCAGCCGCATGTAGCTGAACAGTCCTTGCTGCCGCTCGATGTAGTCCCAGGTTTCGGGCGCGCCGGTCAGTTGCGTCAGCGCGCCGGACAGGCGGGTGCGCAGGCTGACGAGCCGTGTCCGCATCTGCTCCAGTTCTTCGGTCCAGACCTGCCGCAACGCGCGATCGCTCAGAACGGCGGCGACCAAGGCAGCGCCAAACGTAGGAGGCGTGGAATAGTTGCCGCGTATCAGCAACTTGAGCTGGCCCAGCGCGCGGTCCGCGGCGGCTTTGTCGCGACACACGATATTCAGGGCGCCGCAGCGTTCGCCGTACAGGGAAAAGTTCTTCGAGAAGGAGCTGGCGACCAGACATTCCACGCCAGCACGCGCCATTGCACGGATTGGTTCGGCGTCTGCGTCCAGGCCTAGTCCAAACCCCTGGTACGCCAGGTCGAAAAAGGGAATCAGGCCTTGGCGCGCAAACAGTTCGGTCAGTGCCTCCCACTGATCCGCGGACAGGTCCACGCCCGTTGGGTTGTGGCAGCTGGCGTGCAGCACGACGATGGACCCGGCCGGCAGTGCCTGCAACGCGTCATGCATCTGCGCGAAGCGCACGGTGGCAGTTTCGGCGTCGTAGTAAGGGTACTCATGCACCGTGAAGCCTGCCTGGCGAAAGATCTGGGCATGGTTCTCCCAGGTCGGATCGCTGACCCAGACCGTCGCGTCGGGGCGGATTTGGCGCAGCAAGTCCGCGCCCAGCTTCAAGGCGCCGGTGCCGCCGACGCTTTGGGCCGTCACCACGCGCTCAGGTTCAGGGCCATCGGCGCCCAGGACCAGTTCTCTGGCGGCGTTGCGGTACGGCGCCGATCCGGGAATGGGCAGGTACGGATGCGGCTTGTCCGCCTGCACGAGCATGTCGCGCGCCTGGCGCACGGCGCGCATCACGGGGATGGTGCCATCCTCGGCAAAGTAGGTGCCGATGCTGAGGCTCACCTTGTGCGGAGCCGGGTCGTTCTGGAAGGCTTCAACCAGCGCGAAGATCGTATCGCCGGCCGCAGCGGGCAGGGGGGAGAAAAGGGACTGCATGGAGCTGCCTCATGAGGAAGATGCGGCCGCGGCGGGCCAGGATGTCAGCGTGGCGCTTGGATCTGCACCGCCAGCGTACCGATGCCTTCGATCGTTGCGCTGATTTCGTCGCCGACATTGAGGAACGTGCCTTGCGGCGCGCCCACGCCGGCGGGCGTACCTGTCAGTACCAGATCGCCGGGCTCCAGCGTCATGATGCGGCTCAGGGTCACCAGCTGCTCGCGGATGTCGAAGACCATGCCGCTGGTGCGCGCGTCTTGCTTGCACTGGCCGTTGACGCTGAGCGTCAATCTCAGATCCATGGGGTCGCGGATGAACGCCGCAGGCACCAGCCTGGGGCCGAGGGGGCAACTGGTGTCATGCGCCTTGCCGGCTACCCAGTCCAGCTTGTAGAAGGTGTCGGGCGCCTTGTTGAGATCGCGCGCCGACATGTCCACGGCCACCGTATACGCCGCCACATGGTCGAGCGCGTCTTCCAGGCGCAGGTTCCTGGCGGTCTTGCCTATCACCAGCGCCAGTTCGATTTCCCAGTCCAGGCGTTCGCAACCGATGGGCATGTGTACCGTTGCGCCCTCGCCGACCACGGCCTGGCGCGGCGGCTTGAAGAAGAAGAACAGGCGCTGCGCGGATTTGTCCGCGGCATTCGGCACGTTCATTTCCGCCAGATGATCATGGTAGTTGGCCCCCGCGCACAGCACCTTGCCTGGATACTGCAGCGGCGCCAGATGGCGGACCGGACCGGCGACTTCGTGACCGGCGAGCGCCGCGCGGCGGGCGGCCGCCTGCTCCAGCAATGCCAACGAGCGCGGCCAGTCCTCGAAGAGTTCCCGGACGGACGCGTCCAGCGCCGGCAGGTCCAGGATCCTCGCGCAAGCGGCAAGGGGATAGTGGCTGCCATCGATCTCCAGGCAGGCGACAGGACGGGAGGCGACGTCGAGAGTGGTCAATGCAAACATGGGTATTGATCCGGTGAGATGGGAAAGAGAGGCGTCGCTCAGTCGATGACGAAGCCGGACTGGGCCACCGTGTCGCGCCACTGGTCGAACTGCTCCCGCGCGAGCGCATCGACGGCCTGCGGTGTGCCGCCGGCTGGCCGCATGCCCAGCTCGGCGACTCGCTTGGCCACGTCAGGCAGGGCCAGGATCTCGTTCACCGCCGTGTTCAGCTTGCGGACGGCCGGCTCAGGGGTGCCGGCCGGCGCATACAGTCCGGCCCAGCCCGAGGTCTCGAGTTCGCCCAGCCCGAGTTCGCGCATGGTCGGCGTTTGCGGCAGCGCCGGTTCGCGTTGCGCGCTGAAGGTCGCCAGAACGCGCAGTTTGCCAGCCTGCGCCAGGGGGACGACTTCGCCGGCGTCCATCACGATGGCATTGATGTGTCCGCCCAGCAGCGCGGTGACGGCATCCTTGCCGCCCTTGAACGCGATGTGCTCCAGCGGCGTATCCAGGCGCCTGGCCAGCGAAACGCCCAGGAAATGCTGCAGGCTGCCGGTGCCGGATGTGCCGTAGAACGTCTGGTCCGGATTCTGTTTGGCCCAGGTCCGGAATCCCTCGAACGAGGTGATGGGACTGTCGGCCGCGACGGCAAGCACGATGTCCCAGCTCACCAGCTGCGTCACCGGCTTGAGGTCGGTGAAAGGGTCGTAGCCGAGCTGACGGAACAGGTGCGGGTAGAGGAAGATGGCCACGCCTGGCGCCACCAGCAGGCTGTTGCCATCCGGCGCCGCGCCCTTGACCGCCTGAATGGCGATGCGCGTCTGCGCACCGGGGCGGTTCTCCACCACCACCGGCCGCTCCAGATGACTGGGAATCTTCTCGGCCACGATCCTGGCTATGGTGTCGAACGAGCCGCCGGCCGGCAGGCCGACGACCAGCTTTGCAGGCTGCTGCGCGTGGCCGCTGGCGGCCATGAACAGGCCGGCCAACGCCAGGTACTTGAGTCGGGTTATCACGGAGGCCCCGCCGGGAACGGCTGTCTTCATCTTGTCTCCACGGTCTTTTTATTTGAGTTGACCCTGGCGAGGATTGTAGGCGCGTGGTGAAAACCGTCTAATGAAGATTAGTCATCGGGTGAAAGCCAATAGGAATTATAAAAATAGGAATGGCGCCGCGGCGACCTGTCTGCCGTCCCGCTCGGCGATGGCCACCACGGCGGCCAACGGACCAGGGCTAGGGATAGACGGGCTGGTCGCGGCGGGTGCCAGCGCCCCAGTCCACATCAAGACTGGCGATTGGCGCAACCTTGCGCGTCGCATTGTCGATGCACACGAGCCCGGCCTTCCCCGTGGCGACCGCGCGCCCGCTCTGCTTTTCCGTCAGGTGAAATTCCAGATCGAAGCCGTACTGGTTGAAGTTGTCGGGGGCGATTTCGATGCGCAGGACTTCTCCGTGGTGACTTTCTGACTTGTATTGAAGGGCCAGGTCCGCCACGACGAAATGATGCCCCTCGATGTCTTGTTCCTGATAGCCCAACGAGTTGATGAACCTGACCCTGGCCTCCGAGACCAGAGTGATCAACTGGGCATGGTCGAGGTGTCCCCCGTAGTTGATGTGGCCGGCATAGATCTGGATCTCGGTGGCGAAGGGGTAGTGGCTTCTGGGTTCGAACAAGAGGCGTGGCACGTGAGGAAGACTAAAAGAGTGTGTGTTGAAGGATGAATTCCGCGCGCCGCTATTGGGGCTCGCAGGGACTGCCGTCAGTGGCGGGCGCGCGTCGCGCGATCAGGGCGGGCAGGTCTCGTTTAAGCACCTTGCCCATGGGGTTGCGTGGCAGTGATTCCAGGATGAACCAGTGCCTGGGTACTGCGTAGTCGGCCAGCCATTGGACGCAGTGCGCCTCAAGGCGCTCGCTATCCAGCGCCGCGCCGGGCCGGAAGACGATGCAGGCCGCCGCTTCTTCGCCCAGCTTGGGATGAGGGAAGGGGATCACCGCGACTTCCTGTATTTGCGGCAGGCGCTGCAGCGCGTTTTCGATGGCGGCGGACGAGACTTTCAGGCCGCCGCGATTGATCACGTCCTTGCTGCGGTCGACGAAGCGGAACAGCCCGTCCTCGTCCTGGACCACGATGTCGCCGGTGTGTAGCCAGCCGTTGCGAAAGGTGTTTGCGCTTTCCTGCGGGTTTTCGAAGTAGCCTTGGGCCATGCTGGGGCCGCGAAAGCATAGTTCGCCTGGCTCGCCCGGCGGGACTGCTTGACCGTTCTCGTCCACCGCGCGCAATTCGCAGTTGGGCATGGCGGCGCCGATCATTCCCGCCTTGGCGGGCAGCCAGTGAGGCGGCAGGCTCGCGCCCGCAGGTCCGCTTTCGGTCATGCCCCAGATCTGCATCTGGTCTACCCAGGGCCAGGCCTGGGCTATGCGTTCGATGGCGGCCACGGGCATGGGCGCGCCGCCATAAGCGATCCGCCGCAGGCGCCCCAGGGCGTACGTTCCGCGTTCGCATTCGTCCAGCATGTACTGGATCACGGCGGGCACGCCATGGTAGACGGTGGATTGCTCGGATTCCGCCAGGCGCAACCGGTCAGCGTTGCCGGGCAGATGCTCCAGGACGAAGCCGGCGCCGTGCACCCAGGAGGACATGCATCCAAGATTCAGGCAGGAACTGGTGAAGAATGGAAAGGCGCCCTGGTAGAGGTCGCCGGCGCCCAGCCCGACAGCCTGACCGACGGCGAATCCGGCGGCGATCATGCTCCGATGGCTGTGGATGACGGCCTTGGAGCGGGAGGTCGTGCCCGAAGTAAAGAGCAAGCATGCGGGCGAGTCCGGATCCGGGCCGACGGCCGCGGATAGACCGGCGTCCGTGCCGTGCAAAGGGTCTTGCCATGCGTTCGCGGCATTCGCGGGGGCGTCGATATGCACTTGCCTGGTGCGTGTCAGGCGTTGCAAACGGGCGGCCGACGCCGTGCCGCAGACCACCAGAGCGGGGGTCACCAAGTCCAGCGCGTGGACGAGATCGTCGTCGGCGGCGCGCGTGTTCATGGGCACGGCAACCGCGCCTATGGCGAAGCAGCCGAGCGCAGTCAGGATGGCTTCCCGTCCGGCGTCGTTCGCCAGGTAAATGGCGACCCGGTCGCCGGACTCGATGCCGATGGCGCGCAGCCACCCCCCCATCCGGCGTGAAAAAAGAGCTAGCTGCGCGTAGGTCAGACGATCGCGAAAACCCTGAATCGATTGCGCTGATAACGCGACCCGATGGGGCTGCTGTCTGGCCCGCAGTTCAAGCAGTTGTCTCAGGGTTTTGCCGGAGACTGCATCCCACGAGGGCGGGAGCGAATCATCATGCGGCGCTTCGGATTCCATGATTTTTGCCTCTGCTGCGATTGAGCGATGGGATCATGCCTGCGCGAGCAGGCGGGGCGCATCCTGGCAGTCTTCCGTGGTGGCCCGGGCTTTGAGGACGTGCTTGAGTACCTTGCCGGTGGCGGTACGCGGCAGGTCGTCCACCACGAACATGCGTTCCGGGAATTTCTGGCGAGCCAGCCTGGCGCTTTCCAGATAGGCCAGCAGGCCGGGAAAATCCAATTCGCGTCCGGGCCGCAGGACCACGTAGGCGCAGGGTGTTTCTCCCATCCTGGCATGGGGAAACGCGACCACCGCGGCCTCCTGGATGGCTGGATGCTGATGCAGGAGATCTTCGATCTCCTTGGGACTGATATTCTCGCCTCCGCGGATGATCAGATCCTTCATGCGGCCGGTGACGGTGATGTAGCCGTTCTCGTCGATGTAGCCGAGATCGCCAGTGTGGAAATAGCCGTCCGCGTCGAAGGCTGCTTCGGTATCGCTCGGATCGGTGTAGCCCAGCATCACTTCCGGTCCTCGGGCCGTGATTTCGCCGGCCAGGCCAGTCGCGAGCGGCACGCCGCTAGCCGGATCCACGATGCGGACTTCATGGTTGAAAATCAGGCCGTCGGTCTTGGCGCCCCACTCCGCAGGGTCGCCCTGGGCGATGCCGAGCGAAATGGTGGGCGCCTCGCTGCTTCCGTAAATGCGGAACGTCTTGCAGTTCGGCAATACGGCATAGGCCCGTTTGACTACCTCGGGCGGCACGGGGGCGCCGCCGCTGCCATAGAGCCGCAGGGAGGGCAGTTGGATGCCGCGCCGGTCGACTTCGGCCACCAGCTCGACCAGGAAGGGCGTCGCGCCTATGCTGAACGACGCCTGGTGCCGCTGGATTGCGTCCAGCGCGGCGCTCGCCTCCCAGCGCTCCATCAGCACCGTTTTTGTTCCTTGCAGAAAGGGCAGCTCCAGCGCATACAGATAGCCCGTGATATGGGTAACGGGAGACGGCATGAGCAGCACATCGTCCCTGGACAACCCCCAGAAGTCGGTGACGGCCTGGACTTCGGCGCGGAGGGTATTGTGGCTATGCAGAACGCCCTTGGGGTTCCCGGTGGTGCCAGAGGTGTACAGCAAGAGTTTGACGGCGTCGGGATCGGCGCGGGTGAATGGTTCCAGGGGAGCGGGGCGGTCTACCCAGGAAGCATACGAGGCGACCCCGTCCGCTTCGGCTCGAACCAGGACTACGTGTTCCAGGTGAGGCAGATTCGGGCGCAGCCGCTGGATCATTTCAAGGTAGTCGATGCTGCGGAAGCGATCGGGAATGAACAGGACCCTGGCCTTTGAATTGGCAAGGATGAAACTGAGTTCCGCGTCGCGGTAGATAGGGACGATAGGATTGCAGACGAACCTGCCGATGGCGCAGGCCAGATTGATGACCAGGGTTTCGCGCCAGTTCGGCAGTTGGAAGCTGACGACGCTGCCAGGCTGCAGGCCATGGTCGCGCAGCGTCGCCGCGAGGCGCAGCGCTTGATTCCATAGCTGCTGAAACGTCAGTCCGCCGGAATCGTCCGCCACGGCGGTCCGGTCCGGGTAGTCGCGTGCGCACTGGCCCGCGCTCTCGGCCAGGGGGATGTTCTGCCATCGTCCGTCGCCCGCATACCGAGCCGCCATGTCCGGGCCGAGTCGTGTCTGCCAGCCACTCCCGTCTGTGTGCATTTCTGTCTCCCGCATCGTTTTTCGCCGGCGCCCGTCTGCGTGGACGGGGCCGTGCCGTGGGTGTTCAGGTCAAGCCGCCACGCACCAGCTTCATATAGGTTTCGACCACCGACTCCGGCAGGGTCGCGCCCGCGTCGCCCGCCGCTTCCGCGTCCTTGACATAGCGCAGGTAGAGATAGCTGCGTGCCGCCATGAACATGTAGGCCAGGGTTTCCAGTTCCTGTTCCCGATAGTTGACGATCTCTCCGGCCTGGACTCCTCTGGAGAGGGCTTCGACGTAGTGCTGCGTGATCAGCTTGAAGTGCGCCAGGTACGCGACCGGCGCGGCGATTTCGGCCTCATTGAGGATACGGAAGAATCCTGGACGCTCCTGCAGAAACTTAAAAAACGCGCGGAATCCTCTTTCTTCCATGTCCAGCACGTTCGCCGCGCCCTTTACCTGGTTGCGGATGAAGATCAACATGTCCTGGCCGACATGGGGCAGGAGCTCGTCGAACAGCGCCTGGCGCGATTCGAAGTAAAGATAGAACGTGCCTTGCGCGATTCCCGCGGCTTCGGTAATGCGGTTGATGGAAGCATCGCCGTAGCCGTGTTTTCCAACAACCTGCGCCGCAGCGCTGAAGATAGCCGCCCTGGTTTCTTCGGCCCGTTCGTCGCGGGTTTGCTTTTTTCGGGGACGGCTCTTGGGGCCGGCGGAAAGCGGCGCGGAAGGCGCCGATGCCGATTTACTCGGGTTGCGTACAGTCATGGAGCATCATCAGTGTGTGAAAAGTTCAGACCGCCAGATAGCGGTCGGCAATTTCAGGGTGGGCGTCGAAGTGATTCCAATCGCCCTCGAATACGATTCTGCCAGTATCTATCACGAATACGTAGTCGGTACACCGTCGCGAGAACCACAGGTTCTGTTCCGCCAGCAGCAGCGCGGCGCCTTGCTGCTGGCGGGCCCGATTAACCTGCTCGGCCATTTGCTGGACCAGCAAGGGGGCGACGCCTTCCGTGGGCTCGTCCAGCAGCATGCACTTCGGTCGCGACATCAAGGCTCGCGCGACCGCCAGAATTTGCTGCTGTCCGCCGCTGAGTTGGTTTCCCATGCGCGTGCGCAGCTCGGCAAGCGCTGGAAAGAGTCCGTAGGCCTCCTGTAGCGGGAGAGTGCCTCGCGGACCGCTGGCATGCCGCGCCAGCAGCAGATTTTCTTCCACCGTCAGGTGGCTGAATATCCTGCGGTCTTCCGGTACCAGCGCCAGCCCGGAACGCGCGCGCGCATGCGTGCCGATCTGCCTGAGGTCGCCGCCCATGAATCGCAGCGTGCCATCGACGGTAGGGCCGCCGCCCACGATGCTCTTGAGCAAAGTCGTCTTGCCCGCGCCGTTGCGGCCCAGCAGGGCGACTCCCTGGCCGGCTGCGACCTCGATGCCGACGCCGTCGAGAACGAGGCTGTCCCCGTAGCGTGCGCGCAGGTTTTTCACTTCAAGCACTTTGCACCTCATGGCCCAGGTAGATTTCCCTGACTTCGGGGGAGGAACGCACGTCCTCGGGCGTTCCGCTGGCAATGATCTCGCCGTAGTTCAGCACGGTGATGCGGTCGGCCAGCGAAAAGACGACGTCCATGTCGTGCTCGGTCAGCAGGACCGAGATTCCGCGTTCCCGCACCACCGATTTAATGGTTTTCACCGTAGCCGCCCTGTCTGGCGGAGACATGCCGGCCATCGGCTCGTCGAGCATCAGTAGCTTGGGCCGCAGCGCAAGGCTCATCGCGAGTTCCAGGCGCTTCCGATCGCCGTAGGCCAGCACCCCAGAGACGTGATTGCGCTGTGAGGCCAGGCCCATTTTCTCCAGGGCGTCCAGGGCTTCGTCATAGACATCGGCGGCGGGCGCTATCCGCAAGCTGAAGCCGCCACCGGCACCCTGATGGCGGCGGCTCGCCTCGATGGCGACCACCATGTTGTCCAGTACGGTGTCTTCGCCGAAGACGCGGGCGACCTGGAAGGTCCGCCCCACGCCCAGGCGCACGCGTTGGTATCCGTCGATGCCTTCGACCCTCATGCCCTCAATCGAGATTTCGCCCGCATCTGGCAGAAGTTCGCCGCTCAAGGTCTTGAACAAGGTGGTCTTGCCCGCGCCATTGGGCCCGATGACGACGTGCGTTTCGCCCTGTTGCATGCGCAGTGTCACATCCTTCAGGACAGAAATGCTGCCGTAAGCCTTGTAGAGCCCGCGCGCGTCGAGTATGTGCGTAGTCACGATGTCTGTCCTTGAATCTTCGATTCGGAGCTGCCGTTGGCGGATGTCCCGCGCCGGCCAGCCGCGAGCAGCCGCTGCGCGCCGCCGATGACGCCGCCCGGGAACGCCAGCACCACGAGCAACAGCACCGCGCCTATCAGGATTTCGGAAAGACCGACGATGTTGCGGGTCATGTGTTCGAGCCCGATGAAGATCACCGCCCCGGCGACGGGCCCCCAGAAGTAGGCGACTCCGCCCACCAAGCAAAACAGAATGGGCAGGGCGGAATATCCCCAGTGCGCAATTTCCGGCGTGAGCAGCTGGGCCGCCGGCGCGTACAGGCCGCCGGCCAGGCCGGCGAAGGCGCCGCTGGCCACAAAGGCCGAGAATCGCATGGCGTGGACATTGATGCCAAGAAAGCGCACCCGCTCGGCATCCTGGCGGATGGCCGCCAGCAGCCTGCCGTAGCGGTTGTGCCAAAGAATGTACAGAATCAGCGCGAGGAAAGAGACGCAGACCAGTGTGACGTAGTAGAGATTGTTGCCTTGCGCGAGGTCGAGTCTGAACAGGCCAAAGTCCATCACCGGCCGCTTGATGCCTGTCATGCCATCCTCGCGGCCCAGGAGGTCGGATTTCGAGATCAGGATGTGCACCAGTTCCGCCAATGCGAGAGTCAGGATGGCGAAGTAGATGCCGCTCGCGCGGCGCAGGGCGACGACGGCGACGGCCGCGGCGACCAGCCCTCCCGCAATGCCCGCAGCCAGCCAGGCAAGGGGGAAGGGGACCTGGGAGTAGCTCTGCAGCAGCAGGCCGGTGGTGTAGGCGCCTGCCGCGAAGTACGCCGCATGGCCGAAACTGACCAGGCCGGTCAGGCCGAAAACGAGGTTGAAGCTCAAGGCGAAGGTTGCGTTGATCAACACCACCGACGCGAGAAACACCAATCCCTTGTCCGCCCACCACGGGACGCTGGCGAACAGCCCGATCACCACCCCCGCAACCGCGAGGTCGAACGAGCGCCGGCTTGTTGTGCTGGCAAGCTGCTTCATTACCGTAGCCCCTTCAAAAGTCCTTGCGGACGCCACATCAAGATGGAAATGAGGGCGACATAGAAGAAAAGCCCCGGTACTTCCGCGAAGACGCGGTCGCCTATCGCGGTGATGAGGCCTAGGAGGACGGCGGCCAGGAAGGCGCCGCGAATGTTCCCCATGCCGCCGACGATGATCACGCCGAAGGCCTGAATGATCAGGGCGCTGCCCATGTTGGGAGACAGGCTTTGGTTGACGGACAGCAGCGCGCCGGCGACTCCAGCCAGCGCGATTCCCACAACCACGGTGCCTGTCAGCACCAGGCGCACGTTCACGCCGAGCAACGAGGCCATCCAGGGATCGACCGCGACCGACTGGACTGTTTTTCCCAGTTCGGTGCGATGCACCAGATAGTCGAGAAGTAGGAAGGCGAGCACGCCGCAGCCGATCACGAAGAGGACGAAGTTGGGCGCCAGCATGCCGGCGATCTCGGTGGCGCCGCGCAATACCGGCGGAGGCGGCACGCTCAGAAAGTCGATGCCCCAGACTACCTTGACAACTCCCTGGCAGAGCAGCAGCAGCGCGTAGGTGGCGATCAACGAATAGGATTCGCCAACGCCTCTGAGCCGCTGGAAAACCAGCTTGTCCACGGCGGCGCCCAGCACGCCCAGCGCCACGGCGCACACGATGGTGGCGAGCATGAAAGCCCAGAAGGACGGCTCTCCAAGCCTGGCCAGCAGGCTGTAGGCCAGATAGGCCCCCAGCATGACGAAGCCGCCATGTGCGAAGTTCAGGACGTGCAGGATGCCAAAAACCAGCGTCAGGCCGGCGGCGGTCAGGAAGACCGTCATGCCCCACGACAGGCCGTTGAGCGTCATCAAACCGTATTGGTCCATGATTCCCGGTCCTTTCAGACTGTCCGCAAGCTCAAGGCCTTTCCGGGAGTGGCCGGATCCATCACCGCCTCGCCGGGGATGCGAATGACGTCGACGATTTCGAAGCCGTCCGTTGCCTTGGCCGATCCGCGCAGGCGATACATGACAACGGGCTTGATGGCCTGATGGTCTTCCTTGCGGAAGCGGCGCGGACCGGTGGCGGTTTCGAACGTGACCGATTCAAGCGCGTTCAGAACCGCGCCGGTATCGGCCGAGCCAGCCGCTTGTAGCGCGCGAGCGTAGGCCATCACCGCGGCATGCCCCTCGGAAATAAAGCCCAGCGTGAGGGGATCCTTGGCGCGGCGCACGGCTTCCGCCTGGAGTTCGCGGCTGACCGGGATGTCCTCGAACGCACCCGCGTACCAGTGCGTTCCCACCCACATGTCCGGCAGATCTTGCTTCATGGCCTTGGCTACGATCAGCTCGTTGGCCGAATCCACGATCAGCTTGGCCTTCTTGAAGAATCCGAACGGTTCGGCCTGTTTGTACAGCGTCACGGCATCGCCGCCATACACGGAGATCATGAAGCCTTCGGCTGGGACGGACATGGTGGCGGTAATGGCGTTGCGATAGTCCGCGGCACCGTACTGCGTCTTGATCGGCGGGGCGATCGCGGGTTGCTTCTGGGCAAGCGCTGGATAGAACTCGCGCAGGCCGTCTTCGAAACAGCCCCAGGTGGTGCGGCCGTACTCATGATCGGGAATGACGCCGCCCCAGCGATTGACGTCCGGATAGCGTTGCGCGGCCATTTTGGCGAGGGCGCGCTGACGCATGTAGGGATTGTCCGTGACACGGAAATAGTTTCGGACAAAGCTCTCCTTGGTGAGCTTTTCGGAGTGCGCGGCGCAGGTTATCAGCAGTGTTTTCTCCTGTTCCAGGACCGCGGCGATCGCTAGGGCGACCGCACTGGATACCACGCCGCACAGCATGTTCACGCCGGAACCCGCCAACTCGCGCGCGGCGACGGTCGCCTCGGCCGGTTTGGCCTTGTCGTCCCGGATGACCAGCTCCAGTTTCCTGCCGAGAACGCCGCCCGCCTGGTTGACCTGGTCAATGGCGATCTGCGCGCCCAGAAGCATGGGCTGCCCGAGTGGCGCCTGGGCGCCGGAGAGCGATGAAATGAAGCCCAGCTTGATAGACGAATTAGCTTGCGCGAATGCGGTGCGGCTCCACAGGCTGCCGGCGCCGGCTGCGCTTGCGCCGCCCAGGGCGCCCAGCATCTTGAGGACGTTTCTGCGATCCATGTTCATGTCTCCTTTGCTTTGTTCTGTATTGTTCTGCTTTGTTGTGCGGGGCTCGCCCCAGGGAACTTCAGATCAATCAGGCCTATGTCATGCGATGCCGATGTCGCCCGCGCCTCCAAACGCGGACCAGCCGCCATCCACCGGCAGGGTTGCCCCCGTGATGAAGGATGACCATTCCGAGGACAGGTACGCCGCGGCATGCGCGATCTCCCTGGGATGGCCGAGGCGGGCCAGCGGTGTCCGCCGTTCTATCTGTCCGGTGTTCACCTTGTTTTCGCGTATCAGGGTCTCGACCAAGGGCGTGCGGATATAGCCGGGAGCGATGCAGTTCACGCGGATGCCCAGGCTGCCCCACTCGCTGGCCAGCGATCTGGTAAGCATGATTACGCCAGCCTTGGACGCGCCATAGGCGTTGCGGCGGGGAAAGCCGCCCAGGCCGACGATGGACGAGATGTTGATCATCGATCCAGAGCGGCGTTGCGCCATGTGTGCGCCCACGGCCTTGCACATGAGGTAGGTGCCGGTCAGGTCTACATCCACGATCCGCTGCCAGGATTGCGTGCTTTGCTCCAGGGTCGGGGTGTAGGTGTCGGGTATGCCGGCGCAATTCACGAGCACGTCGATGGCTCCCATGGCGGTCACGGCTTCCGCCGTGGCGCGCAGGCAGTCTTGTTCCACGCAGACGTCCGCCTGGAGCCGGGTAACGGTGTCCCGTTCCACGGCGTCGAGCGGCTGGAGGTCGGCCGAACTCACTTGCGCGCCGAGTTCCAGGAACAGATCGACCACCGCCGCTCCGATGCCGCTGGAGCCGCCGGTTACCAACACATTCTTCCCGGTCAGGTCAATTGAGGGCATGTCAGGCATTGGCTCCGGACCACTTGTAGATGTTGTTGCGCTGGACCGCGGAGGAGCCGCCGATGATGGGCAGCAGCAGGGCGTCCCGGACGTAGCGCTCCGCGTCGAAATCCTTGACGTAGCCATAGGCGCCGAAGATGGTCTGGCATTCCAGCGCGACCGAGCGGGCGGTTTCCGTGGCAAAGAGCTTCGCCATGGATGTTTCGACCCCGCAGCGCTGGTGTTCGTTGGCCATCCAGGCTGCGTGGTAGAGCACGAGGCGCGCGGCGTGCAGTTGCGTCTTCATGTCGGCCAGCTTGTGCTGAATGGACTGGTAGTGGTTGATGGTCTTGCCGAATTGCTGGCGTTCGCCCGCGTAGGCCCATGCATCGTCGAGCGCGGCCCGGGCGACGCCGATGCCGATGGCGGCGACTTCGAGTTTTTCCACGTCCAGTCCCGAACCCACGATCATCTGCCAGCCGTTATTCCAGCCGGCCTCGCCGCCCATCACATTCTCGAATGGCACCTCCACGTCCTCGAAGATCACGTCCGTGGTCGCGGCTCCTTTCATGCCCAACCCTTCGATGGGCGTGATCGTCACGCCTTTGGTGTCGGGCGGGATCATGATCATGGACAGATTCTTGTAGCGCTCGCCCTCGTTGCCGGAGCGCACCAGCGCGTAGATGTAGTCCGATATCGCCGCGCCCGAGCAGAAGCGCTTGGCGCCGTTGATCCGCACGGAGTCCCCCACACGTTCGGCGCGGGTCTTGACGCTGGCCAGGTCGGCGCCGGCATCCGGTTCCGTCCAGCCGTAGGCAAAGACGAGGGTACCGTCCACGACCTTGGGCAGAAGTTCGGTCTTCTGCGCCTCGGTGGCGCATTCGACCAGATTCATGCCCGCATAGCAGGCGCTCATGATGTAGGGCACCGATACCGCCAGGCTGCGCCTGGACAGTTCTTCGATGACAACCATGGTGGCGAGGATGTCGCGGCCCGCGCCGCCATACGCTTCGGGTACGGTGAGTCCCATGACGCCGAGGCGCGCGAGTTTGTCGAAGACCTCGCGCGGGAAGTGGTTGCGCTTGTCCCAGTCGGCGGCGGCGCCGCGCGGCATTTCCTTCTCGACGAACCGCTCGAGCGTATCGCGCAACTGCCGGATGTGGTCGGGTTCCGTGAAGTTCATCAGTGGTTCTCTACTTTCCAGAGAAGACCGGGATGCGCTTCTCGCGGAAGGCGTTTACAGCTTCTTGATGGTCCTGGGTGGCACTGGAGAGCGCCTCGTAGGCCAAGGAGGCGTCCAAGATCGTGTGCGCCAGTTGCTTCAGTCCGATGTTTGCGGACATCTTGGTCCATCGGATGGCCTTGGTCGCTCCCGCCGCCAGCCTGTCGGCGAACTGTTCGACGCGTTGCTCCAGGTCCGCCGCGGGCACCACGTGATTGATCAGGCCGATACGCGCCGCTTCGGTCGCTGTCATCAGGTCGCCCGTCATCAGGTATTCCTTGGCGCGCGCATAGCCGATCAGCTGCGGCCAGATCACGGCGCCGCCGTCGCCGGCCACGTAGCCGACACTGACGTGCGGATCGCCGATCTTCGCGGCGTCCGAGGCGAAGATCACGTCGCAGAACAGCGCGAGCGTGGCTCCAAGTCCTGCCGCGTGCCCATTCACTTTCGCGATGACGGGCTTTTCGCAATCCAGCAACGAGAACACGATCTGCTTGCCTTCGCGGGCCGTCTTTTCGAATGCGCCGGGCTGGTCGATCATTTTCTGCAGCCAGGCCATATCGCCGCCAGAAGAAAAGGCCCGGCCCGCTCCCGTCAGGATCACGACGTCACATTCCGGGTCGGCGGAAACATCGACGAAGACCCGGGCCAGTTCTTCGTGCATGGCCTCGTCGACCGCATTGAGCTTCTCGGGCCGGTTCATCGTGATTTCCAGGACGCGCTTGCGGCGTTCGAACGTCAAGCTCTTGTACTCAGCAAAGTTCATCTAGACCTCGTTTGGAGTAGCAGGAGACGCCAGGTGTCTCTTGCTTGGGGGGGGCGCCTGGAATAGCCGGCGCACGCGCTGCGTTGCGGCTAGCCGTTAGGCGGTTGACTCATTCTGGCAAAAAATGAACGATGAGTCATTATTCATTTTTGTTTTTTTGATGAGTGTTTTCCCTAGGGGCGCGCCGGCGCGGGCCAGACGTCTCCTTGCCGCTGCGGTATGCCCGGCACGGCGCTTTTAGCGCCTGATTCGCTTGTTCCGTGATTTACGCGGCCGACCAGACCGCCACGCGATTCCGTCCCGAATTCTTCGCCCGGTACAAGGCCTCATCGGCCTTTGCCATGACCTTGTCGATGTCGGCATCATCCGATGGCCACAGCGCGATGCCGATGGACACCGTGACATTTCCCACCGCCTGCGGCATGGTGTGGTCCGCCGTCGCCGCCCGGATGCGTCCGGCCACCCTTTCCGCCGTGTCGCGCGAGGCGTTGGGCATCAGGATCAGGAACTCTTCGCCGCCGACGCGACACGGCGCGTCTTCTGCCCGCACACAGGTCTTGAGGATGGCGGCCAGCGCGATCAGCACCTGATCGCCGGCCGCGTGCCCGTAGGTGTCGTTCACGCGCTTGAAGTGGTCCAGGTCTAGCGCGAGCGCGGCGAAAGGCTGCCGGGTCTGGCGCAGCGTGGCGATCTGCAGCGCCAGGCCCCTGCGGTTGAAGAGGCCCGTCATCGGATCGGTGATGGTGTCCGTGTTCAGCTTATCGAGGCGCCGGGTCTGGGAGCTTTGGCTCATCGTCACGGCGTTCCGGAGGCGGGCCGCCTCGTAGTACCAGCCCTTGATCCGGTGCAGGTCGCCAGCCGACGCGCCGGGCTGATCCCGTTCGATGACCTGGGCCAGCTCCTCCAGCGGCCGCGAGATCCAGCGGCCCAGCAGGTAGATGGCCAGGAACATGATCAGCCCCACCGGCAAGGCGTAGAGCACGATCCTGCTGGTCAGGCTTTGCAGCGGGCGCAGCGTTTCGTCCAGCGGGCGTTGCGCCACGACACCCCAGCCGGCGTTCTTGAGCGCGGCGTAGCCGGCCAACAGGTGCGCGCCGCGGGTGTTGACCACGGGCATCGCACCGGTCTCGCCCCGCAGCACGGCTTCGACCACGGCATTGCTTCTTTCGCTGGTGCCGATGCGATCCTTGTCCTTGTGGTAGATGATGGTGCCGTCGCCATCGACGACATACAGGTAGGAGCCGTCGCGGTAGAAGTGCTCGCCCACGAGTTTGTCGAACTCGTTGCCCTGCCGAAGGTAGATGGCCGCGAGGATGGTGCCGGCATGGTTGCCCTTGGCATCACGGAAAGGTTCGGAGAACGCCAGTATCAGCCGGCCCTCCATGCCCACGTAGGGCGTGGATATGTGGCCCTTCAGATGTTGGGCGCCTGTGGTCAGTTGCTGGCGTACCAGCGTCCTGCCTTCGAAGCCCGCGTCGGCGGGAGCGGTGGCGAGGATGGTGCCGCTACTGTCTGCGATGGCGGCCGTCATGACGCCGTCGGTCTGCTGCACCAGGCGCGCGAGCTCGTCTTCCATGGCGGGTTTCGAACCCAGCAGGCCAGGCGCCCGCTCGGCGGACAGGAGCAATTGCCGCTGTATGGATTCGATGTAGATGTCGGTGACTTCCGCCAGCTTGATCGCGTAGGCCCGGTTGGCCTCGAGGGTGTTGGCGATCAGCTGCTCGCGCTGCACCAGGTAGGCCGCGTACAGCGTGTTGACGAAGGCGATGAGTCCGCTCGCGAGCGCCAGCACGGTGACAAGGCGGCGCAGCTTCAGTCTGGGCATCGCGGCAGTGGTCAATGCGGAGCTCCTTCAATCATTCACTCTGACCATTGAATCGGGGCCTTCCGCGCTTGGCCAAGCCTGGGCGCGTGTAGAACTTCAGTTTTGCGGCAAGCCTGCGGCAAGTCAAGAATCGCGTGAACGGGCGCCCGCGGATAGCGCTTCGATCAGGTGCTCGATGAAGGCGGCCGTCGCCTCGGGCAAGCGGGCGTGGCTGGCGGTCTGCACCTGCAGCGTGCGTTCGGCGAAGACGGCTTGCTGCAAGGACACGGCCACCAGCGCGCCGCTGCGCAGCGGCTCGGCGAGTGTGATCTCGCCAGCCAGCGTGACAGCATGGCCGGCCTCGACGATGGCGCGGATGACCGATGACGAGTTGCTCGAATAGGCGATGTCGAAAGGCGGCCCGTCGTTGCCTGCCGCCGAGCTGTCGAACAACAGGCGCACGGTGGTGCCGGAGTCGGTCAGCGCGATCGGGTAGCGTCGCAGGTCGTCCAGGGACACGCTGGCGCGTTTGGCAAGAGGATGGCCCGGGACCATGATGGCGCGAACGGGCGAGACGATTTCGTAGCGCACGGCGATGCCGTTGCCCGCGTTCAGGCTGAAGGCCAGGCCCACGTCGATGCTGTTGTCGCGCAGGCGTTGCGTCACGACGCCGGGCGAAGCGATGTGTACCTGGAACGCCACATCGGGATGCAGGGCGCGGTACGCGCCCAGGATGGGCGGCAGCACGTTGCGCGCCACGGCTTCGTTGGAGCCTATGCGGATGGTGGTCAGCTCCGCGTGACGCAGGCTGCGGATATCGCGCAGCACGTGCTCGGCATCCATGGCGACGCGGCGCGCATAGTCGGCCAGCATTTCGCCGGCGCGGGTCAGCTCCATGCCGTGAGGCCGGCGTTCGAACAGCGCCGCGCCGCAGTCATCCTCCAGTTTGGCGACTTGCCGGCTGATTGCCGAAGGCGCCACGTGGAGGGTGGCCGCGGCGTCCTTGATGCTGCCTGCGCGTACGACTTCCAGGAAATAGCGGTGCGCGGTGCTGAGCATATTGATTCTCAAAATGGCAATTGGCGTGCTAATTATTGATATTGATTGCCGCAAAGGCAATTCCTAGAATGGGCCGGTCAGGGCCGCCAGGACACATGGGCAACAGACCCGGCCGACGGCTCTTCAACCAAGGGGAATCGCATGGCTAGTGTTGTATGCAAATCGGGCCGCGCCGCCGCGCGCCCGCAGGGACTCGGCATCCTGAAGCGCGCCTTTGCCGCGCTGGCGTTATCGGCGGCTACCGGGGCGGGGGCGGCCGATTTTCCGCAGCGCTCGCTCCAGCTGATCCTGTCGTTTCCGCCGGGCGGCGCGACCGACGTGCTCGCTCGCGAACTCAGCCAGAAGCTGGGCGACTCGCTGGGCCAATCGGTGGTGGTGTTGAACCGCCCCGGCGCGGGCGGCTTGATCGGCATGCAGGCCGCTGCGCGTTCCGAAGCCGACGGCTACACGCTGTACATCTCGTCGGTGATGTCCAACTCCATTTACGAAGCGCTCAACGGCAAGCAGCAGGTGTCGCTGGACGGCGACTTCGATGCGGTGGGCGCGATAGCCAGCGCCCCGCACATCCTGGTCACGCCGGCGACGCTGGGCATCAAGGACTATGCCAGCCTGGTGGCCTATCTGAAGGCGGCGCCGGGCAAGTACAACTACGCGTCGATGGGCGCGGGTACCCTGTCCAACCTGGAGGGCGAGATCTTCAAGGAGCAGGCGGGCGTGGACGCGTTGCAGATCCCGTACAAGGGCAGCAGCCAGGCCTTGCCCGAAGTGATCTCGGGCGCGTCGGTCTTCATGTTCGATAGCGTGACCAGCTCGCTGCCGCATAAGCAGGGCGGCCGCATCGACGTGCTGGGCGTGGCCTCCGCCAAACGTCTGCCGGTCATGCCGGACGTGCCCACGCTCAAGGAACTGGGCGTACAGGGCCTGGAGGCAGAGAACCTGTTCGCGTTGATGGCGCCCAAGGGAACGCCCAAGGACCGCCTGGACATTGTGGCCCGCGCGCTGTCCAAGGCGCAGGGCGACGCAGGATTCCGCAAGGCCATCGAGGCGCAGGGCTTCCAGATCAGCGAGATTCCGGCCCAGACTCTGCCCAAGTTCATCCTGGACCAGCAGGCGTTCTGGCGCGACAAGGTCAAGTCCTTGAACATTACCGCAGGCAAGTAGCGGCCGCCCCGGCTTTCTTCCTGGCCGCCCGCGGGCGGCCGGTCCCAAACTTCCGACCCGACTCCCATGCCCATTCCGAACGATCCCTTCTGGCAGCTGCCCTACGCATCCCAACGCATGCCTTTGCTCGCGGACAACGTGGTCAGCACGTCGCAGCCGCTGGCAAGCGCTGCCGGCCTGCAGATGTACGCAAGGGGCGGCAACGCGATCGACGCGGCGCTGGCCACGGCCATCGCGCTGACCGTCGTGGAGCCGTGCATGAACGGGATCGGCGGCGACATGTTCGCCATCGTCTGGCATGGCGGGCGCCTGCATGGGCTGAATGCGTCGGGGCGCGCGCCGGCCGCCTGGGAGACGGCCAGGTTCGCGCATCTGGATGGCATGGACCCGATAGGCTGGGGCAGCGTGACGGTACCCGGTGTCGTGTCGGGTTGGCGCGCGATCTGGGAGAAATTCGGTTCGCTGCCGTTCGAGGATTTGTTCGAGCCCGCCATACGCTACGCGCGGGACGGCTACCTGGTTTCGCCCACGGTGCATCGCCAGTGGCAGAAGCAGGTGCCGCGCCTGAGCGGGCAGCCGGGCTTTGCCGAGTCCTTTGCGCCCGGGGGCCGCGCGCCCTTGCCCGGAGAGCGCTTCCGCAGCCCCGGCCAGGCCGCCACGCTGGAGAGCATCGCCCGCAGCAAGGGCGAGAGCTTCTACCGCGGCGAGCTGGCCGCGGCGATTGCCGCCCACGCGCGCAACACGGGCGGCTATATCACCGAGGCCGACATGGCCGGCCATACGGCCGACTGGGTGGAGCCGATAGGCATGCGCTACCGCGACCTGGAACTCTACGAGATCGGTCCCAACGGCCAGGGCATCGGCGCATTGATGGCCTTGGGCATGCTGGAACGTTTCGACCTGGCGGGCTGCGGGCGCGACAGCGGCCGTGCGTTGCACCTGCAGATCGAAGCCATGCGCCTGGCGTTCGCGGACCTGTACGAACACGTGGGCGATCCGGCCCATATGCAGGTGTCGAGTGCGCAGCTGCTGGATCCCGCCTATCTGGCGGAACGGGCGAAACTCATCGATCCGGACCGGGCGGGCGAACCCCGGGCCGGCAATCCGCATAGCGGTGGAACGGTGTATCTGACGGCGGCAGACCGGTACGGCACCATGGTGTCGTTCATTCAATCCAACTTCAAGGGATTCGGTTCCGGCGTGGTGGTGCCGGGAACGGGTATTGCCATGCAGAACCGGGGCTGGGGCTTTTCGACGAAGGCGGGGCATCCCAATGTGGTGGCGCCAGGCAAGCGGCCGTTCCACACCATTATTCCCGGCTTCCTGATGAAAGGCGGACAGCCTTTGATGAGCTTTGGCGTCATGGGCGGCTCCATGCAGGCGCAGGGCCATCTTCAAGTGACCAGCCGGCTGGCCGACTTCGGCCTGAATCCGCAGGCAGCCAGCGATGCGCCGCGTTGGCGCATCAAGGATGACAACGTGGGCGTGGCGGTGGAATGGAACTGCCCGCCTGAAGCTATCGAGCATCTGCGCGCATGCGGCCACAGGGTCGACGTGGCGCCGCGCTTCGATCTGGAGTTCGGCAGCGCGCAGATGGCCTATCGGCTGGAACAGGGAGGCTATCTGGCCGCGTCGGATCATCGCAAGGACGGCTACCCCATGGGCTATTGACGCCGTCTTCCTGGACGATGTTTGGTCGAGGAAAATCCCCGTTTCGTCGAAAACTGCGTGATGTCTCGGGGCCGGTTGATGACAATCGGCACATTTCCGGCCCGAACCGATGCTGCAGCGGTCTTATCCCGGGGCTGGCCCGTCGCGTCAGCGCTGCGCCACCGCGCGCCGCAGGCGCTGCGACGCGACCCGTCCCAGTACGACGGGGGCAACGCCGTTGTTGAACGCGACCTCGGTCTGCGCGCCGGGCAGTTGCGACAGATGGGAGACATGTTCCAGATTCATGATCACCGAGCGAGACAAGGCGCAGAAGGGCGGACTGGGCAGTTGGGCCGCCAGGCGCTTGAAGGTGATGTGCATCAGCTCGTTGGCGTGCGCGGCGCTGCAAAGCATCACGTAGTCGCCTTGCGCCTGCGCCATGGTCAGTTCATGGATCTTGATGAGCTTGGTGCCGTTGCGCGTCCGCAGCGTCAGGTGGCCGCCAGCGCGCGGGCGCAGCCGCGCCAACGCCTGTTCGAGCCGGCCCGGCCGCACAGGCTTGAGCAGGTAGTCGACGGCCTGGACGTCGAAGGCGCGGGCGGCGTAGTCGCTGTGCGCGGTGACGAAGACGACGGCGGGCGGAGCGTCCAGCTGGTCCAGCAGATCGAAGCCGGTGGCGGCAGTCAGCTCGATGTCCAGGAACAGGGCATCAGGACGATGCTCGCGGATCAGCGCTCGCGCCTGTTCCAGGCTGTCGGCTTCGCCCGCGACATGGACGTCGGCCGAGGCTTCCAGCAGCCGGCGCAGGTAGCGCCGCGCCGGGGCTTCATCGTCGATGACAAGCACACGCAGCATTTTCCTCCCTGGCGCCATGATGTGGCGGGTATAGTCGTCCGGTCTGGCACGCGGGTAAATATAAGGCCTATGCAGTTTCCAGAGAACCCTTTGCCCGTCCGGGGAGCGCATCCATGAAGTTCGCATCGATCGGCCAGGGCTTGAGCCCAGGGGAGTCCTCGCTTGGCTTCTGGCGGGCGCAGACGCTGGGTTGGCTCTTTCTTGCGATCGTGGGTTTCTTCATCCGGCTGGCGGTGTTCGGCAATGCCACCGCGGCCTTTTGGCTTACCGTGGCGCTGGAGCCGCTGGCCTTCGTCCTGACCAGCGGGGCGGCCGTGCTGCATGGCCGCCGTGCGGGAAAAGGCGACCCGCCCTTGCTGGTACTGGTCTGCGCGGTGTTGTTCTGCCTGACCGCCTCGGCCTTGCTGGCCTCGATCGCCTACGGCATCCATAGCCTGTTTCTGCCCGGCGCGATCCGAGTGTTGCCGGGCAACCAGTACCGGCTGGGCTTTCTCTACTACATGGGCATGCTCTCCATCTGGACGCTGATCTATTTCGGCGTGTCGGCCGAGCTGAACGCGCGCAGCGAGCGCCTGTCCAAGATGAAGGCCGAGACGCGCTCCTTGAGGTTGGAGCTCGAACATCTGCAGCTGCAGATCGAGCCGCACTTCCTGTTCAACTCGCTCAATACCATCGTGGCCGAGATCGCCGAACGTCCCGCCATCGCGGAGGAAATGACCCGCAGCCTGGCCGAGTACCTGCGCTATTCGCTGGACCGGCGCGGGCGCGGCCTGTCCATACTGGAGGAGGAGATCGAGGCCGCCGAAGCCTATGTGCGCATACAGGCGCTGCGCTTTGACCAGCGGCTTGAACTGCGCAGCCAGATCGATCCGGCCACGCTACGGATCAGTGTTCCGCGCATGACGCTGCAGGGCCTGGTGGAAAACGCGATCAAGCACGGCATGCGTTCGGAACACGCGCATTTTCCGATCTGCATACGCACGCGTCTGCAGGGCGATGAACTGCTCATTGAAGTGGACAACCCCGGCCGGCTGCACGCGCCCTTCGATCTGGCCAGCGGCGGAGGCGGGCTGGGAAACCTGTGCCGGCGGCTGACGCTGAGGTATCCGGACAGGCATCAGTTCGTGCTGGAGCAGCGCGGGGAAAGAACTGTCGCGCAGATCAGGCTGCGGGGCGAGCCGGTGCCGGCCTAGCGCGCAGGCTTCAGCGGTACGTCGCGAGCAGGATGCTGGTTTCGGTGGCCGCGATGCCTTTGATCAGGCGCACGCGCTCCAGCACCTTGGACAGATCGGCGGTGGAATCTGCGCGTATTTCTGCCAGCAGGTCCCAGCGGCCGTTGGTGTCGTGCAGCTGCTCTACGCTCGGCTCGCCCAGCAGGCTGGCCAGCACGGCGCGCGTCTGGTTGCCGTCGACGGTAATGCCCATCCAGGCGCGCAGGCCGCCTTGATCGGAGTCGGGACGCAGCTTGAGCGTGTAGCCGGCGATGACCCCGTCCTCCTCCAGCTTGCGCAGACGGTTGGAGACCGTGCCGCGCGACACGCCGGCCTTGCTGGCCAAAACGGAAAGCGGCGTGCGCGCGTCGCGCCGCAGGATGCCGATCAGTCGGGTATCGATTTCATCCATGACAGGTCCCGCTTTCAATGCTGCCGGAACAGCCGGCCGTAGCCGTCCATCCGGTCGTGGATCCCCGCCAGCCGCAGGCAATGCCACATGCTGGCCTGATTGCTGCCGATCACGGGCTTGCCCAGCCTGTCCTCCAGACGCTCGATGACGGCGGTGGAGCGCAGCGCGCCGCAGCTGATGAAGACGGCGTCGGCATCGGGGCGATCCACGGCGCAGGCGAATTCGTACAGATAGTCAGGCGAAACCCGGTTCATGGTCTCGTCATCGGGCAGGGCCAGCCCCTGTAGCGAGACGACTTCGTGGCCGATGCTTTCGAAGTAAGCGCGCTCCAGTTGGTTGACGGCATCGTCATAGGCGGTGGCAACCGCCAGGCGGCGCGCGCCGACTGCGGCCAGCGCCTGCGTGACGCCGTCCAGCAGCGTGGCCACGGCCGCGCCGGGGCGGGCCTGCGCGAGCAGCGCGCGCACTTTGTCGTTGCCGATCACGAAGCTGCCCGCGGTGCAGTTGTAGCAGACCACGTCGATATCGCGGCGTCCCGGCGCCAGGCCGTCCAGGGCCTCAAGCAGTCCGTCTTCCATGCCGGCCAGGCTTTGCACGGTGCAGGCCGTTGCCATGGGCACGCGGGCAAAGCTCAGGCCCACGCCCTCGGGCGCCATGGCGTGCATCTCGCCCTCGGTCAGGCCGGCGTTGGCCACGCACAGAAAGGCGAGACGCGCGCGGGGGTAGGGGCCGGCGTCGTAGCGCACGGGATTCATTCCGTCATCCCCGCGGCGTCGAAGCACTCGCGTATGACGGTGGCCGCCTTGACGAAGTTGGGGTGCCCGACCATGGCGTAGTTGCGCGGGCGCGGCAGATCGATGTCGACGGTCAGCGCCACGCGGCCCGGCCGCTTGCTCATCACCACCACGCGGTCGGACAGGAACACCGCTTCGGAGATGCTGTGGGTAATGAACATGACGGTCTTCTTGCTTTCCAGCCATACCCGCTGCAGCTCCAGGTTCATGGCTTCGCGCGTCATCGCGTCCAGGGCGCCGAAGGGCTCGTCCATCAGCAGGATGTCGGGGTCGTGGATGAGCGCGCGGCACAGCGCCACGCGTTGCTGCATGCCGCCGGACAACTGGTGCGGCAGGCATTTTTCAAAGCCCTCCAGTCCGCTCAGCTTGATCAGTTCGCGCAGCCGGGTCTCATGGCGCGCGGCCGGAAGTTTGCGCATCTCCAGCTGCAGCGAGATGTTCCCGACGACGTCGCGCCACGGCAGGAGCGCCGCACGCTGGAACACGATCCCCACGTTGGCGCCCGGCTCGGTCACGCGCTCGCCCAGCACGCGGATCTCGCCGGCAGTGGGCGGCGTCAGGCCGGCGACCGCTCGCATCAAGGTGCTCTTGCCGCAGCCGGACGGGCCGAGCACGGAGAGGAACTGGCCTTCGGGTATGACAAGGTCGATGCCGTCGACCGCGACATAGGAACCGAAGCGCTGGACCATGCCGCGGATGTCGATCGCGGTATCGGGCGCGCCCGCTGCGGGAGCGAGCGCCAGGGCTGCGTGCTGTGCCATGTCTATTCCCTGTTGTAGTCGTTGGTGTAGAGCGTGCTGGTCGGCACCGGGCTGGCGATCTGGTTCGATTGCACGAACTGATCGACCATGGCCTGCCAGTCCTTTTCCGCGGAGACGCCGAACGGCAGTCCCTTGGTGTTGGGCGTGCCTGCGGCCTGCAGTGAAAGCTGCAGCTGGCGCACCAGCTGATCGCGGTTGCGCGCCTGTTCCGGCCGTTGGCGTACCAGGGCGTCGACCGAGGCGGCCGGATCGGCCTGGGCGGCCTCGTAGGCCTTGCGCGTGGCGCGCAAGAAGCGCCGCGCGGTGTCGGGATTGGCCTCCAGCCATTTGGTATTGGCTGCCAGCCCGCCTTCCAGCGCGTTGACGCCAAAGTCGGCATAGAAGAAGTAATGCACCTTTGCGCCCTGCGCTTCCAGCGGAGGGATATGGAAGTAGGTCACGCCGGTGATGGCGTCCGCGCGGCGTTGCAGGAACAAGGCGGTCTTGGTGCCCACGGCGGGGGCGATGACATTGATCTTCTTCTGGTCCACGCCGTTCAGGGCGGCCAGCACCGGGAACATCTGCGCCGTCGACTCGGATGCGCTCATGCCCAGCACCTTGCCTTCCAGGTCCTTGGGCGCGCGCACCGGGGCGTCCGCGTGGCTGATGATGACCATGGGCGAGCGCTGGTGCACGGCGAAGA
The DNA here is from genome assembly GCF_943737025.1 of Achromobacter sp. Marseille-Q4954. Taxonomy (NCBI): domain Bacteria; kingdom Pseudomonadati; phylum Pseudomonadota; class Betaproteobacteria; order Burkholderiales; family Alcaligenaceae; genus Achromobacter; species Achromobacter sp. Marseille-Q4954. The sequence goes on from NZ_CALSFQ010000001.1 coordinate 3,232,280, forward strand.
TGGCCTTCAGCGGCATGCCCGCGGCGACGCCCTTGAGCATGGTGCCGTAGTCCATGAAGCCGATGGGATCGATGCCCTGCGCCACCAGCTTCGCGGTGTTGCTGGAGCCGCTGCCTTCGCCGATGCTCAGGTCTATGCCTTCGGCCTTGTAGAGGCCTTTTTCTATGCCGTAGTAGAGTGGTGCGTGCGTGCCGTAGATGCTGTAGTCCAGGCGCAGGCTCAGTTTTTCCTGGGCGCTGGCCGCGCCTGCGGCCAGCAGGCAAGCCAGGGTCCAGCCAAGTCGGGTGGTGAATTTCATGGTGGTGTCTCCGGAGGGCGGGGTCAGACAGAGGGCAGGGCGTCGCTGCGCACGCTGATGTGCCAGGGAATGAGGAAGCGTTCGGAAAACTCGACCAGGTAGTAGAAGACCAGGCCGATGAGCATGAGCGCGACCAGCACGGCGAACAGCAACGTGGTGTCGAGGTTGGCATTGGCGGACAGCAGCACGTAGCCCAGGCCGCTTTCGGCGCCCACCCATTCCCCCACCACCGCGCCGACCGTGGCGAAGGCTATGGCGACCTTCAGGCCGGAGAAGATCTGCGGCAGCGCATAGGGCAGCCGGATCCGTAGAAAGGTCCGCAGGGCGCCCGCCCGCATCGAGCGGGCCAGGTCGTTGAGGTCCGCGTCCACTGAACGCATGCCCGCCACCGTGCTGACCACGATGGGGAAGAAGGCCACCGAGAATGCGATCAGGATCTTGGGAAACAGACCCAGGCCGAACCAGATGATGATCAGCGGCGCGACCGCCACCTTCGGAAACGCCTGCGACACCACCAGCAGCGGCATGATGGCGCGCTCCAGCGGGCGCGACCACACCAGCAGGATGCCCAGCGGTATGCCGACCGCGATGCTCAGCAGAAAGCCGCCCAGGGTTTCGACGGACGTGACCCAGGAGTGATGGCCCAGGAATGCCCAGTCCGTCCACAGCCGTTCGAGCACGCTCAGCGGCGGCGGCAGCAGGTAGGCCGGCAGGCCGAATAGCGGTATCGCGAAATGCCACAGAAGCAGTACTCCCATGACCGCGGTGGTTGGATACATCCAGTTCTTCAACACGGCAATTCCCCTTGTATGTTGTTGGCGCGCCGGTCTTGTTGTCAGGCGTCGATTTCGATCAGCTCTCGCGGATAGCGGGTGAGCACCTCGCAGCCGTCCTCGGAGACGGCCACGCTTTCGCTGGCCATGAAGCCGCCTTCGGGCATGAATAGCGACGGCACCAGGTGAAAGGTCATGCCGGGCTCAAGCACCGTGGGATCGCCCGGACGCAGCGCCAGGAAGCGGCCTTCGGCCCAGTTGGGAGGAAAGCCGATGCCGATGCCGTAGGCGGTGCGGTGATCGAAGTACTGCCCCAGCCCGGCCCGTTCGAAGACCGCGCGGCAGGCCTGGTCCACCTGGGCGGAGGTGACGCCGGGTCGGATGGCGTCGATGGCGGCGTCCAGCGCGGCGATGACGGCGCCGGCGAGGAAGCGCTGCCGCTCGGTGGCGCGGCCCACCACGCAATTGCGCGAGATCATGGCGTGATAGCGGTTGATGTTGGCCGCGGCCTCCAGGAACACCAGGTCGCCCTGCTTGATCTCGCGGCGCTGCCAGGTGGTGAAGCAGACGCCGCTGGCGCGGCCCGCGGCCACCAGCGGCACACGGGTGTATTCGCTGCCGGCCTTGGTCGCGCCGTGCAGCATGGCGGCGGCGAGGTCGTTTTCGGTGGCGCCGACCGCGATCGCGCGCACCGCCGCGTCGATGCCGGCGACCGCCGCGTCCGCGGCCTGGCGCATGAAGCCCAGCTGCGCCGGGGTCTTGATCTTGCGCGCCTCTTCCATCGGACCTTGCCAGTCGGCCAGGCGTGCCCCCAGACGGGCTTGCAGCTGCTTGTAGGCGGCCACGCTGAGGTAGCCCGAGGCGGTTTCCAGGCCGACGCGGCCGCTGGGCAGGATGTCCTTCAGATAGCTTGCCAGCACCTCGACCGGATCGCTGATGTCATCGATGGCGACAAAGCGCGCGATGTTGCGGTTGCCGGTCGCCACGGCGTGGTTGACCTGGCGCGAGACCATGGCAATGCCGCCGTCGGCCGAGACCACCAGGCACTGGAAGGTGAAGTAGCCGATGGAGCGGTAGCCGGTCAGCCAGTAGATGTTCTCAGGGTCGAACAGGATGGCCGCCGACAGGCCCTGGGCCTGGATGTCCCGTGCCAGCAGCGAGAGGTTCGCGGCATAGGTTTCCGGGCCGAACGGCAATTCCATGGGTGCGTAGTTTTCCGACACGATGGGTCCTGGATGAAAGTCGAGCGTTCATCCTAGGAACAATCTACATAACTGCCTAATACCAATAATTGCCATATCTATAGCTAAATAGTTATAGTCTGCGCATGAACGTGCGAGAGATAGAGATCTTCAGGGCGGTGATGCGCGAAGGCTCGGTGTCGCGGGCGGCGCAGGTGCTGCTGATTTCACAGCCCGCGGCCAGCAAGTACATCGCCCAGCTGGAGCGCCGCGTGGGCGTGGCGCTGTTCGTGCGCAAGGGCGGGCGTCTGCTGCCCACGCCCGAAGGCCGGGCGCTTTACGGCCAGGTCGACCGGCTTTTTTCCGGTCTTTCGCAGCTGGATAGCTTCATCAAGGACCTGGGCAGCGAAAAGCAGGGCCACCTGACCGTCGCGTCCTTGCCCTTGCTGTCCTTGACCGTCATGCCGGACGTGCTCGCCAGTTTCATGGCGGACCGGCCGAATATCTCCGTGGCTTTGCAGACGCGCAGTTCGGCGCGCATCGTCGAATGGGTGGCGGCGCGCCAGGTGGATATGGGCGTGTGCTTCTACGGGGGGCAGCATCCGGGCGTCGTGGCCGAGCCGCTGGTGAGCCTGCAGCTATATTGCGCCATTCCTCCCGGCGACCCTCTGGAAAAGTTCGACACCATCCGCGTGGAACAACTGGCAGGACGCGATCTCATCATCTACGACAACCTGGACCACACCCGCTTCTGGCTGGAAGCGCTGCTGGAGCAGCAGAAGGTCTACGCGCGGCGGCGCGTGCAGGTGTTCTGGACCTCGGTGGCGATGGAGCTGGTGATGCGCGGCGTGGGCATCGCGCTGGTAGACCGGTTGACCGCCGCGCGCATTCCGGGCGGACTGGATCAACTGCGGCCGCTGGAGCCGGGCGCCTCGTTCGACCTCAGCCTGGTATGGCCCGAACATTGGCCGTCTTCGGTTATCGCGCTTTCATTCGCTGACGCGTTGCGCGAGCATCTGCGCGATCACGCGGTCTAGCGCGCCGCGCCCGCGGCCAGGAAAACTGGAGGCGCGGGCTGGAATCGAACCAACCTTTGCGGATTTGCAATCCTGCTGCATAGCCACTCTGCCACCGCGCCGTTTATTTTGTCCTAGGACAGATATAATTATGTTCGAGTACAGACTAAAGCGCAAGCGGCAACCCATAGACAGAGGACAGCAATGCAGTTCCAGTTTCCCATCGTCATCATCGACGAGGACTTCCGCTCGGAAAACACGTCCGGCCTGAGCATCCGGGTATTGGCCGAGGCCATCAAGGCCGAGGGCTTCGATGTGCTGGGAACGACCAGTTACGGCGATCTCAGCCTGTTCGCGCAGCAGCAGAGCCGCGCCAGCGCTTTCATCCTGTCCATCGACGACGAGGAACTCGCGCATGACGAGGGCACCGCGCCCGCGCTGCTGGCGTTGCGGGAGTTCATCAGCGAAGTGCGGCGGCGCAATGCCGACGTGCCGATCTACGTGTACGGCGAAACCAAGACCGCGCGGCACATTCCGAACGACATCCTGCGCGAACTGCAGGGCGTGATCCATATGTACGAGGACACGCCGGAATTCGTGGCGCGGCATTTGATCCGCGAGGCCCGGGCCTATCTGGAAGGCGTCAAGCCGCCGTTCCTGAAGGCGTTGCTGGACTACGCCGAGGACGGTTCCTATTCCTGGCACTGCCCGGGCCATTCGGGCGGCGTGGCGTTCCTGAAAAGCCCGGTAGGCCAGATGTTCCATCAGTTCTTCGGCGAGAACATGTTGCGCGCGGACGTCTGCAATGCGGTGGAGGAGCTGGGGCAGCTGCTGGACCACAATGGCGCCATCGGCGCGAGCGAGCGCAATGCCGCGCGCATCTTCAATGCGGACCACTGCTATTTCGTGACGAACGGGACCAGCACCAGCAACAAGATCGTGTGGCACCACATGGTGGCGCCGGGCGACGTGGTGCTGGTGGACCGCAACTGCCACAAGTCCATCCTGCACAGCATCGTCATGACGGGGGCGATTCCCGTCTTCCTGCGTCCCACGCGCAACCATTTCGGCATCATCGGTCCGATTCCGCGCAGCGAGTTCGACGTCCAGGCGATCCGCGAGAAGATCCGCGCCCATCCGCTGCTCAAGCACCTGGACGCCGATGAGGTCCGCCCGCGGGTGATGGCGCTGACGCAGTCGACCTACGACGGCATCATCTACCAGACCGAGGAGATCAAGGCGGCGCTGGATGGCTACGTGGACGCCTTGCACTTTGACGAAGCCTGGATGCCGCATGCGGTGTTCCATCCGTTCTATGGCGCCTACCACTGCATGGGCAAGCAGCGCGCGCGGCCCAGGGAATCACTGGTTTTCTCCACGCAATCCACGCACAAGCTGCTGGCCGGGATCAGCCAGGCCAGCCACGTGCTGGCGCAGGACTCCCTGACGCGGCAGCTGGACCGGCATCTTTTCAACGAAGCCTATCTGATGCATACCAGCACCAGTCCCCAGTACGCCATCATTGCCAGCTGCGACGTGGCGGCGGCCATGATGGAGCCGCCCGGCGGAACGGTGCTGGTGGAGGAGAGCATCGCCGAGGCCTTGGACTTCCGGCGTGCGATGCAGGAGGTCGGCACGCATTTCGCCGACGGCGACTGGTGGTTCAAGGTCTGGGGGCCGGAGACGCTGGCGCCGGAGGGCATAGGCTCGCCCGAGGACTGGATCATCCGCGGCGGCGATGGCGATTCGTCCTGGCACGGATTCGGCGCGCTGGCGGATGGTTTCAACATGCTGGATCCGATCAAGTCCACCATCGTGACGCCCGGGCTGGACCTGGATGGCAACTTCGCGGACAGCGGCATTCCGGCCTCCATCGTCACCAAGTTCCTGGCCGAGCATGGCGTGATCGTGGAGAAGACCGGGCTGTACAGCTTCTTCATCATGTTCACGATAGGGATCACCAAGGGCCGCTGGAGTTCGCTCCTGACGGCGTTGCAGCAATTCAAGGACGACTACGGGCGCAACCAGCCCATGTGGCGGATCCTGCCGGAGTTCTGCCGCAAGTATCCCCGCTACGAGAACATGGGCTTGCGCGATCTGTGCCAGCATGTTCATGCGACCTATGCCAGGCATGACATCGCCCGGCTGACCACGGACATGTACCTGACCGACGTCACTCCCGCGATGAAGCCCTGCGATGCCTATGCCTGCATCGCCCAGCGGCGCACCGAGAGGGTGGAGATCGACCATCTGGAAGGCCGCATCACCACCAGCCTGATCACACCCTATCCCCCGGGCATACCTTTGCTGGTCCCGGGCGAGGCATTCAACCGGACCATCGTCGATTACCTGAAGTTCTCGCGCGAGCTGAACCGGGAGTGTCCCGGGTTCGGCACGGACATCCATGGCTTCGTGGAGCTGCGCGACGCGGACGGAAACCTGCGCTATTACGTGGATTGCGTGCGGTAGGCACGCTTTATGCGGACCGGGAATCCATGTCAAACTTACGCGGGGAGTTGGCCCGGCCAGGAGTTGGCCCGGCCAGGAGTCGGCCCGGCCAGGAGTTGGCCCGGCCGGGAGTCGGCCCCATTGACTTGACGCGGCCCGGCCGCTGTCCGTGCCAGGAACGGAATTGTCTTAGGACGCTATGAAAATACAAGGAAAGACCGCCGCTGAGATCTTCGATTGCGTGCGCGGGCTGGCTCAATCGGGCCAGCTGCCGCCGGGCCAGGCATTGCCGCCGGTGCGCGATCTGGCGGTCGAACTGGATATCAACCGTAATACGGTTGCCGCGGCCTACAAGCGGTTGGTGACTGCGGGCATCGCGCTGACCCAAGGCCGCCTGGGCACCATCATTCGCGACCAGTCTGGCCCGGGCGAACAGGAGGGCGCGCTGTCGGACTCGCCGTTGGCCGACCTGGCCAGCGGCAATCCCAATCCGGCCTGGCTGCCGGACCTGAGCGCCGCCCTCGCCATCCGGCCCTATCAGCCGCGTCTCTATGGCGAACCCACAGTCAACGCGGGGCTGGAAAGCTATGCCCGCGCCTGGTTCGCGAGAGACTGCCCGGCGCCTTTCGAGATCAACCTGACCCACGGCGCGGTGGACGCCATTGAACGGCTGCTCAGCTCGCACTTGGTGGCTGGGGATAAGGTGGCGGTCGAGAATCCCTGCTTCCTGAGCAGCATCAACATGCTGCGCATCGCCGGCCTGCAGGCGCTGGGCGTGCAGGTCGACGCCGAAGGCATGCAGGCGGCAGCGCTGGAGGTGGCTCTGGCCAAGGGCGCGCAGGCCGTGATCCTGACGCCGCGGGCCCATAACCCCACGGGCTGCAGCCTGAGCGAAAAACGGGCGAAGGCGCTGGCGCGGGTACTGGCCAAGTATCCGCATGCCATGGTCATCGTGGACGATCATTACGCTCTGCTGTCGGGCAAGGAATACCACTCGGTGCTGCCTGCGGGAACGCAGCGGTGGGCGCTGGTGCGCTCATTCTCCAAGACGCTGGGTCCCGATGTGCGCTTGGCCATGGTGGCCAGCGACGCCGCGACGTCGCGCCAGTTGCGCCTGCGGCTGGCTTCCGGCACCAGCTGGGTCAGCCATCTGCTGCAGGACATGGTCGAGGTCACGCTGGGCCGGCCCGAGGTGGCCAAGCAGATGGCCCAGGCCCGCAAGGATTACGCGCAGCGGCGCAAGGCCCTGGAAAGCGCCTTGCTGGAGCAAGGCGTGCCGTGCGCCGCGGACGGCGACGGCTTGAACCTGTGGGTGCCGCTGGATACCGACGACCAGGCGGTTGCGCTGGCTCTGGCCCATCGCGGCTGGCTGGTGCGCCACGGCGATGCCTTCGGGGTCCAGGAGCCGGTCAGGGGCCTGCGCATCACCATCTCGGCGATCGAACCCGGCCAGTGCCGCAAGCTGGCGCGGGATATCCGGGAAAGCATGCTCTAGCCACGGCCGGGGTCAACGCCGGTCGGCCATGGCTTGTCCCAATCGGACGGCGCGCCCTGTCTTCCAGCCGGGATGGAAGCGCCAGGCGCTGCCCGGCATCAGCACCACCACGGTCGACCCCAACTGGAAATGTCCCATCTCGGCGCCTTGCGGCAAGCGCAAGGGAGCCAGGCTGCCGTAGTCCCATTGCTGGATGCGCCGGCCATGCGGCGCCACTTGGCCATGCCAGGCCGTGGCGATGCTGCCGACGATGGCGGCCCCCACCAGCACCATGGCGTAGACGCCATGGAGGGGATGCTCGAACCAGCAAACCAGCCGCTCATTGCGCGCCAGCAGGCCATCCATGCCCTGCACGATCTCCGGCCGGACGGAGTACAGCGTCCCTGGCACATGGCGCATGCCCAGCAGGCGTCCCTCGCAGGGCATGTGCACCCGGTGATAGTCGCGCGGACTCAGGTAGATCGTGGTGAACCAGCCGCCTCCCAACGCGCGCGCCAGGTCCGCATCGGCCAGCAGCGCAGCCGCGCTGTATCGGCGCTGCTTGGCCTGGATCAGCTGTCCCAGGCTGATGCGGCCGAACTGGCTGACGGTGCCGTCCGCGGGGCTGGTCCAGTCCGCATCGGCCAGCTTGCGCGCGCCCGGGCGCAGGGCGCGCGCGAAGAAGGCATTGAAGCTGGCATAGGCCTTCGGGTCGGCGTGCAGCGCTTCGTTCAGATCGATGCCGTACCACTTGGCGTAGCCGCGTATCAGCGGCTGGGCTACCCATGGCTGGCGGCATGAGGCCAGCCGGCCGGCGCAACGCGTCAGCCAGCGCTTGGGCGCGATGCGGTGGACAAACAGGGAAAGAGAGGTCGACATGAAACTCGCGGCTGTGCGTGATGGCGGCTATTGTCCTGAATCATAGTGTAGTATGGCATAGGACAAAATACACAGTAAGAATCCCGTCGATCGCTTACCGAGAGGCCGCTGCCGCAACAACATGGTTTCCCTACACAGCCCGCGCGTTGAAACCTTGTCGCCCTATGTGCCTGGAGAGCAGGCTCCGGGAAACGGATGGATCAAGCTCAACACCAACGAGAATCCCTATCCGCCGTCGCCCGCCGCGATAGCGGCCATCGCCGCGGCGGCTGCCGATGGCCTGGAGCGCTATCCGGACCCGCAGGCCGCGCATTTGCGCGCGGCCATCGCGCAATACCACGGAGTGCCGCTGGAGCAAGTCTTCGCCGGCAACGGTTCCGACGAAGTGCTGGCGCTGGCGTTCTGCGCGTTCTTCCAGCACGGTGTTCAGCCCTTGCTGATGGCGGACGTGACCTACGGCTTTTATGAGGTGTATTGCCGCCTGTTCGGCATACGCTGCGCGCAGATCGCGGTGGACGAGCGCTTGAGGCTGGACCTGGACGGATTCGCGGCGCTGGGCGCCGCGGATGCCGGCATAGCCGGCATTGTGATCGCCAACCCGAACGCGCCCACGGGAGAGTGCCTGCCGCTGGATCGCGTGCAGCGGCTGCTGGAGATCCAGCCTCGCCGGCTGGTGCTGGTGGACGAGGCCTATGTGGACTTCGGCGGGCAATCCGCCATTGCGTTGGTGGAGCAATATCCTAATCTGCTGGTGGTTCAGACGCTGTCGAAGTCCAGGGCGCTGGCCGGCCTGCGCGTGGGGTTCGCCATGGGACAGGCGCCGTTGATCGCCGCGCTGGAGCGGGTGAAGAACAGCTTCAATTCCTATCCGCTCGGGCGGCTGGCCCAGGCGGGCGCCGCAGCGGCGTTTCAGGACCGTGCCTATTTCGAGGAGACGCGGCAGGCCATCATCGGCACCCGTACCTTGCTCTGCGCGCATTTGCGGCTGATGGGCTTCGACGTCTTGCCGTCACAGGCGAACTTTCTGTTCGTCCGCCATCCGCGTTTCGACGCGCGGTCGCTCGCGGCCGGCCTGCGGGACGCGAAAATACTGGTGCGCCATTTTCCGCGGCCGCGCGTGGAGCAATACCTGCGCATTTCCGTGGGTACCGAGGAGCAGGCGGCCTGTCTGGTGCGCGCGCTGCGCACCCAGGTCCAGCCATAGCCGCACGGGCTGGGCCCGCGGCGCCTATTGCGGACGCGGCGCGGGGCAGCTTTCCGCGTTGCACTCGCCGCGGGCGGGATCATCTGATGCGGCCGCATGTTCCGCAGGAGCATCGTTCTCCGCCAGCAGCCTGCCGATGGCCGCGCCCAGGGCCAGGTCTTCGATGCTGCCAAAGTGCTGCAAGCGCACGCGTCCCTGGCGGTCCAACAGGACCAGGCTGGGCGTGCCGCGCAAGCCGTAGGCTTGCATGGTCATTGGGATGGCGCCCGCCGCCGCCGGCCGGTCGATGCCGATGGGAAAGCTCCAGCGGTACTCGTGATTGAAGGCCCGCAGCGCGGCCGGACCCATGACGTCGTGGTGTTCGAACACGGTATGCAGGCCGATGACCGCGACATCCTGGCCGCGGAACATCCGGTGCACGCGTTCGGCTTGGGGCAGCCCATGCGACAGGCACCCGGGGCATAGCATCTGGAACGCATGCAGCAGCACGACCTTGCCGCGCAGGGCGGCGAGTTCGATGGGACCATCCGCATTCAGCCATTCGTCCGCTTGCAAGGGCGGGGGCAGTGCGTCGGTGTGGGTGTCGGATCGTGGCATCAGAAGACTCCAGTGAGGCGGCCGGCGGAGCAATCACGCGCCGCCGGCCGCGGTTGCCTTGCTACGCGGCGCGGCGCAGTTTCACGGCCGGGAAATCCACCGGCACGGCAAACGCCACGTTGACGTAGTTGGTGAACAGGTTGAGTGCGACGTGCGCCAGAATCTCGACGATCTCCTGGTCGCTGTAGCCTGCCGCGCGCACGGCCTGCACGTCGCCGTCGCTTACTTGCCCGCGCGCTTCCACCAGCTTGAGCGCAAAGCGCAGCGCCGCGGCGGTCTTGGGATCGGCGGCGTCGCCGCCTTGCGCGGCCGCCATTTCTTCGGCGCTGGCGCCGGCCTTGCGGCCCAGGGCCGTATGGGCCGCAAGGCAGTATTCGCAAGCGTTGCGGTCGGCTACCGCCACCGCGATCTGTTCGCCCAGCTTGGCGGGAATGACGCCGCCGCCCAGCGCGCCGAAGGCGCCCCACATGCTCTGCAGCGCCGCCGGCGAATTGGCCACGGCCTTGAACATGTTCGGCGTTGCGCCAAAGGCGCCGTGGACCTGCGTGAGCAGCGCCTTGCGGTCCGCGCTGGCGCTGCTGGCATCGATAAGAGGGACTCGGGACATGTCGGTAACTCCTGGAAATGAAAAAAAGGCCGCCGGTTTCGGACGGGCTGGAGAAATCGTACGTAGAATGCCTGGACGCAAGGTGTTTTTTAATCCTGAAAAATTGTCATTTCGTCCAAGATATGAGCGATCCTCTTCCTCTCCAGGTTGACCGGCTGTCGGCGCTGCTGGACCGTTTCCGGGTGCGTGCCACGCTGTTCCACACCGGTGCGCTATGCGGCACCCAGGCCTTCGAAGCCGTGCCGGGGCGCGGCTTTCTGCACGTGCTGCGCCGGGGCGAGATGGAGGTACGGCATCGGCCGGGCGAGACCGCCACGCCACGCCTGCGGCTGGCCGAGCCGACCCTGCTGTTCTACCCGCGCGCCGTGCATCACGAGTTCGTGAACCCACCGCGAGACGGTTCCGATTTCACCTGCGCGGCGTTGGATTTCGACGGTGGCGAACGCAATCCCATCGTCCAGTCCTTGCCGTCCGTGGTGCGGATCCCGCTGGACGCGGTCGAAGGCTTGCGGCCCGCGCTGGACCTGCTGTTCGCCGAGGCGGATCACGTGCGCTGCGGCTCGCGCCTGTTGGCCGACCGCCTGTTCGAGGTGGTCCTGATCCAGCTGCTCCGGTGGATACTCGACCATCCGGAGGAAGTGGGCGTGACCAGCGGCCTGGTGATGGGCCTGTCGGATCCCCGTCTGGCCAGGGCGCTGGTAGCGTTGCACCGCTCGCCGTATGAAGACTGGTCCCTGGCCAGGATGGCGGCGATGGCGGGCATGTCGCGCAGCGCCTTTGCGGCAGCCTTCAAGGACGCTACCGGCGCCACGCCTGCGGCCTACCTGACCGACTGGCGCCTGAGCCTTGCGGCGTCCATGATGCGGTCTGGCCGCGCGGTCAAGCTGGTGGCGGCGGAACTGGGGTTTGCCAGCGCCTCGTCCCTGTCCAAGGCATTCCGGCAGCGGATGGGGGTTTCACCGCGCGAGTGGCTGGCCGCCAACGCGTAGCATCAGCCGGCTTCGCGCCGGCGTGATAATATTGACCTATGACAAAACTTCAGACGGCATAAGCGTAATGGAAAACGCCTGCCGTTGTTCCTCCGCGAGGTTCAGGCATGAGCGAGCAAGACCCTGGGCAAGACAAGGACACCCAGACACAGCATGACCAGCATGGCCGCTGGCCGCAGGCGCAGTCGGTCGAGGACTTTCGCCGCAATCTGGCCACGGTCAACGGACGTATCGCCGATGCCGCGCGCCGCGCCGGGCGCGATCCGGCCGCGGTGCGGCTGCTGCCCGTGAGCAAGACGGTGGAGGAAGCGCGCATCCGGCTGGCCTACGAGGCCGGCTGCCGCTATCTGGGGGAGAACAAGCTGCAGGAAGTGTCGAGGAAATGGGAAGCCATGGCCGACCTGACCGATCTGCGATGGTCTGTCATCGGCCACCTGCAGACCAACAAGGCCAAGCTCGTGGCCCGCTATGCGGCCGAGTTCCAGGCGCTCGACAGCCTGCGGGTCGCCGAAGCGCTGGACCGCCGGCTGCAAGCGGAAGGCCGTCAGCTGGACGTGTTCGTGCAGGTCAACACCTCGGGCGAAGCCAGCAAGTACGGGTTGCAGCCGGACGAGACCGCAGCCTTCCTGCGCGAACTGCCTGCATTCTCGGGGCTGCGGGTGCGCGGCCTGATGACCCTGGCGCTGTTCTCGGCCGAAGCCGCGCGCGTGCGCGAGTGCTTCGTGCTGTTGCGCACGCTGCGCGACCAATTGCGCCAGGACGCGCCGGCGGGCATCGGCCTGGATGATTTGTCCATGGGCATGTCGGGCGATTACGAGATCGCCATCGAGGAAGGGGCCACGGTGGTCCGCGTCGGTCAAGCCATCTTCGGCGCGCGCAACACGCCCGATTCCTACTACTGGCCGACCGACAACGGCGCGGAATCGCGCGCGTCCGGCTCCCTGGAGTAGCGCGCATGCCGGTGTACCGACTCATCATCAAGCGTGACGGCCGCCTGATTGGCCATTTCGAGTCCACTGCGGCGTCCGCGCTGGACGACAGCCGCGACATCGCGGCGCGCCTACCGGCCAAGGACGGCTATCAGCTCAGCTTGCAGGTTGCCGAAGGCGAACGGCGCCTGCTGGAAAGCACGCCGCAAGGCATACGGCTGCTGGCGTCGGAAAACCTGTTCGTCTCAACCCCCGAAGGCTTGCTGGGCGGGCTGGACCGCCATCCGAGCCCGCAATAGGAGTCCCTGGAATGAGCCTCAGCGCTTTGGCGATCCGCCACGTTTCCTTTGAAGACCTGGGCATATTGGCGCCGGTCCTGGCTGATCGCGGCTATAGCGTGCGATACCTGGAGGCCGGCGTCGACGCCATTGACGCCGCCACCCTGGCCAATGCTGACCTCGTCGTGATCCTGGGCGGCCCCATCGGCGTCTATGAAACCGGCCGCTATCCCTTCCTGGAGCAGGAGCTGCGCGCCATCGCGCAGCGTCTGCGCCAGGACAAACCGACCCTGGGCATCTGTCTGGGCGCGCAACTCATGGCGGCGGCGCTGGGCGCGGACGTGGTGTCCACCGGCCGCGCCGAGATCGGCTATGCGCCGTTGACGCTTACGCCGCAAGGACAGGATTCCGTGCTGAGCGCGGTCGAGTCCGTGCCTGTGCTGCATTGGCATGGGGACCAGTTCGCCATCCCCGAAGGCGCAGCGCGCCTGGCCGAAACGCCGGGTTTTCCGAACCAGGCGTTCGCGCTGGGACCCAGGATACTGGGCCTGCAGTTCCACCTGGAGGCGGATTCCTCGCAGATCGAGCGTTGGCTGATCGGCCATGCCTGCGAACTGAGCCTGCGCCAGATCGATCCCGCGGTCATCCGCGAGGACGCGCGGCGTTATGGTCCGCAGCTTGAACACGTCGCGCGCCAGGCGATGGAGCAATGGCTGGACCAGCTCTGAGTCCGTCCCATGCCCTGGCGCCTGCCGGCGGCCAGGGCGCTTCGCAACCGTAGCCTTGCATAGGCGCAAGGGCCGCGCCGCGCCCCGTTCCAACCCGCCGCGGCCCGCGGCTCTCGGCGTTTCTTCCGCTCGCCATCTCTCCCGCTGAATCTAAGGGTTAAACCCAGTAGCCGCTTTGGCATGCGATCAATAGGATCCCGTTTTATGCAAATGGGATCCCATTTGTGTTTGTCACTTTTCTTTCTTCAGGACGGACAGCACATGAGCAGCATCGACACCATCACAGGCAAGCAGATCATCAACGAGGGCGGCCGCGGCGGTCCGCTGACCGAGGACCATCAGGGCATGCGCGCCCGGCACGAGGACGACCTCGAGTGGACCAACCTGCGCTACGAAGGCCAGTTCGCGAAGATGATGTTCCATCCGACGGCGGAGGATCCGACCATTCCGAACGCCGGCATCGTGCGTTACGAAAAGGGATCGGGACACCCGCTGCACAACCATTACTTCGCGCAGATCTGGTACATCCTGGACGGCAAGTTCCTCATCGAAGGCAAGCTCCACGGCAAGGGTTCGATGATCTTCCATCCGGATCCCCATTTCGAAAGCAAGCTGGAAACCATCGAGGCCGGCACGATCCTGTACGTGCAGTACGTCGGCCCGCACACCCACCAGGGCGCGATCTACGAAGGCCGCTTCAACGTCAGCGAGCGCAAGAGCCTGGCGGAAGAGACCACCGCCGTGTAGTCGGGCGCAAAAAAAGAAAACAAGGGAGACCGGGATGAACGCCATCTCACAACAGCCGTCCTCGCGCTCGAAGAAGCATTACGTGACCGCGGGACTGTCCAGCATGATCGGGACCACCATCGAGTGGTATGACTTCTTTCTTTACGGCATTGCGGCTGCGCTGATTTTCAACAAGATCTACTTTCCCGCGATCGATCCCATCAGCGGGACGCTGGCGGCCTTTGGCACCTATGCGGTCGGTTTCATTGCGCGCCCGCTGGGCGGCATCGTCTTCGGGCATTTCGGCGACCGCGTCGGCCGCAAGTCGATGCTGATGATCAGCCTGATGCTGATGGGCGTGCCCACCATCCTGATCGGACTTACGCCCAGCTATGAGACGATCGGCTACTGGGGCGCGGTGGCCCTGGTCTTCTTCCGTTTCCTGCAAGGCCTGGCGGTGGGCGGCGAGTGGGGCGGAGCCGTGCTGATGGCGGTGGAGCACGCGCCCGAAGGCAAGAAGGGCCTGTTCGGCAGCCTGCCGCAGGTCGGGGTCGCGCCCGGCCTGATCCTCTCGTCGCTGGCGATGGGCGCGGTCTCCAGGTTGCCGGAGGCGGACATGTTGAGCTGGGGCTGGCGGCTGCCATTCCTTGCAAGCGTGTTCCTGCTGCTGGTCGGTTGGTACATCCGGGCCAAGGTCAGCGAATCGCCGGAATTCAAGCAGGCGCAGGCCCAGCCGAAACAGGACGCGCTGCCCTTGAAGACGGTGCTCAGAGAGCACAAGGTTCCCGTGTTGACCGCGCTGGTGGCCTGCATCTCCGAAAAGACCTGGTTCTATACGCTGGCGACGTTCTCATTGACCTATGCCGTGGGTACGCTGGGGCTGCCGCGTGAAACCATCTTGACGGGTGTCATTTGGGGAGCGGTCGGGGCCTTGTTCACCATCCCGCTGTTCGGGCTGCTGGGCGACATAATCAGCAAGCGGGCGATATTCATCGCCGGCGCGCTGGGAATCTCGCTGTTCAGCGCGACGTTCTTCTCGCTGCTGGATGAGAAGACGGCCTATCACACGAACATCGCGATGCTGGTGGCGTTCGGCTTGGTATACGCCGCGATGTATGCGCAGGAATCCAGCCTCTTTTCCAGCATGTTCCCGCCGGACGTCCGCTATACCGGCATCTCGCTGGCCGTGCAGATAGGCGGGGCGATAGGCGGCGGCACCGCGCCGTTGGTGGCGACGTACCTGCTGTCCCTGGGCGGAGGATCGCCGCGGTTCATCGTGCTGTATCTGGCGGGACTGGGATTGGTCGCGGCGGCGTGCGGCGTGTTGATGCGTCCCTATGGGAAGCCGCAAGGCTCGGGCGGCGCAAAGCTGGCTAGCGCCGCGACTCCATCCATTCGATGA
This sequence comes from Achromobacter sp. Marseille-Q4954, assembly GCF_943737025.1. Lineage (NCBI taxonomy): Bacteria > Pseudomonadati > Pseudomonadota > Betaproteobacteria > Burkholderiales > Alcaligenaceae > Achromobacter > Achromobacter sp. Marseille-Q4954. The sequence continues at coordinate 3,247,809 of NZ_CALSFQ010000001.1, forward strand.
CGAGTTCGGTCGTCCGGGATATGTGCGTGGCCATCGCTTCGCGAGCGGCGGGGCCATTGCGCAGGGTCAGCGCCGCGATGATGTCCTCGTGCTGCTTGATGTTCTCTTCCATCAGGCGGGGCGGCATCTTCGAGGCGAACCCCAGCACGTTGGAAACGATGCTGCCCTGCAATTCGGCGACCAGCTCGTGCAGACGTTCGTTGTGGCTGGCCTGGGTGATCAGGCTGTGGAATTTGGCGTTGAACTTTAGCCAGTCGGAACCGCTTTCGCTGCGCACGCGCGAACGCAGGGCATCGGCGTAGTGCTTTTGGTGCTGCGCCAGCAGTTCCAGGTCATGGTCGTCGATCCAGTCCACCGCCAGTTGCGCGGCCAGCCCTTCGAGTTCGGCGCGGATCTGGAAGGCTTCGCGGATGGCGCGGATGGATGGCACGGTGACCACGGCGCGGCCGGTACTGGTCAGCGTGATGGCGCGCCGCGCTTCGAGAAACCGCAAGGCTTCGCGGATGGGGGTGCGGCTGGTTTCGAACTCGGTCGCCAGCTCGTATTGGCTCAAGGCATCGCCGGGCAGGTATTGCCCGTTCCTGATCCGCCGCAGAATTTCTTCCGAAATCTCGATCGAGGATCTAGACGTGTTCCTGGTCTCGCTCATGCTCGAATCCGTGTCGCTTCCTGTGCGGGTCGGCAGGCGCTCCACGGCTTGCGGGTGGCCAGGCTGATCCGTGTCCCTGGCGTCTGCGTTGCGCCCTTCCGCCGGCATGGTAGCACGTGGCTTTCGGCCGAATCGGGGGCGCAGCTACCGTGGCGGCTTGCGGCCTGCGGGACGCTTTTGCAGCCAGTCCACCACGAACTCGCCGGACTCATGGATATGCGTGCGCATGGCTGCGCGCGACGCTGCGGTGTCGCGCGCCGTCAGCGCCTCGACGATGGTGGCATGATGTTCGACGTTCTTCTTCATGCGGGTCTCGTACATGCCCAGCACGGTCATGTTGAGGATGTTCTTGGTGTAGTCCGTGTGCAGGTCCTTGATGATGCGCTCCAGCGACGGATTGCCGGCGGCGCGGAAGATCAGGGCATGGAACTCCTGGTTCTTGACCACCCAATGCCGCATGGGCGCGGCGGCCTGGCGCGGCGCGGCCGCGCCGCCGGCGTTGACCTCGGCATACAGCGCGGCGACCGCCTCGGCGCATTCGGCGTGCGCGCCCTGCAGTCTTTGCAGATCGGCGTCGGATATCCAGCGCGCCGCCAGCTCGGCCGCCATGCCCTCCAGTTCGCCACGCAGCCAGTAATTCGCGCCTATGTCCTTGAGGGTCGGCGCCACCACCGTGGCGCCGTAGCGCGGCTGCTGCACGATCAGGCCCTTGGTCTCCAGCTGCCGGAACGCTTCGCGCACCGGCGTGCGGCTGACGTCGTATTCTTCGGCCAGGGTCTCCTGCCGCAGCTTCTGCCCAGGCGCGTAGGCGCCATTGAAGATCTTCGCGGAGATCGACTCCACCAGATGCTGCACCAGTTCTTCCGCGGCGGGATATATGCGATCCATGGTCCGACTCCCCTGTTCTTGACGGCTGCGGCTATTCTCCGCGGGCTACTTCCCGGGCTCCGCGGAGAATACCAGCCGCCACTTCTGCTGTTCCTGGCGCATGCGCTCCAGAAAGACCTGCGATCCCGCAGGCATGGGCTGGCTGCCTTGCGCATGGAGCTGCGCCATGCCCTCGCTTTGCGCCACCGCCTGCATCGCCTGTTCCAGCTTGTCGAGGATGCTCTGCGGCGTGGCGGCGGGGGCTACCAGTCCGGATATCGAGCCTACATCGAAATCGCCGCCCAGGGCTTCGCGGGCCGCGGGCAAGTCAGCCAGGTTCGACACCCGTTGTGCCGAGGTCACGCCCAGCGCGCGCATCCTTCCGGACTGGATGAACGGCCCGACCACCACGGTCTCGACCGCCGTCACGTCCACCACCCCCGAAAGCAGGGCGGTGGCGGCTTCCGCGCCGCTCTTGTAGGGCACGTGCATGAGCGTGGCGCCGGTCTGCTGCTGCATCAGGGCGAATACCTGGTGTATCGAGGTGCCTTGTCCGGCGCTGGCGAAGGAGACGGCATCCGGCCGGCTGCGGGCCCGCGCCACCAGCGCCGGCAGGTCCTGGATCGGCGAGCTTTGGGGCACGACCAGGGCCAGCGGTGTATTGGCGATCATGGAGACGTAGGCGAAATCCTTGAGCGCGTCGTAGTTCAGCTGCTTGTGGATGAGCGGATTGACCGCGACCATGCCGTTGGTGATCACCATCAACGTGTAGCCGTCGGGCTTGGCCCGGGCCACGATGTCGGCGGCGATGTTGCCGCCGGCGCCGGGCTTGTTCTCCACGACTACCGGCTTGCCGAGCTCGGCCTGCAGCTGTTTGGCCACGGTGCGGGCGGTGAGGTCGGTGATGCCGCCGGCGCCGAACGGCACGACCAGCGTGATGGGGCGCTCGGGCCAGTCGACTACTGCCTGGGCCTGAGCCTGAGCGGCAAGCGAAAACGTCAACGACGCGAGGCTGGCGCGCAGAAATCGTGCGTGCATGAGGGTTGTCTCCTTGGAATGTTCTATTTCTTGGTGGGCGGGCCGGTCTTGACAGTCCTGCCGTGGGCGGCTGCCAGTCCTGGCTGCCGCCCGGGGAACCGCGTGTCAGTGCTCCAGATCCTGCGCGGTGATCGCGGGCGGCTCGCCCTTGATGTTCATGCGGCCTTCGTACACCGGCCGGCCGCCGGTCGTGGGACCCTGATACTGGACGAAGAACAAGGTGCCGCCCGTCTCGGTGCTGAGGGCCTCCTCGATGTGCGGGTCCGGATGGAATACCACGGTGCCGGGGCCGTACATCTTTCCGCCCATGTTGAATTCCCCTTCGATCACGTACCAGACCTGGGCGAAGTCATGCTTGTGCAGACGGAAGCCCGCGCCCGGTTCATAGCGCAGAAATCCCGCGTTGGGTTCGGTGGGGCGTTCTGCCCGCGTGTGGAAGAGGAACTTCGTCTTGTTCTTGAACCGGCCCATTTCCCATTCCATGTCCTCCGGCCTGCGGTACTCCGGCATGTGGTGGGTCTGCGCGTGGTCGAGAACGTCATTGCTGCTCATGGCTTGCTCCTTGGTGAGTGGCCGGGAAAGTCTATCGGCCTTGCGCGGGAATTACTGGATACAAGATTCGCTCGCGCGGCAGCGCGGGCGGGAGCTATCAGGCGCCCTGGAAATAGGTATTGGACCGGCCGGGGCGGCCTCCCTAGACTGCAAGCCGACATGGAGAACGAGCGATGCACTTGAAGGGAATCATCGGCTACCTGCTGACGCCTTGCGATGAACGCGGGCGGGTGGACCACGCGCTCTTGGAAGCGCACGTAGAGCGCCTGATCGGCGAGGGCGTGCATGCGCTGGCGCCGCTGGGCAGCGTCGGCTGCCTGCCTTACCTGGACGACGGCGAGCGCGAGGCCGTCATCGACACCGTCATCCAGGCGGCGCGCGGGCGGCTGCCCGTGCTCGCGGGCGTGTCCAGCCTGAGTACCGCCAGCACGGTGCGCCACGCGCGCTACGCCGAACGCGCGGGCGCCGCAGCCTTGCAGCTATTGCCCAGCACCTACTGGAAGCTGACCCAGGACGAAATCCACGCCTACTACCGCGAGGTCTGCGTATCGGTCTCCACACCGGTGATGGTCTACAACAATCCGTTCACCACGGGCATGGACCTGCCCGTGGAGTTCCTGGCCCGGCTGGCCGAGCTGCCCAACGTCACCATGATCAAGGAAAGCAGTCCGGATCCGACCAAGATCGCGCGGCTGCGCGCGGCCTGCCCGGACCGGACAGCGGTGTACATCGGCCTGAATTGCATGGCGCGGACCGGGTTCGCGGAGGGGGCGGCGGGCTGGTGCACGGCGTCGGCCAACGTCAGCGCGTCATTCGCCCTGAACCTGTATCGCTGCGCCATGGCCGGCGACGCGCGCGGCGCGGACGAATGGTTCGGCCGCCAGATCGATCTCTTGAACTTTCTCATGGACCACGGTCTGCCGCGGACGGTGGCCGCAGGCCTGCGCTTGCGCGGCCTGGACAGCGGCCATCTGCGCGCGCCGCTGGCGCCGCTGGCCCCGGACCTGGAACGACGGCTTCTTGAAATCCTCAAAAAAATGGAGATAACGCGATGAACAAGGGATTGCGCCGCTGCATGGCGGCTGTGTTGGGTGTAATGCTTCCGGCTGCGGCATGGGCGGGGCCATATCCCGACCAGCCCATACGCCTGATCGTGCCGTTCGGCGCGGGCGGCGTGACCGACACCACGGCGCGGGTCTTCGCCGAGGGGCTGACGCGCGAATTGGGCCAGCCGGTGGTGGTGGAGAACCGCGGCGGCGCGGGCGGTTCCATCGCCGCGGGCGCGGTGGCGAAGTCGCCCGCCGACGGCTACACGCTGCTGGTGATCACCAACGGCATGGTCGCGGTCAATCCGTTGATCTACAAGAAGCTGCCCTACGATCCGAACCAGGACTTCACCTACGTCGCCATGCTGGCCAATACGCCCACGGTGCTGGCCGTGGGCGCGGACAGCCCGTATGCGTCGCTGCCGGAAATCATCAAGGCCGCGTCGACCCAGGCCGACAAGATCGCGTTTTCGACGGCGGGTGAAGGTTCCGACAACTATCAAGTCCTGGAGCTGCTGCAACAGGCGACCGGAGTGAGGATGCTGCATGTGCCTTACAAGAGCGGATCGGAGTCCATGACGGCGGTGATGAGCCGCAACACGGATCTGACGGCCGTTTCCGCCGTTACCGCGGTGGGATTCGTCGAGGCCAAGCAGATTCGGCCCTACGCGGTGACTTCGTCGCGACGCCTGGCCAACCTGCCTGACATTCCTACGGTCAAGGAGGTGCTGGGCAAGGACGTGGAAGGCGGATCGCTGTCGGGCATTGCCGTTCCCAAAGGCACGCCGGCCGATGTGGTTGCGCGCCTGAACACGGCCATCGCCGCGGTGGCAAAAAGCCCGTCTGTGCAGGACAAGATCTACGCGCGCGGCAGCGAACCCGTGGATGGATCGCAGGCGGCGTTCGAGCAGCGGGTCGTGGCCGAACAGAAAAAGTGGGCGGGCATTCTTTCGCGACCGGCGCAGTAAGCCCCGGGGGGCCTCAGGCTGATTGCGCGCCCAGCACCTCGTGGGCCATGTCGATGAACCAGCGGACCGCCGGATTCATGGACTCGGCGGGTGCCGCCAGCGCCATGGCGTAGGTCAAGGGCGCGCCGGCCACGTCCATGAGGTCCACATAAGCCACGTTGTCGATGGCGATCCGGCGCAGCGCCGCCGGGACGATGGCGACGCCCAGGCCCGCGGCGATGAGCGGCAGGCTGATGAGGGCGTGGGACGATTCCTGCAGGACTCGGGGATGGAATCCCGCACGCTGGCAGGCCGCGACGATCTCTCCCGCGAATCCCGGGCTGTCGGAGTGCGCCAGGGTCACCAGCGTTTCGTCCGCCAGGTCCGAGAGCCTGGCGCTATTCATGCCCGCCATCCGATGGCCGGCAGGCACGGCCAGCGTCAGCCTCTCCCGCCGCAAGGCCGTGATTGCGATGCCCGGCACCCCGGACGCGGGCGGCACCAGGAATGCCGCGTCCAGCTCGCCGCGCTGCAGTCCCGCCAGGATGCCGACGGTGCTGCCGCTGGTCAGTCGCAGGCGTATGTGCGGAAAGCGCTGTGCGAATTCGGGCAGGATGCGCGGCAGCAGGTTCAACGCGGCGCTGGGCACCGCGCATACCCGCAGCGTACCCATGCGTCCTTCGGCCGCATCGCGTGCGGCCTGCAGTGCGGCGTCGGCGCCTTCCAGCAGGCGCTTCGCTTCGCGCAGAAAGGCGCCGCCAGCGACGGTGAGGCGCACGCCCAGGCGGTCCCGCTCGAAGAGGTCTGCGCCGATCTCGGTTTCGAGCCGCTTGATGGCGACGCTGAGCGGAGGCTGGGTCATGTGCAGCCGGGCGGCCGCCTTGCGATAGTTCAATTCCGTGGCCAGAACCACGAACTGCCTGAGCTGCCTGAAATCCATGCCAGTCTTCCCGTGTCTTTTTTAGGGCTGCCGCGCCGGCTTCAGCCTCGCGTGCGCTGGAAGTCCGTCATGAAATCGGCCAGCGCGGCCGCCGCCGGCAGGTCGACCGCGTTGTAGAGACTGGCTCGGACGCCGCCGGTGTGGGAGTGTCCCTTCAACCCCATCAGCCCGGCGCTCTCGGCCTGGCGCAGAAACAGGGGCTCCAGGGCGGAATCGGCCAGGAAAAACGGCACGTTGTTGATGGACCGGAATTCCGGCCGGACCTTGTTGAGGTAGAAGCCGCCGCTGGCGTCGATGGCGCGGTACAGCAGCCCGGCCTTGGCCTGGTTGGCCTGATGGATGCGTTCCATGCCGCCGGTCCGGCGGATCCAACGCAGCGTCAGCCCGGTCAGATACCAGGAGAAGGTGGCGGGCGTGTTGAGCATCGAGTCCGCCCGCGCGGCGTGCGCATAGTTCAACACATCGGGCGTAATGGGCAGCGCGCCGTCCAGCAAGGCTTCGTCCACCACCACGACCGTGACGCCCGCCGGCCCTATGTTTTTCTGTGCGGCGGCGTAGATGAGACCATGCCGGGACACGTCAATCGGCTTGGACAGCAGGCTGGAGCAGGCATCGCACACCAGCGGGACGGATGCGTCCGGCGCGGCCTGGAACTGCACGCCATGCGCCGTCTCGTTCTCGGTGTAGTGCAGATAGGCCGCGTCGGCGTCAAGCCGCCATTCGCCGGGCGCGGGGATGCGGTCGAAGTCCGATGCCTCGCTGCTGGCCGCGACGCGGACCTTGCCGTAGCGCCGCGCCGCCTCGATGGCCTTGCCGGACCAGAGTCCAGTGTGCAGATAGTCCGCCGACGCCTTGCCGCGCAGCAGGTTCATCGGCACCTGCGAGAACTGCAGCGAAGCGCCGCCTTGCAGGAACAGCACCTTGTAGCGGTCGGGGATTTGCAGGATGGCCCGCAGGTCCAATTCCGCCTGGCGCGCGATATCGATGAACACGCGCGAGCGGTGGCTGATTTCCATCACCGACATGCCGGTGCCCGCGAAATCGAAGAACTCTTCGTGCGCTTCCTGCAGCACTTCCAGCGGCAGCGCCGCCGGACCTGCGCTGAAGTTGTATGACCTTGCCATGTTTCCCGATCCTGCCGCGCCTGGCGCGGGCTCCTGCATGGTTGCGCCCGCGGTTGCCGTGGCGAAGGGGTGAGTCTACGGATAGAATGGCCGGCCCGGACAGGCCAGTTTTCTTCTTGTGAGCAGACCGCATGCCTAAGACCTTCGAGCTGGATACGCTGAAGATGCGCATGAACGATGCGGAGCTCCAGCGCCTGGAGCTGCATCAGAGGATCCAGCGGGCGCTGCGCGCCCTGATCCTGGACGGCGCGCTGGAGCCGGGCCTCAGGCTGCCCGCGACCCGCGGATTGGCCAAATCGCTGGGGGTGGCGCGCGATACGGTGGAGAACGCCTATGTGCAGTTGCATCGCGACGGTTACATCGTGCGGCGCGAGGGCTCGGGCAGCTACGTGTCGCAGACCGTGAGCACCGAACTGCGCGGCGCCGCGCGCAGGCGTGCGAAGTTGGATGGCAAGCTGGGCGCGCTACCGGCAGGGGCGGGGCTGAGCCGGCGCGGGCGCATGATCCTGGACAGCGGCGGGGTCGCGGACCAGCAGGTCATCAAGGCGTTCGCCACGGGGCTGCCGGAAACCCGCACCTTTCCCACCGACGTCTGGGAACGGTTGCAGCGCCAGGTCCTGAAGGACTACCGCAGCCATGTGCTGCTGCATGGCGACCCGCAGGGCGCCGAGCCCTTGCGCCGCGCCATCGCCGCCTACCTGAACCTGGAGCGCGGCGCCAAGGTCTTGCCCGAGCAGGTGCTGGTGTTGAGCAGCACCCGCCAGGCCCTGTTCCTGTGCGCGCAATTGCTGGCGGACGCCGGCAAGCCCATCCTGATGGAAAACCCCGGCTACTTTGGCGCCCGCAAGGCCTTCGAATCCGCGGAAACGCGCATCGTGCCCATTGACGTCGACGCGCAGGGCATACGCATGGACCTGCTGCGCGCGGACCGCAGCGGCGCCAACTGCGTGTACGTGACGCCGTCGCACCAATACCCCACCGGTGTAACGTTGTCGCTTGAGCGCAGGCTGGATCTGATCGGCTGGGCGGCGGAACACGGCAAGTGGATCATCGAGGACGACTACGACAGCGAATTCCACTACGACGGCCTGCCTACAGCCTGCGTGCAGGGGCTCGACATGCACCAGCGCACTCTTTACCTGGGCACGTTCAGCAAGACGCTGTATCCGGGCCTCAGGATGGGATACATGGCGCTGCCGCCCGGCCTGGTCGATGCCTTTGCCCGCGCGCGCAGCATCATGGACGGGCATACGCCGCAGATCCTGCAGCTGACGCTGGCGCGCTTCATGGACGACGGCCATTACAACTCGCACGTGCGAGCCATGCGAAAACTGTACGCGGGACGACGGCAGGTGTTGCTGGAGTCGCTGGGCAAGCAGCTCGGCGGAGTCGTGCAGGCCTACAGGCCTCCCGGAGGGTTGCAGATCCCATGCCTGCTCGAGCGCGGATGGTCCGAGGAACAGACCATCCGCCAGGCCGAGGCCGCAGGCCTGCGGCTGCCCGGACTGAGCCGGCTCTATGCGGGCGATCACAAGCAGCAGGGCTGGCTGCTGGGCTATGCCTCGCTGACGGCCTACGAGATCGAAGCCGCGGTGCTGCGGCTGTCGAATGCACTGAAGCGCTAGGGCGCTTCAGTACGGCAGCGGGAAGCGCCTGGCCAGCCCGGCCACGCCTTCGCGGATGGCGCTTTCCGTGCGGGCGTCGACGGCCCCGGCGCGCACGCCGCCCAGCAAGGCCAGGATCATGTCGCCGATTTCCTGGAATTCGGCGGGCCCCATACCGCGCGACGTGCAGGCGGCGCTGCCCACGCGTATGCCGGAGGTGACGGCAGGCTTGGCGGCATCGTTGGGGACGGCGTTCTTGTTCAAGGTGATGCCAACCTGTTCCAGCGCTTGCTCCGCGGTATTGCCGGCCAACCCCCAGGGCCGCAGATCGACCACGCCCAGATGGCAGTCCGTGCCGCCAGACACGATGGACAGGCCGCCTTCGGCCAGCCGGCGGCACAGAACGCGCGCATTCTCGACCACGGCGTGGGCGTAGGTGCGGAAGGCGGGCTGCAGCGCTTCACCCAGGGCCACGGCCTTGGCGGCGATGATGTGCATCAGCGGACCGCCCTGCAGGCCCGGGAATACGGCCGCATCGATCTTGCGGGCGAGCTCGCTGTCGTTGGTCAGGATCATGCCGCCGCGCGGACCGCGCAAGGTCTTGTGGGTGGTGGTGGTCGTGACGTGCGCATGCGGCACCGGCGAGGGATACGCGCCGGCCGCGGCCAGGCCGGCGAAATGGGCCATGTCCGCCATGAAGATCGCGCCCACCTCATCGGCAATGGCGCGAAAGCGCGCGAAGTCCAGCGTGCGCGAGTAGGCCGAGCCGCCGGCGATGATGAGCTTGGGTCTTTCCTGGCGCGCGATGCGCTCGACCTCGTCCATGTCCACCCGGTGCGTGGCGGGATCGACGCTGTAGCTCAGCGCCTGCAGCCAGCGTCCCGACATGTTGACCTTGGAGCCATGGGTCAGGTGTCCGCCCGCCTTCAGGTCCAGGCCCAGGATCTTGTCGCCGGGCGCCAGCAGCGCCAGGTAGACCGCCTGGTTGGCTTGGCTGCCGGAGTGGGGCTGTACGTTGGCGTAGCGGGCGCCGAACAGACGCGTGGCGCGCTCGATTGCGATTTCCTCGGCCACGTCGGCGTTGACGCAGCCGCCGTAATAGCGGCGGCCGGGGTAGCCTTCGGCGTACTTGTTCGTCAGCACGGAGCCCTGGACTTCCAGCACCGCGCGGCTGACGAAGTTCTCGGAGGCGATGAGTTCTATCGAGTGTCTCTGCCGGCGCCGTTCGGCGTCGATGGCGCCCCAGATGCCGGGATCGGCCTGCGCCAGGGGCTGGGCGTTGACACTAGGCAGCGCGAGGCTGTCGGGAAGATCGGTGTTCGTCACGGTGGTTCCTGTTTCGATTGGCAAGTGGCGACGGGAGGTCAAGAATTGGCGGCCAGCGCTCGCTGGCCCCCATGGATCAGCAGGTGCGCGGTCAGGCCGGCGACCAGGCCCCAGAACGCGCCGCCCACGCCCAGCAGCGTGACGTTGGCGGCAGTGGCCAGAAAGGTGATGAGCGCGGTTTCGCGGGTGCGGGCGTCGGCCATGGCGTTGGCCAGGCTGCCGCCGATCGCGCCCAGCAGGGCAAGGCCGGCCAGCGTGGTGATGAACGCCTTGGGCAGCACCATGAACAAGGTCGCCAGCGTGACGCCGAAGGTGCCCACCAGGATGTAGAACACGCCGCAGGCCAGGCCCGCGAGGTAACGCTTGGCCGGATCCGGATGCGCATCCCGGCCGGTGCAGATCGCGGCGGTGATCGCCGCGACGTTGAAGGCGTGCGCGCCGAAGGGCGCCATGATGAGCGAGCCCAGGCCCGTGACGGTGAGGATGGGATTCGCGCTGGTCTGGTAGCCGTCGTTGCGCAACACCAGCATGCCGGGCATGTATTGCCCTGTCAGCGTGATGATGAAAAGCGGCAAGGCGACGCCCAGCAGCGCCTGCAGCGAGAACCGCGGCATCTCGAATACCGGCGCGGCCAGACTGAGGTGGACCGCCGAGAAGTCGATGCGGCCTTGCGCGATGAGCAGCCCAAGGCCGATGACCAGGATGCCGACCACCGCGAAGCGCGAGGTGTAGCGCTTGAGCAGGGCGTAGGAGATGACCAGCACGATCACCAGCAGCGGATCGGCGCTGGCCCCGCCGAAGGCATTGACGCCGAATTGCAGCAGGATGCCGGCCAGCAGGCCGGCGGCGATGCCGCCCGGAATCATGCGAACCAGCTTCTCGAATGCGCCGGACAGGCCGAGCACGATGAAGCCCAGCGCCGACAGGATGTAGGCGCCGATGACCTCGCCGTAGGGCGTGAACGGCATCACGGTCGCCAGGAACGCCACGCCTGGCGTGGACCAGGCCGTGATGACGGGCGCCTTGTAGCGCCAGCTCAGCAGCGCGCCGGTGATGCCGACGCCGATGGAAACCGCCCACACCCAGGACGCGGTCTGGGCCGGCGTCAGCCTGGCCAGCTCCGCCGCCTGGAACACCAGCACGAAGGTGCCGCCGTAGTTCACCAGCACCGAGATCAGGGCTGCGACGGTGGGGGAAAAGAAATCGGCGGGTCTAAGGCCAGCCGGTGATGCGTTCATGGTTCACTCCGCGTTCGTGGTGGGGCCAGGCCGCGTGGCGGCCGGGCTTGAACGGGGAGTCTAGGGTGCTGGCGGTATGTCGATACCTGCCACATTCAGGAAAGTGAGCAGACCGCTTTCTGACGGGAAAAGCGCTGCGCGGAATGCGGGACAGGATCAGCGCCACGCTTGCCGCAGGGCTTGCGCGATCGCCGATGCCTGGCGCAGCCCGGCCTCGGCGGCGTCGGCGCGCCGCGCAGGGTCCAGCACGTTGTCGCCGATGGCCTGTACGCTGGCCGCGTCGGGCAGCACGGCGTGGACCAGGCTGCCGGCCTCGCACAGGGTCTGCAGTTCGCGCCGCAGATGGCCGCTGACAGGATTCCCTTCCCGATAACCCAGCGGCGCCAGCACCACGACCTGCTGGTAGCCGGCCGCCATATCGGCATTGGTCATGGAACGGATGCCGCCGTCCATATAGGTCGCGCCGCTGATGGGCACGGCTGGCCAGGCGCCCGGCACGGCGCAGCTGGCGGCGATGGCATCGATGAAATCGACCTGGTCGGCGGCGCTGAAACTGCGCCCTTCGCCGGTGGCCGTGTCGACCGCGACCACCAGCAATGGACGGGAGGGCCAGTCGCTTGCGCCCAGACGGGAGGCGATGATGGCGCGGCGTTCTGCCAGTGTGGGCGTGGCGGAGCGCCGCGCATAGGCGCCGATGCGCCGGCGCGCCTGCCCCAGGTCAGCGCCCACTTTGCCGTACAGCTCGCGGTTCTTGTCGTCAGCCGCCTGTTGCGAGTACGGACGGTATTGTTCGGCGCCTGTCCCGCACAGCTGCGTCGCCAGCAGCTGCATGGGCGGGACGCCCAGCGCCAGTTGCGCGCCGGCGACGGAACCGGCGGAGCAACCGATGAACAAGTCCGCGCAGCAGAGGTCGACGTCGTGGCGCGCCAGGCCCGCCAGAATGCCGATCTCCCAGGCCAGCCCTGTCACGCCGCCGCAGCCCAGCACCAGGCAACGCTTCTTCTGCGCTTGTGGCATTCAGGCAATCTCGACGCGGTCGGATGCGGACGGCTCGGCTTCATTCACGCGAGACGCCGGGCGGTAGTGGTAGTCGCCCATGTCCGTCTTGCGCAGCATGTGCCAGTAGTCGTCGTTGCGGAACGGGGTGGGCGCCACCACCTTGCCATGCGCGTTGCGATACCAGTTGCTCATGCCTTTGTGGGTCCAGATCATGCGGTCGTGGGCGGCCTGGACGCGGGCGTTATAGGCGTCGTGCCTGTCCCTGCGGACTTCGATCTCGAAGCGTCCGCCGGCCTTGTCCAGTCCTTGCTGCAATAGGCCCATGACATAGCGCACCTGGGTCTCCAGCAGGGCGACGACGCTGCCGCCATGGCCCAGGGCGGTGTTGGGACCGGCCAGGATGAACAGGTTGGGAAAGCCGGGCGCCGCGACTCCCATGAAGGCCTCGGCTCCCTTTTCGTCCCAGGCCTCGCGGATCGAGCGTCCGCCGCGGCCGTAGAGCTTGAACGAGGACAGCAGATTGATCGCGTCGAAACCGGTGGCGACCACCAGCACGTCCAGTTCGTGCGCCTGGCCGTTGTCGCTCACCACTGCGTTTTCCGTGACCCGCGCGATGCCGCCAGTGACCAACTCGACATGGTCCCGCGCCATGGTTCGGAACCAGCCGTTGTCCATCAGCATGCGTTTGCCGAAGGGCGGATAGTCGGGCAGAACGTCGGGCAGCAGATCCTGGCGTTCGCCGAGTTCCGCCTTGATGTAGCTGGTGAAGTGTTCGCGGTGCTTGTCGTTGATCTCATTGATGGCGCGCTCGGGGTGCGGCCATTGCGGATCGATTTGCAGCGTCGCGTGGACCCGGTCGTTGAAGATCCAGGCCAGGCGTTGGCGATACCACTCCTGGTAATACGGTACCTCGCGCAGCAGGAAGCGGACGTCCTCTGGCACGGGCTTCTGGAATTTCTCGAACGGCGCGGCCCATTGCTTGGAGCGCTGGAACACGGTCAGGGAGCGGACCTGGTCGGCGATGGCGGGCACGACCTGCATGGAACTGGCGCCGTTGCCGATGATGCCCACGTTCTTGCCGCGCAGGTCCAGGCCTTTCGGCCAGTTCGCCGTATGGAAGCAGGGGCCCTTGAAACTCTCCAGGCCGGGTATGGGGGGCAGCTTGGGTACGTTCAACAGACCGACCGCGCTGATGACGATGTCCGCCACATAGTCCTGGACCTGGCCGTCCTGCCCGACCGTGCGTACGTTCCAACACAGTGCGGCTTCGTCGTAGCGGGCGGACTCCACGCGCGTGTTGAAGCGGATGTTGGAGCGCACGCCATGCTGGTCGGCGACGCTTTCGAAATAGCCCTGGATCTCGCCTTGCAGGGCGAAGTAGCGCGACCAGTCGTGCTTGGCGAACGAGTACGAGTAGATGTGGTTGGGGGTGTCCACGCCCGCGCCGGGGTAGCGGTTCTCGTACCAGGTGCCGCCGACTTCGGCGTTCTTCTCGATCACGACATAAGGAATGCCCGCGCCTTGCAGGCGGATCGCGGCGCACAGGCCGGCCACGCCGGCGCCGATGACCAGGACCCGATAGCCTCGCGGCACCCGGAACGCATTGCGTTGCTCCAGCGCGAAGTCCGGATCCAGTCCCAGCCAAGCGGCGATCATGGGGCCGTACGAGTCGGGAACGGTTTCCCCGATGCTGGTGCGCAGCATCGCGACCAGCTGTTCGTGCGTGGGGGCTGGCAGTCTGGGCGGATGGCCGCTGCGGCTGCGCAGGATGGCCGAGTACGCGGCTTCACGGATTTCCTCCTGCACGGCTTGCGGCAGCCCGCCGGGGTCGTTGTCTTCGAGGCCACGGATGCGCGAACACTGGTAGCGTTCGGACAGCCACTGCGTGTCGCCCGTCAGGTGCACCAGCACCATGAGCAAGGTGGGGATGTTGGCGCTGGCCAGCGCGCGCTTGAGCGTGGCCTCCCACACGTCGTTGCCGAGCGGTTTTGCCGGGGCCGGAGTATCGCGATGCATGTAAGGGTCCTTCCTGGAATGGCGTGGGGGTTGGGGGTGTTGGCCTACTCGGCGGTTGCGCCGGACTTCTTGATCAACTCGGCCCATTTGGCGCTGTCGCTGACGATGAAGGCGCCGAAATCGCCCGGCTTGGTGAACAGGGCGTCCAGGCCCATTTTCTTGAACTGCTCTTGCACGTCGGGCGCCGCCTTCATCTTCTGCAGGGATGCTTGCAGCCTCGCGACGACCGCGGGCGGCGTGCCGGCCGGGGCCACGATCCCCAGCCAGGGCATGGCGTCGTAGCCGGGCAGGCCGGATTCCTCGACCGTGGGCAGGTCGGGCAGCACCGAGGACCGCGTCTTGGTGGTGACGGCGAGCGGCCGTACCTTGCCGCTGTCGAGAAAGGGCTGCGCGGCCGCGATGTCCACGAACAGCATGTCGACTTCACCGCCTGCCAAGGAGGTCAGCGCCGGAACGCTGCCCTTGTAGGGGATGTGGGTCATCTTCAGGCCGGTCAGCGCGGCAAACAGCTCGCCCTCCAGGTGGTTGGACGTGCCGTTGCCGGAAGAGGCGAAGGTCGCCGACTTGCCGTCTTTCTTGAGCGTGGCGATCAATTCCTTCACGCTGGACGCCTGCACCTGCTTGCCCGTCACCAGCACGTGAGGCACGCTGGCGATTAGCGAAACGGGCTGGAAATCCTTGACCGGGTCATAGTTCGCGGTGTTCTTGTACAGGCTGGGAGCGATGCCCAGGGACGATGCCGCCATCAGCAGCGTATAGCCGTCGGCCGGCGCCTTGGCCACATAGGCCGAGGCGATCATGGTGCCGGCGCCGGGCTTGTTGACCACTACCACCGGTTGGCCCAGATCTGCCTGCAGCTTGGCCGCGACCTGCCGGGTCATCACGTCGGTGACGCCGCCCGGCGTGAAGGGCACCACGATGTTGATGGGCTTGTTGGGATAGTCCTGGGCGTGGGCGGCTGCGCCCGTGCAGATCAGGGTTGCGGCCAGGCAATGCGATAGCCATTTCATGGATTGTCTCCTGTGGTTTTCTAGGTGGGGTGTTCAGATGGCGCCTGCGCTGAGGCTCCGGTGCCGGATCAATCCCCAGACCGTGTTGGCGTGGGGCATGTCCAGGTTCAGCTTTGCTGCGATCTCGATCATGGCGCCGACGATGGCGTCGATTTCCAACGGCTTGTTTTGCAGCGCGTCCTGCAACATCGAGGTCTGGGCGGCGCCCGCGCTGGCGGCTGCCTGCATGCGTTGCTCGACCGTCACCGGCAGCGCAAGCCCGAGCGCCTGGCCCAGCGCCAGGTACTCGCCCAGCATGGCGCGCGCCAGTTTGCCGAGATGGGGATCGCGAACCATGGCCTCCATGGTGGCGTGGGCCAGCACGCTCAAGGGGTTAAAGGTGGCATTGCCCATCGCCTTGACCCAGACCGCTTGGTGGATGTCGCCGCTGACCTCGCATTGCAGGCCTGAAGCTTGCAACAGTCCGGCGAGCCGGTCGGCCCGCGCAGACCTGGAGCCGTCCGGTTCGCCGAGTATGAGAGTGTTGCGTGCGTTCTGGGCCGTGATGCCAGGCGCGGTGGCGTTCGCTGCGATGTACACCACGGCGCCCAGCACCCGCTCCAATGGCAGCGCTTGCCTGAGGGCACCGCGGCCATCCACCGTTTGCAGTGGCATATTGCCCAGCGGGCTGTCCAGCGTGGGCAGATACCACCAGGGGATGCCGTTTACGGCCGGCACCACGACGCCTTGCGGCGCCAGCATCGGCGCCAGGTGCGCGGCGATATCGTCCAGCGCCTGTTGCTTGACCGCAAGAATCAGGTAGTCCGCGCCGCGCACCTGACGCGGATCGTCGGTGGCGCGCACCGGGTAGTGGCGCGTGGCGCCGTCAGCCGTCAAGCCGACGCCATGTTGCCGCAGGGCGGCCAGCGTTTGTCCGCGGGCGATCATGGTCACCTCGCAGCCAGCCTGGGCCAGGCGCGCGGCGAGCAGACAGCCGATCGCGCCCGCACCATATACCGCGACGCGGCATTGATGAGCATCTTCCATTTCTACTCTACGAAAAGTGGCCGCCAGGGGGCGGCGCGGTTGCCGCTATTCCTGGTATTCGGGCCGGATGCGTTGCAGCAGCCGGAGCAGGGGAGGCCAGTGCTTGTGGCGGGACGGACGGTCGAGGCGGTCGAACTGGCGGCCGACCTTCTCGGCAACTGCGGCGGAGGGTGTTACCAGCGGCAGGCCGCCGGCCAGCGCCGCGACCTGCGCCTGGCAGGCGCGCTCCAGATAGAACATGGCGTCGAAGGCGTCTGGCACGCTGGCGCCGCAGACCAGCAGGCCGTGATTGCGCAGGATCATCGCGCTGTGGGGGCCGAGATCGGCGATCAGGCGCTGCTGTTCGTCCATGTCGAGCGCGACGCCTTCGTAGTCGTGGTAGCCGATGCGGTTGTGAAAGCGCATGGCATGCTGCGAAATCATGAGCAGGCCGGCCTCTTGCGCGGATACCGCGATGCCGGCCGCGGTATGCGTATGCATGACGCAGGCCGCGTCGTGGCGGACGCGATGGATGGCGCTATGGATGACGAAGCCGGCGGGGTTGATGCCCAGGCCGGTCTGGTCCAGCAGGATGCCGCCGTCTATGTCCACCTTGACCAGGTTGGACGCGGTGATTTCGTTGAACATCAGCCCGTAGGCATTGATCAGGAAGTGCGGCTGGGCGCCGGGAACCCTCGCCGAGATATGCGTATAGATGTGGTCGGTCATACGCATTTCGATAGCCAGGTTATAGGCTGCGGCGAGGTCTACGCGCACTGCCCATTCCTCGGCCGAAACCTGGTCCTTGATCGATGCCTCTTGCACGGCAGCTCCTCCAGTTTTGCATTCTTCTTGGTCTGGCCGGCGCTTCTGCTGCGTGGCCTCTTTGAACCGGAGTATAGGTTTTCCGACAGCTGGCGACTAAGCAAACGTTTTGATGGAAAAGCATAAATCCCATCAATCATTCAGCCTTGCCGGCATGCATGAAAAACCTTGATGGATATGCATAAAAACGTTTAGCTAGTGCCGCGAAATGCCGCTACCTATACTGATTTTCCTACTCATGGGCGCAGCCGCAAGGAGCCGGCGCGCCGTTGAAAAATCAGAAAAGCCGGAGGCTGGATGGACGCAGCAGGAAACCGCGGGATCACGGATTTGCTCGATGAACAGGCGCTGTGCCACGGGCATAAGCTGGCGATCGTGCATGAGTACCAGAACGGCGACATCAGCCAGTTGAGCTTCATCCAGTTGCGCGAGGCGGCCCGCGCATTCGCCGCGGGCTTGCAGGCGCGCGGCGTGCAGCCGGGCGACCGCGTATTCGTTTTCATGGGCAACACCGCAGAGTACGTGCCGCTGTGGATGGGCCTGATGCTGGCGGGCGCCGTTATCGTGGCCGGCAACATCCATCTCACTGCGCCGGAAGTAGCCTATCAGCTTGAGCATTGTCAGCCCGCGCTGGCGCTGGTCGAGCCCGCGCACGAAGCGTTGATCCGCGAAGTCCGCGACGCGATGGATCAAGGCCCGGAAATCGTGCCAGTGGCGCGCGGCAGCCTGGGGCCGGAAGGTGTGAGCGGCGCGCTGGCGGCGACGTCCGCGGATTACCGCGAGCCCGAGCTATGCAGCGACGACCTTGCGCAGATCCTGTACACGTCGGGTACTTCGGCGCGGCCCAAGGGGGTGATGCTCACGCACGCCAACCTGCTCTGGTGTGGCCAGGCGGGCGCGGCCAACAGCGGCATAGGCCGCGCTGACCGCGTGTTCAACAACAAGCCGCTGTTCCACGCCAACTGCCAGGAAACCGTGCTGTCCTGCCTGACCGCGGGCGCCACCGCGGTGATCGGGGAACGCTATAGCGCCACGCGCTACCTGCGCCAGCTCATCGAACACCGCATCACGATATGCAGCCTGTCCGGCATGCTGTGCCGAACCTTGTTGAACCAGCCGCCCACGCCTTTCGATACGGCGCATCAGGTGCGGTACGCGGGCTATGCCATCAATATTTCGGAAGCCGAGATCGCGGCGTTCATCGAGCGTTTCCGTATCCCGTTGCGCAACGGCTACGGGCAGTCCGAGACCATGCTTTACATCACCTTGCAGCCGCATGCCTCGCCCTCGGCCTATCCGTCCATCGGGCGCGCCACGCCCGACCGCGAAGTGTTCGTGGTCGACGACGACAACCGGCCGGTGGCCGTGGGCGCAGTCGGCGAGATCGTGGTGCGCGGACGTCCTGGGCGCACGCTGACCCTGGGCTACTACCGCGACCCGGCGGCGACGCAGGCCGTGTTCGAGGGCGGCTGGCTGCACACGGGGGACCTCGGCTACCAGGATGCCAAGGGCAACTTCTTTTTCTTCGGCCGCAAGAAGGAAGTGATCAAGCGGGCTGGCGAGAACATCTCGGCGGCGGAGGTGGAAGAGGCCTTGATGGGGCATCCCGCCGTGCGCGACGTGGCCGTGGTGGGCATACCCGATCCGGTGCGCGACCAGTCGGTCAAGGCTTTCGTCGTGCTGCACGCCGGGCACCAGGCGGATGCGGATGCCATCAAGACCTATTGCGCCGGGCGGCTCGCATATTTCAAGGTACCCGAGCACGTGCAGTTCATGACTGAGTTGCCGCGCAACGCCAGCGGCAAAGTGCAGAAGCGCGCGCTGCTCGACGCCTGAGCGCGGCCGCGAGTCATCAGGCGTGGCCGGTAGCCGCCTTGCCCAGGCGGGCAAGGGCTTCGGCGACCTGATGGACGACGGACTGGCCCTGGTTGCGGTGGATGGCGATGGTGAACTCCAGCGTCAGCGGCGTCTGCGCCGGGTCCACCAGCACCAGAGTGCCGGCGCGAACTTGTTCGGCCACCATCATTTCCGGCAACTGCGCGATGCCGCCGCCGGCCTCGACGACTTCGATCAGGCTGTTCAGGCGATTGCAGCTGCAGATGTTGTCCAGGTTGGCGCCCATATCGCGCAGCTCGTCCTGCGCCGGTCCGAAGAAACCCGACGGGCGCGATACGCACCACAGCGGCTCGGTTTGCAGTAGCGATTGCATGGTGCGAGGCTGGCCTTCAGCGTTGCTCAGCAGCCGGGACGAGACCATCCACGACATGCGGGTCGTACCCAGCGACTCGCAGATGAACTGGTCGTCGCGCAGATGATTGGCCATGATCGCGATGTCCAGCGCGCCGGACGTCAGGTGCTCCTGCAGCTTGACCGCGAGGTCCAGCTCGATCTCGTAGGAAACGCGCGGCAGGGCGCGGCGCAGCTCGGGCACCACGCGTGAAAACCAGGTCATGGAAATCTCGCCCATGCCGATGCGCACCGTGCCGGCAGCGTTATTGACGGCCTCCGCGTCGGTGAAGGCGTCTTCCACTGCCAGCAGCAGCGGTTCCACGCGTTCGACGAAACGGCGCGCGGGCACCGTAAGTTCCAGCCGGCGGCCGCGCTTCTCGAAGAGAGGAAAGCCCAGCGACTGCTCCAGCTCCTTCATGCGCGCCGAGACGGCGGGTTGGGAAGTGTGCAGCCGTTCGGCTGCGGCGCGGAAACTGCCCAGCTTGGCGATCTGGCACAGGGTTTCGGCGTTGGTCAGATTCGGACGGGGCATGGGCGCATGGTGTGGTTTTTGGGCGGTATGTTAAGGCCAAAGGACGCGGACGGGCTGCCCGCGCCGCGGTTTCATTCGGATTTCTGGCTCTCTTCGCGCAGTATCTGGCCCAGGCGGCGCGCGGCTGGCCCCGCCGCATCGGGATCGGGGTAGACCAGGTACAGCGCGCCCCAGCGCTGCGCGCCATCCAGCAGCGGCAGCGGCTTCAATTCGCCCGAGGCCAACTGTTCGCGGATCCAGTCCTGCGGATACCACGCGAAGCCCATGCCCATGCACGCCGCGCGTATCGACGTGCTCTTGTGGCTGACGGTGATGCGCTGCTCGGCGACGTCCCAGACGCTGGGCCGCACGCGCTGGCGGCCGCTGTCGCGGATCACCAGATGGCGATGCGCCTTGAGGTCTTCGAGCGACAGCGGACGGTTCATCTGGTGCAGGGGATGCGATGGCGCGGCCGCCGCGATCGCGCAATAGCGCAGCAGCGCGTCGCCGACATGGCCGGCCTGAATGTGGTCGGCGCAGATGGCGAGGTCGGCCTCGCCCGAGAGCAACAGTTCATCCGTGCCGCCGACCACTGATTCGTGAAGTTCGATGCGTGTCTCGGGGAACTCGCCGGCAATCCTGTCCAGGCAGCGCAACAGCAGGTCCGTCGGGAACAGGCTTTCCACGGCCAGCGTCAGCATCTGCTCCCGTCCCTTGGCCAGATTGGCCGCCGCCCGTTCCAGGCGTTGGGCCTCGCCCACCAGCGACTTGCCGCGCCGGTAGAGGATCTTGCCGTCGTCCGTGAGCAAGGCCTTGCGTCCGTCCATGGCGAACACGGCCACGCCCAGCCGCTCCTCGATCTGGCGGATCGCGTAGCTGATGGTCGACTGCGATTTGCTGAGCGCGTCGGCGGCCTGGGCATAGCCGCCCGCGTCCACCACGGCGACCAGGGCCTGCCATTGCTCCAGCGAAATCCGAGGCGGCATATATATCTACCGTTTAGATAGGTTTTAACGAAATATTGAACTATTTTATCTGATGGGTAGATGATTCAATGGCTCATCGTCATCGCGACACAAAGGGCCGACATGAACATCCTGGTTATCGCCGCCAGCGCGCCTGCTGGCTCTTACTCCGCCACGCTTGCCGAGCGCTACCTGGCCGGCGTCCAGGCTGGCGGCCGGGCCCGCGTCGTCTGGGCGGACCTGGACGCGGAGTCCTTCGACCCGCGCATGACCGCGGCCGACCTGGCCTTCTATCGCGGCAACGGCAACTTGCCCGGCGACGTGCGGCGTGAGCAATTGCGGGTGGAGGCCGCCGACCTGATCGTGCTGGCGTTCCCGGTCTACTGGTGGAGCATGCCGGCGCTGGTCAAGGGCTGGATCGATCGCGTGTTCACCAAGGGATGGGCTTTCGGCGTCGGCGACGGGCAGCCCGGCCGGCTGGCCGGAAAGCGCGTGCGCCTGATCGCGACCGGCGGCGCCGGCGCGCAAGCCTATGACGGGCGCGGCTACCGCGCCGCGATTGCCACGCAGATCGAACACGGGGTCTTCCATTACAGCGGCGTGAGCGATGTGCGCACGCACCTGTTTCTTGATGTCGAGAGCGGTGACGACGAGGCGCGCGTGCGCGGCCTGTCGGATGCGCACGCGCTCGGCTTGTCGTACGCGGCGCCTGGCTCACGAGCCGCGCGCTGACCCTTTCTCTTCCTACTCTTTTCAATGAGGTCCGTCATGTCCATCGCCACCCGGGAAATCCACTTGAAGCATCGCCCCACGGGGCTGCCCACGCCAGCCGACTTCGCGCTGGTCGAAACAACGCTGCCCGCGCCCAAGCCGGGGCAGATCCTGGTCCGCAATCTGTGGATGTCGGTAGATCCGTACATGCGCGGCCGCATGGATGAACGCAAGAGCTACATCGATCCGTTCGCGCTGGATCAGGTGATGGACGGCGCGGCGGTTGGCGTGGTCGAGCAGAGCGCCGATCCGCGCTTCGCCACAGGCGACCGCGTGGTGCATTTCGCCGGGTGGCGCGAGCACGCGCTGATCGACGCGGCGCACGCCACCCCTGTCGCCGACGACGGCATTCCCTTGCAAACCTATCTGGGCGCGCTGGGCTTTCCGGGCTTGACGGCCTACGTGGGGCTGACGCGGATCGCCAAGGCGCAAGCAGGCGAGACCATTTTCGTGTCCGCAGCCAGCGGCGCGGTCGGCAGCGTGGTGGTCCAGATGGCCAAGCAGATGGGGTTGCGCGTGGTGGCGTCCGCGGGGTCGGAGGACAAGGCGCGCTGGCTGCGCGACGTGGCCGGGGCCGACGCGGTCATCGACTACCGCAACGCGCCTGACCTGACCGCGGCGCTGGCGCAGGCCGCGCCGCAGGGCATCGACATCTACTTCGACAACGTTGGCGGCGACCACCTGGACAGCGCGCTGGCGCTGGCTCGCGATCATGCGCGTTTCGTGTTGTGCGGCATGATCTCGGGCTACAACGAGGGCAAGCCGGCCGTCGGCGTGCGCAACCTGTTTTCGGCCATTGAAAAGCGCATCAAGCTGCAGGGCCTGATCGCATCCGATCACATCGACGTACTGCCGGAATTCATCCCCCGGATGAGCGCGTGGATCAAGGCCGGACAGGTGCAGCTGCGGGAAACGGTGGTGGATGGGCTGGAGCGTGCGCCCGAGGCTTTCATCGGGTTGTTCAAGGGCGCCAACACGGGAAAGATGCTGGTCAGGCTGACCAAGTCCTGAAGATCCAGCCGGCACATGCGGGCGGATGGCTCGGTGAAATCCGCCATTTCCCGCCGCCAGGCCCGCCGATAAACTGGCCGCTCGCCATCCTAACGAGACAGCCATGAGACATCTACTTCCCGCCCTGGGCGCCGCGCTTGCCTTTACGTTCGGCGCGCAGGCATCGGCCCAGCAAGCCCAGCCCGCGGCCTCCGTGCCGCGCGATCCGTTCTTCTGGCTGGGCGAGATCAACAAGGCCACCGCCGTCATCAACACGGACGAGGGGCTGCTGGACAAGTCCATGGCGCCGCGACTGGCGGCCGGCGTGGCCAAGGTGATCAACGACGGCAACCAGCCCGGCGCCAAGCGGCCGGCCAGCGTCATTACCTTCGAGCCGCTGCTGATCAAGGCGGCGGGCGAGGACGTGACGTTGCTGCACGCGGGACGCTCCAGCCAGGACATGCACGCGACCTACCGCAGCGCCATCCTGCGCGACAAGCTGCTGGACCTGGCGGCCCAGCTGAACGCCACCTCCACCACGCTGGTGGAACTGGCCGGAAAGCATGCCGCGACCATCGTGCCGAACTACACCAACGGCGTGGCCGCGCAGCCCAACAGCTATGGGCACTATCTGCTGGGGCAGGCCGCCGGCCTGGCGCGCGACGCCCAGCGCATCCGCGAGGCCTACGTGCGCATCGACCGTTCGCCGATGGGCACGACGGTGCTCAACGGCACCAGCTGGCCGTTGGACCGCAAGCGCATGGCGCAATACCTGGGCTTTGCCGCGCTGGTGGACAACGCATATGACGCCTCGCAGATCTCGTCCATGGACCAGCCGGTGGAAGTTGCCTCCATCGTCACCAGCATCGCGTTGCGCACGGGCAATTTCGTCGAGGACGTGATGACCCAGTACGCCCAGCCGCGTCCCTGGATCCTGCTGGAAGAGGGCGGCGGCAATACCTACGTGTCCAGCGCCATGCCGCAGAAGCGTAATCCGGGCTTGCTCAACGACACCCGCAGCGATGCGTCCACCGCCGTGACGCTGGCCATGGGGCCGGTGGTGCAGACGCACAACATCACGCCCGGCATGAGCGACCCGAAGGACGTGAAGCAGAATTCCGCCATGGTGGACGCCGGCATTTCGGCGCTCAAGCGCTGGGACCGGGTGCTGAAAGCGATGGTTCTCAGCCCCGAGCGGGCGCTGGAGGAGCTGAACAGCGACTGGACCGCTTCGCAGGAACTGGCCGACGTGCTGATGCGCAAGTACAAGCTGCCGTTCCGCGACGGCCACCACTTCGCGTCCGAGGTCGTCAGCTACGCCAAGACCAACAACATCAAGCCGCTGGACTTTCCGTACGAACAGGCGCGCCGCATCTATGCGGACGCCATGAAGGACTCGAAGTACGGCAACAAACTGCCGATGAGCGAGGCGGAGTTCCGCTCGACGCTGGACCCCGTGGCCATCGTCAAGAACCGCGCCACTTCGGGCGGTCCGCAACCGGCTGAAATGGACCGCATGCTGAAGGAAGCGCGCGCGCAGCTGGCCGAGCAGGACGCCTGGATCAAGGCGCGCCGCGCCTACATCAATGATGCGCTGGCGGAGCTGGACAAGAAATTCGGCGCGCTGGTGGCCAGCGCGCCGAAGCAGTAGAACCAGCACGAAGGGCGCTTCCCGGCGTCTGCCGGGAAGTCCCGCTCAGCCGCGGGCCGGGAAGGGCGCCGCGAAGCGGCGCAGCCGCAGCGCGTTGCTCAGGACGAACACGCTGGACAGGGCCATCGCGCCCGCCGCGAACACCGGCGACAGCAGGCTGCCATTGACCGGGTACAGCAGGCCCGCCGCTACCGGGATCAGCGCCACGTTGTAGGCGAAGGCCCAGAACAGGTTCTGCTTGATGTTGCGGATGGTGGCCTTGGACAGGGCGATGGCATTGGGCACGCCGCCCAGGTCGCCCGACATCAGCACCACGTCGGCGGCTTCGATGGCGATGTCCGTGCCGGTGCCGATGGCCAGGCCCACGTCCGCTTCGGCCAGGGCCGGCGCGTCGTTGATGCCGTCGCCCACATAGGCGATGGGGCCGTACTGCTGCTTCAGGCGCTGCACCGCCGCGACCTTGCCGTCGGGCAGCACTTCGGCGACGACTTCGTCGATGCCAAGCTGGCGGGCGATGGCTTCGCCGGTGCGGCGGTTGTCGCCGGTGATCATGGCGACCTTCAGGCCCAGGTCATGCAGGGCGCGAATGGCGGCGGCCGTGGTTTCCTTGATGGGGTCGGCCACGGCGATCATGGCGGCCAGCTTGCCGTTGACGGCAGCGTACAGTGGCGTCTTGCCTTCGTCGCCCAGGCGCGCGGCGTCCGAGCCGAAGGATTCGACGCTCAGGCCCAGTTCGCGCATGAAACGGTCGGCGCCGATCTCGACCAGGTCGCCGTCGACACGGGCGCTGACGCCAAAGCCGGTGATCGATTCGAATTGCGAGATCGTGCCCAGCGCGATGTTCTCGGCGCGCGCCGCGTCCACGATGGCTTGCGCGATCGGGTGTTCGGACTTGGCTTCGACGGTGGCGACCTTGCCCAGCACGGCGGCGCGTTCGAAGCCCGGCGCGACGATCAGGTCGGTCAGCTCGGGGCGGCCCTTGGTCAGCGTGCCGGTCTTGTCCACGGCCACGACCTGGGCGTCCTTCAGCGACTGCAGCGCTTCACCCTTGCGGAACAGCACGCCCATCTGCGCGGCGCGGCCCGTGCCCACCATGATGGAGGTCGGCGTTGCCAGGCCCATGGCGCAGGGGCAGGCGATGATCAGCACGGCCACGGCATTGACCAGCGCGAAGGTCAGGGCGGGGTCGGGGCCGAACGTCAGCCAGATGATGAAGGTCAGGACGGCGGCCGCCATGACGGCAGGCACGAACCACATCGTGATGCGGTCCACCAAGGCCTGGATCGGCAGCTTGGAGCCTTGCGCCTGTTCGACCATGCGGATGATTTGCGCCAGCAGCGTGTCGCCGCCGACCTTGGTGGCGCGGAACGTCAGCGCGCCATTCTGGTTGACGGTGCCGCCGACCACTTCGGAGCCGGGCTGCTTTTCGACCGGCACGGGTTCGCCGCTGATCATGGACTCGTCGATGTAGCTGTTGCCTTCCACGACCTCTCCGTCCACCGGGATGCGCTCGCCGGGGCGGACTTCGATCAGGTCGCCCGCCACCACTTCCTCGATGGCGAGTTCCAGCGTCGTGCCGTTACGCACGACGCGCGCGGTCTTGGCTTGCAGCCCGAGCAGGCGCTTGATGGCTTCGGACGTATTGCCCTTGGCGCGCGCCTCCATGTAGCGGCCCAGCAGGATCAGCGCCACGATGACCGCGGCGGCCTCGTAATAGACGTTGACGGTGCCGGCGGGCAGCAGTCCGGCGGCGAAGGTGGCGACCACCGAATAGGCATAGGCGGCGGAGGTGCCCACCGCGACCAGCGAGTTCATGTCGGGCGCGCCGCGCAGCAGCGCGGGGATGCCCTTCTTGAAGAAGCGCAGGCCGGGGCCGAACAGCACGATGCTGGCCAGCACGAATTGCAGGTACCAGCTGTTCTGCGTGCCGATGGTTTCGGCGATGACGTGGTGGAACGCCGGCACGATGTGCGCGCCCATTTCCAGGATGAACACGGGCAGCGCGAAGATCGTGGCCACGGTCAGGGCGCGCTTGAGCGACTTCAGTTCCGCGGCCTGGCGTTCGGCCACGGCGTCGGTGTCGCTGGCTTCGGCGGCCAGCGGCTTCGCTTCGTAGCCGGCCTTGGCCACGGCCTGGATCAGGGCGCTGGCGGGCACGCCGCCGGCTGCGGTGATGCTGGCGCGCTCGGTGGCGAGGTTGACGCTGGCGCTGCTGACGCCGGGCACCGCCTTCAGGGCTTTTTCGACGCGGCCCACGCACGAGGCGCAGGTCATGCCGGTGACGGACAGTTCGATCGTGGTTTCGGCGACGGCATAACCCGCCTTCTGCACCGCCTGCACGGCGGCGGCAACGTCCGGCGTGCCTGCAAACGTGATGTCGGCGCGTTCGGTCGCCAGGTTGACGCTGGCCTGGTTGACGCCCGGCACGGCCTTCAAGGCCTTTTCGACCCGGCCCACGCACGAGGCGCAGGTCATGCCTTCGATAGGCAGGCTGACCGCGACGCTGTCTGCTGGGATGGCACTCATATCCGCTCCTTGAAAACTTGGAATTTCCTGCTGATGGGTGTCACTATAAAGATTCCAATGATGTCAAGGTCAAGCGTTTGATCGGACGGGTTTTGACCTGGCTCAGCCCAGCCTGCCCAAGGCGGGGAAGGTCAGCAGCATCCAGATGGCGAAACGGGCCAATTGGCCGGTGGCGATGGCCCAGCCCATCACGATCAGGATCAGCCCGGTCAGGATCCGCAGGATCCGGCCGGCGCGCTTCAAACCCTGCATGCGGCGCAGGAACGGACTCATGAACCAGGCTGCGGCTAAAAAGGGGACGCCTAACCCCAGCGCATAGACGCCCAGCAGGGCCACGCCCTGGCCCACGCTGGCTGACGCCGCGCCCAGCGCCAGGATGCCGGCCAGGATCGGGCCGATGCAAGGGGTCCAGCCGAAGCCGAACGCCAGGCCCAGAACGGCGGCGCTGCCGGGGCTGCCCTTGCCCGCCGGATCGAACCGGTAGTAGCGTTGGGCCCAGGCGGGCAGGCGCAGCACGCCCAGCAGCATCAGGCCCGCCAGCGCAATGATGGCGCCTGCGGCCAGGTTCAGTTCGTAGCGGTAGGACAGCAGCAGGCGGCTCAGCGCCGTGACGCTGGCGCCGAAGATGACGAAGACGGCAGAGAAGCCGGCCACGAAGCAGGCCGCCAGCCCCAGCATGCGCCAGCGCAGCGTGCGGCCATCGTCCGCGGACGCGCCGGATCCGCCCGCGATGTAGGACAGGTAGCCTGGCACCAGCGGCAGCACGCAAGGCGACAGGAACGACGCGGTCCCTGCGATGAAGGCAGTGGCGAAACCGATGAGGGACAGGTCAAGCATGACGCGCCGCCGCGGTCATGGCGCCGCGCCTTCGCGCTGGCGCTCGCGGGCCAGCGCGATGCCCTCGTTGACCGTGCGCGCCATGTCGCTGCCGGCAGGCAGCCTGGCCAGCAGGCGCTGCCAGAAATCGATGGCTGCCGGGAAGTCGCGCTGGTCGAAGCGGCTTGCGCCCGCCAGCATCAGGGCCAACGGCTCCTCGGGATTGAGGTCCAGCGCGCGCCGCAACAGCTGGTCAGGCTGCCCGCCGAAGCCCCGATTGGCGCTGAGCACCAGGGATTCGGCGTATTCGGCCAGCGCTGCCGGGTTGCTGTCCACCACCGGCGCGGCCCGGGCAAAGGACTGGACCGCGTCGGCGTGCCTGCCGAAGTAGCGGTGGGACCGGGCCAGCATCAGCCATCCCTGATAGTCGTCGGGATTGGCGGCCAGCCGGGCCTCCAGTTTTGCCACCATGGCCTGGATGTCGGCGGCGGTGACTTGGGGCTGGGCGGCAGGCGCCGGGGGCGGCGCGATGGCGCCAGGATTGCCCAGGGCGACATAGACCAGTATGGCTGCCAGCGGCAGCGCGATGGCCAGGCTGGCGGGCAGCAGACGGCCGCGGCCGGGCGCGGGTGCATGCCCTTGCGCCTGGCTGGCTTCTTCCAGCGCCAGGCGCTGCAGTTCGGTGCGCGCTTCCACGAAGGCGTCTTGCGACAGGATGCCGTTTGCGCGGTCCCGTTCAAGTTCGTGCAGCTGGTCGCGCAGCACCGCCACGTTCGCCGCCCGGCGCTTGTCCGCGGCGCTGGCGGCGGGCGTGCGCCGCAACGCGGCGATCAACCATAGGGTCACGACGGCGGCCATCAAGGCGGCCGACAGATAGAAAAACTGCATCATGTTCCAGGTCCTTTTTCAGCGTCGATGCCGAGCAGGGCGTCGGCGGCTCGGCGCTCCGCAGGCGTCAAAGCGGGGCAGTGCTGGCGCAGCCTGCGCCGGCGCAAGGTCAGGGCCAGCGCGGCCAGCCCGGCGGCCAGCAGCGCGGCGGGGCCGAACCAGAGCAGCAGCGTGGAGGCTTTCAGGCGCGGCCGGTAGAGGATGAAGTCGCCGTACCTGGCCTCCATATAGGCCAGGATGTCGGCCTCGGACTTGCCGGCGTCCAGTTGCTGGCGGATCTGACGCCGCAGATCGACGGCGAGGTCGGCGCGCGAGGCGGCGATGGATTCGTTCTGGCAGACCAGGCAGCGCAGTTCCGAGGCGATCTCGTTGACGCGGCGGTCCTCGGGCGAGCCATGGGCGGCCGCGCCGTGGCCCAGCGCCAGCGAGAGCGCGAATACGCGCAGGAGTATCTTCATTGCAGCCCCCGGATCAGCGGAAGCAGGGTGTCGCGCAGGGATTCGCGCGTCACCGGGCCGATGTGCTTGTAGCGGATGGTCCCGGCCTGGTCGATGACGAAGGTCTCCGGCACACCGTAGACGCCATAGTCGATGCCGACCTTGCCGTCGGTGTCGGACACGGAGGCCTCGTAGGAATCGCCGTTGCGCGCCAGCCAGGCGATGGCTTCGTCCCGTATGTCCTTGTAGTTCAAGCCTATGACAGGCACGCCGTGCTGCGATGACAACTCCTGGATATAGGGGTGTTCCGTCAGGCAGGCATAGCACCACGATGCCCAGACGTTCAACACCCAGACCCGGCCTTTCATGCTCTCAGGCGTGAAGGTCTTGCGGGGTTCATGCAGTTCGGGCAGGGCGAAAGCGGGCGCGGGCTTGTCGATAAGTGGAGACGGCACTTCGGACGGGTTGAGGGTCAGGCCTATTCCCAGAAAGAACACCAGCACCACGAAGCCCGCCAGGGGCCAGATGTAGCGGCTCATGGCCGGGCCTCCGCCGGCGCCTGCGGTGCTGTGCGTTGCGGTTGCTTTTTTTCGCGGCGTTTCAGGCGGTAGCGCGGATCGCTGATCGCCAGCAGGCCGCCCAGGGCCATGAGGATGCAGCCGCCCCAGATCCAGTCCACGAAGGGCTTGTAGTACAGGCGCACGCTCCAGGCGCCTTGCTCCATGGGTTCGCCCAGGGCGACGTAGACGTGGCGCAGGCCGTTGGCGGCGATGGCCGCCTCCGTCATCGGCAGCGCCGAGGACGCATAGGTGCGTTTTTCGGGATGCAGGTCGCGCAGGCGCTTTTCACCGCGGTAGAGCGCGAAGGTACCCATATCGGATTCGTAGTTCGGGCCGCGCACGCGTGCCACGCCCATGAACTCGACGCGGTAGGAGGCCACCGGCGCGCTTTGCCCGGGTTGCAGCAGCAGATCCTGTTCGGTCTCGTAGCTGCCCACCAGCGCAACCCCGGCGACGAATACCGCCACGCCCAGATGAGCCAGATGCATGCCCAGCCAGCTGCGAGGCTGGCGCCACCAGCGGTCGCGGGTCGCGCGGATGCGCTTGGCCACGTCTGCGGCGATGGCGGCCGCCAACCACACGGCCAGTCCCAGCCCCAAGGCCGCGCCCGCGGACCAGCGGCCGAAGAGCAGGGGGGCGCCCGCGGCCGCCAGCACGGCCAGCAATGCGGGAATCGCAAGGCGCTTGAGCAGGCTGGCGGCATCGGCCGATTTCCAGTTGGCGATAGGCCCCACCGCCATGAGCAGCAGCGCGGGCACCATCAGCGGCACGAAGACCGCGTTGAAGTAGGGCGGTCCGACCGACAGCTTGCCCAGGCCCAGCGCGTCGATGATCAGCGGATACAGCGTACCCAGCAGCACGCTCGCGGCGGCAACCGCGAGCAGCACGTTGTTGACCAGCAAGAGCGACTCGCGCGATACGAACGCGAACTGGCCGCCGTGACCTATCCGGGGCGCGCACAAGGCATACAGGAACAGGGAGCTGCCGACCGTGACCGTGAACAGCGCCAGGATGAACACGCCGCGCGCCGGATCCGTGGCGAACGCGTGCACCGAGGTCAGCACGCCCGAGCGCACCAGGAACGCGCCCAGTAGCGCCAGCGAGAACGTGCCGATCGCCAGCAACACGGTCCAACTCTTGAAGCTGCCGCGCTTCTCGGTCACGGCCAGCGAGTGGATCAGCGCCGTGCCGGCCAGCCAGGGGATGAAGGAGGCGTTTTCCACCGGGTCCCAGAACCACCAGCCGCCCCAGCCCAGCTCGTAGTAGGCCCACCAGCTGCCGACCGCGATGCCCAGGGTCAGGAACAGCCAGGCCGCCGTGGTCCAAGGCCGCGACCAGCGGGCCCAGACCGCGTCCAGATTGCCCGACAGTAGCGCGGCGATGGCGAACGCAAACGCCACCGAGAAGCCCACATAGCCCATGTATAGCAGCGGCGGGTGGAAGATCAGGCCGATGTCCTGCAGCAGCGTGTTCAGGTCCAGCCCGTCGGCCGGGGCCGGGACCAGGCGCTCGAACGGATTCGACGTCAGCAACACGAACAGCAGGAAACCCGCGCTGATCAAGCCCAGCACGCCCAGCACGCGCGCGACCATGGCGTCCGGCAATTGCCGCGACAGCAGGCTGACCGCGCAGGCCCAGCCGGTCTGCATGAACAGCCACAGCAGCAGCGAGCCTTCATGCCCGCCCCAGGTCGCCGCGATGCGGTAGAACAAGGGCAATTGGGAATTCGAGTTGTACGCCACATAGGCCACCGAATAGTCCTTGGCCGCGAACGACCAGACCAGCGCCGCAAGGCTGAAGGACACCAGCAGGAATTGGATCCGTGCGGCGGGCCGGGCAATGGCGATCCAGTCCGCACGGTCCAGGGCCGCGCCCCGCAGCGCGAGCGCGCCTTGCGCCAGTGCCACGAACAGCGTCAGGATCAGGGCGAAATGAGCGAGTTCCGGAATCATCGGGAGCGGGCCTCCTGGGGGGCGGTCTTCGGTGCGGCCTGCGATACGGCCTGATCGATCGCGTGCTGCGCCTCGGGCGGCATGTAGTTCTCGTCATGCTTGGCCAGCACTTCGTCGGCGCGGAACAGGCCATCGCCGTCCAGCCGGCCCTGCGCCACGACGCCCTTTCCTTCGCTGAACAGGTCCGGCAGGATGCCTTCATAGGCCACGGGGACGGTGTGGGCCGTGTCGGTCACGACGAAACGGACGGTCAGCGCGCCCGGCGTGCGCTGCACGCTGCCGGCTTCGACCATGCCGCCCACGCGGAAGGCGCGTCCTGCCGGCGCTTCGTTGTTGCTGACCTGGGTGGGCGTGTAGAAGAACACCAGATTGCTCTGGAAGGCGTTGAGCACCAGGGCGCTGGCTACGCCCACCGAAGCCAGGCCACCCAGGGCCAGCCACAAGCGCCGCGTCCGCTTATTCATCGTTGTCCTCCCGCCGTTCAGCGGGGTGTGGCCCCGCCAGGATCGCGCGGCGGCGGCGCGCCAGCAGCAGCTGCTCGCTGCCCAGCAGGAACGCCGTCATCAACAGCGATCCCCACACGTAAACCGCGTAACCGCCCATGGCGAGGAACTCGCCCAGACTGGACCAGTGCATCATTCGCTACTCCATTGTTCGCGGATCCAGGCCGCGTGCCGCTCGCGTTCGTGCACGATGCAGCGCAGGCGCGCCAGCGCCGTTGCGATGCTGTACATCCACGCGGCCAGGGACATCAGCAGCATGCCGGCGAGCATGATGCCGGCCATGCTGGGCGCTGCGGTCAGCGAGACCGAAGCGCCCTGGTGCAGGGTGCTCCACCATTGCACCGAGAAATAGATGATGGGAATGTTGACCACGCCGGCCAGCACCAGCACCGATCCGGCGCGGTCGGCACGCTGCGGATCGTCGATGGCGGCCTTCAACGCGATGTAGCCCGCGTACAGGAACAGCAGGATCAATTCCGAGGTCAGACGCGCGTCCCAGACCCACCAGGCGCCCCACATGGGCTTGCCCCACAGTGCGCCGGTCCACAGCGAAAGAAACGTGAACAGCGCGCCGGTGGGCGCCAGCGCGGCGATCATCATGGCCGATAGTCTGCTGTTGAAAACCAGGTGGATCAGCGCCCAGAACGCCATCACCAGATAAACGAACATCGACATCCAGGAGACCGGGACGTGGACGAAGATGATGCGGTAGCCCTGGCCCTGCTGAAAATCGGCAGGCGCGGCGATAAAGCCGATATAGAGGCCGGCCGCGGCCAGCAGGACCGCGGCCGTGGCGAACCAGGGGATCGCTTTTCCGGCCAGGGGATAGAAGGCCTTGGGCGAGGCATAGTGAAACCAGCGGATCATGGGCTCCTCATTCAAGCGAGATGCGTATGGCGGCCGCCGCGCCCAGCGGCGCGAGGAACAGGGACAAGGCCAGCACGGCGCCCAGCAGCGACAGGTGCGCATTCGCGCCCAGGCCGCTTTGGGCCGCCTGTACCGCGCCCGCGCCGAATACCAGAATGGGAATGAAGAGGGGCAGCACCAGCAGGGCCAGCAGCGCGCCGCCGCCGCGCGCGGTCAGGGTGAGCGCCGCGCCTATGGCGCCGATCAGGCCAAGCGCGGGCGTGCCGATGGCCAGGCCCAGCGTCAGGATCAGAAGGGCGGCGGCATCCAGGCCGAATTGCAGGCCCAGCACGGGCGCAAGCAGGGTCAGCGGCAAACCGGACAGCAGCCAGTGGGCCGCGACCTTGCCCAGCACGATCACCGGCAAGGGCGCGGCGGACAGGATCAACTGCTCCAGCGAACCGTCGCGATGGTCTGCCTCGAACAGGCGGCCCAGCGACATCAGGCAGGACAGCAAGGCCATCACCCAGAGCACGCCCGGCGCAATGGCGCGCAGCATTTCCCGTTCGGGGCCGACAGCCAGGGGGAACAGGCTGGCGGCCACCAGGAAGAAGGCCAGCGGTGTCAGCGTGTCGCTGGCGCGCCGTTGGGCGATGCGCAGGTCGCGCAGCGCAATGGCTGCGAACGATTTCGTCATGGAACTCATGCGCTAGGGGCCAAGCCGGATCTGCTGGTGCGGATGGTCCAGCGCGATCTCCTGATGACTCGTCGCCACGATCGCGCCGCCATCGCGCAGATGGCGATCCATGGCGCGTGCCAGCCATGAGTGGGCGGCGGCGTCCAGGGCGGTCACGGGTTCGTCGAGAATCCAGAGGGGGCGGAAATCGGCAAGCAAGCGAGCGAGGGCTGCCCGCCGCCTCTGGCCAGCCGACAGGGCACGGATCGGAAGATGCTGCCTGCTTTCGAGGCCTGCGTCGCGCAGCGCGGACGCAATCGCCGCGGGACGGTCCGCGTCTCCGCTTGCGGCCTGCAGCGCCCGCAGATTCTGGATGGCGCTGAGTTCGCCACTGAGGCCGTCGGCATGGCCCAGATAGAAGAACTGGCTGCGATACCTGCTGCCGGATTGCGAGATGCCGAGTCCCTGCCACAGCACCTTGCCGCGGGCGGGCCGCGCCAAACCCGCCAGAATGCGCAGCAGGCTGGTCTTGCCGCTGCCGTTGCGTCCGTGGACGAACAGGCATTCGCCGGGCGCCACGCGCAGGGTCAGCTGCTTGAACAGCGGGCGCTCAGCGCGCATGCAACCCAGATCCATCGCTTCAAGCATTGCCGCCCCGCCGCTGTGTGGACAAAGGGGAAACTATAGGGAGGCGCGTCTGACCGCCAGATTGCTGGCGGTTTACATTCCTGTAATGTTCGAGCAGAAATGGCCGTGTTTCAGCACAGCTTGCGCGGATGCGGGCGTAGCAGTTGAAAAAGTTCTGACCGGCGCCGCGAATCGCGGCGCCGGCGATGCTTAGAACCAGATGCGCACGCCGGCCAGGATCGCGCGTTCGGAACGGCTTTCTCCGGCTTCGCTGGCGTAGCTTGCGGTCTTGCCGAACTTGCGTCCGAACGACACGCCGACATAAGGCGCGAACTCGCGCGTGACTTCGTAGCGCAGCCGCAAGGAGAACGAGGCGTCGGACAGTCCGGAACCCACGCCGCGCGCTTCGTCATTCTTGCCGTACAAGCTGGCTTCGATCTCGGGCGTGAGGATCAGGCGCTGGGTAAGCAGCAGATCGTATTCCGCCTTCAGCGCCAACGCGGTCCTGCCGGATCCGCCGACATAGCCGGTGATCTCGGTTTCGATGCCATAGGGCGCCACGCCCTGCACGCCGAACGCGGCCCAGTTGCGTTTCGGACCCGTGCCGAAATCGCGCCGCGCACCCAGCTGCAGATCCCAGAACGGAGAGATCGTGTGGCTCCAGAAGGCCTCGATCTTGGCGTCCGTGCTGCCGTTCAGCCGATCGCCTTCGCTCTTGATCCAGAGCTTGTTCAGGTCGCGGCCGATCCAGAATTGGCCGTCCCATTGCAGGCTGGTTTGTTCGTTGCGGTCGTAGGCGACGCCGAGCTTGTCGAACAGCAGGTGGCTGGTGACGACGTTGTCCATCATGTGCGGATGGATGCGATAGGCGGCGTAGCGCTGCTCCGTGCTGCCGTCGCTGGAGGGCAGCGAACCCACCGGCGGGCCTTTGGGCGGGGCTTCGTCCATGCCCGGCATGGCGCTGTGATCCATGCCGGGCATCGAGCTGTGGTCCATACCCGGCATCGTGCTGTGATCCATGCTCTGCTTCGCGGCTGGCGCCTGGCTTTGCATCGATCCATGATCCATGCCTTGCATCGAACCATGGTCCATGCCGCTCATGGTTCCCGCCGGCGTCTGCGCCAGGGCCAGTCCGGATACGGCGGATAGAAGGGCGGCGCCCGCGGCGAGCCCGGGCCAGCGCTTTCTGGAAGTCGTTGTTCTCATTATTCCCCCTATTCCACGACGACCGCGCGGAACATGCCGGCCTCCATGTGGAACAGCAAGTGGCAGTGATAGGCCCAGTTGCCGCGCGCGTCCGCGCTGACGCGGTAGCTGAGGCGCTGCGCCGGGTTCAGGCTGATCGTGTGCTTGCGCACCTGGAAGTTGCCGTCGGCGGATTCCAGGTCGCTCCACAAGCCATGCAGGTGGATGGGGTGCGTCATCATGGTGTCGTTGACCAGCACGAAGCGCACGCGTTCGCCGTACTTGAGCACGATGGGCTTGGCCTCGGTGAACTTCAGTCCGTTGAACGACCACATGTAGCGGTCCATGTTGCCGGTCAGGTGCAGCTCGATCTCGCGGGTCGGCGGGCGGTTGTCGGCGGGTTCGACCATGGAGTGCAGATCCGCATAGGTCAGCACGCGGCGGCCGTTGTTGCGCAGGCCCACGCCGGGATCGTCCAGCCGGGTCGAAACGATGTCGGGCACCATGGAGTTGGCGGGGCTGTATTCGGCCGGGTAGGGATGCTTGACCTCGACCATGCCGCCTTCGTTGCCGCCCGCGCCATGGTTCATGCCCGCCATTCCCGCCATGCCGGCGTGGTCCATGCCGGCCATGGAGCCATGATTCATGCCGCCCTGGGCGCCATGGTTCATCGCACCTTGAGCGCCGTGGTCCATGCCGCCCGCCTGCGAGCCGCCCATGTCCATGCCGGGCATGTCGTGCGCCATGCCCATGTCCATCATGGTCAGCACCTGCACCGGGTCCAGCGCCGGGATCTCGGCCTGCATGCCCTCGCGCGGCGCCAGCGTGCCGCGGGCATAGCCGGAGCGGTCCATGGCCTGCGAGAAGATCGTGTAGGCGCGCTCGTCCTGCGGTTCGACGATGACGTCGTAGGTCTCGGCCACGGCGATGCGGAACTCTTCTACCTCCACCGGACGCACGGCCAGGCCGTCGGCGGCCACCACCGTCATCTTCAAGCCGGGGATGCGCACGTCGAAGTAGGTCATGGCCGACCCGTTGATGAAGCGCAGGCGGATCCGTTCGCCCGGGCGGAACAGGCCGGTCCAGTTGCCGGCCGGCGACTTGCCGTTGGTGAGGAAGGTGTAGGTCGCGCCCGAGACGTCGGCCAGGTCGGTCTGGTTCATGCGCATCTTCTGCCACATGAGCCGCTCGTTCAGCGCGTTCTTCCAGCCGGATTTCCCGGCGTCGTCGATAAGACTGCCGACAGTGGGCTGGATATAGTTGTAGTAGTCGGGCATCACCTTGAGCTTGCGGAATACGCTCATGGGATCCTCGTCGGTCCAGTCGGACAGCAGCACCACATAGTCGCGGTCCGCGCGCACCGGGTCCGGGCGCTTGGGATCGATGACGATGGCGCCGTACAGTCCCGTCTGCTCCTGGAAGCCCGAATGGCTGTGATACCAGTACGTGCCGCTCTGGCCCACGTCGAACTGGTAGGTGAAGGTCTCGCCGGGCGCGATGCCGGGAAAGCTCAGGCCGGGCACGCCGTCCATGCCGGTGGGCAGGATGATGCCGTGCCAGTGGATCGAGGTGTCTTCGCGCAGGCGGTTGGTGACGCGCAGCGTGACGCGGTCGCCTTCGCGCCAACGCAGCGTGGGCGCGGGCAGCATGCCGTTGACCGTGGTCGCGATGCGGGGAGCGCCGGTGAAATTGGCGGGGCTCTCGCCGATCTCCAGGTTGAACTCGGTGCCCGACAGCACGCTTTGCCGGCCGGAACCGGACTGCGCCCACGAGGACTGACTCCACAGACCCATGCCGGCCAGCGCGCCGCCCGTTGCCAGGCCTTGCACAAACCGGCGGCGCGGATTCGAAACTGCTCTACTCATGCTCTATCTCCCCGGTAGCCGGACCGGCATCCCGGCTGTGGATTACTTGACGGAAACCGCGCCCTTCATGCCGGCGGGATAGTGTCCGGGCTCCAGGCAGGCGAAGGCGACGGTGCCCGCCTTGTCGAAGGTCCAGACGATGTCGCCGGCCTTGCCTGCTTCCAGCGACACGGAGTTCGGTTCCTCGTGGCGCATGCCCGGATCCTTGAGCATCATCTGGTAGTGGCTGTTCAGGTCCGCCGTGGTGCCCAGCACCATTTCGTGGCGGATCTTGCCGGAATTGCTGACCTTGAAACGGATGGTCTCGCCCGCCTTGACGTCGATCTTGTCCGGGGTGAAGCGCATCGCATCCGTCATGTCGACCACGATCGTGCGCGAGACCTTGGCGGGGTTGCCGGGCTTGCCGATGGGGGCTGCGGCGTCATGGCCGCCGCCGTGGCCCGCGCCGTGGCCGGGGGCAGCCATGGCGCCGAAGGAAAGCAAAAGGGCGCCCGCGGCGACGGCGCCCTGCGCGAGTTTCACCAGTTTCTTCATGCGTATCCTCTAGACTCGAATGGGGGGTAGGAGGCGCCACTTTAGTGACGCGCTCCACACCGCAACCTGTCGGGAGGATTACTTTCCTGTAATGTTCGGCGTCCGGGACAGCGTGAAGCCGACCTCGGTGCCCTGGCCGCCGCAACGGGCGAACGCGTTGCCGCCGTGCATGCGGGCAATGGCGCGGACGATGGCCAGGCCCAGGCCGTGCCCGTCGGTGCGCCGGCTGCGGGCATCGTCGCCGCGATAGAAGCGGTCGAATATGCGCGGCAGCGCCTGGGCCGCGATCGGCGCGCCGGGGTTCCGGACCCGGATTTCGATCTCGTCCTGCCGGGTGATGCAATAGAGGTCGATGCCGCGTCCATGGGGTGTGGCGCGGATGGCGTTGCTGAGCAGGTTCGCGATGGCGCGCCGCAACAGCCGCGGGTTAGCCATCAGCGTGGCGGCGCCGTGCGCGGTCAGGGACACGCCGGCTTCGTCCAGCGCAGCCTCGTAGTATTCGGCCACGCGGGCGACCTCGCGGCGCACGTCCACTTCCTGCAGGTCTCCCGCCGGTTCGCCGCCGTCGGCGCGGGCCAGGAACAGCATGTCGTTGACCAGCGCCTTCAGCCCTTCCAGCTCCTCCAGGTTGGACTCCAGCACCTCGCGCAGCTCCTGCTCGGAACGAGGGGACGAAAGCATGACCTCGGCGCCGCTGATCAGCGTGGCCAGGGGCGTGCGCAGTTCATGCGCCACGTCGGCGTTGAAGCCTTCCATCTGCTGGTAGGCCGTCTGCACCCGGCCCAGCATGCCGTTGAAGGTATGAGTGAACTCGCGCAGCTCGCGGTCTATGCCCTGTTCCGGCAGGCGCACGGCAAGATTGTCCGGCTGGATCCGGGCGGCCTGCTGAGACAGGCGGCGGATGGGCGACAGCGAGCGCCGCACCGCCCATGCCGACAGCACCAGCGTGGCTCCGACCCAGACGGCGCAGATGAGCACCAGCGCTGTGGCGAAGGCATAGAGGAACTGCGTGCCGGGGCGCAGGTTCACGGCCACGGTGAGCTCGGCGCCCGGCAGCAGCGAGCCTTCCAGCGGCACGCGCAGTCCGCGCATGTTCCAGCCGTCCTGCGTATGCAGCCTGATCTCGCGTCCGGACAGCGGCCGAGCGTCCACGGGCGGCGCCTCGCCGTAGAACACGCTGCCGTCGGCGAGCGTGATCCAGGTCTTGAGGTTGCCGTGGCCGACCATGATGTTGTCCAGGGCGCCGCGCAGGTCCTGCATCTGCGCCAGCGTGGCCTGCATGCCGATAAGGTGGTTGATGAGCTCCAGCTTGCCCGCCACCTCGGTGATTTCCTGGCGCTGCACCTCGCGCTTCAGGGCCCAGAACAAGGTGTAGCCGGCAATGCTGGACACCACCAGGGCGATGACGCCGAGCAGCAGCGTGAGCCGGATTTCCATGGACGCGATGCGCGGCAGCTTCATTTTTCGCGCAGCTCCAGTACGTAGCCCATGCCGCGCACGGTGTGCAGCAGCTTGGTTTCGAACGGGTCGTCTATCTTTGCCCGCAGGCGCCGCACGGCGACTTCGATGACGTTGGTGTCGCTATCGAAGTTCATGTCCCAGACCTGTTCGGCCAGCACGGTCCGGGACAGCACCTGGCCATGGCGGCGCAGCATCAGCGTCAGCAGTGTGAATTCCTTGGCGGTCAGATCCAGCCGCATGCCACCGCGTTGCGCCTTGCGCCGCGCCAGGTCCATCTCCAGGTCGGCCAGCTTGAGCAGCGTCGATTCCTGCCCGCGGCCGCGGCGCAGCAGGGCCTGGATCCGCGCCAGCAGCTCGGAAAAGGCGAAGGGCTTGACGAGGTAGTCGTCCGCGCCGCCCTCCAGGCCGCGTACGCGGTCCTCCACCTTGTCGCGGGCGGTCAGCATCAGGACCGGCGTTTCCTTGTGCTTGCGCAAGTCCGCCAGCACGCCGAAACCGTCGACGCCCGGCAGCATCACGTCCAGCACCACCACGTCGTAGTCGCCTTCGATGGCGGCGTGCCGTCCGTCGATGCCGTCGCGGGCGACGTCGACCACGTAGTTGTGCTCGGTCAATCCTTTGCGGACGTAGTCCGCGAGCTTTCTTTCATCTTCGATCAAGAGGATACGCATGGGGCGCCTCGCTTTCCTTGCACAAATGTAATGAGTCGGTCCGGCTTCTGTAATTGCCGACTGCGTAGAGTTCAGCGTGTCTGCCAAGTTCCCGCTTGGCGGCGCTGAAATGCAAGGAACGATCCGTGAGTGCTCGAAAATCTTTCTCGAAGAGCTTGGCAACGGCCAACGATGAAATTGCCGTTGCCGCGCATTATGCATCCTGCGCGCCAAAATGTGCATGGCGATATGCGCGGATGCCTGCCGGCGGGGCTGGTCCGTCCAGGATCTGAACAGGCGTTCCGCGATGAAGATCCTGTACACCAATTTCCATCGCGGCGACGGCGGCGGGCACACCACGTATGTGCTGTCGCTGGCCCGCGCGCTGCGCGGCGCGCACGATATCGTCGTGGCGGCGCCGCCAGGCAGCCGGTTGTTCAACGCGGCCTTGGCGATGCCAGGCGTGCGGGCCGAAGCGCTGGATTTCCGCGGCGGCCTGCTGGCCGCCCTGCCCAATGCGCGCCGCCTGCGGCGGCTGCTGGTGCAGGAGCGTTTCGACATCGCGCACGTCAACGGCTCCGCCGACCACCGCGTGTGCATGCTGGCGGGCTTGGGTCTGGGAGCGGACAGCCCTGCGGTGGTGTACACGCAGCACAACGACCGTACCGCCAGCAGCTTGGGCACGATGCTGCGCGCCCGGCTGGCGACGGACCGCGTCATCTGCGTGTGCGAGCACACGCGCCGCAAGCTGGCGGGCAGCGCATTCGGGCGCTGCGGCCTGCGCACCGTGCGCAACGGCGTGGACGTGGAGCGGTTCAGGCCGCCCTCGCCGCAAGCGGTGGATGAAGCCCGCCGCCGTTGGCTGCCGGCCGCGCATGTTGGCCGCCTGGTGGTCGGCAGCAATGCAGGCACCGCGGACTACAAGCGTTGGCCGGACATGGTCGAGGCCGTGTCCTTGCTGCCTGCCCAGTTGCGCGCGCGCATCGTCGTCATGATCGCTGGCGAGCCGCCCGGTGAACATCAGCGCCGGCGGGTGCGCGAACTGGGCATGGAGGATCAAGTGATCTTCACAGGCCTGCTGGATGACGTGCGGTCCTTCGTGGCCGCGCTGGACGTGGGCTTTGTGCTGTCCTCGGAGATGGAGACCATCTCGTTCGCGTGCCGGGAGATGATGGCCATGGGCGTGCCGGTCGTTGTCAGCAATGCCGGCGGGCTGGCCGAGAACGTGCATGCGGGGCTGGACGGCTGGGTGGTTCCGGCGCGCGCGCCCGAGGCCGTGGCAGGCGTGCTGCGCGAGATCCTGGCGCAACCGCAGCTATTGGGTCCCATGGGGCGCGCGGCGCGGGAGAAAGCCCTGCGGGACTTCGCCCTGTCGCGCTTCGTGGCGGACACGCACGCGGTCTACCTCGAGGCGCGGGCGCAGGCCCAGCGTCCGTTGCGGCTGGCGTGAATGGCAACGGACCCCGGCTCACGGCCTCAGACCATCGCTTTGCCGCTACGCCTGGCCGCGCGGATGTCCTGCCATAGCGTCACGCACAGCAGCGCCAGGATGAGGGCGGAAATGGCCGGCCACACCAGAAAATAGAACGTCAACCACATATCGGTCTCCTTGTTGCGGGATGGATGCTCAGCCTTGGGCTGGCTGGACTTGGGGGCGTTGCACGACAGGGGCGGACAGGGCGTCCTGCGCTTCCTGGAAGGAAGTCACGCGGCCGGCCAGCAGGCTGAAATCGAAGCGTTGCTGGTTGCGCAGGCTGAGGCCGGCGCAGACCGTGGCGCTGACGCCGTAGGCGGTCAGCGAGCCCATCAGGACGATGTATTCGCGCAAAGTGCCCACGAACAGGGGCAGCATGACCAGCATGCCCAGGGCGCCCACGGCGAGCGCCGCGGTGCGGCCGAAGAACCCGAAGGTCATGAGGCCCAGCACCACGCCGCCGCCGATGGCCGAGCAGATCTCGAAGAACACGGCGACCGCGCCGGTGATGGGCAGCAATTCAAAGCGCACGACGGTGAACAGGACCACGGCGCTGAGCACGGCGCTGACGAAGGCGCGGTTGTCGACGCGGTCCCAGTAGAAGCTGGCGATGACGGGGAACACGATGGCGCCCCACAGCGCGCCGACGAACACCAGCATGACCAGGATATCCAGGCGCAGGCTGGCGAAGATCACGCCCACCATCGTGGCGACGATCATGGTGATACGGCCCCACCACAGCATGCGGCGGGGATCGGGGCGGCCGCCAGCCAGGTTCTTGGCGTACACATCGGTCATGACGATGGCCGACAGCGCGGCCAGGTCGGAGTCGGCGGTCGAGGACAGCGAGCCCACCACCAGCAGGAAGAACAGCGCGATGCCGAAGGGCGGCAGATAGGTCGACGCCATCTGCGGGATGATGTTGTTCATGTCGCCGTTGGCGGGTTCCAGGCCGACGAAGAGCGCCAACAGACCCAGCATGCCCAATCCGATCACGACGGCGCCATATCCCGCCGTGGCCGTCAGGAAGGTGGGCTTGATCAAGTCTTCGCGTACCGCGAACAGGCGCTGCGCGATGGTCTGGTTGCCGATGGCGTAGGCCAGCACGGCCACGAAGTAGGGCGCGCCCTGTTCCAGGATGGCGCGGGTGGAATAGAAGTCCGCCTGGTCGGCGCTCAGCCGCCACATGTTGGCCGACAGCACGTCGGGTCCGCCCGCGTTGAAGAAGATGAGCGGGATGATGACGACCGCCGCGATGATCATGGCGGCCAGTTGCGCGAAGTCCGTCATCACCGAGGTGCGGAATCCCGACCACAGCGTGTAGGACAGCACGCCCAGGCCGGCGATGAGCACGCCCTGGATGAAGCTGAGCGGACTCAGGATCGAAACCAGCGCGCCGGCCGCGGTGAAGTTCACCATCAGGCTGATGCAGCTGCCGACGATGTTCGACACCGCCATGATCATCTGGCTGGAGGTGCCGTGGCGCGCGTGTATGACCTCGGCCAGCGTATGGGCCTTGGGCGCCAGCTTGCGGAAGCGCTTGCCGAAGGGATAGATGAAGAGAATCATCAGCGCGCCCCAGAAGCCATAATGCAGCGGGCCGGACAGGCCGTATTTGTAGCCCGAGGTGGCGCTGGCGTAGAACGACGCGGCCCAGATCCAGGTGGCGATCATGCTGGCGGTGGACAGGCCGAAGCCGACCGCATTGTTCGACACCATGTAGCCGTCTACGTTCTCGTTCTTCTGGCTGATCAGCAGCGACATGAGGAAGGTCACCCCATAGAACCCCACCAGCAACAGGATGGCTGTGGTGGCGGATAGCTGAAAGAATTCTGTTTCTTGCATCGTCTTCGTCCTTTCTCCTTGACAGCGTGTTCATGACGGACAGTCATGGCTGCATGAAGGCCGTTTCCGCGGGATGCGATGGGCGGCAAACCCCTGTGACGCAGCCGAAACACCAGGCGAGCGGCCGTAGGCGCGATCGCATGCCTGCCCGGCGCGGACGTGACTGGACACGCCCTCGGACGGACAGCAATAAGGCACACCGTATAGGTGTCTTGCTGCCGCATAGCGCAGAACGCTGGTTGCTTTTTTACGTTGCCCGATGCGGCGAGCGATGGTCCTGCCTGGTAAGCAGGAGTTTTGTTCCGCAGCCTTTACGGCTGGGTGTGGGTGTTTCGGCGTTACACGCCGGGCCGCTGTGCGCGGCCGTGTGATGGATGCTTCCAGCGATGTGCATCGTCTGGCTGCATGCGTAATGAACTACAACAGGCGCAAAGTATAGGGACATACCCCGCGCTAGTCCAGCATGCGTCCATCAGGTGTGCATGCGCGGGTATCGCGATTCGCATTGATGGGTATCGCAACACTTAATTGGCCGCGGCGCGAGCCCTCCGATAAGGTGTACGCAAGCCCGGGCCATGCGTACGGCATGGCCGCGCAAGACCGAGACGACACATGACTGACCGCGTATACCTCAACGCCGTGGGAGCAGACGGCAATCCCCTATTCATGCACGTGCGCGATGGCCGCATCCTGGCGCTGGGCGCCGAGCCGCCTGCCGCGGGCGCAGCGCAGGTGACCGACCTGCGCGGACACCTGGTGCTGCCGGGCTTTGTCGACGGCCATATCCACCTGGACAAGAGTTTCGTCGGCGACCGCTGGCGGCCGCACCGGCCCGCAACCAGCCTGCGCGAACGGCTGGCCATCGAGAAGCAGGAACTGGCCGCCGCACCGCCCATCGAAGGGCGCGCCGATGCCCTCATCGCGCAAGCCGCGGC
This sequence comes from Achromobacter sp. Marseille-Q4954, assembly GCF_943737025.1. NCBI lineage: Bacteria > Pseudomonadati > Pseudomonadota > Betaproteobacteria > Burkholderiales > Alcaligenaceae > Achromobacter > Achromobacter sp. Marseille-Q4954. The sequence continues at coordinate 3,291,892 of NZ_CALSFQ010000001.1, forward strand.
ATTCGGCACGATGGCGATGCGCTGCCATGTGGACGTGGACGCTACGACCGAACTGGCCAATCTGCATGCCGTCATGACGGCGCGCGAGAAATGGCGCGGCATCGTCGACATCGAACTGGTGGCCTTTCCACAGGCCGGCGTGATGTCCTGTCCAGGCACGCCGCAATGGCTGGAGGCGGCTGTGCGCGAAGGCGCCGAGGTGGTGGGCGGCATCGATCCGTCGACATTGGATGGCGATGCCGAAGGCCAGCTGGATTGCGTTTTCGGCATTGCCGAGCGGCTGGGCGCGAAGATCGATATCCACCTGCACGAGCCGGGCGTACAGGGCGTCGCGCAGATTGCCCGCATCGCCGCGCGGACGCGGGCGCTGGGCCTGGCGGGCCGGGTCGCCATCAGCCACGCCTATGCGCTGGGCGACGTCGACCAAGGGGCGCTGGAGGACGTGGCGGGCAAGCTGGCCGACGCCGGCGTGGCCATCATGACGAACGCGCCGGGCGACCGGGCTTTTCCGCCGGTATTGGCGCTGCGCGCGGCGGGCGTGCAGGTATTCACGGGCAACGACAACATCCAGGATTGCTGGTGGCCTTATGGCAATGGCGACATGCTGCAGCGCGCGATGCTGATCGGCTACCGCTCGGGCTTCTACACGGACGACGACCTGTTGACGGCCTTGAACATGGCGTCGCATGCGGGTGCGGCGGTGCTGGGCCTGGACGGCTACGGCCTGCGGGCGGGCAACGAGGCGAACTTCGTGGCGTTGCCCGCGCCAAACGGCGCGGCAGCGGTTGCTGCGGTGCCGGCGCAGCGCTTTCTGTTCCGCAAGGGCGAACCCGTGGGCGAGGCAGCGCAAGCATACGCCAGAGTCACGCCGGCGGCGTGACCTGCGCGGCGCGCTGCGTGCAAAAGTCCGTCAGCGCGCGGCGCAGCGCGTGGCCCGCGTCGCTGAGCCGTGAGCGCGCATACAGCGACAAGTGCAGGCCGCGCGGCGCCGGAAATCCTTCTTCTGGCGTGAGCAGCCGGTGTTCGGCGGTGGCACAGGCGGCAGGCAGCAGGCTGATCCCCAGTCCCGCCGCGACGGCAGCGCTCAGGCTGGGGAGGCTGGGGCTGGAGAAGCGCACGTGCCAGGGCTTGCCGCTGGTTTCCAGCATGGCGGTCATTTCCTGACGGTACAGCGCGCCGGACGGAAAGGCCACCAGCGGCACTGCGGTGTCGGGCGCGGGCGGCGTTGCGCCTCGGGCGGTGATCCAGCACAGGGGTTCGGGCCAGTGTGCATCGCAATCGGCGTCCACTTCCCATTGCTTGACCAGCAGCAGGTCCAACTCGCCATCGCGGTAGCGCCGCAGCAGCTGATGGCTGAGGCCGCCTTCTACTTCCACGCGCAGCCGCGGATAGGCCGCTTCCACGGCGGCCAGGGTAGGCATCAGCGTGGCGCCCATGAAATCCTCGGGCGCGCCCACGCGCACCACGGCGCTGGCCTGGGCAGCGGCCACGTTTTCGCGCGCTTCCTCAGCCAGCCGCAGGATGCTGCGGGCATAGCCCAGCAGTCGTTCGCCTTCCTCGGTGGGCAGGACGTGGCGCTGCGTGCGGTCCAGCAGGCGGCAGCCCAGGTTCTCTTCCAGCCGGATGACGTGCTGGCTGACGGTGGATTGCGTCAGGTGCAGGTGTTCGCTGGCGCGGGTGAAGTTGCCCGTGTCCACGACGGTAAGAAAGCTGCGCAGCAGAACCGGATCTAGCATTGGGATGTCCACTCGAATCTATCAAGCCAATTAATTTCATAATACTTGGGCCGGCCGCCATACTTGGAATCTCACGAGGCCGCGAGTCGATGCGGCGAGCCTCGGGCTGTTGATCTGGAGGAAATACCAATGTCTATCTTTCGCGCGGTCCGGCTTTGGCTGGCGGCATTCCTGTTGGGCATGGGGGGCGTGGCCGCGGCCGCGGGCCCGGACACCGCGCTGTTGACCGCCGCGGGCAATGGCGACGCGGCCCGCGTCAAGCAGCTGCTGGGGCAGGGCGCCGCCGTGGATACGCGCGATGCGGACGGCAATACGCCGCTGCTGCGCGCGACCCAAGGCAATCATGTCGAAGCGGCGCGCGTCCTGATCGAGGCCGGCGCCAACGTCAATGCGCAGAACGCGATCCGCGACAGCGCCTACCTGCTGGCTGGCGCCCGTGGCTATCGCGAGATCCTGGCGCTGACGCTGTCGCACGGCGCCGACCTGAAAAGCACCAATCGCTACGGCGGCACGGCGCTGATTCCTGCCTGCGAGCGCGGCCACGTCGAAGTGGTGGACATGCTGCTGCGCGCCGGCGTGGACGCGGATCATGTGAACAACCTGGGTTGGACCGGCCTGCTGGAAGCCGTGATCCTGGGCGATGGCGGCGCGCGCCATCAGGCCATCGTCAAGCGGCTGATCGAAGCCGGCGCCGACGTCAACCTGGCTGACGGCAAGGGCATTACGCCGCTGCGCCATGCGCGTGAACGCGGACAGACCGAGGTCGTGCGTCTGCTGGAAGCGGCGGGAGCGCAGGGCTGAGGCGCGGGCGCCGCGCAAAAAAACGGGGCTCTCAAGCCCCGTTTTTCATGCCGCCGACCGCCGGCCGGTTTAGAAGCCCTCGCGCGGCACGTGGACGCGGCCTTCCATCAGCACGCGGGCGCTGCGGCTCATGAGGGCCTTGGTGACCTTCCATTCGCCGTCGACCAGCTTTGCCTCGGCGCCGACGCGCAAGGTGCCGGACGGATGGCCGAAGCAGACGTTGTCGCGTTCGCCGCCGCCCGCCGCCAGGTTGACCAGCGTGCCAGGCACTGCCGCGGCAGTGGCGATGGCGACGGACGCGGTGCCCATCATGGCGTGGTGCAGCTTGCCCATGGATAGCGCGCGCACCAGCACGTCGATGTCGCCCGCGCCGATCTTCTTGCCGCTGGAGGACACGTATTCCTTGGGCGCCGCCACGAAGGCGACCTTGGGCGTGTGCTGGCGGCTGGCGGCCTCTTCCAGCGTCTTGATCAGGCCCATGCGCAGCGCGCCGTGGGCGCGGATGGTCTCGAAGCGCGCCAGCGCGGCGGCGTCGCCGTTGATGTCGTCCTGCAGTTCGGTGCCGCGGTAGCCCAGGGCCTCGGCGTCCAGGAAGATCGTGGGGATGCCGGAATTGATCATGGTGGCCTTGAAGGTGCCGATGCCAGGCACTTCCAGGTCGTCCACCAGCTTGCCGGTGGGGAACATGGAGCCGCCGTCGCCTTCCTCGGCCGGGTCCATGAATTCCAGGCGCAGCTCAGCCGCCGGGAAGGTCACGCCGTCCAGTTCGAAGTCGCCGGTTTCCTGCACCGCGCCGCCCGTCATGGGCACGTGCGCGATGATGGTCTTCTGGATGTTGGCCTGCCAGATGCGCACGACGGCCACGCCGTCCTGCGGCACGCGGGCGGGGTCGACCAGACCGTTGGTGATGGCGAACGGGCCGACGGCCGCGGACAGGTTGCCGCAGTTGCCGCTCCAGTCCACGAAGGGCTGGTCGATGGAGACCTGGCCGAACAGGTAGTCCACGTCGTGGTCCGGGCGCGTGCTCTTGCCGATGATGACGGTTTTGCTGGTGCTGGAAGTGGCCGCGCCCATGCCGTCGATCTGCTTGCCGTAGGGATCGGGGCTGCCGATCACGCGCATGAGCAGCGCGTCGCGCGCGGCGCCGGGCGTGCGCGCGGACTCGGGCAGGTCATCGAGCTTGAAGAACACGCCTTTGCTGGTGCCGCCGCGCATGTAGGTGGCGGCTATCTTGGTCTGGGGTGCATGGGTCATGGGGCAGTCCTGATGATGGGTGTTGGGGCGGGCGCCGCGGCGCCCGCCCGGCCGATGGCGGATCAGCCGGCCTTTTTGTCGGCGCCGGAAGCTTCCAGGAAGTCCTGGGCGAAGCGCTGCAGCACGCCGCCGGCTTCGTAGATCGAGACCTCTTCCGCGGTGTCCAGGCGGCAGGTCACGGGGACTTCGACGGTTTCGCCGTTGCGGCGGTGGATCACCAGCGTCAGGTCGGCGCGCGGCTTGCGCTCGCCGATGACGTCATAGCTTTCGGTGCCGTCCAGCCCCAGCGTCTTGCGGTTCACGCCCGCTTTGAATTCCAGGGGCAGCACGCCCATGCCGATCAGGTTGGTGCGGTGGATGCGCTCGAAGCCTTCGGCCACGATGGCTTCCACGCCGGCCAGGCGCACGCCCTTGGCGGCCCAGTCGCGCGACGAGCCCTGGCCGTAGTCGGCGCCCGCCACGATGATCAGCGGCTGCTTGCGGTCCATGTAGGTTTCGATGGCTTCCCACATGCGCATGACCTTGCCTTCGGGTTCCACGCGGGCCAGCGAGCCCTGCTTCACCGTGCCGTCCTCGTTCTTCACCATTTCGTTGTAGAGCTTGGGATTGGCGAAGGTGGCGCGCTGCGCGGTGAGGTGGTCGCCGCGATGGGTGGCGTAGGAGTTGAAGTCCTCTTCGGGCAGGCCCATCTTGTGCAGGTATTCGCCGGCGGCGCTGTCCATCAGGATGGCGTTGGACGGCGACAGGTGGTCGGTGGTGATGTTGTCGCCCAGCACGGCCAGCGGCAGCATGCCGCGCAGCGTGCGTTCGCCAGCCAGCGCGCCTTCCCAGTACGGCGGGCGGCGGATGTAGGTGCTCTGTGCGCGCCAGTCGTACAGCGGGCTGACGGCGGCCTTGCGGTCGTCCTGGATGCCGAACATGGGGGCGTAGACCTTGCGGAACTGCTCGGGCTTGACCGCCGACTTGACCACGGCGTCGATCTCTTCGTCGCTGGGCCAGATGTCCTTGAGGCGGATCTCGCGGCCGGCGGCGTCCGTGCCGAGCACGTCGCGCTCGATGTCAAAGCGGATGGTGCCGGCAATGGCATAGGCCACGACCAGCGGCGGCGAGGCCAGGAAGGCCTGCTTGGCATAGGGATGGATGCGGCCGTCGAAGTTGCGGTTGCCGGACAGCACGGCGGTGGCGTAGAGGTCGCGATCGATGATTTCCTGCTGGATGACGGGATCCAGCGCGCCCGACATGCCGTTGCAAGTGGTACAGGCGAAAGCGACGACGCCGAAGCCCAGCTGTTCCAGTTCCGGGGTCAGGCCGGCTTCGTCCAGGTACAGCGAGACGGCCTTGGATCCGGGCGCCAGCGAGCTCTTGACCCAGGGCTTGCGGGTCAGGCCGGCGCGGTTGGCGTTGCGCGCCAACAGGCCCGCGGCGATGACGTTGCGCGGATTGCTGGTGTTGGTGCAGCTGGTGATGGCGGCGATGATGACGGCGCCGTCGGGCATCTGGCCGGGATTGTTTTCCACCACGCCGGAGATGCCGCGCTCGGCCAGGTCGCTGACCGGCAGGCGGCGGTGCGGATTGGACGGGCCGGCCAGGGTGCGCACCACGCTGGACAGGTCGAAGCGCAGCACGCGCTCGTATTCGGCGTGCTTCAGGCTGTCGGACCACAGGCCCGTGGTCTTGGCGTAGTTCTCGACCAGGGCGATCTGTTCGTCCTCGCGGCCGGTGAGGCGCAGGTAGTCGATGGTCTGCTGGTCAATGGAGAACATCGCGGCCGTGGCGCCGTACTCGGGCGCCATGTTCGAGATGGTGGCGCGATCGCCCAGCGTGAGGCTGGCGGCGCCTGCGCCGTAGAACTCCAGGTAGGCGCCCACGACCTTCTCCTTGCGCAGGAATTCGGTCAGGGTCAGCACGATGTCGGTGGCGGTGATGCCGGGCTGGGCGCGGCCGGTCAGCTCCACGCCGATGATGTCGGGCAGGCGCATCCACGAGGCGCGGCCCAGCATGACGTTCTCGGCTTCCAGGCCGCCCACGCCGATGGCGATCACGCCCAGCGCGTCCACGTGCGGCGTGTGGCTGTCGGTGCCGACCAGCGTGTCGGGGAAGGCCACGCCGTCCTGCGTGTAGATGACGGGCGACATCCGCTCCAGGTTGATCTGGTGCATGATGCCGTTGCCCGGAGGCACGACTTCGATGTTGCGGAAGGCCTGCTTGGTCCAGTCGATGAAATGGAAGCGGTCCTCGTTGCGGCGGTCTTCCACGGCGCGGTTCTTGGCGAAGGCGTCGGGATCGTCGCCGCCGTACTCCACGGCCAGCGAGTGGTCGACGATCAGCTGCACCGGCACTACCGGATTGACCTTGGCGGGGTCGCCGCCCTTGTCGGCGATGGCGTCGCGCAGGCCGGCCAGGTCCACCAGCGCGGTCTGGCCGAGAATGTCATGACAGACCACGCGCGCCGGAAACCACGGGAAATCCAGGTCGCGGCGGCGCTCGATCAGCTGCTTGAGCGCGTCCGTCAGCATGGCCGGATCGCAGCGGCGCACCAGGTTTTCGGCCAGCACGCGCGAGGTGTAGGGCAGGCGGTCGTAGGCCCCGGGCGAAATCGCCTCGACGGCGGCGCGGGTGTCGAAGTAGTCCAGGCGGGTGCCGGGCAGGGGCTTGCGGTAGTTTTGGTTCATGCCTCGGTGCGCTGCAGGTTGCCCTGCGCGATCTGCTGTTCGATGTTGAGACGGGATGCGCGGATGTGGCGGCGCATCAGGATTTCAGCCAACTCGCCATCGCCGTCGGCGATGGCGTCCAGAATGCGGTGATGTTCGGCGTAAGCCTGCCGGGGGCGGTTGGGGGTGGTCGAATACTGGATGCGGTACATCCGCGCCAGCTGGTAGAGCTCGTCGCAGAGCATGCGGAACAGCATCTGGTTGCCGCTGCCCTTGACGATGCGGTAGTGGAAATCGTAGTCGCCTTCCTGCTGGTAGTAGCCCAGCCCGGCCTGGAAGGCTTCGTCGCGCTCGTGCGCTTCCAGCACGGCGCGCAGCTCGGCGATTTCCGAGGGCGGCATGCGTTCGGCGGCCAGGCGGCAGGCCATGCCTTCCAGCGATTCGCGGATTTCGTAGAGTTCGGACAGTTCCTGCTGCGACAGCGACACCACGCGGGCGCCGGCATGGGGCACGCGCACCAGCAGCTTCTGGCCTTCGAGCCGGTGCAGGGCTTCGCGCAGCGGGCCGCGGCTGACGCCGTGGATGCGGGCCAGCTCGGGCTCGGAAATCTTGCTGCCGGGGGCGATTTCACCCTTGACGATAGCGGACTGGATCTTGCGGAAGATGTGTTCCGCAAGCGTCTCGTTATCGCCGGGGACGGCGCCAGGCAGGGTCAGCACCTTGCTCATTGTGTTGACAATCTTTCCGCTACGGGAAGAAAAATTCGAAAAAAAGCGCCTCGTGGCGCAAGATTGTCAACAATTTACCCCGGGGGCAGGGCGGGCGCAAGCCTGGCCCGCCCCGATGGGGCGCAGGACGGACGCCTACCGCTTGTGGTGCACCTCCTGCAAACCATAGACCTGCACGGGCATGCCGACCTGCCGCGCCTTCAACTGAAGCGACAGGTACTGCGAGTAGTGCCGCGACTGGTGCAGGTTGCCGCCATGGAACCAGAGCGCCTCCTGCTGCGTGGGCTTCCACATGTTGCGCTGCTCGCCCTCCCAGGGGCCGGGGTCCTTGGTGGTGTCGGAGCCCAGGCCCCAGCACTTGCCAACCTTGTCGGCGACTTCGCGGTTGATCAGGTCGGCGGCCCAGCCGTTCATCGAGCCGTAGCCGGTGGCGTAGACCACCAGGTCTGCGGGTAGCGTGACGCCGGACTTCAGCACCACGGCGTCGCGCGTCAGGTGGCTGACGTCGGTGCGCGACTGCAGCTTGACGCTGCCGTCGATGATCAGGTCGCAAGCGCCGACGTCGATGTAGTAGCCGGAGCCGCGCCGCAGATACTTCATGAACAGGCCCGAACCGTCATCGCCCCAATCCAGCATGAAGCCGGCTTCTTCCAGCTTGGCGTAGAACCCGGCGTCGCGTTCGCGCATCTGGTCATAGAGCGGGATCTGGAACTGCGCCATGATCTTGTAGGGCAGCGAGGCGAACGTCAGGTCGGCCTTGCGCGTGGTCATGCCGTTGGCCAGCGCCTGCTCGGAATACAGGCCGCCCAGGCCGATGTCCATCAGCGTGTCGGAACGCACGATGTGGGTGGACGAGCGTTGCACCATGGTGACGTTGGCCCCGCCTTCCCATAGCGCCGCGCAGATGTCGTGCGCGGAGTTGTTAGCGCCGATGACGACCACGTTCTTGCCGCGGTAGGCGTCGGGGCCGGGGTGTTGCGAGGAGTGCTGCTGTTCGCCCTGGAATTCATCCTGGCCGGGGAAGCTGGGAACATTGGGCTTGCCGGACATGCCGGTGGCCAGCACCAGCTGCTTGGGCCGCAGCACCACGGGCTTGCCCTCGCGCAGTACCGTGACCTCCCATTCCTGTTTCTGCTCGTCGTAGCGCGCCGACTGGCAGACGGTGGAGGTCCAGTAGTTCAGTTCCATGATCTTTGTGTACATCTCCAGCCAGTCGCCGATCTTGTCCTTGGGCGCGAAAACGGGCCAGTTCTCGGGAAAGGGGATGTAGGGCAGGTGGTCGTACCAGACCGGGTCGTGCAGGCACAGGGACTTGTAGCGCTTCCGCCAGCTGTCGCCGGCGCGTGCGTTCTTTTCGATGATGATGGTCGGCACGTCCAGTTGGCGCAGGCGCGCGCCCAGCGCGATGCCGCCCTGGCCGCCGCCGATGATGAGCACGTAGGGCTGGGTCTGGTAGCCGAGTTCGGCGGCTTCCTGCTCGCGCTTTTCCAGCCAGGTCTGGCGAGTGCGGCTGCTGCCGTGCTCGGCGCCCTTGGGGCGGCGCAGGCCGCTGGGTTCCTCATGCCCCTTGAGTTCGGACATGGTGGTCAGCAGGGTCCAGATCTTGCCGTCCTGGACGCGGATGTGACCGTAGCCGCGGGCCCGGTTGGTCTCGATCTCGATCCAGCCTTGCAGCAGGCCGGCGTCTTCCGATACGGCTTCCTTGGGATCCAGGCTGAAGCGCACCGGCTCCACTTGCGGCAGCTGGTGTTGCAGCATGTCGCGGATCTGGCCATGGCCTTCGAGCGTGCGGATGTTCCAGGTGAACAGCACCAGGTCGCGCCAGTAGCAGTCGTCCTGGAACAGCGCCGCGACGCCATCGATGTCCTTGTTGCCCAGCGCCGTGTTCAGGCGCGCGAGCACGGCGTCCAGGGCGGCGCCGGCTTGATCGGTCTGCATGTCTAGTCTCCTTGCCCGTGGCGGGCGATCGTTGTCGTGGCGGACCGGGGCATGGTCCGCTGGCGGCCCCGGCCTGTGCCGGCCGGTGGGCGTCGATAACGATCAAGCAATCGGCATGCCAGCCCCGGCGCACAGGAGGACGGGGGCGGGATGCCGTGGCGTCGCGCCACACCTGTGGCGCCCGGGTGTGGCGCCCGCGTGTGGCACCCAGCTGTGGCGCCCGGCCGTGGGCCTCAGGAGCGCGAGGCCAGGCCGTGGCGCCGCATCTGGCGATGCACGGTGGAGCGATCCACGCCCAGGCGCCGCGCGGCTTCGGAGACGTTGCCGCCGCAACTGGCCAGCATGGCGCGCAAGGCCGCCTCCGCGGGACTGGCGGCGGCCGCCGCGGGCGCCAGCGCGTCGGGCAGGTCGGCGGGTTCGATCACGCCGTTTTCGCACAGCGCGGCGGCGACCGCGATGGCGTTGGCGAGTTCGCGGATGTTGCCGGGCCAGGCATGCGCCTTCAACGCCATCAGCGCGGCAGGCGCCAGCACGGGGGCGCCGGACTCGTCCTGGTGGCGCGCCAGCAGGCGGGAGATGAGCCATTCCAGGTCGGCGCGCTCGCGCAGCGGCGGCACCGTCAGGGTGGCGGCATTGATGCGGTAATAGAGGTCTTCGCGGAAGCGTCCCTCGCGCACCAGCGCGGCCAGGTCGCGGTGCGAGGCCGACACCAGGCACAGGCGCACGGCGCGCGGAGCGTTCGCGCCGATGGGCGTGACCTCGGATTCGGCCAGCACGCGCAACAGGCGGCTTTGCAGCGCCAGCGGCATGTCGCCGATCTCGTCCAGGAACAGCGTGCCGCCGTCGGATTCCTCGATCAGGCCCTTGCGGCCCTTGGCCGCCGCGCCGGTGTAGGCGCCGGGCAGGTAGCCGAACAGCTCGCTTTCGATCAGCGATTCGGGAATTGCCGCGCAATTCACGGCGACGAAGCGCCCGGCGCGCTGGCTGCCGTCGTGGATGGCGCGGGCCAGGTATTCCTTGCCGACTCCGGTTTCGCCTTGCAGCAGAAGGGGCAGCCCCTGCCGGGCCAATTTGGCTGCGCGCGTCAGCAGGGCCGCCATGCGGGTGTCGCCGCCATCCAGGCCGCGCAGCGCGGACGGCGCGCCGCGCACCGCAACCGAGGCGCCGCGCGCGTGCCGGTTGGGTTCGATGGCGTGCGCGAACAGCGCGTTGCCGTCGCGGGCCGCGATCAAGCGTTGCTGCGGCGCATGGGCGCGGGTGTAGCGCGGCAGGTCATCGAGCTGCACGTCGAAGAAACGGGTGACGGGCTGGCCGATCAGGCCGGCGGGATTGCGCCAGTCCAGGCCGGCGGCGCGCGCCAGCAGTTTGGCGCCGGTATGCGTCATGCCCAGGATGCGGCCGGAGCCGTCCAGCGAGATCGCGGCCTCCGGATCCACGTCCAGGAATTCCGGCGAACGCGCGAAGCGCAGCACCCATTCGTTGCTGGTGCGCGCCATCAGGTTGGCCATCTCGATGCGCCGCGTGGTGCTGGTGACCAGATGCAGCGCCAGGTTCTGGCTGGCTTTCAGGATGGGCGAACTCAGCAGCGAGATGTCCAGCACGGCCGCGAGTTCGCCGTCGGCGTTATAGATGGGCGCGGCGGTGCAGGACAGGGGGGTGTGGGTGTTGTCGAAGTGATCGGTCTGGTGGATGGTGAGGGCTTCGCCGCTTTCCAGGCAGGCGCCCACGGCGCAGGTGCCGGCGCGGCGCTCCGACCATTCCGACCCCAGATACAGTCCAGCCTTGCGCAGGCTGGCGGTCTGCTGCGCATCGCCCAGGAATTCCACGGTGACGCCCTGGCGGTCGGCCAGCAGCAGCACGTAGCTCTGGCCGGCAACCTGGCGGAAAAGATGGTCCAGGCCGGATCGTGCAATGGAAATCAGCGCTTCGGACTGCTGGCGGTGTTCGCGCAGCCGGCCATCCGGCACGATGTAGGCCTCGCAGGCCTGGGCGGGATCCAGCCGGTACTGGTCCAGGCAGCGCAGCCAGCTGCTGACCACGTGCGCGTCGCGCAGGGTGGGGCGGCCCTGGCCGACTTGTTCGATCTCGCGGATATGGGCGGAGTGCAGGGATTCCTGACTAGGCATGTCGTCTCCATGTTGCGCCCGATCTGCGCCGGATCAACGGGCAGCATGCACAGAGGACGACATGCCTGTAAATGCTGGTTATCCAGCATCGGGACGTATGGGGACGCTACAGGTCGACCTTGACCTTGCCGGCCTGCACCAGCCCCGCCACGTCGCGGATTTCCGCCAGCAGCGCCTGTTGCAGCTGCGCGGGCGTGCCGCCGGTGGGCTGGAAGCCCTGTTCGCCCAGCTTGGCGCGCACCGTCTCGGTCTGCAGCGCGCGGTTGATGCCCTGGTTCAGCGCCGCAATGGCGGCTTCCGGCGTGCCGGCCGCGCAATAGGTGCCGAACTGGATCTGCGCCGAGAAGCCGGGGTAGCCGCCTTCCGCCACCGTCGGGATGTCCGGGTACTTGGGCAGGCGTTCCGGGCTGGTCACGGCCAGCACGCGCAGGCGTCCGCCCTGCAGATACGGTTCCACCGCCGCCACGGTGGCGACCACCACCTGGATCTGTCCGCCCAGCAGGTCCGTCATCATCGGGCCCGTGCCGCGGTAGGGCACGTGCAGCATGTCGATGCCGCAGGCGGCCTGCAGCAATTCGGTGGCCAGATGCTGCGGCGTGGCGTTGCCGGGGGAACCGAAGGTCAGCCCCTTGGGCTCGCGCTTGGCCTGGGCGACGAGTTCGCCCAGGGTCTTGGCCGGCAGGTCGGCGTTGACCGCCACCATATACGGCGAACGGGCAATCGGGCAGACGGGCGCCAGTTGCTTGAGTACGTCCTCGGGCGGCTTGGCGTAGTAGCGCACCGAGGGCACCAGGCCGGCGAACAGCAGCACGCTGCCATCCTTGGCGCCGTTGGCGGTGTAGTCGGCGCCCAGCATGCCGCTGGCGCCGGGCTTGTTCTCAACCACCACCGGGCGGTCGAGCGCGCCTTCCAGCGTGGCGGCGATCACCCGGCCCAGCACGTCGGTGCCGCCGCCGGGCGGGAAGGGCACGATGACGCGCAAGGGGGCTTCGCGCGCGCTGGCGGCGCCGCCGAGCGCGGCGCCCAGCGGCGTGAGCGCCAGGGCTGCCATGTTCTTCAGGATGGTTCTGCGATTCATATTGTTTGTCTCCGTATCCACTCTACGCGGGCTAGGCCGCGCTTGGCGCGCCGGCAGCCGGCAGAAAAAACTCATGCAGCGCCGCCGCCACGATGGCGGGCTCTTCCACCGGCAGCATGTGCCGCTGGTCCGGCACCACCTGCGCCTGCGCATGGGGCAGCGCCTTGGCCAGTTCCCGCGTCATGCGCGGGGTCGAGCCGACGTCCAGCTCGCCCGTCAGCACGAGGGCGGGGCAGGCGATATCGGGTGCGGCCTGCGCCAGGATCGGGTCGCCCTGCGCGAACACGCGGTAGGCGGCCAGGAAGCTGGCGCGGTCGTTGTCCAGCAGGCGCTGGCCGATGCCGGCCACGCGCTCGGGACGCCGGGCCTGGAACGCGGGCGTGAACCAGCGCTGCAGCGAGACCTGGGCCGCGGCTGCGGGATCCTGCGTGGCCGCCGCTTCCAGCCGCGCCAGCACGGCACGCGTTTCGTCCGCGCTGCGGCGGAATACCGTGCTCAACAAGGCCAGGCGGGTGACGCGCCGCGGGCGGGCGGCGGCATAGGCGCCCGCGATCAGGCCGCCCATGGAATAGCCCAGCAGATTGGCGCTTTGCCAGCCGGCGCGGTCCAGTTCCGCGTCCAGCTGCGCGATGTAGTCCTGTACCCTCACCCCATCGGCGACAGCGGGGGCGCGGCCATGGCCCAGCATGTCGTAGCGCAGCACCTCGAAATGCGGTTCCAGCAGCGGCGCCAGATCGTCCCACAAGGTGTGGTCCAGGCCGACGCCATGCAGCAGCACCAGCGGCGCGCCGCGGCCCGAACGCCGAACATGCGCGCTCATTTGGCTTGCGCCTCGCGTTCCAGTTCCTGCAGGTCGGAGTAGCGGTTGCCGATCCGATGATGCGGACGGCCCGAGGTCGCCGCGCCCAGGGCGATCACGATTTCGTCCGGCGCGGGCGCGTCGTTGATGGTGGTCTGCACGGTCAGGTAGTGCGAGCGCAGGCCTTCGTCGAGCTTGTGCATCAGCGGCACGGTGATCACGCAGCCGGGGCCGCCGCGCATATTGGTGAAGCTCAGGTAGCTGGTGCCGCCGACCGCGCCGCGATAGGCATTGCCAAAGCGCAGCGTGTGGATCAGGGCCGAGGCGTGTTCGACTTCGCCGGCAGTGCCCACGACCGCCGCCTTGCCATAGGCTTCAACCTGGTCGGCCGAGCCGGCCTGGCGCAGGATTTCCGCGACCAGCAGCTCGCCCAGCGGCGGCGCGGCTTCCAGGATCTTGGGCCTCAGGTCTTCCTGGAACGGCAGGCCGGCCCAAGGATTGCGGATCACGGCCGCGGCGATGACCATCACCAGCGGGCGCTCGGCCTCGCGGCCGCCTTCGATCAGGGTTTTTTCCACATAGCTGACTACCTTGCGCACTTGCAAAGACATAACCGCTGCTCCAGTACCTGTAGGAATGAAAGACGCGGCCATTGTTGAAGGCGAAGCGGATTTTTGACAATCCAAATTAACTCAAGTTAATTTCGGAAAATCCGAATTTTCTACAGCCTTCAAGCCATGTCCGCGCCCTTGAAAATCCAGCATCTGCGCCAGTTCCTGTTGGCGGCCGACCATGGCAGTTTCCGCCTGGCGGCCGAAGGCACGTTCCGCTCGCAGGCAGCCGTGTCGGCGGCCATGCAGGATCTGGAGCAGCAGCTGGGCGCGCCGCTGTTCGAACCCGGCAAGCGCGCGCAGCTCACGCCCCTGGGCATTGCCGTGGCCCCGCTGTTCCGCGAACTGCTGTCCACCCACGACCGGGTGCTGGACGCGGCGCGTCAATTCGGCCTGGGCAGCCAGGGACCGGTGTCGCTGGCGGTGATGCCGTCGCTGGCCGACGAGTGGCTGCCGCGCCTGCTGGAGCGCTACGCGCGCAGCCACCCCGCGATCCGCATCCGCGCCGTCGACGAGTCCTCGCAGGACGTGCACCGCCTGGTGCTGAGCGGCGAGGTCCAGGTAGGGGTGGCGGGACAAGTACCGCGCACCACGGAAGTGGCGTTCGCGCCGGTGGCGCGCGACGCATTCGGCCTAGTGTGCCGCAAGAGCCATCCGTTGGCGCGGCGGCGCGGCCCCGTGCCCTGGTCGGCGTTGGCGGACGAACGCCTGATAGGCAATGCCACCTTCGACACGCTGAAGAACCGGCAACTGGGCAGCGCCATCGAGGACCCGTTCATGGTGGTGTCGAACCGCGCGTCGTTGCTGGCCAGCGTGTTCAGCGGCCTGGGCGTGACCGTGCTGCCGGTGCTGGCGCGGCCGGCGGCCGCGACCGGCCTGGCCTTCGTGCCGCTGGCCGAACCCACGGTCGAGCGCATCGTCGGCGTGCTGACCCGCAAGGAAGAAACGCTGCTGCCGTCCGTCGCGGCCATGCATGCGCTGGCCCTGCGTTCCTTGGCCCAGTTCACGCGCCGCAAGGGCGCGATCCTGGTATAGCGGCCAGGCGTGCCGCGGCGCTAGACGCCGCAGGCGTAGATCATGAACTGGCGGAAGGCCTCGGCGGGCTTGGCCAGCCGCGCTTGCTGATGCCACAGCAGCCCGGCCTCCATGGGCGGGACGGCGTCGGTAATGGGTACGGCCTCGATCTTGCGGCCTTCCAGCGACCACGGACGGTAGACCATGTCCGACAGCATCGTGACGCCGAAGCCATGCGCAACCAGCCCGCGCAGCGCCTCCATCGAACGAGTGCGGAACGCGATATCAGGCTGCAGGCCATGGGCGCGCCAATAGGCCAGCGCGGAGCGCTCGCCTTCGTCCATTTCCAGCAGGATGTAGGGATAGCCGGCAATATCGGCCAGCGACGGCGCCGACGCCTGCGCCAGCGGATGGCCGGACGCGGTCCATAGCTGCCGCCGCGAGCGCACCAGCACCTGGTTTCCGAAGCGCTCGCGCCGTTCCACGTTGGACAGCAGCGCCACGCCCAGTTCGACCTCGCCGCTGGTCACCGCGGCTTCGATCTCGGGCCGGTCCAGGTCGACCAGGTCCAGCTCCACGTCGGGATAGCGCCGCCGGAAGCGCGCCAGCAGATCTGGCAGGAAGTAGCCCAGCACCGTGTAGGACGCGGCGATCCTCACTGCGCCGCGCAGCGCATAGCGCTGGAAGCCGGGCTCGCGCAGGGCGTCGTCCAGCGAATCGAGCACTTCACGTGCGCGCTGGTGGAAGTTATGCCCTTCGGGCGTCAGGGTGACGCCATGGGGATGGCGGTCGAACAGGCGCACGCCCAGTTGCGCCTCCAGCGCCAGCACGGCATTGGTGACCGCGGATTGGGAGACATGCTCGTCGGCGGCGGCCATGGAAAACCGGCCGGTCCGGGCGGCGGCCGCGAAGTAGCGCAGCTGCCGCAAGGTGACGTCGTTAGCCATCTGTTTATCGAATATCTGATACCTGAATATATGAATATACGATAGCCAGCCTGGTTCCTACACTGCGGCAAAACACCAAGAACCGGAACGCAGGAGACAAGCGTGGACACCCCCCTTTCCGCAGGCGCGGCCGATACCCATGGCCTGACGCTGGACGACAAGTACACCCGCAGCCAAGGGCGCATCTATCTGAGCGGCACCCAGGCCCTGGTACGGCTGCCGCTGCTGCAAAAGCAGCGCGACCTGCAGGCCGGCCTGAACACCGGCGGCTACATCTCGGGCTACCGCGGCTCGCCGCTGGGCGGGCTGGACCAGGCGCTGTGGAAGGCCAAGCGCCACCTGCAGGCCAACGACGTGGTGTTCCAGCCGGGCGTGAACGAAGACCTGGCCGCCACGGCGGTATGGGGTTCGCAACAGCTGAACCTGTTTCCGGGCGCGGCGCGCGATGGCGTGTTCGGCATGTGGTACGGCAAGGGGCCTGGCGTGGACCGGTCGGTGGACGTGCTCAAGCACGCCAACTCCGCCGGCAGCTCGGCGCATGGCGGCGTGCTGATGCTGGCGGGCGACGATCATGCCGCCAAGTCCTCGTCGGTGGCGCACCAGTCCGAGCACGTGCTGATCGCCAGCGGCATACCGGTGTTGTATCCGTCCAATGTGCAGGAATACCTGGACTATGGCTTGCACGGCTGGGCCATGAGCCGCTACACCGGCCTGTGGGTGGCGATGAAGTGCGTGACCGACGTGGTCGAATCCAGCGCTTCGGTGGAAGTGGATCCGGACCGGGTGCAGATTGTGCTGCCCGAGGACGCCTTGCCCGAAGGCGGACTGAACATCCGCTGGCCTGACACGCCGCTGGCGCAGGAGGCGCGGCTGCTGGATCACAAGTGGTATGCGGCGCTGGCCTATGTGCGCGCCAACAAGCTGAACCGCGTGGTGCTGGATTCGCCGCAGGCGCACTTCGGCATCATGACGGCCGGCAAGGCGTATCTGGACGTGCGCCAGGCGCTCAATGACCTGGGCCTGGACGAGGCCGCCTGTCGCGAGGCCGGCATACGCGTGTTGAAGGTGGGCTGCATCTGGCCGCTGGACGCGCAGGATGCGCGCGAATTCGCCACTGGCCTGAAAGAGATCCTGGTGGTGGAGGAAAAGCGCCAGATCCTGGAGTACGCGCTGAAGGAAGAACTCTACAACTGGCGCGACGACGTGCGGCCGCGCGTCTACGGCAAGTTCGACGAGCGCGACAACGGCGGCGGCGAATGGTCCACGCCGCGCGGCGGCTGGCTGCTGCCCGCGCGCCACGAGCTGTCGCCGGCCCTGATCGCCCGCGCCATCGCCGCGCGCCTGGAGAAAGCCGACCTGTCGGACGCGCTGCGGGCGCGCATCGCGGCGCGGCTGGCGGTGATCGACGCCAAGGAGCGCGAGGCTGCCCGCCCCACGCTGGTGGAAGAGCGCAAGCCCTGGTTCTGTTCGGGCTGTCCGCATAATACCTCCACCCGCGTGCCCGAAGGCTCGCGCGCGGTCGCCGGCATCGGCTGCCATTACATGGCGATGTGGATGGACCGCAAGACCGACACCTTCAGCCAGATGGGCGGCGAAGGCGTTGCCTGGCTGGGCCAGAAGGACTTCACCACTGAGCGCCACATCTTCGCCAACCTGGGCGACGGCACCTATTTCCATTCGGGGCTGCTGGCCATACGCGCGGCAGTCGCCGCGCACGCCAGCATTACCTACAAGATCCTCTACAACGACGCCGTCGCGATGACGGGCGGGCAGCCGGTGGACGGCGTGCTCACGGTGCCGCAGATCGCCGCGCAGATGCAGGCCGAAGGCGTGGTCCAGACCGTGGTGGTGACCGACGAGCCGGAAAAGTACGCCGGCGCCGCCGCGCTGCCGCAGGGCGTGGCAGTGCACCACCGCAAGGCGCTGGACGACGTGCAGCGCGCCTTGCGCGACGTCGCAGGCACGACGGTGCTGATCTACGACCAGACCTGCGCCACCGAGAAGCGCCGCCGCCGCAAGCGCGGCGAGTATCCCGACCCGCAGCGCCGCGCCTTCATCAACGAGTCGGTCTGCGAAGGCTGCGGCGATTGTTCGGTGCAATCCAACTGCCTGTCGGTCGAGCCGCTGGACACGCCGCTGGGCACGAAGCGCCGCATCAACCAGTCGTCCTGCAACAAGGACTTCTCCTGCGTGGAGGGCTTTTGCCCCAGTTTTGTCACGGCGGAAGGCGCGACGCTGCGCAAGCCGGGCACGGGCAGGAATCTCCCCGCGTTGGCCGAACCGCCGCAGCCCGACCTGGCGGAAATCCGCCCGCCAGGGGCCTACCGCGTGGTGATCGCGGGCGTGGGCGGCACTGGCGTCGTGACCGTCGGCGCGCTGCTGGGAGCCGCCGCGCATCTTGAAGGCAAGGGCGTGACCGTGCTGGACATGGCCGGGCTGGCGCAGAAAGGCGGCGCCGTGCTCAGCCACGTGCAACTGGCCAATCGTCCCGCGGACCTGCATGCCACGCGCGTGGCGCTGGGCGAGGCGGATCTGGTCATCGGCTGCGATGCGCTGGTGGCGGCGTCGCCGGAAGTGCTGTCGCGCCTGCGGCCGGACCATGGCCGCGCCGTGGTGAACAGCAGCGCCGCGCCGACGGCGGCTTTCCTGTCGCAGCCGAGCTGGCGGTTTCCCGGCGCGCAGGCCGAAGCCGCGCTGGCGCGCAGCACGGGCGGCAATTGCGACTTCATCGAGGCCGGTCCGCTGGCCGAAGCTCTGCTCGGCGACACCATCTACGCCAACCCGCTGCTGCTGGGCTACGCCTGGCAGCAGGGCGGGCTGCCGCTGGCGCTGGACAGCCTGCGGCGCGCCATCGAACTGAACGGCGTCTCGGTCGAGAAGAACCTGGCCGCCTTCGAACTGGGCCGGCAAGCCGCGCATCATGGCGCCGCCGCGCTCAAGCCGGCGCCGCGAGCGCAGGTGATGGCCCTGCCGGAGTCCCTGGACGGCCAGATCCAGCGGCTGGCGCAACACGTGCGCGCCTACCAGGACGAGGCCTACGCCGCGCGCTTCTTGGAGGCGGTGGCGGCGGTGCGCGCGCGTGAGGCCACGTTGGCGGATCCGCAGCGTTTCGAAGTCACGCAGACGGTCGCGCGCAATCTCGCCAAGCTCATGACCTACAAGGACGAATACGAGGTGGCCCGTCTGTACGTGGACCCCGCCTTCAAGGCCCGGCTGCGCCAGCAGTTCGAAGGTGAGCCTGGCCGCGACTACCAGCTGCGCTATCACCTGGCTCCGCCCGCGCTGGCGCGCCGCGACGCGCGCGGACGCCTGCAGAAGCGCGCCTACGGTTCGTGGATGGGGCTGGCGTTTCGCGCGCTGGCGCCCATGAAGCGG
Source organism: Achromobacter sp. Marseille-Q4954 (assembly GCF_943737025.1). Lineage (NCBI taxonomy): Bacteria > Pseudomonadati > Pseudomonadota > Betaproteobacteria > Burkholderiales > Alcaligenaceae > Achromobacter > Achromobacter sp. Marseille-Q4954. Next base: position 3,310,950 of record NZ_CALSFQ010000001.1, read on the forward strand.
CTGCGCGGCACCTGGCTGGACGTGTTCGGCAAGACCGCCGAACGCCGCATGGAGCGTCAACTGGCGGCCGACTATCTGGCGCTGGCCGGGGAGTTCTCGCGCACGCTGGACGCGGCCAATCGCGCCACGGCGCTGGAACTGGCCGCGCTGCCGGACACGATCCGCGGCTATGGCCATGTCAAAGAGAAAAACGTCGAAGGGGCGCGCGCGCGGGAAGCCGGGCTGTGGGAGCAGTACCGCGCACCGGCGCGGGAAACGCTGGCGGCCTGAGACCACTCCACCGGCTGGATGGCCATCCAGCCGCCCAGCCCGCCATTAGGGATTCCCGCCACTTTGGGCCGGCCGAAGCCATGCTTAAGCATTTCTCAATAGGCAGACTCGGGGGCTTGCGTCAGAGTTCTGCATCATGAAACGGCCGCCAGACGCCGTTGCCCGCCGCGCCACCGAGCGCAGCGGTCGCGATGCCCGCACACAGAAGATTGCCTGCCTTTTGCACACCAGCCGAGACCCCGGGGTACACCGGGCGCCGGCTGACCGGCCGTTGCCGTCCGGCAGCGGCTCCCTGTTGGTCCGAGGAGACAACAATGAGCAAGAGTTGGAAAACGCTGTTGGGCGCGGCCGCGGTCATGGCGGGAGGATGGGTCCACGCGGCCGATGCGCCGCCGGATATCAAATTGATGCAATTGTCCGTGGGCAAGATCGAGCTGGACAAGGGCTTCATGACCGCCATGGTGGACGTGGGCACCAAGATCAAGATTCCCGTGCCGGCCTACGTGATCCAGCACCCGCGCGGGCTGGTGCTGTTCGACACCGGCATGAACCAGGCCACGGCCGACGGCAACTGCGCCAATTACTGGGGGCAGGGCCTGTGCGGGGCGTTCAACTCCATCCAGGGGCGCGACGAGGTGGTGGACCGGCAGCTCAAGGCCGCGGGCTTTGATGTCAACGACGTGAAGTACGTGGTGTATTCGCACTTCCACCTGGACCACGCAGGTAACATCAAGATGTTCCCCAAGGCGCGCCACGTGGTGCAGAAGGCGGAGTTGCGGGCCGCCTGGTGGCCGGAGAAGTTCCAGCGCGCGGCCTATGTCATGAAGGACTTCGACACCACGCGAGACTACGACTTCATTCAGGTCGAAGGGGATTTCGACCTGTTCGGCGACGGCAGCATCGTGCTGCTGGACACCAAGGGTCATACCCAGGGCCACCAGTCCCTGCAGGTCAAGCTGAAGAACACGGGCACGGTGCTGCTGGCGGCGGACGCCATCTACACGGGCGAGAACGAAGCCGGCGTGATCCCGGGCATCACGTGGAACACGGCCGCATCCATGCTGGCCATCGACCGGCTCAAGCAGATCCGCGACGCGCGCCAGGGCCAGCTCTGGTACAGCCACGACGCGGAACAGCACGCGCAGAACGCCAAGACCAAGGTCTTCGACTGAGGGCGCGCCATGCAGCCGGTAGTCGCCTTGCACGAAGTCTGCAAGTCGTTCGGGCCGCGTCAGGTCCTGCATTCCCTGAGTCTCAGCGTGGGACCAGGCGAAATCGTGGGTCTGCTGGGTCCGAACGGCAGCGGCAAGACCACCACCTTGCGCCTGATGGCGGGCTTCTACGCGCCCGATAGCGGCCGCATCACGATCCGCGGCCGCCAGCCGGCCGCGGGGCGCGGCAACGCCGACATCGGTTATCTGCCGGAGCGCGCGCCGCTGTATGACGCACTGACAGTCTTGCAATACCTGGAGTTCGTCGCCGGCGTCAAGGTCGCGGGCGGCGCCGGAGCCCGGCGCCAGGCGATCGAGCGGGCCATCGACGGGTTCGATCTGCAGGGGCTGACGCGCTCCACCATAGGTCGGCTGTCCAAGGGGCAGCGCCAGCGCGTCGGCCTGGTGCAGGCCGTATTGAATGACCCGCCCGTGCTGCTGCTGGACGAGGCCACCAACGGACTGGACCCCGTGCAGATCGTCGAGGCGCGCGCCATGATCCGGCGCTGCGCGCAAGGCCGCGCCGTGGTGTTCAGCAGCCATTTAATGCAGGAAGTAGAGGCTTTGTGCACCCGCATTGCCATCCTGCGCCAGGGCCGGCTGGTGGAGGACGCGGCGCTGGGCGAGACCCCGGCCGCGCTGCAGCTGAGCCTGAAACTGCCCCTGGCGCGGCATGCCGCCTTGCGCGCGGCCTTGCTTGCCTGCCCCGGGGTCAAGGGCGCAGACGCCGAACCGGTGGACGCGGACCACAGCAAATGGCGCATAGGCTGGGACCGCCAGGAGGGCGGCGATGCGAGCTGCGACGCGGTGCTGCGCATTGTGCTCGCGCATGCGGAACTGCGCGCGGTGCTGTCCATGCACGACGCCGTCGAGGCCCGCCTGCTGGCCGCGCTGGCGCCCAACGACGCGCAACTGCGGAGGCGCGCATGAGGAGTTTCCTCGCCCTGTATCGCAAGGAACTGCGCACCGACTTCGGGTCGCCCGTGGCGCTGGCGGTGGTGGCGGTGTTCTGGGCGCTGTCGGGCTATCTGTTCAGCTTCAACCTGTTCTTCGTCAGCACGGGGCAGATGGTGACCGCCTTCCACAATATGACCATTCTGCTGATCCTGGTGATGCCGCTGGTCAGCATGCGGGCATTCGCCGAAGAAGCGCGGCAGGGCACGCTGGAACTGTTGCTGACTTTGCCGCTGCCGGACTTCATCTTGGTCGCGGCCAAGTATGCGGCCGGATTGACCGTGCTGGCGCTGATGCTGGCGGGCACCGCGTCCGCGGTGCTGCCCCTGGCCTGGTACGGGCAGCCGGACTACGGGCCCATCGTCGGCGGCTACATCGGCGTGTTCCTGTACGGCGCGCTGTTCCTGGCCATCGGCATCGCGATGTCCAGCGCCTGCACCAATCAGATCGTGGCGGCCAGCGCCACCTGGGGCATCCTGGTGCTGCTGTGGTTCATCGACTATCCCGCCGCGCTGGATGCCTTTCCCGCGCTATCGCCGTTCTTCCAGGCGTTGTCGCTGTCGGCGCAGCACGTCGACTTCATCCGCGGCGTGCTGCCAGGCCCCGCCACGCTGACATTGGCCAGCCTGACGCTGCTGGCCCTGATGGCGGCCACGGTCAATCTCAAGCGCTGGAGGCTGCGATGAACCGCGATGCCGCGCACCGCGCCGTAAAGCGCCTGGCGCTATGGCTGCCCGTGATGGCGGTTGCGGCGCTGCTGTTGGCGCTGAACCTTTGGGCCTCGCGCCATCTTGGCCGCCTGGACCTGACCGCCCAGCGCCTGTACAGCCTGGCTCCCGAGAGCATCGAAGTAGCGCGCCGTATCGGCCAGCCCGTCGAAGTCACCTGGTTCTACGACCTGCGCAACAAGAGCATGCTCGACGCGCTGGAGTTGTTGCGCCAGTACCAGCGCGCCAATCCGCTGATCCAGGTGCGCGGGGTGGATCCGGCGCTGCGTCCGGCAGAGGCGCGCGAGGCCGGCATCCAATTCGCCGGCAGCGCCGTGCTGGTCGCGGGCGAACGGCGCCTGACGATCAACGGCGGCACAGAGACCGATTTCACCAATGCGCTGATCCGCATCAGCCAACGCGGCGCGCAGACCGTCTGTTTCACGCAAGGCCATCGCGAAGCCGCGCTCGACAGTCTGACCTCGTTGGACGACCTGGAAGAACACGACGGCGACGAGAACCTGGTGGCCCGGGTCGAGGTGCACGAGCAGCATGGCATGGCGATGGCGCGCAACGCGCTGCGCACATTGGGCTTCGCCACGCGCGGCGTGAACGCGGGCAACCTGGCGCAGGCGCTGCCGCAATGCTCGGTGGTGGTCGCGGCCGGCCCGCGCACGCCGTTCGGCGCGGACGATGCGCAAGCGCTGCGGGAATGGACGGCCGGGGGCGGCAAGACCCTGTTGCTGCTGGAGCCGGACTCGGCCCACGGCCTGGACGCCTTGCTCGGCGACTTCGGCATCGCGCGCGCGCCGGGCGTGCTGGCGGATCCGGCCAGCCATTACCGCAACGATCCCGGCAGTCCGGCCGTCAGCGACTACACCCGGCACAAACTGACGCGCGGCCTGCCCTTGAGCTTCTTCCCTGGCGCCGCCGGCCTGGAACCCGCGGGCGACAGCCTGCCCCGCGGCGTGGTGGTGACGCCGCTGGCGCAGACTTCCGACCAGGCGCTGCTGCCCGGCCGGTCCGCCGCGCGCTACGCGCTGATGGCCTTGGCGACGCGCAACGCCCAGGGCGCGGACGGCGCCGCGCTGCCCATGCTGCTGGTGGCGGGAGATAGCGATTTCGCGACCAACCGCCATTTCGCCATCCTGGGCAACGGCGCGCTCTTCACCAATGCGGTATCGCTGTTGGCGGGCGAGGACGCCTTGCTGACGATACGGCCCCGGCATTACGAGAACCGCCGGGTCGAGCTGACCAACCGCCAGATGCGCGCGGTCTTCTGGACCAGCACGGTGGCCTTGCCCCTGCTGGCGCTGATGGCCGGACTGCTGATGTGGTGGAGGCGCCGGTGAACGCCGCGCGTGCCGGCTGGTCGCTGCTGCTGGCGGCGGGCATCGGCCTGTCGCTATGGCAATGGCGGGAGGCAACCGAGTCACCGCAGCGCCATGGCGGCCATACCCATCTGCACGACGACTCCGGTAAGCCCGCGCGACTTCATGCCTGGAGTCCGGCCGATGCCGCGCAGGTGGTCTTGGCCACACCCGGCGCCTCGCTGCGGCTGCGGCGCGGCGCGCAAGGCTGGGTGGCGGCCGCCGGCCAGACTGCCGACGGCTTCGATGCAGAGGAATTCTTGGCGTTGTTTTCGCAGGCCCGCAGCGATCGCGCGCTGGTCCCGCAACCGGACCAGCCCTACGGCCTGACGCCGCCGCAATTGCGCATCGAAGTCCTGGATGCGTCCGGCGCCAAGCTGGCGAGCCTGGACGTGGGCGAGCTTGCGCCAGATGGCTTAGGCCGTTATGTGCAAGTGCCGGGCGAGCCGGAGATACGGATCGTCCCCAACTACCAGACCCGCGCGCCGTTGGCCGCCATGGCGATTGCAGCCCCTTGAGTACGCGGCACTCTATCGTCCGCGAAGCCGGGCTTGCACAAAGATAAATAGTCGCTGAAAAGGCGCATACCTATACTTCAAAGCCATTAACAGGCGGGTTCCAAAGGCATCGGAAGAATGTTGCAGAACCTGTCGGAAAAGTGCCCTCCGGCCTGTCCGCGATGCATCGCGGAACGGATGCGGAACGGTTGATAACGAGACAGGGCGCGCCGCGCGCGCCAGGGCGACGGCCCGCACAGCCAGGCTTGCGATCCATGTTGCAGGACGACGGATCGGCGAGCGCGGCAGGTGCACAGCACTTAGGGAGAAAACGCTTGACCTTGGATCTACTGCCTCTCGCCTTGGTGGACGGCGTGGCGTATGCCAGTCTGCTGTTCCTGGTATCAATGGGGTTAACCCTGGTGTTCGGCGTGATGGGCATCCTGAACGTCGCCCACGGCGCCTTCTATGCGTTCGGGGGCTATGCGGCCGCCAGCTTCGTCATGTTCCTGGCGCCCAGGACGGACTCTCCCATCCTGCTGTTCGCGGCCTTGTTCGCGGCGGCCGTCGCGGTCGGGCTGGCGCTGGGCAGCATCATGGAGTTCCTGCTGATCCGACGCGCACAGAACTACGATCCCATCCTGAAGCTGCTGCTGACGTTCGGCGCATTCCTGATGCTGGAGGACATCCAGCGCATGCTGTGGGGCGCGCAGCCCTACAGCGCCAGCGAAGTGGTCAACCGGCTGGGCAACATCGAGATCGGCGACATTACCTACACCACCTATCAACTGGTGGTGGTGCCGGCGACCGCGCTGCTGGCCTATGTGTGCCTGGAATTCTTCCTGCGCCACACCAAGCTGGGCAAGCAGACCGTGGCGACCACGCACAACCGCGAGGTCGCGACCTCGCTGGGCATCAATGCCAAGAAAATCGGCTACGTCACCTTCGTGATCGCCACCATCCTGGGCGCGCTGGGCGGCGCCATGGCTGCGCCGACCACATCGCTGGTGCCGGGCGCCGGCACCGACATGACCGTGTTGTCGTTCGCGGTGGTAGCCACCGCCGGCCTGGGCCAGATCACCGGCGCGCTGATCGCGGCGCTGCTGATCGGCGTGATCCGCGCCATCGCCGTCTATGCCGCGCCGGAACTGGAGGTCGCGGTGCCGTACATCATCATGGTGCTGGTGCTCATCATCCGGCCGCATGGCCTGTTCACCGTGGCCCAAGCGAGGACGATCTGATGAGAGTTCCCGTTCTCAGCCTGCTGGCCGCGCTGCTCACGCTGTTCCTTGGCTACACGTACTCCTGGACCATCACGCCCATCGTCATCGGGCTGACCTACGCGATTGCGGCGCTGGGCGTATCGGTGATGGCCCGCGCCGGGCAGATTTCCTTCGGCCACGCGATGTACTCGTGCATCTCGGCCTATACGGTGGCCTTCCTGGCGAGCGCCGTGCCTGGCACGGACGCGCTGACGCTGATCCTGGCCGGCGTGCTGGCCAGCTTCCTCGCTGCGGTGGTCATCGGCCTGTTCGTGGTGCGCTACCGCGGCATCTTCTTCGGCATGCTTAACCTTGCCCTGAGCATGGTGCTGTTCGCGCTTCTGGGCAAGCTCTACACCCTGACGGGCGGCTCGGACGGCCTGCGCATCGTGCGCCCGGCGATGGCGGGCTTTGCCATGGAGCGGGAATCGTTCGAGCGCGCGCTGCTGGTGCTGACGCTGGTCCTGTCCTTGATCCTTGCGTGGTGGGTGCAGCGTTACTTCCGGTCCGGCAGCGGCCAGGCCCTGTCGGCGATCAAGACCAACGAAACGCGCCTGGAATATCTCGGCTTTTCCGCCTACTTCATCATGTGGAAGGGCTACCTGCTGTCGGCCGTGGTGGTCGGCTTCTCGGGCGCCATCCTGGCGCTGATGCAAGGACTGGTCACGCCCGAAATCGGGTCCTGGCTGCGCTCCGGCGAATTCGTCTTCATCACCATCCTGGGCGGCGCCGGCCATGCGGCGGGCGCATTCCTGGGCGCGGTGGGCTTCGAATCCGTGAAGCTGATCTCGGCGGCCTACTTCCCCGGGCTGTGGCAGTTCCTGCTGGGCCTGACCTTGATCCTGGTGATCTTCATGTTCCCCACCGGCTTCGTCGGCCAGATCATGAAACGCGCCGCGGCGCAGCGGCGCGAGCAGACCCGCGCGCAGGCCCCTGCCCGGATCCCGGTGAGGAACTGAAGATGAAACCCCTCATTCAAACCAAAGACCTGTACCTGGCCTTCGGCGGCGTGGTGGCTGCCGACAATATCAACTTCGAGCTGCACGAGGGCGAGCGCCTGGCAGTGATCGGACAGAACGGCGCGGGCAAGACCACCTTCATCAACATCTGCACGGGCTATCTGGCGCCGTCCCAGGGCAAGGTCTATTTCGACGGCCGCGACGTCACGGCGATGGCGCCGCGCAAGATCGTGCGGCTGGGGTTGGGCCGTTCATTCCAGTTGCCGCAGCTGTTCACCGAGCACACCGTGCGTCAGTGCGTGCAGATCGCGGCGGCGCGGCGCAACAAGGAGCTGAGCTGGTTCCGCTCGCTGGAAAGCACCATAGACGAAAAGGAAGTCGACGCCACCCTGGACCTGGTAGGCCTGCTGCCCGAGGCCGACGAGATCTCCATCGGGCTGCCCGAAGGCAAGCGCAAGCTGCTGGACGTGGCCATGGCGCTGGCGCTGCGGCCCAAGCTGCTGATCATGGACGAGCCCACCAGCGGCGTCGCGTCCGAGGATAAGTTCGGCCTGATGGAAACCGTCATGCATGCGCTGGATGAGCGGCGCGTCACCAGCTGGTTCGTCGAACACGACGTGGACATCGTGTCGCGCTATGCCACGCGGGTGGCGGCCTGGATCTCGGGCAAGGTGGCCGCGGACGGCACGCCCGATGAAGTCTTGAACAACGCGCAGATCAAAAGCGAAGTGCTGGGGGCCTGAGAACATGCTGAACCTATCGGGCGTCAACGTAGATCTGGCCGGCAACCGTATCCTGCGGGACGTCAGCGCCAGTTTCGAACCTTCCAAGACCATCGGCATCGTTGGCCGCAACGGCGCGGGCAAGACCACGCTGTTGCGCACCATCATGGGCCTGACGCGGATCAAGTCCGGCAAGATCGCCTTCGACGGCACCGACCTGACCGCGCTGCCCGGCCACCGGCGCGCGGCGCTGAAGGTGGGCTATGCACCCGAGGACCGGGTGATCTTCCCCACCATGACGGTGGAGCAGAACCTGCACCTGCCCTGCGAAGTGCAAGGCCAGTCCAAGGCCGAGATCGAGGCGCGCGTCGCCACGGTGCTGAAGGTCGTGCCGCAGCTGGAACCCATGCTGCAGCGCTCCGGCTCCGCGTTGTCCGGAGGCCAGGGCAAGATGGTGGCGCTGGCGCGCGCCGTCATGGTGGGTACGCGCCTCTTGATGCTGGATGAGCCCTTCCAGGGCCTCGCACCCAAGCTTGCGCGCGATTACACCGAAGCGCTGGCGCGGCTGAAAGAGCTGCAGCCCGACTTGTGCGTGGTGATCACCGAGTCCAACGTCAAGTTGCTCGGCGACATCCCCGACCAGATATGGACGATCGAGCGCGGCTCGATCACGCTGAACTGATTCCACGGAGACATTCCATGACGCAGATGATCATCAATGGCCGCCAGGTCGATGCCGCCGACGGCCGCAGCATCGAGGTGGTTTCGCCGGTAGACGGCAAGGTATTCACCACCATTCCGCGCGGCCAGCAGGCCGATGTGGACGCGGCGGTGCGGGCGGCGCGCGCAGCGCTGGACGGCGAGTGGGGCGGGCTGAGCGCGCTGGAGCGCGGTCGGCTGTTGCTGCGCCTGGGCGAGAGCGTGTTGGCGCATCACGAGGAACTGGCGCAGCTGGAATCGCGCGACACCGGCAAGCCCATGTCCACCGCGCGCGCCGACATCACGGTGCTGGCGCGCTACTTCGAGTTCTACGGCGGCGCGGCCGACAAGGTGCATGGCCAGACCATCCCCTTTCAAAAAGACTATTCGGTCCAGCTGATCCGCGAGCCGCTGGGCGTCACCGCCCATATCATTCCCTGGAACTATCCGGCGCAGATGTTCGGTCGCAGCGTGGCGCCCGCGCTCGCCATGGGCAACGCCAGCGTGGTCAAACCGGCCGAGGATGCCTGCCTGTCCATCGTCCGCGTGGCCGAACTGGCGCTGGAAGTCGGCTTTCCGGCCGGCGCGCTGAACATCGTGACGGGCCTGGGCGAAGAGGCTGGCGCCAGCCTGTCGCGCCATCCCGACATCAATTTCATCACCTTCACCGGTTCCAACGAGGTCGGCGTGCTGATCCAGCAGGCTGCCGCCGTCAACGCCGTCAAGTGCGTGCTGGAACTGGGCGGCAAGTCGGCGCACATCGTGTTCGACGATGCGCGCTACAAGCTGGCCATTCCGGCCATCGTCAAGGGCATCGTCCACAACACCGGCCAGACCTGCACCGCCGGCAGCCGCCTGCTGGTGCAGAAAGGGATCTATGCCGATTTCATGAAGGCGCTGGCCGAGGAATTCTCCAAGGTGCGCGCGGGCACGCCGGACATGGACCTGACCTGCGGCCCGGTGGTCAACAAGGCGCAGTACGACCGGGTCAACCGCTACATCGCCAAGGGCCTGGCGGACGGGTTGAAGGTGGTGGCGGAAGGCGCCATCGCCGACGGCGTGCCGGAGGGCGGCTACTTCGTCAAGCCGACCCTGTTCAGTTCGGCCAATCACGATAGCGATCTGCTGACCCAGGAGATCTTCGGGCCGGTGCTGGTGGCGTTGCCCTTCGACACTGAGGCCGATGCCATACGCCTGGCCAACGCCACGGAATACGGTCTCTTGGGCGCGGTCTGGACCGAGAACGGGGGACGCCAGCAGCGCGTGGCGCGCGGCATCAAGTGCGGCCAGGTCTACATCAACGGTTTTGGCGCGGGCGGCGGCGTGGAACTGCCGTTCGGCGGCGTGAAGAAAAGCGGACACGGGCGCGAGAAAGGCTTCATCGCGCTGGAAGAAATGAGCACGACCAAGACGCTCATCCAATACTACGGCGAATGATCGCCACACCATCCGGAGACAAACAATGAGTCAGTTGCAAGGCAAGGTCGCCATCGTTACGGGCGGCGGCAGCGGTTTCGGCGAGGGTATCGTCAAGCTGTACGCCAAGGAGGGCGCCCGCGTCGTCATCGCCGACATCAACAAGGAGGCCGCCGACCGCGTGGCAGCCGAAGTTGGCGCCGCCGCATTGGCGGTGAAGGCCGACGTGTCCAGCCGCGCCGACATCGACAACACCGTGCGCACCTGCCTGGAAAAATTCGGTTCGGTCGATATCGTGGTCAACAATGCCGCCATCACCCACAAGAACCAGCCGATGCTGGACGTGGACGAGGCCATGTTCGACCGCATGTTCGACATCAACGTGAAGTCCATTTACCACATGGCGCAGGCCGTGGTGCCCGTCATGCGCAAGCAGAAGCGCGGCGTGATCCTGAACGTGGGCTCGACCGCCGGCATCCGGCCGCGTCCGGGCCTCAGCTGGTACAACGCGTCCAAAGGCGCGGTCAACGTGCTGTCGAAGTCCATGGCGGTGGAGTTGGGACCCGACGGCATCCGCGTCAACGCCATCTGCCCGGTAATGGGCATCACCGGCATGTTCGAGCTGTTCATGGGCCTGCCCGACACGCCCGAGAACCGTGCCAAGTTCGTATCGACCATTCCGCTGGGCCGCTTCTGCCAGCCTTCGGACGTGGCCGCGGCAGCGCTGTTCCTGGCCAGCGACGCCGCCGAGTTCATTACCGGCGTCGAGTTCCCGGTGGACGGCGGCCGCACGGTCTGACGTGCCGCGCCCGGCGCGTCCGGGCGCTTCTCCATACTTTCTGTGGGTGACTGGCGTATGAAAATCAGAGCGGCGCTGTTGAGGGAAGTGGGGGTCGAAGGCCCCTATGCCCAGACCCGGCCATTGAGCATTGCCGAGATCGAACTGGACCCGCCCGGCACGGGCGAGGTGCTGGTGCGCATCAAGGCGGCCGGACTATGCCATTCCGACCTATCCGTCATAAACGGCGACCGGCCGCGCGGCGTACCCATCGTGCTGGGCCATGAGTCGTCCGGCGAGGTCGTGGAAACCGGCGCCGGCGTGACCGACCTGAAGCCGGGCGATCATGTGGCCATGGTGTTCGTACCCAGCTGCGGTTGCTGCAATCCCTGCATGGAAGGCCGGCCGGCCTTGTGCGAACCGGGCGCCGCGGCCAACACCAAGGGCACCTTGCTGGGCGGCGATCGCCGCCTGCACATCGGCGACGAATACTTCAATCACCACACCGGCGTGTCCTGCTTCGCGGAGTATGCGGTGGTGTCGCGCCGTTCCTGCGTCAAAGTCAACGTCGAGCTCAGCCATCGCGAGGCCGCGCTGTTCGGCTGCGCGGTGCTGACAGGCGCGGGCGCGGTGCTGAATCGCGCCCGCATCAAGGCAGGCGATACCGCTGCCATCGTCGGCCTGGGCGGCGTGGGGCTGAGCGCCTTGCTGGCCGCCGTGGCGGCCGGCGCGCGCCGCGTCGTGGCGGTCGACCTCAGTGACGAAAAGCTCGCCCTGGCCAGGGAACTGGGCGCGACGCATGTCGTCAACCCCAGGCAGCTGAAGTCCGATGACGATCTCTATGACCTGGCCGGCGGCCGGGTGGACTACGGCTTCGACATGGCCGGCGCGGTGCCCGCGTTCGAGACCGCCTACAAGCTGACCCGCCGCGGCGGCGCCACCGTAACCTCGGGCCTGCCCAATCCCAAGTTCAGTTTTCCGCTGTCCCTGTCGCAGATGGTGGGCGAGGAGCGCGAGATCCGGGGCAGCTACCTGGGCTCCGGCGTGCCTGCCATCGACATCAGCCGCTACATCGACCTGTACAAGGCGGGCCGGCTGCCGGTCGACCGCATGATGGGCAAATCCTTTTCGCTGGACCAGATCAACGAGGGGTTCGATCACCTCGCAACCGGCGGCAGCCTGCGCGACGCCATCGTTTTCTAAGGGCATAGACCCGATACCAACACTGGAGACAAGACCATGAAGACTTCTAGATTGGCGGCGCTGCTGGGCGCCACCCTGCTGTCGGGCGCCGCGGCGCTGGCAGGCGCGGCGGACAAGCCCAAGGAACTGAACATTGGCATCTCGACCTATCTGTCGGGGTCGGCGTCCGTGTTCGGCGTGCCCGCCCGCGATGCGGCCGAGATCCTGATCCAGGACATCAACGCCAACGGCGGGATCGATGGCGTGAAGCTGGTGCCCAGCTACATCGATGAAGGCGGCGGCGGCGAGAAACTGCTGTCCGAGTACCGCCGTCTGGCCGAAGGCGGCACGCGCGTCATGCTGTCGGCCATCTCCAGCGGCCACTGCAACATCGTCGCGCCCGTGGCGGAAGACCTGAAGGTGCTGAACGTGCTGTGGGACTGCGGCACCGAGAAAGCACTGGAAGGCAAGAAATACAAGTACGTGGTGCGCACCCAGGCCAATGCCACCACCGAGATGGTCGCCCAGGTGCTGTACCTGATGAAGGTCAAGCCCGACTTCAAGACCATCGCCATCGTCAACCAGGATTACGCCTGGGGCCGCGATTCGCGCGATATCTTCCTGGCCGCGCTGAAGAAGTTCAAGCCCGACGTCAAGGTCGTGGCCGAGATGTTCCCGAAGTTCGGCGCGGCCGACTTCTCCACCGAGATCAGCCGCCTGCAGGCCTTGCGTCCGGACGTCATCGTGTCCACGTCGTGGGGCGGCGACCTGGACAACTTCGTGCGCCAGGCCTCGCAGCGCAATCTCTTCAAGAACTCGACCTTCGTGCTGTCGCTGGCCGAAAGCTCTCTGGAGCGCCTGGGCAACGCCCTGCCCGAAGGCGTGTACGTCGGCGCTCGCGGCGACCACTATTTCCTGCATCCGGAAACCAAGGACGATCCGCAGCACCAGGCTTTCGTGAAGAAGTTCCACGATAAGACCGGCGCCTATCCCATCTATTCGGTCTATCACATGGTGCAAGCGATCCAGGGCCTGAAGGCGGGCTACGAGAAGGCGATCAAGGACAACGGCGGCGCCTGGCCCAGCCCCGAGCAGGTGGCTGCGGCGATGCACGACGTGACCTTCAAGGGCTACGGCCGCGACGTGAAGATGCAGCGTGCCGACGGCCAGGGCCTGGAAGCGCAGTTGTTCGGCGTGACCAAGAAGAGCGACAAGTACCCATTCAAGGTGCTGGCCGACATCACCATCGTTCCGGCCGAGCTGGTGACGCCGGGCGTGTCGGACACGTCCATGGAATGGATCGACAAGAGCTTGACGCCCGATGTGCTGAAGAGCGATCAGATCAAGGTGTATTCGAACTGAGCAAGCAGGTGTGAGCTGGCATGGCCCCGGCGGAAATCCGCCGGGGTTTTTTTTGCGGTGACTCCTGCGCGGCAATTCGTTGGACGGGCTGACGGCCGAAATTGTCGACTTGTTGGATGCCGCGCGCCTAGCGGCGGCGCGCAGCGTCAATGCGCTGATGACGGCCAGCTATTGGGAGATTGGTCGCCGGCTTATCGAAGCCGAGCAGAAAGGTAAGCGGCGGGCTGGCATTTGACCTCTCCGAACTGTCCCAGGTCCTTACTTTGCCGTGGCCGGCCCATGTTCGGTTGCTGTCTGTCAAGGATGACCATGCCCGCCGGTTCTACGAGGCGGAGGCGCTGCGCGGTGGCTGGAGCGTGCGACAGCTCGACCGACAGATCGGCTCCGCGGCTACCGAGGACTTGCGAGGATGTGTGGCGCGAGCGGCTTTTGCCGTCTGCACTGTCCGCGCGTCAAGCCATCTGTTCGAGCAGCACGCAGTTGCGGCCGGTCAGCTTGGCCTTGTACAGCAACTCGTCCGCGCGGCGCGACAGGTTCTCCAGCGCCGCCGTATCGCCGCCGCGGGCATGGGAGACGCCGAAACTGGCGGTCATGCTGAAGGAGGGACCGCCGTCGGCGCGGATCCGCGTTTGCGCGATGCTCAGACGCATGCGTTCCGCAATGTCCCGGACGCGGTCCGGATTGCGGCTGCGGCACAGCACCGCGAATTCTTCGCCGCCCACGCGCGCGACCACGTCGGATTCGCGGAAGGTCGTGCGGCACAGGTGGGCCACGGTCTTGAGCGCTTCGTCGCCAGTGGCATGGCCGTGCGTGTCATTGATGGACTTGAAGTGGTCGATGTCGAACAGGATGAAGCCCAGGCCGTCCTGCGCGTCGTTGCGGATGTCGTCCAGCGAAGCTTCCAGGCGCTTCTCGAAGGCGCGGCGGTTCAGCAGGCCCGTCAGGAAATCCGTTTCGGCCATGATGGCGAGGTCTTGAATCAGGCGGTCGCGTTCGAGCTCCAGCTTGCGCACGGCGGCGGCGTTGTCGTTGAGCACGTTCAAGGCCTTGAACATGCCGTTCACTTCGCCGCGGTATTGGTCCGCCGGAATGGCCGGCACGTCGCCGCCTTTTGCGATCGCGCCGATGATGTTCGTGGCGCGCACGAAAGGCCGGATGACGCGCTTGCGGAACATGGACAAGCCGATGATCAACGCGGCGGTGAGCATCGCGGCGGCCGCCAGGGTGGTCAGCAGCACGCGGATCGCGGCCTGGCGGTTTTCGCCGATGCGCCGCTCCACTTCATTGAGCATCAGGTCGCGGAACCGGAGGATGGACTTCATGCGCGGCACATAGTTCGCGCCCAGTTCGTACATCGATACCAGGGATTCTTCGGGCACCCGTTCGGCCATGGCGCGCACGCTGTCGAGGTAGTTCATGCCGTCGCCGAAGTACTGCTGCTGCAGTTCGCGGTAGGCGAGGGAGGAGGCGTATCGCGGCATGCTGGCGATGTTGGCGTCGATCAGCGCGCGTAGTTGGTCGATGCGGCCGATCACGCGTTCTATCCGCAGCTGGTCGCTGGCGGTCAGGGTGCGGCGCTTGCTGAGGGCGGGCGCGAACGTGGAGCCGAGCAGGCCGGCCTGTTCGCGCAGTTCGCCGGCCAGCAGCGCCAGCGACAGCAGGTCGAAGTCTTCGCCCTGGTTTCGGGCGATCAGGCCGATGCCGTCGGACATCGCGGCGCGCAGTTCGGGAACCACCGCGACCATGTCGCCGACCACTGTCGACAGGTTGTGGCCGGAGGTGTGGGCGCGGGGCGCGGCGATGGCTGCGTCGGCGCTGGCGCGGGCGTTCAACAGGGACTCGCGGATGCGCTGGATGTTGGTGAATTCGCGGGCGCCGTTGGGATTGAGGGGCGCGCGGTAGAGCGCAAGCAGGTCGGCGATCTGCGCATTGGTGTGCTGGCGGGCTTGGTCCAGCGCGTGCAGGATGTTTTCAGGGACCGGCAGGTCGGAACCCAGCGCCGAGTTCATGGGGCCGCGTTCGGCGGATACGGCCTCCATCGTCATCAGGGTCGTGCGGACCACGACGAAGCCTCTCAGGGCGTCGTCGGTGGCGGCCAGCGACCGCCAGTTCTGCTGCACCACGATCACGGTCAGCATGGAAACCGGCAGCGCTACGCCTGCAGCCAGTGTCAGGAAATACCTTTCAAGGGATTTGAGAGCAAAGACATTGCGGAACATGCGTAAACATCGGCTCGGAACAATGACTGGTGGCCGGAGGTTACTTGAAATGCGCTACGCATAAGCATTGTTTCCCCTCCACATTCCGACAGGTGGAAGTTTGTATCGCATTAAATCGCATAGTCTCATTTCCGAGCGCATTGCATCACTCTATTGCGAGTCCTCACATTGCGTTCGCCGCCCGCGCGCGGCGGGCGGGTCACGGCCGCGCCACGGGCAGCTTTTCCAGCGCGTCCTTGAAGTCGGGGTACTCCTTCAGGAAATCCAGGCTGCGCCCGAACCGCTTGAGCAGCTGTTCGTCCACCGTCAGATTGAGCACGGTTGCGCCGTCCCACAGCCTGGGCCGCTTTTTCACATGGATCAGCACCTTCTCCGTGAACTCGCGGTAGGAATCGTGCGGCTCGCATTGGTCGTAGTCCGTGGCGACGCGTTGCGCCAGTCCGGCCTCCAGGCCGGCCTGGCGCGCCTTCTCCTGCAGCCACGAAGCCGGCAGCGTCTGCAGGCTGCCGTCGCGGTAGCCGCCGCCGACGTCCGAATGGGCGCCGATGAACCAGCGCTGCTCGACCGGATGGTCGGGCGGGCGCGGCTCGGAGTTGGCCAGACGGGTCCACAGGGTCGGCGCATACGGTTCGCGGAATTCGTTGGTGGCGATGGCGTGATAGGCGTGATGGACGTGGTTGCTGAGTTCGGTGTCGTGGAAGTTGTAGAACCTGGAGAAGCCCGGAAAAGGAATGCCGCCCACCGGTATGCCCAGGCTGCCGACCGTGTCCCAGACGCCGACGAAATGCACGTCGGTCTCGCGCGAAAAATTCAGGCGGAAGGTCGCGGCTTCCAGCGAGGAGGGGATGCAGTCGTCGCGGTAGAGCGCGTAGGCTTGTTCCACGTTGCTGTCGGAAGGATCGTTCAGCAGGCCGCATTTGCGCACCATGCCAGCCAGGCTGCGGGCGGAGTAGGCGCCGCGGCTGAAGCCGAGCAGGAAGATGCGGTCGCGCGGTTCGTAGCGTTGGCAAAGCCAACGGTAGCCCGCGCGGATGTTGGCCGACAGCCCCGCGCCAAAGGCGCCGCCGGCGAACTTGTCGATGGCCGCCCACAGGCCCTGGCCCTGCGTGCCCACGCCTTCGATGTAGAACGTCTCCTGCGTGGAGGTCTCGGGCGCCGCCTTGTAGAGTTCGTAGACGTTGGTGCGGTCATTGGGTTCGTTCCAGGTCCCGTCGAAGAATACGGCTAGATTCTTCACCATGATCGTTCTCCACAGATTGAGTCTTGCAATGAATCTGCTTGCTGGCATGGCCCGCGTCGTGCGCGACGGTAAGCTAGCACGGCGTTCAGACGCCGCCGGGTGCGTGGTTTCCCTGCTGAACGGACATACACCGCTTTTTTGACTAGCTAATTGGTAGCAATCCATCGCCCCGGCCAGGTTCGCAGGGCGGCGCGGGTGCAGCAGGAAAGTTTCACTACATCAAAAGTTGCAATCCTCATGACAAGCGTGGCTAGGCCCGCATGCGTTGGCGGCCTCGGCGCGCATGGAGTATGTTGCGGGCAGGGCGGCCGCGGGCCGCGCATTACCTGAGTAGATGTACATGGGACGTTTAGCCATATTGGGCGCCTTGCACGAAGAGATCGCCGACCTGCTGGCGGCGATGGACCCGGGCGCCGCCATCCATCGCATTGCCATGCGCGACTTCCACGTCGGCACCTTGTGGGGCACGCCTTGCGTGATTGCGTTGAGCCGGATCGGCAAGGTGGCCGCGGCTGCGACCGCCTCCATCGTGATCCAGGAGTTCCAGGCATCGCGGGTGATCTTCACCGGGCTGGCCGGCGGCTTGCATGAGGATGTGGCGGTGGGCGACGTGGTCGTGGCCAGCGGGCTGATGCAGCACGACATGGACGCGCGGCCGCTGTTCGGGCGGCATGAGATCCCCTTGTTGGGGCGCGAACGCTTCGATGCGGATCCGGTTCTGAGCGGGCGATTGCTGGAAAGCGCAGGGCAGTTCGTGCGCGGCCATGCCGGCTTGCCGGCGGAGCAGGGCGCACGGCCGCCGCGGGTGCATCATGGACTCATCGCCACCGGCGACGTCTTCGTCAACAGCAATGACTATGCGCACCAGCTACGCCAGCGCCTGCCCGATGCGCTCTGCCTGGAAATGGAAGGCGGGGCGATGGCGCAGGTCTGCTACGAATTTGGCGTGCCCTTCGCGGTGCTACGGGTGATTTCGGATCAGGCCGATCACGCCGCGAAGGCCGACTTCACTGACTTCCTGGTGAACCTGGCGCGGGTCTACACCGCCGGCATCCTGGCGCCCCTGCTGAAGTCGGGCGCGCTGCGGGAAGCCTAAAGCTGGCGCTTGTCAGCGGCCGGTGTCGGGGTAGTTGGGGCCGGCGTCGTGGAAGCCGCCCTCGCTGTACGGATTGACCGCGCCGGGATGGGGCGGGCCGCCATTGCCTTGCGCGCAACCGGCCAGGACCAGGGCCGTGGCCATGAGAGTAAGCAAGCGGGTCAGGGCGGATTTCATGATGGTCTCCTGCGCGTACCGCTGTTGCGGGGCGCTGCTGGTCTGTCTTGGTTATTTTACGCCTCGGCGCCAGTGGCGGACCTGGTCTTGCGTTTGGTCTGCGGCGCCGCGCAGCGCTGCTGATAGGCCTGCACCTCGCGGGAGCTCGCCGCCTGGAAGTAGGGGTGCGGATGGCGGGCTTCGCGCAGCGCGTCGTGCATGCGCCCGCCCCACACGCATTGCGCCTCGGCCTGGTTCCAGAGCCGGGTGGCCAAGCCTTGCTGGCCGTGGCGCCACAGCGCCAGGCCGTAGTCGGCCACGATTTCCTCGTCGCGCGGAATCTCGCGGTAGGACTGCTTCAGCAGGTCCAGCCCGCCGTCGATGTCGCCCTTCAGGGCCAGGATCCAGCCCAGGGTTCCCAAGTTGTAGGGGAGCGGGCCGGCGGTGGCTATCGATTGGCGCGCTTGGGTTTCGGCTTGCGCCAGGTGATCGGGAAAATCCGCCAGGTAATAGGCGATGCTGTTGGCCCAGTCGGGTTCGTCGCGCAGCGGCGTCTCGGCCTGGCGGCGCTGCAATTCCAGCGCGTCCTCCAGCGCCAGGGCGGGCATGCCCAGCAGGCGTTCCAGCTTGAACCGTGCGCGCAGCACATCGCGATCCACGGGCGCGGATCCTGAGCGGGCGCGTTCCAGCCATAGGCGCGCCAGGTCGGCGCGGCCGGCCATCAGCAGCAGGTTGGCCATGTCCAGCTGTTGCTGCGGCTCTGCGCCGCAGGCGGTGGCATCCACCAGCTGCAATGCGCCCTCGGCATCGTCCTGGCTGAACTTGCGGTTGATGGCGTCCAGCTCGTCGAAGCACTGGCGGTTTTCCGCCGCGCTCGCTTCGGTGGATATCGACAGCGTGGCAGCGGGCTGGTCGTGGGTGAAATAGGCGGTATTGCCCTGGGCGGTGGTGTACCCAAGGTCCACCCATTGCTCGCCCCAGCGCACATGCATGGTCGTGACGTAAGGCCAACCTCCCAGCGGCTCCTTATCCCCGCCGCGCTGCAGCTGGAACACACTGCCCCAGGCGCCGCTGCCTATGCGCCGGATCAGGGTGAAGTCATCGGCGGAATGCGCCTCGCGGGTCCAGATCCAGGCGCTGCGGCCCAGCGCGTCGGTGACGCCGTGCACGATGCCGTCGTGGTCGGGCGTACCCTCGATGGACTGGTCTTTATCTGTCAGGAACAGGCGGTATGGCGTATTGGGAGCAATGGCGCCGCCGCGGCTGTTGTCCAGCCTCAGGATCAGGTAGCGGCCATGTTCTCCCTTGCCATACTGCGGCATGCCCTGGGGCGGGGCCGCGGGCGTGCTGCGGGTGGCGGGTTTCCGGGAGGACGAGCCGGCGCAGGCATAGGCCGGCAGAGCCACCTGGGCAAGCGCGAGCGCGCCGGACAACAGCAACGGGTACAGCCTGGATTGCGGAAGCGTCATGGGTGCTGCTTGAGGTCTGAGCGAGAGAGCCTGAGAGACAGGCGGCATTCTCTCAGAGAACGCGTTGTGCCGCTGGTTCGCGCGCAAACACGGCGGCAGCGAAGGATCGGATGCAGCGGACGCGGTCCTGTGGCATTCTTGCGCCCGCACCCCGCCGCCGCATGCGGCGCATTCCCGTTCCATGATGCCGAGAGTCTTCCTGCGGTTCTGTGATTTCCTGCTGCTGTCCGCCGCGGCGGCGCTGTTCGGCGCTTGCCTGACTTCGGTGCTGAAGACCGATGCCTACGGCTGGATGATTCCGGACGCGCCGTACCTGTACGGGCCATTCGAGTTCTATGTCGATGCCGCCGTGGCGGGGCTGGCGGGCCTGCTGACGCTGGCGCTGGCCGAGCGCGTGGCGCGGGTGCGCCGCTCGGCCGCATGGCGGACCGCGGCGACGCTGGCCGCCGCGTTGGTCGCGCTGTATCTGGCGCCGCCCGAGCCTCAGGTGTTCGGCAACACCTGGGCGCCGGGCGAGGCCACGATGGAACTGTTCGTGGCGCAGTGGCGCATGGTGCTGCCGATTGCGTTCGCCGTGCTGGGGTTGCGCCTGGGATTGCGGCGCGTGCTTGCGCGGTCCGCGGCCTAGCCCTGCTCCAGCCGGTAGAACTGCTGGCTTGCGATCAGCGTCGCGCCGCAGGATGTCTTCATGCCTTCCAGCGCGGTGCGGCGGTCCGAACTGACGGCGGCCGCGCCTTCGACGATGGTATGCGTGCCGCTGCACTTGGGGCAGGTGACGCGATCGCCCAGCCGGGCCATGGGCTGGCCGAAGATCATGACTGTTTCGTCGCCCGTGACGACCACTCCGCCATGCGAGGTGCGGTCGCCCTTGCGTATCACCGATAGCTGCGCCATGGCTGCCTGTTGCCCTGTCAGTTTGGTTATGTGTGCTTACAGATAGGTGCCGTCCGGGGCCTGCCGCGGCGTGCCGGTGACGAAGGTGCCGTCGGGCGCCATGCGGACCGGGCCGTCGCCGCCCAGGTAGCGGCCGTCAGGCGCGCGCTGCGGCTTGCCGGCAACGTAAGTGCCGTCCGGCGCGCGCGTGATGGGCCCGCCGTCGCCGACGCAGGTGCCGTCGGGGCAGCGGCGCGGCTTGCCATTGATGAAGCGGCCGTCGGGCATCATGTGGAATGACTTGTTCATCGCGCATCCTTGTCCTGGGGAACCCGCATGATATCCAGGGTCCGTGATGCGTTTTGTAATAGGACGTGTCATCTTCAAACGCAACGTCGTTACAGATATGGGAGGATCGGTCCTCTTATCGCCGCCCGCCGCTGGCCCGGCGGCCGCGATCCTGCCATCCGACCAGATATATATGAGCGATATCGACACATTGCTGCAGCCCATTGCGGGCGAGGCGCCCTGCGGCGTCGACATGGTGTTTTCCGCCGAATTCGACGCCATCCGCGAAGCGCGCCGCCACGATGATCCGAACCTGGACCAGGGCGACTGGGTCATCGACATCAAGGAGGCCGACTGGCCGGAAGTCATCCGCATCTGCACCACCGTGCTGCAAGAACAGAGCAAGGATGTGCGCGTGGCGGCCTGGCTGGCCGAAGCCTGGGCCAAGACGCGCGGCTTCGTTGGACTGCGCGACGGCTATCTGTTGGTGGACGGCCTGTGCCGCCATTACTGGGACGGCCTGCATCCCGTGCCGGACGAAGGCGACGTGCAGCAGCGCGTGGGCAATCTGGCCTGGCTGCTGGCACGCTCGCAACAGCTGATCCGCGAGCTGCCGCTGACGCAGTCCGAGGGCGGGCGCTATGGCGCGGCCCTGTGGGACAGCGCCTCGCAATTGGCCAACGCGGTCAAGCGCGCGCCGCAGAACGCGGCCGATATCACGCGCGGCAAGCTTACGCTGGACCAGTTCGACGCCGCGCGCCGCGACACGCCGCCAGCCTTCTACTCCGAGCTGGAAGGCAATCTGCAAAGCTGCTTCGCGGCGTTGGATACGCTGGAACAGACGTTGGCGCAGCGCCTGGGCGACGAGGGCCCTGCCTTCTCGCCGGTGCGCGACGCGTTGCGCGACGTCACCGAGCTGACCCGTCGCTTCGCTCGCGACGCCGGGCTGCTGGTGCGCGCGGATGCCGCGGCGCCGGCCGCTGCCCCCGCTGCACCCGCAGCCACCCGGATGGAGCCGACCTTGTCCGCCGACGCCCCTGATTCCGCCGCGCCCGCAGCCGCGCGCGGCCCGCTGCAAACGCGCGAGCAGGCGCTGGCTCAGCTGCGCGAAGTGGCGGAGTTCTTCCGCCGAACCGAGCCTCACAGCCCCGTGGCCTATCTGGCCGACAAGGCCGCCAGCTGGGGCGAGATGTCGCTGCACCTGTGGCTGCGCACCGTTCTCAAGAACGGCGATGCGCTGTCCGGCCTGGAAGAGCTGCTGGGGGTGCCCAAGCCGCCGGACCACAACGGCTGAACGAAAAGTCCCCTTGGCGAGCCGGCCCTTGCGGGCCGCCCTGACGCCTAGCGGCTGGCGCGGAACTCGATGCGGCGGTTCTTGGCGCGGCCTTCGGCGGTGGCGTTGGTGGCGACCGGCTGGTCCGGCCCCGCGCCCAGCGTCTCGAAGCGCGCTGGCGGCAGGCCCTTGTCCACCAGATAGGTCCTGACCGCATCGGCGCGCGCCTGGCTCAGCGCCAGGTTGGTGCTGCGGCTGCCGGAACTGTCGGTGTGGCCGATGATCTGCACCTTGTCGCTGTGCAGCTTGGGCACCACGTCCGCCACCTTGTCCAGCAGTTCACGGCCGCGCGGCGTGAGCGTGGCGCTGCCGGTCTCGAATTCCACCACGCGGTTGGTCAGGACCTGGTCCAGCAGCCCCTGTTCGTCCTTGCTGGCGGATACGCGCAGGCCGTTGACGATCTTGTAGGTGGGATTGAGCGAGGTCGCGAAGGCGCTGGCGATTTGCTGGCGCGAGGCTTCGTTCTGCACTTCGCCGCGCAGCCGGATCTGGGTGCCGTCGATTTCCAGCTGGCCGCGGTTGATCTGCTTCAAGGGCTGGCCGATCAGTTTGCCGACGTGTTCCGACCAGTTCGGCGGCGCGACCACGCCGCCCACGTCGATCTGGTCGATCACGTTGCCCACGCCGTACACCTGCTGCAGCCGCGCCAGCACGTCGGCCTTGGCGGCTTCGTCCGGCACGGCGCCGCTGGCCACGACCTGGCCGGGCTGGGGGATGACGTTGGCGGGCACTACCGTCGCCGCGTCCTGGGCCGCGGCCGTGCAGGCATACAGCGCCGCCATGAGCATTAAGGAAAGGCGCATGGTCAGGCTCCGGTAAAGACTTCAAGAAAGGTATCCAGCGCCAGGCGCAGGGACAGGCGCGGCTGGTCCAGGTAGCTGGACAGCTTGGCCAGGCCATGGCTGGCGGACACGTGGTTGCGGACCCAGGGCGCGTCCTCCAGCACGATGTGCTGTTCGGCATACGCCTGCGGCGTGGACAGCAGGCTGGCCAGCGTCTGGGGCGAGGCGCCGCGGAAATCCACGGCCAGCCGGTGCTTGCCGGCAATGCGGCCGATGAAGAGGGTGATCTCGAAGTCCGCGCGCGACAGGAAGGGCGAGATCAGTGTCATCCAGTAGGCGGCCACCAGGTTGATGTAGAGCGGATCGTCCGGCAGCGGCAGCGACAGTCCCTTGTCCAGCTGCGAAGAGCCGCTGGACATCACCGGCTCCAGCAGGATGCCCAGCGCCAGGATGATGTCGTGCACGCGCGCGGCGTGGCCGTTGCCGCGCAGCATCGCCTCCAGCCGTTCCACGGTTTGCAGGTCGACGAAGGCATCGAAGCCGTCGTCGGCGGCCGTGCGGATTTCGCCTTCCAGTTCGTTGAGCGTCTGCAGCGCCGAGGCGGGATCGCCGTCCTGCATCAGCAGGGCGGCGGCGCCGCTCATGCGGTTCCACATGCGGCTGAAGGCGATGGGGCTGCGGGCAATGAAGGCCAGCGGCTTCTGCACTTCCACCGAGGTGGCCGAGAGGAAGGGGTAGCGGCGGCCCGACAGGTCCTGGCTGGGCTGCAGATGCCCCGCGATGGCCAGCTTGCCGCGCGACCCCAGGATGGCGAACGGCATGGGCTCGGCCTCGTCGTACAGCGCCTTCCAGTGCGGCTCCTGCGCCAGCATCTCCATGGTGCTGGCGACCCAGGCATCCAGCGTGGCCATCAACTGCGGATGCGAGGTGTTCTTCACGAAGTCGCCGCGGCTGGGAATCTTGCCGAAGTAGGCCGTGCGGAACAAGGGGGACTGCGGGTTGCTCATTGCGGCGCTCCGGGTTGCGTCTGGGCGGAGGATTCGGAAGAGGCGCCGATCACGGACGAGGGCAGGCGCAGGTTGCGCAGGCCCTGGCTGCCGCCGGGCTCGCTGCCGCCGGCGCCGGGCGCCTGGGCGTTGCTGATGATGCGCAGCTTCACCGGCACCGTCACGTTGGATTTGCCCCAGCTCATATTGAAGCTGCCGTCGGCGTTGGCGGTGCGCTGGGCCGTGGAGATCAGGCGTTCCAGGCCGAAGCGGCCCGGTTCGTTGACGATCTCGACCACGCTGCCGTCGAAGGTGGTGGCGGTGATGCGTGCGCCGGGGGCGCCCTGGGCGTTGGGCCACACGAAATTGACCCACTGCGGCGGGGTATTGCGGTAGCGCAGCTGCTGGCCGTCGATCTCGATGGTGTACTCGGTCACGCCGGCCGCGGGCTTGGGCTGGATCTGGAACAGCGTCTGCGGCTGGCTGGCCGCGCCGCTGCCGGCCGCGCCACCCGAGAGCGGCGCCACCCACTGCGCGAAGTTGGCCGTAAAGGTGGGTTGCAGGCTTACGCCCATGTCGCCCCAGGTGCGCGCCGTGAGGATGTCGCCGCGACGCACGGTCAGCGGGCCCAGCGTGTCGTTGACGTACTTGGCGATGCTGCCCTGGGGGCCGAATACCTGGCCGATCTCATCGCTGCTGGCTTCGACGCTGGCGCGGCTGGCGAAGGGGTACTTCTCCGCCAGGGTCTGGTTGAACGGGCGGTAGACCTGCGCGTTCCAGACCTTGTTCAGCTCGGATTCCGCCGGCTGCATGGTCACGGCGTAGGCCTGGATCAGCGGGCGCACCAGCAGCGGGCGCAGGGTCTCGCGCTGCGTCGCCGACATGCCCGCCAGCATCTGCTCGTCCACCAGCTTCAGCGCGTCGGCCAGTTCCGAGTCCTTGCCTTCCAGCGTCTGGCGCATCAGCGTCAGCGCGCCGGGGCCGGGGTCGCCCTGGTTGTTCAGCAGGTTGAAGCGGGTGCGTATCTTCGACAGCGCGCCCATGTAGTTGCCCAGCAGCGACTGGTTGTCGCGCGTGACCACCAGGCGCGCCACATCGGAGAATTCGCGTCCCACCGGCCCCATCGGAATCGCTTCGCCGTTGGCGGCGGTGGCGGGCGCGGCGGATGGCGGCGTCTGGCGCAGGATGACGCGCTTGAACCAGCCGACCACGCCGCTCTGGGCCTGCTGCAGCCCGGCGTTGATCAGCGAGGGATTGTCCCAGGAGGTCTGCTCATAGGTGGTGTTGATGAGCTTGGCGATGGGCGAGGTCTGCGGATCGCCCAGGCGGTTCATCGCGCCCACCGATTGCTCGAAGCTGGTGAAGGGCTTGATCGTCACGCCGCGCAGGAACTTCTGCCACTCCTCGGCGTACTCGGTCTTGTACATCGTCGCCAGGCTTTTCTGGATCTGCTCCGGGCTGCCTTCCAGCGTCAGGTCGTCGCGCGCGTTCACGCCCAGCACCCAGTCGCTGGTCTGCACTTCCTTCTTGGCGGCCTCGCCGATGGCGGGCTGGATGTACTGCTCCCAGGCTTCGCGCGTGAACGTGCCCGGAATGGCATAGCTGCCCGCGACCACGCCCGCGTCGTTCTCGCCGACGATGCGCGCCACCGTCATGGCCTGGAAGCGCGTCGCGGCGCGGGCCTTGAGCGTGGCATAGGCGCGTTCGCGCGCCGGCATGCCCTGCATCACGGCGCGCAGGCTGCCGCGGGTCTTTTCGACCAGCGCCAGATTGGTGTCGATCTGCGGCCAGCCTTCGTCCTGCGCGCGGCCGACATAGAACGAGATCAGCCGCTCGGCGCTGCGGATCAACTGGTCGCGCGGCATGGCGCCGCGGTTGGTTTCCAGCCAGCCGCGCCAGAAGCGCGTGATCTGGTCGGACAGGTGCGTGGGGTCCACGTGCTGATGGTTGGCCATCATCAGGTAGGTCTTGAGCGCGTTGTAGGCGTCGTCGGCGTTGGTGGGCGAGGCGTCCTGGAACAGGGTGTCGCCATTGGCCGCGTGCGCGGCGCGGGCTTGCTGCGGCGCCGGTTGCGGCGCGCTGCCGCTGGCTGCGGCGGCGGAGGTGTCGACCTTGGCCAGGAAGTCTTCCAGGCTGGCCTTCACCGGCGTCAGCATGAACTGGCGCGCGCCGTTGTAGTACTCGGCCAGCAGCCGCTCCTTCAGCACGTCGCCCTGGTACAGGCCCAACCCCAGCGACCACGGGCGGCTGGAGGAATAACGGTCCAGCTGCTCGATGCGGTCCTGCAGGATCTCCATCGCTTCCAGCCTGCTTTGCAGGTCGGTGCGCTCGCTTTGCAGGCGCACCACCTTGTCCAGGTCGGCCTGCACGTTCTGCGCCAGTTGGCGGTTGCCCAGATAGGACCAGCTCCAGCCGCCCAGCACCAGTCCCAGCGCCAGCACCAGGCCGAAGAAGGCCAGGTAGCGCATGCGCGTCTTGGCGGGGCTGGCGTGCTGGCGCACCAGTTTCTTGTCCGCGAAGATCACGCTGGAGAACAGGTCGCGCAGGAAGAAGCCGTTATTGGAGGTGACGCTGCGCGACTGCGCGCGCGCGGCCGGACGCAGCTCGAAGCGTTCGGCCAGCCGTTCGGTGGAAGTGCTTTGCGTCACGCCCTCCTGCAGCGCGCTGGTGAAGTAGAAGCCGCGGAACACCGGCTTGTACTGGAACGGATTGGTCTCGAACAGCGTGGACAGGAACGTGCGCAGCGCCGGCTTGATGCCGGCGAATTCCAGCGGGAAGGTCAGCAGGCCGGGCGGCAAGTCGCGGCTGTTGCGCAACGAGATCTGCGCCGTGCCCATTTCCTTCAGGCCTTCATACAGTTCGTCGAAGCGGCTGTCGAACAGCGCCAGCACGTCGCGGTTTTCCTCGGCGCCGTAGGGCAGGGTCGCGCCCCAGACGCGGTCGCGCTCGCTCTGGTCGCTGTCGGAGAAGAACTCGCTGAAGCCCGAGATCAGGTCGGCCTTGGTGAAGATGATGTAGACCGGCGCGAACACTTCCAGGCGGTCGGTCAGCTCCTGCACGCGCTGGCGCAGGTTCTTGGCCAGGTTGATCGCGAATTCCGGGCCCGCGCCCGTCAGCTCATCGATGCTGGCGGCCACGATGATGCCGTTGATGGGCGCCTTGGGACGATGCCGCTTGAGCAGGTCCAGGAAACCCATCCATTCGTTGCGGTCCTCTTCATGCACCGAGTAGCGTCCGGCGGTGTCCAGCAGGATGCCTTCGGTGGTGAAGAACCAGTCGCAGTTGCGCGTGCCGCCTACGCCGCGCACCGCCGCGCCGTTCTTATCCGCAAAGGGGAACTGCAGGCCGGAATTGATCACGGCGCTGCTCTTGCCGGCCGCGGGGTTGCCGATGACGATGTACCAGGGCAGCTCGTACAGGGCCTCGTTGCCCGAGGTCTGGCCGATCTTCGAGGTCTTGATGGTGCGCACCGCCTGGGTGAGCCGCGTGCGCAGCGCTTCCACGTCGTTGCGGTTGGCGGCGGCGCCGGTCTGCACCTGCTGCTCCAGCATGTCGCCCAGGTTCCTGTTGGCGCTGCGTGCGCGCCGCCGGCGCCACAGATAGGCGCACAGCCACAGCAGCACGCATACGCCCAGCGCGATGCCCGCCCAGACCAGGCCGATCTCCACCGTGTCGGCGAACAGGAACAGGAATACCACCAGGGCCACCAGTCCGAGCGCCATGAAGGTGCGCGGATTGGCCAGCGCGCGCGAGGACCAATGTCGGCCTTCGCTGATGGCGCGGGAGGCGCCGGATAGGAGATCGGAGGGGCTGCGCATGGTTTGAGCTATGTTCTTGTGGGTCAGGCGGGAAGGGTTTCGGAAGGCGACACCAGCGCCAGCGTCCGCAGCGCCGGGTCCTGGGTCATGAGGGCGAGCACGGGCGCGCCGGCCTGGGCGCAGGCGACGCCCGCGACGGCCACGGTCAGCAGATGCGCGGCCGCGCCGGTGTGGCCGCAGCCGGAACCTACCGCAAGGCAGTCCAGGTTCGGGTCCAGCGCCGGGAACAGCGCGGTAGCCAGGCCAGCGCTTTCCAGCGGGCGGCTGCCGCGATGGTCGGCGTCGCTGATCAGCGCGGCCACGCCATCGGCGGGCTGGCCTTGTTCGGCCAGGAACTGCGTGGCCAACTCGGTCACTCGGGGCTCATG
The DNA here is from genome assembly GCF_943737025.1 of Achromobacter sp. Marseille-Q4954. Taxonomy (NCBI): domain Bacteria; kingdom Pseudomonadati; phylum Pseudomonadota; class Betaproteobacteria; order Burkholderiales; family Alcaligenaceae; genus Achromobacter; species Achromobacter sp. Marseille-Q4954. The sequence goes on from NZ_CALSFQ010000001.1 coordinate 3,338,967, forward strand.
CAACGCGCCGCGCGCGTCGGCGTCGATCGCGCGCCGTGTTTGTGCAGACAGGATCAGGGTCAGCGCGGAATCGGCGCGTGCGGACTCGCCGCCAGGCGCATGGGCGGCCAGGTCCAGCAACAGGCCCGCCGCGGCTTCGCCTGGCACCTGGCCTTGAGGATTGGCGTTCGACATGAGGCGGCCGGCGGCGTCCCATTGCTCGACGCGCGCGGCATCGATGTAAGAGTCGGCGACGGCGACCAGGCGCAGCGTGGCGCTGCGCGCGGTCAGGGGTTCCTGCGCCAGTTGACGCAGCAGGCCGTCGCAGGCGAGCGCGTTTGGCGCGGCGTGCAGGCGCTGCGCGATGCGGCTGGCTGGCCACGCCGCGGCCGCGCGCGCCTGGTCGGCTGCGTGGTCGCGCACGGCGTCAGGCCATTCGGCTGGCAGCAGCAGTTCCAGCTGCAGCAGCGGCCAGGCTTCGTCGCGTTGCGGTTCGCCTTGCTTCAGTACGATGGCCCGTGCCTCCAGCGACAGCGCTTCCACCACCTCTGCCAGCAGGGAGCTTGCGCGTACGCGTTCTTCTTCGAGCGCGGCGGCCGGAGCATGCGCCTCGCGCGCTGCGGCGCGCAGCGCATCGGTATCGAGCTGCGGCGCCCGCGCGCTGAAGATCGGAAAGCCTTGCGTGTTCTTGAAGGAGGGATCCAGATCCGGGCGCTGCTGCGCGGCCAGCGCCGCGTGGATCGCGGCGGGCTCGCTGCCGACTGCGGCGCTGGCCGCGCTGCCCAGCACGCGCAGGCGCGCGGCCTGGGGTGCGGCCTCGGCGGTCTCAACGGCGTCGTCTTGCGCGGGTTGCGCCGGCGCGGCGCGCGCTTCGCGGCGCGCACGCACGATGCGCGCGCCGCTCCAGGCGGCGGCGATCAGCGCCAGCGGCAGCGCGAACAGATAGAGGCCGATGTCCACGCCCGTGGGCAGCGTGCGCGACTCCTGCCACCAGATGATGACGGCGAGCCAGACCACGCCGAAGACGAGGGCCAGCAGCAGCCCGGTTTTGAGTATGCGGGTCATCGATGCGATCCGACGTTTGCGGAGTTGATCATTGCGCGGCTCCGCCATTGCGCCGCATGACGCCGGGACGGCGCAGCTCGGTGTGGCCGAAGTCCATCATCTTCCAGCGGCCGCCCCAGGTCAGACCGACGCGCTCGGCGGTTTCGCCGAACAGTTCGTAGCCGCGCATCGCCCAGGGATCCTTCTCCGATACGACCACCTTGCCGTCGCGCAGGAAGGCGCTGTCCGCAGCCAGGCCAAACTGGTGATAGCTCTGGTAGGCGCCGGCATTGGTCACGTGCGAGCCCATCTTGGCAAGCTCAGCCTGGCGGTCCGGGCTGCGATAGCCTTCGATCAGCACCATCTCATAGCCGTGTTCTTCGCGCATCACGCGGTACGCGGCCAGCAGGCGCTGGCGGTAATCGGCGTCCAGCAGGTTCCAGTCGCGGCTGGCGCCGCCCAGGTTGGGACGCACCAATTCCACTTCGCGCGTGGTGAAGGCTTCGGGCGGCAGCGGAGGCGGCGGGACCAGTCTTTCGCCGGTCAACAAAGCCTGGATGCGTGGGTCCGGACCCGCTGTCCGATCCTCGTAAACAAATGTGTGATTGTGTCGCATGACGAAAGCGAAAAGTGACGGAAGCAACACAACCAGCAGGCCCGCGGCGATGTGCCAGCGGTACGCCGAAAACGCGCCGCCGGCCTTTCCAAAGCCCGTGCGCAGCGCCTGCGCGGAGTCGCCGACCGCCCCTCCGGCGTGCCCCGCGCCGCGCGCCATGCCCTGGCGTATCCCCTGCACAAGCGCGCGCGCTCCCCGTGCCGTGGCCTCCCGCAAGGACGGGAATACAAGCAACGCGGAAACGCCGATGGCGAGCAGAAAGTAGAGAGGCAGCAGGAGAAGCAAGGAGGTCCCTCAGTTACGAAGGCGTAATCTTTTGTTCTATTCGGGATTCAGGCAAGCGCTTGGACGTTGCAAAACGCGTCTGTGGCTTAGAACTCGTAACAAGAAACGGTGATGCGAAAGAAGTCATCAGGTATTCTCGAACCCCTTGGTTACAGGGGTTTAGACGACCTCTGCAGACACGGGACTTCGCATGGCAGAAGACGAAAAAAGATCGCGATCACCGACCTCTGTTCCCAGCTTGCTCGCAGGACGCGCACCGTCACCGGATGAACGCGCGGCATCGCGCATCCTCGCCGCGCTCGAGGGCCGAGTGCCGGACGCCGAGGTCAAACACCTGGCGCCCAAGCGCCGTTCCCGCTTGCCGCTGGCCTTGCTGCTGCTGTTGCTGACGGGCGCCGCGGGGGCGGTGTTCTATAGCGTGTTCGATACGCCGCCGCTGCCCGTGGTTGCTGAATCGACTCCCCGGGCCGCGCCGCCAGCGCAGCCCGTCGCCGCGCCAGCCGCTCCGACAGCGGGTGCGCGCGTGGCCGCTGCCGATCCCGATACGCCGCCTTCTTCCGCTGCCATCATCGAAGACCACCCCCTGGCGCAATTGGGACTTCCCAATGCCGATGAGGACCGCGCGCCCGAGAACCCCTTGTCTGCGCTGGCCGTCACCGCTACGCCGCCGCAGCCTCGCGCTGCGTTGCAGGCGCAGGCCGCCGCGCCCAAGGCAGCCGGGCCCACAGTACCTCGCGCGAACACCTCGCAAGCCTCGCCCAAAGCGCCGCCCCAGGGCGCGCCGCAGCGCGCCAAGACGCCGCGCAACGATTCCGACGCCGCATTGCTGGCCGCGCTGATGTCCTATGGCCTGCCGCCGGCGTCGCCGCCCGGCACCAAGGTCTACAAGAACGACGGCGTCTTCGTCCGCGAACTGCCGGGCTCGCCCCTGGCGGCGCGCCTGGAGCAATGCCGCAAGCTGGGCTTCCTGGAAAGCGAGCAATGCCGCTTGCGGGTGTGCTCGGGCTATTGGGGTACCGCGCCCGAATGCCCCAACCCGCAAGCCCAGGTCGAACCCTGAGTCTTCAGAGAAGGTTTTTTTCCGCAATGGATCCGACTGCTACGCCCGGCCTGTTCAGTTCCGACGCCCGCCTCTACAGCCTGGAAGGCGAGGGCGCGCTCGCCTCGCTGCAGGTCGAGGGATGGATCGCGCGCGAAGCCTTGTCGGGTATCGCGCAGACGCGCGTGGTCGCGCTGTCCGACAGCGCCGGCCTGGACCTGCGCGACATGATCGGACGCCCCGTGACCTTGTGGACCACGCGCGCCGACGGCAGCCGCGCGGGCCGCAGCGGCCTGGTCCGCGAAGCCGAGCTGCTGTCGGGCGACGCGGGCTTGGCGCGCTACCGCCTGACGGTCGCGCCCTGGCTGTGGCTGGCCACGCAGCAGCGCAACAGCCGTGTATTCGAAGCGCGTTCGGTGCTGGACATCGTCGGCCATGTGCTGGGCGGCTACGAAGGCTATGTGCATCGCGTGGCTCCCGACGCAGCCGACGCGCAGGCTGGCGCGGCGCCGCGCCCCTACACCACGCAATACCGCGAGACCGACTATGACTTCATCAGCCGCCTGCTGGCCGAAGCGGGCCTGGGCTGGACAGTGGTCGAAGACCCGGAGGTCCCTGCGCGGCACGTTGCGCTGATCTTCGCCGACAGCCGCGGCCTGGCCGAAGATGCCGAGTCCGCAGGCGGCGGCGTGCGCTTTCACCGCGCCGGCGCGACCGAGTCGCGTGACACCGTGCAGGCCATGTCGCGCCAGTGGCGGCGCGGTCCGGACCGCGTTACCGTCTTGGGCTGGCATGGCGGCGGCAAACGCGCGGTGGCGGCCGAGGCGCTGGCGCGTCCGTCCGACGGCACTGACGACACCGGCCTGGAATGGTACGAAGTGGCGGGCCACGGCAGCTTTGCCGATGAGGCCGAGGCACGGCGCCAGGCTACGCTGGCGATGGAAGCGGTGCAGGCCGGCGCGGAGACCTTTGTCGGCCAGGGCGGCGTGCGCACTTTCCGTTCCGGCACGCGCTTCACACTGCAGAACATGTCTCCACTGGGACCCGCAGGCGAAGAGGGCTTCGAGCCCGCCTTCGCGCTGGACCGGGTCGAGCATGTAGGCATCAACAATCTGCCGCCTGAAACCCGCGCCTCTCTGTCGCAGCGCTTGGGCGGACTGGACGCGCATCTGGCCTTGGATACCGAGGCTCCCGATGCGCCAGGCGCGGCGCGTCCGAATACCGATCCGTCGCGGCCCGGCGCCGCCGTGTTGGCGAAAGCGCGCGAGGTCGGCTACGCCAACCGCTTCCAGGCAGTGCGTTGCGACCGTCCGTGGCGGCCGGCGCTGCCGCAGACGCGCGGTGCGCGCCTGAGCGGCGCGCCTTCGGTCCATGGCGTGCACACGGCCATCGTCACGGGTGCCGATGGCGCGGTGCAGGCGCAGGGCGAGGACGAGATCCTGCGCAACAAGCGCGGCGACGTGCGCATCCGGTTCCATTGGCAGGCAGACGATGCCGAGGGCGTGGCCAAGAGCCGCTGGGCCCGCGTAGCGCAGCGCCAGTCGGGCGCAGGCATGGGCATGAGCTTCGTGCCGCGCATTGGCCAGGAGGTGCTGGTGCGCTTCCTGGACGACGACGTGGACCAGCCCATCGTCGTGGGCGCGCTGTACAACGGTCGCGGCGAGGGCGGTACGCCCGCCACGCCGGGCGGACGTGACGGCGGCAAAGCCGACACCCAGGTCTACGCCGCCGCGCGCGATGCCGCGCCCAGCGCCCAGGCCAACCTGGCGGCAGGCAACGCGCCCGCCTGGCATGGCGCCGCGGGCGGCGACGAGAATCACCGCAACGCCGCCGCGCTGAGCGGCTTCAAGAGCAAGGAGTTCGGCGGCTCGGGCTACAACCAGATCGTGTTCGACGACAGCGACGGACAACTGCGCTTGCAGATCAAGAGTAGCCAGGACGCCAGCGAACTGAACCTGGGTCACCTGATCCATCAGGCCGGCAACTACCGCGGCGGACTGCGCGGCCTGGGCGCCGAGCTGCGCACCGACGCCTACGGCGCCGTGCGCGGCGGCGCGGGCGTGCTGCTCAGCACCTACGCCGGCACCGGCGCCAGCGCCGGCCCCGCAGGCGAGGCCGCGGGCTTGCAGGCGCTGGCCAGCCAGGCCGACCAGATGGCGCGTTCGCTGGATGGCGTGGTCGGCGCGCACCAGGGTCTGCGTCTGGCGAGCGCGCTGGGCTCCAAGGGAGCAGAGGCGAGCGTGCTGGACGACGGCAAGGCGCCCTTGGCCGCCATGCATCGCGCCGTGTCCGGCACCGTAGCAGGTGAAAGCCTGGACGGCGCGCGCAGCGATGCTTCGGCCAAGCACACCCAAGCGGCCGAGGGCAAGGTGCCGCACCTGACCGATCCCGTCGTGTTCATGGCCGCGCGCGCGGGGCTGGCGCAGGTCGCCGGGCAACACATGCAATACACCGCCGGCGAGACCGTGCACTGGTCGGCCGGCAAGGACCAGAACCTGGCCGTGATGGGCGCGCTGCGCGTGCACACCGGGCAGGGTCTGGGCATCGTCGCCGGCTTGCAGCAGGGCGGCGCGGACTCCGGCCTGGACCTGATCTCCGCCACTGGCGACGTGCACGTCCAGGCCCAGCACGACATCCTGCGCGTGCAGGCGCAGAAGGACATCACCATCGGCAGCGCGCAGACCAATGTGGAGTATGCCGCGCCCAAACGCATCCGCATCGCCACCGCGGCCGGCGCCAGCATCGTGCTGGAAGGCGGCAACATCACGGTCACCGCGCCTGGGCGGATCGATGTGAAGACGGGGAACAAGCAGTTTGCCGGACCGGACCAGATGCCCTATCAGTTTCCCTCCATGCCGGGGCAGGTTTGCGTCGAATGCCTGAAGAACGCCATGAAGCAGGCATTGCCAGCGGTGTTTCGCACATGAGCAATCAGGTTCGTCCGCGGGTCCTGCATTCCGATCTCGACGGCCTGCACGCCAGGGTCCAGGCCAGCGCTCGCGTCCAGGTATCGGACCTCAATCTTTTTGCCCTGGTCGAGCCCGGCATGCTGGATGGCTGCCGGGATCCCGCGCCCGCCGAATTGTTGCGGCATTTCAGGGAGCCTGGCGATGCCTCGCTCTACGCGCGGCGGCACGAGGCCGTGGCGGCGTCGATCGGCCCGATGCTGGCGCAGCCCGATCTCCCGCAGGCGGAGTGGCTGTGGCGGGTTGGACAGGCGCATCATGCCGTATCGTGGATATGGACCGAACGGCCTCTGGAAGAGATGGCCCGGCATCTGGCGGTTTGGCTGGATGCGCGGACCGACGATGGCCTGGACTTCCTGCTGCGCTACTACGATCCCCGCCATGCGGAGCCCATGCTGACGCTGATGGGAGTAGACGTGCTGCGCGGCATGTTGGACCCGGGCGAAAGCTGGTCCTGGGTTGACCCGTGGAATCGGGTCTGCTCCCTGACGCCGACGTCGGACGGGCCAGTAGAGAAGCCAGGCGCTCCACCCTGGATCCTGACGCAGCCGCAGACGGAAGCCCTGATGCGCTTGTGCGAACCCGGCCCTCTGCTCGACGCGCTGATGCAGCGGGTGCCGGCCATGCTGGCCCCCTGGACGCGCCCCACACCGTACGCCTTGGCTTGCCATCTTTCGCGGGTGGCGGCGGCGCATGGGCTGACGACCTTCGAGCGCCAGTTCTGCTACGCGCTGGATGCGCTGGATCTGCATCCGATGGCGCACCGCAGCTCGGTGGTCCAGGCGCGTTTACGGAATGGGGAAGCACTGGACAGTGCGTTGGAGCGCCTTGCCTCCGAGGAGCGCGCCGCCGTCAGGGCGGAGTTGGCGATGCAGAATGGCGCGACGGAGTTTGAAGCTCCGGCAGGCTATGCCATTGAGCCGCTGCCAACAGAGTTTGCACATAGGAGAGTTGCATGAAGTCCAAACGTCTGTGGCCCTGGACGGTGCTGATATTGGCCCTGGTTGCTGTTGGCGCCATCGTGGGGCCGCCCGTCTATCGCTGGGCCTATGTCGCACTCCTGCCGCCGCTGCTGATTTGCGAAGCCCGCAATGACACGGATACCGATATCGGCTATCGCCTGGAAGACTCGTCCGGCGCGTTCCCGGGAGATCGGGTCGCGAGAGCATCGGGAGCTCCGGGCGGCCCGCTCTCGGGCGCGTGCATTTATGGTCCGGACAGCCGTAGCAAACCTGTGCAGGTTGTGTGGGGGGCCATCAACGGCAGCGAGAAGCAGTATCCGCATAGCGCTGAACTGAAGGTGCCACGTCCGGGAAATGCCGCGGTGTTGTTGCTGCGCTTTACCGCGCCGGACCGGGTACAGGCCCGCTTTGCGACGGAGAAAGAAATGCCAGAGCCCATGGATGCGCCGGAATCGGTGTGGAATAGCGGCGACTGGGTCAGTCAATGATCAACAAGGGATAGAGGGATGTCGGGGATGTCTGAGCGGGAGCAGGGAAAGGCGGGGCGTTCGAAACTCGGGCGGTGGGTCGCGCTGGGCGTGCTGGCGGTGATCGCCGTGGCGGCTGGGGCCTATGTCTACGTAGAGCGAAGCCAGGCGCAAAATGTTCAGCGCAGTGCGTTGGAAGGGGCGCTTACCGTCTACGCGTACAACTTCACGCCGTACGACGTTGCATATTCCATGAGGCCCGGGATTCGAAGGAGTGTTCATGCAAATTCAGCTCGAGGAAACGACGTTCAAGCATTCGGCTACAGGCCGGCAGCGCCTGACGAGCCGATGAGCATATCGTGGCGCTATGAGTCCGGGCCGCAGGCAGCCGAGGAGGGAAATTTTCCGTTTCAGGTGACGTTTCCCCAGCCTCAGCGTCCTGCTGGTGAGGTGGTAGTGGAGTTGCGTATTTATCCCGAGGGAAAAGCAGCGGTGCGCTATGTCAAGTCGCCGCTTGTATCGGATTTCAGCAACGTAGCCTCAGAGCTTCAGGGAAGTGATTGGGTGACGAATCGATGACGACTTCAGATACCTGGACAGAGATATCCCTTGAAGAAGAGCGTGCAGCCACGCGGGCGCTAGCGTGCGAGCCTGTAAACGGCGTCAAGTGTCATGGCAAGCTGCATGTCTCACTGTTCTTTGATGGCATCGGTTTGAACGTTGACGACGCTTCGTTGCCACCGTCAAACATCGGAAAGCTCTTCAAAGGGGCCGCAAATGTCCCTTTGGGAGCGATTTTGCGCAAGGCATATTATGTGCCGGGTCTGGGTACGGACATGAATCTGAGCGCATACGAGTTTGCGAAGAGACAAGCGGGATCAATCGCAGGCGATATGCTCAAGAGCGTGACCATCGACCCGGCTAAGGGGCTTCCAAAGGATGCTGCCAAGGACATCGGCATCGACATCCTGAGGGGGAAACGGGTAAGCGATGCGGTCGGAGACGCGTTAAAAGGTCTGCCTGGAAAGGCGCGGAAGGAAGTGGCCGACGCATTGCGCAATCCCGGGAAGACTGGTGTCAAGGTAGTCAAGGACGCCGCGGGGAACATTGCGCGAGCCATTCTGGATCAGGTCGATCCGGTACGCGACTCCAGATTTATGTTCGAGGCAATCAACACTGGTGTGGAACCACGTATTAGTGATGCGGTTACCTACTTCAAGCAGGAGATTTCCAGACAGACGATCAGGATAGAGGAGATTCAGATATCGGTATTCGGTTGCGATTGGGGGGCGGCGCTGGCACGAGCATTTCTTAACGAACTGTGCAAGGAGTGTGACGGCGATGCCAATAGTGACAAGCTGGAGTGGCAGCTTGCCGATAAGCGAAAGGTCCCGCTCAAAATGGTGTTCGCGGGCTTTTACGACGCGGTGGGATATCGTGACAACTCCTTTGTCGGATTTGTTGCTTCGAAGATTAACTTTGGCTTCTTGCGCAACACTGCTGCCAACGACCAAGAGCTACCGCGCGTGCTGGCCAAGGCTGCACACTTCATCTCCGCGCATGAACTGAGGTGGCGTGTGCATACGCTGGGCGGCGCGACATTGCTTCCCTTGATGGATACGCCGATGTCGCCTCCCGCTCGCCAGGAACGCGTGTACCCCGGTTTGGGAGCAGATGTGTCCGGATGCTATCCACCCGGGTTTCAGCAGCGGGATCCAGGAATAGGCCGCGTTACGCTGCAGGAAATGTGGAGGATCGCTCGGCTTGCTGGCGTGCCATTCGACGGGCTGGAACAGACGAAGGTCAATGCCAGGGCCCTCGGCGCCGATTTCGATATCGCCGCGACCGCAAGAGCGCGTAATGACCTGCGCAGCTATCAGCAACAGTTGGTGCATCCATCCCAACAACTGCTTGAGATGCGCCATGCGCAGGACGCGATCAATGGCATGGAAGGCGACAAGACGCTTGCGCGGCAACTCTATCTTCATCGGATGGTGTACGTGGTCTGGTTGCGAACGCTGCTCAATGATGCCAGAACTGGCTCCGCTCCAGGGTACTTGTATATCACCGCGATGCAAGCCGCGATCGATTTTGCGCGTCTTGAAATAATGCACAAGCACCCTGGATGGGAAACGTTCTACGGACGGGCCCGAATTGCGCCGCCGGACGACTATCAGCGTGCCTGCATGGAGGTATCGTCGTTGGCGGATGAGGAGCGTCCTCGTCTAGGGCCGGCGATGAGACGAATTTTCTCGGGTTACATGCACGATCCAGTGGACCCGCCCGATGACGATTGGGCGATTCAACGCCTGCCCAACAATGCACGGCTTTTCCGCTCCCGCTACATCGACGACGGCAACGATACGCGGCAGCCCACGTTTACGGAAAAGCTGAAGAAGGCGGCCGACGCAACCTTCTCCAACATGGCAACACCGAATCCGCTGCTATTGGGATTGCCGTTCTAGTCATTGGCGCTAATGCGGGTTTTGGTGAAGCAAACGGGACATCAGGAATGTCTGAACGAAGCGGCATGAAGGCGAGGCGTTCGAAGTTCGGGCGGTGGGTCGCACTGGGCGTCGTGGCCGCGATAGCCGTGGCCGCAGGGGCTTATGTCTACATAGAGCGAAGCCAGCTAAAAGATATTCAACGAAGTGCGTTGGAAGGATCGGTGGCCGTTTACTCGTACAACTTTACGCAGTACGACGTGGCGTATTCGTTGATGCCCGGCCGTCGCTGGTTTGCAGAAGCGAATTCCGCCAGAGGGGACCATATGCAGTTATTCGGCTACAAGCCTGCCGCGCCCGATGCTCCGATGCAGATATCGTGGCGCTATGACTCCGGTCCTCAGGAAACGGCAGAAGAAGACTACCCCTTTGTAGTGACGCTGCCGCAGCCTCGGCGGCCAGCGGGCGCGGTGGTGCTGGAATTGCGTATCTATCCTGATGGCAAGGCTGCTGCGCGCTATGTCACGCGCCCGCTGGTATCGGAATTCAGTAATGTGGATCCCGCTCTTCCGGGGAATGATTGGGTGACAGGCCAATGACGAGTCGCGACAGCAGGAAGGAAATAGGCCATGCGGATTTTTGCAGGCTGTGTGTGTGATCGGGTGGAACCGCCTGATGATGGTTGGGCGATTCAACGCCTGCCCAACAATGCGCAGCTTTTCCGCTCCCGCTACATCGATGACGGCAACGATACGCGACAGCCCACGTTTACGGAAACGCCTAAGAAGGCGGCCAAAGCAACCTCATTGATCAACGAGAGATAGAGGAATGCGGGGAATCTCTGATCGGGGCGTAGTGAAGACGGGGCGTTCGAAACTCGGCCGATGGGTTGCATTGGGCGTCGCGGCGGTGATAGCCATGGTCGCCGGGGCTTACGTCTACGAGGGGCGGAGTGACATGCAGAATTTTCAGCGCAGCGCGTTGGAAGGGGCTGTGACTGTCTATGCCTATAACTTCACGCCCTATGACATTGCGTACTCGACGACGCCTGGACGCCGATGGTTCTCCGATGCCAATGACGCTTCGGGGAAAAATGCATACGGGTTTGGCTACAAGCCGACCTCGCCCGAGGCGCCTCTGGACGTGTCCTGGCGATATAACTCTGGTCCGCAGGCAACCGAGGATGGAAACTATCCCTTTCACGCGACGTTCCTGCAACCAAAACGTCCCGCAGGTGAAGTGGTTCTGGAGTTGCGTTTCTATCCGGACGGAAAAGTCGCGGCGCGTTATGCCACGACGCCACTTGGACTTGCGTCTGGCAACGTAGATCCTGAACTCCCTGGGAACGATTGGGTGTCGAATCGATGATCACGTCAGAAGTCAGGATAGAGATAAACCTTGATGTAGCGGGTCATCGGAAAGTTCGATCCGTAGGAGACGGTTTTGCGTGAATTCGTCATGTGGTCCACCGACATGTTCCTGTACGCCACAAAAGCCTTGGGTTTTGCGCTGCCCCTACTCTATCTCCTCGGGATCGCAGTCCATGTGCGCCCAAACCGTTTCGGAGCATTGGGATCCGCGGCGTCGCGCAAGTGGTTTGCCGTGGCCATGGTAGCCGTCTGGGCGTTTGCGGCCGTGGCTGCTCTGCTCGCCTACTACGTCGCCCGGAACTATGACCGCGGGTATGGGTATTTCCTGTTCTTTCTTCCCTACTATCTGGGACCGGCGCTGATTTTGTCCGTGATCGGCCTGTGGGTCCGTTACCGGTTGTGCAAGGGGGTAAAGGGCAATGCCTGATGTGCCGCTAAAATCCCCCGATGCTTCCGCCTCAAGTCCTCGTCGCCCTCATCGTCCTGATGCTCGCCGTCGTCATCCCGCTGTTTGCGGTGACGATCCAGCTGAGCCGTTTCATCCATTGGTCCTTCTGGGCCGACAAGACCACGCGCGGCGATCGGCCGCATTTCACGGGGCCGGTGCTGGCGCTGATCTTCAGCACCCTGGCCGCCAGCGATTTCGTGGGCTATGAACCTTTTCTGACGATCTCGGCGATGAATCCGGTGCCGATCGAGGCCAGGGCTTACTTCACCGTTGCGATGCTGGCGCTGGCCGTCTGGTGCTGGGCCTATGGGCGGTCGATCCGGGACCGGGTGCTGCGCATGATCGGGGCCCGCGCCTCTTAGCGGCCGCCAGGGTGGACGCATGATGTCGATCTACGGTCTTCTTGCGTTGGGCGCCCTGACATTGGCCATCTGCCTGCCGTTCGCCGCGACGGCGGTACAGCTGATCCGTCTGCTGTGGTTCATCACGGGCGACAAGGAGACGCGCGGCGCGCGTCCGCGCTTTACGGGGCTGGTCCTGGCGATGTTTTTCAGTTCGCTTGCGGCTACCGAACTGCTGTCCGTGGAACCCTTCCTGACCTTGTCCCACCTTAATCCAGTGCCGCAGGAGCACCGGGTTGAATTCATGATCGCGATGCTGGCGCTGGCCCTTGCGGGCTGGATATGGGGCGGCGCGATCTGGAAGCGCCGGCTTGGCGGCTGAGGCGGCCGCTGCAAGCAGGGCGCTTACTTGGCCGCCTGCACTTCGATCTTCACCGTATTCGAGCGCACGCCGTTCGATTCGATATACACCTCGTAGACCGCCGGATCCTTGGGCAGCTGCACCTGCGCTGCAAGGTCGGTGCTGAACTGCGTGCCGACGCTGATGCCCGGGCTGATGGGAATGCCCTTGGGCGGACGCGAGCCGGGGATCTCGTCCACTTCCATGCCGGGGCGCTTGCGCGGCTTGTATTCGTAGGCCACGCCTTCATAGACCGCCTTGGTCTGCGTATTGACGGCGACGAAGCGCGGCAGCTTCTGGTTCTGCGATACGGGGATGATGCCTTGCGCGCAGACCGGAATGACCAGCGCGCCGGAAGCCTGCGGGCGCACGCGCGCCGGCGCGGCGATGTTGAGCTGGTCGTCGCTGCCATGGTTGGGCGGAATGCAGGCGTGGTCGCGCACCGTGCCGATGGGGGCGGTGGCGAACGAAGGCGGGTCGATCCAGTCGGTGTTCATCGTGGTCTTCTGGGGATGAGGGGTGGGGCGCGCGGCGCTGGCGGCGCCAGGCGCGGCCATGGCGAGCGCGGCCGCGAGCAGCAGGGCCAGCGTCGGCGCCAGGCGGCGCCGCGCGTCAGAACGAGGGCCAGCCATTGGACATGTCCGTCTTGCGTACGGCCTGGGCGCAGCTGGCGCAGAAGCGGATGCTGACGCAATCGCCGCCGAACATGACGCAGGAACCCACGTGGCTGGGATCGGCCTGGCTGACGGGCAGGCCGAAGTGGCAGTGGTTGCCGAACTGGGAATAGAAATACGGCCCCTTGTCGAGTTTGGACGAGTCCATGTCGGCTTCGTCCGGATGGGCCCGTACCCACTCGGGGCCGCTGGGCGTCATGCCGATCAGGTGGCCGATCTCGTGCACCAGCGTCTGCTGCAGATAATCCAGCGTGTTGGGCTCCCAGGGGCTCATCGCCGCCACGCCGAGCAGGTTGGTGCCAGGGAACGCCACGCCGCCTGCGGAGCTTTCCAGCAGTCGGACCTTCAGGATGATCTTGCCCGAGGTCGGCACGGGCACCAGGCCCGCCATGCGGATGTTCAGGCTGTCGCAGGCCTTGGGATTCGCTGGGTCGTAAGGCACCGGGGTCATGCGATCCTTGGGGATGGGGACCTGCCTGATGCCGGCCGCAGGGTCGGTGTACTCGAACAGGCATTCGACGTACCAGTCCACGCCAGGTTCGATGTGATACCACAGGAAGCTGAGCGTGCCGTCGGCGTTGACGAACTGCACCTGCTTGTCGGCCGCGCCGGGGCCGGCCGAGGCTTGCACGTAAATGGGCTGGACGGGCAGCATCGTGGCCAGCCGGTCGATGTGGCAGACGACGAGCGTATAGGGCTCGTGGTCCGGGCCCTGCGACCCGGGGTAGACGGACGCGGCCAGCCGGCGCAGGCGTTCATAGCCGTCGTCCGTGAACACGTCCATGTTGGCGTCGCCGCGCGTGCTGACCGGCGGCAATTGCAGCACGTCCACACCATGCCGCGCGTATTCCGTCGCGGTCGGCTGGAAGCCGTGGCGGCGCGCCAGCGTCTCGGGGCCGGGCAGCATGATCTCCTGGAGATACAGCCGCCTTGCGGTCTCGACTTGCTCCGTGGAGATGATCTGGTTCTTGTCGTTCACCACCTCGAACATATAGGTGTTCAGGCCCGCGGCCGGCAGGGTGATGTTGTCGACCACCTTGGTGCCGTCGGCGTCGGTCACGTAGCTGTAGGAGCGCTGGTTGGGCTCACGGTACAGCGGTTGGCGGCTTTGCTCGCGCGCGGAGTACACCGCATTGCCCGGACGCGGGCTGACCTTGACGCTGAAGCGATGCTGGCCGGCCTTGTTGAAGCGCACGCGGATCCTGGGCTTGTTGGTCTGGCGGTCCAGGCTGTCCAGCGCCTGGCCATCGTTCCAGACCTCGTCCTCTTCCTTCAGGTTGACGTACTGGAGCTTGGCGCCGCTTCTGGCCCGGTAGGCGGACGGCGTGGGCGCGCCGGCATCTGGCGTCCCGGCCGCCGCGGAGCCGCCCGCGTCCTGGCCGCCGGGCGCGCCCGCGGGCCTCGCCACAGGGCCGGGTAGGCCGACGCCGGCCATTTCCATGACCCGCTTGGCCATCGCGGGATAGGGCGAGTTGGCCACCGCGGGAATATTCATGATCGCCTCCGCCACCTTGGGCAGCGTGACGTTGGATATCGTGGGCGATTGCAGGATGGCGCCGACCACGGAAGGAATCGCGGAGTTGGTCAGGCCCGGCGTGCTGAGTATCGCGCCCGCCACTGCCGGCAGATTGCCCTGGTTGACGTCCGGCATGGTCAGCAGCGAGTTCACCGCCGAGCTCAGCGCGGCGGGGCGGCCGCCCATGGCGCCCATCGCCTGGGTCATGACCGGGCCGATGGCGGACCCCACGCCGCCGCTGCCGTCGGCGGTCAGGCTGGATGCCTGCGAGGCCACGTCTGACGCTTGCGTAGCCATGCCGCCGGCCTTGGACACGGCGCCCGCCGCGTCAGTCAGCGCCTGGGGCATGGATACCGCGCCGGCCAGCGCGTCGCCAGCGCCCTGTGCCATGTTCATGGTGGAGAGGCCGCCATCCATCAGCGACGGTGTTGCCATGCTGGCCAAGGATTGCGTGGCGCCGGTCGCCAGTGAAGGCGTGGCGCCGCCAGTCAGCGACGGAGCGACATTCTGCATGGCCGTCTTCGCCATGCCGCCGGCCTTGGTCATGGCGCCCGACATCAGCTCCGAGCCCGCCTTGCCCGCTGCCTGCATGGTCTTGCCGGCCATCGCGCCCAATTCCTGGACGGGCTTGAGCGCTTCGCCGGCCATGCTCTTGGCCTGGTCCAGCATGCCGGACGCGCCATCGGCCGCCGCGGACAGACTCTTGGATACGGCAGTCGCGCCGCTGGCAAGCGCCGCGCCCGCGCTGCCCAGCAGGGAGCCTTGCGATCCAGCGGCCGCGGCTGCCGTGGGGGTTGCAGTCGCGGGAGCCGCGGCCACGGCGCCCGTCGCGCCGGCCGCATTCAGCGCCTGGCCGGAGCCGGCTTGCGCGTGCAGCTTGGCCTTGGGCCGGTGCACCAGTTCGGCAGTGACCAGCATGGGATCGCCCACTTGCGAGGACGGCAGCGCCGGCAGCGCGGCCGCGTCGCTGGCAGGCCCGATCAGGTTGTGGGATGCGCCCTTGACCGAGAACATCCCCGGCCCCTTGAACACGATGTCGCCGCCATTCATGACGATGCTGGCGCCAGCGGCCTGCAGGGTGATGCTCTGGTTTGCCAGGATCTCGATGCTGTCGGTGGTGGAGGTGACGGTGATGTCCTGGCCGGCCAGCATCTCCAGCATGTCGGTATGCGCGTGGATCGACACCGGCGATTCGGCCGCGACGGCGCGGATGCCGCCGTCCTGCACGAACAGGCTGGTGGAGCGGCCGGAGGCCGTGGCAAAGGTCTGGCGCGCGGCCACGTGGCCGTCGGCTTGCGCCGTGACGTGCAGGTTTTCGCTGGCGTGCAGGATGGCCGAGGCGGGCGTGGCGAAGTTCAGTGAGGACGGCGCGTCGATCAGCATGCGGGCGCCGTCGATGCGCTCCACTGCGTCCGTGCCGGTGCGCTCGCCGCCGCTGGCCTTGATCGCCTGCTGGCCGCCTACGCTGCCCGGATAGCGGCCGTCACCCTTGGGGTCGATGGCGCGGGTCAGCGCATCGTACTGGCTGGTGGCCGCGAGCGCGCGCGCCTGGCGCTGCGTGCCGGCGGTATCCAGGCGCTGCGCCGCATTCTGCGCGCCGCGCAGCAGCGCCAGCGCTTCCTGCGCGTCGGCCTGGGTAGAGCGTGCATCCTCGCGTGCGTTGGCGGACAGCAGCATGCCTTGCCCGGAGCGCACCACGGTCCAGGCGTCCGAACGCAGTTCGAAGCCGGTGCCGCGCCATGCGCCGCGATTGGATTCATCCGCGCCCTGTTCGACCAGATAGCCCAGGCCCAGCTGCGTGGCGCCGATGGAGCTCGACAGGCGCGTGCGCATCTGCCGGGGCGTGTCGTCGAACAGCCATTGGCTGTGGCCCTCGCCGTCCAGGCCCTTGCTGTGCCAGCCGCTGAGCCTGCCGGGATGATTGGCGTCGGCGTCCTCTCCGGCGGACCAGGGCGGCAGGTCGGCGTCGTTGTACAGCTGCGCCGAGGCCACGGGCTGGTCGATGTCGCCGTCCAGGAACTCGACCAGGACCTCGGTGCCTTTGCGCGGCAGATGGTGCGCGCCCCAGTTGGGGCCGGCCTGCGCGCCTGCGACGCGCAGCCAGGTGCCGGAACTGTCGTCGCCCGGGGCATTGCCGGTGTCGTCGCCATGGCTGCGGTGCGCCAGGCCGCCCGGCAGCGGACGCGCACCGCGCTGCCAGGGGAATTGCACCTTGACGCGTAGATCGCGGCCCGAGGAAATGGGCGCGTCCTGCGCGGCCACCACCATGGCCGCCAGGCCTTCGGGCGCAGTGGGCTTGGCGCGCCAGCCGGGCGCAAGCGGCGCGGCCGCGGGCAGGGCGCCGAAGGTATTGCGGTATGAGCCGTGTTCCAGATCGGAATCGCCCAACGCCTGGGCAGCCTGGCTGCCCAGGTTGTTGGCGGCTTCGTGTTCGACGTGCAGCAGCGTGTAGCGGTTGCCGCCCATCTCGTCGACGGCCTGGCCAGGGCCCGCGGCGTAGCGGCTGTGCTGCGTCAGCGTGAAGTCATGGCCGGGCATCATCTGGCGGGCCGTGCCGCCGCCGTCAAAGCGCACCATGCGGGCTTCGTGCGCCTGCAGGCTGCGCGCAGCCGCCAGTTCCGCGCTGTCGCCGTCGGCATGGCGGCCGTGGCCGTCGTAGTCGTAGTCTTCAAGGCGGGGCACCGCGCCGGCTGCGACGTCGGACTGCGCATGCGCCGCGTGTGCGAGCAGCTTGCGATCGTCCCAGGCCAGGCGCGTCACGGCGTTGGGCCGTACCGCGCGGGACGCGCCGAAGCGCGTGATGCTGTCCTCGGTTTCGGTGGCGTCGCTGCGGTGAAAGCGCAGCGCGGCATCGGGGCAGGCCGGCCGCGCCGCGCGCGTGTCGAACACGACCAGCCGGTGCCGCGCGCCGCCCGAGGCCTCGTCTTGTTGTTCGCCCTGCTGGTGGTCGAAGCGGAAGCTCAAGCCGGCTTCGGCCAGCAGGCGTAGCACGAAGGCCAGGTCGGTTTCGCGGTACTGCGTGCGCAGCGCGCGCGGAGCGGGCGGTTCGGCGATGTCGAACGAGTAGGCCGCCTGCGGATAGTCGGCGAAGATATCGCTCAGGATGTCGGTGACCGACTTGTCCTGGAACAGAAAGCTGTCGCGGCGCAGGCCCAGGGCCGCCAGCCAGGGCGCGGCGTGCAGCCGGTAGCGCGCCAGGCCGCCGTCCGCGCCCAGCGCGTCCACGCCTTCCACCACCGCATGCCATTGGCGCCTGTTGCCGTCGGCCAGCAGCAGGCTGACGCTGATCTCGCGGCCCAGCAGGGCTTGCACATCCAGTTCGGCCGAGGACGCCAGGCAGTCCAGCGTCAGGGCAAACAGTTCGGAGACGCCTTCGCGCAGATTCATGCGTTCTACCGCGAGCGCCGCATCCAGGGGCGTGCGCACCTGCAGCATGCGGGCGTTCTGGGAGAGGGCGGCTACATCCAGGCTGCTGAACCCGGCGGGCGCTTGGGAACGGTCGGTCATGGTGCTGAGGGGCGGCCTGAGGCCGTCAGGGTAGCGAGATGGTCAGGTGCGCGGCGCGCGGGCCGATCTTGACGATGTCATGGTACGGAGCCATGGCGGTCTGCATGTCGCGGTTAAGGAAGTGGCTCATGCCCAGATAGGCCAGCAGCCCCAGCAGCGCGAACAACGCGCCGATGCTCCACAGCGGCACGTCGCGCTTGAGCGTGTGGGCGATCTTGTCGGGCAGGGGCCAGTGCGGCGCGAAGCCCGCGCGCTTGCCGCGCAGCAGCGTGATTTCATCGCCCAGCCGCGCCGTGAGATAGCCCAGCTTTTCCTGGCCCTCGATCATGTACTTGCCCTGGAAACCCAGCAGCAGGCACATATAGAACACTTCCAGCGATTGCAGGCGCGGCGCGCCCTGCGCGCGCAGGTCTTCCAGGCGCGCAAAGAAGTTCTCGCCGGCGAGCTGCTCGCCGAACAGGGTCAGTTGCAGCGGCTGCAGCATCCAGGCATCGCGGATGGAAAAGCCGGAGTTCAGCACGGTCTCGTCCACCGCGGCGCAGAACGCGTATTTGGTGGCGTAGACGTCCTCGGCCGGGATGTCCATTTTCTTCGCGCTGCGCTCGAAGTCCGCCAGGAACTGCTGCACGCGCGCCGAGAACGAGGCGGCGTCGACGGGCTCTTGGCCGCTTTTCAGCAGGAACAGCATCAGGAAGCCGTCGTACAGCAGGTCCAGCAGGGACTTCGCGGGGCGCGAGCCATAGAAATCTGCGGCTCGGGGAGGGAGCGAGGCTCCGGGCATCAGGGTGGGCGCGGCGGCGTTCATGGGCAGGCTCTAGCGGGTGACGGCGATGAGGTCCAGTTTCAGGTCGGGTATGCCCGAGGGGGCATAGATGGCGATGCTGCGCGCCTGCAGCATGCGGTCGTACAGCGAACCGCGGGTCTGCAGGGTGAAGTAGCAGGCGCCCGGCTTGACGGGCACGGCGGGCGGAACCTGCGGCGTGTAGACGAGCTGCACGCCAGGCATGGCAGAGAGCACCAGCTTTTCCACGTCGTCGGGCGCGCCGACCTTGAAGCGCAGCGGCACGGTCTCGGCCAGTTCGCTGGCTGGCGTGGCGGCGGACACCGACAGGTAGAGCGCGGTGGTTTCGTCGAGCTTGCCGGAATCCAGCCGGCCGACGTGGAACGAGGGGCGCAGCTCTTCCAGCACGATGGAGAAGTACCGGGTGGAGATGACGGTGTCGAGCAGGTCGCGCAGGATCTCGTCCAACTGCGCGAAGGCCGCGCCCGGCGCATCGTGCTGATAGGCCGGCAGGTCCGCCAGCGTATGCACCTTGGAGAAGGTCATGAGCGCGCCGGCCAGCCGCAGCATTTCCTGGAACAGGCGCTCGGGATGCAGCTGCGGGTTGTGGAACAGGTGCGAGAGCGCCGAATAGGCTTCGTTGCAGGTGTGCAGCAGCCAGAACGAGGCCACGTCGCCCGAACGGAACTCGATGATGTTCTTGTTCGGTTCGCGATGGAATCCATAGAGCGCGTTGACCTTGGCCTGCAGGGCGTCCAGCAGCCGGCGCAGCTGCTCGAACAGCGCGCTGCACGCCTGCACCGTGACGCTGGGGGCAACGAAACTGGTGTCCAGTTCGTAGCCGGCGCTGGCGGTGCGGCGCACGCGCGCTACAGGAATGGTCAGCAGCGCGTCGCGCGGCTCGTGCTCCGACAGCAGGCGCACGTTCTTGCGCAGGAAGGCAAGCTCGGCCGTGCTGGCGTTGGTATAGAGATCGGGCGCGGGGCTGTCCTGGTGCGCATAGCGCGCATCGAAACCCTGTTCCTGGCGCGTGTCGCGATAGTTGCCGCCGATGTCCTTCATCGGATGCAGCGCCAGGTAGAACACCGCCGTGCTGGCGCCGTCCAGTCCGTCCAGCGCGACCGCGGGCGGCAGGTCGTCGTTATGGGGGGCGCTGTAGATCTCGCCGTCGGGGAAGATCGCGGATAGCTCGGTGGCGCGCAGCATGCCGTTGGCAAGCGCCGCGGCGTCGAAGCGCGCCGCGCGCAGGCCCCATGCGTAGGGATGCAGCGCGCGGCTCATTTCCGCGAGGCGGGCCTCGTGGTAGGCGTCTTGGCGTTGAAAATGCTGGGGCCGCAGAAACAGCCCCTCTCCCCACAGTATCTTCGCTGAATGGCTCACGTTTGCTGGCTCTTGCTTCTTATATGGATAGGGCGTGCATGACTGCGGCGAGACGTGGTCGGCGAGACGCGGTCGGCTAGACGCAGTTGGCTCGCGTTCAGTTCGGGCATTGCACCGAGCCGAGGCGGGCCGGGTCGAAGCCGGGCACGCCCGGCGGCAACACTATTTGTCCGGTGACCACGGTCATCGCGCAGGCATGGGCGCCCATGACGATGCCGCTGTCCTCGGCGGTCTTTACTTCGAAAACGTATTTCCAGCGCTGCGGCGCGGGCGCGTAGAACAAGCCCGCGACAGCGATGTAGGCAGCGGTTTTCGGCACTTTTTCCAGGTGCTCGTAGCGCTGTCCCGGCGTCAGTGTGACTTCGCGTGCAGCGATGATGCTGTCACCCAACGCCGCCTTTTCGGCGTCAGTATCAACCAATTGCGTGAGCGGTGCGCGCTGAAATGCCTCGGCATTCTTCAAATAGTATATTTTCGTAACCACAGCCATGGGCTGGCCGCTACTCGCATTCAAATTTTCTCCTGCGTGTATCGCCAGTTTCACATCCACAGGCGCATTCGGGTCCTTCTTCAGGCCCGTCATATCCATCACGCCGCCAGTCATTCCAGCCACCGCTCCAATCGCTGAAACCGCTGCGCAACCGCTGATTACGGGGCTTGCCGCGATGATGGCCGCCGCTGCCATGCACCGAGAAAAATAGAGATGTTTTGACATGGCTCTTTATACCGGAAGCCTGCGACAACATACAGATCACGGCACGATGAGCGAAGTTTGGCGTGGAGTTACATGAAGTAATGCACTGTAGTGCTGCGCTAACAAAAGGTTGTTGAAATACGCGGCCTTGGTTACACCCTCCTACATACCAAAAATATGCACATATCCCGGGTTCTCCTCATCGGCGCAATGATGGCCTTCCTCGCGGGCTGCGCCACGTCCCCCAAGCCGCAGACCGACGCCGAATACAAGCAGTCGATGACGCACGCCACGCAGACCTTGGCTGCCAAGGGCAACGACCAGGCGGTCGCCGAGTTCCAGGAAATCGCTTTGCTCAATCCCGCGCGCGGTGAACCGTGGTCTTACATCGCGAAGATCCGCTTCGACGAGCAGAAGTATGGCGAGGCCATCGTCGCGGCCGACGAAGCGCTGAACCGCGACCCCGAAGACTTCACCGCCAAGACCGTGCGCGCGGTGGGCGGCCTGCGCGTGGCCATGCAGTCGCTGGCCGACCTGCGCGCCAATGCGCTGCTCGCCGGCAACGCCCGTACCGATGCGGTGGCGCTGGCCGCCGCCATGCGTGAAACCCTGGGCCAGGACGTGCTGTTCCCCGAGGGCTACAAGCCGCCGCGCCCGCGCCAGCCGCGGCGCAACGACGCGCAGGGGGCGGCCGCGCAGCAGGCCAAGCCCGCCGCCAACACGGCAGCGACGCAGGCTGCGACGCCCGCAACGCCCGCCGCAAACCCCGCGGCGAACGCTGCGACGGCTCCTGCCGCCACGCCGGCCACGGCCCCCGCGGCTTCCGGCGCCGCGCCGGCCGGCCGCGCGCCGGATCCGTTCGGCAACCTCCTCAAACCCTGATCGGGCCCACGGCCTCTTCACAATGCACTTCGCTTGGAGCCCCCATGGCTAAGAAAGAAAGCGTTCAGAAAAGACTCCAGAAAGTACGTCCGCCGCGCGTGCAGCTGACCTATGACGTCGAGAAGGGCGACGCGATCGAGCAGAAGGAACTGCCGTTTGTCGTGGGCGTGGTCGGCGACTTCAGCGCGCAGTCCGAAGCCGAGCTGCCGCGCCTGAAGGACCGCAAGTTCGTCAACATCGACGTCGACAACTTCGACGACGTGATGCGCGGCCTGGAGCCGCGCGCAGCCTACCGCGTGAAGAACCGCCTGACCGACGAAGGCGGCACCTTCGGCGTGGATCTCAAGTTCCGCTCGGTTGAAGACTTCCGTCCCGAAGCCGTGGTGCAGCAGATCGAGCCGCTCAAGGAACTCCTGGACATCCGCACCAAGCTGGCCGACCTGCGCAACAAGCTGGCAGGCAACGACAAGCTGGAAGACCTGTTGGGCGAAGTGCTCAGCAGCACGGAAAAACTGCAGCAACTGACCAGCGAAGCCGGCAAGAACGGCAAGGGAGGCAGCAATGAGTAATTCCGCCGCCGCGCAGAACGTATCCGCGCCCGCCGCCGAGGCCGACTCGGGCCTGCTGGACCAGATCGTCGAACAGAGCCGCGTGGCCAAGTCCACGGCGGAACACGACCGCGCCAAGGACCTCATCGGCGAGCTGGCCCGCGAAGTCATGAAGGGCACCGTCGTGGTCTCGGACAACCTGTCCGCGATGCTAGACGCCCGCGTGGCCGAGCTGGACCGCCTGATCTCGGCCCAGCTGAGCGAAGTGATGCATGGCGCCGAGTTCCAGAAGCTGGAAAGCACCTGGCGCGGCCTGCATTACCTGTGCCAGGAGAGCAACACCGGCCCGATGCTGAAGATCAAGGTGCTCAATGTCACCAAGCGCGATCTGGTGCGCGACTTCCAGACCGCCATCGACTTCGACCAGAGCCTGATGTTCAAGAAGGTCTACGAAGAAGAGTTCGGCACGTTTGGCGGTTCGCCGTTCGGCGCGCTGCTGGGCAACTTCGAGATCACGCGCCAACCCGAGGACATGTACTTCATCGAGCAGATGTCGCACGTGGCCGCGGCCTCGCACGCGCCTTTCATCGCGTCGGCCTCGCCCGAATTGCTGGGCCTGGACAGCTTTGCCGACCTGGGCCGCCCGCGCGACCTGGCCAAGGTGTTCGACACCGTGGAATACACCAAGTGGCGCAGCTTCCGCGATTCGGAAGATTCGCGTTACGTGGGCCTGACCATGCCGCGCTTCCTGGGCCGCCTGCCCTATGACCCGAAGGAAGGCACCTCGGTGGAAGGCTTCAACTTCGTCGAGGAAGTGGACGGCACCGACCATGCCAAGTACCTGTGGTGCAACGCTGCCTGGGCCTTTGGCGCGCGCCTGACTGCGGCCTTTGCCGACTTCGGCTGGTGCGCGGCGATCCGCGGTGTGGAAGGCGGCGGCCTGGTCGAAAACCTGCCGACCCACACCTTCAAGACCGACGACGGCGAAATCGCCCTGAAGTGCCCGACGGAAATCGCCATCACCGACCGGCGCGAAAAGGAACTGAGCGACCTCGGCCTGATCCCGCTGGTGCATTGCAAGAACTCGGACTACGCCGCGTTCTTCGGCGCGCAATCGGTGCAAAAGGCCAAGAAGTACAACACCGACAGCGCCAACGCCAACGCGGTGCTGTCGGCGCAGCTGCAGTACATCTTTTCGGTATCGCGCGTGGCGCACTACCTGAAAGCCATGATGCGAGACAAGATCGGCAGCTTTGCCTCCGCGCAATCTGTCGAGAGCTTCCTGAACCGCTGGGTCTCGCAGTACGTGCTGCTGGACGACAACGCGAGCCAGGAGCAGAAGGCGCAGTTCCCCTTGAGGGAAGCATCGGTGCAGGTTGCCGAGGTGCCGGGACGTCCCGGCGTGTTCCGGGCCGTGGCGTTTTTGCGGCCTCATTTTCAGCTCGATGAGCTTTCGATTTCGTTGCGCCTGGTTGCGGAACTCCCGGCCCAAGCCCAGAAATCGTGACCACCGTCGGATTCGACGATTTTTAACCAGAGAGGCTATTAATGAAGGACATCTACGTCAAATTCGGCAACCCCGCGCTCAAGGGCGAGTCGCAGGACAAGGACCATCCGGACTGGATCGAAGTCGGATCGTGGCGCCATGAAATCATCCAGCCGCGTTCGGCTACCGCCTCCACCTCCGGTGGCCACACCGCCGAACGCACCGAGCATGGCGAGATGGTCTTCACCAAGGACCTGGACGTGGTCAGCCCGCTGCTGTACCAGCACGCATCCGGCGGCACGACGTTCGACGAAGTGACCATCGATTTCCTGCGCGCCGACGGCGAAGGCAACCGCGTCAAGTACCTGGAAATCAAGCTCAAGTACGTGATCATCTCGCGCGTGGCGCCGGAAGTCGTCAGCGAAGGCCTGCCGCACGAGTCGTTCTCGCTGAAGTACGCCGCCGTGCAGTGGAAGTACACGCAGCAGAAGGTGGGCGGCAACCAGGGCGGGAATGCCCAGGGCGCGTGGAGCCTCACCAAGAACGACAAGACGTACTCGGTCTGAACCTGACCGCATGAACGGCAAAGGCTCCCGGCTGGTCCGGCGCCTTTGCTCAATGAGGCCGCGATGAAGGGATTCGAACCCAGCCTGTTCGACAAGTTGTTCGACGGCGACGGGCAGACACCGCATGCGTTGCGACGCCTGTCGGTGGAAGAAATCAAGGAAACGGTCGCGCGCGACATCGAGGCCCTGCTCAACACGCGCATGGTCTTCACCGAAGACTCGCTCAAGCGTTTTCCGAACTGCCAGCGGTCCATCCTGACCTACGGTTTGTCGGATTTTTCCGGCCTGAGCCTGGCCAGTCACTACGACCGCGAGTTTATCTGCCGGTCGCTGGAGCAGGCGATCGCCCGCCATGAGCCGCGCCTGACGCACGTGCGGGTGTTGCTGCAGGTGGACAGCCGCGCGACCTCGGTGCTGTATTTCGCGATTACCGCGATGCTGGACGTGGGGCCTGCGCATGAGCCGGTCACGTTCGACGCGACGCTGCAGCCGTCCACCTTGCAGTACTCGGTAAGCAAGGGCCGGGCCAAGGCCGCGGCGGCCGCCTGATAACAAACCATGCACGCGGGCGCCGGCGGCACGCCGCCGGCGAAGAAGGGAAAGATGGAAGAACTGCTGCCTTACTACGAACGCGAACTGGGCTTTCTGCGCGGTTCGTCGCGCGATTTTGCGCAGCGCTATCCCAAGATCGCCGCGCGGCTCGGGCTGTCTGGCGAAACCTGCGAGGATCCGCATGTCGAGCGGATGATCGAATCGTTCGCGCTGCTGGGCGCGCGCATCAACAAGAAACTGGACGACGACTATCCGGAATTCACGGAAGCGTTGTTCGAGGTCATGTACCCGCACTACCTGCGCCCGTTCCCGTCGTGCTCGGTGGCGCAGTTCGACATGGGCGGCATGGCCTCGCAGCTGACCGCGCCGGTGCGCATGGCGCGCGGCACGGAACTGAAATCGCATCCCGTGCGCGGCGTGGCCTGCCGTTTCCGTACGGCGTACGACGTGACTTTGGCGCCGGTGAGCATCCGCCAGGCCGTATTTGCGGCCACGGCCAACGCGCCATCCGCGGCCAGCCTGCCTGCGGGCGTGACGGGCCGGCTGTCGCTGACATTGGCCTGCCTGGCTGAAACCCAGAATTTTTCCACCCTGGCGGTGGACCGCTTGCGCGTCTACCTGCACGGCGAGCCCTCGTTCGTGGCTGCGCTGCGGGATTGCCTGTTCCTGCGCACCGCGGCGGCCTACCTGGAAACGCAGCCGGGCCGCTGGAATCGCATGCAGGACGTGCCGCTGGCAGAGGTGGGGCTGTCCGAGGACGAAGCCCTGATCGACTTCCCGGCCAGCTCGCACCCTGCCTACCGGCTGTTGGCCGAGTACTTCGCGTTCTCCGAGAAATTCAATTTCGTGGACATCGATCTCGCGGCGCTCAGGCGCGCGGCGGGTCCGGTGCGTGAAATCACCTTGCATCTGGCCTTGAAGGGCGTGCGCGCGGATTCGAACACGGCGCGTCTGCTGGAATCGGCCTCCGCAGACAATTTCCGGTTGGGCTGCACCCCCGTGGTCAACCTGTTCGCGCAGCGCGCCGATCCCATCCGCGTCACCCATGCGCAAGCGTCCTATCCGGTGGTGGCCGACGCGCGCCGCGCCTATGGCTACGAGATCTATTCGATCGACCGCGTGCGCCAGGTGCGGCAGAACGCGCAGGGCGATTCGGTGGTGGAGTTCCGGCCGTTCTATTCGCTGCACCATGGCGAGACGCCGGAAGGGGCTGGTCACTACTGGACGGCGCGCCGCAATGCGATGGTGGCCGAGCGCAGTCCGGGCTACGAGATGGAACTGTCCATCGTCGACATCGATTTCGATCCCTCGCTGCCGCAGACCGAGACCTTGAGCCTGGAACTGACCTGCACCAATCGCGATCTGCCTTCGCATCTGGCGGTGGGGCAGCCGGGCGGAGACTTGTTCCTGGAGGGCGGCTCGATCGCGCGCGAGATCCGCATGCTGCGCCGGCCGACGCACACCCATCGCTTCCAGCAGGGGCGGGCGGCGCATTGGCGCCTTATTTCGCATCTGGCGCTGAACCATCTGTCGCTGGTCCACAGCGGCCTGCCGGCGTTGAAAGAGACGCTGCGGCTGTATGACCTGTCGCATTCCGCGGTGGCGGCGCGCCAGATAGAAGGGCTGGTCGGCCTGGACTACAAGCCTGCCACGCACTGGATGCCCGGCGAACCATTCGCAACCTTCGTGCGCGGCATCGAGATCCGGCTGACCATCAACGAAGACAACTTCGTCGGCACCAGCCTGCATGCCTTCGTGGCGGTGATCAACCGCTTCTTTGGCCTATACGTGCATGCCAACAGCTTCGTGCAGCTGGTCGTGCTGTCGCGCCGCGGCGCGGAAGAAATCCTACGGTGCGCTCCATGCAACGGCGACGCGATCCTAGCGTAATCGAATCGCTGCTGGCCGAGCCGCAGCGCTTCAAGTTCTTCCAGGCCGTGCGGGTGCTGGAATCGTGGTTCGCGCGGCAGGAAGGCAGCCGCGCGCGCAATGCGGTGCCTGCGCACCTGCGCTTCCTGAACTCGTCTTCGCTGGGCTTTCCCGCCAGCGAGATCGCCGCGCTGACGGCCTATGACAAACAGGGCCAGGCGCTGGAAGACACCGAAGCGCGGCTGGCGGCGCTGGCCGCGGGCAACCTGGGACGGGTGGAGATCGAGCCGGCCTTCTTCGGCCTGTTGGGCGCGCAGGGCGCCATGCCGCTGCACTACACCGAGATCCTGAGCACGCGCGAGAGCTCGCGGCGCGACCGTGGCGCCCGCGCCTTCTTCGACATCTTCTCAAACCGGGCGGCGGCGCTGTTCTACGCGGCCTGGAAGAAGTACCGCATGCCCGTGCGGCACGAGACCGAACAAGACCATCACTATCTGCCGCTGCTGCTGGCGCTGGGCGGCATCGGCCATCCGGCGCTGCGCGACCGCCTGCAGTCAGGGCAGGGCCGGGTGTTCGACGAATCGCTGGCGCACTATGCCGCGGCCGCGCGCCAGCGGCCGGTATCGGCGGCCTACCTGCAGCGCGTGCTGGCGGATTACTTCCAGGTGCCGCTGCGGGTGGAGCAGTTCGTCGGGCGTTGGTATCACGTGCCGCCGCAGAACCGCACGCAGCTGGGCATGCCCGGCGCGGTGCTGGGCGTGTCGGCCATGGCCGGCGACCGCATCTGGCAGCGCGACATGCGCATCCGGCTGTGGATCGGCCCCTTGTCCAAGGACGCTTTCACCGATTTCCTGCCCGGCGGCGCGCGCGCCCAGGCGCTGGAGAAACTCCTGACCATGTTCGGCGGCATGAGCTTCGAGTACGAAGTGCGGCTGGTGATGGCCAAGGAAGACGTGGGCGGCAGCGTGCTGGGCGAAGGCGGCGGCGCGCGCCTGGGCTGGAACTCCTTTCTTTGCACCGAGCCGGTGGCGTCGGACCGCGATGACGCCAGCTACGAATTGCACACCATCCATTGAGACTAGACGACCTGGAATATGGCCACACCCTTGAAGACCCTGATTGGAAAGCTCAACCAGACCTGCCGCCAGGCGGCCGAGCGTGCCGCCAGCCTGTGCATGGCCCAGGGGCACTATGAGGTGGACCTGGAGCACCTGTTCCTGGCGCTGCTGGAAAAGCCCGCCAGCGATTTCAGCATCGTGGCGCGGCGCAGCGGTATCGAGGCTTCGGTGCTGGAAGCGGACCTGAATGCCGAGATCCGCGGCTTCAAGAATGGCAACACGCGCACGCCGGTGTTCTCGCCGCATCTGCCGCGGTTGTTCGAACATGCCTGGCTGATCGCTTCGCTGGACACGCAGACCACGCGCATCCGCTCCGGCCATCTGCTGCTGGCCTTGCTGACCGAGCCCGACCTGGCCCAGTTGGCGCGCCGCGGGTCGCGTTTGTTCGAATCGTTCAGGCTGGATGAGCTGAAGCATGATTTCACCGCGTTGACGGCCGGCTCGGAAGAGGCGGGCCAGTCGGTGGCGTTGGGCGACAGTCCGGCGGGCGACGCAGGGCAGGATGGCGCGGCTCCCGCTGCCGGCCTCTCCAAGACGCCGGCGCTGGACCAATACACCGCCAACCTGACCGAGCGCGCGCGCGAAGGCAAGATCGATCCGGTGATCGGCCGCGATGCCGAGATCCGCCAGATGATCGACATCCTGACGCGCCGCCGCCAGAACAATCCCATCCTGACCGGCGAGGCTGGCGTGGGCAAGACCGCAGTGGTCGAGGGGCTGGCGCTGCGCATCGTGGCGGGCGACGTGCCGCCGGCGCTGGCGGGCGTGGCGTTGCGCACGCTGGATATGGGCCTCTTGCAGGCCGGCGCCAGCGTCAAGGGCGAATTCGAGAACCGCCTGAAGAACGTGATCGACGAGGTCAAGCAGAGCTCCACGCCCATCATCCTGTTCATCGACGAAGCCCACACCATGATAGGCGCGGGCGGGCAGGCGGGGCAGAACGATGCCGCCAACCTGCTCAAGCCGGCATTGGCCCGCGGCGAGCTGCGCACCATCGCCGCCACTACCTGGAGCGAGTACAAGAAGTACTTCGAGAAGGACGCCGCGCTGGCGCGCCGCTTCCAGGTCGTGAAGGTGGAAGAACCCAGCGAGGAGCTGGCCGCGAGCATGCTGCGCGGCATGGCGCCGCTGATGGAACAGCATTTTGGCGTGCGCGTGCTGGACGAGGCCATCGTGGCCGCGGCGCGCTTGTCGCACCGCTACATCAGCGGCCGCCAACTGCCGGACAAGGCCGTCAGCGTGCTGGACACGGCCTGCGCGCGCGTGGCCCTGGGCCGCAGCGCTACGCCGGCGCTGATCGACGACGCGCGTCATCGCCTCGCGCGCCTTGAGACCGAGCGCGCCGCCTTGCGCCGCGAAGCCGCGGCGGGCGCGGCGCAATCCGCGCGCCTGCGCGAGCTGGATCAGGAAATGGACGCCACGCGTGCCGCATTGACGGAAGCGGAATCGCGGCAGGCTCAGGAAAGCGAGCTGGTCAGGCAGATCCACGCGCTGCGCGAGGAATTGGAGGCGGCGGGCGTGGAAGCCGCGCCGGAGCCCGCCGGCAAGCGCCGCTCGGGCAAGGCGGCCGAGCCAGCCGCCACGCCGGGACAGGCGCAATTGGCCGAACTGCAACAGCAACTACGCGCCTTGCAGGGCGAAGCGCCGCTGGTGCCGGCCTTCGTGGATGCGCAGGTCATCGCCGAGATCGTGTCGGCCTGGACCGGCATCCCGCTGGGCCGCATGGTCAATGACGAAATCCGTACGGTGCTGGAACTGCAGCCCTTGCTGGCCGAACGCGTCATCGGCCAGGACCATGCCTTGCACGCCATTGCGCAACGCGTGCGCACCGCGCGCGCCGGCCTGGAAGATCCCAACAAGCCCAAGGGCGTGTTCCTCTTCATTGGTCCGTCGGGCGTGGGCAAGACCGAAACCGCGCTGGCCGTGGCCGACGTGCTGTATGGCGGCGAACGCAAGCTGGTCACCATCAACATGAGCGAGTACCAGGAGGCCCACAGCGTATCGGGCCTGAAGGGCTCGCCGCCGGGCTACGTGGGCTACGGCGAGGGTGGCGTGCTGACCGAGGCGGTGCGCCGCCAGCCCTACAGCGTGGTGCTCCTGGACGAGATCGAAAAAGCCCATCCCGACGTGCTGGAGCTGTTCTTCCAGGTGTTCGACAAGGGCGTGATGGACGACGCGGAAGGCCGCGAGATCGATTTCCGCAACACGCTCATCATCCTGACCTCCAACGTCGGATCGTCGGCCATCATGCAGGCCTGCCTGAACAAGAGCGCCGAGGAACGGCCCGACCCCGAGGCCTTGCAGGAACTGTTGGCGCCGCAGCTGTACAAGGCCTTCAAGCCCGCCTTCCTGGGCCGCATGAAGACCATCGCCTACTACCCGGTGGATGACGACGCGCTGGCCCGCATCATCGCACTGAAGCTCGGCCGCATCGCGCAGCGCGTCCAGGCCAACCACCGCGCCGTGTTCGAATGGGACGAGGCGCTGGTGGAGGCCGTGCTGGCGCGCTGCACCGAGGTGGATACCGGCGCGCGCAACGTCGACCACATCCTGAACGGCACGCTGTTGCCGCAGATCGCTGAACAGGTGCTGGGCCGCATGGCGCAGGGCGAGGCCATCGCCCGCATCCGCGTGACCGCCGGCAAGAACGGCGATTTCCGTTATCGCCTTGCCTGACGCCGGAGCCCGACATGCCCATGGATAATGCCGGCCTTTCCCGAATGTCGATCGCGTCGGTAGACCAGGCCAACCGTTTGCTGGACCTGCGCACGCCGCTGGGCGCGAACCGGCTCGTCGCGGAAACGCTGTCCGCCACGGAAACCCTGTCGGAGGGCGCGTTCCGGCTGGAACTGACGGCGCTGTCGGACGATGCCGGCATCCCCTTGTCTGAACTGCTGGGCAAGCCGGCGACGCTGCGTCTGCAGACCGCGCTGGGCCGCGAACAGCCCCGTGTCTGGAATGGCTACATCATGGCGGCCGAGTTCCAGGGCGCCAACGGCGGCCTGGCGCGCTATGGGCTGACGCTGGAGCCCTGGCTCGCCTTTCTGCGCGCGCGCCGCGACAGCTTCGCCTATCAGGACAAGACGGTCATTGAGATCGTCGACAGCGTCTTCGGCGACTACAAGGACCAGGGGGGGCTGGCGCCGCAATGGCGTTGGGTCGTGAAGGACCGCGCCGCCTACCCCAAGCGCAGCCTCACCGTGCAGTATCGCGAAACCGATCATGCCTTCGTCGAGCGCCTGCTGGCTGAAGAGGGCCTGTTCTACTGGGTTGAGCACGAGGCCGGCGAAGGCGACGGCAGCCATACGTTGATCATTGCCGACCACAACGGCGCCTTCCAGCCCGGCCCGCAGGCCAGCGTGCGCTTTGCGCGCGCCGACGTCACGGAGACCGAGGACAGCATCCAGCAATGGAACCGGCGCGCGCGCTGGCAGACCAATGCGGTGCGCATGGCCAGCTGGGACTACCGCAGCGCCCAGGCCAGGCCGGTGGCGGCGCAGGTCGATAGCGGCGCCGCGAAGGGCGCAATGGATCTGGTCGTCAACGACTATCCCGGGCAGTACGCCTACGAGGATAGCGCGCAGGGCGAGCGCCTGGCGCACATCGCGCTGGCCGCGCTGCGCGCGGGTCAGGATAGCTGCGAAGGCGCGGGCACCGTGCGCACGCTGGCGCCGGGCCAGCGCTTCGAGCTGACCGGGCACTACCAGCAGGGCGGGGCCGCCTATGTGGCGATCGCCGTGCGGCACGAGGCCCGCAACAACTTCGACGAGGACCTGGGCCGCGCCGTGCGCGAAGCGCTGGGCGAGACCGGTCCGCAGGCAGCCGACGCCGACTTCTACCGCAATACCTTTACCTGCATCGGCATCGACACGGAATTCCGCAAGGCCACGCGCGACGGGCACGGCGAGCGCCTGCATCCGCGGCCCACCGTGTACGGCGCGCAGACCGCGCTGGTGGTGGGCGCCGAGGCGCCGGTGCATACCGACCGCGACCACCGCGTCAAGGTCCAGTTCCATTGGCAGCGCGGCAAGGCCTCCAGCAGCCGCCTGGAACATCCTTCGGGTGACGAGAACGCGCCCGCCAAGGACGAACTTGGCACGTGGGTGCGGGTGGCGGAGTCCGTGGCGGGCGGCGACTGGGGCGGGAATTTCGTGCCGCGCGTCGGCCAGGAAGTGCTGGTCGAGTTCCTGCACGGCGACATCGACCGCCCCGTGGTGGTGGGCGCGCTCTACAACGGCGCAGGCGCCGAGGACGCCGCGCACAACCAGGTGCAGGGCGGCGCCGCCAACGCCACCGGCAACGCGCCCGCCTGGTTCGCGGGCGGCGCCGACGGCCATGCGCACAATGTGGTGATGTCCGGCTTCAAGACGCAGGCGCTGGCCAGCAGCGGCCAGGGCACCGGCGGCTACAACCAGCTGGTGCATGACGACACGCCCGGACAGTCGCGCCTGACGGCGTCGACCACGCAGGCCGAAAGCCGCCTGAACCTGGGCCATATCAAGCAGCAGCGCGACAACGAAAGACTGCAGGACCTGGGTCACGGTGCGGAACTGTCGACTCGCGAGGCCGTGGCGGTGCGCGGCGGTTCCGGGCTATTGATCAGCGCCGACCTGCGCGGGAACGCCGAGGGCGCGCTGCTGGACAGCTCGGAAGCGGCCAAGCAGATTGAGCTGGCGGCGCGTTCAGCGGAGGAACTGGCGCAGGCGGCAACGCGCCAGAAGGCCGTGTTGGAAGGCGATCCGCAAACGCTGCCGGCGCAGGACGCCCTGAAGCACGTCCTGGAGGTGATCGACGCCAAGCAGGACGCGCCCGAGGGCAAGCCAGTTGCCGCCTACAGCGAACCGCAGCTCCAGGTGAGCGCGCCCAGCGGCATCGGCCAATACACGCCCGCCGACGCATTCCTGGCGGCCGGCGCGACGCTGTCGCAGGTGGCGCCGGACGTCAACTGGATCAGCAGCGCCAACCTGGCGGTAGGGGTAGTCGGCGGCGCGGTGTTGTTCACGCTGGGCCGCAAGGCGTCTGGCGACAGCCCGGTGCAAGGCCAGGGACTGCTGCTGCATGCGGCGGGCGGCAAGCTGCGCTTGCATAGCCAGGACGCCAAGATGACGCTGTCCGCTGAAAAGGCGGTGACCTTTGCCTCGGCGCAAGCTGCCGTGAAGGTGCAGGCCGCCAAACGCGTCTTGGCGACCGCGGGCGGCGCCTATTTGCGGGTGGAAGGCGGCGGGATCCAGCTGCACGCGCCGGGGAAGGTTGAGTTGAAGGCGGGTGTGCATAACTGGGCGGGGCCGCAAAGCGCGCCCTTGCAGCTGGGGCTGCCGGAGGGCGACTTCGAAGGATGCCAGCTGAGAATGCAGAGCGCGGCGGCTTCGGGCGCGGCGGCGGTTGAACTGTAGCGGCCAGGGGCGGACAGATATGGGGCCATTCACATCGGACATTCAACTGGGAGAGGCGCTGCAACGGCTGGCGGCGTCCCATGGGGAGTCGCGCTGCTGCTTGCTGCTTGATCCGCTGTTGCGGCCGCCTGAGGAAGATTCCGAATGGCTGGGCCTGGCCGATGAACTCGATGCGCGGACCACTTCGGTCCGGCTTGCGCATCGGAATGTCGATTCCAAGGCTTGGCCGCGGCTCGTATCGCTGGATCTGGCGCGCGCCTGCGACGCCGATATCAGCCGGGTGGCGGCAGGCATGGCGATCCGGGATTGGACGCCGGAATCCTTGCGGCTAGGCCTGGGGCGCCGCATCGGCGGCTGGATGTTTGGCGCAACGGATGCTGCGGCCTTGGCGCACCACCTGGGCCGGGCCATGCTGCAATCGCGGCCGGACGGAGGCCGCTCCCTGTTGCGCTTGCAGGATCCCGCTGTCCTGGATCTGGTATGGAACCTGGCGACTCCAGGGCAGCGCCAGGCATTGCTGGGGCCGATGCACCTGTGGGTGACGGTCGACCGGTGGGCGCGCCTGGCGAGCTATGGCAATGGCGCTGAGCCGGTGCCCGGCCTTCGGGATATCGGTCCGCTTCAGTTCGACTCAGACCAATGGAGCCGCATTGAGACCGCTGCCGCCATCAACCGCGCGTGGCGCGTGGTGGCTGGACAGGCTGCGGCCATTTCAGACGAAACATTGGCGCAGGCGGCGGCATGCGTGCGGCGCGGGGCGGCCAGGGGATTGCTGGATCCGCGCGACTGGGAGGCCATGGCCATCCGCGCGCTTACGGCGCACCCTGCATTCGATCAGCATCCCAGGCTGGCCGCGCTACTGGATGCCCGCGAGCCGGATGTCGGCTTTGCCAGGCTCGTCATGGATTTGACCGAGGCGGACTGGACGGCGATCGCCCGCGATTGCCGGCAGTCGCGCCCGGCGCATCACCAAGTTAGGGAAGAAGAATGAGTACGGCTTGCAATGTGTGCAAGGCAGGCGGCCTGCCGATACTGCCGACGCGTTACGCCGTGGTGCCCGCGGGGTTTCCGGCGCATGCGCTGGACGGCGTAAGCGGCGAACGCGTGAAGGACGTGCCGCTGGATAGCGAACAGTACAAGTACGTGACCCGCACGCTGCGCATGGGCTTTCTCTACCTGTTCTACGAGAAAGGCCCGCAGGGCGCCAACTACTGGGAAGTCTATTCCGTGACGGCCGACGGCATGCTCTGGCGTTGCGACGACGCGGACAGCGCCCGGTTGCAGCCCGCGATGAAATGCGCGAACCAGGGGCACAATGGGCTGCGCATGCATTACATCGTCATAGAGAAGCCGGAACAGTGCGGCAAGGTGTGGCTGGCCTATAGCGAACATAAATGGAGCCCGCAGACCCGCGCTCGCTATGAAAAGCAGGAGCACCGCGCATCGCGGATGCAGGCGATCGAGCCCGCCGTCTGGGCGCAGGGCCGCTGCGAGGCCAAGAATCACCAATCCATACTGGCCGTCGAGTCGAACTTCAAGAAGATCCTGGAATACGGCGACCACCAGTTCAGCGGATTGACGGGCGAGCCGCCCTGGCTTCCGTACACCGGCCTCGATCGCCAGCGCAAGTTGAGCAATGTCGACGGGTCTTTCGACGAAACAACGCTGAAAGAGCAATTCACGAAGACGCCCTGGTATCCGCGCAACCGGCCGCTCGGCGGCCTTGTGGATAAGACGCTTGAGCTTTTGCTGGCGCAGATGCTGGATAAATGCGGCGATCCCACGATGGGCGTCAGCTATTGGCCGATGAGCTTGGCGCTGTGGGACGCCATCGGCATCGCCGACGAGCTCAACGGATACTGCAATGACGCGCTGGGTGCGATGGCGCGGTATGGCGAGGAACGTGCGCTGCAGATTACCGCGGCCAGCAACATCGAAGGCGCCAAGGCGGCGCTGGAGAACAAGGCCGACGACGCCGCAAGGCGCACGGCCGAGGCCGTGCAACTGGGGCAGCGGGGCGGCAACCGGCACTACGAGGTGATGCGCCGCAACCAGGTCATCAATCAGCACGTGCCGGACATGAAGGGCAAGCAGGCATTCGCCGGGCTGGAGAACGAGCGGTCCAATGGCGTGATAACGGACGCCGAGTACCACAGCCGCCGTCGCGTGCTGCTGGACCAGTACGTCCCGGCGGCCAATAGAGCGCAGGCAGAGGCGGATTTCAACGCCTATGACGCGGAGATCGTGCAGGCGGACGAGACGCGCGCCCGGAATCTGGAAAATTATCGCAAGGACCAGGTCGCGCATGCCTGGGATCGCTACACCGACAATGTCGATTGGGACAAGCTGAATCGCTTCAAGAGCAACTACGAGAAGTTCCAGGAGATGGCGACTACGCTGGCAAATACCAGGACAGTGGAACTCATCAAATGGCTGGAATGGGGTCTTCTGTTCGATACGCTGGAGGACTATAGCGAGGAAGTCGAGGATGACGGCCACGAGTTCATTGAAGTGGTCGGCGACCTGATCGAAGGCATCGGATCCAGCGCGGCGGGAGCCCAGTATCTCAAAACCTTGGTGGAAGAACGGCGTGACGCAGGGGACAGGAAGTCCCTGTTCTGGCGCGCAATCGCCGCAAACCAGAAGCAGCTCAAGCCTGCGGTGACGAGCGCCCTCGATGAAGCCGTGAAGGGCAAGGAAACGCCATTGCCTACGGGTCTCGGTGTCGTCGAACGAGTGCTCAGCAACCTGAAAACCTTCTCGGGGTATTACAAGAGGGCGGTGTCCCTGGTTGGTGAAAGCAAGGTGGAAAAGCTGGGGCCATTGCCGCGCGCTTTGAAAAATGCCGGCATCGACAAGCTGATGATGACGGTGGGCGATACGGCTTTCCGCTGGTTGCAGCTGAACCGCGTAAGCGATTTCGTCGGTGAGAAGATCGTCCAGAATCTCTTTTTGTTGTCCACGGGCATCAGCGACGCCGACGCCTTGGCGCTGGTGAGAGAACAGGCCCGGTCCGAAGGCGTGGCGCGTCAGGTCGCGCTACAGCGATTGCGGACTGCGCGCACTTTCCTGGAAGCCAACGAGGCCATCGCCAAGGAACCCAGCCACAAAGTGCTGCGGGACATGTGGGGCAAGATGCGGCCGGCTACTGGGCGCAACGGGGCTACCACCATGCGCATTACGGTGGTGGTGGGATTGATTGAAATTTGGAACTTCAAGAAGCTCATTTCGGCGACCGACAAGACGGCTACGACCTATGCAAAGCTGGTCGCGTCTACGGCCACCTTGAGCGCCGCCGTGATTGATATTGCTATCGTGCCGTATCAATTGGCGGGGAAAAAAGCATACGGATTCCAGAAATGGAAATTGGTCGGGGGGATGTTGGGAGCCGGCGCGAGTTTTATCGGTGCATCCATAGATTTCAACGAAGCCATGGAGCGCAGGGAAAAGAAGCAGTACACGCTGATGGTGCTGGTCGGCATCAAGTCGGCCATAGGCTTTGTCGCAGGCGGGGCCGCGGTGATCACGGCAATATCGACTTCTGCCTCGTTGCTGAAGATCGTGGGACGGCG
Source organism: Achromobacter sp. Marseille-Q4954 (assembly GCF_943737025.1). Classification (NCBI taxonomy): domain Bacteria; kingdom Pseudomonadati; phylum Pseudomonadota; class Betaproteobacteria; order Burkholderiales; family Alcaligenaceae; genus Achromobacter; species Achromobacter sp. Marseille-Q4954. The sequence continues at coordinate 3,375,866 of NZ_CALSFQ010000001.1, forward strand.
CGCAGGTATGAATGTGATGGTGGTGGCTGTGGATGTGGTTGCGTCGCGGATGGCGATAGCTTCATTCGCTCGTGTGCTTGGTATCCTGGTGGGCTGGGAGATCGCGATAGTGTTGGTGGGTATTCAGCTGCTGGTCTGGTACTTCACGCCGAATGCACTGGAAGAGTGGTGTGAAACCAGCGCGTTTGGCCGTCGTACTTTCGGCAAACCTCAGGACGAACCGAAGAAGCAGGAGGAAGGCTTCGTCGCTGCTCTTGCTGATGTGACGTGATTTGATGTGAGGAATGGAATGACCAATGAGCTCAATGGAAATGTCCGAAAGATCTCTGGAAAGATCACGGAGCTGAAGAAGTCCCGTCGTAATCGGGACTTTGTCCTGAGCCAGATTGGCGGTGACGTCGGAGCGTCCGCGGTATCCGCCGCGCTGGCAGGCATGGGAGGGGCGGGTATCGCGATTGCCTCGATCGATAGTTCGGAGAGCGCCGACTTCGTGGAGTTTTCACTGAACGGCGAACCCGTTCAGGGTTGGTTCTGGCGCTTCCCCTTTCAAGAAGGGGACGACGTGGAGCTGGTCGCCGAACGTGGCGAGGGCGCCTGGAGCGCCTATGGCGTCAGGCGCGAATCGGATTCCTTGGTGGCGGTGTATCCCCACTGCTTTGAAGGGCGCAGATCCCACTATCTGTCCACGTTCCGGTTCTGGGGCATCATCGTCGCGGTGATTTTTGGATTCATGATGTGCCTGGATGCGGTGTTTGCCTTGTTCAAAGGCAAGTTCAGCATCGCGGGGCAGCTTGAGGCCTATGGCATTTATGCCATGTACCTGTTGCCGGCCTTGCTCGTCGTGTTCGGCTTCCTGGCCTGGCGGGCGGGGCGCAAGACGGAAGGCTTCGCGCATGTCGCGGAAATGATCTTCAAGGGATTCGGTTGGAGCAATCCCACTGGGATCAATCTGCGTGCAATATCGAAAGCGAAACGTCGGCAGGGTGATGGCAAGGACTATGGCCTGCGCTATTTCAGATACTGACGAGGGAAATGCCCTGAAGAAATTGCGCAGGCCTATCCACGGGCTGATACCGCTCGCGCCGCAACCGAGCCGGCGAGTTCTGGAGCGTTGAATGGATTACACGGGGTTGATGCGCAAATTCCCCAACGACCGGCCGCTTGGGGACTTCGACCGCGAACACCGCTTGCAGCAGAAGAAACGGCTGGACGTACCGCTGGCGGCCGAGGGCTGCGTGGTGAAGATGAATTCCAATGCTTTGGTCTTGGTGGACCGCTGGTACGCCTACCGGGGCATGCTGGCGCTGATGGGGCTTGTCGGCGTGGCCTTCGGCGTGGGCATGATCCGGGAGTTGGCTTGGGCCCTGGTGGACGGGCTGCCCAATGAGAACGGGCTTTGGACGGCGGTTTTCATCAGCATGGCGATGGGCGCTGCGTTGGCGGCGGCGGGCGCATGGGTCGCGGGCAAGGAGATGTTCCGGTGGACCTACTATCCCATCGCCTTGGACCGCAAGCACAAGCTGGTACACGTGTTCCGGCTGGACGGAACGGTGCTGACGGCGAAGTGGAACAAGCTCTACTTCACGCTTGGAGGAGGGGTCGACGGGTTTCAGCACCGGACCTGGGATGTCCGCGGCCTGATCCTGGATCCGGACGGCGTGACGGTCAGGGAGACATTCGCGTTCAGCTCGGTCACGTACCGGGCCGAAGATGCCTATTCCCATTGGGAGTTTCTGCGCCGCTACATGGAGGACGGGCCGCAAGTCGTGCAGGACGCGGTCTTGCATTGCGTGCCGGCCGACGGCAAGCCGGAGACCTTCGCCCTATCCAGGCAGCGCGCCTTTGCCGAGGATGCGCAAGGTCCAGGCTTCCTCTCCCTGCTGATGATGCCGTTCAATCTTCTCCACGCCATCATGCGCTGGGCGGTGATGCACACCAGCAAGGTTCCGGCGTTTCCGCCGGAAATCGAGGCCACGCTGCAGCCAGAGCCGGAGGACGAGTATGCGCGTGATGCCTCGATGAATCCCGCGGACTCGCGCTAGGGGATTTCATCGAGCGGCGCGGCCGCCCGGATTTGCGCTAGGATTACCCCGACCTTTCCGCCCCTCCCCCTGGAGCCCCCCGCATGACCGACCTCAGCGCCTTTCCCATCACCAAGAAGTGGCCCGCCCGGCACCCCGACCGCATCCAGTTGTATTCGCTGCCCACGCCCAACGGCGTGAAGGTGTCGATCCTGCTGGAGGAAACCGGGCTGCCCTACGAGGTCCACCGGGTCAGCTTCGACGCCAAAGACCAGTTTTCGCCCGAATTCCTGTCGCTCAGCCCGAACAACAAGATCCCGGCCATCCTCGATCCCAACGGCCCCGAAGGTAAGCCGCTGGGCCTGTTCGAGTCCGGCGCCATCCTGATCTACCTGGCCAGCAAGGCGGGCAAGTTCCTGCCGGCGGACACGGCGGGGCGCTACGAGACGCTGCAATGGGTCATGTTCCAGATGGGCGGCATCGGCCCGATGTTCGGCCAGCTGGGCTTCTTCCACAAGTTTGCGGGCAAGGACTACGAAGACAAGCGTCCGCGCGACCGCTACGCGGAGGAGTCCAAGCGCCTCTTGAACGTGCTGGACCAGCGCCTGGAAGGCCGCGACTGGGTGATGGGCGACGAGTACACCATCGCCGACATCGCTATCCTGCCCTGGGTGCGCAACCTGGTGGGTTTCTACGGCGCGGGCGAGCTGGTGGAGTTCTCGCGCTTCAAGAATGTCGCCCGGGTGCTGGAAGCCTTCGTGGCCCGTCCGGCGGTGGCCCGGGGCCTGACGATACCGGCGTAGGCGATGCAGGCCGCGCGGCCGCCGTCAGGGCGGCTGCGGGCCTCGGCAAGCCCGCAGCCGGCGGGCTTGCGGCAAATCAAACAAGCCCGCAAGTTATATGCTTTTCGGTCATTAACTTATTACTGAAAGGCGTAAGCTTCCTCCATAAGCTGGACAGGCCGTACGAACACCCCGACGTGCATGCTGCCCAGCGTGCAACGGAGGGCAGTAATGAAGAGGATCGGGATCAAGGTCGCGGTGGGTCTGCTGGCGGCTGCGGGCCTGGCCATCGGCGGCGCGCAGCTGCTGACGGCAAATCGCAAGGCCGACGTGGCGGCGTCCGTCGACATCAACGACAGGCGGCTGGCCGAAGCCGGCGCCTACATTGCGCGCACGGGCGATTGCGTGGCCTGTCACAGCGTGCCCAATGGCAAGCCCTTCGCGGGCGGCCTGGCGATGCAGACGCCGGTGGGCACCATCTATTCGTCGAACATCACGCCCGACAAGCAGACGGGCATCGGCGGCTATAGCTACGCGGATTTCAAGAACGCGGTGCAGCACGGCATCCGCAAGGACGGCACGCCCCTGTATCCGGCCATGCCGTATCCCTCGTACGCCATCATGCCGGACGCGGACGTCCAGGCGCTCTACGCCTACTTCATGTCGCAGGTCGAACCGGTCAACCAATCCAGCGCGGATTCCACGATTCCGTGGCCGCTGAACATGCGTTGGCCCATGGCCTGGTGGCAACTGCTGTTCGCGGGCAAGCGCGAGTTCGCGGCCCCGGCCGGCGCCGATGAAAGGCTGGTGCGCGGCGCCTATCTGGTCGAAGGCCCCGGCCATTGCGGCGCCTGCCACACGCCGCGCGGCCTGGCCTACCAGGAGCAGGCGCTGTCCCTGGCGGACGGCGACGCCTTCCTGTCGGGCGCCGTGATCGACGGCTGGCGCGCCAAGAGCCTGCGCGGCGAGGCCCAGGGCCTGCAATCCTGGAGCGCGCAGGACATCGAGCTGTTCCTGAAGACCGGCCGCACCGACAAGGTGGCGGCATTCGGCGCGATGGCCGACGTGGTCGAGCACAGCACCCGCCATTTCACTGATGGCGACCTCGCCAGCATCGCGGCCTACCTGAAGCAATTGCCCGCGGCCGGCGGCAAGCTCGCCGCCTTCCCGCCCAAGGCCGACGGCACCACCGCGTCCCTGCGCGACGGCCGCTACGACTCGCGCGGCGCGGTCATCTACATGGAGCAATGCGTCGTGTGCCATCGCGCCGACGGGCAGGGCATGCCGCGCATCTTCCCGGCGCTGGCCGGCAATTCGGCGGTGTTCGCGCAGAACCCGCAATCCATCATCCAGATCACGCTGGAGGGCGGCAGAATGCCGTCCAACGACATGGACGCCATGACGTTCGCGATGCCGGGCTTCAAGCATCTGAGCGACCGCGATATCACGGACGTGATCAATTTCATCCGCACCGGTTGGACCAACCAGGCGCCCGCGATCGGCGAGAAGGATGTCGCGCATATCCGCGAATTCCTGGCCAGCAAGAAGCCGAACATCGGCGGAGGCAAGCATGAGTAAGCACATCAGGATCGCCGCCCTGTTGGCGGCAGCGGTCGCCGTGGGCGGCTGGACGGTCGCCACGGCCGAACCCGAAGTCGCCGCGCAAGGTGCGCGCAGCACCTTCCCGGTGCTGGACAAGGATGGCAAGCGGCTGCCGGATTACACCATTCCACCGGACACCCAGATCGCCGCGCAGCCCAACGCCGAGCAGATCAACTACGGCAAGCGCCTGCTGACCGAGACGCGTCGGCTGTTGCCGCAGAACACGGGCGCCAGCCTGAACTGCAACAGCTGCCATGTGCAGGGCGGCAAGAAGCCCCTGGGCGCGCCTTACATCAACACGGTCAATTCGTTCCCGCAGTTCAATCCGCGCGCCAACCGGGTGGTGACGCTGGAGGACCGCATCAACGGCTGCTTCATGCGTTCGATGAACGGCAAGCCGCTGGAAAAGGACTCGGCCGAGATGAAGGCCATGATCGCCTACATGAAGTGGCTGGCCCAGGATGTGCCGCACGGCGCAAAGGTGCAGATCGAGAACGCCTGGCCGATAGATACCAAGCTGGTGCCCGACCCGGTGCGCGGCAAGAGCCTGTACGCGGCCCAATGCGCGTCCTGCCACGGCGCCAACGGCGAAGGCAAGCGCGACCGTTCCGGCGACATTGCGTTCCCGCCCCTGTGGGGCGAAGAGTCCTTCAACATCGGCGCGGGCCTGGCGCGCACCTACAAGGCGGCTGCCTTCATCCGCAACAGCATGCCGATGGGCGTGAATACGCATGGCAGCTGGGGCGAGGGCGGCGTGCTGTCCGACCAGGATGCGGTGGACGTGGCCGAGTACTTCACGCACATGCCGCGCCCCGACTTCGCCGGCAAGGACAAGGACTGGCCGCAGGGCAAGAAGCCGAAGGACGCGCGCTACTGAAGCGTTGCGGCCCAGCCTCTACAATCGGCCCTGTCATCCCTTACGGAAAGCCGGGGCCGCCCATGGAACTGCGCCAACTGCGTTACTTCGTCCGCGTCGTGGAGGCGGGCAGCATCGGCCGCGCCGCCCAGTCCATCGGCATGGTGACGTCGGCGCTCAGCCAGCAGATCAGCCGGCTGGAGGGCGAGCTGTCGACGCGGCTGCTGCGGCGCAGCGCCAGCGGCGTGGAGCCCACCGATGCGGGCCTGGCGTTCTTCCGCCAGGCGCAACTGGCGCTGCGCCACGCCGACGATGCCGTGCACGCGGCGCAGCAGGCCAGGCTGGCGGGCCACGTCAGCGTGGGCCTGCCTTCCACCACCGCCGCCATCCTCGGCGCGCCCTTCGTGCAGGCCATGAACGAGCGCTATCCCGACATCCGCCTGCATCTGGTCGAGGCGCTGTCGGGCCATCTGAGCGACATGCTCAATGGCCGCATGCTGGACCTGGCCATCGTGTTCCAGGCCGAATCCGCGCGCCGCTTGCGCGTGACGCCCTTGCTGGACGAGCCGCTGTTCCTGCTGGCGCGGCCGGACATGGCGGGTTTGCCTGCGGGCGAGAGCACGCGGATCGAGGCCATCGCGCATTTGCCGCTGGTGCTGCCCAGCGGACGCCACGGGCTGCGGGCGCTGGTCAACAACGCGTATCAGCAGTCGGGCCGCACGCCGCTGGTGGCGGTGGAAGTGGACGGTCTGCCGGTGCTGATGGACGTGGTGCAGCTGGGGCACGTGGCCACCATCCAGCCCAGTTCCGCCATGGCGCGGATCGCGCCGGGCCAACTGCACATGGCGCGCATCGACGACGCGCACCTGTACCGCCCCAATCTTTTGGCCAGCCTGTCCGAGGACGAGCTGTCGCCCGCGGCGCTGGCCGCGCGCCTGGTGCTGGCCGATGTGTCGCGCAGGCTGGCGCGCGAGGGCAAATGGCCGGTGGTGGCCCTTCACGATTCATGAAGACCTGTTGACGGCTGGCTGATATCGGCGGGCGCTCGCGCTCGCTACAGTTCGTTCCTTGGAAGAGGAACGATGGCATGGTCGACGTCTTGGTGGTGGGAGGGGGTAACGCGGCGCTGTGCGCGGCCCTGATGGCGCGCGAGGCCGGCGCCAGCGTGCTGCTGCTGGAAGCGGCGCCGCGCGAATGGCGCGGCGGCAATTCGCAGCACACGCGCAATCTGCGCTGCATGCACGATGCGCCGCAGGACGTGCTGGTCGAGGCCTATCCCGAGGAAGAATACTGGCAGGACCTGCTCAAGGTGACGGGCGGGCTGACCAACGAGCATCTGGCGCGGCTGGTCATCCGCGAGTCCTCCACCTGTCGCGACTGGATGCGCCGCCATGGCGTGAACTTCCAGCCGCCGCTGTCGGGCGCGCTGCACGTGGCGCGCACCAACGCGTTCTTCATGGGCGGCGGCAAGGCCCTGGTCAACGCCTACTACCGCAGCGCCGAGGCGCTGGGCGTACGGATCCGCTACGACGCGCCGGTCGACTCGCTGGAGCTGGATGGCGGGCGTTTCGTGGCGGCGCGCATCGGCGATGAGCGCATCGAGGCGCGCGCCTGTGTGCTGGCGGCCGGCGGCTTCGAGTCCAACCGCGAGTGGCTGCGCGAGGCCTGGGGCCAGAACGAGCGCGGCGAATGGCCGGCCGACAATTTCCTGATCCGCGGCACGCGCTACAACATGGGTGTGCTGCTGAAGTTCATGCTGGACGCCGGCGCGGACAGCATCGGCGATCCGTCGCAGTCGCATTGCGTGGCCATCGACGCGCGCGCGCCGCTGTACGACGGCGGCATCTGCACGCGCATCGATTGCGTGTCCCTGGGCGTGGTGGTCAACCGCGAGGCGCGGCGCTTCTACGACGAGGGCGAGGACTTCTGGCCCAAGCGCTATGCCATTTGGGGCCGCCTGACGGCCATGCAGCCGGGCCAGATCGCCTATTCCATCATCGACGCCAAGGCCGTGGGCCGCTTCATGCCGCCGGTGTTTCCCGGTGTGCAGGCCGACACCTTGCCCGAACTGGCCGTGAAGCTGGGCCTGGATCCGGTGGTCTTCGAGCAAACCCTGAGCGACTACAACGCGGCCTGCCGTGTCGGCAAGTTCGACCATACGGCGCTGGACGACTGCCATACCGAGGGCCTGGCGCCGGCCAAGACGCACTGGGCGAGGCCCATCGACACGGCGCCGTTCTATGGCTATGCCTTGCGGCCCGGCATCACCTTTACCTACCTGGGCCTGAAGGTGGACGACACCGCCGCGGTCCGGTTCAACGACGTGCCTAGCGACAACCTGTTCGTCGCGGGCGAAATGATGGCCGGCAACGTGCTGGGCAAAGGCTATACGGCCGGGGTGGGCATGTCCATCGGCACGGCCTTCGGCCGCATCGCCGGCACCCGGGCCGCGGCAGCCGCGCGCGCCCGGCACAACGCGGAAGCACGACATGAAGCAGCTTGAAGCCCTGGCCCGCGAGGCCCAGTCCTTTTCCACGCAGCACGGCGAGGCAGCATCCGTCATGGCAGAGCAGCCCGTGCGCTGGCATGCCAAACAGGCCGAACTCCAGACGGATCTGCTGACGGGCGATGAAACCGAAGTCGCCCGCGTCATGCAGATCTGCAACGCCTGCCGCTATTGCGAAGGATTCTGCGCGGTGTTTCCCGCCATGACCCGCCGCCTGGAATTCGGCAAGGCCGACCTGAACTACCTGGCCAACCTGTGCCACAACTGCGGCGCCTGTCTGCACGCCTGCCAGTACGCGCCGCCGCACGAGTTCGCGGTGAACGCGCCGCAGGCCATGGCCCGCGTCCGGATGCAGACGTACACCGATTACGCCTGGCCCGCGGCGCTGGGCGCCCTGTATAAGCGCAATGGCCTGACCGTGTCGCTGGCTGCCGCTGCGGGCCTGGCGCTGTTTCTGACGCTGGCCGTGCTGATGGCGGGCGGCCTGTTCCATGAGCCCATGGCCGGCAACTTCTACGCGGTGTTCCCGCACAACACGCTGGCGCTGATGTTTGGCGTGGTGTTCGGCTTCGCGATGCTGGCGCTGGGCGTGGGCGTGACGCGCTTCTGGCGCAATGTCAGCCCGGGAGCGGCCACAGGCGCTGCGGTGGCGGAGGCTGCGCATGACGCGCTGCGGCTGCGCTATCTGGATGGCGGACATGGCAAGGGCTGCAACAACGCGGACGACGCCTTCACCTTGTGGCGCCGGCGCTTCCATCACTTCACCTTCTACGGCTTCATGCTGTGTTTTGCCGCCACCAGTGTGGCCACGCTGTACCACTATGCGTTGGGCCTGCAGGCGCCGTATCCGTTCTGGAGCGCGCCGGTGCTGCTGGGCACGGCGGGTGGCATCGGCCTGCTGATCGGACCGGCGGGCTTGCTGTGGCTGAACCTCAAGCGCCATCCGCAGCAGGGCGACGCGGCGCAAAAGCCCATGGACCGCGGCTTCATCGCGCTGCTGTTCCTGACCAGCGCAACGGGCCTGGCCTTGCTGGCCGGCCGCGACGGCGGCGCGATGGCGCTGCTGCTGGCCATCCACCTGGGCGTGGTGATGGCGCTGTTCCTGACGCTGCCTTACGGCAAGTTCGCTCACGGCATCTACCGTTCGGCCGCGCTGCTGAAATGGGCCATCGAGAAACGCCAGCCCAACAAGCTGCAGCTGGGCTCGGATTGAAGCACCGCGCAGCCGCGCGGCCATGACGGCGCCCGTCGACGGCGCCGCGACCGACAACATCCAGGAGACTTCAATGTTCCGCACTTCCTTGCTGGCGCGCGCCGCGCTGGCCGCCTGTCTGCTGCCGGCCTTGCCGGCGGCGCACGCCCAGTCTTTCCCCTCGAAGCCGATCACGTTGGTGGTGCCGCATTCCGCGGGCGGCACTTCGGACATCCTGGCACGCACCGTTGCGGCCGAGGCCGCCAAGACCTTGGGCCAGACTATCGTCATCGACAACAAGGGCGGCGCCAACGGCACCATCGCCGCCAAGCAGGTGGCCACGTCCGCGCCGGACGGCTACACGCTGCTTTTGGCCACCGCCAGCACGCACGGCATCAATCCGTCCTTGTATTCGCGGATTTCCTATGACGCGGTGAAGGACTTCACGCCCGTGACGCTGCTGGCCACGGTGCCCAACGTACTGGTGGTGGGCAAGCAGGTGCAAGCCGCCAATGTGCAGGAGCTGGTGTCCTACATCCGGTCGCAGGGCGACAAGATCAACATGGGCTCGGCCGGCGCGGGCACCCCCGGCCATCTGGCCGGCGAGATGTTCAAGAGCGCCGCCAAGCTCCAGTTCACGCACATCCCCTACAAGGGCGGCAGCCCCGCCATCACAGACCTGATCGGCGGGCAGATCGACTTCATGTTCACCACCATTCCCGGCGTGCTGCCGCACGTGAAGGCCGGCACGCTGCGCGCGCTGGCGGTCACCTCGCCGCAGCGTTCGCCCGCCATGCCGGATATTCCCACCATGGCGGAATCGGGCCTGCCCGGCTTTCAGGCCGTGTCCTGGCACGGCATCGTTGCGCCGGCCGGCACGCCGGACGCGGTGGTCGCCACGCTGAACCAGGCGCTGAGCGGTGCGCTGGCCGCTCCGGCCGTCAAGCAACGCCTGATGGAAGAGGGCGCGCAGGCCTCCAGCCTGAACACGGCGGCGTTCGGCGCCTTCATCCAGAGCGAGATCGCGGCCTGGGCCAAGGCGGTCAAGGATTCGGGCGCCACGGCCAACTAGAACTTGTAGCGCAGCTGCGCCAACACGTTGCGCGGCGCGCCGTAGTAGACGGAGTTGTAGTTGCCGATGCCGGAGTAGTAGGTCTTGTCCAGCACGTTGTTCAGGTTCACCGTCACGCGCAGGTCCTTGTTGAAGTCATAGGCCGCCATCAAGCCGAAAACGCCGTAGCTGTCCTGCGTGAAGCGGCGGTTGGCGCCATTGACGGTCTGCGAGAAATAGGTGCTTCCCTGCCAGAGCATGTTGCCGCCCACCGTCAGGCGGTGCCAGTCTCCCGGCAGGCGATAAGTGGTGGCAAGCTTGAACAACTGCTCGGGCTGGGTTGTGCTGACGCGTTCGCCTGCACGGTCGCGCGACCGGCTATAGGTGTAGCCGGCATGCAGTTGCCAGCCGGGCAGCAACTCGCCGGATACCTCCAGTTCGATGCCCCGGGTAGTTACGCCGGGTACGGCGATATAGGCGGTGCCGCCAGTGGGCGTCATGGCGCCGCTGGGATCCAGTTCGGCGACGTTGTCCTGCTTGAGCTGGAACAACGCGACGCTGGCGTTCAGGCGGCCGTCCAGGTATTCGCCCTTGGCTCCCACTTCCACGCTCTTGCCCGTCATGGGATCCAGCTGGCGATTGGATGCGTCGAAGTTGAAGGCCTGCGGCTTGAACACGTCGGTGTAGCTGGCATAGACGGTGTGGTAAGCGTCCACATCGAATGTGACGCCGGCATACGGAATGAACTTGTTCTTCACATCGGTGCCATAGTTGCCGCGAAAGCCGCTGCTGAAGACGGAATTCTGTTCCCAGCGGTAGTCGGTCAGCCGTCCGCCCAGGATCAGCGCGAATCGGTCGGTGGGGTGTAGGACGGTGGCGCCGTAGAGGATCTTTTGCGATACCTCGATATCGTGGTCGAGCAGACGTTTGTAGACCGTGGGCTTGAAGCTGTTGTTGTTCCAGTTGAAGGCGTCTTTGATGATCGTGTCGCTCAGGCCGTCGTCGCGTCGCGACGTTGAGTGCGTGCGCGCGGCGTTGTAGCCGAACACCAGGTCATGGCGGCGGCCCAGCAGCGAGTACGTGCCGGAGGCCTGCACGTCCACGCTGTTCTCGCGCGAATCCGTATCGAACAGGCTGGCCTGGCCCAGGCTGTGGCTGATGCTGTGCGTCTTCGCGTCGATGAATGAACTGCCCATCCCGGCGATAAGCTCGCTGGAGGAATAATTCCGATGCCCCGCGGCCAGCTTCAGTTGCCAGTCGTTGTCGAAGGTATGCGTGACGTCGGCGAAGTAGCGGGTGGTCTCGTGATTGCGCCAAGTCCACTTGTCGGCGGGATTGGTCGAACGCGAGAAGCTCGCCTGCCGGCCGTCCGAGTAGAACGCGGGCAGGTGGATGTTGGATGAGGCGTCGTTCTTGTTTTTTTGATATTCGATACCCAGCGTTGCCGTGGTGCGCGGCGTGATGTCGGCTTCGACTATGCCGTAGAGCACGTCCTCGCGGGTTTTCGTGTACTCGATGAAGCTGGCGCTGTCGTTCACCGCGGCGATCATCCGGCCGCGGATCCTGCCGTTCTCGGCCAGCGAGCCGCCCAGGTCCAGTTCGCCCCGGTACTGATCCCAGGACCCGGCGCCGGCGGTGACGCTGCCCTGGAATTCGCGGGTGGGCCGCTTGCGGATCAGGTTGATGACGCCCGAAGGATAGCCGGCGCCATTGACCAGGCCCGTGGCGCCCTTGAGGATCTCGACGCGGTCGTAGATGACCGAGCTGCTGATGCTGTAGTTGTCCCGCACGTTACCGCCGTCGCTGGACAGGCTGGGCAGGCCGTCGAACTGGAAATTCTGCAGCTGGAAGCCGCGGGAATAGAAAGCGTAGCCTTCGGAGTTGCTGCGGCTGACGACGACGCCTGGCGCTTGCTCCAGCGCGCCGGCAACGGTGACAATGCCCTGGTCTTCCATCTGTTGGCGCGTGATGACCGTGACGGACTGCGGCGTTTCGCGCAATGACAAGCGCATGCGCGTGGCGGAGTTGGATTCGGGTACGGTATAGGAACCCGTGCCTTCGCTGGGCGGGATGAGGCTGCTGGCCGTGACCATGACCGGTTCCAGGGAGGCCACGGCGCCAGCTGGAGGCTGCAGACGCACGCTCAGCACCCCCGCAGGGGTGACGACGAGTTCCAGGCCCGTGCCCGCCAAGGCCTGCCGGGCCGCGGCTTCGGCGCTCAGCGAGCCGCGCACCGGCGCGGCTTGCTTGCCTGCGACAAGTTCGGCGTTCGCCGAGATGGTGCGGCCGCTATGCAGCGAAATCCGGCTCAGCGTGTCCGCCAGGGGCGCGGCTGGCAGGTCGTAGGACTGTGCGGCCTGATGCGCGGGGGCGGCGTCCTGCGCAATGGCGGACTGCGGCAGCGCGCAAGCGCTGAGGGCGACGGCGACTAGCGCTGCGCTGCGGCTCAAGGGGAAATTCATGATTCAAGATGTCCGGCAAAAGGAGATTTCGGTTGCGTCACAGGTAATGACGGATACCGGACCTCAATCCCCTCATCGCCGCGCGGGCCACGCGATTGTTTTTGTTATGCGGCGTCCACCAGCGTCAGCCATGGACCGTAGCGACGGACCTGTATCGGCAGGGTTTCGCTCAGGGCCAGCAGGGTCTGGCGCGGGGCGTCCAGCGGGAATACGCCGAATACGCGCAGCTCGGCGGCTTGCGGCGACAGGCGGATCACGCCGGGCTGATAGGCGCGCAACTGCTCTATCACTTCTGCCAGGCGGGCGTCGCGCACACTGAGGATGCCGCTGCGCCAGCTGGCCTGCGCGGCGCCGTCCCGTTGCCACGCGCGATTGTGGTCGAAGGCCGCCGTGCCGGCTTGCGGCAGCGTCAGGGCGGCGCCATGGTCGGGCTGCAGCGTAAGCATGTTCTCAAGGGCGCTGGCGACGGCGTAGGAATCGAACTGGTTCACAGCCAGATGCGATTGGCCGCCGGTCACGGCGCCGTACCGGGTTTGGACCACGAAGGGCCGTATGTCGGAGCGGGCCTCGGCATAGAGTCCGCCCTGGCGCAGCACGACGGTGCGTCGCAAGTCGTCATAGCGGACATCGACGGCCGAACGCGCGTTCAGCGTCAGCGTGGAACCGTCTTCCAGCGCGTAGGTCTGCCGTTCGCCGGTGCGGGTGGAATAGGTGGCGGACAGTCCGGCAAGCGGAATGTAGCGGTCGGCCATCAAGGCGCCGGCAGACACGCCGGAGAACACCATCGCCAGCTTCAGCACGCGGCGTCTGTCCAACCCGCTGCTTTGCAGCAGGGCGGCCCGCGCGGCGCGGGCGGGGCCGGGCGCCGCTTCTGCCGCTCCTCGCAACTGGGCCAGGGGCTGGCGCATGATGCCGTCCACCTCGGCCCAGGCGCGCGCGTTTTCCGGATGGCTGGCGAGCCAGCGCTCGAAGCGCTGGCGGTCGTGGTCCGTGGCCTTGCCGGATGTCAGCAGCACGATCCAGTCAACGGCGCGTTCCATCAGCGCGTCGCGGGCGGCGCGGGGCGCGGAGACACCGCTCATGCCAGATCGGCTGCGCGGCGCGAGGCGATGCAGTGCAGAAAGGCGCGCTTTACATGACGCTCCACCGTCGCCAGCGACAGGCCCAAGGCCTGGGCAATGGCTGGGTGCGTCATTCCGTCCAGCCGGTTCAGCAGGAAGGCATGCTTGACCGGCACGGGAAGGCCGTCCAGCAGGCGATCGATCTCCATGACCGCCTGCTTCAGCATCAGCAGCGTCTCGGGGGATGCCATGACCGGCTCCGGCTCCTGCGACAGCGCCTGCAGGTAGCGGGCTTCGACATCGCGCGTGCGCCATAGGTCGATGGTGAGCCGGCGGGCCAGGGTCAGCAGGTAGGCGCGCGGTTCGGAAGGGACGACGGCGTTGGGTGAGACGAGGACGCGGAAGAATGTGTCTTGCGTGAGGTCGGCGGCGTCTGCGCGGTTGTTGACGCGCCGGTTCAACCAGCCTAGCAGCCAATCATGATGTTCCGCGTAAAGCCGGTGGACGTTCTGGTACGCGAGGGAGTCCATGGATGGCGAGGCGGTAAATGGATGTTAATAAGAATAACACTCATTTATAACGTGAATCGCCGCCCAGGACAACGGGACTAGCCCGCCAGCAGCTTGCCCAGCGTCGCCATGCCTTGCTCCATCTCCGGATTCCAGGGATGCCCGGCGTTCAGACGCAGAAAATTGCCGAAGCCGCCGGATGCCGAGAACAGCGGGCCCGGCGCGATGCTGATGCCGTGTCCCAGCGCGGCGCGATGGACCTTGAGCGTGTCGATGTGCGCGGGCAGCTCCACCCACACAAAGTAGCCGCCCAGCGGCCGCGTGGCGCGCGTGCCCTTGGGGAAGTAGCGGGCGATGGCTTGCAGCAGTTCTCCTTGCTGCTGGGCCAGCGCCTGGCGGAATTGCCGCAGGTGGCGGTCGAAGCCGCCTTTTTCCAGATAGGCGGCGATGGCCGCCTGGGTCGGCGCGGCGGTCGCCAGGCTGGTGGTGAGCTTGTTGCGCATGATGCGGCGCGTGTAGCGGCCGGCGGCCACCCAGCCCACCCGGTAGCCCGGCGCCAGGGTCTTGGAGAACGAAGAGCAGTGCATGACGATGCCGTCGCGGTCGTAGGCCTTGGCCGGCCGCGGGCGTTGTTCGCCGAAATACAGCTCGCCGTAGACATCGTCTTCGATCAGCGCCACGTCGTGGCTGGCCAGCAGCCGCACCAGCGCTTCCTTTTTGTCGTCGGGCATGAGGCTGCCCAGCGGGTTCTGGAACGTGGTCATGAGCCAGCAGGCTTTGGGGCGGTGGCGCAGGATGGCCTGCTCCAGCGCCTGCAGGTCTATGCCTTCGCGCGGATGCGTGGCCACTTCGATGGCGTGCAGGTGATTGCGTTCCAGCGATTGCAGCGCGGCGTAGAAGGTGGGAGATTCCACGATGACCGCGTCGCCGGGCTCGGTGACTGCCGCCAGGCTGAGGTTCAGCGCGTCCAGCGCGCCGTTGGTGATGATGATGTCGTCCACCGGCACCGACATGCCATCGGCCAGGTAGCGCAGGGCGATGGCGCGGCGCAGGGCGGCATCGCCCGGACTGAGGTCGTCGATCGAGCCCCAGGGATCCAGGCGCTGCACCGTGGCTGCCATGAACTTCGCCAGGCGTCCGTAGGGCAGCAGCGAGGGGTTGGGAAAGGCCGAGCCGAAGGGCAGCATGTCGCGGCGCAGGGTGGCGTTAAGCACCTGCAGCACGTTGTCGCTGACGTCCACTGGATGGCGTCCTGCGCTGGCGCTGGACAGGCCGTCCAGCTCCGGCAGCGTGGCGTGCGGCGCGCGCAGCACGTAGTAGCCGGAGCGGTCGCGCGCGCGGATCAGGCCGCGCGCTTCCAGCAGGTAATAGGCCTTGAACACCGTCGACGGGCTGACCCCGCGGCTGGCGCTGGTCTGCCGTACCGAGGGCAGGCGGTCGCCCGCCTGCAGCAGGCCCGATCGGATCGAGGCGGTGATTTCTTCTGTCAGCCGTTCATAGCGCTTCATGGGGCGGGTCCGTTTGCGTGGGTCGTTTCAGGTCGACATGCCGATGGATCTCATCACCAGGCGCAGCGCGTAGGCCGCCACGCCCAGGGCCGCGACACTGCATGCCCAGATCATCGCCAGCCAGAGCAGCCGGCTGCGCCACGTGGGCAGGGAGGGTTGGGAGCCGTTCATCAGTGGAACTCCTCGCCGAGACGCACCTTGCCCCGGAACACGTAGTACGACCAGGCGGTGTACATGAGAATAATCGGAATGATCGCCAGCGCTCCCACCAGCGCGAAGCCCAGGCTTTGTGGCGGCGCGGACGCGGTCCAGATGGATACGTCAGGCGGGATGATGGCGGGCCAGATGCTGATGCCCAGGCCGCTGTAGCCCAGGAACAGCAGCGCCAGCGACAGCACGAAGGGGCCGGCATTGGGCATGCCCTTGACGCGGCGGATGAGATCGAAGCCGGCCACGGCGACCAGCAGCGGCACCGGCAGGAACCAGAACATATTGGGCAGGCTGAACCAGCGCTGCGCGATCTGCGGTTGCGCCAAGGGCGTCCAGACGCTGAGCGCCGCGATCACGGCCAGCAGCAGCAGCGTGAGCGGACGGGCGATGTCGCACATGTGGCGGTGCAGGCGGCCCTCGGTCTTCATGATGAGCCAGGTGCAGCCCAGCAGCGCGTAGGCCACGACCAGTCCCGCGCCGGTGAAGAGCGAGAAGGGGCTGATCCAGTCCCAGGGGCCGCCCTGGTAAGCGCGGTCCACCACCGGGATGCCTTCGATGTAGGCGCCCAGCGTCACGCCCTGGAAGAACGTGGCGCACACGGAGCCGAGCACGAAGGCGCGGTCCCACAGCGGGCGGTGATGCTCGTCCGCCTTGAAGCGGAATTCGAATGCCACGCCGCGGAAGATCAGGCCCAGCAGCATGAACACCAGCGGCAGGTGCAGCGCGCTCAGGATCACCGAATAGGCCAGCGGGAACGCCGCCATCAGGCCCGCGCCGCCCAGCACCAGCCAGGTTTCGTTGCCGTCCCACACGGGCGCCACGGTGTTGACCATGACGTCGCGTTCCTCGCGGTCGGAGATCAGCGGAAAGAGGATGCCGATGCCCAGATCGAAGCCATCCATGATCACGTACATCATCACGCCGAACAGGATGATGACGGCCCATACCAGTGCAAGGTCGATGCCCATGGCCTCAGACTCCCGAATGCTTGCGTTG
Source organism: Achromobacter sp. Marseille-Q4954 (assembly GCF_943737025.1). NCBI lineage: Bacteria > Pseudomonadati > Pseudomonadota > Betaproteobacteria > Burkholderiales > Alcaligenaceae > Achromobacter > Achromobacter sp. Marseille-Q4954. The sequence goes on from NZ_CALSFQ010000001.1 coordinate 3,392,622, forward strand.
CGCGGGCTCGATGCCCGCCAGGGTGGAGGCGGCCGACAGCGGCCGCGACGGTTGGCGCGGTTCGCCCGGGCCGCCCGACAGCGGCGCGTGGCCGGGGGCGGGGCTGGGGCCCATGCGGATCAGGCGCAGCATGTACGAGACGCCGGCGCCGAACACCAGCAGGTACACCACCACGAACAGCGCCAGCGTCAGCGTCAGTTCGCCCAGGCCGTGCGGGGTGGCGGCGTCGGCGGTGCGCATGACGCCATACACCACCCAGGGCTGGCGGCCGATTTCCGTCACGTACCAGCCGGCCAGGATGGCGATCAGCCCGGACGGTCCCATCCACAACGCGAAGCGGTGCAGCCAGCGCGATTCGTACAGCCGGCCGCGCCAGCGCGACCAGGCCGCCCAGAGGGCCAGCGCGATCATCAGCATGCCCAGGCCCGCCATTACGCGGAACGACCAGAACACGGCCGTGGCGTTGGGCCGGTCTTCGGGCGGATAGGACTTCAGGCCGGGGAACTGGCCGTCCCAGCTGTGCGTGAGGATCAGGCTGCCCAGGCGCGGGATATTGACCGCGTAGCGCGTTTCCTCGCGCTCCATGTCGGGGATGCCGAACAGCGTCAGCGGCACGCCCGCGCCGGGCTCGTTTTCCCAATGGCCTTCGATGGCCGCGATCTTGGCGGGCTGGTGCTTGAGCGTGTTCAGGCCGTGGAAGTCGCCCACCACGGCTTGCAGCGGGGCCACCAGCAGCAGCATGCCCATCGCCATCGCGAACATCTTCTTCACGGCGGGGCTGCGATCGCCGCGCAGCATGTGCCAGGCGCCGGAGGCGCCCACCATCAGCGCGGTCGCCAGGAAGGCGGCGATGCCCATGTGCGCCAGGCGGTAGGGGAAGGACGGATTGAAGATCACGGCCAGCCAGTCCGTGGGCACCACGCGGCCGTCCAGGATTTCGTAGCCGGCGGGTGTCTGCATCCAGCTGTTGGACGCCAGGATCCAGGTGGCCGACACCAGCGTGCCCAGCGCGACCATCACGGTCGAGAAAAAGTGCAGGCCCGGCCCCACGCGCGACCAGCCGAACAGCATCACGCCCAGGAAGCCGGCTTCCAGGAAGAAGGCGGTCAGCACTTCGTAGGCCAGCAGGGGCCCGGTGACGCTGCCGGCGAAATCGGAGAAGAAGCTCCAGTTGGTGCCGAACTGATACGCCATCACCAGGCCGGACACCACGCCCATGCCGAAGTTGACGGCGAAGATCTTGGTCCAGAAATGGTAGAGGTCGCGGTAGACGGTATTGCGCGTGCGCAGCCACAGGCCTTCCAGCACGGCGAGGTAGCTGGCCAGGCCGATGGTGATGGCGGGGAAGATGATGTGAAACGAGATGGTGAAGCCGAACTGTATTCGGGCAAGCAATAGCGCGTCGCTATCCATGGCGGTATTCCTGACTTCTTCGCCAGCGCGCCTCAACCGCCACAAGACGGCGTGCGCTGACGGGTGTTTGACCTACACCGTGAAGTTAGAGCCGCAGCCTGAATCAGTACAGATTCAGAGAGTGAAGAAAAAAGCGGATCAGTTTGGGTGGCTTGCAGGAAAAAAACCCGCTTTTCATAGGGAAAATAACTGTGCTGCAAGTCATGCGAAGACCGTGAAGTTACAAAAAAAGCAGCACAGAAAAGGCGGGTGCGTCCCCTGATACGCTCGTTCCGAGTACGCAGCCCGCCAGGCCGGCGCCTAGGACGCGCAGGCGCGCGCCGCTTCGTCGATCAGGCCGGCCACTTCGCCGGCGCGCGACGCGAGCGAGGCATGGCTGGCGTCCAGCGTGATGGTCTTGCGAGTGTTCAGGCGCGCGGCCATGCGCGTCTGGTTTTCGGGGGCGATCATCCGGTCCTGGCTGGATATTTGGTACCAGGACGGCTTGCTGCGCCATGCGGGGACGGACACCGTTTCGCCGAAGGCGCTGGCCAGGGGCGCCTTTTGCGTGACGGCCATGACCAGGCCCTCGTCGGCGGACAGGTCCTGGCAGAAGCTCTCATGGAACTTGTCGGCGCGCAGCCAGAGATAGCCGTCGCTGTCGGGCGCCAGGTTGGGCGCGGCCGCGGGCAGCATTTCCTGCGTGATGCCGCCGGGGCTTTCTCCCGCGTCCGGGGCGAAGGCGGCGATGTACACCAGGCCGGCCACGTTGGGCTGGTTGCCGGCTTCGGTGATGACCGCGCCGCCGTACGAATGGCCCACCAGCAGCACGCGGCCTTTCTGCTGCGCAATCATCTTGCGCGTGCGTTCGGCGTCGCCGGCCAGGGAGGCCAGCGGCATGTCGACGGCGTGCAGGTCTTGATAGCCCTTGCGCGCCAGTTCCAGGATGACGCGGCTCCAGTGGGCGGCGCCGCCCCAGAAACCGTGCACAAGAATGATGCTGGGTTTGCTGCTCATGATGCGGCTCCTTCCTCGGAATGGAGCAACGATCATGCGCCGGCCCAGCCGCCGCCGCCACTTTTTTTTGCAGCGTTTCCGGCGCGGTTACAGCGGACGCGGGGCGGGCGCGATGGCGGCCGGGCGCTGGGCGCGCTGGCTCAGCCACACGCTGGCGACCACGATCATCATGCCGGCGATCTGCGCGGCGCTCAGTTGCTGCCCCAGGATGCCCCAGCCCAGCAGCACGGCGGTAATGGGGCTGAGAAAACCCAGCGACGACACCACGGCGGGTTCCAGCCGCGCCACGCCCCGGAACCAAAGCACATAGGTCAGCGCCGCGCCGATCAAGCCCAGGTAGGCGATGCCGGCCACGTTCAGCGCGGTGAGCGGCGGCAGGGCGGGTTCGGCGGCGAACGCCAGCGGCGCCAGCAGGATGCCGCCCGCCGTCAGTTGCCAGGACGTGAAGGTGAGCGCGGACACCGGCGGCTGCCAGCGGCGGCTGAGCACCGTGCCCAACGCCATCGAGGCGGCGCTGATCAGCCCGGCCGCAATGCCCACCGGGTCCAGCGCGGCCTTGGGCGTCAGCACCAGCAGCGCCACCCCGCCCAGGCCGCCCAGCGCCGCCAGCACCGACAGGCCGCGCACGGGCGTGCCCAGCAGGCTGCGCGCCAGCAGGATCACCACCAGCGGCTGGATCGCGCCCAGCGTGGCGGCCACGCCGCCAGGCAGGCGGTAGGCCGCCACGAACAGCAGGGCCCAGAAGACGGAGAAGTTCAGCGCGCCCAGGATGAAGGCGCGCAGCCACCAGATGCCTTGCGGCAGCTGGCGCACGATCATCAGCAGCAGGAAGCCGGCCGGCAGCGCGCGCAGCATGGCGACCGTCAGCGGGTAGTCCTGCGGCAGCATCAGGGTGGTGACGACATAGGTGCTGCCCCAGATGGCGGGCGCCAGGGCAGTCAGCAGCAGATCGGAACCGCGGTTCATGGTCATGCTCCGGCAAGGGTTCAGGCAAGTTCGAGCACGTCGCGGACGGGGCGGCGCGGCTTCTGCGGCCAATTGCCTTCCTGCGCGTAGCCCATGGCGACCAGCATGACCGGCACCTCCTCCTGGCGCAAGCCGAAGGCCCGGGCCACGCCGGCGGCGTCAAAGCCGGTCATCGGGCTGGCGGCCAGGCCTTGGGCCTGTCCCGCCAGCATCAGGGTGGAGGCGCCGAAGGTGGCGCTGCGCACGGCCTCGTCGCGCCGGGTCTGCGGCGAGTCGGCGTAGAGGCGGCTGGCCGCGGCTTCCCAGGACGGCACCATGGCCGCCGGCATGAAGCCCGCGTCCACCGACGGTTGCAGGCGGTCCGCCATCCAGGCGGCCTGGGGCAGCACGCCCAGCACGATGAACGTCACCGCCGATTCGCTCACCTTGGGCTGGTTCCACGCCAGTTCGCGCAGCCGGCGCTTGCCCTCCTGGCTGCGCACGGCGATGAAGCGCCAGTTCTGCAGATTGAAGGCGGTGGGGGCGCGCGTGGCCCAGGCAATCAGGGTATGGATGTTGTCGTCGTCCACGCCGCGGGCGGGGTCGAAGAAGTTGGCGGAAATGCGTTGCGCGATTGCGTCGGTCAGGGCGTGGTTCATGGCTGCCATCCTTGGGATTTGCTGAGATTGCCGGCTCGCCACATGCGCGCCGTCTCCATGTCCACAGGCTAATTGAATCCTTGTTTGGCGATAATATCCGATTCAATGGCAATATCATTCACCAACAGTGAATAATCTATGGATCATCTGACCGCGCTCAGGGTCTTCCGGCAAGTGGTGGAGCGGGGCGGCTTCGCCGCGGCGTCGCGGCAGATGGGCCTGTCGCCCGCCGCCGTCAGCAAGAACATCGCCGAACTGGAAGCCCACCTGGCGGCGCGCCTGCTCAACCGCACCACCCGCCGCATGAGCCTGACCGAAGCCGGTGCGCGCTACTACGAACAGGTGGCGCGCATCCTGGACGACCTGAGCGAAGCCGAGCAATCGCTGGGACCCTTGCAGCAGGCGCCGTCGGGCACCTTGCGGGTCAGCGCGCCCATGTCGCTGAGCCTGGTCCGGCTGTCGGCCGCCATGCCGCGCTTCCTGCAGCGTTATCCGCAGGTATCGCTGGACCTCAACCTGGAGGACCGGCGCATCGACATCGTCAAGGAAGGCTACGACCTGGCGATCCGCGGCACCGACCGGCTGGAGGATTCCAGCCTGGTGGCGCGCAAGCTGATGACGCTGGACCACGTGCTTTGCGGCGCGCCGGCCTACTTCCAGCGCCATGGCGTGCCGGCCTCGCCGCTGGCGCTGCGCAACATGGAGCGAGTGCAGTTCACGTTGTCTGGCCACGCGGACGAATGGACCTTCAAGCGCGCGGGGGAGACCGAACGCGTGCCGGTGCGGGGGCGCTACAGGGTGAGCTCCAGCCTGGCGGTGCGCGATGCCTTGCGCGCCGGCTTCGGCGTCAGCCTGGTGCCGCGCGTGTACGTGCAGCAGGACCTGGACAGCGGCGCGCTGCAGGCCGTGCTGCAGGACTGGAAACCCGACGAGACCTGCGTGTACGCGGTGTATCCGTCGCGCCGCCACATGGTGGCCAAGGTTCGCGCCTTCGTCGATTTCCTGCTGGAAGAGCTGGGCGCGCCGCGGGAATGAGCCGCGGCGGCCCCTTGCCGCATCAATACATGTGCTGGCCGCCGTTCATGGCGACATTGCTACCGGTCATGAACGCCGCGGCGTCGCTGCAGATGAAGGCTACCAGCGCGCCGATCTCTTCCGGGCGGCCGAGCCGGCCCAGCGGGATCTGCGGCAGGATCTTCTCCTTCAACACCTCTTCGGGCACGGCCTCCACCATGCGCGTCGCCAGGTAGCCGGGCGACACGGTGTTCACGGTCACGCCTTTCCTGGCCAGCTCCAGCGCCAGGGATTTGGTGAAGCCGTGGATGCCGGCCTTGGAGGCCGCGTAGTTGGTCTGGCCGAACGCGCCCTTGCTGCCGTTGACCGACGAGATGTTGACGATGCGGCCCCAGCCCCGGTCCGCCATGGCGCCGCATAGCGGCTGCGTCATGTTGAACATGGAATCCAGGTTGCCGCGCAGCACGTCCGTCCAGTTTTCGTAGCTCATCTTGCGCAGGCTGGCATCGCGGGTGAGGCCGGCGTTGTTGATCAGGATGTCGATCTGGCGGCCGTCTTCCTCAAGGCGCCGCGCCAGCGCCTGGCACGAGTCGTAGTCGGCCACGTCCACCTTGTACATGGCGTAGCGGCGACCCTGGGCCGCCTCCGCGTCCACCCACGCCCGCGCGGCGTCTTCGCTGGAGTGGTAGGTGATGATGACTTGGTGGCCGGCATCGTGCAGGGCGCGCGCGATGGCCTGTCCAAGGCAGCCGGCCCCGCCGGTGACGAGCGCAGTGCGTTCAGCCGTCATGATGGGACCCCGGTTGGCTGGCGTCGCGCATGGCCGAGCACGCCGAGGCCATCTGGTTCGACAGCGTCTTCCAGATCTGCGCCATGGGCGTGTCTTCGATACCCATGGCGCCGCCGGTGGCCTGTTTCAGCCAGCCGCGCATCGCTTCGCTCATGCCGGCGGCCAGGGTGGCTTGTTCTTCGAGCAGCGCGTGGGTGATGGCCTGGCTGGCCTCAAGCTGGCTTTGCCATTGCTTGCGCGTCATCTCGCCCAGCGCGGGGGCGATTTCTTGCCAGTTGCCGGATTGTTGCAGAGGCGCCAGCGCGGCCATGTATTGTTCCGCGTTGCCGCCGGCCAGGCGGCGGCCCAGTTCAACCCAGCGCTGCTGGCTTTCCTGCGCAAGCTGCGCCATGCGCTGGCAGTAGGCGGCATTGGCGCTGGCGAGGCCCTGAGGCGTGGAGGCAGTGGTTTTCTTCATCATCCGTCCTTCTAAGAGAGTGGTAAGGGGTAACGAACACACAGGCCTCAAGCCATCTGGCTGAGGGTCTTGCGAAAGCGCGCCAGCGAGAACGCGAACAGGACCGAGCCTATCAGCGCCAGCGCCAGGAAGGGTTGCCACACGACGCTCAAGCCTGCGCCGCGGTAGAGAATGGCCTGGCCGAGTTCCACGAAGTGCGTGGTGGGGGCGGCCAGCATGATGTCCTGCACGAACTGCGGCATGCTTTCGCGCGGCGTGGTGCCGCCCGACAGCATTTGCAGGGGCAGCAGCACTAGTACCAGCAACATGCCGAACTGCGGCATGCTGCGCGCAAGCGTGGCCATGAATATGCCCATGGAGGTGGTCGCGAACAGGTGCAGCGCCGCCCCGACCAGGAACAGCGCCACCGATCCCTCGATCGGTACTTGCAGCAAGCCGCGTACCACGAAAGTCAACGATAGCCCAGCAGACGCCAACACCACCAGCCCCATTGACCAGACCTTGGCGACCATGATCTCGGTCGGCGTCACCGGCATGACCAGCAGGTGCTCGATGGTGCCGTGCTCGCGTTCGCGGATCAGCGCGGCGCCGGTCAGGATGATGGACAGCATGGTGACGTTGTTGATGATCTCCATCAGCGCGCCGAACCAGGCCTGGGTCAGATTGGGGTTGAAGCGCATGCGCACCGCCAGCTCCACTGGCAGTTCGGTGGGCGCGCGGTAGCGTTTGACGAACTCGTTGATCTCGTCGCTGATGATCTGCTGGATGTAGCTGCTACCCGTGAACGCCTGGCTCATGCGGGTCGCGTCCACGTTGAGCTGGATTTCGGCGGGCCGCCCGGCCAGCACGTCGCGCTGGAAATTAGGCGGAATGTTGACCGAGAAGGTGTAGCGCCCCGCGTCCATGCCGGCATCGGCCTCGGCCGAAGTCGTCACCTCCGGCGGCGTGAAGTGCGGCGGATAAAAGGCCGACGTGATGCGCGCGGACAGGGGCGATACGTCCTCGTCGACCACGGCGATGGGGGCGTTGTGCAGGGTTTCCGGCACGGCCGTGGCGGCGGTGTAGATCATCAGCGTGAACGACACGAGGATCAGGATCAGCATCATCGGATCGCGCGCCAGGCTCCACAGCTCCTTCACGCCCAGGCGGTAGATATTGGCCAGGTGCCGCATCTCAGGTCTCCTGTTTCTTCAGCAGCAGCGCCGAGGCGCCCAGGATGACGGGAATGGCGATCAGCAGCGGCCAGAACGAGCCTTGCAGGTTGGAGAAGTCCAGGGCCTTGCTGAAGACGCCGCGGCTGATGGTCAGCATGTGCGTGGCGGGGTAGACCTGGCCGATCAGGCGGCCGGCGCCTTCCAGCGACGACACCGGGTTGAGCAGGCCGGCGAACTGCACCGCGGGCACCAGCGTGCCTATCATGGTGAAGAACAGCGCCGCGATCTGGCTGCGCGTGAAGGTGGAGGCCAAAAGGCCGATGGCGGTGGCCACCACGTTGTAGATCAGCGCGGCGGCAAGCAGGGTCAGGAAGCTGCCGGTGATGGGTACGCCGAACAGCGTCACGGCCAGCAACGTCATCAGCAGGAAATTCAGCATGGCCAGCGCCACGTAGGGCGCCTGCTTTCCCAGCAGGAATTCCAGCCGCGTCACGGGCGTGACGTACAGGTTGATGATGGAACCCAGCTCCTTTTCGCGCACCACCGCCAGCGCCGTCAGCATCGCCGGCATCATCAAGAGCAGCAGCGGAATTACGGCGGGCACCATGGCGGGCAGGCTGCGCACGTCCGGGTTGTAGCGAAAGCGCGTCTCTATGCCGACGGGCAGGGTCGCGTCCGCGCCCAGGCGTTCGCGCGCCTGCTGCATCAGCCAGCCCTGGTGCATGCCCAGCACATAGCCGCGAATGGTCTCGGCGCGCTGCGGCATGGCGCCGTCGATCCAGACGCCGATCTGCGCGCCGTTGCCGCGCTCCGCGTCGCGCGCGAAGCCTTGCGGAATCTCGATGGCCAGCGACAGTTCGCCGCTGCGCATGCGCGCATCCATCTCCTCGTAGCTCGAAATGGGCGCATGCTCGATGAAGTAGCGCGAACCCGCCAGGTTCAGGCTGTAGTTGTGGCTCAGGCCTGTCTGGTCGCGGTCCATCACCGCATAGCGCAGGTCCTCCACGTCCAGGCTGATGCCAAAGCCCATCACGAACATCAGCAGCAGCGACCCGGCCAGGGCCAGCGTGGCGCGCACCGGATCGCGGCGCAGTTCCAGCGATTCACGCCACATGTAACTCAGCATGCGCTGCAGGCTGAAGCCGCGGTGCTCCGGTGCTTCGGCCGGGCTGGACGCCAAGGCGGGAGCGGCCTGCGCGTCAGCGTCTTCCGGCTTGGTGCCGGCGCCCGCGTCGATCAGGTAGGCGATGAAAGCCTCTTCCAGCGTTTGCGCGCCGCGCATGCGCGTGATCTCGTCCGGAGATGCACTGACCAGCACCTTGCCCGCATGCATCAGCGACATGCGGTCGCAGCGCTGCGCCTCGTTCATGAAATGGGTGGAAATGAAGATGGTGACCTGGTCCTGCCGCGCCAGCGCGATCAGCAGCCGCCAGAAGTTGTCGCGCGCGACGGGGTCCACGCCCGAGGTCGGTTCGTCCAGGATCAGCAGTTCGGGCTTGTGCACCATGGCCACGGCCAGCGACAGGCGCTGGCGCACGCCCATGGGCAGGTTCTCGGGCAAGGTGTCCAGCACTTCGCCCAGGTCGAAGCGCTGCACCATCTCGTCCACGCGCGCGGGAATCTCGGCCTCCGGTACGTGGAACAGGCGCGCGTGCAGCACCAGGTTCTGCATCACGGTCAGTTCGCCGTACAGCGAAAACGCCTGCGACATGTAGCCCACGCGGCGGCGGGTATCGATGTTGCGCGGATCGACCTCGGCGCCGAACAGCCAGGCCTGTCCTTCGCTTGCCGGCAGCAGGCCGGTCAGCATTTTCATGGTGGTGGACTTGCCGCAGCCGTTCGATCCCAGGAAGCCGAAGATCTCGCCCTTGCGGATGCGGAAGTTGACGTGGTCCACCGCGACGAAGTCGCCGAAGCGCATGGTCAGGTCGCGCGCCTCGATGGCGATCTCGGCGTCCTCGTCGATGGCCAGCGGCACGATCTCCACCGGCTTGTGGCCGCGGCGCTTTTCTTCCGGCAGCAAGGCGATGAAGGCGGCTTCCAGCGAGTCCGCGCCGGTGCGCTGCTGCAGTTCGGCGGGCGTGCCGGTGGCCAGCACGCGGCCTTCGTCCATGGCGATCAGCCAGTCGAAGCGCTGCGCCTCGTCCATGTAGGCCGTGGCCACGATCACGCTCATGCCGCTGCGTTCGCGCCGGATCTCGTTGATCAGGTCCCAGAACTGCGCGCGCGCCAGCGGATCCACGCCGGTGGTCGGCTCGTCCAGGATCAGCAGGTCGGGGTCGTGGATCAGGGCGCAGCACAGCCCCAGCTTCTGCTTCATGCCGCCGGACAGCTTGCCGGCCGGGCGCGACAGGAAGGCCGACATGCCGGTGCTGCGCGTCAGGCTGTCGATGCGCCGACGGCGCTCGGCTTCGTCATGGCCGAACAGGCGGCCGAAGAACTGCAGGTTCTCTTCGACCGACAGGGTGGGATAGAGATTCTTGCCCAGGCCCTGCGGCATGTAGGCGATGCGCGGGCATACGTCGTCGCGGTGGCGGCGGCTGGCCATGTCGCCGTCCAGCACGTCCACCTTGCCTTCCTGCACCGCGCGCGAACCCGCGATCAAGGCCAGCAGGCTGGATTTGCCGACGCCGTCCGGGCCGATCAGCCCGACCATGCGGCCCGCGGGAATGTCCAGGGTGATGCCGTCCAGCGCCACCGTCTTGCCGTAGCGCAGGCTGACGCCGGACAGCGTCACCACGGGCGCGGTGTCCGGGGAGGCCATCAAGGCACCTTGACTTCAAGGTTGGCGGGCCATTGCGCGTCGGCATCGAGCTTCAGCCAGGCCACGCCCGGCAGGCCGGTCTTGACCTGCTTCAGGTGCCGCCGCAGCAGCTCGGGGCTGATCTGGGCCTTGACGCGGAACATCAGCTTCTGCCGTTCGCTGGCCGTTTCCACCGTCTTGGGCGTGAACTGCGCGGTGCTGGCCACGAAGGACACCTTGGCGGGGATGACGTATTGCGGCGCGGCGTCGAGGATGATGCGCACGTCCTGGCCCAGCGCCACGCGGCCGGCCGCCTGCTCGGGCAGGAAGAAGGTCATGTAGACATCGGTCAGGTCCACCATGTTCAGCACCTTGCCGCCCGCGCCCAGCACTTCGCCGGGCTGCGCCACGCGGTACTGCACGCGGCCGTCGCGCGGCGCGCGCAGCTCGCTGTCGGCAATGTCGGCCTCGATGCGGGCGATGGTGGCCAGTGCGGCGGTGACGGCGGATCGGGCGCCGACCTCGGCGGCGCGCGCGGCATCGATGGCGGCCTGCGCTGCCTTCACCTGCGCGCGCGCGGCGTGCACCGAGGCCTGCGCGCTGCGCACGCGGGCGCGGTCATCGTCCAGCTCCTGGATGGACGAGGCGCCTTCCTTGGATAGCGTCTCGGAACGGGCCAGGCGGCGGCGCGCGGCATCCAGCTCGCTTTCACGCTGCACCACCACGGCCTCGGCGGCCAGCTTGTCGCTTTCGCGTTGGGCGACCTGCGCGCTGGCGCTGGCGGCGCCGTTGACGGCCTGCTGGTGCTGGGCGCGCGCTTCCTCGCGCTGCGCTTGCAGGGTATCGATCTGCATGCGCGCCAGCGGCTGGCCGGCGGAGACGAAGTCGCCTTCGACCGCCAGCACTTCCTGCACCCGGCCGGCCAGCTTGGCGGCCACGTCGATTTCGGTGGCCTCGATGCGGCCGTTGCCGCTGATGAATCCTTCGCCCGGGCCGCGGTCGGACAGCAGCCGCCAGCCGTAGTAGCCGCCGGCGGCGACCGCCAGGGCGATCAGGACAGGGACCAGTTTTCGGGTAGGCAGGCGCATCGGGGATCCTTGGTTATTGGTTTATCGGGGGCTGGCGGCTGGGGCGGGAGTCGAGGCGGTCTGCGCCGCGGGCGCCGCTTGCGTGCCGCCGCCCAGCGCCGCGTACAGGCGGACGCGGCTGGACAGCAGGGCGCGGCGCGTCTGCGCGAGCTTCTGCTGGGCGGCCAGCAGATCGCGCTGCGCGTCCAGCACCTCCAGGTAAGGCGAGGCGCCATGGTCGTAGCGCAGTTGCGCAAGGCGGGCGCGTTCGCTCTGCGCCGCCACGGTGGCGCGCAGCACGTCCACCTGTTCGGCCAGCCAGTAGCGCGCGGACAGCGCGTCGGACACGTCCTTGAAGGCGGTCTGTATGGTCTGTTCGTAGGCGGCCACGGCCTGGTCTCGGCGCGCTTCGGTCAGGTCCAGGTTGGCCGAACGGCGGCCGGCATCGAAGATCGGCAGGCTGATGCTGGGCGCGAAGTTCCAGGCGCGGCTGCCGCCCGAGAACAGGCCGTCCAGCTCGCTGCTGGCAGTGCCGAACGCGCCGGTCAGGGTAATGGTCGGCAGGAAGGCGGCGCGGGCCGCGCCGATATTGGCGTTGGCGGCCTGGAGCTGATGCTCGGCGGCGACGATGTCGGGGCGGTTGACCAGCAGGTCCGAGGGCAGGCCCGCCGGCAGCTCGCGCATGACTGCGTCGTCATCCAGATGCGTGGGCAGCTTGGGCAGGTTCAACGGCGCGCCCACCAGCAGCTCCAGCGCGCTGGCCTGGGCGGCGCGGGTCTGTTCCAGGTCCGCGCCCAGCGCCTTGGCCTGCTGCCATAGCGTTTCGACCTGGGTCAGGTCCAGCTTGGAGATCGCGCCTTCCTCGAAGCGGCGGCGGAAGATGCGCAGCGACTCTTCGCGCGAGGCGATGGTCTCGCGGGTCAGCGCCAGGCGTTCGTCCAGTTCGCGCAGGGACAGGTAGCTGTCCGCCACTTCGGCGATCAGGCTCAGCGTCGCGGCCCGCGCGGCCGCATCGGAGGCCAGGTAGTTCTGCAAGGCGGCATCCTTCAGGCTGCGTACGCGGCCCCAGAAGTCCAGTTCCCAGCTGGCCATGCCCAGACCCACCTGGTATTGGCTGGAGACCAGCGGCTGTCCCGTGAGGTTCAGGTCGCCCGGCACGCGGGCGCGGGAGCCGTCCGCTTGCACGCCTATGGTGGGGAACTGGTCGGCGCGCTGGATGCCGTACAGCGCGCGCGCTTCTTCCACGCGCAGCAGGGCGCGGCGCAAGTCGCGGTTGTTGTCCAGAGCGGTGGATATCAGCGTCTGCAGCGCCGGATCGGGGAAGTAGGTCCGCCAGCCGATTTCGGCGGCTGCCGCGGCGTGGGCCGCTGTCGCTTCAGGCCCGGGGGTTGAATACGCGGCGGGCACGGGCAGGGCGGGGCGCTCGTAGTCGGGCGCCATGGACACGCAGCCGCTGGCCAGCAGCGTCAGCAGGGCTGCGGGAACGAGGCGCGTGGCGATCGTGGCCGGAAACGGGCGGAGTGTCATGCGGGGTCTCTCCAGCGCAGGGGCCGGGCGCGTCCCAGGGCAGGCTTGTGGTCGCCGCCTTCGGGGCGGACCCGATACCGGGTTCGTGCTTGCAGATATTGTGCAGTGCGGCGGCTGCGCATTCCTTGATCAGAATCAAAGTAGCGACTGACTGGTCGGTTTTTAATGAATTGCACATGTACAGGGAGCAGAGGGATGGTCATGCAGCGCCGTCGTCTTCCTCCGGCGGTGCGGGTCGGGCAGATCCTCGACGCCGCGCTGCAGGAGTTCTCGCAGGCGGGCTATGCCGGCGCCAGGATGGATGACATCGCGCTGCGCGCTGGCCTGTCCAAGGGCGGGCTCTATGCGCATTTCGAGAGCAAGGAAGCGGTCTTCGAAGCCCTGCTGGCGCGCCACCTGAGCCCCTCGCGGCTCGACATCGACGCGGTGGTGGATGGCGCGCAGTCGCCGCGCCATCTGGCCGAACGCATCGTCAACCATCTCTACGTCAGCCTCGGAAATCCGGCCATGATCAGCACCATGCGGCTGCTGTTGGCCGAAAGCGGGCGCGTGCCCCATCTGGCCGCGCGCTGGCGGCAGGAGACCGCGCAGGCGCATCAAACCGACATCGCGCGCCTGCTGGAGCGCGCACGCGACCGCGGTCTGTGCGCCGATTGCGTGGCGCTCAAGCATCCCTGGCTGCTGCTGTCGCCCATTGTTCATACGCTGGTCATGTCCGCGCTGATGGGCCCCGACGAGCGCATCGACCTGCCCGAACGGCGGCAGGCGCATGTGGCGCTGATCTGCGAACTTCTGCGCCAGGGACCCGCCTGACGGAGCGATACCGAGTTCCTTGACGCTGCGCCCGGCTTGGTGTCCTATCCAGAGTGGTCGCGCGGCGGCCATGCACGACCTACGCGGCGAGGTGACATGGCGACATCGGGAGTGACCGGCGACACACCGTCCTGGCGTTATCTGCCAGTGGCCCTGGCTTTGGTGCTACCCATCCTGGCCTGTGTCGGCTGGACCTGGCTGCAGGCGCACAACGCGCAGCGGCTCGAAGGCGAGACCGCCGCGCGCATCGTGCGCGCCCAGGCCGAGAGCATCCTCATCCAATCCCAGGACATGTTGGGGCGGGTGGCGGAACAGGCTGGCAAGCCTTGCGACGAGGTGCTGCCCATGCTGCAACGCTGGGGCGCCCTGAATCCGTATTTCCGTTCCCTGGTCCTGGTGCGCGACCAGCGCGTCTACTGCTCATCGGCGGTAGGCGCCGTGGACGCGTCGCTCGACGATTTCAGCAAATGGATAATCAACGTCGTGTCGGATCACTGGCAGATCTCGGTGGCTGGCACCCCCTTGGCGCCGGAGCGTCCGGCCATCCTGATAGGCAAGTCCGGCGCCGACGGCCATGGCGGCATCGTGGTGGTGGATGGCCGTTACGTGCAGGACCTGGTGAATGCCGTGGCCACCATGGACGACCTGCAGCTGGAATTGGTCGTCGGCAGGAACGGCGCGCCGATACGCAGCGATTCCTGGGGTGGCGCGGCGGCGCGCGCGGTGCCGCTGCGCGACGGGGACGACGCCACCGCGACGGGCCTCAGGGTCAACGTCCTGGCGCCGCCCGAAACCCTGGTGCGCGCGTGGTCGCGGTCCATGACGACGTATCTGCCGGTGGCGCTGCTGCTCGGGCTGGGCCTGGCCGTGGCCACGCACCGGCTGCAGGTCAGCAGGCGTTCGGTCAGGGAACGGCTGCGCCGCGCCATGGCGGCCGGCGAGTTCCTGGTGCACTACCAGCCCGTGTATGGGCAGGCCACGGGCCGCTGCGAGGGTGTGGAGGCGTTGATGCGCTGGCAGCGGCCGGGTATCGGGCCGGTACGTCCGGATGTCTTCATCGCCGAGGCCGAAGCCGAGGGCATGATCATTCCGCTGACCCAGCACCTGCTCACGCTGATCGAGCGCGACATGCGGACCTGGCCCACGCCGCCGGATTTCCACATCGGCGTGAACATCGCGGCCGAGCACTTGTCCAGCGCGGAACTGCTGTCCGACGTGCAGTCCTTTGCGGCCCAGGTCGCGGCGCGGCATCCGCTGGTGGTGCTGGAGATCACCGAACGCAGCTTGATCACGGACAACGGGCAGGCACGACGCAACATCGATGCCTTGCGCGCCCAGGGCCTGCGCGTGGCGATCGACGATTTCGGCACCGGCCACTGTTCGCTGTCGTACCTGCAGAAATTTCCGGTGGACTACCTGAAAGTCGACCAGGGCTTCGTGCAGGCCATCGGACCCGCGGGCGAAGAAGCGCCCGTGCTGGACGCCATCATCACGCTGGCGCATCGTCTGGGGCTGTCGGTCGTGGCGGAAGGCGTGGAAACGCCCTATCAATTCGACTACCTGAAGGCGCGCGGCGTGGCGTTCATCCAGGGCTATCTGTTCGCGCGGCCGATGCCGTCGGCCGAATTCGTGCGCTGGTACGCCGGGCATGAACAGCCCGGCGACGCATAGTCCTCAGGCAGCCTTGCCGTTGGGGGCGGCCTTGGCGAAGAACAGGTCGGTGATGCTCTGGCTGTCCATGGGCTCGCCATTGATGGCGCGGGCCAGCAGCTCGGCGCCCAGCAGTTGCACGGAGAACACCAGGTCGGGGTTCACCCGGCGGATCTTTTCCAGGTGCTTGCTGGTGTTGACCAGCGCGACCGTCTTGGCGCCGTTTTCACCGCAAGCTTCCTTTGCTGCCAGCACGATGAAGGCGTTCTCGGCGTCGTCGTCGCGCAGCGCCAGCACGTAGCGCGCGCGCGTCACGCCCGCGTTGTGCAGCACGTCCACGCTGGACGGGTCGCCTTCGATCAGGTCCGTGGCCGCCGGATATTCCTGCGGCACGCCGGGAGGCACGATGACGGTGACTTCGTCGCCGCGGCGGCGCAGGCCGTCGTAGACGCTCATGGCCAGGGGCGTCGCGCCCGCGATGATGATGTGGTTTTTGCGCATGGCGGTGGAGAACCTGCCTTTGACCAGCCGTTTCAGATTGCCGCCGATCACCGGCCCGGCGATCGCGCTGATGGAGGTGGCGAAGATGGTGATGCCCAGGATGATAATCGACGCGGTGAACAGCCGCGCGGTTCCGGTGTGCGGGGTGATGTCGCCATAACCGACCGTGGACATGGATACGATGGAGAAGTAGAGCGCGGTGGTGGCGTCCGTGATGGGCGGATTGAATTCGTTGCCCAGATAGAGCGTGCCGAAGACCGCGTAGATCAGCAGCGACAGCATGCTGACCAGGGCGAACAGCGAACCGGCGGTCACGCTGGCGCGGTCGAAGCGGCGCCAGTAGGCGATCAACGCGATGACGAGGACCAGCGTATAGATGCCCAGGCCGGCGCGGCCGCTGTCTCCCATGATGGCGAAGGTGCCCACGCCGATCAGCAGCACCAGCGAGAACGCCCAGGCGATGCGCGCCTTGAGGATCAGCCCCAGTGCAATGACCTGCAGCCCCACGCCCAACACCAGGCGCGGTATCTCCAGCAGGCCCACCACGCGCATGACCTCATGCCAGTTGTCGATGGCGAGCCAGAATCCGTACTCGCGCGCCCGCACCTCGCGCAGCACCGGATGCATGAAGGCATAGCCGTCCAGCGCCACCAGGATGGCCAGGCACCAGTTGGGCGGAAACAGCGCCAGCAGTTTGCGCAGGCGGTGCTTGAGAGGAACGGGCAGTGTGGGCATGGCGTTGGCGGGAACGGGTCCCAAGTCCTTTGCCGGCATTGTAGGGGGCGTGCCGCGCTATATCAGATATGTATGGAAGGCTATCAACAAAGAATTACTGGAAACCTGTCCGAGGTCCTAAACTTCGTGCATCAAGCGGCTATCCATGAGGAACGCCGCTGATAAGGGCGGGACGCCCGCTGTTTTAGCAAGCGGACGAATCGCCAGGCGTTGATCACGTTGCAGCCTGTGCAGGGACTAGAGACCCGGCCCAGGTTCACGGTCTGACCGTACGTGAGTATGAGGCACGAATGTTGGAATCGCGTGATCCAGGTAGTAGGCATCAGTGCCGGCTGATGACTCCAGGCTCACGTGTTGTTTTAGCGCGGCGTCTTAGCCTTTCGAGGCAGCGCCGCGTTTTTTTCGTCCAGGCCCGTTGCGGGCCGGACCTCAGATGGACGCGTTCGCGTCCGCCGTTTCGCGGCGCCAGTCGCCCTGGGCCTCCAGGCGGCTTTCTTCCCCGGTTATCCGAAAATCCAGGTCCAGCGCGATGTCCGCTGCGAACATGTAGCCCCAGCCGTGCACGGCGCGGATCGGCAGCGTCATCTGGTTGGCTGTCGCCTTGCGCCGCAAGCGGCTGATCATGACGTCCACGAAACGGCGCCGCGAGATGCCGCTGTCGGTGTCGTCCGCGCCGTCCGCGTAGAAGGCATCGCGGCTGACCTTGCGGTCGGGCGCGTTCACCAGCCGCGACAGGAAGTCGCGCTCGCCGGTGGTCAGCCCCAGCGTGCGGCCCGCGGGGCTGATCAGGGTCCAGCCCTTGTTCGCAAGGCGCCAGGTGTCGTGCGCGGATTCATCCGGCGTGTGTCCGTCGGATGCGGAGTCCGCGCCGTCCAGGCCGACCGCGCGGCGCACCAGCGCCTGCAGCGCCGCCGCCAGCTCCAGCCCGGATACGTCCGGCGGCAGGCAGGCATCCGCGCCGCAGAGCAACGTGCGGATGCGGCTTTCGGCATCGGCGAATGCGGCGATGGCGACAATGCCCAGGCCGCGGTCCACGGCGCGCAGCCGGACTGCGGCATTGTGGATGTCGGGCAGCGGCGCCTTCAGCACTACCAGCGGGCAGGGGCGGCGCGAGTATCTGTCGTAGACGTCGGCCAGGTCGTGGCAGCGGCGCACGTTGAAACCCAGGTGCGAGAGGGCTTCGATGAGTCCCGCATGCCGCGCGTCGTCGTGACCCAGAAATATGACATCCAGCGTGTTGTTCATTGATGCTTCCAATGAGGAGACCGGCCTGGGCGGCTGTGCCTGATGCCTAGGCGTGGCGCTGCGTGTCATGCCTGTCTCCCTGTGCTGCGCGCCGAGGCGCGAGAGCGCCGGGCGGTGTTGTTCGGATGGGCGCGAGGCCGGGGGGATTGCCCCTGGTTTCGTGCTTATGCCGATGGCCGCCCATGCTTCGATGCTGCTTGGAAGTCACGCCCGTGTTTCATTTAAACACGGGCGTGTTTTTTTGTGAAGATACGTTTCTGTAGTTTCTGACAGTAACAGAAAGCGTGAGGGCTGCGCTATGGAAACGCTTGAAATACTGTTTGTTTTGTGACGTGCGTGTTAACGCATTATGTATCGCCGATACATTATTTTCGATTTTCAACGCGTGAAACGCCATAAACTCGCCAGGCTTTTGCCCCTGCAGTGCGCTTGCAGGCCGAGGGGCGCCACCGCGCCGTGATACTGGTTGGCCTATGCAAGCCAATGATAGATATGGTCTTTTTGATGGCGCCTCGGCCTTCTGCCAGGCGCTTGGAACCGGCTTGATGCGTGCGCAGGCGGCCGCAAGGCGCGATTTACGGATTAGCCCCGCAATTGGGGCGCAATCCGTTTATTTGGCGCCAGTATTGAGATGTTTTAATCAAAAAATAAATTCTTATTAATGTCTCAGGTTGATCGATTGGACACGTTTAGCCATCGTCTGCGCAACGCAAGAATGCTTCAGGGATGGACTCAAAAGGACTTGGCGGTCGCAAGCAACCTGTCGCAAAGCGCTATCGGCAACTACGAGAGCGGGCAGCGCCGGCGGCCGTCCAGCGACGCCCTCATCAAGCTGACCCGTGCGCTATGCGTCAATCCCATGTGGCTCAGCACCGGCGAAGGGCCGATGCTGAACCCGGAGCCGGGCGCCATCCAGGCGGGCGCGGAGCGTGTGGCGCTCCCTGCCGCCTGGCCGTTCGAATCCATCTCCTATGCCACCTATGCGCGCCTGAGTTCCCAGGAAAAGCGGCAGATCGAACAAGTGCTGGCCGCCTACATCAAGGCACGCGGCGAATAGACCCGAGGGGCTGCGCGGGGGCGCCAGCGGGGCGCCGCCTGGCGTCGGACGCAGGCGCTGGATCGCGGTCGTCGGTGCGCAGGCGGCTGCGCAGGCGTTCGATGGGGTCCGCAATCACGCTGTTGAGCAGGGCCGAGAATGCGATGGTGCTCGTGATCACCAGGGCCATGAACAGCAGCGGCTGATCCAGATGCGCTTCTTCAAGCAGCCACTTGAAGAACATGATCACCAGCGAATGGCAGATGTAGATCGGGTAGCTCAACTCGCCTATCGCCTTGTCGAGCCTGTGGCGCGACTGGAACAGGAAGGCCAGCGGCAGCAACGCCGCGAACAGCAGCACGGCCAGACCGTCGCGCACATTGTGGTTCATGGCGATCGAGAAATGCAGCACACAGTAGGCCGCCAGCACGGCCGTGCCGATTTCCGGCAGGCGCTTGATCCGCTGCGTCCAGGCCTTGTAGCGCGGCAACAGCACCTGATGCGACAGCGAACCGAGCAGGAACAGAGCGAGTTCCGTCGGGAAGAACCGATACGTCCAGGGATCGCTCAAGCCTATGCCCGTGGCGATCAGCACGCCGCGCAACGCCAGCGATGCGGCCAGCAATGCCAGCAGCCGGCGCGGCGAATGCAGGATGAAGGGAGCGACCAGATAGAAGCTCATCTCCACGCCCAGCGTCCATGCCTGCGGCACCAGCAGTCCTTCGTAAAGCGGAACTTCGCTGTGCGCGAAGCTGCCGGTGAACTTCAGCGCTGAATGTTCGATGCCGAAGAACATCAGCCAGTCCTGGCCCATGATGAAAATGTTGGAGAGCACCAGGAACAGCTCGGCGCTGAAGGGCAGCGCGTCGTAGATGCGGAAGAATGCGCCGCCGCTCATCACGTGCGCAGCCAGCGTCAGCGCCGCAACGGCAAGATAGATCGGGAACAGCCGCAGGAAGCGGTTTGCATAGAACTTGCCCACCGCGCCTTGATAGTGGTCGGTGGCGGTGAGTACATAGGAAATCAGGAAGCCTGAAATGACGTAGAACAGCTGTACCGCGAGACGGCCGCCCACCAGATGATCGGTGGCGCCTGCGCCCAGATGGTCCAGCACCACCGACAATGCCAACAAGGTTCTCAAAAAGCCCATCGCCGTGTCTCCCCGGATTGATCTTATTCTTGGCCCCCGTGAGGAGCCGGACACCTGCGCCTGCGGTCGTTGCGATCGGCTTCCGCGCTTGCATGCCGGCCTGGCACGGATGGCGATCTGTACTGATTCTGCGCGTCGATGTGCGCCGCCGCCATGGGGCGTTCGATGCAGCAAGGCCATGCAATTGGAGCGTGGTCCCGCAACGCCGTGCTGCTTTTGGATACCGCTTATGGGCTGAGAACACGCATGCGGGACCACAAGGCCGGTTACAGTCGAGGGATGTGTAATTGATGGAGTCCCGTACATGTCCAAGCTCTTGTCCACGCGCTGCCGCCTGATTGCCCCGGCTCTGCTGGCCGCAGCCCTGGCGGGTTGCGCCGGATCGACTGGCGGCGCGCGCCCGCAAGGCGCGGCTGCGGCCAACGCCGCCAGCAGCGCGGATTCGCTGGCCCAGACCAGTTGGGAACTGGTGCGTTGGACCCAGGCGGGCGGCGCGCTGCGCGACATTCCCCATGGCGACAACGGCGAACCCGTGCGCCTGACGTTCCTGGCGCAAGGCAAGCAGTACCGCGTCAATGGCTTTTCCGGCTGCAATCGCTACATGGGCACCTACAAGCTCGAAGGCGGCAAGCTCTACATCGACGCCCCAGCCGCCACGCGCATGGCCTGCCCCGCGCCGGAACGCGCCCGTCTCGAGGCGGACTATCTGCGCGGCCTGGCGTCCATCGACACGTTCACGCTGGACAACGGCGGCGCGCCGCGGCACCTGACCTTCAATCTGCGCGGCGGCGACGTGCTGGAGTTCGCGCGGCGCCAGGATCCGCCCACCCCCTGACGCGGCCGGCGGGGCGCGCATCAAAGAGTGTTAAGCCGTGAATAACGGTGCCGGGGCAAGCCTACAATGGCGTGGTCCGGCCCGCCTCCTTGCGCGGGCGCTGCATTCCTCGCTTTTCCCCGGGAGATTCTCATGCCCTTTTCCGCGTCTTTGCGCTGGCTGGCGCCTTGCCTGTTGTCCATCGGCCTGGCCGCCTGCTCCGCGCCGCCTCAGCGCGCCGCGGATGGCCAGGATCCGCGCTTCCAGCCCGCTTCCGCATCCGACATGCTGGCGCAGACCAGTTGGGACCTGGCGCGCTGGACCTTGCCGGGCGGCGGCTTGCGGCAGATTCCGCATCCGTCCTCCAATTCGCGTCCGCTTACGGCGAGCTTCATCCATGACCAGGGCTCGCCGCGTATCTCCGGTTTCTCCGGCTGCAACCAGTACAACGGTTCCTACACCGTCGCCAACGGCTTGCTGATCGTGCAGGGACGTCCGGTGTCGACCAGGATGGCCTGCGCGCCGCAGAACATGAAGCTGGAGCAGGATTTCCTGGCCGCGCTCACCAGCATCACCGCCTCGTCGGTGGACAACGCCAACAATCCGCAGCGCATGACCTGGGTGCTCAGCTCGGGCGACCGGCTGGACTTCGGGCGTCGCACCGACCCCATCGCGGGCGGCCAGCAGGGGCCGACCAAGCTGGTCTACGTGAACTCGGAGCGCGTGCCTTGCACCGCCGGCGCGGGCCGCGCCATGTGCTACCAGGTGCGCGACAGCGCCGGGCAGCCCTGGCAGCTCTGGTACGGCGAAATCACGGGCTTCAACTTCCAGCCTGGCGTGCGTTACCGCCTGCGCGTGGTCGAGGTCCGCAACCCGAATCCGCCGGCCGATGCGTCGACGGTGCAATGGGTGCTGGACGCGGTAGTCGAGCAGGAAATCGTCAATCGTTGAGCGGGATCAAGCGGGGCGGCGGGTGGTAAAAACCGCCCAGCGTTTACTATTACGCCTTTCGTCGCCCGCTTTTTTTCCGCTTTTCCATGACTTCCGTCGTCAATATCGCCGCTTACAAATTCGTTTCGCTGGATGCCCTGCCCGAGTTGCGCGCCCGCCTTCTGGACGAGGCCGGCCAGGCCGCGCTCAAGGGCACCATCCTGTTGGCCGAAGAGGGCATCAATCTGTTCCTGGCGGGGTCGGCGGATGGCATAGACGCGTTTCTGCGCACGCTGCGCGCCGATCCGCGCTTCGCCGACCTGGAAGTCAAGTTCAGCCATAGCGCGGCAGTGCCGTTCCGCAAGCTGCTGGTGAAGATCAAGCGCGAGATCATCCGCATGGATCATCCGGCGATCCGCCCGGAAGCGGGCCGCGCGCCCGGCGTCGATGCGAAGACGCTGGCGCGTTGGCTGGAGGCCGGCGTGGACGACGCCGGACGGCCCGTGGTCATGCTGGATACGCGCAACGCTTTCGAGGTCGACGAGGGCACCTTCACGAACGCCATCGACTGGCGCATCGAACGCTTCACCCAGTTTCCCGCTGCGGTACAGGCGCACCGCGCCGAGCTGGAAGGCAAGACCGTGGTCAGCTTCTGCACCGGCGGCATCCGCTGCGAAAAGGCCGCGATCTACATGAACGAGGCCGGCATCGAACACGTCTACCAGCTCGACGGCGGCATCCTCAAGTACTTCGAGGAAACCGGCGGTCCCGGCTATGACGGCAAATGCTTCGTCTTCGATGAGCGCATTTCGCTGGATCCGGCGCTGGCGCCCAGCAAGGCATGATGTACCGCGCTCAATGACAAAAAGCCCGCCGATTTGAACTGGCGGGCTTTTTGCATTCAGCGGGGCGCGGGATCAGCGCACGCGCATGCCGGGCTTGGCGCCGGGGAACGGTTCCAGCACGTAGATGCCGGCGTCCACGGACTCATCCGCATGGCTGGCGGCCAGCACCATGCCTTCGGATACGCCGAACTTCATCTTGCGCGGGGCCAGATTGGCCACCAGGACGGTCAGCTTGCCGATCAGGTCTTCCGGCTTGTAGGCGGACTTGATGCCCGAGAACACGTTGCGGTGGCGGCCTTCGCCCGCGTCCAGCGTCAGGCGCAGCAGCTTGGTCGAGCCTTCCACGTGTTCGCAATTGACGATCTGCGCGATGCGCAGGTCGACGCGCGCGAAGTCGTCGATGGAGATGGTCTCGGCGATGGGCTCGCCGCCAGGCACCACCACGGGGGCGGCGGGCGGCTCGAACAGGTCTTCCAGCATCTGCGGTTCGACGCGCTGCATCAGGTGCTTGAAGGGCGCCACGCGCTGCGGCAGCACGGCGGCATCGGCCCAGGTGAAGGGCGCCTGCGCGCCGAACAATTCCAGGGCCACGCGTTCGGCCAGTTCGGGCAAGACCGGGGCCAGCATCACGGACAGCGCCTTGAAGCCCGCCAGCGAGCGCGAGCAGATGTCCTGCAGGGCGGCCTTCTGCGCGTCATCGGCGGTGGCGATGCCCTTGGCCAGCACCCAGGGCTGGGCGGTGTCGAACGCCTGGTTGATGCGATCGGCGTAGGCCATGATTTCGCGGATGGCGCGGTTGTATTCGCGCGCCTCGAACGCGGCGCGGATGGACTCCGCCTGTTCGGCGTACTCCGCGGCCAGCGCCGAGGTGTCGCCCGAATAGCCGAGGACTCCATCGAAATGCTTGGTGATGAAGCTGGCGGCGCGGCTGGCGATGTTGACGTACTTGCCGATCAGGTCGCTGTTGACGCGGGCGATGAAGTCCTCGGGGTTGAAGTCCATGTCTTCGACCCGGGCGTTCAGCTTGGCGGCGATGTAGTAGCGCATCCATTCGGCGTTCATGCCGAGTTCCAGGTAGCGCAGCGGCGAAATGCCGGTGCCGCGGCTTTTGGACATCTTTTCGCCGCTGACAGTGATGAAGCCGTGCACGTTCACGGCGTCAGGCGTCTTGCGCCCGGCGAACTTCAGCATCGCGGGCCAGAACAGCGCGTGGAAATACACGATGTCCTTGCCGATGAAGTGGACCTGTTCGGTGGGGCCGGCAGGATCGAGCAGCGCGTCGAAGTCCATGCCCTTGACCGCGCAATACGACTTCAGCGAGGCCAGGTAGCCCACGGGCGCATCCAGCCAGACGTAGAAGTACTTGCCCGGCGCATCCGGGATCTCGATGCCGAAGTAGGGCGCGTCGCGGGAAATGTCCCAGTCGCCCAGCTTGGCCTCGCCATCGTCCGAGCCCAGCCATTCGCGCGTCTTGGCCAGCATCTCAGGCTGCAGGTGCTTGCCGCCGGCGGCGTTGGAGCCGGTGGTCCATTGCTGCAGGAATTCCACGCAGCGCGGATCGGACAGCTTGAAGAAGAAGTGGTCCGAGGACTTCAGCACCGGCGTGGCGCCGGTCAGGGCCGAGTACGGGTTGATCAGCTCGGTGGGCGCGTAGACCGCGCCGCAGACCTCGCAGGAATCACCGTACTGGTCCTTGGCGTGGCACTTGGGGCATTCGCCCTTGATGTAGCGGTCGGCCAGGAACATGCCCTTGACCGGATCGTAGAACTGCTCGATGGAGCGGGTTTCGATCAGGTCCTGGGCCTTGAGCGCGCGGTAGATGTCCTGCGACAGCGCGACGTTCTCGGCCGAATCGGTCGAGTGCCAGTGGTCGAAGCGGATGTGGAAGCCGTTCAGGTACTGCGGGCGCTCGGCGGCGTAGCGCGCCACCAGGGCCTGCGGTGTGATGCCTTCCTTTTCCGCCTTCAGCATGATCGGCGCGCCGTGCGCGTCGTCCGCACCCACGAAGTGCACCGTGTGGCCCGCCATTCGCATCGAACGAACCCAGATATCGGCCTGGATGTACTCCATGATGTGGCCGATGTGGAAAGATCCGTTGGCGTAGGGCAGCGCTGTGGTGACAAAAAGGGTGCGAGACATGGTTGTCTTTGGAGGTTGAGGGAAAAAAGGGGTAGGCCGGCCATTTTAGGGCAACCGCGCAGACTTGCCGGACAGCGGCCCATCAATGGCTCAACCCGCCCTTCGCGGCAGGCGAATCAGGCGGGTTGCGAAAGAATGCGGGAATGGGCGCCGATACAGGGGAGCCGGCCGTCCGGCAATTCCGCCGTGCGGACGCACAAACCCATGGCCCGCTTGCGCCGCGCGCGGCGCAGGCATGCGGGAAAGCCGCCGTCAGCGGATTTCGCGGGCTTCGACGTCGATCACGTCGCCGCGCGGCTGCGTGGCGAAGGGGGCGGTGGCGGACTGGAACGGTCCCGGGCGGGCGCCTTGGCGCTGGCTCCAATAGGCGCGCACGCCGAAAGGTTTGCCGCGCACCTTGGCGACCACGTACAGGATCGCCACGGCGATCGCCGTGGAAAGCATGAACACCAGCGCCATCGCCATGCCGATCAAGGCCAGGGCGGCGAATAGGACGGCACGAAAGAAGCGGATAAGTGTGTTGGTCATGAAGATCGGATGCAAAACGCAGGGAAAGGTTCCCGGGTATCCGCTATCCTTTAGGGGATGGCGGGCCGCAGAAGCCGCGCTGCCTACGGAACCATAGTGACATGAGTATAACGATAGAACAAATTCGCGCCGCGCTGCGCGCCG
Organism: Achromobacter sp. Marseille-Q4954; assembly: GCF_943737025.1. Taxonomy (NCBI): domain Bacteria; kingdom Pseudomonadati; phylum Pseudomonadota; class Betaproteobacteria; order Burkholderiales; family Alcaligenaceae; genus Achromobacter; species Achromobacter sp. Marseille-Q4954. Next base: position 3,417,917 of record NZ_CALSFQ010000001.1, read on the forward strand.
CGCAGGACCCGAATACCGGTATGGATTTGGGTGTTTCTGTAAAAGATCGTGACATCAAGCTGGAAGGCGGACGGGTTTCGCTGGCGCTGGAGCTGGGGTATCCCGCCGACGCCGCGCGCGCCCAGGTCCGCGACATCGCCGTGGCGGCGCTGGCCGCGGCCGGCGTGGCCGATGCCCAGGTCGAGGTGAGCTGGAAGGTCGCCGCCCATGCGGTGCAGAAAGGCCTGAAGCCCTTGCCCAATGTGCGCAACATTATTGCAGTGGCATCTGGCAAGGGCGGCGTGGGCAAGAGCACCACGGCCGTGAACCTGGCCCTGGCCCTGGCGGCGGAAGGCGCCAAGGTGGGCGTGCTGGACGCCGACATCTACGGCCCCAGCGTGCCGACCATGCTGGGTATCTCGGGCCGTCCCGAAAGCCTGGACAACAAGAGCATGGAGCCGCTCACGGGCCACGGCCTGCAGGCCAACTCCATCGGCTTCCTGATCGACGCCGACTCGCCCGCCATCTGGCGCGGCCCGATGGTGACGCAGGCGCTGGAGCAACTGCTGCGCCAGACCAATTGGCGCGACCTCGATTACCTGATCGTCGACATGCCTCCCGGCACGGGCGACGTGGCGCTGACCCTGGCGCAGAAGGTGCCGGTAGTGGGCGCCGTCATTGTCACCACGCCGCAGGACGTGGCGCTGCTGGACGCGCGCAAGGGCTTGCGCATGTTCCAGAAGGTTGAGGTGCCGATCCTGGGCGTGGTCGAGAACATGGCCATCCACATCTGCTCGCAATGCGGCCATGCCGAGCATATCTTCGGCGAGGGCGGCGGCCAGCGCATGGCCGAGCAATACCAAACGCCCTGGCTGGGCAGCCTGCCGCTGACCCTGGCGATCCGCGAACAGACCGATGCTGGCTCGCCGACCGTGGTGTCGGATCCGGACAGCGAAGCCGCGGCGCTGTACCGCGGCATTGCCCGCAAGCTGGCGGCTGGCGTGGCGGCGCTTCCCCGCGACATGGCTGGGAAATTCCCGTCCATCGTCGTGCAGCAACCGACCTGACGCATGCGGTGGGCAGCCCGCGCCTTCTTGGCAGGACTTGTGGTGATGACGGGCGAGGCATTGGCCAAGCGCCCGGAAATCATTGTGGACCCCGGCGGCGTGCCGCCGGCCGCCCTGCAGGCGATTACCGAAGCCGTCGATGCGATCGCGCGGCTGGCGGAGGACCAGGACGGCGGTGAAATCAACCGCCTGCGCCGGCGCGCGCGCGACGCGACGCTGGCGGCCCTGGCCACCCAGGGCTATTTCTCGCCCACCGTGAAGCTCGAGGCCGGCACCGATATCGGCGGAGAAACCTGGGACATCAGCATCGTCTCGGGCAAGCGCACCACCGTCGCATCCGTGGACCTGAATTTCACCGGCCGCATTACCCGGCCCGAGTTCGCTGCCCGGGTGCAGAAGCTGCGCGACGACTGGCAGTTGAAGACGGGCCAGCCCTTCATCAACAGCGACTGGAACAAAGCCAAGTCGAGCCTGCTGGACGCGGTGTCATCGCGCGACTTCATGCTGGCGCGCATGACCGCGTCGCAGGCGGAAATCGAGGCCGATACGGCGTCGGCCGCCCTGCGCGTCACGATAGACAGCGGTCCCCAGGTCCGCATGGGCGAACTCACCACCGAAGGCCTGAAGCGGGTGCCCGAGAAGCTGGTGGAGCGCTATGTGCGCTACTCGCCGGGCGCTGCCTATGACCAGGACAAGCTGGACACCTGGCAGCAGGACCTGCAATCGACCGCGTTCTTCCGCGGCGCGTTCGTATCGCTGGAGCAGCCGGGCCAGGCGCAGCCGACGCCTGGACCCAACGCCGACCGCGCACGCGCGCCGGGCTCGACCGATCTGGCCGCCTCCACGCCGGCAGGAGATCCTTCCGTGTCCGGCGGCATGCCGCCGCCAGCGCCCGCCTACGACTCGAACGGCGAAGTGACCTTGCCGGTGCAGGTGCGGGTGGTGGAAGCGCCGCCCAAGCGGTTCACCGGCTCGATAGGCGTGGACGACGAGGCCGGCCTGCGCGTGGAATCGCTGTACCGGCAGAACGTGGTCTTTGGCCAGCCGCTCACCATGGAGACGGGCTTCAGCGTGGACCGGTTGCAGCAGCGCGTCTACGCGGACTTCCTGTTGCCGCCGAATCAGCGCGGCTACAAGGATTCGTTCGGTGTGCTGTACGACCACTCCGACATCCAGGGGCTGGATGTGACGCGCTACGCGTTGGGCGCGACGCGCCTGCAGGAGCGCAAGGGCGCGGGCAACAGCCGGGTCGAATACGAAACCCGCTGGGGCCTGCTGCTGGCGGAGGATCACGTGAAGATCGACGGCGGCGACCAATACAAGCTGCCGACCCTGACCGCCACGGCCGAATGGCTGCGCCGCGATGTGGACAACAAGTACGACCCGCGTGAAGGCAATCTGATCGCGGTGGGCGGCGGCGTGGGCGTGACGCTGGACTCCGGCGAACCCTATACCCGCGCCCGGCTGCGGGCCCAGAAATGGTGGCCCATCGGCAAGCTGGACGTGCTGACCGTGCGTGGCGAAGTCGGCCGGGTGTGGTCCAACAGCAAGGTGCGGGTGCCGGACGATTTCGGTTTCCGCACCGGCGGCGCGCGTTCGATCCGCGGCTACAAGTACCAGAGCATAGGCGTGCAGCAGGATGACGCCGTGGTGGGCGCGCCCACGCTGCTGGTCGGCAGCATCGAGTACGACCACTATTTCAATGAGCGCTGGGGCATGGGCGTGTTCGTGGACGCGGGCGACGCCGCGGAATCGTTCGGCGACATGTCGATGGCGGTGGGCTACGGCGTAGGCGCCCGCGTGCGCACGCCGGCCGGGCCCTTGTTCCTGGATGTGGCCTACGGCCAGCGCGACCGCGACCTGCGTCTGCACTTTTCCTTGGGGATCGCGTTTTGAAGGGCCTGCGCAAATTCCTGCGCCATGTGCTGGTGTGGTGGTTGCCTGGCCTGGCCATGCTGGCTGTGCTGGCCGGCGGATTCCTGTTTTGGCTGGTCGGCTCGCAGAACGGCACGCGGCTGCTCCTGACCACGGCCGCCCAGCAACTGAACGGCCAGGCGCTGGACGTGAGCGGTTCGCTGCTGCGTGGCGTGTCGGTGGGCAAGCTGGACCTGGACGCGGGCGGCACCCGCGTCGACATCACGGACCTGCATCTCGACGTGAACTGGCGCGCCCTGGGCGACCGCCTGCTGCACGTGCGCGATGTCTCGGCGGGTTCGGTGTACATCGGCCTGGCCGCGTCGTCCGAGACGACGCCGGCGGAGGACAACGGCGAGCCGTTCTCGTTGCCCGAACTGCCGGTGGACATCGCCGTGGACCGGCTGGCGCTGGGCGACTTCCAGCTGGAACAGGACGGCGCGCCCTTGCCCGTGACCCTGGGCAATCTGGACGCCACCTTTGCCGCGGGCAAGCAGGGCGCGCAGCTACGCATCGCCAGCCTGAGGGTGGGACACGAGGCTGCGCAAGCGGACATCTCCGGGCAGGCCGAGCTGCAAGGCATGGCCGATCCGTGGCCGTTCGCCGCTCGCCTGGACGTGACCGCGCGCGGGACCGGCCCCGATTCTCCGCTGTGCGAAGCCGACAAGCTGAGCGGCGTGTATGAGCGTCAGGCGGGCGCTGCCAGGAAGCCGGAACCCAAGCCAGCCGCCAAGACCGACCCCAAAGCCGAATCGAAGGACGAATCCAAAGCCGGGGCCAAGGCGGATCCCAAGGCCGCGCCTTCCGAGCCGCCCCGGCCCGCCTGCCAGGTGGTGCTGCGCGCCGATGCCGCCGGTTCCCTGGATGGTATCCAGGCCAAGGTGGACGGCGAGGGCTCCGGCCTGCTGCTGGACTTGACCGCCGACCTGGCTCCGCGCACGGCGCTGGTGCTGCGCAGCGCCCGGGCGCAGGCGCAATTGCCAGACAAATCGACCCTGACCGCGCAGCTCGACCTGCAATCCGATACCACGCAAGGCTCGGGCCGCGACCGCATCGCGGGCACGATAAGCGCCCAGCGCCTGGACCTGTCGCCCTGGCTGGGCAAGGATATTCCGCCTGCGGTGCTGACCGTGCGCGGCGACGTGCAAGCCGACATCGAGAACCTGAGCCAGCTGCGTCATGCCGCGGTCGATCTGCGCTTCGAAGAGGGCACGCGCTGGAACAAGCAGCCCCTGACCGGCGCGCTCAAGGCCCAGGTGGATATCGCGGCGGCGACCGATAGCGGGGGACCCGCCGCCGCGCCGAACGCCGCCGCTGCGCCCGAGGCCGATCCTCTGGCCGGGCTGCGCATCCACGGCCTGGACGTGGACCTGAAGCTGGGCCGCAACCGAGTTCAGGCCAAGGGAGAGCTGGACGCCAAGGACGGCGCGCTGTCGCTGGACGCCCAGGCGCCCCAGCTCGACGCGTTCTGGCCGGGCATTCCCGGCGGCGCGGAATTGAAGGGCAAGCTGACGGGCACGCCGGCTGCGCATCGCGGCGAGCTTGCGGCCGGCTACACGCCGCCCAAGCCGCGCGCGGGCGTACTGGGCGAGGCGCCCGCCAAGGCCAACATCGTTTTTACCGGCGCCTGGGGCAAGGGGCCTGCGGGCACGCCGGATGCCGCTCTGCCGGGATGGCGCGGCACGTTTTCGCGGCTGACGGCCGAGACCGCCGGCTTCGCAGTGGCCGTGGACCGGCCGGTCACGCTGGCTTTCGTGCCGTCCGCCGTGGAACCGCAATGGCAGTGGCAGGTGGGGCAGACGGCGCTGAGCCTGACCCTGCCCGGCAAGGAACGCGTGGTCCTGGCGCACCAGGGGTCGCGGGGCGGCGGCAAGCGTTGGGAAACGGCCGGGCAGGCCGACAACCTGGTGATCACGGCCGCCATGGCGCGCCAGGTGATAGGCGCCGTCGATCCCGAGGCTGCGGCCAAGCTGGGCAAGCGGCCCGGCCGCGTGAACGCGATGGTGCCCGAGGGCCAGCGCCGCATCGCGCTGGACGTGTTGTGGGACCTGAAGTTCGACGGCCGGCTGGGCGGCCGCGCGCGCATCGCGCGCCGCGAGGGCGACCTGCTGATACCGGGCGATCCTCCCATTCCGCTTGGCCTGAAGGCGCTGGTGCTGGACCTGACCGCCACGCCGACCTCCGCCAATGCCAGCCGCCTGGACGCCAAGGTCAACCTGGCCACCGATAAGATGGGCCTTATCAACGGCACCGGCACCGCCGTGCTGGTGGTGGACGCCAAGGGCGGCATGGCGCTGGACCCGCGCCAGCCGCTGCGCGCCAAGCTGGACGCCGATATCGCCGACCTGGCCTGGGTCGGCCTGTTCGTGGGCGACTCGATGGAAGTCGGCGGCACGGTCAAGGCCAATCTGGAAGCCCAGGGCACCCTGGCGGGCAAATGGTCGGCCAGCGGCAACATCCGCGGCGACAAGCTGCGCGTGGTGCGCATCGACGACGGCGTGCGGCTGATCGACGGCACTTTGTCCGCGCGCCTGGAGGGCGACCGGGTGGTGCTGGAAAGCCTGCGCTTCCCGGCTTCGCTGCGGGTGATGCCGGCCGAATGGCGCACCAAGGAGTGGATCACCACCAATCCCGAGGCCAAGGGCGGCTACGCCGAGGCCAAGGGACAATGGAATTTCATCGACGGCGGCGGCGATATCCGGCTGACCCTGTACCGCTTCCCGGCGCTGCAGCGCTCGGACCGCTACGCCATGGTTTCCGGGGTCATCGACGTGAAGGCTGCCATGCCGCGCATCGACATCGTGGGCGACCTGAAGGCGGACGCGGGCTGGTTCAGCCTGGAAATCCTGCAGGGCGTGCCGTCGCTGGACGACGACGTCAAGGTGCGCCGCCCGGGCGACGACCCTGGCACGGTCTCCACGCCGCTGCAGACCAGCATGAACCTGAAGTTCGACATGGGGCCGCGCTTCTACATCACCGGCATGGGGCTGGACGCCGGCCTGCTGGGCTCCATCCAGATCATGCTGAACGATGGGCGCCTGACCGGCGTGGGCGCGCTGCGCACCCGCGGCGGCGGCATCGAGGCCTACGGCCAGAAGCTGCGCCTGAGCCGCGGCACGCTGACCTTCCAGGGCCGTCTGGACAACCCCTTGCTGGATATCGAGGCGCTGCGCACAGGCGAACAGGTCGAGGCGGGCGTCAAGGTGGTCGGCACGGCGCAGCGGCCGCGCATCGATCTGGTGTCGTACCCGGACGTCAGCGACGTGGAAAAGCTGTCCTGGCTGCTGCTGGGCCGAGGTCCTGACGAAAGCGGCGGCGACGCGGCGCTGCTGATGTCGGTGGGTACCGCGCTGCTGGGCGGCGGGCAGCCGTTCTACAAGCAGTTCGGGTTGGACGACGTCAGCATCAAGACGGGCAACATCGGCAGCTCCGGCAGCATCCTGCCGGACCGCACGGTGGCCGGCGACGTCAACCGGGACAGCGACAGCCAGCTGGCCACGCAATTCCTGGTGGCCAGCAAGACCTTCGCCAACGGCATCACGCTGAGCGTGGAGCAGGCGCTTTCCGGCACCGACACCGTGGGCCGGGCCAGCTACCGGCTGGCGCGCGGCCTGTCGGTGGACCTGAAGGGCGGGGCGGTCAACGGCATCGCGCTGGTCTACCGGACCTTCTGGGGGAACTGAGGCGGAATCGGGCGGGACGCACGGTCCCGCCCGGCCCCTCGCCGGTGGCGCATCCGCACTCGGGATAAAATGGCGTCCACTCCATTCCCTAGCACCATTCCCACCATGAGCATCAAAAGCGACCGCTGGATCCGCCGCCAGGCCGAAGCCGGCATGATCGAACCCTTCGAAGCAGGGCAGGTCCGCACGGCCAATGGCGGGCGCATCGTCAGCTACGGCACCAGCAGCTACGGCTACGACGTGCGCTGCGCGGACGAATTCAAGATCTTCACCAACATCAATTCCACCATCGTCGACCCCAAGAATTTCGACGAAGGCTCGTTCGTGGATTTCAAGGGCGACGTCTGCATCATTCCGCCCAACTCCTTCGCGCTGGCCCGCACGGTCGAGTATTTCCGCATCCCGCGCAGCGTCCTGACTGTCTGCCTGGGCAAGAGCACCTATGCGCGTTGCGGCATCATCGTCAACGTCACGCCGCTGGAACCCGAATGGGAAGGGCACGTGACGCTGGAATTCTCGAATACCACGCCGCTGCCGGCCAAGATCTACGCCGGCGAAGGCTGCGCGCAGATGCTGTTCCTGGAAAGCGACGAAGTCTGCGAGACCTCTTACCGCGACCGCGGCGGCAAGTACCAGGGTCAGCGCGGCGTGACCCTGCCGCGCACCTGAGGCCTCAGCCTGCGCGCCCGGACACCGGGCGCAGGTAGTCGATATCCCACTCGCTTTCGCCCGTCTGCACGAACCCGTGCCGGCGGTAGAAGCGGTTCGAGTCGCTGCCGCGCAGCGCGCCCAGGCTTACCGCCAGCCCCAGGCGGTCGGCCTCCAGCAGGATCTTGCGCATGACCTGTCCGCCCAGCCCCGAACCCTGGGCGGCGGGGCGGATGTACAGATGATCCAGGCGCAAGCCGTCGCCCTCCGGGCGCAGCGCGTAAAACCCGATACGTTGGCCGTCCTGCTCGATGGACCAGGTATGTTCCGGCCGGAACGTGCTGCGCAGCCGCGAGCGCGCGCGCGCCGGGTCGAAGCGCCCCAGGCGCTCCAGGCTTTCACGCATGGCTTCGATGCGCAGCGCCAGCAGGTCTTCGAAATCGGCTTCCGAGACCGGCGAGTATTGCAGCGGCGGCGTGGCGAACTCGTCATAGCCCCGGCCCAGGAACTGCAGGATGCAGATGCCGTGTCCGTAGGGGTCGCTCAGGTGGGCGATGCGGCCCCAGGCATGCGAGACGGCTGGATCTTCCAGGCGCGCGCCGGCGGCCACCGCCTGTGCGACCGCGCGGTCCGCGTCCTCCACCACCACGTCCAGATGCACTGGCGTCCAGTGCCGCGCATAGTCGCGCGGCTGGCGCATGGCGCCGGCGGCTGGCGTGCCCGCAGCCTTTTCCAGCAGATAGATGGGCGCCTCGGCCCCCAGCATCTCGGCCGCTTTCGGTCCCAGCCGGCGTCGCAGTGTCAGGCCGAAAGCGCGGTGATAGAAGTCGATGGCGTGTTCGAGATCGGGCACGTCGATGTTGACCAGGATGCGCATTGGGGATCCGTCTGCTGAGTGAAGGCGAAAAACATATCATGGCCGCGGCGCCCGGTGTTACTTGCAAATCCGCTAAAGAACATCGCCGCCGCGTCCGTAAATGACAGTACATGTGTTTGCCGATTTGGCGACGTCATCTCCGCAAGCGTAAAAAAGCCCCGACCCGTGCGTTACCCCCATATCCCCTGGCTGCCTTTGTTGTTCTATCCTGCGCTGCCGGTGGCCGCTGCGGTGGGGCTGCTGCTGTGGCGCGAATGGCCGCCGGCCTTGACGCAGATCGTGCCGTTCGTGCCTTGGGTGATGGCGTTGATCGGCGTGGCCGTGTGCCTGATGTACCAGCGCGCGCAGACCATGGTGCTGATGCTCAGCGTGCTGGCCGCCACGGCGGCTTGGCCGGCGCTGGCCACGGAAGCACCCTGGGCCGTCGGACCGGCGCTGGCGTGGTGGTCGCTGGCCTACACCATCAACGCCCTGTGGTCCGAACGCTCCAGCATGCTGCTGGACCTGGCCGCTCGCATCGGCCTGATCGCCGCTGGCGCGGCCGCGATCGCGCTGGCCGGCAAGGACGGCGTGTCCGATCTGTTCGGCATGCTGTCCGTGCAAGGCAGGTTGGCGCACCTGAGCGTGCCGATCGAAGGGTTGATTGCGCTGCTGGCCACGGGCCTGACGCTGACCCTGCTGCTATTGCGCTATGGGCGTCCGCAACAGGCGGGGCAGTGGCTGGGCTTCGTGTGCATGGCGTGGGCCTTGCCGCGCGGGGCGGAACATCCCGTCGAACTGGCGCTGATGTCCACCGCCGCGCTGACGGCCCTGTGCATCTCGCTGGCCCATGAAGGTTTCCACATGGCGTTCCGCGACGAGCTCACCGGCTTGCCGGGCCGGCGCGCGCTGAACGAACGGCTGCAGCGCATGGGCCGCGTCTATACGCTGGCGATGGCCGACGTCGACAACTTCAAGGCTTTCAACGACACCCACGGCCATGACGTGGGCGACCAGGTTCTGCGCATGGTGGCGGCCCAGTTGCGGCGCGTGCCGGGCGGCGGCCGGGCCTACCGCTACGGCGGCGAGGAATTCACGCTGGTGTTCCCGGGCAAGACCGCGGCGGAAAGCATGCCGCACCTGGAAAGCGTCAGGCGCTCCATCGAGGCCTACCAGATGCGGCTGCGCGACAAGCCGGTGCGCCCCAAGGCCGACCAGATCGGCCTGCGCCGCCGTGGCGGGCGCGATGTGCGCAATGCGCGGCCGCTGCGGGTGACGGTCAGCATAGGCGTAGCCGAACGCAGCGACGCCCTGCGCGCGCCCGAAGCGGTGATCAAGGCGGCGGATCAGGCGCTCTACAAGGCCAAGGACGAAGGCCGCAATCTGGTGCGGGCCTACGGCACGCGGCGCCGGGCTGGCGCGGGCTGAGGCGGCGCCGCTACTTGCCGGCCAGCGGCAGCGCCATCAGCGCTTCGTCGTAGAGTTCACCGTTCACGCACAGCGCTTCTCGCTCGCGTCCGTATTCGGCAAAGCCCAGGCTCAGGTACAGCGCGGTGGCGGCCTGATTGTTGGCGGTCACGCTCAGCTGCACCTGGCGGATGCCGCGCATGCCTGCTGCATGGGCGATCGCCGCCTGCATCAGTTGCCGCGCCAGGCCCTGGCCGCGCTGCGCCGGCGCCACGTACATGCTCCAGATGTGCGCCTTGTGGCGCATCTTCAGTTTGCGCTGGCGGCCCACGCCGACCATGCCGGCGAGGGTCTCGCCGCAGAACACGCCAAACATTGCGCTGTCGTCCGAAGGCTGGATCCAGCCGCGGATATCCTCCAATGTCAGCGTGTGTTCCTCTTCGTAACTCGATCCGAACGATTCAGGGGTTTCCACCAGGGCGTCCAGGCGCAATTGACGCAGCGGCGCGGCGTCGGCGGGAACAAGGCGTCGGACGGAGATCGGGGACATGGTCGGCAAGTGTTGGGAATAGGGAACGTTCGGCGGTGGATTGGGCAGTATAGGGGGACACGCTGCCTATAATGGTCCTAACGCCGCTTGCGGTTTTCACAAAGGAGCCAATGATGTTCGGTTTCCTCAAGACAAACCAGGACGCCAAGCGCGACGAAGTCCAGGAAGAGTTCGTGGCGCGCGTGGCGGGTGCTGCGCAGGACTTCGTCCAGGCAGCCGGCTCGGCCGGCGCCGTGCTGGATTACACGCCGTCCAGCGTCCATGCGCTGGACGAGGCGCTGGAGGCCGCCCATCTCGGGACCTTGCCTCTTACTCCCATGCAGACCGTCGGCGCCGCCGCCTACCTCTACGAGGTGGGACGCCGCGCGTATGGCGGTCTCTATGAAGTGTGCGACGACGAGGACCCGGTGGTGCTGGTCTGCGGCGAACCCGAAGCCGAGGTCTGCTTCGGCGCCATCGCCAAGGTCGAAAGGCGCATCCGCTACGGCTCCGCCGAGGCCATCCCGCCCTATTTCGAACAGTTCCTGATGGCCTTGCAGGCGGGCGAAGCCCGCACCATCCGCTAGCGTCCCGGCGCTTCGGGCGCCCGGTTTGCTCCCCGGCGCGGCCCGGCTCTCTGTGCTGAAAACGTCCGCTTTTGGCGCGATGACAACGGCCGTCCGGGCCATTCCGGGATTTCCCTTAGGACTGTAAGAAAAACAGCCCTACAATTCGGCCATTCCCGCCGCCCTGGCGGGTGCTCGCGCCGTCTGTCATCAGGCGGATTTTTACTAGAAGTACACTCGCGCCGCGTTACGCGTCCGAACCCGCCTTGCCCCCAGGAGCGCCTGCATGAAATTCCGCTTCCCCATTTTCATCATCGACGAAGACTACCGTTCCGAGAACGCGTCCGGTCTGGGTATCCGCGCCTTGTCCGCGGCGATCGAGGCCGAGGGCGTCGAGGTGATCGGGGTGACCAGTTACGGCGACCTGAGTTCGTTCGCCCAGCAGCAGAGCCGCGCCAGCGCCTTCATTCTGTCGATCGACGACGAAGAGTTCGACGTGGATTCGCCCGAGGACGTGGCCAGCGCCATCAAGAACCTGCGCGCCTTCATCGGCGAGCTGCGTTTCCGCAACGCCGACATCCCCATCTACCTGTACGGCGAGACGCGCACTTCCGAGCACATTCCCAACGACATCCTGCGCGAACTGCACGGCTTCATCCACATGTTCGAGGACACCCCCGAATTCGTGGCGCGCCACATCATCCGCGAAGCCCGCAGCTACGTCGACAGCCTGCCGCCGCCGTTTTTCCGCGAACTGGTCAAGTACGCGCAGGACGGCTCGTACTCCTGGCACTGCCCCGGCCACTCCGGCGGCGTGGCGTTCCTGAAGAGCCCGGTGGGCCAGATGTTCCACCAGTTCTTCGGCGAGAACATGCTGCGCGCCGACGTCTGCAACGCCGTGGACGAACTGGGTCAGCTGCTGGACCACACCGGCCCCGTGGCCGAATCCGAACTGAACGCCGCGCGCATCTTCCACGCCGACCACTGCTTCTTCGTGACCAACGGCACCTCCACCTCCAACAAGGTGGTGTGGCATGCCAACGTGGCCGCGGGCGACGTGGTGGTGGTGGACCGCAACTGCCACAAGTCGATCCTGCACGCCATTACGATGACGGGCGCGATCCCGGTGTTCCTGCGTCCCACGCGCAACCACCTGGGCATCATCGGCCCGATCCCGCTGGAAGAGTTCCACCCGGACAATATCCGCAAGAAGATCGAGGCCAACCCCTTCGCGCGCGAAGCGGTGAACAAGAATCCGCGCATCCTGACGCTGACGCAGAGCACCTACGACGGCGTCATCTACAACGTCGAAATGATCAAGAAGCAGTTGGGCAGCTATGTCGACACGCTGCACTTCGACGAAGCCTGGCTGCCGCACGCCTCGTTCCATGAGTACTACCAGGACATGCACGCCATCGGCCAGGACCGCCCGCGCAGCCAGGACGCGATGGTGTTCGCCACCCACTCCACGCACAAGCTGCTGGCCGGCATCTCGCAGGCCTCGCAGATCATCGTGCAGGAGTCCGAGACCCGCAAGCTGGACCGCAACGTGTTCAACGAAGCCTATCTGATGCACACGTCCACCTCGCCCCAGTACGCGATCATCGCGTCCTGCGACGTGGCCGCCGCCATGATGGAACCGCCGGGAGGCACCGCGCTGGTCGAGGAGAGCATCCGCGAAGCCCTGGACTTCCGCCGCGCCATGCGCAAGGTGGAGTCCGAGTTCGGCAAGAACGACTGGTGGTTCAAGGTCTGGGGCCCGAATCGCCTGGTTTCCGAAGGCATCGGCAACCGCGACGAATGGATCCTGGAGTCCAACGACCATTGGCATGGCTTCGGCGAAATGGCCGAAGGCTTCAACATGCTGGATCCGATCAAGGCCACGATCATCACCCCGGGCCTGGACATGTCGGGCAGCTTCGGCGAAACCGGCATTCCCGCCGCGCTGGTCTCCAAGTACCTGACCGAGCATGGCGTGGTGGTCGAGAAGACCGGCCTGTATTCGTTCTTCATCCTGTTCACCATCGGCATCACCAAGGGCCGCTGGAACACGCTGCTGACCGCCTTGCAGCAATTCAAGGACGATTACGACCGTAATCAGCCGCTGTGGCGCATCCTGCCGGAATTCTGCCGCGACCATCGCCGCTACGAGCGCATGGGCCTGCGCGACCTGTGCCAGGAGATCCACGAAGCCTACCGCGCCCGCGACGTGGCTCGCCTGACCACCGAGATGTACCTGAGCGACATGGTGCCGGCCCTCAAGCCGTCGGACGCCTTCGCCCGCATGGCGCACCGCGAGGTCGAGCGCGTCGACATCGACAAGCTCGAAGGCCGCGTCACTGGCGTGCTGCTGACGCCGTATCCTCCGGGCATCCCCCTGCTGATCCCGGGCGAACGCTTCAACCGCACCATCGTCCAGTACCTGCAGTTCGCGCGCGAGTTCAACCAGCGCTTCCCGGGCTTCGAAACCTACATCCACGGCCTGGCCGACGAAGTGGGTCCGGACGGCGAAAAGCGCTACTACGTCGACTGCCTGATCGAAGACTGATGTCCGATGTAGCAGTACTCGGCGCCGGCGCCGCGGGCATGATGTGTGCCGCGGTCGCCGGCCAGCGCGGCTTGCGCGTGGTGCTCGTCGACCACGCCGAGCGCCTGGCGGAGAAGATCCGCATTTCCGGCGGCGGCCGCTGCAACTTCACCAATATCGGCGCCGGCCCCGCCAACTTTCTCTCCGACAACCCGCACTTCTGCCGTTCGGCCTTGGCGGGTTACACGCCGCAGGATTTCCTGGCGCTGATGAAGCGCCACCACATCGCCTGGCACGAGAAGCATCGCGGCCAGCTGTTCTGCGACGATTCCAGCGAATCCATCATCGAAATGCTGCGCGCCGAGTGCGACGCGGGCAGGGTGCAGTGGCGCATGGGATGCTCGGTGGCCGAGATCGGCCATGGCGAGCAGGGCTACGAGCTGCGCACCAGCCAAGGCCCGATCCGCGCCGCGAAACTGGTGATCGCCACCGGCGGCATGGCCATTCCCCAACTGGGCGCCACCGATTTCGGCCTGAAGATCGCGCGGCAGTTCGGCCTGAAGGTCGTGGAACCGCGGCCCGCCCTGGTGCCGCTGACCTTCGATGCCGAGCAATGGCGGTCCCTGTCCGAATTGTCCGGCGTGGCGCTGGAGGTCAATCTGCACACGGGGCAGGGCAAGGCGCGCGGCGAGTTCCTCGAAGACCTGCTGTTCACCCATCGTGGCCTGTCCGGCCCCGCCATTCTGCAGATATCCAGCTACTGGAAGCCTGGCGAACCCATCGTGATCGATCTGGCGCCTGGCCGCGATCTGGCGGAAGAACTGTTGGCGTCGAAGTCGGGCAACCGGCAGCAGCTGCATACCGTGCTGGCGGGCCTCTGGCCCAAGCGCCTGGCCGACCGCTGGCTGCACCTGGCGGAGCAGGGCGGCAAGCCGGGCCTGGCGGCGCTGCGCCTGGCCGACGCGCCGGACAAGACCCTGCGCGCGCTGGCGCAGGACATCCATCAGTGGAGCCTGGTGCCCAGCGGCACCGCTGGCTACAAGAAGGCCGAAGTCATGCGCGGCGGCGTGGACACGCGCGGCCTGGACCAGAAGTCCATGCAGGCCAAGACCGTCGCCGGTCTTTATTTCATCGGCGAAGCCGTGGACGTCACGGGCTGGCTGGGCGGCTACAACTTCCAGTGGGCCTGGGCCTCGGGCGTGGCCTGCGGCAAGGCGCTCTAGCTTCCCCAGGCGGGACAGGGCGCCGATAGGCCGGCGCTATGGCAGGTATTGGAAACCTGCCATTGTTATATTAAATAAAAATACTTATCATTTATGTTTTCGATATAGATCCAAGCCCTGAATCGGGGGCGGATCTCACGGAGACATGCATGGCCTATACCCTCCCGCCCCTGCCGTATGCCTACGACGCCCTGGAACCCCACATCGACGCGATGACGATGGAGATCCACTACAGCAAGCACCATCAGACCTACGTCAACAGCCTGAACGCCGCGCTGGAGGGCGCGGGCATCGTCACCAACGAGCCTGTCGAGTCCCTGGTGGCGCGGCTGGAGCAGTTGCCCGAAGCCATACGCGGCGCCGTGCGCAATCATGGCGGCGGCCACGCGAACCACAGCCTGTTCTGGTCGGTCATGTCGCCCGAGGGCGGGGGCGAGCCGGATGGCGCGTTGGCGTCGGCCATTGACTCCGAACTGGGCGGGCAGGCCGCCTTCCGCGATGCGTTCACCAAGGCCGCGCTGACCCGCTTTGGCAGCGGTTGGGCCTGGCTCTCGGTCACACCGGCCGGCAAGCTGGTGGTGGAAAGCAGCGCCAACCAGGACAGCCCCCTGATGCACGGCAACTCGCCCATCCTGGGGCTGGACGTGTGGGAGCACGCCTACTACCTGAAGTACCAGAACCGCAGGCCCGAGTACATCGGCGCCTTTTACAATGTCGTGAACTGGCCTGAAGTGGCGCGCCGCTACGCGGCGGCCCAGCGCTGAGCGCATCTCTCGCAAGGAGGGCAGCGGCACATGAATACCTTCAGCCGTCATCGCGTGCGGCCGGCGGCCACCAGCATCAGCGTGTGGACCCTGGCCGTATTGGTGGCCTGCCTGGGCCTGCACCAGCTGTGGGTCTATCTGGACGTGCGTGCGCCGCACGTGGGCGATGCCCTTCTGGGCGGGCTGGTCGCAGCTGGCGCTACCGCCCTGGGCACCTTGCCCATCCTGTTCGCCCGGACCATCCCCCAGAAAATGCAGGACAGCATGTTCGGCTTCGGCGCCGGCGTGATGCTGGCCGCCAGCGCCTTTTCGCTGGTGGCGCCGGGCATCGCGGCGGGCCGCGACCTGGGTTATGGCCCCTGGGGCGCCGGCTTGACGGTGGGCGCTGCCGTGTTGCTGGGCGCGGCGGTGCTGCTGCTCATGGACCGTACCCTGCCGCACGAGCATTTCATCAAGGGCCGGGAAGGCATCGAGGCGCACCGCCTGCGCCGTACCTGGCTGTTCGTTTTCGCCATCACCCTGCATAACTTGCCGGAGGGCCTGGCCATTGGCGTGGGCTATGCGGGCAACGACGCCATGCGCGGCACCGCGCTGGCCACCGGCATTGCTATCCAGGACATTCCCGAAGGGCTGGTGGTGGCGGTGGCGCTGCTGGCGGCGGGCTACCAGCGCGCGTTTGCCGTGGCGCTGGGCATGCTGTCCGGCCTGGTCGAGCCGCTGGGCGCGGTCCTGGGCGCCGCCGTGGTGGGCTGGTCCGAGCCGCTTCTGCCCTGGGGCCTGGGTTTTGCCGCGGGCGCCATGCTGTTCGTGATCAGCCACGAGATCATCCCGGAATCTCACCGCAAGGGGCATGAGGTCTACGCGACCTGCGGGCTGATGCTGGGTTTCGTGCTGATGATGTTGTTGGACACGGCGCTGGGCTGAGGCTGCCGCAGGCATTCCCTGGCTGCGGCTTTCGTTGTATGCTTGCGCCGCTGTCACGCATGTTGCGGGAGAGAGCGGCCTGTACGTCCGGCCGCCGCCGAAGGCGCAATTCGCCCGGAATCGCTCAGGTAACCCATACCGCCCATGCTTGCCCTGTCCCGGTTTTTTTTACCGCGCGGACGCGGCAAAACAGTACTCTGGAGAGACCTGGCGCCGCCCCTGAACTAGGGACATAGCGAGCAGCCCAGGCGCCGAAGGTGCAAACCCGCCATGCGGGGCAACTCTCAGGCAAAAGGACAGAGGGGCGGAAGATTCAGCCGTTGTACAAGCGCACCCCGCTTGGCACCACTGGCATTCCGTAACCCTGGCAACACTGCCGCCCCGGAGTTTCCGCGCATGTCCGCAACCCTCAAACGCACCCCGCTGGCTGAAGAACACATCGCCTCTGGCGCCCGCATGGTCGACTTCGGCGGCTGGGACATGCCGCTGGCCTACGGTTCGCAACTGGAAGAGCACCACGCGGTGCGGCAGGACGCCGGCATGTTCGACGTGTCGCACATGCTGAACGTCGACGTGGCCGGTCCGGACGCGTTCGCCTTCCTGCAGCGTCTGGTCGCCAACGACGTGTCCAAGCTGACCGTGCCCGGCAAGGCGCTGTACAGCTGCATGCTGAACCCGCAAGGCGGCGTGATCGACGACCTGATCATCTATTTCTTCGCCGCCGACGAATGGCGCGTCGTGGTCAATGCCGGCACGGCCGACAAGGACGTCGCCTGGATGCAGCGCGTCAAGCAGGCCGGCCAGTTCGACGTCGCCATCAACCCGCGCCGCGACCTGGCCATGGTGGCCGTGCAAGGCCCGAACGCCCGCGCCAAGGTCTGGGCCGCGCGCCCGGCCTGGCAGGCCGCCAGCGAGCCGCTGACGCCCTTCGTGGCCGCCCGCGTGGGTGACGACACCTTGGTGGCCCGTACCGGCTACACCGGCGAGGACGGTTTTGAAATCGTGCTGCCCGCCGCCGACGTGGTGCAGCTGTGGCGCGACCTGGTCGCCCAGGGCGTGCGTCCCTGCGGCCTGGGCGCGCGCGACACGCTGCGCCTGGAAGCCGGCATGAATCTCTACGGCCAGGACATGGACGAGCTGACCCAGCCCGACCAGGCCGGCCTGACCTGGACCGTGTCCCTGAAGAACGCCGAGCGCCGCTTCATCGGCCGCGACGCGCTGGAACAGTTCGCCACGCCCGCCACCTTCATCGGCCTGAAGCTGCAAGAGCGCGGCGTGATGCGCGCGCATATGGCCGTGCGCACCAAGGAAGGCACGGGCGAGCTCACCAGCGGCACCATGTCGCCGACGCTGGGCGTGTCGATCGGCTTTGCCCGCCTGCCGCAAGGCGTCAAGCCGGGCGACACGGTCGAGGTCGACATCCGCGGCAAATGGGTGCCCGCCCTGGCTTGCAAATTGCCGTTCGTGCGTAACGGCAAAGCGGTCGAACACTCGTAAACTCGAAGCTTCGCGCGAGCCGCCGGCCCCTGGGGCGACGGCCGCCCGCGCGAGGCGCGCAACACCATTCATCTACCCGCATTCCCTCAGGAGTTCCCATGAGTCTGCCCACCGATCGCAAGTACACCGAGTCCCATGAATGGGTCAAAGCCGAAGGCGACGTGTTCGTCGTCGGCATCACCGATACCGCCCAGGATCAATTGGGCGACCTGGTCTTCGTTGGCGACGTGAAGGTCGGCGCCAAGCTGAACGCCGGT
This sequence comes from Achromobacter sp. Marseille-Q4954, assembly GCF_943737025.1. Taxonomy (NCBI): domain Bacteria; kingdom Pseudomonadati; phylum Pseudomonadota; class Betaproteobacteria; order Burkholderiales; family Alcaligenaceae; genus Achromobacter; species Achromobacter sp. Marseille-Q4954. The sequence goes on from NZ_CALSFQ010000001.1 coordinate 3,435,758, forward strand.
GAAACCGCTGGCGTGGTCGAATCGGTCAAGGCCGCTTCGGACATCTACGCTCCCGTGGCCGGCGAAATCGTCGCGTTCAACGAAGAGCTGGAAAACAATCCCAACCTGATCAATGAATCGGCCTTCACCGCCTGGATCTTCAAGATCAAGCCGGTCAACGCCGCCGACGCCGACAAGCTGCTCGACGCCGCCGGCTACGAAGCCGTCGCCAACGGCTAAGCCGCCTGGCCGGAACGGGCGCGCAGGCGCCAGCCACGCGCCCGTTCCGCAAGATGCAATACCGTCCGTCCTCCGACGACACCCGCTATCCCGAGACCTCTCCATGTCGCGCGCCCTAGACACCCACACCGACTTCATTCCCCGCCACATCGGCCCTTCCGACGCCGACCAGGCCGCCATGCTTGCCGTCATCGGCAGCGCCAGCCTGGACGCCCTGATCGAAGAAGTCGTGCCGCCCAAGATCCGCAGCCAGGCCCCGCTGGCGCTGCCCGCCTCGCGCAGCGAAACCGACGTGCTGGCCGAACTGAAGCAGATCGCCGGCCGCAACAAGGTCTACCGCAGCTACATCGGCCAGGGGTATTACGGCACGCAGACGCCCAACGTGGTGTTGCGCAACATTCTTGAGAATCCCGCCTGGTACACGGCCTACACGCCTTACCAGCCCGAGATCTCGCAGGGTCGCCTCGAAGCCCTCCTGAACTACCAGACCATGGTCGCCGACCTGACCGGGCTGGACATCTCCAACGCCTCGCTGCTGGACGAAAGCACCGCCGCCGCCGAAGCGATGACGCTGGCACGCCGCAGCGCCAAGTCGAAGAGCCCGGTGTTCTTCATTTCGCGCCACGTGCATCCCCAGACCATCGAAGTCGTGCGCACGCGCGCCGAAGGCCTGGACATTGAAATCACCATCGGCGACGAGGCCGAAGGCCTGCCCGAGTGCTTCGGCGTGCTGCTGCAATACCCGCACAGCACCGGCTCCGTCGCCGACTACCGCAAGCTGGCTGAAGCCGCGCATGCGCAAGGCGCCATCGTGGCCGTCGCCACCGACCTGCTGGCGCTGGCCTTGCTGGCCGCGCCCGGCGAATGGGGCGCGGATATCGCCATCGGTTCGGCCCAGCGTTTCGGCGTGCCGTTCGGCTTCGGCGGCCCGCATGCCGGCTTCATGGCCTGCAAGGACGCCTTCAAGCGCAACATGGCTGGCCGCCTGGTCGGCGTGTCCAAGGACGCGCAGGGCAACCCGGCCATGCGCCTGGCGCTGCAGACGCGCGAACAGCACATCCGCCGCGAAAAAGCCACCTCCAACATCTGCACCGCACAAGTGCTGCTGGCCGTGATGGCCGGCATGTACGCCGTGTGGCACGGTCCGGCCGGCATCCGCCGCATCGCCGAGCGCGTGCAGCGCAGCACCGCCATCCTGCGCGCCGAGCTGGTCAAGCTGGGCGTGAAGGTCGTCAACGACACCTTCTTCGATACGCTGCTGCTGGAAACCGGCGCGGCGACGCCGGCCATCCTGACCGCCGCCGATTGCGCGCACATCAACCTGCGCCGCGTCGACGGCGCCCGCCTGGCGGTGTCGCTGGACGAGACCGTGACCGTCGCCGACCTGCAAGCGCTGGTCAATGTCTTCGCCGCCGGCCTGGAACGTGACGACGTCGAGCTCGACATCGACGCCCTGGACGCGGCCGCCGCCAGCGGCATTCCCGCCGGCGTGGCGCGCGAAAGCGCGATCCTGACGCACCCGGTGTTCTCCAGCGTGCAGTCGGAAACCGACATGCTGCGCTACCTGCGCAAGCTGGCCGACAAGGATCTGGCGCTGGACCGCACCATGATCCCGCTGGGCTCGTGCACCATGAAGCTCAACGCGACCGCCGAGATGATCCCCATCACCTGGCCCGAGTTCGCGCTGATCCACCCGTTCGCGCCGGCTTCGCAAAGCCAGGGCTACAACGAACTGATCGACCGCCTGTCGGCCGCGCTGTGCGAGATCACCGGCTACGACAACATCAGCCTGCAGCCCAACTCGGGCGCGCAGGGCGAGTACGCGGGCCTTCTGGCGATCCGCGGCTACCATCAGGCCAACGGCCAGCATCAGCGCAACATCTGCCTGATCCCGTCGTCGGCGCACGGCACCAACCCGGCCTCGGCGCAACTGGCCGGCATGGACGTGGTGGTGGTGGCGTCGGACGCCAACGGCAACGTCGATCTGGTTGATCTGCGCGCCAAGATCGAACAGGTCGGCGACAAGCTGGCCGCTTTGATGATCACGTATCCGTCGACCCATGGCGTGTTCGAGGAAGCCGTCACCGAGATCTGCGATCTGGTGCACCAGGCCGGCGGCCAGGTCTACCTGGACGGCGCCAACATGAACGCGATGGTGGGCGTGGCCCAGCCGGGCAAGTTCGGTTCGGACGTGTCCCACCTGAACCTGCACAAGACCTTCTGCATTCCGCACGGCGGCGGCGGCCCCGGCGTGGGTCCCGTGGCGGTGCGCGCGCACCTGGCGCCGTACCTGCCGGGCGTGGTGAACGAGCAGGGCAAGCTGCCCGGCGACGCCAAGGTCGGCCCGGTGTCGGCCGCGCCGTTCGGCTCGGCCGGCATCCTGCCGATTCCGTTCGTGTACATCTCGCTGATGGGCGCCGACGGCCTGCGCCGCGCCACTGAAGTCGCCATCCTCAATGCCAACTACATCGCGACCCGCCTGCGCGACCACTATCCGGTCCTGTATGCGGGCCGCAATGGCCGCGTGGCGCACGAGTGCATCCTCGATGTGCGTCCGCTCAAGGAAACCAGCGGCATCAGCGCCGAAGACATCGCCAAGCGCCTGATGGACTACGGCTTCCATGCGCCCACCATGAGCTTCCCGGTTGCCGGCACGCTGATGGTCGAGCCGACCGAATCGGAAGGCGTTGCCGAACTGGACCGCTTCATCGACGCGATGATCTCGATCCGGGAAGAAATCGCCCAGGTCGAGCGCGGCGAGCGCGATGCCGAGGACAACGTCCTGAAGAACGCGCCGCACACCGCGCAGATGCTGCTGGCCGAGGAATGGCTGCACGACTACCCGCGCCAGCAGGCCGCTTACCCGGTGGCTTCGCTGCGCGACGCCAAGTACTGGCCGCCGGTTGCCCGCGTGGACAACGCCTACGGCGACCGCAACCTGGTCTGCGCCTGCTTGCCGATCGAAGCCTACGCCTGAGAGTGGGGCGCGAGGCCCGGCGAGAGCCGGGCCCCTAGGCAAAAAAAATCCCCCATCCGAAAGATGGGGGATTTTTTTGTCTTGCGTCAGTCGAGGCTTACTTCGCCGGCGCGGCCTTGCTGGCCACCGAGAAGTCTTCCGCGATGCTGAAGAACGTGTTGAGCATGATCTGCAGGTTTTCCTTGCCGATGCCGCCTTCCGAGTTCATGTCCATCTGCAGCACGGCCCGGTTCTTGTCGTCCAGGTAGGCGCGGGTCCAGCGGTATTCCTGGTTCCAGGCGTTGATGGCCTTGAGCGAGACCGGCTTCTTGCTGCTGTAGGTCGCGGTCACGACGAGGTCATGGCACTTCTCGGTGAAGTCGTTGCACAGGAAGTCGACGCGCAGCTCGCTGGCGCCGGTGTCGCGGGGATCCAGGATCAGGACCGGACCTTCGTCGCCGTCCTGCTTGCGCGGGTTGTAGACCATGTCGTCCAGCATGGTCGTCACGGTGTCCACGTCGAAGTCCTGCATGTAGCCGGCCACGGACGCGGTGTCGGAGGGCGCGGCAAGTTCCGCGCCTTCGGCCGGTTCGCCTTCCTCTTCCATGCCGTCCATGTCGTCGTCCATGCCGGTCGCGCCCAGCAGGCCCGAGAACAGTTCGTCGGCGGGGATCTTCTGGCCGTTCAGGTCGCCCATGCCATCGGCGTAGTGGAACTTGCCGATGATGTTGTCGCCGTCGTTCTTGCCGACGTTGAGCATTTCAGCCATGCCGGACATCGAGCGCATCTGGTCGTCGGCTTCCTCGGCGGCCTTTTCGGCGGTCAAGCCTTGCTTCTTGACGGCGTACTGCACGATCAGGTCGCGCACCATGGGCTTGGAGATGACCAGGGTGGCATCGATCTGCTTGATGGCCTTGACCATGATCTCCTGGGGCGTCAGGTCTTTGACGTTGGGCGGATTGGTCAGGTCCAGGGCGAAGGTCAGCTTGCTTTCGCCCTTGTCGGTCTTCCAGCTGATCGGGTCGATGCTGAACGTGGGGTTGCCGTTGAGCAGCTTGCCGGCGTTTTCCAGCACGGCGTCGAACTGCTCGTCCTTCAGGCCTTCGTCGCTGGCACCCAGCATGTACTGGCGCACGATCTGGTTGTAGGTGTCCGACAGCTGCTTGATGGCGGCGCCGTCCAGCTTGGCGAGCTTGATCACGGCCTGGCCGTTGCCCAAGGCCACGTCATTCAGAGTGATGTTGCCGGTCTGGTAGGTGGCTTCGACGTTGACGTTCTTGTCGTCTTCGGCCAGCTTGACGCCATAGCCCAGGTTGTCCAGCGAGACCTTGACGTCGTCGCCAGGGCGGGTGACGTCGATGCGCTTGAGCTTGACGCTGGAGTCGCCAATGGACAGGCCGAACTTGCCCATGCGGCTGTTGACGTCCATCGTCAGGCCGGACACCAGCATCTTGATGGGATCGTCCGATTTTTCGCCATCCACCGACAGCGTTTCCATCAGGGCGTGCGCCGTGACGGCCTGCAGCGCGCGGTCGAAGGTGCCGTTGATCGCCATGCCGCTGAAATTGACGGCGTTGCCTTCGTGCGTGATCTGCACGGGGGCGATATTGGCGGTGGAGGTGGCGAAGCCGCCGAAACTGATGATCGTGTCGGCGCTCAGGGGCGCGACGCCCTTGGTCAGCTCGAACAGCTCCTTGATGTTTTCGGTCTTGGCGAGCTCGGCGTGCGTGAACGCCAGCTTGGGCGCGATGGCGCCGCGCGCCAGCGCGCTCTTGGGGAAGGGGCCGTGTTCGATGGAGGCGTCGAACTCGATCATGCCCTTGGGCAGGTCTTCGGCGACCTTGTCGCCCTTGACCAGCGACACGCCATAACGCGCCTGCGTCGAGAACAGGCCGCGCTCGTACTTGAGCTGATCGATGCGCAGACCGAACAGAGGCGTGATCTTGGCCAGCTTTTCGTTGGCTTCCGCCAGGTGGCGCTGCGAGCTTTCCTCGATGCGCTTGCCGGTGTACCACGTGGCCCCGACCCAGCTTCCCGCTCCCACTATGACCACGCCCAGGGTGATCGCTACGCTCTTTTTCATCGTTCTGCTTGTATCGTTGATTATCGAGTCATATCCGGTGAACCGCGGCTGCTTATGGCCGCCGGACGTTGACGCCCGCCATCGGAATACACGTATTCATCGGCCTGTAAGGCCCGCGGCGAGTATACCGAGGCCGATGGTCATCTGAGGGCGCTCACCGTTACAGAAGATTTCAAAATGAAAGCCGGCGCAGTTGCGCCGGCTTTCCGGGGTGGGCGCGGCGGCCGGGTCTACATCGGATCGAGGGGATAGATGGGCCGGCGCACGTGCTTGAAATCAAGCTGGCCGTAGTCCGAGGTGGTCACCCCCACGCCGGTGCATTCGATGACCTGCGTCGCCATGTCGGAAAAGCCCGCGCGCCAGTGCACGCGGCTCTTGAGCACGACATAGCGCTTTTGCAGCGGATCGATGCCGGCCGACAGCAGGCAATTGATGTCGAACGGCTCCTGGTGACGGGAAACCACCACGATTTCCACGCGGCCCGTGTCGATCACGACCGTCAGGCCGGTGTCGTTGCGCACGCCGCGGTACATGGGGCCGCGGTTCAGGTAGACGCCGTCGAACACCAGCTTGACGCGGCCGGTGACCTCCAGCGGCTCGCTGGGTTCCTTGATGGCGGGCATGGCCAGCTTGCCGCCGAGCTGGATCGTGATGGTCTGGCCCACGCCTGCGGCAGCCGCCTCGAGTGCGGCCTGCGGGTCGCAAATGGCGTAGAAGACCACGTTCTCCAGTTCCTGGCGCAGCACTTCCGCCAGCACGGCGGTGGTGTCCATGGTGCCGCCTGAACCGGTATTGTCGTAGTGGTCCAGCAGCACGACCGGGCCTTGTTCGATGGCCTTGGCGCGGGCAATGGTGGGCGCCAGCGGCTCCGGGTGGAACACCCAGTCGGCGCGGCCGTTCCAGGCTTGGTCCAGCAGCTCGTCGCGGTGCCGCTGCGCCTCGGCCAGGTTGCCGTCGGTACAGACCACCGCGCTCAGGCCGGCTTCGCGAATGTCGGCGTGCGGGAATCCCACGAAGACGGAAGCGGCCAGGACGCCGCCGGCTTCCATTGCCTTGCAGCGTTCCTGTAGCGGCTGGTTGGGCGCCGCGTGGGTGCCCTGGCACATGATGTGCGGCAGCATGGGTTTGTTGGCCCAGGACATGACCGGCTTGATCTCGCCCTTGAGGGTGCGCGCGATCACGTTCGCGGCGCGCAGGCCGGCCGCGCGGATGTCCACGTGCGGATAGGTATGGAAGCCCGTGATGACCGTGGCATGCTTGACGATGTCGTCGTAGATGTTGGCGTGCATGTCCAGCGTCACCGCCACGGGCGTGTGCGGATCGATCTCGCGCAGGCGGCGCAGCAGGTCGCCCTCGGCGTCCTCCACGCCTTCGGCGACCATGGCGCCGTGCAGGTCGAGCAGGATGGCGTCATAGCCGCCGCGCTGGACCTCGTCCAGGACCAGCTTGCACAGCCGTTCGTGGGTTTCGGCGCTGGCGGGGCCGCTGGGCCAGGACTCGGCCGCCACGGGCACGACCATCTCGGCGCCTTCGCGCCGCGCCACTTCGATATAGCCGCCCAGGCCGCTGTCGGTGTTCTCGTAGGCCTTGATGGCGCGTTCGCCGGCCAGGATCTCGGGATTGCCGCGGAAGAAGCGTTCAAGCGGGGTAGGCACGGGCGAAAACGTATTCGTCTCGTGCTTGATCATTGCCAAAAGCCAACGCATGGGAATTCCTGTGGGTTTGCTGTTGAGGATCGGTCAGGCCGCGCGCGGCGGCTGGGGCCAGGGGTGTTGTTCAGGCCGCATGGCTTCCCAGGCGCGCGCCATGCGCAGCACGCCCAGGTCGTCAAAGCGCGCGCCCGCGATCTGCAGGCCGATGGGCAGGCCGGTCTTGGTATAGCCGCAATTGACGGACGCCGCGGGCTGCTCGCTCATGTTGTAGGGCAGCGTGAATCCGATGTGGTGCATGGTGGTCGCGACCTCGTTGGTGGGCGACGGCCATTCGGCGTTGTAGGCGACCACCGGGGCCACGGGCGAAAGCACGTAGTCGTAGGGCGCGCAAGCCGCTACCGTCTTGGCGCGCACGTTCATGGTTTCGTAATAGCTGCGGAACACGGCCTCGCCGGACTGGCCGCCGCCGCTTTCCGCCCAGGTGCGGATGAAGGGCAGGATCTTGTCGCGGCGCGCCTGCGGCAAGGCCGACAGGTCGACGGCCGAGCGCGTGCGCCAGAAGCGGTCCACGCCTTCCAGCATGTCCGGCGTCATCCAGGGCTGCATCGGCGTGACGATGGCGCCGCCGGCTTCGAAGGCGCGGGCTGCGGCCTCGACCGCGGCGCGGATTTCAGGATCCAGCGGCAGGCCGCAGCCCGCGTCCATCAGCAGGCCGATGCGCAGGCCGCGCAGGTCGAGTTCCAGGTCCAGCCAGTCGAAGTCCTGGTAAGGCAGGCTCATGTGGTCGCGCGCGTCGGGCTGCGACAGCACGCCCATCATGAGCGCCGAGTCGGCGACGGTACGCGTCATGGGGCCGGCGCAGCGGCCCATGAACGGCGGGTCGATGGGGATGCGGCCCAGGCTGGGCTTGAGCGTGGCGATGCCGCACCAGGCCGCCGGCAGGCGCACGGAGCCGCCGATGTCGGTGCCGATATGCAGCGGGCCGTAACCGGCGGCCGCCGCGGCGCCCGCGCCGGCGCTGGAGCCGCCCGGGTTCTTCGTCAGATCCCAGGGGTTGCGGGTCAGTTCATGGAAGCTGGACAGGCCCGAGGACAGCATGCCGAAGTCGGGCATGGTGGTCTTGCCCAGCAGCACGGCGCCGGCCTCGCGCATGCGGGCGGCTGGCGGCGCATCGGCGGCGGCAGGCTTCAATTCCGTCGCTGCCGTGCCCAGCGGCACCGGCACGCCGCGCGTGGCGATGTTTTCCTTGACGGTGGCGGGCACGCCGTCCAGCGTGTGTCCGCCGGTCGACAGCGGTTCGCCCTTCATCCAGCGGGCTTCGGAGGCGCGGGCCTGCGCCAGCGCGCCATCCGCATCCAGCGCGTAGGTGGCCTTCAGCTGCGGTTCCCAGCGCGCGATGTGGTCCAGCACGGAGCGGGTGACCTCGACGGGCGAGAGCGTCTTGTCGCGGTAGGCCTGGAGCAGCTCCACGGCGGACAGTTCATGCGGTTGCGGCATTGCGGTTCCAGTGTGTGTACAGGCTGCGCGCGTTTCAGGGCGCGGCGGCATGGCCCAGGCCGGCCGCGACCGGCCGGAAGTTGCGGAAGTCCCAGTCGCGTCCGGGGGCGGCGTCGATCAGGGCGCGTGTGTATTCGTGGCGCGGTTCGGTCAGCACGGTTTCGGCGGAGCCGGTCTCGACGACCTTGCCCCGCTGCATCACCATGATGGTGTCGCAGATCTGCGCGGCCACGCGCAAGTCGTGGGTGATGAACAGCACGCCCACGCCGGTGCGCTGGCGCACCTGTTCCAGCAATTCCAGCACCTGCGCCTGCACCGATACGTCCAGGGCGGACACGGCTTCGTCGGCCACCAGAATCTCGGGGTCCATGACCAGGGCGCGCGCGATGCAGATGCGCTGGCGCTGGCCGCCGGAGAACTGGTGGGGATAGCGGTTCATCGCGTCGGGGCTCAGGCCCACGACGCTCAGCGTTTCGCCGGCGCGTTTCAGTGCTTGTTCGCGGGCCACGCCGAAATTCAGCAGGCCCTCGATGATGGATTCGCCGACGGTGCGGCGCGGATTCAGCGAACGGTACGGATCCTGGAACACGATCTGGATGCGGCGGCGCACCGGGCGCAGCGCCGAGCCGGACAAGGTGCTGAGGTCTTCGCCTCCCATCATCATGTGGCCCGCGGTGGGTTCGATCAGGCGCACGATGCAGCGCGCCACGGTGGATTTTCCCGAGCCGGACTCGCCCACGATGCCCAGGATCTCGCCCTTGCGCAGCGTCAGGTTGACGTCGGCGGCCGCGATCACGTTGCGCGCAGCCTGGCGCGAAAACAGCGAACTCTTGGTGCCGTAGGTGCGGCCCAGGCCCTTGACGTGCAGCACCGGCATGCCGGCCGGTGCCTCGCGGCGCGAGGGCACCAGGCTGGGTACCGACGACACCAGCCGGCGGGTATAGGACTGCTTGGGCTCGGCCAGGATCTCGTTGCGCGTGCCGCTTTCGATCAGGTCGCCGCGGTTCATCACCACGATGCGGTCGGAGATCTCGGCCACCACGCCGAAGTCGTGGGTGATGAACAGTACGGCGGTCTGGTGCTTGACCTGCAGTTCCTTGATGAGCGCCAGGATCTGCTTCTGCGTGGTGACGTCCAGCGCCGTGGTCGGCTCGTCCGCGATCAGCAGCTTGGGCTCCAGGATCAGCGCCATGGCGATGACGATGCGCTGGCGCTGGCCGCCCGACAGCTGGTGCGGATAGGCCTCGAAGATGCGCTCGACGTCGGGCAGGTGCACCGACCGGAACATGTCCAGCACTTTGGCGCGGCGGTCCGCGGCCGACATCTGCTTGCGGTGCAGGCGCAGCACCTCGTCGACTTGCTTGCCCACGGTGTGCACGGGGTTCAGGGCGGTCATGGGCTCCTGGAACACCATGGCCATGCGCGTGGCGCGCATCTCGCGCAAGCGGCGCTGCGTGGCGGTGACCACGTCTTCGCCTTCCACGCGGATCGAACCCGCGCTGACGCCCAGCACGCCGGGAGGCAGCAGGCCCATGACGGCCAGCGAGGTGACGGATTTGCCGGAGCCGGATTCGCCGACGACGCACACGGTTTCGCCGGCATGCACGTCCAGGCTCAGGTTGCGCACGACGCGGTTGCCGGCGCCGGCGACTTCCACCGAGAGGTTGCGGATGGCCAGGATGGCGGTGGAGGTATCGCCTGCGGGAGGAGTGGGGGAATAGGTCATCGGCATCAGATCCTGCGCACCATTTTCGGGTCCAGCGCGTCGCGCAAGGCGTCGCCCAGGATGTTCACGCTGAGCACGGTCAGCGACAGGAACAGGCCGGGGAACAGGATCAGGCCGGGCAGCATGCGGAAGTACATGCGTCCTTCGGACATGATGTTGCCCCAGGAGGCGATCTCGGGCGGGATGCCCGCGCCCAGGAAGCTCAGGATGGCTTCGGTGAGCATGGCGGAGGCGAACACATAGGTACCCTGCACCGTCAGCGGCGCGATCGTGCTGGGCACCATGTGGCGCCACAGCAGCAGCGGCAGCGGCGTGCCCAGGGCCAGCGCGGCTTCGACATAGGGTTCGCCGCGCACGGTCAGGATCTGGCCGCGCACCAGCCGCACCACCCGCGGAATTTCCGGGATGGTGATGGCGACCAGCACGGTGGTGATGCTGGCGCCCGTGACCGACACCAGGGCGATCGCCAGCAGGATGCCGGGGATGGCCATGATGGCGTCCATGGTGCGCATGATCAGCCCGTCCAGCGAACGGAACCAGCCGGCGATCACGCCGATGACCAGGCCGATGGCGACGCTGACCAGCGCCGCGCCCAGGCCCGCGATCAGCGAGATGCGCGCGCCGTAGGCCACGCGCGACCAGACGTCGCGGCCAAAGGCGTCGGTGCCCAGCAGGTAGTCGGAGAAGGGCGGCTTCAGGCGCGCGCCGGGGTTGATGGAAGTGGGGTCGACCGTACCCAGCAGCGGCGCGAACAGCGCGATGGCGACGACCGCCACCAGCACGATCAGCGCCAGCATCACGGGCCAGCTCTTGAGTCCCTGGCGGATCTGGCGCCAGGCGGTAGCCTGGGGCGTGCCGCCTCCGGGGAGATCGGCGGCCGCTTGCGCGGCGGCATCGGTTGGCGTTTGCATGGCGTTAATACCTGATTCGCGGGTCGAACACCGTGTAGGCGCAATCGACAACCAGATTGATGAACACGTAGACGAACGCGAAGAAGAGCGTCAGGCCCTGGATGACGGGGTAGTCGCGCGCGAGCACGGCTTCCACCACCAGCCGGCCCAGGCCGGGGATGTTGAACACCGATTCCGTCACGACCACGCCGCTGATCAGCAGCGCGATGCCCAGGCCCACCACCGTGGCGATGGGCACGGCGGCGTTGCGCAGGGCGTGGCCCAGCAGCACGCCGGTTTCGCCCAGGCCCTTGGAGCGCGCCGTGCGGATGAAATCCTCGCCCATGACCTCGATGACGCTGGTGCGCGTGATGCGCGCGATCAGCGCCACGTAGACCGTGGACAGCGCCAGCGACGGCAGGATGAGGCGGTGCAGGTAAGGCCAGAAACCCTTGGCCAGCGGCGCGTAGCCCTGCACGTTGAACCAGCCCAGCTTGATGGCGAAGAGCCAGATCAGCACGTAGCCCGTGACGAAGACCGGCACGGAGAATCCCAGCACCGAGAAGCCCATCACGGCGCGGTCCAGCAGCTTGCCTTGGCGCCATGCGGCCAGCACGCCCAGCGGAATGGCGACGAGCAGGGTGAACACCAAGGTCAGCACCGCCAGGCTGAGCGACGGTTCCAGGCGCTGGCCGATCAGCTTGGTGACCGGCACGCCGGACATGAGCGAGGTGCCCAGGTCGCCTTGCAGGAGCTTGCCGCCCCATATGAAGAACTGTTTGATGACCGGCTGGTCCAGGCCCATCGTCTGGCGTATCTGGACGATGCGCTCGGGCGTGGCGCCGTCGCCCGCCATGATGATGGCCGGATCTCCCGGGCTGAAACGCAATATCGCGAAGACCACCACCGCGACCATCACCAGAACGGGGATGGTCGCGAGGAGCCGGCGTGAGACAAATGCCAGCATGTATTTCCCCCTGAACTACTTGCCCATCAAGGGGCTTTCTTGACGTTCCAGAACGCGAACACCGGCGCGTGCACCAGGCCCGAGAGCTTGGTCGAGTAGACGGTGGGCACGGACATCTGGCCCAGCGGCACGTACAGGCCTTCATCGATGCCGATGCGCTGCACTTCCTCGGCGATCTTCTTCTGTTCCGCGGGGTCGGAGGTCAGCGCCATCTTCGTGCGCAACTCTTCGATCTGCGGGAAGTCGGGCCAGCCGAACCAGGCGTTGTCGCCGTTGGCCGCGGCCGGGGCGGAACGGACCGGGTCCATCACGTCCGTGGCGTACCAGTTGGTGTTGTGGATGTTCCAGCCGCCTTCCGCGGGCGCAGCCTTCGAGGCGCGGCGCGTCGCGACGCTCTGCCAGTCCATCGCGGCCAGGTTGACGTTGAAGCCAGCCTTGCGCAGCGCCTGCGCCATCACCACCGGCTGGGCCGACAGCGTGCCGACGTCGGTCGCGTGCATGACCAGGATGGGCGTGTTGTCGTAGCCCGCTTCCTTCAGCAGCGCCTTGGCCTTCTCGATGTTGGACGGCACCACCATGTCCTTGCCGATGTCGCTTTCCAGCGGCGTGCCGCAACCCCACAGCGAGGCGCAGGTCTTCCAGTATTTCGGATTGCCGACCAGCGCCTTCATGACGTCTTCCTGGCCGATGGCGTACATCGCGGCCTGGCGCACCTTCTTGTTGTTGAAGGGCGGGTACTTGAAGTTGAAGCGGTACATCGTGAAGTAGCCGACCGGGCTGAGCGACTCTTCCTTCAGATCCTTGTTGCCTTCGATCATCGGCAGCAGGTCATAGGGGAACTGCTCGACGAAGTCGATCTCGCCGCCCAGCAGCGCGTTGGCGGTGGTCAGCGCATCCGGCATGACGTCCCATTCGACCTTGTCGACGTTGACGACCTTGCCGCCGGCCAGGCCGCTGGCGGGCTCCTTGCGCGGCACGTAGTCGGCGTTCTTGGCGTAGACGGTCTTCACGCCCGGCTTGAATTCGATGACCTTGAACGGACCCGAGCCGGTCATGTCGGTGATGGGCTGGCCGATGGCCTGTTCGGCGATGCGCTTGGGCATCATGAACGGCGCGGTGCCGGTGGGCTTGGACAGGGCGCGCAGCGCCAGGTCCGTGGGTTCCTTCATGACGATGCGGAAGTTCTTGTCGTCGATGACTTCGATCTTGTCGGTGAACTTCAGCAGCGTGCGGCCCATGCCGTCGCCGGCGGCCCAGCGCTTGATCGAAGCGACGCAGTCCTCGGACGTCACCGGCTTGCCGTCATGCCATTTCTGGCCGTCGCGCAAGGTCATGGTGTAGGTCTTGCCGTCGGGGGAGACTTCCCACTTTTCCAGCATCTGCGGCTGGATCTTGTTGTCGGCGTCGGTAGCCAGCAGGGTGTCGTAAATCATGTAGCCGTGCCACGTCGTGATGTACGCGGTGGTGGCGTGCGGGTCGGTCAGGCGCAGAGGCGAGTGCATCACCGACTTGATGACGGTCTCGGCGTAGGCGCCGTGAGCCATCATCATGGTGGCGCCGGCCAGCGCGGCCGCTCGGACGTACTTCAGCATGAATGTTCCCCTTGATGCGTAGTGAGCGGCGCCATCGCGCCGCTGCGTCGTTGGTCCGCCGCGCGGTGGCGGCGTGCGAGCTTCAGGCGGTAGCGGACCCGCCGGAAAAGACAGGTCCGCAAGGCGCCATTCTGATGCCGGGACGCAACCGTGTCCATGGTTGTTTTGCCGCATCCATCAGCATGGAACCCGGGGCCGCGCACACCAGGATCTTTTCCGCGATGCCAGTGAAATCCGCGCGGAAGTGGGCGGAGCTCTTGACCACCAGGATCGCTGCGCGCTGCGGTTCCACGCCGGCGAAGCGGAACATCTCCTGGTCGGCCATCTGCACCTTGTTGGAGGCGACGATGATGCGTACGCCGCCGATCCGCAGACAGGCGCTGGGGCCCAGGTCCATATGGAAGCCGCGATAGAAGGCGCCGTGCGTATCGAAGCGTCCATCCGAAGTTTTCTCGACGATGAACTCGGTGTCCAGCGGCTCATCGTCGGGAATACCCGAGTGTCCACCCAATGCAATGCGTACCTTGTTTCCAGCGCCCGCGCGGTGGGCGGCCAGCGCGGCCGCGGGGTCGACGATGAGGCCGATGGCGGTGTCGCGCGCATCGTGCCGGATCAGGGCGCGCAACACGCCAGTGGTGTCCGAGCTGCCGCCCGCGCCCGGGTTGTCCTGCGCGTCGGCGATGACCACGGGCTTGTGCGCGTCGCGCGCCAGCCGCATGGCTTCCTGCACGGCTTCGTCGGGCGTGTAGAGTTTGCCGCCGAAGTCGCGTTCCGCGTTGAGCACGGCGCGCGCCATTTCGTCGGCAGCGGCGTCGGCTTCGGCTTGGGTCGCGCCGTAAGCCCACACCGTGGGGGCGCACTCGGGGAAGTCGGCTGCGGGAAAACCCGTGGCGAACGACAGGCTGAGCGCGCCGCGCGTTTCGATGTCGCCCACCATCTGGTACAGGCTGCGCGAGGGTTCGATATCGGTGGACTGCCAGCACAGTGAAATCAGGTAGGGCAGCGCACGCAGGGCCACGCAAGGCCGCGGCGCGCCCGCCAGCCGCCTGGCCAGCAATTCGGCTGCGCGCTGCCCGGTTTCGGCCATGTCGATGTGAGGATAGGTGCGGTAGCAGACCAGCGCGTCGGCGTGGCGCACCATGGCGCGGGTAACGTTGGCGTGCAAGTCCAGGCTGGCGACGACGGGGACGTCCGGACCCACCAGCTCGCGCACGCGCTTGAGCAGTTCGCCTTCGCCATCGTCCAGGTGCTCCGTGACCATGGCGCCGTGCAGATCCAGGTAGACGCCATCCAGCGGCAGCGCCTGCGACAGGCCTTGCAGGATCATCGCGCTGATGCGTTCGAACGCATCCTTGGTGACCGGTCCCGAAGGACTGGCCGCGGCCCAGGTGGTGGGCAGCAAGGTGTGCCGTCCCATGGCTTCAATAAAGCCCGCCACAGGTATGTTGGCGCCCGCCACCGCCTGGAACATCGCTGGCCCGCTGACCAGCTTGGGCCAGCCGCCGCCTTTCTCGGCAAAATCTTCCCACGCCGCGCGCGAAGGCGCGAACGTATTGGTTTCATGCTGAAAGCCGCCTATCCCGATGCGCATCAGGATTCCCCTTGTCGTTTTTGATATGAGGAAGACGCGGCTACGCCGCGCCCATTTCAGTTCCCGCTGCAAACGGGCACAACGCAACTAACTGGCAAGACCGTCCCAAGCGGGGTCGCGCGGATCCGGCTCCGCCGGTCCGCAGCGACGCCCCCTTGAGGGGGAAGCGCGCAGCGCTTCGGGGGTGGGCTCACTTCGCCACAGGCATCGTGAATTCCGCACCCTTGGCGATGCTGTCGGGCCAGCGCTGCATCACGCTCTTGTAGCGGGAATAGAAGCGGATGCCTTCTTCGCCGTAGGCGTGATGGTCGCCGAACAGCGAGCGCTTCCAGCCGCCGAACGAATGCCAGGCCATGGGCACCGGAATCGGCACGTTGATGCCGACCATGCCGACCTTGATCTGGCGCGCGAAGGCGCGCGCCACGCCGCCGTCGGACGTGAAGCAGGCCACGCCATTGCCGAATTCATGGGCGTTGATCAGTTCGACCGCCGAGGCGAAGTCCGGCACGCGCACCACGCACAGCACCGGGCCGAAGATTTCTTCGCGGTAGATGTTCATCGCGGGCTTGACGTGGTCGAACAGCGTGCCGCCGAGGAAGAAGCCCTTTTCGTTGCCCGGCACCTTCAGGCCGCGGCCGTCGACCACCAGCGTCGCGCCGGCGGCGATGCCGTCCTCGATGTAGCCCACGACCTTGCCGCGATGCTGCGAGGTGACGAGCGGGCCCATTTCGGCATCGCCCTGCATGCCGTCCTTGACCACCAGCGCCTTGACGCGCGGCGTCAGGCGTTCGACGACCTTGTCGGCCACGTCGCCCACCGCCACGGCGACCGAGATGGCCATGCAGCGTTCACCGGCCGAGCCGTAGGCCGCGCCCATCAGCGCGTCGGTAACCTGGTCCAGGTCGGCGTCGGGCATGACCACCATGTGGTTCTTGGCGCCGCCCAGCGCCTGCACGCGCTTGCCGCGGCGGGTGCCTTCGGCATAGATGTATTCGGCAATCGGCGTCGAACCGACGAAGGACAGGGCTTCGACGTCGGGATGCGCGATCAGCGCGTCCACCGCCTGCTTGTCGCCGTGCACGACGTTGAACACGCCTTCAGGCAGGCCGGCTTCGGCCAGCAGTTCGGCCAGGCGCACGGACGCCGAGGGATCGCGCTCGGAAGGCTTGAGCACGAAGGTGTTGCCGCAAGCGATGGCCACCGGGAACATCCAGCACGGCACCATCATGGGGAAGTTGAACGGCGTGATGCCGGCCACCACGCCCAGGGCCTGGCGCATGCTCCAGTTGTCGATGCCGCCGCCGATCTGGTCGGAGTACTGGCCTTTCATCAGCTGCGGAATGCCGCAGGCGAATTCGACGATTTCGATGCCGCGCGTGACCTCGCCCTTGGCGTCGGAGAAGACCTTGCCATGTTCGCGCGTGATCAGTTCGGCCAGTTCGTCCTGGTGCTTGTCCAGCAGCGCCTTGAAATTGAACAGGATGCGCGCGCGCTTGAGCGCGGGCGTTTCGGACCAGGCCGGAAACGCGGCCTTGGCAGCGGCCACGGCCAGCGCGACTTCGTCGTTCGACGCCAGCGGAATGGAAGCGGTGACTTCGCCGGTGGCGGGGTTGAAGCCGTCGGCGTAGCGGTTGCTGCGGCCGTCGTAGTGCTGGCCATTGATGAAATGCGGGATCTTCTTCATGGGAACGCTCGAATCTGGGGCTTTGAAAAATGCCACAGGGCGGCCGTCGGCCGCCCAGGCGAAAAACCGCCCCTCGCGGGGCGGCGGACGATCAGGCGACTTCCTTCAGGATGCGGCCGATCTGTTCGAAGATCTGGCCGATCTGCGCCTCTTCGATGATGAGCGGGGGCGAGATCGCGATGATGTCGCCGGTGTAGCGCACCATCAGGCCGTTGTCGAAGCACTTCTGGAAGACTTCGGCGGCGCGCGCGCCGGGAGCGCCGGCGCGCGGCGCCAGCTCGATGCCGCAGACCAGACCCAGATTGCGCACGTCGATGACGTGCGGCGCGCCCTTCAGGCTGTGGGCGGCGTCCTGGAAGGCGCCGGACAGCTTGCGGGCGCGGCCGAACAGGTCTTCGCGGCGGTAGATGTCCAGCGTGGCCAGGATGGCGGCGGCGGCCAGCGGGTGCGCCGAATAGGTGTAGCCGTGGAAGAACTCGATGCCGCCGGCCGGGCCGTTGACGATGGCGTCATGCACTTCGCGCTTGACCGCGACCGCGCCGGCCGGCACGGCGGCATTGCTCACGCCCTTGGCCATGGCGATGATGTCCGGCGTGACGCCGAAGAACTCGGATGCCGTGGCGGCGCCCAGGCGGCCGTAGGCGGTGATGACTTCGTCGAATATCAGCAGGATGCCGTGCTTGGCGGTGATTTCGCGCAGCTTTTCCAGATAGCCCTTGGGCGGGATCAGCACGCCGGTCGAACCTGCCATCGGTTCGACGATGACCGCGGCGATGGTGGACGGGTCGTGCAGCGCGACGATGCGCTCCAGTTCGTCGGCCAGGTGAGCGCCCCAGGCCGGCTGGCCCTTGGAATAGGCGTTCTGCTCGATGTTGTGGGTGTGCGGCAGATGGTCCACGGCGGGCAGCAGCGCGCCGGAGAAGGTCTTGCGGTTGGTCGAGATGCCGCCCACCGAGATGCCGCCGAAGCCCACGCCGTGGTAGCCGCGCTCGCGGCCGATCAGGCGGGTGCGCTGGCCTTCGCCGCGGGCGCGGTGATAGGCCAGGGCGATCTTCAGGCAGGTGTCGACGGATTCGGATCCCGAGTTCGTGAAGAAGACCCGGTCCAGGCCCTGCGGCATCAGGCTGGCGACGGCGGTCGCGGCTTCGAAGGCCAGCGGGTGGCCCAGCTGGAAGCCCGGCGCGTAGTCCATCACGCCTGCCTGTTTGGCGATCGCGGCGACGATTTCCTCGCGGCCGTGGCCGGCGTTGACGCACCACAGGCCGGCCGTGCCGTCCAGGATCTGGCGGCCGTCGGTCGAGGTGTAGTACATGCCCTTGGCGGTCGCCAGCATGCGCGGGTGCGCCTTGAACTGTTTGTTGGCAGTGAAGGGCATCCAGAGGTGGGACAGGTCGGGTAGTTTGTCGGGGACGTTCATGGCGGCTCCAGGGGACGGACAAGCGCTGGACTTGGGCGACGGTTGTGCAGCCAGCGGGATTGAAACGATTCTGGTGCGTCCGGATGGGAATGAAAATATACGATCCGCGCAAATGCGGCTAACTGTATAGTTATGAACGACACAACTGTACAGTTATCTCCGTGATCGATTTCCAGCCCAACCGCGCCCGTGGCCGCGGACAGGCGCCGACCCTGGTCGAGCAGCTGGTCGCCGCCATCCTGCGCGCCATCGAAGAACAGACGCTGCGTCCGGGTATGTCCCTACCTTCGGTGCGCGAGTTTGCGCGCCTCTACGAGGTCAGCACCTTCACGGTGGCCAGCGCCTACAGCAGGCTGGTATCGCTGGGCTGGCTGGCGGCGCGGCCGGGCGCGGGCTATCGGGTCGCGACGCCGGACGCGCCGGCGCGCCCCGTCCAGCCGCCGTCCTGGGAGCCGCCGCGCCTGAACGCCGGCTGGCTGCTGTCGGACATCTTCGCGGACCATTCCATCCCGATCAAATCGGGCTGCGGCTGGCTGCCAGGCGAATGGCTGAACGAGGAGGGGCTGCACATGGCCCTGCGTCACATGGGGCGGGTGCCGGCCATGCGTATCGCGAACTACGGGCATCCTTATGGCTATGCGCCACTGCGCGAGACCATCGCGGCCAGCCTGAGCGCGCAGGGCATGGAGGTCGAGGCCTCGCAGGTCGTGCTGACCCAGGGCGTGACGCATGGGCTGGACATGGTGATACGCACCTTGCTGCGGCCAGGCGACACGGTGGTGGTGGAGCAGCCCGCCTATGCCAATCTGCTGCAGATGCTGCGTTTGGCCGGCTTGCGCGCGGTGTCCGTGCCGCGCACGCCGGACGGGCTGGACTGCGAGGCGCTGGAAGCGGTGGTGGCTCGCCACCGGCCCAGGGCGCTGGTCGTCAACACCGCATTGCAGAACCCGTCGGGCGCCAGCATCAGCATGGCCAATGCCTTCCGCATCCTGCAGGCGGCCGAGCGGCACGGCTTGTGGGTGGTGGAAGACGATATCTCGCGCGAGCTCGCGCCCGGCGTAACGCCCATGCTGGCCGCCCTGGACGGGGCGCGGCGCGTGGTCTACCTGGGCGGCTACTCCAAGGTCATCAGTCCGTCGGTGCGGGTGGGTTATGTGGTGGCGCACCGCGATCTGGCGCGCGACATCGCGCGCACCAAGATGGCGGTGGGCCTGACCTCGCCGGAGATCATGGAGCGCATCGTGCACCAGGTCATCCGCGAGGGCCGCTACCGCGCCCACATCGCCCGCACCCGCGAACGGCTGGCGGAGGCTCATGCGGGCGTGGGCGAGCTGATGGCGCAGCATGGTTTCGAGATCTATGGGAGGCCGCAAGGCGGCCTGTTCCTGTGGGCCAAGGTGGCCGGACAGTGGCGCGAACGCGGCGCCAACGGACTCGCGGAATTGGCGCTGAAAGACGGCATCTGGCTGGCGCCCGGGTCTTACTTCGAGGCGGACGAGGCCGATACGCCCTGGGTGCGCTTCAACGTGGCCTACTCGGAAGCGCCGGCCCTTTGGCGTTTCATGCGCAACGCCGGGGCGGCCGCCTGAGTCACTGCCGCTCGTAAGTCACGAAATCGTATTCGTAGCCGTTTTCGGCCGGCTGCGCTTCGCGCGCCGTTTCCTTCCATTGAAAGGCGGGCAGCAAGGGGAAGAAGGCGTCGCCTTCGACCTCGGCGCGGACTTCGGTGGCCAGCACGCGTTGCGCCAGCGGCAGGGCTTGCGCGTAGATTTGCGCGCCGCCGATCACATAGGCCGCGTCGATGTCGCCGCAGGCCTGGATCGCCGCTTCCAGCGACGGCGCCACGATGGCGCCCGCGGCGCTGAAATCGGGATTGCGGCTGATCACGATGTTGCTGCGGCCGGGCAGCGGCCGGCCCAGCGAGTCCCAGGTCTTGCGGCCCATGATGATGGGGTGGCCCAGGGTGCTGCGCTTGAAATGCGCCAGATCGCCCGGCAGTTTCCAGGGCAGGGCGTTGTCGCGCCCGATGGCGCGATTGGTGGAATAGGCGACGATGAGGGTAAGGCTGGCGGGCATGCGGGGTCGGGACGGTTGGGGTTCGGCCGGTTGGCTACGGCAAGCGTAGCAAATTTGCGCGGCGGCTTGCGCCGCGCCGGCCGCTCAGTCGACCGCGTGTTCCAGGAATTCGGTGGCGGGCATGGGTTTGCCCAGCAGGAAGCCCTGTAGCGAATCGCAGCCCAGGCCGGTCAGGAACTTCTGCTGCGCCGGCGTTTCCACG
Source organism: Achromobacter sp. Marseille-Q4954 (assembly GCF_943737025.1). Taxonomy (NCBI): domain Bacteria; kingdom Pseudomonadati; phylum Pseudomonadota; class Betaproteobacteria; order Burkholderiales; family Alcaligenaceae; genus Achromobacter; species Achromobacter sp. Marseille-Q4954. The sequence goes on from NZ_CALSFQ010000001.1 coordinate 3,456,310, forward strand.
CCCTCAGCCACGATGCGCAGGTTGAGCTGCTGCGCCAGCGCGACAATGGCCGACACGATGGCCGCGTCTTCGTTGTCGTTTTCCAGCTGGTTGACGAAGCCGCGGTCGATCTTCAGCTCGGTGGCCGGCAGCCGCTTCAGATAGAGCAGGCTGGAATAGCCGGTGCCGAAGTCGTCGATCGAAATCGTCACGCCCAGGTTCGACAGGCGCTTGAGCACCGCCAGGCTGGCCTCGGCGTCGCGCATGGCGGTGGATTCGGTCACTTCCAAGGTCAGGCAGGCCGGCGGCACGCCATGGCGTTCCAAGGCCGAGCGCACCGTTTCCACCAGGCTGGCGTGGGCGAACTGCAACGCTGAAATATTGACGGCGATGGTCCAGTGGCCCTGGCCCGCGTTGATCCATTCACGCATCTGGCGGCAGGCCTCGTTGATCACCCATTCGCCGATGGACAGGATCAGGCCGGTCTTTTCCGCCGTGGGGATGAACTGGTCCGGGCCAACCAGGCCGCGGGTCGGATGGTTCCAGCGCAGCAGCGCCTCGGCGCCGATGATCGGGCCGGCGGGCGCTTCGTACTTGGGCTGGTAGTGTAGGACGAGCTGGTTGCGTTCCTGCGCCAGGCGCAGGTCGTGCAGCAGTTCGATCTGCTCGTGCGCGTCCGCGTTCATGGACGGTTCGAAGAAACTGTAGCCAGTGCCGCCCAGGCGCTTGGCGTGGTACATCGCCGCGTCGGCGTTGGTCAGCAGGGCGTGGGTGTCCTGGCCGTCGTTGGGATAGATGGCGATGCCCACGCTCGAGGTCACCATCACCTCATGCCCGTAGACCGTGACGGGGCGGGCGATGGCGTCGATGAGACGGTCGGCCACATTGGCCGCGTCGGTGGGTTCGACCACTTCGCTCAGTACGATGAACTCGTCACCGCCCAGGCGCGCCACCGTGTCCTGTGTGCGCAAGGTCTGGCGGATGCGCTGCGCCAGGTCGATCAGCAGGGCGTCGCCGGTGTGGTGTCCGTACGCGTCGTTGACCGCCTTGAAGCCGTCCAGGTCGAAGAACAGCACCGCGAAATAGCCCTTGCGCCGGCTGGCGCTTTCGATCGCCTGCTCCAGCCGGTCTTCCAGCAGGATGCGGTTGGGCAACTTGGTCAGCGTGTCGTGCAGCGCCAGTTGCACCAGTTCTTCATTGGCCTCGGCCAGCGATGAAGCCAGGGCCGAGGTGCGCGCCTCCAGCCGGTTGTCCAGCACCGCGACCAGCAGGGCGATGGCCAGCACGCTCAGGGTCACGGCGGTCACGGCGATGGCCAGCCAGCCGGCCGAAATGCCGCTGTTGGCCGCCATGCAGATACTGCCCGCGGGGAAGCCGGCGGCGGCCATGCCGGTGTAGTGCATGCCGACGATGGCGATGCCCATGATCGCTGCCGCCAGCGGCCGCGACCAGACCACGCGGGGGCCGCCGTGGCGCAGCCGGTAGGTGATCCATAGCGCCGCGCCGGAGGCGGCCACGGCAATCACGATGGACAGTGCGAACCATTTGGCGTCATAGACAATGCCGGGCTCCATGAGCATGGCGGCCATGCCGAGGTAATGCATCGCCGCGATGCCGGCGCCCATGAGCAGGGCGCCGATCACCAGCCGCCGCCGCGGCAGCTCGTCCTTGCTCACGGTCCACAGGGCGAAGGCGGAGCAGCCGATGGCGATGACCAGCGACAGGACGGTCAGCGGCAGGTCGTAACCCATGGGAATGGGCAGGCTGAAGGCCAGCATGCCCACGAAATGCATGGACCAGATGCCCACGCCCATCGCGAACGCGCCGCCCGCCAGCCAGTAGCGCGCGCTGGGCAACCCGTTCGAGGCTCTGACGCGGTTGGCCATGCCCAACGCCGTGTAGGACGCCAGGATGGCGACTCCTAGAGATACGAGGACGAGCGAAGGGTTATAAGTTCCGACGAGCATTGGTAGGGTCCTGTCCTTGGCGCATGCTGCCGCCGCGCGGGCTTCATATCAATTCAATTGGTAGTCTATGGTTGCAAGTCGGTCGCAAGACAGAATTCGGCGGTCGACGCTGGTGATACACGTGCTCTCTTTTTGGGAAGGGGAGTGCGGCTGAGCAACGCCTGCGGACGGCGCTGCCGGGCGAACGGCCCGGTTTCGCTGCGAGCGACAGGCACGGCGCGGCAGGTGCCGGTCGGAAGCAATGGCGCGCGGGCATTTCTGGACGCGCGCCCATGGCTAAGGGATGGGTTATACCGAAAACGCGCTTCCAGAAGCTCACCAATCTTCACCTGCGGCCCAGGGCACGCAGGCAGCCACTGTCTACACGGCCATGGCGGCGGTGAGGGGGGCGTGATGGGTGTAGCCCGACAACGAAAAGTCGCCTGGTTCCACCTTCTCCAGCCATTCGGGCTCGTAGCGTCCGGTGACCGCAAAATCGGGAATGCGGTCCGACAGCACCAGCGTGGGCGCTTCGTAGGGCTCGCGCGTGAGTTGCTCACGCAGCATCGGCAGGTGGTTTTCGTAGATGTGCGCGTCGCCGATGAAATAGGTGAACCAGCGCGGCGTGTAGCCGGTCAGTCGGCCAACCAGATGCAGCAGGGCCGCGCCTTCCGTGAGGTTGAATGGCGTACCCAAACCGACGTCGTTGGAACGGATGTACAGGCACAGCGATATTTCGCGGGTGGTCGCGTTCGGCAGGAATTGATAGAGCAGGTGGCAGGGGGGCAGCGCCATTTCCTCGATCTGCGCCCAGTTCCAGCCGTGGAACAGGATGCGGCGGTCGCCCGGCCGTTCGTGGATGGTGTCCAGGCATTGCCGCAGCTGGTCCACCGCCTTGTAGAGCAGCACCTTGGGCGCGCCGCCTTCCTCCAGATCGGCGACCTTGGCGTAGCCGCGCGACAGGGCGTCGGCGATCTGCGCCGAGCGGCTGGCGTCCAGCATCTTGTAGGCCGGCCACTGGCGCCATTGCACGCCGTAGACCGGGCCCAGGTCGTCGGGACCTTCGCGGTACGGGTTGGCCAGCCACTGGCTGTTCTCGTTGGCATTCTGGTCCCAGACCTTGCAGCCCAGCTCGCGGAATTCCGCCGCGCTGCGCGAGGCGCGCAAGAAACCCACCATTTCGCCGATGGCGGACTTGAAGGCCAGCTTCTTGGTGGTGACAGCGGGGAAGCCCTTCTGCAGGTCGAAGCGCAGCGACGCGCCCGGCATGCTCAGGGTGCGTATGCCCGTGCGGTTCTCCTGCCACGCGCCGGTGTCCAGGATGGATTGAACGAGGTCCAGGTATTGTTTCATGGCGGTCCTTGCGCACGCTCGCCCGGCGGGTGACGCAGACAGCCGCCGCGAACGGATCGCGGCGGCTCTTATAAGTTACGGATAGACGAATTACACCACGCGGGCGCGGTTCAGGCCGCGGCGGGCGTTTCCTGCGTGTCGACGATCTCGACCGAGAAGGTCAGCGCCGCGGTTTTCTCCAGCATGGCCGAGGCCGAGCAGTATTTTTCGTGCGACAGCTGCACTGCGCGTTCGACCGCGGCGCGCGGCAGGTTGCGGCCGGTGACGGTGAAGGCGAAATGGATGCGGGTGAAGACCTTGGGGTCGGCATCGGCGCGGTCGGCCTGGAGCTTGACGCTGCAGCCGCTGACGGCGTGGCGTCCGCGCTTGAGGATCAGCACCACGTCGTAGGCGGTGCAGCCGCCGGTACCGGCCAGCAGCATTTCCATGGGACGGGGGGCCAGATTGTGCCCGCCGCCGTCCACGGCGCCGTCCATGACGGCCACGTGGCCGCTGCCGGTGCTGGCGGTGAAGAGCATGCCGTTCGGGCCGCCCCAGTCGATCGTGCATTCCATATTGTCGTGTCCTTGAGCTTGAGCGCTGTCAATGGCTGATGATACCTGTTGCGTACAATTCCGGGCATGAGAGCCCCGCCCCGCATCAGGGGTGTGCGTGCCAGCCTTGCCGAGGAGTTGTCCCATGTCCACCGCTCTGTCCCGCCCCAGCCCCGTTTCCTTCCTGCGCCGCATCAGCCCCGTGGATGCGCTGCTGGCCGAGGCCGACCGCGCGTTGCGGGTGCTGTCCGGCAGCGCCACTGCCGGCCGCCCGTATCCGGCCACTGCCGACGAGGCGCCGCAAGCCCTGTCGGCCCAGGAAAAGCGCCACGCGGCCGGCCTGATGCGGGTGAATCATGTGGGCGAGGTCTGCGCCCAGGCGCTGTACCGGGGCCAGGCTTCGGTATGCCGAGAGCCCGCGCCCCGAGCCCTGCTGCTGAACGCGGCCTCCGAGGAAGTGGACCACCTGGCCTGGTGCAATCAGCGGCTGACGGAACTGGGCAGCCGCCCCAGCCTGCTGAATCCGGTCTGGTACGCGGGTTCGTTTGCGCTTGGCGTGCTGGCCAGCTACGCCGGCGTGCCGCGCAACCTGGGTTTCATGGCGGAAACCGAAAAGCAGGTCGAAGCGCATCTGGAAGAACATCTGCGCACCTTGCCGGTGCAGGACGAGCGCTCGCGCCAGATCGTGCACAAGATGAAAGAGGACGAGGCGCAGCATCGCGCCAGCGCGGAAGCGGCGGGCGGTGTTCCTTTGCCGGCGCCGGTAAAGGCCGCGATGCGGGCCATGTCGAAGGTCATGACGACCACCGCTTACTGGGTCTGATACGCCTGAAACGTGAAATGTTGCAATGCGCAAAAATAGCTGCAAGTTGGTGCCGGGCGCACCATCTCGGTGCAAAATCCAGAGCGGGATAACCCGATAGAGGCTAGGGTAAGCCCCGGGCGGGTTTACCCATTTGGCAAAAACCCTGTTTTTGGAATAGCCATTGATTGGCGCGGGTTTCCAGAGGGGAGTCCAGGACTTTGCGGCAAATTTGCAACGCGAAAAATCTCTTGCGCGACAGGCTAAAAAAATTCTTGCATCGCACAAAAAACCTCGGTACTATTCATACATCGGATGTTGAAACGCAGTCGGCGCGGTGCAAAACCCCGAAAGCGTAGCGAGCGGAAGGCCAGCTCCCAACATGCCACGGTTGTCTCCTCCACCCTCCTCCTTTGGTGGATTTAGCCCGAGATCTCACGATCTCGGGCTTTTTTTTCGATGTTTTTGATGTGTCCCCATTTAGCTGTGACGGAGTATCGCCTGTAGCCCTGCCTGGCACTTCCGTCAGAGGGCGGCCTTCGCGTTTTCCCTTGGATATTTCGCGTGCGTCAGGGCGGAAAGTTCTACAATCGTTCCATGAAACCCCTATTTCCGCGCCTGCGCGGTTTCGCCTTGGCGATCCTGCCAAATGACAGTTTCTGCCTGGGACTGGCGACATGGCGCAATGCGTTACGTTCTGTGCCGGTGAATTGCACTTCCTTATTCCTCCCATATATGGGCGTTACACCTGCCACCGATAATGGCGGGCCTGTCTCGATAGACCAACCAGAGGTGACTCGGTGACCTGGCTGTACATTTGCGTGGTCGCATTCATGGTGGGGGGACTCATCGTGGCGTCGGAGCGCTGGCATGGCGCCTTCACCGGCGACAGCGACCTCAACAAGCCCCAAGCCAACCATTCCCGCGCCACGCCTCGCGTCGGCGGGCTGGCCGTGCTCGCGGGTACGCTGGCGGGCCTGCTGGTCCTCGGACCCAGCAACATGACGCTGACCTGGCTTTGGCCCGCGCTGTTCGTTGCGGCGCTGCCCGTGTTCGTGGCAGGCCTGCTCGAAGACATCACCAAGGACATCGGCGCCAGCAAGCGCCTGCTGGCTGCCTTCCTGTCGGCCGCGATCGCCTGGTGGCTGCTGGGCGGCGTCAGCCGCGTGGGGATGGCGCCGGTGGATTACGTGCTGTCCTTCTGGCCGGTGTCGCTGCTGTTCACCATGTTCGCGGTGGGCGGCTGTACGCACGCGCTGAATATCGTTGACGGCATGAACGGCCTGGCCGGCATGGTGGCCACGCTGATGGCCGTCTCGATCAGCCTGGTGGCGCTGCAAGTGGGCGACGTGCCGATTTTCCTGGTGGCGGCGGCGCTGGCCTCGGCCACGCTGGGCTTCCTGGTCTGGAACTTCCCGTTCGGGCGCGTGTTCCTGGGCGATGGCGGCGCGTACTTCCTGGGCTTCATGCTGGCCGAGCTGGCCGTGCTGCTGGTGGTGCGCAATCCTTCGGTGTCGCCGTTCTACGCGCTGGCCGTATTGTTCTATCCCGTCTTCGAAACCGGTTTTTCGATCTGGCGCCGGCGCTTCAAGCGCGGCGTGCCCGTGGACCAGCCGGATGCGCTGCACTTGCACCAACTGGTGTTCCGCCGTCTGGTGCGGGTCACGTTCAGCCGCGGCCGGCGGCATGCGGTGCCCGCGCTGTGCAATGCGCTGGCCTCGCCTTACATGTGGGTGCTGGCCCTGATCGGCCTGGTGCCCGCGACCATCTGGTGGGACAACGCCTGGGCGCTTTGCGCCAGCCTGGTGGTGTTCGCCGCCGTCTATATCTGGCTGTATTCGCGGCTCGTGTCCTGGCGCCGGCCAGGCTGGCTGCTGCTGCCATCCGTTTTGCGGACTTCCGATTAGTTTTGGGCGCCCCGGCGGCTGCCGCCGGGGGCTCGGTAATCTTTTCTTAATTACCCGACCATATTTGAAATGCCGTAATCGTTCTACGGTGAAGGGAGAGTTATGTTGCGAATTCAGGATGTGAAACTCGCTGTTGTCGGCCTGGGCTATGTCGGCCTGCCCCTGGCGGTGGAGTTCGGCAAGAAGCGTTCGGTCATCGGGTTCGATATCAATACGCGTCGCATCGACGCGCTCAAGGCGGGCCACGACCATACGCTGGAAGTCAGCGATGAAGAGCTGAAGGAAGCAACCCAGCTGAGCTACACGGCGGACCGCGCCGTGCTGGGCCAGGCCAACGTGTTCATCGTGACCGTGCCGACCCCCATCGACGAATACAAGCAGCCGGACCTGACCCCGCTGGTCAAGGCCAGCGAGACCATCGGCGCCGTGCTCAAGCGCGGCGACATCGTCATCTACGAATCCACCGTTTATCCTGGCGCCACGGAAGAAGACTGCGTGCCGGTGCTGGAGCGCGTGTCGGGCCTGAAGTTCAACGTGGACTTCTACGCCGGCTACAGCCCCGAGCGTATCAATCCGGGCGACAAGGACCACCGCGTCAGCACCATCAAGAAGGTCACCTCCGGCTCGACGCCCGAAGTGGCCGAGCTGGTCGACCAGCTGTACAAGCAGATCATCACCGCCGGCACGCACAAGGCGTCCAGCATCCGCGTGGCCGAGGCTGCCAAGGTCATCGAGAACACGCAGCGTGACGTGAACATCGCGCTGATCAACGAGCTGGCCCTGATCTTCAACAAGATGGGCATCGACACCGAAGCCGTGTTGCAGGCAGCCGGCACCAAATGGAACTTCCTGCCGTTCCGTCCGGGCCTGGTCGGCGGCCACTGCATCGGCGTGGATCCGTACTACCTGACCCACAAGGCGCAATCCATCGGCTACCACCCCGAGATCATCCTGGCGGGCCGCCGCCTGAACGACTCGATGGGCAGCTACGTGGTGTCGCAACTGGTCAAGGCCATGACCAAGCGCCGTATCCACGTGCAGGGCGCCCGTGTGCTGGTGATGGGCCTGGCCTTCAAGGAAAACTGCCCCGACCTGCGCAACACGCGCATCGTGGACATCGTCAAGGAACTGGGCGACTACAACGTCGACGTCGACGTGTACGACCCGTGGGTCGATCCCGAAGAAGCCATGCACGAATACGGCCTGACCCCGGTGGCCAAGCCCGACGAAGGCAAGTACGACGCCGTGATCCTGGGCGTGGCGCACAATCAGTTCAAGGCGATGGGCGCGGAAGGCATCCGCAAGCTCGGCAAGGCGCAGCACATCCTGTATGACCTGAAGTACGTGCTTTCGCCTTCCGAATCCGATCTGCGCCTGTAAGGACTGCCCATGACCACACGCTTTGAGACCATCAAGAAGGAACTGTCTGCCGCGCCGCGCAAATGGCTGGTGACCGGCTGCGCCGGTTTCATCGGGTCGAACCTGCTGGAGACCCTGCTGAAGCTGGGCCAGACCGTGACCGGCCTGGACAACTTCGCCACCGGCCATCAGCACAACCTGGACGAGGTGCGCGACTCGGTCACGCCCGAGCAGTGGGCGCGCTTTACCTTTATCGAAGGCGACATCCGTGACCTGGAAGCCTGCCGCCGCGCGGCGCAGGGCGTCGATTTCGTGCTGCACCAGGCCGCGCTGGGTTCGGTGCCGCGCTCTTTGAAGGATCCGATCACCACCAATGAGGTGAACATCGGCGGTTTCCTGAACATGCTGGTGGCGGCGCGCGATGCCGAAGTCAAATCCTTCGTCTACGCAGCCTCGAGCTCGACCTATGGCGACCACCCGGCCTTGCCCAAGGTCGAGGAGAACATTGGCAATCCCCTGTCGCCGTATGCGGTCACCAAGTACGTCAATGAACTCTACGCGGACGTCTTCGCGCGCTCCTACGGCTTCGAGTCGGTCGGCCTGCGCTACTTCAACGTGTTCGGCAAGCGGCAGGACCCCAACGGCGCCTATGCGGCCGTGATCCCCAAGTGGACGGCCGCGATGATCCAGGGCGAAGACGTCACCATCAACGGCGACGGCGAGACCAGCCGCGATTTCTGCTTCGTGGACAACGCGGTGCAGGCCAACATTCTCGCGGCCATGGCCGCGCCGGAAGGCCGCAACCAGGTCTACAACGTGGCGGTCAGCGGCCGCAGCACCTTGAACCAACTGTTCGGCTTCCTGGTGCAAGCCCTGGGCAATCAAGACGTGGCTTATGGCAAGAAGCCGGTCTACGCCGACTTCCGCGCCGGCGACGTGCGCCATTCGCAGGCGGACGTCAGCAAGGCGGGCCGGTTGCTGGGCTACGAGCCGACGCACACCGTGCTGCAAGGCCTGGAAGTGGCCATGCCCTGGTACACGCAATTCCTGCGTTGATTTGAAAGCACTCGTCAGAAAACTCGGCAGCATCCACCCGGACCATCAGCGCATCTTCAAGGGCGCCTTCCGGGTGGCGGTGTTTCTGCTGCTGGGCAAGGCCGCCGGCGCCATCAAGGAGATGGCGGTGGCGTACCGCTACGGCGTCAGCGACGCCGTGGACGCCTACCAGTTCACGATGACCATGGCTACCTGGCTGCCGGTCACCATCGTGGGCGTGCTGTCGGTGGTCCTGATCCCGGTGCTGGTGCGGCTGCGCCGCGCCGATGCCGCCGAAAGAAATCTGTTCATCCGCGAACTGCAGGGCTGGGTGGCGGCCGCAGGCATCGCGCTGGCGCTGCTGACCTGGTTCGCCTGGCCGCAGGTGGTCGGCGTGCTGGGCCAGGGCTTGTCGGCCCGTGTGAGCGACATGACGGGCCAGCTGCTTGCCGCGTTCGCGCCGGTGTCGGCGCTGCTGCTCGTCGCCGGCATCAGCGCTGCGCGGCTGCGGGCGCAGGAAAGACACGTCAATACCCTGCTGGACAGCGTACCGGCCGTGGCGACGCTGGCCTGGGTGATGCTGGCCGCCAGCGCCGACGGCGTCGGGCCGCTGCTGTGGGGCACGCTGGTCGGCTACGCGATCCAGACGGTCTGGCTGGCGTGGCTGGCGGCGCGCGCCGATGGCGGTTTCTGGGGCGCGCCCCGGCTGACGCTGCAATCGCCGCATTGGCCCGAACTGCTGGGGGCCGCGGGCGTGATGCTGATCGGCCAGGTGGCCATGAGTTTCGTCGGTCCGCTGGACCAGTACGCCGCCGCCAACCTGGGCGCGAACGCCAACGCCACGCTGGGCTACGCCAGCCGGCTGTTGTCGCTGGTGCTGGGGATCGGCGCCGTGTCAGTGGGGCGGGCGGCCTTGCCGGTGCTGGCCGATGTGCAAGCGCGGGGCGATACCGCTCGTGCGCGCGGCATGGCTCTCAAATGGTCGGTGCTGATGGTGGCCGCAGGCGCTGTTGCCGTCGCCGTGGGCTGGGTGCTGGCGCCGTGGGGCGTGTCCGTGCTTTTCCAGCGCGGCGCCTTCACCGCCGAGAATACCCAGGCCGTGGCGCATGTGTTCCGCTGGGGGCTGCTGCAGTTGCCGTTCTATTTTGGCGTGCTGATCCTGGTGCAACTGCTGGCCAGCCAGAACCGCTATCGTGTGATGGCAGCCATCGCCGTCGCCAATTTCGCCCTGAAGGCGGTGTTGAACACCGTGCTGGCGCCCAGGATGGGCGCGGCCGGCATCATGCTGGCGACCAGCCTCATGTATCTGTTGTCCTTTGCCTGCTACCTGGCGGTGGCGATGCGCAAAGTTGAACCCAAAGAGGCCGATTGAATGCCCGTGACCGATACTGGCCCGGCGCCGCGCGTCCTGTTGTTCATCCACTCCCTGCATGGCGGCGGCGCGGAACGCGTGGCTGCGGACCTGAGCGCGCACTGGGCGGACATGGGCCGGGAAGTCATGGTGGTGACGCAGGCCAGCGCAGAGGGCGACGTCTACACGCTGCACCCCAAGGTGCGTCGCGAGGTCCTGCATACGGCGGGCGAGGGCGGTGGTCTGCGCGGCATCTGGAGCAATGTGCAACGGGTGCGCGCCTTGCGCCGCGTGATCAAGTCGTTCCGCCCGGACATCGTGCTGGGCATGATGACGACGGCGTCGGTGCTGTCGGTGTTGGCTTGCGCGGGCCTGTCCTGCCGGGTGATCGCCACCGAACATACGCATCCGCCTTCGCAGACGCTGTCGGGCTTCTGGCAGCGCCTGCGTCGGCTGACGTATCCGCGAGCGGCCAGCGTGGTCGCGCTGACACGCGGCACCGCCGACTGGCTGGCGCAGCACGTGCCGGGCAGCAAGCTGGCCGTCATTCCCAACCCGGTACACTTTCCCCTGCCGCGAGCCGAACCGGTTCTGACCCCGGTGTCGGGCGACGGCCGCAAGCGCCTGCTGGCGGTGGGCCGTCTGCACGCCGACAAGGGTTTCGACCTGCTGATCCAGGCCTACGCGCAATTGGCGGCGTCGCATCCCGGTTGGGATCTGGTTATCCTGGGCGAGGGCGACGAGCGGCCCGCCCTGGAGGCGCAAGTGCGCGAGGCTGGTCTGGCGTCGCGGATTTTCATGCCGGGGCGAGCAGGCAACGTCGGCGACTGGTATGAAAGCGCCGATCTGTACGTGCTGACCTCGCGCTTCGAAGGGCTGTCCAATACCCTGCTCGAATCCATGGCGAGCGGGCTGGCCGCCGTATCGTTCGACTGCGACACGGGGCCGCGCGAGATCATCCGCGAAGGCGTGGACGGCGTGCTGGTGCGCCCCAATGGCGACGTGCCCGCGCTGTGCAAGGCGCTGGACGCCGTCATGCGCAATGACGCGGACCGCGCGCGCATGGCGCAGGCGGCGATCGACGTGCGCGACCGTTTTTCGGCCGCGCGCGTGCTGCAGAAATGGCAGGAACTTTTTGACGGCGTGCGCGGAACCGGCCGTTGAGGCCGCGCGTCGCGCTGTTGCTACAGTGACAACGAGAACTTCATCATGTGCGGAATAGTCGGGATTTGGGGCCCTGTCGGGAACAAGGAACGTGTGTTGGCGGAAAGCTGCCGCCGCATCCGCCACCGCGGGCCGGACAGCAATGGTTTCTGGGAAGACCCCGAGGCCGAACTGGCGCTGGCGCATGTGCGCCTGGCGATCCTGGATCTGACCGAGGCCGGCCATCAGCCCATGACGTCGGCCTGCGGCCGCTATGTCATGGTGTTCAACGGCGAAATCTACAACCACCTGGACATCCGCAAGCAGCTCGAGCAATCGGCGCTGGCGCCGTCCTGGCGCGGCCATTCCGATACGGAAACGCTGCTGGCGGGCTTTACCGCCCTGGGCATCGAAGCCACCTTGCAGGCCGCCGTGGGCATGTTCGCCATCGCGCTGTGGGACCGCGCGTCGCGCAAGCTGATGCTGGCGCGCGACCGCATGGGCGAGAAGCCGCTGTACTACGGCTACTCAGGCGCCGAACTGGTGTTCGCGTCGGAACTCAAGGGCCTGATGCCGATTCCCGGCTTCGGCCGCGAGCTCAACCGCAACGCCCTGGCGTCGTTCATGCGGCACAACTACATTCCGGCGCCGCAGTCGATTTACCAGGGCATTGCCAAGCTGCCGCCGGGTACCTGGGTCGAATTCACGGCCGACGATACCCGCAGCCGTCGCATGCCCGAGCCGCGCGTGTACTGGTCGGCCCGCGAGGCCGCCGACACCTCGGCGCAATCGCTGCTGTCGTTCGAATCCGATGCGCAGGCGACCGACGCGCTGGAAGGCGTGCTGTCCAAGGCGGTTGGCGGCCAGATGCTGTCAGACGTGAGCCTGGGCGCCTTCCTGTCCGGCGGCATCGACTCGTCCACCATCGTGGCCTTGATGCAGGCGCAGAGCTCGCAGCCCGTGCGGACCTTCGCTATCGGCTTTCACGAGAAGGGCTACGACGAGGCGCAGCATGCCAAGGCGGTGGCCACGCATCTGGGCACCGACCATACCGAACTGTACGTGACGGCGGAGGATGCGCTGGCCGTGGTGCCCACGCTGGCCGACATGTACGACGAGCCGTTCGCGGATTCGTCGCAGATTCCGACCTCGCTGGTCACGCGCATGGCGCGCCAGCACGTTACCGTGGCGCTGTCCGGCGATGGCGGCGATGAGCTTTTCGGCGGCTATTCGCGTTATTTCCGCGTGAACAACTGGTGGCAGCAATGCGAGCGCGTCCCGGCGCTGCTGCGCAAGCCCGCCGGCGCGCTGTTGAGCGCGTCCACCCATCTCCCCGGGCGCGGCGCCTGGCGCGGCAAGGTCGGCAAGCTGGGCGAACTGCTGCGCACCGATACGCGCGGCGAGTTCTACCGCCATTTCGTATCGTATTGGGCCGATCCTTCCAGCGTGGTGAAGGGCGGCGTGGAACCGGTGTCCGAGTTCGCCCGGGCGATGCAGGGTTCCACGTTCGAAGCCATGATGAAGCTGGACACGGTGACTTACCTGCCGGACGACATCCTGGTCAAGGTGGATCGCGCCGCCATGGCCGTCAGCCTGGAAACGCGCGTGCCGCTGATCGATCACCGCGTATATGAGTTCGCCTGGAGCCTGCCGCACCAATACAAGGTGCGCGGCAACACGGGCAAGTGGCTGCTGCGCCAGGTGCTGCACCGCCATGTGCCGCAGGCGTTGGTGGACCGCCCCAAGCGCGGTTTCGCCGTGCCGCTGGCCGCATGGCTGCGCGGCCCGCTGCGCGAATGGGCCGATGCGCTGCTGGACCCGGCGCGCCTGCGCCAGGAAGGCTGGTTCGAGCCCGAACCCATTCTGCGCAAATGGCGCGAGCATACGTCGGGCCATCGCAATTGGGACAGCCATCTGTGGGGCGTGTTGATGATGCAGGCCTGGCTTGACCGCTACCGCGGTGGCAAGGAGCAGGGAGGATCGGTTGGGAGTCTTTGACGCATGAAAATCTTGATGCTGGTCAGTTCCATGCACGCGGGTGGCGCCGAACGGGTCGCCGCCACGCTGGTCAACGCATGGGCCGAGCGCGGGGATTCCGTCATCCTGACGCCCACCTACTCGTCCAAGGGCAACTGCTTCTATCCGCTGTCGGACAAGGTCGAACTGGCCTGGCTGGCGGATCTGGCAGGCACGCGCGCATCGGGGGCTAAGGCCGCATTCAAGCGTCTGCTAGCGCTGCGCAAACACATCCGCGATTCGAAGCCGGACGTGGTGGTGTCCTTCCTGACCAACGTCAACGTGGCCGCCATACTGGCTTCCCTGGGATTGAAGGTGCCGCTGATTGTTTGCGAGCGTACCAATCCGGTGGCCGAAACCACGACGGGAACCGTGTGGCGCAAGCTGCGTCGCATCCTGTATCCCCGCGCCGACATGGTGACGGTGCAGGCGGAGGATACCGCTGGCCCGTTCGCCCGGCAGGTGCCCGGCATCAAACGCCTGGCCGTGATTCCCAATCCGCTGCCGGCGCCCTTGCTGGATGCGCCGCTGGTGCCGCAGCGTGAAGACGGCGGTCCCCGCGAATTGCTGGCGATGGGACGCCTGGTCACCGACAAGCAGTTTGACCTGCTGATCGACGTGTTCGCGCAATTGGCGCCCGACTTCCCGGACTGGAATCTGCGCATCTGGGGCGAAGGCCCCGAGCGCGGCGCGCTGGAGCAGCAGGTCGCGCGCCTGGGCCTGCAGTCGCGCATCAGCTTGCCTGGCCGCACCGAGGCGCCTTGGGATGAACTTGCGCGGGGCCAGGCCTTCGTGCTGAGTTCGCTGGTGGAAGGCTTCCCCAATGTGCTGCTGGAAGCCATGTCGCTGGGCCTGCCCTGCGTGGCGTTCGATTGTCCCAGCGGGCCGCGCGAGATGACGCGCAACGGCGAGGACGCTCTGCTGGTGCCCGCCGGCAATCGAGATGACCTGCGCGAGGCCCTGCGCCGTCTGCTGGGAGATGCCTCCCTGCGCCAGCAACTGGGCTTGCGCGGCGCCGCCGCGGTGCGCCAGCGCTATGCGCTGGCCAGCGTCCTGGCGGAATGGGATGAATTGTTCGATGCCGTGCGGGAGGGACGATGAGCGCCCGGCCGCTGCGTGTCCTGCACATCATCACCGGCCTGGGGCAGGGTGGGGCGGAATCCGTGCTGTTCCGCCTGGCGACCTATCCCGGGGCGGATGTGGAACATGTCATCGTGTCGCTGACCGACGAGGGCATCTATGGCCAGCGCCTGCGCGCGGCAGGCGTCGCGGTGCATGCGCTGGGCATGAAACGCGGGCGGGTCAGCCTGGGCGGTTTCATGGCGCTGCGTTCGCTGATCGCCGCGACGCGTCCCGACGCGGTGCAGACCTGGATGTACCACGCCGATCTGATCGGCGGCCTGGCGGCGCGCCTGGCAGGCGTGCGGGCCATCGCCTGGGGCATACGCAATTCGGGCGAACACCTGGAGCGCAGCAGCCGTTCGGCCCGCTTGGTGCTGCGGGCGTGCGCGCTGCTGTCCGGCCGCATACCCAAGGCCATCGTATGCGCCGCCCAGAAGTCGGCGCAGCGCCATGCCGACAAAGGCTATGACCGCGAACGCATGGTGGTGATCGCCAACGGCTATGACTTGTCGCGCTATGCGCCGAATGACGAGGCCCGGCAGCGGGTGCGCGCGCAATGGGGCTTGCCGCAGGACGTGCCGGCCATCGGTTGCGTGGCCCGCTGGGATCCGCTCAAGGACCACGCCAACCTGCTGCGCGCCATCGCCGCGTTGGTACGCGATGGACGCGACGCGGGACTGCGCTGCGTGCTGATAGGTCGTGGCATGGACACCGCAAACACCGAGCTGGCGGCCTTGATCGACAGGCTGGGCCTGCGCGACCGGTTGGTGTTGGCGGGTTCCAGCGACGACGTGCCCGCCGCAATGAACGGGCTGGACCTGCATGTCCTGTCCAGCTGCGCGGAAGGCTTTCCCAACGTGGTAGCCGAGGCCATGGCCTGCGGCGTCTACTGCGTCGTGACGGACGTGGGCGACGCGGCCTTTATCGTTGGCGATGCCGGCGTGGTGGTGCCGCCGGAGCAGTCCGAGGCGCTGGCCCGCGGCATTGAAACAGCCCTGTGCGAAGTGGCCTCGCGCGGCCGTACGCGTGCAGGCGAGGCGGGCCGCGCCCGCGTGCTGGAAAATTTCGACCTGGCGCGCATGGTGCAAAGCTATATCGCGGTGTGGCGCCGCATCTCAGGAGTCAAAGCATGAGCGCAGGGCGCCGCCTGCTGTTTGTCGTCAACAATCCGGCCTTCTTCATGTCGCACCGCGTGCCGGTGGCGCTGGCCGCGCAACAGGCGGGCTACGAGGTGCATGTCGCCACGATGGACGGTCCGGCCGTGGCGGACATCGAGGCGCTGGGCATGACGCATCACGCCATACCCATGACGCGCAGCGGCAAGCATCCCTTGCAGGAGTTGGGTACGCTGCTGGCCCTGATACGGCTGTTCCGCCGCCTGCGGCCGCAGATCGTGCATCTGGTCACGATCAAGCCCGTGCTCTATGGCGGCATCGCTGCCCGCTTGACGCGCGTGCCGGGCATGGTCGCGGCGATTTCCGGACTGGGCTTTGTGTTCCTGTCCAATTCCCTGAAGATGAAGCTGGTGCGCGCCGTGGTCGCGCGCCTGTACCGGCTGGCGCTGGGCCATCCCAATAGCCGCGTGATCTTCCAGAACGCCAGCGACCGCGATTTGCTCAAGTCGCTGGGTGCGGTGCGCGACGCCCAGGTCGTCATGATCCGGGGCGCGGGCGTGGACCTGAATGCGTATCGGGCCCAGCCCGAACCGCCGGCGCCGCCGGTCGTGGTCACTATGGTGGCCCGATTGCTGCGCGACAAGGGCGTGCAGGAATTCGTGCAGGCGGCCAGGCTGCTGCGCGAGCGTGGTTTGCCTGTCACGATGCAGCTGGTCGGCGGCGTGGACGCCGGCAATCCGGCCTCGGCGACGCAGGACGATGTGGATGCCTGGCAGCGGGAAGGCTGCGTGCGCGCATTGGGCGAACGCTCCGACGTGGCCGCGCTGTACGCCGCCTCGCATATCGCCGTGCTGCCTTCCTATCGTGAAGGTCTGCCCAAGTCGCTGATCGAGGCGGCAGCCTGCGCGCGCGCGGTCGTGACTACCGATGTGCCTGGTTGCCGCGATGCGATCGAACCTGGCGAGACGGGACTGCTGGTGCCGGTGCGCGACGCGCAGGCGTTGGCGGACGCCATCGCGCGTCTGGCCGAGGATCCGGTCTTGCGGCAGTCCATGGGCGCCGCAGGCAGGGCGCTGGCCGAGCGCGAGTTCAACATCGAGCGCGTGGCGCGCAGCCACGTGGAAATCTACGACGCGCTCAGCGCCTGATACGGCAGCGCCGGCGCCGGGGGGCGCCGGCTCGCGCTCAGGGACGGCGCGTGATCGCGTCGATCCAGTAGCGGGTGGAAGGATCCTGCTGGCTGGCTTGCTGCGAATTCAACTCATGCATGATGCCCTTGGCCAGGGCCTTGCCGAATTCAACGCCCCATTGGTCGAAGGGATTGATGCCCCAGACCACGCCCTGCGTGAACACCTTGTGTTCGTACAGAGCCAGCAGCGCGCCCAGGGTATAGGCTTCCAGGTGCGGCAGCACGATGAGCGAGGACGGCCGGCCGCCCGGATGGACGCGATGCTGCGCCAGTAGCCGCGCGCGGTCGGGGTCGCTTTCAATGGCCGAGGTTTCGGCCAGCGCTTCCTCGAAGGACTTGCCGCGCAGCAGCGCGGAACGCTGCGCCAGGCAGTTGGCGATCAACAGCTCGTGGTGCCGCGCGTAGGCGTGGTCGGGTTTTTCGCACAGGATGAAGTCGACGGGGGCGCCCCGGGTGTCCTGGTGCAGCCACTGGAAGAAGGTGTGCTGGCAATCGGTGCCCGACATGCCCCAAACGGCCGGGCCGGTGGGCACGCCGGCCGGGCTGCCATCGACGGTGGCGACCTTGCCCAGCGATTCCATTTCCAGCTGCTGAGCCCAAGGCACGATGTGATAGAGCCGTGAATCGTAGGGCGCAATCACCAGGGAATCGTAGCCCAGCACGCTGCGGTTGACGACGCCGGCAAGCGCCAGCTGGACGGGCGCGTTTTCCTTGATGGGCGCGGTGCGGAAATGCTCGTCCATGGCGGCGGCGCCCGCCAGTAGCTGGTCAAAGCAGTCGGTGCCCAGCGCCAGCGCGACCGGCAGGCTGATCGCGGACCAAAGCGAATAGCGTCCGCCCACCCAATCCCAGATCTGGAAGATGTGATCGGGCAGGATGCCCAGGTTCAAGGCCGCCTCGACGTTGGCGGTGACCGCCACGACCTGCTTGATCGGATCCGCCACGCCGGCATCGCGCAGCCAGTTCATGGCGACCTCGGCATTGGCCAGCGGTTCAGTGGTGGTGAACGACTTGGAGGCGACGATCACCAGAGTATCGTGAGGATCGAGGCGGCTCATCGCGTCCGCGACCGAATGTGAATCCACGTTGGAGGCGAAACGCACTTCGCGCCGCGCGCCGCCGTGGCGCAGGGCGCGCGTGACCAGCCGTGGGCCCCAGTCGCTGCCGCCTATGCCCAGATGCAGCACGCTGCCATAGCGTCCGGCTGCGTCGGCCTGGCGCACGAACTCGCGCATGCGCTCGCGTTCGCCGAGCACGGCCTTGGCCACCCTGGCAGGCGGTTGGGGCGCGCGCAGCGCGGTGTGCCAGGCGGCGCGTTGCTCGGTCCAGTTGGCATTGCCGCCGTCGAACAGGCAGGCCCGGGCAGCGTCGAAGCCTTGCTGTTCAAGCAGGGCGGCCTCGGCTTTCTGCAGGTCCGGCGAATACACCTGCGCGCTCAAGTCCAGGCGCAGGCCGGGGGCATTGAGGACGCGCAATTGCTCGCCGCGGCGCGGCGCGGCGCGCGTGGCCGCGATGAACTGTTGCCAGGCTGGGCTGTTCGATAAAGACATAGGCAAAACTAGAAAGGTAGATCGGCCTGCGGCGCGAGCTTGCTCAGTTCGCGCCGGAAGTCGGCTTGTATGCGTTCCAGCGCCGCTTGCGTCTGCGCTTCGAAACGCAGCACGACCACAGGCGTGGTGTTCGAGGGGCGTGCCAGGCCGAAGCCGTCAGGATATTCCGCGCGCACGCCATCGATCGTGATCACGCGATTCGCGCCGGGGAACTGTCCTTGCTCCTGCAAGGCCTGGACCAGGGTGAAAGGCTGGCCCTCTTCCATTTCCAGCTTCAGTTCGGGAGTAGAAACGTCTTGCGGCAGGGCTTCCAGCACGGCGCAGGGATCGGCGTCGCGCGACACGATCTCCAGCAGGCGCGCACCTGTGTAGAGTCCGTCATCGAATCCGTACCAGCGTTCCTTGAAGAAGATGTGGCCGCTCATTTCGCCGGCCAGCGGGGCCCCGGTCTCGGCCAGCTTCGCCTTCACCAGCGAATGGCCGGTCTTCCACATCAGCGGCGCGCCGCCAGCGGCTTCGACCGACAGGCCCACGTGGCGGCTGCACTTCACGTCATAGATGATGGTGGCGCCCGGATTGCGGTCCAGCACGTCGCGGGCGAACAGCACCAGTTGGCGGTCCGGCCAGACGATCTGGCCCGATTTCGTCACCACGCCCAAGCGGTCGCCGTCGCCGTCAAAAGCCAGGCCCAGTTCGCAGTCGGTCTCGGCCACGCACTTGATCAGGTCCTGCAGGTTTTTGGGTTCGGCGGGGTCGGGATGGTGGTTGGGGAAGGTGCCATCCACCTCGCAGAACAGTTCGGTGACTTCGCAGCCCAGGGCGCGGAACAGCGCCGGGGCGACCGCGCCGGCCACGCCGTTTCCGCAATCGATGGCGATTTTCATGGGCCGCGCCAGCTTGATGCCGGACGCGACGCGCGCGATGTAGGACGCCACCAGGTCCAGCTGACGGCGCACGCCGGGCCGCGTCGCCGGGGCGCTGGCGGGGGCGTTCATGGTGGCGGCCAGCGCCTGCACGTCCTCGCCGTAGAGCGCGCGGCCTCCCATCATCATCTTGAAGCCGTTGTACTTGGGCGGGTTGTGGCTGCCGGTGATGGCGACGCCCGATCCCGTCTGCATGACGTTGGCGGCGAAATAGACCAGGGGCGTGGGCACCATGCCGATATCCAGCGTGTCCACGCCGCCTTCCAGCATGCCTTCCTGCAGCGCCACCGACAGCATCTCGCTGCTCAGGCGGCCATCGCGGCCGACGACCAGGGTCTGTACGCCTTGTTCGCGCGCGCGGGCGGCCAACGCCGCGCCCAGGGCGCGGGCGAAGCGGGCGTCAATCAGGTCGGGCACGGTGCCGCGGATGTCGTAGGCCTTGAAGACCGAGCCGGGAAATTGCGTATTGTTGCCCACGGCGGTTCCTTGGATGTTGGGTTGCAGCTCGGGTTCTGGCGCGGATTCAGGTAAACCCGCGTATCAAAACGCGCCTGGCTAGGGATTAAACCGGAATTATCCCCCATTGGCGCTCCCCCTTCATCCGGCAGACGGCGTAGGGCTTTTTCCGTCCTTGCACCTCGGCGGGACGTCTGCCCTGATCTGGTGCCTGCGCGGACGTCAACGCCTGGTTACGGTGCGGCGCCCGGCCGCGCTCCAGGGCTTGCAGGGGAGGCTGGGCGTGGCATAAAACTTGCTCGTCGTCCGAAGGTGATACGCTTGCTATGCAAGCAGAAAGACCGGGAGGGGCCATGGGCGCCAAAGTTTCTACTGTCATGTCGTCATCCAGGGGCGCCTCAAACCGGCGGGGTCCGCCCACGGATCACGCCGGACCAGCCGCAGGCCGCGAGCGCCGGCTCGACATCCACGTGTTCGTTTCCGAGGCGGGCGGCCTGGCCACGGGCCGGGCCTGGGAACGTTGCGTATGGCGCGACGCCCGGGTCCTGATCGCCGAATCCCCGGCGCCCCATCTGCCGGCTTCGATGGAAAGCGCGCTGCGCACCGTCGCCGCCGACGTGGCGCGGGACCGCGGCTGGCAGGGCATGGGTACCGTTGCTTTCGCGCTGGACGATCGCAGCGGCGTGTTCCGCGTGATCGACGCCCAGGCGCAGGCCCATTCGGGCACGGCCGTAGCCGATTGCGAACCCGTCGCCGCCCATGCGCTGGAAGTGCGCATCGACGGCTGCGTGGACCGTCGCCTGCCATGCACGCGCTTGCTGGTGTGCGGCGCGACCCGGGGCGAGGTGCTGCGCCGCGCCTACCGCGCCCTATCGGAAATGCCCGGCCCCGCAGGCGTCGACCGCGCTTTTCTCATGAACCGCATTGCCTCTCGGGCCTATTGCTCGGGGCTGACGGGTGCGAGGCTGGATCAGGCGGTCGGCTGATCTGTCCTGGCGGCGGGCTGCGCGGGTCCGCCTGGTGGCGACCCGGGGGCGTTTCAACCCCTACAATAGTCGGCACATCCCTGGCCTGGATGCATCCAGGCTCTACTTGGCCGCGCATATGACCTTGCTGAGCGATCTACAGTCCCTTCTGGGCGCTTCCCACGTGCTGACGGGCACGGACGCCGACACCTACGTGCTGGACTGGCGCCGCCGCTATCGAGGCGTCGCGCTGGCGGTGATCCGTCCCGGGTCGACCGAGGAAGTGGCGGCGGCCGTAAAGCTGTGCGCCAGGCATGGCGTGCCGGTGGTGCCGCAAGGCGGCAATACAGGCTTGTGCGGAGGCGCCACGCCTGACCTGTCCGGCAGCGCGGTGATCCTGTCCACCACTCGCCTGACGGCGGTGCGCGCGCTGGATACCGACAACGACACGATCACCGTGGAGGCGGGCTGCGTCTTGCAAGCGGTGCAGGAGGCTGCCGCCACAGCCGGCCGGCTGTTTCCGCTGAGCCTGGCCGCCGAAGGCAGTTGCACCATAGGTGGCAACCTGGCGACCAATGCGGGCGGCACGCAGGTGCTGCGCTACGGCAACACGCGCGAACTGACATTGGGCCTGGAGGTCGTGACCGCCGAAGGCGAGATCTGGCACGGCCTGCGTGGCTTGCGCAAGGACAACACCGGCTACGACTTGCGCGACCTGTACATCGGCAGCGAAGGCACGCTGGGCATCATCACCGCCGCCACGCTCAAACTGTTTCCAAGGCCGGTGGCTTCGTGCACGGCATTGCTGACGCTGGACGGTATCGACCAAGCGGTCGAGCTGCTGTCGCGTGCCCGCGCGGGTTTTGGCGCGGCGCTGACTGGCTTTGAGCTGATGAGCGGGGCATGCCTGCAGGCGGTCGTGCGGCTCTTCCCGCAACAACGCTTGCCGTTCGAGGGAGATTCCGCCGCGTCCCCGTGGTTCGCCCTGCTGGAACTGTCCGACAGTGAAAGCGAGGAGCACGCGCGTGAACGATTCGAAACCGTGTTGGGCGAGGCCATGGAAAGCGGGCTGGTGAACGATGCCGCCATCGCCGCGAACGTGACGCAAAGCAAGGCGCTGTGGCACCTGCGCGAGAGCATCCCGCTGGCCGAGGCGGAGCTGGGCAAGTCGGTCAAGCATGACGTGTCCATCCCGATCTCCGCCATCGCCGGCTTCGTGCACAAGACCAACGCCTTGCTGCAGGCGCGTTTTCCGGGTGTGCGCCACGTGATCTTCGGCCACCTGGGCGACGGCAATCTGCATTACAACGTGGCCCATGCGCCGGGGCAGACCGAGGCCGAGCTGCTGGCGTTGCAAAGCGATATCTACGGCGTGGTGCACGACAGCGTGCATGCGCACCATGGCTCGATCAGCGCGGAGCATGGCGTCGGCCAGCTCAAGATCGACGAGCTGCCGCGCTACAAGAGCGCTGTCGAACTGGACCTGATGCGCAGAGTAAAGCGAGCGCTGGACCCGCAAGGGCTGATGAATCCGGGCAAGGTATTGCGGGCCTAGGGCGCCGCGCACGAAAGGGAATCGCAACCATGGCAACCAGTCCCGCGGCGGGCGCGAATTGCAGGGTATTGATCGTCGAGGATGATCCGGTGATCTCCGGCAACCTGTACACCTTCCTGGAAGCGCGCGGCTTCCTGCCCGATGCCGCCTATTCGGGGCCGGCCGCGCTGGAGCGGCTGAGGGAGCAGCGCTTCGATGCCCTGATCCTGGACATCGGCCTGCCGGGCATGGACGGCAACGCCGTGTTGCATACGCTGCGCAACGACATGCGCGCCGACGTTCCGGTGCTGATGCTGACGGCGCGTGACAGCCTGGAAGACAAGCTGGTCGGGTTCTCGCATGGCGCTGATGATTATCTGACCAAACCTTTTGCGCTGCTTGAGGTCGAGGCGCGCCTGATTGCGCTGATCCAGCGCTCCAAGGGGGCGACGGTGGATTCGGTGCGGGCTTTCGGCCCGCTGTCCTACGACACCCGCAACCGCGCGGTGTCGGTCAACGGCACTCCCGTGCATCTCACGCGCAAGGCCGGCCTCATCATCGAAGCGCTGTTGCGCGATCCTGGCAGGGTGGTCTCGCGCGAGGAGCTGGAGTCCATGTTGTGGGGCAACGAACCGCCTTCCTCGGACGCGCTGCGCAGCCAGGTGCACCTGTTGCGCCGCGCCTTGGCCGATGCTGGCTTCGATGGCATCGAAACCATACATGGGACCGGCTGGCGCCTGACGCTGGAAGCTGGAGCGGCCAGATGAGCGGCATTTCCGCGGCGTCGGTCGGGGGTACGCTAACCCAGCGGGTGGTGTGGGCGCTGACCGGAACCGTGGCGTTGTTCGTGACGGCGCTGGCCCTGCTGGCTTACCTCACTTTCGACCAGATGGAAGACGACCTGGTCAACGACATTCTGAATACCGAAATGGACCGGCTGGTGCAGCATGCGCAGGTCAGCGACGGTTTTCTGCCCCGTGAAGGCGTGCGCGAACTGGGCGGCTCCATGCGCGCCTGGGTCAGCGTGGACGGCAAGCGGCCCACTGGCATGCCCCAGGAAATCGATGCCCTGGACAGCGGCCTGCATCTGGTCGAACCGGGCGCCTACACCTGGCATGTGATGGTGGCCGAAACGGCGCGAGGCAAGGTGTACCTGCTTTACGACGCCACCGAGAACGAAGGGCGGGTTCACGACTTCGGCCTGATCGTGCTGGGCGTGGGCGCCATTTGCGTGGTGGGCGCCTATGCGCTGTCGCGGCGCGTGGCCGCCATCGCGGTCGGGCCGCTGCTGGACCTGACCGACCGGCTGGCCACTTGGGCGCCTGGGGCGCCCGACATGGCGGTGACGCGCGACGATGAGGCGGGGCGGCTGATAGAGGCCTTCAACCGGGTGCAGAACCAGGTGGACAGGTCGATTGCGCGCGAGCGCGAATTCGCGGGCAATCTCAGCCACGAGGTGCGCACGCCCTTGGCCGCGATCCGCTCGGATAGCGAGTTGATGCTGCTGACCCAGGTACTGACCCCGGACCAACGCCAGCGCCTGACCCGCGTGGTGGACAACGTGGACGATGTGATCGTGTCGCTGGAGAGCGCACGCTCCATGGCGCGGGATGAGCTGCGCCCGGCGGAGTCCGTCGACCTCAGCGAATGTATGGACAACGCCTGGCGCGGCTACGAAGCCCAGGCAGGGTTGGCCGGGCTTGGTTTCGAAAACAGGATCGCCGCCGGTCAGGTTCGCATGCTGGATCGCTATGCCTTGCTGACCGTGTTGCGCAACCTGATCCGCAACGCGGTGGAGCACGCCGCGCCGGCGACGCTGACCGCGAGCGTGACCGCCGACGGCGCGCTGGAGCTGCGCGACGATGGCAAGGGCATTGCCGCCGACGACTTGCCTTTCCTGTTCCGCCGCTATTACAGCGGCCGCATGCGGGATTCGGGCGCGGGCAGCCCCGACGAAACGGCGCGCGGGCTGGGGCTGGCGATCGCCAAGCGCGTCTGCGACATGCAGGGCTGGTCGCTGACGGTCGATTCTTCGCGGCAAGGCGAGCAGCGCGGCACCTGTTTCACGCTGCGTTTCGAGGCCGATGAGGGACACGCGATGGCGGCGGCAGGCGGCGCGCAAGGTCAAATTTGACGAAAGTTTGACTGTCGGCGGCCTAAGCTGCCCGTTTGCCTGACGGACCTCCTGTCGCCACCATGCCGCCCCTATCGCCGCCCGCGTTGCGCAAGCCGACGCCGGCCTCGTATCTGTTGAGCCATGTCTTTGCGATCACGCTTGCGCTGGCCTGCCTGGCATGGTGGGCCAATGTCTCGGGCTTGGATATGCGAATCGCTCGCGCGCTGTTCGATCCGGCGCTGGACGATTTTCCGCTGCGCCTGAACCGTTGGCTGGATCTGATCGGGCATCGCATGGTGCTGGCCCTGCCTATCGGGATAGGACTGGCCGCGGTGGGCGTGGCGGCGGCAAGCTATCGCATTCCGGCCTGGCGGCCATGGCGCGGACCGGCGCTGGCGCTGGCGGCAACCTGCCTGACGGGGCAGGTGCTGGTGAATCAACTGAAGCACTACACGACGCTGCCCCGTCCTTATGATCTGGACTCCCTGGGCGGCTATACCCCTTACCCGTCGTTCTGGTGGACCTGGGTGCGGGCTGCGGGGGGCGGCGCTTTACCCAGCGGTCATGCTGGCGCGGGCTATTCGATGTTGACCCTGTATTTCGTGGGCTGGGCGCTGGGGCGTCCGGCGTGGCGCTGGTGGGGGCTGGCAGCGGGTATCGCGGGGGGAGTGGGTTTTTCCACGGTGCGTATCCTGCAAGGCGCCCATTTTCTCAGCCAGACGCTTTGGTCCGCTACCTTGATGTGGTTCCTGGCGGCCCTGTTTTTCTATCCCCTCATCGTGGCCCGTCACGCCGCCGCGGGCTTGAACCGTTAGTCGCGGGATGCCCGGGTCGGTTGGTACGGGCGAAACATCGGCGCGCTGCGCGTCGCTGGCGCCATTCTGGCGCGCGGGCCTGATACCCGGCCCAAAGTACAATGGGCAGCGACGCTCGGTCCCGGGCCGCGCTCAACTGCTTTCGGATCCTTGCCAATGAATGTTCCCGCCGATACTCCCGTCACGCCGCGGCGTCGTCCCCGGAACCTGGCTCAGGGGCTGGTCGAGAGCATCACGGAGCGTATCCGTGGCGGGGACATCAGGCCCGGCGACAAGTTGCCGACGGAATCCGAGATCATGCGCCAGTTCGGCGTCAGCCGTACGGTGGTGCGCGAGGCCCTGTCCCGGCTGCAGGCATCGGGCCTGGTCGAGACGCATCATGGCGTGGGGACGTATGCGCTGGGGCCTAGCGGCGGCGGGGATTTCCGCGTGGATCCCGCCGACATCGCCACGGTGCGCGACGTGCTGGTGTTGCTGGAGCTGCGTATCTGCCTGGAAAGCGAGGCTGCCGGCCTGGCCGCGGCCAGGCGCAGCCCGGAGCAGCTGCATGAGATGAGGCGCGCACTGGAAGCCTTCAAGAGCGCACTGGAGAACGACGGCGACACCGTCACGCCGGATTTCCAATTCCATCTGCTGGTCGCGCAAGCCACGGACAACCGTTACTTCGCGGACCTGATGTCGCATCTGGGTTCGGCCATCATTCCGCGCACCCGGATCAATTCGGCAAAGTTTGCGCACGAGGATCGTGCTGCCTATCTGGCGCGGGTGAACCTCGAGCACGAAGACATCTACGGCGCGATCCAGCGCCAGGACGCGGAAGCCGCGCGCGCAGCCATGCGCACGCATCTGAGCAACAGCCGCGAACGGCTGCGGCGCGCGCAGTAAGCGCGGCCGAAGGCTCGTCCCAAACCGCGTTAACCTTTGCGCGTTTTCATACTTCGAACCACGAGGCGGCATGGCTCTGCTCGGCATATACAGCGGCATTCTTTCATCTGAACAGGCGTTGCGACGCCAGGGGAGGGTGTACGCATGCGCCGTCTGACTCTGCGGTTCATCATTGCGGTCCTGGCGCTGCTGACGCTGTCGCGGCTGGCGCTGGCCTTCTGGATGTGGGATCGGGTGGAGGCGGCAGGCGGGCTGGGGCCGTTGCTGCTGGGCGGCCTGCGCATCGACGTCTGCCTGATGTCCATGGTGATCGCGCTGCCGGCGGTGTTTTCGCCCTGGTTCGGCCATCGGCCGCTGGCCGCCCGCATCACCGCCTGGTGGTTCCGTGTCTGGTGGATGCTGTATGTGTTGCTGGAGGTCTCCACGCCGCAGTTCATCGCGGAATACGACACGCGGCCCAACCGGCTCTATTTCATCTATCTGCTCAATCCGAAGGAAGTCGGTTCGATGCTGTGGCAGGGCTACAAGGGCGTGCTGCTGGCGGCCTTTGTCGTGTTGGCGCTGGCGGCCTGGCTGTCGGTCCGCCTGTTTCCCACCCGCGCCCGCGATCCGTTCATGTCGTGGTGGAAGCGGCCGCTGGCGTCGTTCGTGATCCTGGCGCTGGTGTTCCTGGGCGCGCGCGGCACGCTGGAGCATCGTCCGATCAATCCGGCCAAGGTCGCCTACAGTTCCGACGCCATGGTCAATGCGCTGGCGCTGAATTCGCTGTATAGCGTGTTCGACGCCGCCTACCGCATGCGCGATGAGCGTTCGTCGGCAGCGATGTATCCCAAGATGGCGGTGGACGAAATGAATGCCATCGTGCGCGAGAAGGCCGGGCTGACGGGCGCGCCGCTGGACGCGCGGTATCCCAGCTTGCATGAGCAGAAGGCGATGGCGCGCCGGGATAAGCCGTTGAACCTGGTGATCATCCTGCAGGAAAGCCTGGGCGCGCAGTATGTGGGCAGCCTGGGCGGCCGTGATCTCACGCCCAACATCGACCGGCTGGGCAAGGAGGGCTGGATGTTCCACCGCGCCTACGCGACGGGCACGCGCTCGGTGCGGGGCATCGAGGCGGTCACGGCGGGCTTCCTGCCCAGCGTGGCTGACGCGGTGGTGAAGCTGCCGCGTTCGCAGACGGGTTTCTTCACGCTGGCGCAGGTGCTGGGCAAGCATGGCTACCATTCGCGCTTCGTGTACGGGGGCGAGTCGCACTTCGACAATATGCGGGCCTTTTTCCTGGGTAACGGCTTTAACGAAATCGTGGACCGTCCCAAGTTCGTGAATCCAGTGTTCGAAGGGTCGTGGGGCGCCTCGGACGAGGACATGTTCAACCAGGTGGACCGGCTGCTGCGGGCGGATGGCGACAAGCCGGTGTTCACGCTGGCGTTCTCGGTGTCGAATCATTCGCCGTGGGAGTATCCGGAAGGGCGCATCAAGCCGGTGGGAGATCCGGCCACGGTGGATAACACGGTGCGTTACGCGGACTGGGCGCTGGGGCAGTTCTTCGACAAGGCGCGCAAGGCGCCGTACTGGGACAACACGGTCTTCCTGGTGATCGCGGATCACGATTCGCGCGTCTATGGCTCCATTCCGGTGCCGGTGCGGCATTTCCAGATTCCCGCGCTGATTCTGGGGGCGGGGATTGCGCCTCGGCAGGATGAACGGTTGGTCAGCCAGATCGACATGGCGCCCACCATGTTGTCCTTGATGGGGCTGGACAACGTGAATCCCATGCTGGGCGTGGATCTGACGCAGCGGGATCCGAATCGGGCGATGATGCAGTACGCGGATAATTTCGGCTATCTGCAGGGGGATCAGTTGCTGGTGCTGGAGCCTTCGAAGGCGCCGCGGCAGTTCAGGTATGAGGCGGCGCCTGTGGGGCGGGATGAGGTTTATGCGCCGGTGGAGCCTTTGGATCCTCGGCTCTCGGAAGAGGCCTTGGCGCATGCGTTGTGGGCTAGTTGGGCGTATCGGGAAGAGCGGTATCGGTTGCCTTGATGGTGGCGCTTTATGCGGGATGATGCTGGTTCTTAAGACGCTTGGGGCGTCGGGGGCCTGGGGTGCGCGGGGCAACGATTGCGGTCCGGAGCCTTCGCTCCGGACTTCCCCTGCGTCATCCTCATACGCCTTCGGCTCCCTACGGATTCCCTTGGGCTTATCGACGCCCCGCGCGCCCCAAGCCCCCAACGCCCCAAGCTTCGGTGTTTGAAACTTCACGGTCGCAGGGACGGGTGGTGTGCTTGGCATGCTTGCCGCGGGCGGCGGGGCGGTGGAAGATCTTGCGGTGCCCGCTCGATTGGGCCGCCCGGGCGGCCCAATCGAGCATACGCGGCGTCTTGCGCTGTGTTGTTTTGGGTGGTGGGGCTGCGCGCCGATCGCTGACCGCTGCTTGATTCTGCGCAAGTCGGATTTTTTGTGAAGGGGGGAAACTGGCGCATGACTTTTCCTGAATCGTCTTCCGGGGCAGGCCGTGCTGCGGCTGCCCAATCAAACAAATCTAGTATTCGCGTGCCGCCGCGCCGCCGCGTGCTGCCGTTGCCGCGCGGGCGCTTCGCCTGGGTGACGGGCGTCATCAGTACCGTCTGGCTGGCGCTCAACACGGTGTTCTGGTGCCTGCTTCTGTTTCCGCTGGCCTTGTTGAAGCTGCTGCTGCCGTTCGCGGCGGTCAGGCGGGGGATCGATCCCGTGCTCAACGGCATTGCCACGGCCTGGGTGTCCTGCAACGCCGGATGGCTGGCACGGATCCAGGATGTGTCCTGGGATGTGCAGGGCAATGACGGGCTGCGCTACGCGGACTGGTATCTGGTGAACTGCAATCATCAGTCCTGGGTGGATATCTTCGTGTTGCAGCAGTCGCTGAACCGGCGTATTCCGTTGCTGAAGTTCTTCCTGAAGCAGCAGCTGATCTATGTGCCGGTGATCGGGCTGGCGTGGTGGGCGCTGGATTTTCCGTTCATGAAGCGCCACGGCAAGGCGGCGTTGCGCCGCAATCCGGATCTGGGGCGGCAGGATCAGGAGACCGCGCGGCGGGCCTGCGCGAAGTTTTCACTGGTGCCGACCAGCGTGATGGTGTTCGCCGAAGGGACGCGTTTCAGTCCTGCCAAGCGCGATGCGCAGGGATCGCCGTACCGGCATCTGCTCAAGCCCAAGGCGGGCGGGCTGGCGGTGGCGTTGAATGCGATGGGCAAGCGTTTCCGCTCGATGATAGACGTGACGATTGCCTATCCGGAGGGCGCGCCCAGCTTTTGGGACCTGGCCTGCGGCCGTGCGGGGCGGGTGCTGGTGCGCATGCGGCAGTTGCCGGTGCCGCCGGAGTTCTGCGAAGGCAACTACTCCGGCGACAAGGCGTTCCGCACGACCTTCCACCACTGGCTGGGCCAGCAGTGGCAGGCCAAGGACGATGAGATCGAGGCGTTGACGGCGCCTGCCAGGGCAGGCGCCGGCGCGGATTAGGCGCGGGCGGGCAGCACCGTGCCGGAGCAGGCGCCGAAGCCGATGCGCGGATAGCCCGCCTTCACGCATTCGGCGCGGATGATGACCTGGTCGCCATCCTGCAGGAAGGTGCGCTTTTCGCCCCAGGGCAGGTCGATCGGGTTCTTGCCGCCGTTGCTCAGTTCCAGCAGCGAGCCGGCTTCCGAGGGTTGCGGGCCGGACAGGGTGCCGGTGCCCAGCATGTCGCCCGGTTGCAGGTTGCAGCCGTTGACGGTGTGATGCGTGATCAGCTGCGCCACGTTCCAGTAGGCATCGCGGAAGTTGCTGCGCGACAGGAAGGCGGGCGGCTGCTTGTCGGCGCGCGATTTCTCGGTGGTCAGCAACACTTCCATCTGCACGTCGAAGGCGCCCTTGGCGCGGTTGGCGTCGGATGCCAGGTAGGGCAGGGGCTGCGGTTCGGACGGGCCGCGCATCCACTGCGTGCGGAACGGCTCCAGCGCTTCCATGGTGACGACCCAGGGCGAGATCGTGGAGGCGAAGTTCTTGGCCAGGAAGGGGCCCAGGGGCTGGTATTCCCAGGCCTGGATGTCGCGCGCCGACCAGTCGTTCAGGATGCACAGGCCGAACACGTGCGATTCGGCGTCGGCCAGGGGGATGCGGTCGCCCTGGGCGTTGCCCGTACCGACGAAGATGCCCAGTTCCAGTTCGTAGTCCAGGCGGGCGCAGGGGCCGAATTGCGGCGCCTCGCCCTCATTGGCGGGACGAGTCTGGCCGACGGGGCGGGGGAATTTCTGGTCCACGCCGATGCTGGAGGCGCGGCCGTGATAGCCGATGGGCACCCACTTGTAGTTCGGCAGCAAGGGGTTGTCGGGGCGGAATTGCTTGCCCACGGCGGTGGCGTGGTGCACCGAAATGTAGAAGTCGGTGTAGTCGCCGATGCGGGCGGGCGTGGTGTATTCGGCGTCGGCTTGCGCAACCAGCAGCGGCTCGACCGTGGCGCGCAGGGCAGCGCCTTCGCGCAGCGCGCGCGACAGCGCCAGGCGCAGGGCGCTCCAGTGGGCCTGGCCCAGGGCCATCAGGGCGTTCAGGCTGTCCGTGGCGCACGCTGCCAGCGCCTCGGCTGCCAGGCCTTCGAAGGGCTGTTTGGCGGCCAGCGCGGCCAGGTCCAGGATCTGGTCGCCGATGGCCACGCCGGGGCGGAACGGTTCCGTCGTGCCCTTGCGGCGGAAGGTGGCATAGGGCAGGTTCTGCACCGGGAAATCCGACTCGCCGGTGTTGGCGCTGGCGATCCAGCTCTTCAGGGACGGGTCGTGGGTTTCGTTGATGGTGGTCATGGCTGCGTGTCTCTTTCAGTGTGGTTATGCGGTGGCCGGGCGCCAGGCGCCGGAAATTACAAATGCCAAACGGCGATGAGCTTGCGCTCATCGCCGCGGGCGTGGAAAGCAGGAGGTCTGCGCGTCACGCCTTGCTGGGGTCGAAATGCTTGGCGATGCCCTGCCAGCACCGGTAGTAGTCGCCCTGCAATTCTACCGAGGCCAGCGCCTGTTCCGTGGGGCGGATGACGCGCCGCGTCTCGAACATGAACGCCATCGTGTCACGGATGTAGTGGGCCTTGCTGGTGTCGGCGTGGGAGGCCTTTTCGAAGGTCTCGGCGTCGGGGCCGTGGCCGCTCATGCAGTTGTGCAGGCTGGCGCCGCCCGGTGCGAAGCCGTCGGCCTTGGCGTCGTAGACGCCCTGGATCAGGCCCATGAATTCGCTGGCGATGTTGCGGTGGAACCAGGGCGGACGGAAGGTGTTTTCCATGGCCAGGATGCGCGGCGGGAAGATCGCGAAATCCATGTTGGCCGTTCCCGGGGTGTCCGACGGCGCGGTCAGCACGGTGAAGATCGAGGGGTCCGGATGGTCGTAGCTGATGGAGCCGACGGTGTTGAAGTTGCGCAGGTCGTACTTGTACGGCGCGTGCGTGCCGTGCCAG
This sequence comes from Achromobacter sp. Marseille-Q4954, assembly GCF_943737025.1. Classification (NCBI taxonomy): domain Bacteria; kingdom Pseudomonadati; phylum Pseudomonadota; class Betaproteobacteria; order Burkholderiales; family Alcaligenaceae; genus Achromobacter; species Achromobacter sp. Marseille-Q4954. Next base: position 3,487,853 of record NZ_CALSFQ010000001.1, read on the forward strand.
GCCACCACGTTCAACGGCGAATGGTCGATGGATGCGCGCCAGAAGCCGCCCGTGAACTTGGCGATGAGTTCGAAGTCGCCTTCGAGGTCTTCGTACCAGGCCACCGGGGTCTTGAAGTCGCGGGCATTGGCCAGGCAGTTCGAGCCGATGGGGCCCAGCTCCGGCAGACGCATGGCCGCGCCGAAGTTCTCCAGCATGTAGCCGCGGGCGCTGCCGTCCAGCAGTTCGACGCGGAAGCGCACGCCGCGCGGGATGACCGCGATTTCCAGGGGTTCCAGGTCGATCAGGCCCAGTTCAGTGGCCAGGCGCAGGCGGCCTTCCTGCGGCACCAGCAGCAGTTCGCCGTCGGCGTTGTAGAAGTAGCGTCCTTGCATCGAGCGGTTGGCCGCGTACAGGTGGATGCCTACGCCGCTCAGTTCGTCGGGGCCGCCGTTGCCGCCCCAGGTCTTCACGCCTTCCAGGAAGTCGGTGGGGGCGGCGGGAATCGGCAGCGGGCTCCAGCGCAGCTGGTTGGGCGTGACGGGTCCCTGGCCGAAGGTACTTTGCCAGCCGGCGGCGCCGTCAAAGGCCTCGAACGGCTTGTGTTGGGCGCCGGGGCGGATGCGGTAGAGCCAGGAGCGGCGGTTTTCGCTGCGCGGCGCGGTGAAGGCGGTGCCGGACAACTGCTCGGCGTACAGGCCATAGGGGCATTGCTGCGGCGAGTTGCGGCCCAGCGGTAGCGCGCCGGGCAGGGCTTCGGTGGCGCAACTGTTGCCGAAGCCGGTCTGGTATTGCAGTTCCATGGATTCCTCCTGAGCGGCGGCGCGGTGCTTGGCCGCGCGGCCTGGTGCGGGTGGCTCGTCCGGAAGGGGTCCGGAGCCCATATGGCATTGTCGGAAAAAATCCCCGCTACGGCTATGGGAATGTAAAAATAGAGACTATAAATTTTGTGAATAGTAGGGGGGTGTATGGCCGAGCTGCGCGATGTCGATCTGAACCTGCTGCTGTTGTTCCAGCATCTGCTGGAGGACCGCAATCTTTCGGCCGTGGCGCGGCGCATGGACCTGTCGCAACCGGCTGTCAGCAACGCGCTGCGCCGCTTGCGCGAAGCATTCGGCGACGATCTTTTCGTGCGCACGGCGCAGGGCATGCTGCCCACGCCGCGCGCGCAACGCTTGGCGGGGCCGGTCAGCGAGGCGTTGACCATGTTGTCGCAGGCTCTGAAGGACCAGGACGTCTTCGATGCCGCCACCAGTACGCGCCGCTTCCGGGTGGCGATGACGGACGTGGGCGAGATTCACTTCATGCCACGCCTGATGGAAGTCTGCGTGCAGGTGGCGCCGCTGGTGCGCATCGATTCGGTACGCGTGCAGGGACCGGATCTGCCGCGGGAAATGGAGGCCGGGCGGGTGGATCTGGCGATCGGCGCCTTCGATGAAATGGGGGCGGGTACGCTGCAGCGCATGTTGTTCCGCCAGGGCTATGCGACCTTGTTCCGGCAGGCGCATCCGACGGCGCACGCCGGCATGAGCCTCAAGGCCTTCCGGGCCGAACGCCACCTCATCGTGTCGCGCGCGGCGCCTTATGGACAGGTCAATCAGTCCATGGAACGCGCCGGCGTCGAACTGGCTGAGCACTTCAGCGTGCCGCATTTTTCGGCCGTGCCCTATATCGTCAGCGCGACCGACCTGCTCGCGACCGTGCCCGAAAAACTTGCCGCCAGCGCCGCGCCGCCGTTCGGCCTGCGCTACATCACGCCGCCGATAAGAGTGCCGGCGCTGCAGACCAATATGTACTGGCAGCGCCGGGTGGACCGGGATGGCGGCAACCAGTGGCTGCGCGCGTTGATCGTCAATACGTTCGCGGTCGGGGCGTGAACGGAACTACGGCGCCACCGACGCCCGCGCCTGGCGCAGCGCCTCGCGCAGCACTTCCATGTCGCCCAGGTGGTTGGCCAGCAGCAGGATCAGCGCCGCATTGAGCTCCTGGCTCTGCTCGTTGGTGAGGTCGCGGTGGGTCTCGATCAGCGCTTCGTAGAAGTCGTCCGGCGAGACCAGGTTGGTTTCGGTAATCAGCATGATGGAGTCATCTCGAAGTTCAGGCGCGGCCCGTGGCGCGGCTGACGGCCGCGGTGACGGCGCCGGCGGCGAAAGCGCGCCAGCGGGCGGTGATGTGCTGGTCGGGGCGGATCAGGTAAGCCGTGCCGGCTTGCGCGTCATAGCGCTTGCCCAGGCAGCCTTCGCGGTCCGTGACGCAAGCCAGTTCCTTGGGCAGCGCGGACAGGTCGCATTGCGGGCTGGCGACCAGCACGGCCTTCACCGGCACGGGCGCCATGCGCAGGGCCTGCAGGGCGATCAGCGTCTCGCGGTCGGGCAGGGAGTCGCCACAGAAGAGCGCCAGCACGAATTCGCCGTCCAGCTGCGCCAGCCACCAATCGTGCGCGTTCACGGGGGCGTCCAGAGCGACCGCGCCCGGCACCATGCGGCCGCTGAAGGCGTCGGTGTCCGGCGTGTTCAGCGGTGAACCGGCGTAGGTCGCGGGCAGCGACAGGCGGCCGCTGTTGACCAGCGAGCGCGCGAACGGATGGGTCTTGGCCAGGTTCAGCACCGCGTTGCGGAAGTTGCGGCTGATGTCGCTCTTGGGCGTGATGAAGTCGGTGGCGCGCGAGGAGTTCAGGATGTTCTCGTCGGCGGCGTATTCGCGCTCGACGGCGTAGCTGTCGATCAGCGTCTCGGGCGCCTGGCCGGCCAGCACCAGCTTCAGTTTCCAGGCCAGGTTCTCCGCGTCCTGCACGCCGCTGTTGGCGCCGCGGGCGCCGAACGGCGATACGCGGTGCGCGGAGTCGCCGGCGAAGACGACACGGCCGTGGCGGAACTTGTCCATGCGTTCGCACGCGAAGGTATAGACGCTGACCCATTCCAGCTCGAAGCGCGCGTCGGGGCCCAGTAGTGCGCGGATGCGCGGCAGCACGTTTTCAGGCTTGACGGCCTCGACCGGGTCGGCGTTCCAGCCCAGCTGGAAGTCGATGCGCCAGACATTGTCGGGCTGGCGATGCAGCAGCACGGACTGGTTGGGATGGAAGGGCGGGTCGAACCAGAACCAGCGCTCGGTCGGGAAGTCCGCCTGCATCTTGACGTCGGCGATGAGGAAGCGGTCGCGGAAGATGCGGCCATGGCTTTCCTGGCCGATCAGCTTGCGCACCGGCGAACGCGCGCCGTCGCAGGCGATCAACCAGTCGGCATGCAAGGCATACGCGCCGTCCGGGGTCTCCACGTTCAGGACCACGCCGTCATCGCGCTGTTCCAGGCCGACAACTTTGTTCTTCCAGCGCAGATCGATATTGGGTTCCTGGCGCGCCTGCTCGTACAGATAGCCTTCGGCGTAGTACTGCTGCAGGTTGATGAACGCCGGGCGGCGGTGGCCGGGTTCGGGCAGCAGGTCGAAGCGCCAGACTTCCTGCTCGCGGAAAAAGACCTTGCCCACGTTCCAGGACACGCCCTTGTCGATCATGCGCTGACCCACGCCCAGGCGGTCCCAGATCTCCAGCGTGCGCTTGGAGAAGCAGATGGCGCGGGAGCCGGTCGACAGGCGGAAGTCGTCGTCCAGCACCACCACGCGCACGCCCTGGCGCGCCAGGTCCAGCGCCGTGGTCAGGCCGACCGGGCCGGCTCCCACCACCACCACCTGATGGCGCGCCAGCTCGCTGGCGGCCTGGTCGGCGTGCTTTTCATAGGCGAATTCCATCGCCTGAAAGTCGATGTCTCCCACGGTTGTCTCCTGTGTGGGTCATATTGTTTTTATGTCGCGAAGCCGCGCGCCGCCTTGCGGCGCGCGATTACGGTTGCTGCTTGGATGGGCCGTTGGCGGCCCGGCGGGGATCAGCCTTCCAGCTGCGCCCACATTTCCAGGTCGCGCTTGTCGGTCCAGATGCGCGGGTGGGTGTAGCCGGTGGCCTCGTCATAGGCGCGCGACACGTCGAACGGCATGCAGTGGTCGAAGATCACCCAGTCGCTGTAGCGCGGCTTCATGAAGTCGTAGACCTCGCGGTAGATGGTCTTCAGGTCCTTGCCTTCGGCCACGCCGCGGTTCACCGCGCCGTACAGGTCGGTCAGGAAGGCGCGCGTGCCGGCCAGGCCCTGACGCACTTCAGTGGCGTTCTTCAAGGCGGGGCCGCGTCCCGGCACCATCTTCTCGGCTTCGAAGCTCGACAGCGCGTCCAGCGTGCTGGGCCAGTCGCGGAAGTAGGCGTCGCCGCAGTAGGGGGTGGACTGGTATTCGACCAGGTCGCCGGCGAACAGGATCTTCTGCTCGGGCAGCCAGGCGATGGTGTCGCCCTTGGTGTGGCCGCGACCCACTTGCAGCAGCTTGACTTCCAGGTTGCCCAGGTTGACGGTCATTTCGCCCTTGAACGTCATCGTCGGCCAGACCAGGCCAGGCGGAATCGATTCGGCGTTACGGAACAGGCGGGGGAAACGGCCGATCTCGCTGGCCTTGTCCTGTTCGCCGCGTTCGGCGATCAGGTCGTAGGTGTCGCGGCTGGCCAGGATTTCCTGGGCGTTGTAGGCCGACGCGCCGAACACGCGCACGGCGTGATAGTGCGACAGCAGGATGTACTTGATGGGCTTGTCCGTGACTTCGCGGATGCGGCGGATCACGTCTTGCGCCATGACCGGGGTGGCCTGGGTGTCGACCACCATGACGGCCTCGTCGCCGATGATCACGCCCGTGTTGGGGTCGCCTTCGGCCGTGTAGGCATAGGCGTTGTCGGACAGTTTTTCGAACGAGACGACCTTGTCGTCCAGGTCGGCGTGCGAGGCGAATTGCTTGCTCATGGAGGCTCCTTCCACTTTTATAGGAATAGGGTGTGTGGAAGGAATATAGCCCGGCGTTAGTTTTCGTGCAATACGTTTGCTATAAACAAATGGCCTTGTTTTTACAGGGATTTCCCGCGGATTTCAGCGGTGTCGGTGGTCAATTCCTTTGGCATTTCGGGCAATAGTAGGTGGCACGCTGCCCTTGGACGATGCGCCGTATCGGGGTGGCGCAGACCCGGCAGGGCTGGCCCTCGCGTTCGTAGACGGCGGCGTGGATCTCGAAGTAGGCGCCCGGCTCGCCGGTGGCCCCGACATAGTCGCGCAGCGTGCTGCCGCCCGAGGTCAGGGCATCGGCCAGGGTGGCGCGCACCATCTCGGCCAGGCGTTCGCAGCGGGCCGGCGACAGCTTGTTGGCCGGCGTCTTGGGATTGATGCGGGCGCGGAACAGGCTTTCCGACGCATAGATATTGCCCACGCCCACCACCGCCATGCCGGCAAGCAGCACCTGCTTGATGGCGGCGCCGTGGTTCTTGAAGTGGCGGTGCAGCCAGGCGCCGTCGAAGCGCGGGTCGAAGGGTTCGATGCCCAGCTTGGCCAGCAGGGGATGGGCCTCTATGGGGCCGTCGGATTCGGGGTGCCACAGCACCGCGCCGAAGCGCCGCGGGTCGTGCAGGCGCAGTACCGCTTGCTCGAAGACCCATTCGACATGGTCGTGCTTGCGCAGGAATTCGCCAGGCGCGACGCTGCGCAGCGACCCCGACATGCCCAGATGCACGATCTGGGTGCCGTGTTCGAACCGCAGCAGCAGGTACTTGCCGCGGCGCGCGCATTCCAGCACGGCGCGGCCGGCGACCTGCGCAGGCAGATCCTGCGGGATCGGCCAGCGCATGCGGGATTCATGGATGACCAGCCGCGTCAGCGTCCGGCCGGTGATGACGGCGTCGATTCCCCGACGCGTGGTTTCGACTTCAGGCAGTTCCGGCATGAGCCAGTGTAAGATCATTAATTGCGTGTACGAAGATTGTGCCATCAACCGGACGGGCCGCGTGAAGTCGTCTTTCAAACCTATAAATATCGGGATCGCCGCGCTAGCGCTTGCGCTGGCAGCAATATTGACCCCGCCGGCCCAGGCCGCCGACAGCCGGACGCGCGATGCGACCGGGCCCAGGATGGCGCCCCAGAGCCGCCACCCTGAAACCGAAGTCATCCGGCTGCGCCCCGGGCAGTTGCCCTATGTCTCGCTGACCGCGGACATCTTTTATCGCGTGCTCGCGTCCGAGATCGCCGCGCAGCGCGGTATGTACGGTTCCGCGGCGACCACCATGCTGGGCCTGGCGCGGGATACCGGTGATCCACGCCTGGCCCGCCGCGCCCTGGAATTCCAGTTGGCCGGCGGCAACCTGCCGGGCGCGTTGGACGCGGCCCGGGTCTGGGCGCGCCTGTCTCCCAATGACGTCGAGGCCAGTTCCACCGAGCTGGCGCTGGCCGCGGCCAACGGCCAGACCAAGGGTCTGTCGCAGGCCTTGCGCAACCGCATCGATTCCTCGCGCGACAAGCCGGCCGCCATCGGCCAGGCGCTGGCCGTGCTGAGCCGGTTGAACGACCGCCGCCTGGCCTTGCGCATCCTGGATGAATCGTTGAGCGACAACGTGCGCAAGCTGCCGGCCGCGCACTTGGCGTTGGCGGATGTGGCTTCCGCCTCTGGCGACTACACCCGCGCCGCGCAGGAGTCCCGAGCGGCCCTGGCGGCGGATCCCAAGTCGGAGCCCGCGGCTCTGCGCGTGCTGGAGTACGGCTACAAGGTGGACCCGCAGCGCGCGCAGACCGAGGCGCGCGCCTACATCGCCCGCAACCCCAACTCCCGCAAGGTGCGCCTGATGCTGGCTGGCCAGTTGGCCGACAGCGGCGACTACAACGGCGCGTTGTCTGAATTGCAGGCCATGTCGCGCCGTTCCCCGGAAGATTTCGACCTCCTGTTCATGCAGGCGCAACTGGCCTACAAGGCCGGGCAACTGCCGCAGGCCAAGAACCTGCTGCAGCAGTACCTGGACGTGCAGCAGCAGCGCCAGCGCGCTACCGTGCCGGGCGCGACCGACGCCGGCGCCGCCGCGGCCGATGCCCATGTGCTGCTGGCCCGCATCGCCGAAGACCAGGGGCAATACGACGACGCCATTGCCGAATTGGGCCGCATCGACGATCCGACGCTGCGCTACTCGGTGCGCATGCGCCAGGCTGCCTTGCGCGCCAAGAGCGGCCGCGTGGACGACGCGCTCGCCATGATCGACGCCGCCGGTCCCCAGGACGAGGAAGAGCGCACGCTGGGCGTGCTGACCAAGGCCCAGATCCTGCGCGACGCCGACCGCGTGCAGCAGGCGGTGTCGGTGTTGGAAGCGGCCGATCAGGCGCTCCCCGACACGGTCGAGATCAAATACGAACTGGCCATGCTGTACGAGCGCCAGAATCGCCTGGCCGATCTGGAACGCATGCTGCGGCAGGTCATCGCGCTGGACCCGGATCATGCGCATGCCTATAACGCGCTGGGCTACACCCTGGCCGACCACAACCAGCGCCTGCCCGAGGCCCTGGATCTGATCACGCAAGCGCTGGAGCTTGCGCCCAACGATCCGTTCATCCTCGACAGCATGGGCTGGGTCAAGTACCGCATGGGCGATTCGGCGGCCGCCGCCGACTACCTGCGGCGCGCCTACAGCGTGCGTCCGGAAGCCGACATTGCCGCCCACTTGGCTGAAGTCCTCTGGACCCAGGGCAAGCGCGACCAGGCCGTCGAATTGCTGCGCGCCGCAGTGTCCAAGGATCCCAAGAACAAGACCGTTCAGGACGTCGCCAAGCGCCTGGGGATCAGCCTGTGACCGCAGTGTTTCAACGTGCGCTCGGCGCCGCCGCGCCGCTGCGCTGGTTCTTGATGGCGATGCTGGCGGCGACGCTGGCCGCCTGCACCACGCCCAAGCCGATTGAAGGCGCCAGCGCCGATGCGTTCTCGCGCATCGGCCGCTTCGCCATCACCGTCAACGAGGAAAGCGGCAAGCAGAACGCCGTGCAGGGCGGCTTCTCGTGGTCGGACGATGGCCGCCACTATGTGCTGGACTTGACCAATCCCCTGGGCTCGACCGAGGCGCGGGTGGAAGGACGGCCCGGCGCGGCCAGTCTGACCAAGGCCGACGGCACCCGTCTGGTTGCCGACAACCCCGATGCCCTGGCTGCGGAAGCGCTGGGCAGCAGCATGCCCGTGTCCGGGCTGCGCGACTGGTTGCGCGGTAAGCTGGCCGCCACGCCCGAAGCGACCGAAGTGTCGCGCGATGAACTGGGCCGCCCGGCGGCTTTCGAGCAGGGCGGCTGGCGCGCGCGGCTCTCGCGCTACGACACGCTAGGTCCCCAATTGCTGGTGCTGGAACGCCTGGAGCCGGGCCGGCGCATCATGCTGCGCCTGGTCGTCAATCAGCCTTGAATAGCGGGCCGTCGTGGCCCGGAATCAGCGGTCGCCCGGTAAAATCGGGCGACCGCTTTTTTGTTCGTTCAGCCGTGACTCTCTACGACGTACCCGCTCCCGCCAAGCTCAATCTGTTCCTGCACGTCGTAGGCCGGCGCGCCGACGGTTATCACCTGCTGCAGACCGCCTTCCGCTTTATCGACCTGTGCGACACCTTGCATTTCGATGTGCGCGCCGATGGCGTCATCAGCCGCGCCCAGGAACTGCCGGGCGTGCCGGAAGAACTGGACCTGACCCTGCGCGCCGCGCATGCGCTCAAGCGGGCCACGGGCACGAAGCAGGGCGTGCAGATCGGACTGGAAAAACGCATACCGCAAGGTGGAGGGTTGGGCGGAGGCTCGAGCGATGCCGCCTCGGTGCTGATTGCGCTGAACAGGTTGTGGGGCACCGGGCTGTCGCGGCGCGAACTCATGGCGCTTGCGCTGCCGCTGGGCGCCGATGTACCCGTATTCGTCTTCGGCCAGTCCGCATTTGCCCAGGGCGTCGGCGAAGACCTGACGGCGGTGACGCTGCCGGATTGCGCGTATCTGGTGGCGCAGCCGGACGCCAGCGTGCCCACGCCACAAATATTTTCCGCACCCGATTTGACAAGGGATTCTTCTTCCATCACAATAGCGGTCTTTCTTGCTTCGCCTAATTCCCGCTTCGGCAGGAATGATTTGGAGCCGGTGGTCTACCGTCTTTACCCAGAAGTGCTTGGGGCATCGCGGTGGCTTGCTGAACAGGGAGTCCTTCGTGGAAACCCAGTTCGCATGTCGGGATCTGGTGCGTGTTTATTCGCCGAATTTTCCGAACTCTCCGAAGCCGTTTTGGCAGAAGCAGAAATATCCGCTATAATGCGCGGCGCTGATAAAACATTCAGCCAAACGCATCCACGGTTTCGGTTAGTGCAGGCATGTACTGGGTTAGCTGAACATCCGTTGCGGAATTGGATTGCAAGATAGTTGGGGAGTCGCCAAGCTGGTTAAGGCACCGGATTTTGATTCCGGCATGCGAAGGTTCGAATCCTTCCTCCCCAGCCAACCGAATACATAAAAAAGCTGTTGAACACGCCTGTAAGACACTGGCCCGGGTTCAGCAGCTTTTTTATTTTCCGGGTCCGCTGGTGCATCACCTCGCATCACCTCGTTAGTGTCTTAAAACGACCATCGCATCATCCATCATGGCAAACGATAGCTTCATGATTTTCACGGGCACCGCCAACACTCGGCTGGCCGTGGACGTAGTCAACCACCTCGATATGTCCCTGGGCAAGATGACCGTCGGTCGCTTCTCGGACGGCGAAGTGATGGTCGAGATCAACGAGAATGTGCGCGGCAAGGACGTGTTCGTCCTGCAGCCCACCTGTGCTCCCACCAACGACAACCTGATGGAAATCATGGTGATGGTCGATGCCCTGCGCCGCGCTTCCGCTGGCCGCATCACCGCCGCCATTCCGTATTTCGGCTATGCCCGCCAGGACCGCCGCCCGCGCTCGGCGCGCGTGGCCATCTCGGCGAAGGTCGTGGCCAACATGCTGCAAGTGGCTGGCGTCGACCGCGTCCTGACGATGGACCTGCACGCTGACCAGATCCAGGGTTTCTTCGATATCCCCGTGGACAACATCTACGCGGGTCCGATCCTGCTGGGCGACATCTGGCGCCGCAATTTCTCGAACCTGGTCGTCGTGTCCCCGGACATCGGCGGCGTGGTGCGGGCCCGCGCGCTGGCCAAGCAGCTGGAAGCCGATCTGGCCATCATCGACAAGCGCCGTCCGCGCGCCAACGTGTCGGAAGTGATGAACATCATCGGTGAAGTCGACGGCCGCACCTGCATCATCATGGACGACATGGTCGACACCGCCGGCACGCTGTGCAAGGCGGCGCAGGCCCTGAAGGACCGCGGCGCCGGCGCCGTTTACGCCTATTGCACGCACCCCGTGCTGTCGGGCGGCGCCATCGACCGCATCGAAGCGTCGGAACTGGACGAACTGGTCGTCACCGACACCATTCCGCTCTCCGAGCAAGGCCAGGCCAGCGGCAAGATCCGCCAACTGTCGTGCGCCGCGCTGCTGGGCGAGACCATCCTGCGTATCTCGAACGCGGAATCGGTCAGCTCGCTGTTCGTCGATTAAGACGCGGCGTCCCCTCGGACGGGTAGTCCGGATACAGAGTTTTGCGCCTTGCTGGTCGCGGCAAGGGGCAACCAACACGGCGCGCATTTCGCGTGCCGTGCATTAATCGGCGAAGCCTCTTCGCCATTTATTGTTTTTGGAGTTTTCCATGAAATTCAATGCCACTGCGCGTAGCGTCCAGGGTTCGAGTGCGAGCCGCCGCCTGCGCCGCGCGGGCCGCGTTCCCGCCATCGTTTATGGCGGTACGGCTGCCCCCCTGAACATCGAACTCGACCACAACGAGATCTACCACGCCCTGCGCAAGGAAGAATTCCACGCGTCGATCCTGCAAATGGCGCTGGAAGGCGCAGCCAAGGAAGAGCAAGTCCTGCTGCGTTCGGTTCAATGGCACGCCTACAAGCCGCAAGTCCTGCACGTGGACTTCCAGCGCGTGGACGCCAACCAGGCCCTGCACACCAAGGTCCCGTTCCACTTCATCAACGCTGAAGTCTCGCCGGCCGTGAAGCTGGGCGGCGCCATCATCAGCCACGTCCTGACCGAACTGGAAATCACCTGCCTGCCGGCAGCGCTGCCCCAGTTCATCGAAGTGGACCTGAAGGATCTGCTGCCTGGCGCTTCGGTCCACCTGGCCGACATCAAGCTGCCCAAGGGCGTGACGTACGTGCCCCACGGCGGTGACGCCAACCCGCTGCTGGCCGCCACGGCCGTGGTCAAGGGCGGCGCTGCCGCCGACGAAGGCGCTGCCGAAGCTCCGGCCGCCTAAGTTCCGCCGGAAAGCCCGCGGGCTTTCCCCGGCTGGTACCCGAAACCCTGCGTGTGCATTTGCATGCGCAGGGTTTTTTGGTTTAAACACCCCCATCATGTCTACTCCTATACGCCTCATCGTCGGCCTGGGTAATCCCGGCCCCGACTACGAAACGACCCGGCATAACGCCGGCTTCTGGCTGGCCGACCATCTGGCGGACGACTTGCGCGCTTCTTTTGCGCTGGAGAAGTCCTTTTTCGGCATGGTGGCCAAGTCCCGCCTGGGCGCCGACAACGTGCTGCTGTTAAAGCCCAATACCTACATGAATCGTTCCGGCCAGGCGGTCGGCGCGTTGGCCCGCTTCTATAAGCTTGTGCCTGAGCAGGTGCTGGTGCTGCACGACGAACTGGACTTGATGCCGGGGCAGGTGAAATTGAAACAGGGCGGCGGCCACGCTGGCCACAATGGCTTGAAGGACATCCAGGCGGCCTTGGGCAGCCCCAACTTCTGGCGCCTGCGCATCGGCATCGGCCATCCCCGCACGCTGGGCCTGGCCCAGCAGGTGGCGGACTTCGTGCTGCATCCCCCGCGCCGCGAGGAACAGAAAGAGATCGAAGCGGTCATCGACCGGTGCCGCGCCGTGGTGCCAGCCATGCTGGCTGGCGATTTCCCGCTGGCGACACGCCAACTCCATAGCGGCAACGAGGCCTGATGACGGACCAGCGGCAATCGGCTTCAGTGTCTGGCGGAAAGCTGCGCTTTCGCAGCGAAGTCGCGGATTTCTGGCGCTTCATCCGCCATCCGCATCCGGCTTCGCGCCTGCCGGGGCGTGCTGCCGCGAGCGGCCTCGTGGCCGACTGGTGGCCGGGCATGGGGCCGGGTCGACTGCTGGCCTGGGCCGCGCTGCTGTGGGCCGTGAACCTGTTTGCATTGGGGCCTGTAGCCGTGGCTGCGGCCGGGCTGGGCGGCGTCACGCACCGGCTCGATCCCGCCAACATCCCCTGGCTGACCGCGGTGATCTGGGCGCCGTTGGTCGAAGAAATGTTGTTCCGTTATGGTCTGCGCCGCCCCAAGCAGACACTGTGGCTGATTCCGGCGATGGTGCCCGTGGTGCTATGGGGCCCCAAGGTCTGGACCGCTCTGCTGCTGGCCGCATTTGTCATCCTGGCATGCTGGGGCGCGCGTCAGCGCGCCGAACCGCTGCAAGGCTGGGATACGACCTGGCGGCGCTACTACTTGAAGCACTACGGCCTGGTGTTCCACCTGGTCGCGCTGACCTTCGCGGCGGTGCACCTGACCAACTTCGTCTACAGCAAGACGCCTTACTGGCTGTTGCCCCTGCTGGTGCTGCCACAGTGGCTCACGGGCCTCGTGCTGGGCTGGATGCGCGTGCGCCGCGGCATCGGCGCAGCCATATTGCTGCATTCCGCTTTCAATGCCGGCCCCATTTTGATGATCTGGATCATCATGCGCTGGGTTCCCGCCGCCGCAGCCTAACCGGGGCCGCAACGGCGGCCCGGCCGGCGGGGCTTGAGCGCCCAGCCGGGGTAAACTAGAACGTTAACGATCAATACCGTACTTACACAGGATTCCCATGGCTCTGCAATGCGGCATCGTCGGCCTGCCCAACGTAGGCAAATCGACCCTCTTCAACGCTCTGACCCGCGCCGGCATCGCCGCCGAAAACTATCCGTTCTGCACCATCGAACCCAACGTCGGTGTGGTCGAAGTGCCGGATCAGCGTCTGCAGAAGCTGGCTGAAATCGTCAAACCCGAACGCATCCTGTCCGCCACCGTCGAATTCGTCGACATCGCTGGCCTGGTGGCCGGCGCGAGCAAGGGCGAGGGCCTGGGCAACCAGTTCCTCTCGCACATCCGCGAAACCGACGCCATCGTCAACGTGGTGCGCTGCTTCGAAGATCCCAACGTGATCCACGTGGCCGGCAAGGTCGATCCCATCGCCGACATCGAAGTCATCGAAACCGAACTGGCCCTGGCCGACCTGCAGACCGCCGAAAAGGCGCTGCAACGCCACCAGAAGACGGCGCGTTCGGGCGACAAGGAATCGCAGCGCATCGTGGCCGTGCTGGAAAAGTGCGTGGCCCAGCTGAACGAAGCCAAGCCGATCCGCGCGCTGGACCTGTCCACCGAGGAAAAGGCCGACATCGCCCAGCTCTGCTTCATCACCGCCAAGCGCGCGATGTACGTGGGCAACGTGGCCGACGACGGCTTCACCAACAATCCGCTGCTCGACCGCCTGACCGAATTCGCCGCCGCGCGCAATGCGCCGGTGGTCGCCATCTGCGCCGCCATCGAATCCGAAATCGTCGACCTCGACGACGCCGACCGCCAGGCCTTCCTGTCGGATATGGGCATGGAAGAGCCCGGCCTGAACCGCCTGATCCGCGCCGCCTTCAAGCTGCTGGGCCTGCAGACCTACTTCACCGCCGGCGTGAAGGAAGTGCGCGCCTGGACCGTGCCGATCGGCGCCACCGCGCCCCAGGCCGCCGGCGTCATCCACACCGACTTCGAACGCGGCTTCATCCGTGCCCAGACCATTTCCTACGACGACTACATCACTTACAAGGGTGAGCAGGGCGCCAAGGAAGCGGGCAAGATGCGCGCGGAAGGCAAGGAATACATCGTGCAGGATGGGGACGTAATGAACTTCTTGTTCAACGTCTGACCCAAGCAAGCCATTTCTCAGGATTTCACATCATTACTTTGAAGCCCTGATACAGCGACATAGCCCCGGAAAATCCGGGGTTTTTCGTTTCTATAGATTGCATTTCGTTGCCCGGCCTTACCCGCGCAAAGTGACTACGCTGGTGTATATGCGGGTTGGACGAGGCAGCGAAAGGTGTATATGATCACCCCATCGTTCCTCTTCGCCGATCCCGTGACACCGTGCTTACAGATGCCCACTGCCGTGCTGCCAAACCGAAGGAGCAGCTTTACCGCCTGAATGACCTTCGGGGCCTCTACCTCGAAGTGAAGCCCAATGGGGTGAGGGCTTGGCGTTACCGCTTCAAGCTAGCGGGCAAGGGGTCATGGTTCGCACTCGGCGACTACCCCGCCGTCAGCCTTGCCGAAGCCCGTGACAGGTGCGAGGAGGCGCGGAAGCTGGTCAAGCAGGGCATCAATCCCGTTCAGAACCGGCAGCTTGAGCGCCTTAAGCGCGAACAGGATTCCGCCAACACCTTCGAGGCTGTCGCCAAGGAATGGCTGGCCCTGCGGGACTGGGAGGACATCACCAAGAAACGCCGTCTGGACATGCTGGAGCGGGTGGTCTTCCCCAGCATTGGCAAACTCCCGGTGCGCGACATCACCCCTGCGCACGTTCTCGACATCCTTACCAAGACCGTGAAACGCGGTGCGCCGACTGTCGCAGCCGAAGCCAAGCGCACCATGTCCAGTGTCTTTGAACTCGCAGTTGCCACCCTGCGAGCAGACAACGACCCTGTCTGGCCCGTTCGCAAGGCGTTGCCCGCCAACAAAACACAGCACAAGACGGCCCTTACCAGCGTGCAGGTCGGCAAGCTGCTTAATGACTTCGACAACCACCGCTGCGGCTATCAGGTCAATTTCTGCATACAGTTGATGTGGTGGACACTGGCGCGCCCGAGCGAGGCGGCAGAAGCGGAATGGGCTGAGTTTGATCTGGATGCTGCGCTTTGGACGATCCCTGCCCGGCGCATGAAAGCCCGCCGCGAGCATGTTGTGCCGCTGCCGTCGCAGGCAGTGGAAATGCTGCGCCGCCTGCACGCCATCAGCGGCGACCGGACGCACCTCTTCCCCGGCAGGGATGACCGCAACAGGCCGATGTCGGTGCATTCGATCCGGCAGGCGCTCAAGGTGCTGGGCTGGAGCGGCACCTACAGTCCGCACGGCACCAGAACCACCGGCAGCACCCGGCTGAATGAGATGGGCTGCCGCCCCGATGCCATTGAAGCGCAGCTTGCCCATGCGGAACCCAACTCGGTACGCCGCACCTATAACCATGCCACCTACCTCGAAGAGCGGCGGGGAATGATGCAGGCATGGGCGGACAAGCTCGAACTCTGGAAGCAGGAGGCGCTCAATGGCAAAGGCTGACGAGCGGCGTCGGTTCCGCTTCGCACTGGTGAAAAGCATCCTGCGCTGTGAGTCGGTCAGGAGGCTGCCCCATGACCACAAAAAGCTGCTTTTCCGGTGGCTGGCAAATGGCTGGAGCATCACCGATACCCCGCCTGATACATCGCGTATCCGGGCGCTTGAAAAGGCTGCGTCCGATGCGCGTCGGCTGCGTGCTGCGCTTGGCCGTCTCGATGCGAAGGACGCCGCCAGCCTGGACTTCAACTACAGCCAGACCATCCCGCTCTCAACCCGTCTGTACGCCCTGGAGGAACTGGCCAATGATGCCGATGCGCTGGCACGCGTCATCAAGGGCGAACAGGCGGACATCGTGCGGCTGCGGAAACGGCGGACGGCGAAAAGCATTGCCAACACGCTTTCCATGTTCGGAATCCCGTTCAGCACGCGCAATGACTGGGATGTGGATGAGCGCAATGTGACGACTGCCATGCGCTGCGTGATGTTCGCCATGCTGGAAGCCGATGCGAAGAAGCTGCATTGGGGTACAGCCGCCGCCATCGTCAAGCTGGGCTTTCAGATGCTGACCGATCCTGACGAAGAGAAGGTGGTGTTTTCAGAGGGGAAAATACAAGTTACGGCGGGGGATGCTGAGGACTTCCGGCTTTTCCTGCGTGAAATGCCTGAGGTTAACGGCATCAAGCTGGTGGAGTAGCAGAAAGGCTTCTCTCAAGCCTCTCGCCAGGGCTATCATCTACAAAATCAGCATACAGAGAAGCGCAATTTCGATGCATATACGTGTGCAGACTTACCGCGATAAGAGCGGAAACACACGACTGGGAAAATCAATTTCCTTGCTACGCTACGCCTATGACCGTGTGAAAAAACGTTCAGGGCAAGTTGTGCTGGGAACGGTTGATTACTGGGCAAAGGCGTTGCCTTCGGAACTGGAAAGCATCCTGACCGATGCCGAGCGTGAAGAGTTCACGGAATGGATGACCGAGAGAGACCGGCAGCTTGGTGAGTACAAGCAAAAAAATCACCTGCTGCACGCTGCAGAGCACATGGGATGGGCGGCGAAAGCACTGGCTGCTGGAGTGGAACCAGTCCGACCCGAGCGGATTTGGGATGCGCTGGATGTGCTGGCGAAGGCTCTGGAGAAGGCAGGACACCCAAGACCAAGCCGAGCACGAGGGCGTCCGTCGAAGAGCGAAACGCCGACACCGGATGATCTTGTCGCCAACCCCTACGATGATCCGATGCTGGCTGGCGAGCAGGAAGAGATGTATGAGCGGATGGCGGCGCTGCCAAAATTCAATGGCTAGAACTCGTACTTCTCCTTTCTTTGGATAAAGGCGTCACGTCCGCCTTCCAAGATGCTGGCCACCTGATCTCGAATTACAGGAACGTCAATCGAGCCTTGTGCTTCCAGCCCGAGACACCCTTGGTTCTCAGCGGCCGTGAACACGCCAATCCACTCGGCATCACCGAACACCGGGATGTTCGCGTTGTGTGTCGCGAACAAGAACTGCCGACTGGTCTTTGCCTCCCTCAACTCGGCGACGATCCGATCTGCGATGAAGGCGTTGTCAAGGTTGTCCTCCGGCTGATCCATCAGAAGGGGATCAACGTTCTCAAGCAGCAGCATGTGCAGGATTGCCGTGCACTGCTGGCCCGTAGAGAGCTTGTTGAGCGGACGGAAAACCGGATCGGCTTGGCCGTGAGCGACATTCAAAAAGATGTCCACGCGATGCTCCAGCTCCAAAGCCTCCAACTCCATGAGCTGAGACGACTGGAGCTTGGTGAGTGCGTCGGCCACCATCTGCGTGACGCCCCAATCGAGTTGCACGTCGGCAGACCCTTTCTGAATCGACTGGGCCAGCGACAGCGGGCTGATCGTCTCAGCATCCTCAATGAACGCAAGCCGCTTTTCACCAACACCGTCCAGCTTGCAACCAAGCAGGAACGTCACCAATGGCGTGCGGTCAGCCTCCGGCACGATTTCCACCTTGAGCTTGCCTTCAAGCCGCCTGTTCAGCTTCTTCGCGGCCTTCTGCAACGCTTGTATGCGCTGCCCACGTAAATCGGACAACTCGCCCAATAAGTTGCGTCGCTCCTGACGCAAGGTATCGCGCTGGGACTCATAGGTGGTCAACCGCGATTTCATCGGCTTGATACGCTCGATCTCCCCCATCAACTTCTGATAGGCAACGCCGACCTCCTGCCCGCTTTTTCCAGCAGTGGCGGGCAGCGTCCGCAGCGCCTTCTCCAACTCGGCCTCATGCTCCTGAATCGCCTGCTGCCATGCGCCATGCTGGGTGGTGAACTGTCCTGCCCCTTCATCGAGCAAGGCCTGCATGGCGGTCAGATGGCCGGTGAAGCCCTGCTTGAGTCCATCCAGCGTCGTGCGGATAGCAAGCAACTGGGCAGCGTCAGGCAATCCTTCAAGGGCCTCATCGTTGATGAAGGCGAGATCGGGCAAGCCATCGCGCAGGTCTGCAAGCATGTCGCGAAAGCTCTGCACGCCATCAGCAGCGGTCTTGGCTATCTCTCGCTCGCGTGCGAGCAATGAGGTCTTGGCCAGCTTCTCCTTGATCCCCAGCTCATCAAAACCGCGAAGCTGCTCTTCCAGCTTGGGCAAGCGCTCAACCTGCGCATTCAGATCATCAAGATCGGCCAGGGACTTCGTGAGCTTCTGCTGGTTGTCCTTCAAGCGCCTATGCACGTCGGCGCTCTTCGCCTCGTACTCCCCGTCTTGAGGAAGAAAGCGATCCAGCAACTGCACCCGGCTGGTTTCATCTTGGGCCAGCTCGTAAATCTCGTTCTGCCCATAAATGTCGATGCCCGGCAGCAAGTCGCGCGGGAGCAGAGTGGAGACATTGCCATCCTTGTCACGCACCATCGGCGGCTCGCCATGACGGCGCGAGATGGTGTACTGCTTGCCGTTCTGGGCAGAGGACACTACTGTCAGCTCGACCCGACCGGCCGAGCGACCAAGGTTCTCCTTGATGATCTCTTGGTGGAGCTTCTGTGCCTGTTTGCCTTTGGGTGGCAAGTCCAAGGCGAAGCGCAGGCATTCGAGCAAGGTTGACTTACCCGTTCCACGACCGCCGATCACCGTATTGAGATGGTCGGAAAAATCCACCCGGACGCCATCAAGGTAGCCACCGGCCACCGTCATGCGTACCACCTTGCCAATCGGGCTTTGGGCCTGCTGAGAGTTAAGGCGGATTCGCGATCCCGGATCGAGGAAGGCAACCTTAAACGCCGCGAAGTTGGGCCGCGTCATCTTGATAAGGCAAGTGGCACCGGGTTGTTCCAAGTCCTCCGGCTTTGCAACATCCTTGGCATTGATGACAGCTACGGGCCTCTCGCGCCGGTAGGCATCATCCTTGTTCAGCAGCACCCTGCGGTAGAAGTCACTTTCCACCCCCGCCAAGTCATCTATCGGCCCCGGAATCTGGGCTGCGCGGAGCTTGTGGAGCTTCCACACATGGTTGAGCCGGTTTTTTAGAAGGCCACTGTCCGACGTACAGTGCGCAGCGTAGATGAAGCCTCCGAGTTGATCGACCTTCTCGATCAACTGCTCGGAACTCAATCGAGATGGGCGAACACCGTCTGTTGGGTCAAGAAGGTCGAGATTTCCAAGGTAGCGTTCGAGCTGCTGTCCCGTGGTTTCCTCGGAAAACAGGCAGACGTAATGGGTCTTGTCGTTCGAGGCGATCTCGAAGCCGGGAAACACCACGATCCCATGCGGCTGTAGCACCTGACGCAAAGCATCAACACTGGCCACGCTGCCGTGGTCGGCCAAACCAACAACCTTGATACCCAGCTCAAGGCACTTTTGAAGCAGGGCCTGATTGTAGCCGCCCTCATCCAGACCGTGATCGGCTCCCCTGTAGGCACCGTTGTAGCCAACAGGATTGACCTGTAGCGCGCATCGCCAAAATCTCGCGTAAGTGTATTGATCGCTCATATTCCTCCTCGGCCTGCATCAGCAGACGGACTGGCTCCGTTGCCTGATTTCCGCTTCGATCAATGTGGCTGCTTCATTCCGCACCTTGGCAACCGTGCGAGCCCGTGTCGTTGAATCGTGCTCACCATGTGCTTGTTTCACCAAGTTCGCGAGCGCGGTATGGTCCGAGTTCAAAGGATCAAACTGGGGCAAGCTGACATGCTTGAAGATGTCCCCCATGTTGGTGGCGACGTTATGGGCCTCGATCATTTCCTTGACGATCTCTGAATGCAGAAGCCCACATAGGAAGTAAGCGGGCTCTGGTTCTTTGAAGTCGGCAAAATAGAGTTTGTGGTCGGGGACGTACACGCGCGAGCCGTATCCCGGCACCGTGCCCGAAGCCACGACGGCGGCGGCAAAATCGCCCGTCATTTCGGCCCAGATCACCTTGTATGGGGCAAAGGTGTAGTCGCCGACGTTGTAGATCGAGAAGAAGGGCGCTCCTTTCATGCGGGTCTTGAAGGTCGAGCGCGACTCCAAGAAATCCTTGTAGGCTTTGAAAAACTTGAAGGTCTTGGGATTGGTGTTCGTGCTGTAGCTCGCTGCCGCCGTGTCGAGCGATGCGCGGTCGATGCCTTTGTTTGGAACGAAGGCGTACAGGTTATTTTCAGGCAGGAAGTAGCACGGGTGCAGGTCGCCTGCACCTTTGGCGAGCGGATACAGGCTCTTGGCTTCCACCCAGAAGTCGCGTGGCTTCCCGAGGTCAGTCTTACCCTCTTGTGGCCGGGTACGAACCTTGACGGTCTTGTCTGCTGCGTTCGAGTCGATCACATCGACGAAATAGACGCCG
This sequence comes from Achromobacter sp. Marseille-Q4954, assembly GCF_943737025.1. Classification (NCBI taxonomy): domain Bacteria; kingdom Pseudomonadati; phylum Pseudomonadota; class Betaproteobacteria; order Burkholderiales; family Alcaligenaceae; genus Achromobacter; species Achromobacter sp. Marseille-Q4954. The sequence goes on from NZ_CALSFQ010000001.1 coordinate 3,507,888, forward strand.
TTCAAATCGGTGGTGATGCCTTTGCGGCCATTGACCCACGTCGAAGCCCCGAAAAGTGGCTTGCACGCCGCAAAGTGGCCGGGCTTCATCACGGCCCACGGTGCGCCCTCCATCGTGTCCGATACCGGATTGGCCTCCATCTGGATCACGTCGACCAGCCCTAGCACGTCCGGTCGATGCAAGCGAGGGTCGATGGCCTTCAATCGCTGAGGCCGCCCCCCGCGCCCCTTCTTGGGGTTGCCAGCGTTGTCGCTCTTCGGTTTTCCGAGCCAAACGCGGTAGTCGAGCGGGTACGTGGTCACGCCCTGAATCTTCTTGGTGAACATCGCGACTGCCGTCTTGTTCGCTGCATCCGGGAAGGGTTTCAGTTCCTTCATATCATCGATCGACAGCGGCACAAGGCGATCCGTCGCGTTGATGCGGAAACGGCGGAAGCCCTGCGATGATGGCGACTGGAAGACGGTCTGAGTGATAACAAACACCAGCCTTCCCTCTTCGACCAGCCACTTGTCAGCAGTCGTGTAGGTGATAATGGCCGAGATGTCTAGCTCGTTGCCCCCATGGAATTTGGTGTCGGAGAAGATCGCGTACTTCTCGCACGTCGGCTTGGCGCGGTTGCGATAGGCCTCTGGTAGGTTCGACCAACGCACCCACGGCGGATTGCCCACGATGGCGTCGAACTGGCCCGCTGTGGCCGACCAGAAGAAATTGCGAACGATCCTGAACCAGATGCCGTTCCAGTTCTGCCGGTGCAACGCGAGTACTTGGTCGTAAGTTTCTTTGAGATAATCCTGCCACTCGTCGGCCTGCGCCTTTGTGAGCACACCGGATTTCATCATGGCCTTGGCTACGGCCGGGTATTCGGTGTCGTTCTCGACCTCTGTGCCCATGAGCTGGAACACCTGATCGAGCAAAGCACGATCACGCGCGAGCTCGGCGGGCAGCACAACTTGCAGGTTGGCTTGTTCGCTACCGATGCTGTACTCGATCACCTTCTGGTCGCCGTCAGGGTGTGGTGCAGGGGAATACACGGCATCCGCCAGCAACACCGGAATCTCAACGTCCTTGCCTTTGCACTGCTGCAACAGGTCAGCAATGGCGATCAGGAAATTGACGCGAGAAGACTGGACAGCCAGTGGGTTGAGGTCGAAGCCCCAGACCGTTGTCGTGAGCATGTCTACAGTGCGGCTCGCGTTCCAGCCGGCGGCAAGTGCTGCACGACGCTTCTGCTCGATGGCTTCAAGCAGAAACGATCCTGAACCGCAGGTCGGGTCTAGCAGGCGAGCGACAAGCCACTTGGCGTCGTTGTAGCCGAGCTTGGCCACGGAGTGCTCCACCAGCCAGTCCGGCGTATAGAACTCGCCAAGGCTCTTGCGCAGCTCTTCCGGCACGAGGTCTTGATAGAAGTCACGCAGCACATCTCGCGAACGGCCGGTCTTCTTGATCGTGTCGAAGCGGTAGACCGACAGTTGGGCCAACAGGGTGCGGATTGCCAGACACAGCGACGTGCGGATCGTCTTCTTGCTGGTCGCGTCCAGATACCAACTGAAGATCGCTTCTTCGACGAAACCGTGCAGACCTACTGCGTTAAAGAATCCACCGTTCTCCACGTCAGCGCGCAGCGCAGCAACCAACGCCTCGTCCTTGTCGATGGCCAGCAGTTCATGGATGAGCGAGGTGCTGGATGCCATACCATGCGCTGCCACGATCTCGGCCGCGATCAGCTTCATCAGCAGTGAGTGGAAGGTGTGAGTAACGAACAGCTTTGCAGGCAGGTCGATGTGCGCTGGGCCATTGAAGTCGAAACCCAGCGAGCCGTTGATCTTCTTGCGCTGCTGAATGCTGAGGTCGGCGGCCTGCCCGTACAAGGTCGCCCACTCCTCGAAAAGCATCTTGATCTTGCGGTTGCCGGGATGACCGAGAGCGTCGGCCAGTGCATTCGACAACTCCTGCATGAACTCTCGGCCGGTAGTGGACAGGTGGCCAAAGTCCTCGGCCAGATTCTCGGACGTGATGGCCCGCCGAAAGTTGGCCCGCAACGCATCGACGACCATCTGGAAGGTGATGGTCGAGAAGGGCATCAAGGGCTGGTGAATGATTTTGCCACCCTGCACCTGTGCGAAGCCAACATGGTCGCCGTCGATGGCAATGCCGATGTAGTCCTTCTCGTCGAGGCCTTGCTCAGCCGCTAGCCGCTGGATGTACTTGAGCAAGCGGCCCTCGGTGGCCTCCGTGAACTTGGGGCTCGTCTCGCTGCCCTTGAACAGTCCAGGCCCCTTGAATTCGATGACAACATTGTTGTAGCTGGAATCGCGCTTGGCTCGCTCCGCATCGAGATCAATCTGCAAGGCCTCTTCCAGCCCCTTCATCCATGCGTGGCGTACCTCTTCCTCGTTCGCCCATTGCTTCCGGCGTCGGTTGATAAGGTCATAGCCCTTCTTCGTATTGGTGTCCATTGCTGTCCTTCTGCTTGCTCAGTTTCTTCGCGCCGACGCGGCTTGCCTGACGGGGGCCACCTTGTAAATTGTCGTTCGCGAAACCTTGTATCTCTTCGCGATCGTGCTGACCGGAATGGTCGGGTCACGCATCAGCGCCTTGATTTCCCGCACCTGCTTTTCGTCGAGCTTCGGCTTGCGACCACCAGCCCGCCCACGGGCGCGTGCTGCGGTCAAGCCTGCATGCGTGCGCTCCCGGATCAGGTCGCGCTCCATCTCGGCAAACATGCCGAACATTGCGTACATGGCCTTGCCCAACGTCGAGTCATCGAACACTACGCGGGGCAGTAGCAGCTCTATAAAGACGCCTCGTGTGCGCAAGTCGTCAGCGATCCGCACCAAGTCGGCGAGGGACCGGCCCAAGCGATCCAGCTTCCAGATCACCAGCGTGTCACCACGCCGCAGGCGCCGAAGGCACTCGGTAAGCTGGGGCCGGTCGGTGCTCTTGCCGCTGGCGGTTTCTTCATAGATGTCATCGCACCCAGCCTGCTTGAGCGCATCCCGTTGCAGGTCAGGGTTCTGATCTCCAGTCGAAACTCGCGCGTAGCCGATGCGTTGATTCATTAACAGTTGCGAGACGTTGATAAATTGACGGCGATTTTGACAGAAAAGCGCCTATTCCGCCCGAATTTTCCGAGGCCCCGATGTCATTTTCAGAAGACGACTGCACGGAATATCAGGAGTCGGCTGCACTGGTGGATTGCAGCGCGGTGTACAGGGCCGTCTTGCTCACCTTGAGCCGTGTAGCGGCCTCTCGGACATTAAGCCCGTTGGCGATGTGCTCCCGCGCTCGCTGCAACTTGTCGGCGGTGACAACCGGCTTTCGCCCGCCCTTCCTCCCACGAGCGGCGGCGGCAGTCAACCCGGCCTTGGTGCGCTCGCGGATCAAGTCGCGCTCGAACTGGCCCAGCGCGCCGAACACGTGGAAGATGAGCCGCCCGCCTGGCGTGGTGGTGTCGATGGCTTCCGTCAGAGAACGGAAGCCGACGCCTCGCGCTTCCAGCGCGCCTATCGTTTCGATTAGGTGCGGCATAGAGCGCCCGAGCCGATCCAGCCGCCAGACGGCCAGCACGTCGCCGTCGCGCAGGTAGGCCAGCGCATCAGCCAAGCCGGGGCGGTCGGCCTTGGCCCCGGAAGCCGTGTCCTCGAAAACGCGCTCGCAGCCTGCCTTGCGTAGCGCATCCGTCTGCAAGGCGGTGTCCTGTTCCGCCGTCGATACCCGCGCATAGCCGATCAGTGCCATTTGCCGCCTCTCTTGTCCGTCATTCCGTCCGCCTATCTTAATGTCCGACAACCCGTTGTGCAATAACTTTGCTGGACAGTGTCCGGCATGGCCGACTAATGATCGTTTGACGGACATTGACGGTAAGGCATTTTTGCATTACTATGTGAAGCATCAACCTTGATTGCGAGGGCAAACCACCATGACCACATTGACCGTTACCGCACGGGGACAAGTGACGTTTCGGAAGGACGTACTGCAACACCTCGGCATCAGGCCAGGCGACAAGATCGAGCTGGACTTGTTGCCAGACGGTCGGGGCGTGCTCAAGGCGGCACGGCCCGCAGGGACGATAGCCAGCTTTGTCGGCCTGCTCGCGGGCAAGACGCAGAAGGTTGCCACCATCGAAGAAATCAACGAGGCGGCGGCGCAAGGCTGGGCAGGTAAGCAATGAAGGTCGCAGTCGATACCAACGTCCTTGTGCGTGCGGTTGTGCGTGACGATCCCGCACAAGCGGACGTTGCCGCCGCAGTCTTGACCGACGCCGAGTTGATCGCGGTCGCGCTGCCGTGCCTATGCGAATTTGTTTGGGTGCTGCTGCGTGTCTACGGCTTCCAGCAAGCCGACGCGGCCAGCGCGATCCGGGCACTACTGGCCGCCGCGAATGTGGAAGTGAACCGGCCTGCCGTGGAGGCTGGCTTGCTGGTGCTCGACGCGGGCGGAGACTTTGCCGATGGCGTCATTGCCTACGAAGGCAACTGGCTTGGCGGGGAAACCTTCGTTTCCTTCGATAAGAAGGCGGTGGCACTTCTCACGGCGCAAGGGCAATCAACGCGCCTTTTGTGACGGACATGAGCATGAACGAATTCCGCCGACTGGCCGCGAAGATCGACCAACACATGCAGCAGCTTGCCGCCCAGGGTGTCAGCGAGGCCCATGCCATCATCAATCGCATGATGGGGTACGGGCCTGACCTGCACAGGATTTGGGTCGGCACATCCGATCAGCAGCTCATGGCGCTGTCCCGCGAGTTCCCAGGGTTCTACCGCTACGCCCGCATCATGGAAGAGGCATCCGAAGCCGAGCGCCGCAAGGCTTCGCGGCCCTATGACGGCATGGCCGAGTTCTCCGAACAGCACAAGCAAATGGGCGCGCAACTGCTGACCACGGCGGCCACGCTTGAGCGTGGCTACCAGGCGTTTCGTGCGAGCGGCAGTCTCCAAGACTTCCGGCCTCAGCTCGACGAGCTGGGCCGCCTGCATCGGCAATGGCTGTCCGACCTGGAAGCCTTCAAAGACTCGCTGCGCACGCAGGGCGCAGAACCCAAGGTGCTGGAATACGTGAACGAGGCTTTCGGCCGCCTGGCCGAGCGCATCAAGCAGCTTGCCGGTTGATCGCCGGAATTTTCGGCGGTTCCGGCTTTGTCGCGCCGTGCACAAGAGTTCTGAGCAATTCCGATCTCTCGCGGCGCTTCGTGCATAGAACTTCTGACCGTTCCCGGTCAGAAGTTCTATGCACACACGGCGGCCAGCCCAGTGAACTGGGGGTCGTCTCAGAATTCGGAAAATAAAGCACGCTAAGGCGTAGTCACCCCGTGACTCCCCCGCGCCGATGCAGCGAGCTTCGTTCCGTCTTGCAGTGACGCAATCAGCGGGCAGGAAACGTTCCCTTTCCGCGCATGGCAGGCGCACACCAGTTCAGACAGCACGGCCTCCATGCGTGCCAAGTCGGCCATCTTCTCGCGCACATCCTTGAGCTTGTGCTCGGCCAGGCCGCTGGCTTCCTCGCAATGGGTGCCATCCTCCAGCCGCAGTAGCTCGGCGATTTCGTCCAGGCTAAAGCCCAGCCGCTGGGCCGATTTCACGAACCGCACTCGTGTTACATCCGCCTCGCCATAGCGGCGAATGCTGCCATAGGGCTTGTCTGGCTCCGGCAGCAGGCCCTTGCGCTGGTAGAACCGGATGGTCTCCACATTGACCCCGGCCGCCTTGGCAAAAACGCCAATGGTCAGATTCTCAAAATTAATTTGCATATCGCTTGACTCCGTACATAACTACGGAAGTAAGCTTAAGCTATCCAAACCAAATTTGAAAGGACAAGCGTATGTCTGAACCACAAAAGTCTGAACCACAAAAGTCTGAACCACAAAAGTCTGAACCACAAAACGGGCGCGGCGCGCTCTTCGCCGGTGGGCTGGCCGCCATTCTTGCGTCGGCCTGCTGCCTGGGGCCGCTGGTTTTGATCGCCTTGGGGTTCAGCGGGGCATGGATCGGCAACCTGACGGTGCTGGAACCCTATCGCCCGATCTTCATCGGCGCAGCGCTGGTCGCGCTGTTTTTCGCCTGGCGGCGCATCTACCGCCCGGCGCAAGCCTGCAAACCGGGTGAGGTCTGCGCGATTCCCCAAGTGCGAGCTACTTACAAGCTCATTTTCTGGATCGTGGCCGCGCTGGTCCTGGTCTCGCTCGGATTTCCCTACGTCATGCCATTTTTCTATTAATCACAGGAGTTCATCATGAAAAAACTGTTTGCCGCCCTCGCCCTCGCTGCCGTTGTTGCCCCCGTGTGGGCCGCCACCCAGACCGTCACGCTGTCCGTGCCTGGCATGACCTGCGCCTCTTGCCCGATCACTGTCAAGCACGCGCTTTCCAAGGTTGAGGGCGTGAGCAAGACCGACGTAAGTTTCGACAAGCGCCAGGCCGTCGTCACCTTCGACGATGCCAAGACCAACGTCCAGAAGTTGACCAAGGCGACCGAGGACGCGGGCTATCCGTCCAGCCTCAAACGCTGATCCGTTAACCGAACTCGGGAGCGACACATGGGACTCATCACGCGCATCGCTGGCAAAACCGGCGCGCTCGGCAGCGTCGTTTCCGCGATGGGCTGCGCCGCCTGTTTTCCTGCCATCGCCAGCTTTGGCGCGGCCATCGGACTGGGCTTCTTGAGCCAGTACGAGGGGCTATTCATTGGCATCCTGCTGCCGATGTTCGCCGGCATCGCGTTACTCGCCAATGCTATCGCTTGGCTCAATCATCGACAGTGGCGACGCACGGCGCTCGGCACGATAGGCCCGATCTTGGTGCTGGCAGCGGTGTTTTTAATGCGGGCTTACGGCTGGCAGAGCGGTGGACTGCTCTATGTCGGCCTGGCCTTGATGGTTGGGGTGTCGGTCTGGGATTTCATCTCGCCAGCACATCGCCGCTGCGGGCCGGACAGCTGTGAATTGCCAGAACAACGTGGCTGACGGCAACAGCCGTAGCCACCACAGAAAAGGAAAAATACATGACCACCCTGAAAATCACCGGGATGACCTGCGACTCGTGCGCGGCTCACGTCAAGGAAGCCTTGGAGAAAGTGCCCGGCGTGCAATCGGCGCTGGTGTCCTATCCGAAGGGCACAGCGCAACTCGCCATTGAGGCGGGCACGTCATCGGATGCGCTGACTACCGCCGTGGCCGGACTGGGCTACGAGGCAACGCTTGCCGATGCGCCACCGACGGACAACCGCGCCGGCCTGCTCGACAAGATGCGCGGCTGGATAGGGGCCGCTGATAAGCCCAGTGGCAACGAACGCCCGTTGCAGGTCGTCGTCATTGGTAGCGGTGGAGCCGCGATGGCGGCAGCACTGAAGGCCGTCGAGCAAGGCGCGCAGGTCACGCTGATTGAGCGCGGCACCATCGGCGGCACCTGCGTCAACGTCGGTTGTGTGCCGTCCAAGATCATGATCCGCGCCGCCCACATCGCCCATCTGCGCCGGGAAAGCCCATTCGACGGCGGCATGCCACCCACACCGCCGACGATCTTGCGCGAGCGGCTGCTGGCCCAGCAGCAGGCCCGTGTCGAAGAACTCCGTCATGCCAAGTACGAAGGCATCCTGGACGGCAATTCAGCCATCACCGTTCTGCACGGTGAAGCGCGTTTCAAGGACGACCAGAGCCTTATCGTTAGTTTGAACGAGGGTGGCGAGCGCGTCGTGATGTTCGACCGCTGCCTGGTCGCCACGGGTGCCAGCCCGGCGGTCCCGCCGATTCCGGGCTTGAAAGAGTCACCCTACTGGACTTCCACCGAGGCCCTGGCGAGCGACACCATTCCCGAACGCCTTGCCGTAATCGGCTCGTCGGTGGTGGCGCTGGAGCTGGCGCAAGCCTTTGCCCGGCTGGGCAGCAAGGTCACGGCCCTGGCGCGCAATACCTTGTTCTTCCGTGAAGACCCGGCCATCGGCGAGGCGGTGACAGCCGCTTTCCGTGCCGAGGGCATCGAGGTGCTGGAGCACACGCAAGCCAGCCAGGTCGCCCATATGGACGGTGAATTCGTGCTGACCACCACGCACGGTGAATTGCGCGCCGACAAGCTGCTGGTCGCCACCGGCCGGACACCGAACACGCGCAGCCTGGCATTGGAAGCGGCGGGGGTAGCCGTCAATGCGCAGGGGGCCATCGTCATCGACAAGGGCATGCGCACCAGTAGCCCGAACATCTACGCGGCCGGCGACTGCACCGACCAGCCGCAGTTCGTCTATGTGGCGGCAGCGGCCGGCACTCGTGCGGCGATCAACATGACTGGCGGCGATGCGGCCCTGGACCTGACCGCAATGCCGGCCGTGGTGTTCACCGACCCGCAGGTCGCCACCGTGGGCTACAGCGAGGCGGAAGCACATCACGACGGGATCGAGACCGACAGTCGCCTGCTAACACTGGATAACGTGCCGCGTGCGCTTGCCAACTTCGACACACGCGGCTTCATCAAGCTGGTCATCGAGGAAGGTAGCGGACGGCTCATCGGCGTGCAAGCGGTGGCCCCGGAAGCGGGTGAACTGATCCAGACGGCGGTGCTCGCCATTCGCAACCGTATGACCGTGCAGGAACTGGCCGACCAATTGTTCCCCTACCTGACCATGGTCGAAGGGCTGAAGCTCGCGGCGCAGACCTTCAGCAAGGACGTGAAGCAGCTTTCGTGCTGCGCCGGATGAGGAAAAGGAGGTGTTCAATGAGCGCCTACACAGTGTCCCGGCTGGCCCTTGATGCCGGGGTGAGCGTGCATATCGTGCGCGACTACCTGCTGCGCGGATTGCTACGGCCGGTCGCGTACACCACGGGCGGCTACGGCTTGTTCGATGACACCGCGTTGCAACGGCTGCGCTTTGTACGGGCTGCCTTCGAAGCGGGTATCGGCCTGGACGCACTGGCGCGGCTGTGCCGGGCGCTGGATGCTGCGGACGGTGACGGTGCGTCTGCGCAGCTTGCCGTGTTGCGGCAACTCGTCGAGCGTCGGCGCGAGGCCCTGGCCAGCCTCGAAATGCAACTGGCCGCCATGCCAACCGAACCGGCACAGCACGCGGAGAGTCTGCCATGAACAGCCCAGAGCACTTGCCGTCTGAGACGCACAAACCGATCACCGGCTACTTGTGGGGCGCGCTGGCCGTGCTCACCTGTCCCTGCCATTTGCCGATTCTCGCCATTGTGCTAGCCGGCACGACGGCCGGCGCGTTCATCGGGGAGCACTGGGGTATTGCAGCCCTCACGCTGACCGGCTTGTTTGTCCTGTCTGTGACGCGGCTGCTGCGGGCCTTCAAGGGAAGATCATGACCGCTTCCCAGCCAGCCGAGAGTGGGCAGCTTTGAGCTTCGCTACCAATCTGGAGGAGTACCACCATGAACGCAAACGCCCCGAACACTGCCAGTTGCACCACCTGCTGCGTATGCTGCAAAGAAATTCCGCTCGATGCCGCCTTCACCCCGGAAGGCGCGGAATACGTCGAACATTTCTGCGGGCTGGATTGCTATGAACGCTTCCAGGCACGCGCCAAGGCCGCGACAGAATCTGACATTGCGCCTGTCCCTGGCGGTTCGCAGCCGTCAGATTGAGGCATACCCTAACTTGATGTCAGGCAGGGCCGCGCCGCTTCGTCAGAATAGAGTCTGCTTTCCCATTTTTTGACACATGCCCGCGAAGGTTATAGATTTCAGCCTGACAGAAATGGGCTTTGAGGCACAACGGAACAGAAAGTGCACTTAAGCCGCCTTCAACCAAGGAGACATCGTGCAGGGGCACCGCATCGGCTACGTCCGGGTCAGCAGCTTTGACCAGAACCCGGAACGCCAGCTGGAACAAACCCAGGTGAGCAAGGTGTTCACCGACAAGGCATCGGGCAAGGACACCCAGCGCCCCCAGCTCGAAGCGCTGCTGAGCTTCGTCCGCGAAGGCGATACAGTGGTGGTGCACAGCATGGATCGGCTGGCCCGCAACCTCGATGACCTGCGTCGCTTGGTACAGAAGCTGACTCAGCGCGGCGTGCGCATCGAGTTCCTGAAGGAGGGCCTGGTGTTCACTGGCGAGGACTCGCCGATGGCCAACCTGATGCTGTCGGTGATGGGGGCCTTCGCTGAGTTCGAGCGCGCCCTGATCCGCGAGCGGCAGCGTGAGGGCATCGCCTTGGCCAAGCAGCGTGGCGCGTACCGGGGCCGCAAGAAAGCCCTGTCCGATGAGCAGGCTGCTACCCTGCGGCAGCGAGCGACGGCCGGCGAGCCCAAGGCGCAGCTTGCCCGCGAGTTCAACATCAGCCGGGAAACCCTCTACCAGTACCTCCGCACGGACGACTGACACATGCCGCGTCGCTTGATCCTCTCGGCCACGGAGCGGGACACCCTGCTTGCGCTGCCGGAAAGCCAGGATGACCTGATCCGCTACTACACCTTCAACGACTCCGACCTGTCGCTGATCCGCCAGCGACGCGGCGACGCCAACCGCCTCGGCTTCGCCGTGCAGCTCTGCCTGCTGCGCTACCCCGGTTACGCGCTGGGAACCGACAGCGAGCTGCCCGAGCCGGTCATCCTGTGGGTGGCGAAGCAAGTCCAGGCCGAGCCGGCGAGCTGGGCAAAGTACGGCGAGCGCGACGTGACCCGTCGCGAGCATGCCCAGGAACTGCGCACCTACCTGCAACTGGCCCCGTTCGGCCTGTCCGACTTCCGCGCCCTGGTGCGCGAGCTAACCGAGCTGGCCCAGCAGACCGACAAAGGCTTGCTGCTGGCCGGTCAGGCCCTGGAGAGCCTACGGCAGAAACGACGCATCCTGCCGGCGCTGAGCGTGATTGACCGGGCCTGCTCGGAAGCCATTGCGCGAGCCAATCGGCGGGTCTACCGCGCCCTGGTCGAACCACTCACGGACTCGCATCGGGCCAAGCTGGACGAGCTGTTGAAGCTCAAGGCCGGCAGCAGCATCACCTGGTTGACCTGGCTGCGCCAGGCACCGCTGAAACCCAACTCTCGGCACATGCTGGAACACATCGAGCGGCTGAAGACATTTCAGTTGGTGGACTTGCCCGAAGGCCTGGGCCGGCACATCCACCAGAACCGCCTGCTCAAGCTGGCCCGCGAGGGTGGGCAGATGACGCCCAAAGACCTCGGTAAGTTCGAGCCGCAGCGCCGCTACGCGACCCTGGCCGCCGTGGTGCTGGAGAGCACCGCGACCGTGATCGATGAGCTGGTCGATCTGCATGACCGCATCCTGGTCAAGCTGTTCAGCGGCGCGAAGCACAAGCATCAGCAGCAGTTCCAGAAGCAGGGCAAGGCGATCAACGACAAGGTGCGCCTGTACTCCAGGATCGGCCAGGCGCTGCTGGAAGCGAAGGAAAGCGGCAGCGACCCCTATGCCGCCATCGAGGCGGTGATTCCCTGGGACGAGTTCACCGAGAGCGTCAGCGAGGCCGAGCTGCTGGCCCGGCCGGAAGGCTTCGACCACCTGCACCTGGTCGGCGAGAACTTCGCCACCCTGCGCCGTTACACGCCGGCCTTGCTGGAGGTGCTGGAACTGCGCGCCGCGCCGGCCGCGCAAGGCGTGCTGGCAGCCGTGCAGACCCTGCGTGAGATGAACGCCGACAACCTGCGCAAGGTGCCGGCCGATGCACCCACGGCCTTCATCAAGCCGCGCTGGAAGCCGCTGGTGATCACCCCGGAAGGCCTCGACCGGAAATTCTACGAAATCTGCGCCCTGTCCGAGCTGAAGAACGCCCTGCGCTCCGGCGACATCTGGGTCAAGGGCTCGCGGCAGTTCCGCGACTTCGACGACTACCTGCTGCCGGCCGAGAAGTTCGCCGCACTCAAGCGCGAGCAGGCCCTGCCCCTGGCGATCAACCCGAACAGCGACCAGTACCTGGAAGAGCGTTTGCAGCTGCTGGACGAGCAGTTGGCCACCGTCACCCGCCTGGCCAAGGACAACGAGCTGCCCGATGCCATCCTCACCGAGTCAGGGCTGAAAATCACCCCGCTGGATGCGGCGGTGCCGGATCGGGCGCAGGCGCTGATCGACCAAACCAGCCAGTTACTGCCGCGCATCAAGATCACCGAACTGCTGATGGACGTGGACGACTGGACGGGCTTCAGCCGCCACTTCACCCACTTGAAGGACGGGGCCGAGGCCAAAGACAGGACGTTGCTGCTGTCCGCAATCCTCGGTGATGCGATCAACCTCGGGCTGACCAAGATGGCCGAGTCGAGCCCCGGCCTGACCTACGCCAAGCTGTCCTGGCTGCAAGCCTGGCACATCCGCGACGAAACCTATTCGGCGGCCTTGGCCGAGCTGGTCAACCACCAGTATCGCCACGCCTTTGCCGCCCACTGGGGCGACGGCACGACCTCATCCTCCGATGGCCAGCGCTTCCGCGCGGGTGGCCGGGGCGAGAGCACCGGGCACGTCAACCCGAAGTACGGTAGCGAGCCGGGACGGCTGTTCTATACCCATATCTCCGACCAGTACGCGCCGTTCAGCACCCGCGTGGTGAATGTCGGCGTCCGCGATTCCACCTATGTGCTCGACGGCCTGCTGTACCACGAGTCCGACCTGCGGATCGAGGAGCACTACACCGACACGGCCGGCTTCACCGATCACGTCTTTGCCCTGATGCACCTGCTAGGCTTCCGCTTCGCGCCGCGCATCCGCGACCTCGGCGAAACCAAGCTGTACGTGCCGCAGGGCGTGCAAGCCTACCCGACGTTGCGCCCGCTGATCGGCGGCACCCTGAACATCAAGCACGTGCGTGCCCACTGGGACGACATCCTGCGCCTGGCCAGCTCGATCAAGCAGGGCACCGTCACCGCCTCGCTGATGCTGCGCAAGCTCGGCAGCTACCCGCGCCAGAACGGACTGGCCGTGGCCCTGCGCGAGCTGGGCCGGATCGAGCGCACGCTGTTCATCCTGGACTGGCTGCAAAGTGTTGAACTGCGCCGCCGCGTGCATGCCGGCCTGAACAAAGGTGAGGCGCGCAACTCGCTGGCCAGGGCGGTGTTCTTCAACCGCCTTGGGGAAATCAGGGATCGGAGCTTCGAGCAGCAGCGCTACCGGGCCAGCGGCCTCAACCTGGTGACGGCGGCTATCGTGCTGTGGAACACGGTGTACCTGGAACGCGCCACCCAGGGGTTGGTCGAGGCCGGCAAGCCGGTGGACGGCGAGCTGCTGCAATTCCTGTCGCCGCTGGGCTGGGAGCACATCAACCTAACCGGCGATTACGTCTGGCGGCAGAGCCGCAGACTGGAAGACGGGAAGTTTCGGCCCTTACGGATGCCCGGAAAACCTTAGCGTACGATTTTTTCCGAATTCTGCGGGCTCCCCTCCTTGATCGTCTGGTGGCGCGCGATATCGCCGATCGATCGAATGGTGGTGTTGCCCGTCTTTCGGGCGCGCTCGGCGATCGCATCGGTGACGGCGAGGATCTCTGCGGCCTGCTCATCAAGAAGCAGGTGATAGTCCCTGAAGTAGGGTCCGGAGACGTGCCAGTGGAAATTTTTTGTCTTCAGGTAAATCGCGTAGCTGTTCGCCAGAATGATCTTCAGAGCGTCGGCGACAGTCATCGCCGCGCATTCGTCAAGATCAGAAGGTGTCGGAAGGGCGGAGGCATTGTTGTTCGTCATCGCTTAGACTTTCTCAATCTGGCTACACGGGATCCAGCACCGATTCCCCCACGGATGGCGATGTATAGAAGATGAATTCATTGCCAGACGAAGTCCAATGGCCGGTGGCTATAGTTTTGATACCTTTGAGCGACATGCGCAGTCTTGGGGGGCCGGGCGTCGCAGGCGGACCGGTCGGCCGGGACCTCCACCTGCCCGTCAGGGGGCCGGTCGGAAATCCAGCACGAACGCGACGACCTTTTCGGCGGACATCTCGCACGGCTTCAGCAATGTTCTATCTGATGTAACGCGATAGAGGTTGAAGCTGACAATGTCGGTCCCGGCCAACTCCCTGGCGAACAGGCTGTTGCGACGTCCGTCACCGGATCGCCGGACAGTCACGCCGAAACGCCGGCCTTCGTAGGCGCCTTCGCTGTATCCCTCGGGAAGCTGCGCGAAGGCGGCATCGAACTCGGCATGCTCCATCTCAATCCAGTCGTCTTGATTCGACAGAAGCCCAAGGGTCCGAGGCCCTCGGCGCCAGTCCGCGGAGAAGGTCCGGGGCGGAGCCCTGTAGCCGACGCGGCCTGGGATGGGCGGAAAAGCCGTCCCGCGGGCGCTTGCACATGGCGCTGAGGCCGCCACCTGTCCGCCTGCTACGCAACCTCCACGCCTTTCCAGAAGGCGATATGATCCCGGATGCCCTCGGCGCCTGGCGTCGGATCTGGATAGGTCCAGGCTGCGTTCACGTTGAGCGCGTCTCCCACACGCACATGGAAGTAGCGCGCGGTGCCCTTGATCGGGCAGACGGACGTGTGCGGGCTCATCTCAAGCAGGCCAAAATCGACTGCCGACGGTGGGAAGTAGTGGTTTCCCTCGACGACGACCGTCTCGTTGCTTGTGGCGATGGTGGCGTCATTCCAGATAGCTGAGACCAACGGACTCTCCTTTCGTATTCATCAACCGGCACGGGGCTTGCGGGCTGTCTGCCCCAAGGCCGCACCCCCTCAGATGGCGGGCGGCGTGCGCCCCAGGAGTTTGTCGAGTTCGCCTCTGACATCGAGCTCGAAAAGCTCGTCGGAGCCACCGACATGCGTGCCGTTGATGAAGATCTGCGGCACGGTGTTTCGACCCGACGCTTCCGTCATGGCCTGCCGGTGAACCGGATCCGCCTCGATATCGAGTTCCTTCCATTGCACGCCCTTCTCCTCGAGGAGCATCTTCGCCCGGCGGCAGAACGGGCATCAGTTCGTGATGTACAGCAGCACATCAGTTGTCATATCGCGTCTCCGACAGTTGGAAGCGGATCGCTGTCATGGCGTTGATCTACCGTCAGCCGCGTTCGAGGAGGGCGACTGTGCCTTGACCGCCGTCGGCGCAGATGCTGACGATTGCGCGCGATCCGGGCGGCATGGCCCAAAGTTCCTTTACCGCCTGGCTGAGGTCGCGCGCGCCTGTAGCGCCGAACGGATGACCCAGGGCGACCGAGCCTCCATTGGGATTGACGCGGTCCCAGTCAAAATCGCCCATAGCCGCCTGGACACCGGCTGTCGCGCGCACCCACTCCCGATCGGTGATGGCCGCGACGTTCGCCAGGACCTGGGCTGCAAAGGCTTCGTGGATTTCCCAGAGTGCGATGTCGGAGAAGCTGAGTTGATGCCGCGCGAGCAGGCGCGGAATGCCATAGGAGGGCGCCATCAGCAGGCCCTCGGTGTGGAGATCGACGGCAGAGATCTCGTAGTCGACGAGCCGCGCGTAGGGGGTGCCCGCCGGGAGTCTCGCCACACCGGCTTCGGTAGCGACCCAACACCCGGCGGCTCCATCCGTAATCGGTGAGCTGTTGCCGGCGGTCAGGGTTCCCCTCCCGCTGTCGCGATCGAAGGCGGGCTTGAGTGCGGCCAGCCGTTCGGGCGACGTATCGGCGCGCGGGTTCGCATCGCGCGCCAGCTCAGGCAGCGAAATCACGAGATCGTCGAAGAAGCCACGTTCCCAACCAGCGACTGCCCGCTGGTGGCTCTTGAGCGCCCAATCATCCTGCGCGACGCGCGAGACCCGCCAAGCCTTGGCGGTCTCCTCCATATGATCACCCATCGTCCTTCCGGTGATCCGGTTTGCCCAGCCCTTTGTGGGGAGCACGTAGTCTCGTGGAGTCAGAGACTGGAGGGCGGCAAGCGCGGCGGTCGCATCCTGCGCAAAGAGGTCGGTGAGCCGCTTCGATGCATCGGCCGTCAGGGCGATTGACGGCCGGCTCATGACTTCGGACCCGCCGACCATGGTGAGGTCGGTTCCTCCGCCCAGCATCCCTGCCGCAGCGAAGGTCGCCGTCATGCTGGTCGAGCATGCCAGGACGACGGAGAACGCCGGAACAGTCGGATTGAGCTTGGCATCAAGCCAGGTTTCGCGAGCAATATTGCTCCAGCCCAAATTCGGGATCACGGTTCCCCAGACGAGGAGATCAGGCTCCGCCTGCGCCGCCATCGCCTGCACGACAGGCACGGACAGAGAGATGGCATCGTAGGCAGCCAACGCGCCTCCGCCGCGGCCGAAAGGCGTCCGAAGGCCAGCGGCAATGAAGACGGGTTCGGCAAAGCGGCTCATGATGATCTCCAAAATTAATCCGTGGGCTGCACGTCCACGATCGGCGGGACGCGAAGTAGCTTGCGCCGCTAGCCGCCGTAGCGCTCGGTTTTGACAATGGAGGGGTCCAGGCCGGCCAGCAGCGCGCCCTCGGTCGCGATGTTGACGAAACCGTTGGACCCGCAAACGAATACTTGTGTGGGCTTTCGGTGAAGCCGGGCCAGAACTTCTTGGACCATCACGCCGTCGATCCGTCGCGCAAAGTCCGATGCGCGGATCGGGTTCTCGCGCGTAATTGCCAGCGCCAAGGCGAATGCCGGATCGCTGCATTCGATGGAATGAAGCTCTTTTGAGAAGAGAACGTCTTCAGCGGTTCGTGCGGACAGGAGCAGCGCTGTCGGCACGACCTGGGCTAGTGCGCGGCGCTGCCGGATCATCGCCATCAACGGCACGAGGCCGGAGCCTGCCCCGATCAACAGCACTGGGTCTATGGCAGGTTCAGGCCATAGGAAATGGCCGCCGAGCGGACCACGAAGCTCGATTTCGTCTCCGATCGCCGCGACATCGTGGAAGAACGGCGAAACTTCGCCATCCGGCAGGCGCTCGATAGCGAGCTCGACCGTCGGGAACGAGATTGCCGAAGACGCAATCGAGTAACTCCGCATCGCACTGTAGCCACCGGGCGCGGTCAGCCGGACATCGACGTGCTGCCCTGCGATGTGCGCGAACGGTTTGCTCAACCGAAGGAAGAAGCTCTTGATACTCGGGGTTTGCTGGACGATTTCGTCGATCACGCATGACTGCCACGCGATTTGCGCGCCGTTTTCAGTCATTGGTGTATCGCTGCTCGCGCCACGGATCGCCATAGATGTGATAGCCGCGCAGCTCCCAGAAGCCCGCCTCGTCACGCGTTGTGAATTGCAGCGCGTTCACCCATTTGGCGGACTTCCAGAAGTAAAGGTGCGGAACCAGAAGACGCGCCGGCCCTCCATGATCGCGGGGAAGCGGCTTGCCCGCATAGTTGAGGGCGACCATCGCTTTCCCGGAGAGCAGATCCGCCAGCGGGACGTTTGTCGAGTAATTATCGTAGCAGTGCGCCAAGACGAAATCGGTGGGCCGATCGAGCCCTGCATCTGCAAGGATGTCTTCGATGAGTACGCCCTCCCAGGCGGTATCCAGCTTGGACCAGGACGTGACGCAGTGAATGTCTCGGGTCATCTTGGTCTTCGGTAGGGCGTTGAACTCGCTCCAGTTCCACACTTTGACGGGCTTCGGACCGATCTTGACGGTGAATTTCCAATCGGAGGGCTCCACGCTCGGCGTTGGCCCGGCCGTCAGAACAGGGAAATTCTCCACGAGATGCTGACCCGGCGGTATCCGATCGGACTGGTCGCCGCCTGGACCGCGGCCTGTGAAACCTCTGGTGACCATAGCGAAACCCCCTTGCTTGTCACGACAGACCAGAACCTGATTCAGTTCAGAATTCTGTAAAAGATCTTTGCGCGCACAACCGCCGAACGAGCCAATTCACTGAAAATCAGAATACCGGATTCTCTATTAGCGTAGAGAAAAGTGTTGGACCATTTTGAGTCGTGGTTATGCGTGAAGACTATAGCGTCAGTCCAGTATGATTTCCCAATACCCTGTAGCTATAGTTTCGATAGCTTCGAATCGGCATTGCAGGCGTATCCCCGTCAGCGGATTTCGAGCGGACGCCGTCGCTTGCCAACGTTGGTGTGAGACCGGCGGGCGAGATCGCCCCTGCCAACGCGACCGCTGAGAGGTCGACTCCTCAACCGCTTGGGCGCTTATCGCCTCCATCCGGATGCTCACCCGCCGAACAGCAATAAACCGCTATTTTCGATAAACTTCTGAATCCGGCTCCGAGGTATGGAAACTATGTCGTACCGCTATTGGATATGTTGCGCGCATACCTTCATAGTCTGACACGCGAAATCTTTAAATCCTGAGTATATTTCGGAAGAAATTTCGATCTGATCGATAAGACTTCAGGATACAGCAAGCTGGAGACACCGATGAAAGCCGTTGGTTACAAGGTTCCGGGACCCATCGCCGAGGACGCCTCTCTGGTCGACATTGATCTGCCTCGGCCTGTCGCTGAAGGAGGCGATATCCTGGTTGAGGTGAAGGCTGTCTCGGTCAACCCGGTCGACTACAAAATCCGCAGCAGCACGCCGCCCGCTGATGGCGATTGGAAAGTGCTGGGATGGGATGCGGCCGGGATCGTGCAAGAGGTCGGCCCCGACGTGACGCAGTTCGCGGTAGGCGACGAGGTCTATTATGCCGGATCGCTCATAAGGCCTGGCACCAATGCGGAGTTCCATCTCGTCGACGCCCGGATCGTCGGTCGTAAACCCGCGTCGCTCGACTGGGCGGAAGCGGCGGCGCTGCCACTCACGACGTTGACGGCCTGGGAAGCCATGTTCGATCGCCTGGACGTGACGAAGCCCGTTCCCGGGGCGGCGGCGATCCTCATCATCGGTGGTGCGGGTGGGGTCGGGTCGATCGCCATCCAGATCGCTCGACAGCGCACGGATCTCATCGTCATCTCCACCGCCTCTCGGCCGGAAACCCAGGAGTGGGTTAAAGGGCTTGGGGCTCATCATGTCATCGACCACTCTCGGCCGCTCGCGCCACAGATTGCCGAGCTCAACATCGGCGCTCCCGCTTTCGTGTTCTCGACCACGCATACCGAGCAGCATGCATCCGACATCGCCGAACTGATCGCCCCGCAAGGACGGTTCGGATTCATCGACGATCCCAAGGCGCTCGACGTCATGCTGTTCAAGCGCAAGGCAGTGTCGATCCACCACGAGCTGATGTTCACACGGTCGCTCTACGGCACGCCCGACATGGATGAGCAGGGCAAGATCCTCAATTCGCTGGCGGTGCTGGTGGACGACGGCAAAATTCGCACGACGCTAACCGAAAAATTGTCGCCAATTAATGCCGCCAATCTGAAGACGGTGCACGCACTGATCGAAAGTGGCGCGGCAAGAGGCAAGATTGTCCTCGAAGGCTTCTGATGACTGCCACCGCCGAACGTCTTTTCTAACCTCAAGAACGCCGGACGGATTACGCCACGGCGAAGGAAATTTCATGACGAAATCCATTGCCACCGCCTCGATCAACCGCGAAACCGCCGTCGCCCTCATCGACGCGGCGATCGCCGCGGCACGTACAATCGGCATCCCGGCTGCGGTCGCCGTCGTCGACGCCACCGGTAACCTGCGCGCGTTCGAGCGCACTGATGACGCGCCGTTTCTCACCGTCGATGTTGCCATCGACAAGGCTTGGAGTTCCGCCTCGTTTGGGTACCCCACCCATGTCTGGAACGACTATGTTTCGAACGATCCAAAAGTGGCGCCGCTGGCCTATCGCCCCCGGATGGTCGCTGTCGGCGGAGGCTATCCGATCCTGGAAGACGGGAAGTTGATCGGCGGGATCGGCATCTCCGGAGGCAACTATCAGCAGGATCAGGATGCGTGCGTCGAGGCACTCACGAAAATCGGGTTCGAGCTGCCAGCCTGACGACTTTAAGGCCATCGCCAGCGGCGGTGGCCTGCAGATGCGACCTTATGAAAGACTTTAAGATGGAAGCGTTCGTCGTCTTCACCCGCGAAGAAACCACCGATCCGGAAGAACTCGCAACCTATTCTGCAGGCGTCGGCCCATCGTTCGATGGCCACGACGTAACCTTTCTCGCCGCTTATGGCGCGATGGAGCATTTGGAGGGGCCGCCCGTCGAAGGGGCCGTAATTTTGCGGTTCCCGACGATGCAGGCCGCCCGTGATTGGTATCATAGCCCCGCCTACCAAACCATCGCTGCGCACCGTTTTGCCGGTTCCCGCTATCGCGCCTTTGTCATTGAGGGGCGGCGGTGACACACCGACGGAAGAACGGCGGGGCTGGCCACGAGGTATCGGTCGGCGAACTCGCATCCTACAACCTGTAGGGGATCAAGGCGGTGAGGTTCGCGTGCCATCGCCACACGCGACCACTCATCGGACTTCTGCATCGGAATTGGAGGATCAGATGAGCGTCGACGAACGACAAGCCCCCGAGCTGCGGGTGCAGAGATGGATTGGCGCGGATGGAGAAAGCATCGCGCCGCTCAAGCTGTCGGATCTCGGCACCGGCCCGAAAGTCCTCTTCGCCTTCCAGCACTGGTGCCGTGGCTGCCATTTGCATGGATTTCCGACGCTACAAAGGTTGCATGGTGCATTGAGCGCCAAGGGCGTGGGCTTCGCGGTGATCCAGACCGTCTTCGAAGGAGCGGATGAGAACACCTTCGAGAAGCTGCGCGTGAACCAGCTCAAGTATGCGCTTCCTGTCGCGTTCGGTCAGGACGAGCCACCTGCCGGCGCGACGCTTCCCACCTTCATGGAGGACTACCGCACGCGGGGAACGCCCTGGTTCTCCGTGATGGACGCTGGCGGCCGCATCGTATTCTCGGACTTCCATCTCGACGCCGATCAGCTCGTGAAGGGACTGGAGCTGGTGTAACCGATGCGGCGCTGGGTCATCCTGATTGCCACCCATCTCGCGATGCTCGCCATGGGCTTCGCGGGCGGTGTCTACACGCTGCCGATCCTGACCGCCCCCCAGGCCCCGGACGCGGCGGCCTTGCGGACCATCTCAGCCGAGACGCTCTACGCAGGGCGTCTGGCCCGCGATCTCAAAGGCAGCGACCTGCTTCACTGGGGGGAAGGCGAGATCCGGGTCTCGCGCGACCGTATCGCCCATATCGGGCGCCTCGCCCCTGGTCCCGACTACAAGCTCTACCTCGCACCACGTTTCGTCGACACGAAGGAGGCCTTTCTCCTAATCAAGGACAGATCAGTCCGCGTGGGCGATGTGAAGACGTTCAACGGCTTCATCGTCGAGGTGCCTGCCGGCATCGATGTCCGTGACTACAACACGGTCGTCATCTGGTGCGAAGCATTCGACCAGTTCATCAGTGCGGCAGAGTATCAACCCTCAAGTCAGGCCCGAGAACGAGCCCGGCGATGGATACCATGAGGTCGGCGGGCAAGCGCGGCCTCGTTCTCGCGCCGGTGGCGGCGCTGCTGCTGAGCGTCGCCGCTCTGCTGCTGGGCAATGGCCTGCTGAGCACGCTCCTGATCGTGAGAGCCGGCCATAAGGGGTTCTCGACCGGCGCGATCAGCGCGATGATGTCCTTCTATTTCGCGGGTTTCACGATCGGCGCGCTCGTGTTGCCACCGATCATCGTCTCCGTGGGACATGTCAGAACCTTCGCCGGCTTCGCGGCCATTGCCTCGATGACCGCCCTTCTCCATGTGGCGTTCGTGGAGCCGATCGCCTGGATGCCGCTTCGCCTGATTACCGGCTTCGCCTACGCGGGCATGATCCTCGCAACGGAGAGTTGGCTCAACGCCCACGCATTGCCATCCACACGCGGGCAGCTCCTGTCGATATTCGGAGTTGTCTCTATGGGCTCATGGGCAATCGGGCAGGCGTTACTCAACATCGCACCGCCCGCCGACGTGACATTGTTCCTCATCGTGTCGCTGCTGATATCAGCGGCGGTGGTTCCGATCACCTTGCTGCCCAGTCATCCGCCGGCCCAGGTGGAACAGGAATGGGTCGCGTTCAGGGACCTCGTCCTCGTATCACCTCTCGCTGCGGCTGGCGCTTTCCTGGCCGGCCTGGCTATCGGTGGTTTCTGGGGCATGGGCGCGAACTTCGCCCAGAGCATCGGCCTCGATGTGGGCGGTATCTCCGCCTTCATGGCTGCGGTTCTTGGTGGAACGCTCGCCTTCCATTGGCCACTCGGTTGGCTTTCGGATCGAGTGCCCCGGAATCTTGTCATCGCCGGTGCGGCGCTGGCGTCCGCAGCGTCTGCCATCGGCGTAGCGTTGGCGGTGGAAGCGCCTCTGCCGCTGCTCCTTGCGGCAGGTGCGCTGTTCGGCGGCTTTGGCATCCCGATTTATTCGTTGTGTCTCGCCGTCGCAAACGACGATCTTCCGGCCGGTCGGCTACTCGGCACCGCGCGCGGGCTTCTGTTGCTCAACGGGATCGGGACAGCCGCTGGCCCCCTAATAGGAGCAGCTGCAATGAATATCGTCGGCCCTGGCGGCCTGTTCCTTTATGCGGCGGCGTTGCTCACGCTCCTGGCAGTGCTGGCCATCGCCCGCAGGCAGCCGAGGCGCGCCAACCAGGCCAAGGCGGCCCCCCGTTCTCCGAGCACGCCGATGATAACCGGATCTCTCGATACGATGATATGCATGGAGAAGCGGGCGCAGGGCGTGCGGGATTAGCGCGGCACGGCGCCTGCACGAACCGCGGGGTCAGGCGATGATAGCTGTTACGCGAATTTCGATACGCATGGTTGGAAGCCCCAGCGCTTCGATTCCCAACTGCGTCCAGATTGGAGCGCGGTCGGGCATGTAGTGGCGATACAGCTTGGCCATTGTTTCGTTGATCACGGGAGGGAATCCACCGACGTGATAGGAATTGACGTGGACCACATGCGGCCAGCGTGCTCCGGCGGTCGCGAGCGTCCGTTCCACGTTCTTGAACGCCTGCTCGATCTCTTCCTCAATCGACTCCGGAATGACGAGATCGTCGTTCCATCCGCCCTGTCCGGAGATCTCCACGCGGTCACCAATGCGCATTGCCTGAGAATAATGAAGCGCGTCATGCAGGCGCGTCCCGTATCCGGGGGTGATGAAGAATGAAGGTGTTGTCATGAGTTTGCCTTTGATGAGCCAGGTCAACGCGGCTGCAAGTGACCGTATGCATGCAGAAAGAGATGCAGGGCGTTCGGCACTAGCGCGCCGGCTGCGGTGGAGGGCTTTATTCCACGTCTTCTACGGTGAGGTCCCGGCCGTTGAACTGCACGGTCTCCCCGGCTCGGGCACCCTCGATCGCTTCGAAGATCGGCGCCATCGTGGAAATGCCCATGAGCTCACGCCCCTGACAGGTAAACTTGCTCGTTGACACCGCGATCACAAAGTGGCGGCCGGACAGCTTGACGACAGCGCCTTCGTTGACGGCCAACTTGGGGCCGAAATCGATCGTCCTGAGCTTTTCGAGTTTATTGGCGTAGTCATGGAGCGTGTCATCGAGCGCTTCAGCGAAGTCGCTCGCGACCTCGGCCTGAGCTAGTTCGTCGTTTTCGATCGGTTCGCTCCGATCGAGCCGAGCGGTAGAGACATAGTCCAGGTAGTTTTCGCGAGCGCTGTGCAACGCTGCTGTCTCCAGCAAGAGCATAGTTTCTCGTATGTGGTCCTTGTTCCAGTCCATAATCACCTCCTAATTTTCGATGTTCTTAAAGTTCAGCCTGCAGATGTGTGGGCCAGGAAGGCCAGCCTTTCCGGCTAAGCGACACCGCTATTCGTCGCTGATGACGTCTTCGCCCTGGTATGGAACCCTGATCAGCCGAGGATCTCGAATGATGCTCGTGACGAGCCAGACATATTCCTGCTCGGCGGTATCGAAGCCGAGGATGCTGAAGGATTGGCCGAAAGGGCATGGCGGGAAGTCTGGAAAGCCCTCGCGCAGAACGTAACGCTCGGGATCGCTGTGAAACTCGCTCTTGTAGACTTTCCGTAGTCCGTGCTTGCTCGGCGCGTCCTGGTCACCTGCCGGTGCTGTTTCCCGATGCGCCACAAGGCGCTCGGACAAGTCGCGGGGGCAGATTTCGTGGAACACGTCGAAGGCGTCGATCAACAGGCCTTTATGCTCTGTCGCCGGATCGGTGATCGCGTAGATGTTGGAGGCATCTTCGCCGTCGTCCCCGCTCTCGAGGCGCAACGCCGCATCGACGCGAATGCTGCATGCATCGAGGGTTGACCCTAGTTCGAGATCGACGAGATTGCCGTCCTTGACGCGGTATTCGCGGTCATAGCCTTTGGCGATGAATGACTGGACTGCTTCTAGAACGTCGGTCACCTGGGAGGTCATGGAAGCACCTTCATCTTGAACTGGATTGGACACGCTCGCGCACAAAGCGCGCTGTGACTCGGCGGACGGAGAAGCTCGCGAAGTGCGTTACTCATAGCCACTTGGCCTTCTTGAAGCGCATGAATAGGAGAAGGCAGAACACCGCTATCACTCCGAGCACGACGAAGTAGCCATATGGCGTGTCCAGTTCCGGCATGTGCTTGAAGTTCATGCCATATATTCCGGCGATCGCCGTCGGGACCGCCAAGATCGCCGCCCAGGCCGCGAGCTGGCGAGTGACCACACCGATCCTTTGCGCTTCCAGAAGGCTGCTGGCCTCGAAGACCGTGGACAGGATAAGCAGGAGGCCGTCGACCATGGACTGCACGCGGTGGACATGGTCCGCGACGTCGTGGAAATATGGTGTCATTTCGGCGCTGATGCAGGGAAAGTGGCCGCGAACGAGCTTTCGCACCAGCTCGGCCATAGCCCCGAGCGTGCGCTGGAACCGCGTGAGTTCGGACCTTAGTTCGAAGATTCGCGCCACCTCTTCTGGCCCGAGGAAATCGTGCAGCGACCGTCGCTCCATCGCCAGGACGTCGTCCTCGATCATTTCGAAGATGGGCAGATACTGGTCGACCACTCGGTGCAAGATCGCGTGCAGCACATAGTCGACACCCTTGCCGAACTGCGTCGGCGATGCCTCGAGTTGCTCCCGAAGTTTGCCCAGCGCTCCGGCATTGCCGTGCCGCACGGTGATAAGGTGATTGTGACCGGTGAAGATCGCCATCTTGCCGTAGCTGATCCGGTCGCCGACCAGCTCGGCGGTCTGGGCGACGACGTACAACTCATCGTTGTAGACCTCGAGCTTGGGCGGGCACAGCGGGTGCATGGCGTTGTCGATCGCCAAAGGATGGAGGTTATACGTCGTCTGGATCGCGCTGAGTTCGTCTGCGGTGGGCTCGCTAAGCGCGATCCAGCAGAAGCCCGAGCGATTCTCGTTTAGTTCGACGTGCTCATCGAGCCTGATTTCACGGACTCGCTTACCTTCGTTGTAATAATATGCGGCGATAATGGTCATGCAGGCCTCGCAGGAATTCGCAGGCCACGCTGTACAGCCGGTCGCGCCAGCCCGCGTTCGAGCCATGCCTGCACGTTCGAATAGCTGCTTAGGCCGAGGATGTCGCCCGCTGCGTAGAATTCGACCAGCGCATTCACCCAGCCAAACGTCGCAATGTCCGCGATCGAGTAATCATCGACAATCCATTCGCGGCCCTCCAGCCGGTGATCCAGGACCCCGAGAAGACGCCTGGATTCATCAACAAAGCGCTGCCGAGGTCGCTTGTCCTCATAGTCCTTGCCGGCAAATCGCAGGAAAAAGCCTAGCTGTCCGAAGGTCGGCCCAACGCCCGACACCTGAAAGAACACCCAGGCCAGAGTCTCGTACCGCTGGGCGGGTGTTGTTGAGATGAGCTGCCCCGTCTTGTCGGCCAGATAGATGAGGATCGCACCGGTTTCCCATATGCCAATGGGCTGGCCGTCAGGGCCAGCCGGATCGATGATCGCGGGTATGCGGCCGTTGGGATTCAACGACACGAACGCTGGATCCTTCGACTCGTTGTTCGAGATGTCGACGAAGTGGGGCTCATACGGCAGGCCAGTCTCCTCCAGCATCATCGAGACCTTGACGCCGTTGGGCGTGGGGGCCGCGTATAGTTGCAAGCGATCCGGATAAGATGCTGGCCAGCGCTGCGTGATGGGAAAGGAGGAGAGGTCTGTCATATCTGGATCCTGGCACTGCGACGGCGGCTGAATGGAATGATCTGCTTCAAGGCCGGGTTCGACGACCGCGTCGATTGACGCGGTCGTCGGAGGTTGCGAACCGGATCGGCGCGGCACTAACGGCAGCGAAGCCTATTCCGCTGCAGCCCCGGCCGCAGGGCTCACATCGCCGGCCTCATGCCGCTTTGGAAGAACCCAGTCGGGACGGACGAAGTGGCAGGTGTAGCCGCCCGGCCGCTTCTCCAGATAATCCTGGTGATCGGGCTCGGCCTCCCAGAACTCGCCGACCGGCTGGACCTCGGTCACCACTTTGCCATCCCACAGCCCCGAGGCATCCACATCGGCGATCGTATCCTCGGCGACGCGCTTCTGCTCCTCGTCGACATAATAGATGCCCGACCGGTAGGAGAGCCCACGATCATTGCCCTGGCGGTTCAGCGTCGTCGGATCGTGGATCTGGAAGAAGAATTCCAGGATGTGCCGGTAGCTCGTCACTGTCGGGTCGAAGACAATCTCGATCCCCTCGGCATGCGTGCCGTGATTACGATACGTGGCGTTCGGAATATCGCCGCCCGTGTAACCCACACGGGTCGAGATGATGCCGGGCCGCTTGCGGATCAGATCCTGCATGCCCCAGAAACATCCTCCTGCGAGAACAGCGCGCTGATGCATGTTAAGCCTCCTCTACTTGATCGAGATATTCACCGTATCCCTCGGACTCCATCTCGTCGCGCGGGATGAAGCGAAGGGACGCAGAGTTGATGCAGTAGCGCAGACCGCCGCGGTCGGAAGGACCGTCCGGGAAAACGTGGCCCAGATGGCTGTCGGCGTGTACCGACCTGACCTCCGTCCGGACCATGCCGTGTGCACTGTCCCGCACCTCGTTCACGTTTGCCGGAACGATCGGCTTGGTGAAGCTGGGCCAGCCAGTACCCGAATCGAACTTGTCCGTTGAAGCGAACAGCGGCTCTCCCGACACTATGTCGACGTAGATGCCAGGCTCCTTGTTGTCGTTGTGCTCACCCGTGAAGGGCCTTTCGGTCCCCGAATCCTGGGTAATCCGGCGTTGCTCGGGGGTCAGGCGGTCAACTGCTGCCTGTGACTTCTCAAACTTCATGATAGTCTCCAATAATTAATCTAGAGAGCTCGACACACTGTCATTTATCTTTGCAGTCATTGCGCCGACTATAGCAGTGCGCCCCAGATTTATCCAATACGCTGCGCGTATAGTTTCCATAGCGCCGAAGCTCTTCACGTCGTGATTCAGTTCCACTCATACCGGGCTGCCAGCTGCGCGATGTTCCGTATCTCGACCGTTGCCGTGGAGCCGGATACTGTCGCGATCACGACTTCGCGCTCCAAGACAAATCCGTCGATCGGCCGAGTGACGAGGCCTTGCACGGTCGGCGATCGTTCCGGAAGAATGCATATGGCGTGGCCGTCAGCGACGACCCGTTGCACCCAGTCCTCGCGATCTGATCGAAAGCGAGGTCGCATGAGCAAGTCCCGTCGCGCGAAGTGATCGAGGATCCGATCGCGAAACTCGCATTTCAGGCGATCGACGAAAGGAAACTCGAGCAGGTCTTCGCCGCGCACGATCTCGTTGGCAGCCAAGGGATGGTTTGCAGAACAGCCGAGCACGAAGCGCTCCCGAAATAGAGGATGCACATCCAGCTTGCGTTCCGGTCTTGTTTCACGCGGCATGATGCACGCGTGGTATTTTCCTGAAAGCACCTCCGATGTGTCCTCGTTCGACTGGAGCGAGTGCAGCTTGATTTCGATGGATGGCATCTCCGCCAATGCGCTCTCGAAGAATGCCGTAAATTCCTTTGGTCCGACGGTGGGCGCGACGGCGACATCCAGCACGCGGTGCCCCCCCATCGCCCAGTGCTCCGAGTGATTGCGAACGCTCTTCATCGCGACCACCATGCGCCGGAATTCTGCCTCGACGTCATGGCCAAGGCCAGTCAGGCGGCTGTTCTTCCCGTCGCGATAGATCAGCGGCCCGCCAAGCTCATCTTCCAAGCGGCGGATCGCGCGGGTCAGACTTGGCTGTGACACACCGCTCAAGCGAGCGGCCGCTGTGAAATTCAGCGTCTCGGCCAAGTTGATGAAATAGCTGACTTGATTGAGTTCCATAGTCCTTTGGCCCACGCGCCTGACTGATACCTCTTCCGTGAGACCGCCTTTGGAAAGCAGGTCGCAGAAGTATGCTTGGCGCATATAATCAT
Source organism: Achromobacter sp. Marseille-Q4954 (assembly GCF_943737025.1). Lineage (NCBI taxonomy): Bacteria > Pseudomonadati > Pseudomonadota > Betaproteobacteria > Burkholderiales > Alcaligenaceae > Achromobacter > Achromobacter sp. Marseille-Q4954. Next base: position 3,536,002 of record NZ_CALSFQ010000001.1, read on the forward strand.
GGTATAGGGGCTTGTCTATATGCGCCAGACATATAAATGATAGCCTGAGATGACGATTACCGGTTGGCGGTGCGCTCCGCTCAGCTCCGTCGAAGGTTCTGAGAGCGCAACCGCCAAGCCGCGTGCTGGAGGTTTGATGGACATGGCAGGAAGATCATTTACGTTTGTCAGTGGGGCTGGCTCTCCGCTGTCCGGGCACCTCGAACCGCCGGAAGGGACGCCGCGGGGCTGGGCGATCTTCGCCCACTGCTTCACGTGCGGGAAAGACAGTCGCGCCGCTGTTCACATCTCGCGCGCGCTGTCGCGTGCGGGCATCGGGGTCTTGAGGTTCGATTTCGCCGGGACCGGGATCGGCGGTGGGACGGGAGAACCTGTGAACTTCGCGTCGGACGTCGAGGACCTTCGGGCCGCCGCAAATGCGATGGCGGCGGCGGGCATGTCACCGTCCCTCCTCGTCGGGCACAGCCTGGGTGGCACCGCTGCGATCGTAGCCGCCGCCGACATGCCTGATATTGCGGCGGTAGCGACGATTGGTGCGCCGGCCGACCTTCAGCATATCTTGCGCCTCTTCGGACCGAATGATCTGGACACCATCGCGAGCGAGGGCGAGGCCTCGGTGGAGATTGCCGGTAGGCCCTTCCTCATTCGCCGAGGGTTCCTTGAGGCGGTTGAGGGGATCGACGTCGAGAAGGCCATTGCCTCCCTGCGACGGCCGGTGCTGGTCATGCACTCTCCGCTGGATCAGGTGGTCGGCATCGACCACGCGTCGCGCATCTTCGTCGCGTCCAGGCACCCTAAAAGCTTCATCTCGCTCGACAACGCGGATCACCTTCTCACCGACGTCGCGGACGCGAACTACGCCGCGGCCATGGTGGCGGTTTGGGCGAGCCGCTTTCTCCCACCACTCAGCGCGGATCTTCCGCAGGTCGAGGTTGCGGAGGGCGTCGTCTCCACCGAAACTCTTGCAGGGACGTTCCAGCTCAAGGTCCGCAGCGGCGAGCACACTCTGTTCGCCGACGAGCCAGCATCGGTCGGTGGCCTCGGGACCGGACTATCTCCCTACGAACTCGTATCTGCCGGCCTCGCAGCCTGCACGGTGATGACGATGCGTCTCTATGCGAACCGCAAGGGCTTTCCGCTCGAACGGGCGAGCACGACCGTGCAGCACGAGAAGGTGCCGGACATGATGCCACCCGACCGGTTCACCCGCACCATTGTCCTCGATGGGCCGCTGAGTGATGATCAGCGCGCTCGGATCCTCGCGATCGCTGATCGGTGTCCCGTCGATCTGAGTCTCATCCGGGGTTCGGACGTGCAGACCGAGCTCTTGAGCGCCAGTCAGGCTGCGGATCCCGCGAGGCTGGCTTGACCGTGGCGCACACGGAGGAGGGCGAACGGACTGTGAGCCAATCGCCTACCGGCAATAGGGCGGCCGCGACAGAGCGAGCAATTCTCGCAGGCGGCTGCTTCTGGGGCATGGAGGATTTGCTGCGCCGAGCCAGGGGAGTCATTTCGACGCGTGTCGGTTACACAGGCGGAGAAATGCCTGATCCGACCTACGCGAGACATTACGGCCATGCGGAAGCAGTGGAAGTGACCTTCGACCCTTCCGTTCTCGCCTATCGCTCGCTCTTGGAACTCTTCTTCCAGATACATGACCCCACGACCTACGAGCAACAAGGCAGCGATGTCGGTCCGAGCTATCGATCGGCGATTTTCTACACCACCGAAGTGCAGAAGGAAGTCGCCCTCACAACCATCGCGGAAATCGAGGCATCAGGAAGCTGGCCAGGCCCGGTCGTGTCGGAGATCAACCCAGAAGAACCCTTTTGGGAGGCGGAGCCAGAGCACCAAGAATACCTGGTGCGCTATCCTGGGGGCTATAGCTGCCACTTCGTGCGCCCGACCTGGCGGTTGGACCGCTCAGACGAACGCCCAGCTGTAATACTTGACAGAAAGAGTTGATGATGACCGAAACCGTGACTAATCAGGCCGCCTGGCAGAAAGCGCCGGGGCAGCCACTGAGGATCGGTGTCACCGCTCTGCCGCATCTGGCGGCGAACGAGATATTGATCCGCAACGCGGCCATCGCGATCAACCCACTCGACTGGATTCTGCAGGACGTCGCGCTTTTGCCATGGCTCGACTATCCCGCGATTCTCGGCAGCGACGTCTCCGGTGAGGTCGCGGCGGTCGGTGGCGCGGTCGAGCGGTTCAAGGTCGGCGATCGAGTCATCGGACAGGCGGTCGGGACAACCGTAAATCAACCTGCGCAGGGTGCGTTCCAGCACCACACGATCGTGCTGGACCACATGGCGGCGCCGATCCCCAACAACATTGCCTTCGCTGATGCGGCAGTCCTCCCGCTTGGCCTTGGCACCGCCGCAAGCGGGCTCTACGGACGGACACAGTTGGCTCTCGCGCCACCGTTACACTCGCCGACCGCGCGTCCAGAGGTCGTTCTGGTCTGGGGTGGATCGTCGAGCGTTGGCTGCAACGCCATCCAGCTCGCGGTGGCGTCGGGCTACAGGTGCGTCGCCACCGCTTCGGCGCGCAACGTCGGCCTGTTGAAGGAGCTGGGTGCAAGCGAGGTTCTTGACCACTCGAGTCCAGCCATCGTGGAAGACGTGATTGAGGCAATGCGCGGGCGCAGTCTCGCTGGAACGCTTCACGCGACCGGTCACATGAAAGACTGTTTTGCCGTAGTTGCGAGATGCGAGGGCTCGCGCCGGGTGGCAGCGACGCTGGCCCCGCCCGACGAGCGTTCATTTGGAGTCGAGGCGACGCACATCTCCGGGACGAGCCTCAAGGATGACGAGGTTGGTCCAATGATCTACCGCGAATTCCTGCCGCAGGCTCTCGCGGCGCGCACGTTCGTCCCCGCCCCTCCGGCGAAGATCGTGGGCCAGGGCCTTGAAATGCTCCAGGCTGCCTTGGAAGCCCTGAAGGCGGGTGTATCCGCAGCGAAAATCGTCGTTACCCTGCCTTGAGTGACCAGCCAGGCGGTTTTTCGCGTTCGCAGTCTGAGGTGGCCCGCACTTTGCCGATTGGGAAGCTCTACCGGGAAAACGCGTTTGGGACGCGCGCTGCGCTCCTGCCGGAGCATGCGTTCCCGAAACCTGTTCCCGACTGCTTTTCCCCGAAACTACCTATCGGACATAGAGAAATGGGAATGCAGCGAGTGGTTTGAACGGCCGCTTCCGAAACCGCGTTCCGATCAATTGAGCGGCTAAAAGTGGGGCGATCACCGACATATTAGAATGAGACCGCCATGCCCGATCGGCCGGCTTGACGCGTAGCCAAAAGAATGCGGCTGATGGTAGGCTCGCTGACATTATGAAGCCCCGCCATCTGAGCAGCGTTGAGCTGCCGCAATTGCGAGTCTCCTACGCGTCGTCGTTCTTCTCGCGGTCCACACCTCGCTCATGCAATTCGGCATCGACGGGGCAGTTCGTGCAGCCCTCGTAGCAGCACAAGCGGCAGATGCGGTATGACTGCTCGAGGTTTTCCAAGCGATTTCGGAGAACGCGTTCAGCGATGTCCGATAAGGTTTTCAGTTCGTCTGGATTAAGGATCGATAGCCCTTCGGCAATCACTTGATCGCGCGAGGCCAGGACCTCGTCGCTCGCGACCTTGCCAGTTGGAGTAAGATAGAGGGATCGCGCGCGCCCGTCTGTCGAATGCTCCCTACGCTCGATCAATCCCTCGCTTACCAATCTATCCACCAGGCGAACAGTTCCAGCATGTGAAAGGCCCACCCCGATCGCAAGCATACGGATCGAGAGCCCGGGCTTGTGCGCGAGCAACGCCAGCGCTGAGGCGGCGGGTCCAGCTTCCGGCGCCCGCGATGAACTAGCGCGAACGATGTCGTCGCTGATCATGAGTGCGAACGCCCCGAAAATGTTTCGATCTCGAGGTCCATCCATTGCCACATCTATATGTGCGCGGAGCATAGACAGCAAGCCATACCGTGGTCCTCTTCCTCCGCGCGGCTTGTGGAAAATGTCCTGTTTTAGAAGGGTTTCGGAGGATTTCGACTGATCGAGCGCGCCGAAAAAAACGGGTCCGGCTCGTTAAGGCCGCGGAACCGTTGATACCTGGCGGCTATAGGGCAAGCCTTTTCGCTCGGAATCGCCGTAGGTCGCGCCCGAGAATCACTCCGCGTCAGCGCTGTCATCCAGGCCGCGCAGGTGCAGATCAGCGAGACCTAGCTTGCCCCCGGCGTCGCACTTCCATCGTGTCACCGCGCGCGATCACGATTGTATCAATCCCATTGAGGAACAGTCCGTGCTCCACGACGTCGGGGATTGCGGCGAAACGGGCGAAGACCGCGTCGCCATGCAGCTGAGCGCCTCCGGGCTCGATATCGCGACGGAGCATCCATGCCCCGCGGAGGTTCTGCAGGATTTGCACGCCCGCCGTCACGAGAGGACCACAGTCACGAGAGCACAAGCGCCCCTCTGTGGCGGACCGAAGCACGCAGCAGCACGAGGGACGCCGCTAGCAGAACTGCGTCCTTCAGTAGAAACTGCCCTGGTGCAGCCGAAATCGCAGGAAAGCCGCCGGCAGTCTGCTCCGCGACACCTGGAGTGGTGATGAAAAAGGTCAGCGTGATCAGATAGGTCGCTGCTGACATTAGTGCGCCTAGCGCAGAGAAGAGTGGACGAAATGCACCAAGGATCAGAACGAGACCGGTCGATAACTCGATAACGCCGATGAAATAGCTTTGCCCCTGCGTCCCGAACATGCCGAGCCAATTCATGATCGGGCTGTGTTCGATAAACGGGGCGATACCATAGGCCTCGTACGCTGTGAACTTCATCGCGCCGAACCACAGAAATACGATCACGAGAGCCCATCTAAGCAGGCCAAGATCCCTCCGACCGTGCTCGGGGACAAGAAATTCATAACGGTCGAAAATGCTCATCTAAAATTCCTCAACAGTGGTCCCGTGGGAACGTCACGAACGTCGTCTACGTGCTTCGGGCAGGCGTTGCAGTATATGCGCGACGCATATACTAATAAGCGAGATATGTCGAGCGGCTGGCTCGCGCTTCGCTGCCTCACGAAGCCATCCTCATCGGCGATGCCTTTACCCAGCAAACGCGCGACCTTTGCGGGATTTTGACTTGATGGGGCTGGCGCTCCGGGTGGGCCTATAGCCCGTTGGCAAACGTCCAGCCTGTACGGATGGACGCGGCCCTGGACGAGATAACCATGCCCACCGAAATCGTAGCAGCGATCGGCGAAGGCGCGCTCGCTTATCGAGAGAGCGGCATTCTCTCACTGGCAGATGGCAGAGTATTCTCCGCGTGCCGGCAGTATCGCTATCGCTTGAGCGAGGACAGTGTTGTCGTCGAGTTCGCAGACGGACCTCATATCGGGACGCAGTTCCTCAGCTTGAGTTTCTCGCGGACGGATACCGGGTTGGAAGCGAGTGGCGTCTATGCCTGCGGAGACGACACCTACCATGCAACCTACAGGATTCTGGGGCCGGCGGCCTTTGAAGTGGTCATCATGGTCCAAGGGCCTGCAAAGGCATACGAGCTAGTCAGCCGATATTCCCGGTCGGGATAAATGCTCATGTCAGGAGGGCAAGTCCTCTGTTGCCCTTATCATGGCCGTGAAAGGCAGCGCCGGAATAACTTACCACGCGCTGCAAATCCGAAGACGATTGTCGTCGTCATCAGAAGGTAGGCGACTATCCCACCAGGTGAAAGAGTCGGAACCGCTGCGAGGATCAACCCATCATTCCCGCCGGGTATGAGCGCGATGCCGATACCCATCAATGTGCCGCCGACGACAGATCGCAGAATGCCATTGGCTGTCGGCAGTTGGAGACGCAGATTGCCTTGGCGAAAGGAGGCGGTTAGGGCGCCTGCGATCGAAGAGATCACCGCAGTGAGCGCGACCTCGCCGGCCGGGGACATTCTGAGAGGAAGGGCGCGTTGAATCACGTCTGCGAAGGTCCAGGCCGGCGAGAGTGCATATAGAAGTCCGCCAGTGATACCGAGTCCAATCATCGAAGCGCCGAACGACCAACCCGGCTTTGTTCGCAGAACGCTCTTCGTGGAAACGAAAACGAGTGCCAGCACGAGCACAACTAGGAAGGCTAGGAGAGTAACGAGGCCTGTTGCGCTCGGTTTGGAGATTAAGCTTGGCCATGTTGAATCGTAGCCGAACCTGCCATGGTCGGCAGCCAAGATACCAATCGTTAATCCCAAGGGTAGAGCTAGAAGTCGCATCTCCCCATCCCCAAGCCGCGCCAGCGATCCGAGCAGGCATGTGTCATTAATGAGTGCGCCGAGGCCGAAGGCGATGGCGCCGATGAGCAGGAGGAAATTGATGCTGGTCGAGGGTGCGAGTGTTGCGCCCAGTGTTCCCGTCCAGACTATCGGGACCGCAACCAGGCCTGCCGCTGCCGACGCTGCGAGAAATCCGACGAACATTTTCGGCGGCTGTCTTCTGTGTAACTCATGAGCGGCCACCACTAAACAGGTTCCGCCTTGGTTCGCCGCATATCCGAACCCGAAGGCAAGTACGCATAGAAGAAGTTCGAGCGCAAACGATCCCATTATTTCAAGCCTGCCTGATCATATCGTCAGCCTTCTGATGCGACGTTCCAGCGTGGCGAGCGCCCCGGCTTAGCTTTACCACGGGAAGGCGCGATCCTGCTGTAGCCGCACAGATGGCAAAGGCTGACCGAGCCATCTTTGTCGAAGCCGTTTGCCACAAGGAGCCGCTCCGACAGCATGCCTAGAATGTCGAGGTCATTGGGCGACAGGGGCGAAATACATTCGGAGATCACCTGCTCCCGTGCCTTGAGCAAGGCGTCCGTTATCTTCTTCCCCGAATTGGTGAGGTGAATGAAGCGCGCCCGCCTGTCGGTGATTTGTCTTCGTCGTTCCACCAACTGTTCGCGCTCGAGCCTATCGATCAATCGCACCGTCCCGGCATGAGAAAGCCCGATCGAGGTAGCCAAAACGCTGATCGGCAGTCCGGGCTCCATGCTGAGTAACACCATCACGGCGGTCCCCGGGCCGCTTGGTGAAAACGAGGCCGAGACACTGGCGATGCTGTCTGCAACGGCCAACGCGAGTGCACCTAAATGGTACTTGGCGACCTCAGGCTCCATACCGCAAGAATATATGCTTCGCGCATAGACTTCAAGCGTGTGAAAATGTATGACCGCCGCATGCATCTATGACAGATTCGGACATGGTCATGCTCATTGAGGGGCTCAGCTCGGATTCCACATCTGAGATCAACGGACGTGCTCGCTCCCCAGGCGCTAGCGGGGGTGGGCTCGATGAAAGTGGACGTGCATGGGTGCCGCTCACCGGGCGCAGGCGGTTCGCCGATGAGACCGCCGGTATGATCGGACGGGTCTCATGCCCGACCTGACTCTTGATCTCCGATACCTGAAGTACGCCGTTCAGGTCGCCGAGGCCGGCAGCTTCCGCCGAGCGGCGGAGCGCCTATCGATATCGCAATCCACCGTCAGCCGACGTGTGCAGCTGTTTGAGCGCCAACTTGGCTTTTCTCTCTTCAAGCGTACGCGAGCGGGGGCAGGGCTGACTCCAGAAGGTGAGCGCTTCCTTCAACAAGCGGTGGTGGGAGCGCGCTACCTTCGTAACGCCGCAACGGAGATCCGCTCCGCGCGGAAACTCAAGACCGGGCTCGTGAGGTTTGGAATGCTTGAAGCGTTCCCGGCGTGCCCGATCATCAACATTCTCTCGGCATTCAGAAATAGACATCCGACGATCGAGGTAAAGCTTGAGGAAGGCACTTCAGAAGAAAACACTTTGGGGGTGAAGCGCGGATTACTGGACGCAGCAATCAGCCTGAGTGCGAGCAAGAGCCCTCAGTTCCAAGTTCGACGTCTCTGCGAACCAGATCTGTTCGTGGCATTGTCCCCGCTTCACGAGTTGGCAGCACGGCCACAGCTGTCGTGGGAGGACGTTTGTGACGAAGTCTTCCTCGTTCGCTCGGATGGCGCTGGGCGTGAGCTCGCTGGCATACTCCGGCGCATGGTGGGCGCCGGAGACGGAGCGGTTCAACTCTCGATCCAACAAGTCAGCCGAGAAACCCTGCTGACGATGGTCGAACAGGGCTTCGGCTTGACCATCACCAGCGTGATCTACCGGCCGGATATCGCGTTGATCCCGCTCCCATCGGCGCGGGCGCCGACGGCCGCTATAATTTCTTCCAGTGACAACGACAACCCGACTCTGCCGCTGCTGCTGAAGTGTTTCGACACCCCCTCTAGAGCGGGGACCACGGATTAATCGGCGCTCCCCGGCGTCAACGTTCGCCTGGCTTTGGCGAAGCCACGGTCTGTCGCGATGAACCGTTGTAACATCGGGACGATTAACCGAGCTGGGTCAACAGCGGACTGACCTTGCTCTCGGCCCAATAGGTGGGCGTAGTCAACAAGGTCCTGGTGGAGAGCTGCAGGTAGCTCGACCTGTACCTTAAGCGGCTTGTCGTCCGCGATGGGGCCTAGCTTAAGCTTCGACATCATCACCCTCCATATGGCTCCAGTACCAAGTCTCGCGTCACGAGAACGCGCACGGGAAATCCGGGCCGAATAGTGATCGTGGGCGCGACGTTGAGCTGACGCCTCACAATCTGCTGCCCTGCGTCGTTGATGGTGTCCTGCCCACCGTTCCGGATCGCCTGAACGAGCTGATCGTCGTTGTCGACCGCGAGTTCGGCGCCGACGCTCAGCAGTGTCGACAATCCCGCAGCCTTGGCCAGATCCCACCAATGGTAATCGACGCCATCCTGCAGCCCGGCGAACCCTTCAGCGTCAGCACCAGGCTGGCGCTCGAGAACGATCGAGCGCCCGTTCGGGAAGACGAGCCGAGTCCAGACGAGCAGGACTCGGCTCTGGCCGAACTGCACGTTGTTGTCGTACTGCCCGACCACACGAGTGCCTTGCGGCACAAGCAAGATACGGCCGGTTGGGCTGTCGTAGATGTTTTCGGTGACCTGCGCGGTGATCTGGCCGGGTAGATCGGATCGGATGCCGGTGATCAGCGCCGCGGATATCACTGCTCCCGCCTGAAGGACGTTCGGCGATACTGGCGCAGCGACGCGATCGGGCGCAACCGTCCTGCGATCGGCCGCGGCGTTCAGAAACGCGTTCTGCCGGTCCTGCGCCGAGGGCGTGGCGGGCGGCGGAGCGAGGCCAATGCTCGCCAAATCCGGCACCGGCGCGAGCGCTGGGGCAGCTCCCGCAGCAGCGGGTGTGCCCCGGCTTTCCGATCCGGAGAAGAGACGGCTGGTGCGCGCGGTCTCGATTTCCTGAAGGCGGCGCTGCTCTTCCGGGCTGATGCCGGGATTGGGCGTGGCCGTCCCGGGTGTGGGCACCGGCTGTCCGCGATCCTGGGTACTAAGGATCGGCCGGCCGAGGTCACCGGGAAGAGGGGGACCGAGCTGTGGCACGCCACTGTAATCTCGCGGCAGGCCGGCCAGTCCGTCAGCGGTCGAGCGGTTCTCGGTCGAATAGAGTTCGTCGTTCGGCCGACCGGCGTCGCGGGTCTGAAGCGCGTAGATCAGCGCACCTCCGAGCCCGACGCTGGCGACAAGACCGAGGCCGGCGAGAACCTTCCGCGACAACCGGGTGACGCGGGGCGGTTCGGCCCGCAGCCGCATCGGCGCAGGCCCGACCGGCTCGCCGGTCAGGGGCTGCGCATCGTCGTCCGGCACTTCCTCAATCCGGGGCGGGTTCTCGCTCACGAGGTCGGCCTCCCGTCTGTGCGGACGATCCTGACGCGCTTCTGCTCGCGGCCGGAGCCGAAGCGAAGTTCGGCAGCCGCGAACAGACGATCAACGATCATGTGGTGGCCGCGAACGCGATAGTTCACGAGCTCAGAGGTGTTGCCCTCGGGGCCGACGACGAAGAGTGGCGGCATCTCGCCCTGACCGATGCCGCGCGGAAACTCGATAAAGACCTGGCGTCCGTCGTCGAAGGCGCGCAGCGGCCGCCACGGCGCACGGTCGCCCTCGATCGCATAGCGGAAGTTGACGTTCGCGAGATCGACGCCGCTCGCCACCGGCTGGGCCGCCTGCGCCTCGGCGTTCTGACGGCGCAGCGCAATGAGCTGGTCTTGCGGATACTGCCATGAGACCGACGCCATATAGGTGCGCTCTGTCGAGCGCAGCTCCATGTGATAGGTGCGCATGTTGGTGTTGATGACGAGGTTTGTCATCAGGTCGGCGCGGGTGGGCTTTACTAGGATGTGGATCTGGCGCGTTGCCCCCGATCCGCTCTCGGTGTCGCCGATGATCCAGCGCACTGTGTCGCCGGCGGCCACCGGGCCTGCGCCGACAAGCTGCTCCCCGGGTTGGAGCGCGATGTCGGTGATCTGCCCGACGGCGGTATAGACTTGATAAAGCGCCCCTTGAGTCCACGGGTAGACCTGCATCGAGTTAATGAAGCCGTCGCGCACCGGCTGGACTCGTGCCGCCTCGTTTGCCTGGTTGACGCGAGCGGTCGGATTAGAAGGCTCCGGGGCACGCCGCGTCTCCTCCACACGCTGCAATTGGCCAGGCAGCGGCAGCGGCCGGGGCAGCTCGACCACGGTGACCGGCGCGGGTGGATCGACGGTCTGCACCGCCGGAGCCGCATTGTCGTAGGAAATCTCCGGCGGCGGATTGGTGGTCGCGCAGCCCGCGAGCGCGGTCGCCGCTAGCAGAACGACCGGGAATGCGGCTCTACGGAGAGCCGGGAGTACGTGTGTGTGTGAAGCCGGGTTTCCGGCTTTACGGAAATACGGCTTCATTGCCCAAGCTCCCGTGACCAGTTGATGGCGTTGACGTAGATGCCGAGCGGGTTCGCCCTGAGCCGGTCGGCGTTTCGGGGGATCTGCACGACGATCGTCAGGATCGCGGTCCAGCGCGTGGTCTCGGCGAGCTGGCCATTTTCGTATCGGCGCTCGACCCAGGCGACGCGGAAGCTGTCCGGGGACGCGCGGATGACGCTGGAGACGTCGACAGCGACCTGCTGCCGGCCGACCCGTGTAAAGGGGTCGTTGGAGCGGGCGTAGTCATTGAGCGCCATGGCGCCGCGGTCAGTCGTGAAGTCGTAGGCGCGCAGCCAGGGGTCGTCTCAGAAAACGGAAAATAAAGCACGCTAAGCCGGTTGCAGCGGCCGTAGCGGCCTGAACTTGCCCGCGCCGATCTTGGCGCTGCTGCGCCAGAGGTAATCGCCGGTCAGGTTGATGTGCTCCCAGCCGAGCGGCGACAGGTACTGCAACAGGCCGTCATCGACGGCTTGACCGTGGCCACGCAAGGCGTTCGCGGCCCGCTCCAGATAGACCGTGTTCCATAGCACGATGGCCGCCGTCACCAGGTTGAGGCCGCTGGCCCGGTAGCGCTGCTGCTCGAAGCTGCGGTCGCGGATTTCCCCCAGGCGGTTGAAGAACACGGCGCGGGCCAGCGCGTTGCGCGCCTCGCCTTTGTTCAGCCCGGCATGCACGCGGCGGCGCAGCTCGACGCTTTGCAGCCAGTCCAGGATGAACAGTGTGCGCTCGATGCGTCCCAGCTCACGCAGGGCGACGGCCAGGCCGTTCTGGCGCGGGTAGCTGCCAAGCTTCCTGAGCATCAGCGAGGCCGTCGCCGTGCCCTGCTTGATCGAGGTGGCCATCCGCAGGATTTCATCCCAATGGGCGCGGACGTGCTTGATGTTGAGCGTGCCGCCGATCATCGGTTTCAACGCCTCGTAGGTGGCATCGCCCTTCGGGATGTAGAGCTTGGTGTCGCCCAGGTCACGAATGCGCGGGGCGAAGCGGAAGCCCAGCAGGTGCATCAACGCGAAGACGTGGTCCGTGAACCCTGCCGTGTCGGTGTAGTGCTCCTCGATCCGCAGGTCGGATTCGTGATACAGCAGGCCGTCGAGCACGTAGGTCGAGTCGCGCACGCCGACGTTCACGACCTTGGTGTGGAACGGCGCGTACTGGTCGGAGATATGGGTGTAGAACGTCCGCCCTGGGCTGCTGCCGTATTTCGGATTGATGTGGCCGGTGCTCTCGGCCTTGCTGCCGGTGCGGAAGTTCTGGCCGTCCGACGATGACGTGGTGCCGTCGCCCCAATGCTCGGCGAAGGGATGTCGGAACTGCGCGTTGACCAGCTCGGCCAGTGCCGCCCCGTAGGTTTCGTCGCGGATGTGCCAGGCTTGCAGCCAGGCCAGCTTGGCGTAGGTCGTGCCGGGGCACGATTCCGCCATCTTGGTCAGGCCCAGGTTGATCGCGTCGGCGAGGATCGTGGTCAGCAACAGGTTTTTGTCCTTGGCCAGGTCGCCTGACTTCAGGTGGGCGAAGTGCCGGGTGAAGCCCGTCCATTCGTCTACCTCCAGCAGCAATTCGGTGATCTTGACGTGCGGTAGGATCATCGCCGTCTGGTCGATCAGGGCCTGTGCGGTATCGGGCACCGCCGCATCGAGCGGCGTGATCTTCAGGCCCGACTCCGTGATGATGGCGTCCGGCAGCTCGTTGGCCAGCGCCATGCGGTTGACGGTGGCGAGCTGCGTTTCCAGCAGCGTCAGCCGGTCATGCAGGTACTGGTCGCAATCGGTGGCCACGGCCAGCGGCAATTCGCTGGCCTGCTTGAGGCTGGCGAATTTCGCGGGCGGCACCAGGTAGTCCTCGAAGTCCTTGAACTGGCGCGAGCCTTGCACCCAGATGTCGCCGGAGCGCAGCGCGTTCTTCAGCTCCGACAGCGCGCACAGTTCGTAGTAGCGCCGGTCGATGCCGGTGTCGGTCATCACCAGCTTCTGCCAGCGCGGCTTGATGAACTCGGTCGGCGCGTCGGTGGGCACCTTGCGGGCGTTGTCGCTGTTCATGCTGCGCAGCACCTCGATGGCGTCGAGTACGTCCTTGGCGGCGGGCGCGGCCCGCAACTTGAGCACGTCGAGAAATTCCGGCGCGTAGCGGCGCAGCGTGGCGTAGCTCTCGCCGATGCGGTGCAGGAAATCGAAGTCCTCGGGTTGCGCGAGCCGCTGCGCTTCGGTGACGCTCTCGGCGAAAGCATCCCAGGACATGACGGCCTCGATGGCGGCGAACGGATCGCGGCCCGCTTGCTTGGCCTCGATCAGCGCCTGGCCGATGCGCCCGAACAGCCGCACCTTGGCATTGATCGCCTTGCCGGATGCCTGGAACTGCTGCTGATGCTTGTTCTTGGCGGCATTGAACAGCTTGCCCAGGATGCGGTCATGCAGGTCGATGATTTCGTCGGTGACGGTGGCCATGCCCTCGATGGCGAGCGCCACCAGGGTCGCGTAACGCCGCTGCGGCTCGAACTTCGCCAGGTCGGCGGGCGTCATCTGGCCGCCCTCGCGGGCGATCTTGAGCAGCCGGTTCTGGTGAACCAGCCGCTCGATGCCGGAGGGCAGGTCGAGCGCCTGCCACGCCTTGAGGCGTTCGATGTGTTCCAGCATGTGCCGCGAGTTCGGTTTGACCGGGGATTGCCGCAGCCAGGCCAGCCACGTCGTCTTGCCGTTGTCGCGGCGCTTGAGCAGATCGTCGAGGCGACGGCGATGCACGTCCGTCAGCGGCTCAGCCAAGGCGTCGTAGAGACGCCGGTTGGCGCGGGTAATCGCTTCGGCGCTCGCCCGCTCGACGGCGTTGAGGGCGGGCACAATGACCGACTGCCGCCGCAGGTGCTCGATCAAGGCTCTGGCCAGCACGATGCCCTTGTCGGTTTGCATGGCCAGCTCGGTCAGCAACTGGACAGCCTGCCGGTAGTGGCCAATCGTGAACGGCTGGAAGCCGAACACCGTTTGCAGCTCGACCAGGTGCTCGCGTCGGGTCTGCTCACGCTGCCCGTACTCGTCCCAGCTTTCGATGCCGACCTTGAGCTGGTTGGCGACCAGTCTCAGCAATGGCGGGAACGGTGGCTCATCAGCGCCAAGGATGACGCCGGGAAAGCGCAGGTAGCAGAGCTGCACCGCGAAGCCCAGCCGATTGGCCGGGCCGCGCCGCTGCCGGATGATGGAGAGGTCGCTTTCGCTGAACGTGTAGTGACGGATCAACTCATCCTTGGTGTCCGGCAACGCCAGCAGGCTTTCGCGCTCGGCGGCGGAGAGGATCGAACGGCGGGGCATGCGGTTTCCTTCTTCTTGAAAACGTAGGTTTGTGACAAGCCCGCCAAGGCAACCGGCGCGGCACGGGAATCAAGGCATTGCGATTCTCGAAAATAGTTCTTGAAATTCTATTCTTGATTGCATATCATCTCAACGAGTTTCGATAAGAAAGGATGCGCATGCGACCGTCTGTTGTGCTTGACATGAAGCGAAGCGCAGTGCGTGAAGCGGTAGGCCGCTTTCGCGCCGCGAACCCGCGCGTCTTCGGCTCGGTGCTGCATGGCACCGACCGGGATGGCAGCGACCTCGACCTGTTGGTCGATGCGCTGCCCGGTGCCACGTTGTTGGACTTGGGCGATTTGGAAGAAGAACTGAAATCGCTGCTCGGCGTTGACGTCGATCTGCTGACTCCCGGCGACCTGCCGCCGAAGTTCCGGGCCAAGGTGCTCGCGGAGGCGCAACCGATATGAGCGAGAACCGCCTGCCCGATTACCTCGACCACATTCAGCAGGCCGCAACCGATGCGCGCAGCTTCGTGGAAGGGATGGCCAAGGACGACTTCTTGGCCGACAAGCGCACCCAGCAGGCCGTCATCATGAGCCTGATCGTCATCGGCGAGGCGGCCACAAAGGTGATGGATGGCTACGTCGAGTTCACCCAGGCGCATGCCGACGTGCCGTGGCGCAGCATGCGCAATATGCGTAATCGCATGGCTCACGGCTATTTCGACATCAACCTCGATGTGGTGTGGGAGACGGTACAGGAATGGCTGCCGGCGTTGCTCCAGCAATTGCCCGCCGTGCGTCAGGATGCCGACGATGAAGACCGTAACGACAAAGGCATGGAGCCATGACCAATCAAGCCGCCGATGTTCGGCCCCTCTGGCGTGTTCGATCCCGCGACCTATGAGCCGCGCTCGGGCAAGACCTTCTGGATGGCCGCAACGGACGTGAGTTCGCTGGTGGGCAAGGAGGCAGCAGCCGACACGCTCATCGGCAACTGCACGACCGCACGACCAGCCTCCCGTTCAAATTCGAGTTAGAACTCATATCCAGCCTGTCTGGGGGCACTGTGAAAGAGGGATCTCCGATGACTGTTGAATCGAGAATATTTTCTGTAGCCGAGTATGTTCAGCCGTCCGAAGGCGAGCCTATTCGTTCCGTTGTGCTTGAAACCCGAGACTCAATTATCGTGGTTTGGCATGTCCATCCCGGGCAGGAAATTGCGGCTCACATTCATCCTCACGGCCAAGACACGTGGACTGTTTTGTCGGGAATGGCTGATTACTTTCAGGGCAATGGGATTGTTCGTGCCCTCAGGGAAGGTGAGATAGCCGTGGCAAGACCGGGCCAAGTGCACGGGGCGCGAAATACAGGTACCGAGCCATTTGTGTTCGTCTCGGTTGTGGCATCAGCCAATGCCGGTTTCGTATTGGCTGAGCGATAGAGCCCAATCTCTGGAGTTGGTCCAATGAGCGGTCGGGGAGATAGGTAACAGACATGCAGCGGACACGGCTGCTAAACCAGGTCGCAAACCTCCTTGCGTCGCAGCGTGCCGCAAGCGACGCGATCAATCGAATGGGGTCGGCATGAGACTGAACACCATCCAGTTCCCGACCGCGTAGCCGCCTGTCCTGCCGATCAGGTCTTGACCATCGACGCCTGGGATCAGTCCTGAATGTTCTTGGAGACCACTACGTTATGAGCCGCAGCCGCCGCAAAACACCCATCGTCGGGCACACGACCTGCGGCAGCGAGCGCGAGGACAAGAAGCTCTGGCATCAGCGCTGGCGCACCCGTGAGCGCACGGCGCTGACCAGCGCGTCGCCCGAAGCCCTGAGCGCCCATCTGCCCCTGCTGGAAAACCAGGCCAGCAGCGTCTGGTCGATGGGCAAGGATGGCCGCTCCTACTGGCCCGTCAAGCGCCAGGCCGCCACGGCGGATCGCATCGCCAATCACAAGGGACGCAACCCGCAAGAACGCGCCTCCCTGAAAAAGCGCCTGCTGCGCAAGTGGATGAGCAAATGAAGCTCTCCTTCCATCAGCACATTGCGCTGTTCTGGATGATCGGTGCTCCGGGCGTCTTCGCGCCCGTGATCGAGAACGCCAAGCGGCCCGATGCCGGCGCCGTCATGGCGTGGGGTGTCGCGATCGTGGCGGTGATGATCCTCTTCACCCCTTTGCTGCTGCGCTGTCCACCATTCCGGCGCTGGTATGGCCGGACGGATGCGCTGTCGGAGCGGCAGCGCCAGGCGCTTGCCGAGCGCGGCCTGCGCCGCTACTACCAGACCGCTTTCGATGACGGCTACGTGCCCCGCGTGATGCCCTACGTGTGGCGCATCATCTGGACGGTCGGCGGGTTGATGGCTGTGACCGCCGTACTGCCTACCAACACCGGACGGCCAGCCTTCGATGCCTTGGTGGTCTTCTCGACCTGGTATCCGATAGGCGTGATGCTGCTGGTTTTCGCGTCGAGGCCCCTTGGCCGGTTGATTCGCCAAAGAGCACAGGAGCGGCGGAAATGAGCACGTCAACCATCGAGGCGCTGGCCAGCGCCTGGGCAAGGATTGCCGAGGAAGCGGAATTCCCCGCTGACTACGAGGGGACTGCCACACCACAAGCGCATCGGGCTAGCGAAGCTATTCAGGAGCAGATTCGGGAGCGCATCGTCGCCACCAACGACATGCGGCTGTTCAGCCTGCTGCACCTGCTGGGTCAGGCGTCGCTGCGCATGGAGCAAGCGCTGTGGCCGGAGGATTACGAGCGGATGACGCGCGAGGTTGAGGAAGCCCTGCGGCAAGCCACCGACGCCAACGCCAGATCGTACACCCACGAAGAAGTGATGCAGGCGATGCAGGAACGCATCGACCGGGCGCGAGACAAGCCATGTTGATTGGCTATGCGCGCGTCTCGACGCAGGATCAGAACCTGGAGCTGCAACGCGAAGCCTTGAGCAAGGCCGGATGTAAAAAGGTCTTCGAGGACAAGGTGAGTGGCACGCGGGCAGACCGGCCTGGCTTGGCCAAGACGCTCGAAATGCTGCGCGAAGGCGATACTTTGGTCGTCTGGAAGCTCGACCGGCTGGGCCGGTCGGTCAAGCAACTGGTCGATCTGGTCGGCGATCTGCACAAGCACGGTGTCCAGTTCAGGAGCCTCACCGACTCCATCGACACCGGCACACCATCCGGGCGGTTCTTCTTCCACGTCATGGCGAGCCTTGCCGAAATGGAGCGCGAGCTGATCGTCGAGCGCACCCGCGCCGGGCTGGAAGTCGCCAAGCAGCTCGGCCGCAAAGGCGGCCGCAAGCCGAAGATGACCGACAGCAAGATCGAGTCGGCCAAGAAGCTGCTGGCCAGCGGGGTGCCGCCCAAGGACGTGGCCAAGAACCTCGGCGTGTCCATTCCGACGCTGTACCGCTGGGTGCCAGCCTCCACGCACGCTTAGCGTGCTTTATTTTCCGTTTTCTGAGACGACCCCTACTGGTGCAGTCGCCTTCTGAAAACGACACCCGAACAAATCCCGGAAACCACCGTTTGCTGAACAGTCGGCAGGGTTACGATGAAACACAAACAAATCCCGCTCACTGCCTGAACTGGCCCATTGCCACGGCCAGCCAGTAGGCCGCCTGATACTGCGGCCATGCCGCAAACTCTGGATCGGCTGCGCGATGCTGGGCACGCTCATAGAGCACGCGCACGCGGTCAGCGACGGGGCCGCCCGGCTGCTCGATGATGGCGTGCAGCAGCCCGGTAAATGCCTTGTGGTCGCCGCGATTGATGATCTCGTCAACGCCTGCGAGTGACCTCAGCGGATCGCCGGAAAGTCGGACTGACTCCAACTCACCCGCCCAGCCTGCCGCCGCTATCTCGTTCATGTCATCGATGGTTAAGGCCGGAGTAGCTCTGCCTGCGAACAGGCCGATAAGGCCGTCGATGGTGCCGGTAGGCTCAAGGTCGATGATCGCCGCCCGGATCGGCGGCCCCACGGTGTCCTCATGGGGAGTCTCGCGGTACTGCCCAACAGGCGTCCACGTCCAGTCGCGGCGGTGCCGGGCTACATCTGCCACGCGCACGGCGCGGGCGTGGTCAATTCCAGCCTCGCAGGGCAGCATCACGGGCAGGTCAGGTGGCAACTCGCGTAGCTGCTCGATGAGATCGGCAACCGTCATGGCACCACGCTCTCTGTCGCTCGCCAGCTCGATCAGGCATCCGATGTCATCTAGTGCCACCGTCAGCGCGTCGGATCGTGCTTGCCGGACATCGACTCTCATATATTGGTACTTGGGGCTGCAATGTGCCGTTGCGCCACAGGCATCGGCAAGCGCCTTGATCGCCCACCGCCACCTATCCCAATGAGGACGACCCGGCCAGTGGTCACGCAGGGGCCAGTCGTCGGGGCGGTCGAGCGGATGCCGCCCGGCCTCGATGTCGTCCAGCATCTGCCCGAGGATTACCAGCGCCCGTGCCGCATCCGGCGACGGCTCGCCAAGCTCGGCAGTTAGTACGGCAAGCGCCGGGCGTGCTCTGGTGGCTGCTCGCTGTAGGTCGTTCATTGCTGTATCCATCGTTTCAGCCGTTCGGCCAGTGCTGTAGGTTTCTGTGTGGAAGGTTCATCTTGCAGCCCCTTCGTCACCCAGATCGGCAGTTCCAGCGGCAGGCTGACTTCGCCACGGTCTCGGGCCTGCAACTGCGCCCGCGCCCACAGCCCGTCTTGTTCCATCTCTGCCCGCAAGGGCAGGGTGTGTACATCCTCGAACTGCTCCCGGTCGAATGGCACCCCAGCCACGGTCAGCCGCTCAGGCATGGGCCGTTCCTGGCCGTGTTCGCAGACGAGCACATCATCACCGCGCCGGATGATGTAGCACCCGGTCGGATCAGCGCTCATCCGCTCCGGCGACGCCTCTACAAAGTCGGCCCGGTTCTCGTCAAACGCCCAGATTCTCATGCGCAACCCTCCCTGATCGGCAAAGGGTGGTGGCGGGAATGTGGCTGTATTGTGGTGAAGTGCCACGCTATTACCACCATGCGCACACACAGCCGCCACAGTGTCGCCACCGTCTTACCAATATCCCGCCACCATCGTTCCACCATATCACCACCTTGTTACCGTCATCATTGACACCATGCCGCCACCGTCTTTCCACACTGTTCCCACCATTGCCAGTGGCATCATGGCGCGGGAGTGGCAACAGGGGAGTCCTCTTGTGGCGGTTTAGGATCGGCATCCCTCGCCGCCTGTTCCTGCATCACCCGGCGATCCTGTTCGGCCAGACCTTTTGCATAGGCCTGGGCGAATTCCTCTGGTGTCATGCCCTGTTCTTCCGCCGTGTCCATATACGCCGAGAAGCGGGCCTTGAGAGCGTCCATAGGAGCAGTCAACCCAATCAGGCTGAGTCCATGCTCAAACTGGACGGCGTGCATGAAGGTGCGTTCAAACGCCGCCCAGCGAGGATCATCATCGCTGGGCTCCGGCTGAGTGGCGTCAGCTTCCTGCGCGGCCCTCAGTTCCGCCAGACGGCGCTCCAGGGCGGCCATCGACTCTTCAATGCGCTTGCGCTCGTGCCCCAGTCTGCGCTCCGCATTCTGGGCGAGGATGATCCGGTTCAGGTTGCCCCAATATGTGTCGATCCCCTGACGCTCCAGCGCCGTGGCAGCAGCGCCGATGTGTACGCCGGGCAGGCGGTCGAGTTCCTCGGCGGCGGCTATATCACCTCGTTCCAGCGCGTCTTCGCGCTGTACTGACAGTGTGCGGTGATCCCACCGCTCATCCAGTCCTGCCCGCTCTATATGCTCGTTGCCGATCAGCGCCCATTGCTCGCGCCAATATCGGAGCGTCTTCGGCCCAAGTTTCCGGTCAATGAACTCGCGTCCCTTGATCTTCGAAAAGCCCTCTGGCGTCAGTTCGCGGGTCGGCATCAGAAGATGTGCATGGCTGCCGACAACGCCCTTTTGGGAGCCATCCCACATCTTCGGATCATCGCCGTGGATTGCCCAATCAACAGGTATGCCGTGCCGGTCAGCAATGCGTTGGGCAAGGTCACGCACCATCTTGATTTCCTGCTCTTTCGTGAGTCCATGCGGCAGTGCCACGATGAACTCATGTGCCAGCCGTGCATCCTTCCGTGCCTCGGCGGCTTCGACTGCATTCCATAGCGCCTCACGGTGGCTAGCCCATGACGGCGCTCCGGGCGGCAGGACGATTTCCGTGTAGTCGATCCGGCGCTTGCGCGTGTAGTCATGTACTTCGCCTGTGCGGTAGTCCGTGACGATGCCGCCACTGCGGTACGCAGCGGCGGCTGTGGCCGAAAAGCCGTGGCCTTGTTTGGCGGCATCCCGCTGTTTGCCCTTCTTGCCGCCGTCGCGGGATATGTAGTTCAGCTCCAGCCGGTACATGCCGCCACCTCCATCGAAAACCTGTTGGCACCGTCTCCCCCATTGAAAGCAGCTTGAAGGGGGTCAAGGGGCACGGCCCCTTGCGCAGGCGTCGCGCAGCGATGCGTAACTGCGCTGTTGCGGTTCCCGCAACAGATGAAAACCACCACCATCTTGGCCCCACACGGGACACACGAGACACAAGACAGATGATAACGCCGAAGCTCCTTTTTGTCCTCGATAAATGGCATTTAATGGCAGCATGTCCTGCGGATTGAAAACTGATTGGCGGCGCGTCCGCAGTTGCTCGCACGCCACGAGTGGCGAAAACTTTTTGGAATCAAGATATGGACTACAGTCCCTATTAAATCAAAGCGTTAGCGCATCTTTAAGCCGTTGATTGAAAAGATTTTGCTGCTGCATAGAGGTAGTATGAGAACGAAAAAAGTATGGATAAGTTGCTTTGCCACCGTGCTTATCACCCCTTGACTATGCTTCATTTCAAGCAGACATTTCGCTTTGAGACATGCCAAATGGAGCAGAGCAAAAGTGCAGCAAGCAGAGGAACAGAAGCGCGGCAGGGGAAGGCGTCCGGCAAGCGAGCTGACAGAGAAGCGCGAACGCGAAATCGCCGCATTGGCAGCGGCAGTGGCGAAACAGCAGCAGCGGCTTGAAGAACTGAAAGAGGCTCAGCGGAAGGCCCAGAAGGCCGCGCGGCGCACCTACCTGAATCAGCGCAAGTTCGCGGTCGGTGGTCTCGCCCAGATCGCCGGGTTGCTGGAGGCAGATGCGGGCTTCGTGCTTGGCGCAATGCTCGTCATTGCCGATCAGCGTGAACGCGATGGGACATGGCCTAGCTCAGTCTTCCTTGAATACAAGGCGCGTGGTGATGAGGTACTGGCCGCCCGTGCCGCCGCCCGCAAGGGCCGCAAGCAGACCGATGACGACGATGAAGACGACACCGAGGTCGAGGCCGCTGCCGCGCTCTCTCAGGAATCACGCTATCAGGAAGGAGCATCCTAAATGGCCGCCGCCATGCCTTTCTCACCGTGCGACGATGCCACGTCTTGCACAGATCACTCCGTGGATATGCTGCGGTCGATCTTCGGCCCGGTCATTGATGCGCTGGTAACTGGTGCGGACCCGGATAGCGTCAGCGCCGCGAGCAACGTGATAGCGACGATGATGTCGTTTTTCAACTCCGGCATCCTGATCGTTGGCACGCTCATTGTCAGCTACGTCGCGGCAATGGGCACGATCAACACGGCCAACGATGGCGAGGCAATGGGGCGCAACTGGTCGTCGCTCTGGACGCCCGTGCGGATCGTGGCCGGTGGTGCGGTTCTGCTGCCGACAGCTAGCGGCTATAGCTTCATCCAGCTCGTGGTGTTGATGTTCGCGCTGTGGGGCGTCGGGTTCGCCAATGGCACCTACAAGACTGGCATGGCGATTGGCGTCCTAAGCCCAGATGGTGTCGTTCAAGGCGTGAATGACCCCGGCTCGTTCTACGGGCTGCGCGACTTCGGAAAGCAGTACCTCGCCGCTTCCTATTGTGCCCGCGCTGCAAACCAGATTTATCCGGGGGCACAGGTCAGTGCGGCACCCAGCGCCGATAAGACCACCACGAATGGCGGGCGTACCGAATATCTCTTCCAGATCAAGGATCGGAACGCCACGACGAATTTGGGTGGCGGAGAACCGCTGTGCGGCACCGTCAGCATCAGCCAGTACACCGCACAGCCCGCAAAAGACGCAACCGGCATTGAGGCAGCGCTGGAGCAACTCCGCGCAGCAGCGCAGAACGCCAAGATTCAGGCCGCAACCAACCTCATGACCGATCTGGAAGCATGGGTGAATACCTGGCCGGATGACATCTCGGGCGATTGGTCGAACGTGGATTCAGCCAAGTTCAACGAACTGGTGAATAGCGCGGAAACCCAAGTCGCGGCAGCCCTCATGGCTGCGCTGAGCGACACAACGGCCGTGAAATCCGGGTTCCAGTCGCTGGCCACTTCCCTGACCAGTGAGGGCTGGGCGATGAGTGGCGGCTGGTATCAGCGCGTGGGCGAGGTGCGGGGACGCATTGCTGCAATTACGTCCGAATCGGTTGGCTCCGTCAGCGCCCCATCGCTGTCCGCGCTGCCCGCCGATGCAGCGGCCAGCCTCCTTATTGGCAGCGTGACGACGGTCACCGAGGCGATCAGCAAAAAATCCGAGATCAAGGGGAACTACAAGGCACCGACCAGCGGCCCCGGCGACCTCACCAGCGTCATCCCGAAGGACGCGCAGAGCGACATCAACATCGGCAGCATCAATGCCGACTTCGACGCCAAAGTCAGCCTCTGGATCAACTCCATGATGGAGTCGATGGTTGAGATGGCAACCGGCGCGAACACCTCCGGCACCACGCCTCTCTGCGGCACCGCAGGCCAGATGGGCGGTTCGCTCAACCGGATGAAGTGCATCGGTGACTACCTAACGGTCGCCCGCGCTGGAATCGGTGCAGCAGACGTGGCGATCAAAACAGGAGCCACCGCGCTGCGCGTAGTCGCTGGCACGTTGTCCTCGGTCAAGGGTGTCGGCACCGGCCTCGATCTCGACAAGGTGGTAACGCCAATCTGGGATTGGGTGATCGAAGTGCCGGTCAAGCAGCTTGCCATGATGGCTACGTACATCGAGCCGATGGCCTTCTACTTTGGCGTCTTCCTGCCAAGCCTGCCCTACGTGATCTTCATGACCGTGGTGGTCGGCTGGATTCTGGCTGTGCTCCAGTCGCTGATTGCCGCGCCGCTGTGGGCGGTCATGCACATGACGCCTGACCGCACCTTCGTCGGCAGCCAATCGCAAGGCTACCTGCTGCTGTTGTCGCTGTTCGCCCGCCCGGCGCTGGCAGTGGTCGGCCTGTTTGCGGCCATGCTCGTGTCCGACCCGATCATCGACTTCATCGCCAAGGGCTTCTTCGCAATGCGCGGTGCCGTGGTCACATCAACCGGCACGGTCGGCGCAATCAGCTCGTTCCTCTCGTTTGCATGGTGGTTCATGGTCTTCGGCCTGACGCTCCTGCCGGTGCTCTACATGACCTTCGGCCTGCCGCAAATCCTGCCGGATCATGTGCTGCGCTGGATCGGTGCTGGCGTCAGCGACCTCGGCGAGACGCAAGCAGTCGGGCAGATGCGCAGCGGCATGGCACACGCCGCGTCAAGTGGTGCGCTGCCCAGTGGCGGCAGCAGCCCATCCCGGCGAATCGGGGGTGACGGCGGATTGCTCCCCGGTGGCGGCAATGGCGGCACACCACCCACCGGCAATGGCGGTGGCACTCGCGGCACTGCGACGCCTAAGCGGGCGTTGCTGAGTGCAGGCGACCAAGGTGTCGCTCCATCCGCTCCCGACTCACCCGCTCCGGCCCATCAGTCCGACAACCGTTCTGGGCGGCAAAAGGTCAGCGATGCCGCAGGCGTCGGACTGGGCCGAGCTGCTACCGGTGCAGCGGGAGCTACCGCCCGCAGCGCAGGCCGTGTTGCTGATGCAGCGATCTCGACTGGCAGCGCCGGAGTTGCTGCGTACCGAGACGCCAGCGAAAGTGGTGCAAGCCTCGGTCAGCGCATTCGGGCTGGGCTGACTGGCTCCGGTGCAGCCGCCGTCACTGGCTTTGGCGGTGCAGCTTCCGCATCCGCCAATGATTACGCCGCATCTGGTCGCACAGCTCTTGCCGAAGGCAAGGCCGCCTACTCCGAGGGGGCCGACGCCCGCATTGCGGCCTACAAGGAGTCGCTGCGCGGGAAACCCGTTAGCACCGGCAGCGAAGTCGTTACCGACTCGGACGGCATCGACCAGTCCTATGACAGCCGCTACTCCCCGCCACCGACCGATACCGATAACGGCGAAACCTCGCCGGACAAGGAGTGATGACCATGTACAAAACCGACGAGGCATTCACCGCCGAAAGCCATGGATTGGTCGTAGGTAAGGCTTACGGCCTCCGCCAAGGCTACGACGAGGGCTGGAATGCCGCTATCGCTCATGTGCAGCCTCAGTACGACGCCGCGCTCCGCGAGCAACGCGAGCTGGCCTATGCGCTAAACGCATTGTCGGTCATCGCCTATTCCGCGCTGGCTGCCCTGAAGGCAGCCCCAGAGCAGCATCGTCTCGCGGTCACCGACATCTACGCCAAAGAAGTGAATCGGTTGATGAAGGCTGGCCAGAACGCCCCCGGCGCGATCCGTGCCGTGCCGCACACCGACCCCGCCTTGCTCGCTCGGGAACACGACATCGCCAACCTGGTGCGGCAATGGTTTGAGCAATCACTGGCTCTGGCGAAGCAGCAGCAACGCTCCAACGACAACTCCCCCAGCCCATGAAGGAGGGCCATATGGACATGATCGACACCACCGTTCCCGCCGCCGTGCTGGCCATCCTGCTGTCTGTCGCGGACACCGTGTTGGCCCAGCGTAAACGCCGCAAAAACTCCCGGAGGGCTCGCGCATGAAGTTCATCAGTGGCGCGAAGCGCGCGGCCAAATTCACCTTGGTGGACATGCCGCTATCAATCCTTGGCTGGCGTCAGCTCAAGGCGAACCACGGATTCATCAGTGATCTATGGCACACCCTGCGCAATCCACGCTGTCCCGAATGCAGCCGCGGCGTCATGCACCTGCCCGCCGACGCCCAGTCCGATGACAAGGCGCTTTATGGCTGGGAGTGTTCCGCCAAGTGCGGCTTTGGCGTGTTCGCCCCGAACGACCAGACCGAGATTCGCCGCATCGTCGAGGCCCGCATAGCCGAGCGAGGAAAACAGCGCCTTGCCTTCCTCGGTGACCCCGAGCGGAACAAGCTCATCAGCAGCCACCTATGGAAGTCTCGCGCATACTGGGCAGTCGTCTTGCTTGCGTTCCTGATGGCCGCTTGGCTACTCGCAATGGGCGCTCCCATGGTGGTCGTCCTGAGCGTGCTATCGCTCACGTTGGCAGCCTCCAGCAATGCGATCCGCTGGAGCTATCGAGCATGGCAGATGCGTACTGGCACGCTGTTTGTCCCCGGCGCATTCAGCCGCTATGTGCGCGACATGCTATGGATTCGGAGGGTGCAGTAATGACCTCGATCCTGCGCACTGTCTTGCAACGCCTTAGCCGCGAGCGAATCACCGCGATCTGCTGCGCACTCGGCACCTGCCTCGCGCTCTGGGTGGAAAGGGACGTGCTGATTAACGGGCGCCCCGCCGACCAGCTCGGAACCATCGCCCTCGCCATCGTTGTCCCAATCCTATACCTGACGCCGCTGGTCTGGCTCGTTTACCGCTACCTCGTGAGGCCCGCCCATGAAAACCGCTGACAGCTATCTCGTACTGCGCGTCTCGTGGCTGCGCGAGCACGATCAGGTCATCGCCGAGCTGGTTGAGCTGTGGCTCGACCGGCAGGCCAAGCAGCAGCCCGAACCCAAGCCCATACGCATCAGGGCACAGCACAACGCCAACATCAGGATCAGGAGTCACCATGCCCATGCGTAACAAGCTCACCCCAGTGGCCGTATCGGTCAGCCACTTCGTCCGCAGCAACACCCGGTTCGCCCTCGGCATCGCCGTGGGCGTGTCGGTGATGTTCGCCGGGTACGCCGTGTCGGCGGTCAGCTCCGGCAGCGGCAGCATCCTCGGCAACGCGAGCAGCCAGTTGCTCTCTCAACAGACCTCGGTGGTCGCGGACAGCATCAAGGCCGACGCCGAAGCCTGCGCGACTGGTACTCAAGACGGCAGCATCGGCCACTCGATCCAGCAGGCCATGCAGATTCACCAGACGATTGCCGCCGCTCCGGTGAACGTCGAATCGCTGTTCGATGTGAACAGCGACTGCTTCTCTGGCCTCAACCAGATTTACGACCTCTCCTTCTCGATCCCGAGTCTTGCAAGCATCGTCGGCGCTGCCAGCGATGCCGTCATGAAGTACGCCCAGAAGAAGGTCTGCACGGCGGTCAATCAGGTGTCCGGCCTCGTCACCTCGCCGATCAATCAAGCCATCGACAAGATCAACGGCATGGGCGCGTTCGGCGACCTCAACGGGCTGACCAATGGCCTTGTGCAGCAGGGAATGGCCCACATCGACCCCAATATCGCAGCCGGTTACAGCAACAACCAGAGCGGCGGCACCTACACCGTGGGCACCAACCCGTTCGGCAGCTCGCAGGTCGATTTCGGCGGCTCCACCGGCACGAATGGGGACATGGGCAGCACCAACGCCCAAATCAACTCGCTCAACCAGCAGATCGCCAACGTGCAGGCTCAAGTCGGCCCGGCGCAGTACCAGCTCCAGCAGGCCCAGCAGCAGCTCTCGAACTGTCAGGCGTACCAGTACAACAACTGCACCTCGTATCAGCAGCAGGTCGCCAACGCCCAAAACCACCTCAACACCCTGAACGGGCAGCTCGCGACCCTGCAAACCCAGTTGGGCAACACCTCGCCGAGTATCTATGGCACCCAGACTGCCAGCGCGAGGAGCGCCCCAGCCGCCGCGCCGAAGCCAGCGGCATCGGACAGCAGCAGCTTCATCCAGTCCATCGGCAACCTGTTTAACTGAGATGGAGCAGAGTCCATGTTGAGAACAATCACCACCACCCTCCTGACCCTGAGCTTGGTCGGCGCTGCCCATGGCCAGATGCCCGTCCCGCTTCTCGACAACGAACCAGCCGCACCCAACGCAGCACTCTGGGCCGTGGCTGGCCCGATGCTGCAAGCGGCGCTGGAATGCCGCGAAGACCTGCCTGACCATCCGGCCACCCGCGCCCTGCTGCCGCGCAAACCAGCAGGCGAGGAACAGCACTACCGGCTGACGCCTCCCAGCGGATTCAAGGTGTTCGGCCTGCCGGTGGCCGAGATTGAGGTCTGGGTCGATGACGGCAGCGGCGAACTTGGCCACGGCTACACCTCACACATCCGGGGCAGGACACTGGCCGAAGTTGCCAAGGCGGCCAAGCTGAACAAGGGCAAGAGCTTCCACAACCGGAAAACGTCGATGGGTGGCTTAATGGCCGATCAGCCGTTCGGGCCGGAATCGGTGCAACTGACCTGCACCATCGACGGCACCTACGCCGCCCACGAAAACGAGTACCGGGAGCCATGACCATGCGCAAGCTGCTTGCTCTGGCCGCACTGGTGGCCGTGACTCCGGCACTGGCCGATACCTGCATGGTGTCGCCAACCGAGAAACAGACCGTCTCCGGGCGCTTCGGCAAGTTCCGGGGCGGTGGCTCTGGCAACTTTGGCAGCGCGAACCAGAAGCCGCACATGCACGATGGTCTGGACTTCTCGACCAGCGGTGCATCACAGCCTCTGTACGCCACAACGGACGGCAAGATCACCTTCATCGGCAACCGGCGCTCGGCAGGCAACGCGATCCTAATCGAGCGCAGCAATGGCGACGTGGTGGCGTACTACCACATGAGCGGCTTTGCCACCGGCTTGAAACAGGGCATGGAGGTCAAAGCCGGGCAGTACATTGGTCTGTCCGGCAACACACCCAGCGACGCGATGGTGAAGCACCTGCACTTCACCTACGGCACAGCGCAGAAGGATGAGGCCCGAGCCAAGGCGTTCACCCAGAGCGCATCACAAGGCACCTTCAATCCCGGCCAACTGCCGTTCGCGTTCAATCAGCAGCAAGGTATCGGCTGGAAGACCGATCCGGCTCCGTATTTCTGCGCGACTTTCCCGATCCAAGACGGCAATCCGCAGCACTACCCGATTCTGGGCAAGGACACCAAGGAACAGCATGCGATCCTGTTCGGCAACGTCCCTCCGGGCGGCGTGGCTCCGAACGTCAAGTTCGAGCCTGCGCAGGTCGTGGCGGCGAATGCGGACGCGGCGCTGGCCGCCGCCGAGGGTAAGTCTCCCGCCGAATGGCTGTCGGACAAGGACGGCTACGGCTCGCTACCGACCGCGCCCATCGGCGGCTATCAGACGATGAGCACCCAAGAGATGCTGCTGACCGAGGCGGGGCGTCGGCTCAGCGACGCCGAGTGGAATAACAACGTCACCAAGGTATCCAGCCGGGCGCTCTGGTCGGATTACGTCCATGCCGTTGGCGTCAGCAACTACTTGTCTGAGGCGATCTACCGCAAGAAGGAGCGTGTCGAAGCTCTGCTGGCCACCTACACGTCGCAGAAGACCGAGCGGCTGCGGCGACAGACTCAATCAGCACATGAGCGGGCGCAGCGCGGCGGCGTTTCGCGCAGCATCCAATAGTGGAGGAAGGCAATATGTTTGTGTTTCTGCACCCAGACGTGATGGAGCGTCTCTGCATGGAGAAGGAAGAACGTCAGAGGTTTGTCCAGGCGATGCGCTCGTGCCCCGGCGTGATTCTGGAAATGCTGCCATTCGCGCCCAGAAAGCGCAGGCCGGAACCTCGGATCGTGCTGATTCCGTCCAGTTTCCGACGGCAGCGGGAGTACCGCCGCGAGGAACTGGTCATCTGCTGCGACCAGTTTGATCTCGTCGAGAAAATCACGCTGCTGGCGTACATCTCGATACTCCAGATGCGGATCGAACAGGCGGTCATGGAGGGGCGGTAGCCCTACCCCTGCCGGGCTTTGACGATGGCGGCGGCGGCAACAGCCGCCGCTTCGTTTTCGGCAGCCTCACGCGCCCACCAGGCTGGCTGGGCGGCAGCACTCGACAGCGCCCCGGCTGCCCACATGGCAAGCTCCTTGTCGCCCAGATTGATAGCCTGAGTGAACACCGCGCCAAGCTGCCGCAGCTCGTCGGCCAGTGTCTGATATTCGGCAGCGGTCGGCATCACTCCACCCGGCCCTTTCTGGCTCCCTTCGGCGCGACCCCTGCCGCAGCCAGCCGCTCTTCGAGGCTGGCAAGCTGCCGCTGGACATCGCCAGCCTTGGCAAGCTGGCCTTGCAGGTCGATCACCTGCTGCTCGGCTTTTGCGAGTGCTACACGGGCTTCCCGCAGTTCGGCCTCCATGCGCATCGAGTGTTCGGCACGCTCTTCAAGGCGGCTAACCTTCAATTCCAGCGCCCGGTTCGCCTCACGCAGCGCGGAAAGCTCATCGGCGCGGGCGGCGTCCTGCGTCTCCAGCCGGGCGATTTCCTCGGTTGCCTCGGCCAGTTCAGTCTTCATTGCGCTGACGCGGGCTTCGGCGTCCTTGCGCACCGCCTCGGATTCCACCCGCGCCTGCTGGGCAACCTCGGCGTAGATGCTGCGCACGAGGTCTGCCCCGCGTGCCAGCAGAGCGTCCGGAACTTCTACCGCAGCCTCTTCGCCTTTTTCGCGCCGGGCTTCCCAGTCGGCCAGCATCGGCTTGAGCGTGGTGAATGACCCACCGACGCGCTGCTGGATCAGTCGGAAGGTGGGCTTGCCGCGTGCGGCGACGATGGCATCAGCGGCGGCATCTACCGCCTGCTGAGTGACGACCTGCTGCATGACTGCCTCCTTCTCATCGTAACATCATAACGTGTTACGTTATGATAACGTAACGATAGGAGTAAGCCAAGGTGAAACAGCCTTCGCTCCCTTTGGTCGCTGCGCGTCCGCCCGTGGACAACCTGCCCGCCCACAGCGCAAGGCTATGGACGGCCCGCCGCTGGCGGGTACGCAGGTATGCCCACCGGCTCCCTTGCTGGGGCTACTCGCATTTTTCAAATGCTGGATGGGCTACTTGCTGACGCCTCGCTGCGCTCGTTGTCGGCCAGCCGACAAGGCCGGGAAGGCTGCGCCATCCCCACCTTGACGACTGGCTCTGCTAGAAAACAGCCGGAGCGGCTCACGGCGCGTTTTTTGTTGCAGGCAGCAGGATAGGCATAGCTTTCACCGAGAACGCGCCATATCGGGCGTTTCCGGGCGCTTGCAGATGGATTCCAGCGGAGGGGCAGGGTCAAGGGGTTGGTGCGGCCCGCAGCCCGAAGGGCGAGGACACGGCCCCTTGACGCTGAACCGCAGCGGACAGCCTGTGCGAGTGGGGGCAGGGACGAAGGGCGCAGCCCGCCACCCCTGCTCCCCGAGCCTCACGGCGGCGAGTGCCCCCCCCGGCAGGGCCGCCGGAGGCACATTGAAAACAGCCGACGCCAAGTAGCCCCTGTCATTCTTTGAATGACGAGTAGCCGTAAGGAGGCCGGTGGGTAACGGCTTGCCGTTATCCACGGGCGGACGCGCAGCGACCGGAGGGCGCGAAGGATTGCCCACAGCCGAAGAGCGGCAGCTACTAGGTTTTTTATAAATACTAGAAAAGCCTAAAAGCTGAACTACTAGGGGCGGTCTTTCCATTTCGCTGAATCCCCCTCCCAGTGGGGCTTACAGGCGATTTCGCACGTCGGTCTTGACTAGCGATGTCACGTAAAACGGCTAGTGATGTCACGTGCCAATGACTAGCGATATCACGTGGACAACTTGCAGGAAAGCCGCCAAAGCCAGTTCTGGCAAGGGTTTTCAGCCTTGCTAGTGATGTCACGTGGACAACCTGGAGAACTCACAGGCTTATACCTTCTTCTTGGTCGCCGTGATGTGCAGACGAGCAGGGGTGAGGATCAGGTGCTCTTTCGTTTCCTCGATGTGGTTCCGAGCATCGGGATAGAACAGCAGGGCTTCATTTAACCGGAGCCGGAAATTCGTCTTGAAGTTGGCCAGCCCCTTGGGAGTATTCGCATAGCCAGAGCCGAACTGCATCATCAATCCAGCCCACGGCACCTGAGCAAGCCGCTTGCCGCCCTTGATTGTCGCCACGTTCAGACTGAACATGCGGTAGACCAGCCATGTGTAGATATCCATCGCCAGAGGCGACTTCTTGAGTGCTTGCAGTGCCTCCATCCTGATCGGCACCGGAGCATGGGTCAGGCTCTCGAAGAAATCGGTGCTCAAGGTGATTGAGCTGTCCCATAGTCCGGGCTGCTCAGTATCGCGGGTGTTCCAGAAGAGGAACGCCCGCT
Source organism: Achromobacter sp. Marseille-Q4954 (assembly GCF_943737025.1). Classification (NCBI taxonomy): domain Bacteria; kingdom Pseudomonadati; phylum Pseudomonadota; class Betaproteobacteria; order Burkholderiales; family Alcaligenaceae; genus Achromobacter; species Achromobacter sp. Marseille-Q4954. The sequence goes on from NZ_CALSFQ010000001.1 coordinate 3,567,371, forward strand.
TGGCGATCAGGATGTTTTCGATGCCCAGCGCATCTCCGTCCGCGCCGCTGACGGAGATCAGCGAGCGGACTAGCCGCAAGCTCTGGTCACGCACTCGGGCGATGTACCGGCCATCGTTGTGCAGATCGAGTTTTTGCAGGAATTCCGCCTGTGAGCGCCCCAGCGATAGCTCTGGACTGCCTGTGCGGACGGCTTCTGTACACATCCACGCCAGCAGCAGGCGCGGCAGCCCGCCATAGGGCACGCCATACTTGGGGTTGGCTGTGATGGAAAGGGTCAGCTTGCCAGTGCCTCGCTCAAAATAGTTGCTCTTGGGGTCTGTGTGGGGGAGCGTGGCCTGCGCCAGAAAGTGCGCGATGTAGCCTGTCGCACCTGCGCTGCGGGCCTGCTCGATCTCCATCTCCACGGCTTCGTCGATCAGGTGGCGCACCCGTGGAGTCAATGCATGGGCGGCGTCGTGCTGCTCCGCCTGCTTTGTCACCTCGGCGGCTTTCTGCCTGATCCGCTCCAGCGGATCGCGCTTGGGCGTGGCTTCTGCCACGCCAGCGTCCAGCAAGCTGCCCAAGCTGCGCATCGTCGAATCCTGACCCTTGGCCTGCGGGATCGCAGCGATCAGGGATAGACAGCGTTGTTGCTGGCGGCGCGGGCGGCAGCGGCCTTTTGTTCGAGCCACGCGTCAATCTCGTGCTCAAGCCAGCCAACGACACGCTTGTTGATCTGGATGGATACCGGGAATGTCGGATCAGCGCGGGAGATGCGCCAGAGAGTCACTTCATTGATTTCGCCCAGCTTCTCGCAGACAGCCTTCTTGCGTAAAATCTTCATCGTCATCACCCCTGCATTTCGATTGAATGCAGACAGTTTCAGACGGCGGGCCAATCACGGTCACGGATTCCCAGAAGGGAATTTTTGCAGCAAAAAATCCGAAAGCGGCGATGCAGCACAGGCAAGCGATACGCGGGCCTCGCTCCGGGTAGCAGCGGCCAAAGTGTATATAGAAGTGACTACAAGATGAGAGAAAACAAGGTGAATGCCGCTTCTACATATGCGTTTCAGCCAGACTTCTTGTTTAACGTCTAAGCGAAACCGCACATTCCGAGAAGCGCCCCAAAGATTGGACCCTGGTCCGATCTTTGGGGTGTTTTTCATGGTGAGGCGTCAAGAGCAATGCGCGCCGCTTCAGGAAGGGCTTTGCGAGAACGGCATGAGGGACGAGAAATGATCGGTCGCGGCGAATAGGCTGGCTATTCGCCGCAAATCATGCGGTGAATAGCGGGATGACTGGCAGCGACCGGGTTGGACCGCATCAGCAGATGGTGTGATCGCACAGACGCAGGTTTTCAAGCGGCACCCAGCCCGCCTCTTCACCAATAAGCCTGACCGCCCACACCCATCCATTCAATTCGCGTTCTCCGCGCAGCATTTCGCCTTGCGCGACATCCAGTTCCTTGTTGGTGAAATCCTCCAGCATGGTGGCGCTGCCGTCGGCGTGACGGTCCAGGAATTGCGCCGGCACGAAGCCGGCTTGTTGGTCTGTTGGCGTGCACAGATACCAGTCGGGCCAGCCCTCGGGGCCATCGTACCGTTCGCCGACGGCGACGCGATCGCCCTTGCGCACCAGCATGGGTTCGGGGAACTCGCTGGCGTGGGCCTGGATGACGAGGTAGCGGCGGTCGGGATTCATGGGCATTGCTGGGTCCGTATTGCGGGTACGGAAGGAACTATGCCATGCGCTCCAGCAGCCGCGGCACCGCCGAGGCCAGCAACGCGACTCCGGAAGCCGTCAGCAGGCCCAGCACGATCTGCCGGAAGCGCGCCTCGCTGATGCCTATGTAAAGCTTGGCGCCCAGCAGCACCGGCACCAGCATGGCGGCGGCGACGATGGCGAACATGGGCAACATGGCGCGCGTGACGATGCCGCTGGCCAAGTACGTGCCCATGGTCACCAGCAGCATGGACAGGTTGAAGTTCTGGATGATGGCGCGTTGCGCGTCTTTGTCGAATCCGCGCAGGGTGCACCACAAGGTGGGCAGCGTGCCCGTGAAGCCGCCGATGCCGCCCAGCACGCCGCCAGCCATGCCGACGGCCGCGTCGGCGGCGCGCCCGCCTGCGGAGATCTTCGGGAGATTCTTGGCCAGCAACATGGCGGGGCACCAGATCACGAGCAGGAGGCCGAGTATGGTCTTGAACCAATCCATGTCCAGGCGCGGCAGCAACGCCACGCCCAGCGGAATGCCGAACAGGCCGCCGATCACGAAGGGCAGCAATCGTCGCAGATCGAAGCCGCGGCGCACGGTGATGGCGGCGAGGATCTGTCCGACCAGGGCGCCGAATACCGCGAGCGTCGCAGCCAGGCGCGGGTCCAACACCCAGGCCCAGAACGACATCGCCACCAGGCCGAAGGCAAAGCCTGACAGACCTTGCACGAAGCCCGCGATGACCGCGCCCAGGGTCACCACCAAATACACGGAATCCATTGCCGCCTCTTTGTTCTTATGTCGGGAACGGCTTGTATTCTGGATGATCCTGACGGCTCGCGAATCGCGTTTTGCTATGGGCCGATACCACGCTTCTTATGGCGGCGCAGTGGGTTCTAGTTCGGCGTCTTATCCGCCGCTCGCAGGAAGTTCGCCTCCAGCACGCTCAGCACGCGATTCAACGTATCGATATCCGCGGCCGACAACCCCTTGAGCGATTCTTCGAAGAAGGCCGCCCGCTTGGGCAAGGCTTCGTCCACCACGGCCTGGCCGGCCGGCGTGAGGCTGGCGTTGGTCAGGCGGTTGTCCTGCGGATCCACGGCGCGCGCGATCCAGCCCAGCTTCTGCATGGCCTGCAGCTGCCGTGTGAGCGATGCGGGATCGAGCCGGCAGCGTTCGGCCAGATGCTTCTGCGAACATTGGCCGCACTCATGCAGCGCCAGCAGGATGCGCCAGCGGGGCAGGGCGTGGCCAACCGTGCTGCTGAACGCGCTCTGCATGCCGCGGTAGGCCTGTCCCATGTGCTGGATGACCTGCAAGCCTTGTTGTTGTTTGGGCAAAAGCTATTCTCCGACGCCGGCCGGCTCTGGTTTGGAGGGGCGGATCAACTGGACCGGCGGCACGCGCCGCACGCACCAGAGCGCGAACACCGCAACCGCCAGGGCAATGAGCTGCCCTTCGTGGATGGCGCCGACGAGCGCGACGCGCGCGATTTCGATCAGCGAGGTTCCGTCCTGGCCTTGATGCGCCAATTGTGCCAGGAACTGCGTCTGGGCCGCGGGATTGACCAGCATCTGGGGATCGTTCAGCTCGGGCAGCCAGCGCGCGGAAGCGCCGCGCAGCGTGGATTCGACGCCGCTGAAATAGCTGTGGCTGACCATGGTGCCGACGATCGCCGTGCCCAGCATGCCGCCTATCATGCGCAGGGACTGCAGCAGCGCGGTGGCGATGCCCAGGTGGCTGCGGCCGGCGGTCTGCTGCGCGAAGACCGTCAGGTTGGGCATGATGAAGCCCATGCCCAGCCCGGCCATCAGCATGTATGCGGCGATGAGCGCATGTGACGTATAGCTATGGGTGGTAACAATGCCCAGACACGAGAGCGCCATCAGGATGAAACCTGCGTACAGCATGCGGTTGGGATTGCGGATGCGGGTGATGATGCGGCCGTTGACGATGCTGCCCACGGTGATGAAAACCACCATCGGCGTGATCAGCAGTCCGGCGTCCTGGGGCGACAGCCCGAAGCCGCCCTGCAGCAGCAGCGGCGCGTAGAACAGCAGCGAGTACATGGTCACGCCCACCAGCAGAGCCAGCGTGAAGAGCATGGCCAAGCCGCGATTGCGGAACATATCCAGGGGCAGTAGCGGGTGCGGGCAGCGCCGTTCCCACCAGAACAGCAGGGCGAAGGCCGCCGCGCTGCCCACACCCAGCAGCATGATGGATGCGCTCAGTCCTTCCTTGGGCAGCAGCTCGACCAGTAGCTGCAGGCTGCCCAGCGCCAGCGCGATGAGCAGCGCGCCCTGCCAGTCCAGCCGCACGCGGCCGGTCGTGTGGTTGCGCAGGTGCGGCAGATGGCGTCCGACGAACCAGAGGCCGAGGATGCCGATGGGCAGGTTGACGTAGAACACCGAGCGCCAGCCGTAGTGCTCGGTCAGCGCGCCGCCCAGGGTCGGGCCGATGGCATTGGCGATGCCGAAGGCGGAACTGAGCATGACCTGCCAGCGCAACCGCACGTGGGGATCGGGAAACAGGTCGGGGATGGATGCGAACGCCGTGCCTACCAGCATGCCGCCGCCTATGCCTTGCAGCGCCCGCGCCAGGACCAGCGTGAACATGCTGTCGGCCGCACCGCATAGCGCCGAGGCCAGGGTGAACAGCACGATGGCCGCCACCACGAATGGTTTGCGCCCGTAGTAGTCGCCCAGGCGGCCGAAGATGGGCACGGTGATGACGGAGGTAAGCAGGTAAGACGTCGCTACCCATGCATACAGTTCGAAGCCCTTGAGTTCGGCCACAATGGTCGGAAGCGCGGTGCCGACCACGGTCTGATCGATGGCGACCATCATCATGACGAAGCACATGCCCAGCATGGCAAGCAAGGTTTGGCGGAAAGGAAGCACCTGGCCGGGCGAGTGAGGGGTGCCTGTAGCGGGGGCGGACATTGTTGGATCTATCAATGATTGATGTATCAATCATTCTAGCCCTACAATCCGCGAGACAGAAAGTTGTCAGGTCCGAGGCCGGATTTCGACGTGCGGCATTGATGCTGATAGTGTTGATTTTGTGTTGCCTCGCCCGGCCATCTGCGCGAAGCCGGCCCGATTTGTTACGATAGCGCTATCTGTACGCTGGCTCGGCTGGCGTCTTCATCAAGCCTTCCTTGGCAGATCCCATTTTTGGCGCCGCAGCCCCAGGCTCGGCAAGAGAGCGGGCACGCCCTGAAAGGCCGTGGCTAAATGGGCCTGGCGGTTTTTCCGCAGCTAAAGCACCTTCCGCGCGCCTGGCGCCGCGGACGGCATTCAAGGATTTCCAGTCGAGGTACCGACGGGGCAGCAATGAAAACGTGGTTCAAGCGCATTTTGATAGGCCTGGTAGTGTTGGTTGTCGTGGCCGTCGTTGGCCTGGCCATCTTCTTGCTGACATTCGACCCCAACGCGTACAAGTACAAGCTGGAAGAGCTTGTCCAGCAACGCTACCAACGCACGCTGACGATCGACGGCGAGATCGAGCTGTCACTCTTCCCGCGCATCGGGCTGTCGGTGCAGGGCGTGTCGCTGTCCGAGCCGAACAGCTCCGAGACATTCGCCTCCATCGATAGCACCAGGCTGGCGGTCGCCGTGTGGCCGCTGCTGTCCAACAGCTTTGTCGTCGACCATGTGGCCATCACCGGTTTCAAGGCCCGTGTGGTGCGGGACAAGCAGGGTCATTTCAATTTCAGCAATCTCGTGGGCGGCACCGCTCCGATCACGGCGGCGCCGGCCAATCCGGCTGAAGCCTTGGCGGGCGCGGCGCAGAGCGCGGTGCAGGCCATCGCCAACGGCAACCTGCCGCAGCCGCGCAACAACATGCAGATCGACATCGCCGGGCTTGACCTGAAGGACGGCCAGGTGCAGTTGCAGGACGAGATCTCGGGCATGGCGGTGGCGGTCACCAAGATCAACGCCAACACCGGCCGCGTCACCTTCAATCAGCCGTTCGATGTGCGCATGACCGCGCGCGTCGAAGGGGGCGATCCACGCGTGGACGCCAATCTGACCGGTCAGGCCCTGCTGACGCTGGACCCGTCCGCCAAGCGCTACGCCGCGCAGAAGCTGGACCTGCGCATGGACGGCAAGCTGCCGGGCGCCGAGGCCAAGAGCCTGGCCATGCGCGGCAACCTGGCCTTCAACGGCCAGAAGTCGGCACTGGATATTGCCGGTCTGGAAATCGTCTTCCAGGGCGACGTCACGGATCCCGCCGCGCGCGCGACCAATGTGGATGCCAGCGTGGCCATCCCCAAGTTGGCGATCGACCCGCACAAGAGCCAGCTGCAGATCGAAAAGCTTGCCATCCGCGCCAAGGGCGGCATGGCCGACGGTCCCTTCGAATTCGCCGTGGACGCGCCCGCGCTCAACATCTCTCCGGCTTCGGCCACGGGAGAGGCGCTGACCGGCCGTGTGCGCATCAGCGGCCTGGACGCGAGCTTCGGCCTGAACGGCATCAGCGGCAATGCCGGCGAACTGGAAATCAAGGAAGCCAAGCTGGACAGCACGTCCAAGAACGGCGAACGGATCGTCAAGCTGAACTTCGCTTCGCCGCTGTCCTTGAACCTGCTGCAGCGCAGCGGCGGCTTGTCCGGCCTGCGCGGCGACGTCAACATTACCGATCCGGGACTGCCCAAGGGCAGCCTGCAGATTCCCGTGATCGGCAGCGCGACCGTGGATCTGCTGAAGGATCAGGCCACCAGCAAAATCAACGCCGTGCTGGAAGGCGGCAAGTTCGATCTGAGCGCGGACATCACCAAGCTGAGCGATGCGCCGAAGGTGAATTTTGCGCTGGTGGTGGACACGCTCGATCTGGACAAGCTGGTGCCTCCCGCGGCGGCAACGCCTGCGCAGCCGGCGCCCAAGCAGCCTGCGGAAGCCAAGAAGGAAGATGGCAAGCCGGCTCAGCCGGCTCCTGCGCCCGCCAAGCCTGCCGACGATACGATCGACCTGTCGGCGCTGATCGGCCCCAGCGTCAACGGCACGATCAAGGTCGGCAAGCTGGTCGTGCGCGGCCTGAAGGCCGATGACGTCGGCGCCGCGGTCAAGCTGGACAAGGGCAAGCTGGATATCTCCAGCCTGACGGCGGGCCTGTACGGCGGCAAGCTGGCGGGCACGCTGTCGGTGGATGCCGCGCAGGGTAACCAGCTGGCCACCAAGATGTCGCTGGCCGGCATTGCCATCGAACCGTTCCTGATGGACCTGGCGCGCCAGAACGTGCTGAGCGGCACGGGCAGCCTGGCGCTGGATTTGAAGACGGCGGGCGCCAACGCCTATGCCATGAAGAGCGGTCTGGGCGGCACGATGCAATTGCGCCTGCGCGATGGCGCGGTCAAGGGCATCAACCTGACGCAGACGCTGCGCGAACTGAAGGCCGCCTTCAAGCCTGAGTCGCAGAACGAAACCGTCGCCTCCGACACCAGCAAGCAGACGGAATTCTCCGAGATGGACGCCGATTTGGCCTTCGCCAAGGGCGTGGCCGCGGTCAAGCGCCTGAACGTGGTGTCACCGCTGTTGCGCGTGACGCAGGGCGACCCGGCCACCATAGACTTCGTCAAGAGCGAACTGGACCTGGTGGCGCGCGCCCGCGTCGTCAATCCGGCCGCCGATCCGGAAGGCAAGGAGCTGATAGACCTGAAGGACGTCACCATCCCCGTGCACGTCAAGGGGCCGTTCGACAAGCCGACCTACACTGTGCTCTGGAAGGACGCCATAGGCGGCATACTCCAGCGCAGCCTGGAAAACAAGCTGCGCGAAGCGGTGACGGGCAAGGGCAAGGGCGGCGCGGCCGTCGACAAGGCTTTGAAGGGATTGCTGGGCAAATGAACGCCGAGAACTTCCAACCCGTGGCCGAGTGCGGCTTGACCGCGCAGGCCGAGGCCGCGGGCTATCACCGGCAATGGCTGGTCGCCAACGATTCAGGGCAGTGGCTGAACCGCGCCCTGTGTCCGCGGCTGGCCGAGGTCTCGGTCGAGTTGCGGTTGGGCTACCTGGTGCTGAAGGCGCCAGGCATGCTGCGCATGGACATTCCGCTGGACGTCATCGAAGACGACGACAGCGTGCGCTACAGCATGAAGGTGGGTGAGCAGGTAGTCGATGTGATCGACGAAGGGGAGCTGGCCGCGGCCTGGATTTCCAACTTCGTGCAGGTGCCTTGCCGCATCATGAAGGTACACCCCGACACGCCCGTGGCCGCTTGGCCGGCCTGAAGGGGCCGGGCGCAAGGGCCGCTCAGGCCTTTGCGCCAGAGCGTTTGAATTCGAACGCCGCGTGGGCCAGCAGGCCTGCCAGCAGGCCCCAGAAGGCCGATCCGATACCCCAGAAACTGAAGCCCGATGCCGTGGCCAGCAGCGTGATGAGCGCGGCTTCGCGGCGTTGCGGGTTGGCCATGGCTGCAGCCATGCCGCCCATGATGGTGCCCAGCAGCGCCAGCCCGGCCAGCGCGGCCAGCAAGGCGGCGGGCAAGGCCTGGAAGAACACGGCCACGGCGCCGGCCACGACGCTCAGCACGACATAGCCCAGGCCGTAGGTGGCGGCGGCGATGTAGCGCTTGGACGGGTCCGCATGCGCTTCGGGACCGGTGCAGATGGCCGCGCTGATGGCGCCCATCGTGACGCTGTGCGCGCCGAAGGGCGCAGCCAGCAGGCCCAGCAGGCCGGTGGCCGCCACCAGGCGCGAAGCGGGCGGCTGGTAGCCGGCCGCTTGCAGGATGGCCAGGCCGGGAAGGTTTTGCGAGGCCATCGCGACCACGAAAAGCGGAATGCCCAGGCTGACCGCGGCCTGCGCGCTGAAGGCGGGCGTGGTCCAGACAAATTCGGTGAGGCGCCAGTCCAGCAGGTCCAGCTGGATCAGGTTCAGGCCGAAGGCGATGGCGATGGCCACCAGCATGACCACCAGCACCGCGTAGCGCGGCGCCCAGCGCCGGCACAGTAGATAGGCGGCGCACATCGCCAGCACCAGCGCCGGCTGCTGCTTGATGTTGCTGAAGACGCCCATGCCGAAATTGAGCAGCACGCCCGCCAGCATGGCCGCGGCGATTTCGCCGGGGATGCGGCGCAGGATGGGATCGATCCAGCCGAACAGGCCGCAGGCCAGCGTCAGCGCGGCGGCCAGGATGAAGGCGCCGATGGCCTCATTGAACGGAACCCCGGCCAGCGCGGTGACCAGCAGGGCCGCGCCGGGAGTGGACCAGGCCATGACGATGGGCAGGCCCGTGCGCAGGCTGTACAAGGCGCCGCCCAGGCCGAACGCCAGGCTGAGCGAGCCGATCCAGGAGCCGATGTGCGCGGAATCCAGGCCCGCGGTGTGGCCAGCCTGCACCATCAGCACGGCGGTGCCGCCGAAGCTGACCAGCACGGCGACCAGGCCGGCGGCGATGGCCGATGCGGACAGGTCGCGGCGGGCGTGGTGGGGGGAAGGAGGGAGGTTGATGCTGGACTGCGCGGCGTCGCTCATGCGGCACCGGTCAGCCGACGGTACTTGGCCATGAGCTGTTCCTGGCCTTCATTCCATTGCGGGTGCAGCTCGATGCACTCCACGGGGCACACGACCTTGCATTGAGGCTCGTCGTGATGGCCCACGCATTCGGTGCACCGGTCGGGGTCGATGACGTAATAGTCCTCGCCCATGGAGATTGCTTCGTTCGGGCACTGGGGCTCGCAAACGTCGCAATTGATGCATTCTTCGGTGATGGTCAGGGCCATGGCGGGCTGCGGTATGGGGCGGGTAGGGCTGAGCGCATTGTACCGCCGCCGTCCGCCCCGGGCTGCGCAGCGCAAGAAGGGCGCTTTGCGCGCCCTTCGAGGGTGGAGCAATACCTGCCCGGCGGGGCTCAGCCCGGCCAGGACTGTTCGCGGCGTTCCTTGGCTTTTTCCTGGAGCCAGCGCTCGACCGACGGAAACACGAACTTGCTCACGTCGCCGCCCAGCTGCGCGATTTCGCGCACGATGGTGCCGGAGATGAACTGGTACTGGTCCGAGGGCGTCATGAACAGTGTTTCGACGTCGGGCAGCAGGTGGCGGTTCATGCCGGCCATCTGGAATTCGTACTCGAAGTCGGACACGGCGCGCAGGCCGCGCACGATCACGCGTCCGCCCTGGTCGCGCACGAAGTCCTTGAGCAGGCCGCCGAAGCTTTGCACTTCCACGTTGGGATAGTGGCCCAGCACTTCGCGCGCGATTTCCACGCGCTCGTCGATGCTGAAGAAGGGCTTCTTGTTGCGGCTAATCGCGATCCCCACCACGACTTTGTCGAAAAGCGTGGCGGCACGGCGGACCAGGTCCTCGTGGCCTCTGGTCAGCGGGTCGAAAGTGCCGGGATATACAGCGGTGATCATAGGAGCTCCGTACCGTTATAAGTGGTGTACACCATCCTCCGAAGCTCGGATTATTGACCTATTTGCGCAATGCAGCAAATTCCAGCAGGTGGTAGTGGACCGCGCCTGCCTTGTCCTGCCGCAAGATCGTGAATCCTTCGGGGGCTTCGATGGGATTTTCCGCCTCTACGTAGACTAGCCCATGCTCGGTCAGAATGCCCGGCAGAATCGGCCACAGGCGCGGCAGCCAGCCCTGGCCGAAGGGCGGATCCAGCAGGATCAGGTCAAATCGGGACGCATCCATGCGTTCAGCGACCTGCATGGCGTCGCCTACATGGATGCGTATCATGTCGGCTTTGAGCTTGTCGCGCAGTGTCCGCAGCGCGGACGCAGCGGTCTTGTCCCGCTCGACCATCTGCACATGCGCCACGCCGCGCGAGGCCGCCTCGAAGCCCAGGGCGCCGCTGCCGGCGAACAGATCCAGCACCTGCTTGTCGGCGAAATCGCCGCCCCACAGGTGATTGAGCCAGTTGAACAGCGTCTCGCGCACCCGGTCGGGCGTGGGGCGCAGCGTCTCCACGTCGGGCACGGCAATGGGGGTGCGTCTGTATTGGCCCCCGACGATACGAATATACTTGTTACCCATGTTTAGCCGCTTCTTCAAGAAAAAATCCCCTCCGCCCGCCGCGCCGGTCCAACCCGCGCCGCCGCCGGAGGCCGCAGACGCCGTAGCCGCGCCTGCCGAGCCCGCCGCCGTCCCGGTTACTCCCGCGCCGCCGGCGCCCGTGGCCGCCGAACCGCGCCGCGAACCCAGCATCGAACAGGCCGCCGTCGCACCGGCTGCAACGCCGGTTGTTGCGCCAGTTGCTGCGCCGCACGAGGCTCCAGCAGTAACGCCCGCGCCGGTTGCACCCGCAGCGTTTACGCCGCCACCCGCTCAGGCAGCGTCACCGGCACCTGTTCCGGCGCCAGCGCCTGCGCCGGTAGCGGCTCCCGCGCCTGTCGCGGTTTCTGCGCCAGTGGCGGCAACGCCTGCCCCGGCCGCCGCGCCTGCGCCGGTTGCGGCTCCGGCCATGCCCGCCGTCGAGCCCGCCGCTGAAGCCCCCAAGAAGGCTTCCTGGCTGTCCCGCCTGAAGCAAGGCCTGTCGCGTACGGGCCAGAGCATCGGCGGCATCTTCATCGGCGTGAAGGTCGACGAGAACCTGTTCGAGGAACTCGAATCGGCGCTCATTATGGCCGATGCGGGCCTGGAGGCTACCGAAAAGCTCCTGACCGCGCTGCGCGCGCGAGTCAAGAAGGAACGCATCGAAGACCCTGCCAAGGTCAAGGCGGCGCTGCGCCAGTTGCTGGCCGACCACCTGCGTCCGCTGGAGCGCGCCTTCGATCTGAAGCGCACGCAACCCCTGGTCGTCATGATCGCCGGCGTCAACGGCGCCGGCAAGACCACTTCCATCGGCAAGCTGGCCCACACCTTCCAGCGCCAGGGGGCCAGCGTGCTGCTGGCCGCGGGCGACACCTTCCGCGCCGCCGCGCGCGAGCAGCTCATCGAATGGGGTAGCCGCAACAACGTGACGGTGATCTCGCAGGACGGCGGCGATCCGGCAGCTGTCGCTTTCGATGCCGTCAATGCCGGTCGCGCGCGCGGCATGGGCGTGGTGATGGTGGATACCGCAGGCCGCCTGCCCACGCAGCTGCACCTGATGGAAGAGCTGAAGAAGATCCGCCGCGTCATCGGCAAGGCGGATGCCGCCGCGCCGCACGAGGTGCTGCTGGTGGTGGACGGCAATACCGGCCAGAACGCCTTGGCGCAGATCCGAGCCTTCGATGCCGCCATCAATCTGACCGGCCTGGTCGTGACCAAGCTGGACGGCACCGCCAAGGGCGGCACGTTGGCCGCCGTGGCCGCGGGTAGCCAGGGCGTGCGCCCGATCCCGGTGTACTGGATCGGCGTGGGCGAAAGCCTGGAAGACCTGCAGCCCTTCGTGGCCGACGAATTTGCCGGGGCTTTGCTGGCGGATTGAGGCCCGGGGACCCGGCGCGCATGCGCCGGAAACAACAAAGGGACGGCGCATGCCGTCCCTTTTGCATTCAAGCCCGCATCACTTCCAGAACGGCTTGCTGGCGGCCAGGTCGTCGAACGCATTCTGCGCGTCGTCGGCCAGCTCTTCCAGGCGCGCGCTGATCCAGCCCAGGGCGAACCAGGCTTGCGGGTGGGTGGCGGTACACGACTCGTAGTAGTCCTTGGCCACCGCCAGGTCGTTGATTTCGCCCAGCACGTCCTGCACGCGCGACAGAAGCTTGCGATAGCCGCGCAGCTTGCCGGCGGGCAGCAGCGATTCGGCGAACGCCAGGCTATAGCGCAGGCGCTTGCCGCGCTTGCGCAGTTCGTGGCGCGAGGGGATGTCCAGCGTCGCGAACTGTGTACCCTGGTCGGCCACCTTGCTATGCCAGCGGTGCAGGCGCCGCGCGAGCTGCTTGTGCAGGCGTTGCGGATCGGGCTCGGGCGCCAGCATCGGAATGATGGTGGGTCTGACGCTGGGGCCGGCCACGCCGCCCTCCAGCTTGATGGCGGGTTCGGGCGCGGCGTCGCTGGGCGTGCCGTTGGCGATGGCCTGGTTGTCCACGGCGGGCAGGGCTGGCGGCACATCCAGGCTCCATTCCAGCAGGTCCAGCATCCAGGCCTGGAAGGCCTTGCCGCCGGCGATGCTGCGCGCGTCCTGTTCCGGGGGCGCGGCTTCCATGGGGATCACAGGCATGCCCGCCCGCGTCAGCGCGGGCGCCACCGTTTCGTTCAGCACGTCCTGGTCGCGGTTGGCGCCGAAGGCGGCGAAGTGCGTGCGCACGCCTTGCAGCAGAGCGTCGGGAATCGGCGCGATCCAGCCGTCGAACAGCTTCCAGGCTGAACGCAGGCGGCGCACCCCCACGCGCAACTGATGCACGTGTTCGGAGTTGCCGGCGCGGTAGACGCCCTCGGTGTCGACCTCGGCCAGCACGGCGGCGTTGCGCGCGATCTGGTCCAGGCATTCCGCGGCGATGCGCGCCATGGCCTGGGGCGCGGTCATGTCTTCGCGCAGCTTGACCGAAGCGGCGCCGCGCGGCGCCCAGAATTGCGCAATGGCTTGCGCGCGGCGGGCTTCGAGATCATCGCCGGGAATCGCGTCGGCATCGGCCAGGCGCTGCGCCAGCTGGGCCAGCGCGTCGCCGCGTTCGGACTTGCTGCGCGGATCCAGCACCAGGCTGTGGCGCCGCTGCCAGCCGCGAGCCGCCGCGAAGATGGCGGCGGGACGGCCCGACACCAATTCGAATTCCAGCTCGGAGATGGGCAGCTCCAACGCGCCGGCGCGCAGGATGCCGGTGTCGTAGGCCAGCTCCACCGTGCCGTAGCGCGTGCGGACCTTGCGCAGCAGCCGCTGCACGTCGGTTTCATAGCGCAGGCCCAGTTCGCCCTTGACGGCGGCCAGCGCGGCCTCGACCTCGGTGCCGGCATACACCGACAGGTCCAACACCGGACCCGGCCGTGGGTGGTTGAGTTCGATGCGCGTGATGGCATTGATGCCGGGCATCTTCAGCGTCTGCACCCAGTCGCGGCCTTCCTGGCGTAGCCGGATGGCGATGCGCGCACGCGCAAGTTCGCGTTCCGGCGTATCGAAATACATGGCGTGCAGGCGGATGCGGGTCGCCTCAAGCTGCTTGATCTCTCGCTGCACCGCCTGGCGCGAAGCCGCGGGCACGTGCAGTTTCAATTCCTGTTCCGACATGGCGACGAGCGTCCAACGGCAAAAGCCGAGATCTTAATCAAACGGGGAGGGCGATTTGATGACCGGTCATATTTATTTCACATGGAGCATAGACGCGTTTGCGGCGCATCAACAACTGGGGCGAAGGGCGCGCGGATCCTGGGCCGGAGCAGCGGACTGGCGCATTGGCGGCCGCGTGTGCTTGAGCGGATGTGCACTCTGAAATTACCCAGTTTCAGTGATATGCATGGTTACGGATCGCTTTTCTAATTGTAATCGGCGGGTTACGCGGCCCGCGCCATCCGATTCCACACGCGTCCGCATGGCGTCAGCCCGAGCGGGCCACGATTACAGAAGAGCGCCATGAACCGTACGTATCGCATTGTCTTCAACCGTAGCGCGGGCTTGTGGCAAGTTGTAAGCGAGCACGTCCGTGGGCAAGGCAAGGGCGGCCGCCATGCAAGCAGATCCGCGCGCAGACGCCTGCCCTTCATGGCGATGCTGCTGGCGGCCCTGGGTGCGGCCGGCCAAGCGCAGGCGGGGCCGATGGTCACCTTTACCGGCGATACTACTTTCGCACCCTACACAGGTCCAAATTTGGTGGCCTTCGCCCCGCTATATGTGGGCATATCCGGTGTAGGAACATTGACCGCCGCCGACGGCGGCCAGGTGACGATATCGCCGGGCTACACGGTGATTTTGGCCGACTCGGCCTCGGCTCAAGGCACGATCAACATCGGCGCGGCTCCTGGCGCTGCACCCGTGGGCGCGGGTTTCCTGGCGACGTCGCTACTCGAGTTCGGCGCGGGCACGGGCACGCTGAACTTCAACACCAACAGTTTTCACGACTTCGGCGCGGCGCTGGTCAGCAGGGATGCAGGCACGCATCAGCTCAATCACTATGCGGGCTCCACGCGGCTGGTCGGCGACAGTTCAGGCTTCGTCGGCAAGACCACCGTCACGGGTGGGAGCCTGCAGATTCTCAACATTCTGGGCACCACCGAAGGACGTATCGATGCCGGGCAAGCTCCCGGCGCCACGGCCCGGGTCAGCGTGTTCAGCCCCGGTTCGACCTGGGCGCTGACGGACAACCTTTTTGTCGGCGGCGCCGGACTCGGAGAGCTGAGCATCTCCAGTACCGGTACGGTCTCGAACCAGTTTGCAACGGTGGCTGCTCAGCAGAACGGAGCGGCGAAAGTGACGGTTTCCGATGTCGGGTCGCTCTGGAGCAATCGCGCAACGCTGCTGGTTGGCACCGAAGGCGGGATGGGCAGCGTTTCGATTCTGGCGGGTGGGTATGTGACCAGCGTCGATGGCGTCGTCGGGCGCGAGGAGGACGGCAGCGGCGTCTTCCTGGTGTCGGGACGCGGCTCGGCCTGGACCAATAGCGGCGAGCTCAGGGTGGGCGATGTGTACGGTCGGGGCATTCTGAGTATCGAGGCGGGGGGCTTCGTCTCGAACAAAGACAGCTATGTGGGCAGCGTGAATGGCAACGGCAGCGTCGTTGTCCGTGGCGCCGGCTCCATCTGGGACAACAGCGGCGCGATGATCCTGGGGTTCGGTACGGGATTGGGGGCGGGCACCCTGACGATCGCGCAAGGCGGCGCTGTCAACGTCGGCGCGAACGGTGGGGGGACCGTTTCGCTGGCGCAGGACCGGTTTTTTATCTTTCCCACCACCGGCACGATCAATATCGGCGCGGCGGCGGGGCAGCCGGCCGTAGGCGCCGGCACGCTCAACGCCAGCGCGATCCAGTTCGGCGCCGGTATTGCCACCGTGAACTTCAACCATACCGAGCCCGCGTACACGTTTTCGACGCCGCTGTTGAGCACAGGCGCCGGCACACATAGTCTGAACCAGATCGCCGGTACCACGTTGCTGACGGGCGCCAATAGCTCATTCCGGGGCAGGACCACGGTGTCGGGCGGCAAGCTGGTGGTGCTGGGCCAGTTGGGAGGTTCGGCCGCCGTCACGGGCGGGGTCTTGCAGTACGGAGACGGCGCCACGGGCGCGGCCAACACCCTGAGCGGCAACCTGAATGTCTCAGGCGCCGGCAGCACGCTGGCGGTGCATCGGGGCGCCACGCTGGCGGTCACGGGCGACGTGGAAATGGCCGATGGCACCGTGCTGGACTTGATGGCCGGTACGGGCAGCCCGTTGTTGCAGGCAAACAAGGTCACGCTGGGCGATGGCGTGGTGTTCAGGCTGAGCGGCATCGCCGACAAGAGCGGGCTCAATACCGTGTTGATCGAGGCGCCCACGGGCGGTATCGACGGTGATTTCGGCGCCGTCAGCGTGGGCGGTTTTACCGGAGAGGTCGACTATCTCACCGTCAACACGCGCAAGTCCGCGGACAACAAGCAGTACCTTGCCACCTACGGCCTGAGCTGGACCGCCAACAACAACCTGGCCCATGGCACTTTCACGCTGGCTGATGCGTCGAACCGGTTCACGCTGGGGGTGCCGCTTTCCGACCAGGCCGCCAATGCCGCCGCCGGTTGGGACGGCAAGAGCTTGACCAAGACCGGCGCAGGCACGCTGGTGCTGCAAGGCGCCAACACGTACAGCGGCGGCACGGCCATCGTAGGCGGCACGTTGCAGGTCGATCGCGATGCCAACCTGGGCGCTGCCGCCGGAAGGCTGCGTTTCGGCGACGGCACGCTGGCGACCACCGCCAGCTTCGACACCGCGCGCGCCGTCACGCTGGCGCAGAGCGGACGTTTCGACGTCGCGGCGGACACCACGCTGGGCTTGACCGGCGCGGTGTCGGGCGCTGGGGCACTGGTCAAGAGCGGCGCGGGCACGATGGTCTTGAGCGGCAGCAATAGCCACGGCGGGGGGACGACGATTGCCAGCGGCACGCTGCAGATCGACCGCGATGCCAACCTGGGGGCAACGGCCGGCGGCCTGGCCTTCGGCGACGGCACGCTCGCGGCCACGGCCACTTTCGACATCGCGCGCACGGTCGCCTTGGCGCAGTCGGGGCGATTCGACGTGACCACGGGCGCCACGCTGGGCCTGACCGGCGCGGTCTCGGGCGCAGGCGCGCTGGCCAAGAGCGGCGGCGGTACGCTGGTTCTCAGCGGCAACAACAGCTATAGCGGCGGCACTACGATCGCCGCAGGCACCTTGCAGGTCGCAAGCGATGCGAACCTGGGCGCGGCGTCTGGCGGCGTGGCATTCAGCGGCGGCACGTTGGCGGCATCGGCGTCCTTCGATACCGCGCGCGCCATGACGCTGACCCAGGCCGGACGCTTCGAGGTGGCTGGCGGCGCGACGTTGGGGCTGGTCGGCGCAGTCTCGGGCAATGCAGACCTGATCAAGACTGGCGCCGGCACGCTGCGGCTGGACAACGCGGGCAACGCCTATGGCAACACCCAGATCCAGGAGGGCGCGCTGATCGGCAATGCCGGGTCGATCCGGGGCAATGTCGATAACAACGGCACCCTGGTGTTCGACCAAGGCGCGAATGCAACGTTCGGCGGCGCCATCTCCGGCGGCGGTGCGCTGGTCAAGAACGGCGCCGGCACGCTGGGGCTGACCGGCGACAGCTCGGGCTTTACCGGCAGCACCACGGTGCTGGGCGGCCGGCTGGCCTTGAACGGCAAGCTGGGCGGCGCGCTCACCATCGGCCAGGGCGGCGTGCTCGGAGGCCGGGGGACCATAGGCTCGGGCGTCGGCTCGGTGGTCACGGTGGCGGCCGGCGGCACGCTGGCGCCGGGCAATTCCATCGGCACGCTGACTGTCGATGGCAATCTTGTCATCGAGAATGGCGCGCGCTACGCCGTGGAAACCAATCCGCAGGGCGCCGATGCCGATCTCATCCATGTCACCGGCAATGCCACGATCAATGGCGGCTCCGTCGCGCATATCGGCATCGGCGGCGGCTACGGGCTGCGTTCCGTCTACACGATATTGGCGGCTGATGGCACCTTGTCCGGCCGCTTCGACACGGTGACCTCCGACTATGCCTTCCTGACGCCGAAACTTGGCTATGACTACGGCGCCGGCCGCGTCTCGCTGGAATTGACGCGCAACGGCACCGCAATGGCTTCGGCCGCCAACACGCGCAACCAGCACGCCGCAGCGGGCGCCATCGACAGCATCGGCATGGCGGCGGGCAATGGGCTATACGATGCGATCGCCACGCTGCCGGACGACAAGGGCCTGTTGCGCTCCAGCTTCGACCAGCTATCCGGCGAAATCCATGCATCGGCCAAGACCGTGCTGCTTGAGGACAGCCGCTACGTGCGCGACGCCGCCAACGAGCGCCTGCGTTCGGCCGCAGGCGCGGTCGGCGCTTCGGCGGCGCCGGTGCTGGCGTCCGCCGGGGGCGGCGCCCGTCTGGCTCCGGCAACTGCGATGGGGCCAGCCAGCTGGATACAGGGGCTGGGTTCCTGGCGCCAGACCGATGGCGACGGCAATGCCGCCCAGGTCAAGAGCTCGACCGGCGGCTTTCTGCTGGGCGTGGATGCGCCGGTTTCCGATGCCTGGCGGCTGGGCCTGATGGCGGGCTACACCCGCACGGATTTCGATGTGCGCGACCGCGCGTCTTCGGGCGACAGCGACAACTACCATCTCGGCGCCTATGGCGGCGGCCAATGGGGCGCGCTGGGCCTGCGCGGCGGGCTGGCCTATAGCTGGCACGACATCGCCACTCGGCGCTCGGTTTCCATGCCGGGTTACTCAGACCGCCTCAAGGCCAATTACGATGGCCGCACGGTCCAGGCTTTTGCCGACCTCAGCTATCGCATCGACACTAGCGTCGCCGCGTTCGAGCCGTTCGCCAACCTGGCTTACGTCAATCTCAAGACCGACGGCTACAACGAGAGCGGCGGCGCAGCGGCGCTGCGCGCAAGCAGCCAGACCACCGAGACCACCTACACGACGCTCGGCTCGCGGGTCATGTCCGGGTTCGAGCTGGGCGGCGCGCAAGCCACGGCCCGGGGATCGCTGGGCTGGCGCTACGCCTTCGGTGACTTGAAGCCCACAGCGACCCAGGCATTCTCCGCTGGCGATGCCTTTACCGTGGCCGGCGTGCCCATCGCCAAGAACAGCGCCGTGCTGGAGGCGGGGCTGGATGTGCAGGTGTCGCGCAAGGTGTCGTTCGATCTGTCATACCAAGGGCAGCTCGCAAGCGGGGCGCAGAACCACGGCGTCAGGGCCGGGGTGAGCGTGCGGTTCTGATTCGTCGGCGCAAAAAAAACCGCCCGTTGTCCGGGCGGAGCAAAGGAACGCTGTAGGGATCCGCGGACGCGTCAGAGAATGCGTTTGCGGACCTGGGTGATGATGATTTCGGCCACCACGACCACGGCGAAGATGGCGGCCAGCACCAGGGCCACGCGGTCCCACTGGAACAGGTTCAGCGCGGTGTCCAGCGCCATGCCGATGCCGCCGGCGCCCACCAGCCCGAGCACGGCCGATTCGCGCACATTGATGTCCCAGCGCAGCAGCACGATGGACCAGAAGGCGGGGCGGATCTGCGGCCAGTAGGCATACCAGATTACCGATGCCTTGCTGGCGCCGGTGGCGGTGACGGCCTCGATCGGGCCGCGCTGCGCTTCCTCGATGGCTTCGCCGACCAGCTTGCCGACGAAGCCGATGGAACGGAACGCAATGGCCAGCGTGCCGGCCAGCGCGCCCGGCCCGAAGATGGCGATGAACAGCAGCGCCCACACCAGCGAGTTGACCGAACGGCTGGACACCAGGATCAACCTGGCCAGCATGTTGACGGTTTTGCTGGGCGTGAGATTGTTGGCCGCGAGCAAGCCCACCGGCACCGCCATCACCACGGACAGGATGGTGCCCAGCGTGGCGATGTGCAGCGTTTCGATCAGCGCGCCGTGCACGCCTTCCGGGTAGTAGGCCCAGTCTATCGGCCACATGCGCCGGAACAGGTCGGCCATCTGCTCGGGCGCGTCGTACAGGAACTCCGGGATGATCTCGACGCCGCGGATCGCCTGCACGATGGCCGCGACCACCAGCAGGTAGAGCGCAAAGCGCAACAGGCGCTGGCCCATGCTGTAGCGCTGCCAGACGCGCGGCGAACCCGCCGGATTGAAGGTGGAGGCGTGGGCGTTCATTCGTCCACCTCCGCGCGGCGCTTGACCGGCGTTGCGCTGCCCCCGAGGCCGCGCGCACCCGCGAAGCGGCCTTGCAGGATGCGGTCGAAACCCAGGTTGTCCAGGAACACGGCGCGCACGAAGCCCGCCAGGATTTCGCCCAGCATGATGATGGCGATCAGGGTCAGCAGGATGGCGCTGACGAAGTCATAGTCAAAACGCTGGAACGCCGAGAACAGCGTGCCGCCCACGCCGCCCGCGCCCACGATCCCCACCATGGTGGAGTTGCGCAGGTTGGAGTCGAACTGGTAGGTGGCAAAGCCGATGAAGCGGGCGAACACCTGCGGCAGCACGCCGAAGATGATCACGTTGGCGAACGAGGCGCCGGTGGCGCGCACGGCTTCCACCTGCTTCAACGAAATCTCTTCGATGGCTTCGGTGAACAGCTTGCCGATGAAGCCGACCGAGGCCACCGTCAGCGCCAGAATGCCGGCCAGCGCGCCGAAGCCCACCGCCTTGACGAACAGGATGGCGACGATGACCGGGTGCAGCGCGCGGCACAGGGCCACGATGGCGCGGGCGGGCCAGGATACCCAGGTGGGCATCATGTTGCGCGCGCCCAGCAAGCCGATGGGCAGGGCGATGATGATGCCCAGGACCGAGGCCAGTACCGCGATCTCCAGGCTTTCCGCGATGCCCTTCCACAAGGTGGCGGGCTTTTCGAAGTTGGGCGGAAACATGCGCGCAAGAAAGGTGGACGCGTGGCCCATGCCGGTTTCAAAGCGCGCCCAGCTGAAGTCCAGCTGCGCGCCCGCGTACAGCGTGTAGGCCAGCAGCAACAGCACGCCGGCCTTGGCGCGCCCGGACATGGCGAAGGGGCGGGCGCCCTTGGGTTGGATCATTCCAGCCAAGACTCGCCTCCGTAGATGGTCTTGAGCATGGCGGCGTCCAGCCCCTGGCCGTCGCCGTCATAGACCACGTGGCCGCCGGACATGCCGACGATGCGGGTGGCATAGCGGCGGGCGAGTTCGACGTCGTGGATGTTGACGATGACGGGAATGCCGGTGGCGCTGCCCTGCTCGGACAGCAGCTCCATGATCTCGACGGAGGTCTTGGGATCCAGCGAGGAGGTGGGCTCGTCGGCCAGCAGCAGCTGCGGGCGCTGCATCAGCGCGCGGGCAATGCCCACGCGCTGGCGCTGGCCGCCCGACAACGCATCGGCGCGCTGGTCGGCGAAACCCGCCAGGCCCACGGTGTCCAGCAGCTTGTAGGCATGCTGGATGTCCTCGGGCTCGAAGCGGCGCATCCATGCCTTGACGGCGGAGGTGTAGCCCAGCCGTCCGGTCAGGAGGTTTTCCATGACCGTCAGGCGTTCGACCAGGTTGTATTCCTGGAACACCATGCCGATGCGGCGGCGCGCGCGGCGCAGCGACGCGCCGCGCACGCGGGCCAGGTCCACGGACCCGTCCTTCGACTGCAGCACGATCTCGCCCTTGGTGGGTTCGATCAGCCGGTTGATGCAACGCAGTAGCGTGCTTTTACCGGTGCCCGAGGGGCCGATGATGGCGGTCAGCCCCTGTCCCGCGATTTGCAGGTCGATGCCGTTGAGTACCGGCCTGCCGGCCCGGTATTCCTTCACCAGGCCGGAAATGCGTAGCGACGTCGTCATACGGAATTACTTCTTGCTCTTGGCGGATTCGCGGTCGTAGGCAGCGCGGTTGAAGCTTTCGCCGCCCGATTCGGCGACCTGGCGCACGATGGCCCAGTCCTTCTCGTAGGTCACCGGATAGAAGCGGTCGGCGCCGTCGAAGGCCTTGGACATTTCCGCCGGGAAGCGGTAGTCGTAGAAGCACTTGAGCATCTGGTCGCGGAACTTGGGCTCCAGGTCATGCGCGTAGGCGAACGACGAGGTCGGGAACTTCTCGCTCTTGTAGATCACGCGGAAGTCGGCTTCCTTGACCTGGCCGCGCTCGACCATGCGCTTGAACACGTCCGAGGCCACGGCCGCGGCGTCGTAGTCGCCGGAGTTCACGCCCATGACGGACTGGTCGTGCTTGCCGGAGAAGATGACCTTGTAGTCCTTGTCGGGGGTCAGGCCTTCCTTGGGGAACAGCGCCACCGGCGCCATGTGGCCAGAGTTCGAGGACGGCGCGGTGTGCGCGAGCTTCTTGCCCTTGAGGTCGGTCAGCTTCTGGTAGGGGCTGTCCTTCTTGACGATGACGATCAGGTTGTAGCCCTGGAAGCCGTCGGCATAGCCCTTGACCGCGAACGGCACTGCGCCCGCGATGTTCACGGCGAAGGCGGTCGGGCCGGTCGAGAAGCCGCCCACGTGCAGGCGGCCCGAGCGCATGGCCTCGATTTCCGCGGCGTTGCTTTGCACCTGATAGAACACCACGCGCTTGCCCGTGCATTCGGACAGGTGCTTGGTGAAGGGCTTGAAGATGTCTTCGTAGACCGCCGGGTCTTCCACCGGGGTGTAGGTGAACACCAGGGTGGACGGGGTCTTCAGCTTGGCCGGATCGGTGGGCGTGTCGGCCACCAGGTCCTTGTTGGCGTCGCAGTACATCTGGTCCAGGTCGCCGCGGTTGGGGCAGGCGTCGGCGGCTTGCGCGGCGGACGCGCCCAGGGCGAAGGCGGCCAGCGTAGCCGCTTGAAGCAGGCGCAGAGCTTGCATCTTGTGTCTCCTCTTTCTTTGTTTGTGTGACATGTCACTTAATTCAACTTGAATTCAAACATGGAAGAGGAGGGGACGCACTCGGGAAAGTCCCTGTGTTTCTTTTCGGCTTTTGTTCGCTTTGTTCGATTTATGTTCGTTTTTGCGCGAATTTCATCCGGTCAACTCCGGTGCCCGAGCTTGCGCGAGATTTCCTGCGCGCAGGCCAGCAGCGGCCGGGCGATGGCGCCGTCCCATGCCACGTCGAACAGCCCGGTGGGACCCAGGCTGGTCAGGGCCAGGACGATGTTGCCGGTGTTGTCGAAAACCGGGACCGACAGCGCGTCCACGCCCGGCAGCGGGTTGCCCAGCGCGCGCGCCATGCCGTGCACGCGGATGTCCGCCAGCTGCGCTTCGATATTGGCGCGGGAGGCCTTGCGCGGGGGCGGCGTGCTGGCGATGACGGCGGTGTCGCCTTCCTCGCGCGCGATGTAGTGTTCGCTGACCTTGGGCGGCAGCCAGGCCGCGAACACCAGGCCGGTGGCCGTGTGCAGCATGGACATCACCGTGCCTTTGCGCATGTTCACGTGGACCGGGTAGCTGGCCTCGGTCATGTGGATCATGGTGGGGCCGTGCGAGCCGAGCACGGCAATGCCCAGGGTGTGGCCGATCTCCGATTGCAGCTTGGCGATCTCCGGCATGGCGACGCGCACCGGGTCCAGGCGTTGCAGGCTGACCAGCCCCATCTGCAGGGCGAAGGGGCCGAGCTCGTACTGGCCGGTGATGGCGTCCTGCTGCACCAGGCCGACTCGGATGAAGCTGACCAGGTAGGGGTGCGCCTTGGCCGAGGTCATGCCGGCGCCCGCGGCCAGGTCGCGCAGGGTCAGGGGCTTGCCGGCGTCGACCAGGGCGGCCAGCAGCGGCACGCCCACCTCGATCGACTGGATGCTGCGGCGGCCGTCGTTGGCGGCCGGGGAGGAAGCGGAAGGGGATGTCGCCACGGTGTGCGGACCTCAGGCCGGCTGTGCTTGGGTGGACCGCGCGGCGAGCAGCCGGTCGGCCATTTCGACGAAGCCCGCGCCGCCATGGTGGGCGGCGACGAAGGCGGGGCGGTGGGTCAGGCGGTGCAGCTGGGCCTGGATGTTGGCCACGCCGACCGAAATCGGAAAGTAGGCGAACATGGGCTCGTCGTTGGGCGAGTCGCCGATGAACAGGGTGCTGTCCAGGGCGCCGGCCACGTCCGCGCCGAACTCGCGCTGGAACATGGTGCGCGTCATGGTGAGCTTGTCGTAGTCGCCGAACCAGCCGTTGACGTGGATGGAGCTGACCTTGGCCTGGGCGCCGGCTTCCTCGAAGATCTGGACGATCCGGCTGATGGCGGAATCGGGCAGGGCGGGCACGTCCTCGCAGAAATCGATGGCCAGGTCGGCCACGCGGTAGTCCTGGTCGCTGGCCACGGCGGCGCCGGGCACTTCGGCCAGGACGCGGTCGCGGATGGCGTCCAGCTTCCTGCGGCTGGCCTGGCGCGAGGCGGCGTCGGTCCAGTAGTGGGTGGTCATGCGGCGGGCCTGGCGGTCGTAGGCGTAATAGAAGGCGCCGTTTTCGCCGACCACGGCGCGCACCGGCCACATGCGGGCGATGTGGTCGCACCAGCCGGCCGGGCGGCCGGTGATGGGCACGACCTGGATGCCGGCCTGTTCCAGGCGGTCCAGCGCCGCATAGGCGTCCGCCGGCAGGCGGCCTTCGGTGGTCAGCGTGTCGTCGATGTCGGTCAGCACGACGCGGACGGCCGCCGCGACGGTCAAAGGCATGGCCGCAAGGGCTTGCATGTGGGGTTTCCTTGGCTCGGTTTTTAAGGGGTGGTCTCCGGGCGAAAGTTTACCGGACACCCCCGGCTGGCGGGGCTGGCAGGGCCGGATAGGGGTTCCGCCTCCAGGAGCGGTAAAATCCGGGCTTTCCCGCCTGGTTTACGTGCCCGCCATGTCCGTCCAGTTGTCCCCTTTGCCCGGCTCCGAGCCGGAATCCTTCGGCATCGCTACGGTTGCCGAGATCATCGCCGAGCTGCGCGCCGGCCGCATCGTCATCCTGGTTGACGAGGAAGACCGTGAAAACGAGGGCGACCTGGTCATGGCCGCCGAATTCGTCACGCCCGAAGCGATCAACTTCATGGTGACGCACGGCCGCGGCCTGGTCTGCCTGACCTTGACCGAAGAGCGCTGCCGCCAGCTCGATCTGCCCCTGATGGCGGCCCGCAACGGGACGCGCTACGGCACCAACTTCACCCAGTCGATCGAAGCCGCCGAAGGCGTCGAGACCGGCATTTCGGCCGCTGACCGCGCCCGCACCATCCAGGTGGCGGTGGCGCGCGATGCCAAGCCGGCTGACCTGGTCCAGCCCGGCCACATCTTCCCGGTGCGCGCCGTGCCCGGCGGCGTGCTGGTGCGCGCCGGCCACACCGAGGCGGGCTGCGACCTGACCGCCATGGCCGGCCTGACGCCCGCCGCCGTGATCTGCGAAATCCTCAAGCCCGACGGCACCATGGCCCGCCTGCCGGACCTGGTGCAGTTCGCCCGCGAACACGGCCTGAAGATCGGCACCATCGCCGACCTGATCCAGTACCGCAGCGAACACGAATCCATCGTCAAGCGGGTGGGCAAGCGCACCATGCAGACCGCCTGGGGCGAATTCGAGGCCGTGGCCTATGAAGACGCCGCCACCGGCTCCGCCCATTTGGCGCTGGTGCATGGTAACGTGACTCCCGACGCCGAGACGCTGGTGCGCGTGCACGAGCCGGCCTCCGTGCTGGACGTGCTGGACACTGGCGCCAGCCCGCACAGCTGGGGCGTGGCGCAGGCCTTGCAGGCCATCGCGGCCGCACCCGCCGGGGTGCTGGTGCTGATGAACTGCCAGTCGTCCACGGAACACCTGTTTGGTCAGATCGCTGGCTGGAACGACCCGAAGGCCCAGGCCAACCCCGGCAATGCCGACCGCTACGGCCTGCGTACCTACGGGATTGGCGCCCAGATTCTGCGTGACCTGCACGTGGGCCAGATGAAGCTGCTGGCCCGCCCGCGCAAGATGCCCAGCATGGCGGGCTTCTCGCTCACCATTACGGGTTACGATTGCGACCCTCCGAATACTCCCGCAACACACTGAAGGCC
Organism: Achromobacter sp. Marseille-Q4954; assembly: GCF_943737025.1. Taxonomy (NCBI): domain Bacteria; kingdom Pseudomonadati; phylum Pseudomonadota; class Betaproteobacteria; order Burkholderiales; family Alcaligenaceae; genus Achromobacter; species Achromobacter sp. Marseille-Q4954. The sequence goes on from NZ_CALSFQ010000001.1 coordinate 3,593,018, forward strand.
GACCTATGAACCCTTACATCCTTACCCCCGACCTGAACGGCGAAGGGCTGCACATCGGCATCGTACGCGCCCGCTTCAACGAGGAAATCGGCCAGGCCGAACTCGAAGCGTGCCTGAAGGAACTGGCCGAACTGGGCGTGGACGAGCGCGACGTCATGGTCGCCACCGTTCCGGGCGCCCTGGAACTGGGCGTGGCCCTGTCCCACATGGCCGAAACGTTTGAATTCGACGCCCTGATCGCGCTGGGCGCGGTCATCCGCGGCGAGACCTATCACTTTGAAGTGGTCAGCAATGAAATGGCCACGGCAATCACCCGTATTTCCCTGGAAACCGGCATCCCCGTCGCCAACGGCGTGCTGACCGTCGATACCGACGAGCAGGCGCAGGCGCGCGCGGCCGGCAAGGGCCGCGATTGCGCCCAGGTGGCCGTTGAAATGGCCAACCTGGTGGCGGCCCTGGAGCCCGAGGAAGAAGACGAAGACGACGAAGACGAGGACGAAGATTTTGACGACGAAGAAGACGACGACCAGCGCTGATAGCGCGGCGCAGGCCCGCGCCAACGCGCGCAGCGCGCGCCGCCGCGCCCGCGAATTCGCCCTGCAGGGCGTGTACGCGTGGCTGCTGCGCGGCGGCGAGGGCACGCAGGACGCCGGCGAGATCGACGCCCATCTGCGCGACACCGAGGATTTTTCCGAGGCCGACGCGCAGTGGTTCAAGACCTTGCTGCATGGCGTGCTGCGCGAAGCGCCCGCGCTGCGCCAGCGTTTCACGCCCTACGTCGACCGTCCGTTGGCCGAACTGTCGCCTGTCGAGCATGGCATCCTGCTGATCGGCAGCTTCGAACTGATCCATCATGTCGAAGTGCCGTACAAGGTCGCCATCAATGAAGCTGTCGAACTGGCCAAATCGTTCGGCGGCACCGACGGTTTCAAGTTCGTCAACGGCGTGCTCGACAAGCTGGCGGCCGACGTGCGCGCCCACGAAGTCAATAAGAGGTAATTACCCCCCGAAGCGCTGCGCGCTTCCCCCCCAGGGGGGCGCCGCTGCGGACCGGCGGAGCCGGATCCGCGCGGCCCGGATTGGGGGGGCACCTGTTTCTTGCCGCGAGGTCTTGCCGCGCGAGGAGTGGGTTGGGGTTTCTTCCGAGTTGCGGGGCGCGCCGCATGATTTGTGGGGGCGGCAAGCCCCCGTGGGTTTCAATGCCGGCCTGCCGTGCCGGACTGCGGAGTTGCCTTGGCGTCCGAATTTGATTTGATCGCGCGCTATTTCACCCGCGCGGCTCCTGCCGGCCTGCTGGGCGTGGGCGATGATTGCGCCCTGTTCCCGGTTCCTCCCGGCGAACAGGTGGCCACCAGCACGGACCTGCTGCTGGAAGGCCGCCATTTCTTTCCCGATGTGGATCCGAAGTCGCTGGGGCACAAGGCCCTGGCGGTGAACCTGTCCGACCTGGCCGCCATGGGCGCGCGCCCCATCGGTTGCGTGCTGGGCCTGGCCTTGCCGCGGCTGGACGAGCCCTGGCTGGCGGCGTTTGCCGAAGGCTTCCACGCGCTGGCCGCCGCCCATGGCTGCCCGCTGATCGGCGGCGACACGACGCGCAGCGCGCATGACCTTGCCATCAGCGTCACCGTGTTCGGCGGCGTGCCTGCCGGGCGGGCATTGCGCCGGGATGGCGCCCAGGCTGGCGACGACATCTGGGTATCCGGAGAGCTGGGGGCGGCCGACGTGGCCTACCGCCTGCTGGACGGGCAGTACCCTGCCGATGCGGCGCTGCTCGCGGCGACGCGCGGCGCGCTGGAATGGCCTGAGCCTCAGGTAGCGCTGGGTCTGGCCTTGCGTGGCATCGCCCATGCCGCCATCGACATTTCCGACGGACTGCTGCAGGACCTGGGCCATATCCTGGCTGCCAGCCGCGTGGGCGCCACGCTGCATTACGCCGCGATGCCCATGTCACCCGCCCTGGCTGGCCTGCAAGAAGCGCCGCTGCGCCGCGCGGTGCTGGGTGGCGGCGACGTCTACCAGCTATGCTTTACCGCGCCCGCCTCCCGGCGCGAGGCCGTGCTTGCGGCGGCGGCTGCGGCCGGCGCGCGCGTGACGCGCGTGGGGCAGATCCAGGCGCAGCCGGGCTTGTCCGTGCTGGACGGCCAGGGCCAGCCCCTGAACGACCTGCCGGCCGGTTTCGATCATTTTCCCGCGGCCTGATCCGCCGCGTCCCAACCCGCATACCCATGCCGTCCACCGACAACCGTCCTACCTCCATGCGCGACCGCGCCCGGACTGCCTACCCGCCCTTGTCCTGGGTCTGCCGCGATCCGGGCCGGCTCATCGCGTTCGGCTTCGGCAGCGGCCTGATCCGGCCGGCCTCGGGTACCTGGGGCACGCTGCTGGCTTGGGCAATCTGGGTCGCCGCGGCACCCGCCGCGTCGGACTGGGCGATCGGCGCATTCCTGGCGCTGGCATTTTTGTACGGCTGCTGGGCCTGCCATCGCGTCGGCCGTGAACTCCAGCAGTCGGATCATGTCGGAATGGTCTGGGACGAGATGGTGGCGTTCTGGCTGGTGCTCTGGCTGACGCCCACGGGCTGGTTGCCGCAGGCGCTGGCGTTCGTGCTGTTCCGCACGTTCGACATCGTCAAGCCGCCTCCCATCAAGTTCTTCGACGCTCACATCAAGGGCGGTTTCGGCGTGATGTGGGACGATATCGTGGCGGCCGGATATGCCCTGCTGATCATGGCGCTGGTCGTGCGCACAGGAGTCTTGGGATGAACGGACAACAAGAAAGCACCCGGCCCAATCTGTCGGCCGAACAGTTGGCGCAAGCCACCTCGCTGGCGCTGGCCGAACGGCTAGGCGAAACGCTGCGGCGCAAGGGCTGGATGCTGGGCACGGCGGAATCCTGCACCGGCGGCCTGTTGGCCGGGGCGATGACGGCGGTGGCCGGTTCCAGCGACTGGTTCGAGCGCGGCTTCGTGACCTACAGCAACGAAGCCAAGGTTGCTGAACTGGACGTGTCGCCCGATGCCTTGCATCACTTTGGCGCCGTCAGCGAACCGGTGGCGCTGGAGATGGCCAACGGCGTGCTGCTGGCGTCCCCCGCCGCGCATGTGGCGGTGTCCACGACCGGCATCGCCGGGCCGGGCGGCGCGACGCCGGGCAAGCCGGTGGGCATGGTGTGCTTTGGCTTTGCGCAGCGTTCGGGCGAAGGCATCAGCAGCCGCGCCGTCACACACGTGTTCCCGGGCGACCGCGCGCAAGTGCGCCAGGCGGCGGTGGACTACGCGCTGCGCGGGCTGCTGGAGTTGTTGGGAGCGCCGGTCAACCGGCGCTGAAGGACTGGGCTTGCGCGGTTGGGGGCGCGAGGCCCCCGTGCCGGATCAGCGCACCGCGTTGATCGCGTCGCGCAGGCCCTTGGCCGCCGTGCCGGCGGCCTCGCGCCAGTCGTCGCCGCCGCTGGCGTAGATGATGGCGCGGGACGAGTTGATCATCATGCCGCTGCGGGCCGCGTTGGCGCCCGCGTTCACGGTGGCGGTGATGTCACCGCCCTGGGCGCCGATGCCCGGCACCAGCAGGGGCACCGCGTCGCCGATGCGTGCGCGCACCGCGGCCAGCTCATTCGGGAAGGTCGCGCCCACCACCAGGCCACACTGGCCGTTGGCATTCCATTTGTCGGCGACCAGGCCCGCGACGTGCAGGTACAGCGGCTCGCCATTGTCCATCTTCAGGAATTGCAGGTCCGAACCGCCGGGGTTGGAGGTGCGGCACAGCACGATCACGCCGCGGTCGCGCCACGCCAGATAGGGCTCGACCGAGTCCAGGCCCATGTAGGGGCTGACCGTCAGCGCGTGCGCCTGGTAGCGCTCGTAGGCTTCGCGGGCGTAGTTTTCGGCGGTGGAGCCGATGTCGCCGCGCTTGGCGTCCAGCACGATGGGCAGGTCGGGATGCTTTTCGCGGATGTGCTGGCACAGCGCTTCCAGCTGGTCTTCGGCGCGGTGCGCGGCGAAGTAGGCGATCTGCGGCTTGAAGCTGCAGGCATAGGGCGCGGTGGCGTCCACGATGTCGCGGCAGAACTGGAAGATGGCGTCCGGCTTGTCCTGCAGTTCGCGGGGGAAGCGCTGCGGATCGGGATCCAGCCCGACTTGCAGGAGCGAGTTGCTGGTGGTCCAGGCGTGTTCGAGTTTTTGCAGGAAATTCATGGGAGTTCAGTGCAGTTTGACCCGCGGGCGCGTGCGCCGCATGAGCAGGCGGGCCAGGGCAAGGGAGGCGGTACGCGAGATGCCGAGCACCGCTTTGTGGTGCATCAGGTGCAGGCTCATGTACATCAGGCGTGCCAGTGTACCGCTTACGAACAGTCCTCGTCCGGCGAGCTTGCCCATCAGGCTGCCGACGCCGGCGTCCTGGCCCAGCGACACCAGCGAACCGTGGTCCTCGTAGACGTAGGGCGCGGTGGGCTCGGGCGTATGGCGCAGGCGCGCGGTGAGCTTCTTGGCCAGGTAGTCGGCCTGCTGATGCGCGGCCTGGGCGCGGGCCGGCACGCTGCGGCCGTCGCGCCACGGCGCGGCGCAGCAGTCGCCCAGCGCCAGGATGTGCGGATCGGCGGTTTCCAGCCGTTCATTGACTTCCAGTTGGCCCACCTTGTTCAGCGGCAGGTCCAGGTCGGCCAACAGGGCCGGGCCCTGGATGCCCGCCGCCCACATGCATAGCTGGGCCGGGAATTCGCGGCCGTCGGCCGTCTTGACGCTGTCGGCGGTGACTTCCGAGACCCGGCAGGACGCTTCCACCCGGATGCCCAGTTCCGTCAGGCGGTTGGTGGCCGCGACCGAGATTTTCTCGGGCAGGGCCGACAGGATGCGCGGGGCGCCTTCCACCAGGGTGATGGCCAGATCGCGTTCGGCGCGGAAATTCGGCAGGCCGTAGGCGCTGACCACGTGGCTGGCCTCGACCAGCTCCACCGCCAGCTCGACGCCCGTGGCGCCGCCGCCCACGATCACCAGATCCAGCCGGGCCGAAGGATTGCGCACCTTGGCCTGGTCCACCAGGGCCATGGCCTTGAGCATGGTCAGGCGGAACTGCTCCGCGTTCTCGGTGGAGTCCAGCGTGACCGCGTGTTCCGCCGCGCCAGGGGTATTGAAGAAATTGGACGTGCTGCCCAGGGCCAGCACCAGCGTGTCGTAGGCCAGTTCGCGGCGCGGCAGGACTTCCTGGCCTTGCGCGTCGTTCACGGCGTCCACCGTGATCCGGCGCTGCTCGCGGTCTATGTGTTCGAGGCGGCCCTGCGCGAACGAAAACCCGTTCATGTGGGCCAGCATCAGATAGGACAGGCCTTCCTGGTGGATGTCCAGCGTGCCGGCGGCAGCTTCGTGCAGCGAAGGCTTCCAGATATGGAAGGGGCGGCTGTCGACCAGCGTGATGTGCTGCCGGCCATGCACGCGGCCCAGCTTGGCTGCCAATTCCAGGCCGCCGGCGCCGCCGCCGACGATGACAATGCGCTCAGAGGAGTCGGGCGTCGATCTAGGCATCATGGCTTCCAGTATAAATAGCGGCGCATCTCCCAGGAGATGACTAGCCGTGTCAATGCATGACGAATCGGCTGATGGCCACGCCGACCCAGACCGTGCCGGCGAAGATCAGCAGCAGCATCACGGCGGCGCTACCCAGGTCCTTGGCCCGCCCCAGGAGCGGGTGCGATTCGACGGAAAGCGCGTCGGCCAGCGCCTCGATGGCGGAGTTCAGCAGCTCCGCCGCCAGCACCATGATCACCGTGCCCACCAGAAAAAACACTTCAACCGTGGTGCGGCCGAGGAAGAACGCGGCCGGGATCATCAGGACGGCCAGCGCCAGCTCCTGGCGGAAAGCCGCCTCGTACTTGATGGCCGCCTGCAGGCCCTGCAGGGAGTAGCGCAGCGCATTCAGGATGCGGCGCAGGCCGCCGGTGCTCTTGTAGGGCGAATGATGCGGATTCTGTGACATGGGTACGGAAAATGGGCTGGGTGTGGCGGCTTTTTAACAGATATGCATTGCCCGCGAAGCCATCGCGCGCATCTTTGGGCAAACCCTAATTGTGACGCATCCGGGACCGGCGCAAGATTTGGTCAATTGGTAAGGCCACTTTACCTTTTGGCCTGACTTATCCACCGGTACACCCGCAGTCCATGCCCATCCAGACCATCGAACCCCGCCGCCTGTATCGCCAGATCGCCGACCAGCTTCGCCTGCTGATCGAGTCGGGTGAGTTTCCGGCCGGCGCGCGCTTGCCGCCCGAGCGCGATCTCGCGCTCAAGCTCGGCGTATCGCGTCCTTCGGTGCGCGAGGCGCTGATCGCGCTGGAGGTCGAAGGCTGGGTGGAAGTCCGCATGGGTTCGGGCGTCTATGTGCAAAGCCTGGCGGGCGGGCCGCGCGCCAGCCTGACCGCCGAAAGCCCGCTGGAAACCATACGCGCCCGCCAGGTGATCGAGGGCGAACTGGCCGCGCAGGCCGCGTTGCGCAATACGCCCGCGCTGGTGGACGGGTTGGCCGAAGCCGTCGGCACCATGGAAGACGAGGCGCTGGCCGGCAATGTGCCGATCCGCGGAGACCGGCTGTTCCATCTGCGTGTCGCCGAAATGGCGAACAACGCCGTGCTGGTGCGCGTGGTGAGCGAACTGTTCGACGAGCGCCACAATCCGCTGTCCGTGAAACTGGGCGACTACTTCGAGAATCCTTCCAGCTGGGAGGCCGCCATCGCCGAACATCGCAAGGTGATCGACGCCATCCGCGCCGGCGACGACCGCGGCGCGCGCGCCGCCATGCACCACCATCTGGCCTGCTCGCATGACCGCCTTACCGCAAGCTGGCCCGGCGCGGACGCGTCCGGCCTGCCGTTGGACAGCCGGGAGCAGGCGGAACCATGAGCGCCTTACGGCCGTCCGCAATGCCAAGGAGCAAGTCGTCATGACGCTGGCCTGTCGCATCCACGGGGCGCGCGATTTGCGCCTGGAACCGGACGAAGTCGCGCCCTTGGCGCCGCACGAAGTGGAGCTGAGGCTGGGCGCCGCGGGCATCTGCGGATCCGACCTGCACTATTTCCTGCATGGCCGCGTGGGTGCCTTCGTCATCCGCGAACCCTTGATTCCCGGCCATGAGGCTTCCGGGGTGGTGCTGCGCACGGGCGCTGCCGTGAAGTCGGTAGCGCCGGGCATGAAGGTCGCCATCAATCCTTCCCACCCTTGCGGGGGCTGCGATTACTGCCGTGCCGGCCGCGACAATCTGTGCCGCAACATGCGCTTTCTCGGCAGCGCCAGCATCTATCCGCACGTGCAAGGCATGTTCCGCGAGCGCTTCGTGATGGGCGAACGCCAACTCACGCCGGTGCCGGAAGCGGACGTCACGCTGGGCGAGATCGCCTGTGCCGAGCCGCTGTCCATCGGACTGCATGGCGTCAACCGGGCCGGTCCGATGATGGGCAAGCGCGTGCTGGTCACGGGCGGCGGCACCATAGGCTGCATGACCGTGCTCGCCGCCAGGCTGGCGGGCGCGGCCCACGTGACCGTGGCGGACGTGGCCGACCGGCCGCTGGACATGGCCCGTCAGGTCGGCGCCGACGAGGCCGTACGCAGCGACCAGCTCGCGCCCGCCGACCTGGCCGATATCGCCGACATCAGCATCGAGGCCGCCGGCAGCCCTGCGGCGCTGGCGACCTGCCTGACGGCGACGCGGCGCGGCGGCCGCATTGTGCAAGTGGGAACGCTGCCCGCCGAGGGCATCGCGTTTCCGGCCAACAACATCATGGCGCGGGAGCTCGACTACGTCGGCGCGTTCCGTGCGGGCGTGGAGTTCGATTGGGCCGTCTCCTATCTGCGTACGCGCAAGGTGGACGTGCGGCCCCTGATGAGCGCGCAGTTGCCGTTGTCGCAGGCGGTCGAGGCCTTCGAGCTGGCGGCGGATCGCAGTCGCAGTACCAAGGTGCAACTTGTAGTTGAAGCGTGACCCGCTGGCGGCTCACCATGGGCCGCCACGCCGGGCATTCAAAAAACAACGAGGAGACGACATGAACCTAGGCAACGCCGTCAAGGCGCTGGTCGCCGCCCTGGCGCTCGCCGCCAGCGGCAGCGCAATGGCGCAGACCAAGCTCAAGTGGGCCCACGTGTACGAAACATCCGAACCCTTCCATACCGCCTCCGTCTGGGCGGCGCAGGAAATCGGCAAGCGCACCAACGGCCGCTACCAGATCGACGTATACCCGGCCTCGCAGCTGGGCAAGGAAAACGACATCAACCAGGGCCTGACCCTGGGCACGGTGGACATGATCATCTCGGGCTCCAGCTTCGCGGCCAAGAGCTTTCCCCGCATCGGCGTCACCTACTATCCCTACATCTTCCGCAATCCCGAGCACCTGATCGCCTACACCAAGAGCGATATCTACAAGGAACTCACGCGCGGCTACGACGAGAAAAGCGGCAACCACATCGTCGCCACCACCTACTACGGCACGCGCCAGACCACGTCCAACCGGCCCTTCACCAAGTGTTCCGAAATGAAAGGCCTGAAGATCCGCGTGCCTGACGTGGCCGCCTATCTGGCCATGCCGCGCGCCTGCGGCGCCAATACCGCGCCGATCGCCTTCGCCGAGGTCTACCTGGCTTTGCAGAACGGGACCGTGGAGGCGCAGGAGAACCCGCTCACCACCATCGAGGCCAAGAAGTTCTACGAAGTGCAGAAGAACATCATCCTCACGGGCCATATCGTCGATCACCTGAACACCGTGATCTCGGGCAAGCTGTGGAAGAGCCTGTCCGACGAGGACAAGAAGATCTTCGCCGAAGTGGCGCAGCAGGCGGCCGAAAAGGCTTCCGCCGAGGTCGCCGAAAGCGAGAAGAAGATGGTCGAAGTGTTCCGCAAGCGCGGCCTGAACGTGGCGGAGGTGAACGTCCAGGACTTCCGCGACACCGTGCTGGAGAAAGTGCCGTTCAAGCAGTACGGCTACGAAAAATCGGATTGGGAACGGATCCAGGCCGTGAAGTAAGCGCGCCCGGGGCCGCCCGGGCGGCCCCGCATCGACCCGTCCGATTCCGCACAAGGGGAACGCCATGCATTCCGATGCCAAGGCCGCCGTGATGGCGGCCGCCAGCAGCAACCCTGTCCATCCCGCGGGGCACCAGCCGCCCGCCACGGCGCAGGAGATCGTCCAGAGTTTCGAGGAAGCCGACCGCCACGAGGTCAGCCTGGCGGGCTACCAGCCCGAGGACTGGATCTGCCTGGGCATATTCTGGGTCATGGCGCTGCTGGTCTTCCTGCAGTTCTTTTCGCGCTATGTGCTTAACGACTCCTACGCCTGGACCGAGGAACTGGCCGTCTATTGCCTGATCGGCGTGGTGTTCATCGGCTCGTCCATGTGCGTGCGCGCCTGCCGCCACATCCAGGTGGACTTCCTGTACCGCTACCTGCCGCGCCCCGTCGGCCGCGCGCTGGCCACCATCATCGACCTGCTGCGCACGGCGTTCTTCGGCTATGCCGTGTGGCTCACCTACCGCTACATCGTACTGGTGGGCGACGAGCCCATGACCACGCTGTTCTGGAACAAGGCCTATGTCTACTGGATGGCGCTGGCGGGATTCGTCCTGATGTTCCTGCGCTCGGTGCAGGTGTCGGTCTGCAACTGGCGCCAGGGCTACTCCATCCTGGAAAACCCCGCGGCCTACGAGTCGCAGGACTAGCCGGGGCAGCCCCGGAATCCGACAACGACAACCGGAAGCGAGACATGGGCATACTGATCGGAACCTTTCTGCTGTTGATGATCTTCGGCCTGCCGGTGGCGGTGGCCATGGCGGGCGCATCGCTGCTGTTCGTGCTGATTTCGGGCAGCGTGCCCGACGTGGTGGTGGCGCAGCGCATGATCGCGGGGGTGGAGTCCTTTCCTCTGCTGGCCGTGCCGTTCTTCATCCTGGCCGGCAACCTGATGAACATCGCCGGCATTACCGGCCGCATCTACAACTTCGCCGTGGCGCTGGTGGGCTGGATGCGCGGCGGCCTGGGGCAGGTGAACATCATCGGTTCGGTGGTGTTCGCGGGCATGTCGGGCACCGCCATCGCCGACGCCGCGGGTCTGGGCACCATCGAAATCAAGGCCATGAAGGACCATGGCTACGAGACCGAGTTCGCGGTGGGCGTGACGGCTGCCTCGGCCACGCTGGGCCCCATCATCCCGCCGTCGCTGCCCTTCGTCATCTACGGCATGATGGCCAACGTGTCGATCGGCTCGCTGTTCCTGGCCGGCCTGATTCCCGGCGCGGTCCTGACCGTGCTGATGATGCTGACCGTGGCCTATTACGCGCGCCGCAACAACTGGGGCGGCGACGTGTCCTTCGACTGGAAGCGGCTGGGCGCCGCCGGGCTGGAAGTCGGCATCGTGCTGGCCTTCCCGCTGGCGATCTGGCTGATGACCGAGGCCGGCGTGTCGGCCAACCTGGCCGCAGGCATCGCCTTTGCCGTGTTGCTGGCGCTGGACTGGCGCTACAACTTCTCGGCGGTGATGGCGCTGATGGCCCCCGTCATCCTGATCGGCGGCATGACGTTGGGCTGGTTCACGCCCACCGAGGCCGCCGTGGCTGCGGTGATCTGGGCGCTGTTCCTGGGCTTGGTGCGCTATCGCTCCATGACCTTGCGGACCCTGGCCAAAGCGATTTTCGACACCATCGAGACCACGGCCTCGGTGCTGTTCATCGTCACCGCCGCCTCGGTGTTCGCGTGGCTGCTGACCACCACCCAGGCGGCCCAGGCGCTGACCGACGGCATTCTCAGCGTGACGCAGAACAAGTGGGTGTTCCTGCTGATGGCCAACGTCCTGATCCTGATCGTGGGCTGCTTCATCGACACCATAGCCGCCATCACCATCCTGGTGCCGATCCTGCTGCCCATCGTGCTCAAGCTGGGCATCGATCCGATCCATTTCGGCCTGATCATGACGCTGAACCTGATGATCGGCCTGCTGCATCCGCCCATGGGCATGGTGCTGTTCGTGCTGGCGCGCGTGTCCAAGCTGTCGGTGGAACGGACCACGGTTGCGATCCTGCCGTGGCTGGTGCCGCTGTTCGTGGCGCTGATCGCCATTACCTATATCCCTCAGATCACGCTCTGGCTGCCCGGCGTCATGGGCATGGCCAAGTAAAAAGGAAGACGTCATGACTGGAAGGCTGCAAGGCAAGACCGCCATCGTCACCGCCGCAGGGCAAGGCATCGGCCGCGCCGTGGCCGAGGCCTACGTCCGCGAAGGCGCCGACGTGCTGGCGCTGGACATCAACGGCGGCGCGCTGGAGACGCTGGCGGGATGCCGGCGCCGCACGCTGGACGTGACCGACGCCGCCGCCATCGGCGCGCTGGCCGCCGAGGCCGGACCGGTGGACGTGCTGTTCAACGGCGCCGGTTTCGTGCATGCCGGGACCATCCTGGACTGCGACGAAAAGGCCTGGGACTTCTCGTTCGAACTGAACGTGAAATCCATGTACCGCATGATCCGCGCCTGCCTGCCCGGCATGCTGGCGCGCGGCGGCGGCGCCATCGTCAACATGGCCTCGGTGGCGTCCAGCATCAAGGGTGCGCCCAACCGCTGCGTCTATGGCGCCACCAAGGCGGCGGTGATCGGGCTGACCAAGTCCGTGGCGGCGGATTACGTCGGGCAGGGCATACGCTGCAACGCCATCTGCCCGGGCACGGTGGAATCGCCTTCGCTGCGCCAGCGCATCGAGGCGCAGGCCAGCGCCGGCGGGCAGACGCTGGCCGCGGTGGAGGCCGCTTTCGTCGCCCGCCAACCCATGGGCCGCATCGGCAGCGCGGAGGAAATCGCCCTGCTGGCGGTGTACCTTGCCAGCGACGAGTCCGCCTTCACCACCGGCACGGCCCAGGTCATCGACGGCGGCTGGTCCAACTGAACATTCACTACACATGAGGAACATGCGATGAAACTGTTGCGCTATGGTGCGAAAGGCGCGGAGAAGCCCGGAATGCTGGACGCCCGCGGGCAGGTGCGGGACCTGTCGGCGGTCCTGCCGGACATAGGCGCCGCCACGCTCACGCGCGCGGGCCTTGCGCCGCTGCGTGCGCTGGACCCGGCCAGCCTGCCGCTGGTGGATCGCCCGGGCCGCCTGGCGCCGCCCTGGAGCGGCATGGGCAAGTTCATCTGCATCGGCCTGAACTACGCCGACCACGCAGCGGAGTCGGGCCTGCCAGTGCCGGCCGAGCCCGTGGTGTTCATGAAACCGACCTCGGCCGTGGTCGGCTGCAACGATCCGGTGGTGCTGCCGCAAGAGTCCGTCAAGACCGACTGGGAAGTGGAACTGGGCGTGGTGATCGGCGAGCGGGCCCGCTACGTCAGCGAGGCAGAGGCCATGAACCACGTGGCCGGCTATTGCGTGGTGAACGACGTGTCCGAACGTGAATACCAGATCGAGCGCGGCGGCACCTGGGACAAGGGCAAGGGCTGCGACACCTTCGGCCCGGTCGGCCCGTGGCTGGTCACCGCCGACGAGATCGCCGACCCGCAGGCGCTGGACATGTGGCTGGACGTCAACGGCAAACGCTATCAGAACGGCAGCACGCGCACCATGGTGTTCGGCGTGGCGCAGCTGGTGTCCTACGTCAGCCGCTTCATGACCCTGTACCCGGGCGACTTGATCAGCACCGGCACGCCGCCGGGCGTGGGCATGGGCCAGAAGCCGACGCCCGTGTACTTGAAGGCCGGCGACGAGATGCGACTGGGCATTGCCGGCCTGGGCGAGCAGCGGCAGCGCGTCCACGCCTGGGACCCTGCGCTGATCGACGGTTAGCGGCGCGAGAACGCCAGGAGGCATTCATGTCTGAATCCGATACCGCGGTCATACGCATCCACCCGGCGGACAATGTGGTGATCGCCAGACGCCAGCTGGCCGGCGGCACGCGCCTGGCCGGCGAAGACGTCGTCGTGCGCGGCCTGGTGCCGCCAGGGCACAAGGTGGCGACCTGCGCCATCGCCGCAGGCGAGCCGGTGCGGCGCTACAACCAGATCATCGGCGTGGCGCGCTGCGACATCGCGCCTGGCGCGCATGTCCATACGCATAACCTGGAGTTCTCCGACTTCGAGCGCGATTACGCCGTGGGCGCCGACGCGCGCGCCACCGACTACGTCGACGCGCCCGCGCAGTTCGACGGCATCGTGCGCGCCGACGGTCGCGTTGCCACGCGCAACTACATCGGCATCCTCACCAGCGTGAACTGTTCGGCTACCGCCGCGCGCGCCATTGCCGACCATTTCCGCCGCGACATCCATCCGGAAGCGCTGGCCGCCTATCCCAACGTGGACGGGGTGGTGGCGCTGACGCATGGCGCCGGCTGCGCCACGGGCAGCGAGGGCGAGCCTCTGCGCCTTTTGCGCCGCACGCTGGGCGGCTACGCCAGGCATCCCAATTTCGCGGGCCTGCTGGTGCTGGGCCTGGGTTGCGAAACCAACCAGATCGGCGGCCTGATGGAGCAGGAAGGACTGCGCGAGAGCGGCTTGCTGCATACCTTCAACATCCAGGAGACCGGCGGCACGCGCAAGACCGTGGAGCATGGCATCGAACTGGTGCGCGCCATGCTGGCGCAGGCCGACCGCGTCCAGCGCCAGCCCGTGCCTGCAAGCCTGCTGACCGTGGGCCTGCAATGCGGCGGGTCCGACGGCTATTCGGGCATCAGCGCCAACCCGGCGCTGGGCGCCGCGGTGGACCTGCTGGTACGCCATGGCGGCAGCGCCATCCTGTCGGAGACGCCGGAGATCTACGGCGGCGAGCACCTGCTGACCCGGCGCGCCGCCACGCCCGAAGTCGCGGCCAAGCTGCTCGCCAGGCTGCGCTGGTGGGAGGAGTACTGCGCCCGCAACGACGCGGAAATGGACAACAACCCCTCGGCTGGCAACAAGGCCGGCGGGCTGACCACCATCCTGGAAAAGTCCCTGGGCGCCATCGCCAAGAGCGGCACGACCCGCCTGGCCGACGTGTATGAATACGCCGAAACCGTGCGCGCGCGCGGGCTGGTGTTCATGGATACGCCGGGCTACGACCCGGTGTCCGCCACCGGCCAGGTTGCGGGCGGGGCCAACCTGATCTGCTTCACCACCGGCCGCGGCTCGGCCTATGGCTGTGCGCCCGCGCCGTCCTTGAAGCTGTCGACCAACACGGCGCTGTGGCAGCGGCAGTCCGACGATATCGACATCAATTGCGGCGAAGTGGTTGACGGCGCGCAAAGCGTGGCCGGGATGGGTGAGCGCATATTCCGTCTGATGCTGGAAACGGCCTCGGGCCGGCGCACGCGCAGCGAGGAACATGGCTACGGCCAGAACGAGTTCGTGCCCTGGCAACTGGGCGCGGTGATGTAGGCGCCCGGCGCCGTCCGGGAGTTTCCAGCATTCCACGGGACCATCCATGAAGATTACCCAAGCGCGCGTCATCGTTTGCAGCCCCGGCCGCAACTTCGTCACCTTGAAGATCGAAACCGATGAAGGCCTGTACGGCATCGGCGATGCCACGCTCAACGGCCGCGAACTGGCCGTGGCGGCCTACCTGACCGAGCACGTGATTCCCTGCCTGATCGGCCGCGATCCGCAGCAGATCGAGGATATCTGGCAGTACCTGTACTGCGGCGCATATTGGCGGCGCGGTCCGGTCACCATGTCCGCCATCGCTGCCGTGGACACGGCCTTGTGGGACATCAAGGCCAAGGCCGCCAACATGCCGCTGTACCAGCTGCTGGGCGGCAAGAGCCGCTCGGGTGTCATGGTCTACGGCCACGCCAATGGCCGCGACATCGACGAAACCGTGGACGAGGTGCTGCGCTACCGCGAAATGGGCTACCTGGCCATCCGCGCGCAAAGCGGGGTGCCGGGCCTGAACTCGGTCTACGGGGTGGGGCGCGGCCGCATGTTCTACGAACCCGCCGACGGCTCGCTGCCGTCAGAACATGACTGGTCCACGGAAAAATACCTGGACCACGCGCCGCGCCTGTTCCAGCGGGTGCGCGATGCGGTGGGCTGGGACACCCACCTGCTGCATGATGTGCATCACCGGCTCACGCCCATCGAGGCCGGCCGCCTGGGCAAGTCGCTGGAGCCTTACCGCCTGTTCTGGATGGAGGACGCAACGCCCGCGGAAAACCAGGAAGCCTTCCGCCTGATCCGCCAGCACACGGTCACGCCGATCGCGGTGGGCGAAGTCTTCAACACCATCTGGGATTGCAAGGACCTGATCGAGAACCAGCTGATCGACTACATCCGCGCCACGGTGGTGCATGCGGGCGGCATCACGCATCTGCGCCGCATCGCCGATCTGGCCGCGCTCTATCAGGTGCGGACCGGCTGCCATGGCGCCACCGACCTGTCGCCGGCCTGCATGGGCGCGGCGCTGCACTTCGACCTGTGGGTGCCGAATTTCGGCATCCAGGAGTACATGCGGCACACGGACGAAACGGACGCGGTGTTTCCCCATGCTTACAGCTTCAACCAAGGCATGCTATACCCTGGCGACGCGCCGGGCCATGGTGTCGACATCGACGAAAAGCTCGCCGCCAGATATCCCTACCAACGCGCTTACCTGCCGGTCAACCGGCAGGCGCATGACGGCGCACTATGGCACTGGTAATCCATGCTCGAACGCTTGAACTCGGAGTCCCTTGCGCATCTGCCCGAGGATGTGGAATGTCCCGCTTATGACCGCAGCCGGGTCACGCCCGGCATCGTGCATCTGGGCATAGGCGCTTTCCACCGCGCCCATCAGGCGGCGGTGACGGACCTGGCCATGGCCGCCAGCGGGGACCTGAGTTGGGGCATCGTGGGCGTTTCGCTGCGCAGCCCGGCCACGCGCGACGCGCTGACGCCGCAGGACGGCCTGTACACCCTGGCGCTGCGCGACGCCGACGCGGACGGGCAGTTGCGGGAACAGCTGCGGGTGATCGGGTCGGTGCTGCGGGTGGTGGTGGCCGAGGAAGATCCCCAGGCGGTGCTGGAGCGCATTGCCTCCGCCCAGACCCGCATCGTCAGCCTGACCGTCACCGAGAAGGGCTACAGCCACGAACCGTCCACCGGCCACTTGTGTTGGGACGACCCGGACATCGTGCACGACCTCGCGCATCCGGTCAGGCCGCGCAGCACCATCGGCATGCTGGTGTACGGCCTGGCGCTGCGGCGCGAACGCAGCCTGCCTCCCGTCACGCTGCTGTCTTGCGACAACCTGCACGCCAACGGCGACACGCTGCGCAGCCTGGTGCTGGCCTTCGCATTGCGGGTCGACGTGGGCCTGACCGCATGGATCGACAACCACTGCACCTTTCCGAATTCCATGGTGGACCGCATCGTGCCGGGCACGCAGGACGAAGACCGCGCGCGCGTGGCGCAGCGCCTGGGATTCGAGGACGCCTGGCCGGTGGTGGGAGAACCCTTCCTGAACTGGGTCATCGAGGACAAGTTCGCCGCCGGCCGGCCCGCCTGGGACGCGGCCGGCGCGAGCTTCGTACGCAACGCGGCGCCCTACGAGCGCCTCAAGCTGCGCATGGTCAACGCGCCGCATTCCGCATTCGCCTACCTGGGTTCGATGCTGGGCCTGCGCACCAATAGCGAGGCCGCCGCCACGCCGGTGTTGCGCCGCTACGTCGACGACATGATGCGGCTGGAACTCGCGCCCACGCTGCGCGGCGTTCCGGAGTCGGGGTTGGATGAATATCGCCAGCGCTTCCTGGCGCGCGTGTCCAATCCGGCGCTGCCGCACCTCACCCGGCAGGTCGCGATGGATGGTTCGCAGAAGGTGCCGCAGCGCCTGCTCGCCGCCATCCGCGACCGCAAACAGCGGGGCGACGATTTCAACCGGCTGGCGATGTCCGTGGCCGCCTGGCTGCATTACTTGCGCGGATACGACGAGCAGGGCAACGCCTATGCCATCCAGGATCCGCTGGCAGGCGCGCTTGCCAAACTGCTGGCGCGCGCCGAGGTCGCCGCAACGGCTTCGGCTCCGTCCCAGGCAGCGCATCGGCGCGCCACGGTGATGGCGGGATTCCGGCCTGTTTTCGGCGACCTGGGCAGCAAGCCCGTATTTGTCGAGGCGCTGGCCCTGCAGCTGGAACGTCTGCGGACGCTCGGCGTGCTGGGCGCGCTGGAGGCGCTGGAGCGGGACGCGGCCCAGCAAGGCTCCGTGCAGCCCGTGCCGGCCGCTTGACCGCTGGCGGCGCGCCGCCGGCATCCACAAGGAGCACAGCATGGCAAGGCGGGAATGCGTGGACGCGGCGCAGTGGCAGCAATGGGGCGAGGCGTGCTTGAGGCGTCTGGATTTCAACGAAGACGATGCCCGCTGCCTGGCATCCAGCCTGGCACAGACCAGTTTGTGGGGCATTGATTCCCATGGCATCGCGCGGCTGCCGCACTATCTGAACCGCGTCGTCCATGGCTCGATCCTGGCGCGGCCGCAAATCCGTATCGAACAGAGCGGGCCGGCAACCGCGCAGGTGCATGGCGGCAGGGGCCACGGCATCGTGGTGGCGCACCGCGCCAGCCAGACGGCCATGGCGCTGGCGCGCGAGGCGGGCGTGGGCGCGGTCGGCGTCAGCGATTCGTCGCATTGCGGGGCCATCGGCCTGTACACGCGCGCGGCCGCCCGGCAAGGGCTGATCGGCATGGCCTACACGCATTCCGACGCCATTGCCGCGCCGTTCGGCGGCCGGCAACCGTATTTCGGCACCAATCCCATTTCCTTCGCTTTCCCCAGGCAGGATGGCGAGCCCCTGTGCCTGGACATGGCGACGACTTCAATCCCGTGGAACCGGGTCATGAACGCGCGTCGCGACGGCGCCGAACTGCCCGCTGGCGTGGCGCTGGATGCCGAGGGGCGGAACGTGACCGACGCGGAGCGTGTCCGCGCCTTGTCGCCGCTGGGCGGCGACTATGGCCACAAGGGCTACGGCCTGGCGATGATGGTCGAACTCTTGTGCGGGCCGCTCAACGGCAATCCCCATGGACCGCACATCGGTCCCATGTACGAGCAGCTGGATCGTCCGCGCGAACTCGGGGCGTTCTTCATCGTCATCGATCCCGCCCGGTTTGCGGGCGGCGCGGCGTTGGCCGCCGTGGCGGCGGGCATGGCGGCCGAACTGGCGGGACAGCCCGGATCGCCACGCATGCCGGGCGATCCGGAACTGGCCTCGCAGGCGCAGCGCCAGGCCGCGGGGATTCCGGTGCCGCCGGCCTTGAAGGCTGAAATGGCCGAATGGAGCGCCAGGTTGGGGCTTGCTCCGCCGCCGTTCACGCCGGCGGAGGCCCAGGCCTGATCGCAGCCGTCCCGCTACGCAAGAAGCGTCAGGGGACCAGACCGAAGAATTCCATCGTGTTGCGGCTCAGAATCTTCTGCTGCACTTCCGGCGGCAGGCCGGCGTGCGTCACCAGCTTGCCCACTTCCTGCTCGCCCAGCGGATAGGGATAGTCGGAACCCAGCAGCACCCGGTCTTCGCCCATCACGTCGATCAGCAGGCGCAGCGCGCGCGGGTCGAACACTGCGCTGTCGGTGTAGAAGCGGTCGGTGTAGGAAGAGGGCAGCTGCGGACAGTCCTGGCGGATGATGTCGCGATGGCGCCAGGCATTGTCCACGCGGCCCAGCAGGAAGGCGAAGCTGCCGCCGCCGTGCGCGAAACAGAGCTTCAGGCTGCGCGGGATGCGTTCGAACGCGCCGGACAGGATCAGCGACAGGATGCCCAGCTGGGTTTCGGCGGGCATGGCGACCAGCCACGGCAGCATCCATTTCTTCATGCGGCCGTCGGTCATCATGTCCCAGGGATGCACCAGCACCGGGATGTGGTTGTTGGCGCAGTGGATCAGGAACTGCACCAGGGTCTCGTCGTCCAGGTCGCGCGGGCCGACGTGGTTGCCGATCTGCACGCCCAGGTGGCCGGCGGCGCGGGCGCGCGACGCTTCCTTGCAGGCCAGCTCCAGATCCTGCAGCGGCACTTGCGCCAGCGCCTTCAGGCGCGCCGGCGCGTGGGCGCAATGCTCCAGCGCCAGGTCGTTCATGCGGGCGGCCCAGTCGGCCGCTGCCTGGGCGGGATAGGAATAGCCGAACATGATGGGCGTCGCGCACAGGATCTGCAGGTCCACGCCGTTGCGGTCCATCTGCTGCAGGCGCAGGGCCGGGTCCCACAAGGTGGCGTCCACCGGGCGGAACGGGCGTTCGCCCGCCATGATCTGGCCGGTCGAGCCGCCGCCGTCCAGACGCAGCCAGGGCGCGTTGACGGGGTCCAGCGCCGCCGCTTCCTGCCGGGTGATCGGCGGGAAGAAGTGCGCGTGCATATCGATTTTCTGGGTCATGTGCGAAAGAAAAAAGTCGGTCGGGCGTGCGGCGGCGTGCCGCGAGATCGGGCTGGCTGAAATGGCCTCTAGGCCGGAGCCGCCTGCGTGGACGGCGCATGCCCCTTGCCTGGATGGATCTCGCCGCAACTGGGACAGGTGCGTTTCTCGGTGCTGGAATAAAAGGCCTGGAACAGCGGCGGCAGGTCGGTCACGATGCTCTTGAGCTGCACCTCCACGCGGTGCACCAGGCTGCGGCATTGCGGGCAATACCACTCGAAGCCGTCCAGCAGGCCTTCCGGGCGCTGGCGTTCGATGACCAGGCAGGCGCTGTCGGTCTCCGGACGTTGCGGCGAATGCCGCACGTGCGGCGGCAGCAGGAAGATGTCGCCTTCCTTCAGGTCCACGCGTTCGGGCTTGCCGTCCACCCACAGCGACAGCCAGGCGTTGCCGCGCAGCTGGTAGAAGAACTCTTCCAGCGGGTCGTCGTGGTAGTCGGTGCGGTGGTTCGGGCCGCCGACCACGGTGACGATGAAGTCGGCGTCCTGCCAGATCTGCTGGTTGCCGACCGGCGGCTTGAGCAGATGCGCGTGGTCGTCTATCCAGCGCTGGAAATTCAACGGCGGGCCATAGGCAGGCATGCGGATCTCCGGAAGTCTGGGGGCGGACCGGGGCTGCCCCATAGCCCGCAGTCTAGGCGGGACCTTGCGGGCCTGCACAATAGAAATTACGCCGTTGGGTATGCGGCTTGTCTATGGCGGGATAACCCTGATCCACCTGTCAGCCGACGGTTTCAGCGCGCTGCGCCGCGATCTGCTTCAGATGGTCCACCAGGCGCTGGCAGGCCGGCGTCAGCGGGCGGTCCGCACGCACCGAGTAACCCACGTCGCCGAATGCGCCGAAGGCGTCGGTGGGCAGGCGGGCCAGCATGCCCGTCGCAAGGAACGGCGCCGCCGCGTCATAAGGCAGCAGCGCCAGCGCGTCGCTGTGCATGAGCACGCCGATGTTGGTCAGGAGCGATAGCGATTCGACATGCCTGGCCGGCAGGCGCAGGCCGGCGTCCAGGAAGCTGCGCTCGATCGAGGCGCGCAGGATCCAGATGTGATCGGTCAGCGCGGCCAGCGGCGCGGGCGGCGCGCCGGCCAGGGGATGGGCGGCGCGGGCCACCAGGCACAGCTCTTCCCGGTACAGCTTGTGGTGGTCCACCGCCACGCCGGAGATCGATGCCATGTCGGCGCCGGGCAAGCGGCCAACCACGATGTCCAGATCGCCCGTGGCCAGCGCTGGCAGCAGCTGGGAGGTCGGCCCTTCGCGCACGCTGACCTGGATGCCGGGGTGCGCAGTCATCAGGCGCGCAATCGCCTCGGGCAACAGCTTGGCCGACGCGGCGATGAGCGTGCCCACCACCACATGGCCGCTGGCCCCGCCCAGCACCGCATCGATGTCGTCGGCCATGTAGCGGATCTCGGCCATCATGGCCTGGACCCGGCGGCCCAGCACCACGGCCAGCTCCGTCGGCGTCACGCCGCGGTTGGAGCGGTCGAACAAGGACGCGCCGAAGAAGGTCTCCAGTTCGTGGATGGCCTTGGTGACGGTGGGCTGGGTCAGATGCAATTCGCTGGCGGCGCGCGACAGTGAACGGCACGCCAGCACGCGCTCGAACACCTGCAACTGGTGCAGCTTCAGCTTGCGGCTGAGCGCGTTGGGCGTAATGCGGAAGTCCGACATGCGCCGCTAGCGCGCCTGCGGCTTGTAGGCCACCGCCTTGATCTCGATCAGCAGCTGCGGATGCGGCAGCTGATGCACGGCGACGGTGGTGCGGGCCGGGCCGTCGAAGTCGAAGTACTCGCCATACACCTGGTTGTAGCCGCCGAAATCGTTCATGTTGACGAGGAAGGTGCTGATCTCGACCACGTCGGCCAGCGTCGCATCGGCCGTTGCCAGGATGTCGCGGATGTTTTCGATGACGGCGCGCGTCTGCGCCCGGATGTCCAGCGTGGCGGTGCCCATCGCATCGACCTCGGCGCCCGCGATGCGGTTGTCGGGCAGGCGCGAGCTGGTGCCGGAGACATACAGGAAATCGCCGGCGCGCTTGATGTGCGGATACTTGCCGCGCGGCGTGGCCTTGCCTGCGACGACGGTGGCGCTGACGCCGGGCTGGGGTGGGTTCATCGCATCTTCCTTTGCGTGGGGTGGGTCAGAGCTTAATGCAGACATTGGTCGGTTCGGTATAGAAATGCAGCGAATGGCGGCCGCCTTCGCGGCCGATGCCCGAGAGGCCGCTGCCGCCGAACGGCGTGCGCAGGTCGCGCAGGAACCAGCAGTTGACCCAGGCCAGGCCAACCTTCATGGCCTGCGCCACGCGGTGGCCGCGCGTAAGATTCTGCGTCCAGACGGCCGCGGCCAGGCCGTAGCGCGTGTCGTTGGCCAGGCGGATGGCTTCTTCTTCTGTGTCGAAGGGCGCCACGTGGCAGACCGGGCCGAAGACTTCCTCCTTGATGCAGCGGGCGGTCTCGGGCAGGCCGGTCCAGATCGTGGGCTGCACGTAGGCGCCTTCATCGCGCGCGTCGCCGAATACCGGCACGCCGCCGCCGGCCACCACCGTCGCGCCTTCCTCGCGCGCCAGGGCGAAGTACGACAGCACCTTCTCGCGATGCTCGCGCGACACCAGCGGTCCCATCTCGGTGGCCGGATCCATCGGCCAGCCGATGCGCAAGGCGTCGGCGCGCGCCGCCAGCGCGGCGACGAAGCGTTCGTAGATCGGGCGTTCTACGTAGACGCGCTCGGTGCACAGGCAGACCTGGCCGCAATTGGCGAACACCGATTGCGTCACGCCGTCCACCGCGGCGTCGAAATCCGCATCGGCGAACACCAGCGCCGCGTTCTTGCCGCCCAGCTCGAAGGACACCGGCTTCACGCCTGGCGCCACCGCCCGCATGATGGCCGCGCCCGTGGCGGATTCGCCGGTGAAGGTAATGCCGTCGATATCCGGATGCGTGGTCATGAATTCGCCCGCCGAGTCCGGGCCGAAACCATGCGCAAGATTCAGCACGCCGGCCGGCAGCCCGGCTTCATGCGCGACTTCGGCCAGCAGCGTGGCCGTGGAAGGCGTGACTTCGGACGGCTTCATGATCACCGTATTGCCGAACGCCAGCGCCGGCGCCACCTTCCAGGTCAGCAACAGCAGCGGCAGGTTCCAGGGTGAAATCACGCCCACCACGCCCAGCGGCTTGCGGTAGGCGTAGTTCAGCGCCTGGCGGCCATCCGGCGTGTCCGTCATGTAGCTTTCCATGTCCAGCGTGCGAGCCAGTTCCGCGAAGGCGCGGAAATTGGCCGCGCCGCGCGGAATGTCGATCTTGCCGGCCCAGCCCACCGGCTTGCCGGTGTCGCCGATCTCGGCCTGCAGGAAATCGTCGAAGCGTCGCGCGATGCCGTCGGCCAGCGCCAGCAGATGGTCGGTGCGCTCGGCTACCGGCAGTCCCGCCCAGGCGGGCAGGGCGCGGTGCGCCGCCGCCACCGCGCGGTCGACCTGATCGCGGCTGGCTTCGTGGACCTGGGCGATCAGGCGCCCGTCCACCGGGCTGTGCTTGTCGAAGGTGGACGCGCCGTCTTCAAAGCGGCCGTCGATGTAGTTGCGCAATTGTCGGATCGTCATGTCCAGGGCCAGGTCGGGATGCAAAATAAATACGTATACGTACTATATTTTGGATCATAGACAGCGCCCCGTCTCAAGTCAATGCGATTCCGAAGCCGTCAGCGCCTGCCATTCTTCCTTGCCGATGCGGCTGACATGCTCCGTCCGGTAGTCGTTCATGAACTGATTGAACTTGTTCTCCTCGGTGTGATGGTGCTTGAAGCCGCACTTTTCCTGGGCTTTGCGCGATTTTTCGTTGTCGGCGAAATAGCCGCACCATAGCGCGTTGAAGTTCAACGTTTCAAACGCGTGGCGCATCAGTGCCCTGACGGCTTCAGGAATCAACCCCTGGCCCCAGAACGGTACGCCGATCCAATACGCGATTTCGGCTTCGTCGTCGGCAATGTCGAAATTGCTGTCCTTCCCCATGAGCAACGCCACCAGGCCTATGGCGGTGTTGTCTTCCTTCTTTGTCAAGGCATAGGCCAGTGGCCGCGAAAAAACCGTCTGGATGATCTCCCGGCTATGTTCGACGCTTGTATGAGCAGGCCAGCCCGCGGCGGGGCCGATCCGTTCGTCGCATGCATACTCAAACAGGCTCGGCGCGTCGTCGGTGTGCCAGGGCCGCAAGATGAGGCGTTCGGTGCGCAGCATGATTTCCCTTCCTTTCAGCAATGAAAACAGCAGCTGCAATTCTAGGATCCGAGGGTGCAACTGATAATAGACAGAGTTGAGTAGATTAGGTAATTTTGAAAACAAAATTGCGGAAATTCATGGGTGAAGATTTAATATTTAAGCGTAAATGAAAACACTCTCTCAACTCTCGGATACAGGCATCGAAGACCTGGCCATCGGCCTCAATAGCTTCGACGCACAGGTGGGTCACCCCTTGGCGTTGGCGTATGTGGTGGTGTTGATCTGCCGCGAGGGCAGCGCCGAGTGGGAAGTGAACTTCAAGCCGCACCGGATGAAGAAAAACGATCTGCTGGTCTTGGCGGAAGATTCCATCGCGCTCATCAAACGCAAGTCGGATGACTATTCATGCGCCTGCTATTTGATGAACCGGTCCATCGCTGCGGAGATTGCGCACGCCCTGCCCAACAGCCTGTTTTCCTTCTTGAGCCGTTCGCCGTTCTTCGCTGCCGAAAAGCTGTCGCCGCAGTATTCAAAGGCCTGGGAAGGCCAGGCGGCGCTAATCCATGAGCAGTGCGTCACCTACCAGCGGACCATGATCGTCAACCATGTCCAGAACCTGTTCTTGTGGATCTGTGAAAAGATAGACGGCCTTGGGGCCGGCATGAGGAATGACTTCAGCAGATCGGAAGCGGTCTGCTGGAAATTCTGGGAACTGATCTCGCAGCACTGCGTGCAACAGCGCGGCGTGGCATTCTATGCAGGGCTGCTGCACATCACTCCGTACTACCTGTCGCAGTTGAGCAAGAGATTCTTCAACGACGCGCCCAAAACGCTGATCGACAGGCAGGTCGTGCTGGAGATAAAAAAGCGCCTTACCCAGCCCAGGAAATCCGTGCAGCAGATTGCGGAGGAGCTGCATTTCGCTGACGCCTCCTATTTGGGCAAGTTCTTCAAGCGCCATACCGGCGTGGGGTTGACCGACTACCGGAAAGGCAGGACATGATGAAGTCTGAAAGGGGCGTGAGCTATCTTATGGCATTGCGGCGCCATGTCATGACCGCTGACACCCATTCCTTGGAAGCCCGATGACTGCTGCATCCCGACGTATCCCCGCCAAGCAGGCCGCAGCCCAGGCCCTGCAGGCATTCGACCTGACCCAGGTTGCATCGCATCTGCTGCGCCGGGCCCACTTCCGCGCCGAAGCCCTGTTTGCCCGGGCCTTTCCCGACGAAGACCTGACCCCGCGCCAGAAGGCGTTGCTGATCACCGTCTACCAGAATCCGGGCGCGACCCAGAACCGCATCGCCGAACTTATCGCGCTGGACCGCAATTCCTTCGCTGAAATGATCGCGCGCATGACCAAAAAGGGCTACGTGCGCCGCAAGCGTTCGGCCCAGGATGGGCGCGCCTATGCGCTGGAGATCACGGAAGAGGGCATTGCCCTGTTGGCGCGCATCCTGCCGCAGGATGCCGCCGTGGAGGCGGAGGTGCTGGCGCCCATCCCAGAAGATCTGCGGCCGGTCTTCTTGAAATGCCTGCGCCTGATGGCGGGCTTGGAGCCGCAGGACGACGCCGCCTGAGAGCGTCGGGTTCAGGCGTCCGCTGCGGGCGTCGATTCCGCCGCGGGCGCGCTTTTCCGGCCGAAGCGCAGCGCGAACTGGCGCGTGAATACCGCGCCGAAGAAAAAGATCTGCGCCGAATAGTAGATCCACAACAACAGCGCGATCAGCGATCCCGCCGCGCCATAGGCGGACACCGCCGCGCCCCGGCTGAGGTAGACGCCGATGCCCCACTTGCCCACCAGGAACAGCGCCGCGGTCACGATGGCGCCCGGGATCACGTCCGGCCACGAGATCTTCGCGCTGGGCAGCAGCTTGTAGATGACCGCAAACAGCGCCACCACGATGGAGAAGGAAAACAGGCTGGAGATCCACTCCGCCACCAGGGCGAAGGACGAAGCCGTCCATAGATCGCCGTAATAGCCGCGCGCGGCCCCAAGCGCGGCGTTCACCGTCAGCGATATCAAGAGGAACAGCGCCAGCACCAGCACCAGGCCGAACGACAGCATGCGGCTGCGGACCATGCTGTGCAGCCCGCTTTTCTGGTTCGCGGAGACCTCCCACAGTTCGTCCAGGCTGGCCTTCAGTTCCGCGAAGGCCGTGGTGGCGCTGAAGATCAGCACGAAAATCGAGATCAGCGCGGCGATCCAGCCCTTGCCCGATTCATGGGCGCTGGCCAGCACCGTCTGGATGACTTCCGCGCCGCGCTCGCCGGTCAGGTCGCGCAGCTGCGAGAACAGCTCCGAGCGCACCGCATCTTCGCCGAAAAACGCGCCCGCCACCGCGATCACCAGGATCAGCATGGGCGCCAGCGAAAACACCATGTACAGCGCCAGCGCCGCGCCCTTGCTGGACGCGCGATGGGTGGACCACTGTTTGGCCGAGTC
Source organism: Achromobacter sp. Marseille-Q4954 (assembly GCF_943737025.1). Lineage (NCBI taxonomy): Bacteria > Pseudomonadati > Pseudomonadota > Betaproteobacteria > Burkholderiales > Alcaligenaceae > Achromobacter > Achromobacter sp. Marseille-Q4954. Next base: position 3,619,024 of record NZ_CALSFQ010000001.1, read on the forward strand.
CATCAACAGCCCGCCGATTTCGGACGGACGCAGGGCGCGCAACAGGGTCGGGGGCAAACGCATGGGACTCGGCTCGTTCTGGGAGAGCCTTCATTGTAGGGACGCATGCGCTGCGGCGAAACCCGCAGATTGTGCGCAAACGTGTTCTTTGGCGAGGCCGCGTTGCGGAAAAAGAAAAACCCCCGGGGCGAAGGACCGGGGGTTTTTCGGGATACTGCATTCCCCGGCCGGAGCCGGGGAGGCCTTGCAAGGATGGCGGGACTTAGAAGTCCATGCCGCCCATGCCGCCCATGCCGCCGGGCATGGCCGGAGCAGCGGGCTTGTCTTCGGCCAGTTCGACCACGGCAGCTTCGGCGGTCAGCAGCAGGCTGGCGACGGAAGCGGCGTTCTGCAGGGCGGTGCGGGTCACCTTGGTGGGATCCAGCACGCCTTGCTCGACCAGGTCGGTGTACTCGCCGGTCGCGGCGTTGTAGCCGTAGTTGCCCTTGCCGTTCAGCACGGTGTTGACGACCACGCTGGCTTCTTCGCCGGCGTTGGTGACGATGGTGCGCAGCGGCTCTTCCACAGCACGCAGGATCAGCTTGATGCCGGCGTTCTGGTCAGGCGTGTCGCCCTTCAGGTCAGCGATGGCTTGCTTGGCGCGCAGCAGAGCAACGCCGCCGCCAGCCACAACGCCTTCTTCCACTGCAGCGCGGGTGGCGTGCAGGGCGTCTTCGACGCGAGCCTTCTTTTCCTTCATTTCGACTTCGGTGGCAGCGCCAACGCGAATCACGGCAACGCCGCCGGCCAGCTTGGCCACGCGTTCTTGCAGCTTTTCACGGTCGTAGTCGGACGTGGCTTCTTCGATCTGGACGCGGATTTGCTTGACGCGAGCTTCGATCGACTTGCTGTCGCCAGCGCCGTCGATGATGGTCGTGTTTTCCTTGCCCACTTCGATGCGCTTGGCTTGGCCCAGTTCAGCCAGGCCGGCCTTTTCCAGCGACATGCCGGTTTCTTCGGAGATCACCGTGCCGCCCGTCAGGATGGCGATGTCTTCCAGCATGGCCTTGCGGCGGTCGCCGAAGCCAGGAGCCTTGACGGCGGTCGTCTTCAGGATGCCGCGGATGTTGTTCACAACCAGGGTGGCCAGGGCTTCGCCTTCGACGTCTTCAGCGATGATCAGCAGCGGACGGCTCGACTTGGCAACTTGTTCCAGCACGGGCAGCAGGTCGCGGATGTTGCTGATCTTCTTGTCGAAAATCAGGACAAACGGATCTTCCAGAGCGGCAACTTGCTTGTCCGGGTTGTTGATGAAGTAGGGCGACAGGTAGCCGCGGTCGAATTGCATGCCTTCGACGACGTCCAGCTCGTTTTCCAGCGACTTGCCGTCTTCGACGGTGATGACGCCTTCCTTGCCGACCTTGTCCATCGCGTCAGCGATGATCTGGCCGATGGAGGTGTCGCTGTTGGCCGAAATGGAACCGACCTGGGCGATTTCCTTGCTGGTCGTGACCGGCTTGGATTGCTTCTTCAGTTCGGCGACGGCGGCGGCGACAGCCTTGTCGATGCCGCGCTTCAGGTCGATCGGGTTGAAACCGGCGGCAACGTACTTCAGGCCTTCCATGACGATGGCCTGGGCCAGCACGGTGGCGGTGGTGGTGCCGTCACCGGCGTTGTCGGAGGTCTTGGAGGCAACGTCCTTGACCAGCTGGGCGCCGATGTTCTCGAACTTGTCCTTCAGTTCGATTTCCTTGGCGACGGACACGCCGTCCTTGGTCACGGTAGGGGCGCCGAACGAGCGCTCCAGCACGACGTTGCGACCCTTGGGGCCCAGGGTGGTCTTGACAGCGTTGGCGAGAACATTCACGCCGCGGACGATGCGCACGCGGGCGTCGTCACCGAACAATACTTGCTTGGCAGCCATTTCTTAGCTTCCTTCGAAAATTCGTTTGAGGCGGGGTTTACTGGACCACGGCGAGGATTTCGTCCTCGCGGATGACGAGCAGCTCTTCGCCGTCAACCTTCACGGACTGGCCGGCGTACTTGCCGAACAGCACCTTGTCGCCAGCCTTCAGGTCGACCGGCAGGATCTTGCCGTCTTCGGTCTTCTTGCCGGGGCCGACGGCCACGACTTCACCCTGATCGGGCTTTTCAGCGGCGCTGTCGGGGATAACGATGCCCGATGCAGTCTTGCGCTCGTTTTCGAGGCGTTTGACGATCACGCGATCGCCCAGGGGACGCAAGGCCATGAGGAACTCCTGTTGCAAAAAAGAGAAGGAAATGATCGGTTAGGCCCGGGAACGCTTGTTAGCACTCACCGGTGTCGAGTGCTAATTATAGGGATGATGTTCTAGGGTTCAAGGGGGGAGGGCGCGGCTGTTACATATTTGCGGGTAGCGAAGGCGCAAGGCGTCAGGTTCATTGAGCTTGCCGACTTCGGCCGTCCCAGTGCGCTGCGATATCAGCCATAATCAATTCAACCTGGCCCCGCGTGACGGCAGGAGGTCAGTTTCCCTCCCACATGAACCGGTAGCGGGCGGGCCGTAGCGTACTCAGTGCGGAGTATCTCAATGACGACACCGGAAGCGCCGGACGACGACTTGGTACGGACCCGCAGCCACAGGCCACGCGACCTGCCTCAGGGCTTTCGGGCTGGATTGATTACGGCCATCACGGTATTGCTGGGCTTTTCGCTGGGTTTCCTGCGCTACTGGGGCTTCGACGCGCCGGGCGATTGGAGCGCGCTGTCCGTGCTGCCGGGCGTGTGCTTGTTGCTCGCCAGCCTGCTGCAGGTAATAGCTCTTTACCGCGCCTTGCGTTTGGAGGATGAAGCCGAGAATGAATACCGCAAAACCGTGCGATGGTTCATCGCGTCGGCGATCCTGCTGTTGCTGGGGCTGACAGCGGCGTTGTGGGAGGTGGCGTAATCAAGAGAGGGATTGGAGCGGGTAAAGGGAATCGAACCTTCAGGAATCGAACCTTCGGGAATCGAATCTTCGCCTGAAGCTTGGGAAGCCGCCGTTTCTTGGGCGCGACCCGCGCTGCCAATCCGCTTGACGACAGACCTTGCAATATGAACGGGAGGCTCGAATTGGAGTCATCCCGTTTTTTTTGTTCGGACTAAAGCCGGGCCCACGAGCCGCGCTTGTCGCCGGCAAATTAGGGTTATCCGGAATTCTTTATGCTTAAACTTTTGTGAAGAATGAGCGGCAGATACAGGGCCGCCGCGATGAGGCATCGAGGCGGTTCACCGTGGTGCGGCATGACGCACCGTGCGCGGGATCACGGGGTGAGCCCCCAAAAGGAGAATCGCATGCTGTTGCGTAGACGTTGTCTGGCCATGATGATGCTGGCGTTGACTGGCTGGGCGACGGCCAGCCATGCGCAAACGCCATCTCCGGCCTGGCCCGTCAAGCCCGTGCGCCTGGTCGTGGGGCTGGCGCCCGGAGGGCTGGTCGACGTGCTGGCGCGCACAGTGCAGCCGCACTTGGCCGAGGCCTTGAAGCAGACCGTTATCGTGGAGAATCGCGGCGGTGCGGGCGGCAACGTGGCGGGAGCCGAGGTGGTGCGCAATGGTGGAGACAACCATACCTTCCTGCTCAATCCATCGACGACCGAATCGGTCAATCCAGTGATGTTCGCCAGCATGCCGTTCGATCCGCAGCGGGACCTGCGGCCGGTTGCCTTGCTGGCCAATAGCCAGTTGTTCCTGTTTGTCCGGTCCTCGCTTGGCGTCGATACGCTCGAAGAGTTCGTGGCATACGCGCGCAAGCGGCCCGATCCTCTCAATTACGGTTCGGCCGGAAACGGCACGACGCCGCATCTGGCTGGCGAGCTGCTCAAGCAGGCCACTGGCATGCAGGCCACCCATGCGCCGTATCGCGGCGTGGCGCCAGCGATACAAGACCTGGCAGCGGGTCAGATCGACTTCGCGTTTGGACCCGCCACGGTCTTTCCCATGGTGCAAGCGGGCAAGCTGAAGGTACTGGCGGTGGCGAGCCGGCAACGCGCCGCCGTGGCGCCCGACATACGAACCTTTTCCGAGGTCGGCATCGACGGCGTTTTCGCGGACAGCCTGTTCGGCATGTATGCCGCCGCGGGCACCCGCGATGATGTGGTCGATCGCATGAACGCCGAAATCAACAAGGTGCTTGCGCGGCCGGAGATCCAGGCGCGCTTTCTCGATGCGGGCGCCGAGGCGCTACCGCTGAGCGTGGCCGACTATGCTGCGCGCGTGCAGGACGAAAAGAAATTGTTCGCCCCGCTGATGAAGTCGTTGGGGCTGAAGGAACAGTAGCTGGAACAGCGATAAAAGCTCGGGCGTCATCCTTCCTCGCGCGCCGCAATCTCCGCGGCGAGCTCGGCAAGCGATACCGCGCCCAGGCGTTGCAGCAAGGCATGCTCGCCTTCGCGCAGGGAATCCGCCACCAACTGGTTCGCTGCCCGTTCGACGGGGCAAGCAGGATTGTCGTCGGCTGGCCCGATGGCAAAGACCGTGCCGTGGGCGATGGCTTCATGGACGTCGCGCGCGGTGATGGTTTCCAGTCCCCTGGCCAGTACCCAGCCGCCGTTGCGCCCGCCCGTGGAGGTCACCATGCCGGCGGTGCGCAGCGCCGCCATGGATCGGCGCACCACCACCTCATTCGTATGCAGCATCTGGGCCAGCGTTCCAGAAGTGGTCGTGCCGCCGCGCAAATGCATGTGGATCAAGACGTGCAGCAGGCGGGCAAGACGGGTGTCATTGGCCATGGGATCGATTTACCGTAACTACAAGTGTTACGGTATTATAGCTGCACTGGATACTTCCTGAGAGCTTCCCCGATGACCGACCTTGAAACACGCGCTGTGACCGTCAACGGCATCACGCTCAATGTCACGGCCCAGGGCGTAGGCCCCCTCGTCTTGCTGTTCCACGGTTTCCCGGAGACCGCTTATGCCTGGCGCCACCAGCTTCCTGTCCTGGCCCGGGCGGGATTCCGCGCCGTGGCCCCGGATTTGCGCGGTTATGGCGCCAGCGACAGCCCGGCGGATGTGGCGGCGTTCACGACCTTGGATGTCATTGGCGATCTTGTCGCGCTTATCGAAAGCGAGGGGGCCGATGACGCAGTGATCGTGGGGAGCGATTGGGGGGCCAGCATTGCATGGCAGGCAGCCCAACTGCGTCCGGACCGCTTCCGGGCCGTCGTCGCCCTGGGCGTTCCCATGATGCGCAGAGCGCCGGCTGCGCCCAGCCGCCTCTTCCCCAAGACCGAGTCCGCCGCGTTTTACACGCATTACTTCAACGAGCCGGGAATTGCTGAAGAGGAGTTCGAGCGCGACATCAGCGCAACCCTTCGCGCCATCTACTTCGCGGCATCGGGCGACGCCGGGCCGCGTGACGACCCCGCTACGCCCAATCCGTTTGGCATGGTAGCCGCTGGCCGTGGCCTGCTCGATTCGCTGCCGGTCCCCCAGACGTTGCCGGCCTGGCTAACTCCGTCGGATCTGGCTGCCTTTGTCCAAAGCTACACCGCCAGCGGGTTTCGTGGCGGCCTCAACTATTACCGGAATCTGGACCGCAATTGGGCGCTGCAGGGGGCCTTCGAGGGAAAGACGGTGGATGTGCCTGCGCTTTATCTCGTAGGGGAAAGGGATACTGGCCTGGCGATTCCCGGCATGGACCAGATCATCGCGGCCATGCCGGCCCTCGTTCCCCAGCTGCGCGCTGCTGAAGTCATTCCCGGTGCGGGGCATTGGCTGCAACAGGAAGCCCCCGAGGCAGTCAACAAGGCGCTCGTCGATTTCCTGAGGAGTCTTTGACGGGCGCGAAGGACCCGGCATTAGGACCATCGCTTCGCGCTTCGCCAAGCTTGTACATGGATGGATGTTCATCCACCGACATGCCGAGGTTTTTCACCCAGCCGGCCGCGTAACCCCCACAAGCCAGCCAGCGCCAGCAAGGCGAAACCCGCGCCGGCCAGGAACGTGGCTTGCGGACCGCCCATGTCCCACAGCGCTCCGGCAAGGACGCTCGCCACGAGCACGGTAACGCCTGTGATCAGGTTGAAGACGCCGAACGCGGTGCCGCGCAGCTCTGGCGGCGCGACATCGGCGACCAGTGTCGTCAGCAGGCCCTGGGTGAAGCCCATGTGCAAGCCCCAGAGCGCGACGCCGGCAGCGACCCCGGCGATGCCGCTCGACCAGGCCAGGACCAGATCTGCCAGCACCAGCACAGCCAGGCCGATGGCGAGTACCGCGGGCCGGTTCATGTGATCGGACAGGATTCCCACCGGATAGGCTGAGACTGAGTACACAAGGCTCATGATCACCAGTACCAGCGGGACCAGTGTCAGCGATACCCCGGCCGATTGCGCCCGCAGGATGAGAAAGGCTTCGCTGAAGCGCGCGAGCGTGAACACCGCCGCCACGGCGACCACATACCAGAAGCCCGCGCCCAGGCGGCGCAGCTCGTCGGGGTGTAGCGGCATTCGCACCTGCCGGAGCGCCGGGGAGCGTTCAGGCTCGCTCACCCCGACTACGATCAGCGCCACCGACAGGAAGGCCGGCACAACGGCAACCCAGAACACGGCTTGGAAGTGGTCCGCTGTCAGCCACATGAGACCGATGGCCAGCAGCGGTCCCAGGAAGGCGCCGACGGTATCCAGCGACTGCCGCAGGCCGAAGCTGGCGCCGCGCAAGCGGGGGGGAGACAGGTCGGCGACGAGCGCGTCGCGCGGCGCGCCTCGGATACCCTTGCCGACCCGGTCGATGAAGCGCGCCGCGAACAGCCATTCAACGGACGAAGCCAGAGGGAAGACCGGCTTGGTCAAGGCCGCCAGCCCGTAGCCGATCGCTGCCAGGAGCTTGCGCTTGCCGAGCCAGTCGCTAAGCGCCCCGGAAAAGATCTTGGTAACGGACGCCGTCGCCTCGGCGATCCCCTCGAGCACGCCGACCGTCAGCACGGAGGTGCCCAGCACGGTGACGAGATAGGCCGGCAGCAGCGCGTGAATCATCTCCGAGGAGATATCCATCAGCAGACTGACGCACCCCAGCGCCCACACCCCGGGCGGGATCTCCCGCCAAGGCGTCCGTTTCCTGCCGCCCGTACCGTCCGACGCGTCTTGTGTATTCGTCTTCGATCTCATGGCGTTTCACCCTGGCGCCGGACGCACGCTGCGCGTTGCCCTTCGGGTACTGCTCCGCGGCTCCCGGCCGGCGCGTCATCTGGCGGGGAGGCCCAGCCATCCGTTCATTCCCACATAGATGCCTACGGCGATGATCAGCAGGCTGGAGAGATAAGGAGCACGCCGGGCCACAGCGCTGAACCATGGCGCGCGCTTGTTGACCTGGCGCACGCTCAGCGCCGCGACGGCTCCAACCGTCACCAGCGTGACGGCCAGTCCGATCGAGAAGCACAGCACCAGCACGGCACCCAGTGTGAACTCCTTTAGCTGCAGGCACAACAAGAGCACGGTGATCGCCGCCGGGCAGGGGATCAGTCCGCCGGTCAGACCAAACATGGCGATCTGCCAGTTGGTCACGTTCCGGTTCGTGAAGCGCCGGCGGATGTCATTGGCATGCGCGAGCTGGTGTGCATCCTGGTATCCCTCGCCTGCGACCTCCAGGCCTCGCAGCTCTTCGTGGAGGTGGTCATGCCGGTGCTCATCCGGCTCCATGAACGCGATGTCATAGCTGTGGACATGCCCGCCGTGACCCAGGGTCAGGCGGGCCATGAACTCGTGCGGTTCGGGAATGTCTTCAACCGACTCCAGATAGCCGTCCTTCTGCGCGAAACGGAACGCCTGGCGCGCACCGTCGACCCTCTCTGTCGTCACGGAAACGTCCTGCGCTTGCCAATTCCCGCCCCGCAGGCTGGTGAGTCTCCAGCGCGGCGCAACGCCGTCCTCGAACACCTCCAGCGCGACCAGACCGTGTCCGGTATCGATCTCGTGCCGCTCCGCGCCATGGGAATGGGCCTCATGCCCGTGGCTGTGATCATGGTCATGGTCATGGTGATGATGGGCGTGGCCCGCGCCATGCTGATCGCGCCAGGTCCGCCAGAACATCCAGGCCGCGATCAGCACGATGATGACCCCGGACGCCAGTTGAAAATATGGCTCCAGCTCTTCCGCGTCGACCCCGCGCCAGAGATACATTCCTCCCAGACCGATCCCCCACACGATAAAGGTGTGCGAAATGGTCGCGGTGATGCCCAGCAGCACCGCCTGCCACACCGATCCCCGGATCGCGACGATGAATGCCGCCATCATCGTCTTGGAATGGCCGGGCTCCAGCCCGTGCAGAGCGCCCAGCAGAATGGCGCTGGGAATAAACAGCCAGGCGTGCGACGCGCCCTGGGCGATCAGATCGGAAAAAGACAACATGGATAGCGCGCTTAGAGATACTTGGTGATTTCTTTGAATTCGTCGATCGTGCGCTGCCTGTCCTCGTTCAGCTCTCCCACCGCATCCTGCAGGCAGTGGTCGATATGGTCCTGAATGAGGATCTTCTTGGCTTGGGAAATGGCACGCTCGACCGCGTACAGCTGTTGAGCCAACTCAAGGCAGGGACGGTGTTCTTCCATCATCGACAGAATGCTGCGCAAATGCCCTTCGGCCCGCTTGAGGCGTTTGGCCACGGCGTCGTGATGATGATGAGGATCGGGTCTGTTCATGCATGGATCATATCCCCCCCGGGGGGATGTTGGGGAAGAAACCACGAAGCCCGTCGGGGGAAATCAAAAACTGCCCTAGCGATCTCTGCATGATTGCAGCGATCACGACGTCTTCTTACTCTGCTCTCCATGGACTCCTCGCTGTTCGGGGCGCCGACGCCCCTCGGCCGGACTTGACCTCGGAATCAGGCGTGTCAAGCAGAAACGCACGGATGGGCACCCTTGATACAGGTGGGGCGTGGCGGAATTCCGCCCATTGCGGGCCAAAAGCGGCTCGACGGATGCATCTCGCCCTGCGCGGCCGCCGCTGCCAGCTAAAATCCCGCAGCGCATAGACGGCCGTCAGGGATGGCCAACCTCGATGCGTTGCGGTTGCTCCGTCGCTTCGTGCGGCCACCGCGGCTCACATTCAAAGCACAAATGAAAAATACATTGATGGCCACGCACCTGCGCCTGCTCGGCATGGCAGCGCTCTGGGGCGCGTCGTGGTCCTGGGGCAAGGTCGTCGCCCAGTCCATGGCGCCACTGGCCGCGGCCAGCCTGCGGTTCCTGTTTGCCAGCGTGGTCTTGGTCCTGTGGATGCATCGCGCCTCGGCGCTGCGCGGCCTGAAGTCCCTGACGCGCAACCAATGGCTCGGCCTGGCCGCCGCCGCGTTGGCGGGCGTCTTTGGCTACTCCAGCTTCTTCATGTTGAGCCTGCAGTTGGTGCCGGCCGGCAAGGCCGCGATCGTGGTGACGCTGAACCCCGGCGCGACGCTGTTGCTGGCGGCGATCCTGTTCCGCGAACATCTCAACCCCGCCATCCTGGCCGGCATGGTCCTTTCGGCCATCGGTGCGTACATCGCCATCGGCGGCGGGGTTTCACAAGCCGCTGCCGGCTCCGGCGTAGGCATCGGCGAACTGCTGCTGCTCGGTTGCGTGGCCTGCTGGGTGGCCTACACCCTTATCGGCCGGCTAGTGCTCAAAGGCGTGGACGCCCTGACCACCACCACGGTGACCACCGTGATCGGCGCGCTGATGCTGCTGCTCACCAGTCTGATCGTGGAAGGCGTGCCGGCCTGGCAGAAGCTGGGGCAGGCGCCGGCCAGCGCCTGGGGCAGCCTGCTGGCTTTGGCGTTCGGGGCGACCGCGATCGCCTACGCCTGGTACTTCGAAGGCGTGAAGGCGCTGGGCGCGGGCGCGGCCTCGGGCTACATCACGCTGGTGCCCGTGTTCGGCGTGCTGTTCTCCAGCCTTTGGCTGGGTGAAGCCACGCCCGCGAATCTGTTCATCGGCGCCGCTCTTGCGATCTCGGGCATGGCGATCATGCACGTCGGCCGGCGTCGCGCCGAGGCGCGACAACGCCGATAGGCGGACCTTCCATGCAGCCCTATACCCACGACAACCTGCCTGCCCAGGAGACTTGGCTGGATTGCGCGACCGCCGACGGAGGCCGGCTGCGCGTGGTGCTGCTCGCAGCCGATCCGCAGGCGGCGGCGCCGTTGCTGGCGCGGGCCCGCTCGATCGCTCAAGCGCTGGCGACGCACCGCGACGCCGCGTTGCAATTCCTCTGGCAGGCGGGACGCGACAGCGGCGACCCCCAAGATCCCCCTGCGACGTTCCTGGAACACTTCACGCCATCCGACCTGATCGTCGCGGCCGACGGGGGCTACGTGCTGCACCTGGCGCCGCGCGACGCGACCTGGTTCATGGATGGCTATTGGCCGGCCGTACGCTTCGCGGCGGATGACCGGCCTGCGGACTGGATCTGCGAATCCTGATCTGAGCCACCGTATCCAAAGCGGCCTCTTGGCGCTTGGAGGCAATGCCGCGTCAGGTTCCGCACAGGCGCATGATTACACTCTGATCGTGACACGTGCGTCATTCACGGAGAAGTCGGCATGCAATTGGCTCAAACATGACTAGCAACGACGGGATTCAGGTCTCGGTCTATACCCGATGGCACCAGTTGTCGGTGCCGTTGGCCTTCGCCCTGGCGGCGGGCAGCTTCATGCTGGTGGTGTTCAACCGTGGGCCGATTGTTCTGGCGGTTGTGCTGGCGGTGCTGGGGTTGCTGGTGCCGCCGCTGGTGGCGTTCAAGGGCTTTCCCACACGCAATACCGTCAAGGTGACGTCCGAAGGGCTGGAGTTTTCGCGCCGCTCTGCCGTCGCCTTCGCCCATTTGTCCCGCTGGGGCACCGACGATTATCTCAAGCTGGTCCGCCCCGGCCTGCCGACGTTGCTGGTCAGTGCAGTGGACCGGCCCACACGTGAACGTCTGTTGCGCGAGTTTGAGCAGGCCTTGGCGGCGTGGCATACGCGCCAGCCCGCCGGTACGCAGGCAGCGCGCCGCACACATTTCTATGGTTCCAACGCAGGACGCCTGGTGGGCTTGTTGATCGTCGTGCTGGGGGCGGGAGTGGCGGTCATGGCGCTGAGCTTGCGCGAACCGTCGATGTCGCTGGCTATCGTTGGCGGGCTGGGAGCGCTGTTCGGATTGACGATGCTGTTTGGCCGGCGGGACTGAAGGCGCTGGGCACGCCGTGGCCCGTACGTTCGCATCGGCAGGTCCGCCGCAAACAGGGATATAGTGGTGCGCCCTCCAGGCTCCCGCCTTCGCGGCGAACCAGGACTTTTCTTAGCTTCAGGATGCTTGCATGACCATGACCGCCGAACAGTTTCATCAACGCATGTGGGAAATCCTGGATCCCGTGGACACTGAACATTTCGAGGTCGTGGCCGCGCCCGCGCCCGATGCGGAGGCGATCGCCGCTCTGGAGGCCGCTGTCGGCTTCCCGCTGCCTTCGGCGTTTGCGGCCTTCTGCCAGCGTACCAACGGCCTGTGCGTGATGGCGCGCGAGGAAGTCTGGCCGCACGCGAAGGAGTTCGAGGTCGGCCCCGCCTGGACGTTCTGGCGCGGCCTGGTGCTGTTGGGCGTCGATGCGCCGGAGTTGCCCGAATGGGCCAGCATCTCGGCGCAGCAGCGCCAGCTCGCCGAGGCCGGTTTGCCCGGCATCCTGCCCGTGCTGAAGATCGTGGGCGACGGCAGCCGGATCTGGGGCGTGGATCAGACGGGGACCGTCGTGGTGATCGATGACTTGACCGAAGTGGAGCCGCAGGCCGGCGACCTCACCGACCTCTACGCCGAGCAGATAGCCGATCTGCTGCAGCGCCAGCAGGATATGGCGCAGCGGCTGGCCGAACGCGCGGCGCGCAAGCAGCGCAAGCTGCCGGGGTAGCATGAGCGCAATGCTGCAAGTCACGGAAGAACCCCTGGCCGATGAGGACATCGTGCTGCTGCGCCGTGGCCGTCGCGGCAGATTCCTGACGGCCGTGTTCGCGGGGCTGATGTTCCTGCTGCTGGCGAGCAGCGCGATCATGTTCGTCGTGCTTGGCGCGTCCGATCGCAGCCTGCGCCGCGGCGCTGACGGCGTGGTGATCCTGTTGTGCACAGTGGCGATGACTTGCTTCGCGGTCTTTCTTGGACGCAGGTTGCTGCGCCTGCCGCAAGCCTGGCGCCGCTTCAATCGGGTGTTGAAGGGGCGTGTACCCAAGCAGATCGTTTCCGGGCACCTGACCGGTTTTGGTCCGGCCGGGAGTCCCGGCATCTGCTACGTCTTCGGCGAACAGCGCGTGGACGTAGCTCTGCCGTTTTGGAACGAGATCGCCAGGGACACTCGAGAAGGTTTCCGGCCTGTGACGGCCGTGGCGCTGACGGACCTACCCGTGCGCCTGCACTTGCTGACGCTGGACCCCGACGCGCCACCCGTGCTGTTGCTGGCCGAGTACCCGATGAGCGCGCAGGCCTGGAATTCGGTCGAGGAAGTCAGCAATGCCGACCGCGAGGCCGTGCGCAAGGAAGAATTGAGCCTGCGCAAGTTCTTCTACGTGCTCGCCCTGGCGCCGCTGGTCGGCAGCCTGTTCCTGGGGCCCTTGATCCTGCTGGCCGCATTCTTCGTTCTCACGGGATTCGCGCTGGGCGTGCGCAGCCCCAGGCTGAAGCGGGCCCGCTACAAGCTCGGGGTACGCGGCTTGGTCGAGGAAGTCGTGAGCTATCGCGTGCGCGCGACCAACTCGAACATTTCCACGCTGGTTCACAACTATCGCATCGGGGGCGTGATGTACCGGGTCGAGCATTTAGGGCAAGCTGCCGCGCCGGGCCAGCGCGTTGCCTTCGAGTATCTCGACGGAACGGGCATCATGGGGCCGAGCGCCTTGTTCTTTCGAATCGAAGACGAGCCGGTCATGACGCTATGAGCGCGGCGCGCTGCCCGCCGCATTGAACCCTGCCGGGATCTCTGCGGGCGGCGCGGGCCGCGCCGGCGGCATCATGCCTGTGCGCAACACGCTTGAGTGCTTGCGTTGTCGCCAGGCGCGTGGTGGCCATGCCCGGCCTCGGCCGGCGCCATACCCGCAACCGTGCAGTTCCGTCCTTGTCGCTTCGCCTCGTAAAGCAGGTCGTCTGCCCGCTTCAACGCGCTGGCGAAAGGTTCTCCTGCCTGCACGAGGGTCACTCCCATGCTTGCAGTGAAACGGGAATCTGGAACCTGTGGCGCCCAGCGCTGCGCCACGAAACTGGCACGGATCTCTTCGGCGATTGCGGTGGCGCTTTCCAGGCTTGCCGTGGGCAGCAGCAGCAGGAATTCTTCTCCTCCCAGCCGGGCCACATGGATGCGGGTGTCCGCTTGCGGCCTGAGCAGGGCGCCGAATCGGGCAAGCACCATGTCGCCAAACGCGTGGCCGAAGACATCGTTGATGCGCTTGAAGTTGTCGATGTCGGCCATGATCAGCGCGGTCGGTGTCGCCGCATCCGAGAATGCGCGTCCGGAGGCAAGCAGACTATCGAGTCCTTGGCGGTTCAGCAGGCCCGTCAAGGCGTCGGTATGGGCATGGCGACGGTACTTCTCTATGGCGTCGTAGCTCGTCGCGATGAAGACCGCGAAGGTCAGGACTATGCTTCCGAGCAGTCCGGTGTATTGGATCAGGATGCCCCAGACCGACGTTCTCCATTCGCCCGTCGAGAGCGGCGGAATCGGGGCGGCAATGTACAGGATGCACTGGCCCGTCAACACGAGGGAGATGAAAAGGAACGCGGCGGTGAGCACCCTGTCCGACGTAGTCACGGCATGCCTGGCGAAGGACAGCGTGGCCCGCCAGGTCACGAGCGCGCAACAGGCTTGCACGAAGAACGTTTCCAGCTTCGCGCTGGCAAACAGCACTACCGAGACAACTACCATCGCCGTCGAGGCAAGCAGGACCGCAGCATCGAAGTAGGGGGAAACTTGGCTGCGCCTGCGGCTCTGAAGGGCGCGACAGGCGAGGATGACGCCGCCCAGAATGAAAGCATCCTCGACGACCTGTTTATATGGGGAAAGTGCGCTGGCCTGCACCAGCATGATGGCGTAGCCTGCGCCCAGGCAGGCCAGGGCGCAGCCCCACCGGAGCGTATTGAAGCCGATGAAGCGTGCAGCGCAGAGTCCGATGGCGCACATCAGGATCGCTGCAGGCACGGACCATTCAAGAAGGGTTGCGGGCATGGACAGGCGAATACGTGGAACGGTACACAGTCGAGCGCATGCTCGGCCGACACAATTTGTATGGAAAAAGATTACAGTGTGTTGCAATGTATCGCCAGGACTCAACAGTCAAGGATTGTCAAGCGTTGCGGCCTGCTTCGCCGGGAAGGGAAAGCCGGTGTCTGCCGGACGTTGAACAGCTGGCGAGAGACGCGGCGGCTGTCAGCTGGCCGACAGGCGGGCGCGAGGGGCGCCAGCTACACTTCCGGCATCCCGCGCCAATGTCCGCCGGACCGGTCCCGTGCCCCGCGGCAAGGCGGCGGACTGGCGGCCGGTCTCCCATTCTCCCGCCATGTCGCAACCCGATTCGTTCAATCTGAAGCAGATCGCCGTGCCGGCGTTCGGCCCATCGCTGCTCTATGGCATCAGCAACGGCGCCATTCTTCCCGTGATCGCGCTCACCGCGCGCGATCAAGGAGCGTCGATAGCCACCGCCGGCCTGATCGCCGCCCTCATCGGGGTCGGCTCGCTGTTTTCCAATATTCCGTCCGCGCTGATTACGCATCGCTTCGGCGAGAAGCGCGCCATGGCTGGCGCGGCGGTGTTGAGCGTGGTCGGCCTGCTGCTCGTGATTGGCGTGCCCAACCTCTGGGTGCTGGCGCTGGCGATGCTGATGCAAGGATGCGCGCAGTCGGTGTTTCAGCTGGCGCGCCAGAGCTACATGATTGAGGTCGTGCCGCTGGTGTACAGGGCGCGCGCCCTGTCCACGCTCGGCGGAACGACGCGGATCGGTACTTTCTTCGGCCCTTTCGCGGGGGCGGCCCTGATTCATTTCGTGGGGCTGGATGGCGCCTATTGGGTTGCCATCTGCGCCATGCTCGGCGCAGGACTCATCGCCATCAAGGCGCCCGACATCGAGCCTTCGGCGGGCGTGAGCGCGGGCGCGCCGCGCGCGCGCATGGGCGAGGTTGCGCGCGACCATCGCGGCGTGTACGCCACGCTCGGCGTGGGCGTGATGCTGATCAGCGCGCTGCGCGCGTCGCGCCAGGTGGTGATTCCCCTGTGGGCAGACCATCTGGGCCTCGACGCCGCCACCACTTCGCTCATCTACGGGCTGGTCGCCGCAGTCGACATGTCGGTGTTCTATCCGGCGGGCAAGGTGATGGACCAGCGCGGCCGCTTGTGGGTGGCATTGCCTTGCACGCTGCTGATGGGGCTGAGCCTGATGGCGATCCCGCTTACCGACGGGGTGGCGAGCTTCATCCTGGTGTCGGCGCTGTTGGGCTTCGGCAACGGCATCGGATCGGGCATCGTCATGACACTGGGCGCCGACGCCGCCCCAGCGGGCGCGCGCACGCAGTTCCTTGGCATCTGGCGTTTCATGGCCGACCTTGGCTCGAGCGGCGGGCCCGTGGCGCTGTCGGTGCTGACCGCCCTGGTGTCGCTCGGCGGCGCATCGTTCGGTGTTGGCACGCTGGGGCTGGTGGCGGCCGGCGTGTTCTGGCGCTGGCTACCGCGCCGCGCGCAGGCTTGAAGAGCCTTGCTCCAGGGCTCGCACGGGTCATGGGAGCCGCCCGCGTCTCCGTAGGGAAACGGAAGATACGGTGTCGGATTGAGCTTTCGCGCCGCAATTTGTAGTCTGGCATCATATTTTTTGCGGAATGGCCGCCCCGGAGACGCTGATGCCGACTCTCTCCTATGCAATCCTCGAAGCCCCTTCCACGCTAGGCTTGGCGACCGACGGTGTGGAATGTCTGCCTGATCAGCTCCTGGCCCACGGCCTTGCTGAGCGCATCCATGCACGCCGCGCCGGGCGACTTGCCGTGCCTCCCAAGAATCCGACGCCCGATCCCGAGACCGGCACCCTGAACGCCAAGGCCATTGCGGCGTGGTCGCCCAAGCTTGCCGACGCGGTGGGCGCGCTGCTTGATGCGGGCGAGTTTCCGGTGCTGCTAGGCGGCGATTGCACAATCCTGCTGGGTTCCATGCTCGCGTTGCGCAGGCGCGGCCGTTACGGCCTGCTCTTCATCGACGGCAACGCCGACTTTTTCCAACCTGAGGCGGAACCCAACGGCGAAGGCGCTTCTATGGATCTTGCCTTCGTCACCGGCCATGGTCCGCCGCTATTGGCCGACATCGAAGGGCGCGGGCCTTTGGTCCGCCCTGAAGACGCTGTTGCGTTCGCGTATCGCGATCATGAGGACCAGGAAGAGTACGGCAGCCAGCCGCTCCCTGAAGCGCTCAAGACGCTTGATCTCCCCGCAGTACGTTCGATGGGCATCGAGGCTGCTGCGCGCCAGGCAGTCGATCATCTGACGCGAGCAGAGTTGGACGGTTTCTTTATCCACGTCGACGCAGACTGTCTTGACGACGCCATCATGCCGGCCGTCGATTTCCGCGTGCCTGGCGGCTTGTCGTGGGAAGAGCTGACGGCCGCGCTGCGGATTGTCCTGTCGAGCGGCAAGGCTGTCGGCCTTGAGATCACTATCTACAATCCGCATCTTGATGAAGATGGCAGCGCCGGGCGTGGCCTGGCCGATTTGCTGGCTGCAGCCCTCGGAACGGCTGCGTAATCGGTGTAATCGTGGTGTCCGGCGGCACGCAGTCGCATCGAGTTTGCGTGCAGCTGCGGGATGCCTTTGATCAGCGCACCGCGAACCAGTCTCCCGCCAGGCTGCCGTTCATGCCGCAGAACGGCGGACCGAAGCCGTCTTTCTCCACTCCGGCGGGCGGCGTTTCTCGCACCACCAGCACCGCGCCCCGGCGCGTCAGGTCCAGCGTCCACGGCGGCCCGTCCTGATAGGTGACGATGATGCTGTCGCCTACGGCGACCGCCTTGCCGCTCAGATCGCAGACCCAGCGGCCGCTGTAGGGCTCGGCCGAATTGGCGGCCACGAGCAGTTGACCGTCGGCGCCGCGGGTGATTTCAATTTCACCTTCGACGTTCTTCCACTTGCCGACAAAACCGGCAGATGGCTGCGGATTGATGGACTTCAGAAAATCCAAGCGGTAGCGCATGCTGGTGCCGATCTCCTTGACCGGCGTGCTGCCCGAAAAGGGCTCGTCGTAGATCCTGTCCCGCACGCCCAGGAAATAACGTTGGTCGGCGGTCAGCGATTTGACCGCCTCGGCGTCGAGTTTGGCGCGCACCGCCTTGTACTGCTGCGCGATGGCCGCATCCTGGTCGGCCAGGGCCGGGTGGGCGCAAATGGCTTTTTCGACCGGAGTCGCGGCTTTGGCGCAGTTGAAAGAGGGGGCAGCCACGGCGCTGCCTGCCACGGCCAACGATGCTGCAAGGACCAGATGACGG
Source organism: Achromobacter sp. Marseille-Q4954 (assembly GCF_943737025.1). NCBI lineage: Bacteria > Pseudomonadati > Pseudomonadota > Betaproteobacteria > Burkholderiales > Alcaligenaceae > Achromobacter > Achromobacter sp. Marseille-Q4954. The sequence goes on from NZ_CALSFQ010000001.1 coordinate 3,636,461, forward strand.
ATCATCTTGTGTAGCTCTCCAGGTTGTGTAAGCGTTCGGCGGGCCTGTCGGCGCCGAGATGACGGCGCAGTTTACCGGCGCGGATTGTTCTTGGGGACGGCGGGATGGCGTTGTCGCTTCTGCCAACCGCGCCCGGGCTGGCGACTTCCAAACCGAGGCCGCGGAATTTTGCGTTGGTATGTCAATCAAAAAAATATAAGCCTTTGATTCTTATTGAATTGCGTGCCAATTCGAGCGGATTCTGGCTGTGGACTCCTGATTTCTTGGTCAATAGCACTCTCTTAAATATATAATTCATCTGATAAGCATTCGCATTTAGATATCGGAAAGATGAATTGTGGCCAAGAAAACTCAGTTGACTATCTCGCTGTGCGTCCAGTGCTTTAGCCCGGCAGTCGCGCTGTCCTTGATTCTTCCCGCCAGCGCCGCAGCCCAGACCGCGGCGCAAGCCACGACGCTGCAGCCCGTCACCGTGACCGCGGGTTCGGTCTCGGAGGAAGACTTGCCCGCGCCCTATGCCGGCGGGCAGGTGGCGCAGGGCGCGCGCCTGGGCCTGATGGGCAATCAGGACGTGATGGACACGCCATTCAACGTCACCAGCTATACCTCCGAGCTGATCCAGAACCAGCAGGCGCGCACGTTGGCGGACGTGATGGCCAACGATCCTTCCGTGCGGTTCACGACGTCGAGCGGGCATGCCTACGAGAACTTCCGCATCCGCGGCTTCGACGTCAACCAGAACGACGTGGCGATCAACGGCATGTATGGCCTGGCGCCCATGGGGCGCACGCCGCTGGAGTTCGTCGAGCGGGTGGAGGTGCTGAAAGGTCCGAACGCCTTGTTCAGCGGCATGGCGCCCAGCGGCGCGGTGGGCGGCACGATCAACCTGGTGCCCAAGCGGGCGGAAGACACGCCCAATGCCACCTTCGGCGTGAACTGGCAGGCCGACGGCCAGCTGGGCACGACCATCGATGCCGGCCGCCGTTTCGGCTCCGCCAATGAATGGGGCGCGCGCGTCAACGGTTCCTTCAGCGACGGCGCCACCACGCTGGACGGCCAATCCAGAAAGCGCGAGTTCCTGTCCGCCGGCCTGGACTATCGCGGCAGCGCCCTGAGCGCGTCGATAGACGCTTACCACAGCCAGGAGTCGTTTTCGGGCGGCACGCCGGCCATGTTCTGGTTCGGCGGCTCCGTCGTGCCCGACGCGCCCGATCCCCGCATCAACCAGTTCAGCACCGGCTATGGCAGCATCCAGAGCAACGCCGTCATGGCGCGGGCTGAATACCGCTTCAATGACAGCGTATCGGCCTTTGCCGGTGTGGGCAGGCGCGACAGCCATCAATCGGGCCTGATCAACGGCACCCACGCGCGGCAGATAGACGCCAATGGCAATTTCACCGGCTCCATCATCGGCCAGCGCGCCTACACCGACGCCACCTCGGCCGAAGGCGGGCTGCGTACGCGGTTCAACACGGGCAGCGTGCGGCACGAGCTGGTGCTCCAGGCCTCCTTGCTGAAGCTCGAGGACGGGTCGGCCACCGGCACGGCATCGACCTTCAAGTCGAACATCTACGACCCGATCACGCCGGTCATGCCGGCGGTGCCGGGCAGCGCGCCCAAGACGGCGGAGAATACGCTGTCCAGCCTGGCGCTGGTGGATACCATGTCCTTCTTCGACGACAAGCTGCTCCTGACCGGCGGCCTGCGCAACCAGCGCGTGAAGACGACGAACTTCGACAAGACCGGCAAGACGACGGCCCGCTATGACGAGGACGCCGTGACGCCGGCCGTCGCCATCGTCGTCAAGCCCTGGGGACCGGACGTTTCGCTGTATGCCAACTACGTGCAGGGCCTGAGCAAGGGCGATAGCGTCACGGACACCAGCGCCAGCAACTATGGCCAGGTGTTCGCGCCGTACAAGACCAAGCAGCAGGAGCTGGGCGTCAAGTGGAATGCCGGCACCTTCACCAATACCCTGGCAGTCTTCCAGATCGACAAGCCCATGCTGGTGACGGAGGGCTCCACGGCCAAGCCTACGTACGCGGACGGCGGCGAGAAGCGTGTCCGCGGCGTGGAGTGGAATACCTTCGGCGAGTTGACGGCGGGCGTGCGCGTGCTGGGCGGCGTCACTTACACGCAAGGCACTCAGGTCAAGACCTCGTATGGCCGCTATGACGGCAATACCGCGGTGGGCGCGCCGCGCTGGCAGGCCAATGCCGGGCTGGAATGGGATACGCCGTGGGTGCCCGGCGTGACGCTGAGCGCGCGCGTGCAGGCGACTTCGAGCCAGTACGCCGATGCGGCCAACAAGCTGCAGATCCCGGGCTGGGGCCAACTGGACCTGGGCGCCCGCTACGCCACGCAGATCAACGGCCGGGACGTGGTGTACCGGCTGAATGTCAACAATGTGTTCGACAAGCACTATTACGCCGGCAGTTTCAGTGACACGACGCCTATCGTGACGCTGGGGCCGGCGCGCACCGTAACCGCCTCCGCCAGCATCAGTTTCTGAATGCGGGATGTTTTGTCGGTCCCTGTTCCGGACAGCCGACGCGGGGCAGGGATAGGCAGGCAGGTCTCGGGCAATTCATTCAGAGGTGACCATGGAAGTCCTGATTCTTTTCAGCCTGGCAAGCCTTTTCCTGGGCAGTTTCTGTATCTATCGCGCCTCGCCCAATCAGCGATGGGCCGCCACGTCCTGGCCGGTCCTGTCCGCCCGCGTCGCGGGTATTCTGCTGCTCGCGCTGGGCGGCTGGGGTTGCCTGCGCGCATTCTCTGCCGTCGCGGCCGTGTTCGTTTTCTGCACGGCCTTGATGCTGTTCTTCAGCCTCATGCCGTATCTGGGCGTGCTGGCGGGCTTGCGCGGAAGCGATAGGCATGAAGCCCGTTAAGCCCGCGCCGATCCGGCGCGACTGGATATCGAAGAGCCTGGCGGGCGCATTGCTCGGTTTCGCGCTAGCCATCGGCGCCAGCGCGGCGCTTGCCGCCTTGACGGCCGGCATTCCATTGGCGACGCGTTCGCAGCTTGCCATGTGGCTGGTGCCGCCGGTCTGGCTTGGCGTCGCGAGCACCGTCTACTTTTTCACCAGCGGCCTGCGCGCGTGGATCTGGCTGGGCGGAGCCTGCGTGCTGCTCTACGGCGGACTGCTAGTCGTCAAGGCGATCTGAAGGGAGTCCGCGATCATGAGAGCCGACTACATACGCATCTACAAATCCGTCCATACCTGGACGGGCATCCTGACCGGAATGGCGCTGTTCATCGCCTTCTACGCCGGCGCGCTGACCGTATTCAAGGAGCCGCTTACCCGTTGGGCGACGCCGCCCGCGGTCGTCGCGCCCGTGCCGCTGGAAGAAACGCCCGGCCTTATCGCCAGAACCCTGCAAGCGCGGCCGGATGTGGCCAAGGGGTTCAGCATCCATCTGCAGGACGCCGAACACGTGCCGGCCCGCATGACCTGGGAAGTCCGTGACGGGCAGGCCGACGATCACGATGAATCGTCGATCCGCCACCATGTCGCCTATCTGGGCGCGGGCGGCGAGCTGCGGTTGGAGGAGTCCGCGCCGAGCGGGCTGATGTCGTTCATCGACGTGCTCCACCGCGTGGTGGGCCTGCCTGTCGACAGCGATCCCAACCGCTGGTTCATGGGCATCGTCGCATCGCTCTATGCAATCGCCCTGGTGTCGGGAGTGATCGTGCTGCTGCCGTCGCTGGTCAAGGACTTTTTCGCCTTGCGGGTCGGTAAGAACCTGAAGCGCATGTGGCTGGATGCGCATAACGTGGTGGGCATTGTTTCGCTGCCATTTCACATCGTCATGGCGCTTAGCTCGGTCGTGTTCGCGTTCCACGACGGAATCTACGATCTGCAGGACAAGCTCATGTACGAAGGCAAGCTGGAATCCGTTTTCCAGCGGTCGGGCGGCGGCGCGCCCGCTGGAGAGGCCCGGAATCCCGCGGACATGCTGACGCCCGCGGAACTGCTGGCCCAGGCGCGCGATCTCGCGCCGGGTTTCGAGCCTTACACGCTGCAGTATCAACAGGTCACCAGCCCGCGCGCCATCGTACGCGTCTGGGGCAAGGACGACAGTGCGGTATCGCCGCGGGCGCGAGGCGGCTTCGTGGCGCTCGATCCCTACAGCGGGAAGGTGCTCAACCGCGACTATCTGCCGGGCGGGCAGGACGCGCCCAACCTCTGGATCAGCAGTTTCTTCGCGCTGCATATGGCTTCCTTCGGCGGCGCGGCAGTGCAGTGGCTTTATTTCCTGCTTGGACTTGCGGGCGCATGGCTGTTCTATAGCGGCAACCTGCTGTGGATAGAAACCCGTCGCAAGCGCGCCAACCGGCAGACGGGCGAGATTCCCGTGCAACGCTTGGACACGCGGCTGATGGCGTCGGCGACCGTGGGCGTCTGCCTGGGGTGCGTGTGTGGCATTTCGTTGATGATGGTCGCGTCCAAATGGTTGAGCGGGTACGTAGGCGATCTGAATGCCTGGCTCCGGGCGCTGTACTACGTGGCGTTCTTTGTCAGCCTGGCCTGGGCATTCCTGCGCGGGGGCGCCGCGGCAGGGGTGCATCTGCTATGGGGCGCGGCAGCATTGACGCTGGCGATACCCGCGACCTCGCTCGTAGGCGGGCTGTTTCCCGCATCCGGGCTTTGGGCGCACACGTCGGCCGCGGCGCTGGCAGTGGATGCGACGGCCCTGGCGGCGGGGCTGGGATTTGCCTGGATGGCGAAGGCCAGCGCGTGCAGGATAGGACGAGGCGACGCTGACAGCGCATGGGCGCCCAGAAGGCTCGCCGCGCGCGAAAGATAGCGGACCGCTGCGAACGGGCCGTGAACAACCGAACGGATGAACATGCGTAACAAGAACAGATTGGAATGGCGGGATTGGATGTCGTCGGCCGCGCTGGCGGTTTCGATGATAGGCATGGCGCCGGGCATGGCCGCGGCGCAGTCCAGGCAGGGCGTCGTCACACCCGAGGCCCATATGGACGAACGAATTTCGCTACGGAAGGGAGAGTTCCTCGCGGGCACTTGGGCCGCGGAATCCGGCGTGACCCTGGATCTGCTGGACAGCGCCGGGCAGCACGTGCGCCGGCTGAGCGACGGCGAGAAGCCGGCCGGAGCCCTGATGCTGGTGGCGCCGGAGGACGGCCTCTACACCGTTCGCGCGCAGGGTCAGGGCCTGTTCCGCTGGGCCGTAACGGAACGCCTGCCCCTTGCGGAACAACGTGCGTCCGCGCCGGCGTTCGACAGCCCGCGCTTGGCCGCGCTGGCGGCGACGCTGGCCGCTGGCGGCACGACGGATGCCTTTTGGGATGAGGTGGCTCAGCGAGGCGCGCCGCTGGTTGAGGCCGTGGACGCCAGGCATGACCGCGTCACGTTCCTGTGGCGTGGCGCCGAACGCAATGTGCGCCTGTTCGGCGGGCCATCGTCGGACCATGCTCAGTTGGCGCGCCTGGGCAATTCCGATGTCTGGCATGCCAGCTTCGTCGTCCCCCGGTCCACGCGCCTATCCTATCGCCTGGCGCCGGATGTGCCGGAGCTTCCGGGCTCCGGCATGGCGCGGCGCCGCGCGATCCTGGCCACGGCGCAGGCCGATCCGCACAATCCCAAGGCATACCCCGTGCGCGGCGTCGACGCGTACCAGACCTATTCCATGCTGGAACTGGCGGACGCGCCGCCGCAGCCCTGGGTCGAGCCCCGCGCGGACGTGCGGCAGGGAACGGTCGAGACCAAGGAGCTGCGCAGCGATCTCATGCGCAACACGCGCAAGATCCACCTGTACCGTCCTGCTGGCTGGCAGTCTGGCGCGGCGGACAATCACGTGCTGGTGCTGTTCGATGCCGGCGCCTATCTGGGCCGCGTGCCCACGCCCACCATTCTGGATAACATGATCGCCGCCGGCGTCATTCCCCCGACAGCGGCGCTGCTTGTCGACAACCCTACGGCAGAGTCCCGCAGCCAGGAGTTGCCGCCCAATCCGGACTTTGCGGACTTTCTCGCGAAAGAGCTGATGCCGTGGGCGCGCAAGCAAGGCATCAGCGCGCCTGCCGCGCGTACGGTCATCGGCGGTTCCAGCTACGGTGGGCTCGCGTCGGCCTATGCGGCGTTGCGTCACCCCGAAGTGTTCGGCAACGTGCTCAGTCAGTCAGGTTCCTATTGGTGGTCGCCGGCCGGCGAGGAGGATCAGTGGCTGACGCGGCAGTTCGTCGCGGTGCGCAAGCTGCCGGTGCGCTTCTTCCTCGGCGCGGGGCTGTTCGAGTCCGGACGCGGCGGCCAGCCGGGCATCCTGGAGACCAACCGCCATCTGCGGGACGTGCTGCGTGCCAAGGGCTATCTGGTGACGCACCGCGAGGTGGCGGGCGGGCACGATTACCTGGTCTGGCGCGGGACCTTGTCGGATGGCTTGCTGGATTTGATCGGCACCGGCAAGCAGCGGGGCGGATAAGCCCGGCTTGAAAGCTGGCAGGCCTGCTCAGGAGGCGTCTTCGGACGCCTCGCCATGCTCGTCCCACCAGTCGCCCAGCGCGTCAAGCAGCGGCACGAGAGTCCTGCCGGAAGGCGTGAGCTCGTACTCCACGCGCCGCGGATAGCCAGCGAAATCAGTGCGCAGGACGATCCCGGCCAACTCCAGCTTGCGCAGCTCCAGCGTCAGCATCCGATGCGAGATGGTCGGATTGTCGCGGCGCAGGTCGCTGAAGCGTCTGGTGCCTTCCTTGAGGTAGTAGATGAGGAGCGCCGGCCATCTGCCGCTCAGTATCTGCATGACTTCCTCGATGGGGCAGCGCGAAACCAGGTCTTTCATGGGAGAGTCATGGTGACAAAAATGTGCGTAATTTACTTAGCCTAGCAGATCCGTAGAATTCAATCCGCTGCGCAGCGTGACCCTCATCTACGGAGAAAGAAATCTTGGAACCCATTCTTGTCTATGGCTTTCCGCTGGGAAGTTCCATGGGGCTCGTCGCTGCGCTGGAGTGGCTGGGCAAACCCTATCGCCTGTGCCGTGTGGACATGCTGAACGAAATGCGTCTGCCTTCTTATGCGCGGATCAACGCGCGCCACGAAACGCCGGCATTCGTCAGCGAGCAAGGCGCGGTTTTCACGGAAACCATGGCGATTGCGCGCTGGATCGAAAACCGGGATGACGAGCGCAGGATCAGCTTCGGTCCGCTGTCGCCGGAATCCGACCGCATGCACCAGTTCATGGCTTTTCTGAACACCGGTTTTACCGCCGCCTTCACCCCGCATTGGGTCGCCCTGGAAATGGATCCGCCTGATCCGGCCTTGCAGAAAACGCTGCGGGATTGGGGCGCGCAACGCGTCATCGAGCGGCACGACAAGCTCGAAGCGATGCTGGGCGACACGCCGTTCCTCGTAGGCGATCGTCCGACGCTGGCGGACGCCGTGCTGGTCGGCGTGGCGCGCTGGCTGGATTTCCATGAGGTCGCTGCAAAGTCCCGCTGGCCCAAACTGGCGGCGCTGCGCCAGCGCCTGGAGCACGATCCGGCGGTGAAGTATGCGATTGCGCTGGAAGATGGCGCACGCCCCGCCTGTTCGGGGCTGTGCCAGGGTCACGTGCCGCTGGAAACCTTGATCGCCACGTACGGGAAGTAGGCGGCACGCGCAAGCGCGCCGCTACTCGCCTTTGCCACGCGCGTCTGCTACGCGCGTCTGCTACGCGCGCGGCGCTTCGCCTTCCTCGCGCGCCTCCAGCTCGTTGCCCAGCACTTCGGCCGAGTCCTCGCCTCGCGGCGCTGGCTCCAGCGGACGCCGGGTGTGGCCGGCGGCGCGGGCGTCCTCGCCTTCGTCCGGACGCTCGGCCTGCACGAAGACATTCGCCGGCGGCGCATAGCCCCGCTTGTCCTGGCCGAAGTACACCACGGTATGCGGATAAGGCAGTTCGATGCCGGCGGCGTCGAAGTGTTTCTTCAGCAGCCGGTTGTAGCCGCGCTGCACGGCCCACTGCATGCCCGGCGTGGTCTTGATCAGGATCCGGATCGTCACGCCCTTCTCGTTGACCGCGGTAACGCCGGCAACCGTGATGTCTTCCAGGATCTCGGGGCCAAGCACGGTGTCGGTCATCAGCTCGGCGAAGGCCGCGCGCAGATGCACGATCGCGTCGTCCACGCTTTCGCGATGCGCGATGGTGTACTCGCCCAGGTGGTACGAGAAGTCGCGCATGTGGTTGGCGACGACGTCCACCGACGAGAACGGCACCAGATGGTAGCCGCCGTCCAGCGTGCGGATGCCCACCGAGCGTATCGTCATCTTCTCCACCGTGCCGAACACGCCCGCGACCTGCACCACGTCGTTCTCGTTCATGCCGTTCTCTAGCTGGATGAAGATGCCCGTGATGATGTCCTGGACCAGCTTCTGCGCGCCGAAGCCGATGGCCAGGCCGACCACGCCGGCGCCGGCGATCAACGGGCCGACGTCGATGCCGATCTGCGACAGCAGCACCATCAGCGTCATCGTCACGATGACGATCAGCGCCGCGTTGCGGAACAGCGCCAGCAGGGTGCGTTCGCGCGCGCTGGGCATGCCGCGTCCTTCGCTCTGGCTGAGGCGGTGCTCGATGATGCTGGCGATCACGGTCCAGGCCAGCGCCGCGATCAGCAGCACGATGACGATGTTCACCGTCATCCGGATGGCGGCGCCGCCGGCATCCGAGGCCAGCCAGCGCGACAGGTCGAAGGCGCGCCACGCGTCCAGGACCAGCAGCACCAGCACGATGCGGATGATCAGGCCGACCAGTTTCAAGGTGGCGGGCACGTAGGCGTTGACGCGAGCCTCCAGCAGCGGCAGGCGCTTGCGCAGGTCGTCAGGCAGCCTGATGGGCTTGGCCAGCGCGGCGTTCAGCAGCAGGATCAGCAGGCTGCCCACGCCGATGACCAGCAGGGTCTGCGCGGTGGCGCGGGCCATGAAGGGCAGGGCGTTGGTCGGGTCCACCTGGCTGACCACCAGCAGGATGGTGAAGTAGCCTATGCCCAGCACATGCCACACGCGCGCCAGGATGTGCAAGCGCGAACCCATGAACGTCGTCGCGCTGGCGGCGCGCCGGTCGAGGTGCCCGCGCACGGTCTGGCGGTTGCGCCAGATGACGCGCACCGCATACACGTACACGGCCAGCATGATCAGCAGGTTGGCCAGCCGGCCCAGCGCGGGCGACAGCGAGGCCGAGACCACGGGGTCGATCAGCAGCGTGCCGTAGCCGGCCGCGGTGGCGATGCGCAGCAGCCACGCATTCCAGTACCTGGCGTTTTCGTCCGTCATGGGCAAGAGGCGCAGGTGCGGATGCTTGACGGCGAATACCGTGCGGATCAGCACCTTGACGATTTCCACCGAGACGAAGGCGCGCAGAAACACCGCCGCCAGCGCATCCAGCGCGCCGCGGCCGGGCGTGCCCCACAGCGCCGCCGCGCCGCCTGCCATGGCGGCAAGCAGCACCACTCCCGCATCGATGGCCAGCGCGCCCACGATCGCGCCCGCGCGCCGGGACAGCACTCGCATGGAGGCTGGCGCGCCGCGCCTGGACGGCGCTTCGGGAGCGTGGCGCTGTTCGGCGACCCAACGGTCGATGCGTCCGTAGACGTACATGGCGATCATCCGCAGCAGGATGAAGGCGAGGATGGTGGCGGCCGCGGCCAGCGCGAGCGGCTTCAAGGCATGGCCCGCGGCGTCGCTGTCCATGCCCAGGCTGCCGCCCGAAGCCAGCGCGCGCATGTCTTCCACGCCCTGGCCCATGTCGGTCGCCAGGCCGGTCAGGAAGCGCTGGACGTTGTCGGCCATGCGTTCCTGCAAACCGGGTTCGGCGGGCTGTGCGGGCGCGGAGGCCGCGCCCGCGGAACGGGAAGCGGCGGGTTTTGCGCCGGAGGCCTGGGCGCGCAGTTCGTCCACCAGCGCCTTGCGCGCTTCGGGGTTTTCCAACAAGTCCGCCAGGGCATTCGGCGTGAGCGCCGGCGCGGATGCGGGGGGAGTCTGTGCCAGCAGTGGCGTTGCCGCCTTGGCTTGCCAGGTGAACAACAGGCAACTCAGCATTGCCGGCAGCAGCAGAATTGCCAGCCGGGGCCTTTCCCTGCGGCGCCGCCAAAGGCATACGGCGTGAAGGCGGAAGAATGCTGTCGATGCTGTCGTTGCGGATCTCGCCACTAGAGAATCTCCTGTGTGACCTCGGTAAAAAAGGGCGGCGCGCGATCGCGGTCGCAACGCCGCTGCAGGTTTGATGATAAATGCACCGCGGCGCGAGCCGGGCTGGTCGCACTGGAGTCCCTCGTTTGGAAAATGTCCGATATGCCTGGAAAATCTGGGAATTCGTCTCTATTCGTTACCTTTATGGACACCTTCAACTACATGCGCGCCTTCCGGCGCATCGTGGAACTCGGCAGCCTGGCCAAGGCGGCGGAGGACCTGGATATGTCCTCCGCCGGCCTCAGCAAGCAGCTGCGCGCGTTAGAAGCTCACCTGGGCGCCGTGCTGATCCAGCGCACCACCCGCAAGATGAGCCTGACCGACACGGGTGCGGCGTACTACGCCGAATGCTGCCGGTTGCTGGACGAATTGGACGCGCTGGAAAAATCCGTCAAGCGGGAGTCCCGCCTGGTGTCGGGGCGGCTGCGCGTGAACGCGCCGGTCTCGTTTGCCTTGAGCGTGCTGTCGCCGCTGCTGGCGCGCTTTCTGCGCCAGTATCCGGAACTGCGCCTGGACCTGGCGATGGAAGACCGGTTGGTCGATGCGGTTGGGCAGGGTTTTGACGTGTCGATACGGCTGCGCGCGCAGCTGGACGATTCTTCCTTGATCGCGCGCCGGCTGGCGTCGCTGACGCAGGTGCTGTGCGCGGCGCCGTCCTACCTCGACAGCCGCGGCCGTCCGGAGAGCGTGGACGCGCTGCGCGGGCATGACATCCTCAGCTATACCTTGGCCGAAAGCCCTGGCGCGGTTGCGGACGAGGATGCGGGCCAGCAGGCGGATCCGTTGGCCGGACCCGCGCTGGTGCAGGTCAACAACAGCCTGATGCTGCGGGACCTGCTGGAAGAGGGGCTGGGCATAGGCGCCTTGCCGTCGTTCCTGGCCGCGCCCGCCATCGCCAGCGGCAGGCTGGTGCGCGTTTTGCCCCAACAACCCGCCGCGCCTCGCCATGTCTACGCGGTCTATCCGACCAGCCGCCACCTGCAGCCCAAGGTCAAGGCCTTTGTGGATTTCATGGCGGAGCATCTGCCGGCGGCCATGCGCGGCGATTGTTGACGCGCAGCTAATAAAGTCCTGCCGGCGGACACCTTACTCCCGCGCCGGCCCGTCCTTAAGCTGGCGTCCATTGAAACGAGATGGACGCCATCATGACTTCGACCTCCAATTACGCACCCGCCGCGCCGCTGACCGTGGACTTCTTCCATGACGTGGTTTGCGGCTGGTGCTATGTCATGTCTCCCCGCCTGCGCCAGGTCGCGGCCGAACTGGGCATTGCCGTGCGCCAGCGCAGCTTCGTGCTGCAAGAATCGCCTGAACAGATGTGCCAGGTGTTCGGCTCGATGCCGCGCGCCAAGCAGGTGATCCTGGGCCATTGGGAAGCCTGCGCCCGCCATGAAGACCAGCCGCGCATCGACGTCGAGGGCATGCGCGCCGAATCATTCGATTATCCCAGCGGGATGGCCGGGGCGCTGGCTTGCCAGGCCGCGCATCTGCTGGCCGGCGACGCGGGCCATTGGGACATGTTCGACGCGATCCAGCATGCCCACTTGAGCGAGCACCGCAACGTCGGCGATAGCGCGGTGCTGTTGGATATCGCCGCCGGGCTGGGCCATGACCGGGGCGAATTTGCCGCCTTCATGCGGGGCGGCGAGGTTTTGCAGCGCGTGCAGGCCGATCGCGCCGCCGCCGCGCGGCTGGCCATCGACTCCATTCCCACGTTGATCGCCGGGCCGCACCGGGCCCGCCTGCACACCATGTCCACGGCCGATCTGCGGGACAGGCTGCGGGTGCTGATGCCCGCAGTCGAGGCTTGATCGCCGCGCATCGGGGCGCCGCCCACGTTTTCCTTCTTTCCATTTTTCCGTCCGCAGGACGGAAACCACACGCACAAGGTGCATCATGACTATCCGCTACACCCGCAAACTTCTTGGCCTGGCGCTGGGCGCCGCCTTGAGCTTCAACGTACTCGCGCACGGCGCACCCGCCCGCGCGCCTGCCTCCGGACAGCAAGTGGGCATCAGCCCCTGGGGGCCGGACGATGAGATCGGCCGCCTTAACCTGATCACGCCCGAATCGCGCGCCGCGGTCATGTCGCGCGTGGCCGGCGGCAAGGTCTATGACCTGGCCACGGAATACTACGTGGGCATGCCCAGTTGGCAGGACGCGGGCGATCCGCACTACCAGTTCTGGATGACGCACACGCCGCGCGGCACCGAAGTCGACGACCCCATGGGCGTGGGCAAGGACATGAACGCGATGCGCAGCTACACCGGCACGGCGTTCTCGATGTATAGCCACACCGGTACGCACATCGATGCGCTCAACCATTTCGGCATCCACGGCAAGATCTGGAACGGCTTTCGCGCCGACGAGCATCTGGGGGACCGCGGCTGGAAGCGCACGGGCATCGAGAAGTTCCCGCCGCTGGTGGCGCGCGGCGTATTGATCGACGTGGCCGCGCTCAAGGGCGTGGAGATGCTGCCCGACCAGTACCGCATTACCCGACAGGACCTGAAAGCCGCGCTGGCGCGCCAGAAGACCGAGCTGCGCGAGGGCGACATTGTCCTGATCCGCACCGGCCGCATGAAGCTGTACAACGATCCGGCGGCCTACATGGCCAAGCCGCCGGGCATGGGCCTGGACGCTGCGCGTTATCTGGTCGAGGAGGGCGGCGCCATGATTCTGGGGGCGGACAACCTCAGTTTCGAGACCTTCCCGTCGGAGGTGTCCGACGACTATGTGCCGCTGCATACCTATCTGCTGGCGCAGAAGGGCGTGCCCATCATCGAGCTGGCGGCACTGGACGAGCTGTCGCGCGACCAGGTCTATGAATTCGCCTTCATCGGCGGGCCGCTGAAGATCCGCGGCGGCGATGCGGCGCCGCTGCGTCCGGTGGCGATGCCGCTGCGCTGAATTATTTGCTGCGCTTGACCATCGCCACGATGGTATCCGTCAACTCGTCGCGCGCCTGATCCACGCTGATGTCCTGGGCCACAGCCGCGTGCGCCAGGCCGTCAGCCGCGCCCAGCATCGCCCACATGCCGGCCAGCGAAACTCCCGCGGGTCCGGCATAAGGCGCAAGTATGGCTTGGCATTTCTTGATGAAGGCCTGTTGGTATTGATGCTTTACCGCGGTCAGTTCCGGGGAGCCGCCCAGCGCGGCCAGCACGCCGGGTATTTCGCGTCCCTGCGTCATGACGCATTCGATGTAGCCTGCGGCGATGACCCGGGCCTTTTCCTTCAAGGCCGGCTTGCTGGCGGCGATCGCCGCGTCGATGAGCGCGGTCTGGCGGACGTCGAAGTCCTGATACAGCGCCACCAGCAAACCGTTGCGCGTGCCGAAGTGGTCGTAGGCCACGGGCTTGGTGATGCCCGCTTCCGCGGCCAGCCGTCCCAGGGTCAGGGCGTCCGTGCCTTCGTCGCTGATCAGTTTCCAGGCGACGTCCAGCAGTTGGCGCTGGCGCTCGTCGCGCGACAGGCGGCGCTGGGGGGCGGCTTTGGCGGGGCTTGGTGTTTTTGTGGTCATGATTCGACTTCCTCCTCGCGGATTACAGCACGCGAGGAGAAGATCTTCTGGCCTAGGGTCCGGGCGGCGTCGAGATGCGCGGCGGGAAAGCCCGCGTCCGACGGCAGCAGCAATTCGGACGTGACCACGTTGGCGCCGCAGTAGCCGAAGATGCCGTGGTCGATCTGCGTCTTCATGGCGCCGAAGTAGCCGTGCCGAGCGTAGGTGCGCTGGTTGGCGCCGCCCAGCGCGACCAGGTGCACGTCGAGGCGTTGCAGCTTCTTGACCAGCTTGCCGTCCGTGTCTTCGTAGGCCCAGCCTTGGGTGAACACCCGGTCGATCCAGCCCTTGAGCAGGCCCGGGAAGGACCACCAGTACACGGGGTAGACCAGCGCCAGCGCATCCGCGCGTTCGAGCCGTGCATGTTCCGCGGCGACTTCCGGCAGGGCTTCCCCCTTGCCCATGGCCAGCGCCACGTCCGGCTGGGTGAACCGCGGGTCGAAGCCTTCCGCGGCCAGGTCGGCGACTTCGAATGTGTGTCCGGCATCGGCAGCGGAAATGCCTGCCGCGACCTGTCGCGCCACCGCGTGGGTCAGCGACGCGGGATCGGGATGTGCAACAACGATTAGCGCATGCATGGCATCTGCGCTCCATCAAAATAATTAACCTACTGATAGTAACTTACTTTTGGTAGGTTGAGATTTTGACGTGAGTAGCGGCGCTGCTCCCTGGGAGGCCGACAGCCCGGCGCAGGGCGGGGCGCTTGCTAGTGGCTGGGAATTTGCGCCAGCACCAGCTGGGTGGTCTGGCGCAGGTGTTGGGCCAGCAGCTCGGCGGCGGTGTCGGCGTCGCGGGCCAGCGCGGCGTCCAGCAGTTTGCGGTGTTCGTCGGCGACGTTGCGTTCCTTGCCCTTCTTTGGGGAGGCGGCGTTCTTGGCGCCGGCATTCAGCTGTACCGACAGGTAGCGATAGCGCGCCGTCTGGTCGCGCAGCAGTTCGGCGATGGCGATGAGCGACTTCGAATCGCTGCCGCTGATCAGCGCCGAATGGAAAGCGGAATGCGCTTGTTCCCATTCAGCCGACAAGCCGGAGCCGTCCGCCGCGTGCAGGGGCAGGCGGCTCAGGCGGTAGTGCGCGCCGGCCAGCCGCTCTTCCCAGTCCAGGCTGCCGCGCGCGATGGCGCGGCGCAGCGCTTCGCATTCGATGTGGATGCGGGTTTCGGTGATGTCCAGCAGTTCTTCCGCCGAGACGTCCGCCACGCGGAAACCGCGCTGGTCTTCCGCGACCACGAATCCGCTGGTCGCCAGGCGCGACAGCGCCTCTCGCAGCGGAATCGCCCCGCTGTCGTAGCGTTCGCAGAGATCCTTGATGCGCAGACGTGCTCCCGGGGGCAGGCTGCCCGTGATGATGTCTGCGCGGATGTCATTGGCCAGGGCCGATGCCGCGGTCCGGAATGGGGTGGAAACGGAAGTCATGCGAAACGATAAAGTTTTTATCTATGAAGCTCAAGTTATCCAGGGAAAACCAGAATATATATATTTTTATAGATTACATATTCTTCGTCCAACCCTCACCCATCAGGAGATCTCGTGAAACTGGCCACCCTAAAAATCGACGGCGCTCCTCGCGCCGCCGCACTCGTGCAGGGCCGCCTGGCGCTGCTGTCCGCTCCGGGCGTCGATCTGGGCACGCTGCTGCGCCAGGGCAAGACGCTGGCCGATTTGGAGCGCCTGGCCGCCGCGGCCACGCAGTTCATCGATCCGGCCACCGCGACCTTTCTGTCGCCGTCGATCGAACCTCCCAAGATCCTGTGCGTCGGCTTGAACTACGCCGACCACACCAAGGAAAGCCCGTACGACCAGCCCGATTACCCGACGCTGTTCTTGCGCGTGTCGACCAGCCTGGGCGCGCATGACGCCGTGGTGGAGCGTCCGGCCATCAGCGATACGCTGGACTACGAGGGCGAAATGGTCGTGGTGCTGGGCAAGGGCGGACGCAGGATCGCCAAGGAACAGGCGCTGGACCACGTGTTCGGCTACGCCGTGGGCAATGAGATCTCGGTGCGCGAATACCAGTTCAAGTCGCCGCAGTGGACGGTGGGCAAGAACTTCGACGGCACGGGAACCTGGGGGCCGTACGTGGTCACGGCCGACGAGCTGCCGGCCGGCGGCAGTGGTTTGCGGATCGAGACCCGCCTCAATGGCGAGACCATGCAATCGTCCAACACCAGCGACATGCTGTTCGATGTGGCCACCGTGATCTCGACCGTCAGCGAGGCCATTACCTTGCAGGCCGGGGACATCATTTTCTCTGGCACCCCCGCGGGCGTGGGCTTCGGGCGCACGCCCAAGCTCTACATGAAGGACGGCGACACGGTAGAGGTGGATATCGAGCGCATCGGCACGCTGCGCAACCGCATCCGCGACGAGGCGAAGTCCGCCTAGGTTTGTCACCACGCCTGCAGCGGTCCCGGCGCCATCGGCGCGCCGGGGCGTACGGCCACGATCTACTCTTGGAACTCCAGACATGCGAATCGCAACTGCTTTTGTGAAGTCATTCGTGAGCAATCCCGCCCGGCGCCGTTGGGCCAGACTGTTGTTGTCCGCGGGCCTGGCATCCAGCCTGGGTGTGGCCAGCGCCGCGGATTGGCCGACGCGGCCAGTGAAGATCGTGGTGCCGTTTGCCGCAGGCGGAACCACCGACCTGATCGCGCGGCTGATCGCAACGCCCATGTCGCAGGAGCTGGGGCAGCCCGTGGTGGTCGAGAACCGCCCGGGCGTGGGCGGGCTGCTGGGCGCGGATGCCGTCGCCAAGGCGGCGCCCGACGGCTACACGGTGTTGATGGCCAACATCTCCTATCCGCTGGCCGCCCTGGTGGCGCAGGGCGCAAAACGGCTCAACTTCGATCCCCTGGCCGACCTGCGCAGCGTGAGCGTGGTGGCCAACGTGCCATTGGTCATCACGTCCACGCCTTCGGTGCCGGCCCGCAACCTGAAGGAGTTCGCGGACCTGCTCAAGAAGAATCCTTCCACCCACTACGCCTACGGCTCCACGGGACCCGGTTCGTACATCCACGTGTTCGGCATGTGGTTCCAGGAGCAGACGGGCGCGTCCATGACGCACGTGCCCTTCAAGGGCGCGGCGCCCTTGAAGGGCGAAATGCTGGCGGGCCGCATCCAGATGGGCGGCGACCAATTGTCTTCGTCTTTGAGCGACATCCGGGCCGGCTCCCTGACCGCGCTGGCAGTCACGTCGCCGCAACGCTCGCCGTCCCTGCCGGACACGCCCACCGCCAGCGAACTGGGTTTTACCGGCATCGATACCGAGGGATGGAACGGTTTGCTCGCGCCGGCGCAGACGCCCGACGCCGTCGTGGCGCGCATCGGCCAGGCCGTGTCCAAGGCTGTTCAGCAGCCCGCCATCCGCCAGCGCCTCGCCGAGCTGGGCGCCGAGGCCAGCGGTTCCAGTCCCGAGCAGATGAGCGCTTTGCTGAAAAGTCAGTTCGCCCAGTTCGGCCCCATGGTGTCGCGCCTGCAGCTTGAGTGATGCCGTAGCGAGGATCTTTGATCCCCGGCAGCTTCGGCTTTCCAACGAGTCCAACCAGAAAGGCCAGCAATGAAAGCACTGCGTAGCGGCGTGACCGCGAGCCTGCAGTTCCTGATCGGCATCCTGGCGTGCGTGAACGCCCACGCCCAGGCCGACGCGCCACCCGTCTCCATTGTCGTTCCGCAGCCGGTGGGCAATCCCACGGACGGCGTCGCGCGCAAGCTGCAGCCGCTGCTGCAGGCCGCGCTGGGCAGGACCATCATCGTCGAGAACCAACCGGGGGCGGGCGGTTCCATCGGCACGCAACGGGTGTTGAATGCGCCGGCGGATGGACGCATGCTGTTGATCGCGTCCCAGACCGAACCCATCCTGACCCCGGCCACGATGCAGCATGTGAAGTATCGGGCGGAGAACCTGCGCGCGGTGGCGGTGGTGGCGCGGCTGCCCTACATCCTGACGGGCGGCAACGCGCTGGCGGCCAAGAACCTGGGCGAACTGACCCAGCTGGCGCAGGCCCAGGGGGACAAGGGACTGAACTTCGGGCACATCGGTCCGGGCTCGATGATCCATCTATTGGGCGAGCAATGGGCGCGGCAAAGCCAGTTCAAGCTCAACCACGTCGTCTACCGGGGCGTCCCGCCCGTCACGCAGGACCTGATGGGCGGACAGATAGAACTGAGCTTCCTGCCGCTGGGCGGATCGACGCTGGACCTGATCGAGTCCGGCCGTATCCGGGCCTACGCCACGACCGGCGCCGCGCCCAGTCCCAAGCTGCCCCAAGTGCCGCCCTTGTCCGCATCCAGCGAAAAGCTGCGGGATTTCGTGTACGGCACGTGGATCGCCTTTCTGGTGCCGGCCAAGACACCGGACGCGACCGTTGCCAGCCTGAACCGCGCGATCGTCCAGGCCATGGAAGACGCCGCGTTTCGCGAGTATGTTGTTTCCACCGGCATGGAGCTGGTGGCGCAGAACTCGGTGGCGGACATGCGGGACTTCTACCAGACGGAGACGGCGCTGTACCAGGGCCTGGCGCAGAAGGTCGCCGTCGAACAGTGAGGACAGGCCAGCCTGTCAAAACCAGAACAAGATTCTTGGAGGCAGACATGCAATCGAATGCGCAGACAGCGCCGCTCGCCGTGCACTCGGTGGACGAGTTCGTGTTCAGCGTTCCCGATCTCGAAGAGGCCAGGCGCTTCTATTCGAGCTTCGGCCTGGACGTGCGGGATGAAGGCGGCTGCCTGGCGTTGTACACCCATGGCCATCCGCACCGCTGGGCGCGCATCTTGCAGGGGGCGCGCAAGCGCCTGCTGTGGGTAAGCATGGGGATCCACGCGGACGACCTGGAACGGTTCGCCGTGCATCTGGACCGCCAGGGTATCGCCCGCCGCGACGCGCCGCAGGGCGCCGACCCCGCAGGGCTCTGGATTGAGGCGCCCGACGGGCTGGCCCTGCAATTGCGGATTGCAGCCAAGTCTTCACCGTCGGCCCCCGCGCCGCAAGAGCCGCCCCAGGCCAGCAGGGGCGCCGGCCGCGCGCCCGCGCGCAGCCAGGTGCGGCAGGTGCGGCCGTTGTACCTGTCGCACATCCTGTTGTTCAGCGCCGACGTGGTCCGGGCCACGCGGTTCTACGTGGATGCGCTCGGCCTGCGCGTGTCGGATACCTCGGGCGATGCCATCGCCTTCATCCACAGTCCGCACGGCAGCGATCACCACCTGATTGCGCTGGCCAAGTCGCATGGCCTGGGCCTGCATCACAGCAGCTGGTGCGTGCCGTCCATCGATGCGGTGGGGCAGGGCATGGAGCAGATGGGCGCGGCGGGGTATGCGGACGGTTGGGGCGTGGGCCGGCATGTGTTGGGTTCGAACTACTTCCGCTATGTGCGCGATCCCTGGGGCAGCTACGCCGAGTATTCGTACGACATCGACTTCATCGCCGAAGGACAGCAGTGGCCGTCGGCGGATTATCCGCCGGAGGATTCGCTGTATGTGTGGGGTCCGGCGTTGCCGCCGGACTTCATCACCAATCATGAGCGGGATGCCTGAGGGCGGGCGCGCTCCCCTTCAGGCTATCGCGTTCATCCCCAGAATCTCCCGCCCCGCGATCAGCGTCTGGATTTCCGTCGTGCCTTCGGGAATCATGCCGCCGCGCGTATCGCGGAAGATGCGCTCGATCGGATACTCCTCCGAGTAGCCCAGCCCGCCATGCACTTGCAGCGCCATGTTGGCCACTTCGTGGGCGGCCTCGGTGGCGTAGAGCTTGGCGATGGAGCAGGCCTGGCGCACGTCCTTGCCCGCTTCCAGCGCATGGGCCGCGCGCATGCCCAGCGCGCGTGCCGCTTCGACGCGGACCGTCATGTCGACGATGTGCTTCTGCACCAGCTGGAAGCTGCCGATGGGGCGGCCGAACTGCTCGCGCTGCTTGGCATAGTCGATGGACATGTCCAGGGCCGCCTGCGCGGCGCCGACGGCGCCCATGGCGATGTTCAGGCGCGCGGCGTCCAGGCCCTTGAGCGTGCCGGCGAGCGCCGCGCCTTCCACGCCGACCAGGTTTTCCCTGGGGATGCGCACATCGGCGAAGCCTAGTTCGGCCGTGCCGGTGCAGCGCAGCACCATGGTGTCGAGCTTGCGCACGTCATAGTTGGCCAGGGCGCGTTCGACGATGAAGGTCGATAGCTTGCCTTCGCAGGTGGGGCTGTAGGTGCGCGCCACCACCATGGCGAAGTCCGCGTCGCAGCCGTTGGTGATCCACAGCTTGCGACCATTCAGCACCCACTCGTCGCCGACCAGGTCGGCCCGCGTCTGGATGCCGGCGATGTTGGAGCCGGTGTTCGGCTCCGTCAGGCCGGTGCAGGCCTTGAGGCGGCCGGCCATGAGCGGCTTGAGGTACTTCTCTTTCTGCGCCGGCGAACCGTGGGCGGCCAGGCGCTTGATGGAACCGTTGGTGATATTGACGATGGTGCGCAGCGACAGCCAGTGGTAGCCCAGTTCTTCCATCATCATGGCCCAGGTGGGCATGTCGATGCCGTGTCCGCCCTGGTCTTCCGGCAGGTTGCCGCCGAGGTAGCCCAGCTCCGCCAGCTTGGGCATCAGTTCGAACGGAAAGGTCCGCGCCTTTTCGTGCTGCGCGACGATGGGCGCCACTTCCGCCAGCATGAAGCGGCGGATGCTGTGCTGCAGCTCCTGTTGTTCGGGCGTCAGGTCGATGTTGCTCATGCGTTTACTCCAGCTTCAGGTTGGCGCGTTCCACCAGGTCGCGGGTGGCCTCCCGGTGCTCCGCCCAGAATTTGGCGAACGCCTCGGGCGAGCTGCTGACCAGCGGAGTGGCGATGCGTTCGAAGCGTTCCTGCACGATGGGCATGGCGGCGGTTTCTTCCAGCGCGCGGGCCAGCTTGTCGATGATGGGCTTGGGG
Organism: Achromobacter sp. Marseille-Q4954; assembly: GCF_943737025.1. Taxonomy (NCBI): domain Bacteria; kingdom Pseudomonadati; phylum Pseudomonadota; class Betaproteobacteria; order Burkholderiales; family Alcaligenaceae; genus Achromobacter; species Achromobacter sp. Marseille-Q4954. Next base: position 3,657,107 of record NZ_CALSFQ010000001.1, read on the forward strand.
GTGCCGGCGGGGACGACCACGGCCTGCCAGGTGGTGACCTTGAAGCCCGGAACGCCGGATTCGGCGATGGTCGGCAGGTCCGGCAGATCCTTGACGCGGGCGGCGCCGCTGACCGCCAGGGGGCGCAGCATGCCGTCCTTGATGTAGGGCAGGGAGCTGGAACGGCTGTCGATCATGAAGGTCAGCCGTCCGGCGATCAGGTCTTGCAGCGCGGGCGCGCTGCCTTTGTACGGCACGTGCGTGAGCTTGGTGTTCAAGGCCAGCGCGAGCGAGGAGGCCGCGGTGTGCGCCGAACTGCCGTAGCCCGGCGATCCGTAGGTGATGGTCGCCTGCTTGTCCGCCTTGATCGCCTTGATCAGGTCAGCCATGGTCTGGTAGGGCGAATCCTTGGGCACCACCACCACCAGCGGCGAATCGGTCAATTGCGCGACGGGGGCGAAGGCCTGGGCCGGGTCGATCTTCAGATCCTTGTACAGGTACTGGTTGACGGCGATGGTGGCCGCGTTGGTCCAGAGGATGGTGTAGCCGTCGGCGGGCGCGCTGGCCGCGGCCAGCAGCGAGAGGTTGCCGTTGGCGCCAGGCTTGTATTCCGGGATGACGGGCTGGCCGAGCTTCTTGCTCAGCTCGTCCTGCATCATCTTGAACGCGATGTCGGAAGGCCCCCCCGGCGCAAATCCGATCACCGCGCGTATCGGCTTGTCCGGCCATTCCGCGGCCGAGGCCGCCGTCGCGAAGCCCGCGGCCAGCAGGGCCGCCGCCACCATCTTGCTGAACTTCATTCCTGTCTCCTGTTTTTCTGGGTTGAGCGCGCTTGCGTTGCGCGGACGGATTCTTGGGTGATCCGTTTTGTTATTCGCATTGCGAATTAATAATTCGTTTAATGAATTGATGATACTGCGGCCGTCGGGGCGCTGCAATAACGGGTTTTCGATCTGCAGCCGAATGCGGCCGCGCACGCGCATGAAAAATCCCTGCCGCGCGCGGGGCGTGGCAGGGATGCGGGGGTATGTAACGGCCCGCTGGCGCGGGACCGGATTCAGGCGGAATCGACCATGTGCTTGAAGCGCGCGCTGGCCTGCATGCATTCCCGCTGCAACCGCAGGACGATGCTTTCCACCGGTTCGATGTTGCGGGCAAAGCCCACCGCCGGGCCCATGGACAACATGCCTTCTTCGTGCTGGCCCGCCTGGTAGGCGAGGGCCTGGGTGCGCTCGCCGCTGATCAGTTCGCCGAAGTCGGCGTAGCTGTTGGCGCCCGCCAGTTCCAGGGCGGCGACCTTGCGGGCGTTTTCATTGTCCAGGATGCGCCAGGTGTCGCCCAGGCTGCCGAGCACGGCGCGGGTGCCGTGCTCGCTGGTGTCGACCACGCGCTGCTTGTACGCCGCGTGCGCCGGGGTTTCCTGCGCCGGCGTGAAGACGCTGCCCATCACCACGGCGTCGGCGCCCAGCGCCAGCGCCGCGGCGATCTGCCGGCCGTGACCGATGCCGCCGCCCAGCGCCAGCGGAATGCGCAGCTGCTCCAGGGCATAGGCGCCGTTGAGGAACGTGGGCAGCTGATTGCTGCCGGGGTGGCCGCCTTCTTCCATGCCGACCAGGGTGACTGCGTCCACGCCCAAGTTCTGCGCCGCGACGGCATGGCGCACGTGCGCGCACTTGTGGATGACGATGGCGCCGGCTTCGCGCAGGGCGGGCAGCAGCGGCGTGGGCGGCAGGCCCGCCGTTTCGAACAGGCGCACGCCTTCGTCGAGCGCGATGCGCAGCCGCGTCAGCATGGGCTCGTTATTGGCCGCGCGGCGAGACAGTGTCAGGTTGACGCCGAATGGCAGGCCGCCCGTCAGTTCGCCGCAATCGCGCAGCGCCTGGCGGAAGTCCTGGTCCGTGCGCGAGCTGCGCGCGGTGATGAATCCCATGCCGCCTGCGCGCACCATGGCCGCCACCAGGCGAGCATCCGACAGCCACATCATTCCGCCCAGCAGCAGCGGCCAGCGTATGCCCATCAGTTCGGTGATGCGGGTGGGCCAGCGTTGCGGAACGGCCGGAGCAAGAGGCTGGTTCACACGTGCCTCCCCATCAGCAGGATGGGCTGCAGTTCGTGCGCCAGCTGCCGCAGCGTGGGGCCGGCTTCATCGAGCATCAGTTGCCGCGGCAACAGCGCCGCCGGGCCGCCGCAGCTGACCACGTAACGTTCGCCCGCGGGCAGTTCGATGGCGGCGGCGACGGTGTTGATCTGATAGGCGGGACGCTCGTGATAGACGAAGCCGCGTTCCGGATACCGGGCGATGGCGTCGGCAATGGCCTGCTGCTCCGCGGCGTCGCCGGCCTTGCCGGATGCGCGGGCTTCTTGCAGCAGGGCCTCGCGTTCCTCGGCCGAGCAGCAGGCCAGATAGGCCCAGCCGATCGCGCTGTGGAACAGCGGTATGCGCGAACCCACGCGCAGGTTCATCAGCAGCGGCGAATTCCCCTGGCAGCGCAGCAGGTAGACGATGCTGTCGCCGTCGCGCCGCCCCAGCGCCACCGCGACCTGATAGCGGTCGGCCAGCGCCTGCAACATCGGCCGGATGACGTCCAGTGCTTCCTGCCCCGCCAGCGCCGCGCCGCCCAGCGCGATGGCGGCGATGCCCAGTTGCAGCTTGTCCTTGCCCGGCACGGCAGCCAGGAATCCCGTCTTTTGCAGGGTGTGGCACAGGCGCCATACGGTGGGCTGGGCCAGACCGGTCAGATGGGCCAGCTCCGTCGTGCCCAGCATGCGCCGTTCGGCGCTGAAGCATCGCAGGATGTCGAGCCCGCGGGCCAGCGCGGTGACGAATTGGCGGTCGGGTTCCGCGGAATCTTCGGTGGCGTCGTTCTTGGGCGCACGAGGCGAGGCTCTTGACATGGGCAAGCTCCTTTTTTATGATCAATTCACTAAATGAATTATAAATTCGCATAGCAAATTATGCAAGATCAGGAGGACGAATGAGCGGTCAGCAGGATTGTGCGCTACAGGCCCAGGGCGTGATGGCCTGGCCCGGCGTTTGCCATTGGGGCGGGGACGCCCTGGCCAGAACCTTGGCGGCCGCGGGCGCGCGCCTGCGCCTGCCGCTGGTGGTGACCGACGCCGGCACCTGGGGCGCGGTGGGCTCCGCCGTCGAAGCGGCGCTTGCCGCCGCGCCGGGATTGCAATGGCGTGTCTATGACGGCGTGGTGCCCAATCCCGCCATGGATCAGGTGCGCGCCGCGTTGCGCGTGGCGCGCGAACAGGGCTGCGCCAGTGTGCTGGCGGTGGGCGGGGGCAGCGCCATCGACGTGGCCAAGGCGGTCTACGCCTGCATGGCGGGCGGGTTCGATGCCGACGAATTGCAGGCGCCGCGAGGGCAAGCCTGGCTGAACGCCGCCGCCGAGGCCGCCGATCCGCTTTTCATCGCCGTGCCCACGACTTCGGGCACCGGCAGCGAAAGCAGCTCGGCCGCGCTGATCCAGGGCGACGACGGGCGCAAGCGCCTGTACCGCTCCCTGCGCGCACGTCCGGCGCTGGTGGCGCTGCAGCCCGAACTCACGCTCAGCCTGCCGCCGCGCCCCACCGCTCAGGGCGGCTTCGATGCCGTGCTGCATGCGCTGGGCGCCTGGATCAACACCGATCCTTCGCCCGTCGGCAAGGCCATGGCCTTGCAGGCCTTGCGCCTGTGCATGCGGGCGCTGCCCAACGTGCTGCGCGCGCCGGACAGCCTGCGCGCGCGCGCCGACATGCAGATGGGCGCCTATATGGCGGGCCTGGCCATCGGCATGAGCAAGGTGGACGCCGTGCACGCCATGTGCACGCCGCTGGAGTCGCGCGTCCACATGGCGCATGCGGAAGTGCTGGGCCCGATCTTCAGCGTGGTGGCGCGCCACACGGCGCAGACCGCCGCCGCGCCCTATGCCGAGGCCGCACGCGCGCTGGGCATGGCCGCAACGGGCGACGAGCAGCAGGACGCCCTGGCCCTGATCGTAGCGGTCGAGTCGCTGGCGCGGCTGGCGGGCATTCCTCTGCGCTTTACCGGCTTGGCGCTGTCTGAGCAGGACGCCGCGCAGCTGGCCAGCCAGGCCATGCTGAGCGCGTCCATGCCCGTCAATCCGCGCGTCCTCGCGCCGGAAGAAATTCAATCCCTATACCTGCAAATGGCCGCGTAAGGAGCGCCCGCATGGATGTCATCGATTCCCGCCCCTATGAACTGCTGATTGGGGAAAACTGGCGCGCAGGCGCCGAAGGCAGCACGTTCGATACCTACAATCCGGCCACGGCGCAGGTGCTTGCCAGCGTGCACGCGGCATCGGCGGCCGACGTCGACGCCGCCGTGCAGGCCGCGCACACCGCCTTTGAAACGCATTGGCGCAAGACCACGCCGGCCCAGCGCGGCAAGCTGCTGCGGCGCCTGGCCGAATTGTTCGAGCGCGACCGCGAAAAGCTCGCCTGGATCGAAACGCTGAACGTGGGCAAGCCCATCACGCATTCGCTGGATTCGCTCAAGGGCATGCCGGCGTCGCTGGAGTACTTCGCGGGCATCATTCCGGCCCTGCGCGGCGAGACCATACCGGTGGGCAATGCCGACGTGCTCAATTTCACGATACGCGAGCCGCTGGGCGTGTGCGCGCTCATCATGCCGTGGAATTACCCGATGACGCTCACCGTCAACAAGCTTGGTCCGGCGCTGGCCGCGGGCAACACGGTGATCCTCAAACCTTCTGAAGTGACGCCGCTGTCCACCATGGCGCTGGCGCGATTGTTCGAGGAAGCCGGCTTTCCGCCCGGCGTGATCAACGTGGTCAACGGCCCGGGCGCCACGGTGGGCGAACGGCTGGTCACCCATCCGCTGGTATCACGGGTGTCGTTCACCGGCGGCACCGTGACGGGCGCGCGCATCCAGGCGGCCGCGGCTGCCGACGTCAAGCGCGTCACGCTGGAGCTGGGCGGAAAGTCGCCGCTGATCGTGTTCGAGGACGCGCCGCTGGACAAGGCCGCGGCCGTGGCCGCGGGCGACATCATCAAGAATTCCGGCCAGGTCTGCATCGCCTGCACGCGCCTGCTGGTGCAGGAATCCGTGCGCGAGGAGTTCCTTGGCCTGCTGCAGCAGCGCCTGGACACCGTGCGCATCGGCTCGCCGGCAGATCCGGCGACCGAGATGGGCCCCCTGGTCAGCGCGGCCCAGAAGCAGCGTGTCGAGAAGTACGTGGCGCTGGCACAGGCAGAGGGCGCGCAGCCCGCCCATTTCGGCAACATGAAGCTGGAAGGCGATACGGCCAAGGGCTACTTCGTGCCGCCCACGCTGCTGCTGAACTCCCATGCCCGCATGCAGAGCGCGCAGGACGAGATCTTCGGTCCGGTGCAATCCGTGATCGGCTTTCGCGATGAGGCCGACGCCCTGCGCATGGCCAACGACACGCGCTACGGCCTGGCCGCGGTGCTGTACACGCGCGACGGCGGCCGCGCCCTGCGCATGGCGCGCGGGCTGCAGTCGGGCAGCGTGGCCATCAACACCGGCCTGCGGACGTCGTTCGATGCGCCGTTCGGCGGCTACAAGCAGTCCGGCATCGGCAAGGAGCGCGGGCTGGAAGCCATCTACGAAAACACGCAGCTCAAGAACATCAAGTACGACACCACGATCTAGCGTGGCGCTCACAGGAGACAACATGAAGTTCATCGTCAAGCTGGCCTCGGGCCTGGCCGCCTGCATGCTGGCGGCCGGCGCGCACGCGGAATGGCCCGACCGGCCCATCCGCATGGTCATCGGCTTTGCGCCCGGGGGCGCTTCGGACATCGCTTTCAAGATGGTGCAGGACGAGCTGTCCAAAAAGCTCGGTCAGCCCGTGGTGCCGATCTACAAGCCCGGCGCCAACGGCAACATCGCCAACCAGGCAGTCGCCACGGCCGAACCCGACGGCTACACGGCGCTGTGGGCCAACGTCGGGCCGCTGGCCATCAACACCTACCTCTACAAGGGCGTGCAGGTCGATCCGGGCAAGGCCTTTGTGCCGGTCACGCAATTGACCGATTCGCCGCTGGTGGTGGTGGTGCCGAAGTCTTCGCCGTTCCAGACCATGCAGGACCTGGTGCAGGCGGCGAAGAAGCCCGACGCGGGGCTGTCGTACGGGTCCGCCGGGCATGGCAGTTCCATGCACGTGGCGGGAGCCGCGTTGTCGCTGGCTCTGAACGCGCCCATGACGCACGTGCCTTACAAGGGCAGCGCGCCGGCGCTGCAGGACCTGATCGCCGGGCGCTTGTCCTTCATGGTGGACAGCCGCTCCACCACCGCGCCCTTCATCAAGGAAGGCACGCTGCGCGCGCTCGCCGTCAGCGGCGACCAGCGCGTGGTGGACATGCCCGACGTGCCCACGGTGGCCGAGTCCGGCGTGCCCGGCTTCAAGGTGACGACCTGGCAGGCGGTGGTCATGCCCGCCGGCACGCCGCAGCCCATCGTCGACAAGTTCTCCGGCGCGCTGCGCGAAACCTTGCAGATGCCGGAAGTGCAGGAACGCTTCGCGCGCATCTACACGCCGCTGGTGGGCAGCACGCCCGAAGCCTTCGCGGCGTTCTGGGCCAAGGAAAGAGCCGGCGCCAAGACGCTGGTGGAACAGGCGCGCCTGCAGGTCGATTGAACGCCGGGCCCGGGCGGGCCCGGCGCGGCGGGAACATTGAAACTCGAATGGAATGGCATCATGGATCTGGAACTGAATGGTTGCACCGCTTTCATCACGGGCGGCGCGGGCACGCTGGGCATGGCAATGGCCAGGCGCTTCGTGCAGGAAGGCTGCAACGTGGTGGTGTGCGACGCCAATGAAGCGGCGATCGAATCCGCCTGCGCGGAACTGTCGGAATTGGGCGGCAACGTCCTGGGTGCGCGCGCCGACGTGACCAACAAGGACGAGGTGGGCCGCGCCGTGCAGCTGGCGGTCGAGCGCTGGAAGAAGGTGGACATACTGGTCAACAACGCGGGCTTTGCGCGCGACCGTTACCTGACCAAGATGTCCGAGGAGGATTGGCACGCGGTGCTGGACGTGACGCTGCAGGGGGCATTCCATTGCTCGCGCGCCGTGCTGCCGCTGATGATGGAACAGCGCTTCGGCCGCGTCATCAACATCGCCTCGCGCGCCCATTTGGGAAATCCGGGGCAGACCAACTACTCGGCCGCCAAGGCCGGACTGATCGGCTTCACGCGCTCGCTGGCGCTGGAGTCCGGCAAGTTCGGCATCACCGCCAACGCGGTCGCCCCGGGCGTCATTTCGACGCCGCGCATGCAGCAGCGCCCCGACTACCAAGAGCTGACCGAACGCGCCAAGACCAACACGCCGGTCGGCCGCCTGGGCGACCCGGCCGACGTGGCCGCGACAGTAGCCTTCCTGGCCTCGCGCCTGGCCGGCTTCACCACGGGCGAGACCGTGCACGTGACGGGAGGGCGCTACGCATGAGCACGCCATTCGATCTGGACGAACACCTGGGCCGGCGCCTGTACTTCGAGGACCTGGCGTCCGGGCAGTCCTGGGAAAGCCCGCGCCGCACGGTCACCGAAGCGGATGTGGTGCAGTTCGCCGGGCTGTCCGGCGACTACAACGCGCTGCACACGGATGCCGTATTCGCCGCCAGCCATCCTTTTGGCCAGCGCGCCGCGCACGGCATGCTGACCCTGGCCATCGCGTCGGGCCTGACCACCCGCATGCCCGTGTACCGGCTGATGGACGGCACCCGGCTGGCGCTGACCGAACTGCGCTGCGTGTGGCGCAAGCCGGTGCTCATCGGCGACACCATCCACGTTGAACTCGGCATAGGCGAGAAGACGCTGTCGCAGAAACGCCCCGGCACGGGCCGCGTGACCATGCTGCGCACGGTGAAGAACCAGAACGGCGAGGTCGTGGTGGAGTCGGAATGGACCACCCTGATGAAATGCCGACCGGAGGCCGCATGAGCGCCAGTCCTTCCCAGTTCGATCCCAATGTCCGCTTCGATGATCTGGTGGAACTGACGCGGCCGCGTTCGGTCATGATCGTGGGCGCTTCCAGCAAGCCGGGCACGCTGGGCCACACCACCGTGGTCAATGTGCTGGAGCACTCGGATTTCGACGGCGAGGTGTACCTGGTCAACCCCAAGGGCGGCGAACTCTTCGGCAAGCCCTTGCACGCCAGCGTGGACGCGGTGCCGGCGCAAGGCATCGACGTGGCGCTGCTGCTGGTGCCGGCCGAATCCGCCGTCGCCACGTTGCAGGCCTGCGCCGGCAAGGGCGTGCGGTACGTCATCGTGTTCACCGGCGGCTTCGCTGAACTGGGCGAGGCCGGGCGCACGGTCGAAGCCGAGATGCTGGCGCTGGCGCAGCGCAGCGGCATGCGGCTGTACGGCCCCAACTGCGCCGGCATGACCATGCTGGCGCCGCGCCTGGGCCTGACCTTTTCCACCGAATTCCGCAACGACGGCAGGACCGGCAAGCTCTCGCGCATCGGCCTGGTGACGCAGGGCGGCGGCCTGGGCCGTTCGCTCATGCAGGGCAACGAGCGCGGCGTGTGCTTTTCGCGCTGGTTCTCCACCGGCAACGAACTGGACCTGGATAGCGCGGACTTCATCAACTGGCTGGCGCACGACCCGGGCACCGACCTGATCTGCACCGTGATGGAGGGCATACGCAGCGGCCCGCGTTTCATCGCAGCGGCCGCCGCCGCGCGCCGCGCGGGCAAGCCGCTGATCGCGTTGAAGATCGGCCGTTCGGATTTCGGCAAGAAGGCGGCGCAATCGCACACCGCGTCGCTGGCCGGCGAGGACGCCGTCAACGACGCGGTGTTCTCGCAGTACGGGGTCATCCGGGTGGAAGACCTGGACGAACTGCTGGACGTCGCCAGCCTGATATCCCGCGTGGGCGTGCGCAGCTTGCGCAACATCTGCGTGTATTCGTCGTCGGGCGGCGCGGGCGTGCTGTCGGCCGACAAGGTGGGCGAAGCCGGGTTGGCAATGGCTGTGTTGGCCGACGAGACCGTGGCCGAGATGGCGCGGCACGCGCCCGCCTACGCGGCCCTGACCAACCCCGTGGACCTGACCACCAAGGCGCTGACCGATCCGGACCTGGCGCGGCGCTGCCTGGCGCCGCTGTTCGCGGACCCGGGCGTGGACGCGGTGCTCTACCCCATCACCTCCAATTATTCGGCCAGCACCGAAGGGCTGGTGCGCAACATGCTGGCGGTGGCGCAGGGCGGCGCCAAGGCTTTCGTGCCGGTCTGGATGAGCAGCCGGCGCGGTCCGGCGCACGACCTGCTGATCCAGGAAGGATTCGCGCCTGTCTACAGCCTGCGCAACGCCATGCAGGCGCTCAAGCGCGTCAGCGCGTACGCGGACCAGGCCACTGATGAGGCGCCGGAAGCCCCGCTCGCCGGCCTGCCTTCGGCCGCGCCTGCCGTGCAGCTGCCCTGCAATGAAGCGCAGGCCAAGGCGCTGCTGGCGCAGTACGGCGTGCGCGCGCCCCGCGAATCCCAGGCGGCCACGGCGCAAGAGGCGGCGGCAGCGGCCTGCGCCATCGGTTTTCCGGTGGCGCTCAAGCTGGTGGCCGACGGCGTGCTGCACAAGAGCGAGATCGGCGGCGTGCAACTGCGGCTGCGCGATGAAGCCGAAGTGCGGCAGGCCTTCGAGAACATCGCCGCGAACGCGGCGCGGCATCAGGTGCCGGCCGCGGCCATCCGCGGCGTGCTGGTGTCGGAAATGGTGGTCGACGGCGTGGAGATGCTGGTGGGCCTGCATCGCGACGAGGTCTTCGGCCCGGTGCTGAGCGTGGGCGCGGGCGGCGTGTGGGTGGAGGTCGAGGCCGACGTGGCGCGCTGCCATCTGCCTGCCAGCCGCAAGCGGATTGAACGCGCGCTGGATCAGACGCGCATCGCGCGCCGCCTGGCCAGCCATCGCGGCCTGCCGGCGCGCGACAGGGCGGCCCTGGTGGACGCCGTGCAACGCATCGCGGCCTTGTTCACGGCCCTGGGCGACTGCGTGCAATCGCTGGAGGTCAATCCGCTGGTGGTGTTGGACGAAGGACGCGGCGTGGTGGCGCTGGACGCCGTCATCGAATAGCAAGCCGGCGCAGCGGCCGTCCGCTGCCCGGGAAAAAACACGGAGATTTCAGATGTTCGACAGCAAGATCGGAGGCGGCGACGCCCATACCATCCTGGTGCGAGGCCATGACCTGGTGCAGGACCTGTTCCAGCGCGATTTCATCGACGTGCTGGCCCTGGAGCTACTGGGCGAGTTTCCCACGCCCCAGCTCAAGACCATGCTCAACCTGTTCCTGGTGAGCGCAACCGACCACGGCCTCACGCCCAGCGCCTTGTCGGCGCGGCTGACCCTGCACGGCGCGCCCGAGGCCATGCAGGGCGCCCTGGCGGCGGGGTTGCTGGGCGCCGGCAGCCGCTTCCTGGGCGTGATCGAATACGCCGCGCGCTTTCTGCGCGACGCCCTGCCCAAGCAGGACAGCTACACGGACGAGGAACTGCGCCGCTATGCCGAGGAATGCGTCGCGGCCAACAAGGCGGCCAAGCGCAAGATTCCTGGCGTGGGGCATCCGATACACGTGGATGGCGATCCCCGTTGTGAAAAGATGTTCGAGATCGCCAGGGACTGCGGCTATTACGGCAACTATTCGCGCTTTGCCGTGGAGCTGGCCGCCGCCGCGGCGCGCCAGTCCGGCCGCAAGATTCCGCTGAACGCCACCGGGGCCAAGGGCGCCATCGTGCTCGATATGGGCCTGACGCCAGAGTTGGGCAAGGCCTTGACGATGATAGGCCGTTCGGTGGGCCTGATGGCGCACATCATCGAGGAACAGAAAAACCCCATCGCCCAGAAAGTGTGGGACATGGCCGCCGGCAACGAGTGATGCGTCTGCCGGGCCGGATTCAGTCCCGGTCCGGCGCACCCAGCGGAAACAGCGGCCGGTACGGCCGCGCTTCTTCCACTGCCCGCGCGAACGAAGGACGCGCCAGCAGGCGAGCCCGATAGGCGCGCAACGTTGGATAGGCGTCGGCGATACGGTGCGTCCAGTCGCCATAGAAGAGCGAGGGCGCGGCGGCGCAGTCCGCCAGGGTGAAGTCCTCGCCGGCCGCCCAGGTCTTGCCGGCCAGATGCGTTTCGAGCCATGCATAGGCGACTTCCAGCTTTTCCACCGCCAGGGCCAGCGCTTCCCGCCGCTTGCTCTCGTCGCCCGATAGCGCGCCGCCTACCGCATGCTGCGTCCAGCTCATGACGTGCAGGTCGAAGAACCGGTCCAGGAAGCGCACCTGCAGCGCCGCCCTGGGATCGGCGGGCAGCAGGCGCTGCGGCCCGGGATGCTCCAGCTGCAGATGTTCGATGATGATGCTGGTCTCGGCGATGTTGCGGCCGCCGTCTTCCAGCAGCGGAAACTTGTGCAGGGGCCAGCGGCGCAGCCATTCGGCCGCGTGCTCTGGCGTGTCCGGGCCGATGCAGCGGAACTCGAACGGGGTGCCGTTTTCGTACAGCGCGATCAATACCTTTTGCGTGTAGGAAGAGAACGGATGGCCGTAAAGCGCGAGCGGCATGGCGGGGTCTCCTGGCGGGATGGCGACAGACGATGCCTAGCATCGCCGAGACGAGAAACAACCGCAACAAGTAACTTCAAACCTTTTGTGTCAACCATCGAAGCGCCCACAGTGACGGTGTTCCAGTCGCGGGCGGATTAGTCGATGGCCCCTTTGGGGGGTGAAGACTGGCCCCTGAGGATATCGAGCAATTCCTTGACAGGATGACGCATGGCTTCCGGGCCGCTGCGCGTAATCAACGCCAATGGCGGCATGGTGGCGCCTGGCCTTACGTCAAGAATGACCATGTCCTTGTTCAGCCTGGTTTCCTCCAATGCATGTTGTTCCCGCATGGGTCCGATGCTGCCTGGATCCAAACGAAGAAACGTCAACACCGTTAGCGTGGAAAGACATTCGATGCTGGGCTGAGGGGGCGTGACGCCCTCGGTCAGGCAGGCCGCTATGACCGCGCGTCGCAGCAGCGATCCGCGTGGCGGCAGGATCCAGTCTTCGTTGGCAAGACGGGCCCAGGATATTTTCTTGCGGCGTGCAAGCGGGTGGGTACGGGTCGCCACCACGCTAAGGCGGTCGCTGGCAAGCAGGTGGACCTGCAGCCTGTCCAGCCGTTCATTGTTGAACTCGTCCGGCGCGAGCGCGCCGACGATGCAGTCGAGCTCTCCTCGCAGCAGCTCCGCGATCAACAGATCGATCTGGAACTCGCGGATCTGCACGGCCAGCCTGGGCAGGCGCCGGCGCAGTTCCACGATGCCGGAGGGCAGCATGTTGGATCCCGAGAACGTTCCGATCCGGATCAGGCCCGACCCGCCGGATCTCATGATGGCCGCTTCTTCCTGGGCCGCGCCCAGCCCCGCCATCAAGACATCCGAACGGCGCATCAGTTCAGCGCCGATGTGGTTCGCGGCGATGCCGCGCGCCATGCGGTCAAAGAGCGGACCGCCGAAGACCTCCTCGATCTCCTTGATCATGCGCGTCACGGCTGGCTGGGACAGATGCATGCGCTCGGCAGCGGCGTGCACCGTGGAAACTTCCCGCAAATGGCCGAGCAATTCCAAGTGACGGATCCTCAGGCGTTTGAGCAGGTTGGAATCAGCGTTTTCCATTATTTTTCCGATCCGTTTTTCGTATCGATAAATCAATTTATATGAATGGTGAATTATTGATCGGATTCCTAGAATTTGGATCACCGCGTAAATGAGACGACACCGTGACCGCCATGCCTGCCTCCATACCCGCTACCGCCATCGTCGAACGGCTCGACGCGCGCGGCTTCCACAAAATCGTGACCGTGCCGGACTTCGTCCAGCTCTCGGTCCATGACCTGATCGACAGGACGCCGCGCTTTCAGGTCATCCGGTGCTCGGACGAGAACCAGGCCATCCATGTCGCGGGGGGGCTGCATATCGGCGGACACAAAGTCGCCGTGCTGATCCAGAACCAGGGTTTGCTCAATTGCCTGAACAGCCTGCGGGCCGTGGGCCTGGACGCGGGCTTGCCCATGCTGTTGATGATCGGCCAATTCGGCAGGGAGTTTGCCAATGTGGGAAACGACCCAGCCCGGTCGCAGCGCCGCGTAGTCAATCTGGTGGAACCCGTCCTGGACGTCATGGGTATCGACCATTGGCGCCTGGACGGCCCGCAAGATTTGCCGAACATCGACACGGCAATCGACTCCTGCGCCGCGCGGTCGGGACCTGCAGCAGTATTGATCGGCCACTACACCGCCTGGAACTAGCCATGAGCATTTCGACGCAAGACGCTTGCAAGATCATTCAAGAAGTCAGGGGCGACGCTATCGTGATCAGCACCATGTCCGCCATGCACAGCATGGACCAGATTGCCCCCGACTATGCCTTCGGCCTTTCATCGGTTCCGCTGATGGGAGGCGCGGCCGGACTTGGGCTGGGCTTGGCGCTTTCCTTTCCGGAGCGCAAAGTCATCATTCTTGACGGTGATGCCAGCTTGCTGATGGAGCTGGGCGTACTTGCCACGGTGGCAGGCATGCGTCCGTCGAACTTCTACCATTTCGTGTTCGCCAATGGCGTGCAGTTCAATGGCGGCGCGAATCTGGCGGTGGCGGGGGACGGGCGTGTCGATTTCAGCGCGGCGGCGCTGGCCTCGGGCTACGCGGGCGCGGCCCGGTTCACGCAGGCCCACGAGTTTCGTGCGGGCATAGGCGCATGGCTTGCCGCGCCTGCGCCCGCGCTGATCGAGCTTGAGATTGAACCGACTCCGGCGCGATTCGGTCCGCAGCTTGCGCAGCCGGAACAAGGCGATGCGCGTTTCGCGCGCATGGGAATGGAAGCGCGGCGGTTGATGCGCGCGCTGGGAACGGCACAATGAACTCGCCCGAAATCGTGGATTATGTCGTGATCGGCGGCGGGTCGGCGGGTTGCGCGGTGGCGGCTGGACTGGCCAGGTCGGGCAAGCACAGCGTCGTATTGCTCGAGGCAGGCCGGGCCGAGCGCAGCATCTGGACAAGAGTGCCCGCAGGGGTTGCTTATCTGATCCGCGACGAACGTGTCGTGAGGAAGTTCTACACGCAACCTGAAGCCCGTCTCAAGGATCGTCCGATCTATTGGCCGCGGGGCCGCGTGCTAGGCGGCTCGTCCACCGTCAACGGCATGATCTGGGTGCATGGCGATCCGCAGGAGTACGACCGCTGGCGCGATGAGTATGGGCTGTCTGGCTGGGACAACCAGTCCTTCAAGGCCTACTTGCGGCGAGTCGAGCGATTTCAGGCGGGAGATTCCGCCAGCCGCGGCCGGCAAGGGCCGGTTGTCGTGAGTGAATATGGCCCGCGCCAGCCGCTCATGGATGCGTTCGTGGCCGCCTGCGTGCAGGCTGGAATTCCGGCGAACGCCGACTACAACGGCTTGCACTACGAGGGCGTCGGCTACCTGCAGATGAACACCCGGCGAGGTCTCCGGGTCAGCGCTCGCGACGCGTATCTTGCGTCGCTGCCGCGCCGGAGCGCATTGCAGGTGATCACGGACGCGCCGGCGGAGAAGATTCTGTTCGGAGGCAGTCGCGCATGTGGCGTGGAGTACCGCAGGGGCGGAGCGCGCGGCCGTGTCATGGCCGCCAAGGAAGTTATCCTGTCGGCGGGCGCCCTGCAATCGCCGCAGTTGCTGGAGCTTTCCGGCGTAGGCGATTCGCAGCGTCTCTCCGGCTTGGGCATATCCGTCCGGCATCATGCGCCGGCCGTGGGCGAGGGCTTGCGCGATCATCTGCATGTGCGGCTGACCTACGAATGCCGCAACGCGCGTACGCTCAATCAGATCGTGCCCAGCACGTGGCGCAAAGCGCTGATGGCCCTGCGCCTGGCCGCCTGCGGGGATGGGCTGATGAGCAGCGCGAGCGCCGTCGCTCACGCCTTGGTCCGTACCGATCCAAGCCTCGCGCAGCCCGACGCCAAGCTGCAGTTGCACTATCTTTCCAGCGTAGATGCCAGGACCGCGGGCAAACTGGTGCTCGACGACTTTCCCGGATTCTCGATCGGCACCTTTGCATTGCGGCCGCAGTCGCAAGGCTCGGTGCACATTACTTCGAAAGATCCCGACGCGGCTCCCGCCATCCATGGCAACTATCTCGACCATCCCGACGATGTGCACGCGACGCTCGGCGCGTTGAGGCTCGCGCGCCAGGTGGCCGCGCAGCCGGCGCTGTCGGAGTTCGTCGTGCGGGAAACGAGGCCCGGGCCTGACTGCACTTCGGACGAAGCCTGGCTGGATTACGTCGGCTCGCTGGGTCAGACCTCGTATCACCCCATAGGCTCTTGCCGCATGGGAACCGATGCCGCATCCGTCGTGGATGAGCGGTTGCGCGTGCGGGGCGTTTCCTGCCTGCGCGTGGCGGATGCCTCGGTCATGCCGACCATGCCGTCGGCAAACACCAATGCTCCCTCGATCGCCATCGGGGAGAAAGCGGCGGACATGATTCTGGAAGATGCAGTACACCCATAAAAATCTTTGAGACAAGCCATGAAAAAGCACATCAGAGGACTGATAGTTCTTGCGTCACTTTGCGGCGTCGCGTTACCTGCATGGGCGCAAGGCGATGCCGCGTATCCCACGAAGCCGATCAGGTTGATCGTCCCATCGCCCGCCGGCGGGGAGCCTGACACGCTGGCAAGACTGGTCGCCCAGCAGATGAGCGCCGATCTGCGGCAGCCCGTCATCGTCGAGAACAAGGCAGGCGCTGGCGGATTGATAGGCATCGCCGCCCTGGCCAATTCCAAGCCGGATGGCTACACGATAGGCGTTTCGTACCAGGCGGCCTTGTCGTTGTCGCCGCACCTGCTCGTGAAGAAGCTCTTCGACCCCTTGAAGGACATTGCAGGGATCGGGCTGATTTCGGTTTCCGGCAATGCGCTGATGGTTCCCGCGAAGTCGCCCATATCTTCCTATGCAGACCTGGTACAGCGCGCCCGGGCCAACCCGGGAACGATGAATTTCGGCTCCTGGGGGGATGGCAGCGCCGGACACATCAGCGGTGAGATCATGAAGCGGCACGCCAACATCAGCATGCAGCACGTCGCCTACAAGGGATCGAGCGAAGCGCTGATGGGCATGCTGGGCGGCGATCTGGACGCGACGTTTGGCGGCTGGGCGCTGGCCTCCGCGCAGGCGAAGGCAGGGGCTGTCCGGATCCTGGCCGTGACGTCTCCCGAACGGGCCGGCATGTTCCCCGATGCTCCGACGTTCCAGGAACTCGGCATACCGTTCGGCCTTAATTCCTGGTACGGCGTGGTTGCGCCCGCAGGCGTACCCGCGCCGATCATTGAACGCCTGCAGGCGTCGGTGGAGCGAGCGGTCGGCCAGGAATCGGTCGCGACGAGCCTGAAATCGATGGGGATGCAGCCACGGTCGTCCACTGCGGCAGAGCTACAGCAACGCATCAAGAACGACTATGAGGTTTGGGGCAAGGAGATTTCCGCGGCGGGCATCAAGCCTCGCTAGCCCGCAAATCCGCTTCCTGATCCAGAACCGAACTGGAATTAGCGTTATCCTGCCGCCAGACTAGATCGTCGGCTGCCATGCCTACCGGGATGGCGCCGATGCCGCGACCGGCGAGGACTGCGCACTTGAAGCAAATCCGGCACTACCTGTTTGGCATCATCGTCTCCATCTTGCTGGCGGGACTGCTGGCATTCCTGGGCGTCGTGTTCGTTTCCACCCCGAACCTTGGCTGGGGCGCGCAGGCGCTGTTGAGCTATGGCGTTTTGTTCGGCGGACCGCTGGCCGTGGTGCTGGCGCTGTGCTGGATCGTCTACATGGTGCGCGACAAGGGCCAGGTGCCCGGGCGCGTCCACGCGTGGATGTTCCTGCCCACCGTGCTGGCGCTGGCCATCGTGCCCGTCAGCGACTCCATCGAGCAGGGCAAGTGGGACCGCTTCCAGGCGTCGCACCCTGCGATCCAGGAAGCGCACGTCAATCTGAGCGGGCGCACCATCTGGACGGACAGGCGCGGCGGAAGCGTGTCTTCGGGCGCGTCGCCGTACCTGGAGTCCGGGTCGGCGGCGCACTCCATGTTTTCGCGTTTCAGCCGCTATCCGAACCAGGGGCCGGCGGCCAGCGAGGCTTTTCCCTACGAGGGCGCGCGCCTGAAGGATGGCGTGGATCGTTATGTGTACTCCAGCCAGGACGGAACGCCCGGCGCGTCCGTGCCGCTGAAACGCGCGCCGTATCCCGATCTGGGCAAGCTGCCCTCGGCGTCCTCGCAGGGCGAGGCGGAGCTGGTGGTTTATCACTATTACCACTATGCCGATCACGTCGAGGTGGCGCCGGGCATCGCGCGCTTCGCTGGCACGACCGACGACCGGATGGAGGCGGCCGGGATGCCCGGGGTGGCGATATTCGGCCTGCAGAACCTGACGCCGCAGACTATCGCCCGGGTGGAGATCAATGGCCAGGCCTACGACATGGGCTCGGAGGCGGCGCGCAGCGTGCTGCCGCGGCCTTGCGATCTGGCGCGTGGCGGCAGCCCGGTATTGCTCGATCTGGAGCAACCCTTGCGAGTGCGTTGGCAGACGCTGGAAGAGCCCGGGACCTGGCGCGAGGCCACAGTGAACGTGCCGGCCTTCAGCGCCGCGAGCAGCAAGGATCCGGGCAAGGGCCTGCAGCGCGTGCGGCTGTACTTCCTGCCCGATGAGACGGTGGCCGCCGAACGCTACAGGGAGATCCGCGCGCGCGGCGAACTTTCCGTCCGCGCCACCGGGCTGCCCGCCGCGGCGCAAGCCTATACGGGCTGCGGCGGCGCGTATTCCGGCTACAACCCGCAGACCGTGAAGCTGCTGGGCAACTGAAGGCTGCGCGCGCTACACGTCTTCGACGCGTTGCGAGGGCGCAAGGGGCGTGCCGAGGTCCAGCATGGCGTAGATCCGCTGCGTGAACCGCTGCCGCCGCGTGGGCCTGCCCATGCGCCAGCGCGTGTCCAGCCATAGCAGGGGCAGGGCGAAGCCCAGCCACACGATGAAGAAGAGCGCCAGCAGGAAGACAGCCAGTTCGGGAAAGTCCCGGAACGAACCGTCGTCCGGTCCGGCGAAAAACTGCAGGCCGACCACGAACAGCCAGGCCGTCAGCAACAGCGCGCCTATCAGCTTGAGCATGCGCGCGCGCTGGCTCATGCCGACGCGGATGGGCGTGTCCCTGCCTTGTTCGCCGCCGTAGTAGCGGTGGCACATATAGCAGCGGCCGTCTTCCAGATTGCGCAGCGCGTAAACGGCGCGCCGGCCGTCCGGGTGGGCGGGGGCCGCGCGCACGGCCAATTCGACGCGGTCGTCCTCGGCCAGGAAGGGCAGCGCGTCGCCGAACGCTTCCTGGGCAATCATCGCGTAGTCCACGCCGTTGACCGTGTAGCGGTAGATGCCATAGTTGGGCCCTTTGTGGACCTGGCGCATTTCATGCGTGAGGCCGACGAGATGGCCCCGCACATGCCCGATGGGCGGCTCGCCCTCGTCCTGAGTCGATAGCGGCTCCAGGCGCGGCGGCTTGGGCGGCGGCGCAGGCGTGCCGGCAGCCGGCCTTTGCTTGGGATCGAACAGCGCCTCGCTCGCCAGGATCAGCGGGCGGTGGCGGCGGTTGTGCCAGAGGCCGTGCAGGGCCGACCCCGCCACCACCAGCGCCACCAGCGCGACGACCAGCGAGAAGACCATCAGGAACACGCGCGTCAGGCTGGCGATGCCGAGCAGCCAGGCCAGCCACGCGAACGCCGCGCAGACCGCGCCGCCGATGACGACCTCGCGCCAGCCGCGCCGCTTCAGGGTCTGGTAGTAGCGCGGCGGAACCGGCTCTCCGCGCGCCGGAACCGCCCAGGAAAAAACGGCCAGCCCTTCGTCGCCGTCCATCACGCCCAGGCGCGCCGGGATGCCCTGCTGATGCAGGCGCTGCAGCTGGTTGATCTGCGGCGCCTGCAGCCCGGCGGCGATCACGCTTTCTGTTCCTACGCGCAGGTACGCATCGTGCCGCACGAGCGGCACCGCGAGGCGGATCTGATCGATGGTTCCTTCGAGTATGCGGGCGGAGGGCTGCGCCATAACGGGATGCGGGGTGGAAACCGTCAAGGATAGCGTAGCGGCCCGCGTGCGTTACCAAGCGTCCGGCAGAGTTCCAGGCCCTTCATGCGTGGGGAAATGCGGCAGCACTTCTTCCGCCAGTTCCTGCAGCACGTCCGCCGCGGGCCGTTGCGAGAACTGGATGCCCAGCGCTGCGTGATTGACGCCGGCCGTCCGCCATTCCTCCAGCAACGCGATCAAACCCTTTCTGCCTGTGCGCAACACGAACCCGTTGCGCAAGGGCGTACGCGGATGATCGGGGTCGTCGACCAAGTCCAGCCATTCATTGGTCATGTGCGGACGGAAGCCGCCGTCGGGGATCATGGCGCGCCAGGCGCGGATTTTTTCCGCCAGGCGTTGCGGTCCCATCTGGGTATGCGTGGCGTCAGGATAGGTCAGCCAGCCATCGGCATGTTCGGCGATCCATCGCAGCGACTGGCCCGAGGAACCGGTGACGATCAGCGGTATGTTGCCCGCGGCCGGCTTGGGCAGGAACTCCGCGCGGCTGAAGCGTCCCAGCGGCGAATCGATCTCCAGATGTCCTGGGCGCATCAGCTGGCGGAAGTACGAGACGGCTTCTGCGAACCGCGGTCCGCGTTCGTCATGCCGCAGCCCATAAGCGGGAAATTCGGCAGGCCGGTCTCCCGAGGCGATTCCCAGCACCAGCCGGCCGCCCGACAATTGGTCGATGGTGCTGGCCGCCTTGGCCAGATCGATGGGGTGGCGCAGGGAAAAGATTGCGCTGCCCGTCGCCAGGGCGATCTTCTTCGTTTGCGCCGCCAGAAACGCCAGGTAGGTAAATGGATCGAAGACCTGGCCTGCATCGCCGAAGGAAGGGGAGTACAAGGGCACATCGCGCACCCAGACGGCGGCAAACTCCTGCCGGTCGATTTGCCGCACAAGTTCGGCTTGCCCCGCAAGGACCGCCATGCTGCCTTCATAGAAGCGCAGCGGCAGGAAGATGCCCAGCGTCAGGCGCTCGGGCGCGAACATCCGCCGATAGCCGGGGTGCGCGGAAAAGGCGAAGTATGACGCGCCCGCCGCGCCGTGGAGAGAGTGGGTGGTGTCCATTCCGACTGTCCTCGTTTCCTTCAAGCGCCCGTTGCCGGCGCGGGCAGGGTGATACCTTTGGCGACCGCGGGCCGCGCAGCCACGCGTTCGTGCCACGCGCTCAGGTGCCGGTGATGGCTGAAATCGAAATCGATGATCCGCGCGATGTGGCTCCAGCCGAAATGCGCGATGTCGGCGATGGAGTAGGCGTCGCCGGCAAGATAGGGCTGATCGGCCAGCCTGCGGTCCAGCACCGCGAGCGCGTCCTCGGTCAGGCGCTGGTAGCGTTCAAGCGCGGCGGCGTTGCGCGCCTTGTCGAAGACCTCGAAGTTGACGCGCTGTCCGATGATGGGACCGACGCTGCTGGAATGGAATTGCAGCCACTTGATGGTTTCCCAACGGCCCCGGGTGTCCGCGGGCAGCAGCCTCCCGGTCTTTTCCGCGAGATACAGCAGGATGGCCGCCGATTCGAACAACGCCACGCCGGTTTCATCGTCGGTCAATACCGGAATACGGCCATGCGGATTCAGGGCCAGAAAGTCGGGCTGGCGGTGCTCGCCCTGCGCGATGCGCACATGGTGCAGGCGGTAGGGCAGTTCCAGTTCTTCCAGCGCGATGGTGGCCTTGTAGCCATTGGGAGAACTATCGGTGTATAGATTCAGCATGGGCTTGCTCATTTAAGATTGGCTAAATATTGCGGTTGCGCGGCGGCAGTGAAATTCTCTGTCTTGAACGGGATCGGGTACAGCGATGATTTCTCACTTTTGAATTTAGGAAAACTAAAATGACGGCAACGCTTCCCCTGCAGGCGCTGCGCACCTTTGTCGAGGTAAGCCAGCGCGGCAGCATCACCGCGGCGGCGCAGGCTTTGCATGTCACGCCCGGCGCCGTCAGCCAGCAGATCCGGCTGCTGGAGGACCGGCTCGGCATCGCCCTGCTGGTGCGCGAACGCCACGGCATGCGCATGACGGAGGCGGGCGCCGAGGCGTATCCGATGCTTAGCGCGGCATTCGCGCAGATCGACAAGGCGGTGGACTTGCTGGCCGCGAAGCAGGCGCGGCAAAGCCTGACCGTCAGCACCGTGGCGACGTTCGCGGCATCGTGGCTGGTTCCCCGCCTGGGGCGCTTCAAGGAACGGCATCCGCACATCGAAATCCGGGTGGAGGCGACGCCTGCCCTGGTCGATCTGCGGCGCGACCACGTCGATGTCGCCCTGCGCCACGGACTGGGCGATTACCCGGGACTGGATGTGGTGCCGCTGATGGCGCCGGTGCTGGTGCCGGTGGCCGCGCCAGGCTACGCCGCAGCGCTGGTCGAAGCGGCAGACTGTCTGGATTACCCGCTGCTGCACGACGCGGACCGCGCCGACTGGCCATTGTGGTTAAGCGCGCATGGCGTGGCCCCGGATCCCCGGGCGCAGCGCGGCAATGCGTTCGATGACGACTTCCTGCTGATCCGCGCGGCGGAAGCAGGCCAGGGACTTGCGCTGGTGCCCGCCGCGCATGCGCAGGAAGAGATCGCGGCCGGACGTCTGGTGCAGGCGCTGGACAAGCCCTGGCCCGCGCGATTCGCCTACTACGCCGTAAGCAGGCCCGGCGCAGTCCGGCGTCCGGAAGTCCGAGCCTTCATCGACTGGATCGTCGAGGAGGCCGGGGCGTGACCGCTACGGCCGTTTGCGCGGCCAGGAGTCTTCAGGCTTCGAAACGCCGCGCCGCCTGCAACAGCAGGTGCTCGCTGCCCGCGCGGCCCAGCAGTTCCAGCCCGACGGGTATGCCGCTTTCCGTGAAGCCGATGGGTACGCTCAAGGCCGGCAGTCCCGTCACCGCCGCGAGCAGGCCATTGCCGCCGCGCTGGGCTTGGCCCAGCAGCACCGGCGCGCCACGCACGCTGGGATAGGCGAGCAGGTCCAACTGGCCATGCGCCATGGCAGCCAACACGTCGTCGCGCAGCGCCTGGGCGCGGGCCAGCACCGCGAGGCGCGCGCTGCCATCAGGATCGCGCAGCGCATCGCGCTCGCGCAGCAGCGGCGCGACTTCCGGGTGGGGATAGCCGCCGTCCAGGATGTCGGTCAGGCTGCGCACGGGCAGACCCGCATCACGCAGGCAGAGGGCCAGCGCGTCGCGGAATTCGTAGCCGGTGACGTTGGCGGCCGTCAGGCGCGCGTCTCCCAGCGCCAGCGCGACGGGCTGGACGTGTGCGTCGTCGGCTTGCCAGCCGGCGAGCGCCGCGCGGACGTGGCGCGATACCTCCAGTTCCGCGTCGGCCGGGCCGAAGAATGCCTCCAGCGTGCCTATGCGCCAAGCCCGGTCCGCGCCGCGCGCGTCTTCGCGTTGTCCCGCCAACACCGACCACAGGGCCGAGATATCCGCAAGGCTGCGGGCCAGCGGACCGACCGTGTCCAGCGTCGGCGACAGCGGCACTACGCCGGCGTTGCTGTAGCGCCCGGCCGTGGGCCGCAGGCCCCAGACCTGGTTGAAGGCAGCGGGGATGCGGATCGAGCCGCTGGTGTCGGTGCCGATTGCGGCCGCCGCGAAGCTGGACGCCGCCGCGACCGCGCTGCCGCCGCTGGATCCGCCTGGCACGCGCGCGGCGTCATAGGCGTTGCGCGTGCGGCCGGATAGTGAAGAAACGTTGGTGATGCCGCAAGCCAGTTCGTGCAGCGTGGTCTTTCCCAGCATCACGGCGCCGGCTTCGCGCAGCCTGCGCACGACGTCGGCGTCGCGTTGCGGGCGGCGGCCGGCCAGCGCCAGCGAGCCTGCGGTGGCGGGCATGTCCGCGGTATCGATGTTGTCCTTGAGCAGAAGGGGAATGCCATGCAGCGGCCCCAGTGCCGCCCCGCGCAGCCTCTCCCTATCCCGATCGGCGGCCTCGGCCAGCGCCGCGCCGTTCAGCACGATGACCGCGTTGAGCGCTGGCCCCGCCTGGTCATGCGCCGCGATGCGCGCCAGGTAGGCGCGCACCAGGTCCACGGCGTTGAGCGTGCCTGCCGCCATGGCGGCCCGCAACTCGGCGATGCCGCGGCCAAAGACCGGGTCGTTGCCCGGCAGAGGACCCGCCAGCAGGCGCGGCGCGCTCATCGGAAGTGGCACGCCACCCATTGCTGCCCGCCGTTCGAGCTATCGGGCCGCTGCGTCAGGACCGGCTGCTTCTCCTTGCACACTGGCTGCGCCAGCGGGCAGCGCGTGTGGAAGCGGCAGCCGCTGGGCGGATTCGCGGGGCTGGGCGGATCGCCCTGCAGCAGCTTGCGCTGCGCGGGCTTGTGCGGATCGGGAACCGGGACGGCCGACAGCAGGATCTCGGTGTAGGGGTGCAGCGGGCGCGAGAACAGCGTGTCGCGGTCGGCGACCTCGACGATGCGGCCCAGGTACATCACCGCCACGCGATGGCTGATGTGGCGCACCACCGCAAGGTCATGCGCCACGAACAGGTAGGCGATGCCCATCTCTTCCTGCAGGTCCATCAGCAGGTTGATCACCTGCGCCTGCACCGACACGTCCAGCGCGGACACCGGCTCGTCGCACACGATCAGCTTGGGCCGCAACGCCAGCGCGCGCGCAATGCCCAGGCGCTGCCGCTGGCCGCCGGAGAACTCGTGGGGAAACTTCTTCATCGCTTCCGGACGCAGGCCGACCTTGGAGAACAGCCAGGCGATCTCGTCGGCGCGCGACCGGCCGCCCGAGGCCGGGAAGTTCTGCAGCGGCTCGCCGACGATGTCGCCTGCCGTCAGCCGGGGGTTCAGCGACGCGTACGGATCCTGGAAGATGATCTGCATGTCGCGCCGGCGGCTGCGCATCTGCTCGGCCGACAGCGCCAGGATTTCCTCGCCTTCCAGCCGCACGGATCCCGAGGTAGGCTGGATCAGCCGCAGCACGGACTTGCCGGTGGTGGTCTTGCCGCAGCCGGACTCGCCCACCAAGGCCAGGGTCTCGCCCCTGGCCACGGAGAAGGACACGCCGTCCACGGCCTGGATGACCTTGCGGCGCGGCTTGAACCAGCCGCCCGCGCCGGGGTAGTGCATCTTCAGGTCGCGTACTTCCAGCAAGGGCGTGGCCGGTGTGGCGGGCGGGTTGCGGGCGCTCATGCTTGGACTCCAGTCAGGGCGGCGCCGGGCGTCGCGGAAGCCGCCGCCTGCGGGGCGGGTTGCGCGGCGACGCGCGCCGCTTCATGGCAGGCCACCACGTGGTCGCTGCCATGTTCCAGCAGCTGCGGCGCTTCGGCACGGCAGCGGTCGGTGGCGTAGGCGCAGCGCGGGGCGAAGCTGCAGCCTTTGCCCAGTTCGCTGGGCGCGGGCACCATGCCGGGAATCTCGGCCAGGCGCTGTGTCGATGCGTTCATCGACGGCATCGACGCCATCAATGCCCGCGTGTACGGATGCAGGGGGCGGTCGAACAGTTCGGTGACGGGCGCTTCTTCCACCTTGCGGCCTGCGTACATCACCGCCACGCGGTCACAGCATTCGGCCACCACGCCCAGGTCGTGGGTGATCAGCACGATGCCCATGCCCAGGCTCTGCTGCAGGCTGCGCAGCAGGTCCACGATTTGCGCCTGGATGGTCACGTCCAGCGCCGTGGTCGGTTCGTCGGCGATCAGCACTTCGGGATTGCAGGCCAGGGCCAGCGCAATCATCACGCGCTGCCGCATGCCGCCGGATAGCTGGTAGGGGTACTCGTGCACGCGCCGTTCGGGTTCGGCGATCTGCACCAGGCGCAGCATTTCCTCGGCGCGGCGGTAGGCCTCACGGCGGCCGAGCTTCTGATGCAGCATCACCGTTTCCGCGATCTGCCGGCCTACCGTCAGCACCGGGTTCAGCGAGGTCATCGGCTCCTGGAAGATCATCGAGATCCGGTTGCCGCGGATCTGGCGCATCTGCTTTTCGGTCAGGCCCAGCAGGTCGGTGCCGCGGTAGCGGATCTGGCCGCCGGCATAGCGCCCGGGCGGCGTCGGAATCAGCCGCAGGATGGACAGCGCGGTGACGCTCTTGCCGCAGCCGGACTCGCCGACCACGCCCAGCGTGCGGCCTGCCCGCACCTGGTAGGACACGCCGTCCACCGAGCGCACGGTGCCGGACACGGTGTCGAAGTAGGTGCGCAGGTTGTCGACTTCTAGCAGCACGTCGCCCGGGGCGACGGCGGCGGGGGATATAGCCATGGCGTGCTCCCGGGTCTTAGCGTTGATTGGCCAGGCGGGGGTCGAGCGCGTCGCGCAGGCCGTCGCCCATCAGGTTGATCGCCAGCACGGTGATGGCCAGCAGGATGCCCGGGTACAGGATGGTGTAGAACGCCACCGCCACGTAGTTGCGGGCGTCGGCCATCATGTTGCCCCAGCTGGGCACCTGGGCCGGCACGCCTACGCCCAGGAACGACAGCACCGCTTCGGTCAGCACCGCGGTGGCGGCGATGAACGTGGCCTGCACCACCAGCGGCGTGACCATGTTGGGCAGCACGTGGCGGCGCAGGATCACCGGCAGGCGGGTGCCCACGGCGTGGGCGGCTTCGACGTAGAGCTGTTCGCGCAGCGTCAGCGCGAGCGAACGCACCAGACGCACCACGCGCGGCACCTGCGGGATCGCGATGGCGATGATCACCGTGGTCAGGCTGGCGCGGATCACCGCCATCAGGGCGATGGCCAGCAGGATGTCGGGAATGGCCATCATGCCGTCCATGATGCGCATGATGATGGCGTCGGCCCAGCGTACGAAGCCCGCCAGCAGGCCCAGCACCACGCCGACCGCGGTGGCGATCAGCGCCACCACGATGGCCACCACGAGCGACACGCGGCCGCCCCAGACCACGCGGCTGAACACGTCGCGGCCCAGCGCGTCGGTGCCGAAGTAATGCTCGGCCGACGGCGGCTTCATGCGTTGCAGCGGATTGATGCTGATGGGGTTGTGCGTGGCGATCCAGGGCGCGGCGATGGCCAGGCCCGCTACGATCAGCAGCAGCGCCAGGCCCAGGATCAGGGTGGGGTGCTTGCGTACCCAGCGCCAGCGGCGCCCGCTGGCGCTGAGCGCCTCGTGCAGCACCACGGGCGGGCTGGCGGAAATCGAGCTTTCTGACATGTTTCTTTCCTGCGGCGGCTCAGTAACGGATGCGAGGATCGAACAGCCGGTAGCTGAGGTCGATCAGCAGATTGATCATCACGTAGGTGCCGGCCGATAGCAGCAGCACGCTCTGGATGACCGGATAGTCGTGGTGCTGGACCGCGTCGATGACCAGGCGGCCGATGCCGGGAATGGCGAAGACCGTCTCGGTCACGACCACGCCGCCGATCAGCAGCGCGATGCCCACGCCCACGGTGGTCGCGATGGGAATGGCGGCGTTGCGCAGCGCGTGCTCCAGCACGGGCAGCACCGCGAGGCCCTTGGCGCGCGCCGTGCGGATGTAGTCCTCGTGCAGCACTTCCACCACGGTTGCGCGGGTCATGCGGGTGATCAGCGCGATGTACACCAGCGCCAGGTTGATGCAGGGCAGGGTCAGGTTGCGCAGCCAGGGGCCCACGCCCTCGGACAGGCTGACATAGCCCTGCACCGGCAGCCATTGCAGCTTGATGGCGAAGCCGTAGATCAGCAGGTAGCCGACCAGGAACACCGGCACCGAGAACGCCAGCACGGCGAACAGCATGACCAGGCGGTCGATCCAGGTGCCGGCGCGGTAGGCGGCCAGCACGCCCAGCGGCACGGCCACGATGATGGAGACCAGCATCGTGAGCGCGGCAATGGACAACGTGGGTTCCACCCGCTGCGCCAGCAGCTGCGTCACGGGCACGTGGGTGAAGATGGACGTGCCCAGGTCGCCTTGCAGCAGTTTGCCCGCCCACAGCCCGAACTGCCGCCACAGCGGCTCGTCCAGGCCCAGCGCCACGCGCAGCTTGGCGATGTCGTCGGCGGAGGCGAAATCCCCGGCGATGAGCGCCGCCGGGTCTCCCGGCGACAGGTGGATCAGCAGGAAGACGATCACCGCCACCACTGCCATGACAGGCACGATGGCCAGCACTCGCCGGAGGATGTAACCCATGGTTGTCTCGCGTATCGATTAGGCTGGCTGCGGACTACTTGTCCAGCACCCACAGGTTCGGCAGGCTCCAGATCTTCTCCGCGTTCTTCAGGCTGTTGTGCGAAGCGAATGCCCGCGAATACTGGCCCACCGAGATCGCGGGGAAGGCTTCATAGGCGCGTTCCTGGAACAGGTCGAGCACACGCTTGCGCTCGTCCGAGCTGGTGGCCGCGATCCATTGGGCGCGCAGTTCGTCCAGCTTCTTGTCGCAAGGCCAGCCGGGCAGGCTGTTGCCGCACACCGCGCCCAGGTAGGTGTTGCTGATGGGCGAGTCGACGTTGAACTCGGACGCGGCCGACAGGAAGATGTTCCAGCCGCCCTTGTCGATGGGTTCCTTGCGGGCGCGGCGGGCGGTCAGCGTGGCCCAGTCCATGGACTGGATGTCGAGGTTGACGCCGATGTCCTGCAGCGCCTGGATGGCGACCAGCGTGGCGGAGTTCAGGTAGGCCAGGTCGGTGGGCAGCAGGATCGCGACCTTCTCGCCCTTGTATCCGGCCTCGGCCAGCAGCTTCTTGGCCAACGCGGGATCGGGCTTGGCGTAGGGCGCCGCGCCGGCGGCGGTGTCGTTGGGGCCGCCGCAGATGAAGACCGTGGCGCAGTACTTCATGCGCAGGTCGTCGGGATAACCCATGGCGGCGGTGAACTTGTCCTGGTCCACCAGATGGGCCACGGCCTGGCGCGCCTTCTCGTTGTTGAACGGCGGCATGGACTGGTTCAGGATGATGTAGCCCTGGGCGCGCTCCATCACGCCGATCTTGACGTTCTTGTTGCCGCGCAAGGCGTCGATGTAGTCCGCCGGCGCCTGTTCGATCATGTCGACTTCGCCGTTGGTCAGCGCGGCCGTGGCGCTGTTGGAGTCGGGCAGCACGCGCCATTCCACGCGCGGAATTTTCGGGGTCTTGTTGCCGGCCAGGCCGTCGGCCTGGGCCTTGGGGCCGACGTAGTTCGGATTCTGCTCGAACACGATCTTGCTGCCTGGCACCCATTCGGCGCGCTTGAAGACGTAGGGGCCGGAGCCCACGACCTCGGTCAGCGGCCGGTCGGCCGGCTGCGAGGCCAGGCGCTGGGGCAGGATGAAGGCGGGATAGCTGGACACCTTCGCCAGGCCTTCCAGCACCAGGTCGAACGGCTGGTCCAGGGTCAGCTTGAAGGTGCTGGCGTCCACGGCTTCCCACTTGCCGCCGGCGCGCGTGATGGCCTGGCCGATGTTGTCGCGCGCGGACCAGCGCTGCAGCGACGCGATCACGTCGGCGGTGGTCAGGGCCTGGCCGTCGCTGAACTTCAGGCCGGGCAGCAGCGTGAAGGTCCAGGTCTTCTTGTCGTCGCTGGCCGAATACTTCTCGACCATCTGCGGCTGCGGCTTGCTGTGCGAATCCATCGCGAACAGCGTGTCGTACACCATGTAGCCGAAGTTGCGCGTGATGTAGGCGGTGGTGAAGGTCGGATCCAGCACCTTCAGGTCGGCGTGCGGCACGATGCGCAGGGTCTTGGCCTGCTGCGCGTGCGCCGGTGCGGCGCCCAGGGTGAAGGCCAGGCCGAGGGTGGCCGTCGAGAACAGGCAAAGCAGGCGTTTTTTCATCGCGCTAGGCTCCCATCTTGTTGGTGGATGCGCCGGCGTCCACGCGCCGGCAGGTTCTTAGAGCGGCCACTTGGGCAGCCGGATATTGCGGTACGTGAGCGTTTTCCAGTCGGGCGTGGCGACGCCTTTGCCGCCGACATAGATGATGTGGCGCGCGACTTTCGAGAACGAGGCATGGAAGTGCTGGGCGGACTTGACCACCACGATCTTCTTGGAAGAAAGATCGCAGCCCAGCTGCGTGAGCAGGTCCATGTTGATGGCCTGGTTGCGCAGCGAGGTCAGCACGATCTCGATGCCGTGGGTCTCGACCAGCGCGCAGTCGCCCATGGCTGCCGGCGCGCCGGACAGGCCCGTCATGATCATGTCGGCCTGGATCGCCTTGACCGTGCAGCGCAGGTCCAGCGGATCGCCGGACAGCGGGCCGACCTTGCCGCCGATGCGCAGGTCCAGCACCGCGCCGGGGCCGGCGTCGAAGGCGATGCGCGCCGACACCGGATCCCACATGGGGCCCAGCGCCGCGTTCGTCACGCCGCGTTCCAGCATGCGGCTCAGCACAAAGGTGGCGTCGCCAGGGGCGCCGCTGCCGGGGTTGTCGGGCCGGTCGGCCAGCACCACCGGACCGTCGCCGAAGGCCAGGGCTTCATCCAGCGCCTGGTCCACGCTGCGGTAGGGCACCATCAACTGTTCGCGCATGCCGATGAGCTCGTCGGCCAGACGGCGCGCCAGTGTTTGCGCACGAGCGGCATCGCCGTCGGCATAGACCAGCACCTTGGTGCCCATTTCCGGCACGTCGCCGGTGGCGAAGCCTTGCGCCGCCGAGATCGACAGGATGCCGTCGCGGCCTTCCAGCGCCTTGATGCGGCTGACGAACCCCTGGGCGGGTTCGCGCGTGGTGTGCATGGGCACGATCATTTCGCAGTCGATCAACGCCGCGACGGGCCGTGTGCGGCCGGCTTGCGCATCCAGGCACAAGGCCAGCAGGTCTTCCGCGCGTTCACGGATATCGGTGTGGGGATATTCCTTGAACAGCACCAGCACCGTGGCCTGTTCCACCATCAACGGACTCAGGTGCGCATGGGGATCCAGTTCGGCGCCCACCACCACATCGGGGCCGACGATCTCGCGCACGCGGCGCAGGATGTCGCCCTCGCAGTCGTCGTAGCCGTCGGCCACCATGGCGCCGTGCAGGCCCAGCAGCACCATGTCCACCGGCAGCGCCGCGCGCAGGTCGGCCAGGATCTGGTCGCGCAGCGTCTCGTAGGCGGCGCGGGTGGTGGTGCCGCCCGGCTGCGCGGAAGTGACCAGGCCTTCGGCCAGCGTCCACCCGGCTTCGCGGCCGCGTTGGCGCGCCACGTATAGCGGCGCGCCTGCGAAGGTCACCGTGTCCGGATGCGTGCCCGCCGGGTAGTAGTCGCGGTCCTGGAAGGAGGCGAGGCTGGTGGGCATGGGCGCGAAGGTGTTGGTTTCCGTGCCCAGGCCGGCGCTGAAGATCTTCATGGCCGGGCCTCCGGACAGGCTGACGCATGCGCCGCGGCGCGCGCGGCGGTCCAGGTCGACGACATAGTTTTCCCCTTGTATGGATCGGATGTCCGTCATTGCCGCCACACCAAAAGGGGGGCACTGCGTTCCGTATCGCGGATGATCGGCGGCACACCAGCGCGGCACAAATAGCTAACGTGTTCCCATGGATAACCCAAGGTTATGGTGTGCGGTTTTTCGGGGAAAATCGCGGCGAAAAGCGCGCAGATCGGCTGCTTTTAAGGGAAAACGATAGGCCGGCCGAAAGCCTTTCCGGGCGCATATGAAAGGTTATGGACAGTTCATGATTTGGAATTTGTGGGCCGGGCAGGCGGCGCTCAGAATTTGCAGCTGTTCCTGGCCGGCGGACATGCCGCAAGGCCTGTCGCCTTCAAACCGCTAGCGGCGCGCCGCGCCCTGGAGTCGCCCATGCGCATATTCACCGGCGCCCTCGCCACCGAAACCAATACGTTCTCGCCCCTGCCTACCGGTCTGTCGGCCTTCAAGTCGCGCGAATACCTGCCCGGCGGCACGCATCCCGACCACATGACGTTCTACGCCGGGCCGCTGTGGGCCGCGCGCCAGGGCGCAAGCGCGGGCGGCTGGACGCTGGTCGAAGGGCTGGTCGCTTCGGCCCAGCCGGGCGGCACCACCACGCGCGCGGCCTACGAAACCTTGCGCGACGAGTTGCTGGCCGACCTGCGCGCGGCGCTGCCGGTGGACATGGTGCTGCTGGGCCTGCACGGCGCCATGGTGGCCGACGGCTACGACGACTGCGAGGGCGACATCCTGCGCCGCGTGCGCGAGATCGTCGGCCCCGATGTGGTGGTGGGCGCCGAACTGGACCCGCACGCGCATCTCACGCCGCTGATGGTGGAGCAGGCCACTGTGCTGGTCTTGTTCAAGGAGTATCCCCATACCGATGTGCTGGAGCGCGCCGAAGACCTGCTGGCCTTGTGCCTGGACGCGCAGGCCGGCCGCACGCGGCCGGTGGCCGCGCTGGTCGATTGCGACATGATCGTGCCCATGCACACCACCCGCGAACCGGCGCAGGGCTTCGTCAGCCGCATCAAGGCGCTGGAAGGCCGCGACGGCATCCTGTCGATCTCGGCGGCGCAAGGCTTCGCCACCGGCGACGTGCCGGAAATGGGCACCAAGGTGCTGGTCTACGCCGATGGCGATGCCGCCCGCGCACGAATGCTGGCGCGCCAATTGGCCGACGAACTCATCGCGATGCGCGAACAGTTGATGGTGCCCTACCGCAGCGTGGACCAGGAGCTGGACGAAGAGCTGGCCTTCGGCGGCGGTCCCATCGTGCTCGCGGACCGTTCGGACAATCCTGGCAGCGGCGCGGCCGGCGACTCTACCTATCTGCTGGCCAGGATGCGCGAACGGGGCATACGCAATGCCGCCATCGGCCCTCTGTGGGATCCGGTTGCCGCCCGCATCGCCTTCGACGCCGGCCCTGGCGCGGAGCTGGACCTGCGTATCGGCGGCAAGGTTGGCCCCTTGTCCGGCAGTCCCGTGGACGCGCGCTGCCGGGTCGTGGCCACGCATGCGGACATGACCATGACGGGCAACTCCAACACCCGCATCGCCCTGGGCGATTGCGCGCTGGTCGACGTGGACGGCATCCTGGTCGCCCTGGTCTCGCTGCGCACCCAGGCCTATCACACGGACCTCTTTACCCAACTGGGCTGCGACCTGACGGCGCAGCGCCTGATCGTGGTGAAGTCCGCGCATCACTTCCACGCCAAGTACGCGCCGCTGGCCAAGGCGGTGCTGTATGTGGCCGCGCCCGGTTCCGCCAGCCCGGACTGGCGCAGCCTGCCGTACCGCAAGGCCAGGCTGCCGAAGTGGCCGATCGCGTAGCGGCTTGAGACCAGCTCCGCCCGCGTCAGGCTTCGATGGTCACGATATCCCCGGCGTGCCGCGCATACTCCAGCGCATAGGCCATTTCGCTGCGAGTCTGCGCATGGAGATAGAGCCAGGGCTGCCCGCGCGCGACTTCATCACCCAGCCGCGCGTGCAGCGACACGCCGGCGGCGGGCCGTTCCGGCGCGCCGGCCAGCTTGGCCAGGCGCGACAGCTTGCGGTTGTCGATATGGGTCACGCGGCCGGCTTGCAGCGAGACCAGAGGTTCGACGTGCGCGGCCTGAGGCGGTTCGCGCAGCCCGCCCTGGGCGGCGCAGATGCGGGCGAACTTCTCCCAGGCCCGGCCGCTGTCCAGGGTTTGCAGGGCCAGCGCGATGCCCTGTCCCGGCGGCGCAGCGCCGCCGATTTCCAGCACGGCGCCGGCGACCAGCGCGGCGCGTTCGCGCAGGTCCTGCGGCTGATCGGGGTCGTTGCGCAGTACCGCCAGCACGTCGCGGGCCTCCAGTGCGGGTCCGATGCCGCGGCCGACGGGCTGGCTGCCGTCGGTGTACAGGCAGCGCAGGGTCAGACCGAAATGCGCGGCCGTTTCTATCAGATGGCCGGCCAGGCGCTCGGCGGTCTCGTGGCTGCGTATCTTGGCGGTGGGGCCGACCGGAATGTCGATCACCACGTGCGTGGCGCCCGCCGCGATCTTCTTGGACAGCACCGAGGCGATCAACTGGCCTTCGGTGTCGATGTCCAGCTCTCGTTCGACGCGCACGAAGATATCGTCGGCCGGGCTCAGGTGCATGGCGCCGCCCCAGGCGATACAGCCGCCCTCGGTCTGGACGACCCGCTGCAGCTGTTCGATGCCCAGGTCCACCGGCGCCAGCATTTCCATGGTGTCGGCGGTACCCGCGGGCGAGGTGATCGCGCGCGATGAGGTCTTGGGCATGACCAGGCCGTTGGCCGCGGCGATGGCGACCACCAGCGGGGTGGTGCGGTTGCCGGGCAGGCCGCCCACGCAATGCTTGTCGACCACGATCGGCGCCTGCCAGCCCAGGCGGTCGCCGACGTCGACCATGGCCTTGGTCAGGAAGATGGTTTCATCGATGCTCAGCGGCAGCGTGGCCGTGGCGGTGAGGAAGGCCGACAGGTGCACGTCGGTGTAGCGGCCGCGCACCACGTCGCGGACGATGGCGGCAAGATCCTCTTCGCCCAGGCGGCGGCCATAGATGCGTTGGCGCACGCCGGCCAGGGATTCCAGCACCGGCGGGTGGCGGACCTGCACGCTGTCGCCGTCGCGTATTGCCAGCGCGTCCCAGGCTTCCTCGGACAGCGCCACTTCGTCGAGCGCGAGCAGGTCGCTGTCGATCTGGTAGAGCTGGGCCTGCACTTCGTGGCCGTTCGAGGTGATCAGCACCTGCGAGCGCGACGCCAGGCCTTCGGAACGGCAGACGTGGCAGTCCGCGCGCATCAGCGCTATCGGCTGATGCTGCGCGTGCAGGCGCATGCGCGTTGCGCGCAGCGCGGGCGGTTTGAGTTCCGTAACGCTGCTCACAGCTCGTACCTCTGGTCCTGCAGCGGGACGGTGACATGCCAGCTGAGTTCGCGCTGGATGCGTTCGCGCAGCGCCTCGGAGGCCTCGGGCTCGCCATGGACGATGAAGACCCGGCGCGGCGCTTCCTGAAAACCGGACAGCCAGCGCATCAGCTCGTCGCTGTCGGCGTGCGCCGACAGCATTGGCAGCTCGGCGATCTCGGCGTTGATGGGCGTCCACTGGCCGTAGATCTTGGTCTCGGTCGCGCCGTTGAGCAGCTTGCGGCCGCGCGTGCCGGCGGCCTGGAAACCCGAGAACAGCAGGGTGTTGCGGTGGTCGCTGCCGAAGGCGGCGATGTGGTGCAGCACCCGCCCGCCGGTGGCCATGCCGCTGGCCGAGATGATGACCTTGGGATAGCGGTTGGCCGACAGCGCCTTGGATTCCTCGACGTCGCGCACGTAGGTCACGGCCGAGCAGGCGGCCTCGTACTCGCGCGGGGATAGCTTGTGATCGCCGGCATGGCGGTCCAGCAACTCGGTGGCGCTGGTCGCCATGGGGCTGTCCAGGTAGACCGGGACGTTCGGCAGCCGGCCGGCCTGGCGCAGTTTCCACAGCGCATGGATCAGGGTCTGCGCCCGCCCGACGGCGAAGGCGGGAATGACGACAGTGCCGCCGCGTTGCACCGTGCGTTCGATCACGGCGCCCAGGGCTTCGACGGGATCGGCCGGGTCGTGGCGCCGGTTGCCGTAGGTGGACTCGATGACGATATAGTCGGCCCGTGGCACGGGTTCGGGATCATGCATCACCGGATCGTTGTAGCGGCCCAGGTCGCCCGAGAACACCACGCGCATGCCGCCGATATCGATCTGCGCGGTGGTTGCGCCCAGGATGTGGCCGGCGCGGCGCAAGGTCAGCTTCGCGCCGCCGGGCAAGGCGGTTTCCTGGTGCAGCGCTACATCGGAAAAATGCGTCATTGCGCGTTCGGCGTCGACCACGCGATAAAGCGGCAGCGCGGGCTTGTGCTTGGAAAAGCCCTTGCGGTTGGCGAAGTCGGCGTCCTTTTCCTGCAGGTTGGCGCTGTCCAGCAGGATCAGTTCGGCGACGTCGCGGGTCGCGGGCGTGGCGTGGATCTTGCCTTTGAAACCTTCGGCCACCAGCCGCGGCAGGTAGCCGCAATGATCCAGATGCGCGTGCGTGAGCACTACCGCATCGATATCGGCGGGCGAGAGCGGCAGCCGCTGCCAATTGAGTTCGCGCAGGTTCTTCAGGCCCTGGAACAGGCCGCAGTCGATCAGCAGGCGCGTGTCCGCGTGGCTCAGGAGGTGCTTGGATCCGGTGACGGTGCCGGCTCCGCCCAGGCAGGTCAGTGTGAGCATGGTTTCCTTGTGCAGCATCAGAAGGGTTAGGCGAGGTCGGCAGGATTGCCCTTGCCGTCCAGGGCTTGCAGGCGCGGCGCGTCCAGCACGTCTGCCCGGCGCCAGCCCGCCACGGCAGCGGCGGCATCGACGGCGTGCGCCCAGGTGCAGCGGTTGGCGTACAGCATGCCAGGCACGTCCAGCGTGCCGCCGCGGCTGATGTAGCCCAGCGCGCGGGTGCGGGCCGGGCCGCCGTCCAGCCGGCGCAGCACGCCCAGCATGGGTTCGGGGCGCGTATGGCACAGCAGCACGCGCGGCAGGCCGGGCGGGAAGAGGGCGTGGAGGGCGGCGTCAGGTAGCGTGAAT
Organism: Achromobacter sp. Marseille-Q4954; assembly: GCF_943737025.1. Lineage (NCBI taxonomy): Bacteria > Pseudomonadati > Pseudomonadota > Betaproteobacteria > Burkholderiales > Alcaligenaceae > Achromobacter > Achromobacter sp. Marseille-Q4954. Next base: position 3,692,498 of record NZ_CALSFQ010000001.1, read on the forward strand.
GCCGCTTCGAGTTCGTCGCGCGGGGCGCGCAGGCGGCCCGGCTCCAGCACCACGGACACGCAGCACTCGTGGCCCAGCGCGGCCAGATGGGCGCGCGCCTTCAGGGCTTCTTCGAGCTGGTAGGCGCCGATGGCGACGAATTGCAGGGCGCAGGCTTGCGGGTCGCCGGCGACGTGGGCCGCGCCTTGCTCCACCAATGCCTGCGCCGCCTGGGCGTCGAAGCGCTGCTTGCCGTCGCGCTTGGACACGACCAGGCAGGCGACCTGCGCGCGCTGCGCATAGACCGCGCGCAGCGCCGCCGCGGCGCTGTTGCCGTCCACCGGGAAGAGCACGCGCGAGGTGTCGGACATTTCACCCAGCAAGGCTTCGCCTATGGTGGGGTCCTGGTGCGATTGCTCGTTCTTGGCGTTTTCCCAGGTATGGGAGGTGACCACCAGCGGTACGGACAGCCAGCCCGGGGTTTGTCCCAGTTCCTTCTGGCGGCGCGCGAAGATGATCTCCTGGCGCAGCAGCCCCAGCATCTTCACCGCGAAGGCCTCGTAGCTGACGATGAGGTTCAGGCCGCCCTTGTTCGCCAGCGCGGCGGCGGCCACCGCTTCCTCGTTCAGGGCGGTAATGACGGCGCCGTGCTGGTCTTCGGCCACGCCGGCCTCTGGATGGTCGACGCGGTGCTTCAGCAAGGCCAGCGCGCCGCCCATCTTGTTGCTGGCCAGTTCGTCCGGATTGCCGATGCGCACGCGCAGGCGCGGATTGGCCCGCACCAGTTCGACGAACCAGCGGTCCAGCGCCGCCATGGCGCTGCCCTGGACGCCAGCGGCTTCCCAGGCGGGCTCGGGCAGCGCAGGCGCGTCGGGATGCCGGTGCGCCATGGGGTGCCTGCTTTCCAGCGGGCGGCGCTGCGCATCGTGATTGGCCAGCGCGGCCAGCGCCGCGTCCAGTTCAGGCCCCGGGACGAACAGCCGGGCGGCGCTGGCGTTGAAAGCATCGCGGGCCGCGCTGTCGGTGTGCGGGTTTCCGCCCAGCGGCAGGTTGTGCGCGGCGTTGGTGCCGGCGCCGGGAAAGCCGAATCCCTTTTCGGTTTCGGCGATGACATAGGGCAGCCGGGCAGGGTACTGGAAGCCTGGCGCCGCCAGGCTTGCGGCCAGCGCGTCTTCCGCCGCCAGGATGGCCCAGGCGATGGCTGCCGGATCGCGGCCGTCGACGATGAGCGGATCGAAGCCGTTGTGGCGCAGGTCCTCGGCCAGCCAATGCGCGCCGCCTTCCTGCACGATCTGCGTGCGCTGCTCGATGCGGCGGCCGTTGAGGATCATGACCGGCACGGCCTGGCCGCAATCCTCGGCCCGCCACCAGCGCGTGGCCCAGTCGGAGCCGCGCTGTTCTTCGAACGCGCCGTCGCTCAGGAATGCCACCAGGCTCTCGCCCGGCAGCGGCATATGCACGTATTGCAGGCCGGCAAAGCCCAGGTAGCCGCCTTCCGACACGGCGCCCGCCGTGTTGGGGCCCGCGTGGCTGCCCAGCGGCACGGCAGGCAATCCGCGGGCGTCGATGGCGTAGGAGTAGAAGTCCGTGATCAGGCGTCCCAGCCCGGCTTCGCTGCGGTCATAGCGGCCGCGCTGCGCGGGCGACACGTCGCCGGTCAGGGCGTTGACGGCTTCGATGGCGGCCACGCAATGGCCTTGGCCCATCAGCCAGCCGCGGGTCTTGCCGCTCAGCGCATTGGCCAGCAGGTAGGCGACGAAGGCGGGCGCCATGTTCAGCGATCCGCCGGTGTGGCCTTCGGGATTGGGTTTGAAGTCGTCGGCTGCCAACGGCCCGCCGTTCAGGTCGATGCGGCGCGCGTAGGTCATGTGGGCCACCACGTTCATGGCGGCGCAGCTGAGGCGGTCGGCCGCGGCCAGCATGCGGTAGGCATCGTCCGCGCTGGCGACGCGGCCGCTGGCCGTCAGGCGCCGCACCAGCGCGTCGACGCGTTCGACGGTGTCAGCGCGGTGCTGGATGGGGCCGTGGCCGGATAGCCAATGCTGGCGGAGCGTCATTGCGGGTTCCTTTCAAATCGGGTGATCAATCGCGCAGATTGCGCAGCAGCGCGTTGGCCAGCAGGGACGCGAGTTCGATGCGGTTGCTGGGATGAGGCACGGCGTCGGTGGAAACGACGCGTTCAAAACAGGCGGATACCTGCGCCCAGGCGTCTTCGGCGAAGAGCGCATGCACCACCACGCATTGCGGCGGCCGCATGCCCGCCAGCTTGCCGGCAGCCACCACCAGGGTGCGGCCGGAAGAGGCGATGTCGTCCACCAGCACCGGCGTGTAGTCGCGCCAGGCGGAGAGATCGGGAGCTTCGATGTCGACCTGCCGGTCGCCGCGGCGGGTCTTGCGCAGCACCACGTGCGGCGCGCCGATGCGCGCGGCGATCGAGCCGGCCCATTGCTCGCTTTCCTCGTCGGGGCCGACGATCAGCGGCGCTTGCACATTGCCGGCGATCCAGCAGGCCAGCCGCGGCGCCGCATGCAGCGTGGTGGTCGGGATGGTGTACAGCGCCGACAGCGACGGATGCCGGTGCAGATGCGGATCGACCGTCAGCAGGCGGTCGAAGGTCGCGGACACCAGGCGCGCGAACGACAGCGAACTGACGCTTTCGCCCTCCTGGAAGCGTTTGTCCTGGCGCATGTAGGCCAGATACGGCGCGATCAGGTTGACCTCGGTGGCGCCCAGTTCGCGCGCAGTGTCGGCCGCGAAGATCAGGCTGAGAAAGCAGGGATCCGGCCGGGCCAGCGTGCAGACGATGTCGACGGCGCGCCCTTGCGGGTCGCCATGCAGCCGCACATAGCTTTCGCCGTCGGGAAAGCGGCGGGTTTCGACAGCGCCGAGTTCGCCTTGGCACAGGGCGGCAAGGCGCTTGGCGAATCCTTCGTTGCCGGGTAGCGGGAGGATAAGTCTTTGCATGAATGCCGGGTCCGCCTGATCGAGGTTGGGGAAACCGAAGAGGCCGGGTGGGCCCCGCGCGGCCCTGGAAGGGCCGCGGCATTCTGATTATGGCGCAGGGGCGGGGTTTTTCGACGTCGTACGCCGGTCAAACCTTGATGTAACTCAAAGGTTTTATCAGCGTCGCCGCGCCAGCCAGATGTTCGCGCCGCCGCAGGTCGTATCGCCTTCCACGTGGCGTACCACTTCAAAGCCGGCCTGCCGCAACAACTCGCGGTACTCCGCGGTGTTCAGGCTGCCGTGATAGAGCGGCTGGCCTTCGAATTGGCCAATGGCCTCCCCCAGACACGTTCCGCTGGTGTACATCAGCGCGGCACCCGGCGCGGCGAGGCATTCAAAGGTCTTGAACATGGGCCGCTGGTCTTCGGGCCGCAGGTGAAAGAAGCTGTGCCAGGCGATCAGCCCGTGGAAGGGACGCAAGGGTGGCAGGTGGCGCATGTCCGCTTCAATCCAGCTGTGATCAGGGAACGAGGCTCTTGCCCGCGCAAGCATGGCGTCCGAGGCATCCACACCGGTCAGCCTGCAGCCGCGTTCGATCAGGTGGCGGGCGATGGGGACGCCGGTGCCGCAGCCTATGTCCAGCACTTCGGGAGCGGGGCCGGGCAGCAGGTCCAGGAACGCGTCCAGCCAGGCGCGTTCGACCAGCTGCGTGCCGCGCAGTTTCTCGAAGGCGTCGGCATGCTCGCGGTACAGCGTGATCACGTTATCGGCGGGGGAGGTGGACATCGCGGCGTTCCCTAGTAGAGTTGCAAATCCGATGAACCAGCAACGCCCGCGTTGCACAAGGACTTCCATGAGCAAGATCGAGCGTCTGCGCCTTCCCGATGACGATCCCGTCTTTGGCGGCAACCGCATTTTCGACCTGTTCCAGTATTCGCCTGCGGTCACGGCCAACGGGCTGGTTTTCATCGCAGGGCAGATCGGCTTGCGCGCCGACGGCTCGCTGCCCGAATCGGCTGTGGAGCAGGCGGACCTGGCGTTCCAGCGCATCGCCGCGGTGCTCGGCCATCTGGGCCTGGATTTTACCGATGCGGTCGAACTGGTCTCGTATCACGTCGACGTCGGCGCCGACCTTGCCGGCTTCCGCGCGGTGAAGGAAAAGTACATACGTTCCGACTTCCCGGCCTGGACCATATTGGGCGTTGCGGCGCTGGCGCGGCCCGGGCTGGCGGTGGAGATCAAGATGGTCGCGGCGGTGCGGGATTCGAAATAGGGCCGGGAGCGGCGACTCATCAGCCCGGATGGTTGATTCGTCATCCGGGACTTGTACGGCGCGCGGCGAACGGCGAATTTCTCAATTTGCCCAATTTCGCCGCAGCCGCCGCCATGATCTCCCCGCAAGATACTTCCAAGCCAGTCCGCCACGGCTTGCGGCTTACCTGGCTGGCCCTGCTGCTGCAGACGGGGATTGCCACCGTTTACGTATTCGGACGCCCGGCCTGGGCGCAGACGGCACCGTTGTCCTATGAACTGCGCGGCGCCGACGGCACCTGCTGTTCCAGCGGCGACCACCCCGACAACGGCCATGACGGCCAGTGGGGGCAGCGCGACTTCGTGCAGACGGACAGCAATCAGCGCATCAGCGCCAATGCACCCGGCCAGACCGGCATCCTGATCGACGTCAGCGGCGGCAAGGGCGGCAACGGCAGGGACGCGGACCCCAACCATTGGGGCGGTAATGGCGGCGGCGGGCGGATCATCGACTACACCTTGGCAGCCAGCACGGTCAATGCCGCCGGCCGCGGGATCGATCTGTATTCCGCGGGGGGCAATGGCGGCCTGTGGGGCAACGCTGACGGGCCCAATGGCGGCTACGGGATAGGCGGCGACGGACACCAGGCGCGAGCCACGTTGAACAACGCCAACGTGGTCGGCGCCGGTTTCGGTGTCGCCGTCCAATCCTGGGGAGGGTCGGGGACTGATAGCGCCATCGCAAAGGGCTTCAGCGGCGCGTACACGTCCGGCCACGGCGGCAATGGCGGCGCCGCGTCCGTGATCCTGCAGGGCACGACATCGGTGACCGCGCGCGGGCCGGGGCCGGCCGACGTCAGCGCGGCGGTGGGCCTGATATCGTCGGGCGGCAACGGCGGCGCCGCCGAACACACGGGCGACTTTGGCGGACATAGCGATTCAGGCCGCGGCGGGGATGCTTCCAGCGTCGTCTTTACCGCGTCGGCAGGATCTTCCGTCACCGGGCTGGGCGACGGCGTGTATGGCGTGATCGCCCGCTCCATCGGCGGGAATGCGTCGACCGCCAACGGCACCGACACCAAAGCCGCCGCAGGCGGCAACGCGGGCTCGGTCACCATGGCCAACGGCGGGACCATCAAGGCCAACGGCAATCGCGGCATTGGCGTCTACGTGCTGACCCAGGGCGGCAACGGCGGCAATGGCGGCCATGGCTCGTGGGCCGAGGGACACAATGGCGGCGCGGGCGGATCGCCCGGCGCGGTCACGATCACCAATACCGGCAAGATCACGACCGGAACCGCCGGCACCGTCGGCGCAAAGGGCATCGTGGCCAGCGTGCTGGGCGGGGAAGGCGGTCCGGCCGGCGCCAGCGGCGCGTTCGGACAAGGCGGCAACGGTGGCGCGGGCGCGCTTGCGGGCCAGGCGATCACCATCACGAACGCAGGCGCCATCAGCACCCACGGCAACGACGCCGCCGCCGTGATCGCCAACAGCGCGGGCGGCGGCGGCGGGCTGGCCTCGTCCAGCAACGGCATCATCGCCGTGGGCGGCGGGCATGGCGGCACGGGCGGTTCGGGCGGCGGCATCGCCATGGCCAACAGCGGCGGCATCGATACCTCGGGCGACAACAGCGCCGCGGTGCTGCTGCAAAGCATAGGCGGCGGTGGCGGCGTGGGCGGCGACGCCAACAGCACCGGCGTGATCGCGTCGGTCGCCATCGGCGGCACGGGCGGCGCGGCGGGCAACGGCGGCCTGATCCAATTTTCCTCGCAAGGCAGGATCCAGACCCGGGCCGGTAACGCATCCGGCGTGATACTCCAGAGCATAGGCGGCGGAGGCGGCAGCGGCGGATCGGCCAATGCGGTCGGCGTGGGCGTGGGTCTGAACGTGACGGTGGCTACCGGGGGCAAGGGCGGTAGCGGCGGCTCCGGCGGCACTGTGTTATTCACGCAGGCCCGCCAGGGCACGATCACGACCGTGGGCGCGCACAGCAATGGCGTGTTGGCGCAAAGCATAGGCGGCGGGGGCGGCAGCGGCGGACTGGCGAATTCCCGCGTCGTCACGATCGCGCCGCAAGTGGGCGACAACCCGAGCGGCGCCGTCACGGTCGCGGTGTCCAACGGCGGCGCGGGACAAGGAGGCGGCGATGGCGGCACGGCGCGGGTCACGAATGAAGGCGGCATCCGCACCTCGGGCGCGCAAGGCATCGGCGTGGTGGCGCAGAGCATTGGCGGCGGCGGAGGCAATGGCGGCGGAGTCCTGGCGCCAGTCAAGACGCCGGTCATAGGCAACACGCGAATCGATCTGCAACTGTCCGTGCGGCATGGCGGACAGGGTGGGCAAGGCGGCAGCGGCGGCCGCGCGCAGGTCGGCAATGCGGCGACTGGCGTCATCGCAACGGCGGGGCGGGGGCGGCAGGGATCGTCGCGCAAAGCATAGGCGGCGGCGGGGGGAATGGGGGCATCGTCCAGATGCACGACGCCGCCAGTTTCAATGACATCCTGGGCGCGCCGGGCAGCCTGGCCGGCCTGTTGGAGAAGGCGGCGGACTGGCTGGAGAAGGGTCCGGAACTGGCCTTCAAAAAGGCCGTCAGCCTGTCCGTCGGGGTCACGACCGGCGGCAGCGGTGGCGCGGGGAACGCCGCAAGCGCATTCGACGTGCGCAACGACGGCGCCATCGCGACGGCGGGAGACCAAGCGCCGGGCATCCTGGCGCAGAGTATCGGCGGCGGTGGCGGCAATGGCGGGGCGATAGATTCGGCCGGGGCATCCACCCTGCTGTCCAGCATCGATGCGCTGATCAATGCCGCCGCGTCCGGCGCGCAGGACCTCTACACGGTGGCGCTGCCTCAGACCAGCATCACCCACCAGACCGGCGGCAACGGCGGCGCGGCAGGCGTGGGCGGAGGGAGCGGGTCCGATCCGGCCATCGTCACCAACACGGGAACGATCGCCACGCAAGGCAGCGGTTCGGCTGGCATCGTCGCCCAGAGCATAGGCGGTGGCGGCGGCAGAAGCGCGGCCAGCGGCCAGGACCTGCAGGCGGTGGTCTCGGCCGGCGCCGGCAGCCAGGCGCCCGAGATCATCGACAAGATCACCCGCATCGTCGGCATTCTGGGAACCAAGGGCGGATCGCTGTTGGGATCCCTGATCAACGTGCGCAACGGCGGCGTGGACGGGGCCAGCGGCGCGGGCGGCGCAGTGACGGTGGACGCCAGCGCCGCCACCAGCCGCATCGGCACGCAGGGCCGTCAGGCGCCCGGCATCCTGGCCCAGAGCGTGGGCGGGGGCGGCGGCATATCGGTGGTCGATCAGCCCTTGTTCCTGTGGAGCCAGACCGCCGCGACCGTCGCGTTGGGCGGCGACCCCGGGGAGGGCGTGTCGACCAGCACGGGCGGGGCGGTTGGCGTCGTTCATGGCGGCGTTCTCTCGACGGACGCGGGCGGCTCCGCCGGTATCGTGGCGCAAAGCGTGGGCGGCGGGGGCGGCGTCAGCATGCTCGCCCTGCGCAAGGCCAGCCTTGCCGCCATCCAGCAGCAGGCTACCTTGGCGGTCGTCCTGGGCGGCGAGTATCCGTCCAACACCAACGGATTCAACCTGGTCCAGGTATCCGGCGGCGCGGTGAGCGTGGCGAACAATACCGGCCGCGTCGCCACGCAGGGCTGGTGGGCGCCGGGGATCATGGCGCAGAGCGTGGGCGGAGGCGGCGGCATGGCGGCGGCGTCGTCCAGCGCGTCCCTTGGCGGCGTCGATATCCAGTTGGGCAGCACCGCGAAAGCCGGCATGGGGGCCTTCCTGGGCAACGCCACCGGCGCCGGGGGCAACGTCAACGTCACGAACACGGGCGGCAGCATCGCCACGAGCGGCGCACTGTCCTTCGGCATATTGGCGCAGAGTATCGGTGGAGGCGGCGGGTTGGTCACGCTGGATGGCGGCACGGGGCCGGCTGCGAATGCCGTGAACATCACGTTCGGCGCCAGTTCGCCGATGCAGGGACCGGGCGGCGCGGTCAGCGTGACGCAGGACGTGGGCGGACGCATCGTTACGGCCGGCGTCAATTCGCACGGCGTCGTCGCGCAAAGCATAGGCGGCGGGGGCGGCATCGCCGGCTTGGCAACGCAGCCCGGCCTGGTGACGCTGAAGCCCGTCTCGTCTCCCGCGCAAGGCGGAGACGGCAACGCCGTCAACCTGTCCATCGCGGGGCTGATCGCGACCTCGGGCAAGGGCGCCGCCGGGATACTGGCGCAGAGCGTGGGCGGCGGCGGGGGGCTGGCGGGCGACCAGTCATCCGCGCAATACACGACCGGCCTGATCCAGAACGCCGGCCTGACCGGCGGCAAGGGCAATGGCGGCGCGGTCAACGTGGCTATCGGCACGGGCGGCACCGTCCAGACCTCGGGCGCGAACGCGCCTGCGATCCTGGCGATGAGCGTGGGCGGGGGCGGCGTGTTCAAGGACGGCAACCTCTACCAGTACAGCACTCCCGGCAACGAACTGGCCTATGGCGGGCCGGTAAGCGTGGACATCGGCCATGCGGCGCAGGTGGTCGCCACCGGCGCCAATTCGCCGGCCGTGGTTGCCATCAGCAATGGCGCCTATGGCGGAGGCCGGGCCATCTCGATCAACCTGGGCCAGAACGCCCTGGTCAGCGCCAGCGGCGCATCCTGCACGGGCATCCTGGCGATCACGCCACTTGCCAGCACCACCATCACCAACGCCGGCGTCATCCAGGCCAGGACGGCCATGGACGTGGCCGGCGCGGCTGTCGTCAACAACAATGGGATCGTGGCGGGCGACGTGCTCCTGGGCGGCGGCAGCATCTTTCACAACAACACCGGCGGCACTTTGTACAGCGGCGCCCGCTTCCAGGGCGACCTGGACAGCGCCGGCATCCTGAATCCGGGCGGACCGGGCGTGTACACGACCACGCGCATTACGGGCGCGCTGAACCATACGGGAACCTACCGGCCCGACTTGAATTTTGGCGGCCACGACAGCGACTTCATTTCGGTAGCGGGCGCTTCGACCTTCGCGGGCACCGTCAAGCCGGTGCTGCGCAATCCCGTGAAGAACGTATGGCTGGGGATAGGCCATTTCGACGCCGCGCAAACCAGCGTTCCCGCGACCGCAAGCGACAGCCCCCTGTTCAGCTACGCGCTGAAGAACAATGGCGCGGGCGGCCTGCGCGACCCGCTCATTTCCGTCGACGCCAACTTCACGCCTGCGGCGTTTCCGCTCACCGCGGATCGCGCGAGGATCGCGAATTCCCTGCAGGCGCTGTGGAACCAGGGGAAAGCAAGCGATGCCTCCACCTTCGACAAGTTCACGGGCGTTCAGAGCGCGGACCAGTACCGCGACGCCCTGAACCGCATCGCCCACGACGGCCAGTTCGCCCGCGCCGCCAACCAGATGCATGCCTCCTACGCGTCGATGAACCGGATGATGAGCTGCCCGGCGTTCGTCGGCGAAAGCACGATCCTGCGCGAAGGCGATTGCGTCTGGACCCGCCTGGACACGAACTGGACCGAACGCAAGGCCACTTCGGACGACGAGGGTTACCGCGTGCGCCAGAGCACGCTCACGCTGGGCGCGCAGCGCGAGATCGCCACCAATTGGTTCCTGGGCGGTTCGTTGAGCTATGCCTACGGCAAGACCACGTCGGCCGCCGACTTCTCGGGCAATAGCGACACCTACGCGGGCGGCCTGGCCTTGAAGTACAACAATGCGCCGTGGCAGGTCTCGCTTGCCGTGCATGGCGGCATGGAGAAGAGCAGGATGTCGCGCGGCACGCTGGACGGCACGGCCAAGAGCAAGCCGGAGTCGTCATTTCTGGCGGCCAGGCTGCGCACCGCCTACGAATTCAGCCAGCCGTCCTGGTACTTGCGGCCCTATGTGGATCTGGACGTGAACCACATCCGGCAGGAGGGCTACAGCGAACAGGGCGCGGGCGCCTTGAACCTGAAGGTGCGCGGCAACGACACGACCTCGTTCATGGCCTCGCCCATGGTGGAGCTGGGCGGGCGCAAGGACCTGGCCAGCGGCGCGACCTTGCGCTCGTACGTGGCCGGCGGGATGAGCTTTCTGAGCGGCGGCGATGTCGTGACCACCATGCAGCTCAACGGCGCGGGCGCGACGCCCTTCACGCTGCGCTCGGGCATGCCCAGGACCTATGGCAACCTGGCGGCCGGCCTGGAATACGTCACGCCCAAGGGCGTGGAGCTGAAGACGGAATATGCCTTGCGCGGCAATGGGGAATACCGCGACCAGTCCCTGACCCTGCGCGCCGCCTACCGCTTCTGAGCCGGCGGCGCGGCGGGGCGCGGCGGCTACTTGCGGACCCAGCGCCCCTGGCCGCTGTCGTCGTAGAACTTGATGTCGAAGCCCTGGGCCCGTCCCTGGTCCATCCTGAAGACGATGGACGCCAGCGAGGCAACCAGTTCGGCTTCGCCCACGGGCGCGAAAGCGTAGGTGTCGCCGTCCCAGTGCCGCAAGGGGATGCGCATGCCCTTGGGTCCCAGCACCAGGGTCAGGGCGCCGTTGGCCTCCTGGATCTCGGCGGGGCCATAGTAGGGGTTGTCGAACCTGCCGGTGTATTGCGACAGTGCTTTCGAAGCTGCGGGCTTGGCGGGATCGGCCTGTCCGGACAGATCGGCCTGGGGTTCGAAGAACGCCTTCATCGCGCCGTTGTAGGCCGCGAACCAGTCGCGCGTGGGTTTGCCGTACAAGGCGGTGTCGGTGAACGATGCCGCGACGGATTCGGCCGCGCCCACCGGCGCGCCATTGGTCAGCACCACGATGCCGATGCCGGCCGAAGGGACGATGCGGAAGGTCGTTCCCGTTCCCATCAGGAAGGCGCCGGAATGCCCCATTGAAGGGCGTCCGCCCAGTTCCGTGTTGACGTTGAAGCCATAGCCGTAGAAGCCGGAGCGCGAGTCCAGGTCATGCGCGCGGGCGCTGAATGCCTGGGGAGAGAGCGCGGGCAACAGCGCGCCGGGGGCGATCAAGGCCTTGTCTTGATATTGCCCGTCCGCGAGCAGCAGCTTCAGCCATTCCGCCAGGTCGACGACGGTGGAGGACACGCCGCCCGCGGGCGCCTGCTGATCGGCGTTGCGCTGGCCCGCGGGCACGAAGCGGCCGTGCTGGTAGGCGTGCAGCACGGCGCGATTGCCGCGCGCCTCGAAGTCGCCGTAGCGGTAGCTGGTCGACTTCATGCCCAAGGGCTTGAAAAGTTGGTCGTCGGCCAGTTGCTCCCAGGGACTTCCGGCGGCCTTGGCCACCGCTTCGGCGCCGATGGTGGTGCTGAAGTTGGCATAGTGGTAGGACGTGCGGAAGGCATCCAGCGGCAGCAGGCGCAGGCGGGCGATCACGTCGCCGCGGCTGAAGCCCAGGTCTTCGAGATCGTCGCCCGCCGTGCCCGGCAGGCCGGAACGGTGCGCGAAGAAATCGCCGATCGTGGCGCGTTCGGACACATAGGCGTTGCTCAGCCTGAAGTCCGGCAGATAGCGCGAGACCGGATCGTCCCAGGAGGCGCGGCCCTTGGATACTTCAATCGCCGCCACCGTCGCCGACAGCGACTTGGAGATCGATGCGATCTGGAACACGGTCTGCGCATCCACCGGCGCCTGCTTGCCGGCCTCGCGCGTGCCGTATCCCTGCGCCAGCACGGTCTTGCCGTCGATGACCACTGCCACGGCCATGCCCGGCACCTGGCTGCGCCGCATGATGTCCGCGACGATTTGCGGCAGTTCCTGCACGGCGCGTTCCTTGCTGCCAGGCGGGATGGCGACGGCGTCCGCGGGCGGATTCGGCGCGCTGGCGATGGGCACGGGCTGCGACCAGACGGCCGTGCCGCCGCCCAGCGCAAGAAGGATGATTCCGGTGACGAGCGTGTGTTTGCGGTTCATGATGGCCTCAGAATCCTGCTTGGTAAGCGATGCGGAAAACGCCCTGGTTGATGCGCAGGGCCTGGTCGCGCTGATGCGTGAGCCCGGCCTGCACGATGAATCCCATGGGGGTGACGTAGGTGACCGCGCCTGAAATGCCCCAATCCGTGTCGTCTTGCAGGCCATGCTGCGCCAGCTTCTGGCCGTTGCCGGAAAGCTTGCGCACGGCGGCCGTCGCGGTCAGCTGCCAGCGGTCGCGCGACAACGAGACCGAGGTCACGCCGTTGCCGTTGGACACGGGGGCGCCGCGAAAGGCGCTGGAATAAGTGGCTTCGTTGAACCAGCTGAGATTCCACGAGTTGGCCAGCGGCGCGTCGTAGCGCAGCCGGGCCGACACCGTGTTGGCGCTTTTCCCTTGATCCGGATCCAGATGCAGCCGGCCCGCGTCCAGCCCGCCCGACAGTCCTTCCAGTCCGGGCAGATCGCGGAAATCGTAGGAAAGGATGAAGGACTTCAACTGGTCGCTGAACATCGGCGGCTGATCGGGCCCGATGAGGCCGCCGTCCAGGCTGAAGCGTCGGTTCATCGCGGTGTTGTCGCGCTTGAACAGCATGGCGGCCACGGAGTGCGTTCCGCGGCCCGAGGTATCCAGGGTGTAGCGCCCGCCCAGCCCGATCGAGCCGCGGAATTCCGAGTTCTCGTTGAAGCCCGTGTATAAGCCATCGATCACGTGCCAGGCGTCGCCAAAGCCCAGGTCCATCTTGCCGCCGTACAGCGCGTAGTTGTCCGCGGTGTAGGCGGCGAACAGGTTGTCCAGATTCACGCCCAGGTCGGAAAACGCATTGTCCTTGGTGTCGTTGGCGGACGAGTTGAACGTCGCCTTGGTGCGGATCGAAAACTGCCGCGTCAGCTGCAGCACCAGGGCCGCCTCCGCAGTGGGCTGCACGCTGCTCCAGTGCGAGCGGGGAAGCTGGCCGTTGTCGTCCTGCACGCCGAAGAAACCGGTATAGCCGGTCATCAGCAGGAAGCGGCCGTTGAGCCGCGGATAGGTTTCGCCGCCCTCGCCCAGCTCGCTGTAGGGCGTGAGGAAGATCTCCGTCTTGAAGATGTCCCGGGCTTCCTGCGCGCACGCGCCTTGCGCGGCCACGGCCAGCAGCGCGGCCGCTGCGGCCTGGCACAGCGGCCGGCGGGGTCCGTTCACCGCGCCAACTCGGCCGCCAGTTCACGCACCTGGGAATGGATGTTGTTGAACATGGCGAAGTTCACGCGGCTGGCGACGACGAACACGCCCAGCCCGCGGTTGGGCGACAGCACGGCGTAGGACATGAAGCCGCCCAGGCCGCCGCTCTTGCCCAGCAGCAAGGGCGTGCCGTTGCGCGGCAGGGTCACCACCCAGCCCAGGCCCATGCCGTCGGCATCGGTGACTTCCGTGCCTACGACGGACTTCAGTCCGTCATAGGGCAGCCACATCGTGTGCGCCAGCAACGACGCCTGCTTCGATTGTTTGGCGCCGTCCAGGTGCCAGCGCATCCAGCGCGCCATGTCGTCGGCGGTGGAGTAGATGCCGGCGCTGGCGTACATCACGTCAGGCACAGGGGCATTGGGATCGGGCTTGTCGAAGGGATCCAGGCCGGTCATCAGGCGCTTTTTCTGCGCGTCGCTCAGCGCATTGGTGGTGTCGGTCATGCCGGCGGGTTTCAGGACTTCGTCGGCCAGCACGGTCGAATAGTCCGCGCCGCCGGCCTTGGCCAGCGCATCGCCCAGCAGGCCGAAGCCCAGGTTGGAATACAGCGTGGTGGTGCCGGGCACGTAGGCCGGCTGGTGGCTGCCGACCCACTTCCAGTAATAGGCGCGGTCGAACGCGGCGAACGGATTGTCGGAGGGCTTGGCGTCGGGGTTGGGCAGTTCACGCGGCAGGCCGGCCGAATGCGTGGCCAGGTCCAGCAGGGTCAGCGGACGGCCGTTGGCTTGGACCTTGGCGTTTTCCGGCGCATAGTTGGCCAGGGGATCCGTCAGCTTCAGCTTGTCCTTGGCCGCCAGCGCCGCCAATACGTCGCCGGCGAACACCTTGGATACCGAAGCGATCCTGAAAATGGAGCGGCCGTCGGGTTCGACGCCGCTGCCTGGCGCGGTTTCGCCATAGCCCTGAATCACGACCTCATCGCCGCGCACGGCCGCGATGATCAGTCCCGGCGCGCCCGAGTTCAGGTACAGCTGCATGCCGGCCATGGAGACGGCATCCTGCAGTGCCAGGTCGGCCGCGCGGGCCTGGCTGGCGCCCAGTGCGCAGGCGGCGCTCAAGGCTAGGGAAGTGATGCGCGGCAGGATGCGGGATGTCAGCATGCGGTTCTCTTTGCGGGACTGTGGGAACGGCTGTTCCTTTGCCTGCGATGATCCCAAAAACCCGTTGCGCGGCCACTTGCGGCAGGACGAAACAACATGCCGGCATGACGAACTGCATATTTCGCAGGCTCGCCCGGTTCAGATTCCCATGCGTTCGCGCAGCGGTTTGCGGTATGAGCGCGACACCGGCCAGGTCTCGTCCACGGCTCGCATCCGGATCAACCACTTGTCGACGCTGCGGCGGTCCACGTCCATGACATGCAATGCGTTTGCAATGGCGGTGCGGTGTACACGGAAGAAGGTCTGTTCCGGCAGCAGGGTCGACCATATGCCGAGCGCGCGCGAGTCCAGCACCATCGACCCGTCTTCCAGCCAGATCTCGCTGTAGTTGCCCGCCGAGCGCACGCCCACGATGGTTTCGGGCTGCACGCCGCGGACCACGCCGCGCATGCTGAGATAGATCACGGACGTGGCGCTGTCGTAGCGTGGCGTGCGTCCGCGTTCGCGGCTGTTGCCGTACTTGGCCTGGCCGATCAGGTTGGCGCATTGGTAGAGGGCGCGGACCTCGTCGGCGGACCAGGTCCGGTGCCGCACGGTGGTGTCGAAGCCGATGATGCCGTAGAGCTTCTTGTCGTGGAAAACCGGCACGCTCAGTACGCTCTTGTTGCCCTGGCGCTGGAACTCGACCTGGATGGCGCGGGCGGTGCGGGGCAGGTCGTTGACGTCGTGGATCGCGACCGCCTGGCCCTTGACCATGAACTTGTGCAGCCAGGCGATCAGCGTGGTCGGCACGTCCTGGAGTTCGGCGACGAAGGGCTCGGTCATTCCGCGGCACCATTCATGGGTATTGCGCAGGCGCAGCATGTCCGGGCGGTACTCGATCATCCAGGACCGGTCCACGTCCGAGGTCTCGCCCATGTAGGCCAGCTGTTCGGAGATCGCGTCGTCGGCGGGGAGCTTGAGCAGGCTCATCGCGCAGTGGTAGAGCCAGTCCGATGCGGGGCTGGGTTCGAGCAGGGTGGGGGTGTGAGTCTGGTACTGGACTGCATCCTTCACTTGCGGTTCCCCCCTTGCGGCGACATGGCGCTTGGCGCGCGCGGGCCGGACCCCGCGGCTAGGCGGGATTTTCCCTCCGGTAACGAGGGATGACAAGAACCGAAATCATCACCGCACCGTGGTCGGCGTCGCCGCCTGGGACGCTTGCGTCGGCATGCGGCCTACGCTGAGCGTCCCGGGATCCTCGGCAGAGGGGCGCACCACCGCCGCCTTGTTGGCGTCATTGGCGCCGAGCTTGGGCAGGTCGATGGGGCGGGCGGCCACGGTTTCAAAGGGGCCGCCGCCAGCGGATGGCACGCCCTCCAGGGTGACGCCGCGGGTCCAGTTGCCATCGTGGCGCGACAGCACCTCGTAGCGCTGCGGGCCGCCGGTGGCGCGGGCGACGATGTAAAGCGTGCCGTTGACCAGATTGAGCGCGGGCGGCGAGGCCGCCTGGGCGTCCAGCTTGGACGGCCTGCCGTGCTCCACCAGCCAGAGCTGTCCGCCGGCGCGTTCCAGTAGCGCGACCATGACGTTGCCGCTGGCATCGGCGCTGATGGCCGGGCGGCCGATGTAGGGCACGCCCATGTCGGTCGGAGAGCCCCAGTCCATGTCGAGATCGGTGGTGTCGCCGGTCTCCATCAGCCGGGTCAGGTGGTTGTTGCCGCGCTGGCGGAAATAGAGTTCGACGCGGTTCTGGTGATTGCGGATCGCCGCCAGGCCGCCAGCGGCCTGGGGCGCGGGCACGCGGCGCCAGTCCTGCCATTCGGGGAGCTGGCTCTTGGCGGCAGGCAGTTGGCGGGTGTAGTAGAGCTCGCCAGTCCCGGTGATCGCGAAGATTATGTAGCGTCCGTCGCCACCCAGCGCCGCGGCCGGGGAGCCGGTCACGCCTTCCAGCGGCGGCAGGTCCTGCCAGGCGCCCCAGCTGCCGTCGATGCCGGACGGGGTTATCCAGTGCAGCAGCCCGTCGTAGCCCAGCGCCACGGCGGCGGCCTCGCCGCGCGGCGCCACGGCCGGGATCTGGGTCACGCGCAGGCCGCCCAGCGCCTGCCAGCCCTGCCAGGTGCCGTCATGGCGCTGCTTGTTGGCCCATACGCCGCCCAGCGGGTCGCGCGCCATCAGGCCGGCCGTGCCATCGGTATGGCTGAACGAGACCAGCGGCCCGCTAGTGCGCCCGCCCAGGCTTTGCCAGCGGCGCTCGCCGGTGTCCCAACGGTTCACCGCGCCATTGGTTTCGCCAGCGGCGAACACCACCATGCCGCCGCGCCCGTCCGGGTAGAGCTGCGGCGCGATGTCCTGGCGCGACACGTAATAGGCGCGCTGCACCCAGGCGGCCGCCGGGCCGGCGGGTTCCTTGCAGCCGGTGGGGCCGGCGCAATAGTGGTAGTCGTTCCAGGCGTAGTGCTGGAAGATCAGCGACTTGCTGGCGATCTCCGCCTGGGTCAGGTTGGTGGCGCGTTCCTGGCTGGGGTAATCGACATAGCCCATCTCGGCGTAGTTGCCGGGCGCGCGCAGCATGGCTTCGCGCGCCAGCCGGGCGCTGGCGATATGGTCGGGATGGCCGTGGCCGGCGCAGCGCCAGCACAGCTGCGTGTAAGGCACGGCGATGGTGTCGTCGAGGTGGCGCACCGTGGTCGGCGCGTACTGGCGGATCAGGTCGGCCAGGGTGTCGATCAACTGTTCGCGCGTGTAGGACTCGGCATAGGGGCCCAGCGTGTCGACGTTCTGTCCGGGTACGGATTCGGTGCGGCTCAGCGGCGTCAGGCTGCCCCAGCCCTTGCCCAGCCACGGATCCTTCAGGCGCATGTGCCAAAGCTGCACGCGCGGATTGCCCTTGAGGGTAAAGCGCGCGATGCGCCGTCCGCCCGCGGTGCCGGAGTCTTCCTTCCATTCGTCCGGTTGATGCGCCATGTAGGCATAGGCGGAGCGCACGCCGCGTTCGCGTCCCAGCATGTAGCTTTCGCCTTCGCCGGCATCGCTGGCGGTCAGGTAGACCAGCCGCACGCAGCCCCCCGCCTGGATGTTGGAGGCGATGTCCGGGTTCATGAACAGCAGGTCGTCGTCCAGGTGGGCGACGAAAGCCATATCCTTGATGCCATGGCATTGCGCCAGCGTCGGTGGTGCGGCGTAGGCCTGGGCGCAGAGCAGGGTGGCGACGGTACAGAGGAGCGCCCGGCCAACGGGGCGCAGCATGGCCAACAAGACGTGCATAACGGGGCGCAGCAGAAAAGGCGCGGCGCGTAAAGGGTATTGAGGTGAGACCAGTATAGCGGCGCGGAATTGCAATAAATGGGGGCGGTACAGGCCGCTTCGTAAGCTCGGTCGCGGCCCGGCACGGCCCACTGCGCGCGCTAGCGATCCGGCGCGGTTGCCGCCTTGTCGCCCCGGTACGGGCTGAGATCCAGCCCCGCCTGCTGGAAGCGCCGCACGATTGCCGGCAGTTGCTTGCTCTGGCTTGCGCCGTCGACGCCCTGGATGGCCTGGCGGCACGTCTCGATGTTCTTCGGACAGCCGTGGCCGGGCGCCAGCAGGCTGGCGTACACCGATATATTGACGGCCAGCTGGGACACCTGGATGTCGGTCGGCTTGCCCAGGTAGAAGTCGTCGAGGTCGCGCTTCAGGCGGGCGGCTTCCGCTTTGCCGGCAGGGGCCGCGTCGCGGCAGTCCATGAAGGTGGGGGAATGGTCGACCCACTGCATGCGGCGGCATGCCAGGGCCAGGTGCGCGGACGGCGTGAGGCCGGCGGGCAGATGCGCCCGGACCGTCGGCGATCCGGCGGTGGCGAACGATACGGCCTGTCCGTCCCTACGCTTGCCGGCATCGATCGGGCCGGCGATCAGCATGTTCATATCCAGCGACGCGGGAAAGCGCGCGGTCGGGCCGTTGGCATAGGCCCGCGACACGGTTTCGGCGGTCGCCGCGGGCAGGCCGAGCCTTGCTCCGATAAGGCTGTTGCCGCCTTGCAGGTAGGTGTCGAGCTCGTCGCGCAGCACCGCTTCCAGCACCGCCGCCTCGGTGGCGGAAAGACTGTAGGCGGCGCTGGCCAGCGTGGGGAACACCAGGCCCAATATCGCGCAGAGCTTTTTCATGGATATGTTTCGGCGGTGTGGTTCGGCGCGCAAGCGTAACCGGTTTGCGCGCGTTGCGTGGATGGCATCAGTTCGCGCCGGCGCTGGCCAGCAGCCAGTCGCGCAGGCGTTCGTGCGCGGCGTCGGCGCGGACCGCATCCTTGCGCAGGCACAGGCTGAAGGCCGCGCCGCTTTCGACGAAGTCCAGCGGCGCGGCCAGCCTGCCTCGGTGCAGTTCGGCTTCCACCAGCACCGCCGGCGCGATGGCCACGCCCAGCCCGGCCGCGGCGGCTTCCAGCATGTGGCCCAGATGGTCGAACTCGCGCCCGGCTTGCCGTGGCGTCAGCGCGATGCCCTGGCGCGCCGCCCAATCCTTCCAGGCGTCGGGCCGCGAACTGGTGTGCAGCAGCGGCATGTCCTGCACGTCGGCCGCGCTGCGGATACGCGCGGCCAGGGCCGGGGTGCAGACCGGACCTATGGTTTCGGCGAAGAGCGGCGTGACATCCCATTCTTGCGGCCAGGCGCGTCCGGCCAGGATCAGCGCGTCCACGCGCTGCGTGTTCAGCAGGGCGGCGTCGGCGGCTGTCTGCAGCCTGATGCGGATGTCCGGATGCAGGGCTTCGAACCGGTCAAGCCGCGGGATCAGCCAGTTGGAAAGAAAGCTGGCGGGCGCGCCCACCGCCAGTTCCGCTGGCTGCGTGCCGCGCCTGAGTTCATCGCAGCGGCGTTCCAGCAGGTCGAAGGCATCATGCGCGGCGCGCTGCAGATCCAGGCCCGCCGCGGTCAGGTGGACGCGCCCGGCGCGGCGCTCGAACAAGGCGCAGCCCAGCCAGTCTTCCAGCTGCCGGATCTGCTGGCTGACCGCGCTGTGGGTCACGCAGAGCTCCTTGGCGGCCAGCGTGAAGCTTGCCTGGCGAGCCGCGCTGTCGAAGAAGCGCAGGGCATTAAGGGACGGCAGGCGTCGCATGGCTGTTAGCTGGCCTTACATGTATGGGAAATAAATCATTGATTCAAATAAATATTTTGTGAAGATAGCATAAGGCAAGTTATCTCTAGCCCGTCACGGAAAACTTGCCCATGCCATCCGCCATCCATCCGGCCGCGCCCGACAGCCGAGGCCAATTCGGCCCCTACGGCGGCCGCTACATGCCCGAAACGCTGGTCCCCGCCCTGGACGAACTCGAACGCCAGTTCAAGGCGGCTTTGGCGGACGAAGCCTTCTGGCAGACCTACCGCGGCCTGCTGGCCGACTATGTGGGTCGGCCGAGCCCGCTGTTCCTGGCCCGCGGCGTTTCCGAGGAGCTGGGCGGCGCGCAGGTCTACCTCAAGCGCGAAGACCTCAACCACACCGGCGCGCACAAGATCAACAATTGCCTGGGGCAGATCCTGCTGGCTCGCCGCATGGGCAAGCGCCGCATCATTGCTGAAACCGGCGCGGGACAGCATGGCGTGGCCACTGCCACGGTCTGCGCCCTGTTCGGCCTGCAGTGCGTGGTCTACATGGGCGCCGAGGACATGGAGCGCCAGTCCGTCAACGTGCGCCGCATGCGCATGCTGGGCGCCGAGGTGCGCGCGGTGCATGCCGGCACCGCCACGCTGAAGGACGCCATGAACGAGGCCTTGCGCGACTGGATCGCCCACCCGGCCGACACGTACTATCTGCTGGGTACCGGCGCCGGACCGCACCCTTATCCCTGGCTGGTGCGCGAGTTCCAGAAGGTGATCGGGGAGGAGACGCGCCAGCAGATCGCGGCCAAGACCGGCCGCATGCCCGACGCCATGGTGGCTTGCGTGGGCGGAGGCTCCAACGCGATGGGTTTCTTCTATCCCTTCCTGGAGCTTGCGGACGTGCGCCTGTACGGCGTGGAAGCCGGCGGGCTGGGTCTGGCCAGCGGGGCCCACGCGGCCAGCATCAGCGCGGGCTACGAGGGCGTGCTGCACGGCTGTCGCAGCTATTACCTGCAGGACGAAGACGGCCAGATCGTCAACGCGCATTCGATATCGGCCGGCCTCGACTATCCCGGCGTCGGTCCCGAGCACGCCTTGCTGCATGATCGCAAGCGCGTGGACTACGTGTCGGTCACGGACGCCGAGGCCGTATCGGCCTTCCATTGGCTGACGCGCAAGGAAGGCATCCTGCCCGCGCTGGAAAGCGCGCATGCGCTGGCCTACGTGCGCAAGCTGGCG
The DNA here is from genome assembly GCF_943737025.1 of Achromobacter sp. Marseille-Q4954. NCBI lineage: Bacteria > Pseudomonadati > Pseudomonadota > Betaproteobacteria > Burkholderiales > Alcaligenaceae > Achromobacter > Achromobacter sp. Marseille-Q4954. Next base: position 3,713,186 of record NZ_CALSFQ010000001.1, read on the forward strand.
CCGCGGATGGGGCGTGACGAGATTCTCGTCGTATGCCTGAGCGGACGCGGCGACAAGGACATGGACACGGTGACTCAATTTGGCGAGGTGGCGGCATGACCCGGCTTGATCGAACCCTGGCAGCGCTGCGCCAATCCGGCCGCAGTGGGCTGGTGACCTATTTTGCGGCGGGCGATCCCGATCCCGCCGCATGCCTGGAGCTCCTGCGCGGCTTGGGCGCGGCGGGCGCGGACGTGATCGAACTCGGCATGCCGTTCAGCGATCCGGTCGCGGACGGTCCCGTGCTGCAACAGGCCAACGTGCGCGCGCTGGCCGGCGGCCAGACCCTGAGGCGCACGCTGGCCCTGGTGCGCGATTTCCGCGAGGCGGACGCGCATACGCCCGTGGTGCTGATGGGCTATCTGAATCCCATCCTGCGGCGTGGCGTTGACGGCTTTATCGAGGACGCGGCCGCGGCGGGCGTGGATGGCCTGATCATCATCGACCTGCCGCTTGAACACGCTGACGAGATCGGCGGCGCGGCGCGCGCGCATGGCCTGCATCTGATCCGCATGTCCGCGCCGACGTCCGAGAACGCGCGGCTGGCGGGCTTGCTGCGCGACGCCAGCGGCTTCGTCTATCACATCATGCTGGCCGGCACGACGGGTGCGGACCTGCCCGACGAGCGCCGCATCGCCCAGGACTTGGAGCGGCTGCGTTCGCATACCCGGCTGCCGGTGGCCGCGGGCTTCGGCGTGCGCTCGCCCGACGAAGCCCGGCTCGTCGCCAGGCATGCCGATCTCGTCGTGGTGGGTTCGCGGCTGGCGCAGGTGTTGGCCGAGCAGGGCGTGGCGGGCGCCCTGGACGAGGTGCGCGGGCTGGCTGCAGCGTTGCGGCAGCGAGGCGCCGCCGCATAGTCAGGCCGCCCGGCGGGTGTCGGTCCGGCGCATGTCAGCCCGAGGGATGTCACTGCACCTTGAGCTCGATGTCCCGCGCGACCTCTCCCAGGCGGGTGAAATCCGCCTGCGCGCGTTCCCTGGCCTGTTGCGGCGTATTGGCGACGATGACCCAGCCCAGATCCTTGAGCTTGCGTTCGGTGTCCGCGCCTCTCAGTCCGGCGACCAGAGCGCCGTGCAGCTTTTCGATCACGGCATCGGGCGTGCCCTTGGGTGCGGCCAATCCGAACCAGCCCGCCGGCACCAGGCCGGTAATGCCCAGCTCCTTGGCCGTGGGGACTTTGGGATAGCCGTCGAATCGATAGTCGCTGGTGACGAACAGGGCCGTGGTCTTGCCCGCGCTGACGTAGGGAATCTGCGAGGCCGCGTTGTCCATCATCGAATCGATGTGGCCGCCCATCAGGTCGTTGACGGCGGGCGCGGCGCCCTTGTACGCGACGATGTTCAGGTTCAGGCCAGCCTGCTTGGCGAAGGCGGCCTGCGTCAGGTGGGCCTGCGTGCCCAGACCGGCGTTGGCCGAGGTCAGGCCAGCGGGCTTTTGCCGCGCCAGCGCCTGGAAGGCGGCGTAGTCCTGCGCGGGGAAATCCTTGTTGACCACGAAGACGAAGGGCACTTCCACCGCGATGGAGATATGCGCCAGGTCGTTCACCGGCTGGTAGCGCAGCTTGTAGATGTGCGGATTGACGGCGATGGTGCCGCTGGCCGACAGCAGCAGCGTATAGCCGTCGGGCGCCGCGCGCACCACGTGCTCGGTGGCGATCGAACCGCCGGCGCCCGGCCGGCTTTCGACGATGACGGGCTGGCCCAGCTGCTTTTGCAGCGACTCCGCGATCAGGCGCGTCAGCGTGTCGGAAGCGGAGCCGGGCGCGTAGGGATAGACGATGGTGATCGGCTTGGCCGGGTAGGCGTCCGGCGCCGCCTGGGCGGCGGCGGGGCCCAGGCACAACAGCAGGGCGGCGATATGGCTGCGTAGGCGCTTCATGATTTCCCCTTGTGGTTTTGGGAGGTTCGGATGATGTCCTGTACTACGGGTATGGCCAGCGCCGCATACCAGCCCAGTTCCGCGAGCATGTCGCGCCGGTACCAGCCGGCCTGGTGCAGCAGATTCAATGAGCCCAGCGTCCGCCCGTTCCAGCGCACCGGCACGTTGACGGCGCTGGCGCAGCCCAGCGACGCGATCAGTTCATGGTCGGGAAAGGCCCGTTCGCAGTCGCCGCGATCCATGCACAGGCGCGCCTCGCCTTGCTGCACCACGGTGGCGAAGAACTCGCTGTCGTGGCGCATGGGCTTGCTGCCGCCGGCGGGATAGGCCGCGGGTTGGCTGGAGTAGTAGCGACGGTTCAGTCCCGCCTCCCAGTCCAGCACCAGCACGGTGAACAGGCGGTAGCCGATGCGCTGCTGCAACGCCTGGCCCAGCGCGCGCAGGCCGGCGCCGGGCTGGCCGTCCAGCGCCAGGCCGCAGGCCACGGCTTGCAGGGACGATTCGGAGGAAATGGAGACAGCGGTCATGGGGCCATCTGGGGCGATTCGGGAGGTGCCCATTTTGGGCATGAAGCCCATAGACGGCCAATGAATAAACCTGAGATATCCATTACCATTTCCGCATGATTGCCCCCCTCTCCGAATTGCTCTGGACGCGGCGCCTGAAGCTGCGCCACCTGGAAGTGCTGATCGCCCTGGAAAAGGCCGGAACCGTCACGGCCGCGGCCAAGGCCATGCACATGACGCAGCCCGCGCTGTCGCACTGGCTGAGCGATATGGAAGACATGGTGGGCACGCCGCTGTTCGCGCGCGGCAGGACGCTGGCGCTGACCGAAGCGGGGCGCTCGTTGTGGCGCTACGCCTGCCGCGTGCTGGGCGACACCGCGCGCACGGGCGAGGAGATCGAGGCGGTCAAGGCCGGCGTCGCCGGCCGCCTGCACATCGGCACCATCCTGTCGGCCGCGCCAGTGCTGTTGCCGCGCGCCATCGCCACGCTGCACCAGCGCGCGCCGGACGTGCAGATCGAACTGGTCGAAGGCCTGCTGGATCCGCTGATCGAACGGGTGGCGCGCCACGAGATCGATCTCATCATCGGGCCTCTGGATCTGCGCGCCAGCCGCTCCGGCTTGTGCGCACAGTGGCTGATGACGGACAGCTTCAGCCTGGTGGCGCGGCGCGGACATCCGCTGGCCGGCATGGCTGCGCCGCAGTGGGCGGACACGCAGGGCTATCCCTGGATCCTGCCGCCGCCGGGCGTGCTGTCGCGCGTCAGGCTGGACCAGGCGCTGGTGGACGCGGGTCTGACGCCGCCCAAGCCCGCGGTGGAAACCAGTTCGCTGGTGGCCCTGCTATCGCTGCTGCAGGACAGGGAGTACGTCGCGACGCTGGCCAGCTCCGTGGCCCACATGTACGAAAGGCTGAACCTCATCAGCATCGTGCAGGCGCCGACTTGTCTGGAGTTCGGCCCCATAGGCATGCTGTGGGCCGCGGATTCGCCCAGCATCGTGCTGCCCTGGTTGCGCGAGATCCTGCGCGACGAGGCGCAGGATCTCGCGCAGGAAGCGCCCGGGGCCGGCCAGCCTACCTGACGGTGGCGTATTCCAGCGTCTTGGGCGTGCCGGTCAGCACGCGCGGCGTATCGCCCACCACCACCGTGTCGTCCAGGCGGAATCCGCCTATGCCATAGGCGTAGATGCCAGGCTCCGCGGAATACACCTCGTTGGCCAGCAGCGGACGCTGGCAGAAGGCCATGTCTTCCGGGTATTCGTGGTGGATGATGCCGACGGCATGCCCGGTGCGATGGCGGATGAAGTTGGCGTAGCCGGCCTTTTCGATTTCGGCCTGCGCGGCCGCGTCCATCATGCACACCGGGTTGCCGGTGCGGGCCGCGGCGATGGCCGCTTCGTTGGCGGCCTTGGCCGCGGACCAGAGCCGGGTTTGCTCCGCGGAGGGCGCGCCGCAAAACCAGGTGCGCTCATTCTCGATGGTCAGCCCGTTCAGGCGCGGGATGACGATGTTGACCAGCACGTCGCCTTCCTTGATCCGCGCGCCGCAGGAGGCGCCGTCGCCATGCGGCGAGGCGGACGCCGGGCCGCTCAGCGTCCAGCAGCGGATGACTTCGAATTGCTCGCCCGGAAAGCGTTCGGCGGCTTCCTGCACGAACAGCGAGGCCATGGCGAAATCCAGTTCCTGGACCAGCCTGCCGGGACGGATGTTCTCGCGGTACCGGTCCTGTATCCAGTCGGAGATCGACGCGGCCGCCGCCATCACGGCAATCTCTTCCTCGTGCTTCTGCCAGCGCAGCGAACGGCATTCCGCCGTGGCCGCGCGCAGCGTCAGATCGGGCAATAGGCGGCCCAGCTGCGCCAGCACGGGGCTGCCGCCTTCGACCGCGATGCGCGAACGCGCCAGCCCGGCCTGCCGCAGGCGTTCCGCCAGCACTTCCGGCAGCTGGGTGATCAAGGGCAGGCGGTCGGTGACGCGCGGGTGTTCCGCGTAGTAGGTGATGTCGGTGATCCAGACCTTGCCTTGCTCTTGCGAGAAGCGCATGTGATGCGTCGACAGTTCGTTCATCACCAGGAAGGGTGCGCCATTGCGCGGCACCACCGCGAAGATGGGGCGTTCCCAGGGCAGGACGTCGGTGTGGAAGTTGGTGGCGAACTGGAAGAAATCCGCCGAGGTGAACACGATGGCATCGACGGCCAGGTCGTCCATCAGTGCCGTCATTTTTTCGTGGCGATAGCGCCAGACGGCATTGCTGAGCTTGGGCATGTCTTTCCTTTCAGGGTTGCGGTCAGTCGTTGTTCAGGCCGAGCTGGCGTATCAGAGGTCCCCAGGCCGCGCTGTCGCGCGCGACCGATTCCGCGACCGCCTGCGGCGTGGACGGCAGGGGTTCGAGTTGGAGCTCCTGCAAGCGCGTCTTGACGGCCGGGTCTTCGAAGAAGCGCCGGGTTTCGGCATTGAGGCGGTCGATGGCGGCCGAGGGCGTGCCCTTGGGGGCGACCAGGGCATACCAGCCCGGCAGCGGGAAATCGGCGATGCCCAACTCGGCCAGCGTGGGCACGTCCGGCACGCTGGCCGCGCGCCGCGAACCCACCACCGCAAGCGGCACGACCTTGCCCGCCCTGGCCTGCACGGCGGCGGTATTCAGCACGTCCGCCATGAGCTGCGTCTGGTTGGCCATGACGCTGGTCAGCCCCGCGGCGGCGCCGTTGTAGGGCACGTGGGTCAGGCGCAACCCCAGGCGCTGTTCGAGCATTTCCACGACCAGATGCGTGGAGTTGCCTTTGCCTGCCGAAGCGAAGTTAAGGCTATCGGGGGCGGCCTTGGCTTTTTCGACCAGGTCCTTGAATGAACGTATGCCGGTCTGCGGATTGGCGACGAGCAGGAAGGGCGTGTTGACCAGCAGGCTGACGCCGTCGAAGTCCTTGCCCGGGTCGTAGGGCAGGTTCTTGTACATGTAGGGGTTGAACGCCAGGTACGAGATGCCGCTGATCAGAACGGTGTAGCCGTCGGCGGGTTGCTTGGCGACATGGCTGGAGGCCAGGATGCCGTTGGCGCCCGGGCGGTTCTCGACCACCACCGGCACATTGAGATGCCGCGACATGTAGTCGGCCCAAAGGCGGCCGATGACATCGGTGCCGCCGCCCGCCGCTTGCGGCACGACGAGCTTCAGCGGCTTGTCCGGATAGGCGGCCGCCGCGGCGGTGCAGGCCGCCAGCAGGCCGCAGGCAAGCCCGGCTGCGCGCAGGCAGCGGGCCAGCTTGGTACGCAACATATGCATTCCCCATGGATTCGTTGGATAGGCGCCGCCGGGTGGCGGCCTGCCGAGATGGCATCCAGGCGATTATGGGGAAGGGGCTTATGAGTGCCCAATGAAAAAAGCTGAGGGCACCATTAGCGTTATTGCATAGGTGCCCGCCAGCGCGATGGCCGGAGGCTAGGCGTAGCGCTCCAAGCGGAACGGCCGTATATCTACCGGCGTTTCCTTGCCCTGGATCAGGGCGGCCATGGTTTCGCCCACCGCCGGGCCGATGCCGAAGCCATGGCCGGAGAAGCCTGAGGCCAGATAGAGTCCAGGCGCCTGGGCGATGGGGGCGATGACCGGCATGGCGTCCGGCGTCACGTCGATGTACCCGCCCCAGGAATGCGCGATGCGCGCCTGCTGGAACACCGGGAAGGCGCGCAGCAGGCGTTCCCAGGCCTGGTCTATGCCGCGTTTGTAAGGCGCGGGGTCGAGCACGCGGCAGCGCTCGTAAGGCGTCTCGCGGTCGGCCGGAAAGCGGCGCGGCGTCGCCAGCTCTTCGAAGAAGCGCTTGCTGAAGCGGATCCGGACCAGGGAATTATTGGCGATCCAGGCGCGCAGGAACTTGCTCATCAGGCGGAAGCTGTCGGGCACCAGCTCGGCCAGCGAGGCCGAGAATTGCGAGACGGTATAGCCGCCGTCGGCGCGTTTGCGGCAGGTGAAGTCCTTGCCATTGATGGCCAGCGAAACGCCGGCGTCGAAGGGCTCGGTGCGCAGCACCGAACCGCGCACCTTCAGCTGCGGGAAGTCCACGCCCAGATTGCCGCAGAACAGGCGCGACCAGCCGCCGGCGGCCACCAGCACCGCCTGCGCGCGCAGCGTGCCGCGTTCGGTGATGACCGTGTCGACGCGGCCGGCGCTGGTCTCCACGCCGCGCACGGCGCAGTTTTCGTATATCAGCGCGCCGGCCTGGCGCGCCAGCGCCGCCACGCCATGGGTCGCGATCTGTGGCTCGGCCACGCCGTCGGCGGCGCTGTAGAGCGCGCCCGTCCACGCGCGGCCGGAACTGGGCAGCAGGCGCAGCGCCGCGTCGCGGCCCAGCATGTCGGCCTCTACGCCATAGGCGCGGGCCTTGCTTAGCCAGCTTTCGTGCTCGGCGGCGTCAGTGTCGTTTTCCTGCAGGTAGACCAGGCCGTTGCGGCGGTAGCCGACTTCGACCTGGGCCTGGATGTCGCGCCAGAGCTGGTTGGCGCGCAGCGCCAGCGGCACTTCGGGCAGGTCGCGTCCCAAGGTACGCACCCAGCCCCAGTTGCGAGAGGATTGCTCGCAGGCCAGCGTGCCTTTCTCGAACAGCGCGCAGCGCACGCCCGCGCGCGCCAGCGCGAGCGCCGTGCTCACGCCTATGATGCCGCCGCCGATGATGGCCACGTCCACCGTGGCCGGAAATTGCGTTTGTGTCGTCATGGCAAAGTGAAAGCGCCAGGGCAAGGGTCAGGCGGGATAGCCCAGCGCGTCGCGCAGGCGATACCAGTTGATGGCCAGCGAGGCGCCGAATTGCCGCGCCGGGTAGAAAGGCATGCGTCCGATGGGCGTGACGGGAAAGTCGAGTTCGTCCGCCGGCACGCCGCGGATGGCGTCGGTCAGCACGCGCCCCAGCGCGGTGCCCATGGCCACGCCGCGTCCGCAGTAACCGTAAGCGGTCCAGACGCCAGGCGCCAGGCGATGCACGCGCGGCAGGTCGTCCATGGTCATGCCTACACGGCAGGCCCAGCCGTGGCGCCAGGCGGCGTCGGCCAGCTGCGGGAAACGCGCGACCGCGGCACGGCGCAGCTGCTCGCCGGTTGACGGATCCAGGCGCTCGGACGAGTGCCCGCGGCCGCCGATGACGAAGCGCCCCTCGGGGTCGATGCGGCAGTAGTAGGTGATCTTGCGCGTCTCGGAGATGCCGGCGCGCAGCGGCAGCAACTGCTCCTGCAGCGCGTGCGGCAGGGGATCGGTGGCGATCTGCGCGCTGGATACGTTGACATACGACTGCGCGACGGCCGGCCATAGGCGGTCGGTGTAGGCATCGGTCGCCAGCACCACATGGCGCGCGTGGACGGCAAAGCCGTTGACGCTCAGCGTCGCGCCGCCGTCAGGCGTGGGCGCGATGGCGGACACTGGCGAGTGGTCGTGCACCGCCGCGCCGGCGTCCAGCGCCGCGCGTGCCAGCCCGCGCGCAAAGGCCAGCGGCTGTACGGCGCCCGCGCGCTTCTCGCGTAAGCCCGCGGGCCAGAAAGAGGATCCGGTGGCCGCGCGCATCGCATCGGCGTCCAGGTATTCGACCTCGCCGCCATGCGCGTTCAATTCCCGCGCGCGGCTTTTGAGATAGCTGCCCGATGCCGCCGAGAACGCGCCCTGGATCCAGCCGTTGCGGGTGGGAGAGCAATCGATGCGCAGGCGTTCGGCCAGTTCGAAAAGATAGTCGGCATTGCCGTAGGCAAAGCGCATCATGCGCGCCGCCGTGTCCGCGCCGAAGCGGCGGATCAGCGCGGCCGGGCCAGGCTTGAAGCCCGGCACCACCTGCCCGCCGTTGCGTCCGGAGGCGCGGTGGGCCACTTCGTGGGACTCGAACAGCGCCACCTTGAAGCCGGCCTCGGCCAGATGCAAGGCGGCCGACAGGCCGGTGAAGCCGCCGCCGACCACGGCGGCGTCGACGTGCAGCGGACCGGCCAGCGCCGGCGAGGCGGCGCGCGCAGGCGCGGTCGCTGCCCACAGCGTGGCTGCGGGCGAAAAAAGATCGTTGTTCATGGTGCCGGAGCTACTGGGCGTGGGTGACGCGCTTGAGGAAATCGCGCATGCGTTCGTTGCGGGGATTGGTCAGCACTTCGCGCGAGGGGCCTTGTTCGGCGATGCGGCCGTTTTCCAGGAACAGAACGCGGTCGGAGACGTTGCGCGCGAAGTCCATTTCGTGCGTGACGATGACCATGGTCATGCCCTTTTCGGCCAGCGTGCGCATCACGGACAGCACTTCGCCCACAAGCTCAGGATCCAGCGCCGAGGTCGGCTCGTCGAACAGGATGGCATCGGGCTCCATCGCCAGCGCGCGGGCAATGGCCACGCGCTGCTGCTGGCCGCCGGAGAGCTGTTGCGGATAGTGGCTCATCTTTTCGGCCAGGCCGACCGACGCCAGGATCTCGCGGCCGCGCGCGGTGGCGGACTCGATGCTCTCGCCCTTGACGTGCACCGGGCCTTCGATGACATTCTCCAGCGCGGTGCGGTGCGGGAACAGGTTGAAGCGCTGGAACACCATGGCCACGCGCTGGCGGATGTTCTGGATGTCCTTGCGGCGCGCGTCCACGGTGACGCCGTCGATCGTGATGCGGCCGCCGTCGTAGCGCTCCAGGCCGTTGATGCAGCGCAGGAGCGTGGACTTGCCGGAGCCCGACGGCCCGATCAGGCAGACCACTTCGCCTTGCTGGATTTCGGCGTCGATGCCTTCCAGCACGCGGTGGGCGCCGAACGACTTGCTGAGGTTTTCGATCTTGATCATTGGCGGCGCCCCAGTCGGCGTTCAAGTTTGCCGATGAAGTACATCATGGGCAGGCTCATGGCCAGGTACATGAGGGCGACCAGCGTGAAGATGGTGGCGCTCTTGAAGGTGGAGGATGCGATCAGCTTGCTCTGCATGGACAGTTCGACCACTGTGATGACGGCCGTCTGCGAGGAGTCCTTGAGCATCATGACCACGTTGTTGCCATATGGCGGCAGCGCGACCTTGAAGGCCTGCGGCAGCACCACGCGGCGCATCAGCTTGGCGCGCGACATGCCCAGCGACTGGGCTGCCTCGAACTGGCCGGGATCGACCGCGTCGATACCCGAGCGGAACACCTCCGACATATACGAGGAGTACGCGATGCCCAGGCCCAGCGCGCCGGCCTGGAAGGCGGTCAGGCTGATGCCGATCTCCGGCAGCACGAAGTACATGTAGAAGAGCACGACGATGATGGGAACGCCGCGGATGATGTTGGTGAGGATGCGGCTGGCGTGCGACAGCGGCGCCACGCCGCTGACCCGCAGCAGGGCCCAGAACAGACCGAGCGCCGTGGCGATGACCAGCGCCGCCGCAGTGATGGCGATGGTCGTCAGCACCCCCTGCATCAGCACCGGGAAGAACTCCGCGGCGTCACTGAAAAATGACTGGAACATCTTGGATACCTGTTAGGCGGCGCGCCGCGGCGGATCGGGCCGCGGCGCTCGGGATCAGGGCGTGACGCCCCACTTCTTCATGATGGCGGCGAGGGTGCCGTCCTGGCGCAGCGCATCGATGGCCGCATTGAGCTGCTTGACGCGTTCGGCGTCGCCCTTACGCACGGCCAGTGCGATGTTGGTGGGCATGGCCGGCTGATAGCTGTCGACGTAGCGCACGTTGCGCACGCCCTGGGTGCGTACCTGGTAGGAGATCACCGGCCCGTCGCCGAAGGCCGCGTCCAGGCGTCCCAGCGCCACGTCGCGCACCAGGTCGGACATGGTTTCGTACATCTTGATTTCCTTGAGGCCGGGCGCGGCCTTCAGCGGCTCGACATAGAGCGTGCCGATCTGCACGCCGACGGTCTTGCCCTTCAGGTCGGCGATGCTCTTGTAGTCGCTCTTGTCCTTCTCCGGCACGATCAGGGCCTCGCCGTACTCCACCACCAGCTGCGTGAAATCCACCACTTCGGCGCGCTGCGGCGTCTTGGCGAAGGCCGAGGCGATGATGTCGATCTTATTGGTCTGCAGGGCAGGCACCAGCGAGGCGAACGGAATCGGCATCACTTCCGCCGTAAAGCCGGCCTGCTTGCCCACGGCGTGGGCGATGTCGATCATCACGCCTTGCAGGGTATTGGTCTTCGGGTCCAGGAAGTTGAACGGCACCGCGGTGGGCGTGGCGCCTACCTTGACGGTCTGGGCGTGCGCGCCCGACAGCGCGGCGGCGCACAGCGCCGTCGCCAACAACGTTTTCAACACTTTGTGCAGCATCGGAATCCCCTTGGAAGCTGGAATCGCGCGCCTGCACGGTGTATCGGACGTCCGATTTCGTCCTTGTCAGGTGCGCATTATCGTATCGAATAGCGATAAGTATATATCGCATGTAGATTTTATAATCTGGCCAAGGAAAGCCTGTCAATCAACTCCGGTTTCGGCTAAGCGCTTTTTATTTAAGGGTTTTCCCGGGATTACCTGCTGCGGTAAAGGTAGAATATGTCAAAAGAACCGCGGCTTTTTCTTGCATTCATTTGAATTGGAATGCAATCTCTGCCTATCGAACACTAATAGACTGGCGGCCTGCGCCGCCCAGCCCAGCCATGAATCCGGAATCCTCCACGCTGTACGTCCAATCGCTGGCCACCGGCATCGCCGTGCTCGATGCGTTTGACGCCGAACACACCTCCATGAGCCTGCCGGACATTGCCGCGGCGGCGGGCATCACCCGCAGCGCCGCGCAGCGTTTCGCGTTCACGCTGGAAGCGCTGGGGTTGCTCAACAAGGACCCTGTCAGCAAGCGTTATTCACTGTCGTCGCGCACGCTGGACGCAGGTTGCCGCTACCTGGAATCGCATCCGCTGCTGGACCGCGCCAATCCCTTCCTGCTGGAACTCAACCGCAATGCCGGAGAAACCGTGAACCTGGCGGAGCCGGCCGGGCAGGACATGATCTATATCGGCCGCTTTCCCAGCCCTTTGCGGCTATTGGTGCACATGCCCGTGGGCCGGCGTATCCCCATGTACTGTTCCTCGACCGGGCGCGTGTACCTCGCCGGCATGAGCGACGAGCAGGCTCTCGAGGCCCTGGAGGCCAGCGAGCGCGTGAAGTACACGGCCAACACGCTGACCGACCTGGACGAGCTGATGGCGCAGATCCGTTTGTCGCGCGAGCAGGGTTATGCCTGCTGCAAAGAGGAGTACTACCGCGGGGATCTGGCGCTGGCGGTGCCGGTCTACGACTTGAACCAGCGCGTGGTGGCGGGCCTGCAGTTGTCCGTGTCGGCGGCCAAGTGGACGGTCAAGCGCGCGGTGTCGCGCTTTGTCCCGATGATGCTGGAAACCGCCCGGCAGATTTCCACGTCGCCGCCCACGCCTCGCGCGCTGACGGCGTTTGGCGGCGGCGCCGCGCGCGATCTGCACGCCGAGCCGCCAGGGCGCGCCAGCGGGCGCAAGGCTTAGGGCTGGCGGCCAGGCAGCGGCGGCTTCAGGCCGCCTGCGGCGCTTTTTCGCCCGGCTCGCCGCGGCGGCCGGGCTTGCCGTACAGCAGGCGCGCGCACAGGAATGCGCTGAGCGCGCCGGGCGCCGCGCCGATGGTCAAGGGGAAGCCGAGTTCTTCCTGCCATGGCCTGCCCTGGGAGATAAAGCCCACCAGGAAAACGAAGCCGTAGACGGCGCCGACCAGCCCCATTGCGGCATAGGCGCGCCAGGACGGATGCGCCGGCCGCAACGCGCCGGCCACGATGCCGCACAGCAGGGCGGGCACGAAGCCAAAGATGTAGAACCAGGGCAGGGCATAGACCAGCATGAGCAGGTTCTCGGGATCCCGGGTCGCGGCCGTCAGCGCGATGATGACGGCTGCGCCGCCAATGGGCGGCGCGGCCACGCCGTAGAGCGCGCCGCCCGCGACCAGGTCGCTGCCCAGGCGCCGGCCGGCGGTGTCCATCGCGCGTTGCCGCTTGCGGCGGTAAGCGATGGCGGCGAGAGCGCCTAGAAGCAGAATGCCGGCCGAGATATATGGGGTCATCGCGTCATGCAGAATGTGGGCGGGAGTGGCATGGCCGGCTTGCCGCTGGGACGCGGCAAGCCGGCGCAACAGGCCTGATGATACCGTGGCGGCCGGCCCGGTTTTCCTGCATGCGCCGCGCCCGCACCGGACGCAGCGCCATCCTGCAGCGGCGCGGCGCTCAAGTCTGGTCGTTGTCGGCGCGCGCGTCGGCGCTGCCGTTCAGCGAGCTGGCCAGCGCGGGGGCTGTTTCGTCCGCCTTGCGCTGTTGCTCCGTGCGCCGCATCAGCCGCTTGCTCACCATGGCGGCGACGAAGGCATTGCGTTGGGCCGCGTCGTAACCAGGGTGGCTGAGTTCGCGTACGTATTCGTTGATCACGGGTTTCATGGATGTTCTCTCGTCTTGAGGCCAGGCAGGGGCCGGGCGTGTGGGCTTGGGTCGGCGCGGACGGCTTGCAGCAGGCGCGCCATGGTGACTTCGGCGCCGGTGTCGGCGGTAGGGAACGCGCGGCTCCAGCGGCGCGCGCGCTGATCCGGCGCGGCGGCCGGAAACTGGACCACAAGGCGCAGCCGCCTCAGGAATGCGCTGTCCAGGTTGGACTTCATGCTGGCGGCCCGCGACGCCAGGCCGCGGTACGACTGCATGGGTTGCAGCAGGTAGCTGACCTCGATATTGGCGTAGCGGTCATGGCTGTCCTTGACGTTCGTGCGCTTGCCGAAGAGGGCGTCGGCTTCGTCGAAGAACAGGACCGCGCCGCGCTGCTCGACCGACTCGAACAGGCGGTTCAGGTTTTCCTCGGTTTCGGCGATGTATTTGCTGACGATCCTGGACAGGTCGATGCGATGCAGAGCCAGTCCCGTCTCGCGCGCCAGTTCCCCGGCAGCCTCGAGCGCCTGCGCCTGCGGGCTGTGCTGGGTGCCGGTGTCCCAAAACGCGAGGATGCGCGGTTCCGCGAGCGGGTTCATGGTGGATTTCCTTCCATTTGTCCGGCTCGTTGCTGGACCCGGATGACCACGAATTCGGCCGGCTTGAGCGGAGCGAATCCCACCAGGATGTTGACCACGCCGCGATCCCTGTCCTGTTGCGTGGTGGTTTCGCCATCGCACTTGACCAGATAGGCATCGCGCGGTGTGCCGCCCTGGAAGGCGCCCTGGCGGAACAGCGCATTCATGAAGGCGCTGACGTTCATCCTGATCTGCGCCCAGAGCGGCTCGTCGTTGGACTCGAACGCGGCCCACTGCGTGCCGCGCAAGAGCGATTGTTCCAGGTAGAGCGCCAGGCGGCGCACCGGCACGTACTTGTATTCCGAGGCGAAATGGTCCGTGCCTTGAAGGGTCCGCGCGCCCCAGCAGACCGCGCCGCGTCCGGCAAAGGTGCGCAGGCAATTGACGCCCAGGGTATTCAGGTTGCGGCTCTCGTCGTCGCTCACTGCGGCGGCCAGCGACAGGACGCCAGCGAGGCCCGCGTCGATGCCGGCTGGCGCTTTCCAGACGCCGCGGTCGCCGTCGGTGCGCGCATACAGGCCCGCGATCGTGCCGCAAGGCGCGGTCAGGCGCGGCAGGCCGTTTTTCAGCGGGTCGGCCGCCCGGGTCCAGGGGAAATACAGCGCGGCATGATCGGATCTGGGCAGCGCCGCGCCCATGACCGCGGCCGCCATGGAAGCCGCGTCGGCCGCCGCGGGCGGCGCATCGATGATCATGAAGGCGTGCCGCTCTTTGCAGTAGGACACGGCATCGGCCAGCACGATGCTGTGCGTGATGCCGGGCAGGCATAGCAGGTTGAAGGAATCGACATCGTCCAGCGCGTAGAGGCCCCGGCGCTGCGCGCGCTGGCTGATGAAAGCAGCATGCGCGTCCAGCGGATCGTTCCGCGCGGGTTGCGCCACGCGCACGACCCAGGCTCTGGCCCCGCCGTTCAGGAAGAACTGAAGCACCGCGTAGCCGAGTTCGCAGCCTTCGGCCAGCCCACCGAACTCGCGTTCGTAGTCGGCGAAGTCCTGGATATGGACCGGCTGGTTGAGCGGTCCGCGCATGGCCGTCCCCAGGAAAGCGGCAACCGAGGTCGGCGCGCCGGCAATGGTGCGCACGCCTGCGGGAATTTCCTGGACATACACCCCGGGATGCGTCAGGGCTGGGACCATGAACTGCTCCTTTCCACGGCGACTTGATGGCGTGAACTTGCAGCAGGAGAGTCTTCGCGGGACGGCCGAAGCGCCGCGGACGGAGAGCCGGGCGGGGGCGCGACACGCCGTAGCGCGCGGGCGTTTGGCGGGCGTTGCGCCGCGCTTCTAGTTGGATTGCAGCGGAAAGGCTATCGGGCAAAAGTAGCAGCCCTGGTGAGATGTTTTATAGAAGGTCTGATAAAAGCGGGCAATAGCTTTTCAGCGGTGTTAACGTTCTGTTGCTTATTCAGAAGCCGGCCCTTGCAGGACGCCTTGCAGAGAGGCCGGCCGAGGCTTGGCCCGTAGCGGCGGCGCTGCGGGAAATCAGAGTGGCCGAAGGCCGGAATGGCGGTCGCGGCCCTCAACGAGGAGCGCGAGATGTGTAGCCTGACCCGACTGTGGCGCATGCATGTTTTCCCGGCAACGTCGTCAGCGCCCGCGAGCCCGCCCGGGCGCCTGTCTCGCCTCGCTCTCGCTCTAGCCGTGGCCGGCATGGCTGCCGGCGCGGGCCTGACGCCGACCGGCGCGGCGCAAGCCCAGGGACAGACCCCGGCGCAAACCGCGCCCGCCCAATCCGATGCCCAGGAAGAGGCCGCGCGTTCGCTGCAATGGCCGCGCAGTTTCGAGGCTGCCGACGGCACGCGGGTGGAGCTCTATCAGCCGCAGATCGACACCTGGACTGCCGACCGCATTACGGGCCGCATGGCGGTGGCGGTCGGCGCCGCCAAGGGCAATCCCACCTACGGCGTGGCAGACTTTTCCGCCCGTGCCGAGGTCAACAAGCCAGCGGGCCTGGTGCATCTGTCGGACATCCGGATCGAACGCGTGCAGGTGCCCACCTCGCCGGAAGCCGCCGCCAAGCTGCGCAGCCAGCTTGAAGCGCGCCTGCCCGCTAAGGGCGTGGTCACGCGGCTTGATGCACTGCAACTGAGCTATACGCTGTCCCAGAACAACCCGGCCACGAAAACCGTCCCGGTGGACAACGCGCCGCCGCGCATCATCTACCGCACGGTGCCGACCGTGCTGGTGCTGATCGACGGCGAACCCGTTTTGGCGGAAGTGCCCGACGCGGCAGGCTGGCGCCGGGTGGTCAACACGCGCGCGCTCATGCTGGCGAACAACGCGGGCCGTTATTTCCTGCAGGCCGCCGGCCATTGGTACGAAGCGGGCAACGCCACCGGGCCGTGGACGGATCTGCCGCAGCCGCCCGCCGCCCTGCTGGCCGCCGCCGACGCGGCGCGCCGCAAGACCGAACCGGACCCGATGCTGCCGCATGGCGGCAAGGCCCCGCACCGGGCGCCCGCCATCGCGGTGTCCACCGCGCCGGCCGAGTTGCTGGTGACCGTCGGCCAGCCTGAAATGCGGCCGGTGCCAGGGACTTCGCTGCTGTCGGTGGCCAATGCCGATCACGCCCTGTTCATGAATCCGGGCGACAACCGCTACTACGTGCTGGTGTCCGGCCGCTGGTTCCGCGGCGCCAGCCTGGACGGTCCATGGTCCTACGTGCCGGGCAAGCAACTGCCGCGCGATTTCGCCCGGATTCCGTCCAAGGATCCGCAGTCGGGCGTGCTGGCATCGGTGCCGGGCACGCCGCAGGCCAAGGAGGCGCTGATCGCCTCGACCATTCCGCAGACCGCCACGGTGTCGCGCAGCGCGGCGAAACTGCAGGTGGAGTATGCCGGCGGCTCCCCGACGCTGCGACCCATCGAGGGGACGGCGCTGTATTACGCCGCCAACTCGCAGGTGCCGGTGATACAGGCCGAAGGCCGCTACTACGCCTTGTCGCGTGCGGTCTGGTTCGTGGCGGATTCGCCCCTTGGCCCGTGGCGCGTGGCCGACCATGTGCCGGCGATCATCTACGCCATACCCGTCAGCTCGCCGCTGCACTACGTCACCTACGTGCAGGTGTACGGCTCCACCCCGCAGAGCGTGGTGTTCGGCTACACGCCAGGCTACATGGGCGTGGTGGCCAGTCCTGACGGCACCGTGGTGTACGGCACGGGCTACGCGTATCCGCCGGTCATCGTGCAGGACACCTGGGTCGGCTATCCGCCCAGCTATGGCTACGACGCGGCTTTCGCCACCGCGACCGGTTTTGCCTTTGGCTTCGTCGCGGGCGAGACCTGGGGGGGCGCCGCGCCTTATTGGGGGCCTTATTGGGGGGCGCCTTATTGGGGCGGCGTCAACGTCAACCAGGTCGACGTCTATGGCGCTTGGGGCGGCTCCGGCGTGGTCACGCACGCGGCCGGCTGGAACGGCTGGACCGGCACCGAATGGCAAGGCACCCACGCCGAGGGCTACAACCCGCAGACCGGCGCAGCGTTCGAAGGCACGCGCGGCGCGGCCTACAACGAGTACACCGGCAATGCGGCTGCCGGGCGGCGCGATGCCTACACCAACCCGACAACGGGGGCATCGGGCGCCGGGCGCGCGGGCGTGGTCGCCAACGACGACGGCCAATGGGCTGCCGGCCGCCAGGACGTGCGCACCAACACGAACACCGGCCGCAGCACCATCTCTTCCGCCACGGCGACCGGCACGGCGGGCGACGGCGTCAGCAGCGTGGATCGGCGCGGCGCCACATACGACCGCAACACGAATAGCGGCATGGCGTGGAACAACGGCAATGTGTACGCGGACCACAACGGCAATGTCTACGAGCACAACGACAACGGCTGGCAACAGCACACGAGTTCGGGCTGGCAACCGGTGCAGCCCAGTGCGCAATCCGGCGGCAATTACCTGAACGGCCAGCGCCAGGCGCGCGACTATTCCGACGACCGCATGGGCGGCGCGGAGGGCGGCGGCTGGCAGGATCGCGGAATGCAGGGCGGCGGTTGGCGCGACCGCGGCATGGGCGGCGCGGAAGGCGGCGGCTGGCAGGGCCGTGGCGGGGGTGGCCGGGGCGGCTGGGGCGGCGGCTTCGGCGGATTCCACGGCGGAGGCTTCCGTCGCTGAGCCGTAGGCCGCCGCATCGGGCGGCACGCAAGGCGGGCGCCGCGCGCATGCGGCCCCGCCTTTCATTCCGGCCGCATTTGCGCAGCTCTGTCACGGCGGTCTAGACTGGCTGCTTCTTATTTTTCACGCACTCCGCCATGGCGCTGCATAGCTGGCTCATCTACCTGGTCGCGGTCATTGGGCTCTCGATAACTCCCGGACCGAACACGCTGCTTGCGCTCACGCATGGCGCGTTGCATGGGCACCGCAAGGCGTTGTGCACCATCGCGGGCGGCGCAGTGGGCTTTGTCGCGCTCATCGCCTTGTCGATGCTGGGCATCAGCGCCTTGCTCAAGGCCTGGGGTCCCGCACTGACCGTCCTGAAGTGGGCGGGCGGGGCCTACCTGATCTGGCTCGGCATCCAACTCTGGCGCGCGCCGGGCGTGCAGTTGCAGCCTGCCCCGGACATGCCCCGCATACGCGGCATGCGCATGTTCAGCCAGGGCCTGCTGTCGGCGATCTCCAATCCCAAGGCCCTGCTGTTCTACGGCGCCTTCCTGCCGCAGTTCATCGATCCTGCCCGCAGCCTGTACACGCAGTTCGCGATCATGGCCGGCACCTTCGTGGTGGTGGAGTTCCTGGTCGAGTACGTGCTGGCGCGCCTGGCGCATCGCGTGCGCCCCTGGCTGGAGCGCGCCGGCCGGCGTTTCAACAAGGTGTGCGGCGGTTTGTTTGCCGCCATGGGTGCGGCGCTGCCGGGGTCTTGATCCCCGGCGGGCCGCGTTGCCGCTTCAGCCCTCAGCCAGCCAGCGCCCGCATTCCGGATCGATCGCCGCCCGAGCGCCATCCATCCGCACCTGTTCCTCATCCAGCCGCGCGGCGGTAGCCGGATCGACATCGAAGGCGATGCCGAGCGCGCTTGCGACGCGAGAGTCCTCGATCGGCAGTTCCCAGGTCAGGAACAATTGCGCCAGTTCCAGGCCGGCCGCGAAGTCGGCCTCGCGAAAACCCGTGACGCCGCGCGGGATGACGGCATGCGGCTGGCAGGTATCGAAGATCATGGCGGTGCCGCGCACGAGCGGAACGCGCAGGCCGGCGGCCGGAAAATGCACGTCCAGGCCCCGGTCTTCGCTCAGGAACAGATTGCAGAAGGCGGCGCCGCCATATTGCCCGCCGTCATGGTGATAGCGGGCGCCGCGGCAAGCCATCAGGGCGATGTCGGCGTTGGCCAGCACGCCGGGCAGTCCTAGCTCTTGCGTCCAGTCGCGCATGGCTTGCAGGCATAGCCCGTACTCGGGCCAGCGCGCCTGCGTGCGGGCCAGCGGCATCTGCTCGACGTCCCCGGGTTCCAGGCACAGGCGCGTGGCCATCTCGCGCTCCCAGTCCGCCTGCAGGCGCGCGGGCGGCGCGGGCACGTCCAGCGTGGCGGCCAGCACCGTGCCGCTGACGCTGCGGCTGCGCATGGCATCGCCGCTCCAGTAAAAGGAAGTCAGGGGGCCGGGCGTGCGGCGCGGGCGCGGAACGTGGTGCATCGGGCTGGCGGATCGGGGCGGGGCGCCGGGCCGGGACCCGCAGGGGAAGCGGCGGCGGCAAGCCGCTATGTTAACGGTCTCATAGTTAACGGCCCCATATCCAACCGCCCATCCTCGGCGTTCCGCCCGCCCGGCGCATGACGGGGGCGCTAGTCCCGCATCAGCGCGGCCAGCCGTTCGACCTCGACCGCCAGGCGGTAGGCGCGCTTCAGGTAAAGCTGGGCGTCGTGCTCCCAGGAGAAGCCTATGCCGCCATGCACCTGGATGGAGAGCTTCACCGCGCGCCGCGCCGCGCTCGCTGCCAGACGAGCGGCCAATGCGGCAAGCCCGGCATCGGCCGAACCACGCTCGGCCAGCAAGGCCTCCACGGCGTAGCGGCTGTTGTCCAACCCGGTCCAGGCGTCAACCAGGGCGTGCTTGATAGCCTGGAATTGCCCGATGGGCCGGCCGAATTGTTCGCGTTCCTTGGCGTAGGCGATGGCCACGTCCAGCGAGGCGCTGGCGGTGCCGACCAGCTGCGCCAGCAGGAAGGCCACATGGTTCTGCAGCGCGGACAAGGCCTGCGCCGAAGGCAGTTCGGCTTGCGCGACCGCAGGTCCGCGCAGGCGGGCCAGCGCCACGGTGGGATCCAGGCCCTGCACGGATTCGAGCATCGCCGGGTCGTAGCGCGCAAGCAGCCAGCCATCGTCCTGACGGCTCAGACGCAGGTATTGGGCCGTAAGTCCATAGGCGTCGATCCAGCCCTGTTCGTCGCCGGCTCGGTCGCAGCGGACACTGGCAGGATGCGCCGCCAGGTCCAGCACGACTTCCGACAGGGCGGGCGTTTGCTCCAGCAGCGCGCTGGCCAGGAACGCCGACGCGCCATACGGAAGGGTGAGCAGCGCGCGTCCGGCCCATTCGCCCATCAGCTGTGTGCCTGGACCGTACTCGGCCTGGAAGGCTTCCGATCCGGCTTCCAGCCAGCCGCCTTCGGCCAGTTCCTTCCACAGGGCGCGCTGGGCGGCGTCGTCCGCGGGCAGGGCGCGGCGGGCGTAGGCGGCGGGATGCTGCTGTTCCAGCAGGCGGCCGAAAGTGGAGGACAGCAGTGTCCTGATTTCGCTATGCATGTTGTCCCCTGTCCTTGGGCAGGCCGAGCAGGCGTTCGCCCACGATATTGCGTTGGATTTCCGAGGTGCCGGCCACGATGGTCTCGGCGCGCGACCACAGGAATTCGCGCAGCACGCAGGCCGTGGCGGCATGGGGCGCCGCCGCCTGCGGGCCGAGGATGGCGGCTTCGTCCAGCAGTTCCAGGCGCTGTTCCCAGATGCGCTGACGGGTTTCGCTCCACAGCAGCTTGAGCATGGCGCCGTCGATGCCGGGCGTATCGCCCGCGGCGACCTGGCGCAGCACGCGGTCCACGCGCCAGCGTATGACCTGGCACAGGTCCGCCAGGTCGCGCACGCGCCGTGCCTGTACGGCGCGTTCGTCCGCGACCAGCGCGGTCTGCGCCAGCGCCTCGGTCAGTTGCCGCAGTTCGTCTTCCAGCTGGACGACGCGCGGCATGAAGTAGATGCCGCGCTCGTACTCGGCGGCGGCCATGGCGATGCGCCAGCCTTCGCCGCACTCACCCAGGATGCGTCCTTCCGGCACCGGCGTCGCGTCGAACAGCACTTCGTTGTAGTCGGCCTCGCCCGTCATCTGACGTATGGGCTCGACCCGCACGCCTTCGGCCTGCATGTCGATGAGCATGAAGCTCAGCCCGCGGTGGGCCTGGCTGTCGGGATCGGTACGCACCAGCGCGAAGCACCACTTGGCCAGATGCGCCTGGGTGGTCCATATCTTGCGGCCGCTGACGCGCCAGCCGGCGGCATCCGGCTTGGCGCGTGTGCGCACCGAAGAGAGATCGGAACCGGTCTGGGGCTCGGAGTAGCCCTGGCACCAGATCTCGCTGCCGTCGCGGATGCCGGGCAGGAATTGCGTTTTTTGCGCGGGCGTACCGAAGCGCAGCAAAGTGGGCGCGAGGATGGCGTGGGCGATGCTGTTGATGGGCTGCGGCGCATGCAGGCGCGCGCACAGTTCATGGAAGGCGATCAGCGTGGCGGTGCTGAGTTCGCGCCCGCCGTACTCGCGTGGCCAGGTAAGCGCAATGAGGTCGGCCTCGCACAGCATGCGGTTCCAGGCCTGGCGGCATTCCTGGGTGTGCGAGGCGGTGACCGGATACTGCTCGCGCAGCTGGGCCAGCGCGGTGCGCAGCCAGGCCTCGGCGTCTTCGAGAAAATGTTCGGTGCGTATCATGGTTGAGAGCAATCAGGAGTTGGGATGCAGGACGCGCGGCGCGTGCGCGATGCGCACGGGCGCGTCGATCCAGCGGTGCAGTTCGGCGGGCGGCAGGCCGTCCACCAGGGCCAGCGGCACGAAGGCCCCGTCGCGCACGTCGAAGATGCCGATGTCGGCATAGACGCGCCCGACCACGCCGGCGCCGGTCAGGGGCAGGGTGCAGCGGCCGCGCAGGCGCGGCGCGCCCTCGCGGGTCAGCGCTTCCATCATGACCCAGACGTTGCGGGCGCCCACGGCCAGGTCCATGGCCCCGCCCACGGACGGCATGGGGTCGTCCGCGCCTAGCGACCAGTTGGCCAGGTCGCCCTGGCAGGAGACCTCGAAGGCGCCCAGCACCGTGATGTCGATGTGGCCGCCGCGCATGATGGAAAAGGAATAGACGTGATCGAAGATGGCAGCGCCTTCGGTGAGCGCGATCGACTGCTTGCTGGCGTTGATGAGATCGCCGTCGGCGATTTCGTGGTCTTGCAGCAGGCGCATGCCGAGAATGCCGTTCTCGCTGTGCAGCTGCACGCCGCGCGCGGGGTCGAGGCGGTCGGTGACCATGGTGGGCATGCCGATGCCCAGGTTGACCACGGCGCCCGCCGGCAGGTCGGCGGCCACCAGGGCGGCCAGTTGCTCGCGTGACAGTCGTTTCATTGCGGGCTCCCCAACAGGCGGTGCACGAACAGGCTGGGCGTGACGATGGCGTCGGGATCGAGCGCGCCGCAGGGCAGGATCTCTTCGACTTCGACGATGGTGTTGCGGGCCGCCATGCACATGACCGGCCCGAAGTTG
The DNA here is from genome assembly GCF_943737025.1 of Achromobacter sp. Marseille-Q4954. NCBI lineage: Bacteria > Pseudomonadati > Pseudomonadota > Betaproteobacteria > Burkholderiales > Alcaligenaceae > Achromobacter > Achromobacter sp. Marseille-Q4954. The sequence goes on from NZ_CALSFQ010000001.1 coordinate 3,735,297, forward strand.
CGTTGGGCGCGGCGATAGACCAGATTGCCCAACTGATCTGCCCGATGGGCGCGGATGAAGGCGTAGTCCGCGCGCAGCGGCTCTTCCAGCACGTAGCCGCGACCGCCGAACACTCGCGTTTCGCGGCCGTCGGCCAGCGGCGTGCCATAGCCCGTGGGCGAGTAGAACGGCCCCATGCCCGCGCCGCCCGCCCGGATGCGTTCGACCAGGGTGCCTTGGGGCATGACCTCCACGGCCAGGCTGCCCGCCTGCGCCCGCTCACGGATCACGTCATTGCCCGGCATGCGCGGATAGGAGCAGACGATGCGGCTGACGCGCCCCGAGGCCACCAGGGCCAGGAAGCTGGCCTCGCCCGCGCCGGCATTGTTGTTGATCAGGGTCAGGTCGTCCACGTCCTGCTTGGCCAGCAGGCCGGCCAGCAGGCGCGCGGGTATGCCCGAGCCGCCAAAGCCGCCGACGAAGATCACGGCGCCGGACTCGATGCCGCGCAGGGCTTCTTCCACGTTTGCGCAAGTCTTGTCTTTCATCATTGTTCCTCCTTGGTCCACGCCGCGCGGCCTTGGGCGCACAGGGCGCCGGCCTGGCGGCAGGCCAGTGCGATGCCATCGGACTGGGGCCAGAGCGATACCGCCACGTCCAGGCCGGGATAGACCGGCGCCATGAAGCGCAGGTCCAGTTCACCCAGCCGCAGGTCGGGCAGCTGCCGCAGGCAGGCTTCGAGCGCGCGGTTGACCATGCCCAGCAGCGCCGCGCCGTGCAGGATGGGGCGTTCGTAGCCCGCCCGTCGCGCGCTGGCCGGATCCACATGCAGCGGATTGCGGTCGGCATTCAGGCGATACAGCGCGCCCTGGTTGCGGCTGGTGGGCAGGACGATGACACTGTCCGGCGCTGTGGCGGGGGGCGCGGGGATGGGGACGGCCAGCGCGTCGCTGAGCGCGGCGTCGCCGCCCGAGTAGCCGCCGTCGCCGCGGCAGATGTTCAGTTGCTCGATGACGGCGAATTCCTGTCCGGTGGCCGCGTCGCGCAGCGTGCGTCGCGTCACGACGAAGGCGCCCGGACTTTTGTCGGCGATGCGCGTGACCTCCATCTGGCACAAGACCTCGCCGCGCGCCGGCAGGCGCCGCGGGAAGCGCATGCGCTGCTCGCCGTGCACGACCTGGCTCCAGTCCAGGCCGTGGCGCGGATCGCGCATCCAGAACCCGGGGTAGGCCAGCACGCAGGCCATGGCGGGCAGGGCGCGCAGGCCCTGTTCGTAGATGAACCGGGTTTCGTCGCCGACAGGGTCGTCTGCGGCCAGGCCCGCGCCCACGCCCAGGGCATAGAGGATGCAGTCATCTGCGCCGTAGGCCTGGCGTTCGGGCGCGAAGACGTGGGTCTTCAGGCTGCGGTAGTCCAACGCCATGGGAACCTCAGACCGGATCCCAGGCGAACACCTGGGCGGAGGTGTCCAGCGGCATGAAGGAGGCGCGCAGCGCAGCCATGCCGTGTTCGGCGATGCTCTCCGTGGTCCAACCGTCCGAGCGGTGCACCGAGCGCACCGGACGCGACTGGCTCATCAGGAAAATCTCGTTCAGGCGGATGGCGAACACCTGGCCGGACACGTCGGCGGAAGCGTCCGAAGCCAGGTAGCAGATCAGGGGCGCGATGGTCTCGGGTCCCATGCGGCGGATCTTCTCGACGTGGCGCGCCTGCTCCTCGGTCTTGGCCGGGATGGTTTCGGTCATGCGGCTCCAGGCCAGCGGGGCGATGCAGTTCGAGCGCACGTTGAAGGCAGCCATGTCCAGCGCCATGGCCTTGGACAGGCCGACGATGCCGAGCTTGGCGGCGCAATAGTTGGCCTGGCCGCGGTTGCCGATGACCGCCGAGTTGGAAGTCATGTTGATCAGGCTGCCGCCGCCCTGTTCGCGGAAGTGCCGCGCGGCCGCGTGGCTGAGGTTGAAGCAGCCGTACAGATGCACCTTGACCACGGCGTCGAAGTCCTCGGGCGTGAGCTTGTGGAACATCTTGTCGCGCACGATGCCGGCGTTGTTCACGACCGCGTCCACCCGGCCGTAGGTGTCGGCGGCGGCCTCGATGATGCGTTGCGCGCTGGCGTATTCGGCCACCGAGTCGCCATTGGCGATGGCCTCGCCGCCGGCGGCGCGGATATCCTCGACCACCTGCGCCGCCGTGCTTTGCGAGGCGCTGGTGCCGTCCAGCGACACGTTCAGATCATTGACCACCACGCGCGCGCCTTGCGCGGCCAGGGCCACGGCCGCGGCGCGGCCGATGCCGTTGGCCGCGCCGGTGACGATCACTACTTTTCCTTCCAGCATGTCGAATCTCCTTCAGTCCATCCAATTGGTCAGCACGGTGGTGGCCTGGGCGCTCAACACCCCGCCATTGCCATGCACCAGCGCCGTGCGCGCCTGTTTCACTTGCCGCTCACCGCAGTCGCCGCGCAGCTGGCGCACCGCTTCCACCAGGCCGAACATGCTGTACATGCCGGGATGGACGCAGGACAGCCCGCCGCCGTTGGTGTTCACCGGCAGTTCGCCGCCGGGAGCGATGCGTCCGCCCGACACGAAGGCGCCGCCTTCCCCTTTGGCGCAGAACCCCATGTCCTCCAGGAACAGGATGGGATTGATGGTGAAGGCGTCATAGAGCTGCACCAGGTCGATGTCGGCCAGCGCCACGCCGGCCCGTTCGCGCGCCAGGTCGGCGCTTTGTCCGGCCACGGTGCGCGTCAGGTCGGCCATGCAGGCGATCTGGCGATGCGAGTGCGCCATGGCTGTGCCTTGGACGTACACCGGCCGGGCGGCATCGGCGCGTTCCGCGGCCGTCACCACGATGGCGCCCGCGCCGTCGGTCACCAGACAGCAGTCGCGCGCGGTCAGCGGCGAGGAGATCACGCGCGCACCCAGCACGTCGTCGATGGACAAGGGCTCGCGCTTATAGGCTTCCGGGTTCAGCCGCGCCCAGGCGCGCGCGGCCACGGCGACCTCGGCAAGTTGTTCGCGGGTGGTGCCGTATTCATGCATGTGGCGGCGTGTCGCCAGCGCGTAGCTGGTCGGCGGGTTGAAGGGCTGGAATGGCTCTTCGTACGGAAACGGGTCCAGCCGCGCGCGGGCGTCGGAGGTCGCCGAGACACCGTTGCCGCCACGCGGGGAGGCGCCGTATGCGATCACGATATTGCGGCACAGGCCGGCCTGGATCGCCGCCGCAGCGGTCAGCAGGTGGCCAACGAAGGAAGCGCCGCCGATCTGGGTGCTGTCCATGAAGCGCGGGTACAGGCCCAGGTATTCGGACAGCTTGTTCAGCCACATCGACGAGGACAGACTGGCGCTCATCAGGCCGTCGATGTCCTCCATGCGCAGCCCGGCGTCGCGTACTGCGGCATGCACCGCGAGCGAGCTGATCTCCAGGTCGTTCAGACCGCCCGCGTCGCCGATGCCGGCCGTGGCGCAGCCGGTGATGGCGATGGCGCCGCGCAGGTTCTTGTTCCAGTCCGTCATGGCGCTTCCTTTCCGAACACCACGCGGGCGCGCTGCGGGTCGGGCCGCGCCGTCAGCCGCATGCCGATGCGCAGCTCGCCTTCGTCCAGCAGCGTGGACATCATGCGGAAGCCTTCGTCCATGTCGGCCAGGATCACGTTGCGCGCGGGGGCCTGCGGCGTGGCCGGAATTTCCGAATAGGAATAGAGCGTGGCGCCGGCGCGCATGGGTCGCCAGGCATATTCCTGCGAGCGGCAGTGGGTGCAGTGCGTGCGCGGAAAGAAGAACGAGAGCCCGCAGCTGCGGCACACCTGGACCTCCAGGCGTCCCGCACGCAGCGCCTCTGCAAAATAGGCTTCCGCCGACAGCGAGCCGATGCGGACCTCACTCATCCTTGACCCCGGCCTGGCTGATGACGGCCTGCCATTTATCCATTTCGTCGCTGACGAACTTCTGGTACTGGGCCAGATCCATGTCGCCGGGCTCCGAGCCGGTGGAGCGGATGTAGTCCTGCGTGGCCGGCTGCATCACCGACTTGCGGATCTCGCTGTTCAGGGTCTGCACGATGTCGGCCGGCGTGCCGGCTGGGGCATAGACGCCTACCCAGGTGCTGAGGTCGAAACCCTTGTAGCCCAGCTCGTTGAGGGTGGGTACATCCGGGTAGCGCGGCTGGCGCTGCGCCGACGCGATGGCCAGCGGCACGATCTTGCCGGACTGCAGATAGGCGTTGGCGGTCACGGACTCGGCCATGCCGAACGGCACCTGGCCCGACACCAGGTCGGTCATGGCCGGACCCGCGCCGCGGTAGGACACGTGCATCAGCGGCAGCCCGCTCTGCGCGCGCAGCAGTTCGCCCACGATGTGCGGCGCGCCGCCGGCGCCGGCCGTGCCATAGGGCACCGAGGCCTGCTTTTGCGCATAGGCCTTGAAGTCGGCGAAAGTCTTGATGCCCTGGTTGGCGTTGACCAGCAGGAAGTTGGGGCTGACGGCCAACAGCGCCACGGGAGCGAAGTCCTTGCGGGCGTTGTACGGCAGCTTCTTCATGGCGGGGTTGATCACGTGGCTGGTCGCGCCCACCAGGATGGTGTAGCCGTCCGGCTTCTGCCGCGACACGTACTCGGTGGCGATCTGGCCGGTTGCGCCCGGCTTGTTCTCGACCACGAAGGGCTTGCCCAGGCGGGTCTGCAGATCAGCCGCGATGCGGCGCGTCAGGATGTCGGTCATGCCGCCCGGGGCATAGGCCACCACCAGGGTGACGGGCTTGGCCGGATAGGTGTCGGCGGCGGCAATGGCGGGAAGGGCGGCCAGCAGCGTCAGCAGCTGCTTCAGGCCAGGCTTGAGTTTCATGTCGGAGGTCTCCTCGTCCTGCGGGCTGGTTTGCCCTGCTTGGTTATGGCGTCGAGGTGACCTTCCGGATGGCGCATAGGGCGGGGGGCCTCGACGCGCTAATGATGGAAGCGGTCCATCATGCAAACAATTGATTAATTATCATGAAGGCATTCAAGAAAGAGATGAATCGCCAGCCGCCGCGGGCTGCCCCTGTTCTGCAAGATGGGCTTCGAAAGCAGCGAGAAATGCGGCCGCGGCGCGCGACAGCCGGTAGTCGGCACGGCGCAGGACGGACAGCTCATGCAGGGTCTGGGGCCGGTCGGCGATGCACAGCGCCTTCAGCCCCATTTCCTGGCAGACATGGCGCACGTAGCCCGGCATGACCGTGATGCCCATGCCGCCGCGGATCATGGCGAAGGCGGTGGTCAGGCTGCCGGTCTGCGCCACGCTGCGCACCGTCAGTCCCTGGTCCTGCAGGATCTGGTCCATCTTGCGGCGCACGGTGTAGGTGCCGCGCAGCAGGATGTGCGGGTAGCGCGCCAGTTGGCGCCAACGCGCCTCTTCGTATAGCGCCAGCGGGTGGTCGGCCGGCACCACGGCATACATGGGGCCGCGGTAGACGACGCGGCAGTCCAGCCGCGGATCCTGGCTTTCCAGCGCCACCAGCCCCAGGTCGGCCTTGCCGTGCAGGACATGCTCGGTGGCCTCGTCGCCGGTGAGTTCGTGCAGGTCGAAGACGATGTTGGGATGACGCGCATGGAATTGCGCCACCACGGGCGCGATCAGCGTGTGCATCATGATGGGCGAGGCCGCGACGGAGACCTCGCCGCGCTCCAGTCCGGCCAGGCTGCTCAGGCTGCGTTCGGCCGCGCGCAGCGATCCGAAGGTTTCCTGCGCGTAGGCATACAGCTCTGCTGCGCCTTCCAGCAGTTCGACGCCACGCGCGGAGCGCTCGAACAGCGCCATGCCTATCGCCTTCTCCAGTTCGGAGCACAGCTTGCTGACGGTGGACTGCGTCAGGTTGAGCGCCTCGGCGGCGCGGGTGAAGTTCTTCAGCTCGTACACGGCGCAAAAGGCCCGGAGCTGGCGCAGCGTGATACCCATGGTGCGACTCCCGCAAGAGGCGGCTATCGTACCCAAGCCGCCAGCGGTTCGGTATTTATTCCATTCCAGACTTATTTCATGAAAATTACTCGTTTGTTGTGATGAAACCTCGCCCTTAGCATCGGTGACATGACCCTAGCTGGAGTTTCCATGACTGCGCCTATTCCCGCCTTTTCCCATGCCCTCGTGACCCGCGACGCGCGTGGCGTCTATACCCTGCAGATCCACGACGCCAAGAGCCTGAACATCCTGGCCTCGGCGGTCACGCTGAGCCTGACCGAGGCCGCCCGCTGGATTGCGGCCCAGGACGACGCCCGCGCGGTCGTCATCCGCGGTACGGGCGAGCGCGCCTTCGTGGGCGGCGCCAACATCTATGAAATGGCCGAGCTCGATCCGCAAGGCGCGCGCGAGTTCATCACCCGGCTGCGCGACCTGTGCGACGCCGTGGCCGCGATCCCCGTTCCCACCATTGCCCGCATTCCGGGCTTCTGCCTGGGCGCCGGCATGGAGCTGGCCGCGGCCTGCGACATCCGCCTGGGATCGACGGACGCGGTCTTCGGCATGCCCGAAGTGCGCGTGGGCATTCCGTCCGTGATCCATGCCGTGCTGCTGCCGGCCATCATCGGCCCTGGCCCCACCAACTGGCTGCTGTTGACCGGCGAGACCGTGGACGCGGCCCAGGCCCGCCAGTGGGGCTTCCTGGAATTCGTCAGCGAAACCGGCGCGCTGGACGCCCTGGTCGAACGCACCGTGACGCCCATCGCCGAAAGCGGCCCGCGCGCCGTGCGTTCGCAGAAGGCGCTGCTGCGCTACTGGAGCGAGTCCAGCGTCGAAGCCGGCCTGGACCGCAGCGTGGCGGCGTTCGGCGAGGCCTTCACCAGCGACGAGCCGCGCCGCTACATGGCGCCCTTCGTCAACCGCAAGAAGCACCAGGAGGCCAAGTAATGGCCGGCCCGCTCGCGGGCGTGCGCGTCATCGACATGACGTCGGTGGCCATGGGGCCGTACGGCACGCAGATCCTGGCAGACATGGGCGCCGAGGTCATCAAGGTCGAGGCGCCCGAAGGCGACGTGTTCCGAACCTCCGCCCCGGCCGCGAGCCCGGGCATGGGGCCGGCCTACCTGAATCTCAACCGCAACAAGTACAGCGTGACGCTGGACGCCAAGACGCCGGCCGACCGCGACAGCCTGCTGCGCCTGATCGACGGCGCCGACGTGTTCGTGTCCAACGTGCGCCCGGCGGCCCTGGCGCGCCTGGGCCTGGACGCGGATACGCTGCGCGCGCGCAACCCGCGCCTGATCCATTGCTCGGCCGTGGGTTTCGGCCAGGACGGCCCCTATGCGGCGCGCCCGGCCTTCGATGACATCATCCAGGCCATGAGCGGCCTGGCCGACCTGCAGGGCCGCAACAGCGGCGCGCCTGCCTACGTCAACACTATCCTCGCCGACAAGGTGGCGGGGCTGACGCTGGCCTACGCCATACCCATGGCGCTGTACGAGCGCGAGCGTTCGGGGCAGGGGCAGGCCGTCGAAGTCCCCATGTTCGAGACCCTGGTGTCCTTCACGCTGATCGAGCACATGAGCGGCCACAGCTTCGTGCCGCCGCGCGGACCCATGGGCTACAGCCGCGTGCTGTCGCCGCAGCGGCGTCCCTACCGCACGCGCGACGGCTACCTGGCGCTGCTGCCATACACCGACGCGCAGTGGCGGCGCTTCTTCGCCCTGGCCGAACGCGCCGACCTGGCGGCGGACGCGCGCTATGTCGACGCGTCCTCGCGCGCGCGGCACTTCGACGAGCTCTATCAGGACCTGGCGGACATCGTCGCCTTGCGCGGCACCGGGGAATGGCTGGCGCTGCTGGCGGACGCGGACATTCCGCATTCGCGCGTGAACACGCCGGAAGCCCTGTTCGAGGATCCGCATTTGAAGGCGACGGGATTTTTCCAACGCGTGGAACATCCGACCGAAGGGCCGCTGATGGCCGCCGGCATCCCGGTGCGCTTCTCGCGCACCCCGGGCGAGATCAGGCGCCAGGCCCCGCGCCAGGACGCCGATCGCGATATGCTCGAGCCTGCGCGCTGAGGCCGGCATGGCCGGCGGCGCCTGGCGGCGACTTCGACCATGAACATCACTCTCAAGCAATTGCGCGTGTTTTGCGCGCTATACGAACTGCGCAGTTTCACGGCGGCCGCGCGCGCGGCCTTCGTGACCCAATCGGCCGTCAGCAAGCTCTGCGCCGAACTCGAGGCCGAGGTCGGCCAACCGTTGTTCGAGCGCTCCACACGCAGCGTCACTCCCTGCGACGGCGCGGCGGATTTCTACGCCTACGCCCAGGAAATCCTGGGCACCGTGCGCGCCGCCGAGCGCAGCATGTCCGGCCTGCGCACGCTGGAGCGCGGCACGGTGGGCGTGGCCACTTCGCCGCTGATGATGGTCGGCCTGCTGGGCGAGGTGGTGGCCGACTATCACCGCGCGCATCCCAGCGTGAAGCTGGACCTGTTCGAGCTCTCCACCGACGACACCATCGAGCATGTGCGCAACGGCCGCGCCGACTTCGGCATCGTCTCGGTCGAAACCCCTTCGGAAGAGCTGGCCACGCGAGTCATCTATCGCGACACCATGTACGCGGTGTGCGCGCCGCGCCATGCGCTGACGCGCAAGCGTTCGGTGTCGTGGGCCGACGTGGCCGCTCACGATCACATCATGCTGCGCAACGTGTACAGCGTGCGGCGCAGCCTGGACCGCGTGGCGGCCGACCTGAACCTGGAGTTCCGCTACCGCATCGAGGCCGGCATGCTGACCTCGGCGCTGAAGCTGGTCGGCGCGGGACTGGGGATAACGGTCGTGCCCGGCTATGCCTGCGACCTGGCGCGGCAGCTGGGCCTGCGCATCCTCGCCATCGACGGCGCGCGCAAGCACGGACATGAACTCTGGCTGATCCAGCGGCGCAACGCGCGGCTGTCGCTGGCGGCTTCGGCCTTCCTGCAGGCGACCGAGGAATATCTGCGGCAGCGCCAGGCTTCAGAGAATTAATCCTGGTTTGGAATAAGTCTATGAAAATTAGTCCCTTGTTGGGATAAGCGGGTCGCAAGCATCATACGGTCAGAGTTCAAGAGGCCGACCCGCGGCCCCTCACAGGAGACAAGCATGATCCGACCGTTCGGCGTCCGCCGCCGCCTGCTGGCCGCCGGCAGCCTCACCGTCCTGACCGCCCTTGCGGGCGCGCTGCCGTCCACCGCGCTGGCGCAGGGCGCGTATCCCGACAAGCCCATCACCATCGTCGTGCCGTTCTCGCCGGGCAGCGCCACCGACACCAGCGCGCGCATCATCGCGGAGAAGCTCGGTCCGCGCTTGAACGTGCCCGTCGTCATCGAGAACAAGCCCGGCGCGTCCGGCACCATCGGCGCCTCGTTCGTCGCGCGCGCCCAGCCCGACGGCTACACGCTGATCCTCACCAGCAGCTCGACGCACTCGGCCACGCCGGCGCTGTTCCGCAAGCTGCCGTTCGATCCCACCGGCGATTTCACCCACGTCGTGCGTATCGCGACCATCCCGATGATGCTGGTGGTGCGCGAGGACGCGCCCTACAAGTCGCTGCAGGAACTGGTCAAGGCCACGCAGGCCAAGCCCCTGAACTACGCGTATGGTTCGCCCACCAGCCAGATCGCTGGCGCCACCTTCAACACCGTGGCGGGCGCCGCGGCCAACGGCGTGCCGTACAAGAGCCAGCCGCCGGCGGTGACCGACCTGCTGGGCGGCCACGTCGACTATCTGTTCGCCGACCTCTCTGTCGTGACCTCGTTCATGCAGGCAGGCAAGCTGCGCGGACTGGCCTACACGGGCCATGAACGCGCCAAGGAATTCCCCAGCGTGCCGACGCTGGCCGAACTGGGCTACCAGAAGTTCGACCTGGTCGTGTGGGTCGGCGTGGCCGTGCCGGCCAAGACGCCCGACGCCATCGTGCAGAAGCTGAACCAGGAAGTCGCCGCCATCCTGCGCGAGCCGGACGTGCTGCAACGCTTCGAATCCCTGGGCATGCAGGTCTCGCCCAACACCGTGGCCGAGCACCAGGCCTTTGCACAGTCGCAGCGCCAGGTCTGGACCCAGCGCGCGGTCGACGCGAAGATCGAACCACAGTAAGCGGCGGGAAACGAGGAGGGCGCCCGGGTGGGCGCTTTTTTCATGGGGCGCGGTGACCGCTCCTTGGCCGCGTCCCGTGCTTGCCGCCACCAAAACGAATAAAGTGCCAGACAGTGTCCGCCCCATCACGGCGGGCAATCATCAAAACACGGAGACGACATGGATACCGTAGGCAAGGGCGCCAGCGTGCGCGAACAGGTCAGCGCAACGGAATGGGAGGTCCGCAAGGATCTGGCGGCGCTATATCGGTTGGTGGCGCTGTTCGGCTGGGACGATCTGATCTTCACCCATATCACGGCCAAGGTGCCCGGGACCGAACATTTCCTGATCAACCCCTACGGCATGATGTTCGACGAAATCACGGCATCGAGCCTGGTCAAGATCGACCTGGACGGACGCAAGGTGATGGAGTCGGAGTACGACATCAATCCCGCCGGTTTCACCATCCATAGCTGTATCCACGCTGCCCGCAAGGACGCGATGTGCGTGCTGCATACGCATTCCATCAACGGCGTGGCGGTGTCGGCGCAGAAGGCCGGGCTGTTGCCGTTGTCGCAGTTCGCGTTCATCGTGCTGCGGTCGCTCGGCTACCACGACTACGAAGGCCTGGCGCTCAATCCCGAGGAACAGCCGCGCCTGGTGCGGGACCTGGGCAGCAACACCTATCTCATCCTGCGCAACCATGGCCTGTTGACCGTGGGGCAAAGCATGGCCGAAGCCTTCCAGGCCATGCACCGGCTGGAGGCCGCCTGCATGGTGCAGGTGCGGGCCCAGGCCGGCGGCGAACTGACCTACATCCCGCCCGACATCCTGAAGAACGCCACGGTGGAATCGCAGGCCGACCGCGCGCACAAGGCCATGCTGGCCTGGCCGGGACTGCTGCGCCGCCTGGACCGCCGCAACCCGGGCTACGCGGAGTAGCAGCCGGGCGCGGGCCCCAAGGGCTGGGGCCCGCTGAAACGGATCAGTACTTGCCCATGTAATCGCGCTTGCCGATTTCCACGCCGTTGTGGCGCAGGATGTCGTAGGCCGTGGTCACGTGGAAGAAGAACTGCGGCAGCCCATAGTGCAGCAGATAGGCGCTGCCGCTCAGCTTCTTTTCCTTGGGCGTGCCCGGGCGCAGCACGATTTCGCGCGCTTCGCTTTGCGCGAATTGTTCGGGGCTGAACGAACCCAGGTGTTCCAGCGTCTTGGCGATCAAGGCTTGCAGGCCCGCGAAGCTGGTTTCGCTATCAGGCCACGAAGGCACTTCCGCGCCAGCCAGGCGCGAGGCGATGCCCTTGGCGAAATCCGCAGCGATCTGCACCTGGCGTGCCAGCGGGAACATGTCGGGGAACAGGCGGGCGCCCAGGTAGGCGTCCGCATCGATGTTCTTCTCCGTGGCGTGGGCTTCCGCTTTCTTCAGCACGTCGGACAGGGCCGACAGCATTTGCGTCAGGACGGGAACGGAGGCGCTGTGCATGAAATTGCTCATATCGTGTCTCGCTTGAGAGTGGGCGCCGGCGCGGGAGGCGCCGGGCAGGCTTGCGAAGACTACCAGTTGCCGGCGTCGTCATCCGTAACGCGTCTTGATGCTTGAGTTATCATGACATCATGATGTTATGATGACTTCATGAAAAACGACGCCGAATATGCTCCTCTTTATGCCCGGGTGGAAATGGCCTTGGCCGCGGAAATCTCGTCCGGCAGCCTGTCGCCTGGCGGCCGGCTGCCGACGGAAGACCAGCTGATCGAGCGCTTCGCGGTCAGCCGCAGCACGGTGCGCAAGGCGGTGGAAAACCTGGTCGCGCGCGGGCTGGCGGAGATCCGGCGCGGCAAAGGCACGTTCGTCACGGAACCCAAGCTGACGCAGACGCTGACGGCCCTGAGCGGATTTGTCGAGGACATGACCGCGCTCGGCCGCCGGGCGACGGCACGCCTGCTGGACAAGCGGCCGGTGCCGGCCACGGAAGACGTCGCGCGCCAACTGGGCGTGGCGCGCGGCGCGATGGTCTATCGCATCGAGCGCGTGAGGTTGGCGGACGGCGTGGCCATGTCGTTCGATGAAACCTATCTGCCGCTGGACGTGGGCGAAAAAGTCGCCAGCAACGACCTGGAGGCCGAGCCCATCTTCGACCTGCTGGAGCTGCGCTACGACCTGCCTCTGATCGAGGCCGAGTACCAGCTGGAAGCGGTCACGGCGGACGAACGCGTCGCGCAGGCGCTGGGCGTCGCGGCGGGAAGCCCGATTTTCCTCATCGAGCGCACGTCCTACACCGAGGCGCAGCGGCCGGTGGACTACGAAAAGCTGTACTACCGCGGCGACCTGATCCGCTTCAGCACCCGGCTGTCGCGCCAGCCGCGCAAGCCGACCTGAACCGGCGGCCATGGAGACCTCGACGATCTTCTGGCTGTTCGCCGCCGCCTTCGGCGCCAGCGCGCTGGGCGGGGTGCTGGGGATGGCCAGCGGCATCTTCATCGTGCCCATCCTGACGTTGCTGTTCGGCGTGGACATCCATGTGGCCATCGGGGCCAGCATCATCTCGGTAATCGCCTGTTCCTGCGGCAGCGCCGCGCCGTTCCTGAAAGGGCGGCTGACCAACGTCAGGCTGGCCATCGTCCTGGAAACGGCCACCACGCTGGGGGCGCTGACCGGCGTGTTCCTTATCGGCATCGTCTCGACCGGATTTCTCTACGGCCTGTTCGCGGTCATCCTGGCGCTGTCCGCGCAGCAGATGCTGGCGCGCCGGCGCGAGGCCGTCGCCAGCCCGCCAGGCGCCGCCAGCTGGGCCACCGCGCTGCGCCTGCACGCAAGCTTTCCTGACCGCGCGCTGGGCCGCGAGGTGCACTACCAGGTGGACCGGGTGCCGCTGGGCTTGTCGCTGATGTATGGCGCGGGCCTGATTTCGGCCTTGCTCGGCATAGGCTCGGGCGTGCTCAAGATCCCGGCCATGGACGCCGCGCTGAAGCTGCCCATCAAGGTCTCGTCGGCGACTTCCAACTTCATGATCGGCGTGACCGCCGCCGCCAGCGCGGGCGCCTATTTCGTGCGCGGCGACATCGACATCGGCATCGCCGGACCGGTCGCGCTGGGCTCGGTCGCGGGCGCCTTGCTCGGCGCCCGCCTGCTGATGGGCCTGCCGGCGGACAAGCTGCGGCTCTTCTTCGTGATCGTGCTGTCCTTGCTGGCGGTGCAGATGCTGCTGAGCGCGTTGGGCGTGCATATTCCGGGAGGCCCGGCATGACGCAGGCGCTGGACAAACAGGCGCGGCGCGACCGCGTCATCGCCGGCTTGCTGTGGTACGGAACCTGGCTCGCCTCGGCCCTCATCGCCGCCGGCATGGCTGTGGATTTCCTGTTGCCCGCGCATGGCGGCCTGCGGGATCTTGAACTCGTCAAGGCCGGGGTGGCCCTGTTCATCGTGCTGCCGGTGGCGCGGGTGGCGCTGATGCTGGCCATCTTCCTGCGCGAGCGCGACTACGCCTACACGGCGATTTCCGCGCTGGTCCTGCTTATCATCGCCGCAGGCGTCGTGTCCGGACTGCGGTGAGGCTGCCGGCTTTCCTATAATCGGAGCGCGGTGCGGTGGCGCATCGCCGCATACTTTCGCCAGGACTTTTCATGCTTGCCATTACCAGCCAGGATGTCTACGTGCACACCAGCCAGGGCCGCCTTTTCGCGCGGCGCTGGGACCCCGCCGGGGAGGCCGCCGCCGCAGCGCCCATCGTGCTGTTCCATGATTCGCTGGGTTGCGTGGAGTTGTGGCGGGATTTTCCCGAACAACTGGCGCAGGCCACCGGGCGCAGCGTCATCGCCTATGACCGCCTGGGCTTTGGCCGCTCCGATCCCAATACCGCCGTGTTCGAACCCGGCTTTGTGCAAGACGAAGCCCAGGACGGATTCCGCAGCCTGCGCGCAGCGCTGGGCGTCGGCCCCTATGTGGGGTTCGGTCACAGCGTGGGCGGCGGCATGGCCGTCTGCAGCGCTGGCGTGTACGCAGAAGATTGCCGGGCGCTGATCACCGAGTCCGCGCAGATGTTTGCCGAAGACCGCACGCTGGAAGGCATCCGGGCCGCCAAGCGGAACTTCGCCGAACCCGGCCAGCTGGACCGCCTGAAGAAGTACCACGGCGAGAAAGCCGAATGGGTGCTGGGCGCGTGGATCAACACCTGGCTGTCGCCCGAGTTTGCCGCCTGGAACCTGGACGAGCAATTGCGCCAGGTGCGTTGCCCCGTGCTTGCCCTGCATGGCGAAATCGACGAGTACGGTTCCCCCAAGCACCAGGAAAAGATCGCGGCGCTGGCCGGCGGCCGCCCCGTGCTGCTGGAGAACTGCGGGCATGTGCCGCACCGCGAGCAAAGCCGTATCGTGCTGGATGTGGTGAGCGAGTGGTTGAGGGCGGTGCCGTAACCCATCGGGTGCGCCCATACACAGTCCGCGCTTAGAATCAGACTAGCCCTTCCGCGCCGCCGCGCTCGCTTTCTTGAGGTCCCCGATCCGATGTCTGACCGTCAACCCGTATCCCAAGCCGTCCACAACACGACTACCCGCCACGCGATTTTCATTGTGGCCACGCTCAACGAGGGCGCCGCCGCCGCCGAAACCGTGCGCGGCTGGTGCGCCGATGTCGGCGGCCTCGTCCGCACCGTGGGCACGCGCGCGCCCGAGCAGAATCTTTCCTGTGTCGCCGCCTTCGGCTCCAAGGCCTGGGACACGCTTTTCGGCGCGCCGCGCCCCACCGCGCTGCATCCTTTCCGCGAGTTCGGTTCGGGCGAACGACTGGCCGTCGCGACGCCGGGTGACCTGCTGCTGCATATCCGCGCCGACTCGATGGATTTCTGTTTCGAACTGGCCACCTTGCTGCTGGGCGGCCTGGGCGATGCCGTGACGGTCGTGGATGAAGTCCATGGCTTTCGCTACTTCGACCGGCGCGCCATCATCGGCTTCGTGGACGGGACCGAGAATCCGGAAGGGCAGGAGGCGTTCGACTTCACCGTCATCGGCGACGAAGATGCCGAGTTCGCCGGCGGCAGCTACGTGCTGGTGCAGAAGTACCTGCACGACATGAAGGCCTGGAATGCGCTGACGGTCGAAGGCCAGGAAGGGGTCATCGGCCGCCACAAGTGGTCCAACGTGGAACTCGACGACGACATCAAGCCCTCGTCCTCGCACAGCGCCCTGACGACCATCGAGGAAAACGGCCAGGAACTGAAAATCCTGCGCGACAACATGCCGTTCGGCCGGCCGGGATCCGGGGAATTCGGCACCTACTTCATCGGCTACGCGCGTTCGCCGCGTCCCATCGAGCTGATGCTGGAGAACATGTTCGTGGGACGTCCGCCCGGCAATTACGACCGCCTGCTCGACTTCAGCCACGCGGTCACGGGCGGCCTGTTCTTCGTGCCGTCGTCAGAGTTGCTGGAAGCGCTTGCCGAGCGCAGCCCGGCGGCCTGTGCGGACGCGGGCGAGCCTGCGGGCGCTGCCCTGGCCAGCAAGGCGAACTGAAGCTCCAGAGCCTGGAGCAGGGGCGCTGCCTACCGCTCCTGCTCCAGCGTTGCCTTCATCCGCACCATGCTTTCCTGGCTGACCATGATGACGCCGCTGGCTGGCTGGTCGATGTCCAGGATGAAGGTCAGCACCAGGGAAATCAGCGTGGCGAACAGGCCGGTCGAGATCAGCCGCCTGCGCTTGTGCAGCCCGGTGCCGTAGGCGATGAAACCCATTGCGCCGCCGGTGACGATGAAGAGCAGATAGAAGACGGGCTCGGGCACGTGGTTTTCCAGCGCGACGCGGCGCTTTTCGTTGACCTGCGCCATTTCGTTGATAGCCTGGATGAACATGACCGTGGATATCGAGGGCGGATTCTCCAGGACGCTCGCAGCCGTGCTCCGGATCTGGCGCTCGATGCGCCGCGAGGCCGCGCCGGCTGCCGCCAGGCGCTCCTTGTCGTTGTCGGCGTCGCTGAACTCCAGCGCCGTCGTCGTGTACTCCAGCAAGAGCTTGGCGATGGGTTCGCGCGCGGCCGCAGGCAGCAGCTGCGAGCGCCAGTAGGCATTGCCGATGGCGTTGGCCTCTTCCAGCACCAGGTTCTTGCGCGTCTCGAAACGCGTCACCGACATCGCGAAGGTAAAGCCCAGCAGCAGCGCCAACAGGCCCAGCAAGGCGGTCTGGAGCGCGCCGATATGGGTCTTGGCGGCGTCGTCGGATGCGCGGCGGCGCTTGCGCCCCAACCGGAAGCCCAGCTCGATGATGGCCAGGCAAACGATGACGCAGATGAAAAACACGTAGGTTTCATCAATTTCGCGCAGCACGTTGATTTCCGGTGGTTATTTGCGGATAGAGCGTATGCCGAGTGCGGCGCGGCGGGCAAGGGGCGAATAACCCGCAGCCGCGGAACGTTGCCAGGTATTTGAAAAGCGTCTTGGAGTAAGGTGTCGCTTCCCTAGTAAGCGACACAGCACGGAGCAGAAATTGAAATACCGCAAACTCGGCCGTACCGACCTGGATGTCAGCCTGATCGGACTGGGCACCATGACCTGGGGCGAGCAGAACACCGAAGCCGAGGCGCACCAGCAGCTCGACTACGCCCTGGAGCGTGGCATCAATCTGGTTGACGTCGCCGAAATGTATCCCGTGCCGCCCAAGCCCGAAACGCAGGGCCTGACCGAAACCTATATCGGCACCTGGCTGGCGCGCAGCAAGCGCCGCCAGGACATCGTGCTGGCCAGCAAGGTGGCGGGCCCCGTGCGCGACGCGAAGCGCCCCGGCCACATCCGCGACGGCAAGACCCACCTCGACCGCAAGAACCTCACCGCAGCGCTGGACGCCAGCCTGAAGCGCCTGCAGACGGACTACCTGGACCTGTATCAGCTGCATTGGCCCGACCGCACGACGGCCACCTTCGGCAAGCTGTCCTATCCCTGGGTCCAGGACGAATACACCGTGCCGATCGAGGAAACCCTGGAAGTGCTGCAGGACTTCGTGCGGGCCGGCAAGGTGCGCCACATCGGCGTGTCCAATGAAACGCCCTGGGGCGTGGGGCAGTTCCTGCGTCATGCCGAGAACAAGGGCTTGCCGCGTATTGCAACCATCCAGAACGCCTACAGCCTGCTGAACCGCGTCTACGAGATCGGTTTGTCCGAGTACTCGCACCACGAAGGCGTGGGCTTGCTGGCCTACTCGCCGCTGGCGATGGGCATGCTTTGCGGCAAGTATCTGGACGGCGCGCGCCCGGCCGGCGCCCGCCTGACGCTCTATACGCGCTTCACCCGCTACAGCAACGAGCAGGCCGAGATCGCCACCCGCGCCTACGTCGAGCTGGCGCGCGCGCACGGCATTTCGCCCACGCACCTGGCGCTGGCCTGGGTCAACCAGCGCCCCTTCGTCAGCAGCAACCTGATCGGCGCCACCACGCTGGAACAGCTGAAGGAGAACATCGACAGCGTGGACGTGACCCTCTCGACCGAGGCGCTGGAGGCAATCGACAAGATCCACGCGCGCCAGCCGAATCCCGCCCCGTGATGCGCTGACCGCCCCGTCCGCCATGGCGGCCAGAACCCATGACGCTTTCCGGGGCGTCATGGGTTTTTTCATGGAGGATGCCGATCCGGCCACGGATACACTTTTTTTCCTGGCGGCTGTCGATTTCGTCTGGCGCGGTTCGTCGTGTCGATGGAGCATGCAAGTTCCACCATCCACACAAGGAGACCGAGATGCGATTCATGGTTCAAGTCAGGGCCACCGCCGATAGCGAGGCAGGGGTAATGCCCACCCAGCAACTGCTGGCCGACATGGGGCGGTACAACGAGGAGCTGGTCAAGGCGGGCGTGATGCTGGCGGGCGACGGCCTGAAACCCAGCTCCAAGGGCGCGCGGGTGCATTTTTCCGGCAGCAGCCGGCAGGTGATAGACGGCCCCTTCGCGGAAACCAAGGAGCTGATCGCCGGCTACTGGCTCTGGGAGTGCGCCTCGCTGCAGGAGGCGATCGAATGGGTCAAGCGCTGCCCCAATCCGATGCCCGGCCCGTCCGATATCGAGATCCGTCCGCTGTACGAGGCCGATGACTTCGGCGAGGAGTTCACGGCGGAGCTGCGCGCCCAGGAGGAGCGGCTGCGCGATCAGTTGGAGAAAGCGTCCAAGCAGTGAACCGCAGGGCCAGAGCGGCATGGGGAAAGTTCGCAGTTGATAATATAATTGCGAATCAGTCTTATTTATAAGAAATTGCCATTTCTTCCCCTCCCGCTCTGGAGAATTCAACGTGGTCCGTCCCGCTTCCGCCAGGAAGTGCCGCGCGCGCAAGCACGCGCGGCATGCAGTTGCGCCCTATGCCCTAGCCCTGACCCTGGGCATCGTTCATCCTGCGGGCGTCCATGCCCAGGGCGCCACGGCGCCGCCGCCCAAGGACGCGGGGGATGCGCAAGGCGTGGCTCAGTTGCCGGCGGTGACCGTCAACGCGACCTCGGTGGACGACACGCTGGAACATCTGTCCGCGCCGGTGAACAGCGGGGCGTTGGGCAACCGCAGCCAGCTGGAGACGCCGTTTTCCACGACCGTGGTCACTGCCGCGGATATCGAGGAGCGGCAGGTCAACAAGCTGGGCGACGTGTTCGCCCTGGACGCATCCGTCACCGATAACAGCGCCTCCTATGGGGCCTGGGCAAGCTACTTGAGCGTACGCGGCCTGCCGCTGGATTGGCAGAATTCCTACCGCATCGACGGCAAGCCCTTCCTTAGCTACGTCACGACCTTGCCTTACGAGCACTTCGAGCAGATCGACCTGCTCAAGGGCGCATCCGGTTTCATGTACGGCTTCGGATCGCCGGGCGGCTTGATCAACTACGTCACCAAGAAGCCGACCGACGAGCCGGTGCGCAGCATCGAACTGGGTTATGTGTCCAAGGGACTTTTGCGCGAACACGTCGACCTGGGCGGACGCGTGGGCGGCGACGGCCGGTTCGGCTATCGCCTGAACGCCACGCACGAAGAAGGCAATACCTACAACGACGGCTCGTTGTACCGGGATTCGGTGTCGCTGGCGCTGGACGCCCGCCTGACCGACAAGCTGAGCTGGGACTTCCAGTCCATCTACCAGAACCGCAAGGCGATCGGCCAGGAGCCGACCATCTACGCCGGGCAGATGGCGGGCTCGGAGCTGCCGTCGCCGGTGCGCAACGACAACGGCAGGATGGTGGGCGAGGGGCCGTATGCGGACAATAAATTCCGCTTCTACTCGACCGGACTGAAGTACCAGCTGTCTTCCGATTGGTCGGTGCGCACCGACTACAGCTACAGCTCCACCCGTACCCGGCGCAATGAATCGGTGCTGTTCCTGCAGAACCAGGCGGGCGACTACCAGGACTACCGCTCGGACTACGGCGAGGCCTATGCCTATAACCAATGGCAAGGCATGCTCGAAGGCCGGTTCAGCACCGGCCCGCTGAAACACCTGGTGGTGGCGGGCGCGTCGTGGCAAAAGCAGAAGAACGACTACAGCGTCGACGGCGTGTACCAGCTGCAAGGCACGGGCAACCTGCGCACTCAGAACACCAACACCTATTACAGCCAGGGCGGCCTGGATCTGTACCGCGCCGCCGAGATCACGCAGAAGGCGCTGTTCGCGAGCGACACCATCGATCTGACCGGCGGCTGGTCCGTGCTGGGCGGCCTGCGCTACACCGACTACGAACAGGTCGGCTTCAATGCGGCGGGCGCGCGCAATTCGCGCTACGACAAGAACGGCGTGCTGACGCCGACGGTGGCGCTGATGTACAACATCACGCCGCAGACCATGGCCTATGCCAGCTACATCGAGTCGCTGGAGCCGGGTTCGTCGGTGGGCAATACCTACGCCAACTTTGGCGCGCTGCTGGACCCGCTCAAGAGCAAGCAGTATGAACTGGGCATCAAGACCAACCAGGACGGCTGGGCCGCCACGGCGGCGCTGTTCC
Organism: Achromobacter sp. Marseille-Q4954; assembly: GCF_943737025.1. NCBI lineage: Bacteria > Pseudomonadati > Pseudomonadota > Betaproteobacteria > Burkholderiales > Alcaligenaceae > Achromobacter > Achromobacter sp. Marseille-Q4954. The sequence goes on from NZ_CALSFQ010000001.1 coordinate 3,755,267, forward strand.
GCATCGAGAAGAAGGCGGAATACACCAACGCCGCCAATGAGCTGGTGCAGGACGGCAAGTCGATCTACCAAGGCCTGGAGCTGGGCGCCTCCACGCGCATTGCGACGAATTGGAACGTGGGCGGCAGCCTGATGTTCCTGGACTCGGAATACAAGAAGGGCTCCAGCTTCACCGGCAACCGCGTCGCGGGCGCGCCCAAGTTCGTCGCCGCCGCCCAGGTTGCGTATTCGGTGCCGCAATTGCCTGGCCTTAAGCTCAGGGCCGACGTGAAGTACACCGGCAGCACCATGTTGGGCGCTTCGAACGCGGTCCAGGTACCCGACTACGCCATCGTTAACATCGGCGCCACCTACGACACGCGCATCTACGGCTACGAAACCACGTTCCGCGCGGGCATCAACAATCTGGCCGACAAGCGTTACTGGCTATACCAGTCGCCGGACTACGTGAAGGCGGGCGACCCGCGCACCTATGCCTTGAGCGCCAGCCTCAAGTTCTAGGCGCCGTCACGTCCCACAGGCGGTCAGGCGCAAAGTCCTGCTGTTCGCCCTTCTTGGCGTAGCCCAGCGGATTGGCCACGATGCGGCAGCCATTCTTCACATAGTCCTGCGGACAGTGGAGATGGCCGTGCATCCAGACGTCGGCCAGGGGCAGCAGGGCGTCCAGCGCATTGCAGAACCCCGCTGTGCCGGGGGTGACGCCGTAACGCGGATCCGCGCTCGCCAAGGTGGGGGCGAAGTGGGTAATGGCCACGGTGGGGCCGTCGTGCGGCGTGCGCAGCGCGTCTTGCAGCCATTGCTGGCAGAGCAGCCCCTGTTCGCGCATCTGCTCGGCCATGAAGGGCGCGCCGTTGCGGCGCATCTCGGCCTTTTCCAGATAGAAGTCCGCCGCGCGGAAAGCTTTTTCGCGCTTCTTCAATGCCCCGCCGACGGTGTCGCCGGGCGCGGCCAGCGCGTCGAAGTCCGTCCACAGCGTGGTGCCGACAAAGCGCACGCCATCGATGACCAGCGTCTCGCGCTCCAGCCAGTGGATGCCGAGTTCGCCGCAAAGCTCGCGCAGCCGCGCGTGGGTCTCATCGAAATCGACGTTGTCGTATTCGTGATTGCCGGGGACATAGACCACGGGCGTGGGCCAGCCCTTGTTCGGCGCATAGCTGCCCAGGCCGAAGTCGTCGCCGGTCATGAGCGAGCCGCGGCGGTACGAGCCGACGTCTCCGGCCAGCACCAGCAGATCGGCGCCGGGCGCGGGCCGGGCCAGGAAATCAGGATCGGTTTCAAGGTGCAGGTCGGAGAGCAATTGGATCTTCATAGCCGCCATCTTAGGCCACCGGCGGCCCAGCCGCCGCTGCGAGGGGTCTTTGTTCCATGCGACACTTTCCGGGTTCACCAGCCATACAGGAGGAATTCCATGCGTATCGCCATCATGACGGCCGCTGCCGCGCTTGCGTTGGCCGCAAGCGCGCAGGCGCAGCCGCTGGATTGCGGCAACGCGGCTACGCAGACGGACATGAGCCTGTGCGCCGACCAGGCGTACCGCAAGTCCGACGCCGCCCTGAACGCTGCCTACAAGGAAGTGACCGCGCGCCTGAAGAACGACAGGGCCGCGACGACCCAGCTGCACGCCGCCCAGAAGGCCTGGCTGTTCTTTCGCGATGCGGAGTGCGCCTTCGCGTCCAGCAGCACGTCCGGCGGCAGCGCCTATCCCATGACGCTGAGCCTGTGCCTGGACAAGCTGACGCAGGCGCGCACCAAGGAGTTGCAGGCCTACCTGAAGTGCGAGGAAGGCGACCTGAGCTGCCCGGTGCCGGGCAAGCAGTAAGCCGCCGCATGAAGACCGATGAGATGAGCAAGAGCGATCCGGGCCTGATCACCGACGAGCAGGGCGTGGCGCGCTGCTTCTGGCAGCCGTCCATGCCCGACTATCACGACCACGAATGGGGCAGGCCGGTGGCGGATGACCGCCGCCTGTACGAGAAGATCTGCCTGGAGGGCTTTCAGGCCGGCATGGCGTGGATCACGATCCTGCGCAAGCGCGAGGCGTTCCGCGCGGCCTTCGACGACTTCGACTTCGAGCGGGTGGCGCGCTACACGGAGCGCGACGTCGAGCGCCTGATGGGCGACGCGGGCATCGTGCGCAACCGTAGCAAGATCGTGTCCGCCATCAACAATGCCAAGCGCGCACGCGCCCTGGCCGACGAAACGGGTTCATTGTCGGCCTGGCTCTGGAGCCATGAGCCGCCGGCCCAGGACCGCCCCGCGACCGTGGACCTGGATTACTGGAACGGCAATCCGACCTCGCCGGCGTCGGCGGCGCTGTCGCGCGACCTGAAGAAGCGCGGCTGGACCTTCGTGGGCCCGACGACCATGTACGCCTTCATGCAGGCCGTGGGCATGGTCAACGATCACATGAGCGGCTGCGTCTGCCGCCAGGCGGTCGAGGCGGCGCGGGCGGGGTTCAAACGGCCGAAATAGGCCGCGGCAGGGCTGGCGCAAAATAAGTTGAGTTGGTTGCGATTCGCAAGTATATTGGTTGCGAACCGCAACTTTAAGGGCGCGCCATGGACTTGATCGACACCCCTATCCAATCTCGCGATCAGACCATCCGGGATCTGCGGGAGTTCTCCCGCAAACTGGTGCGCGAGCTGGGCTTCATGCGCAGCTCGCTGGCCGGCAGCGAGCTGGCGCCGTCCGCCGTGCACGCCATCATCGAGATCGGCCTGCAGCCGGGCATCCAGGCGCGCGACCTGGCGGCCATCCTCAGGCTGGACAAGTCCAATACCAGCCGGCAGGTCGCCAAGCTGGAATCCGCCGGGCTGTTGACGCGCGAGGCCGACAGTGCAGACGCGCGCTCGTCGCGGCTGTACCTGAGCGCGGAGGGAGCCCGGCTGCGTACGCAGATCGACCAGTTCGCCACCGACCAGGTTTCGCGGGCATTGCGTCAACTGGCGCCCGAGGACCAGCAGTCGCTGATCCGCTTTCTTTCCCTGTATGCCGACGCCCTGTCGCACGAGAACCCCAACACCGCGTCCGCCGTCACGGGCGGCATCGCCGAGCAGATCCACGCCGGCTACCTGCCCGGCTGCATCGGCGATGTGGCCAGCCTGCATGCGCGCTATTACGCGCAGGCCTCGGGATTCGGCGTGTACTTCGAACGCAAGGTGGCGACCGAGCTGGCCGAGTTCGCCGAAGGCCTGCCCGCCGCCGGCAAGAACATCTGGCTGTACGCGGACAACGGCAGGACGCTGGCCTCCATCGTCATCGATGGCGATCTTGCCGCCCGCGAAGCGCACCTGCGCTGGTTCATCGTCGACGAGTCGCTGCGCGGCATGGGCGTGGGCCGCGCCCTGCTGGAGCGGGCCATGGCGTTTGTCGACGCTCACTACGACGAGACCTACCTGTGGACCTTCAAGGGGCTGGACGCGGCCAGGCATCTCTACGAGTCAGCCGGCTTCGCGCTGGCCGAGGAGTCCGAAGGCCGCCAGTGGGGCAGCGTGGTGGTCGAACAGCGCTTTGTCCGCCGCGGGCGGCGCGCCTCAGATCACGCTGATGCGCAACTCGGCCAGTAGGGCTGCCGCCTGAGTCTTGGATATGGTGGCGCCTGCCAGGCGCGCGGCCGAATTCAGGTCGAGGCCGCCCAGGTCGGCTTCGCGCAGGTCGGCGCCTTCGAAGCGGACATTCTTCAGGATGGCGTTGCGCAGGCTGCCGCCATGGAACACGGTGTCGCGGAAATCGCTGCCGGTCAGGTCGGCATCGGAGCAGTCCAGGTGCCGCACATCGGTCTTGCGAAACGACACGCCGCGCAGCAGCGCGCCGACCAGCAGGCATTCCTCCAGCGACCAGCCCAGGCAGGCGATGCCGTCGAAGTCGCTGCCGGTGAGCTTGCAGCCCTGGAAACGGGCAGCGGCCAGCCGGGCGCGGCGCCAGTTGGCATTGTTGAGATCGCAGTTTTCAAAGACGGCATCGCTGGCGTCGCACGAGGCGAAATCCACCTGGCCGCCGCGGCAGCGCAGCCAGACGGCGTCCGCCAGCGTGGCGCCCTGAAAGGAGGCGCCAGCGATCGCGCAGGCCGTCAATTGCACGCCGCGCAAATCCAGGCGCGAGAAATCCGCGTCCTGGAAGTCGCAGTCCTGGAATGAGAGCGGGCGGCCCGCCGAGCGTTCGATCATGGCCTGCATCAGCTTGCGGTCCACTTCCTGGCCCGCCACCGTCTCGATTGATTCTTGCGTCATGTCGCAAGTTCCTGCCTGAATTTCTGGAAAGGGGACAGCCTACTGGAAGATTTCGCTTTCGACGCAGAAGGCGATCAGCTCCTGGTCGGTGCGGACGTTGAGCTTGCGCATGGCCGAGATCTTCTGGCCGCTGACTGTCTTGACGCTGCGCTTCAAGGCGTCGGCCACCTGCATCATGGATTCGCCGCGGATGAAGTGGCGCAGCACTTCGAATTCCTTGGGCGACAGGCTGTTGATGCGTTCACCGATGAACTTGCTGCGCTCATCGGCGGCGCCGTCGCGCTGGAAGCCGGGCGGATAGTACTTGCGGCCGGCATGCAGCGTTTCCAGCGCGGTCATGATCTCGGTGAGGTTGTCGCGCTTGAGCACCACCGCGGCTACGCCGGCGTCGTAGAGCGCCGAGATGATCATGGAATTCGACACCATGGTCAGCACCACGATCTGGACTTCCGGGTAATGCCGCGTCAGGTATTTGACCAGGCGGATGCCGTCACCGTAGGTGTCGTCGCCGGGCATGGAATAGTCGGTGATCACCACGTGCGGCATATCGCGTTGCAGGTGCTGGACCAGCGCGGTCGGCCCGGACAGGGTGGCCGTGACCTCGAAATTGAGGTCCTTTTCCAGCAGGTCGCGCATCCCCATCAAGACCAGGGGATGGTCGTCGACCAGGACGATACGGAGTCTTTCCATGCGGGGGAGTGACTTCAAGCGAGCCCTTGCTGCAACTGGGGAGATGGCGGTCGGACTCATGGTTGGGGGGAGGCAAACCGATAGCGTAGTGGTTTTTGCGTAGCGGCGCGCCCCGCGCCCGAGAACCGGGGCGGGGAACGCGCGCAACAGGGAGATCGGCGGCCTCAGCCGGCCGCTTCTTCTTGCAGGCGGCCCAGGACGAAGCCGTCGACAGCGCTGGTGCGGCCGCGCCACAGCGTGGGTTGTCCGGCGATGGGGGTGCCGTCGGCAGTGAAGAACAGCGCGTCGGCGAGATGGATGTAGTTCGGCAGCGGGTCGGCGGGTTGGGGCACGCGGAAGACGTCGCCCAGTTCCGCCAGCGAGGCATGCACGGCCTTGCGGGTGGCGTCGTCCACCTTGTCCAGCGAGTCCGTGAAGCTGGCGGCGAAGCTGTCGAAGTACTCCGCGCCGGACACGATGGAACCCGACACCAGCATGCCGCCCATCTGCAGGGTCACGCCGATGCTCTCGATCTGGCTGCCGTTGTTCACCAGGTTGACGAGGAATTGCAGGAAGGCGTCGGCGTCGGGAACGTTGCTCATGGCGTGATTCTTGGAAATGTTTGGAAAGCAATCAAGATACTCGAATCGCGGGCGAAATACACAGAATGGGATAGGCCGAAAAACAACCAAATCCGACCGCTATCTCCCCGCTTTGGGAGCTGTCATTTTTTCCAGGCTGCGCCCCAACCGTTCGCTGGCCAGCCGCAGGCGGTCCTGCAGCGCCGCAGGCGCCAGCACCTCGAATTCGACATCCAGCGCCATCAGCCAGTAAACCAGCGCGTCCAGGCTGGGCACGGCGCATTGCAGCACGCAGCGCGCTTCGTCCAGCGCGTCGATCTGGCCGGCGCCCGGCGGGATGCGCGCAGCCATGACGGCGCGCGGCGCATGCAGGACCACGCGCGCCGGTTCCGGATGCGGTGCCATGTTGACCGAGCGCGAAACATAGGCGCGCAGGTCGCCGCCTTCGGGCGGCGGGCGCGGGGCGAAATGCGCGCCGACTTCCGGGGCGCCCGCGATGCGGTCGATACGGAAGGTGCGCCAGTCCTCGCGCGCGGGATCCCAGGCCACCAGATACCAACGGTATCCGGTATGCGCCAAGCCTTGCGGCTCCACCAGCCGGGTGCTGGCCCGGCCCTTGCCGTCCGCATAGTCGAAGCCGACTCGCAATTGGTCGCGGCAGGCGGCTGCCAGCGTGGCCAGCAGGGTGGCGTCGACGGCAGCGCCGTCGCGCGGGATCGGCACGATGGCCGAGCGCAGGGCGTCGACCCGGTGGCGCAGGCGCTGAGGCATGACCTGCTCCAGCTTCACCAGCGCCCGCAGCGCGGTTTCCTCGATGCCGCCCACCGTGCCCGTGGCGGCCGTGCGCAGGGTGAGCGCCACGGCCAGCGCTTCATCGTCGTCCAGCAGCAGGGGCGGCAGCGCCTTCCCCGCGCGAAAGGCATAGCCGCCGGCCACGCCGCTGCTGGCATGGACGGGGTAGCCCAGTTCGCGCAGCTTGTCGATGTCGCGCCGCAGGGTGCGGGGGTGAATCGCCAGCGTCGCGGCCAGCTCGGTTCCGGCCCAATGGCGGCGGGTCTGCAGCAGCGACAGCAGGCGCAGGAGGCGGTTGCTGGAAGTAAGCATGGCGGCACGATAACGCGTATCGAGGGCGGAATCTGTCCTCAATGGATTCTACATTGGCTCCCGTAGTCAGCGGCAGGGGCCGCGACGCACATCCCTTGATTGAATTGGAGATTCGCCCATGTCTATCGTTTTCTATTGGCACCCCATGTCCAGCGCAACCCCGGTGGCTTGCGCGCTTGCCGAACTGGCCGTGCCGCACGAACGCGTGAAGGTGGACATCAGGACGGGGGAACAGCATCGTCCCGAATTCCTGGCGCTCAATCCGAACGGCAAGGTCCCCACGCTGACGGTGGACGGCGCTCCCTTGTTCGAAGCCTTGGCGATACAGCTATGGCTGGGAGAGCGCTACGGCGTGGAACGCGGCCTGTGGCCCGCCGCCGACACGCCCGAACGCCTGCTGGCGATGTCGTGGTGCGCCTGGTCCTATGTCAGCTACGGTGCGGCGGTGACGCGCCTGTATCTCGCCACGCAGGGCGCAGACGCGCCCGGCGGCGCCGAGGCCGAACGCGTACTGGACGACGCGGACGCGTTGCTGGCCGTGCTGGACGGCCATCTGGCGCGGCAACCCTGGATTTTGGGCGCGGCCTACTCGCTGGCCGACCTGGTGGTCGGTTCGGTGATCGGCTATAGCGCCTATCTGGGCGCCAGGGTGGCGTCGCATCCGCATGTGCGGGCGTGGATGGACCGGGTCCAGGCCCGGCCCGCCATGCAGATCGACGCTTAGCGCGTGTGGGCAGGCGCCGCGGCTTACCAGCCCCAGCAGGTGCCGGCCGCGGGCTTGCCGCAGTTGCGGTAGTTCACGGCGAACCACAGCTTGCCAGCGCCCCGCGGACTGCCATCGGTCTTGGCGTCGTTGCGCGGCAGCTCTTCCAGGGTGTCGCGCGCCTTTTTGGTGGGCGAGCCGCTGGCGGCGTCGGGCGCCAGCGCGATACGTCCCAGGCCGGCAGCGTCGCGGTCATCGAAGACGATGTCGGTGTCCTTCAATGCGCTCATCTTCAGGGAGGCGTCGCGCACCGCGGCGGCATAGCTGTCGTTGGCGCCGGCAGGCGCCAGGCTCTTGTCGAGGGTGCTGGCGGCGAGGATCTGCGCCGGCGCGGCGGGTGCCATCATCTTGTACTGGTCCAGGCCCGGCAACTGGCCGCCCGCGGCTTGGCGGCGCAGCCAGTCGCCCCACAGGAACTCCGCGAACTCCGGCAGGTTGCCGTTGCTGTAGGCGATGTCGCGGGTGAAGTACACCAGCGAGCGGTAGCGGTCCTCCTGCATGCCGCCGGCCTCCTGGGTGCTGGCCAGCCCCAGGCGGGCGGGCAACTGGTCCACGGTGATGGGCTGGTTCTGGCCGTCGCGCAGCCAGGCGCGGCGTTCGTCGACCATGCGCTGCCAGAACGCCGCCGCATTGGGCAGGGTGCTGTAGTTGGCGTCGACCTTGACCCAGACCGGCAGCTTGGGCCCGCCATCGGCGATTTCGCGCAGCGACGAGAAGGTGTGGTGGCCATCGGTCAGATACAGGTTGCCGTCCCAGCCGACCACCACCGTCTTGAGGTTGGCGGTGTCGGTGCCGGGGGCGTTCTTGCAGGTGTAGGTGGCGGGCTGATCCAGGCGTGCGGCGCGCGCCTCGGCGACGCTCTGGAATTCCTGCGCGCGCTCGGCGCCACCCATGTCTTCGCAGTAGTCGTCGAACTTCTTGCCGACCGTGCGGTTCAGGTAGTCCAGCTGCTGTGCCGGCTTGTCCGCCCAGGTCGGACGTTCGAAGTCCCCTTGCCAGCGGCCGAGCTTGTAGTAGATCTGGTCGTAGCCGATGGCGGCCTGGGTGGGGCGCAGCTCTTCGATGCGGACCTGGATGACGTCGCCCGGCTTGGCCTGCAGGTAGGCCGTGTTGCGCGGCGGCTGGGTTTCGGCGGGGGGCGTTTCTTCGACGGGAGGCGGCGCGACGGCGACGGGTTCGTCGTCATGATCGTCGCCGCCGCCGTTGCAGGCTGCAAGGGCCAGCGGCAGCAAGGCCGCGGCCACGGCGTGCAACAGACGTGGCCGGCGGGCGGGAAGAGCGCGGCGCGCAGGACGGGAGATAGAGGGCATGGTCCGTTTCAGGATCTGGTTTCAAAGATAGCCGATCATGAGGGACGCGTGTTTCCTGCAGATTGCACCGGAGCGGGTTGCCACGCATGCAGCCTGTCCATGAGGTCGCGCACGACGGCGGCCTGATCGTGGATGCGGGCGGCAGCGCATGCCGACAGGCCCGCCGCCAGCTCCTCTTCCAGGGCTTCGAAGTGCGAGGCAGGCGCTCGCATCTGCAAGGCCAGCAGCGCGCCCTGTATGCGATGCAGCATTTGGGCCGTAGCGACGGCATCGGGTTTTTCGGCGGCCTGTTCCAGCGCATCGAGATCCTGGGTCATGGTGTCCTTGATGAGCTGGCGGTGGTTCGGCGCAAGCGCGGCGTACACGGCGAGCGTACCCGCGGCGGGAAAGGCGGAAGTATGAGGGAGCGGTTTATGCATGAGAGCCTCCTAGGCGTACATGCTGATGACGTCAGGCTCCCGGGCGATATTAAAAAGGTCCGATACTAGGGGGCAGGTAATCGGACCGATTCGTCAGGAACGGAAGCGGCCCCGCAGCCGCTCCGCTGACTTGCTTAGAACGTGTGGCGCACGCCGACGCCGGCGGCCGTGCTCTTCAGGCCGTCGATGAAGGCATAGTCCTTGCCGTACGAACCATAGGCGTACAGGTTGGTGCGCTTGGACAGGTCGTAGGTGTAGCCCACGCTCCAGACGTTCATGTTGGTGTCGCCGCCGGTCAGCTTGTCATTGTTCGGCGATACGTGCTGCCACGACGCGAACAGGCTGCTCGCGCTGCCCAGGGGCAGGGTGGCGCCCAGCATGTAGGAGTTGGCCTTGAAGCCGTCCACGAAACGGTTGGTGCCGAATTCGTCGCTGAAGGGCGTGCCCGCGGGCAGGTCCTGGCCGACGAACCAGCCGTCGGTGGTGCGGCCGTAGGCGGCGGCGAGCTTCACGACTTCCAGGTCGTAGGACACGCCCAGCGCGTACTGGCGCGGCGTGGCGTCATGGTCGATGGCGCCGCGGTTGGAGCCGTTGAGCTGGTCGTAGGTCAGCGCTACGTTCAGCGGACCTTGCACGTAGCGCAGGCCGGCGGTGATGCCGCGGGTATTGTCGGCGGTGCGAAAGCCCGTCTGGTCGGCGTTCGTGTCGTCCGCATTGAACGAGTAGCCGACGCCGAGCTCGAAGCCGTTCACCGAAGGCGTCTTGTACATCACCATGTTGTCCCAGCGCATGGTGTTGGCGGCGCTGAAACCCAGGCCCATGTTGGACTGCGTGTAGCTGGTGTAGAAGGGGTCGATGTCGGCAAGGTAGTTCGAGCCCACCGTGGCCTGGCGGCCGAACTCCAGCGTGCCCCAGGCGTCGTTGGCCAGGCCGATGGTGGCCTGGCGGCCGAACAGGCGGCCGGATTGACCGCGCTGGCCGTTGGCCGAGTCGAATCCGCTTTCCAGCGTGAACACGGCGCGCAGACCGTCGCCCAGATCTTCGGCGCCGCGCAGTCCCCAGCGCGAGCCGGCCTGGATGCCGTTGATCATGCCTATCTTGCTACCGTCGTATCCATCGCCTTTGATCTTGTTGTAACCAATGCCGGTGTCGATGACACCATAGAGAGTTACCGACGATTCTGCCTGAGCAACGCCTGCAAAAGTCGTGAACATTGCGGCGGCGAGCAGCGTCTTTTTCATCCTTGGGGACTCCTTGTAGAGGGGTGGAAAAAACAAAAGGGAACAGCACGCGAGCATGTAGCCCAGCGCTGTTCCCAGCCCTCATTGTAGGACACCGGCCGCAGCCGGCTGGATCAGTCCTTGCGGCGTGCGCGCTTTTCCTCGCGCACAAAGATGAAAACGCCGACCAGCACCATGGCCGCCAGGGCGTACCAGGTGATGGCGTAGCTCAGGTGATTGTTGGGGAAGTTCAGCACCGTCAGGCCGCCGACCGGGGCAGTGCGTCCGCTGCCGTCCTTGCCCGTCGCATCGGCGTCGATGAAGTAGGGCGCTACGTCGCTCAAGCCGCGCGCCGCGGCGATGGCGGGCAGGTCGCGCGAATACCAGAGGTTGGTCGCCGGATCGTTGTTGCGCAGGAAACCATGGGCGGGTTCGCCCATGCGCAGCAGGCCGGTGACGCTGGCTTCTTCGGGCGTCTGTTGTATGGCCGACTTGCTCTTGCGCCATTCGGGCAGCACGAAGCCGCGGTTGACCAGCACCGTGCCGCCCTCGGGCAACTGCAGCGGCGTCATGACCCAGTAGCCGCTGCCCAGCTCGGTCGCGGCCTGCACCAGGGTCTGGCGGTCGTACAGATAGGTGCCCTTGGCGGTGACACGGCGGTATTCGGCGTTGTCGGAGGTCAGCGCGGGCCATTCGGCCTGGGCCGGCGCCGGCGTGGGCGCCGCATGGGCACGCTGTTCGACCTGTGCGATCAGGGTGCGCTTCCAGGCCAGCCGGTGCACCTGCCAGGTGCCCAGGGCGCAAAGCCCCGCGAAAATGGCGACAGCAAGCACCCCCAGGATGACCAGGGTGATTTTGCTGCGCGGATTGCGGGAGGAGGTGTCGCGGGTAGTGGAGTCGTTTACTGCGGCCATCAGGGCATTTTCCGCATGTCGTGAGTGGACATGGGCATCATATTGGAGTCGAGGTGATACATGATCCAGATGGATCCGCTGAGCGTGATTACGACCAGCACCAGCGTGAATATTAACGCCAACATGTTCCAGCCGCTTTCGGACTTGGTGTCCATGTGCAGGAAGTAGATGATGTGGACCACGATCTGCACGGCGGCGAAGGCCAGGATGATCAACGCAGTGGTGCGGGATTCGGAGAAAACCCGATTCATGACCAGCCAGAACGGAATGGCCGTCAGGATGGCTGCCAGCACAAAGCCGGTCATGTAGCTCTTGAAGGTGCCGTGGGCGGCGCCGTCATCGTCGTCGTGGTGGTCATGGCCGCCATGGCCGTGATCGGCCGGATGATCCAGGTGCGCGGTCATGGCAGCACTCCCATCAGGTACACGAAGGTGAAGACGCCCACCCAGATCAGGTCCAGGAAGTGCCAGAACATCGACAGGCACATCAGGCGGCGGCGGTTTTCGGGGATCAAGCCGTGCATCTGGACCTGGATCATCATCGTCACCAGCCACACGATGCCGAAGGTGACGTGCAGCCCGTGGGTGCCGACCAGGGTGAAGAAGGACGACAGGAAGGCGCTGCGCTGGGGACCTGCGCCCTGGTGGATCAGGTGCGCGAATTCGTACAGTTCCAGGGACAGAAAGCCCAGCCCCAGGATGCCGGTCACGGCCAGCCACAGCTGGGTGGCGCCGACGCGGTTGCGCCGCATTTCCAGCATCGCGAAACCGTAGGTGATGGAAGACAGCAGCAGCAACGCGGTATTCACCGCCACCAGTTCCAGATCGAACAGGTCCGCGCCGGACGGGCCTGCCGCATAGTTGCGCCCCAGCACGCCATAGGTGGCGAACAGGCAGGCGAAGATGAGGCAATCGCTCATCAGGTAGACCCAGAACCCCAGCAGGGTGCCGTTCTTGGGATGGTGTTCGCCCGGGACGTGGAACACGGGTTCGGCGGGCGGCGCCGTGCCGCCGGGCAGGTTGGGGGCCAGGGTATCAGACATTTTTCGCTAGCAACCTTGTGCGGGCGTCTTCGGCGCGCACGACCTCTTCGGCCGGCACGTAGTAGTCGCGCTTGTAGTTGAAGGTGTGAATGATGGACACCAGGATCAGCGCCGCGAACGACAGCACGACCAGCGGCCACATATGCCAGATCAAGGCGAAACCCATCACCACGCTGATACCCGCCAGCACGATGCCCGCCCAGGTGTTCTTGGGCATGTGGATGGGAATGAAGCCCTGCTGCGGCCGCAGGTAGCCGTGCTGCTTCATCTGCCACCAGGCGTCCTGGTCATGCACGCGCGGCGTGAAGGCGAAGTTGTAGTTGGGCGGGGGCGACGAGGTCGACCATTCCAGCGTGCGGCCGTCCCAGGGGTCGCCGGTGTCGTCGCGCAGCGATTCGCGGCGGCGGTAGCTGACCACCAGCTGGATCAGGAAGCTGGCGATGCCGCAGGCGATCAGCAGCGCGCCGAAGGCCGCCACCTGGAACCAGATCTGCAGGGACATGTCCTCGAAGTGGTTCACACGCCGCGTCACGCCCATCAGCCCCAGCACGTACAGCGGCATGAAGGCGACGTAGAAGCCCACCAGCCAGAACCAGAACGAGCACTTGCCCCAGAACGGATCGAGCTTGTAGCCGAAGGCCTTGGGAAACCAGTACGTGATGCCGGCCATCAGCCCGAACAGCACGCCGCCGATGATCACGTTATGGAAGTGCGCGATCAGGAACAGGCTGTTGTGCAGCACGAAGTCGGCGGGCGGAACGGCCAGCAGCACGCCCGTCATGCCGCCGATCACGAAGGTCACCATGAAACCCAGCGTCCACAGCATCGGCACCTCGAAGCGGATGCGCCCGTGGTACATGGTGAACAGCCAGTTGAAGATCTTTGCTCCGGTCGGGATCGAAATGATCATGGTGGTGATCCCGAAGAACGAGTTCACGCTCGCCCCTGACCCCATGGTGAAGAAATGGTGCAGCCATACCAGGTACGACAGCACCGTGATCACGACCGTGGCATACACCATGGATGCGTAGCCGAAGAGGCGCTTGCGGCAGAAGGTGGAGACCACTTCGGAGAAGATGCCGAAGGCCGGCAGGATCAGGATGTAGACCTCGGGGTGGCCCCAGATCCAGATCAGGTTCACGTACATCATGGCGTTGCCGCCGAAGTCCGCGGTGAAGAAGTTGGTGCCCACGTAGCGGTCCATGGACAGCAGCGCCAGCACCGCGGTCAGCACCGGAAAGGCGGCCACGATCAGCACGTTGGTGCACAGCGCGGTCCAGGTGAAGATGGGCATGCGCATCATGGTCATGCCGGGCGCGCGCATCTTGACGATGGTGACCAGCAGGTTGACGCCCGAGAGCAGCGTGCCTACCCCCGCTATCTGCAGGGCCCATATGTAGTAATCGACGCCCACGTCGGGACTCTGGAGGATCCCCGATAACGGTGGATACGCCAGCCAGCCGGTGCGCGCGAACTCGCCGACGAACAACGACATCATGACCAGGATCACCCCGCCCGTGGTCATCCAGAAGCTGAAGTTGTTCAGGAACGGAAAGGCCACGTCGCGCGCGCCGATCTGCAAGGGCACGATGTAGTTCATCAGGCCCGTGACCAGCGGCATGGCCACGAAGAAGATCATGATCACGCCGTGCGCGGTGAAGATCTGGTCGTAGTGGTGCGGCGGCAGGTAGCCCATCGAATCGCCGAACGCCACCGCCTGCTGCAGGCGCATCATGATGGCGTCGGCGAAGCCGCGCAGCAGCATCACGATGCCCAGGATGACGTACATGATGCCGATCTTCTTGTGGTCGATGCTGGTGAACCACTCGCGCCACAGATAGCCCCATTTGCCGAAGTAGGTGATGGCGCCCACCACCGCGATGCCGCCGATGGCGACCGCGATGAAGGTGAAGAGCAGGATCGGTTCATGGTAGGGAATGGCTTCCCAGGTCAACTTACCGAAGATCAGCTTGGTGAGGTCTGGTTGGTCAGGCATCTCGATTCCAGCAAAAAGACCGCAATTTCACGTAGCCCTTGCATCATCCGGATCGCCGTGCGCCAGCGATCCGCTACAGGAGCAATCCTTCGGTGGCGGTGCACATCGCGCCCACGTATTTGCGCGGCGCGCCGGTCAGGCCCAGGCGCTCGCGCGTTCCGGCGTCCAGGGTGGTGACGTTGAGCGCGCCGGGTATGCCCATGCCGCCTTGCGCGTCGATCGCCATCGCGTCGCGCATGCACATGCGGTTGGGCTCCACGCAGCGGTTGACGATCGCCTCGAACAGGCCGGGCGCGCTGGACGCATAGCGCTGCACCGGGTTGCGTTCGCTGGGTTGCTCCAGCTTCAGGTAGGTTTCGCGGCTGAGCGTGGCGTCGGAGGCGCGGGCGTCAGCCACCCATTTGTCGAAGCCCTGCTGGTCCACGCCGTGGAACTTGAAGCGCATGCCGGAAAAGCCCGAGCCGCTGTAATTGGCGGACAGGCCTTCGTATTCGCCGGGATGGTTGATCACCGCGTGCAGGGTGGTCTGCATGCCCGGCATGGCGTAGATCTGGCCCGCCAGCGCGGGCACGAAGAAGGAATTCATCACGGTCGACGAGGTGATCTTGAACTGGATGGGGCGGTCGACCGGCGCCGCCATTTCGTTTACCGCCGCGATGCCTTGTTCGGGATAGATGAACAGCCACTTCCAGTCCAGCGCCACCACTTCCACCACCAGCGGTTTGGTGCCGGCTGGCACTTCGCGGCCTTCGGACAGGCGCACAAGCGGGCGGTAGGGGTCCAGTTGGTGCGTGCTGACCCAGGTGAGCGCGCCCAGCGCGATGATGATCAGCAGCGGCGCGGCCCAGATCAGGAGCTCCAGCATGGTGGAGTGATTCCATTCGGGGTCATAGTGCGCTTCCTTGTTGCTGGCCCGGTAGCGCCATGCGAACACGAAAGTCAGGAGGATCACCGGCACGATGATGAGCAGCATCAAGCCGGTGGAAATGATGATCAGGTTGCGCTGCTGCAAAGCGATGTCGCCCGAGGGCGAGAGCAGGACTGCATTGCATCCGGCGAGCAATGGCAGCGCGGCAACCAGGACCAATCCGCGGAACCTTGGGAAGGACGGCATGACCATACCCCGAAACGTAACCGTGGGAAGTAAACGCAACACTACGCTGGAAGCCGCGAAAAATCTAGGGTAAAAAGAACAAAAATGTGCAGGGCGACGCGCGCAGACCAGGGCTGCATCCCAATAACGGAGCGGCTCTGCGCGATATGGGCTGCAGGCGCGCGGGTGTGTTTCAGGATCGTAGGCAAGGCTGTTCCGAACCTCCTTTCAGCGAGCATTCACATGGCGACCACCACGCAATATCCCGGTCATGCTCCTTCACTCCCCACGGCCGGCGGCGGCAGTCACGCCAAGGTTGCGCCAGGGGAAATCGCGGTGGGCGTGGTGGTGGGGCGCGCTTCCGAATACTTCGATTTCTTCGTCTTCGGCATCGCCTGCGTGCTGGTTTTTCCGCAGGTTTTCTTCCCCTTCGAACCGCGGCTGGAAGGCACCCTCTGGTCCTTCGTCATCTTCTCGTTCGCATTCATCATGCGGCCCATCGGCACGGCGCTCTCGATGGCCGCGCAGCGGCGCTGGGGGCGCGCGACCAAGCTCACCATCGCTCTGTTCCTGCTGGGAACGGCCACGGTGGGCATGGCCTTTCTGCCGGGCTACAACGTCATCGGCGCGCATGCGATCACGCTGCTGGCGGTATTCCGCTGCCTGCAAGGGCTGGCGCTGGGCGGGTCGTGGGACGGCTTGCCGTCGCTGTTGGCGCTGAATGCGCCGCCCAACCGCCGCGGCTGGTATGCGATGCTGGGGCAGCTGGGCGCGCCCGTGGGCTTCATGGTGGCCAGCGCGCTGTTCCTGTTCCTGCACGTGACCCTGACCGAAGCCGATTTCCTGGAATGGGGCTGGCGCTATCCCTTCTTCGTGGCGTTCGCCATCAACGTGGTGGCGCTGTTTGCGCGGCTGCGCCTGGTCGTCACCGAGGAGTACACGCAGCTGCTGGAAGAGGGCGAGCTGGAACCGATCAGCGTCGCGCAGATGGTGCGCGAGCAAGGCTACAACCTGTTCATCGGCGCATTCGCGGCGCTTGCCAGTTATGCCTTGTTCCACCTGGTCACGGTGTTTCCGCTGTCGTGGATCGCGGTCAGCGCCACCCAGCAGATCCAGGACGTGCTGATCGTGCAGATCATTGGCGCGGTGCTGGGCATTCTGGGCACCATCGCATCGGGCTGGCTGGCCGACCGCATCGGCCGGCGCACCACGCTGGGCCTGCTGGCCCTTCTGATCGCCGTGTTCGCGCTGTTCACGCCCTGGCTGCTGGGCGGCGGACCCAAGGCGCAGGATGCGTTCATCCTGGTGGGCTTCGTGCTGCTGGGGCTGTCCTACGGCCAGGCCTCGGGGACCGTCACCGCGAACTTCACGCGGCGCTTCCGCTACACGGGCGCGGCGCTGACCTCCGACATGGCCTGGCTGATCGGCGCGGCATTCGCGCCATTGGTCGCGCTGGGCCTGTCCGCGCGTTTCGGGCTGGTGGCGGTCAGCGTCTACCTGTTGTCGGGCGCTGCCTGCACGCTGCTGGCGCTGCGCATCAACAAGGTGCTCGAAACGCGGGACTGATGGGGCTGCTGTTCAGCCCGCGTAGCCTTCCAGCACGTTGGCGACGTTGATGCCCACGTCCGCCACGGCGTAGCCGCCTTCCATCGTGAACACCGCCGGCAGGCCCAGGCCTGCCAGCAGGCGGCCCACATGCAGGTAATCGGCGCTCTTGAGCTGGAACTTGGAAATGGGATCGCCTTCGTAGGTGTCCACGCCCAGCGCGATAACCACCGCGTCAGCCTTGAAGGCGCGCACGGCGGCCAGCCCTTGTTCCAACGCCTGCGTCCAGGCGGCGAAACCGGTGCCGGCGGGCAGCGGCAGGTTCAGGTTGGCGTCCAGGCCCGCGCCTGCGCCGCGCTCATCGGCGTAGCCCAGGTAGAAGGGGTACTCGGTGGTCGGATCGCCGTGCACCGACACGGTCAGCACGTCGGCGCGTTCATAGAAGATGCTCTGCGTGCCGTTGCCGTGGTGGTAGTCGACGTCCACGATGGCCACGCGTCGGGCGCCAGCTTCGCGTAGCGCCTGCGCGGCCAGCGCCGCGTTGTTCAGGAAGCAGTAGCCGCCGAAGAAATCGGGGCCCGCGTGGTGGCCGGGCGGACGCGTGAGCGCCATGGCGACGCGAGGCCCGCCCGCCGCGGATACCGCGCGCGCGGCGTCGATGGCGCAGGCCGCGCCTGCGGTGGCGGCCTCCCAAGTGCCCGCGGTCAGCGGGCAGCCGCTGTCGAACGAGAACAGGCCGACCCGCGCGGCGAAGTTGGTCGGTTCGATGTCGTGACGGAATCCGCGCACGGGCCAGACCGAAGGCAGGATGTCCAGTCCGGCATTGGCCGGGTCCAGCGCCACCCAATCGCGCCAGGCTGTTTCCAGGAAGTCCACGTAGCGCGGGGTGTGCACGCGCTTGACCAAGCCCAGGTCCGCCGCCGACGGTGTGCGCAATGCGCCGATGCCACGCTGGCTCAGCGCCTGCAGGACGAACTCCAGGCGCGCGGGGGTTTCGTGGCAGGGCACCAGCTTGCCGCGGAACATTTCCTGTCGGCCAGCGTGTTTTTCGTGGACAGGGTTGTGGAAAATCAGCACGGCGGGGGTGTCCTCGGACGTAGAGCCTGGTGGGCGGAAGCGCAACTATAGCGGCCGCGGCGTTTGCAGCGCCATGGCGAAGGCGGGACGCGCGCGGCGGGACGGCGCCTTACGGGCCAGTCTTCGCGGCGCATGTGCCGCCCTTGGCGCCGGGGTGCGGAATCTTGCGCTCCGATTCGCCCTCGCGCCGGGTCCAGGAGATGACCCGCGCCGAGCCGTCCGGGCACACCCGGTACTGTTCGAAGCCATAGGTGTCGGCGCTGTAGCGGCACGCCACGGAAATAATGGGCTTGGCCGCGTCGAACTCGGGATTGACGAAGCCGCGGCAGGGGCTGGCCGCCGCATCGGGATACGGGATCTCGTGGTAGCGCCCGTCCTTGGGGCGGTACAGGAAGATGCGCGAAATCGCTTGCGTGCTGCCGCCGGTCTGGCCGATGACGAAGTCGCGGTAGCCGTCATGGTCCACGTCCACGTCCTGGAATTGGTCGACTTCCTCGTCGCCGCCGATGCTCGCGATTTCCTGTTCCGGGCCGTTGCCCACGCGTGCGCCGAGGCGCTGCTGGGGCAGTTCGGAAACCGTCACCACCGAGGACAGGCCCGGCCGGATGGCATAGGCGTAGTCGCGGGCAACGGCGCCGTTGCAGAGCGCGGACAGCGCGGCCAAGGCCGCCATGGACAGGAATCCTTTCATGCGGGCGCCCTCCGCGCCGTGAACTCGGTGAGGCATTATGCCGCAGCGGCTTGCGGGGAAACCAGGACTTGCCGCCGGGCGGGCGGCGGGGGATCCTGGGTAGAATTCCAAGATATGCAGGATTGCCGCGACGCGCTCCGCCCGCCATGAATTTTCCGTTTCCCATCCGCCAAGAATGTCCGCCGGGCGCCTGCGTGTGCGACCGCGACCGGCTGTTGGCCGATCCCGCCGCCGACTTCCGCGTGTTGCGGCTGACCAAGGAAGAGGAAAAGCGCCTGGTGGCGCGGCTGGAGAACATCTCCAGCCTGGAAGACCTGCGCGCCATGCAGGGACGCATCCATGCGCAACTGGGCATCGTGATTCACATCACGCCCAGCGAAAACGAGGTGCGCACCTCGCGCGGCATCGCGATCCAGCTGGAGGACCAGCTCGGGCTGTGCCGCAAGACGCGCACGGCGATTCCCGCCGCCATCCGCCGCGGTTTCGACAACCGGCCCGAGATCGTCTACGCGCTTCTGAACGAGCGCGACCTGCTCAGCGGCACCTGAACGCGTTCAGGATTGCTTTGCCCCGGCGGCCGTGCCGCAGGGCGCCAGCGGCACCACGTCGGCCGGTGTGCGGCCGGCGTCCGGACGCGTCGCGTCCCGCTTCTTGCCCAGGGTGACGGGGTAGATCAGCAGCACGGCGCTGCCGGCTTCCAGCTTGGGGTCCTGTTTGGTGCCATAGGCCACCGTCCAGCCGCGCACGGCCAGCGGCGCCAGGGTGTATTGCAGCGCCGAGCCCGGCGAAACGTGCGCCACCTTGCCGGCGAACAAATCCTGCTGATGGGTTTCCACGCCATTCGTGGTCACATAGGTGGCGATGCTGACCAGCGAGGCGCCATTGCCGGGGCGTCCCAGCACGGCGGTCTTGTACTTGCCGGCAGGGATGTCGGTCAGATTTACGGTAAGAGGATCCGCCGCGTGGCCGCTGGCATCCAGCCTGACGCCGTTGACTTCGGCGCGGGCCAGGGGCGCCGTGCCGGTGTTGCGCACGCGCACGCTGTATTCCCCGGAAGTGCCCGTGACCGTGCAGACCTCGATGCCGTAGGCGGGGCGCACAGGGTGCGCCTGCGCCGCCGTGGCGGCCATGGCCAGCAGGGCCGCCAGCAACAGCTTGCGGGCAGGGGAATTGACGGTGGGCACGGCACGCTCCTCTTAAAGGGGCAGCGCGCCGGATTGCCGCGTTGCCTGCCCTATTACACCACTTGGCGGCCGGGCGCCGCGGCTTGCTCGCGCTTGCCGGCCAGCCAGTGGAGGATCAGCGCCAGCACCAGCAGGCCGACGATGATGAAGCCCCAGAAGATCCAGGCCAGCACCGAGATCAGCGTGCCGAGGCTGCCGGCGAAGGGCAGTACCTGATTCAGGCCTTGCGCGGCCCAGACCAGGCCGCCCTGCAGCGTCTGCAGCCAGGCGGGGTCGACCCAGGCCGCCGCCCAGGCGGGGGGAACCCATTGCGAGGTATCCAGCGCCGTGCCGGGCACCTGGGTCGTGGCGATGGTCGACAGGACCCAGTTGGTCAGCTGCAGTGTCAGCGCAACCAGCCCGGTCCAGAGTGCTGCAAGCACGGCGAAGGCGAGCCAGATGATCTTTTTCATTGAGGTGGTACTCCGATGTTTCAAAAGAGGGTCCACGATAAGGCGGATTCTATTTCTGAAAAACCAGCGTGGTTGTGACAAACATTAAGAAAAAACCGAAGTTTTTGCCTTGGCGAGCACGATCTGGACCAGCGGATGGTGCTGTCCGCGGCGGTTGCGGATGGCGTGGATTTCCTCGTGCACGTCGTCGCAGCGGGCCAGGGGGCGCAAGCCCCGCAGCACGCCGATGTCGCCGCCGCCCAGTCGGCTGAGCGGAAATACGCCCAGGCCGCGGGCCGCGAACACCGACATCAGGGCGCTGTCTTCGAATTCGCCGACGACATTGGGGTAGATGCCTTGTTCGGCGAACCAGCGGTCCAGCGTCTGGCGCAGCACGGAATGGCCGGTGGGCAGCAGTACCGGCAGGCGCTCCAGGCAGCGCGGAAAGTCCAGGGTGTCGGCCTTGCGCACCAGTTTGGCGGGGCCGTACCAGTCCACTGGCGATGAAACCAGGCGGTCGCTGGTGAGGCGCAGGTTGGGGTTGGCGGGCGCACCCTGGCCGGCCAGCACCAAATCCAGGTGATGCTGGGCAAGTTCGCCCAGCAGTTCCTCGACCTCGCCTTCGTGGCAGGTCAGGCGCAGGTCCGGCGTGTGCAGCACCGGCCCCAGCAGGGCCTGCGCGGCCAGCTTGGAAATACCGTCCGACAGGCCCACCGACAGACGTATGACGGGCTTGGTGGCGGCGGCGCGGACCTCCTGGGGCAGCATTTGGCCGATCTGGAAGATCTCTTCGGCGCGGGCGAAGGCGGCTTCGCCCGCGTCGGTCAGCGCCACGCCGCGCCCGGCCGGCTTGAGCAATTGGTGGCCCAGGTTTTTTTCCAGTTCGCGCACTTGCGCGCTGATGGTCTGGATGGCCATGTCCAGCCTTTCGGCGGCACGGGAAAAGCCGCCTTCCTTGGCGACCATCCAGAAGTAATACAGGTGTCGGTAATTGAGCATGGCAGGAATCACTTCGGTTTTTTCGAACCTTAACTCACTTTCAGGCTGATTTCTCCATTCGGCCAGGATCTGGATCATGAGCCCCTTCGAACACAAGCGGGAACATCATGGACACCTTGCTCACCTTACTCTCCGCCGATTTCTTCGGCACCCCGGCCTGGAGCTGGCTGCTATTCATCGGCATCGTGGTCGCCTTGCTGGCCTTTGACCTGGGCGTGCTGCACAAGGAAGACCGCGAGATCGGCGTGCGCGAGAGCCTGCTGCTTTCCGCCGGCTACATCAGCGCGGCGCTGCTGTTCGGCGCCTGGGTCTGGTGGCAGATGGGTTCCGCCAGCGGCATGGCCTACTACACGGGCTTCATGATCGAGAAGTCGCTGTCGATGGACAACGTCTTTGTGATCGCGCTGATCTTCAGTTTCTTCGCGATTCCGCGCCAGTACCAGCACCGCGTGCTGTTCTGGGGCATCCTCGGCGTGATCGTGCTGCGCGCCATCATGATAGGCCTGGGCGCGGCGCTGGTCAGCAACTTTGGCTGGCTGCTGTATCTGTTCGGCGCCTTCCTGGTGTTCACCGGCATCAAGATGTGGATGATTGCGGACCAGACGCCGGATATCGCGTCCAACCCGATCCTGAAGTTCCTGAAGCGCCGCATGCGCGTCACGGAAGGGCTGCGCGGCAACGCGTTCTGGGTGATGGAGACCGATCCCGCCACGTCGAAGAAGGTGCGCTGGGCTACGCCGCTGCTGCTGGCGCTGGTGTTGATCGAGTTCGTAGACCTGTTGTTCGCGGTGGACTCCGTGCCGGCGATCTTCGCCATCACCACCGACCCGTTCATCGTCTACACCAGCAACATCTTCGCCATCCTGGGCCTGCGGGCGCTGTACTTTGCGCTGGCGGCGATGATCCACCGCTTCCATTACCTGAAGTACGCCTTGGCTCTGGTCCTGGTCTTCATTGGCGGCAAGATCTTCCTGGTCGGCTTCATCGGCAAGGTGCCGGCTGCCTTGTCCCTGTCGGTGACCTTCGGTCTGATCGCTGGCGGCGTGTTGTTCTCGCTGTGGAAAACCCGCTCGGACGCCTCCAAGCAGGAACTCGCGGCGGAATAAGCTCCGCGGCGTGACGCAAGACGCCCGCCATATCCAACGGATATGGCGGGCGCTTTTTTTGGGATTTGTCGCGCCGGTGCGGCGGGCGTAGAGTGCTGGACAGTCCAAATGCCGCAAGGAGCCGTCATGACCAGCTGGTCCGCCAAACAGTATTCCGCCTTTGAAAACGAACGCACCCGTCCGGTGCGGGACCTGGTCGCCGCCTTGCCCAATCAGGATGTGAAGCGCGCCGTGGACCTGGGCTGCGGTCCTGGCAACTCCACCGAGGTGCTGGCCAGCCGCTACCCCGATGCCGAAATCAGCGGCATGGACAGCTCGGAGGACATGCTGCAGTCGGCCAGGAAACGTCTGCCGGGGCTGCGATTCGAATTGGCCGACATCGCCACGTGGGATCCGCCCGGGACCTACGACGTGATTCTGGCGAACGCCGCGCTGCAATGGGTGCCGGACCACGCGACCCTATATCCCCGCCTGGTCGGCAAGCTGGCGCCGGGCGGGAGCCTGGCGGTGCAGACCCCGGACAACCTGGAGGAGCCGGCCCACCGCCTGGCGCGCCAGGTGGCAGGCGAGGCGCCGTGGGCCGCCGCCATCGGCGGCTTCAAGCATCCGCCGCGCCACAGCGCCGCCTGGTACTACGAGCTGCTCAAGCCGCATTGCGGCCTGCTGGACGTGTGGCGCACGACCTACCATCACCCGCTGGCAGGCGCAGCGGCGGTGGTGGAGTGGTTCAAGGGCACGGCGCTGCGGCCCTATCTGGACCGGCTGGACGCCGCCGGGCAGGCCAGTTTCCTGGCCCGCTACCAGTCGCTGATCGAAGAGGCCTATCCGGCGCTGGCCGATGGCACGGTGCTGCTGCCGTTCCCGCGTCTGTTCATCATTGCGGGGCCGAAGCAGGGTTGAGGTTGGCGGCGGGCGCTTCCCAGCCGCCGCCCAACGAGCGGTACAGATCCACCAGCACCAGCGACACCGAGGCCTGGGTCGACACGCGGGCCTGGTCGCTGGCCAGCACCGCGTTCTGCGCGCTGAGCACGTTCACGAAGTCCGAAGCGCCCGCGGCATATTGCCGCTGTGCGTTCAGCAGCGCCTGGCGGGCGCTCGCGGAGGCGCGCTCCAGGCTGGTCCGGGTCAGTTGCTGCGCCTGGTAGGCGGTCATGGCATTGTCGACTTCATGCCAGGCATTCAGCACGGTTTTTTGGTACAGCAGCGCGGCTTCCTGAGCCTGCGATTCGCGCAGCCGCAGCCGGCCTCGCAACCGGCCGCCCTGGAAGATGGGAATCTGCAACGCGGGGCCGACGCCGAACACCCCGGCGTTGTCGGTGTCGAGGTCCCGCAATTGTAGAGCCTGCAGGCCGAGGTTGCCTGACAGCGTGATGCGCGGATAGAAATCGCCCTCCGCTACGCCGATCGCCGCGACGGCCGCGTGCAGATTGGCCTGGGCGCGGCGGATGTCGGGCCTGCGCTCGGCCAGTTCGCTCGGCAGTCCGACGGGAACCTGGAGCGGACCGCCGGGTATCGGACCCACCGCCGCCAGGCGCGGTTGCAGCGCGCCGGGCGGCTGCTCCAGCAGCAGCGCCAGCGCATTCATCAGCTGTTCGACGCGCAGCACGAGCGGCGGCACGCCGGCTTCTATGGCGGCGGCCTGCGCATCGGCTTGCGAAACGTCCAGTTCGGTTGCGACGCCTTCGCGTTGGCGCAAACGGGTCAGCGCCAGGTTGCGCTCGGCATTGGCAAGCGTTTGGCGCAGCACGTCCAGTTGGTTCTGCGTGCCGCGCAGCAGGATGTAGTTGCGCGCCGTTTCGGCGCGGATGGCCAGGACCACGCCGCGCTGCGCCTCCAGCGCCGCCTGGGACTGGGCGCCGGCCTGTTCGACTTCGCGTCGCACGCGGCCCCACAGGTCCAGTTCCCAACTGGCGTCCACGCCCGCTTGCCACAGATTGAATGAGGACTTGCCGCCGTGGCCCGAAGGGTCGGCCAGGCCGACCTCGCTGTTCTGGCCGCGCTTGTAGCTCGCGCTTGAGCCTACGGCGGGCAGGCCGTCGGCTTCGGTCACGCGCAGGGCCGCGCGGCTTTGCAGCAGGCGTTCGTGGGCGATGCGTATGTCCAGGTTGGCGGCGGTCGCTTCGGCGATCAAGGCGCTCAGGGTGGGATCGCCGAAGCTGTCCCACCAGGATGTGTTCACATCTTGCGGCACGGGGACGCTGTCTGCGGCGGAGGCGTCAGGCATCCGCCATTGCACGGGCAATGGCGCCTGGGGAGCCTGAAAGTCGGGGCCCACTGCGCAGCCTGCCAAGGCGGAAAGCGTGCAGGCCAGCGTGGCATTGATCAAGCGGCGCGGGGTCATTGCATGGACTCCTCTGCCGCGGCGCCGGTATCGACCACGGCTTCGACGGACATGCCGGCGCGCAGCGGCGGCGCGCCTTCGGCCGGCGCGTCCAGCACGATCTTGACGGGCAGGCGCTGCGCGACCTTGGTGAAGTTGCCGGTGGCATTGCTCGGGACTACCGGCGAAAAGCTCAGGCCCGTGGCCGGTGCGATGCTTTGGACGCGGCCGCGCAGCGGCGTATCCGGATAGGCGTCGACCGTGATGGTTGCGGGCTGGCCCGGGCGCATGCGGGTCAACTGCTTTTCCCGGAAGTTGGCCACCACATAGGCTTGTTGCAGCGGCACCACCGCCAGAATCGGCGTGCCCGGGCTGACATAGGCGCCCACGCGCAGCGAGCGCCGGCCGACGATGCCATCGATGGGAGAGACGACCTGGGTATGCGACAGGTTGAGTTCCGCGCGGTCCTTCAGCGCCTGTGCGCGCAGCAGCCCGGCCTGCGCGGCCTCGCGGTTGGCTTCCAGCACGTCGCGCTGCTTGCGTGCGGCTTGCAGAGTGGCCGTGTGTTCGGCCTGCCGCGCCTGCGCCATGTCCAGCCGGCTGCGGGCCTGTTCATAGGCCTGCTGGGTGCCCGCGCCCTCGCTGGCCAGCCTGCGGTGGCGCTGGGCCTCGCTTTCGGCATAGCGGATATCCGCCAGGTCGGCGCGCGTGACGGCGACGGCCTGCTCGATCACGGCTTGCTGGCGTTCCAGGGTTGCGGCCGCGTCCGACAGGCGCGCGCTGGCGACTGCGAGTTCGGCGCTTGCGGCCGCCAGCGCGGCCTGATGGTCGCGGTCATCGATGCGGGCGAGCAGCTGGCCTTGCTTGACGGCCTGGTTGTCTTCGACCAGCACGGCGTCGATGAAGCCGGACACTTGCGGGGCGACGATGGTGTGGTCGGCGACGACAGTGGCGTCATCGGTGGATTCGGCGGCGCCGGTGGCGGACCATGACCAGCCTGCATAGGCCAGCAGGACCAGGGCGCCCAAGGCGCCGGCGCGGGGAAGGGGAGAGGTCAAGAGAGAGAAAGGCATGTTATGGACTCGATTTCAGGTCGCGGCGCGCGGTGGATAGATGCGGGTCGCGACGAAGGGGATGAGCAGGATGAGGAGCACGGCCACGCCGGCCATGCACAGATAGAGGTCGGCTGAGGTCAGCACGGCGGCCTGTTCCTGGATGCGGCGGGACAGCGCGGCCGCGTTCTCGCCGGCCGTGCTCAGCGGAAAGTTGCCCAGCTGGTCGGCCAGCATGCTGGAGTGGTAATTGCGGCGCGAGGTGGTCAGCGCGTCCAGCAGGCCGGTGGCGGCTACCGCGGCAAAGCCCTTGATGGTGTTGAACCACGATGACGCCCAGGGGCCGTCCTGCGGCGCCAGGCCGCCGGTGGCCAGCATCAGCAGCGGGATCACAGCCATGGGCTGGGCGAAGATCTGTACGGCTTCGAGCAGGTAGAACTGCTCGCGCGACCAGACGGACGTCAGTTGCGACCCCAGCAGGCAGGACAGGGCCAGCAGGCCGAGGCCCGAGGCCAGCACCCAGCGGCAATCCACCTGGCGCAGGTTGCACAGCGCCGCGACCAGAGGCAGCGCGATCAGTTGCGGCAGGCCCATGGTGAGCAGCACCGGCGCTGTTTCCAGCGGCCGGTAGCCGCGCAATTGCGCCAGGAATGACGAGGGAATCAGGATCACGCCCAACAGCACGATCAGCACGCCGCCCAGTGTCAGCAAGGCATGGCTGAGGTTGCGGTTGCGCAAGAGCTGGATCTTGAAGAACGGCAGGGGATGCGACCATTCGTTGATCATGAACAGCACCATCAGCACGCCGCCTCCGCCCAGCAGGACGGAGATCAGCGGCGAGTTAAGCCAGTCCAGCCGGTCGCCCTGCAACAGGCCGATGACCAGCATGGACAGCGCCGGGGCGCCCAGCAACAGGCCGCGCCAGTCGAACAGGCGCAGCCGTTCGAGCTTGAGCGGATCCTGGGGCAGCCCGCGCCAGACGGCCCAGGCCGCGAGCGCCGCGGGAGCGACGATCAGCCAGAAGGTCCAGCGCCAGCCCAGCACCTCGGTGCAGAAGGCCGCCAGCGGTATGCCCAGGCTGGGCGCGAAGGTGGCGGTGAGGGCGTAGCCGCCCAGGCCATAGAGCTTGATGCCCGGCGGCAGGAAGCGCAGCGCCACCGTCATGAGCATGGGCGGCAGCGCGCCGCCCGCGAGGCCTTGCAGCGTGCGCAGGAACAGCAGCACGGGCAGGTTGGGCGCAAATGGGCAGAGCGCGCCGAACAGCGCAAAGGCGGCCAGCGCCGTGACCGTGAAGCGGCGCAATGAAAACGTGACCGAGCACCAGGGCGCGAACGCCATGGCGCATACCGACGCCGCGGCGTAGACGGCCACGAACCAGGTGCCCTGGTCGTAGCTGATGCCCAGCGCGCCGCGGATGTCGGGCAGCGCCATCTTGGTCACGTTTTCGTTGAGCCCGGCGAGGATCACCGCCAGCAGCACGCCGAGCAATCCGGTCAGGATGCGCCAGCCGAAGGCCGCCGCGGCGGGCGGGGCGGGGGGAGCGGCGGCCGTCATGATCGTGGGCCGCCCCTGCCCGGGGATGAGGAAGACAACATGGAATAGCGTCCTTGGATAACAGGAGCTATTCAGTCTAGGTAGATGCGGGGGCCGGAAAAACCATTCCTGGATCAACCCACCCTTGCGCCCGGCGCAAGGGTGCGCGGGCCGCAGCGGGGGCGTGCAGCGAGGCTTGCACGGCGGGCAACCTTCGATTGCGCCACGCGGGATTTATCCCGGCGGGCATGCGAACGAATAATGCGGCACTCGTTAACCGCAGAGGATTTCATGAATACATACCGACTCTCCATCCTGGCGCTGAGCATGGCGCTGGTTGGCGCCGCAGCGCATGCCGAAGGCAAGACCCGCGAACAGGTGCGCGCGGAACTGATGGAAGCCAAGGCCGCCGGCCTGGTGACCTACGGCGAACAGCAATATCCCGTGGATCTGCCTCATGTCAGCACCAAGACCCGCCAGCAGGTGCGCGAAGAACTCGACGCCGCGCGCGCGGCCGGCCTGGTCACGTACGGCGAACAGGACTATCCGCCTGCGCTACCGTCGCAATCGCGCCAGACCCGGGACCAGACGGTCGCGGAACTGCGCGAGGCGCGCCTGCGCGGCCAGATGAAATCGGGCGAACTGGACTACCCGCCCGCCGTCAATTGATACCGTCGGCCTTGTTCGCGAAGTAGCGGGCAGGCGTCTTGCCCAGCGCCTTGCGGAACATGGTGATGAAGGCGCTGACGGATTCGTAGCCCAGGTCTTCGGCAGTGCGCTGCACCGAGACGCCGGCGGCCAGGCGCTGCAGGGCCTGGATGATGTGCATCTGCTGGCGCCAGCGGCCAAAGCTCATGCCGAGCTCTTGCTGCACCAGCCGCGCCAGCGTGCGTTCGCTCATGGCGACGCGCCTGCCCCATTGCGCCACCGTGCTGCGGTCGGCGGGGTCGGCGTGCAGGGCATCGGCGATTTCGCGCAGGCGCGGGTGGTCCGAAATGGGCAGGTGCAGTTGTTCGGTCGGCATGCGCGCCAACTGCTCGACCAGCACTTCGGCCAGCTTCCGGTTGGCAGGCGTGGCCGTGTCCTGCGGAGCCAGGTCCGCCAGATAGGCGACCAATTCGCGCACCAGCGGCGAGATCGCCAGCGTGCAGCACTGTCCAGGCAGGCCCGTGGCGTGGGGCGGCACGAACAGGAAACACACCCGGCCGTTCTGCGTGACGCGATTGCTGTGCGGCACGCCGCCAGGAATCCAGACGCCATATTGCGGCGGCACCATCCACAGGCCCTGCGGCACGGAGCAGGTCACGCCGCCCTGCAAGGACAGCACCAGCTGGCCCATTGCGTGCCGGTGTGGCGGAGACTCCTGGTCGTTCTCGTCCGCATGCACGCGCATGGCATAGGCCTGTTGCGTGTCGATATCGGGATTGAAGAACGGGGCCGGGTCGTCCAGACGGTGCATTGAATTTCACCTTGACCGAATTTAGGGATAATTTGTCATTATGGCGAAATTCGGCGAAGGCGGCGATGCTTAAGCTGGCGGCATGAATTCGCATATCCCTACTTCCAAACGTCCCGCCGGCCATCCCGTGTTGCTGATCGCCGGCATTCTTTGCATGTCCATGGTGCTGCGCGCGCCGATTACCGGCGTGCCGCCGCTGACCGGCATGATCCGCGAGCAGTTGGGGCTGAGCGCCACCGCCGCGGGCATGCTGATCACCTTGCCCTTGCTGGCCTTTGCCGTGGTGTCGCTGTTTGCCGCGGGCCTGGCTCGCCGCCACGGACTGGAGCGCAGCTTGTTTGCCGCCATGCTGCTGATCGCGGCTGGCATCGTCGTGCGCACGCTGGGGCCGGCCTGGAGCCTGTTCCTGGGCACGGTTGTCATCGGCGCCGGCATCGCCATCGGCAATGTGTTGTTGCCCAGCCTTCTGAAGCGCGATTTTCCGCAGCAGCTCGCGGGCCTGACTTCGGCCTATGTGCTGACCATGAGCCTGGCCGCGGGGCTGGCGTCCGCCATTGCCATCCCGCTGGCGGGTCTGTCCGACGCGGCCTGGCGCTTTTCCTCGGGCTGCCTGTTGGTGCTACCCGTGCTCAGCGCTTTGCTATGGCTGCCGCAGCTGGCCAATCACACCGCGCCCGCGGCATCCACGGCGCATGCGCCGCACGGTCCCAGGCTGTGGCGCTCCGCGCTGGCGTGGCAGGTGACGCTGTTCCTGGGCATCAATTCCTTCGTGTTCTATGTGGGCGTGAGCTGGCTGCCGGCCATCCTGCGCGATGCTGGCTATACGGCCGAACGCGCCGGCACGTTGCATGGCTTGCTGCAGCTCATGTCGGCCGTCCCGGCCCTGTTCCTGGCTCCCCTGGTGCGGCGCCTGAAGGACCAGCGCGGCGCGGCGTTCTGCGCGGCCGTGGCTTCGTTCGTCGCGTTTGCCGGCTTGATCGTCGCGCCTGGCTGGGCGACGCTGTGGATCGTCCTGATGGGCCTGGGCACGGGCGGCGGCATCATTCTGGGCCTTGCATTCGTGGGCTTGCGCGCCAGTCATGCGCAGCAGGCGGCGGCGCTGTCGGGCATGGCGCAGTGCGTGGGCTATCTGTTCGCGGCCAGCGGCCCTGCGCTAGCGGGCACGCTGCACGACACGCAGGGAGACTGGACCCTGGCGCTGGCCCTGTGCGCGGTCTTGTGCCTGGCGATGGCGGCCACCGGTCTTTACGCGGGCCGCGCCATCCAGATCGGGCAATACCGGGATGCCGCGCTCAAGTCTGTCCGGCCCGGCTTTTCCACAAGCGCACCAGTGGCTCGGGCGCGTCGGTCTCCGGCACGTCGAAGCTGATGTCCGCGACGTCGTCGCCCTTGTACACGACTTCGACGTGGAAATAGCGCTGATCGCCGCCTGCCGGCGCGCAGCGCGGAACGGCCACCGGCGCGGCGCGTTGCAGGGCGTCGCAAACCTCCTGCCGCAGGTCCGGCGGGCAGGTGGCGAGGTCGATGCTGCGCGGCTGCGCCAATGCCGGCATATAGGCCAGCCCGCCTTCGCGGGTCAGGCGCACCAGCATGGCAAGGTCCAGGGATGGCAGCTCGATCATGTCTGGACTCCCACGCCGGCCCAGGCGCGGGCGACGGCATCGCGCACGGCGGCGCCATGGCGTTCCGCCGCGACGGCCAGCGTCAGTTTCGCGAACTGCACGAAGTCGGCATCGTGGCGCAGGCGCTTGTCGCACAACGCGTCGTACCAGACGCGGCCCGCGCTGGCCCATGCGGGGCCTTCCATCGAAGTGGCCGCCAGATAAAAGGCGCGGTTGGGGATGCCGGAGTTGATGTGCACGCCGCCATTGTCGTTCGGCGTGTCCACGTAGTCGCGCATGTGCGCGGGCTGCGGATCCTTGCCCAGCAGAGGGTCGTCATAGGCGCTGCCGGGTTCCGCCATGGAGCGCAGCGCGCGGGCGCGGATCTTGGGCTTGAACAGCCCGGCGCCCACCAGCCAATCGGCCTGGCGCGCGTCCTGGCCCAGCGTGTGCTGCTTGACCAGCGCGCCGAACACATCGCACAGGGATTCGTTCAGGGCGCCGGACTGGCCCTGGTAGAGCAAGGCGGCCTCGGCGTCGATCACGCCGTGCGTGAGTTCGTGGCCGATGATGTCGACGGCCACCGTGAAACGGTTGAACACTTCGCCGTCGCCATCGCCGAACACCATCTGTGCGCCGTTCCAGAAGGCGTTGTCGTAGTCTTCGCCGTAATGCACGGTGCCGACCAGTGGCAGGCCCTGGCCGTCGATGGAGTGGCGCTGGTAGACGTCCCAGAACAGCTTGTAGGTCGAGCCCAGATGCTCATAGGCTTCGTCCACCGCCACGTCGCCGCTGGCGGAGGCGCCTTCGGCGCGCACCAGCTTGCCGGGCAGGGTGGTGGTGTTGGCGGCGTCGTGCACGGCGCGCTGCGGCGTGCCGGCGGGCGCTGCCTTCTTGGGCCGGGCGGGCTTGGCGCGCGGCGGCTGCGCCGCCATTTCGCGCAGGCTGCGCTGCTGCTGGTCGATGATCAGCGTCTTGACCGCGGGCATGCTGACCCGCGCATCGGCGTGCTGCGCCAGCCGATCCAGCATGTAGGGGGGGATCACGCCGATCAGCGGCGCGGACTCGGAAGGACGTGGCATGCGCGGTCTCCGTCGTGGGCGCCGGGCCAGGGCCGCGGCGCGAGGCGATTCAACGGTAGCAGATAGATCCGCGGCAGGGACGTAACAGTGTGCGGCCTGATGCTAGGAACTATGGACGCCGCGTGGCGGCGTCCATGGCGCGCGGCGCCTAGTTGAACACGCCCGTGAGGACGTCCGCGACGACGGCGGTGGCGATGGCGACGAGGATCAGGTCGCTGCCCGCGACGCGCCATTCGTAGCCCGGATGCACGGGCAGGCGCGCCAGCATGGGGCCGGGCACCATCTTCTTGGCGATGCCCGGAGGCAGGGGCTTGCCGCGCGCCAGGTTCTTGCGTATGCCCGGCGGCAGCGAGCCGTAGCCCGTCGCCCCGGCCTGCACGGCATAGCTGCGCGCGGTGGACACGGTGATGCCCGCGGTGCTGAGCGTGACGCTGACGCCGCTGTCCTGGCTCTGCTGGCCCTTGTTCTTGCCATTGCCGTTACCGCCGCCATTGCCATTGCCTTGGCCCGCGTGGTCTGGCTTGCCTTTGCCCTCGGGCGGCGCGGCCTGTGCCGGTGCGCCAAGCACGGCGGCACAGGCAAGGGTGGCGACGATCATTGACGGTGTGCGGCGCATGGTTGTGGCTCCTGCAGTGTAGAGAGTTGCCTAGCGTAGCGCTGTCGTTGGGTTCGTGCCACTGTCCTTCGCCGATGCCGTCGCAACAATCGCCACAATTCGCCTGACGTTCCAGTCGCGATAGAATCCCCTGCTTATTTTCCGGGGGGGAACGCACGATGAGGTATTTCCTGATCTTGGTTGGGGCGGCCGTGGTCGCCTATTTGCTGGCGCGCGGCATCGCCGCCGTGCTCTCGGACCGTAAACGTTCAAAATCAGAAAGGGATTCGAAGTGAAGCCGACAGATATCCAGATGGTCAAGACGATTGGTGCCGTAAAGCCGCGTAGTTTCAAGATCGCGGTGATCACGGCGGTGTTGTTTTTGCTGATTCTGTTCCTGGCCTTCGATTCCTGGTTCCAGGTCGACCAGGGCGAGCGCGGCGTGGTGCTGCGCAACGGCAAGCTGGTGCGCGTGTCGGAACCGGGCCTGGACTTCAAGACCCCGTTCATCGACAACGTGATGACGGTGTCGGTGCGCGACCACACGTTCGTGTTTGAAAAGCTGGAAGCCTACAGCTATGACCAGCAACCGGCCACGCTGCGCGTGTCGGTGACCTACCGCGTGCCGTCCGAGCACGTGGCCGAGCTGTACTCGGAATACGGCACCATCAGCAATCTGCAGATGCGCGTGCTGGAGCGCAAGACCCCGGATTCGGTGAAGAACGTGTTCGGCCAATACACGGCGGTGCGCGCCATCCAGGAACGCCAGAAGCTGGGCCAGGACGTGAATGCTGCCGTGCTCAAGACGATGGAAGGCGCACCGGTGCAGGTGGTGGGCGTGCAGATCGAGGAAGTCGGTTTTTCGCAGGCCTATGAGCACTCGATCGAACAGCGCATGTTGGCGCAGGTGCAGATCGAGACGACCCGCCAACAGAAGGAAACGGCGATGATCACGGCCGAGATCCAGGTGGTCAAGGCCAAGGCGGAAGCCGACGCGCGCCGCCAGCAGTTCACGGCCGAGGCCGACGGCATCCGCATGCGCGGCGACGCCGAAGCGGCTGCGATCCGCGCCAAGGCTGAGGCCTTGGCCGCCAACACCAATCTGGTGAGCCTGAACGCGGTGGAGAAGTGGGACGGCGTGCTGCCGACCACGCAGGTGCCGAACGCGGCCCTGCCGTTCATCGGCATCAAGTAGGCGCCGCGGGCGCAGGCTGTGCCCGCAGCGGCGGCGCAGCCTGACGCCGGCGCGCGTAGTCCATGAGGCTGTCGCCCGACAAGGCCTTGCTGTAGTACCACCCCTGCACGATGATCTCGGCGGGGGATTCCAGCGCCATCAGCTGCTGGTCCGTTTCCACGCCTTCCACCACGATCTGCAGGTTCAGCGCTTCGCAAAAGCGCAGCAAGCCGTTCAGGACCAGCGCGCCTCGGGGACTGTCTTGCGCCACGACGAAGCTGCGGTCGATCTTGACCGCATCGATTTCGAACTGGTGCAGATAGCTGAGGGCGGAATAGCCGGTGCCGAAATCATCGATGTAGATGCGGGCGCCTATCGCATGCAGACGGTCGAAGGCGGTGTGCAGCGCCTGGGTGTCCTCCACCAGCGCGTCTTCGGTCAACTCGACCGAGATCTGTCCGCCGGCCTGCGCCAGCACCTTGATCAGTTTTTCGAGGTAGTCGCCGGACGTCAGCGTGCCGGCCGTGACGTTGATGGTCATCGGCAAGCGGAAGTCGCGCTTGCGCCATTGCAGACATTGCTGCACGGCCTGTCTGGCCACCCACAGGTCCACCTCCCGCATCAGGTCGGCCTGCGCCAGCCAGCGCAGGAATTCCACCGGCGTTTGCCGCGCGCCGTCGGGTCCGGTGGCGCGCAGCAGCGCTTCGCAGCCGGTGCACAGGCCGCTGCGCAATGACACCTGCGGCTGGAATTCCAGATGGAAGTCGTACTGGCTGATGGCGCGGATGCGCGTGTTTTCGGCGTTGCGGCGTGCACGGTCGGCATAGGTCTGCACCACCGGATCGTGCGCGTACAGCAGCGATTCCTCTTGCAGCCGCGTGAAGGTCGTGTCCAGCGATTTGAAGTAGACGGTGGCGCTTTCCTGGCGCTGCCGCTCCAGTGCGACGACAAAGGGCGCGTACAGACACGCGCCCAGCGCCACCAGCACGAGCTGCAGCGCCACGCCGCCCAGGCTGCCGCCGGCGGCAATGTAGGCGTTGAACAGTACCGGCGAGGTCAGCGGCAAGGTCGTCGCCGCGGAAGGCAGCCAGCCCAGTTGCACGACGGCCAGCGCGAGGATGGCGTTGGTCACCGGCGCCAGGATGAACGGCGCCAGCAGGCGCGGATTCAGGATCAGCGGCAGCCCGAACAGCAGGATTTCATTCACGTTCAGGAGCGCCACCGGCAGGCTGGCCAGCGCCAGCAGCCGCAGCGATTCGGTGCGCGCAAACACCAGCATGGCCACGGCCAACGACAGCGTCGCGCCCGATCCGCCGATGAAGACGAAAGCGCCCAGGAGGGTGCTGTTCAAGGCATACATGCCTTCGTAGCCGGCGGACTGGGTGGCGGAATTCAGCATGGCCGCCTGGTCCATGACGCTCATCAGGGGGGCCAGGGCGTGGTAGCCGTGTATGCCGAAGAACCACAGCAGCGAATTCAGGCCGGCGATCAGCGCGCCCGAGGTGAAGGGGCTGTCCAGCGAGGCCAGACTCAAGGGTATGTTGAACTGTGCCACGGCGGGGATCTGGAGCGCGGCGGAGAGCGTCAGCACGACCAGGCCGGCCGTCAGCAGGCCGGGCACGACCATGTTCAGCGTGTCGCGGACGTTATCGCTGATAACGCCGTCGGGCGCCAACTGGGTCCAGCGGCGACGGTGCAGCCACGCCATCAACGGCACGGTCAGCAAGGGCGAAACGATGGCGATGAACAGTACCAGGGTGGCGGCGGCCTGGGGGTAGGGCGCCATCAGGCCGTCGGCGATCATCACGTAGGACAGGCACAGGAACGCGGTGGGCAGATGCGGCACCCGATGGCGGAACGACAGCATGTAGCCGATGGACGTGCCGGCCAGGATAGGCATTAGGTTCGTCAGCTTGTCGTGGACGGCGGTCAACAGTTCCACGACGGTGGCTGGCAGGCCCAGTTGCCGGGCGATGACGGTCAGCACCAGGAACAACGCCGTGACCAGCAGGCACGGCAAGGTCCAGAGCAGGCCCTCGCGTATGGCGCGCAGGGCGCTTGCGCCCGCCAGCGCGGCCAGCCGATCCTTTGGATAACGCATCAACGCCAGTTTCGACATGGCGGTTCGCTCAAGAGTCCGTGCAAGCGAAGATCCCCGCTCCCGTGTTTGTAAGAATATTTTGCTACATCCTAGCCCCGCTTTTCCAGGTTAAGCAATCGACGCCTATCAGAATGTCAGGGATTCCCCTCTATCAAGAATTGCAAAGCGGGCGCAAGGTGGCAGCACAGGCGCACGGGGCCGCTATACGATCAAGCGTCGTTCGCCCGGTGGCGGGACTACAAGCTTCAGAAAGAGGAGACGTGGATGTCTCAGTTGGATTGGACGTCCGGCGATACCAAGCCGGACCGGCAGGGATACTACGAAACGCGGTACGACACAGGATGCACGGCCATCACGCTTTACAGCGTGCTGGGTTGGATGCCGGTGAAAACGCCCGGCAACATGGTGAGCTGGCGCCCGTTGCCGCCCGCCGTCGAAAGACAGGAAGCCGAGCGCCACATCCAGGAACTGCGAGAAGCGCAAAGCCACGTTCCCATGGATTACTGAGGCGGCGCGCGGGAGGGGCCGCAAGGACAGTGGCAGGCAGTTGCGATAATGAGAATTATTTGTAAAATTCGCGGCGTCGCCATCTCCGTTGTCCGATCGGTCCATGTCCCGTTCCCCTCCGCCCCGTTCCGGCTGGCTCGCCTACTACGACGAGCTGGTAGGGGTATGGAGCCGTAGAGTCGGCAACCGGCATGATGCTGAGGACGCGGCGCACGATGCCATCGAACGCCTGCTGAAGGCCGACGCCAGCGTCGCGTTGAAGGCGCGCAGCTACCTGTTCCAGGCCGCCGGACATCGCTTGATCGACCGCTGGCGCCGGCAGGAACGGACCGAGCATGTGCCGCTGGACCTGCTGGACGAGGCTGACCAGCCCGCCTGGACCGATCCCGAGTCGCCGGTGCGCGCGTCGCGTCTGGCGGACGATCTTGCGCAAGTCCTGGCAGAATTGCCGCCCAAGTGCCGCGAGGCCTTTGTCCTGAATCGCATCGAAGGCTGGACGCAGGCCGAGGTGGCGCAGCATATGGGCCTGTCCAAGAACATGATCGAACGCTACGTCATGCGGGCAATCGAATTCGTCCGCGACCGCATGCGTGAACACAATCCATGACGATGCCTTCCACCAACGACCGCGATGAGCAGGGCGCGCCCGATACGGCGGCGCAGTGGTTCGCGCGTTGGCATTCGGGCGACCTGACGCGCCGCCAGCGACGCGAGTTTGCCCGCTGGCGGCGCGATCATCCCGAGGCCGCGCGCGAGTTCGACCGCATGCAGCAACTGGGCAAGGCCGCCGCCGGAATGTCCCGCGATCAAGTCCGGACCTTGCTGGGCGGAGAGATTCCGGCCCGGCCCCGGCCGCAACGGCAGCGCCGCCTGGCGCTGCGCATGGCCGCGGGCTGTGCGGCATTGGCTGCGGCGGCCATGGTGGCGTGGTGGAACCTGCCGGCGGAGATTCCGGGATACTCCGCGACGCTGGTCGCGGAGCGCGGCGAACGCCGGCAAGTGACCTTGCCCGATGGTTCCGTGCTGGCACTCAATGGCGCGACGCGCGCCGACGTGCGTTTGTACGCCGGGCGCCGGGAAGTGGCGCTGGACGGCGGCGAGATCCTGTTCACCGTCAGCGCCGATGCGGCGCGGCCATTCATCGTGCGCGCAGGCAGCGGCGTGGTGCGCGTGACCGGCACCGTCTTCGATGTGCGGCGCGACGAGGATCAGGTCGCGGTGCTGGTGGCGTCCGGCACCGTGGAGGTGTCGGGCGGCCGCTGGTGGAACATGGGTCATGCCGTGCTGCGCGGGGGGGACGGCATCCGCGTGCCAGCCAGCGGCGCGATCGGCGTGCCAGCGCCCGCCGACGTCCAGAGCGCGATCGCGTGGCGCGAAGGGCGGGTGGTGTTCAAGAACGCGCCGCTGGCCGAGGTGGTGCGGGATATGAACCGCTATTTGCCCACGCCGTTGCGGCTGGCGGACGACAGGGCGGGGCGCTTGCGGGTATCGGCGTCATTCAGCCTGGATCGGCCCGAAGCCCTGGTCGACGCCTTGCCGGCGGTGGCGCCGGTGCGCCTGACGCCGCGCCCGGACGGCGCCATCGACATCAGCGCAAAGTAGCTTCATCGAGGCGCGGTTACAAAATAAATGAGAATGGGATTCAGGTTTATCTTGGGCTGATTCGTTCTACGAAGGAAGGCGGCAGCCGCCGCGTTTCCATCTCGGGAAACGTTCCCCGTATCGTCGAACAGAACAGCAGGTACTTGTGACTATTCCAGCAGCCCGGCATTTCCCCGCCGTTGCGCGCCTTGCGTGCGCGTCTCCCCGGTTCATGTTTTCTTCCCTGCTGTTGGCAGTGGCCTTGGCGACGGCGGGCACGCCGGCGATTGCTCAGCCGCAAGCGTCCGCCGTGCCTATCGACATCGCGGCGCAGCCCTTGGGCGATGCCGTGATGCAATGGGCGGCGCAGGTCAAGGTGCGCGTGTTCTACGCGCCTGAAGTGGTGGCCGGTGTAAGCAGCAACGGCCTGCGCGGCCGGCTATCGCCCGAGGAGGCCTTGCGCAGCCTGTTGCAAGGCACGGGCGTGACGTACCGTTGGCAGGGCGACAGCATCATCTTGTCGCGCGATGGCGGCGTGGCCAGCCTTGCGCCAGTGACGGTGCTGGGCAGTATGAATCCGGCGGTGACCGAAGGCACCGGCTCCTACACGACTCCGGCATCGGCCGCCGCCACGGGCCTGACCTTGTCGCTGCGCGAAACGCCGCAGTCCGTCAGCGTGGTGACACGCCAGCGCATCGACGACCAGAACCTGCGGTCGCTGGACGAAGTGATGGGCAGCGTGGTGGGCGTGCAGGTGGTCAGCGAGGATACCGATCGCACGGACTTCTGGTCGCGCGGCTTCTACATCGACAGCCTGCAGTACGACGGCGTTCCCACCACCATCGGCCTGTCGATGTATGGCGAATCCGACAACGATTCATTCATCTACGACCGCATCGAAGTCGTGCGCGGCGCGACCGGCCTGATGACGGGCGCGGGCAATCCGGGCGCTTCGATCAACCTGGTGCGCAAGCATGCCAATAGCCGAGAATTCACCGGAACGGTGAGCGCCGGCGCGGGGTCGTGGAATCAATATCGCGGCGCGGTGGACATGTCCACGCCATTGAACCAGGAAGGCACCGTGCGTGCGCGCATGGTGGCGATGTACCAGGGGCGCGATTCCTACATCGATCTGTACCATGCCAACAAGCAGGTGTTCTATGGCGTCATCGATGCGGACCTGACGCCATCGACCCGGTTGAGCCTGGGCGCGGACTACCAGGACAAGCGTCCGCGCGGATCCACCTGGGGCAGCCTGCCGGTGGTGTTCAGCGACGGCACGCCGACCGACTGGCGGCGTTCCAAGACCACCGCGGCGGACTGGACCTACTGGCATACGACCAACCAGACCGTATTCGCCACGCTGGAACATCGCTTCGCCAACGATTGGGCGGTCAAGGCCGATTGGTCGCAACGCAAGAGCAAGTACGACGCCAAGCTTTTGTACCTGTACGGCGACCTGGACCGTGCAACCGGAACCGGCTTGGCGGCGCTGCCGGGATACTGGAATTCCTACGCGCAGCAGACCTCGCTGGACTTGCAGGCCACGGGGCCGTTCAACCTGCTCGGCCGCAAGCACGAGCTGGTGGTGGGCGCCATGCGCAGCCGCTACGGCGAGGACTTCTACCGCTACGGCTTCGACCGCGCCACGTTGGCGGATACCGGCAACTTCTACCAGTGGGACGGCTCGTACGCGCAGCCGACCTGGACCGAGGCCAGCTTGCGGGACACGGTGACGCACCAACGCGGCGTCTATGCCGCGGCGCGGTGGTCGCTGGCCGACAATCTGACCGTCATCACGGGCGGCCGTTACGCGAGTTGGGAATCGAAATCGCCCACGCGCGACCAGAAGGATTCCCAGTTCATTCCGTACGCCGGCGTGGTGGTCGACCTGAACGACACCTACTCCGCCTACGTCAGCTATACCGACATCTTCCAGCCCCAGGACAATCGGGACAGCAGCGGCAATTACCTGGATCCGGTGCAGGGCCAGAACTATGAAGTGGGCCTGAAGGGCGAGTACCTGGACGGCAGGTTGAATACTTCCGTCGCGCTGTTCAAGGTCAGGCAAAGCAAGGTCGCGGTGCTGGACGGAGACAAACTGGTGCCCGGCACGCCCGACCAGGCCTACAAGACCGCCGACGGCGTCACCACCAAGGGCATCGAGCTGGAAGTGAGCGGGCTGTTGTCGGAGGGCTGGAACGCCTATGCCGGAGGCACGTACTACACCAGCCGCGATGCGCAGGGCGTGTCGGTCAATCCCGAGCGTCCGCGCGCGGTGGCCAAGCTGTTCACCACCTATCGGCTGCCGGGTTCATGGAACCGCCTGACGGTGGGCGGCGGCGTCAATTGGCAGCTGTCGAGCTACTCCGAAGTCAGCGCCGGCGACGCCACGGTCACGGTCAAGCAGAAGGCCTACGCGATCTACAACCTGATGGCGCGCTACGACTTCAATTCGCGCCTGTCGGCGCAGATGAACCTGAACAACCTGTTCGACAAGAAGTACTACCTGGGCGGCGTGGGCAACCAGGTCTACTACGGCGAGCCCAGAAGCGTGTTCGTCAATCTGACCGCCAAGTTCTGATTGGCGGCACGCCGCTGCGGTAGCCAGGGGCGCGTCCAGAGCAGGGCAAGGATACGATAGAATATAAATGGTTCCTATTTAGATTCTATCGCCAGGTGCGCCTTGCCTCCGCCCGACTCCCCTCCCGCCGACAACGTCGCGCAACTCTATCGTGACCACCACGGCTGGCTGTCGGTCTGGTTGCGCAGGAAGCTGGGCAATTCCTTCGACGCGGCGGACCTGGCCCATGACACCTTCGTGCGCCTGATGGCCGGGCGGCGCAGGGCGGACGCGGGCGCCGAGCCGCGCGCGTTGCTGACGCACATCGCGAAGGGCCTGGTGGTGGACCACTGGCGCCGGAGAACGCTGGAAGAGGCCTATCTGGCCACGGTGGCGCAATTGCCCGAGCAGCAGGCGCCGTCGCCGGAGGCGCGCGCGCTGATCCTGGAAACCTTGCACGCCATCGATACGGCGTTGCGGACGCTGTCCGCCAAAACGCGCGAGATCTTCCTGCTGTCGCAGTTCGACGGCATGGGCTATGACGCCATCGCGCAACGCCTGGACGTGTCGCTGTCCACGGTCAAGCGCCATATGCAGGCGGCGCTGACCGCATGCCTGATCGCAAGCCAGGCCGACGCGTGATCGACCCCGCGATCCTGAGGGAAGCAGCCGGCTGGCTGGTGCGTTTCCAATCCGAGAGCTTGTCGCCGTCCGAGCGTGAGGCGTTCGACCGCTGGCGCGCCCGCAGCCCGGCGCACGCCGCCGCATGGCAACGCGCCGAAGAAATGCTGCGCGGATTCGGCCAGGTGCCTCCGCGCATCGCTGGCGATACCTTGCGCCGGCTGGATCGCCCGGGTCGGCGCCAGGCCGCGCGCGCGCTGGCCGGCCTGTTGATCGCGGGACCCGTGGCATGGCTGGGCTGGCGCGAGCTGCCCTGGCGCGAGTGGAGCGCGGATGCGCGCACCGCGACCGGCGAGCAGCGCCGCCTGGAATTGGCCGATGGCACGCAACTGGTGCTCAATACCGCCAGCGCGGTGGACATCGACTACACCGCACAGCAGCGCACGGTCTGGTTGCGGGCGGGCGAAATCCTGCTGACCACGGGTAGCGATACGCCGCAGTTGCGCCGTCCCTTCATCGTCCAGACCGCCCAAGGCGCGATCCGCGCGCTGGGCACCCGCTTCCTGGTGCGTGACGAAGGCGATGCCGTGCGCGTGGCGGTGTTCGAGGGCGCGGTGGAGATCTGGCCCGTGGCGGCGGCTGGCAGCGCCACGGTGCTGCCGGCCGGACGGCAGACCGTCTTCAACGGGCGCGAGGTGCAACCCCAGATCCCGGTGGAGACGTCGGCGGCGTCGTGGGAGCAGGGCATGCTTGCCGCGCGCAACTGGCGGCTGGCCGACCTGATGGATGAACTGGCCCGGTATCGCCGCGGCATGCTGCGCTGCGATCCAGCAGTGGCGGGGCTGCGCGTGTCCGGGGCGTTTCCGTTGAACGATATCGATGCCAGCTTGCGCTTGCTGGAAAAGACCCTGCCCGTGAGGGTGAGCAAGGTTACGCCGTACTGGACCACGGTGGTACCGCGCGCCGGCGTTACAAATTAATCGCGAACTGGCTGAACCTTTTTTTCGCTTCGTCCGGTGTACCGGGTGAATCGCCGCGAATCGCGCGCCGCCCAGACCCTTACGAAGGATGGTTTCATGGTTTCCCGAATCTCCCGTTCGCCGCGCCCCGTGCGCGGCAAAGCCGTGCTGACGCCGCTGGCGGCGATGCTACGGGCAGCCGGCATGGGCTTGGCGCTGTTGGCCGCCACGGGGGCGTCGCAACAGGCGGTGGCGGCCGATACGGTGAGCGCCGCTGCGCGCAAGCCCTACGCGATCGCCGCCGGTCCGTTAGGCGACGCGCTGGCTCAGTTTGCCGCCGCTGCCGGCGTGCCGCTGTCGTTCGATCCGGCCATGGTGTCGGGGTTGCGCACGAACGGGTTGGATGGCGCCTACACGGTGCAGGAAGGCTTTGTCCGTTTGCTGTCCGGATCGGGCTACGTCCTGTCGGAGCAGGGCGGAGGAGCCTATTCCCTGCGCAAGCTGCCGTCGGGATCGGATGCGTCGGCGACCGTATTGCCGGCAGTGACCGTAGCGGCTAGCGCAGCGGCGCCCTACGCGTTGCCGGCGGAGTACGACGGTGGCCAGGTGGCCCGGGGTGGACGGCTGGGATTGCTGGGCAACCGCGACGTGATGGACGTGCCATTCAATGTCACGAACTACACATCGGACCTGCTGGCGAACCGTCAGTCGGTGACGCTGGCGGATGCGTTGAACGTCGAGCCATCGGTGCGCTTTACCGGGCAGATCGGCGGCGTGACCGATTCTTTCTACATCCGGGGCTTTCCTATCGGCGAAGGCAACCTGGGTGAGATCGCCTTTGACGGGGTCTATGGCGTGGCGCCCAACTATCACGTCTACACCGACTACATCGAGCGGGTCGAAGTGCTAAAAGGACCGGCCGCGCTGCTGTACGGCATGTCGCCCAATAGCGGCGTGGGCGGCGTGATCAACATGGTGCCCAAGCGGGCGCTGCCGCAGGACCTGAGCCGCGTGTCCGCCGATTACGTGGGCGACTCGCAATTCGGCGCGCGCGCGGACCTGAGCCGCCGCTTCGGCAATGACGGCGAATGGGGCGTGCGCATCAACGGCATGCACCGGCAGGGCGATACGCCGCTGGACAATCTGTATTCGCGCACCGACATCGGCGCGCTGTCGCTGGACTACCAGGGCGAGCGGCTGCGCGCCTCGCTGGACCTGCTGACGCAGAATGAAAAGATCGACGCGCCCACGCGGCCTTTCCTGGTGGCGGCGGGCATCGATGTGCCGCATGCGGCGGACGGGCGGCGCAACGCCACGCAGCCCTGGGGCTGGTGGAAGTCAGACGGGCAATCGGCGCTGCTGCGGGTCGAGTACGACATCAGCGACCGCCTGACGGTGTTTGCCGACGCGGGCGGCTCGGACACGAACGTGTCGCGTCTGTCGGACCAGACGCCTACCATCGTCAACGAGGCCGGCGACACGGTGGTCACGCCGAACAACTTCAGGTTCGAGGTCAACCGCAGCACCTACAACGCAGGCCTGCGCGCCAAGCTGGATACAGGCCCGGTGCGCCATGCCATCAACTTCATGGGCAGCCTGTACAGCGACCGGAACTCGCAGGCCAGCGTAATGGGCACGCCGCTCACGTCGAACATCTACCATCCGATCACGCGGCCGGAGCAGTACATCCCGGCGCCGGCCAACGTGCCCAAGATTTCCTCGTCCGATCTTTCCGGCCTGGCGTTGGCCGATACGCTGAGCATCCTGGACGAGCGCGCGCAGCTGACCCTGGGCGTGCGCCAGCAGCGCATCCAGTCCCGCAATTTCAACGCCACGACCGGCGTGCGCACCGTCAGCTACGACGAAAGCGCGACCACGCCGCTGGCGGGCATTGTCATCAAGCCCTGGAGCCATGTGTCGCTGTACGCCAATTACATCGAAGGCCTGAGCAAGGGCGACGTGGCGCCTGCCACCGCGTCCAACGCCGGCCAGGTGTTCAAGCCCTATAAGGCCAGGCAGAAGGAAGTGGGCGTGAAGGTGGACCTGGACAGCGCCATGCTGACCCTGAGCGCCTTCGAGATCACCAAGCCCAGCGGCCAGCTGACCAACGGCGTGTACGGCGCGGACAGCGAGCAGCGCAACCGCGGCCTGGAATTGAACCTGGCCGGTGAACCGTGGCGCGGCTTGCGCCTGCTGGGCGGTGTGACCTTGCTGGACGCGGAGCTGACGCGCGCCGGGAGCAAGGCGGTGGTCGGCAACCGGCCCGTGGGCGTGCCCAAGGTGTCGGTGAACCTGGGCGCGGAATGGGATACGCCTTGGGTCGCGGGCCTGACCCTGACCGGCAGCGTGATGCACACCGGCAGCGAATACATCAATCAGGCCAACACCCAGTCGGTGCCGTCGTGGACCACGTTCGACCTGGGCGCGCGCTATGCCACCAAGGTCTATGGTAAAGACCTCACGCTGCGCGCCAATGTCGTCAACGTGTTCAACCGGGCCTACTGGTCGGGCGTGGCCTCGTATGGCACGATTTCCCAAGGGGTGCCGCGCACGCTGATGCTGTCCGCGTCTATGGACTTCTGACCGGCGCTAGGAGGCCAGCAGCCCGCTGATGCGGGCCAGGTTGTCCAGCGTGCTGCGCAGGTGCTCCGCCAGTTCGGCTGCGGCCTCTTCGTTGCGTTCGTGTTCCAGCAGTTCCAGGATGGCCAGGTGCTGGTCGCAATGCTGGCGGTAGCGGCTGCGGTCCTGCATGGAGCGGTACGAGAGCAGCCGGCGCACGCGGTTCACGCGCTTGATGGCGTCGATGAAGAAGGGATTGCCCG
This sequence comes from Achromobacter sp. Marseille-Q4954, assembly GCF_943737025.1. Lineage (NCBI taxonomy): Bacteria > Pseudomonadati > Pseudomonadota > Betaproteobacteria > Burkholderiales > Alcaligenaceae > Achromobacter > Achromobacter sp. Marseille-Q4954. Next base: position 3,799,609 of record NZ_CALSFQ010000001.1, read on the forward strand.
AGGCCTCCACCAGCGATTCATGGAAGCGCACGCCGCGTTCGTGCAGCTGGTCGGCGGTGTCGGTGGCGATGCCGCCGTCCAGCAGGTGCTTTTCGGCGGCGCGGCAACGCGCCAGCACTTGCTTGTCGATGTGAAAGCCCGGCTCCAGCAGCGCGGCCGGCTCCAGCGCCAGCCGCAGACGGTAGGACTGCAGCAGGCTGTCGGGCGTGGTCATCATGGATGAGAATTCCCAGCCATAGCCGGGCCGCCGCTCTGCCCAGCCTTCCTGCGCGATGCGGCCCAACAGGGCTTGGGTCTGCGCGGCCGTCAGGCCATAGCGCGCGCGCAGCAGCGCTTCGCTGCATTGCATGGGCAGTTCGCCGCGCAGCAGTTCGTCGGCCAGCTTGAAGTAGCTGTGCGTGACGATGTCGTCAACGGAGGGCGGCGCCAGGTCCCCTTGCATGTGTGCCAGCGCGGTGTGATCCCGTTCCAGGAAATAGCCGCGGTTGGGTTTGCGCGAGACGACGCCGCGTTGCTCCAGGATGCCCAGCGCGTCGTTGACCGGCGAGCGCGACAGGCGCAGCCGGTCGGCGATCTTCTGCGCCGTCAGGTGCGCGCCCGCGGGCAGGCGGTCTGCCTGGATCAGCGCCAGGATTTTCGCGGCGGTATTGGATTGGGCGCTCATGCGTTGCGGACGGCGGAATGGATGGTGTCCGAGAGAATAGCGGGAATGACGCCGCCCATGCGCAGCAGCCTGACTTCCAGCCGGGTCTCGACCGCCGCCGTGGCCTGCAGCGTCTCTTCGGCGCCGCCGGCGCGCAGGATGCGGACCGCCACGGGCATGCGCGGCGTCAGCGCCGCGGCCGGGGCATCGATCTCGATCCTGTCGCCAGGCCGGATCCGCAGCGTTGCCGGCGTGAGGCCGGCGGGCAGGCGCAAGGGCAGGATGCCCATGCCGATCAGGTTGGAGCGATGGATGCGTTCGAAGCTGACCGCCAGCACGCAGCGGATGCCCAGCAGGCGTTGCCCCTTGGCGGCCCAGTCACGCGAGGAGCCGGTGCCATAGCGCTCGCCCGCCACCAGGACCACGGGCTGGCCGGCCCGGGCGTAGCGGCCGGCGGCCTCCCAGATCGGCTCCACCCGGCCGCTGGGCGCATGCAGCGTGTGGCCTACCGGCGCTTCGGGTATGAGCAGATTGACGAGGCTCTTGCTGTAGAAGGCGGCGCGCAGCATCACCTGCCAGTTGCCGCGGCGCGATGCGAAGACGTTCAGGTCGTTGCGGTCGTCGCCGCGTTCGACCAGGAAGTCGGCGATCAGGCTGTCCGGCGGAATGGCGCTGGCGGGCGACAGGTGATCGGTGGTCACGTCGTCGCCCAGCACCAGCAGGGGATGCGCGGTGTAGCGGCCCAGCTGGCCGGCCGCTTCGGTGCTGGCGAAAGGCGGGCGGCGCAGCGCGGTGGAGGCGGGATCCCAGGGAAAGCGCGCCGAGTCCGGCGCTTGCAGCGCATGCCATGCCGGGTTGGCGCTGGCCATCCGGAAGGCCTGGCGGTAATCGGCGGGCTGCTGGCCGGCGGCAAGCGCGGCGTCTATCTCCGCGTCGTCAGGCCAGAGCTCGCGCAGATGGACGGCGCGGCCGTCGGGCGCGGCCTGCACGGGTTCGCAGCTCAGATCGCGTTCGGCGTCGCCCGCCAGCGCGTAGGCGATGACCAGCGCCGGCGACATGAGAAAGCCCAGATCCAGGTCTGGATGGATGCGGCCGGCGAAATTGCGGTTGCCGGACAGCACCGCCACGGGATGGACCGCGCCCGCCGCCATGGCCGCGCGCACGGACTCGGGCAGGGGGCCGGAATTGCCGATGCAGGTGGTGCAGCCGTAGCCCACGATGTCGAAGCCCACGGCGGACAGATCTTCCAATAGCCCGGCGCGCGCGAGATACGCCGCCGCCGCAGGCGAGCCGGGAGCCAACGAGGTCTTCACCCAGGCGGGCACGCGCAGGCCGGCCCGGCGCGCCTTGCGGGCCAGCAGGCCGGCCGCGGTAAGCAGCCGTGGATCCGAGGTATTGGTGCAACTGGTGATGGCGGCGATCGCCACGGCGTAGCGGGGCAGGCCGTGCGCAGGGACCGCAGGGGCACCCGCCAACCCGGCCAGGATGGCCTTGGCGTGTCCGTAGGGATGCAGGTCCTGCGGCCGCCGCGGACCGGCCACATGCTCCTGCACGCGGTCCAGCGCGATGTCGACCACGCGGGTGTAACGCGGCTCGGCAGCGGGGTCGTAGGCGATGCCGGTGCGCTCGGCATAGGCCTGTACCTGCGCGATCAGCGTTTCGGGCCGGCCCGTCTGGCGCAGATAGGCCAGCGTCTGCCCGTCGATGGGGAAGTAGCCCGTGGTGGCGCCGTACTCGGGCGCCATGTTGGCCACCACGCAGCGGCTGCCCGCCGGCAGCGTGGCCACGCCCGGTCCGAAGAATTCCACGAACTCTCCGGACACCTGGATCTCGCGCAGGCGCTGCGTCACGGTCAAGGCCAGGTCGGTCGCGCTGACTCCCGCGCCCAGCGCGCCGGTCAGGCGCACGCCGATCACGTCGGGAATGCGCAGCAGCGTGGGCATGCCGAACATCACTGTCTGCGCCTCCAGGCCGCCCACGCCCCAGCCCAGCACGCCGATGCCGTTGACCATGGGCGTGTGGCTGTCGGTGCCTATCATCATGTCCGGATGCAGGGCGATGCCGTCGGCGTTTTCCTGCTCGCAGACCACTGTCGCGAGTTGCTCCAGATTGATGGTGTGCATGATGCCGGTGCCCGGCGGATGGATGCGCACATTGGACAGGGCCTTGGAGGCCCAGCGCAGGAAGCGGTAGCGCTCGGCGTTGCGGCGCAGCTCCAGGTCCAGGTTCAAGGCCGCGGCATCGGCGCGCGCATAGGACTGCACCGCCAGCGAATGGTCCACCGACACGTCCACGGGCAATACGGGATTCAGCGCGGAAGGATCCACGCCGGCCTCGGCCAGCGCGTCGCGCATTGCGGCGATGTCGACCAGGGCCGGGGTGCTGGTGGTGTCGTGCATCAGCACGCGCCCGGGCTGGAAGGCGATCTCGGCTTCGCTGGTGCCGTGCTCCAGCCAGCGGAACAGGGCCGCGGCGGCCGCATCGCGCTCCGCGTCCTGCATATTGCGCAGCGCGTTTTCCAGCAGCAGCCGCAAGACCACGGGCAGGCGGAAATATTGGGCGCCGTACATGCCGGGCAGGTCCAGGCAGGTATGGCGGACGCCATTGAGGGTGAAGACGGCGTGGCGAGGCGTGACGGCATGGATGTGCATGGCCGTAATTTTGCATATTGCATTGTAAAAATGCAATTTAAGAAAATTGGGGGCGGATAGCCTGTAATTCGTCCCGACGTAGCCCTGATACCGCGGCCACGGGCTTAGCGCATGACGGAGTCCAGCGCGCTCAGGGCCGGCGGAATCATGGCCAGCAGGCGGGCCTTGCCCACGCCGTCCCTGGCTTGCACCGACAGGCCGTGCAGCACGACGGCGTAGTAGTCGCCCAAGGCCTGCACATCGGTGCCGGGCTTGAGTTCGCCCGCCTTCAGCGCGGCTTCGAGCCGGTCGATGATGGACTGCGTGCGCGCCTTGCGATGGGTGGTGAGCCACGCCATGACCGCTTCGTTTTCGGCGGCGTAATTGGTGGCGGCCGACACCACCATGCAGCCTTGCGGACGGCCGCGCCGGGTATAGGTGGCCACTGCGTCAGCCAGCAGCTTGGTGATGGCCTCGCGCACGCTTTCCGTGCCTTCCAACGCCTTTTCGGCGAAGGCGCCGTCGCCGGCTTCGTAACGCGCTACCGCTTCGCGGAACAGATCCTGCTTGGAGCCGAAAGCGGCATAGAGCCGTGCGGAAGCCAGTCCCGTCGCGGCCACCAGGTCCGCCATCGAAGTGCCTTCGTAACCCTGCTTCCAGAACGCAAGCATTGCTTGCTGAAGCGCCAGGTCGCGGTCGAATTCTCTGGGTCTGCCTGCCATGACGGTCTCGTTGAAATGAACTGAGGCGCAGTGTAACGCCGCATGTGCGCTGCCCGGCGTGCGTAGCCTGCGCTTGCGCCGATTCTTCGCATCGTCTATTCTTTGTCGTTCGGCAAACAATTAGGTTTAAGAATCATGCAAACGATCAAAGGACCCAGCCTGCACCTGGCCCAGTTCAGCGACGCCGTCGCGCCCTTCAACAGCCTGCCCGCCATCGCGGAATGGGCGGCGGGCGTAGGCTTCAAGGCCTTGCAGATTCCCGCCTGGGACCAGCGCTTTTTCGACAGCGCGACGGCGGCCGTCAGCCAGGACTATTGCGACGAGATCAAGGGAACGCTGGCCGCCCATGGCCTGGTGATCAGCGAACTGACCAGCCATATCTACGGCCAGTCGCTGGCGGTGCATCCGGCCTACGACGCCATGGTCGACAGCTTTGCGCCGCTTAAGGCGCGGGGCAATCCGCAAGCCAGGACGGCGTGGGCGCGGCAAGGCCTGCTGGATACGGCGCGCGCATCGCGCAGGCTGGGCCTGACCGATATGGGCACGTTCTCGGGTTCACTGGCCTGGCCCTATCTGTTCCCGTTTCCGCAGCGTCCGGAAGGCCTGATCGAAGCGGCGTTCGATGAACTCGCCAAGCGCTGGCTGCCGGTGCTGGACGAGTGCGAAGAGCAGGGCGTGAACCTGTGCTTCGAGATTCATCCCAGCGAAGACCTGCACGATGGCATTTCTTTCGAGATGTTCCGCGAGCGCGTGGGCGGCCATGCGCGTTGCGCCATTCTGTTCGACCCCAGCCACTTCGTGCTGCAACAGCTGAATTACCTGGAATACCTGGACATCTACAAGGACCACATCCGCATGTTCCATGTGAAGGACGCGGAGTTCAATCCGACCGGCCGGCAGGGCATCTATGGCGGATACCAGTCCTGGATCAACCGGGCCGGGCGCTTCCGCTCGCTGGGAGACGGGCAGGTGGACTTCAAGGCGATCTTCTCGAAGCTGGCGCATTACGACTACCAGGGCTGGGCCACGCTGGAATGGGAATGCTGCCTGAAGGACCAGGAGACCGGCGCGCGCGAGGGCGTGGAGTTCATCAACCGCCACATCATTCCGGTTACCTCCAAGGTCTTTGACGACTTCGCTGGCGCGGCCATCGACAAGCAACAGATCAACGCCCTGCTGGGCATCGCATGAACGGCCGCGCCGCATCGGAAATCATCCATGACACACCAGAACTTTTCCTTCGACGCCTTTTCGCACCAGTACGTCCATGTCGGCGGACACCGCATCCATTGCGCGACGGCGGGCTCCGGCACGCCCGTGCTGCTGATTCCGGGCTGGCCCCAGACCTGGTACACGTGGCGCCACGTCATGGCGGCGCTGGCGCAGGCCGGTTACCAGGCGATCGCGGTGGATCCGCCCGGCACCGGCGATTCCGACCGTCCGGCATCGGGCTATGACACCGGTGCCATCGCCGCCACGCTGCACCAGTTGATGGCGCAGCTGGGCCACGCGCGCTACCAGGTGGTGGGCCACGATATCGGCATGTGGGTGGCCTACGCGCTGGCCAGCGATTTTCCGGCGGCGGTGAGCCGGCTGGCGCTGACGGAAGCCGTCATACCCGGCCTGGCGCCCGCGCCCACGATCTTCGCGCCGCCGCAGGAGAACATCTTCCTGTGGCATTTCATGTTCAATCAGTTGCACGATCTGCCCGAGACGCTGATCGCGGGCAGGGAAAAGGCCTACCTGACCTTCATCTTCGACAAGTGGTCGCATCGCCGCGACCGGGTCGCGGCCGAGGTCTACATCGACGCCTATGCGGCGCCCGGCGGACTGCGCGGCGGATTCGCATACTACCGCGCCATTCCGGAGACCATCAGGCAGAACGCGCTGCGCGCCAAGCGCATGCTGGAAATGCCCACGCTGGCCATCGGCGCCGAGCATGCGACCCGCGACGCGCCGCTCGTCACCATGCGCGAGAATGCCCGGAATCTGCAGGGGGCGATCATTGCCGACTGCGGGCATTTCGTCACCGAGGAATGCCCCGAAGCCTTCCTGGAGCATCTGCTCCCGTTCCTGTCGCGGGAGGGCTGAAGGTGGCGCTCGACCCTCGCATCAATGCCTATCTGAGCCGTCTGTCCGCGGTGTCGGGGCCCATGGTGCTCGAAGAGATCCGGGCAGAGACTGAAATCAGTCTGCGCAAGCTGCAGGGCCCGGACGAAGAAGTAGGGGCAACGGAGTTGCACCAGGCCGTTTGCGGGCAAGGCCAGCCGTTGCGGATCAGGTCCTATACGCCGGCCGGCAGGGAACACGAAACCGGTCTGCCTGCCCTGGTGTACGCGCATGGCGGCGGCTGGTTCCAGTGTTCGCTGGAACTCTATGACAATCCTTGCCGGGCGCTGGCCAACGCCACGCAATGCAAGGTGTTTTCGGTGGATTACCGCCTGGCGCCGGAGCACAAGTTCCCCGTGCCGGTCGAGGATTTCTACCGCGGCGTGCAATGGGTGTGCGACAACGCCGAAAGCCTGCGCATCGATGCCGCCCGCATCGCGGTGGGGGGCGACAGCGCGGGCGGAAACCTTGCGGCCACGGTGGCGCTGATGGCGCGGGACCGGGGCGGTCCGGCCATCGCCCATCAGTTGCTGCTGTACCCGGTGCTCGACTATTCGTTCTCGACCGAGTCGTACAGGACCTATGGGCAGAACTTCTTCCTGACCGAGGAGGTCATGCGGTATTGCTGGTTCACCTATCTGCTCAACGAGAGCGACGGCGCCTCGCCCTACGCCTCGCCGGCGCGGGCGGAATCGCTGGCCGGCCTGCCGCCCGCGACGCTGCTGGCCTGCGAATACGACCCCGTGCGCGACGAGGCCGAGGCTTATGTGCGGCGCCTGCGCGAAGCCGGCGTTCCGGTCAGCGCCCACAGGCTGGAAGGCATGGTGCATGCCTGCATCCACATGCTGGGCCTGACCCCCGCGGCCCGGCGGCTATTCGACCTGGCCGGACAGGCTTTGCGGTCGGCCTTCGGGGCCTGATGCCGCGCAAGCCTCCTGCGTTGTGCAGGAGGCTTGCAGTATGCTTACCGGCTTCCAGAACATTCCCGACCTTGCTGCAATGACTGATTTCCCCTTCGATGCCGTGCTGTTCGACTGCGACGGCGTCCTGGTCGATTCCGAACCCATCACCAGCCGCGTGCTGACCGAAATGCTCAATGAACTGGGCTGGGGCATCACGCATGCGGAAACCATGCAGATCTTCACGGGCAAGGCCGTCAGGGATGAGCTGCCGCTGATCGAGTCGCGCACGGGCGCCACGATCACGCCGGACTGGTTCGATCAATTCCGCCAGCGCCGCAACGCCGCGCTGGATCGGGATCTGGTCGAGATCCCCGGCGCGCCGGACGCGGTGCGGGCGCTGCATGTGGCCTTGGACGGCCGCATTGCCGTGGCTTCGGGCGCGGACCGGCGCAAGGTGGAGCTGCAGCTCGCCAAGGTTGGCATTGCGGAGTGCTTTCGCGAGCGCGTCTTCAGCGGCCATGAAATGCCGCGCAGCAAGCCTTATCCGGACGTGTACCTGGCGGCCGCGCAGGCGCTGGGCGTGGACCCCCGGCGTTGCGCCATCGTGGAAGACACGGTGACCGGCGCCACGGCCGGGGTGGCCGCCGGCGCCACGGTGTTCGGCTATAGCCCGGACGCCAACGGCCATAGCGGCGCAGAGGCCTTGCGCGGCGTGGGCGTGGCCCACGTGTTTACCGACATGGGCGCCCTGCCAGGGTTGTTGGCGGGGTGGCGCCAGACCGCCTAGGGGGCTGGCGCGCCGAACGGTCTTTAACCCGCGTATTGCTCACCGCCGTCCAGGTCTATCACCGTGCCGCTCAGGTAGCCCGCGCGCGGCGAAGCGCCGAACACGATCATGTCGGCGACTTCGCCGGGTTCCATCAGGCGTCCGAAAGGCAGGTCCGACAACGTTTCCTGCCAGCGGCTTTCGTCGCCCCAGCGCGCCTGGGCGCGCTGTTTGGCCAGCGTCAGCACGCGGTCGGTGCGGGTACGCGAGGGATTCACGCCGAAGACGCGCACGCCATGGCGCGGCGCATCCCCGCCCAGGGCGCGGGTGAAGCCGATCAGCGAGGCATTGGCCGCCGCGCCGCAGATGTAGTCGGCGCGCGGCGCCGCCCCGCCCATGCCGATGATGTTGGCGATGACGCCGGCGCCGGCTTCGCGCATGCGCGGATAGTAGTGCCGGGCCAGATCGATGTAGCCGTAGACCTTCAGTTCCCACCCCGCGCGCCAGCGTTCGTCCTGCACCTGGTCCAGCGCCCCGCCGGGCACCGCGCCGGCATTGTTCACCAGGATGTCGATATCGCCCGCTTCCTGGCTCAGGCGTTGCACCGCGCCGGGTTGGGCGAGGTCTAGCGCAATGGTCCGGGGCTGCTTGCTGGTTTGTTCGCGTATGGCCTCGGCCGCCGCGCGCAGCGCCTCCCCGTCGCGCGACACCAGTATCGGATCGGCGCCCTCGCGGGCGAAGGCGAGCGCGCAGGCCAAGCCTATGCCCTTGGATGCGCCCGTGATGAGCACGCGTTTACCGTCCAGCTGCAAATCCATATAACCCTCCGGTTGGTTTCGTGCGCAGTCGTGCGCGACGCCTCGAAGTTTGTACCCCAGTCGTACCCGCTAGTGCCAGCGGGGCTCGGCGCCTGCTATGCTGGCCGGACCATTTCCCATCAAAAAAGGGGGGGACGGCGATGACGGAAATCTGGCTGGAAATCTGGTCCACCGCGCGCAGCGAGTTCGCCGACATCCCCGATGTGGGCGAGGCGACCCGCATCGTGCTGCGCCTGAGCATGGCGATGCTGCTGGGCGGCCTGCTGGGCTACGAGCGCGAGCGCAGCGGCAAGGACGCGGGCTTGCGCACCCACATGCTGGTGGCGCTGGGCGCGGCGATCTTCGTGCTGGTGCCGCTGCAGGGCGGCATGGAAGTCGGCGACCTGAGCCGCGTGCTGCAGGGCGTGATCGCCGGCATTGGTTTCCTGGGCGCGGGCGCCATCATTAAACTGAGCGGCGAGCGCGAGATCCGCGGGTTGACCACCGCGGCCGGCATCTGGATGACGGCGGCCATCGGCGCCGCGGCGGGCATGGGGCGCGAGGCCACCGCCGTGGTCAGCACGCTGATGGCCCTTTTCGTGCTGGCGGTGCTGCGGCGGGTCGAGGCGCGCATCGCCGCCCGCAAGGAAAGCGGCCTCATCTCTACGGACGCCAAGTAGATCCGGCGCAGGCGTTTCAGTTGCCGCCGGACACGTCGATGAACGAGCCGCTGGTGTAGCCGGCCTCGTCCGAGAACAGCCACATCACGGCGCCCGCCACTTCTTCGACGGTGCCGCCGCGGCGCAGCGGAATCACGCCCTTCAGGCGGTCCACGCGGCCGGGTTCGCCGCCGCTGGCGTGCATGTCGGTGTAGATGGTGCCGGGACGCACGCCGTTGACGCGGATGCCTTCCGGCGCGACTTCCTTGGACAGGCCGATGGTCATCGTGTCCATGGCGCCCTTGGAGGCGGCGTAGTCCACGTATTCGTTGGGCGAGCCCAGCCGGGCGGCCGCGGACGAGACGTTGACAATGGCGCCGCCCTGGCCGCCATGGCGCGTCGACATGCGGCGCACCGCCTCGCGGGCGCACAGGAAGGCGCCGATCACATTGGTGGACAGCACGCGCAGCAGGCGTTCGGCGCTCATCTGGTCCACGCGCATCTGCTGTTCGAGGATGCCGGCGTTGTTGACCAGCGCGTCGATGCGGCCCAGTTGTCGATCCAGTTCGCCGTACATGCGCAGCACCTGGTCCTCTTGCGAGACATCGGCCTGCAGGGCAACGGCGCGGCCGCCGCCCTGCACGATTTCCGCGACCACCGCGTGCGCGGTGTCGGCGTTGGCATGGTAGTTGACGCCTACCGCGTAGCCGCGGCGGGCGGCCAGCTTGGCGACGGCGGCGCCGATGCCGCGGCCACCGCCCGTGACGAGCATGATTTTGGACATGGCTTGCTCCTGGTGGGCTTACACCTTAGCAGATGGCGGCGGGCTCAGATCCAGACGTCGTTGGGGGCGCTGCGCTCGCCGCCCTGGTCGCCGGTGTTGCGCACGCCGCGCGGTTCGATCAGCAGCATTTGGACTTCTTCGAGCGCACAGGGCTTGTGCTCCACGCCCTTGGGGACCACGGCCATTTCGCCTGGGCCGAGGTCGATGTGGCCGTCGCGCAGTTCGATGCGCAAGCGGCCCTCGATGACGATGAAGGTCTCGTCGGTGTCGGCGTGGCTGTGCCACACGAATTCGCCCTGTATTTTCACCAGCTTGAACTGGTAGTCGTTCATCTCGGCGACGACCTTGGGCATCCAGTGTTCGGAAAACAGCGCCAGTTTTTCGGCGAAATTGATGGGAAGGATATCGGGCATGGGACGGCCTGCGGGCGGGGTTGAGCAGACCCAAGGATAGAAGGCCGGGCGGGCGCCGTCTTGTACGATCGTGCAGCCTTGCGCGCAGGCCAGTGGCTCAGCGGCGCAGCATGCGGCGCCAGCGGTCGGGCGCCATGCCGTAGGTCTGGGCGTGGCGGCGCGTCAGGTGGCTCTGGTCGGTGAAGCCCGCCGCGGCGGCCGCTTGCGCCAGCGGCATGCCCGCGGCGATCAGGCGCCGGGCCTGGTCCAGGCGGCGCAGCATTACGTAGCGGTAGGGACTGGTGCCGAACAGCGCGCGGAAGTCGCGCGACAGGCTCCAGCGGTCCGTGCCTGCGGCCGCTGACAGCTGTTCCAGGGTGATGGACTGTTCGAGCGAGGCGTGGATGTACTGGCGCGCGCGCTCGGCGGCGGCGTAGTCGACGCTGCGGCGCGCGGGCTTGCCGCCGGCCGCGGCGCACAGGGCATGGCTCAGCTCGTACAGCGCGTCGTCTTCCTGCAGCGGGTCGATGGACTCATGCGTGTCCTGCAGCAGGCTGGCGCTGGCGGCATACAGCCGCGGATCGGCCGAGATGCCGCCGGGGATGAACGGCAGCGGCCGTCCGCCCAGGATCTGCTGGATAAGCGCAGGCTCGACGTAGATCATGCGGTAATGGAAACCGGCCTCGGTGCCGGCCTGTCCGTCGTGGACTTCGTCGGGATGCAGCACGATGGTGCCGCCGGGCAGGCTGTGCCGCAGCCCGCGGCGGTAGTGGAAGCTCTGTACGCCCGACAGCGTGCGGCCGATGGCGTAGGTGTCGTGGCGGTGCATGCCGTAGCCGGGACCGCCGAAGTAGGCCTCGATGCGCTCCAGCTGGCCCGAGGGCGCTGCGCGCAGTATCCAGTCTTGCTTCAATCCGCCTCCCGCAGCAGCCTCAGTCCCACCAGAGGATAGCGCGTTTCCTGCGTGTTCCAGTTGCGGTAGGAGGCGCGCGTGTACAGCGCCCAGGTATGCCAGGAGCCGCCGCGGCGCACGCGCACGTTGCCGCTGGCGGGGCCTTGCGGGTCGTCCACCGGCGAATGCGCGTAGTAGTCCTCGCCGTACCAGTCCGAGACCCATTCCCAGGCGTTGCCGTGCATGTCGTACAGGCCGAAGGCATTGGGCGCGTAGCTGGCGACCGGGGCGGTGAAAGCGTGGCCGTCGGCGCGGGCGGAAGCGTGCGCCTGCCATTTGGGCCAGAGCGGCGCGGCGTCGGCGTCGAAGCCGTTGCCGACGTCGGGCATGGCGGCGGGATCGTCGCCGTTCTGGTAGCGGGTGCGCGTGCCGGCGCGGCAGGCGTATTCCCATTCGGCCTCGGTGGGCAGGCGGTAGACCTTGCCCTCGGTCTGGGTCAGCCAGCGGGCCAGCGCCGTGGCGTCGTTCCAGCTGATGTTGACGACGGGATGGTCGTCGCCTTGGGCAAAGCCCGGATTGCGCCAGGAGTAGCGGCGGTCGCGGCCTTCGAAGGCGTCGCCGCGCTCGGACTTGTCGGGGTCGTACTGCGGGTTGTAGCCATAGCCGCCGGTGCCGTCGGCCTCCGACTCCGGCACGTACCCGGACGCTTCGATGAAGCGGCGGAACTGGCCCACGGTGACTTCCGTGCGTTCCAGGTAGAACGGGCGGGTGATGCGCACCGTATGCACCGGCGCTTCATCGGACAGCTGGGCGTAGCGGTCCGGCGGATACAGCGGATAGTCGCGCGCCAGCGCCTCGGGCGCTTCGTCGCTGCCCATCTGGAAGCTGCCGGCTGGCACGCGGACAAAGGTCATGCCCAGTGAATTTTCGATCAGGGCGGGCGGTTCGCCCGACCAGCAAGGCGCCGATACGAGGGTGCAGAGCAAAGCCAGGGCGGTGCGTGTGCGCATGGGAATCCGGTAGGCGGAGCATGAGGGGTGCGCAATAGTAGAGCCGCCGCTCGCGGCCGGCCAGACGCGGGGAACCCTCATGTCGCGGCGGGGGCTCAGCCGGCGCGGCGGATGGTGAAGTTGATGCGCTGGCTGCCCAGCCGCGGATGCGGCAGGTCCTTGATGGGCATGATGCCGTGGTAGCGCAGCCGGTCGACGCCGCCCCATACGGCCACGTCGCCATGGAACAGCGGCGTGCGGCTGGCCTTGTCGGCGCGCTGGTCGCCGCCGAAGAGGAACATCGCGGGCATGCCCAGCGACACGGAGACGATGGGCGCGCCGTAGTCGCGTTCGTTCCTGTCCTGGTGCAGCGACAGGCGCGAGCCGGGCTCATAGCGGTTGACCAGGCAGGCGTCGGGCTCGAAGCCGGGAAAGCCGGCCTCGGCCGCGGCGGCTTGCGCCAGCTGCAGAAAGGCCAGCGGCATGGCGGGCCAGGGCTGGCCGGAAAGCGGATCGATGCGCGCATAGCGATAGCCGCGCGCGTCGCTGGTCCAGCCCAGCTGTCCGCAATTGGTCAGCGCCACCGACATGGTGTAGCCGCCGGGCGTTTCCATGTGCCGGAAGGGCGCCTGCGCGGTCACGGCATCGACCCCGGCGAGCAGGGCGTCCATCACGGGCAGGGCAAAACCGCGCAGCACCACGGATTGCGGGCCGAGCACGACGCGCCCGCCGTGCGCGGCGCCATCGTCGCCGTTCTCGCCAAACAGGTCCAGGTTGGCAGCCATGTCAGCCTACAGCAGCGGTTCCAGCGGCAGCAGCGACACGAACCAGACCGACAGGCGCTGCCACACCGTGGTGCCGGGTTCGGTGTCGTGCCGTATGGTGTCGCCGTTGCGCTGCTCCAGCCAATAGAGCTGGCCCTTGTCGTCCAGGCAGACGCGGTAGGCGGACTTGGGCAGGTCATTGTCGAACGCGTCGGCGATGCGGCGCGCCAGCGTGGGGCTGTCTATGACGAAGCCCAGTTCGGTGTTGAGCTTGGCCGAGCGCGGGTCGAAGTTGAAGGAGCCGACGAAGATGCGCTGGCCGTCGACGGCGAAGGTCTTGGCATGCAGGCTGGAGCCCGAGCTGCCGAAGGGGCCCATGCTCTTGTTGCGTTCGACTTCGGCGCCCATGCGCTTCATTTCGTAGAGTTCCACGCCGCTGGCCAGCAGGTCCTTGCGGCGCTTGGCGTAGCCGGAATGCACCACGGCGACGTCCGTGGCTTCGAGCGCATTGGTGAGGACCTTGACCTTGATGCCGCTGCGCGCCATTTGTCCGAAGGACTCGGTGCCGACGGCGGTAGGCACGAAATAGGGCGACACCAGTTCGAGATCGGTGGTGGGGGTGCCGATGATTTCATGCAGCTGATGCGGCAGCATCGCCTCGGGTGGCGCGGTGCCCAGCGTCTTGCGCGGATCGTCGCTGACCATGCGCGTGTCGGCCCACTCCAGTGTCAGCTGGCCTTGCAGCAGTTGCTGGATGAAGGGCAGCTTGCGCATGGCGTCGGCATAGGCGGCGGCTTCGGGAGAGCGCTCGACCCGGGTGGCGGCCTGTTCCAGTTCGTCGAGTTCGCCGGGGCTGGTCTTCTTCAGCAGCCGGTCTACCGGGTAGGCAGAGTCGCTGGCCCAGTAGCGGTCGAAATCCGTCGACACGTCATTGACCGCGGCGCCGATGGCCAGCACGTCCAGGTCGGTGAAGAGCACGCCGCTGGCCGCGCCGAAGTACTCATCGCCGATGTTGCGCCCGCCGATGATGGTGGCCTGGTTGTCCGCGGTGAAGGACTTGTTGTGCATGCGGCGGTTCAGGCGGCTGAAGTCCGTCACGTAGCCCAGGGACTTGGGCCAGCGCAGCACGAAGGGGTTGTACAGCCGCACCTCGATGTTGGGATGCGCGTCCAGGGCGGCCAGTTCCTCGTCCAGCCCGGAGGTGCCGTTGTCGTCCAGCAGCAGCCGCACGCGCACGCCGCGGTCGGCCGCGACGTGCAGGGCTTCCAGCAGCATGGTGCCGGTCATGTCCTTGTGCCAGATGTAGTACTGCACGTCCAGGCTGCGCTCGGCGGCGCGCGCCAGCAGCATGCGGGCGGCGAAGGCGTCGTAGGCGTCGGGCAGGGGGTGGATGCCCGATTTGCCGGGATGTTCGGCGGCCAGCGGCGCGATGGCCCGGCCCAGGGCGGTGTCCTGCGACGCCTCGGGCGTCAGGGCGTGGGATACGCTGCGGTTGTCCAGCGGCGGCAAGCCGCAGCCGCTCAGGAGGCTCAGGCAAAGGGCGGTCATCGTCAGGGGTTTGGCCAGGTGCATGACCCGTATTGTGCCGAAATCGCGGCGCGGGTTGGTTGCGGCGGCGGTTCGTCCACGGCGCTTGACGTATTTCCGTATTTGAGAGAAATTCTCTAATATGGAAAATTCAAACGAACCCGACGCCGATCTGGACCGGCGCATCGCCGGCCGGCTCAAGGCGTTGCGCCAGGAGCGCAACTGGTCGCTGGACGAGCTGGCCGCCCGCGCCGGTCTCAGCCGCGCCACCCTGTCGCGCCTGGAGAACGCCGAGGTCAGCCCGACCGCCAGCGCGCTGGGCAAGCTGTGCGCGGCCTATGGCATGACCATGTCGCGCCTGATGCTCATGGTCGAGGACGATTTCGTGCCGCTGGTGCCGCAGCAGGCGCAGGCCGTGTGGGTGGATGCCAGTGCGGGATTCCGCCGCCGCTCGGTGTCACCGCCCGCGCAGCAATTGGCGGGCGAGGTGCTGGCGTGCGAACTGGAGCCCGGCACGCGCATCGCCTACGAGCGGTCGCCCCGGCCGGGGCTTGAACATCATCTGCTGATGCTGGAAGGCGAACTGGCCATCACCGTCGACGGGCAGGCGCATGGCTTGTCGCAGGGCGACTGCCTGCGCTACCAGCTGTTTGGCGCCAGCGAATTCTCAACCCCGCCGCATTGCGGCGCCCGTTATCTGCTCTTCATCGTCTGAGTCCATCATGTCCCATCCGAATCCTGAATTGACCCTGCTGTCGGCGGATGCCGCCGACGTTCTCGTGCCCGAGCTGGCCGAGCTGCTGCGCGCCTGCGTGCAGGGCGGCGCCAGCGTGAGCTTCGTACTGCCGTATTCGTCGGACGAGGCGCAGGCCTTCTGGCGCGCCAAGGTGTTGCCGGCGATCGCCGGCGGCAAGTCCGCGCTGTGGGTGGCGCGCCAGGACGGACGCGTCGCGGGGTCGGTGCAGCTGGATTGGGACACGCCGCCCAATCAGCCCCACCGCGCCGAGGTGCGCAAGCTGCTGGTGCATCCGGATTTCCGCCGCCGCGGCATCGCCCGCGCCCTGCTGGTCGAGGCGGAAGCCATGGCGGTGCGTCAGGGCCGCAGCCTGATCACGCTGGACACGCGCACGGGCGATAGCGCCGAGCCGCTGTATGCGTCGCAGGGCTACCAGACGGTGGGAGTGATACCGGGTTTCAGCCGCGATCCGCATGATGCCGCCAAGTTGGACGGCACCACCATCATGTACAAGCAGCTGTAATGGACGCTGCCGCCGCGGGCGGCAGCGGCAGGCCTCAGGCCAGGGGCTTGATGCCCACGCTGTACGGCGGGGCGTTGCCGCGCGCCGGGGCCTTGATCTTCAGCATCGAGCCGCCAGGGGTGAATTCGAACTCCTGGTAGGGCACTTCGAACCATTGATGAAAGCTGGTGCGCGAGAATTCCGGCACCCAGACCTTGGCGCGCTTGGCATCGCAGTGGAATTCGACCGGCGTGCGGTCTATGCCCAGCGGACGGGTATTGCCGATGCGGTAGCTGACTTTGAGTTCGGCGCGCGCGGTCGAGCCGGGGCGCCAGGCCAGGCCGACAGATTCCATGAATTTTTCGATCGCCTCGATACCGCGATGCATGACTGACTCCGAATGCGGGCGGGCGCTAGGCCCAAGAAAAGTGCTGTTTCCCGCAGCGCTGCGGCAAACACCCCGAATTATCCGTCATTCCAGGCCCGGGCGTCTCCCGGCTTGCATCCCGTCAATCGGCGCCATTGAGTAAAGCAAATGGACGGCGCGCGGCCAGGCCCGCACCATGGCATCCATGTCCTCTATAAGACCTGCGCGGCCCGCGCCGGTCCGGACGCAAAATCCTAGGAGTCATCATGGCAAATTTCATACTGGCATTGGTCAACGCGGAACTCTCTCTCTTCGGCGTCGAGACGCCCGGCGCGGCGCAGGAACCGTCAGCCGCGCCGCAAGCGGCAAGCGCGCCGGCATTCGATAGCGAGCACTACCGCAGCGCGTTGGGCTGAGCGCGAGCGGAACACAGCATTGCAGGAATAGGCAGGTTTCACGCAAGAACGAGCCTGTACGCGCAGGCTGGCGATTCTTACCATCTCTTCCAGGGTCGGGGCGGCGAGTCCATTGCGGATGCGCTGGCTCCGCCACGCTGCCGGGCGCGTTGCCGGCAGCACACGCAAGGGAAGGGAATCGCATGAATACCGAAAAAATCTGGTTGGTGACGGACGCATCCGCGGGGCTGGGCCTGGTCCTGGTGAAGATGTTGCTGGACTTGGGCCACAAGGTCGCGGCGACCTCGCAGGACGGCGATGCGCTGCTGGACGCGGTGGGCGCCAAGCTGGAGGGGCGGTTCCTGCCCCTGACGGTGGACCTGGCCGATGAGCGCAAGGTGCAACGCGCGGTGGATGCCGCGGTGACAGCCTTCGGCGGGCTGGACGTGGTGGTGAACAACGCGGGCCATGGCCTGCGCGGCGCGCTGGACAGCCTGCCGGACGAGGACTTGCGCGACACCTTCGACATCAATGTGTTCGCCACGCTGAACGTGATCCGCGCGGCCCTGCCGCGTATGCGCGCGCAGCGCAGCGGCCACGTGTTCAATATCTCGTCGATCCTGGGCTTTGATGGCGGCCGGGCCGATTGGGGCGCCTATAGCGCCGCCAAGTTCGCCGTCAGCGGCCTGACCGAAGCCCTGGCCGCCGAGGCCGCGCCGTTCGGCATCCGGGTGTCGCTGGTCTATCCAGGCGCGCTGCGCATCGCGGACGGCGAGCAGGCGCCCGAGCGGGCGGCGCGCAATGCGCAGGCGCGCGACGCGGACGGAGATCCGGCCAAGATGGCGCGCACGCTGATCAACGCGGCCCAGGCGCAATATGCGCCCCTGCACCTGTTCCTGGGGCGCGACGCCTTCGACCAGGCGCGCGCCAAGATCCAGACCGTGCAGCAGGAGTTGGCGCGCTGGCGCGAGATGTCCGTGTCG
The DNA here is from genome assembly GCF_943737025.1 of Achromobacter sp. Marseille-Q4954. Classification (NCBI taxonomy): domain Bacteria; kingdom Pseudomonadati; phylum Pseudomonadota; class Betaproteobacteria; order Burkholderiales; family Alcaligenaceae; genus Achromobacter; species Achromobacter sp. Marseille-Q4954. The sequence continues at coordinate 3,817,168 of NZ_CALSFQ010000001.1, forward strand.
ATTGGCTTCGTGGACGAAAGGCGGATGGCCGCCTGACTTTCCGTCCGACGGCCGGCCTCAGGCCGTCCAGCCTTGCACCGCCTGGTAGGCGCCCAGGAGCGCCAGGCTCACCATGAAGCAGCGCTTGAATGCCTGCGCCGACATCCTGCCGCGCAGCCATGTGCCCAGCGCCATCCCGGCCAGCGCGGGCAGCAGCATCAGCAAGGACGCGCCGGCGGCTTCGGGCGCGTAGCCGCCGTTGACGCCCAGGCCGATCGCCAGCGCCACCGTGGACACCGTGAACGAGATGCCCATGGCCTGGATCAGGCCGTCCTTGCCCAGGTTCAGGGCTTGCAGATAAGGCACCGCGGGGATGACGAACACGCCGGTCGCCGCGGTGATGACCCCGGTAATGGCGCCGACCGACACGCCCACCAGCCCTTGATGGCGCCGCGGCGCCCTGGGCGGCGAGCCGAACAGGCCCCAGGCGGCATAAGCCACCAGCGCCAGCCCCAGGCATACGCTGGCCCAATGCCCCGAAGGCGGACCGAGCCACAGCGCACCGCCTATCGTGCCGGCGCAGACGCCAGCCTGCATGGCGCCGATGCGGCGCAGCACCTGGGGCAGCGTGGCCCAAGGCCGGGCCTGCCAGAGGTTGGTGATGAGGGACGGCACGATCAGCAATGCCGCGGCCTGGGCCGGGGCCATGACCAGCGCCAGCATGGCCATGGAGATGGTGGGCAGTCCCAGCCCCACGACGCCCTTGACCACGCCGGCCAGGATGAATACCGATACGGTGACGGCAAGCAGCGTCGGCGTGCCGCCGGGAAACAGGTCCAAGAGGTTCATGCGGGCTCGCAGCGGACGGTGAGGCCGTCGCGCGGACGGCCGAACAGGGCGTAGGCAACATCGTCCGCGCCCTTGCCGTCCTGGCGGGCCGCGCGCAGCAGCCACCGCCGTCCCTCGCACAGGTCGGCGCGCAGGGACTCTCCGTAGAGCGCCGGACCGCCCAGCAGCGCGATGCCCAGCATGCGCTGCGCTGGCGCGTGACCGTCGCTGGCGGCCGCGCGCAGCCACTGTGTCATGGCGGCGTAATCGCCCTGGGTCTGGGCTTCCAGCGCCAGCGCGTATTTCTGCGCGGGCGTGGTGTGCGGGTCCAGGCTGCCGGCTACGGCCAGGCCTGAGCCGTGCAGGCTCAGGGCCAGCAGGACAAGAGCGGGCCAATGGACCCGGTGGCGCTGCGGCGTGATGGTTTTCATGGAATTTCCCTGGATTGGAAGGGGCGAGACTTGATTGTCATCCGCGGCGCCCTGGAACCGGTATCGGGATCTTGCGTAGTTGGCCTATGGCACAGCCTGAGGGTTGCCGTGCTACGCTTTTCGCATGCGATTCGATCTCACCGATCTGCGGCTGTTCCTCAACGTACAGGAAACCGGCTCCATCACTGCGGGAGCCAAGCGCTCCCACATGACGCTGGCATCGGCCAGCGAGCGTATCCGCGGCATGGAGGACACGCTGGGCGTGCCGCTGCTGCTGCGCGAGCCGCGCGGGGTCGAGCCCACGCCGGCGGGCCGCACGCTGGCGCACCATGCGCGCGTGGTGCTGGCGCAGATGGACCGCATGCGCGGCGAGCTGGACCATTACGGCCTGGGATTGAAGGGGCTGGTGCGCGTGCTGTGCAACACCACGGCCTTGAGCGAATACCTGCCGCCGGTGCTGGGCGCGTTTCTCAAGGACCATCCCCGCGTCTCGGTGGACCTGGAGGAACGCTTGAGCCACGAGATCGCCGACGCGTTGCGGGCAGGCACCTGCGATATCGGCGTGCTGGCGGATTCCGCTGACCTGCAGGGCTTGCGCACGCAGACCTTCCGGCATGATCCCCTGACGCTGATCGTGCCGCCGGAGCACGCGCTGGCCGGCCGTCAGTCGGTGCTGCTGGCCGACGTGGCCGACCAGGAGTTCGTCGGGCTGGTCGAGGGCAGCGCCTTGCAGGAACACATCGCGCATCAGGCGCGCCGCGGCGGCAAGGCCTTGTCGTACCGCGTGCGGTTGCGCAGTTTCGATGCCGTGTGCCGGATGGTGGGGCAGGGCGTGGGTATTGCCATCGTGCCGCGCGTGGCGGCGGCGCGCTATGGCCGGGCCGCGGGCGTGCGGCGCGTGGCGCTGGCCGACGATTGGGCCGCGCGCGACCTGGTGCTGTGCGTGCGCGACACGCTGCCGGCCTACGCGGCAGCGCTGGTGGAATACGCGCTGCGCGACGCGCCTGCGCGCCCGGACCGCTAGGAGCGCGCGAACAGCCGGCGCCAGCCCTGGGCCGGGCGGTCGAACCAGGAGCCCGACGCGACGGCGCCCAGGATGACCAGGCCATAGACGCACATCGCCAGCGCCGCGATGGCGAAGAACAGGCCCATCGATCCCGTCAGGCGCAAGGCAATGGCGCCGGCGCCGATGCCGAGCAGCAGGCGCAGGAACCCCGCGATCAGCGGCCATTTCAGGCGGCCGGCGCCCTGCGAGGCGAAGTACATCGAGAATCCCAGGGCGAAGAAGCCGTAGACCGGGCCGACCGTGCGCAGGTAGCTGGCGCCGGCTTCCAGCATGTGATCCTGCGCGCCGAACAGGCGCAGCCAGGCCTCGGGGAAGAACGCCGCCGCCAGTCCGATGGTCTCGGCCAGCACAAAGGCCATCGCGCCGCCGGTCAGGGCGATGCGCAGCGCGCGTTCGGGCTGGCCCGCGCCGATGTTGGACCCGACCATCGCCACCATGGGCGCGCCCAAGCCGAAGGCGATGGGCATCAGCAGGTATTCCAGGCGCACCGCGATGCCGTAGCCGGCGACCGCCGCGGTGCCGGCATAGGCGCCGACCAGGGCCGCCGTCAGCGCCACCAGGGCGTTGGTCAGGAGCGGGTTGATGGTGGCCAGCGCGCCCACGCTGAGGATGTTGCGCATCAGGCCCGGATACAGGCGGCTGGGCACCAGCCGCGCGGCATTGCGTCCGCTGGCGCAGTACAGGCCCAGGATCAGCGCGCCCAGGGCGTAGTAGATCACCAGCGCCCAGCCGCCGCCGGCCACGCCCAGCGCGGGAAAAGGCCCCCAGCCGAAGATCAGGCACGGCGACAGCGGGATCAGCAGCAGGGCGCCGCCGCAGATCACGGCGCCGGGCACCAGCATGTTGCCGGTGCCGCGGATGGCGCTGGCGAACGCGTTCATCAGCCACATCAGGACGATGCCGCCGAAGATGACGTCGGAGTAGGCCAGGGCGGCCTCGAGCGCCTCTCCCTCGGCGCCCAGTGCGCGGTACAGCCACGGACCGCCAAGCAGCAGCAGTGCGCAGAACGCCAGGCCCAGCAGGCCGTTGAGCACCACGGCATGCAGTACCAGCTGGTCCGCCTCGCGCTGCCGGCCGCCGCCCAGCGATCTTGCCACCGCGGCCGAGATGCCGCCGCCCATCGCGCCTTGCGACATGTTCTGCATCAGCATCAACACCGGCACCACCAAGGCCACGCCCGCCAGTACCGGCGTGCCCAGGCGCGCCAGGAACCAGGTCTCGATCAATCCCGTGGAAGACTGCGCCAGCATCATCAGGATGTTCGGCCACGCCAGGCGCGCCAGCGTGGGGCCGATGGGCGCGTGCAGCATGGCCTGCAGGCGCGCGTTGGCGGGACGGGGCGGCGGGGGCGCGGACATCGGAAGGAACCCTTGGGTGGCGTTCGAATATTTACGTGCATATGCCAATAAAAGTCAAGATTGAGCTAGACTCGAGTCCATGCCGGCGGTAGCGTTGAGTCCTCGCCGTCCTCCTCTTCCTGCGCCTGTCATGTCCGACGAACAGCCCTCCGTTTCCGCCGCTTCCGTTGCACCCGATCCGTTAGTCTGCAACGGCGCCGCGCTGCGCAAGGCGACCCGGCGCGTGTCGCAGCTGTACGACACGGTGCTGGCTCCCTGCGGCCTGAAGGTGTCGCAGCATTCCATCCTGGTGCACATCGCGCGCGCGGGCACGCCGTCGATGACGGACCTGGCGCGCATCATGGTGCTGGACCGGTCGGCGCTGGCGCACAACCTCAAGCCGCTGGAGCGCGACGGCTACGTGCAGATGTCGCGCGACCCGCTGGACGGCCGCAGCCGCCGCGTGGCGCTGACGGATGCGGGACGCGCCAAGCTGGCGGAATCCAAGCGGCTGTGGAAGGATGCGCAGCGCCGCTTCGAGGCGGCCTACGGCCCCGAGCGCGCGGCCGCGTTGCGGCGCTCGCTGGCCGATATTTTTTCCGACGAGTTTGCGCTGGCCTTCAGCCGCGGCTAGGGCCGCTGGGGGCTTCGTCGCCAGCGGCTGCGGGCTCGGCGCGTAGCCGCCGGCCGCGCGAGCGCAGCCCGGACCCGCCCAACATCAGCACCGCGCCCAGCACGCAAGCCATGCCGGCCAACTGCGCGGGAGCCAGGGACTCGCCCAGCAGTCCGGCGGCAAGCGCTACCGCCGACACCGGCGCCAGCGCGGTGAACAAGGCGGCTTCGGCGCCGTTGACGCGGGCCGCGCCCGCATACCAGAGCAGGAAGCCGCCCACGGTGGGCACCAGCGCGTAGTAGGCCACCGCGGCCACCGCCGGCGCGGGCAAGTCCAGGTTCCAGGGCGCTTCCGCCACGCTCGCCACGGCCGAGAACGCCAGGCCGAAGCCCGTCATGAGCGTGGATAGCGCCAGCGGCGCTACCGGCTGGCGCAGCCGCTTGTTCAACAGGATGAATAGTCCTTCGCACAGCACCGCGCCCAGGATCAGCGCGTTGCCCGCCAGCGAGCGCGCGCCGCCTTGGCCGGCCGAATGGCGCATCATCAGCCAGACGCCAAAGGCCGCGGCGACGATGGCGGCCAGCGTGGCCTTGCCCGGGCGTTCGCCCAGCAGCAGGATGGCAATGGCGGCCGAGACCAGCGGCAAGGTGCCGAGGATGATGCCGCCGTCCACCGCCGACGCGCGCTGCAGCCCAGCGATCAGCAGCGCGGTGTAGCCGACGCTGCCGGCGATGGCCTGGACGGCCAGCAGCAGCCAGTCGCGCCGCTCCAGCCGCGGCAGGCGCGCGCCGGTCAACGCCATCAGCAGCGCGAAGCAGGGCAAGGCGATGGCGAAGCGCAAGGCCGTCGCGGTGAAGGGCGGCAAGCCCGTGCCGATGATCTTGCTGGCGGCTACCGTGCTGCCCACCAGCGCCATGGCGGCCGCCAGATAGCAATAGCCCCGCATTCGATTGTTCATGATCCGATCCACGCCTGTTCAGAGAGCAGCGCACAGGCTAAGCGGCCGGGCGCGGCTGGGTCTTGAACGAAATTGCAGGGATCAGGCCGCGGCCAGCGCGTAGCGCCGCGGCGATACGCCGTAGGCGCGCACGAACAGCCGGGTCATGTGGCTCTGATCGGCAAAGCCGACCGCGGCGGCGGCATCGGCCAGCGCCGAGCCTTGCCGGATCAGGCTGCGCGCAAGCAGCAGGCGCCGCTGCACCTGGTAGGCGTGGGGCGTGAGGCCGGTGTCGCGGGCAAAGGCCCGCAGCACCTGGTAGCGGCTCAGGCCGCTGGCCGTGGCCAGGTCGGTCAGCGACAGCGAGGCCGCCGGGTCGTCGTCGATCAGCGCGCGGGCATGGCGGATGGCGTCGGGGGTGGCGCGCGCAGGCCGGGCCAGGCGCTCGGCATCGCGGTCGCGCGCCTGCGCCAGGATGCGCAGCAGCAGCGCATCGCAGGCCAGCGGCGCTGCGCCGGCGGTGGCCTGGGCATACAGTGCCAGCACGTCGCGCGCCAGCGCGGGGCGGTCCTGCGCGGGGTGCTCGAATTCGTAGCCGAGCCTGCTTGCGCCCAGTTCGGCCGCGGCCTGCGCCACCACCTCGGGATCCAGATACAGCATCTGCCAGGCGCGTTCGCCATCGCCGATGGGGGCGCCGTCATGCACTTCGCCCGGGTTCACCGTGATCACGTGCCCGGGGCCGGCCTCGACCTGGCCGCGGCCGCTGTGCGAGACCTGGGCGCCCTGGCGCATGACGCCGATGCCGAACTGCTCGTGCGTGTGGCGCGCGAACGCATGCCGGCTGTGCGCGGCCACGGCCTGCACGCCGGCGAGGGCGCTGCGCTGCATGACGAACTGGCCTGCGTTCATGGGGGGTCTGGGATAAGGGGCTTGCAGGCAGTATCACCCGCCCGCCCGGGCGCGATCAAGGGGCCGGCGCCCCGCGTTCAGGCTATTGCAGGCCGTTCCAGCGCGCTACCGCGGGTTCGGCCGCGGCCCACTTCCACTGGCCGCCCGGCTGCTGGCAGATCATGCTGGAGTAGGCGGGCGCGGGCGCGTCCTTTTGCTCCACCGTGAACAGCACTTCGCGGCAGTGGGTCAAGGGCGTGGCGATGTCGCGCACCACCTGGATGCCGCCGCGCTCGCTGCCCACCGGCAGCGCGTGGCGGATTTCCCACTGGCGCACCTGGCCGATGGGCAGGGCGCCCGCCGCATTGGCCATGACGTTCTGCTGGTCGTTCTTCCACTCGCGCAGCACGTATTTCACAGTGGCATCCACCGCCGCCTGCACCGTGACGCCGATGGCGTAGCCCGCGACCGGATTGGCGGTGGCGGCGCCGCTGACGGTGCCGACCACGGCGCCCGCCGCGCCGCCGATGGAGGAACTCTGGCAACCGGCCAGGCCCAGGCAGGCGGCCAGCGCCAGCAGGCTTGCGGCGCGCCTCACTGCAGCGAGCCCCAGCGGGCCGTGGCGGGTTCGGCGCTGGCCCAGCGCCAGTGCTTGCCGTCGCGGCACACGGTGGTGACGTAGAACTCGCGTTGCGGATCGGCGCCGGCCTTGTCGGCCGGCGTGTCGATGGAGAAGACCACTTCCTTGCATTCCAGGTCCACGCCGCCGATCAGGCGGCTGACCGTGACCTGGCCTTGCGCGTCGCTTTCGATGGGCAGCTCGTGCTTGACCTGCCAGTTGGCCACTTTGCCGACCGCCAGCGGGCCGGCGGCCATGGCGATGGCGTCCTGTTCTTCGCCGCGGGTCTTGCGCTGGGCGTAGGCCAGCGCGGCCTTGGCGCCGGCCTGCACGCCCAGGCCGATGCCGGTGGCGACGGTGGCGTTGTCAGTGACCTTGTTGGCGATGGCGGTGCCGGCGATACCGGCTGCGGCGCCCGTGCCTTCGTTCAGCAGCGAATTGCAGCCGGACAATCCGGCAAGCGCGGCGAGGGTGAGGAGGGCGATTGCGCCGCGGCCCGGGTTGATAGGCGGAAGTGTGAACAAACTGCGTGCCCTCCTGCTTGTTGCTTGGCGCGGGAAGTATAGGAGGGCGCGCCGCCGCGGCGCGAGCGTATTTGCATTTGTTGGCAATTTTCCCGCTGGACGCGGATCAGGCGGGCGGCCGCGCACCCTTGGTATAGGCCTCGCGCAGCGCGGCGGCGAACAGCGCGTCGACGTTGCGGCGCAGACCGTCGGCGCGCGTGAACAGCGCGATTGGCGGCAGGGTCCAGTCGAAGGAATACGGCACGATGGCCGCGCCCGCGATGCGCACCAGCTCGTCGGCGATGTCGGCGGGCAGGATGGCGACGGCGCGGTCGCTGGCCACGATCATTTCGCCGATCAGCTTGGACGAGTCGCTTTGCACCGACGGCGTCGGGGGCGCCAGCCCGGCGCGCAGGAAGATCTCGGACACCTGTTCGCGGATCGGGCTGTCCGGCGTGCCCAGGATCCAGTCCAGGTCGGCCAGCCGGTTCCATTCCAGCCGCGAGCGGCCCAGGCGGGCGGCCAGCCGGCGGCTGGCGATCAGGCGCGGCTGCTGGTGGTACAGCACCTCGAAGCCCAGGTTGTCCATGTCCACCGAAGGCGTGGCCCAGCCCACCACCAGGTCCAGCGTGTGGTCGCGCAGCTGCCGCAGCAGCGCCGGCCCCTGGCCTTCGTGGATGGTGGCGGTGATGCGGCGGCCCTGGGGCAGGGTGCGGCTGATGGCGGACGACAGCATCTGGCCGGACACGAAGGGGATGACGCCGATGTGCAGATGGGCGGCATGGCCGGCCGCCACGGCCTCCATTTCCTGGACCAGATGGCCCAGGTCGTGGACCAGGGCGCGGGCCCGCGCCAGCACCACCGCGCCCAGGGGCGTGGGCGTCATGCCGCGCACCGAGCGTTCGAACAGAGGCACGTCGAACATGCTTTCCAGTTCGGCCAGGGCATTGGTCACGGCCGGCTGGCTGGTGGCCATGTGTTCGGCCACCCGGGTCAGCGAGCCGTGCTGCTCGATCTGCAGCAGCAGCACCAGGTGGCGCATCTTCAGCCGCGAGGTCAGTTTCCGGATAACCAGGTCCGGATCAAAGGCTGTCATAGGCGATGCATAAGGTAAAGATTATGGGACGATATTAAAGTTGAATGATCTGCTTATGTATTGGAGCCTAGAATTTTTCCTATATCAAGACTAGGAGGCTCAGCCCCATGAATACGCAATCGGATCGCCAGGCAGCACTGGACTATCACGAGTTCCCCACCCCGGGGAAGATCTCCGTCGTGGCGTCCAAGCCGCTGGTCAACCAGCGCGACCTGGCCCTGGCGTACTCGCCCGGCGTGGCGGCGGCCTGCGAAGAAATCGTGGCCGATCCGGCCAATGTGTACCGGTACACCGGCCGCGGCAACCTGGTGGGCGTGATCACCAACGGCACCGCGGTGCTGGGCCTGGGCAACATCGGCGCGCTGGCCTCCAAGCCGGTGATGGAAGGCAAGGCGGTGCTGTTCAAGAAGTTCGCCGGCCTGGACGTGTACGACATCGAAATCAACGAGACCGACCCGGACAAGCTGGTCGAGATCATCGCGGGCCTGGAAGCCACCTTCGGCGGCATCAACCTCGAAGACATCAAGGCTCCGGAGTGCTTCACGGTCGAACGCAAGCTGCGCGAGCGCATGAAGATTCCCGTTTTCCATGACGACCAGCACGGCACGGCCATCACCGTTTCGGCCGCCTTCATCAACGGCCTGAAGGTCGTGGGCAAGGACATCAAGCAGGTCAAGGTGGTGACTTCGGGCGCAGGCGCCGCCGCGCTGGCCTGCCTGGACCTGATGGTGGACCTGGGCCTACCGCTGGAAAACGTCTGGGTCACCGACATCGAAGGCGTGGTCTACGAAGGCCGCACCGTGCTGATGGACCCGGACAAGGCGCGCTTCGCGCAGAAGACCGACGCCCGCAAGCTGGCCGAAGTGATCCACGACGCCGACGTGTTCCTGGGCCTGTCGGCCGGCGGCGTGCTCAAGCCGGAAATGGTTGCGGCCATGGGTCCGCGCCCGCTGATCCTGGCGCTGGCCAACCCCACGCCCGAAATCCTGCCGGAAGTGGCGCAGTCGGTGCGCGATGACGTGGTCATGGCGACCGGCCGTTCGGACTATCCGAACCAGGTCAACAACGTACTGTGCTTCCCCTACATCTTCCGCGGCGCGTTGGACGTGGGCGCCACCACCATCACCCGCGAAATGGAAAAGGCGGCGGTGTACGCCATTGCCGAGCTGGCCGAGGAAGAGCAGAACGAAGTGGTGGCCGCGGCCTATGGCACCTACGATATTTCGTTCGGTCCCGAATACCTGATTCCCAAGCCCTTCGATCCGCGCCTGATCGTGCGCATCGCCCCGGCGGTGGCCAAGGCCGCAATGGAAGGCGGCGTGGCGACGCGTCCGCTGGCCGATCTGGAAGCCTACGAAGAGCAGCTGCAGCAGTTCGTGTACCACTCGGGCGCCTTCATGAAGCCGTTGTTCTCGGCGGCCAAGCGCATCGTGCGCGAAGGCGGCAAGTCTCGCATCGTGTTCACGGAAGGCGAAGACGAGCGCGTGCTGCGCGCGGTGCAGGTGATCGTGGACGAAGGCCTGGCCCGTCCCATCCTGGTGGGCCGTCCCGCCGTCCTGCTGTCGCGCATCGAGAAGTTCGGCCTGCGCCTGCGTCTGGGCGAGGACGTCGAAGTCACCAACCCGGAATACGACGAACGCTTCCACCAGTACTGGACCACGTACTGGGAACTGATGTGCCGCCGCGGCATCACCAAGGAAATGGCGCGCGTGGAAATGCGCCGCCGCCTGACCCTGATCGGCGCGATGATGGTGCACCTGGGCGACGCCGACGGCATGGTTTGCGGCACGGTGGGCGCGTACCACGATCACCTGCGCTTCGTGGACGAGGTCATCGGCCGCCGTCCTGGCCACAACGTGTACGCCGCCATGAACATCCTGCTGCTCAACGAGCGCACGGTGGTGCTGGTGGACACGCACGTCAACGATGAACCCTCGGCCGAGCAGATCGCCGAGTTCACGGTGATGGCGGCGCAGGAAATGGCGCGCATGAACCTGGCGCCCAAGGTCGCGCTGCTGTCGCGTTCGAACTTCGGTTCGGGCAGTTCGGCCTCGGGCGCGAAGATGCGCCGCGCGCTGGAACTGGTGCGCCAGGCCGCGCCGGAACTTGAGATCGACGGTGAAATGCACGGCGATTGCGCGCTGGACGAAGCGCTGCGCATGCGCATCCTGCCCTCGTCTTCGCTCAAGGGCGAGGCCAATCTGCTGGTGTGCCCGAACGTGGACTCGGGCAACATCGCCTACAACCTGTTGAAGACGGCCGCAGGCGGCAACGTGGCAGTGGGTCCGTTCCTGCTGGGCGCCAACGCCCCGGTGCACATCCTGACCTCCAGCTCCACCGTGCGTCGCATCATCAATATGACCGCGATGACGGTGCTGGACGCCAACCGCGTCGAAGCCTCGGCCTGATCCTGCTTGCGCGCCCTTGCGGCGCGCGGACCAGGCGAAAAAAACGCGCCGCCCCATCCCTGGATGGAGCGGCGCGTTTTTTATGCGCTCGGGCGCTGGAGTCCGGCGCGCTTAGTTGCTGCTGGCCTTCCAGGTGCCGTCCGGCTGCTTGCAGAACCAGAACTGCCACTTTTCGGTGGTGGCGCCGCGGGCGAAATCGCCAACCAGGAAGCGGCAGACGCGGTCGTCCTTGAGTTTGCTGGTCTGCGTGGGGGTCAGCTGCACCGTGATGGGCGGCGCCTTGCGCGGCTGGTGCGTGCTGCTCCACTGGGTGCGCTGGCCGTCGGCCGAGTTGTTCAGCGCCTGCACCACGGCGTCACGGTAGGAGGGCTGATCGGCCTTGGGGATCTGCGTGATGATGGCATTGTTCAGCATCACTGGAGGCGCGGCAAAGGCCGGCGCGGCGATGCCGCAAGCCACCAGCAAAGAGGCGAGAACGCGAGTGTGTTTCAAGATGGGCTCCCTGTTGAGTCGTAGTGTTATGCCTGATCTTGGGGCGATAGTACGCGAACGGATGGAACAATGCCTTGCGCAGGCGAAAAAAGGCCGCCAGAAGCTGGCGGCCAAGGTACAACAAGGGGAGGGGTAAATCCGCGTGCGCTCAGTTGGCGTGGTAGACGCCTTGGAAGGGCACGTTGTTCGGTTCCACATCGGCCATCTGGCCGGCAGCGCGGGCGGCGGCCAGTTCGGCGCGCACTTCAGCGCGGGTCTTGCCGGTGTGGGGCGTGCCGTAGACGCCTTGGAAAGGCACGTTGTTCGGTTCCACTTCAGCCATCTGGCCGGCAGCCTTGGCAGCGGCCAGTTCGGCCTGCACCTGGGCGCGGGTCGGGCCTTCATAAGGGGTGCCGTAGACGCCCTGGAACGGGACGTTGTTGGGTTCGATGTTGGGCGAGGCGGCGTAGGCGCCGGCGCTTAGCGCGGCCAGGGACATCATCAAGGCGGTAGCGAGGGTCTTCATGGTAAATCTCCGATTTCAAGAGCTTTGGGAGCGAATCGGCGGCCTATCCGTCTGGTTCGTTGCTGTTTCCCGATGGCTCAATAGTGCGCTGAATCGGGCTAGGGATAAACCCGTATATCGGTAAAAGATATTCCCACCAGTGGAAAGATAGCTAATTTATTAGGATATATTTTCCATTGATGGAATCGGGGACGGATTTTCAGGCGTGAGCAAACCTGGAATACGGCGATTCCATGCGGTTTGGGCGTGATAGGGGGAAGGCAGCGCGGACGCGCTGCCCGTACCGCAGGCGCAGCGTCAGTAGTGCGGCGGTATTTCGTCGCGCAGGCTGCGGAAGGGGGCGCCGCCCTCGGGCGCCTGCTGGCGCAGGTCGGCCACTTCGCGCATCAGCCGGTCTATCTGCTGTTGCTGGCGCACGATGATCTGGTTGAGCTGTTCCAGCATATCGTCCGAGAAGCTGGCCTTGACCTCCAGCTCCAGCAGGCGGCGTTCGATGTCTTGCAAGTTATCCATGGCGGGTATTAGAACCGATTCCCGCCGCGGCCCCTACAGGAGGCGTGTTTGGCGCAGCGGCAGTGGTGGCGTACGGGCGTGGGGCATTGGGCCGTGCATGGCCTGCTGGCGTCGTTGCCGGCCGGAATCGCCTGGGCGCAGGAAGCCGAACCGCTCCTGCCCGCGGTGGTGGTGACGGGCACGCGCCTGGGTACCGCGGTGCTGGATACCCCCGCTTCGGTCAACGTGGTGGAGGGTGCGGCCATGCGCCTGCAGCAGCCGGGCATCAACCTGTCCGAGGGTCTGGCCGGCGTACCCGGCCTGCAGATCCAGAACCGCCAGAACTACGCGCAGGACCTGCAGATCTCCAGCCGCGGCTTTGGCGCGCGCTCCACCTTCGGCGTGCGCGGCGTGCGGCTGTACGTGGACGGCATCCCGGCCACCATGCCGGACGGCCAAGGGCAGACCTCGAACATCGACATAGGCTCCATCGGCAGCGTCGAAGTGCTGCGGGGGCCGTTTTCGGCGCTGTACGGCAATTCCTCGGGCGGCGTGATCCAGGTGTCGACCGAGGATGGCGTGGCGCCGCCGTCGCTCACGGCCAGCGGCTGGGGCGCCAGCTACGGCACCTGGCGCTACGGCGCCCGCGCCAACGGCGCCAGCGGCGGACTGGACTACGTGCTGGACCTGACCCGTTTCACCACCGACGGCTACCGCGACCACAGCGCCGCCCGCAAGAACCTGGGCAACGCCAAGCTGGGCCTGCAGCTGGACGACGCCAGCCGCCTGACCCTCGTGGCCAACAGCGTGGATCTCAAGGCCCAGGATCCGCTGGGCCTGACCTATCAACAGTTCCAGGACGATCCGCGCGCGGCGCCGCTGGCCGAGCAGTACGACACCCGCAAGACGGTCAGGCAGACCCAGGGCGGGGCGATCTACGAGCGCCAGGTCGACAGCCGCAATACCTTGCGGGTGATGGTCTATTACGGCCAGCGCGACACCACGCAGTACCAAGCCATTCCTCCTGCCGCGCAGACGGCGCCCACCCAGGCCGGCGGCGTCATCGACCTGAAGCGGCAATACGGCGGGGCGGACCTGCGCTGGACCTCCGAGCTGACGATGGCGGGCCGGCCGCTGACCGTGATCGGCGGCTTTTCCTACGATTCCATGCGCGAAGACCGCAAGGGCTACCAGAACTACACCGGCGCAGGCGCCAGCCGCCAACTGGGCGTGCAGGGGGCGCTGCGGCGCGACGAGACCAATACCGTCTCTACAACGCCGATCCTTATCTGCAGGCTTCCTGGCAGGTGTCGCCGCGCTGGACGCTGGACGCGGGCTTGCGCTTCAGCACCGTCAGTTTCGATTCCAACGACCACTACCTCGCGCCGGGCAACGTCGACGACAGCGGCGACGCGCGCTATCGCAAGGCCTTGCCGGTGGCGGCCATCCGCTATGCGCCGGACACCGATCTGAGCTTCTATGCGTCATATGGCCGGGGCTTCGAGACGCCGACGCTCAACGAGATTTCGTATCGGCCCGGGGGCCAGCCCGGCTTGAATTTCGGGCTGGCCCCCGCGCTCAGCACCAACCTGGAGGCCGGCGTGAAGGCGAACCTGGCAGGCGGCCTGCTGACGGCCGCCGTGTTCCATACGGGCACCGAAGATGAGATCGTCTCCGCGGGCAGCTCGGGCGGACGGACCACGTACCAGAACGCCGGCCGCACGCGGCGCGACGGCGTGGAACTGGGCTGGTCCGGCGAATTCGCCCGCCACGGCCGCGCGCAGCTCGCCTATACCTGGCTGAATGCGCGTTATGCCGATGACGGACCCGGCGACATCCGCGCCGGCAACAAGATCCCCGGCATCGCGCGCCAGGCCGCCTTCGCCTCGCTGGCCTGGGCGCCGCCCGAAGGTTGGCAGGCCACGGTGGAAGGGCGTTTCCTCAGCAAGATCTACGTGAACGACGCCAACGACGGCGATGCGCCCGCCTATTTCGTGGCGGCCTTGAGCGCGGGCTATGTGTTCAAGGCGGGGGCCTGGGAACTGAACGCTTATGGTCGCGTGGACAATCTGTTCGACCGCCGCTACGCCGGGTCCGTGATCGTCAACGAGACCAATGGGCGCTACTACGAACCGGCAGCCGGGCGCAGTCTGGGAGCGGGCCTGGGGGCAACGTACCGGTTCTGAAGCCGGGCCTCAGTCCGGCATGTCCGGATAGCAGAAGCCATAGTCCTCGCAGGCCGGACAGCCCGGCGCCGCGGCCGGCGGCAGGCCCGCCTGTTCACAGGCGGAATAGGCCAGGAACTGCTTCCAGCGCAGGTTGCGCACATTGCGCACCACCAGTCCCGGATAGTGGCGCGCCAGCAGGAAAGTCACGTCCTCGCGGCCCGACAGGCCCAGGTCCCGCCACAGATGGTCGGGCCGCAGACAGGCCTGGGTCAGCACGCTGCTGACCCAGGGCGTGGTCCCCGCGCCGGGGGCGGCCCAGGTGTCCAGCAGCGCGCGCAACAGACGCGTGAATTCGGTTTGAGCGGCATCCATGCCGCGGGCCGGGTAGATGGCGGCTTGCTCGCGCAAGTCCGCCAGCGCGGGATCATGGCCCGTCAGCGCGCCGGGGAAGAGGCGCGCGATCAGGCCTTCCAGTTCCCGGGACGACAGGCCGCAGCGTCCCAGGTCGCCGCAGGCCAGGCTCTTGCCGATGACCGTGGCGAAGAATCCCGCGTCGGGATGGCCGGGCGGCGCATGGCGCAGCAGCGCGCCGGCGAACCGCAATGTGGGACCGGCGCTGTCGGCCGGGGCTGGTGCGGGGGCGATGGAAACGGCGTGCATGGTCGGGGTTGCGTCGTCCGCGGGATTATTAAACTGTTAATGAAGTCGTTATGTTGTTCAATATATAACGAAAGCTGTCCGCAGTCTTTGCGGTATCGCAGGGGGGGCGTGGCGGGACCGGGAAGGCGCGTATCATCGGCCTCTTTCCATCCGTCCCCAGAAGCTTCCGCATGCCGCGTCCGTTCCGTCCCGCAGTCTCCCGCCTGTTCGGCGCCGTCGCGTTGGCGCTGGCCGGCCTGGCCGCCGCGCCGCAGTGGGCGATGGCTTCCGATATCGGCGCCGTCATCGAGTCTGCCCGCCTGTCGCGCTATCCGCTGCGGGAACCCGAGAAGCGCGTGTGGGGTACCGAGAACCTCAAGGACGCGGTGCTGGTCGGAGAGTTGCAGAGCCGGCTGTACCTGTACCGCTATGTGCGGGAACCGGGTGGGAAATTCAGGCCGGATTTTCGTTCCGGACCGTTGGTGATGTACTCGCCCACCGGAATCAAGACCGACAAGGAGAGCGTAAGGGTCAGGATGCCTCGCGACGGGGAAAGCCATTATTGGGTGGGCTATTCCTACGATGGCGATCTGTGGGTGACCGGCTTTCTGGTGGACGAGGAGGGCAGTGCCTACGAGGTGACCGCGGATAATTCCGCCGCGATCGTGAGCAGCGACCAGCCCTGGGATGATGTGCGCAAAGCCCGGATCCTGGCGGCGTTGCGGCCGCCGCTGGCGGACTACCCGGACTTGTTGAAGACGTTTCCCGAATCCATCAGCTTCGAGCATCGGCCGCGGCCGGACCTGAAGGCCGGGCTGCTGGACGTACACCGGCATGTCCGCGGCATTCCGCGTGCGCAGACCGCCGAGTTCCGGCGCGCGCTGGGAGAGCTGCGCAGCTTTTTCTGGCGCAACGATTATCGGGATGTCGATCCCACCGGCAAGGATCCCGAGGTGTTGACGGCCTTCAACGACTACGGCTTCTGGCTGGCCGAATCGGGCGAGGCGCAGGAAGCCGACCTCTTTCTCGGCGAGGTGCTGCGGCGCGATCCGGCGCGCACGGCGGCGTACCTGAACCGCGCCGATGCACGCTGGCAGCAGGCAGGAAAGGCGGGCGACAAGCGCGGCCATTTCGAGGCCTTGGCGCGCGAGGATTACCGGCAGTATTGCTCGCGCCGGCTGGCCGCGCAGGAACCCATTCCCGGCAACATCGCCGGCCGCATCGGCGCGGCGCTCGGCGTGCCGGCCCTGGACGCGGCGGCCTGCCGGCCGCGCCTGGCCATCTTCCAGGCGATCCAGGCCGGCGATGTCGCCGCGGTGCAGGCTGAATTGGCGCGCGGGCAAGACCCCAACGGCGTCAACGAAAACGGCACGCCGGCGCTGGCCGCCGCGGTAGCGCGCAAGCAGCTGGAGATCGTGCGTATATTGCTTGCGGCAGGCGCCCGGGCCGACGGCTCCAACAACGGCTACCCGCTATTGGCCAGCGCGCTGCCGGACGGTCAGGACTCGCGGCCGGACGCCGAGCGCTATGCGTTGGCCGACACGCTGATCGCCGCAGGCGCGCCCGTGGATGCCGTGGACAGCGGCGGCACGCCGCTGCTGATGCGGCGCATTTCCTACTACAGCGGCGACAAGGACAATCTGCTCTATCTTCTGGACAAGGGGGCCAATCCGAACGCCCGCGAGAAGAACGGGCGCTCGCTGCTGCATGCCGCCATGCAGAGCACGAAGAACTTCTGGTACGCCGAAAAGCTGTTGAACAAGGGCGCGGACATCAACGCCGCCTACGTGCGCATGTACTACGGCAACCGAGCGATGTGGGAAACGCCGCTGCTGGAAGCCCTGCGTGAATCCCTCGGCGGCGAGCTGGCGCCTGGGGTGGCCTATCCGATTCCCGAGCGGGTGAGCTTCGCGCTGGCCCATGGCGCGGATCCGGCCGTGGGCGGCTACGGCGAGGGCAAGGCGCTGGAGCGCAACGGCCTGAACGAAGCGCTGAGCCTGGCGGCGCGCTATATGCAGCCGGCGCTGGTGGACCAGTTGGTCCAGGCCGCAGGCAAGCCGCAAGCGCCGCTGACGCCGGAATCGCTGTCCAGCCTGTTGAGCGTGTGGAACCAGGTCGAGGTCCGTGCGGCGATCAAACAGAACGGCCCGGATTGGGACGAACTGCGCGCCCGGCTGCGCGCCACGGCGGCGCGTTTGCTGGCGGCCGGCGTGCCGCTGACGCAGGCCTCCGATGCGACCGGCGTGCTGGTCAACCGGATCGCGCCGCTGAGCCTGCCGTGGCTGCCGGACGACTTGTACCTGCAATGGCTGCAGGCGGGCGCCGATGTGTCGGATCGCACCGATCAAGGCATCCGCATCCAGGGCGTGGCCGACCCCGACGCGCTGCCGCTGGTCATCATGCTGAGGCTGGGCCAGGAGGCCAAGGCAAAAATGCTGCTGGAACACGACGCCGGCCTGTACCGCACGCCCTGGCGCTGCGGCGCGGCGGTGGCCGACATGCTGGCCTGGCAAGCGAGCCAGGACGGCAGCCCGCAGGGACCGGCAGGCGCGCGCGCGGTGAAGCAGGTGCTGGATAGCGCCGAGGCCGCGCCCGCCTGCGACCTGAACCAGCGCGCTCGGGTGCAGCCTTTCGTGGGGGTCAGCGCAAGCGAACTGGCGCGCCGCGCCAATATCACGCTGAGTTTGCGGCCGGCCGGCTGAGGCCGACGCGATCGCAGGATCACCGCGCAAAAAAACAGGCGCCCGCAGGCGCCTGTTTTTTTGCTTCAACGGCGAGACGTCATTACATGGCGTGGCCCATGTTGACGTTCATGTTGTACAGCACCCATGCCGAACCGCCGACGATGATGGCGATGATCATGACGGTGAAGACAAACGTGGCCAGGTTGTCGCGGGCCGACTTCGATGCGCCCATGTGCAGGAAGTACACCAGTTGCACCAGCAACTGGAGCACGCACAGCGCAACCACGCCGGCAATGGTGATGGCGTGGGACAGTCCGCCGTTCATCACCAGGCCGAAGGAGCCGAAGGTGAGAAGCAGCGAAAGCACGAAACCGATGATGTAGGACTTCAGGCTGCCGTGGTCGGCGGCGTGATCGTCGTGGCCGTGTGCGGCCGCAGCGGAGTGCGACATCAGATGGCTCCCATGAGATAGACGAAGGTGAAGACGCAGATCCAGACGATGTCCAGGAAGTGCCAGAACAGGCTCAGGCACGCCAGACGACGCTTGTTGATCGAGTCCAGGCCATGGCGGCGGATCATGTCCAGCAGGACGATGATCCAGATCAGGCCAAAGGTGACGTGCAGGCCGTGCGTGCCGATCAGCGTGAAGAACGCCGACAGGTACGCGCTGCGGCCCGGGCCGGCGCCGATCGAGATCAGGTGATGGAATTCATAGACTTCCATCGCGATGAAGCCCGCGCCGAACAGGAACGTCACCATCAACCAGCCCATGGCGCGGCTCTTGTTGTTGGCGTGCACGTTCAGGTTGGCCATGCCGAACGTGAAGCTGGAGAACAACAGCAACAGCGTTTCGACCAGCACGAACTTCAGATCGAACAGTTCCTTGCCCGTCGGGCCGCCCGCGGTGGCGTTGAACAACACCGCGAACGTGGCGAACAGTACCGAGAAGATCAGCAAGTCGCTCATCAGATAGACCCAGAAACCGAATACGGTCTTGGATCCATCGTCATGATGCGCGTGATCGTCGTGACCCGCGTGGGGGTGAGTGGCTACGGCTTGAATCATGGCTCAGGCGGCCTTCTGCATTTTGTCAAAGTGAGCGTTTTCGATGCGTTCGACTTCCGCGGCCGGGACCCAGTAGTCGACGTCGCGGTCATAGGCGCGGACGATGAACGAACCGATCATGCCGACGAAACCGACGATGGACAGCCACCAGATGTGCCAGATCAGCGCAAAGCACATGACCAGGCCAAAGGCGCCGATGAATACGCCGGCGGCGGTGTTCTTCGGCATGTGGATGTCTTCGTACTTGGCCGGGCGCTTGTAGGCCTTGCCGTTCTGCTTGTCTTCCCAGAACTGGTCCAGCTCATCAACCTTCGGCACGTGGGCGAAGTTGTAGAAAGGAGCGGGCGAAGAGATGGCCCATTCCAGCGTGCGGCCATCCCAGGGGTCGCCCGTGATGTCCTGGTTCTGCTTGCGCTGGCGGATCGAGACGAACACTTGCTGCAGCAGGAACCAGATGCCCAGCATGATCAGCGCGGCGCCAGCCAGGGCGACCAGCAGGTACGGCTGCCATTCGGGGTTGTCGTAGTGGTTCAGGCGGCGGGTCATGCCCTTGAAGCCCAGGATGTACAGGGGCATGAAGGCCAGGAAGAAGCCGACGAACCAGCAGTAGAACGAGTAGCGGCCCAGACGCTCATTCAGCTTGAAGCCGAAGGCCTTGGGGAACCAGTAGGTCATGCCGGCGATGCACCCGAACACCACGCCACCGATGATGGTGTTGTGGAAGTGGGCGATCAGGAACAGGCTGTTGTGCAGCACGAAGGACACGCCGGGGATGGCCAGCATCACGCCGGTCATGCCGCCGATGACGAACACGATCATGAAGCCCAGCGTCCACAGCACCGGCGTGGTGATGCGCAGGCGGCCGCGGTAGATGGTGAACAGCCAGTTGAAGATCTTCGCGCCCGTCGGGATCGAGATGATCATTGTCGCTATGCCGAAGAAGGCATTGACGTTGGCTCCCGCGCCCATGGTGAAGAAGTGGTGCAGCCAGACCAGGAACGACAGCACGCCGATGGCGGCCGTGGCGTAGACCATGGACTTGTAGCCGAACAGGGTCTTGCGGGCGAAGGTGGCGACGATTTCCGAATACACGCCGAACGCCGGCAGCACCAGGATGTAGACCTCGGGGTGGCCCCAGATCCAGATCAGGTTCACGTACATCATGACGTTGCCGCCCATGTCGTTCGTGAAGAAGTGCGTGCCCAGGTAGCGGTCCATCGTCAGCAGCGCGAGCGTTGCGGCCAGCACGGGGAAGGCGGCGACGATCAGGACGTTGGTGACCAGCGAGGTCCAGGTGAAGATCGGCATCTTCATCAGGCTCATGCCCGGCGCGCGCATGCGCAGGATGGTCACGATGAAGTTGATGCCGCTAAGCGTGGTGCCCAACCCGGATATCTGCAGCGCCCAGATGTAGTAGTCCACGCCCACGCTCGGGCTGTAGTCCAGTCCGGAGAGCGGCGGATAGGCGAGCCAGCCGGTCGCGGCGAATTCGCCCACGAACAGCGAGATCATCATCAGCGCGACGCCGGCGCCGAACAGCCAGAAGCTCAGCGAGTTCAGGAACGGGTAGGCCACGTCGCGGGCGCCGATCTGCAGCGGCACCACGAG
This sequence comes from Achromobacter sp. Marseille-Q4954, assembly GCF_943737025.1. Taxonomy (NCBI): domain Bacteria; kingdom Pseudomonadati; phylum Pseudomonadota; class Betaproteobacteria; order Burkholderiales; family Alcaligenaceae; genus Achromobacter; species Achromobacter sp. Marseille-Q4954. Next base: position 3,837,526 of record NZ_CALSFQ010000001.1, read on the forward strand.
GTTCATCAGCCCGGTGATGAAGGGCATCGCCATGAAGAAAATCATGATGACGCCGTGGGCGGTAAAGATCTGGTCGTAGTGGTGCGGCGGCAGGAAGCCGGCCGAGTCGGCGGACGCGACCGCCAGCTGGGTACGCATCATGATGGCGTCGGCGAAGCCGCGCAGCAGCATGATCAGGGCGACGATGATGTACATCACGCCAATGCGCTTGTGGTCGACCGTGGTCAGCCATTCCGTCCAGAGGTACTTCCACTTCTGGAAGTAGGTGATGGCGCCGAAGACCGCTAGGCCTCCCAGGCACACGGCGGCCAGCGTAACCATGACGATGGGTTCATGGTACGGAATGGCCTCGAGGGTGAGTTTCCCGAGCATTGTTAGTTAATTCCTGCGATCAGATTGTTCGACGTGGGGGTGCACGTGGCGGAGTCCACGCCGGCCATCTTGGTCATGGTGCTGCCAAGAATGAAATCAAACATGGCGGGGGGCGCCGAGGAGTACTTGACGACCGGGTTGCGCTCGCTGCGCTTGGCCAGTTCCGCATAGACCTCGGGGGTCAGCGCGGTCGGGGCAGCCTTGGCTTCCTTGACCCAGTTGTCGAACCCTTCCTGCGACATCGCGATGGCCTTGAAGCGCATGCCGGAGAAGCCGGCGCCGCTGTAGTTGGCCGAAATGCCCGCGTAGGTGCCGGCTTCCGTCGCATTCAGGTGCAGCTTGGTCTCCATGCCGGCCATCGAGTAGATCTGGCTGCCCAGCTGGGGGATGAAGAACGAGTTCATGACCGTGGCCGAGGTGATCCGGAAGTTGACCGGAACATCGACCGGGAAGGCGATCTCGTTGACCGTGGCGATGTCGTACTCGGGGTAGATGAACAGCCACTTCCAATCCAGCGAAACCACCTCGATGGTGACCGGCTTGTGTTCGGATACGAGCGGCTTGTAGGGATCCAGCGCGTGCGTCGAGCGCCAGGTGATCACGGCCAGGATGGCCACGATGATACAAGGGACGGTCCAGACCACGACTTCGATCGCGGTGGAGTGGGCCCACTTGGGCTGGTAGTCAGCTTTGGTGTTGGATGCGCGGTATTTCCAGGCAAAAACCAGGATCATGACGATGACCGGAATCACGACGATGAGCATGAGCCCGGTCGCCGTGAACAGCAAAGTCTTTTCCTGAATGCCGATATCTCCCTTGGGGGAGAGGATTTCCATGTTGCAGCCGCCAAGCAGCATGACCGCGCCGACGCTCAGAATGCGCGTAAGGGTCGCAAGGAGGGGGTGTTTCACGTACAGCCTTGGATGGAGGGTGGGAAATGCTGCAGAGCAGCAAGCTGGAATGCTGCTAGGCAGCAACGTCCATCCTATCGGCTTGATATGGGTCAAGCATGCGACGAATGGTCGCATTGCCTGGGAGGATTCCGCCCCAAGGGGGGCAGATTCAGGGTTTTCCTAGGGGAGCAGGGGCTTGCTGCCAGGTTCCCGGGTGCGACGATATGTCGCACCCGCACATGTGGGGTCTGCGACAATTTGTCGCATCCGCACAAATCAGTCGATGAGCACTTCGCGTTCCGGCCCCGGTTTCTTGGCCAGTTTGCGCTGCAGGGAGCGCCGGTGCATGCCCAACAGGCGGGCCGCCGCCGAAACGTTGCCGCCGGTTTCGTGCAGGGCCTGGTGGATGTGCTCCCATTCTAGGCGGTGCAACGGTGTCATGGTGGTTTCGATCGTAACGTTTTCCGGCTTCACCAGGCCCAGGGTGCGCAGGATCATCGGCGCGGTGGCGGGCTTGGGCAGGTAGTCGTCGGCGCCGCGCTTGATGGCCTCGACGGCGGTGGCCACGCTGGCATAGCCGGTGACCAGCAGGATGCGCATGTCGGCGCGCAGGGCGCGCAGCGGGCGGATCAGGGTCAGGCCGGAGTCTTCGCCCAGGCGCAGGTCGACCAGGGCGAAGGCGGGGCGGATTTCCTCGGCCACGCGCAGCGCCTCGGCGATGCCGGTGGCGGTTCGGGTTTCCAGGCCGCGGCGCGACAGGCTGCGCTGCAGGGTGCGCACATACAGTTCGTCGTCGTCGATCAGCAGGCCAAGATCGGTTGGGTTCATTGCACTCAAGTCCCGGTACTCCCCAGCGGGAGGTAAAAGCGGATACGCGTGCCGCCGTCTTCGGCGGCGGTCATGGTCATTTCGCCGCCCATCTGTTCCACCGTGGCGTGCGACAGCGCCAGGCCCACGCCCAGCCCTCCCGGCTTGCCGCTGTTGAACAGGCTGGTCGCCGGCAGCAGGGTCTGGTCGGGATCGAAGCCCCGTCCGTAGTCCCTGACTTCGCCGCGCAAGGCGCCATAACCGTACTCCAGATGCAGGTCCACGCGGGGCGCGTCGGCGGCTTCGCCGGCGTCCGCCGCGTTGTTCAGCAGGGCCTGCAGCAGGTGGGCGATGGCCGGATCGACCCGCAGGCTGCCGGGCAGGGTGCCAGAGCGCTGCAGATCGATGGTCGGCCGGATCAGGCGCCATTGCCCCACCACGCGGACCAGGTCCACCGCGGTTGGGACCGCCAGATTGCGGATACGTTCCCGGCACAGGGCCAGCAGTTGGCTGAGCGTGGAGACGTCGGCGCGCAGGTCTTCGTCCTTGACCTCGGCGGCGATCTCGTCGGCCAGCAGGGTCATGGTTGCCAGCGGGGTGTTCAATTCATGCGCCATCGCCGCCGCGTGGGTGGCCAGGGCGACGATGCCTTCGTTGCGGGTGAAGCGTTCGCGCAGCCGCGCCAGTTCGCGCTCGCGGTCGCGCAGGTCCGAGGCCAGGCGGGTCGAAAACACCAGCACCACCACCACCGAAATCAGGAAGTTGGCGCCCATGCCCCAGAGCAGCAGGGTGTGGGTGTCGACGTCGCCGCGCAGGGGCTGGCCGAAGATCGCGGCCGCCGCGTAGCCCGAGATGCCCGCCACGGCCGCGGCCAGCGCCCAGTTGCGCGGCAGCGCCAGGGCCGCCAGCGCGGTCAGGATCAGGAACATCATGCCGAAGGGATTGCTGATGCCGCCGCTCCAGCCCACCATCCAGGCCAGCACCGCCATGTCCACGAACAGGTGGCCGAAGGCGGTGGCGTGGGACAGGTCGCGGCGGTGGCGCAGGCGCAGGCTGGCGTAGGCGTTGAAGCCGATCAGCGCGCCGACGCCGATCCACAGCGGCTCCAGCGGCAGGGCCAGGCCCAGCACGCTGCTGGCCAGCAGAATGGTGGCGGCTTGGCCCGCGATGGCGAGCCAGCGCAGGCTGCAGAGGGTACGCAGGAATGAAAAGGCGGAACTACCGGGCATATCCAGACACAGAGGTGCCGGCAGGCTGCCGGCGGGCACGCGCCCGGCTGCGCGGAACGCTGGCATCCGGCGCGCGGCGGCTGGGCCGGCTGCCGCCGCGCCTTCAGGCAGGCCGGCGGTGGATGTGCTGGCATTGTATGGCGAATCAGGCGCCGCCGCCGGTCAGCGGGCAATCAATGTGTCCCTGATATGCCTGCGTGACGCCCGGACCTGCCACCGTTCCGGCCTCTGTCTCAATGGATATCAGAGGTGCCGCTATGGGCCATCGCGGGCGGCGGGTAGTCTTCCTCGTCGGACGCCATCTGGCCCTGGATCTGCGCCTGCTGCAATTCCTGCTCAACCTGGGCGCGGGTTTCAGACTGGTGCGACATGACCGGGGGAGGATAGTCTTCGTCGCCGAAGGTGTACTGGCCGTTGGCCTTGGCCTGGGCCAGTTCGGCGCTGACCTGGTCCGCCGTCTTGGCGGCGGGGGCGGCGTAGGTGACGCGCCAGTCGCCGTAGAGGTCGTGGGTGTACTGCGTGGTCTGGGCCTGCACGGCCCCGGCGGCTGCCAAGCCGGCGCATAGCAATAAGGTCTTGCTGAGGGTCTTCATGAAACGCTCCTGGCAATCAAAGCTTGCGGCCATCGTGCCGGCCGCGCCGACGTCCGCGATGCTGCCTGCGGGCGATTCCTGGATGCGGGAAAGCCTGGCCGGGCGCGCCGCGATGGCGCGCGCCGGACCTTTTCCAATTCGACCCGGCGCGCGGCGCGGCGTTGCACGCAGGACGGCCTTGTTGCAATGAAGCTGTTTCAGGCGTGCAGCATAGCTGTCAAGCCACTTTCAGGGGACGCTGCGGGCTCAGTGGCCGTGGCCGGCGGCCGGGGCGGTTGCCGCGTTCAGCGGACGCGCCAGCGCGTCCACCGGCACGCGCCGCTGGCGTTTGTCGGCATCCTCGACGATGAGCGTCAGGGCAACGTGCTCGCCGGGCGAGATCTGGCCGGCCAGATCGATCAGCATCACGTGATAACCGCCGGGCTTGAGCTCCACGGTCTGGTTCGCGGGCAGCGCGATGCCCGGCACCTGGCGCATCTTCATGACGTTGTCCTGCATCGCCATTTCATGGATTTCGACGTGCTTGGCGGCCTGCGATTCCACGCCGACCAGGCGGCCGCCGGAGGCGGAGGTCAGGCGCATGAAGACGCCGGTGGCGTGCTGGCTGGGCACGGTGGAGCGCACCCAGGCGTCGTCCACCTTCAGGGCGGCATCCTGGGCCAACGCGGAAGGGCTGGCGCCGGCCAGGGCGCAGAAGGCGAAGGCGGCGGCCGCCAGGGATTTGATCGTGGTGTTTTTCATGAGGGTTGCCTCTATATATAGATTCTGGTCAGAGCACGGTGCGCAGGTCGTCCACGCATTCCTGCGCGCTTTGCTGATGGCGCAGGGCGATGCGCAGCTTGCCGCTGGCGTCGATGACGTAGGTCAGCGCGGTGTGGTCCATGGTGTAGGACGAGCCGGTCGCGACCTTCTGGTAGAAGACCTTGAACGATTGCGCGGCGGCGCGCGTCTGCTCGGCATTGCCGCGCAGGCCGACGAAGTCGGGATCGAAGGCCTGGGTATAGGCGCGCAGGATTTCCGGCGTGTCGCGTTCGGGATCGACGGTGATGAAGAGGACGCGCAGCTTCTTGGCGTCCGCGCCCAGCAGGCTCTTGATCTCGACGGCGCGGGTCAGCGCCGTGGGGCAGATGTCCGGGCATTGCGTGAAGCCGAAGAACAGCATGATCGGCTGGCCGGCGTAGTCGGCCAGCTTGCGCTCACGGCCCTCGGTGTCCTGCAGCTGGAAGTCGCCGGACGGCATGCCGGACAGATCCATGCCGTGCAGCTTGGGCGCATCGGGGCCGCAGCCTGCCAAGGCCAGCAGGGCGAAAGAGGACAGCAGCAGGCGGCGCCGCGGATCGGGCGCATGGGAGCGCGCCGCGCCGGATGGCGCGCGCAGAAAGGGGGAATGCATGAAAACCTCGTCGGTTGACGGTTCGTCCAGGGGCGCGGCGGGGCCGCGCGTGCAGGCGGAGTCAGGCGAGGCGTGGAGGAGCGCGGGAACCCAGCGGCGGTCCCGCGG